>WGNV01000002.1 GCA_016124375.1 Tepidisphaera sp.
ACACAAAGAACGGCCGGCCGGGATCAGGCTCTGTGACGGCCGGGACGGCCGAGGCACACACGGATCACGCGGCCGGCGTCATCCCGCCCCATGGGGCGGGATGACGGGGGAAACATACAAGGCGCAGAGGCACAGAGAAGAGAGGAAGAAGAGAAGCGGAAGAGGAAAGGCGAAGATGCGCCGAGGAAGATGAGGAAGAGGAGAAAAGAGGGGACAAGACGACAAGGGATGGGAAGAGACTAGAAGAGGCAGATGAGACTAAGGGAGCCTGGACGAGCCTCGACGTTGGGGAGATGGTGAAGGGCGCGTTGTCGGGGGTTGGTGGGTTGCGTGGGCGATTGGTAGGATGGATGGGGATCTGGCACATTGAAGAGGGGAACACCATGAACATTCGCGTTGCTGGTCGTGTTTTTGCGTCGTTGGCTGTGGTTGGGGCGGCCTGGCTGGCTGGGTGCAGCGGCAGCGGGCAGCGTGCGGATGCGTCGGGCAAGCCGGCGGGGGAGGCGACGCATGATCCGGCGGCGCATGCGCAGGGGCCGATGCTGAAGTTTGCCAAGCGCCTGGTGGGCGACTGGCAGAGCAAGGGGCCGGACGGGCAGGAGCGGCTGGCGCTGCGGACGCATGCGATGGCCGCGGGCACGGCGGTGTGTGAGACGATGTTCCCGGGCAGCCCGCACGAGATGGTCAATATGTACCACCTCGACGGGGAGAAGCTGGTGATGACGCACTATTGCGCGGCGGGGAACCAGCCGCGATTGGAGGCGTCGAGCATCGAGGGGAACAGCGTGGAGCTGAAGATGCGGGACGTGACGAACAAGCTGAGCCCGGACGAGGGGTACATGGGGTACCTCAAGATCACGTTTGTGGATGATGACCACCTGATCGAAGAGTGGAAGAACTACGGCGGGGGGAAGGAACAGGGGACGGTGAAGTTTGAGTACACGCGGGTGAAGGGGTGAGAGAGGACGAAGCTCCGGAGTTCCGGAGTTCCGAAGAGACGAAGTTCAGGAGGCGTTGCCCCACGCGGGGTGTTGGAGTTGGGGCTTGGCGTCTTTGCTGAGCCTGGGGTGTCAGTCGCTTGCGGGGAAGGCAGCGCGCCAAGAATCCAGGCATGAATCGATCGCATGCTCTGGCGGGTGTGGTTTGTTTTGCGGCGTTTTTTTCCCCGGCGGCACGTGCTCAGGCGCCGGCGGGCTCCGAACCGGCGGGCGCTCCGCTTGATTGGAAGGCGCTCGAGGCGCCGGTGCTGACGCGGCATGTGCAGCTGACGTCGCGTGATCGGTTCATCAAGGCGGGCGAGGCGTACTTCAGCCACGACAAGAACTGGGTGATTTTTCAGGCGATTGGGGTGCCCAAGGCGGGCGAGGAGCCGGACCCGTTTTACGCGATGTACATCGGGCGGCTGGTGCGCGACGCGGGCGGGCACGTCACGGGCTTGAGCGATACCACCTGCGTGAGCCCGGCGCACTCGGCGAACACCTGCGGGTGGTTTGATCCGGTGAACCCTACCAAGGTGATGTTCGGCAGCACGGTGGTGCGGCCGGCGGATGAGGACCCGTCGGGGTTTCAGGTGGGGACGCACCGGTATCGCTGGCAGTTTCCGAATGAGATGAATGTGGTGGAGGTGTCGGCGCTCAAGTTGATGAACGGCGACGGAGATTCACTCGAGAAGCCCAGGTGGGTGCCAGACACGTCCGCGTCGCTCGACAAGCGGCTGCGCACCGTGATCGATCGGCCAAACTACGACGCGGAGTGCTCGTTCAGCAAGGACGGGCGGTTCATCCTGTACGGGCACGTCGAGGACCGCCCCAAGGACCTACCCAAGGACGCGCCGTATCGGCCGGACGCCAACATCTACATCCGCGACACCAAGACCGGCAAAGACATTCCCATCGTGGTCGCGCCGGGGTACGACGGCGGGCCGTTCTTTTCGCCCGACGGCAAGCGGATCTGCTATCGCAGCGATCGGCAGGGGAACGACCTGCTGCAGTTGTACATCGCGGACCTGGCGTTTGATGGCGAGGGCGTGCCGACGGGGATCGCCCGCGAGTATCAGTTGACGGACAACGGGGCGGTGAACTGGGCGCCGTATTGGCACCCGAGCGGGAAGTATTTGGTCTACGCCAGCAGCGAGATGGGTCACCAGAACTACGAGGTGTATGGGGTGGAGATTGATGAAGGCAAACTGGCGGCGGCCGCGGCGAAGACGGCCAAGGGCCAGACCGTAAACGCGACGGACGCGAAGCGAGCGCGGGTGACGTTTGCGAACGGGGCGGACGTGCTGCCGGCGTTCAGCGATGACGGCTCGCTGATGATGTGGACGTGCCAGCGCGGGCCGCTGGTGGAGGGGGAGACGAAGCCCAGCAGCCAGGTGTGGGTGGCGGAGGTGGTGGGGGCGCCGAAGTTTGATGGGGCTGTGAAGTAGAAGGCGGAACTACGAGCCCGAAGAACAAAGGGATGATGCGTCAAACCTCTCAAGCCCCGAGTGACCAGTCCTGATTGCAGGCCGAAGGCCTGATCGCTCGTAGCCGGGGGTGAAGCGAGTCTTCGAGCGCCACCCCCGGAGCGCCGCACAAAATCGAGATCGACCCTGAAGGGGTCATCGTACTTACGAGCAGTCTTTCAGACTGCTTTTGCTGATCACGCTTTACCGGGGGTGTCGCTGCGCGACACCCCCGGCTACTGACGTTCAGGCCTTCGGCCTGAAGAAGGTGGAAAGGCATGATCGCTGGCGATCGCTCGACATACCGTCCTCGCGAGCGACGTCTCTTTCGCGATCGAATGCAGGTGAGACCCTCGCTCGCGCGTCGGGCTCGTGGGGTTACTTGAGTTCGCTGAGGAACTTGGCGAGGCGATCGCAGCCGGCGTTGATTTGGGCTTCGCTGCAGGCGAAGCTGATTCGGAGGTGGTTCTTGCCGCAGCCTCCGAAGTCTTCGCCCGGGACCATGGCGACCAGGGCCTCTTCGAGCAGGGCCTCGGCCATGTCCATGGCGGCGTTGATCTTCTTGCCGCCCTTGCTGGTCTTGCCGAAGAAACTTGAGACGTCGGGGAAGGCGTAGAACGCGCCGGTGGCTTTGACATTGCGGACGCCGGGGATGGCGCTGAGGCGGCGGTTGATGAGTTCGGCGCGGCTGGCGAAGGCGTCGCGCATCTTGGCGACTTCACCCTCGGCTTGCGACAGCGCGACGGGGATGCTGGCGTAAATGAAGCTGGTGATGTTGGTGGACATCTGGCCTTGGAGGGTGCCCATGGCGTTGATGAGTTTCTTGCCGAAGTCGCCGCTGGCGCCGGTGTAGCCAATGCGCCAGCCGGTCATGGAGTAGGCCTTGCTGAGGCCGTTGAGCGTGATCACGCGTTCGGCGATGTCGGGGACGCTGCCGATGGAAAAGTGCTCGATGCCGCCGTAGGCGATTTTTTCGTAGATCTCGTCGCTCAAGACGACGAGGTTGGGGGCGATGGTGCGGCTGGCTTCGGCGACGACGGCGGCGATTTCTTTAAGGAGCGCGGGCGGGTACATGGTGCCGCAGGGGTTGCTGGGGGAGTTCAAGATGAGCAGGCGGCTTTGCGGCGTGATGGCGCGTTTGATCTGCTCGGCGGTGGGGGTGAAGTTGGTGTCGGGGCCGGTGGGGACTTCGATGATCTTGCCGCCGGCGAGTTCGGCGATGGGGGCGTAGCTGACCCAGGCGGGGACGGGGAGGATGACTTCTTGTTGGGGTTGGCCCGCGGGCAGGGCGTGGGGGTCGTCGAGCAGGCAGTGGCAGGCGACGAAGAGGGAGTGCTTGCCGCCGGCGGAGATGGCGATGTGGTCGGGCGTGCAGTTGGGGATGTGGTTTTCTTCGGTGAGTTTCTTGGCGATGGCCGCGCGGCTGTCGGGGTCGCCGAGCGTGGGCATGTACTTGGTGTTGCCGGCCTTCAGCGAGGCGATGGCGGCGTCTTTGATGATGCTGGGCGTGTCGAAGTCGGGCTCGCCTGCGGCGAAACTCAGCACGTCTTTGCCGGCACGCTTCAGGGCCTTGGCCCGGTTCATGAAGGCGACGGTGACGGAGGGCTTGAGATCGGCGACGCGCTTGGCGATGTGCAGGGTGGACATGGCGGGAAGGTAGGCGGGGAGGAAGAAGAGACGAAGTTCCGGAGAGACGGAGAGACGAAGTTCGTAGGAGAGGAAGTTTGGAAGGTAGGAAGTTCGGAGGAGAGGAAGTTCGGAGGAGAGGAGGTTCGGAAGGGAGGAAGTTTGGAAGAGGGGAAGGTTGCGTTACGCCCGGGTGGGGCGGGGCGAATCGTGGGATTCTTCGGCGTGAATAGGAGATTCGGCTCGCGGCAGGACCATTGTGAAACTGGTGCCGCGGCCGGGCTCGCTGACGACGTCGAGGCGGCCGTGATGGGCTTCGATGATGCGGCGGGTGGTGGGCAGGCCCAGGCCCGAGCCGCCGGCTTTGGTGGTGAAGTAGGGCGTGAAGATGCGGGGCAGCACGTCGGCGGGGATGCCCGGGCCGGTGTCGGTGATGGTGAGGGTGACGGTTTCGCGGCGGTCGGCGTCGTTGCTGGCGAAGGTGCGGAGCATGAGGTCGCGGGGTTGGGAGGTGTCGGAGCCCGGCGCGGCGGCGGGGAAGGCTTGGACAGCGTTGAGCATGAGATTGAGCACTGCCTGCTTGATGTGCCCGGTGTCGAGCGAGGCGACGAGGGGTTCTGGGGAGAGATCAACGCGCAGGCGGACCTTGGACTGTTCGGCCTGGGGCAGGAAGAAGTCGGCGAGTTCGTCGACGACCTTGTTGAGGTCGGTGGGTTTCTGGTCGAGGCGCAGTTCGCCCGCGTAGGCGAGGAAGTCGGTGAGGATGCCGCGAAGGCGTTCGACCTCGCGGCGGAGGGACCCCACGCGGCGGACGAGGCGCTGCTTGGCGTCGGGGTCGATGGGCTGGCCCGAGGCCAGTTCGTCGACGCCCTCGGCGAGGAGCTGCGCGTTGAGGCCGATGGTGGAGAGGGGGTTTTTGATCTCGTGGGCGAGGCCGCTGGTCATGGCGCCGAGTTCGGCGAGGCGCTGGGCGGCGGCGGCGCGGCGTTCGGCGGCCTGTGCCTTGGCGGCGCTGCGGCGCAGCTGAGCCCGCCCGACCACCCATGCGATGATCGCCCCGAGCCCCAGACCGATGAGCAGATACCCCCACAGCATGCGGGGAGTATCCGCCCATAGGGGCTCAAAGGCGAGCGGCGGCCGGATTCGTGTCCGCCTCTGGGCCGCCACGGGGCCGTCAGCGGCGAGGTGAGCGGGTGTAGCCCTTTCGGATGGATTCGGTGACTTCGACGGCTTCGGTCCGGATGACGCGGGTGGCTTTCCAGCCCTTGTCGGTGCGGACGGCGTCGTAGTTGACGGTGGTTCCGTCCTTCAGGATTCGGAATCCATCGCCTTGAATGGCGGAGTAATGAGCAAAGATGTCCTGACGTTCAGGACCGATAATGAAGCCGAACCCCTTCCTGGGGTCGAACCACTTCACCACACCTTCGACGCCGACCAAATGATCCTGTGGCGGCTGCTGGGACATATGAGGACCTCCCGAGCGACAAGCTCGACCTCCCACGCACGTACGTTCGCCCTCGGCCCGAGCTTCTCCAGGTTAACATCGGGTGGGGGGTCTCGTCAAGGGTATTTTGTAACTGCTTTCTGGACATAGACTTAGCCAATAAAAACCCCCTTGGAATCGTTCCAAAGGGGGTGTCGTTACAGACGGATTTTGGATTGCGGGTTTTGCGGTGTGTCGCTCAGGTTCACCGCGGTGTTTGAAGGGTTCAGGCGGTGGGAGCCGCGGCGGCCTTGGCCTTGGCTTCCTCGGCGAGCACGGCCTTGCGGCTGAGCTTGATGCGGCCCTGGTCGTCGACGTTGATGACCTTGACCTTGACGATGTCGCCCAGCTTGACGACGTCGGCGACGCTCTTGACGTAGCCCTCGGCGAGCTCGGAGATGTGGCACATGCCGTCGGTGCCGGGGGCGAGCTCGATGAAGGCGCCGAAGTCCTTCATGCTGACGACCTTGCCGGTGTAGACGGTGCCCACCTTGATCTCTTCGCAGAGGGCTTCGATCTCGGAGCGGGCGCCGTTGATGGAGTCGGCGTTGAGGCCGGCGAGCTGGACGGTGCCGTCGTCGTCGACGTCGATGGTGACGCCGTAGCGGTCCTGGAGGCCGCGAATGGTCTTGCCGCCGGGGCCGATGAGCTTGCCGATCTTCTCGGGGTCGATGTGGAGGGTGATGAGGCGCGGGGCCAGGGGCGAGATGGTGTCGCGCGGGGCGGCGATGATCTGCTCCATGATGCCGATGATCTCGAGGCGGCCGGTCTTGGCCTGCTCGAAGATGCGCTTGATTTGCTCGAGCGAGAGGCCCCGGGTCTTGAGGTCGAGCTGGATGCCGGTGATGCCTTCGCGGGTGCCGGCGACCTTGAAGTCCATGTCGCCGAAGAAATCTTCTTCGCCGATGATGTCGGTGACGAAGATTTCGTTCTGGTCGTTGTCATCGGCGAAGCGGCCGACGGAGATGCCGGCGCAGGTGCCGCGGATGGGGACGCCGGCGTCCATGAGGGCCAAGCAGCCGCCACAGACCGAGGCCATGGACGATGAACCGTTCGACTCGGTGATGTCGCTGACGACGCGGATGGTGTAGGGGAAGTCTTCGGGGCTGGGGATGATGGCCAGCAGCGAGCGCTCGGCCAGGGCGCCGTGGCCGATCTCGCGGCGGCCCGGGGCGCTGATGCGCTTCACTTCGCCGGTCGAGAAGGGCGGGAAGTTGTAGTGCAGCGTGAACTTCTTGCTGTACTCGGGGACCAGGCCATCGATGATCTGCTCGTCTTTGCCTGTGCCCAGGGTGACCGAGCAGAGGGACTGGGTTTCGCCACGCTGGAAGAGGGCCGAGCCGTGGGTGCGCTGGAAGATGCCGACCTTGCCGGTGATCGGGCGGATCTGCAGCGCCTTGCGGCCATCGGCGCGGACTTGATCTTGCACGATCAGGCGGCGGGTGATTTTTTCTTCGAGGCGCTTGAAGGCTTCCTTGGCCTGGCTGCGGGCCTTGGAGGTGGCGGCGAAGTCGGCGTAGACGCCCTTGTCATTGACGGCGAAGTGCGTGTCGAGGATGGATTTGCGCAGGGCGTCGACGGCCTCGTTGCGGGCCTTCTTGCCGTTGATGCGGCGGGCGGCGGTGAGGTCCTTCTCGGCCAACTGGCGGACCTTCTCGGTGATCTCGGGAGAGGGCAGGTGCAGTTCGCCCGCGACCTTGGGCTTGCCGGCCTTGCGCTGGAACTCTTCGATGAGGCCCAGCACGTCCTTGATGGTGGCAAAGCCGAACTCGAGGGCGCCGAGCACGCCTTCTTCGGGCACTTCGGCGGCGCCGACTTCGATCATGTTGAGGCCGTCTTTGTGGCCTGCAACGACGACGTCCATGTCGGAGTAGTCGAGCTGGCTGACGGTGGGGTTGGCGACGAACTGCGGGCCGTCGTCGGTGTGGATGCGGGCGACGCGGACGGTGGCGACGGGGCCTTCGAAGGGGATGTCGCTGAGGGCGAGGGCCGCGGAGGCGGCGGTGCCGGCCAGCACGTCGGTGTCGTTCTCGCCGTCATGGCTCATGACGAAGACCTGGATCATGACTTCATCGAGGAAGCCGTCCGGGAAGAGGGGGCGGATGGGGCGATCGATCATCCGCATGGTGAGGATTTCTTTTTCGCTGGGTGGGCCTTCGCGCTTCTTGAAGCCACCGGGGAACTTGCCGCCGGCGGAGGTCTTCTCGCGGTAGTCGACGGTGAGGGGGAAGAAGTCGATGCCGTCGCGCGGGTTGGCGCGGACGACGCTGGCGAGGACGGTGCTGCCGCCGTAGTGGGCGATAACGGTGGCGTTGGCCTGCTTGCCGACGACGCCGGTCTCGAGGATGAGTTCGCGGCCTCCGATGTCGCGACGGACGGAGATGAGGCCGTGATCGGCGTCGGGGAGGTGGCCTGGGACGAGGTGGTTGGGAGATTGATGCATGGGCATCCTTGTGGTTCGGGGTTCAGGAGAGGGCCTGAACCTCGGGCGCGGCGTGGAGGGATCCACGCGTCGCCATACGCCTGGGATTTCCCCGGCGTCCCACAAGGAAGAGTGCCAGTGGCAGAGGACAGGGGGCGGGGCGTGGGCGGGCGCGAGTGGCGGTGAGGGTGCCCGCGGAGAACCGCACGCTGTCGACTGCCGCCGCGCCTCATGGGGCCGCCGGGGCGACAAAAAACAAACACGGCCCGGGCGGTTTCCCGTCCCGGGCCGAAGGTTACTTACGCAGGCCGAGGGTGGCGATGAGCTTCTGGTAGTCGCCGGGGTTGGTCTTGGCGAGGTACTTGAGGAGGCGGTTGCGGCGGCCGACCATCATGAGCAGGCCGCGGCGGCTGTGGTTGTCTTTCTGGTGATCTTGGAGGTGATCCGCGACCTCCTTGATGCGGGCCGTCAGCATCGCGATCTGGACTTCGGGCGAGCCCGAGTCGGTCGCGTGGCGGCGGTGCTTGGAGGCGATGACGGAGCGTTCTTCAGCGATCAGAGCCATGCGGGGTACCTACTGGAAAAGCGTTTCGAGCGAGGGAATAGACCGAAAACCATGGCCCGAAACGGCGGGCCGGGAACTTCACAGTGTTTGAGCCATAGGTTAGGCAAAGCCCGACCGGGGATCAACCGGAGTTTTGGGGTGGGGTGGGACTGAGGAAATCGAGCGAGCAACTCGGCGGGCTGGCATGCGCTTAGGGCTTCGGCTTGGCGGAAGGTGGAAGTTCGGTATTTGAGGATGGCGAGGATTGCGGCGTCAGGATGATTGTTTCGCCTTCAATGCGCATCTCGAACGCGGTGTCTTCGGTGGCGCCGATGGCCGCGAGCAGCCTCTCATCGATGGGAACTGCAAGTTCATCGCCAAGCATGATTGGCAGCGCGCGGGTGCGGATGTTGGACATGAGTCTTGGTCTCCGTAACGCAAGCAACGTAACGCGGCTTGAGACTGCTTGCAATGCTTGAGTGCGCGGATTCAACTCGGGATTCGCGGCGATCATCACGAAGGTGAGGGAATAGAAAAGCCCCGGCGTGGGCCGGGGCTTGGGGGAGCGGGGGAGTTTGGAGGCGCCCCTCTCGGAGAGAGGGGCCACCCGGGAAGAGAGGGGCCACCCAAGAGGGCGACCCGGGAAGAGGGGCGATTCGGACGCGGCTCGGAGAGCCGCGGGTTCACGGAACGAGGTTCCATCGCCACATCGCGGCGGCGACGGCGGCTGCGGCCAGAAAGATGGCGGCGATTCGAACCCATTGGCTATGAAACCAGGAAGCCTCGCGCGGTCCGGTGAGTTCTGTGATGGCTGCGTGCAGGCCTTGTAGTTCTTTACGAATGCCTGAGACGCGGACGTAGCCGTGGGAGGTCCAGATTCGCAGCACCGCATAGTTGTGCCTCGCGAAAATAGGGTGCCACCCGTCCCTGTACTGCTCCAACTCGATCCCCCAAATCTCTTCGGCGGGGCATTCAAAGTGATCGATGACCGTCGCTCTCCAGAAGTTGGTGTAGACGGGGCAGAACTGAAACTCGATGATCCTTCTGGAGAACCACACGCGGATGAGCGGCAGTTGCGACCGATTGCCGGTGGTGTCGCGTGCTCGGAGAGCCATGAAGAAGCTGCCGGGCAAGACGGCCACGCCGATCGCGATGGCCGGCCAGGCGGGGTATCGGCCCGTGAGAAGCAGCCAGAACCCGAAGGCCAGCATCGTGAGGCTGGCGATTGATATAAGAATGCCGCTATTGCGGCTGAACGGCACATAGGGATCTTTGGAAGTGGCAGCGATTTTCCAGCGATAGGTGAAGGTGCCGGGCTCGTCAGCCGGTTGCGTCAGCCAGTTTTGTTCCGGGCTGGAAGCCATGCACAAACCATAACGCGGCGCGCGAAACCGGGGGAGATTCCGTGGGTGAGGTGGTACGAACGTATAATTGAGCGGCGAACAGTCCGATGGGTTCCGCCTCGCACGGCGACGCGAACTTGATGTGAAAAAGCCCCGGCGTGGGCCGGGGCTTGGGGGAGCGGGGGAGTTTGGGAGGCGCCCCTCTTGGAGAGGGGGGCCACCCGGGAAGAGGGGCGATTCGGACGCGGCTCGGAGAGCCGCGCTACCCGGAAAAGGCTTACTTCTTCGCGGCCTTTTCCTTGTTCTTCTCGCCCATCATTTCTTCCTGCAGGTTGCGGGGCATCTGGCGGTATTCGAGGAACTCCATGGTGGCGCTGGCGCGGCCCTGGGACATGCCGCGGAGGCTGGTGGTGTAGCCGAAGAGTTCGGAGAGCGGGATTTCGCAGTTGACGAGCTTCACGACGCCGCGATCGTCGGTGTCGATGATCATGCCGCGGCGGGAGGAGACGTCACCGGTGACGTTGCCGAGGTATTCGTTGGGGACGGTGATGACGACCTTCATGATGGGTTCGAGGAGGACGGGGCCGGCGCGATCGACGGCTTCCAGGAGGGCGAGGCGGCCGGCCTGTTCGAAGGCGACCTGGCTGGAGTCGACGTCGTGGTAGGAGCCGTAGGTGAGGGTGGCCTTGATGTTGATGAGGGGGTAGCCGAACTTGACGCCGGTGATGGCGGTCTGGCGGATGCCGTATTCGACGCTGGGGATGAACTCCTTGGGGATGACGCCGCCGACGATGGCGTTCTCGAAGGCGATGCTGTCGGTGAAGTCGAGCTCCTCGGCTTCGGCGGCAGCGGCGGAGAAGGGCTCGAGGGAGATGACGCAGTCGCCGTATTGGCCGCGACCACCGGACTGCTTCTTGAAGAGGCCGCGAACGTCTTCGACCTTCTTGGTGATGGCTTCGCGGTAGCTGACCTTGGGCTTGCCGACTTCGACGCCGATCTTCATATCGCGCACGAGCTTGGTGCGGATGATGTCCAGGTGGAGTTCGCCCATGCCGCTGATGATGGTCTGCTGGGTTTCTTCGTCGTAGGTGAAGCGGAAGGAGGGGTCTTCGCGGCGGATGGTGAGCAGGGCCTCGGAGAGCTTGCGCTTGTCGTCCTGGGTCTTGGGCTCGATGGACATCGAGATGACGGGCTCGGGGAAGAGCATGCGTTCGAGGATGATGGGCTTGTCGGGGTCGCAGAGGGTGTCGCCCGTGTAGCTGTCCTTGATGCCGACGACGGCGACGATGTTGCCCGCGGAGACCTCTTCGAGGGGGATGCGGTTCTGGGCGTGCATCTCGAAGATGCGGCTGGCGTTTTCCTTCTTGTTGTTGCCCGGGTTGAGGAGGCGCGTGCCCTTCTGGAGGGTGCCGGAGTAGACGCGGATGTAGGTGAGGTCGCCGTGGGTGTCGGAGACGACCTTGAAGACCAGGGCGGAGAAGGGCGCGTCCTTGTCGTGGGGGCGCGTCATGGTGACTTCTTTGTCCTGCGGGTCGGTGCCTTCGACGGGGGGCACTTCGCTGGGGCTGGGGAGGTAGTCGACGACGGCGTCGAGCAGCATCTGGACGCCGATGTTGCGGAGGGCGGCGCCGCAGAGCACGGGGTAGCACTGGCGGGCGATGGTGCCCTTGCGCAGCGCGGCCTTGAGCTCATCGACGGAGATTTCCTTGCCTTCGAGGTACTTCTCGGTGAGAGCTTCGTCGAGCTCGGCGATCTTCTCGACCATGTCGTGGCGCCACTTCTCGACGGTTTCCTTCAAGTCGGCGGGCACGTCGCGCTCGATGCGGTTCTCGCCCTTTTCGCCCTCGAAGTAGAAGGCGCGCATGTTCATGAGGTCGATGATGCCCTTGTGCTCGTGGCCCACGCCGATGGGGTACTGGATGGCGATGCCGTTGGCGCCCAGGCGGCTCTTGATGGTGCCGAAGCTGAAATCAAAGCTGGCGCCGATCTTGTCCATCTTGTTGACGAAGCAGAGGCGCGGCACGCGGTAACGGTCGGCCTGGCGCCAGACGGTTTCGGACTGGGCTTCGACGCCTTCCTTGCCGTCGAAGACGGCGCAGGCGCCGTCGAGGACGCGGAGCGAGCGTTCGACTTCGATGGTGAAGTCGACGTGGCCGGGGGTGTCGATGAGGTTGATCTTGTATTCGCGGTCTTTGTGGACCCAGGGGCAGGTGGTGGCGGCGGACTGGATGGTGATGCCGCGTTCCTGCTCGTCCTGGAGGAAGTCCATGGTGGCGGTGCCTTCGTGGACTTCGCCGATCTTGTAGTTTTTGCCGGTGTAGTAGAGGATGCGTTCGGAGACGGTGGTCTTGCCCGCGTCGATGTGGGCGCAGATGCCGATGTTGCGGATGTGGGAGAGGTCGGTGGCCATGGGTGAAACCTTGAAACCTTTCTGAGCGGGCACACACGCGTGTGCCTGGCGGTGCTGAGTGGGCACGCGACGCGTGCGCCGGATTTTGAACTTTGGGTCGGGCGAAGGCGCCCGAAGTCGAAACTGCTGGAGTTCGCCCCCGTTTGGGCCGAGGCCCACGGCGGCGAGCGAACGGTGGTTGTCTGGAGCCTTGCCCGCGCTGGCGTTGTAAAGGACCTGGTGAGCGGGGCTGAAGAAGCGTCGAGCGGGGCTGGTGGGTGTCGATTCCGTCAGCGGCCGCGGGGCCCGGAGAAGCCGGGCCAGGGTCTATGAGGTTCGATCTCGTCGTCTTCTTCCATGGCTGTGCCCGAGCAGGAACTGAAAGTTCGCCGAGGGTTCGGCGTGCAAATGGCTTGCAGACAAAGACCTACGACCGGAGCGGACGAGGCGGCGGCGCATCGCCCGCCCGGAAGAGCCGGAATGTTAACCCTGGTGCGGGTGGAATCAAGGTCCGCGGCCGTGGCTTGACGGACTCTTGATTGGAGTCTGGTCGGAGCCGGTGTTTTCCGGGGCAGCCGCGATGATCTTTTCGAGACTGGAGCGAGTGCTCTCGGGAAGGCCGGCGAGGGGGTCCAACTGCATGTTGTGGTCGAGCTCGAGGGCGGTGCGGGCGTATTCCCGGGCTTCGTCGTGGCGTCCGAGCTTTGCCGCGAGAAGGGCGGCCTGGCTGGGGTAGAGGGGTGAATAGGGGGTTTTGAGGGCGGCGAGGCGGTAGGAGTTCAGGGCGCGGGGGCCCAGGCCGTCGATGTTGGAACCCTGGTCGAGCAGGCCCTGGCAGAGGGTGCCAAGCCAGCCGAGGTTGGAGGCGGTGGGCTGGGTGCGGGAGAGATTGGCGGCGAGTTCGACGGCGGCGGAGCGGATGTTCTCGGGAGCGCCCGAGCTCTTGGGAAAGGGGGCGCCCAAACGCTCGGCGACTTCCAGGGCGTCGGCCTCGGCCACCAGCAGGCGCGAGAGGGATTGAACGACGACGGAGGGGGCGTTGGCGATGGGCTGCCAGGCGCCGTACAGGCGGTGCTCGCAGAGGGCGGCGGACATGACCTGCACCTGGGCCAGGGCCTGGGGCACGGAGCTGGGAGGCTGGGGCAGGGGCCGTTTTGCCTCAGACATGAGCTGGGAGAGTTCGGCGTGGGCGGCGGAGAGGTCCTTGGCGAACTGGGCCGGTGTGTCTCCCTGGGGCGAGCCGCTCTGGAGCGCGTTCATGCGCGAGGTGAGTTCGCGGAACGGCGCGATGACGTCGTAGGCATCGCGCAGGGCGAGGTCGAACTTCAAGACCCTGGGGAATGCGAAGACGGGGAGCGCGAGAGTCGCGAGGAGCGCGATGAGGGCGGGAAGGGCGGCGGCCGCGCGGGGCCGGGAAGGCGGCGACTGGCGGGCGGGCTGAGTGGCGGCAGGGGCGGCGCTGACGCCCAGCAGCAGCAGCACCCAGGCTTGTGCGCCGGGGGTGACGCCGGTGAGCTCGATCTGGCAGTGGGCGATCGCGCCCAGGGCGGCGACGGCTGCGGCGAGACGCACCATCCCGGGGCGGGCCTGGGAGAGGCGGACGACCGATCCGGCGGCGAGGACGCCCAGGAGGAGGCCGCCGATGCGGATGGCGGTGACGGTTGGGGTGGTGGCGGCGGCTTCCAGGAAGTTGGAGACGACGATCGGGATGGCGATGGCGAGGCCGAGCAGGCGGAGGTGGGGGCGCATCGGCGACCAGGCGGCGGGCTCTTGGGGGATGTCGGGCTCGGCCAACGAGCGGGCAGAGGACATCGCCCAGGCGATCCAGAGCGCGCACCAGGCGAGCCCGAACACGCCCAACGTGGCGGCGTGGTCGAGGAGCAGGCAGTGGGGGCTGCTGACGTCCTCGGTGGCGATCGGACGCTTGACGAGGGTGTAGGCGTCTTTGAACTCGGAGGGACCGACGCCAAAGAGCGGGTGGGCGAGGAAGACGCGCGCGGCGCCGACCTGGTAGAAGGCGCGGACGAGCAGGCTGAGTTCGTGCAGCCTGGTGCCGATGACGCCACGGAGCGCGACCAGGGCGATGGGCCCGAAGACCGCGAGCAGGCCCAGCGCCGGGGTGAGGCGTCGCCAGAGGCGAGGGGCGGGATTCGCGCGGGTGGCCAGGCCCATGGCGAGGGCGAGGAGCGCGAGGCCCCCGGCGAGAACGGCGTAGCCCCCCTTGCTGCCGGCCCAGGCGGTGGCGGCGATGCAGAGGGCGGCGCAGAGGAGGGAGGTGACGAACCAGGTTCGGCGGAAGGGATCGGTGCGCACGAGGCGGGGGTCGATGAAGCGGCGGGTGAGCGAGAGGCCGACGAAGGCGATGGAGCCGCAGGCCATCAGGGTGGAGAGAACATTGGCCAGGCCGAACCAGCCGGTGGCTTCGGGCTGGCTGATGCGGCGTTCGAAGGCCTTGGCCATGGGGGAGTCGGGGGTCCAGCCGTGGGCGGCGAGCATGTCGGACTTATGGGCGAGGAACTCGCGGTAGGTGTCGGGGTGGTCGAGGGAGACCTGCACGCCGCCTTTGAGCGCGAGGGTGGGAAGGAGCCCGAGAAGGCCAGCGAGGAGCCAGGTGCGGAGCGTTGGGTCGCGGCCAGCGACGCGGGCGGCGAGGCCGGCGAAGATCGCGCTGGTCCAGGAGGCGCCGAGGGTGGCGTCGCCGAACCAGGCGTCGCGTCGGAAGACGTGCAGGCTGACGCCCACGACGCCGAGCAGGAACAGGGTGAGTTCCCAGAGGGCGGGGCGCTCGCCACGGGCGGCGAGCGCGAGCAGCAGGAGCCCTGCGCCGAGGGTGAGGGCAAGGTCGCACGCCATGCCCAGCGAGGGGGTGAGGCCCAGGATGGGCGAGGCGAGGACGGTGGGATCGATATCGAAACCGGGGTAGAGATTGACAGAGGAGTAGAGCCGAACGCCCAGGGAGGCGATGAGCAGGACCACCCCGAGCATGGCGGCGGGCGAGGGTTGGTCGCGGGGGATCATGGAGCGGGTCTTTCGGAGGACAGGCTGGCCGCGGCTTTGGCGCCGGCGAAGTCGAGCGCACCGACGACGCCGAGCGTCAGGAGAAGTTGTACGCCGACGAGGGCCGCCTGCCAGGGTTGGAGGGAGGCGAGGGAGATGCCCGACACGCCCGTGACGCCTGCCAGGCCCCAGATGACCAGCACGGCGGCGCGACGCGAGAGACCCAGGCGATGCAGGCGGTGGCTGAGGTGTTGCATGTCGCCCACGAAGGGGCTCTTGCCCTGGCGCAGACGGATCATCACAACGGTGACGAGGTCATACAGCGGCACGGCGAGCACGACGACGGGCATGAGCAGCGAATACCACGGGCCGGAGGTGACGCCCGAGGCATCGAGGCCGATGTAGGTGGTGCGGACGGTGAGGAAGGCGAGGAGGAAGCCGAGGATGAGGGAGCCGCCGTCGCCCATGATGATGCGGGCGCCGCTGGGGCGGGGGGCGTTGAAGAAAAGAAACCCCAGGCAGGCGCCGACCAGGAGGGCGAGGCAAGCGCCGACGAACCACTGGCCGTGGACGAGGGCGGCGACCAGGAAGAACGCGCCCGCGACGCACGCGGTGCCGGCGGAGAGGCCATCCATGTTGTCCATGAAGTTCATGGCGTTGGTGATGAGCAGGAACCAAAGGGCGGTGACGAGAATGGAGAGCCACGAGCCACCGACGTGGGCGTCGAGAAGGGTGAACAAGCGCGTGGGGGCAAGGCCCGGGGCGAGGGTGGAGACCAGCGGCACGGCGAGCGCGGGGGCGGCCATGATGGCGAGCTTGAGGAAGGGCCCCAGCGGGCGGCGATCGTCGACGAGGCCGAGGAGGTGGAGCAGCGCGAGGCAGGCGAGCAGCAGCCAACCTTGGGGAGCTTGGCTAGCGATGCCGTGGAGGTGGGGGGCGAGGCTGGTTTGGAGGGATGCGGGAAGGAGGGCGAGGGCGGGGCTGCCGGGGCGCAGGGCGAGGAGGCCCAGGGCGAGCGGCAGGGCGAGGGCGAGGAAGATGGCGATGCCGCCGGTGTTTGGGATGCGCCGGCGAGCGGCCTTGATCTGCCCCGCCACGCCTTGGGAATCGAAGGTTTGCAGGCGATGGCCCAGGCGGATGAGCAGCGCGGTCAGCGGCAGGGCGATGACGAAGGCGAGGGGGATGAGCAGGAGCACGAGCGATCGCACGGGAGGGGAGTGTAACGGGTGTGCGAAGGCTTCTTGGGTGGCCCGGCGGTCCCCGCCGGTCTTGGTCGACTTGGAGGTGAGATGCGGAGATGAATGTCGTAGAGGGAAGGAATGGAAGGTGGGGAAGCCCGCCGGGGACCGGCGGTCCACCCAAGAGGGGCGAGCCGACTATTTCACCGGTCCGCTGATGCGGAAGTAGTGGCCATCGGGGTGGCGGATGAGGAACTCGCGGACGCCCCAGGTTTCGTTGACGATGGGTTTGACGATCTCGATGTTGTGCTTGACGCAGTCGGCGTGGGCGTGGTCGGTGTCTTCGACCCACCAGCTCATCCAGACGCCGCCGTATTGCTCGAAGTCGGGGCCGACGGCGGGGCGGGGGTCTTTGGCGCCTTGGCCGTCTTTGCAGAGGAAGATGCTGGGGCCGTGGGCGTGGGGGTCGGGGCTGGGGGGGTTGGCGCAGATGCCGGCGAAGGTGGCGGGGCCGTGGTCGTTGCTGAGGGCGCTGTGGGCGATCATGCCGTGGTGGTTCCAGGTGAAGCCACGGTGCCAGCCGAGCTTTTCGAACCATGTGATGCTGGCGGGGACGTCGGAGACGTTGAGCACGGGGGAGACGGCCTTGATGATCATGGGTTGGTTCCGGGTGAGGGGATGCGTGCGGAGCGGCGGGCGCCGGCAAAGCAGGCCCAGGCGAGGGCTTGCAGGGTCATCACGATCAGGAACATCCAGAGGATGCGCAACGGCCAGGGGCCGAGGGAATCGATGATGGTGGGGGCGTTGGGTTTGCTGGGGCCGATGTAGCCATAGTTGAGTTTGTAGGGGATGTCGATGGCGAGGACGAGGGCGGCGTAGATGAAGTTTGCGATGAAGGCGAAGCGGAGGTCGGTGAGGCGCGGGCGAAAGCCGAGGGCGAAGACGTCGTAGAGCGCGACGCCGACGATGGCGAAGTGCAGGCTCCAGAAGAGCCAGAAGCGCATGTGGGCGGGGCCGACTTCGAGCACCGGGGTGATGAGGCCTTGGGAGCTGAGCAGCAGGCCCCAAAAGAAAAGCAGATTGCGGCAGGGGCGCCACGCGGGGCCGAGGGTGATGGCGGCGCAGAAGACGGCGATGTCGCACATCTGCAATGGCAGGGCTTTGTCCCACGAAAAGTTCATGGGCAGGGCGTACCAGACGAGGTTGGCCAGCGCGGTGATCCAGACGAGGATTGAGAGGACGCGGCGGAGGGTGCGCTCGCGGGGTGTGCGGGCGTGGCGGCGGGCGAGCAAGATGGAGCCGCCGGTGAGGAGGATGAAGGCGAGGAGGACCACGGCGTGCATGGGGCCGAAGGGCTTGAAGGTGTGGAGCCAGTCGGGATTAGCCGCGGCCAAAGCGAGCATGTCGGAAGCGTACCGGGCGCGCCCGATCAAGACGGAGTGATGACAAGAAGGCAGCCAGGCAAGAGGCACCAAGGCATCGAGGGAAGCGTTAGCCGGCCTTGGCGGCGTTTTCGTGGCGGAGCTGGCCGCAGGCCGCGGCGATGTCGCGCCCGCGGCTGGCGCGGATGTGGGCGTTGACGTGGCGGGCGCGGAGGAGTCGCTGGAACTCGAGCACGCGCTGGTTTTCGGGGCGGGCAAAGGGCATGCCCGCGACCTCGTTGTAGCGGATGAGGTTGACGTTGGCGCGGAGGGTTTTGGCGAGGCGTGCGAGTTCCTCGGCGTGCTCGGGGAGATCGTTGACGCCGCGGAGGAGGGTGTATTCGAGGGTGATTTCGCGACCGGTTTTTTCGAACCACTTCTGGCAGGCCTGGAGCAGGTCGGCGATGGTGGTGTACTCGGCCCAGGGGATGAGTTTGCGGCGGACGTCGTCGGTGGGGGCGTGCAAGGAGAGGGCCAGCGTGACCGGAAGGTCCAGCAGCGTGGCGAGACGCTCGATGGCCTTGGGCAGGCCGACAGTGGAGACGGTGATCTTGCGGGCGGAGATGCCGGTGGCCCACAGGCTGGTGAGCGTGCGGATGGCGGGGACTACCGCGTTGAGGTTCGCCAGTGGCTCACCCATGCCCATGAAGACGACGTTGGTGATGCGGCGCACGCCTTCGAGCCGGCCCAGGCGCCAGACCTGCTCGACGATGCGGCCCGCGGAGAGGTTGGCGTCAAGGCCCGTGAGGCCCGAGGCGCAGAAGCGGCAGCCCACCGGGCAGCCGACCTGAGAGGAGATGCACGCGGTGAAGCGCTGCGGGCCGGCGGGCTCGGCGTCGGGGTCTTCGTCGTCCTTGGGGAGGGACGGGATCATCACGCACTCGGTCTGGCGCGAGGTGTCATTGGTGTTGAGGACCTGGAGCGGCGTGGAGGCGGAGTTCGCGGCGGGGGTGGCGGTGTTGGCGAAGTCCTGCCACTGCACGAGAAGTTTTTGCGTGCCGTCGCTGGCGATGTCGTGGCGAAGGATGTCGCCCGAGAGGAAGGTCATGTCGCGGGCGAGGGTGTCGCGGTCGAGCTTGCTGAGGTTGCTCATGGCCCCGGGGTCGGCGATGCCGTGCTGGTAGACCCATTCGAGGATCTGCTTCGCACGGAAGGCGGGCATGCGGCGCTCTTTGCACCATTCGCCCAGGCTCTCGGGGGTGTGTTCGAAGATGTGGCTGGCGGGGTGCTGCATGATTGGTGGTAGGTCGGATCGTGGGAGGTCGCCTCTCCGAGCCGACCTTCTTGGCATAGATGTCCCCGGTCGGCTCGGAGAGCCGACCTACCAGAACTCGGAGAGCTGACCCACCTAATGCGCCGAAGCGGCCTTGCGGCTCGGGGCGCTGATGGACACGGGCACCGCGCCGTATTCCTCCCGGGTGATGGTCGGGGCGTGGACGTGGATGCGGCGGGTCTCGGGGTCGATGCCGCGGGCCATGAGGGTCTTGCGGACGGTGCCGGGTAGGGAGAACTCGACGTCTTCGATGTCGATGTCGCGCTGTTCGATCTCGCCGCCGAAGCGACTCAAGAGAGTGCGGCAGACGTCGGCCACGAGGTCTTCGGGGGCGCTGGCGCCGGCGGTGACGAGCACGGTCTCGTTGCCGGTCTTGAACCACGACCAGTCGAGTTCGCTGGCGTCATCCACCAGGCGGCTGGCGGTGCCGACGTTGGCGGAGATTTCGGTGAGACGCACCGAGTTGCTGGAGTTGCGAGAGCCGACGACGATGACCAGGTCGCACTCGGGTGCGATCTGGCGCACTGCGTGCTGGCGGTTGGTGGTGGCGTAGCAGATGTCGCTGCTGGGGGGCTCGCGCAGGTTGGGGAAGGTGCGTTTCAGGGCGTCGATGACGACGGCGGCGTCGTCGGTCGAGAGGGTGGTCTGGGTCAGGTAGACCAGCTTGTTGGGGTCTTTGATGCGCAGGTGGGGGATGTCCTCGGGGCTCTCGACGATCTGGGTGGCGTCGGGGGCTTCGCCGAAGGTGCCGACGATTTCCTGATGGTTCTTGTGGCCGACCAGCAGAATCTGGTAACCCTGGCGGGCGTAGCGGACGGCCTCGGCGTGGACCTTGGTCACGAGCGGGCAGGTGGCGTCCATGGTGTTGAGGCGGCGCTTCTGGGCGGCTTCGCGCACCGCGGGGCTGATGCCGTGGGCGGAGAAGACGACGATGCCGCCTTCGGGAACTTCGCTGATGTCTTCGACGAAGACGACGCCCCGGTCGACAAAGCGGGCGACGACGTGCTTGTTGTGCACGATCTCGTGGTAGACGTAAATCGTCTGGCCCGGGAAGAGTTCGATGACCTGGTCGACCACGGCGATCGCCATGCGAACGCCGGCGCAAAAACCACGAGGATTGCAAAGAATGATGCGCATCGCTGCTCCGCTGACGTATGCTCTTACCCGCTGCCGCCGCGTCGGCGGGAACCGACCATGGTACGCGGCATCCAACCGGCACCGGAATTATTCATGACCAGTCGACACATTTGGTTTCATTTCGGTGGGCGGGTGTTTGCGGGGGGATTCGGGCGGTGAGTCGAGCGGGTGTGGACATCGCCGGGCGGATGGACGACGCCGGGACCCGCGGGGCGATCGACGTCTTCAGCGAGGTTTCGCCCCCATCTGGGCTGCGCCCGCCCGCGCGGGGGTGTTCGGAGGAGGCCGCGACGGAGTACGTGAGGTCGCTGGCGACGCATTTCAAAGAGAATTTCAGCGTGCTGACCGGATTGGTTCCGGATCATCTGGTGCCGCACTTTGGGGCGGTGTATGCCTTCTGCCGCTGGTCGGACGACCTGGCGGACGAGACCGGCGCGGGCGAGGTGGCGCGAGCAAGGTCGCTGTATCTGCTGGACGCATGGGGAGAGGAGCTTGGGGCGTGCGCGGCGGGCGAGGCCTCGCACCCGGTGTTTGTGGCGCTGGCGAAGTCGATCCGTGAGCGGGATCTTCCCCTGGAGCCATTCTTTGATCTGCTGGATGCGTTTCGGCAAGATCAGGTGAAAACCCGGTACGACACGCTGGAAGAGGTCGAGGATTATTCGGTGCGGAGTGCGAACCCGGTCGGACGGTTGGTGTTAGCCATCGCCGGGGTCCGCGGGCCGCAGGCGGCGTTGATGGCGTCGGATTGCACGTGCACGGCGCTGCAACTGGTGAACTTCTGGCAGGATGTGGCCCGCGATCTGCTGGAGCGGGATCGGGTATACCTTCCCCTTTCGCAGATCGGGCTGTCGTTTGCCGACCTGGATCGGGCGGTCAGAGGGGGCCAAGGGTTTGGTCCGGGGGTGTACGAGACGGCGGTGCGTCCATTGCTCGATCGCACCAGGGAGTTGTTCGAGATGGGTGACGGGTTGATTCCGATGCTTGAGGCCGGCCCGGGCAGGGACGTGATCGGGCCGGTGCGGCTGTTCGGGGCTGGCGGCAAGCGGATTCTCTCGCTTGTCACGAAGGCCGGGGCGGGCGTGCTGCGCCGGCGCCCCCGGGTGAGCACTCCGGCGCGGGTTGCGCTGCTGGTGCGGGAGCACCTGCGCCTTGCGATGGAGAATGCATGAACGCCGCGGCTCAGACAAGCACTTCGGACAGGCCCGCGGGGGGCGCGACCGGCGCGAGCCAGCCGATGCCGGACGCGGGCGCGTCTTTCGAATACTGCCATCGGGTGGTGCGCGAGCACGCAAAGAACTTCTATTACGGCTTGCGCCTGACGCCCGAGCCGCGGCGGAGCGCGATGTACAGCGTGTATGCGTGGATGCGTCTGGGCGACGACATCGCGGACACGCCCAACGCCGGCGACGACGTGGTGGGGGAGTTTCAGCGTTTCGCGAATGTGAGCCGCCGGGTGGCGGAGGCGCCGGACGATCCGCAGGCGGTGCCGCAGACCGACTTCTGGCCGGCGTTTGCGCACACGCTGGCGACCTACCAGATCTCTCCGGGCTGGGTGGAGGGGATGCTGCGCGGGCTTCGCCAGGACCTTTCGCACACCGGCTATGAAACGATGGACGAACTGGACGACTACCGGCACTGCGTCGGGGGCGTCGTGGGGCTGTTCTCGATCGCGGTATGGGGTTTGCGCCCGGGGGAAGATCGCGAGCGAGCGTTGCGGCTTGCGGACACGCGGGGGCGGGCGTTCCAGATGGTGAACATCCTGCGCGACATCGGCGTCGACGCGAGGATGGACCCGCCCCGGACGTACGTTCCTCGCCAGTTGCTTCGCGCCCATGGCTTGGCACCGGCCCAGCTGCTGGCGTGGACCAAGGGGCCGGCGTGCACGGCGCTGGTGCGCGATCTTGCGCGAACGGCGCGAAGCGAGTTTGACGCGTCGCGCGGGCTTGAGAGCATGGTGGACCCCGCGTGCGCTGGGGTGTTGTGGACCATGAGCGAGATCTATCGGGGCGTCTTGGGGCTCATCGAGTCTCAGCCTTCGAGGAGCGTGGAACTGAAGCCCGCTTCGCTCTCCAAGGCTCGCAAGATCACGATCGCGCTGCAGTCGAGGCTGGGGCGGCCCTGGGAGCAGGGCGAGTGAGAAGGCCACGAAGTGCGCTGGTGGTGGGGGGCGGCCTGGCGGGGATCGCCGCGGCCTTGGCGCTGTGCGATCGGGGCCTGCGGGTGGTGCTGCTGGAGGCCAAACGCCGCCTGGGCGGGCGGGCGACGTCGTTCACCGACGCGGTGACGGGCGAGACGCTGGACAACTGTCAGCATGTGGCGCTGGGGTGCTGCAGTGAGTACTTGCAGTTCTGTCGGCGGCTGGGCGTGCTGGACTGCTTTGAGTGGTATGACGAGCAGTATTGGGTGCTGCCGGGCGGGCACGAGAGTGTGCTGAAGCCGGGCGTGCTGCCGGCGCCGCTGCACTACACGGGGAGTTTTCTTGGGTGCGGGTTTCTGGGCACGGCGTCCAAGCTCGCCATCGGGCGGGCGATGGGGGCGATTGCGTTCGCGGACCTCGAGCAGTGGCGGGAGGTGACGTTTGGACAGGTCTTGCGAGACCTGGACCAAACGGAGGAATCGCGGCGGCGGTTCTGGGATCCGATCGTGGTGAGCGCGTGCAACCTGGACCCCGATGAGGTGGCGGCCACGCTGGCCGGCAAGGTCTTCAAGGATGGGTTTCTGGCCGGGGCCGACGCCGCTCGCATCGGGATTCCCAGGGTGCCGCTGGTGAGGCTGTATGACGCGGCCATGGCGGAACTGGAGCACGCCGGGGGCGAAGTGCGCCTTGGCGTCTCGGCGCAGGAGATGGGCGCCGACTGGGTGGTGACGTCGCGGGGGGAGCGGCTGCAGGCCGACATCGTGGTGTGCGCGCTGCCGATGGAGCGGGCCAGGGCGCTGGTGAGCGCGCCGGAGCTGCAGGGCATCGCGGAGGCGACGCACAGCCCCATCGTGGGTGTGCACATGCACTTTGACGCCCCGGTGATCGATCGCCCGCACGCGGTGCTGCTGGATGTCGGCACGCAGTGGGTGTTCCGCAAGGATGAAGCCGGGGCGAAGGTGCACTGCGTCATCAGCGGGGCGAAGGACTGGGTGGACCAGACCGAGCCCGAGATTTTGGAACGCGTTCGGGCCGACTTGGCGACATGTTTCCCACATTCGCGTCAGGCCAGGCTGGTGTGGGGCAAGGTGGTGAAGGAGAAGCGGGCGACGTTCGCGGCGACCCCGGCGTTTGAGGCGGCACGTCCTCGGGCGGGGGTGTTGTCGAATGGGGTGGTGCTGGCAGGAGACTTCACGGATACGGGCTGGCCGGCGACGATGGAGGGAGCGGTGCGGAGCGGGGTGATGGCCTCGGAGAGCGTGAGCTTGGTCGCTTCCGGAAATATTTAGCTCGACCCGACTATAATCCTATCGCGGGAATAAGTTTGGATTTTGATTGCCGTCCGGTGCAGCAACGAATTGTTAGGAGATTGCAAAGGCGGGATTGTGTACTTGAAGCGCAAGCCGCGACCTGCTACAAACCGGCCCGGAAATTTGGAGTTCTTGCGGAGTTCTCGCGTTCTCGGGCGTTGTGAAGTCGTTACGAAAAGCTGGCTGTCGGGCTTTGGCGATCGCCCGGGCGGGGTGCGAGTGGCCGGTGTGTTCGGCGGGTTGAGGCCGGTCGCGTAAGGCGGGCCGAGCGAGGGAAAGGAGCGGCCGCGAGTATGGGAGAGCTTCGACCCTGGCACATCGCGGTGATGGTGCTCGCGGTGCTGGTGCTGGGCGGCTCGCTGTACTTCCAGCTCACGGACGAAACCAAGATTCTGAAGATCGCGGACCGGGTGACCGTGGTGGACGTGGATACGGGCGACCTGTTCGAGGCGCCGTTCCCCAGCGGGAGAGCCGTGATCTATCCGGCCAAGAGCCCGGTGAACGGGAACATGTCGATTTTTCCGGTCGAGAAGGACGGCGAGAAGTGGGTGATCCCCTCTCGCTTCCGCGACCAGGTTCGCGAGTATTTCAAGGGCAAAAAGGAAACCGGCAAGGTGACGCTGGACGACGGCGAAGTGGCGGTGGCCAACGCGGCCCCGAAATCGGCGAGCATTTTTTAGGGTGTTTCGCGCCCGGCGATGCCGGCGCGTGCAGTTCCGGAGCGCATGATGATCCGTAGTTCAAAGTCCGATCGCAGCGTCCGCGGCGGGTTCACGCTCATCGAGCTGCTGGTGGTCATCGCGATCATCGCGCTGCTCATCGGCATTCTGCTGCCCGCCCTCGGCAAGGCGCGAGAAGTGGCCAAGGGAATCGTCTGCTCGACGCGCCTTCGCAGCCTGGGGCAGGCGCAGTTGGCCTACGCGGCGAGCTGGAACGACTACTTCGCGTGCGTCAACACCTCGGGCGCTGACGCGGCGTATTTCTCCGGGGCCAACCTGATCGGCGACACCTCGTCGACCACGCCCACGACGATGTGGGACTGGATCAGCCCGATCGTGGGTGATGGAGCCGGTTTTCCGAGCAATCGCGCCTATCGAACGCTGCAGATCTTCAACCAGTTCGGCTGTCCCTCGGCGGGCGTCGTCAACCGACAGTTGTACGGCACCGCGGCCGACGTTGCTGACTTCCAGCGGGCCCAGACTTCGGCCTCGTTTCGCCAGGCGAGCTATCTCGCTCCGGCACCCTTCCACTTCCTGCCGGCTCGGGCGGGCGGGAATACACCCGGGCCGGGCTCGGAGATTTTCTACACGCCCCGCGGACAGTCGACGCCACGTCTGAAGTGGTTGTATTCGGTGGGTTGGAGCCCGGCGCAGCCTCCCGCGTCGTATCGTCCCCGTCTTGACAAGGTGGGCATTCAGCTCTCGAACAAGATCATCGCCGCCGACGGCACCCGGTATTACGATTCGGGCACTCGGGTATTGGACTTTGACATCAAGCCGGGCGCGCCCGGCCAGACCGGTGACTACGTATTCGGCTCGTTCACGGACTCGTCGCCGGTGTACGACCAGTCGAATGCCTATGGCCAGAATCGCGCCCCCAACGATCCGACCAACGTGAATCTGTCCTTCCGGCACGGCAGGGGCATGAACGCGGCGTTCTTCGACGGCAGCGTTCGTTACCTCCGAGCGACCGAGGCCTGGGAACGTCTGGATTACTGGTATCCCTCGGGCAGCGTCGTGGATGGTCTGAATGACGCGCCGATCCAGGCCCGCAACTCCGGGCGGTATCAGGAAGGCAAGGAAATGCAGTGATCGAGCTTTCGGGCTTGGTCGCCTGAGAAGCCCCGTCATTGACACAAGACCCTCGCGCGTGCGAGGGTCTGTTGCTTTTTGGCGAGTGCGATGCTTCGGACGCCCGGCCGGTCACCTGCCCGCCGGCACGTCGCTCACGATCAGTTCCTGGGTCTTTTCGTCGTAGAGCACGCCCGGCTTGGCGAGCATGGTCATCGCAACGAGGAACTCTTCGCGCGATTCGACGCCCAGCACGTAGGCGGCGCCGCCTTCGCAGCGGATCTGGATCTCGCCCTTGCCCTCGCCGATGAAACTGAACTTGGCCTTGTAGTGGGTGACTGGGGTCATGGCGGGATGGTACCGCGCGGCGAGGTCGGGCGCAAGGGTGCGAGATCGTCGTGCGATGGGAGATCTGCCGCGGGCGTTCGAAAAGGTGCCTTGCGTGGTGGTCACCGGTGAGACCCTCGCTGGCGCTTCGGGCTCGTTGGCGGGATGGTCGCGGCGCGACGCGTTAGAGGTTCGGAGGCGGCAGGTCGATGCGCGTGGACACATTGGTGGGTGGGCGCTGGGCGGTGGAACGCACGGGCACGCCGGGCTCGGCGAGGAACGCGAGCAACAGGCACACGCCCAGCGTCGGCAGCGCGTATTGAGCCCCGAGCGGGCCCACGACAAAGCCCGCCAACATCAGCATGAAACCGACCATTTTCACGCGCCACAAGAGGGGCGAGAGGCCCTGCACGCGCGGGCGGTTGCCGGGCGGGGGCGGGGTTTCGCCGGGTTCCATCTCGCCCACGTCGATGGTGCTCCAGTCGATGCCGCGGGCTTGTTGGCGGAGGGTGTGGAGCAGATCCGCGGCGGCGGAGGCGTCGGCCCGGCGCACGAAGACCTTGGCGGCGTTGTTGATGCCGCCCTCCCAGGCGACCATGCGGGCGGCGGCAGAAAAGACCTGGGCGCGGATGCCGCGGGCATCGAGGGCGTTGACGAGGGCCTGCGCCTCGAACTCGGTGCGGAAGGAGGTCAGGAAGACGAGTTGGTCGGGGTCGGGGAGCATGGGTGACCGACTCTTGGATGCGGGTGAAGCGGGGTTTGTGATACGTGGCCTTCGCGGGATTGTTGGCGGCCGGCCAGAATCGGTTTCTCAGGGCTGGGTGAGGGTGTGGACGTATCGGACCCCCCGGGAGGCGAGCTGGGCAAGCAGCGTCTCGACGAGGCCGGGGTCGGTCGCGAGGCGTTCGGGCGGGTGCACGCCGGGTTCGCGGAAGCGGCCTGAGGCGAGCAGCCCGGCGACGATGGTCGCGGGGAAGGCGGTGGTGCGGGCCATGCTGGTGCAGTTGGTGTCGGGGTCGTAGACGTCGAAGAGGTCCCAGGTGTGGGTGGTGGGGGTGTTGCCCTTGAGGCCCCGGGCCATGACGCGCATCACGGTGAGGTCGGCTTCGCCCGGCTGGTAGGTCCACTTGGGGAAGAGCAGGGCGCTGGTCAGCTCTCGCGGGACTACGCGCTGGCCCTTGACGTCGATGGGGTCGAGCGAGAAGAGGCCGGTCTCGCGCATGGCCCGCATGAGGGCGATGTGCCCGGGGTAGCGCAGGGTTTTTTCTTTCATGAAAGGGACGCGGAGCGAGGTGGTGAGGCTGCGCAGGCCGTCGGTGTTGAAGGCTTCCAGCGTGCCGACGCCCGGGAAGTCCATGAGTTCGGGTTCGCTGAGGGCTTCGCGTGTGACGACTTGGCCGTGCTCGACCAGGCGGCTGGGGCGGGTGTATTCCTCGATGACGTCGGCGGGGGCGAAGGCGGCTTTGTACTCAAAGGGCCAGCGGCGTTCGCGGGGCAGGCCACCGACGTAGATCTCGATGGCGTGGCAGGTGTCGAGCAGGCGGGAGCCGTGGGCGGAGAGAATGTGCGACATGCCGGGGGCGACGCCGCAATCTGCGATGATGGTGACGCCCTTGGATTTGGCGAGCGCGTCGAGGGATTCGAAATCCTCGGTCATGAAACTGATGTCGCAGTAGTGGCGTTTCGACTCGATGACGGCGCGCATGGCGGCGAATCCCAGGCGGCTGGGGAGCGCGCCCAGCACCACGTCGGCCGTGCTCGCGAGCGAGGCGATGGCGGCGGGGTCGCTGAGATCGGCGCGGGCGGGGGTGATGCGGGCGGCGTCGCGCGAGGAGGCACGGGCGAGGTTATCGGGGTTCGCGTCGGCGATGGTGACGCGGTAGCCGTGACGGGCCAGGTCGAAGGCCATGACCGAGCCGACCATGCCGGCGCCGAGGACCAGTGCGTGGGACATGAGGGTGCGCTCCGAGTGAGGGGTGGGGTGAAACCGCACACAAGGTACCGAGCGGGCGGCTGACGGGGGAGAGGGGTGGAGCGGGTGCGGCATTGATGTGGCGAAAACGCAACATTCGTCACAGACGCGTCGAGCCGAGATGAGGCTTCTCGGGCGTTGGTGGCGGCGGATGCGGAGGGTGCGGCGGCAGCGGCGATATTCTCGGCCATTGCGAGAATTCGCGATTTTCCAGGCCGGGCACTGGTTTCTGATGTACATCAATGGTGAGAGGCCTGAGCGGGAGACTGAGCCGCTGGGTGCAGCGACGCCGCGAAGGCCAACAACTTGATACGTGACGCCTTGGGGAGGAACCAGAGATGAACGAGCAGGACTTCCAGAGCAAACTCGGCGACCTTATCAAACAGATCGAGGCGCTGCCGGAAGATCAGCGCGGGCCGCTGCAGTGCATCGCGCAGGAGACCAAGGACCGGCACGAGCGGATGAAGAAGACGGTCGCCGACCTTCAGGAATCGCTCGACTACCTGCGGCTGAGCGTCAAGTACCTGGTGTTCGACCTGGAAGCGACCCGGCGGGAGAACGACTACCTGCGGAAGCTGATCGAGTCGCAGTCGCGGCGCGATGAGAACGACACGAACGGGGCGGACTGAACCGGAATCGTCGAAACGCCCCTGAACGAGAAACTGAAAACACGGGCTTCACCCCGCCGGGACGCGCCGACAGGCGCGTCTCTGCCATTTTGCGGGTCGGGTACGCTTGGCTCGTGCCGCCCACCCCCGAGACACAGACGCAGGAAGCCCCGCGGGCCTTGCCCATGGTGCGGGTGAGCGGGCTCAGCGTGTCGTTCCGGCGGCGCGGGCGGCCCCGGAGGTTTGAGGCGCTGCGGGGCGTCGGGTTCGAGATCGAGCGCGGCGGGACGCTGGGCGTCGTCGGTGAATCGGGCTCGGGAAAATCGACGCTGGCGCGGGCCATGCTCCGGCTGACGCCCGCGACGGGCAGCGCGGAGATCGACGGGCTCGACTGGCTGGCGGCGGGCGCAGGGGCGCTGCGCCGGGCCCGTCGCCACGCCCAGATGGTGTTTCAGGACCCGGCGGGCTCGCTCAACCCGCGCATGCGGGTGATTGATGCGGTGATGGAGCCGGCGGTGTTTCACCGGGTGTGCGACGGGGCGGAGGCGGCGAGAACGCACGTCACGCGAACGCTGGAATCCTGCGGCGTGCCGGCGGAGCTGCACCAGCGCTTCCCCCACGAACTCAGCGGCGGGCAGCGCCAGCGCGTGGCCATCGCCCGGGCCATCGCGCCCAGGCCCAAGCTGCTGGTGTGCGATGAGCCGACCAGTGCGTTGGATGTTTCGACGCAGGCCCAGGTGCTGAATCTGCTGGCGGACCTGCGGCGGGAGCTTGGCCTGACCATTCTGTTCATCTCGCACGATCTGGCCGTCGTCGAGCACGTGTGCGACAGCGTGCTTGTGATGCAGGGGGGCGAGGTGGTGGAGCAGGGGCCGACGGAGCAGGTGCTGGGTGAGCCCCGGGAGAAGTACACCAGGCTGCTGGTGCAATCGGTGCCCAGGCGGGCGTGAGAGGCCGGACCGATGCGAGCGGGCTTTGAGTAGAGGCGAGATCGCGTCAGATAGTTCAGCCGTCGGGCACGAGAGGGACCCACGCGTGCGCTTCAGGCACGTCGTGATCGCATCATCACGCGGCCTTGTGGGCCGGCTTCGAGGAACTCAGCAGCACGTCGTAGCGGGCCCGAAGCTCGGCGTCGCGCAGCACGGTGTAGGCCTTGGAGACATATGCAAAGCGGGTCGCGGCGTCCTTGGAGGGGTTGCGATCAGGGTGCAGTTCGAGGGCGAGCTTGCGGTAGGCGGCCTTGATCTGGTCTTCGTTGGCATCGCGACCGACGCCCAGGGCGCGGTAGAGATCGTCCACCTCGACTTCGGCGGTGACTTTTCCGTTGGCGGACGATGACGAGCGAGCGGACGTGCCGCCGTGGCGTTCGTCCGACGCATTGCTGCTGTGCCCGGTGTGAGAGCCCGCGGATGGGGCGTTTTCTTCCCCACGGGGCTTGGCGCCGGTTTCTTGTGCGATGGCTTCGGCGGTGCTGGCGTCGGAAGTGACGAAGCCGTACTTGCCGAGCTGCACCAGCGCGATGGCCATCGGCTTGGAGACGCCCATGAACTTGAAGCCGATCTCCCCGCCCCCGAGCAGGCCGGCTCGGCGGAGCCACACCACCACGGCCTGCACGCGCACGCACTGGCTTTCCGAAGCCAGTTTGAGCGAGAAGGTGTCGCCGACCTTGAGCGCGGGCTTCTTGCTCCATTTCACCCGGGCGCCGCCGGTCGAGAGATCAACCACGTCGCCGAGCGGGCAGGCGAGCCCGATGGCGGCGAATCGCTCGGCCGTGCGGGCGCGGCGGTGTTGCTTCTCGGGCTTGCCAAGCCAGTCCTGGAGCATCGCGAGCTTCATCGACCCTTGGCCATCTCGCCTGCACCGGCGCGAGTCGCTCGGGTGGAGCGCACTCGGACCAGGCCGGATATTCGTGTTGGGGGGGTGGCGAGGCGACCCACGCACGCTCATTCCCAGCGCCGGCCCCATAACGCGAGGTTGATCATGGGCCAGGAGAGGCGCCAGAGTTCGTTGGGACGGGCGGCCACGGTCTCGATCGCGGCGGGCGTGAAGACCTCGCGGGCGAAGGCGGAGCCCCGCAGCCAGCCGGCGCCGACGTCCATCCACTCCTGCACCGGCAAGGGGAAGCTCGATTTGGGGCGATCGATGATCTCGCGGGGCAGGTCGGGCGCGAAGGCGTGACGCAGCGAGATCTTGGTGCCGTGCGGCGCGGGCTGGTGGGGGTCGAACTTGTCTCCCAGGGGCAGCGCCTCGGCGAAGGCGGCGACGACCTGATCCGCCAAGGGCGTGCGTCCTTCCACGCCCGCGAGCATGGTCGAGGTATCGAGGCGTGCGAGCAGGCCCTCGAGGTTCACGCGCCGAGTAAGGCGGAGCAGGGTTTGGAGGGCGTGGGCGTGGGGGTCAGCCGCCGGCGTCTGAGCCGCGAGCTCGCTCCAGGTTTCGTGGTACCAGGCGGCGAGCGCGGCGTCGTGCTCGACGCTGCGCCAGACCTCGGGATCCAGCACCGCGGCTTTGGCGTCGGGGGGGATCCACGAGGCCTCGGCCAACGCGTGAGAGGCCGGGTCGCCGCCGCCCTGGGCGATGTATCGTGCCATCGCGCTCAGTGGCAGGTTGTATCCCGCGAAGAGTTCGTCGGCGCCCTCGCCGCTGAGCGTGACGATGCGTCCGTCGGCGCGGAGCGTGCGGGCGACCTGATTGATCGCGACCTCGTTGGGTGTTGAAAGAGGTGTTGCGAGCGTCTCGACCATTTCGGGCCAGCGAAGCTCAAAGCAGGCGCGCGTGACGGGCGCCTCGGTGTGCGATGTGCCCAGCGCGTCGGCGGCGCGCCGGGCGAAGGTGAAGTCGTCGTCGGCGGAGCCCGAAATCCGGGCGCCCGAGCAGTAGGTGTGGAGCTCCGCAAGGTGGGGGCGGGCGACGTACGCGAGGATCGAGCTGTCAAGCCCGCCGCTGAGCAGCGAGCAGAGCGGCACATCGCTGCGCAGGTGACGAACCACCGAATCCATCACGATGGCTCGGGTTTCGGCGGGGTCGGCGGGGTCGTGTGTGCCGTCCGGGCGGCTCCACTGCGTGAGTCGGGGTGTCAGTTTGTCATCGCGCAGATCGAGCGAAAGGCAGGTGCCGGGTTCGAGGCATTGGATGCCCTGATAGAGCGTGCGGGCGCCAAGGGTCGTGCGGATGGTGGTGAGGTAGGCGCTGAGGGTGACGAGGTCGGGGGCATCGTTGGCGCCGGGAAGATCGAGCAGCGCGGCGATGGTGCTCGCGAAGGCGAGGTGGGCGATTCCGTTCGCGTGCCAGCGCCGCCAGTACAGCGGCTTGATCCCAAGCGGATCGCGGGCCAGCAGCAGGCGGCCTTCGCTCAGGTGGCCGAAGGCGAACATGCCCCGCAAACGGGGCAGCGCGGCTTCGCCCCAAATCGAGAGGGCGGCCAGCAGCGTCTCGGTGTCGCAGGAGCCTCGAAAGGCCTGCGCGCGAGAGGCGAGTTGGGGTGTGAGCTCTCGGCGCAGTTCGGCGTCGTTGTAGAGTTCGCCGTTGTAGACGATCGCGTCGCGTCCGCCCGGGGCGATCATGGGCTGGGCGCCGTGCTCGGAGAGATCGACGACCTTGAGGCGGCGATGGGCGAGGATGCAGTGGCCGCCGTCCCAGAGTCCGGCGTCGTCGGGCCCGCGATAGGTCATGCGATCCCGAGCCCGGAGCAGGTGCTCGCGGGTGAGACATGGGCGGTGCGATGTCGAGGTCACGACGCCGAAGATGCCGCACATGGCCAGATCATCGGCCCGCGGGGGCGAAGGGGTGCAGAGGTCAGACCCAGACCTGCATGACGAGGTGATTTTCTTTGCCCAGCTTGCCGCTCCATTCGCCGACGTTGGTGGTCACGAGCTTGACCTCGACGTTGGGGTGGGCGTCGAGCCACTCGTTGACCTGTTGGTCCAGGAATCCGAGTGCATCGTCGCTGAGTTTGCAGTGGAAGGTCTTCATGTGCGTGGCGCCGCTGCCGCTGCACGCGGGAGAGCGCTTCCAGGCTTCTTCGCCCTTCTTTGTGCCAAGGGCCTGAGTGAAGGCCTGGATCTTGGGGGTGGGCGCTTCCGCGCCCGCGGCGTCGGGGTGACGCAGTTCCATAAATCGACGCATCGCAAAGCCTCCTGTCAGAGTGTGAACGGGGAGAACTTCTTGCCGCCAGAGGAGCGGGATCGTCGATCTCAGACTACCAGCGCCAGATTTCATCATGCAATATGAATCTGCGGGCGCTGGGGGCGGCGGAAGACCCACAGGCCCGAGCGGAGCGACCGGCCGTGGAGCCGGACCAGGCCGTCGGGGGCGTGCAGCAACACCCGCACAAAGTGCTTCCCCAGGAAGCAGGAGCGCATGTCCGCCCGCCAGACCCGCGAAACGTGGCCGCGCCCGCCCGAGACCTCGCCTTCGAAGTCCAGGTACGCGAGGCGGTGGTCGCTGGCGGGAGAAGCTTCAAACGCGAGCGCGTCAGAGGCCAGCGGGTCGATCGCCAGGCGGAAGGAGCGCAGCACCTGCGCCGGGCGGTCTTCGAGAAACCAGTCGAAGTGGCCCGTGCCATCCGGCAGTGTGTGCCGCAGGAGGACGGAGCGAGGGGGGTTGTCGGGGGTCTGGTTCAAGACGCACGGCGGAGAGGTGAAAAGGCCGATAGCATCTGCCAGCGGGGCGAATCCCGCGGCTTTTAGGGAGATGGTAGATGCTTGCACGCTCGAACATGCTCGTGGCGGCTGGATTGATCTTTGGGGCTATGGCGGGCGGGATGGCAGGCTGCGAAAGCCAGCGTCCCCTGTTCGCCATCATGGATGAAGGCAAGTTCGCGCTGCAGAACCAGCGGTACGCGCAGGCCCGCGATGACTTTGCCGAGTACGTGAAGCGTCGCCCCGACTCTACCGAGGCCCGGTACTACTACGGGCAAGCGCTGATCGGCACCAACCAGCCCCGCGAGGCGATCGAGCAGCTCAACGTGGCGGTGGACGTCTCCCCCTTGGATGACCGGTACCTCGATGCGCAAGCCGAGGCGATGTACCAGGCCAATGAGCGGGAAGCGCTTACCGTGCTGTTGGCGCGAGCGGCATCAGAACGCGGGCGGGTCAGCGATTATCTCCGACTCGGCACCTACGCCCAGAAGCTGGGAAACCTGGATGAGGCGCAGCAGGCGTTCCTGACCGCGGCCAAGCTGGACCTGGGGCAGACGGCGCGGATTCAGCGGGCGCTGGCGGACTTCTACGGCTCGGTCGGCGATAAAGAGAAGCAGGTTCGACGCTTGCGCATGGCGTACTACCTCACGCCCGAGGATCCGGAGCTGGTCAAGGAAATCCGGCGGGTCGGGGAAATCCCCGGGCCCAGCTTTGCGCAGCAACCCGAGGAGCAGTCGCTGATGCCCAAGGCGGCGAATCCGGCACCTACGCAGGCCAAGTGACAGGTTGTCCTCATGGTTCTCGGGCCTAGAGGAATGACTTTGTCGGTCCGGGCTTGACCGCGCGGGGAGCAGTTCTACACTTCATCCGGATAAACGGATGAAGCGATTTGCAACACAACCCGTGGCGGAACGGTTGGCGGCTCTGGCGGAGCCGCTGCGTTTGCGTTTGGGGAGGCTGCTTGAGGCCCACGAGTTATCGGTGGGCGAGATCGCGAGCGTCGTGCAGCAGCCGCAGAGCACGGTGAGCCGTCACTTGAAGGTGTTGGCGGATGCGGGGTGGGTGCACAAGCGGCACGAGGGAACGGCGACGTATTTCAGGCTGGTGGCAGACGAGCTGGATGATGCCGCTCGGGCGGTGTGGCGTGCGGTGAGGGAAGAAGCGGTGTCGGCGAGCGACCTGGCGGAGGATGAGCGCCGGACTCGGGCGGTGCTGGCGGAGCGGAAGACGGATTCGCTGAGCTTCTTCGGGCGGCACAGCGGCGAGTGGGATCATCTGCGGCACGAACTCTTCGGCGGGCGGTTCACGACCGTGGCGCTGCTGTCGCTTTTGCGGCGCGACTGGGTGGTGGCGGACCTGGGGTGCGGCACGGGCAACGCGGCCGAGTTTCTTTCGCCCTTCGTGGAGCATGTATTCGCGGTGGATTTGTCGGGGCCGATGTTGAGCGCGGCGCGTGCGCGGCTGGCGGGGTTGCGGAACCTGACGTTTGTCGAGGCGGGCGTGGAGCAGACCGGGTTGCCGGTCGCGAGCATCGATGCCGCGGTCAGCGTGCTGGTGCTGCATCACCTGGAAGACCCATCCGCGGCGGTGCGGGAGACGCGGCGGCTGCTGCGACCTGATCGGGGGGGCGGGGTGGCGCTGTTCGTGGACATGGTGTCGCACGACCGCGACGAGTATCGGCGGAACATGGGGCACAAGCACCTGGGCTTTTCGAAGGCGCAGGTGATGGCCATGTTGAAGGACGCGGGATTTGTCGATGTGGTGTATCACGAGCTGCCGTCTGAGCCGCAGGCGAAGGGGCCGGGGCTGTTCGTGGCGACGGGGAGGTTGGGGGAGGGGACGAAGAAGCAGTAGAACGGGCAGCGGACAGGCGGGATGCCTGTCCCACCATAAGCCAGCGAGATCGGGTCACTTTCAAAGAAGGGAAGAAACATGACGACGGCGACGACCAAGACGACGGGTGCTCACAGCAAGCTCGTGGGCGATTTCAAGGTGAAGGACCTGAACCTGGCCGAGCTTGGGCGGCATGAGATTCGGCTGGCCGAGCACGAGATGCCCGGGCTGATGGCGCTGCGCGAAAAGTATCACGCGAGCAAGCCCCTGAAGGGCGCGCGGATCGCGGGCAGCCTGCACATGACCACCCAGACGGCGGTGTTGATCGAGACGCTGGTGGAGCTGGGGGCGGAGGTTCGCTGGTGCAGTTGCAATATTTTCAGCACGCAGGACACCGCGGCGGCCGCGGTGGCGGTGGGGAAGGACGGCAGCCCGGCCGACCCCAAGGGCATTCCGGTCTTCGCGTGGAAGGGCGAGACGCTCGAGGAATATTGGTGGTGCACCAACCAGGTGCTGGCGTGGCCCGGCACCGACGGCCCGAACATGATCCTGGACGACGGCGGCGATCTCACGCTGCTGGTGCACAAGGGCGCGGAGTTTGAGAAGGCCGGCAAGGTGCCGGCGTTCAATGCCGCGAGCGAGCCGGAGGAGTGGGGCGTGATCCTGAAGCTGCTCGCCGACGAGCAGAAGGCGCACCCGGGGCGGTTCGGCAAGATGCTTGCCGGCATCAAGGGCGTGAGCGAAGAGACGACCACCGGCGTGCACCGGCTCTACGAGATGGAGAAGAAGGGCGAGCTGAAGCTGCCCGCGATCAATGTGAACGACAGCGCGACCAAGAGCAAGTTTGACAATCTTTACGGCTGCCGCCACTCGCTGGTGGACGGGCTGAACCGCGCGACAGACGTGATGCTCAGCGGCAAGGTGGCGGTGGTGCTGGGCTACGGCGATGTGGGCAAGGGGTGCTGCCAGGCGCTCAAGGGCCAGGGGGCGCGGGTCGTCGTCACCGAGATCGACCCGATTTGCGCGTTGCAGGCGGCGATGGAAGGCTACCAGGTCGCGACGCTGGACGACGTGCTGGCGACGGCGGATATCTTCATCACCGCGACGGGAAACAAGAACGTGATCACCGTCGAGCACATGCGGAAGATGAAGGACAAGGCCATCGTCGCGAACATCGGGCACTTCGACAACGAGATCGATATGGCCGGGCTCGCCAAGGACAAGACGATCAAGCGGGTGAACATCAAGCCCCAGTTCGATGAGTTCGTGTTCACGAAGCCCGCGGCGGGCCGGCGCGAGCACAGCGTGCTGATCTTGGCCGAGGGGCGCCTGATGAACCTGGGCTGCGCCACCGGGCACCCCAGCTTCGTGATGAGCGCGAGCTTCACCAACCAGGTGGTCGCGCAGATCGACCTGTGGGCGAGCGCCAATGGCAAGCCCACGCTGGCGGGGATCACCTACGACAGCGGCAAGGTGTATGTGCTGCCCAAGAAGCTCGACGAGATGGTCGCCCGCCTGCACCTGGAGAAGCTGGGCGTGCGGCTCACGACGCTCAACACCGAGCAGGCGGCGTATTTGGGTGTGGCGGTGGATGGGCCCTACAAGCCCGCTCACTATCGCTACTAAGCGTGGGCAACTCGTGAAACTGGAGCGCCCCCGGCCCGTGCCGGGGGCTTTCTTTTGGGGGACGTGGCGACTTGCGCGGTCTGCGGCACTTGGCGTCGACGGGGCGCCGGCATGGCGTACGCTGGGAGCAAGCTAGGAAGTAGGCGGCAGGGCCCCGTGGCGGAACGGCAGACGCAGCGGACTTAAAATCCGCAGCCCATAACTGGGCGTGTGGGTTCAAATCCCACCGGGGCCATTGCGCACGCACGATTCGCCGGATGAGTGGCGGAGGCTGCTAGGCCGTGCGCCGGCTCAGCGCGACGGCGCCGTTGATGATCGCCGCGTGCGAGTAGGCCTGCGGAAAGTTGCCCAGACTGATGTGTTCGCGTGGGCACCACTCCTCGGCGAGCAGCCCCGTGGGCCCGGCCGCGGCGCACAGGTTCTCGAACAGCCGCCTGGCTTCGTCGTGGCGTCCGATCATCGCGAGGCTCTCGATGAGCCAGCCTGTGCAGAGGTGGAAGCCGCCCTCGGGTCCGGGCAGTTCATCGTCGTAGCGGTAGCGGTACACACTCCCGCCATCGACGAGGGACTTGGACACGGCGTCGACGGTGGAGACAAACCGGGGATCGTCTGCGGGCACCAGGCCGGTGAGGCCGACGGACAGGGCGGCGGCATCGAGTTCCGGGTGGTCGTAGGCCGCGACAAACGCCCGCTTGCTTTCGTTGTAACCCCGGGCGAGAACGTCAGCCTTGATCTGATCCCGGAGCGTCTCCCAGCTTTCTCGGCGCACGCCCACGAACTGCTCGGCCAGGCGTGCCGCGCGATCGAGCGCGAGCCAGCACATGGTCTTGGAGTGCACGTGGTGGCGCCGGTCCTGACGGATTTCCCAGATGCCGTGATCGGGCTGATCCCACGTGCGTTCGACGGCGGTGGCCATCGCCTCGATGAGCCTCCAGTGGTCGGGGGAGATCGGTGCACCTTCGTCGGCGAGCAGGTAGACGAGGTCGACGATCGGGCCGAAGACGTCGAGCTGCACCTGCTGGGCGGCGGCGTTGCCGACGCGCACCGGACGACTGGCGCGATAGCCGCTGAGGTGCGACAGGTCGGCCTCGTGCCCCAGTTCCTCGCCCGTGACGGTGTAGATGGGCCGGAGCTTTTCCGGCCCGGCGCAGCGGTCGACCACCGCCAGCAGCCAGTCCAGGTACTTCATGGCGACGCCGGTATTGCCGAGCCTGACGAGCGCGGCCGCGGCGACCGCCGCATCCCGCGGCCAGCAGAAGCGGTAGTCCCAGTTGCGGGAGCCGCCGGCGATTTCGGGCAGGCTGCAGGTGGCGGCGGCGGGGATGGCCCCGGTCGGCCCGTGCGATAGCGCCCGCAGGACCAGGGCGCTGCGCCGGCAGAGGTCGGGCGCGATGGGCGGGATCTTGAGCGAGGCAACCCAGCTCGACCACACACGCTCGGTTTGTTGGCGGCGCTGGTCGTAGGGCAGGCGCGAAGGCGTCAGCGAGCGCGTGCCGACGCGAAGTTCCAGCACGACCGGGCCGGCGTCGAGGGAGATCTCGGCGTGGGCCGAATGGCCGTTGTCGGATTCCTCGATGGTCCATCGCACACTGGGCGAATAGAGCACCAGCGGATCCGCGATTCCCTCGACGACCAAACCCTCGGGCGAAGCGAAGAGGCGGGTCTTGACGCGCCCAAAGTCCAGACGCGGCGCGAACCGCACCAGCGCCAGCCCCGAACCCTCCAGCACGCGGATGAGGTCGGTGCGGCCGGCCCGCTGGAAGGAACGCCCGCCCGAGCCGTCGAGGTAGTCGGTGACGGTCAGTGTGGGCCAGCGGGTCTCCAGGGTGAAGGTATCGCCCAGGTACTTCTGGCTTGATGGCTTGGCATCGCCCACGGGCGAAACGCTCCACTGCCCGACCTCGCGCCCGTCGAGCAGCGAGGCGAAGATCGCGCCCGAGTCCAGGCGCGGGGCGCACATCCAGCAGATGGTCGCGTCGGGACGAACGATCGCGAGCGTGCGCTGGTCCGACAGCATGGAATGAGACTCGATCGGCGGGGGCATGATCTCCGCCAGCCACGCCTCGCGCTCGTCGAGCAGAGAGGCCATCACGGCGCGGGCGGCGGCGGGGTCGGCCACGCAGAGGTCGGCGGCGCTCTCGCCCTCGCCCACCTTGACCGAAAGGTCGGTGGCGGCCAGCATCTCGAAGACGTCCTCGTCGGTCAGGTCGTCGCCCGCGTAGTACGTGCCGGTGGCGCCGGCGAAGAAGGCCACCTGCTTGACACCCGTGCCCTTGTCTGCCTTCACCGCCACCAGTTCGAGGACCATCTTGCCCGGGCGGGTGCTGAGGTTTGAGCCCGACGCCATTTCTTCCAGCCGCGAGATAACGCCAGGCACGAGCTTGGGATCAACCTCCCGGTAGTGCACCGCGATCGACGCGGGCTTTCGTTCCAGCCGGAAGCCCTGGGATTCGGGGGCCAGCGTCGCCAGGCGCTTCTGCAGCGGATCGAGCACGCGGGCAAGGTCTGGCAGCGAGCGCGTGAGGCGAGGTCCGTCGATCTCGGCCCCGTGGCTGCCGACGAGCCAGGCGCCGGGGATCTCGCCCACGCGGGATTTCAGGTCGGCAAGCGATCGGCCCGAGACGATTGCGACGCATGTCTGGGGCATGGAAGCGGCGCGGCGGAGCAGCGCCAGGCCGTCGGGGTGAGCGCGGGCGGCGGTATGGTCGGACACGATCTCGGCCAGGGTTCCGTCAAAGTCGGTCGCGAGCAGAAGCCGGGGCGTCTGGGCGATGGACAGGGTGTGGCTCTTCATCGATCTCCTCGTAGGTTGGTCGGGCCTGAAGCGAGCGGCCCCGGGAAAGCGATATGTCAGGCGTGTGCGTGCGAGCTTCGGGGTCGAGGCTCATGCCGCCCGTGACGCAGGGCAGCCAGGAACTCTTCACTCCAGTTGAAGACGTCGTGCCGCTTGACGCGCGCCCGCAGGAAGGCCATCCGCATGCGTGCGGCGTCGGTCGGCATCCGCAGGGCGGCCCGGATCGTCTCGACGAAACTGGTCTGGTCGCGAGGGTTTACCAGGAGCGCACGCGTCAGTTCGTGGGCCGCCCCGGCGAACTCGCTGAGCACCAGCACGCCGTCGTTGTCGGGGCGGCAGGCGATGTACTCCTTGGCGACGAGGTTCATCCCATCGCGCAGCGGGGTGACAAGCATGACATCAGCCGCGACGTAATAGGCGATCAGATCGTCCCGCGTGAGATTCCGCCTGAAATACTGGACTGCCACCCGCCCCGGCTGGCTGAAGCGCCCGTTGATCCGCCCGACCGCCTGTTCCACCTCATCGCGGAGGGCGGCGTAGTCCGAAACCGTTTCGCGGCTCGGCGTCGCGATCTGTACGAACACCGAGTCCTCGGCGTGCACGTACCCCTGCTCCAGCAGTTCCTCGTACGCCTGCAATCGCCTCAGCACACCCTTGGTGTAATCCAGGCGATCGACCGAGAGCATGACTTTGCGCCGGGCGCCGAGCTTGGCACGCAGCTCCAGCGCCTTGGCCCGGGTCTGCGGGTGCTTTGCGCGTCGGTCGAACCAATCGAAATCGATGGAAATCGGGAAGGAGCCGCAGCGGATCCGCCGCCCCGCGTAGTGCAAGTCCGTATCTGTGCCGTCGGCTTCCGTCAGTGAGCGGCAGAGCCTCGAAAAATTCTGCGCCGCCTTGTACGTCTGGAACCCCACGACGTCAGCGCCCAGCAGCCCCCGCAGAATCTGGCTGCGCCAGGGCAGCCACTCGAAGAGTTCCTCAGGCGGGAATGGAATGTGCAGGAAGAAGCCGATGCGGAGGTCTGGCCTCATCTCCCGAAGCATCTGCGGCACCAGCTGCAGGTGATAGTCGTGCACCCACGCCAGCGAACCCCGGGGTGAGGCCTTGGCGGCGGCCTTCGCAAACCGCTGGTTCACCTCAACGTACTTCTCCCACCAGGAGCGCTGGAAGTCTGGCGTGCGGATCGCGTCGTGATACAGGGGCCACAGGGTCCGGTTCGACATCCCGTTGTAGAACTTCTCGACCTCCTCGCGATTCACGCCCACGGGCCGGATCGACACGCCCTCATGATGAAACGGACGGATCTTGGTGGTGCCCCCGGCCCAGCCGACCCATGCGCCCTTGACCTTGCGCAGGACCGGCGCCATCGCCGTCACCAGCCCGCCAGCGGAGGATTCCCAGCGATGGCCCGACGCCGTCGAGACACGATGCACAGGCAGGCGATTGGCGATGACGGTGAGCGAGGCAGGGCCGCGTGTGGTGCGGGCTCCGGAGGCTTTGGGGGACGGAGCTGGGGAGTTGATTCGGGCGCGCGAGCCTGCGTGCAGCATGAAACTGGATCCTCCATTAAGCGCAACGCGCGATATTTGATTTCGGCATGACGCCGCGATTACCGCTTGGTCGCCGCACCGAGGATCCCTCCTCGGGAGGAAAGTGTACGGTGCATAATCATCGATTGTTCGGGGTCGCGCAAGAAAACTGTAGAAATGCCAAAATCGGAACACCGCACGACTTTGTCTCAAAGTGAATCAGTCGAAGCGCGTCGCGTGAAGGTGACGCCTGAACTCGAGCTCTGAACATGCCGAGCGCGTCGCAAAAAACTGCAACGAATTCGCGTCAGCGGCATCTGAGCGAAGGCACGCCTTGGTTGCTTTCGCCTTGGGCCGGGGAGATGCTTCTTCCGGCGTTGATCAGCCCGGAGGGCGAGCGGGCGGCCTTCTGCGAGCAGGAACTTCTTCAGCCGCACCAACCGGAGGGGAATCAATGACGACACTGAATCCGAATCATTCGACCCGGGCCAAGATGAGCAGCGCCCGCATCCGCGACCTCAAGCCGTCGGAACTGCCGGAGGTCGTGATGCCCGCGTGCGAGGTGCGCCCGGTGCTCAAGGGGCAGACGGCGATCGTCACCGGCGCCTCATCGGGCATCGGCAAGGGCATCGCGGTGGCGCTCTGTGCCGCCGGGGCCAATGTCGTGATCAACTACATCGGCAACGCCGCGGCGGCGGAAGAGACGGCGCACGAGGCCACGCACTGCGGCTGCGAAAACCGGGGCGAGGCAGTGCCGGTCATGGCCGACGTCTCCGATGAGTCGCAGGTGCAGGGGATGTTCGCCCAGGCGATCAAGAAGTTCGGCACCGTCGATATCGTGATCAACAACGCGGGCCTGCAGCAGGACGCGCCCCTGGAAGAGATGACCCTGGCGCAGTGGCGCAAGGTGATTGACGTGAATCTCACCGGGCAGTTTCTGTGCGCCCGCGAGGCGGTGCGCGAGTTCAAGCGGCGGGGCATCCGCGAGGATGTGTCCTGTGCCGCGGGCAAGATCGTGTGCATCTCCAGCGTGCACGAGGTGATCCCGTGGGCGGGGCACGTGAACTACGCCGCGAGCAAGGGCGGCATCATGATGATGATGAAGAGCATCGCCCAGGAGGTGGCGCCCTGGCGCATCCGCGTCAACAGCATCTGCCCGGGCGCGATCCGCACGCCGATCAATCGTTCCGCATGGGAGACGCCCGAGGCGTACGCGAGCCTGATGAAACTCATCCCGTACAAGCGGATCGGCGAACCCCAGGACATTGCGCGCCTGGCCGTCTGGCTCTGCAGCGACGAGGCCGACTACATCACCGGCGCGAGCCTGTTCGTGGACGGCGGCATGACGCTGTACCCGGGGTTTGAGACCGGCGGCTGAGCCACCCCGGAGCGGCACGCATGACAACCGACACATCACCAACGCCGGCAAGGTTGCCCTGGCCCGAGTATCTCATCGAGGGCGTGCTGCTCGGGTTGTTCATGGTCAGCGCGTGCGTCGCGGTGGCGCTGCTGTCTCACCCGCAATCGCCCCTGTCACGCGACATGCCCAACCCGCTCGCCCAGCGAGCGACCATCGGGGTGCTCATGGGGCTCACCGCTATCGGGCTCATCTATTCTCCGTGGGGCAAGCGATCGGGCGCGCACATGAACCCCGCGGTCACGATCGCGTTCATGGCGCTGGGTAAGGTCTCGCGGCGTGACGCGGCGTTTTACGTCCTGTCCCAGTTCGTGGGCGGCGCGATGGGCGTGCTCTTCTCCAGTCTCTTGCTCGGTTCCTGGATCGAATCTCCCAGCGTCGATTGGGTGGTCACCGTGCCCGGGCCCTGGGGTGTGACGACCGCGTTCATGGGCGAGGTGGGCATCTCCTTCGCCATCTTTTTCACGGTGCTCTTCGCCAGCAATCGCCCGAGGCTGGCCCCGTACACGGGCATGTTCGCGGGCGCCCTGCTCGCGATGTTCATCGCCTTTGAGTCGCCCCTGTCGGGCACCAGTCTGAATCCGGCCCGCACCGTGGCGTCGGCGATCTTCGCGGGCAACTACACGGCCCTGTGGCTGTACTTCGTGGCACCGATCGGCGCCATGCTGCTGGCCGCGGCGGTGTACAGCGTGGCGTTCGGCCCGCGCTGCGTTCGCTGCGCCAAACTCTGCCACTCGCACAGCGTGCGATGCATTTTCGATTGCGCCTGGTGCCGCCACGAGCCCGACACGGCCCGAGCGAGCAGGTTGCCCGAACCGGAGACCCAGCCCCGATGATCACGCTCGAATCAACTTCTTCCCGCAGGGCGCAGTCATGGCGTCACGACTCCAGGCGCTGGGTCTTTTGTGCGCTGGCTTGCCTCGCGCTGCTGGCGGGGGCATGCAGCAGCGAGCATCCGGCGCGGGGCAGCTTTGTGTCCCACGCTTCGCCCGTCGCGCCGCTGGCGGCTCGAGCGGTCGCGGGCGTCGCCATCACGGTGGGGGATCTGGATCGCTCGGTCGCGTTCTTCCGCGATGCACTCGATTTCGTGGAAGAGAATCGGCGTGAGCTGAAGGGCGCCGAACTCGAGCGAACCACGGGCGTCTTCGGAGCCCATGTGATCATCGCCCGAATGCGCCTGGGCGCGGAGCACATCGAGTTGTGGCAGTTCCTCGCGCCCGAGGGGCGGCCGATGCCCGTGCCGAGCCGCGCCAACGACCTGTGGTTCCAGCACATCGCCATCGTGGTGTCGGACATGAGCCGGGCTTACCAGCGCCTGCGCGAGCACAAGGTGCGCTTCGCGTCGACCGATCCGCAGACGCTGCCCCAGTCGCTGCCAAATGCCGCGGGCATCTCGGCGTTCTACTTCAAGGATCCCGATGGTCACTTTCTAGAGCTCATCCACTTCCCACCCGGGAAGGGCGAGCCCCGCTGGCAGACTGCCTCCGGCCTCTTCTTGGGCATCGATCACACCGCGATCGCCGTCCGGAGCACCGAAGCTTCGAAGGCGTTTTACGAACGAACGCTCGGCATGCGAGTCGCCGGCGGCAGCGAGAACTTCGGGACCGAGCAGGCGCACCTCAACAACGTCGAGGGCGCTCACCTGATCATCACCACGCTCCGGGCGCCCGCTGGTCCGGGCGTCGAGTTGCTGGAGTACGTGCACCCGGCGGGCGGGCGCGAGGCGCCGGCGGATTCTCAGGCCAACGACCTTTGGCACTGGCACACGATCATCGAAGTCGCCCCGGGCACCGACGCGGGGGCGGTGCTGCGTGGGGCCGGTCGCCCGCTCGTTTCAAAGGACTTGCTGAAATCCGGAGACGCCCCGGCGATGTTCCTGGATCCAGACGGGCACAACGTGCTGCTCACCACCGACCACGCAAGGAGTACGACGCCATGACGACGCTGAGCAACGCCCCGGTGACAGGCTCGAACGCTCCGAACCCGGCGGCCGATGCCGAATCCCGCCGCCTCGCCCAGGCCGACGCCCACACGGTTCACTGGCGGCGGTGGGGGCCCTACCTCTCCGAGCGGCAGTGGGGCACGGTGCGAGAGGACTATTCGCCCAATGGCGACTGCTGGAACTTCTTTCCGCACGATCACGCCCGCAGCCGCGCGTATCGCTGGGGCGAGGATGGGCTGCTGGGCATCTGCGACGACGAATGCTCGCTGTGCTTTGCGCTCGCGTTGTGGAACGGGCGCGACCCGATCCTGAAGGAGCGCCTGTTCGGGCTCACCGGCCCCGAAGGCAACCACGGCGAAGACGTGAAGGAGCATTACTTCTTCCTGGACAGCACGCCCACGCACTCGTACATGAAGGCGTTGTACAAGTATCCGCAGAGCGAGTTCCCATATCGCCGCCTGCTGGAGACCAACCGGCGCCGGGGGCGCGACGAACGCGAGTACGAACTCGAAGACACCGGCGTCTTCGATGAATCTCGCTACTTCGACGTCTTTGTCGAGTACGCCAAGGCAGGGGCGGAGGACATCCTCGCCCGCGTCACGATCACGAATCGGGGCCCGCAGGACGCGCCGCTGCACGTGCTGCCCTCCCTGTGGTTCCGCAACACGTGGAGCTGGGGCCTGCCTGGGTCGCGTCGCCCGCAGATCTCGCAGCAGAGCGACCGGGTAGCTGTCGCTCAGGGCCCGCGCGGGCGGTTCGAGTGCCACGCCGGCGATTCGAGCGATGGCGTCAAGCCCCAGTGGCTGTTTACCGAGAACGACACGAACAACGAGCGGCTGTGGGGGACGCCCAACCCCGGGCCGTTCGTCAAGGACGCGTTCCACGCCAGGGTGGTCGATGGGCACGAGAGCGCCGTGAATCCCGATCGTCGCGGCTCCAAGGCCGCGGCCTGGTACCGCCTCAATGTCCCCGCCGGCAAGAGCGTCACGCTCGACTTGCGTCTGACCCGCGTGGACGAGCAGCCCGCGCAAGCCCAGCCCCTGGGCCCGGGCTTCGCCAAGGTGCTGGCCGACCGTCGGCGCGAGGCCGACGCGTTCTTTGAGGCCCCGCCCCGGGCGTACTCGAGCCTCTACCCGCAGGAGCAGTTGGTCGCCCGGCAAGCCGCGGCCGGCCTGCTCTGGAGCAAGCAGTTCTACGAGATCGACGTCGAGCAATGGCTCAAGGGTGATCCCATTCGCCCCGCGCCGCCCGAACGCCTGCACGGACGCAACGCGGAATGGAAGCACCTGAACAATCGCGACATCATTTCGATGCCGGATTCGTGGGAGTACCCCTGGTACGCCGCGTGGGACCTGGCGTTCCAGACGCTGCCCTTCGCGCGGATCGATCCGCACTTCGCCAAGCACCAGCTGGTGCTGCTGCTGCGCGAGTGGTACATGCACCCCTGCGGGCAGATTCCCGCGTACGAGTTCGCGTTCGGCGACGTCAACCCTCCCGTGCACGCGTGGGCGGTGTGGCGCGTCTACAAGATGACCGGCCGGCGAGGGCAGCGCGACCGCGAGTTCCTCGCCCGCTGTTTCCAGAAGCTCCTGCTCAACTTCACCTGGTGGGTCAACCGCAAAGACCCCGAAGGCAAAAACCTTTTCAGCGGCGGCTTCCTGGGCCTGGACAACATCGGCGTCTTCGACCGCTCGCGCCCCCTGCCTACCGGCGGGCACCTGGAGCAGGCCGACGGCACCGCCTGGATGGCCTTTTACTGCGGCACCATGCTCAGCATCGCCCTCGAACTTGCGGGCGGCGAAGGGGGCAATCGCGACGCCGCCTACGAGGACATGGCCACCAAGTTCTTCGAGCATTTCATCAGCATCTCCGACGCGATGAACGCCATCGAGGGTCGGGGCCTTTGGGACGATCAGGACGGCTTCTACTACGACCAGCTGCGCACGGATCACTTCTCGACGCCCCTGCGCGTGCGATCCCTGGTTGGCATGGTCCCGCTGTTGGCGGTCGAGGTGCTTGAAGCGGACGTGATCGACCGTCTGCCCGATTTCAAGGCCCGCATGAACTGGTTCCTCGAGCACAAAGCCGCGGTGCCCTGGCGAGAGACCTGCGCTTGCAGCCACGATGTCGATCATCATCAGCACCGGCTGCTGGCCATCCCCACCCGCGAGCGGCTTCAGCGCGTCGTCACCCGCCTGATGGACGAGAACGAGTTCCTCTCGCCCTTCGGCGTGCGGTCGGTCAGCAAGTTCCACCAGGCAAACCCCTACGTCTTTTATTCGCAGGGTCAGGAGTTCCGCGTCGACTACACGCCCGGCGAGTCCACCACCGGGCTCTTCGGGGGCAACTCCAACTGGCGAGGGCCTATCTGGTTTCCGCTGAACTTCCTCATCATCGAAGCGCTCGAGCGCTACCACCACTTCTACGGCGATTCCCTCACGATCGAGTCCCCGGTCGGCTCGGGACGACGCATCACCCTGAACGACGCCGCCCGCGAGATCCGCGCCCGGCTCGTCAGCCTTTTCCTCCCGGGCGACGCGCCGGGCGCCGGCCGCCCCTGCCACGGCGGCGACCCGCGTTTTGCTTCCGATCCCGCGTGGAAGGACCTCATCTATTTCTACGAACATTTCCACGGCGATACCGGCCGGGGCCTGGGCGCCACCCACCAGACCGGCTGGACAGCCCTCGTGCTCAATCTGCTGCGCGATGCCCCGGTCGATCACCGGCATTGAGAACACCCCAGGGGCATCCATCGCTTCACCCAGTGCGAACTCACAACGTCGGGCGAGTGCGCCGCCGCCCACCCTGCATGACAGGGTGCGCGGCGGCTTCGTCCATGATCGGCAAACGGTTTCTCATTCTCAGGTCCCGCTGAACGCGATCAATCGAGCTCCGCAGATGGACGCCCCAAAGGACACCTTGCTCCGCACGCCCGGCTCGACCCCCGCGAGTAACCCCCGCGGAAAAAGCACGCCGCCTCCCTGGGCCAAGCCCTTGCTTCGGGCCGCGGCTGTCTACAACATCGTCTGGGGCACGCTCGTCATCTTCGCGCCGAATCTCTTTTTCCGCCTCGCGGGCATGCAACTGCCCAACTACCCGCAGCTCTGGCAGTGCGTGGGCATGATCGTCGGCGTGTATGGCGTCGGATACTGGATCGCCGCGTCCGATCCGCGGCGGCACTGGCCCATCGTGCTCGTGGGCATGCTGGGCAAAGTCTTCGGGCCCATCGGCTTTGCCAAGTCGCTGATCGACGGCTCGTTCCCGCTCGCCTTTGGCATCAACATCGTCTTCAACGATCTTCTGTGGTGGGCCCCCTTTGCGATGCTGCTTTGGGATGCGTGGCGCAGCGCGGACGAGCCTCCGGCGTCGCGTCAGAGTGACCTCGATCCGCTCGATGCGCTTCAAGACGATGTCGGACGGAGCGTTCGAACCCACTCGATGGACCGTCCGCTGCTGCTGGTCTTCCTGCGGCACGTGGGCTGCACCTTCTGCCGCGAGGCGCTGGCGGACCTTGCGAAAATCCAGCCGAAGCTTGCGTCGTCGGGCGTATCGCTCGCCATCGTGACGATGAGCGACGCCGCCCGCAACCGGGAACTGGCCGCCGAGTTTGGCCTCGACAACGCACACTGGTTCAGCGACCCGGATCGAGGCGTCTACCGGGCTATGGGCCTCAAGCGGGGCGGCTTCATGCAGCTCTTTGGCCCCTCGGTGTGGTGGCCCGGCCTGAGGGCGACGCTGCGTGGGCACCTGGTCGGGCGACTCGAGGGTGACGGGTTTCAGATGCCCGGCGCGTTTCTCGTTCATCGCGGCTCCGTTCGCCGTCAGTTCCGGCACGCCCACGCCGCCGAACGGCCGGACTACGAAGGGCTCGCCTGTGAGCTGCCCGCGTGAACGTTCCCACTGGAACCATCCTGATCGCGCACGCGCTGTCGACGTGTTTCATGACCGGGCTGATCTGGTTCGTGCAGGTGGTGCACTATCCCCTGATGGCCTTGGTCGGTGAGGCGGGCTATGAGCGCTACCAGCTCGCCCATCAGCGCTTGACGTCGCTGGTTGTCGGCCCGGTCATGCTGCTCGAGGCCGCGAGCGCACTTGTGCTCCTCCTGCGCGCGTCCCAGTACGGCGAGGCCTTCCGGGCGATGGCGTATGGCGGCGTGGGGCTGCTCGCCCTTGTGTGGCTTTCGACCTTCGCCGTGCAGGTGCCGCTTCACGAGCGCCTGTCGCGTGGCTTCGATGCCCGCGTCCATCGCCGCCTCGTTCACACCAACTGGGTGCGCACGTTCGCGTGGTCGGCCAGGGGCCTGCTATCGCTGATCATGCTGGCGGGCGCGGCCGGCTAGCAGGAGTGTCCCCGAGCGCCGCCCGTCCGGAAGGAACTTCAAATCGCTCGCGTGTGGTGCAGTACGCCGCCGGCCCGCCCATTCGCCCGATCGCGTCGAGTTTGGCTTGGTCGATGCGGTGCCGCTCGTCGATGAGATCATCCCGAACATGCACCCGCACGACCTCGCCGATGACGATGTTCCCGCCCGCCGGCTGCCCCGGATTGGTGCGGATCACCTGCCTCGTGATGCACTCATAGCTCACCGGACACTGCGCCACTCGGGGCGGGCTGACCACTTCGCAAGGTGAGGGCGTGAAGCCAGAGAGATCAAACTCGCTCTCGCCGTGAGGCAGCGGCTCCGCGCACGCCGCCATCTGGTGCGCATGCGAGAACGGCACGATGTTGACCACGAACTGTCCAACACCCCCCTCGCTCACGGGTTTCGCGTTTCGCAGCGAGTCCTTTTCCTGACCACGCTCGTCGTTGGCCGGGCAGAAGAGCAGCGTCATGGGGTTGCTGCCCACCCCCGCAAAGAACGAAAACGGGGCAAGGTTGGTCCGCCCGTCGGGCGAGCAGGTGCTGACGAGCGCAATCGGGCGAGGCACCACGCCGCCGATCATCAACTTGTACCGGTCCGTTTGGCCCAGACTCGCAGGGTCGTAGATCATGCCCCACAGTAACCCACACAAGCCGACCCAATGGATCGCTTGTCAGCCGTGGCGACGCGTGTCCGCCAACTCGAGGTTCATGCTGCTGGGAATGGGCAGAGCCGGACTTGAACCGGCGACACCCGCATTTTCAATGCGGTGCTCTACCAACTGAGCTACCTGCCCGCTCGCGGCCTTCCGCGATTCAGAGGGATGAGCGTATCGCCTCCCCGCCCAAGGTCAAACCCACCCCTCAACTCCATTCGCGCGGCGTTCGGGTTCCGCCCCCCGATCCGCACCATGCGGCCCCCAAATTACCGGCCTGCCGATCTGCCGCTCGTCTTCTCGTACAAATGCCGGACCTCCAGTCCGTGAATATCAGCGCTCGAACATCAACTTTGCGCTAAGTCTGCGTTTACACGTGGCCCGTTGTGTGAAGAGGCCTATCTTTCACCCGCTTGGAGGAGACGCTCCCACTCGGAAACGGGTGGGGAGCCAGCAGAGACAACGTTCGGGTTCATCCCCCTTGGTGCCAGCCCCCGTCCCGCCGCGAATTATCGATTCGCAGGCCCAGTCTCGCTGCCGCGTTTTTGCCTGGTCGTTGCCCGCTGTGTACGCGGGGCGGCCGGCGCATCGCACTTGCAGGAGAGACTTGACATGAAGAGCACGATTCTGGCGGGCCTGGCGCTCGTCGCCCTGGCCGGCAGCGTGAACGCCGCCCTGATCACCCCCGGCAACGTGGTCGTCTACCGCATCGGTGACACCACCAACGCGCTCTCGAGCGCCGGCACCGCCGTGTTCGTCGACGAGTACACCCCCGCGGGCGCGCTGGTTCAGTCCATCGCCATGCCGACCAGCGGCACCAACGCCTTCGTCGCCTCGGGCACCGCCACCAGCGAGGGTCTGCTGACCGTCTCGCCGGACGGCCGCTACGTCACCGTCACCGGTTACAACGCCAACGTCGGCACCGCCAGCATCACGGGCACCGCCAGCGCGACCGTCAACCGCATCGTCGCCGTGATCGACACCACCACCGGCGCCGCCACCTACACCAAGATCTCCGACGCCTTTAACACCAACAACATCCGCTCCGCCGTCACCGACGGCACCAACCTCTGGGTCACCGGCGCCAACAGCGGCGTCCGCTACACCACCGTCGGCTCCGCCGCGGGCACCACCACCCAGCTCTCGACCACCACCACCAACCTCCGCCAGGTCAACATCTTCGATGGCCAGCTCTACATCACCAGCAGCAGCGGCACCACCCGCACCGCCACCGTCGGCACCGGCCTGCCCACCGGCACCGGCAACACCATCGCCAACCTCCCCGGCACGCCCTCTTCCGGCAGCCCCTACGCCTTCTTCTTCGCGGATCTCTCCTCCGCCGTCGCCGGCGTCGACACCCTCTACGTCGCCGATGACACCTCCGCCACCGGCGGCTTGCTGAAGTACTCCCTCGTCGGCGGCTCCTGGGTTTCCAACGGCACCGTCGGCGTGGGCTCGGATGCGTATCGCGGCCTCACCGCCTCGGTCGACTCCTCGGGCGTCGTCACCCTCTTCGCCACCCGTGGCGGCGGCTCCGCCGCGGCCGGCGGCGGCTCGCTCGTCACCCTCACCGACAGCTCGGGCTACAACGGCGCCTTCGCCGGAACCCCGACCGTGCTCGCCTCCGCCCTCACCGGCACCAGCGCCAACACCTCTTTCCGCGGCGTTGGATACATCCCCGTTCCCACCCCCGGCTCCATCGCCCTCCTGGGCCTGGGCGGCCTGGTCGCGGCTCGTCGTCGCCGCTAAATGCCTCTCACGCACGGTGGCACTCGCGCCGTGCTCGATCTCAGCACTCGCTCGGCCCGGGGCTTGGTTCCCCGGGCCGAGTCTTTTTTTGCTCGGTCTACACTCCGCTCCATGTCGCAACGCATCACCCCGCAGCAGATCCCCCAGGTGCTGCAGGCCGCCGAGCAGGCCGCCAACCGGGGCAACCTCGTCTTCGCCGAAGGCATGATGCGCGACTGCCTCGACATGGGCCTCAACCACCCCGGCCTGCACCACATGCTTGCCCGCATCGCCCTTTCCGTGGACGCCTTCGGCCCCGCCGCCGACAACATGCGCAACCTGCAGCGCACCCTCCCGACGCCCGACCCCGAAATCAGCACCACCATCGCCGCCCTCGAGCAGCGGGCCGCCGATCAACGCCGCGAACTCTCCGCCCACCCACGCTACATGCTCATCCGCGCCTGGGGTTGCGGCTTCTGCTCCGACGTCGACCATGTGCTGGGCTGCCTGCTGCTCGCCGAGGCCACCGGTCGCACCCCGATCGTCCGCTGGGGCCAGGAGAGCCTCTTCTGCGACCAAGGCGTCGACAACGCCTGGCCCAGGTTCTTCGAGCCCGTCTCTTCGCTGACGTACGACCAGCTTCCCAAGGCCGACCTGTGGCCACCAAAGTGGAATGCCGACACGCTCCTCGGCCCGCGCCTCAACTGGGACACCGGCGAGTGGTCGCGCGTGCAGTACATGAAGTACTTCGCCCGCCCCGAAGAAACCGTGGTGATGGACTACATGTGCCGCGTGCCCAGCGTGCTGCCCTGGCTGCCCGCCTCCCATCCGCTCAAGGGTGCCTCCCCCGCCGCAGCATTCCGCACGCTGGTCGCCAAATACCTGAGGCCAGTGCCCGAGGTCGCCGCCGCCGCAGCCGAGTTCTTTACGCGGCATCTGTCCCCTGGCCCGGCTATCGCCGTCCACATCCGAGGCAGCGACAAGACGGCAGAAGACCCGGCCCTGGAAGCCGGCAACACGGCGCTGCGAGAGGGCGTCATCGCCCTGGCTCGCCAGCGTGCCGGCGCCAAGATCTTCCTGCTGACCGACTCCACCCGCGAACTTTCCGCCATGCGTGCCGCCCTGGGCGATCGCGTCGTCGCCACGCCCTCGCTGCGAACCGGTGGAGACGTCGGTCTGCACCACATGCCCGAGCAAAACCGCACGAAGCTCGGGCGCGAAGTCATGATCGACATGTACATCGCGGCCATGTGCAATGCCCTCATCGGCCCGGGCAACAGCAACGTCTCGTGCCTCATCGATCACCTGCGCGACTGGCCCGCCGGCAGCGTGAAGTTCCAGATTCCCAACTTTCAGCTCAGCCGCAACTACTTCGGCTACAACTGGTGACGCGCAAGGCTCCGTGCCGCCCGCGTGCGCGTAGCCTTCTCCGCCATGCACCACACCCGCGCCGCCATCCTCTCCGTGGGCGATGAACTCACCCTGGGCCAGACCCTGGACACCAACTCCAAGTGGTTCTCCGAACAACTTCGCGACATGGGCATCATGCCCATCGAGCACGTGACCGTGCCCGACGATGTCGCCGCCCAGACCGCCGCGTTCGCGCGACTCGCCAGCATCGCCGATCTGATCATCTGTTCCGGAGGTCTGGGCCCGACGCTCGACGACCTCACTCGCCAGGCCCTCGCCGCCGCGGCTCACGACACGCTCATCGAAGACCCCGAGGCCCTCGAACAAGTCCGCGCCTGGTTCGCGGGGCGCAAATACCCGATGCCCGAGATGAACCGCGTGCAAGCCCTGCGCCCCACGCGCGGGCGCTGCATCCCCAACGCCGCCGGCACCGCGCCGGGTCTGTACATCCAGCTCAACACCGCCACGAAGCCCTGCGATGTCTTCTGCCTGCCGGGCCCGCCCAGCGAACTTCGCCCGATGTTCGAAGCCCACGTTCGCCCGCACCTGCGCCCGCCCGAAGGCCGCACCGTCCAAACCCGTGTGCTGCACACCTTCGGCATCGGTGAATCCGCTCTTGCCCGCCTCCTCGACACCATGATGTCCCGCGACCACGTGCCCATGGTCGGCACCACCGCGTCGGGGGGCGTCGTTTCGGTGCGCATCCGTTACGAAGGCCCGCTCGATGCCGCCGCCGCCCGCCAACTGCTCGACGCCACCGAGGCCAAGGTCCGCGCCCTCGCCGGCTCGTACATCTTCGGCGCGGGCGACGACACCCTGCCCGGCGCCGTGCTCGCCGCCGCCCGGGGCCGGTCGCACACCATCGGCGTTGTCGAAAGCTGCACCGGGGGCCTCTTGGGCAAGCTGCTCACCGACACTCCCGGCAGTTCCGACGTCTTTGCGGGGGGCTTCATCACGTACTCCAACCGCCTCAAGACCCTGCTCGCGGGCGTGAGCCCCGCGCTGCTCGAGTCTCACGGCGCCGTCAGCCGTGAGGTCGCCCTGGCGATGGCCGAGGGTGCCCGCGAGCGTCTCGGCACCGACCACGCGCTGGCCATCACCGGCATCGCCGGGCCCGACGGCGCCGTGCCCGCCACCGACGCACGCCCCGCCAAACCGGTGGGCCTTGTCTACATTGCCCGCGCCTCACTCGCTGCACCATCCGAGGTCCGCCGCTTCCAGATGGTGGGGGACCGCGAATCCGTGCGCCTCTGGGCCGCACGCTCGGCCCTCGCCATGCTCTGGCGGCACCTCGCCCAGGCCCCCGCCATCAAGTTCCTACGCGAGGTCGAGTAGCCCTGCTCGGCAATCTCCCCCGGCATCCATTTTGCGGCTCCATCTGCAAGCACCGTCCGGCCTTGGTTATTTTTGCGTCGATCGACCCGGGTTGGTCCGATCATCTTCACCCATGGAGACGCACCAAGGCAGGATGCCGCCCACCCGCGCCCCAAAGGCCAGAGGACATGATGTTCGCGATTGCCACCCGTTCCAAGCCCGTGTCCCGCTTCTTTGTTCGCGATCTTGAACCCGCCGCCCAGACCCCGGATCCCATCGCCGCGGGTCGCGCCCAACTCATGGCCGGAATCTTGGAACGCAATCCCTCCGCCAGCCTCGAATTCCTGGGCCGCTTCTCTGAACCAGCGCTCAAGGACTATCTGGAGCACCTCGAACTCATCAGCGAACCCCGCCAGGGTGGTCGTGGATGGGTGCGACGTGGCGGCACCCCCGCCATCGTCACCCGCGTCGTGCGGGTCTGACACCTCGCCGTCTTGAGGTCCATCTTGCCACCCGGCATCCCCCGCCGCGGCGGGCGCCCTTTCTCTTCTCGCTCCCAATAACTCCCGCATCCCGCTGAATCCCCGGCCCATTCCCGCCGATGGTCCCTGCGGCTGCGCGTGATGCGCCTGGGTAGGCGTCCGCGCTCGCTGCACGGAGGTTCTCAGATGCGCTTCTTCCGCCCGCTCGCGCTGGTGCTGCTCGCCGGTCTTCCCGCCTCCTGTGGCTCGGTCCCCTCCCAGCGGGCCGCCTCTTCCGAGAACTTTGCGACCCAACCCGTGGGCGAGCAGGCCCTGGCCGCCAACGCGAGCGCCAACACGCAGCCCACGCCCCCCGCGGCTCCCGCCTACCCCTCAGGCCGCGCACTCAGCCCCAACTTCGCGCCCACCGCTGGCGCCGTCGCCTCTGGCCCCAACTTCGCCGACCGCGCCGAGTACGCGGGCGAGCCCGACCTGACGCCCACCCGCGACACCCCGACGCTGAACGTCTCCCGCGTCACATTCGCCGAAGAAGGCGCTGACTTTGACCCCAGCGTCTCGCGCGACGGCTCCAAGCTCGTCTTCGCCAGCACGCAGCACAGCCGCACCGCCGACATTTACATCAAGACCACCGACGGCCGCGTCGTCACCCGCCTCACCAACGACAGCGCCGACGATATCAATCCGGCATTGAGCCCCGATGGCTCCAAGATCGCCTTCGCCTCCAATCGCAACGGCAATTGGGACATCTTCGTGATGCCCTCCACCGGCGGCAAAGCCGTGCAGATCACCGACGATCCCTCCGACGAAATCCATCCGAGCTGGTCGCCCGATGGCCGCCAGATCGTCTTCAGCCGCCAGAGCGACACCAGCGGGCACTGGGAAATGTGGATCGTCGAAACCGCCAACCCCTCCGCCAGCCACTACATCGGCGACGGCCTGTTCCCTCAGTGGTGCCCCATCGCCGGCAGCGGCGAAGCCGGCGCCGACCGCATCATGTTCCAGCTCCCCCGCGAGCGTGGCCGCCGCTCCTTCGCCATCTGGACCGTCGACATCGCCAACGGACGCGCCACCAATACCACCGAGATCGCCAGCAGCGCCTCCACCGCGCTGATCAATCCGTCTTGGAGCCCCGACGGCAACTGGATCGTCTTCAGCGAGGTCATGGCACCCGCCAACCCTCAAGCCGCGGCTCGCCCCGCCCAGGCCACCCTGTGGATGACCAGCCTCAATGGCGAGGCCCGAGTGCGCCTCACCTCCGGCACCGGTGTTTCGTTGGGCCCTGTCTGGGGGGCCAACAACCGCCTGTACTTCGTAAGCGATCGCACCGGCGTTGACAACATCTGGACGATGGACGTTGGCGGGGCCGTGCAGTCGGCCATGGCGAGCATGAATCTTTCTGGCGGCGCAACTGCTTCCGCGAAAGACACTTCCGAACACGCTCCGGCTCATCCCATGATGGCCCATCCCGCCGATAACACCCATGTCGCCAATGTGAACGAGCAGCACGAGGCTGCCCCCACCGAGCACTGATTCACCCAACGCCTTTGTGGCAAAGGGTTTGCGAGTGTCCGTTGGAGGTTATGCCGTCAGGCCTCCTACGGAACCACCCATGTCGCAAACACCCTCCCTGTCGTTGCGGACTGCCGCCTTGCTCGTGGGGCTCGTCGGCGTGGTCTCGCTCCTAAGTGCCTGCAAGGCAAACAACAAGGACGTTTTGGTTGCCCCGAAGCAGCTGGTGTCGCCTTACAACCCAGATCAGGGCGACGTGCTCTGGGCCATCGTGCCCTTGCACAACGAGAGCGGCGTCAGCATCGTCAATGCGGACATGCTGAGCGACAAGCTCGTGATCGCGGCTGAAGAAGTGCAGGGCATTCACGCCCTTCCCCTGAATCGGACCATTCAGGCGATGCGGGCCCTCAAGATGAATGCCGTTCAAACCCCTGCCGACGCCAAGCGACTGGCTCAGGCGATGGGTGCGGATGGGGTGCTGGTGGGTTCGATCACGGCGTACGACCCGTACCAACCTACGCTGGGCGTGTCACTTGCGCTCTTTGCGTCCTCCGAGCCGATGCGGGCGGCTAGCCGCCAGGTTGATCCCCGGGCCTTGGCTTCAGCACCAACCGATTCAGGGGGGTCAGGAGGGGGGTGGCAGGACCACCCCGTTGCAGTTGCGTCCGAGAATCTGGATGCCAAGAATAACCAGGTGCTGATGGATGTGAAGTCGTACGCGGACGGGCGCCAGAATGGCCCGAGCGCGTTGTCGTGGCGTAGGTACTTGGCCAGCATGGATTTGTATAGCGAGTTCGCGATGTATCACATGCTCGACGATCTGTTGCGTCAGGAGTGGGTGCGGGTGAGCCGGGTGAGCGGGGCGGTGCAGCGCCCGCTGGCCGGAGCCGCAGAGCAGGAGCGATAAGTCAGGTTTCTACGGACGTAGTGCGCATTTGGAATAAACCCGCACCGAAAACGGACCGACCCATATCTCGCCACGTGTCGCGTGGCTCACGCGTTCGTGCGGCGTGCCGGGTGATTGGTAAGGGCTTACAGCGCGGCGGCTGGCCGCGATCAACGAAAGACCAGGAGTGATGATCATGTCGCAGCTTCCGATCACTGACGCGTTCACGGCGTACCTGACCGATGAGCGGCATTTCAGCCCGTACACCGCGCGGTGCTACGGGGCCGACCTGCGCCAGTTCATCGAGTTCCTCGCCAGCGAGCATGGGATCGAGATCGACGGCGCCAAGGAAATAGCCGCGATGGAGCGTGTGACCAACCAGCGCTCCGACGCCCGGGCGGAGTACAGCGCTTCGGGCGTGCCGGCCAACGACAACCCGCAGAGCGTGACGGAAGTCATCGGCGAGGCCAAGGCCGAGACGATCCGGGGCTTCCTGGCGCACCTGGGCGAGCAGAACTACTCGGCGGCCACCATGGCCCGGAAGATCGCCACGCTTCGTTCCTTCTATAAGTGGGCGGATCGCCAGGGCGTCGTGATGGGCAACCCGATGACGATGATTCGCACGCCCCGCCAGGCCAAGCGCCTGCCCAAGGCGATCAGCATCGAGCAGATCGAGCGTTTGCTGGCCGCCCCGGGCGACGCGGACGTGCTCGGGCGTCGCGATCGGGCGATGCTTGAGACGCTGTACTCCACCGGCATCCGCGTGAGCGAGCTGGTGGGCCTGCAGGTGACGGACCTTGACCTGACGGGCGAAGCGCTCAAGGTGAAGGGCAAGGGCAACAAGGAGCGGATCGTGCCGCTGGGCTCGCACGCGATCGCCGCGGTGCGCCGGTACCTGGACATGCTGAACCAGGACCCCAAGTTCGCGACGCGCGACAGCGGGCCCTTGTTTGTGAACAAGCACGGCGGGCGGCTGTCGAGCCGTTCGGTCCGCCGCAAGCTGGATAAGTACTTGAAGCAGGTCGGTCTGGACCCGACGATCAGCCCGCACACGCTGCGCCACAGCTTCGCGACGCACCTGCTGGACAACGGTGCGGATCTGCGCAGCGTGCAAGAATTGCTGGGGCACCAGAGCCTGAGCACCACGCAGGTGTACACGCACCTGACCACGCAGCGAATCTCCGACGCGTACAACCAGGCCCACCCTCGGGCCCAGGCGAGCTAAGGGCGTAGCTCGTCTGGTGCGGTGAGCCCCGGAAGGAATCTCTCACGCGCTGGCTCGGTGGCGCGAGACAATCCAAGCACTTGCAGCCCCACGCTCTCGCGTGGGGTTTTTCGTAGATGTTCGCACTAGCATCTCGCTCTATGGCCAGCGTCATCGACAACGCGTGGGCGGAGATTCGCGCTGGGCGGGCTGCCCAGGCCGCGGCGTTGCTGCGCAAGCATCTGGCGGTGCGACCGAAGGATGCCGACGCGTGGCTTGTGTTGTCGCACGCGTGCCAGAACGCTGGCGATGTCGTGGCGGCGCTGGCGAGCGCACAACGGGCGGCGGCCATCGCGCCGCACGCGGCGGCGGCGTGGGCGGCGGTGGGGGCGGCGGGGCTCATGTCGGGCGATGAAGCCGGGGGCGGGGCGGCGTTCGAACGGGCCGCGGCGATCGCGCCGGCCGATGCGGCGGCCTATCGCGCGTGGGGCGATGCGCTCGTCAAGAGCTTTCGGCAGGACGAGGCGGTGCGCGTGTTTCTGCGCGGCGTCGAGCACGCGGGCGACGACGCCGGACTGTTGCTCTCGCTGTGTTATGCGATGAACGTCGCGGGCGGGGCCACGCCTCGAGAAGAACGCGAGTGGCACGAGCGGCTGGCGCGGGCAAGCGGCTTGGGCGAGCCTGCGACGCGGGCTGCGGACGCGACTGCGCCACGCTCGCCGCGAGACGCGGGTACGCCGCTGCGGGTGGCAATCCTCTCTGCGGACTTCCGCGAGCATTCGTGCGCGTTTTTTCTGGAGAAGCCGCTGGGCGCGATAGATCCGGCGCGCGTGTCGCTGTATTTGTACTCGACCACAGGCGCACCCGACGCGACGACGCGGCGGTTTCGGTCGCTCGGGGTGTGGCGCGAGTGCGGCACCATGACCCCAGACCAACTGGCCGCCCAGGCCCGGGCAGATGCGATCGACGTGCTCATCGACGCCAACGCGTGGACCGTGCCGAGTCACATGCCGGCTCTTGGGCGGCGGCTGGCGCCGGTGCAAGTGACGTATCTCGGATATCCGGCGACGACGGGGCTAAATGCGATGGATCGACGCATCGTCGATGACATCACCGACCCCGCGGGCAGCGATGATGCGTGCAGCGAGCGCCTGCTGCGCGTGCCCGGGTGTTTCGTGTGCTTCGGCGCGGGGGCGGATTGGCCGGAGCCTCGCTCGACGGCGTATCAGCGGGGCGAAGGGGCGCCGGTGTTCGGGTCGTTCAACAACGCGGCGAAGATTTCGCCGCGTGTCGTTGAAGTGTGGGCGCGCGTGCTGCGCGAGACCCCCGGGGCGAGGCTGGTGTTGAAAGCCGCGGGGCTGAAGGGGGCGGCGGGCGAGCGCCTGCGCGACCGCTTCGCCTCGCACGGCATCGAACGCGAGCGGCTCGAATTCTTGGCGTTCACGGCGACCACGCGCGAGCACGTGGACCTGTACTCGCGCATCGACGTCGCGCTTGATCCGTTCCCATACAACGGCACCACGACCACGTGCGAGGCGCTGTGGATGGGCGTGCCAGTGGTCACCCTGTGCGGCGATCGGCACCGGGCCCGCGTCGGGGCGTCCCTGCTCACGGCGGTGGGGCGGGGGGAGTGGATCGCTGCGTCGGCGGATGAGTATGTGGCCATTGCCACCGCCCTCGCCTTGGATTCTCAACGCCTTCAAACGCTTAGAAAAAGTCTGCGAGCGGGTGTGGCGGGTTCGCAGATCTGCGACGTCAAAGCATTTGCAAGGAGGTTCGAAGACGCAGTCAGCGCGGCGTGGAGCCGGGGCTGAACTACTTCTCGGGAGGCTCGAACGCTGAGTCGGGCAACTTCTCGTCAAAGATGGGCTTGAAGTCGATCACGGTCAGCACCTGAAATGGTTTGGCGTGAGGGTTTGGCGCGCCTTGGATCTTCGACGGATCGACAGTCACATCTTCCTTGATACGGCGAATCGCAAGAGAGGCATCGATCCAGAGAGTTTCGTCGCAATTGCCCAGCCCTTTTCCCATTACTTTTGTGCAATCTTGATTGTCGATCCTTTCCTTGCCGATCAACTTTGCATTTTTCAGGTCGGTGGTGCGGGCGGGCAGCGGGAGATCTCGGCAAAGTAAGGGAATGATCGTCAGTACTTGCCCGCTGGAAATGCCTGTGGGCCCCGCGAGGGCCATGTGCATGGAATCGAACGAATCGGTCTTGGCGTTATCGAGCGTCCAATGCGATTTGAAAGTCTTCTGGTCGTGCGACCAGACCTTATATTGTTCCGTGGGAGCTTGACCAGGGACCGGAGAAGACCGGAACTCCCAGAAAAATCTTCCATTTCGCTCGAAAGCGGTGGAAAAGGGCATATGGCTTGTGATTGCGCGCCCGTTGACGTCGAGCGTGCTCGTGATTTCTCCCTTGTCGCTGTAGGTCTTTGCCGATGCGTAGTGCTCTGCAACGTTCTTGAGTAGTGCCGCAGCGGGGTCCTGCTCCGCGGCTTTGGGGGGCGTGCTTGCGGAGCCGGGGTCATTGCTCTTTGCCGGTTGAGCAAACGCTCCGCTCGCGATACACGACGTCGACACCAGAACAAGGAGACTACAACGACTGAGCATGATTCCCCCTGAGGTTTGACTTCAAGTTGCTTCGTCGACCCAAAGTGTGAGACCGTCTTTCACGCGCAATCGAACCCCACTCTGGCCCTGCACTTCGAGAAGGTGCGAGGCCGCCTCACCCCAGTTCCACGCTCCAATACGCGTTATCCAGGAACGCCCGCCAACTCTGGTACTTCTGATTTCCCAGGCGCAGCGCGATGAGCGGATTGCGCTTGGGCTTTTCGGGCCGGCGCCAGAGTTTCATGTGCGCCTCGTCGGGCGTGCGCCCGCCCTTCCTGGCATTGCAGCGGATGCACGAGCAGACCAGGTTTTCCCACGTGTCCTGGCCGCCCCGCGAGCGCGGGATCACGTGGTCGAGGCTGAGCTCGGACGTCGGGAAGATGCGGTTGCAGTACTGGCAACGGTTACGGTCGCGGGCGAAGAGGTTGCGCCGGTTGAGCTTCACGCCCTGCTCGGGCACACGGTCGTAGCCCAGCAGGCGGATAATCCGCGGCACGGCCAACTCAAACCGCACGGTGCGCACCCAGTCGTGCTTCTCGTGCTCGAACTCGTGCTGCAGGGCCGACACTTCCATCCACGACGCGAGGTCGTAGTTCATGTAGCGGTCGGCGCCGGTGTCGTCTTTCTCGACGTGGATGACCTCGGCGATGCTGCGGCTGAGCAGGCAGAAGGCGCGCCGGGCCGAGACGATGCGCATGGCCGCGAACGCGCGGTTCAGCACCAATACCTTGGCGTTCAATCCTTCGTTGCCGTCGGCGCTCAAGATCAAGGCGGCGTCGTCAGCCGACAGCGGGCCGTCAAGCCCCAAGTCGGGGTCGTGATCTCCGTGTGCATTCCGTGACCGGTGCATCGGCGAATACTCCCGGGATGCGAAACCGAGAGTGCCGTCGCCCGCAATCCTTTGCGAGCCGCGGCTGCGCCCGGGCCGTCCCCGGTTGAAATACTACGCTGCCCGCGCGAGGCGGGCGGGCTGCCGACACCCCAACTTGGTGCTTTACAAGGTCTTAGCGGTGGGGGCGGGGAGGAAGTGGCAGAGTGGCGAAGTGGCGGAGTGAAGAACCGCGACGTTCAAACGTCGCGGCTTCGTGTTTCCATCACTTTGTCACTCTGCCACTTTGCCACTTCCACGCTCAATGCCTGAAGTGCCGGATGCCGGTCGTCAGGCAGCAGATGCCCCGTGCCGTGCAGAGGTCAAACGTGTCCTGGTCGCGCTTGGAGCCACCCGGGTGGACGATGACGCTCACGCCCGCCTCGCCCAGCAGCGTGGGGCCGTCGGAGAATGGGAAGAACGCGTCCGAAAAACACACCGAGCCCTCGGCCAGCGGGCCGGCCTTTTCGACGGCCAGGCGGCTGGCGGTGACGCGGTCCATTTGCCCCGCGCCAGCGCCGAACAGGCGCAGCGAGCCGTCTTTGGCGACACCCCCGAGGCACACGGCGTTGGAGAAGAGCGCCCGGCAGACGGGCTCGAGGAACGCGGCGATCTTGAGCTGCTCGCGTGTCGGCGCCGGGCCGGCCTTGTGGGCAAAGTCGCCGGCCAGCAGCGTGTCCGGCGTCTGGGCGAGCAGCCCCCCGGGCAGCGTGCGAAGTTCCAAAGGCGGCTCTTCCAGCGTGTCCTGCACCTGCCCGCTCGCCAGCAGGCGCACGTTCGCCCAGCGGGCCCGGAGCAGCTCCAGCGCGGCCGCCGAGAACCCGGGCGCCACGATCACCTCCAGGAAGATGCTCTTGTCGCTCGTGATCAGCGTCGCGGCATCGGAATCCATCTCGGAGGAGAGCGCCAAGATGCCGCCGTAGGCCGCGAGGGGGTCGCCCGCGAGCGCCCCGGCCACGGCTTCGCGAGCGTCGGGTGCGCTGGCGGCTCCGCATGGGTTGGTGTGCTTGATGACCGCCGCCCCGACCTGCCCGGGCACGGCGCGACGGATTGCAAGCGCCAGCGACAACGCCGCCTGGGCGTCGTTCAGATTGTTGTAGCTCAGTTCCTTCCCGTGCAGTTGCTCGGCGTGGGCGATGCTGGTGCCCGCCTGGGGCCGATTCATACTGCGATAGATCGCCCCGCCCTGGTGCGGGTTTTCGCCCTGGCGAAGTTCTTCGGCTCGCACGTATGAGACGTTCAGAATCGCCGGAAAGCGCGAGGCGGGCTTGGGCTCCAGGTAGGCCGCGATCGCGCCGTCGTAGCGGCACGTGAGCGCGAACGCCGCCCGCGCCAGCTCGGCCCGCAGCCGGCGCGAGGTCTTCCCCCCCTGCGAGGCGAGTTCGGCGATGACCCTCTCGTATTGCTCGGGCGACGTCACCACCGTCACATGCTCGAAGTTCTTGGCCGCCGAGCGCAGCATCGAGGGCCCGCCGATGTCGATGTTCTCGATGGCGTGCTCGAACGTGCAGCCGGGCGTCGCGATGGTCTGCTCAAATGGATAGAGATTCACGCACACCAGGTCGATCGGCCTGATCCCGTGCTTCTGCATCGCGGCGACGTGCGCCGGGTTGTCGCGCACGCCCAAGAGCCCGCCGTGCACCATGGGGTGCAGGGTCTTGACGCGCCCGTCGAGCATCTCCGGGAACCCGGTGACCTTGTCGATGGGTGTGACCGGCAGGCCCGCCTGCGTGATGGCGGCCGCGGTGCCGCCGGTGGAGATGAGCTCCACCCCGTGCGACGCCAGAGCGCGGGCGAAGGGGATGAGCCCGGCTTTGTCGGAGACGGAGAGAAGCGCGCTGCGGATGGTTGCGAGTTCAGCCAAGGCGGCCCCCGTGCAGGGTGTCGGGTTCGGGCGCCACAGAGCCGCCCCACGCGCACAGCATACGTCCGCGCGATCCCGCGCCGCGAGCCCGAGCGAGGCTCAAATCGACACCGTCCGGGCGTGGCCGCCCGCTCAGCGCGGGATGAACTTGGCCAGCGAGCCGTCCGCCGACGCGGCGTACAGATCCCCGTCCTCGAACTTGGTGGTCGAGAACTTCACGAACCCGGGGGCGGCGATCTTCGACAGCACGTCGCCCGTCTTGGGGTCGATCGAGAAGAGCGAGGCCTTGTCCCATACGACGAGGTTGCCGCCGCGGACGCCGATCACATCCCCGTGCACCTCGGCGTTGTGCCAGGTCACGCCCCCGGTGCCGACGTCCAGGGCGCTCAGCCCCTCGGCCCCAAGATCGCACACCACCGAGCCCCCGAAGAAGACCGGGCTGTGGGTGAGCGCGTTGACGGTGCGGTGCCGCCAGAGCTGCGAGCCGTCGATGGCCAGCAGCCACAGCGACTGATCTCGCGACGCCAAGGCCAGGTGCAGGCCGTCGGACGCGGGGTCCGCGTCGAGCCCGCCGAAGACCCGCCCGCGTCCCAGCAGCGAGCCGTTCCGCGCAAAGAACAGCACATCGCCCCCCTGGGAGACGATCGCGACCGAGTCGCCCATCATGACCGGGGAGGTGGCGAACGCGCCGTTGGAGATGAAGCCCCACGCGCTCAGCCCCTTGCCCAGCAGGTGCGCCTGTACGCGCCCCGTGGGCGTGCCCGCGATGAGCAGGTCGTCCACCAGCAGCGTCGGGGTGCTGATGACCTGCTCGTAGCGGTCGCGGCTCAGCAGGTTGCCGGTGCCCGAGGCGAGGGTGAAGGCCTCGGTGTCGCTGCTGACGATGAAGGGGGCCTGCACGCCCGTCTGCCTCGCCACGCCCAGCCAGCGGGTGTTGGGGCCGGTCAGATCGGTGGACCACCTGCGATGGCCGTTGGACGCCTCCAGCACCGTGATGGTGCTGCTCTGGTCCTGGGCGACGACCAGGTCGTCAAAGGCGACCAGCTCGACGGGGTTGGGCCGGGCGATCCCGGCGAAGGGATAGCCGATCCAGTCCAGGCGGTAGCCCACCTTGGCCCAGTCATCGTGGATGATCTCCTGGGTCTTGGGCGCGTCCGCCGACGTGGGGCGAGGGGCCGGAACGCTGCCGTAGGTGTGGCAGCCGCTCTGCACCAGGGTGAAGGCAGCGCCCAGCACGGCCAGGCTGGCGAGGGCGAGGGGGCGGCGGCGTTGGAAGGTCGGGGTTCGATCGCTCGGCATTCGGCGGGTTCTCCAGAAGGACGGGGATGGTACCGCCTTTGGCGGCGTCTCGCACGCGTGTGGGGCCGGTCGTTTGTTGGAGCCCCGCCCGGGGGCGGGCGTCGACCCGGTATACCGTGCCGCGGGCGTGGCGTTGCCAAAAATGCCCGCACAAGGGGCCAAACGCGTGTTTACCGGAATCATCGAGGTCCAGGGAGTCGTCCGGAGCGTGACGCCCACCGCCGCGGGGGTGCGGCTCGAAATTCATGCCCCCAACTGGTCGTACGCGGGCTCCGTCGGAGATTCCGTCGCCTGCGACGGCTGCTGCCTGACCATCGCAGCACCCCCGCGCGACGGCGTCATGGTCTTCGACGCCATCCCCGAGACCCTTGCCAAAACCACCCTCGCCGCCTGGAAACCCGGGCGGAGCGTGCACCTGGAGCACGCCGCGACGGCCAGCACCCTGCTCGGCGGACACATGGTGCAGGGCCACATCGACGGCGTGGGCACGGTCGTGTCCAACGGCCCCACACCCGGCGGCGGCTGGGAACTCACGATTGAGCCCCCGGTGGAGTTGATGCCGTACTTCGCCCCCAAGGGCTCGGTGGCGATCGACGGCGTGTCGCTCACGCTGGCGGCGGTGACGGCCAAGACGTTCACAATCGCGCTCATCCCCACCACGCTCGCCAAAACCCATTTAAGCCCGCTCAAACCCGCGGACACGGTGAACCTCGAGGCGGATGTGATCGCCAAGACAGTCGTCAACTACGTGAGGTATTTCGCGGGGCTGGGGAAGTAGCCGCCGCTGGCGGGGGGGTCGTCGCCGGAAGCGGGCGTGATGCCCTCATGTGTGTGCCTGCCCTGCATCCCGGAGGGATGCGCGATGGTTGCCAGGGGTGGCTCTGTGCTTCACATAAGCGAATCATCAATCATAGACAATTCGACGTGTTCAGTCGTCGGCAGGACGCAGCCGGTAGTAGGCCGGGCATCACCGATATCAAGACTCTCGGCGCCTTCAGGAGATTCACCGATACCCGCGATCGGGCGCTATTCCGCTTAGAAAAACCTATTCGATTCCGAGTCTGCGAAATAGGATAGCCCTTCACGCAGCCGAATAGCACCTTGTTGCAGGGCTTGCGCATCTCACGCGTCGATAGTTCTTGCCAGATCCATCACCTGTGCGAGAAAATTCGCCAGCCGACTTGTTCGCGGATTGGAGTTCGCAGCTCCGATGAGGTAGCCCGCAGGACTCAGCTCGTCCGCGGGTAGCTTAGCGTTGCCGATGACCTTTTCATCGAATAGCCGCTTTGCGTGCGGACTGCTATGCGCGATTGCGTGGCGTATTCGGACCATTTTTTTCACATCGCCAAAGTGAGCGGGCTTGGCCTGTGAGAACGGAACGCCGTCCTTTAGGTAGAGCTTCGCGACCTCGACCGTCCTTGCATAAGGAAGCCAGTCGATGTAGTCCCTGCCATGCAAGAGCGCCGCTTCGCGTGTCGCGGTGTCGTGGAAGGTGACGATTCTCTTGAACCCAGGCATGGCTGAGTTGAACGTTCCGTCCAGTAGTTCTCCCATGAATGACTCGAGGTATGACTCCAACGCTACGATGAGCCTAATGAAAAGCCCTTCGTAGGCAACCAAAGTCTCAGCGGAGGCCGGCGCCGTCGCGGTCACCGTCGCATCCAGCCGGGCGATGGCGACCTGCAGATCCGTGAGCTGCTTGTGTAAAACCGTGAAAGCGTTACTTGCCATTCCTTCCGCCAAGCAAGTAGGACACGACTCTCTGCCGTTCACTTCTGTGGGTCAGCCTACGTTGAGTAGCGCTCACAACAGCGGCCGGTGCGGACAGATCAGAGACCTTAACCGCAGCACGGGCGATGCTTAAGAACTTCACCTCGCTCTCATTGGGCTTCTTTTTGGCATCTAGACTGGAGCCTAGACCATAAAGCACATCGTAGTATGCGGCAAAGAGGCAAAAAAACAGGTTGCGATTCTGAAACCGAGGGGCAGTGGAAAACTCGAAGTGCGACCGAATAGCTCCGACCGTAGCGTCAAAGCGAACCTCAATTTCAGAGGCATTCGGAAGACTGTCGTCGAAATTCTTATACGCCGTGTCAAGCGTTGCTTTGCTTCCTTCGCCAATTCCGCGCATGATGGTCAGAACCAAGTCGCTGCTGAGCTCAACCTCATCCATTCGAGCGATCTTCTCCGCCGTAAAGATGCGAGAACTTAGCCAAAACTCAAGGTGTCTGGTAGCCAACGAGAAACTCAGCGTCTTGAATTCACCGTACCACTTAGCGTTTCTAAGCTCCTGAGGCTTCAGAACGGTGCCTGTCGCGTTGAGGCGAGCGAATACCTCAAGAATCTGGGTATCCTCTGTGGAGACAGGGAAGATGTGCGCGAATAGTCGGTAGTCAAGAATGCGACGTTGAAGCTGGGAGGGCAGTTCGGCGAACCCGTACATGGCGTAGTCGGGCTGGTGCGCGCGTTTTAGAACGAATGTATCCTGCTCTCCAGAACTGGTGCTGAAGGAATCTGGAGAAATGTAGGAAAACAAAGTTCTAAGCCGTTGCTGTCCGTCCACGACTTCCCGCTTTGGCTTCAACGTCCTGAGATCCGTCCCTCGATCTCTGAGGATCACAGGCGGCACCGGGAGACCTCTAAGTACTGTGTCCAAGAGGAAAGATTTGGCACCGTCTTTCCATACCGCTCGGCGCTGAAACCTAGGGGTTAGCTCGAGGCTGCTCTCTTTGAACCAGTTAAGGAGATCCGCCACAGAGAACTTTTCGCGCTCCAGTTGAATATGTTCTACGCTCAAGCGAGGCTCCGAGTCTTGAAGTCGAATGCAGAGAAGAAGCATCAAGCGGTCGGGGACAGCGAATCACGGGCTCTTAGTAGCCTAGCGTATCAGCGAGGCCACTGCACAATGAGATAGACGCGGGCCCTGCGGGCACTCGGGCCTCTCCTCTCAGACCTTATGCCGATTTCCAGATGCCGCGCCTTCAAGACCCCGCGAGCTCGCCCGAAAACGCAATGACGCCACTCGCTGGTCGAGATTGGGTAGCCCTTGCAGGGGCTGCCGCCCCCGCACCCCCGCTGGGGCGTGGCGGTCGCGGGCCGCGCGGGCGGGGCGGCGTGCGTGGGGGTTTCCTGTGTCGCGCTCGCTGCGGCATCCCAGAGGGATGCGCGATAGTTGCCAGGGGTGGCCTTGCACCCCTGGTGAGCGGCCATCTCTCCTCTTCTTCCTTCTTTGATCTACGTACCCCAGCGGGGTACGTGAGCATCGCCGACCCCGCTGGGGTCGCAGAGCAAAGACACAAAACAAATAGTGGCCCCGCCTACCAGGGGTGCAGAGCCACCCCTGGCAACCATCACCCCTCCCGCTGGGAGGGGCGGCGGTTCCGCCGGGCGCAAGGCCATTCCTTTGCAGGGGCTGCCGCCCCCGCATCCCCGCTGGGGCGTGGAAACCACCGACCTTCCCGCCCGGCGGCCAGTCGGCGGCGTCGCAGGGTCGCCGCCCTCCGTCACTTCGCCACTCTGCCACTACGCCACTTTGCCACTTCCATCCGATACTCTCCCCCATGCGCATCCTCGGCATCGACCCCGGTCTTCGGCTCACCGGCTACGGGTGCGTCGACGCGTGCGGGCTCTCCGCCACCTTGGTCGAGGCCGGTGTCTTTCGCCTGGCGCGTGGCGGCAGCAAGAGCGGGGGCGGGGCGAGCCTTTCCAGCCGCCTCGTTGAACTCGACACGGATTTTCGCGCGGCGCTCGAGCGGCTTCGCCCCGAACTTGTGGCGATCGAAGGGCTCTTCGCCCACTACAAACACCCGGCCACGGCCATCACCATGGGCCACGCCCGGGGCGTTCTCATGCTCGCCGTGCAGCGGGCGGGCTTGCCACTGATCGAAATGAAGCCCCGCGCCGTCAAGAAGAGTCTTACCGGCTTCGGCGGGGCGGACAAGGTGCAGATGCAGCGGGCGATTCAGGCCGAGTTTGCCCTGCCCGAGCCCCCCAGCCCGCCGGACGTCGCCGATGCGCTGGCGATTGCCCTGTGCGCCCTGCGGCGGCACGCCGCCGGCGCGGTCGGCCTGTCCGCAGCCCGACGGTAAGGGAGGGCCTCTGTCGGCATCGGTCGCGCACGCGGCCCTCTCTCACGGTGGGGCTGCTGACGGAGCGAGCCCCTCGCGTACCATCCCCCGCATGTCCGTGACCCGCAACGAAAAACTCGCCGCCCAGGTTCTCATCGTCGAGGACGAGCCCGACCACGCCGAGGTGATGTCCGACGCGCTCCGCAAGCCCGGGCACGTGTGCACCGTGGTGACCAGCGTCGCCGCGGCACTCGAAGAGTTGCGCCTCGGCACCTTCGATGTCATCGTGACCGACCTGCGAATGCCCGCGAGCGCCGGGGTCAGCGTCCCCGGCGTCGGCACGGTCGCTGCCGACGGCGCCGATGCGGGCCTGCGCGTGCTCGAAGCCGCCCGCACGCTGCAGCCCGCGGCCGAGGTCGTGCTCGTCACCGCCCACGGCGATGTGCCGACGGCCCGGGCGGCGTTCAAGTTGGGCGTGTACGACTTCATCCAGAAGCCGCTGGACTTGGAGGTCTTCCGCAACCTCATCAATCGCGCCGCCGAGACCGTGCTGCTGAGGCACCAGAACGACACGCTGAAGGATGAGTTGGACAATGCGTCCTTCGCGGGGATCGTGGCGCAGAGCGAGCCGATGAGGCGGATCCTCCGCACCATCAAGACCGTCGCCGCGTCGAACATCCCGGTCTTGATCACCGGCGAATCCGGCACGGGCAAGGAACTCATCGCCGCGGCGGTGCATCGCAACAGCCGCCGCGCCAGCGGGCGTTACGTGGCGTTCAACTGCGCGGGCCAGAGCGAGACCTTATTGGAGGATGCCTTGTTCGGCCACGTGCGCGGGGCCTTCACCGGCGCCGACAAGGAACGCTCGGGCGTCTTTGAGTACGCCGACGGCGGCACGCTGTTTCTGGACGAAATCGGCGACATGCCGATGACCATGCAGGCCAAACTGCTTCGCGTCCTCGAGAGCGGCGAGGTGATCCGCCTCGGCTCCAACGAGACCCGCCACGCCGACGTGCGCTTCGTGAGCGCGACCAATCGCGACCTCAAAGCCATGTGTGCCGCGGGGACCTTCAGAGAAGATCTCTACTTCCGCATCAAGGGCACGCACGTGCACATCCCCGCGCTGCGCGAGCGCCGCGAGGACATCCCGGCGTTAGTGAACTTCGCCGTCGATCGCTTCGCGGCGGAGATGGCGCCCAGCCCCGCCGAGACGATCGTCCCCGCCGTCACCGATGCCGCGATGATGCGCTTGACGGCCTACCGCTGGCCCGGCAACGTGCGGCAGTTGCTCAACGTCGTGCAGAACATGGTCGTCATGTGCCTGGGCGAAGAGCGCCCGCACGGCCAGCCCCCCGTGCTCGATTTGCGGCACATCCCCGATGACGTGCGCAGCGACGCCGCGAGCGACGAGCCTGAGGCCCACGTCGCCGACGGCGCCGCCAGCAGCCTGGCGGGCACCACGCTCGAGCAGATCGAAAAACGGGCCATCCGCGAGACGCTGCGTCTGACCGCGGGAAATCGCGAGCAGGCCGCCAAGCTGCTCGGTATCGGTGAACGCACGCTCTACCGCAAACTCAAGGAATACGGGCTCAAATGAACGGCGGCTCCTCCAAGGCTCTGCCCGTGTACGCGGGCGCGTGGAACGCTGACCGCCTTGCGCCTCACCTCATCGCCGCGCTTCAGCACCCTGCCGATGCTTCGTCCGGAGCCGCCTGGTTTCTGGAACGTTCCCTGCCCGACGGGCACGGGCTCAAGGAGATCCTCTCCGAGTGTCACCCGGGGCTGGAGTCCGTCGAGGTGCTCGCGCCCGACTGCCTGCACGTGATGATCGCGCAGGCCGAGCCCGCCTGGCGCGTGCTCGTCGTGCTCGCCGTCGCTTACGAGCGGGGCGTCCCCCGCGCCCGGCGCGAAGAGATCGGCAAAGCCGCTAAAGCCCTGCGCGAGGCGGGCGGCCTCGACGACGTCGTCACGGCACTCGTTTGCCCGCGTCGGGTCGCGCGCGACTTCGAACGCGCCTGGCTTAACGGGCTCGTCACCTTCGAGGCCCTCGCCGAGCGGCTGCACAGCCTGAGCCAACACGAAGCCGCCGCCGCCTTGCGCGATGCGTGCGAGCAGCAAGCCCTGGGCACCTGGACCGACGCCAAGGCCCGCCTCGCCGATTTCTGGTCGGGCTATCGCGACGAGGTGCAGGCCATCGCGCCGTTCGTCAAGCTCGTCGAGCCGCTCGATCCCGCGCGTCAGCGTGCGGCGTTCCGGCTGCGGGGCGTGCTGCCCGAGCCTCGCGTGCGTCCCGGCGCCATCACCCACGAGCTCTCCGAGGGCCGCGTGGTGCTGCCGCTCGAACTGCCCGGTGCACCTCGCGTGCTTGATGCGATGCGAGAGGATCTTCCCGCCGACCTGCGAACCCAGGCCGACGCGACGCAGCTGCGCCTCTGGCTCCCCGCCCCGAAGCTCTCTTCCACCACGCCCACCAGCGAGCAGGCCCGCGACGTCCGGCACGCGCTCGCGTGCGTCCTCCGCCTTCAGCAATGGCTTGCGGCGCGCGCGCGAAACTGGTCGGACTGGTTCGCGTCTGTGTCCCAATAAAAAAATTTTTTTCCCGCGGCATTCCGCGGAAACCGAGTTTTGCCTTCTCGGACGACGCATTCCGCGCGCGCGGAACCGTTCCTCGCCCGTAGTACGGGACCCCACTGCAATCACCCCGGCATTGCACCGATATCCCGAGCGACATACCGCCCGATTTGAGGAAGACCCCGTGAGCGAGCAACCGGAAACCAAACAAATCCGCACAACCCGCACGCCCTGGGGGCTCGCGCGGGGCGAGCGCGCGGTCATCGCGGCAGGGCTGGCCGTCGCCGCCATCGTCGTGGGCGTCCTGGGCGCGAGCGCCTGGTGGACCGTGCACACCTATCGGGCGGCCTTCGAAAAGGGCCGCGTCGAGCAGATTTCTCTCGCCGGCCGCCTGTTGGCCGCCAGCGCCGAGCGACTGCTGGCCGACGATGAGACCACCAGCGTGCGACGTCTGGTCAGCGACGCCACTTTCCAGTACCACCTCGAATCCGCGCGAATCGTGCTAGGTAACGGCAAGGTGATCGCTGACGCCAGGCCCGAGAACATCACGCAGCTTGAAGTTCCAGAGTCATTCCCCGCGATGCCTTCCGGCGATTTCGAATCTGATCTGGACGGCAAGCGCGTGCATCTCAGGGTTCCCTTGTTCGTCACGGGCCGTGGCAACGCGCGCCTGGAACTCTCCGCGATCAGCACCCCACCAGCCTGGGCCGACTGGGAAACCCAGGCCGGCATCGGCGCCATCGCCGTCGTCGCCCTCAGCGGCCTGCTCGTCGTCTATCGCGCGATGCGTTCACGCTGGCGGGCGATCGGCGCCGTGGCCGATGCGCTGCGCCTCGAAGCGACCGGCACGGCCCCGCAGGGTGCGCTGCTCGTGGGTGAGCGTTTCGGGCCCCTGGCGCGAGCGTGGAACGCCCTGGTCGAGGAACGAGACCGCCTGCGCATCGGCGCCGCCATGCAGGCCGCCTCCAAGACCATCGAAGAACGCACCGGGCGCGATGGCGATCTCAAGGCCGCGTGCGATGCCATGTGGCACGGATTGATCGTGCTCGACGGAGCCGGCATTGTCCGATACTGCAACGGCGCCGCCGCCGTGCTGCTGCGTTCCAAGCGAGAATCCGTCACGGGCACGCCGTTGTCGGGCTACGTCGAAGACGCCGCCGCCCAGGAGGCCGTTTCCCGCATCGTTAGCGGCCAGAGCAAGCAGCGCACCAGCATCGAGGTGGAACGCGCCGCCGCGGGGGATTCGGATCGCACCGTGCTGCGATTGTCCGTGCGGCCTTTGCGGCGCGAAGACGGCCCCGCGGCCATGGTGATCATCGAGGACACCACCCAGCAGCGAGTGGCCGACGAAAGCCGCAACGCGTTCGTCGCCCAGGCGACGCACGAGCTGCGCACGCCCCTGACCAACATCCGGCTGTACGTCGAAACGCTGGTCGAGGAGGGGGACGACGCGCAGGTGCGGTCCAAGTGTCTGAACGTCATCGGCGCCGAATCTCGCCGGCTGGAACGCATCGTGGGCGACATGCTCAGCGTCTCGGAGATCGAGGCGGGTGCTCTCAAGCTCCGCACGGGCGAAGTGCGCGTCGACGCCATGCTCGAGGAACTCGAGGCGGACTTCAAGGCTCAGGCCCAGGACAAGGAAATCAAGCTCGCCTTCGAACTGCCCCCGAAGCTGCCCGTGATGCAAGGCGACCGCGACAAGCTCATGCTGGCCTTGCACAACCTGCTCGGAAACGCGCTCAAGTACACCCCCACGGGCGGGCAGGTGAGGGTGCGCGTCGAGGAGGCCTCGGGAAATCTCAACGTCGCTGTCATCGACAACGGCATCGGCATCAGCAAGGACGAGCAGGAGATGGTCTTCGAGAAGTTCTATCGCGCCAAGGACCGGCGCATCGCCAACATCACCGGCTCGGGCATCGGACTGGCGCTGGCCCGCCAGGTGGTGCGCCTGCACGGCGGCGATATCACCTGCGACAGCCAGATCGACAAGGGCAGCACGTTCACGCTCAGCGTGCCACTGGCCGGCAGCGAAGCCCCAAACGTGCGCATGGCGGCCTGACAGGAGGACTCGCGGGTGGAGATCAACGAACAACGCCACGGCGCGGTGACGGTGATCAAGCCGGTGGGGCCGCTGGTCCAGGGCGATGCCACCCAGTTCCGCACGCACGTGCAGGAAGTCATGACGCGCAGCCTGGGGAGATTCGTCGTCGACGCTTCGAGCATTCCGTTTGTCGACAGCGCCGGCCTCGAGGCCATGCTGGCGGCCACCGAGGAGCTGGCCTCGGGCGGGCGGGCGCTGCGTCTCTGCGCCGCCACCGACACGGTGCGGGAAGTGCTGGAACTCACCGGCCTCAATGACCGATTCGAGCATTTTCTTGACGTCAACATGGCCGTCCGGAGCTTCCTGGCATGACGTCTGCCCCCGCCAACCCGGGCAGCCCGACGCCCAACCGGCGCGTGGGGGAGGTGTTGGTCGCCGAAGGCGCGATCACCCACGAACAACTGCAAAAGGCCCTCGAAAGCCAGCGGGGCGACACCCGCATGCTGGGCGAGCTGCTGGTGGCGCAGGGGCTCATCTCGCAGCAGGTGCTGGTGCGGGCGATGGCCACGTGCCTGGGCGTGCCGGGGTGCGTGCTGCGCCACGGTCTGATCGATCCCGGGGTGATCAGGCTGATCGGGGTCGAGGAGTGCGAGCGGCTCAAGTCCATCCCGATGTTCAAGGTCGGTCGCACCCTGACAGTGGCGATGGCCGAGCCCCAGAGCCTGCCGGCGATCGACCGCATCGGCCAGCTGACCGGCTGCGATGTGAGGCCAGTGTTCGCGACGGCGGCGAACGTGCTGGAGTTTGTCAAGAAATATGGCTCGGGCGACGTCGACGTCGACGAGTTTCTGACCAAGCTGCAGGACACCGCGGTGGAGGTCGTCGAGCGCGAGACGGTGGACGAAGGGCCGGCCACCGACCTCGACAAGATGATCGCGGGCAGCCCGATCGTGAATCTTGTCAACATCGCGCTGCTGACGGCGGTCAAGGACAAGTCCAGCGACATCCACATCGAGCCCGACAAGCGCGGCACGCGGATCCGCTATCGCATCGACGGCGTCCTGCGGGACCTGATGAAGCCGCCCCCGGGCATGCACGCCGCCATCGTGAGCCGCGTGAAAGTCATCGGGAAGATGGACATCGCCGAGAAGCGCCTGCCTCAGGAAGGACGCGTGCGCATCGTCGCCGAAGGGCGCGAGATCGACCTCCGCGTGAGCAGCATGCCCACGCTACTGGGGGAGAAGCTGGTGGTTCGCGTGCTGGACAAGGCGAACCTGAAGGTGCGGCTCGAAGACCTGGGCTTCCGAGCCCAGGCGCTCGACACCTTCAAGCGGTTCCTGAATCAGAGCCACGGCATGGCGCTGGTCACCGGGCCGACCGGTAGCGGCAAGACCACGACGCTCTACTCAGCGCTCGACCTCTTGCGCGGCCCCGAGGTGAACATCCTGACGGTGGAAGACCCGGTCGAGTACCAGCTCGACACCGTCAACCAGATCCAGGTGAACGAGCCGATCGGGCTCTCCTTCGCCCGGGCGCTGCGGAGCATCCTGCGGCAGGACCCCGACATCATTATGGTCGGCGAAATCCGCGACAACGAAACCGCTCGCGTCGCGGTGCAGGCGGCACTCACCGGGCACCTGGTGCTGGCGACGCTGCACACCAACGACGCGCCCGGGGCCGTGGCGCGACTGGTGGACATGAACATCGAGACATACCTGCTCAGCAGCGCGTTCAACGGCGCCGTCGCCCAGCGGCTGGCCCGCACGATCTGCGCTGGATGCGCGACCAAGTACTTCCCCAGCGAGCAGGTGCTTGCCGACGCGGGGCTGCACAATCACTCGGGAAGGGCCTTTCGCAAGGGCGGGGGCTGCCAGCGCTGCCACGACTCGGGCTTTGCGGGACGCATGGGCGTGTACGAGGTCTTCGAGGTGACGCCCGAACTTCGCCGCATGATTCACCACGGGCGCCCGACGCACGAGCTGCGAGCCAAGATGCGTGAGTTGGGCGGGCTCTCCCTGCGCGAGGAGGGCGTGCTGCTGGCCTTGGACGGGAAGACAAGCCTGGAGGAGGTCCTGCGCGTGACGCAGAACGACGATGAAGAACAGGCGCCCGCGCCGAAGCCGGCACCCGCCAAGGAGGCCGCGTGAAGTTCAGCGTCAAGGGTTACGACCGCGCCGGCAAGGCGGTGACCGAGGTCATCGAGGCGGGCGACCGCGCGGGCGTGGCGGAGGTGATGCTGCGCCGGGGCGTCTTCGCGAGCGAAATCCTCGAGACCAGCGAAGAGGGCCTGAGCAAGCCGGCGGCGGCGGGGCGGGGTGGGGGCAGCCGCGAGAACCTGGCGGCGTTCATGCGCCAGCTCTCGATCCTGGTGCAGACCGGCACGCCCCTGATCGACGCGATCACGTCTATCGAGCGTCAAACGGCCCCCGGCAAGTGGCGCGACACGCTGGCGGCTTTGCGTGCCCGGCTCGAAGAGGGCGCGCAGTTGTCCGAGGCGATGGGCGCGTTCCCCAAGCAGTTTGACGGAGTGTGCCGCAGCCTGGTGGCGGCGGGCGAATCCGGCGGCGGGCTGGACACCATGCTGACGCGTCTGGCAAAGATGGTGCGGGAGCAGCAGAAGATAAGCAAGACGGTGGTGAGCGCGATGGTCTACCCCTGCATGCTGGTGGGCATCGCGGTGTGCGTGACGGCGACGATGGTGGTGTTCGTGCTGCCCCGGTTTGAGGGGCTTTTCAAGACGCTGAATACCCCGCTGCCGCCATCGACCAAGCTGCTGATGCAGATCAGCCATCTGCTGCAGAACGACTGGGCGTGGGTGGTGGGCGGGCTGGCGGCCGGCGTGGCGCTGCTGTGGCTGTGGATCACCCGGGGCGGCGGGTGGTCGACGATTCTGGCGGCGGCGCTGCGCGTGCCGTTGCTGGGCACGCTGCTCAGAGACTTCTCGACGGCGAGGATCGCAAGGGTGCTGGGCGTGCTGCTCGAGGGCCGCGTGTCGATGATCGAAGCGATCCGGCTCACGCGGCAGAGCGTGTCGCACCCCGCGTACTCGGCGCTGATGTCCAGGGTGGAAGAAGCGGTGACGCGAGGAGAGAACATCTCGGCAGCACTCGAGTCGGGGGGGCTGATCCGTCCCAGCGTCATCCAGGCGGTGCGCAGCGCCGAACGCAGCGGCAAGGTGGGCCATGTGCTGGTCTCGCTGGCGGATTACATGGACGAGGACAACGCGCTGCTGCTCAGGACCGTGACCAACATGCTCGAGCCCATGATCCTGATCGTGCTCGGCGTGATCGTGGGCGGGATGGCGATCAGCATGTTCTTGCCGCTGTTCGATCTGACGGCGGCGGGGGGTGTGCATTGAGCCTTATTCCAGGGCAATTGTCGTGCATCGGCGTCGGCGTGGCGGGCGGCACGATGAGCGTGGTGCAGGTGTCGCGCCCCCGGGGCGGACGAGGGGCCATCAGGGTGGAAGCCGCGGCCAGCATCGCGCGCTCGGGACCGGGCCCGCTGACGAAGAGCGACGCGGAGGTGCTCGCGGGTGTGCTGGAGCGGGGCGGGTTTGAAGGGACGCGAGTGGTGCTGGCGCCGGCCCGGGGCGCGGTGTGCGTGCAGCCGCTGGAACTGCCACCCAGGGGCAGCGGGGCGCCGCTGTCGCAGATCGCGCGGGCGGAGATGGCGCGGGTGCTGAAGATGGATCCGAACGCGGTGGAGGTCGCGATGTGGGATGTGCCACCCCCGAGCCGGGCGGGCAATGCGACGCACGTGATGGCCGCGGCGCTGACGAAGCAGGCGGGCGATGAGGCCGCGGAGCTGCTGCAGAGCGTGGGGCTGGAGATTGCGGCGATCGACGTTCGCAGCCTGGCGCTGGCGCGGGCGGCAAGCCCGTGGCTCGAGCCAACGGGCGTCAGCATGCTGATCGACGTGTCGTGGGACGGGGTGTGCATCATGGTCGTCTTGGCGGGGCGGGTGGTCTTTGAGCGCGAGGTGGACCATCTGTCGCCCGCCAGGCTCTGCGGGGCGGCGGCGGAGCGCTGGCGGCTCGAGCCCGAGACCATCGCCCGGGCGCTGACCCATCCGGAGTGGCCTCATGCGGGTGACATCGTTCGCCTGGCGGGCGGGGCGATTGCCGATTTTGTGGATGCGCTGACTCCGGAGATTGCACGCTCCGCGGCGTACGCGGCGCACAGGTACCCCAACGCCAAGCTCGAGCGGCTGCTGTTGGCGGGGGCGTGGGCGGAACTGAACGGGCTGCGGGAGCGTGTGGAGGCGCATCTGCACGTCCCGGCCAGGGTGGTCAGGGCGTTGGATGTCGCGGTGGTGTCTCCCCGCGTGCAGTCCGCCAGTGTCGGGGCGGGCTCGCTGCTCGCCCTCGGCCTGGCGATGCACCCCGGGCATGGCGTCAGCGCTCAGGAGGTGGCGGCATGATCGCGGTGAACCTGCTTTCCGTCGAACGCGTGGCGGCGGCGCGCCGCCGGGCGCGGCGACGCGCCTGGGCCGGCGTGCTGATGGGGCACGCGGCGCTGGCGGGGTTGACGCTGCTGGTGGTGGCACGCCTGGATTCGCCCGGCGAAAGCTCCGCCCAGCAGATCGCGAGGCTGCAGGATCAACTGAGCCAGAAGGACCGCGAGCGTGGCGTCATCACTTCCGAGATCGCCGCCTTGCGGGCACGAATCGCGCTCTCCGATCGCGTCACGGACCACCCGCGATGGGGTTCGCTTCTCGCGCTTCTGAGCAACGCCCTGGCGGGCGACGGCGTGCTCGACCGGATTGAGATCGGGTCGAAGACCAGCACGCCTATTCGAGAGGGCAAGACCGAGAAGCGGCTGCGGGATTCGTACTCCGTCACGCTCAGCGGTTACGCGGGCTCGCGCGCGGGAGTGGCACGATTCATCACCCGCCTGGAGGCGATCGGGGTGTTCGATTCGGTGACGCCCCTGGAAACGCGTGCGACCACCTATGGCCCGAACAACGCCGAGGCGGTGTCGTTCTCACTTTCGCTCTCGCTGTCGGAAGGAGGCAAGGGCAAATGACACCCCCGACGCGGCTGATGCGTGAGGACATGCTGGGCGTGGCGGCGCTGGTGGTAGTGTCGGTGGGGGCCTACCTGGGGGGCATCGAGCCGGTGCGGGAGGCGCAGGCGAAGGCCGCGGAGCAGCGCGACACGCTGACGAAGCTGAAGGGCGAGGTTGGAGAGCGTGAGCAGCAGCTGGTCGCGCTGCGGACCCTGCTCGAAAAGGTGCGGGGCGATGCGAAGCACAGCATCGCGCTGAGCGGCCCCGGGTTGCTGGCGCAGCGGCTCACCGAGATCCCGGCGGTGGCGACCCGGCAGGGCGTGAAGGTGGCCGAGATCCAGCCCAGCGCCGCGGTGGCGCTCGACGGGCTGTCGAAACAGCCGATCCGGTTCTCGGGCGAGGGCGGCTACTTGGACGTCGTGAAGTTTCTCGACACGCTCGACGCGGAGTTGCCGGACGTCGAGGTGACGGCGCTTTCGATCTTCTCGCTCTCGAACGCGGACCGCCCGACGGCGCGTTTCTCGGCGGATGTGTCGTGGTACACGCTTCCGGCGGGTTCGGCGGCGCCGGCCGCAAAGCCCGCGCAGACTGCCGCGCCCGTGCATTTGCCCGACGATGCGCATTGACGTGGCGAGCGTTGAATGGCACGTTCTGGGCGTGGAACTCAATCGTCAACGTAAAGTCGGGCTGGCGGTGGCGGCTGTTGCCATCGCGGCGCTGGTGGTCGATCGGATGACCGGCGGCGGACCGAGCCCGCTGGGCCCATCGTCGGCGCAGGCCGCGGCTGAGCCGGTCGGGGCCGCACCGGAGAAGCCAGCGAAGAGCGCCACGGCGGCTGGGGCGTTGGATCCGGCTCCGACGTCGGTGCGGGCGCGTCTGGACGCGGTGCGAGCGAAGGCGGGCAGTGAGGTATCGGACGTGTTCGCCCCGCCCAAGGCGTGGGTCGCGGAGGCCGCGGCTCCGGTGCGGACCGGGACCGAGCCGACCACGGAGGAGAAGGCGGCGGCGTTGGCAGCTGCGCACCGCCTGACCGGGGTATCGATGGGGTCCAAGCAGGTGGTGGTGATCGACGGGAATCCCTACACGCTTGGCGCGACGCGGAACGGGCTGACGCTCGTGTCGATCGCGGCGGACGGCCGGAGCGTGACCATCGAGTCGGGGGGCGTCGAGGCGACGCTGACGCTGAGTTCTACGGATCGTTGAGTGCGATTTGAGGGAACGCGCGGGTCTGTGCGGCCTTTTCGGTCTGCATGTCTTGAGAGGGGCCGCGAGGGGACGGACGCGTCATGGGCCGTGAAGGTTTGCGTCTCGGGCGACGATATCTACCACGGAAACTACTGGCGGGCGGGGAGAATCGTCCGGCCGTTGGATCTTTACAGGAGTTCAAGGATGCGAACCTCGCGTGGCCGTCGTGGATTCAGTCTTATTGAGTTGGTGATCGTGGTGGTGATCATCGGCGTGATCGCCGCGATCGCGATTCCGCGTATGAGCCGGGGTGCGGCGGGCGCGTCGGATGCGGCGCTGTCGGGCAACCTGACCATTCTGCGCAACGCGATCGATCTGTATCACACGGAGCACGGCGGCACGGATTCGGATTACCCGAAGGTCGCGAAGTTCCAGGCTCAGTTGGTCACCTACACCGACGCCACGGGGACCGCGAACGCGACCAAGGACACCACGTACATCTATGGTCCGTATCTGGCCGCGGTGCCGGTGTTGCCGGTGGGCTCGATGAAGGGCAAGAACGGCGTGGCGGCGGCGGCGGGCGCGGGGATCGGCTGGGTCTATGACGAGACGACCGGCGCGATCAGCGCGGCGCTTCCTGACGCCGAAGTGGACGCAGCGGGCAAGAAGTACAACACGTACTAGCACGATGTGTCGGGCCCGTGGGCCGATTGGCCGCGGCGCTCGTGTGCGACGCTCCAGCGTGTGAGAGGGAGCCGCCGATGTGGAAGACGACACCACAACGCCCGGGCAAGCCTGAATGGGCCGCTCGGGCGTCTTCGCGCGCTTTTTCGATGCTGGAGTTGGTGCTGGTGCTGGTGGTGGTGGGTGTGGTGGCGGCGATGGCGGTACCCCGGTACGGTGCCGCGCGTTCTCAGTATCGGGTGCAGGCGGCGGCGCAGCGGGCGGCGAGCGACTACCTCGGGCTGAGGCAGCGGGCAATGGCGGCGAGCGGGAACGGGAGACTGCTGGCGTCAGACAATGCGAGCAAGTACACGATCGAGGTGACGAGCCGCGACGCCAGCGGCAGCACCACGACGACAACGCAGACGGTGGACCTGAGCCCGGAGCCCTATCGGGCGGCGATCTTTGACGTGAGCTATTCGAAAGGAAGCGACTTTGGCTTTGACGCCTATGGAAACACGCTGGGTGCCGGAACGCTGACGCTGCGGAGCACATGGACGGCGTGCCAGGTGAGCCTCGACGCGTCTGGCGGGGCGAGCGTGGGCGCCGCCAGGGCGATGACGAGCACGCAGCGGGCCGGCGTCGTGGCGGCGGGAGGCGAGAAGTGAGCAGGGCGCGGCGGAATGGCGGGTTCACGCTGCTGGAGATGACACTCAGCCTGATGGTGGTGGTGGTCATCGGTGCGGCGCTGGCGTCGACGATTCGGCTGGCGAGCCGGGCGGCGCCGAACGCTTCGGGCGCACCCGAGCGGGAGTCGAGCGCGGCGGCGGCGGGGAATGAGATGGCGGCGGACCTGTCGCTGGCGACCGCGATCACGCTGAGCACCAGCACGAGCATCGAGGTGACGGTGCCGGATCAGAACGCGGACGGAAGTCCGGAGACGATCCAGTGGAGCTGGGGGGGCAACGCGGGGGACCCGCTGGTGCGCACGGTCAATGGCGTCGCGAGCACGCGGCTGGGCGCGGCGGCCGGATTGACAATCCAGCTCTCGACATCGACCACGGCCGAGCAGACCGGCACGACGAACCTCGAGGGGGCGGAGCAGACCTTGGCGACGTATGTCGACGCGGGGCCGTCGCTCGCGTCGCTCTCGACGACGGCTTATGTCGCTCAGTACGCGATTCCCACGCTGCCTTCGGACGCAGTCAGCTACAGCGTCACGCGGGTCAAGCTCCGCATCACGGCCATGTCGGCCTCGTCGCTTCCGCTCAAGATCAGGAGCGATTCTTCGGGCGTGCCCGGTAGCGTGATTTACGCTGGCACGCTCAATGTGACGACACCGGCGACGTCCAGCACGGATCAGACGGCGACGATTTCGGGCCTGAGCGGGCTCACGCCGGGGTCGGGTGTGTGGGTATCGATCGAGCCCGTAGTGCTGCTCGGCAGTGTCAAGGTTCCCTATCAGACGGGGGTGGCCAACGGCAATACGTGCATGGCGGTCAGCTCCAGCGCCGGGCTTTCATGGACAGTCACGGGCGACAACTCGGCGATGTTCACGCTGCTGGGCAAGGTCGTGAGGCCGACGCCGGTGCTGACGAATCTCTCGCGAGCGACGGCCGCCCGGGTCACGATCACGCCGAATGGCGCGGGCGTGCGGTCGGTGGTGTTTGGCGTCAGCATGCCGGCGAGGCCTCTGATGCCGGGGCAGGCCACGCCGACGACGGCGGCACCGGTGGTGAGCTTGCCGGTGGGCGTGACGATCACGGCGGGAGTGCCCGCGACCGGCGGGACGGTGAGCGTCGACAGCACGCAGCTGCTCAATGGCCTGGCGAGCGGCCTGGGGGGCGTCGTGGGGGTCGTGGGGAGATTGCTGGGACTGTGATGCGAAGGAACACACGACATCGCGGGTTCACGCTGGCCGAAGCGGCGATCGCGAGCACGATCCTGGCGGTGCTGGTGGTGGCGGCGCTGAATGCGTCGGGCAAGCTGGCGGAAGCGAGGTACGACCAGGCGGACAAGGCGAGGGCAAGAAGCCTGGCCGACGCCATGGTGGGGGAGATTCAGCCCAAGGCGTATTCCGAACCCAGCGGGGGAACGACAACGCTGGGGCCCGATGCGGGTGAGGGGCCGACGCGGGCGACCTTTGACGACGTGGACGATTTCAACGGCGACGTGGAGTCGCCGCCGGTGGATTCGAGCGGGGTGGCCGTGCCGGGCTTCACGGGCTGGACTCGCAGCGTGAGCGTGGAGCGGGTGACGCCCTCGGGGCAGGCGATGGTGAGCAGCGCGACCGACAACGGCGTGCTGCGCGTGACGGTGGTGGTGAAGAAGGGAAACAAGGAAATGGCGCGACGGGTCTTTCTGAGATCCAGCGCGATGGATGCGGCGCGATGAAGAAGAAGCGGACATCCCGGCGGGGGAGCGTGTACGTGCTTGTGCTGGCCGCGGGCGTGGTGCTGACGTCGATGGGCATCGCGGGGCTGGCGCTTGTGCGGGCGCAGCGGGCGGCCAGCGACCAGACCGAGGCGGCGCAGCGGGCGCGGCTGGCGGCGCAGTCGGCCCTGGGGCTTGGGGTGCGGGCAATCACGCTCGACCCGACGGGCCTTAGCTGGCGATCCGGCGCGACGACGGGGAAGCTGTTCACAGGCATGGCGATCGGCGATGCGTCGTGCAGCGCGTTCGTGACCGACTCGGCGGGGGGCAATCTGTCAGACTCGACCGCCGGGCGGGTGATCGTCTCGGGCACGGCGAATGTCGGCGGCGCACGCCAGGCGGTTTCGGCGGAGTTTGTGCCCGCGGGCACCGCGTATCCGGTGATGCAGCGGGCCTTGTGGGCGGGCGGGGCGATGACGCTGAAGGGGACGGTGTACGCGGATTCACCCATCGGCAGCAACGTCTCGGTCGTCGGCAGCGGCGCGATCGTGAAGCCTCAGGTGCTGGCGCCGACGACTTCGGGCAGTACATTCAGCGGCGGCACGGGCACCACGACCGTGCAGACCATGCCGACTTCGAGCGTCATCGACCAGTGGGCGGCCAAGGCGACGCCGATTTCGTTCAGCTCGCTACCCGCGGGGAAGATCGAGAACGTCGTGCTCTCCGGTGGCTACAACCCGTACAGCACCAGCGTGAACTCGGCGGGCGTGTATGTGATCGACTGCGGTGGGAGCGCGATCACGATCCGTAACTGCCGCATCAGCGCGACGCTGATCTTGCTCAATACCGGGAGCTTCTCGATCATCCGCGACAACGTGCTGATGGAGCCCTACTACCGCAACTACCCGGTGCTGATGGTCAAGGGCCCAATGACGATCTCGCTGGCGTCCGGCGATCTCTCCGAAGCGAGCCTGAGCGTGAACTACAACCCCAGCGGGGCGCCCTACCGGGGCGTCACCGACGTCGACAAGACCGACTCCTACCCCTCGGAAATCTACGGCGTGACCTACATCAGCGGCGATGCGACCATCGACACCAACAGCACCTTCGAGGGGGTGGTGCTGGTGGGGGGCACGCTGACGACGAGCGGCACGGTGACGATCCGGACCCACTCTCCCGAGACGGCGATCGACGGATTCTGCTCGATCACGGGCTTCAAGATGCGGGGCTCGACCTGGGCACGCTCGGTGAACTGATCGGGCGTGGAGCGGGCCGCGAAGACGGGAAGAACTACGCCGCCTTCTGGGTGACCATGCTTTCCATCTTTGAGTGCTTGGCGAAGAGCGCGTCGTAGCCCGAGAGGTCGATGCGGGTGATCAGGTGCGCAAGGTCGGCGTCGAGCTGGGTGCCGGCGCTGCGGGTGATCTCGGCCAGGACCTTTTCACGGGTCAGGGCGCTGCGGTAGGAGCGGTTGCTGCTCATGGCGTCGAAGGTGTCGGCGACGGCGATGATGCGGGCCATGATCGGGATGGCGTCTCCCGACAGCCCGGCGGGGTAGCCCCGCCCGTCGATGCGTTCGTGGTGGTGGAGCACGCCGGGCAGGATGTCGCGGAGCAGCGGGATGTCTTTCAGGATGCGGTGCCCGACTTCGGGGTGCTTCTTGATGTGGGCGAACTCTTCGTCGGTGAGACGGCCCGGCTTGGTGAGCACGGCCTCGGGCACGCCGATCTTGCCGACGTCGTGGACGAGGCCCGCGATGTGGACGCGTTCCGCGGCCTGGGGCGACATCCCGCTGGCGATCGCCAGGCGATGGGCCAGGTGCGCCACGCGTTCGGAGTGGCCGAAGGTGTAGCGGTCCTTGGCGTCGAGGGCGGCGGTGATGGAGCCGACGGTGCCCAGGAACATTTCACGTTGGTCTTCGTAGAGCCAGACGCTTTCGCAGAAGCCGCTGATGTAGCCAGCCAGGGCTTCCAGAATCTGAATGTCGTACGAGCTCATCACGCGGTCGACGCCGTGCTTGGCGCCGGCGGCCAGCACGCCGATGCTGCGGTGCTTGCAGACGATGTGCTGGACCAGCACCTGCTCACCCATGAATGAGGAGAGGCCCGGGGCGAAGGGGAGGACGATGGGAGCCGCCCCGGCGCGGGCCGGATCGGATTCGGAGCCAAGCGTCAGCAGCGAGGCTAGCGCGGGCAGGGCGTCGTCGCCGATCGAGCCGGCAAAGGCGTGGCGCCCGCGCAGGGGCGTGGTGATGGCGGGGGCGTCGTCGAGGCAGAGGCCGACCCAGCCGAAGTTGGAGGCGCCGTGGAGGCGATCGATCACGAAGCGGAGAAAGCCCGGCACGTCAAGGGGGGCGTGGGCCCGCCGTCCGACGGCGTAGATGAGATCGATGGTGTCGTAGCACTCGCTGAGCTGGTTGGTGAAGCTCTCGAGCGAGGCGTCGCGTTCGTGGATGGACGCAAGGTCCTTGACCGCTCCCCAGAGCGCGGTTGTCAGCAGGCGCAAGGCGCGGGAGTCGGTGGTGCCGAAGCGGGAGAGTGCCTCGGAGGCGATCTGCGGGTCGGTCTGCGCGGCGCGGCAGAGCGACTCCCACTGGGGGCCGGAGGGAGGAGCGGAGACGGCGATGGCGAGCAGTTTGCAGTCGGCCGCGTCGAGGACGCCCAGGGGCACGAGCAGGAGAAAGACGCCCGGGATGAGCTGGGTGGTGACGGGCGAGGGCGCATCGCGGAGCGAGGGGTCGGCGGCGATGTGATCGCGCACGAAGTGCGAGCCGAGCAGGTGCTCGGTGGACTCATCGAGCGTTCCCAGAGCCGCGATCACGCGCCCGGTGGGGCCCAGGACGCAGGCGGCGCAGCCGAGATCCTGCGCTCGCTGCAGCAGGGGCTTGAAGGTGTCGTCCTTGAGGGCGTGGGCTTGCGGGTGGTCTGGCATGCGTTGGTCCCGGATCATGCGGCCTTGGCGGGCTGCTCGATGTTGAGCAACGCACGCACGCGATCAAGCAGTTGGCGGACGCCAAAGGGCTTGGGGATCACCTCGCGGATGTTCGTTTTGGCCAGGTCGTCGCTCGAGAGGACATAGCCCCGGGCGGTGAGCATGAGGACGGGCGTCTGTTCCGTGCCGGGGAAGGCTTTGAGCTGGGTGCACAGCTCCATGCCGTTGAGCTCGGGCATCTGAAAGTCGCTGATGACCAGGTGTGGGCGGAGTTGGTCAGGACCGATAACGGCGTAGAGAGCTTGGCGGCCGTTCTTGGCTTCGCGCACCTTGAACCCGGCGCTGGCCAGCTTCATCGCGACGATCTGACGGATGTGCGTCTCGTCATCGCACACCAGGATGGTGAAGTCGGGCTCTCGCACGGGAAATAGATCGAACCATCCGCGGAAGGGCTTCAGGACGGAGCCAGTATCTTCGCGGGGGCAGACTTCTCGGACCCGAAAAGGCGGGGTGAGCGGAGCGAGCGGCCGGTTGGATCGCGACGTGAAGCCTGGGGGCGTCGGCCCTGGCGGCGAATACCATCCGGCGTGAGTGACACAGCACACAAGAGTTCGGAAGTGGAGCAGGGGACTGGCCCGGAGATGTCGGCGTCGCCGGCGTTTTCGGACGTTTCGGCCATGGGCCCCGGCGGAAGCGGGGCGGCTGGAAGCGGGGCGAGCGGTTTGACGCCAGACATCCCTTCGCCGGCGATCGCACGAGAGGGGTGGCCCATCGTCGCGGGATTCGTGATCATGAGCGTGGTGGTGAGTGGTGTGGCGTACACAGCGCTGTATCGCGTGGGGCTGGAGAGGTGGTCGTACCTGGTGATGATCGCCGGGGCGCTGCTGAGCGGGTGGTGCGTGTGGTTCTTTCGCGATCCGGCGCGGAGGATTCCATCGCGGGCTGACGCGGCGATCAGCCCTGCGGACGGGGTGGTGTGCAAGGTTGACGAGGCGCCGCTGCCCCCGGAACTGCGGCAGGCGATGGGCGAAGGGGAGGACGTGCGCCCGCGGGTGTGCGTGTTCATGAACGTGTTCAACGTGCACGTGAACCGGGCGCCGGTGGCGGGGCGGGTGGTGTGTGCCGTGCACAACCCGGGGAAGTTCTTCAACGCGTCGTTTGACAAGGCCAGCGAGCTGAACGAGCGACTGGGGCTGGGCCTCAGAATGAGCGATGGGCGGACGATCGGGTGCGTGCAGATCGCGGGGTTGATCGCGCGGCGGATCGTGTGCCGCGTGCGGGAGGGGGATGATCTGGCGGCGGGGCAGCGCTTTGGGCTGATCCGCTTCGGCTCGCGCGTGGATGTGTACCTGCCCGCGGGCAGCGCGGTGCTGGTGAAGGTGGGGGACAGGAGCATCGCGGGTGAAACGGTGCTCGCGAACATCTCGCAGGAGGCGTAACCATGTTTCTGAAACTGGGCCCGCGCAAGCAGGAGTTTCCGCTCGCGGCGCTCATCCCCAACATGCTGACGACGCTGGCGCTGTGCTGCGGGCTGGCTTCGCTGCATTTTTCGCTCAGGGGCGAGTGGGAAAAGGCGATGGGGGCGATCGTGCTCTCGGGCGTCTTTGACGCGCTGGACGGGCGAGCGGCGCGCCTGCTGCATGTGACGAGCGGTTTCGGGGCGGTGCTGGATTCGCTCAGCGATTTTCTCGCGTTCGGGGTCGCGCCCGCGATGCTGCTACACCGATGGCTGCAGGACAGCCTGACCGGGCGCACCGGCGGGTTCATTCTGGCGGCGGTGATGACGTATGCGCTGTGCGCGGCGTTGAGGCTGGCCAGGTTCACGGCGGATGTGCCCGCCAAGCCGGTGCCCAAGGGCACCGAGCGCCCCGCGGACCGCGCGACGGGCTACGAAAAGCCGGCACCGTATTTCGTGGGGATGCCCACGCCGGCGGCCGCGGGGTGCGTGATGATCCCGATCATGGTGGCACGCAGCGACACACTGGGCTATGCGCTCCCGGTGTGGGGTGTGGTCGTGCTTGCCTTTGTGATCTCGTTTCTGATGATCTCGCGCGTGCCGACCTATTCACTGAAGGCCCTGAGGATCCGGCGGCGATGGGTGGCGCCGATGATGGTGCTGCTGGGGCTGGGGGTAGTGGGGATGATGAAAGACCCGTGGCTGACGCTGTCGGCGCTGGCGGGGGTGTACCTGCTTTCGGTGCCGCTGACGCTGGTGCGGGGACGAAAAGCACGGCGAGTTGCGAGCGTGGATCGGAGTGAGCCACTCCCCGAGCGAAGCAGCTAATCGGCTACTTTGAAAGCAGGCCGGCAGCCGTGGCCGCCATCGCGATCACCGCCTTGATGAGTGATTCGCCGGCGATCAGACCCGAGGCAAGCGAGATCGAGTATTCGTCGCTGGAGCGGCGATGGAAAAGCTCCCAAAGCTTGCCCAAGACCGCGCCGATGGCGAACCCGATCGCATTGCTGAACGGAATGATCCACGACAGGCCCAGGCCCATCGCAGAGGGGAGATACTGGCGATACTTCGCGGGCACCGCCCGTTCGATGAGCGGTAACGCGATGCCCACGATCGCGCCGATCAGAATCGCGACTTTCGCCGAATCGGGGAGTTGATCGATTCCCTTGGTGAGCACGCGAGCGACGGCTTCCCACGCCTTGGTTGAAGGTGCGGCGAACTTTTCTAGGGCCGCGCGATTGGGAACCATAAGGAACCAGATTGGAACGATGGCGATGGTTCCAAAAAAGACACCCACGAACTGAGCCAGAAACTGTCGGCGCGGATTAGCGCCCAGCAGGTACCCGCTCTTAAGATCCGTCAGAAGGTCGGCGGAGCTGCTGGCGGAGTTGGCGGCAATTCCTGCGGCCGCCAGATTGGCATGGATGTTGCCCGGAGATAGCACCGCGAAGAGCAACTGCATGACCTTGCCCATGGCCCCGATGGGCGTTGTGTCGGTTTCGCCCGTGGCGCGGCAGGCGACCAGTGAGAGAAAGAATGCCATGATGACCGCGATGACGCCTGCCCACCAGGCGATCTTGAAGCCGATGACTTGAACGAAGATCATGGCGATGGTGATCGGCACCATTCCGGCAATCATCCAGGAAGTCGGAACTTCGACCTTCTTCATTCCCTCGATGTGCTCGTGAACCTGGCCTTCTTTCCGCAGATTTGTGAACGCTCGGGCGATGGTCTTCCACTGCAATGCCACTGAAGCAAGGCTTGTGAAGACCATCAAGGAAGTTCCTCCCCAGAGCGACCAGGTGGTGAACTTCAGCACGGTGAAGCCACCCGCAAAGTCGATGTTGCGGATGACGTTTTCCTTGACGGCGGCGGGATCGAAGATCCACGACCCATTTTGAAGCACCCAGCCGGTACCCGGATGATGCTGATCCAACTGCACCAGCCAAGGACCTATGACGAAGTAGAGGAGCGCGGAGCCCGCAAGCATGGAGAGGCAGACTCTCAAACGGGTGATGACGCCCGCGGCGACCAGGAGCACGCTTACGTCGATACCGAAGCCAGGGAGCTCCTTGCCGTAGAGCTGATAGAACCCGCGCCCGTCAGGAATGCTCTCGGGCAGTCGGAAGTGGATGGCTTTGAAGAACCGATCGAGGATCGGCAGGGTTCCTTCACCAGTATTGAAGATGCCTACCAGCGCACCAAACCCAATGCCCGCGATAAGCATGTATGCCTTGCGGACTGCCCCGGCGGCTTCGCTGAAGAGATTGCGAAGCGTTTCGGCGGCAGCGACGCCGGATGGAAATCGCAGTTGCTCATGATTGATCATCTGTTTCTTCAGAGGAATCGCGAGGAACACGCCCATGAGGCCGGTGCAAAGCGTGAACAGAACGATTACCCAAACCGGCTGGATCGACATGCTGGAAACGTCGGCAGAGGTCTTCCCGGGAGGGGGATCGGCCAGCAGGAGTAGAGCACCGAACATAGTCGCAATCGTCGAGCCGGTGGAGTAGCCCGCGGCAGACGCGGTCGACGCCATGCAGTTGTTTTCCAGAACCGACATTTTGCTGACCGTGCCGCCGCTGGCCGCACGGACAAGATTCCAGATGACGTACGACATCACCGATGCGGTGATCGCCACTCCAAACCCCCAGCCGATCGCGAGCGAGGTGTAGAGATTCGACGCGGCCATCAGCATCCCGAGGATGCCGCCCATGAGCACTGAACGCAGCGTGAGCTGCGGCATTTTGTCACCCTGATACACGTACTTGTACCAATGGGCGTCCTTTTCTTCTGGGGAGGCGTTCGTGGGCACGGGAGGCACGCCCGGGCCAAAGCCGGAAGAAGACTCGGATGGGGGAATGGAAGAATCTTCGGGGGGAATTGGGGCTGACATCTCTGTGCGTGCTCCTGCGGCTCTTCGTGCTCTTGGCACGGCTTGCACACGCTAACCGCAATGAAGTCTGAGTGCAAAATAGAGGTGCAATGCCAGATGCTTCCAGAAGCCGAACGGCGGGGCGAGTTCGCGTGGGTTGGGCTGGGCCATTGCCGCTTGGGCATTGCGGGCGCCTTGTGCGTCGGTTCGAGTCGATCTGCCGATGCTAAAGTCGCCTGAGCCCAGCCGACGCACACGGGGGCGGTGTGCGCGGCCTCCCATGGATGGGACCGATGTCGATCAAGACCCTCATTCCCAGCATGTTCCACCGGCGCTTGTTGCTGGTGCTGTGTCTCATGGTTGCCGCCTTTGTGCCCTTGGGCCTGCAGCTGGCGCGGCTGACGCTGGTAAAGGGGCCGGACCTGAGACAGCAGGCCGAGAGCCGCCTGACGCGAAGTTGGCAGACGCCGACGGTGCGTGGGAGCATTGTGGATCGGAAGGGGCGGATCCTGGCGCAGGATCGGCCCAGCTATGACATTGCGGTGGATTATCAGGTGATTAATGGAGACTGGGCGCGCGAGCAGGCGCGGGTGGCCGCCCGGCGGGGCGTGGGTTCGGCGTGGCTCAGCATGTCGCCCGAGGCCCGCGACGAGGAAGTTGCGAGGTACTTGCCGGCATTTCAGGTGCATCTGGATCGTGCGTGGGACGCGCTGGCCGCCCGTTGCGGCGTCACGCGGGCGTCCTTGGATCAGGCCCGGGACCGGACGATCCAGACCGTGGAGGCCAAGGCGGCGCACCTGGCCGACGCGCGACGAGAGCGCGAACTGGCCAACGCCAAGCAGCGCGGCACCGTGCTCACGGAGGCCAGCCTGCGGTCGATTGAGCGCAAGGCGAGCCAGCCGATCGCCGAGATGCGCCAGCCCCACGTGCTGGTGCGGCGCGTCAGTGACGACATCGGGTTCGCGTGCCAGGTGTTGTCGGGCGAAGAGACGGACCTGGAGTTGCCGGCGGCCGCGGATCGGCTGAATGACGCACGGTCGGCCCGGACGATGACCGTGGACCGCGTGCCGGGGCTGGTAGTGCGGGATTCGGGAGACCGGGAGTATCCGTTCGAGACGCTGATCGTGAGCGTGGATCGCAGTTCGTTCCCGGGCGCGGTGCGCAGCGAGACGCCGATCGATGTCACCGTGAAGGGCGTGGCATCGCACCTGATTGGGCGCATGCGCGACAGGATCTACGGAAGCGCCGACGCCGAGGATTCGCCCACCGGCAGGGCGTTTGTCGGCGACCCTGAGAAGCGCGAGGAGTATCTCAACTCAAACCCCGCCGCCCGGGCCGACGCGTACGCGCAGCTGGGCGTTGACCGGGGCTCATATCGCGATGGCGACCGGGTGGGCGATGCGGGGATCGAGCTGACGCAGGAGAACCTGCTGCGGGGGCTGCGTGGCGTGCAGACCAGCCGGCTGGATACAGGGGAGAAAATCACTGAGGCGCCGGTGCGGGGGCAGGACGTGCACCTGACGCTGGATGTGATGCTCCAGGCCCGAGTGCAGGCCCTCATGACCCCCGAGGCGGGTTTGGCGGTCGTTCAACCTTGGCATCATCAGGAGAGTTCCACGCAGCCGCTGGGCGCGCCGCTGTATGGGGCGGCGGTCGTCATGGACATCGACACGGGCGACGTGCTGGCAATGGTCTCGACGCCCAGCTACACGCAGGAGGATCTGCTGGAGCATCGGGATCAGTTGCTGGCCGACAAGGTCGCGATGCCGCTGCTGAACCGCGCGACGCAGAAGTACTACACGCCGGGCTCGATCGTGAAGCCCCTCATGCTGTGCGGGGCGGTGCAGCGGCACGTGTTTGATATTCACGACACCATCGCGTGCAACGGTCACCTCTTCGAGAACCAGCCCAACATCTTCCGCTGCTGGATCTACAAGAAGTTTCAGACGACTCACACGGCGCTGTACGGGCACCCGCTGTCGCCCGACGAGGCGATCATGTGCTCGTGCAATATCTTCTTCTTCACGCTGGGTCGGCGCCTGGGGCCCGAGGGGGTGATCTCGACCTACCAGGAGTTCGGCGTCGGCAGCACCTTCGACATGGGTGAGGGATATGAAGCCCCGGGGGCGCTGGGCTTCGATAAGAACGCCAAGGACTACGGCATCAAACTGCCCGATGCGATCCAGATGGGCATCGGTCAAGGGCCGGTGACTTGGACGCCGCTGCACGCCGCCAACGCCTACGCCACGCTGGCTCGTCGCGGCATCTGGCAGTCGCCGCGGCTTATCACCGGCCGCCCGCGTCCGGAGCCGCACGATCTCGGGCTCGACCCCGCCGCGGTCGACGTCGCGATTCATGGCCTGGAGCGTTCCGCCAACGAGCACGAGGGCACGGGCAATCACATCGTTGTTGATGGCGTCGAAGAACCGATCTTCACCGACAAGTCGGTGGACGTGTGGGGCAAGACCGGCACCGCCGCGGCTCCCAAGATCTACAACGACCCCGACGGCAAAGATGGCCCCGCGCCGCCCGAACTGCTGGAAGAGGGGGACCACAGCTGGTTCGTCGTGATGGTCGGTCACGGCGCGCCCAAGTACATCATCTCCTGCGTCATCGATTACGGCGGCTCGGGCGGCAAGGTCTCCGGGCCCATTGTCAATCAGATCATTCATGCCATGCAGTTGGAGGGGTACCTCTAGTGCCCTTCTTCAGCGAGGCCGCCGCCGACAGACCCGTGGCGAACTTTGCGCGGCGGGTCGCCCACATCACGGCGAACATCGGGCCGGCGTGGCTGACGCTGTTTGCGTCGCTGGGGCTGGCGCTCGTGGGCGTGCACGCCATCGATCTCGGGGCCACCGCGAAGCCGGTGGGATTCCTGGCGCCGATGGCTTTCAAGCAGGCGGTGTACGTGGGCCTGGGATTGCTGGCGTGCGTGGTGATGACGCTGCCCCGCTATCGCTTTCTTGGGGCGATATCGTGGGGCCTTTACGCCATCATCATCGCGAGCCTCGTGTTTCTGCTGCTGCCTTTCGTGCCAACCTGGCTCGTGCGCCCGCGCAACGGCGCCCGGGGATGGATCGACCTCGGGCCGTTTGACCTTCAGCCCAGCGAGTTGGCCAAGATCGCCTGGACTTTGACGATCGCGTGGTATCTGCGGTTCCGCGCGAATCATCGCACGCTGCGCGGCCTGTTGCCCCCGGCCATCATCACCGGCGTGCCGGTCGCGCTCATCACCCTCGAGCCCGACCTGGGCAACGCGGCGCTGTTCATCCCCGCGCTGTTCGCGATTCTGGTGGCCGCCGGGGCGAAACTCAAGCATTTGGCGTTGATCGTGACGATCGCCGCCATGGCCGCCCCCGCGGCCTACCCGTTGCTGCTACCTCACCAAAAAGCCCGGATCATCGGCATGGTCTTGCAGGCCAAGGGCGATGCGAGCGCCGACCAGGACATCAACATGCAGAGCGTGACGGCGCAGCGCCTGGTCGGCGCGGGGCAGGAGGCGGGCGTGGGGGCGAGCCGCACGCGCACGCTCGTGCACTTCAACGCACTGCCCGAGCGCGAGAACGACATGGTCTTCGCGGTCGTGGCAAATCGTTTCGGCTTTCTGGGCGGGCTCACGCTGATCGGGCTGTATGTGGCATGGATCGTCGGGGCGATCTGGACCGCGGGGCTCTGCCGGGAGCCCTTCGGACGGCTCGTGCCTGTCGGGCTGGCCGCGTTCGTCAGCGTGCAGGCGTTCATCAACATTGGCATGAATCTGGGGCTTTTGCCCATCATCGGCATCACGCTGCCCTTTGTCAGTCAAGGAGGCAGCAGCGAGATCACGATGTGGGTGATGACCGGGCTGATCCTGAGCATCGCAGCGCGGCGGCCCCACGCGATGCTCCGGCATTCCTTCGAGTACGACGATGATTGACCGGTACTCGCCGGGCAGGCGCCGGAGTACACCACAGAGCTACACAGGCCCAGAGAAGACGGAAGGAGAAGACAAGACGGATGGAGAGGACAGGAAAAGATGCGCCGAGATAGAAGAGGAACAAGAGACCGGAGCGCGAAGCCGACAAGAGCTTTCGGCAGATCTGTGAGCTCGTGCGGCGAGCCACGCGAATACGCTCACTGCGATGTCCAAGCCACATGTTCACGGCCCGCTCCCTGCCTTGCCAACCCAACCTCTGCCGCCGACGCCCGAGTTTCTTGAGCGGGCCAGGGTCATCGGCATCGAGTTCGACGACAGCGACTTGCCCCGCCTGGGCCGCTACCTCGCGATGCTGCTGGCGGCCAATGAGGTCACCAATCTGACCGCGATCCGCGATGCCGGCGAAGCCTGGATCCGCCACATCCTTGATTCGCTCCAGTTGCTGCCCATGCTCGCCGACCTGCCCGCGGGAGCGAAGGTGATCGACGTTGGCAGTGGGGGCGGCTTGCCGGGCGTGCCGCTGGCGGTGTGCATGCCTCAGTTGTCGTTCACGTTGTTGGAGGCGACCGGCAAGAAGGTCGAGTTCCTCCGTGAGGTCATCAAGGCGCTGTCCCTTGCGAACTGTGCCGTGGTGCAGGCCCGCGCCGAAGCCGCGGGGCAGGACCGGGGCGAGCGAGGCGGATCCGGCCGAACCGGCGCGATGCGTGAGTCGTTCGATGCCGTGGTCGCCCGGGCCGTCGGCCCGCTGCCCGTGCTCGCCGAGCTCACAGTGCCCCTGGCCAAGGTGGGCGGGCTGGTGCTGCTCATCAAGGGTGAGCGGGCGGAGACCGAGGTCGCCGAGGCCGAGGGGGCGTTGCACATGCTTAAGGCGACGCACGAGGCGACGGTCGTGACGCCCACTTCGCGCGTGGTCGTGCTCGGGAAGCAGAGCGCCACGCCCCGCACTTACCCACGCGCCGACGGCGAACCCAAGCGAGCGCCGCTGGGCGTCAAGAAGCCCGGGCGCGATTCAGATACATCGCGCGACTGACCCAAACCGAACCCGACTACGCTTCCTTGTGCTCCTCGGCGCGGCTGACATCCTCTCTCCCGGCGGCCCCATCTCCCAGCGCCTCGGGCCGGGCTTTGAGTCTCGCCCCGAGCAGGTGACGATGGCCCAGGCTGTCGCCGCGGCCATGGAGTCGAAATCGCACCTGCTTGTCGAGGCGGGCACGGGCGTGGGCAAGAGCTACGCGTACCTCGTGCCGGCGATGCTGCGGGCCCTGAAGGGCGAGCGCGTCGTCATCGCCACGAACACGATCGCGCTGCAGGAGCAACTCGTCGAGAAGGACATTCCGCTGTTGCGCGACCTCATCGCCCCGCTCGCGACGCTCCAGACCGATGTCGATCGCGACATCGACGCACCGCCACCGGGCATCCACCCGGTGCTGGTGAAGGGTCGGGGTAACTACGTCAGCGTGCGGCGCCTGAAGCTCGCCAGCGAGCGACAGGATCGGCTGTTTTCCGATCCGGCCGCCCGGCGCTCGCTGCACGTCATCGAAGATTGGGCGATGACGACGACCGACGGCACGCTGTCGACGCTGCCGCCACTCGAGCGGGGCGGGGTGTGGGACAAGGTGCAGAGCGACTCGGGCAACTGCATGGGGCGGCGATGCCCGACCTTTGAGCAGTGCTTCTACCAGCGTGCCCGCGCCGAACTCGACCGGGCCAACCTGCTGATCTGCAATCACGCGTTGTTCTTCTCCGACCTCGCGCTGCGCAGCCAGGAAGTTGGTTTCCTGCCCGAGTACCACCACGTGGTGCTTGACGAAGCCCACCACGTGGAAGACGTGGCGGGTGAGCACTTCGGTGTCTCGCTCGCCGAGGGGCGGGTGGCACACCTCTTGACCACCCTGCATCACGCCCGCACCGGCAAGGGCTACCTCTCGCATCTCCCGCTGCTGGCGGGCGAGCCTGATGCGGTGTCGCGGGCGATTCGGCTTGTCGAGCAGGCGGCCGCCGCGACGCGGGTCTTTTTCGACGATCTGCATTCGCTGATCGCCCGGGGCGGTGGGGGCAGCGGGGGCGCCTCATGGACGCACGCGGGCAGCGCGAGCCCCCAGGAGAACTCGCTGCGGCTGCGTTCGCCCGGCGCCATCAACAACGTGTTGTCTCCCGCGATGCGTGAACTTTCGTTGCGGCTCAAAGCCCTTCGCGAGGCTGTGAAGAACGAGCCCGATCGCTACGAGCTCAACAGCTACGCCCAGCGTGCCGAGATGATCGCGGCCGACGCGGAGGTGCTGGTGTCGCAGACCTTGTCGGGGTGCGCCTACTGGGGCGAAGTGAGCCGGGGAATCGATGAATCACGCCCGCGCATCACCCTGGCCTGCGCCCCGATCGAGGTCGGGCCCATCTTGAAGGAGCGTCTCTTCCGCCAGCCCCACAGCGTGATTTTGACGAGCGCCACGCTCGCCACCCGCACTGCGCGAAAGGACGAGACCAGCGAAGCGGCGGAGACGGCGTTCGCGCATGTGCTGGCGAGGCTCGGCTGCGAAGGGGCCAAGACCCTGCAGCTCGGCAGCCCGTTCGATTACGCCACGCAGGTGCGGTTCATGGTCGATCCCCCTGCTGTCAACGCCGTTGATGACTCCGACGCACGCAACCCTCTCTCGCCTCTCTCCCGCACCATCTTCAAGCATGTGCGAGAGACCAACGGCGGGGCCTTTGTGCTCTTCACGAGTTTTTCGCAGCTCAACCGCTGCGCCAGCGAGCTCGCGGGCCTGCTGGCGGCCGCGGGGTTGCCACTGCTGGCCCAGGGCCGCGATGGCTCGCGTGGGGCGATTTTGCAGCGTTTCCGCGAGAACGAGCGGAGCGTGCTCTTTGGAGCCGCGAGTTTCTGGCAGGGGGTGGATGTGCGCGGGCAGGCGCTTCGCAACGTCATCATCACCAAGCTGCCGTTCGATCCGCCCGATCGCCCGCTCACGCAAGCCCGCTACGAGCTCATCGAATCCCGTGGCGGCAACAGTTTCATGGAAGATTCCCTGCCCCGGGCCGTCATCAAGTTCAAGCAAGGGTTCGGCCGTCTGATCCGCAGCCGCGATGACAGCGGACGGGTTGTCGTGCTCGATGAACGCGTGCTGACCGCCCGGTACGGACGGATCTTTCTCGCATCGCTTCCCAAGGGAATACGGGTGGAAAAGCCGGGCGACTGAGCCCAGCTCGATGCCGCGTGCCTTGCGGCCTTCTCGCACATCACTATTCTGATCCGATGCCCAAATCCCCCGCCAAGCGAGCGAGCGAATACGACGTCCATCCCGGAGTCGCGATGGTCCAGAAGTGGATCGCCGACCTGCCGGCCAAGACCGGGCGCTCGCTCGACGATTGGCTCGCCCGGATCGAGAAGGACGCCCCGCGCGACGCCAAAGGCCGCGTTGCGTGGCTCAAGGCCGAGGGCCTTGGTACCAACACCGCGTCGTGGCTGGCGAACAAGTCGCTCGGAAGCCCGGAAGGCTTCGCCGATGACGACCCCGATTCCTATCTTGCCCAAGCCCCCAAACTCGTCGACGCCATGTACGCCGGCAAGAAGGCCCATCTCCGGCCGATCTACGACGCGCTACTCGCGCACGCCCGCGAGACCTTTCCGGATCTGCGTGTCTGCCCCTGCCAAACCATGGTCCCGTTCTATCGGACGTTCGTTTTCGCCCAGGTGAAGCCGACGACCAACAGCCGCGTCGACCTTGGTCTGGCCCTCGCCAAGCACAAGGGAGCCTTGCCGGACATGCTCATCGATACCGGAGGATTGGCGAAAAAGGACCGCATTACCCATCGAATTCCGCTCGAATCACCCTCCGACATCACGCCGCAGGTCCTGAAATGGCTTCGGCGGGCGTACGACCTTGACGCCCCCAAATCCGCCCCCTGACCAGGCCCGACCGGCCGGATCGCGAGATCTTCCCAGCCTGAAGGGTTTACTTTTGCCCGCGTTCGAGTAGGCTACCGTTGCCGTGTGCCGGGCATTCTCGTCCGCGCGCGATGAGGGAGAGACAGCATGCGTCACTACTTTGCTGCGTTCGCGGCTTCGTCGGTCCTGCTCTTTGCCGGCTCGGTGGCGTGTGGCCAGTTGGCGATCGTCAACAACATGGCCGGCAGCTACATGGACATCAGCAGCACAGGAACGCCGCTCAACCTCAGTGATGATGGCCAAGTGACCCTTATCACCGGCATCAACGCGACCATCTTCAACACCAACGTCGTCACCATCAGCAACAACATGGCGGTCGGCTTCGGAACCGCCGCCTCCGGTGGTACTGCCCCGCCCTCCAACACGACACTCCCCAACAACAGCTTCTTCGGCGGCAACCAGGCCGTCGCCGTGCTCTGGGACAACCCCGGCCCGGGTACGGGTGGCATGTCGGGCGTCTTCTACCAGGAGTTCGCCGACATGTACGTCATCCAGTGGAACATGCTGCCCAAGGGCGACCCGGGCAGCACCGCCACCGTCGAACTCCAGGTCTTCGGCGGCGCCGCCCGCCGGGGCGAGGTCTACGCCCAGTGGCTCTTTCAGGATGTCGAGCAATCCGGCGTGCGCCGCTTCGGCACCGTCGGCTACCAGTCGGGCATCGACTCTCAGTTCAACGACATCCTGTACAGCATCGACCAGAACAACGTCGAGTTCATCCGCAACGGCACGGTGCTGACGCTGACGACCGCCGTCCCCGCGCCGGGCGCGCTGCTCGTGATGCTCGGGCTGGCACCGCTCTCGCGCCGGCGTCGCTGAGGCGACACGCCGCTACTTGGGTCCGGAGCCCGTGCCGGCGATGGGTTCGGCGCTGGTGTCGGGTCCGGCGCTGGCGTCGCGCTTGGCGGGCCCTTCGGGCTTTGAATCTCGCGCCGAGGCCGCGAGCTTGAGCAGTCCGTCGACTTTCTTCTCCAGATCATCTCCCAGCCCCGCCCCGAATCGACGTTTGATCTCCGCCCCGAGCGCCAAGGCATAAGGCTGCTTGATGGAAACCTCAAGCCCGCGGATCCACGCCTCGGGAGGCCCTCCCGCTTCGTCCGCCGCGTCGATTCGCCCGAGCGCTGCCAGCGCCGCGCACCGAAGCGTGCGAAAGCCCCGTGGCGCCGGAGCCGCCCCGGGTCCGAAGAAGGGCGACGACTCGAGGGTGATAAGCGCCTGGTCCGGCTCGCGCGCGGTCAGTTGCAGATCCGCCAGGGTCATCATGCCCTCGCCCAGGGCGGGCAGCATGCGCGGATCGGCCCGTTCGCTCATCTCCCGCTCGTCAGCCGTCAGTTGCTTGAGCAGCGTGACGCGGAGCGCGTCGTCCTTCACGTCCTTGGTCACCTGCAGCAGATCGGTGGCATTGAGCGCCCGCGCCAGGCGGGTGATCCCCGCCAGGGCGGTGTCGAGCGATGGCCTGGGCAGCGAGATGAGCGTGAGGAGCCCCTGGGCGGTGGGCTCGTGCTGCAGCAGCGCACGCGACGCCGCGTCGAAGAGGTCCTGATCGTCGCGGGCGGCCTTCACGATGTCGTCCAGAAACTCCGGATACCAAAGGAGCGCCTCGACCACCGAGTTACGCACAGAGCCCTCGCGGGCGAACAGAAGTGGCCGCAGCCTCAACCGGTCGGCCTCGTTTCCCAGCGTCGCCAGCACGCTGCACGCGCTCGGGGTCAGTTGGTCGTCGTTCCAGGTTCTCACCAGCGTCAGCAGGCGTTCCTGATTGTCGCTGTCGAGGTGCGCCGACTTGTACAGACTCCACGCCGCATCGCACGCCGGGTCCCGTGCCGGGCCGGGCGATGCGAGCCATTTGAGCACGGTTTCGATCTGCTCGGGGTTTGGCCATCTGGCCGCGGCCGTCAGCAGCGCTGCCGCCGCCGAAGGGTCGTGCTCCAGGAGCAGTGCCCGGGTCACCACTTCGGGTGCGCGATCGGGCGCCAGTTGGCGCACCAGCCGGGCGGCGCTCATGCGCACCTCCGGATTCGGATCGGCAAGCAGGTTCAAGATCGCCTCTCCCACCCCCGGACCGATCGCGCCCGATGCCGAGAGCTCGCGCGACACCAGTTCAAGCCCGGTGTTTCGAACCGCGGGCTCGGAATCGGTGAGCATCGATTCCAGCAGCGGGCCCCGCTCTTCGGGCGGCGTCGAGACGTGCAGACGCCGCAGCGCATCGGCCAACTTCAGCGATAGATCGTTGATCCGTGTCTCGTCGGCGTCGCTGCGTTTGGCCAAGGCCCGGAGCACTTCGCCCCGCCAGGCTTCCTCGCTCAGCCCGTCCATCCGCTGCAGCCATTCCTGCCATGCCTTGGCGTCGTCGGGGATGTCGTCGCGCCCCGAAAGGTGACGCAGGGCTTGGAATGCCGCGATCCGCACGTCGTCCGGATGTTCATCACCCGCGTATTCGACGGCCAGCCGCGCCGCTTCTCGCGAGCGGAACGAACCAAGCGCTCCAAGTACCTTGGACTGTTCCTCCGCGGGCGTCTTGGGCAGGCGATCGGCGATGATCGCGAACAACTCGGGTGGGGCCTCAGCCCGGGAGGCCAGCGCCTTGAGCACAAACGGCCCACCCCCGGACCCCGCCAGAGGCCGCGCGATCTCACCTCGCAGCGCTTCGCGGATCGCCTCGTCGGCGCTCTGATCCAGCAGCGCCTGGGCGGCTTGCAGCCTGGTCTTGTCCGCCGCCGATCCGTCTCGCAGCACGGTCAGCCAATCGGTGCTCGGCGCGACCCCGTATGACCACGGGGTCGCGCCCCCGGCCACCAGCGCCAGCACCCACCAAGCCGAGTTTCGCCGCCAAATCCCCACGCCGTGCTCCCTTGCCCGAAACCCCCCTCCGAGCCTGGTTCGTCGGGACTTCCAATGACACATCATGCGCCGTGAGCGGCTTCCGCTGCGCCATATTCGGTCGCCCAGGGGGCGAGGCTGCACAAACTCCGCGTGCGGCCGCGAGTTTCTACCGACGCCGCACCGTTGAGGTTCGAACCTCTCACAGTTCTGCGGCTATCGGGCGAACTCGATCGCCCGCGTCTCCCGCAGCACCGTAACGCGGATCTCGCCCGGGAAGGTCATCTCTTCGCTCACCTTTTTGGCGATGTTGTGGGCGATCAGGAAGGCCTGGTCGTCATCGACCTTGGCGGCATCCACCATCACCCGCACCTCGCGCCCGGCCTGGATCGCGTACGCCTCGGTGACGCCCTTGTACTGCATCGCGATGTCCTGCAGCTCGTTGAGCCGCTGGATGTACTTCTCCATGCTCTCGCGCCGGGCCCCGGGGCGGGCGGAGCTGACGGCGTCCGCGGCCATCACGATTGGGGTATAAAAGCTCGTCGACGGGATGTCGGCGTGGTGCCCGCCGATGGCGTTCAAGACCGGTTCCTTTTCGCCGAACTGGCGGGCGAAGTCCATGCCGATCTTGGGGTGGCCGCCCTCCATCTCGTGGTCCATGGCCTTGCCGATGTCGTGGAGAAAGCCACAGCGACGGGCGATGGTGCCGTCCAGCCCGAGCTGGTCGGCGATGATCTGGCAGAGGAACGCGACCTCGACGCTGTGGCGAAGCACGTTTTGGCCATAACTGGTGCGGTACATCAGCTTGCCCATGGCTTCGCTGACCTTGGGGTGCACACCCCGCAGGTTGACCTCGAGCACGGCGTCCCGCCCGGCCTTGATGACCTTCTCGTTGATCTCCCCCTTGACCTTTTCGACGACTTCCTCGATGCGGGTCGGGTGCATGCGTCCGTCGGCCACCAGCCGCTCCAGCGCTTCGACCGCGACCGCCTGCCGCACCTTGTCGAAGCAGGAGACGACGATGACGCCCGGAGTGTCATCGACGATGATGTCGACGCCCGTGGCCTTCTCGATGGCCCGGATGTTGCGCCCCTCGCGTCCGATGATCCGCCCTTTGATGTCGTCGCTGGGAATCGCCACGCTCCGCACGGTGCTCTCGCTGGTGTGCTCGCTGGCGTAGCGCTGGATCGCCATCAGGGTGATCTCGCGGGCCTTGTCCTTGGCCTGGGTCTCGGCCTCGTCGATGATCCGCCGCGTCGCCTTGGCGACCTCGTGCCGGGCTTCTTCTTCCACGCGCTGCAGCAGCATTTCCTTGGCCTGCTCGCGCGAAAGCCCGCTGGCCTTTTGCAACGCGTCCTTCTGCTGCTCGACCAGCGCGTCGATCTCGGTTTCCTTTTTCGCCAGGCGCCCCTCTCGCTCTCGCACGCTTTCGAGCTGCTTCTGCAGGCTGGCGTCTTTTTGGGCGACCGCCTCTTCCTTGCGATCAAACGCGTCCTCACGCTTGGTCAGGCGGCGCTCGGCCTCGCGGTGCTCGTCCCAGGCCTTTTGCAGTTCGGCGTCGGCCTTTTCCTTGCGTTGCAGGGCCGCGCGTTCGGCTTCCAGCCGGATCCGTTCGGCATTGGCCTTCGCTTCCGCCTCGGCGCGGGTCGCCAGGGCCCTGGCCTCTTCGCTGGCGGCAGCCGCCGCCTTGGCGCCCATCAGACGGGCCACCGTCACACCCAACCCCAAGCCCACCAGCAGCGCCACGGCCCCGATGCCGATCTCGGTCACGCCGATCGCGCCCAGCACATACATGCTCATGTCCATCACGTTGCGTACCTCCTGCGCGGGCAAGCCTCGCGGCGGCGGTCCAACGTCTCAATCTGTTCAGTGGTTCGAAAAGCCCCGGAACAACGCCGGATCACACGCCCGCGCCGCGCGACAACCGCCCCCAGACCTTACCGCCTGAGGCGATTCCGCTGATCTTCTCAGCCGCGCTCGCGCTGCGACCCACGCCTGAATCTCCGACGCCGGACAGCCGGCACAGATCGGGTTGACACGAATGACCGAGCCGCGGGTCAACCCGCCCGCGGCACATGCAAGGGCTCTCGAACCGCGTTGCCCGACCTCGCCCGCCAACACACCGTGAATAAGAGAACAAGGATCGCGGGGGAAGCGAACAACGCATGAACACATCGCGTTGACTTGGCCACCGAGTTGTCTGAAACACTCCACGAACGCCGATATCCTAGCACGCCCCTGGAGGTTTGTTTGGATCGTGTTGCGATCCGACAGCCCCATCGGCACCCGCTTTTCCTATCAAGCACCGAACATTCGACGGAGCCCCCCGATGCTCACCCACCTCCCCTTGCCGAAGACTCTGATTCTCGCCGCCCTCGCGGGTGCGATCGTGGGGGGGTGTGCCGATTCGAAAGTCCAACGGGCCACAGGCCTCACTCCTGGGGCGGACATGGTAAAGGTGGATGCCGATGCGCCGTACGTGCCCGGCTCGCCCGTAGCCATTGACATCGAAAATCCCGGGGGCGATGTGCTCGTCGTCGTCGATGCCGCCCTGACGATGCCGCAGATCCGCGCGACCAGCATGCACGAGGGCGACAACCAGGGCGCCGCCCCGTGGGCCGCGGCCACACTGGCCCCCAGCGGCGTCGCCGCCACCCAGGCAGCGCCAATTTTGCGCGTACTCGCGGCCGACGTTTCCGGCGCCAAGCACCGAACTTCGCTCGAGGTCCGCGTGCCCGCCTGCGCGGGCGTGCGGGTGCGAAATCAGGACGGCGCCGTGACGCTCCAGGGCGTCGGCGGCGCGATCGATGTTCAGAACGGTTCGCCGCTGTCGCCGGGCGGCTCAATCACGCTGCTGACCGATGCGAAACTCGACGCGCCCCTGCTGCTCGAGACCGCCTCCGGTCCGATTCGCGTCGAGTTCCCCGCCTCGAGCCGGCTGAATGTCGACGCGAGCAGCCGGAACGGCGCCGTATCGGTCCAGGCGACCGGTGTACGCCTTGGCCAGGTCAGCGCGACCAAGCAGTCCTGGTCTGCGGCCATCAACGGGGGCGACGCTCCGGCCAGGATCTCAACCGAATCGGGCGACATCACTCTGAGACTCAAACGCTGAGGCGGGCTTCGCCAACGCCCATCGCTGGACCTACGCGGCGATCTTGCCCTTCTGCCCCACGCTCCCGCGGCTCAGGGTGTCGACGTATCGCACGATCTGGTTCACGACAAACTCGCGGTGCGCAGGGTTGAACGCGAACTCGAACGCCGCGCCCACATACAGGTTCTGACCGCTGTCCAAATGCGTGTGCACCAGTTTCGCCGTGATGCCCAGGGGCAGCGGCACGTGAGGCTGCAGGTGTACCCGCATCCAGCACAGTTTGGTTCGCCCGGCTGCTGCCGTGTCGTCCTTGCCGACCAGCAGGCCCACGCCGCCCCCGCCCACGTTCATGAGCTGGGCGCTGAACTTGGGGCCCACCTCGGGCAAAATGTCCGCCGCGTCACCCTTCACGACGCCGGTGCGGATCGCGTCGAGGATTCGTTCCTTGTTGGCCGCCTCCGCCATCACCACGCTCGAAGGCTGCAGCAATGGCCACACGTCAACGCGGGGCAGTCGCAGCTCGGCGGTCGAGACGCGCAGGAAGTCACGCCGGTAGCAGCGTTCGACCTTCTCCGGCGCCGACAGCTTCAGCCCGATCGCCCGCGAGCCCGGGAACAAAGGCGCCTGGCCGATGGTGCGCGTCCGAAAGATCCACTTGTTCTGGCCCACCGTCATCACCGCGACCAGTTCCAGCCCGTTGGAAAGGTGCACGGGCTGGCCGGCGGCCGAGGGCATGTCCACCAGCAGTTCGGTGTCGCTCACGTGCAGCAGACGCACCCGCCACATGAGGTCGCCCTGGGTGTCGTCGTCCGTACCGTTTTCCGGCCGGGCGACGGAGAACTCAATGCCCCCGCCCCGATCCGCGATCTGTTGCAGCAGTTCACGCCAGCGTTCGGTTCGTGAGCGATGTGCGGGCACGGCGAGTCTCCATGAGTCGTGATCCGGCCGCGATACATCCGCGGCCGTTCCGGACACTGGCTCATCGGGCCGCGTTGAGGTGTTCTTCATCCGCTGCCGGAGGCACCCGGCAACCAGCGTCCCAGAATCCAGGCGTCTGGGGAATCGTGCCGGTTGTGACGATCACGCCGCCTGCTTGCCGGGGCATGATCCCGCCTCATCGGGGGGAGCTTTCGGGCGTACTGTCTCTCGTCTTTGGGCCGCTGCCCGTTGGCCGGGCGCCCGCCGACTTGCCGAAGGAGTGGACGCTCCCATGAAAATCTTCTGGACGCTTGTGGTGCTTGCGGTCGGGGCATGCGTCGCCTTCCTGGCGATGGGCCAGAGCGAACACGGCTCCGTGGCGACGGTCGACGCCACCAAGTCGTCTCCGGATATCCTCGAAACAAGGCAAGCCGTCGCGGCAGACACGCCTGCGCCAGCGATCGCCGCCCCAGCAGTCGCTCCTTCCGGCACCAAGGTCGCCGGGTCCAAGCCGATCGAAACCGCGATGGCTGCCCCGGCACCCGCAGCCATCGCTCCCATCGCCCCGGCTGAGGCGGTGCCCCCCGCCCCCGCACATGCGAACCCCGCGCCGGCCAAGGCCGCGCCTCCCGCCGCCGAACCCGCCGACTCCATCGCGCCAAGCGAAGAGATGCCCGACAAGATCGACGGCTACGAGGTCATCCCCGCCCTGGTGCAGCACAACGACGACGGCACCACCACCCTCGATTCCACCTACACCATCAAGGGCGACGGCACCAAAGCCAATCCGTATGAAGTCACCTGGGAAATGCTCACCAGCGCCCAGCAGACCTTCGACCCCAAGGCCGGCAAGAAGAAGATCCCCGGCGTCGTTGCGTTCGTCCATCGCAAGTACGTGCGCGTGCGGGGCTACATCGCGTTTCCTCTGCAGGTGAAGGAGCCCCGCGAGCTGCTCTCGATGCTCAACCAGTGGGACGGCTGCTGCATCGGTGTGCCGCCCACGCCTTACGACGCTATCGAGGTGAATCTCACCGAGAGCGTCGTCGGCAACGCGCGGTTTGCAACCGCGGGAAGCGTCACCGGCAAGTTCCTCGTCAAGCCCTACGTCACAGGCGACTGGCTGGTCGGTCTCTACGTCATGAACCAAGGCGCGCTCGACAACACCGACTTCGGCGGCAAGGGCGGCGGCACGTCCTCTGGCTCCAACGGCGGTTACTGAAGACGGTCTTCCTTCAGGCCTGAGGTTCGCGTTTCGACGGCTCGACGTTGCAGGCCCCGGGGCTACTTCGCCCCCGGCGGCTTCAACTTGTCCTTGAGCAGGTCTCCCAGGCCCTTCTTGATCAGGTCCTCGGGCTTCAGGTTCTTGAAGACGCTCTTGGCAGCGAGCTCGAAATCCGGCGACGTCTTGGGTTTGTCCAGTGGCCCCTTGGTGCGGAAAGGCACCTTGGTCAACGCGTCGATCACGGGCGAGGCCTTGCCCAGAAAACCACCCATCCCGTTGTTGAACGCCGCGGCCGCACTGTCGCTGAGCGCCCCAAACGGCACCCACGTCAACACATCCACCTGCTTCTGCACCAGGTCGACCGTGCCTTCGGTCGTCACATCGAACGACCCGAACGGCACCCGCCACGCGTCGTAGGTCGCGACACCGTTGCGCAGTCTCACATCCAGCGGGTCCAGCCGCCGCCCGACCGTGCCCTCGGTCTTTTGGTTCAACAACCCGAGAATGTCTTTGAACGCGCCGCTGGTCTCAAAGCGGCACTCGCCCGGATCCACCCGCACATCTCCGTTGAGCTTGCTCAGGTCATTATCCAGCGGCACCCGAAGATCGGTGCCCACGACCGTCGCCGGCGCCTGCTTGGCGGACTTCTCCACAACTCCGATAAGAGGCAGCACCCCGATGAACCGCGCGCTCATCTGGGGCGTCAGCTCGAGCACCCGCACGTCCAGCGGCTTCTCGCTCACGAACACCCCGTCCGTCACCGTGCCCCGCAGCGACATGGTCGCCCGCTCCGACTGCATGGTGAAATCGATCAGAGGCGGCGCCGTCGACGCGGGCGTGCTCGCGCCCGGCGCGGGGGGCACCACCGGATACCGCTCCACTGTCATCTTGACGCTCGTGACCGGGCCCAGGCCATCGACCAGTGCGCCCTTCTGCTTCAGCAGCGAATCAACCAGCGCCGTGGGCACCATGGGAAGATCGCCAAGGATCGCCACGAGCGCCTGCGAGACATCAAACGCCCCGCTGGGCGCAAACGCCCGCGTGACCTGCCCCGACAGCGACATGCCCTTGGCCGCCGGGTTTTCGCCGACCACGGCTTCGGCTACGTTCAAGCGAAAGTTGATCGGGGGCCCGCCCTGCGGGGGCTTGCCGTCCGCTCCGGGCTTGGAGGCGTCAGCTTCGATCGTCACGCTCGTGCCGCTGAGGGAGATGGGCGTCGAGCCCGAGGCCATCTTAAGGCTCGGTGCGTCCAGCCCGATGCTGATGTCCGCCGCCTTCATCGGCGCCGCCGGGCCCGCCACCGGCTTCTTGGTCGGATCGAGCTGCACCGCCCGCGGGAACGAAAACTTGTTCAGCGTCAGCGTGATCGGGGCGCTCTGCACCAAGGTCAACTGCTCGCGTGCCGGCGCCTGACCGGTCGGCGCGGCTGCCGGCTGCCCCGCCGCCAGCAGCTTGTTGGCCGCGGCGACATCCGGCTCGACGCTCAGCCGGGCCGGGTTCTTGAGCTCGATCCGCTCGGGCGTGATCGACACCTTCACCGGTCCATCGCTCTTGACGCGGGGTGCGACGATCGCCAGCGACACGTCCATCGATGCATCGCCGAAACCCTTGCCCGCGGGTGGGGGCGACAGCGCGACGGTCGTCTCCACGTTGGCGGTTCCGCCCAGGAACCCGGTGAGCAGTCCGTCCTTGCCCGTGAGCCGCTCGATCGTCTGCGTATCCAGGTTTCCGAGCTTCACGCTGGCGGTCAGTGGGCCCGCCGGCTTGCCCGAGTCGATGTCCCCCTCGACGTTGCCGTCCAGGCTCACCACCGTCTGGCCCTTGTCACCGAGCACGACGCCCCCGAGCGTCACCTTGACGTGGCGCTCTTCTGGAAGTGAGGGGCCCATCAGCGCACTCACGGGCAGCGACGCCCGCACCAGCAGGTCCTGGATCGTGATCCGCCCGATGTCCTGTTTGGTGCCGTCCGCCTTCGCCAGCGCCAGGCCATCGATCACCGTCTGACCCGGCATTCCGAACATCACGTTCGCCTTGCCGATCCGGTCGAGCTTGGGTTTGCCCGCCGCGTCGATTCCCAAGCCCAGCGGGTCGACCTCCAGCCTGATCTGGGCCGGGCCGGCCAACCGCGCCTGGCTCGCCTTGGCCAGGTCCGGCGCGTAAGCCTTCAGCACCGTCTCCAGCGTCGCGGGCGCCAGCGTCGTGCTCAGCGTCGTCTTCCGCAGTTGCACCTTCTGTGCATCCAGCACGCCGCCGGCATCGGCCCCGAAACGTGGCGCCAGCGCCGTGATCGAAACGTCAATCGCCTTGGCGTCGCTCGCCACCGCCTTGGTCGCCACCGTGACATTCAGCGGCCCGCCCAGCGTGTCGCTTACTAGCTTCGCCATGTCCAGCGGCGCCGGTTCCCCCGCCTTGGCAGGCGTCGGCGGCGGCGTGAACAGCCCCAGCATCGCATCCGGCAGGTTCTTCAGTTCCAGCGAGCCGCTGGGGCGCAGCGTCATCGGCGGGGCCATGGCGACGCTGCCGCCCTCGCCCGGCTTGAGCAACCCCTTGATGTCGAACGCACCCTTGGCTGTGAAGGGCGACCCGGCGAAGGAGCACCCCGCGTCCAGGCTGGCCGTCGCGTCGCCACCGGGCTTGAGCCCCGCGCTCAGCGACACGCTGCCGACCTCGATTTCTCCGGGGGAACCCGCGCGAGGCTTGCCCGACGGGTCTACCGCAGTCAACGTCAGCCCGCCCAGGTCAACCTTGGCCTCGAGTGCCGCCTGATCCATCGCGAACGACCCATCCGCCTTTCGGGGCAGCGTCAACGACTTCACCAGCACCGTCGCCTTGCCGCCCGCCTGCTTGGGCGACACCTTCCACCCCGTGGCCGGCTTGGCGAACTTGCTGGCGATCGACCCGGCGCTGGCCGCTTCGAGTGTCAGCCCCTGGGGCTTGAGCGCGAGCGCCGCGCCGCTGAGCTTGGCGCCCCCGGTCAGCGAGAGCTTGTCGCCGGTTACCAGCACATCCACATCCGCATCGCCGGGCTTGGCCCCGCTGGCCGCGGTCAGCGCCACGTCCAAGGTGGGCCCGACATCCGTCGGCAGGTCCAGCCCCAATCCCGCCACCAGGGGCTGGGCGATTGCCGTTGCGAGCTTCGTAAACTTCGCCTGCCCGCTCAGCGAGCCCGGCATGCCCGCCTTGAAGTTCCCCTTGCTGTCCAGCAGATCAGACGCCGTCAGGTCCACCCCCAGCTGCCCGGCCGGCGTCTGCCCGATCGTCGCATTCGACGCCGCCATCACCCGCACGCTGTCGGCCAGATTCTGCGTCTCGATGCTCACATGGAGCGGCGCAATCGCCAGCGCCTGCTTGGGCTGGTCGGGCAATGAGATCTGACCCGTCATACCCGTGGTGTCCAGCGTCACGCTGGCCGCCGCCCCGCTCAGCGGGAACGACCTTCCCCCCGGCTGGAAGTGATACTTCATCTTGTCGATCGTCAGCGTCGCGTCCGGCAGCGAATCGATCGTGACCTGCGGGCTGGCCTTGAGCGCCTCGCGCAGCGCCGGCGCCAAGGCGTCCACGGCCGACCCCTTCGCCGCGATCACCAGCGGCGACTTGGTCGTCAGCACGTCCTTGTCAAACGCAAATCCGCCGTTCACGCTTGCGTTGTCGAGCTTCACGTCGATCGTGCCGCTGGCGTGATCGCTGTCACCACCCGCCTTGATCGTCACATTGAGCTTCGGCCCCAGCGCCTCGCGAAGAGTGGGGGGGTGTTCGCCCGCCCGCATCGGCACCAAGGCGTCGATCAGCTCCACCGGGATGTTCTCGCACGTGATCGTCGCGTCCCCCGCCAGGCGCGAGATCGTCAGCCTTCCGTCCGGCGCCGACCAGTTCTCCACCTGCGCTTTGACACCCAGCGTCCCGCCTTTTTCGTTCGCCCCGGCGCCGCCCGGCACCGCCCGCGCCGAGAGATCCACGTTCAGGGGCTTGCCGGGCGTCAAACCAGCCGAAAGGTCCACATCCTGCAGGTTCACCGTCAGGGGCTTGCCGCCGGCAGCCGCCTTGTCCGTGAACGTCGCCTGCAGGTCCTTCACCACCACCGCCACGCTCAGCCCCTCGGGCAGTTTCGCGGGTTCCGACGGCGCAGGAGCGCCCGCGGGCTTGCTCGCCGCTCCGCTCTTTCCCGCGCTCGCCCGCGACTCGATCGCCCGCTGGATGTTGGTCGTTCCGTCGGCCTCGCGCACCACCGCCGCCCGAGCCTTCGTGATCTTCACCTGCCCGATGTTCAGGTTGCCCGTCGCCAGGCCCCAGAGCCCCGCGTGCGCTTCGACGTTCATCTTCGCGATTTCATGCCCGTCGGGGTCGCTCAGCGTGACCCCTTCGATCACTTGCGGGCCGCCCCAGCTCAGGCTCAGACTCGCAAGGTCGATCTTCCCCTTGATCGAGCCGTTCACCGCGTCCTTCGCGTAGCCAGGCGCGATCGCGGATGCGATCTGCGGCGCGAAGATCACGCACACACCTACCAGCAGCACGAACCCCGCCACCACCCCGAGAACCACGTTGCGGATCACCCGCCGCCGACGCCGCTTGTGCAGATTCGGGTCCTTCAGCAGGGCGTCCCGCTCGGCCTGCTCACGCTCCTTGGCGGCCGTCGCCTGCGACCACCCGTTCGGCTCGCCCTCCGGAGCCTTCGGGTTCGCCATCTCTTTGGCCCAGAAGGTCTCGCCCTGCTTCTCGGACTTCCCGCGAAGGCCGGACTCGGCTGGCTTGGCCGGCTTGCCGCCGTCGCCCTCTTTGCCGCCGGAGGACTTCGACCAGAAATCGTTGGGGTTATCGGTCATCTCAGCGGCTCTCCGTGGTTGGCGTACATCCCCTGGCAAAAGCGTAGGGGCCGGCGCGGGCGGGGCCAAAGTGAATCACTGGTCGCGGGAACGACCGCTCCGCGCAGTCACCTGAAACCGGGCCAGTGCGGCACGGACCGACCTCGGGCCTGGCATTCCAGCACTCGCTGATTCAGCCCCTGCTCGACATCTCCGATGCAGCCTCGGGATTGTTCTCGCAACACGATCATTCACAAAGGGATCGCATGTCACTGACCATCCGCCTGCGTCTGCTCGGCTTGTCGTTCCTGGGGCCTGTGGCCGCGGTCGCCGTGGCATGGGTCGGCTGGCACGGGCTTTCCACGCTGGCCAGCGACAGCAACTCGATCGCCACCACGGGCGAGGCCTTGCGCAACCACATGGAGTGCGACATGATGCACGACGCGCTGCGAGGCGACGTGGTGCTGGCGGTCAACGCCAAGACCGAAAAGGAGCGTGACGAAGCCCTGGACGCGCTCAAGGACCACGCCGCCCACTTCCGCGACATGCTCGCCAAGAACAAGGCCTTGGTAACTGATCCCAAGGTGCTCGAGGCGATCGCCGAGGTTGAGCCCGACATGAAGGCCTATCTCGAGAGCGCCGAGAAGACCGGCACCATGACCCGCACCGACGCGGCCAAGGCCGAGCAGATGCTGCCCGATTTCCAGGAGCACTTCGAGAAGCTCGAAGTCGCCATGGGCAACCTCAGCGACAAGGTGGAGGCAAGGGCCCGCGAGACCGTCGAGACGGCCCGCGCCAATGCCCAGGCCGCAAAAATGACCATGCTCTACGCGATTCTCGGCACCGCCGCGGCTCTGGGCGCATTTGGCGCCATCAGCGCCCGCACCGTCTCCCGGCGCATCCTCGCCCTGACCGACCGCATGGAAGCGATCGCCCAGGGCCAGGGCAACCTCTCCGAACGCCTCGTGCAGGCAGACGGGCACGACGAAGTCACCCGCATCGCGCAGGCCTTCAATCGATTCTCATCCCGCCTCAACGAGGTCGTGCAGGAAGCCTCGAGCGTCACCGAAGAAGTCAGCACCGGCAGCGGCACCATCCGCACGTCGCTGGATTCTCAGGCCTCGGGCATGGGCCAGCAGGCGCAGTCCGTCGAGCAGATCGCCGCGGCCATCGAAGAACTCTCCAGCTCCGTCTCCGAGATCGCGCACAGCAGCGAACAGGCCAGCAAGGCCGCGGAGAACGCGGGCGCCATGGCCAGCGATGGCCAGCAGATGGTCGTGAAGACCATTTCCCGCCTGCAAGGGGCCGAGAAGCTCGTGAGCGACGGAGCCGCGTGCGTCGCAGAGCTGGGCCGGCGGAGCGAAGAGATCAACGCCATCGTGACCTCGATCCAGGAGATCGCCGACCAGACCAACCTGCTCGCCCTGAACGCCGCCATCGAGGCGGCGCGAGCGGGCGAGCACGGGCGAGGATTCGCCGTCGTCGCCGACGAAGTCCGCAAGCTGGCCGAGCGAACCACGGTCGCGACCCGCGAGGTATCCGACGCGATCCGCGCCATTCAGGCCGACACCACCCGCGCCAACGACGGCATGTCCAAGGGCGCGGGGGAAATGAGCGAGGTCGCCCGCCTGGCCAAGGCCGCCCAGGATGCGCTCGCCCGCATCGTGGAGGGCTCGCAGGGCACCGCGACGATGATCCACACCATCGCCAGCTCGACCGCCGCCCAGCAGGCCGCGAGCGACGACATCAGCCGCCGCGTTGCGGAGATCAAGCACCTGGCCGACGGCAATCGCGAGCTGTCGCAGACCTCGAATCAGGCCGCGGCTCAGCTGGCGAGTCGTTCTGAAAACCTGGCGCAGATCCTTCGCGCGTTCGTGGAAGATCGCTCCAAGACCGCCGAGCGGCGTGACCCCTCGACGCCCCGCCTCGCCGGCGCCAAGGTCGATTGCTCCCTGGGTGAAATCATCGATCTTTCTGTGCACGGGGCCCAGATCAGCACCACCCAGCAGCTCGCCGTCAACAGCGTCTGCCGCGTGGCCTTCACCCGGGGCGACCAGCACGAGTCCCGCGACGCGCGCGTCGTGTGGACCCGCCCCTACGGCAAGGGCGTCAACGCCTACGGCCTCAAGTTCTCCCAGGACCTGCCCAAGAAGTTCGTTGCCTGAGACCAAGCCGACCCGGGGCGGAATGCGGCCTTACGTCCCTTCGGCCTTGCCGATCATCCACTCGTCCAAGTCCACAGGGGCCTGGCGGCCGAAGATCGTGACCAGCACTCGCACCATGCCCTTGTCGGGGAAGAGCTCGTCGACCGTGCCCTCGTAGCCCTGGAACGGGCCTTCCTTGATGACCACGTGCTCGCCCTTTTTGAAGACCAGCTTGATGGTGGGCTCGTCTTCCGGCTTGCGGCTGTCGCGCAACATCTTCTCGATCTCGTGCTCCTTCATCGGCGTCGGCCGTCCGGCCGTGCCAACGAAGTCCCCCACGCCCGTGGTCTCCTTGATCAGGAAGAAGACGTCCTGGGGGATTCGCCCGTCCGGCTCCAGGCGCATCTCGACGAAGACGTAGCCCGGGTAGAGCTTGGTCTCGGTGATGCGCTGCTTGCCGGCCTTGATCGTCTTGGTCTTTTCGGTGGGCACGAGGATGCGCCCGACCAGGTGGCCCATCCCTTCGATCTGCACCTTGCGGAGCAGCGTCTCGCGCACGCCCGATTCCTTGTTCGACGCCACGCGCAGCACGAACCAGTTCATGCCTTCCTGGCGGATCAGTTCGTCGGGCTTGAGCAGGTCGGTGCGCTCGTTGGGGCGCCCGTCGAGCACGCTCTTGTCGCTGTCGTTGCCCACACTTCACCTCCGTCCGGCTGTGCCGGATTCCGCCAGGGCCTCAAACCGGGCCCGGCGTCACGGCCGAAAACACCTGCAAAGAGAGAACGCCCCACCCATCTCGCAAGAACCCGCCGCGTCCTGCGGCTCAGTTGCCGGAGCCCAGAAGCCCAGACAGGGTTGCGAGCTGCGAAAAAATGCTGTCAAACAGGAACAGCAGGAACGCAATCAGGAACGTCGCGCCGATCACCACCGACGTCGAGTCCATGATGATCTGCTTCGTCGACCAGTTCACCTTCTTCATCTCGCCATCGGTCGCGATCAGGAACTCCACCGTGCCCGGCGAACGCCCCGCCACCAGGTACACCGTCACAAGCCCGGTGAGCACCACCACGAGCACCGCCCCGGTCTGAAGGTAGATCAGATCGAACACCGGGATGCCCTGGGGGCGGATCGCCGTCGCTGCGAATGGCGCCGTGCCCACCACCTCGACCCGGTTCACGTCTTCCATCACCGATCCCGCGTTGAGCGTGATCTTGCCGATGACCAGGCGTCCCTGCGTCTTGCCCTCGGGCGTGAACTGCTCGACGATCGCCGTGCCGATCGTGTCGGTCTTGCCGTCGACCGCGTGCTCGAGCGAGACGTTGGCGCCGGTCGGGGCAGAGCCGCTGACCTGCTCGAGCTGCATCGAGTACTTCGGCGTTGGCAGGTGCACTGCCTGCAGCTCCGCCCAAGCCCAGCCCGCGGCCACCATGAACAGCACGCCCAGCATGGCGGCGGTCAGCACGCGGACCCAGTACCCCTGCCCCCATTTGTACAGGCCGTATTGAACCAGCGAGGCCTTGGGGGCCCCGGGCTGCGAACGTTCATTGGTGTCGGGCAACGAGGGGCCCGCGTTGGTGGTCGTCATGGTTGAACTCGAACGAACACGGCGGGAGGGACTTGAACCCGCAACCTGCGGATTTGGAATCCGCTGCTCTACCAGTTGAGCTACCGCCGTACGAGGCTGCCGGTTCAGGCCGTTGGGCGGCCGATCGGTCGCCTTGTTTCTGTCTGCCGTCCTGGCGAGGCCCTGAGACCTCGCGCGGGATTACTTCCGCTTGACCTTGTGCCGGGTGTGCTTGCGCAGGCGAGGCGAGAACTTCATGAGTCCTTCCTTCAGACCCTCGGGCATGCCGCCCTTGGTGTTCACCGACGTGCGGTAGTTCAGGTCCCCGCACTCGGTGCACTGCAGCCACACATACTCGCGGGCCATCGACTTCTTCTTCGCCATCCTGCACTCAGCCTTTCGATATCTCGGTCCGCCGGGCCACGCCCGGATCAACTGCACGTCCCCGGCCCAAGGTTCGCCGGGAGATGGGCCCCGCCGTCCGGGGCTGTCCCTAGAAACCGCCGTCCGGACCAAGTTGGCCCGGACGGCAGAAAACATGATAGGCCGTGTGGGGCCGGCGCTCCGCGCCGACGCATCCTCTTCCACCGGCCATGATTTCAAACCTGGGCCCGAGAATCTCGCACCGGGCCGCATTCAAACCCAATCTACCGACCGAACGATTCAATCCAATCTTCCAACTGCGACCTTACTCGATGATCTCGGTCACGACGCCCGAACCGATGGTGCGGCCGCCCTCACGCACGGCGAAGCGCAGGCCCTTTTCCATGGCCACGGGCTTGCCCATGAGGTCGATCTCCATGGTGATGTTGTCGCCGGGCATACACATTTCGGCGCCGCCCAGCAGCTTGACCGTACCGGTCACGTCCGTCGTGCGGAAGTAGAACTGGGGGCGGTAGCCGGTGAAGAACGGGGTGTGACGCCCGCCTTCTTCCTTCGTCAAGATATAGACCTCGCCCTTGAACTTGGTGTGGGGGTTGATCGAGCTGGGCTTGCACAGCACCTGCCCGCGCTCGATGTCGTCCTTTTCAACGCCACGCAGGAGGGCGCCGACGTTGTCGCCGGCCATGCCTTCGTCGAGCGTCTTCTGGAACATTTCGACGCCGGTGACGACCGAGGTCTTCTTCTCGCTGCGGATACCGACGATCTCGACGGTATCGCCGACGCGCACCTTGCCACGCTCGATACGCCCGGTCGCCACGGTACCACGACCCTTGATGCTGAAGACGTCTTCGACGCTCATCAGGAAGGGCTTGTCGACCTCGCGGGTGGGCTCGGGGATGTAGCTGTCGATGGCGTTGAACAGGTCATCGATCGGCTTGCAGATCTTGTCGTCCTTGGGGTTCTCAAGGGCGGCCTTGCTCTGCCCGCGCACCACGGGGGTGTCGTCGCCCGGGAAGCCGTACTTCTTGAGAAGCTCGCGGACTTCCAGCTCGACCAGGTCCAGCAGTTCGGGGTCGTCGACCAGGTCGACCTTGTTCAGGAACACCACGATGTAGGGCACACCGACCTGGCGGGCCAGCAGCACGTGCTCGCGGGTCTGGGGCATGGGGCCGTCGGCGGCCGACACGACCAGGATCGCGCCGTCCATCTGGGCGGCGCCGGTGATCATGTTCTTCACGAAGTCGGCGTGGCCCGGGCAGTCCACGTGGGCGTAGTGCCGCTTCTCGGTTTCGTACTCGGTGTGCGAGGACGCGATGGTCACCGTCTTGTTGGCGTCACGGACGGTGCCGCCCTTGGTGATTTCCGCGTAGCTCTTGATGATGCCGCCGAAACGAGCAGCCGAGCGGGCCGAGAGGGCCGCGGTCAGGGTGCTCTTGCCGTGGTCGATGTGACCGATGGTGCCGACGTTCACGTGCGGCTTCTTACGCTCAAAGTTGCCCTTCGCCATGGGAGAAATCTCCAACAAAGACGCCGCGATCCGCGCGTGCGTCCGCCTGCTCGGGATACCCATCTAGAAGGCCTGGGGCGGGGCTCCCATATCGCCTCCACCAGGCCAGCCACACGAAACCAACACCCAGCGTGTCGCCGACGGCTGCCAAAACCGCCCGCGGGGCCAAGGGGGGCTAACCCCACAACCCAAAGCCACCAAAGGGACTTGAACCCTTGACCTCTCCCTTACCAAGGGAGTGCTCTACCACTGAGCTACGGTGGCGAAAAAACGCGATTTCTGCACAGAAACCCGACTCAAACACCAACCCGAACCCGCACACCCCCGGCCAAAGAGCGCACCGCCCACGTCCGGAGAGGAGGGGATGGTAGCCCGGTCATTTCGGGGGTCAATCTGGCCAGGCTCTGATCGTCCGCCCCGCCGCCCAGGATGTCTTCATTTTCACCCCCTCCACCGGTCGTTTCGGAACCCGTCGCCGAATCGCCCCGCCGCGTCATCCCGGAGGGATGAGTGAAGGTTGCCAGGGGTGGCTCTGCACCCCTGGAAGGCAGCCTCAATACCCCTTCTTGCTTCCGTCTTACCTACCCCAGCGGGGTAGGCGAAGTACGCTGACTCCATGCCGAGTTCCTGGACCCAGAACATCTATCACGCGGTCTTCAGCACCAAGCATCGCCTCCCGATCATTACGACAGAGATCGAGGAACGTCTCCACCCCTTCACGGGCGGCATCCTCAAAGATCTCAAATGCACCCCGGTTGCGATCAACGGCACCGCCGACCACATCCACCTCCTCACGATCTTTCCCTCAGACCTCGCGATCTCCGACATGCTTCGCCACGTGAAGAAACGATCGTCAGAGTGGATTCACAGGACCTTCGAACACAGGAACGACTTCGCGTGGCAGGAGGGATACGGGGGCTTCACCGTGAGCAAGTCGGCGATCGACGATGTAGCCGAGTACATCCGCAGGCAGAAGGAACATCACGAGAAGTTCGACTCGTTGTTGGAGTTCCGGGAGTTGCTGCGAAGACACGGAGTGCAGTTCGATTCCAAGTATCTGGAGTGATCATGAGAGGCACCTACCCCGCTGGGGTAGGTGAGAAGGCAGTTGGACCCCATTCCAGGGGTGCAAAGCCACCCCTGGCAACCATCGTTCATCCCTCCGGGATGAACACGAGCATTCGCCCGGAATCGGTATGGATCGCCATTCGCACACTGGGGATGGAGGCGCCGGAGCCAGGTGCTACCCCGTCCTCTGGCATTGGCGGGCCCCAAAGACCCCTCGCAGTTCACATCCACGCACCCCTCCCTCCGCACCCATCCCACCTCGGTACTATCGCCTGAACCGCCCCCGGCCGTTTCCGGGGGCCTGGTACGCACCATTCAACCCTCCAAAAGGCCCGCATGTTCCCCATCTCCGATCTCATTCCCGGCAACGCCGTCATCGGTCAATCCGGCGGTCCGACCGCTGTCATCAACCAGTCCCTCGTGGGCGTTGTCGAGGGGCTGCGGCTCGGGCTGCACGCCGCGGGCGTGGCCAAGCGAGTCTTCGGCATGCGCCACGGCGTGCGTGGCCTCACCAAGGGCGACCTGTACGACATGACCGACATGCACCAGGACCGCCTCGACAGCCTGGCGATGACGCCCAGCGCTGGGCTGGGCAGCACGCGCGACAAGCCCGACGCCGCGTACTGCGAGCGCGTGCTCGAGGCGTGCAAGAAGCACGACGTGCGGTATTTTTTCTATATCGGAGGCAACGACAGCAGCGACACCTGCCGCCTGGTGCGGGAGATGGCCGTGAGCAGCGACTACGACCTGCGCTGCTTCCACGTGCCCAAGACCGTCGACAACGATCTGATGGAGAACGACCACACCCCGGGCTTCCCCAGTGCCGCCCGGTTCGTGGCGATGGCCTGCATGGCCGACTTCATGGACAACATCTCGCTGCCCGGGATCAAGATCAACGTCGTGATGGGTCGCCACGCGGGGTTCCTCACCGCCGCCAGCGCCCTGGCCCGCCGCCGCGATCGCGAGTTTGACGATGTGCCCTCGGCCACGACCGACGGCCCGCAGCTCATCTACTGCCCCGAGGTTCCGTTCGACCTTGATCGCTTCGCCGCCGATGTCGAGGCGATTTACGCCGCCAAGGGGCGTTGCCACATCGTCGTCTCCGAGGGCATCCAAGACAAAGAAGGCACGCCGATCGGCGCCAAACTCATCAAGAACGCCCAGGTCGACGCCCACGGCAACGTCCAGCTCAGCGGCAGTGGGGCACTCGGCGACCAACTCGGCGATCTTCTGAAGGAACGCCTTACCCCCGTCGGCGGCAAGGCCCCGCGCGTGCGCGCCGACACCTTCGGGTACGTCCAGCGCTGCTGGCCCGATGCCAGCCCGGTTGATCGCCTTGAGGCCCGCCGCTCGGGCCAATACGCCGCCATGCTACCCCTTCACGGTGCCCGCGATGGCAGCGTCGCGATCGTGCGCACGGGCAGCGGCAGCGAGGCGTACCTCGGCGCCGCTGGCGAGCCCTATGCCAGCGACTACAAACGCGTGGATCTCAAGGCGATCGCCGCCAAGACGCGGCACATGCCCAAGGAGTTCCTGAGCGGGCACAACAACGTGAGCAAGAAGTTCATCGAGTACTGCTTGCCGCTGGTTGGGCCGCTGCCGGGCTTTGAACGGCTGTAGAGGTCCTCAATCTGAAAGGGCTTACGCCCACTGATTCCGGAATCCCGGGGTGCGAACGGCAGCTTTTCTCGCTACCTGAGGTCATGATTGTCCGCAAAAAAACTTCAATCGTTTCTCCCGACAACGGCTCATTTCAGCTCGGATTTCGGTAGACTGGAGCCATGGCTGTGTCGCGTGGGAACAGCCGACGCTCGGTCACCAGTTTCCGATCAATCGTGTCGGAATGCTGTGCTGTCGCGTCTCCCGCACGTGAGTCGCGGCTCATATTCACCGCAACGATCGTGGTCGCTGCGCCATTTGCCGCAGCCCAGGCTTCAGGCTCGCGCCCCGGCTACCCCTTTGGCCTGATCATCCTCGCGAGCCTTGTCCTATGCATCTTCGTGCTGGGCATGGTGGTCACCGCTCAGCGCACCAGAATCTCGGCCCTGCGTGAGCGATGCGCCGACGCCGACAAGCGATCAGCCCGCGAGCTCACCGAACTTCAGCACCAGCTCGCCGGGGCCGACGCCCGGGCCGCGGGCCTGCGGTCGCTCCTTGTCCTGCTCTCAAAGCCTGATCGTCCCGATACCGCGCCCCACGCCTTCGAAGCGTTTCTTGCTTCGCTTCGCCAGGCGCTCCCGGGCTTCGAAGTCGGCCTCGCCGCGGACGGCACGCCAACCCCGGACACCCCGGCAACCGCGACGCACCCACTTTCGTGCGACTGCGAGCTTCGCGGCACGCTCTGGATCAGCCGCACCGACGGCTCACCCCCATCCCCCGACGATCGCCAACTGCTCGCCGCATTCGCCTCGTCGCTCGCCGGCTTTTGCGATGTGTCGTTGCGTCAGCGCCGAGCGGCGCAGGTGATGGCGTCGCTGCGGGAGATGGAGATGCAGTCCCGAAAACTGCTCGACTTCATCCCCGTGCCGATCTGGGTCTACTCGATCGACACGCTCGCGTTCATTCGTGTGAACCAGGCCGCGGTCGAACGTTACGGCTATAGCCGCGCCGAGTGGGCCGAAATGACCATCGGGGACATCCGCCCGCCGGAAGACCTGACGGCCATGCACGAGATGCAGTCTCGCATCCGCGCCCAGTCGCAGCCTTTCCGGTATACCTGCCGCCACCGTACCCGCTCGGGCGAAGTGATCTGGGTCGATCTCGTCAACCGTCCGGCCCCGTTCATTTCCGCGGATGCTCGCCTTGTGATTGGCTTCGATGTCACCCCCCGCGAGAACGAGCGTCGGACGCTCGCCAACCGGACCACCGAGCTTGCGAAGAAGAATGAACAGCTCGATCGCTTCGCCGCGATCGCGGGGCATGATCTCCAGGAACCGCTGCGGATGATCTCGTCCTTTGCGACCCTGCTGGAGGGGCGTCTGGGCACCCGCCTGAACGAGCGCGAGCGTTCATACTTTGCGTTCATCACGGACGGGGCGCACCGCATGAAGCGCCTGCTCGACGACCTGCTTCAATACTCCCGGGCCGGGTCGCGCGCTCTCCGCGTCGCGCCCGTTGATTCCGCCCGCGCCGTGCGCCTGGCGATGTCCCACCTCCGGCTCGAGATCGAACAGCAGAACGCCGTCATCGAGGTCGGCTCCATGCCACGGGTCGCCGCCGACGAGTCGCTGCTGGTCATGGTCTTTCAGAATCTCATCGCCAACTCCATCCGCTATCGCAGCGAGCGGCCCGTGCGCATCATGATCGACGCCGAACGCGTCAACGACATGTGGCGCTTCTGCGTCAGCGATAACGGGGTCGGCATCCCCCCTGAACTCCGACGCGAAGTGTTCGAGATGTTCCGCCGTGGTTCGCCCCGCCCGGGCGAGGTCAAGGGCAGCGGGCTGGGCCTCTCCATATGCCAGCGCATCATCGAACGCCTCTGCGGCATGATCTGGCTCGAGCCAGGCGACCAGTCCGCTGGCCTTCGCGCGTACTTCACCCTCCCCGCCGTGAGCGATGAGGCCCTGCCGGTCTCGCTCGATTCCCCGGGCATGCTCGAGTTCAAAACCCCTCTCGAACCCGATGCGCTTTCGCCCGTCTCTCCCCCAGGATCGGAGCGTTCCACATGAGAGTGCTCATCGTGGAGGACAACCCGGGCGATCGCACGCTGCTCTCGATCATGCTCGAGGATCACGGCTACTGCGAGATCCTTCACGCCGACACCCTCGCCGCCGCGCTCGTCAAGCTGCTTGGACCGGAATCCCAAAAGCCCGAAGTGGTGCTCCTGGACCTCATGCTGCCCGACAGCCGCGGGCTGGATTCCCTGCGCCGCGTGCGCGAAGCCGCGCCCGATGTCGCCATGGTCGTGCTCACCTCCCTCGAGGACGATGAGCTGGCCTTGGCGGCTGACCGCGAAGGCGCCCAGGACTACTTCATCAAGGGCAAGCTCGGCCCGGAAGTGCTTGACCGGTGCATCCGGCACGCCGTCGAGCGCGACCGCATCCGCCGCCAGGTCTTCGAGCGTGAATCGCTCCTGCGTGTGGCCTACGAGGGGATGAGCCTGATCCCGTGGGACCTGGATCTGGCCACCAACACCATGCGGGCGGGCGCGTTCATGCACAGCCGCCCGGCCCTGGGGCCCAACGGACAGATCACCGCCTATCTCGCCCGGGTGCACCCGGAAGACCGCCATCGCCTCCAGGGCGACGTGCAGGGTGTGCTGGACCACGCGGGCGAGGGCAAGTTCGAATACCGGCTGCTGGAGAACGACGGCACCTACCGCTGGCACCAGACAGTCTTCCGCGCCCAGCCCCGGGATGTGGCGCCCGCCAGTCGCGTCTTGGGCGTCACGGTGGACGTCCACCGCCGGCGTCTGGCCGAGGACATGCTGAGTGCCCTATCCCAGGACCTTGCTCGCCTCAGCGGCCCCGATTTCCTTCAGAGTCTGGTCCTCAGGCTTAATGCCACCCTGGGTACGCGCTGGGCGATTGTCATGCGCCTTGACGATGACGATGGATCTGTCGCCCGAACCATGGCTATCGCCGATCGCTCGTCACTGCAACCCGACACGCTGTACTCCATCCCCGACTCTCCATGCGAGAAGGTTCTGGCGACCGGAGCCGCCTACTTTCGTGGCGACCTGCAATCCCTCTTTCCCGGCCGGCCGTCCCTCATCGCCATGGAGGCGCAGAGTTACTGCGGCACAGCGCTGGTTGACTCCAAAGGCCGCAACCTCGGCATCCTGATGGTCCTCAATGACGCAGCCCTCCCCGGCGAGAGCGAGGTCATTCAGCAAACTCTGCGAATCTGCGCCCCCCGCGTCTCCGCCGAAATCGAACGCATGATGACCCAGCAGAGCCTGGAAGCCAGCGAGGCCCGCCTGCGCCAGGCGCAGAAGATGGAGGCGATCGGCACCCTCGCCTCGGGCATCGCGCACGACTTCACGAACCTGCTGACCGCGGTGCGCGGGCACGCCTCGCTCGCGACCTCGATGCTCGGGCCCGACCACCCCGCGCTCGAAAACCTCAAGCAGCTCGAAGAAGCCGCCCGCCAGGCCTCGGGCGTTGCAAGCTCGCTCCTCACCTTTGCTCGCCGTTCCCGCCCGGACATGGCGTGGACGCCGCTGCTCCCGCTGCTCGAGTCGTCGGTTTCCCTCTTCAAGTCCATGACCCCGCCCGATGTCCCGCTGGACTTGGACCTGGAGCCTGCCCGAGGTCTTGCCATCTTCGCCGACGCGACCCAGGTGCGGCAGATGCTTATCAACCTGCTGCTCAACGCCGCCGACGCTGTCATCACGGGTGGCCGCGTGAGCCTGCGGGCTGCATTCGAGACGGGCCTTGACGGCGCCGCGATGGTTCGCATCCTCGTGGCCGACACCGGCATCGGCATCCCAGACGACGCCAAGTCGCACATATTCGAGCCTTTTTTCACGACCAAGCCCCAAGGCAGCGGACTTGGCCTGGCCGTCGTTCACGGCGTCGCCACCGAGCACGGCTGGACCATCGAACTGCAAAGCCAGCTCGGTCAGGGAACGACGTTCTCGATCCGTGCCCCGGCACGAGCGGACGACGCTGAGGCCGCGCCGGGTGCCGCCCCGACCTGGTCCGCCAAGCACGCCCTGGTGGTGATGCGGGCCCGCCTGCCCCGCGGGCTGGTCGCCGGTGCGCTGGCCTCTCTCGGCCTTGAAGTGCTGCAGGCCGTCGACGAGCGCGAGGCCCGGCAACTGCTGACCCAGGAGAACATCCGCGTCGATCTTGCGGTCATCGATCACGCGATGGACACGCCCGGGCTGCCTCCGCTCTGGAGCGAGATTTACGCTCGAAGCCCGCAGGCCCGCTGTGTCATCGTCGGGCCCGAGTCCGGCACCGGGCTCATCAGCCCCGGTGTGTACGCCATCGAGCGTCCCTTCCAACTGACGTCGCTCAACGCCGCCATCGCCATTCTCAGCCGCAACCCACCGGAATCAGCCCCCGACATCGCCTCCCACGCCCACCAGGGCGAGCCGGCGGCCGACCAAGGACCACGCCCATGACCATCGCCATCAAGGTGCTCCTCGCCGACGATCACACCCTCGTGCGTCAGAGCCTGGCGCAGGTCCTCAACCAGGTGTCAAGCCTCATCGTCGTTGCCGAGGCCCGCACCGCCGACGAAGCCATCGCCGCCGCGCTGAAGCACCAGCCGGACATCGCCGTGCTCGACATCGACATGCCCGGGGTTGCCGCCTTCGACGCTGCCGCCACCATCGTCGCTCGCTGCCCCAAGACGCGGGTGCTCTTCCTGAGTGCGTTCACGCATGATCGCTACATCGAATCCGCGTTGCGTTGCGGCGCGATGGGCTATGTCACCAAGAACGAACCTCCCGAGCGATTCCTGCGCGCCATCCGCGCCGTGGCCGCCGGGCAAACCTACTTCTCCGCCGAGGTCGCCTCGCGTCTGGTGATCGACGCCGATGGCGTCCACCTCGGGGCCGAAGTCAAGGGCCGCCTGGGCCTGCTGACCGCGCGTGAGTTCGAGGTGCTGCGATACATCGCCAAAGGGATGTCGAAGAAGGAAATCGCCGCGACGATGCATCTGTCGGTCAAGACGGTCGAAAACCACGCATCCAGCGTGATGTCACGGCTCGAAATCCACGATCGCGTTGAACTCGCCAGGTTCGCAATTCGTGAGGGTTTGGTCGAAGCCTAGTTGTCAACTGCGGGAAACCCTTGGACTTTTCTGGTAAACTAGGTAACGCTTGAAAGTTCGTGCTCGTAGTAAATGAGGCAAAGTCCTCAATGGTTCGTGGGGGGGAGCGGTTCGATACTTCGTTCTCAAACTGACGTGGGCCGTCCGGAATCTCGGGTCCGGCCGGGCAAGTCAGCGACGAGGCAAGTTGGGGGAACGCTCATGCACCTTTCTACTCGCGGGGATCAGCACGGTGATCCGTCGCCAACCACCCATTCTGGTGGCGAGCCGGGGGGTTCTGGTTCGGCCGTTCGCTCGATTGAAGAGCTTGAGCATCAAGGCCAGCGGATTTCCCAGTCCCGGCCCGACCTTCTCCGACGTGTGAGCGACGCCCAGCGAAAAGTGCTTGATCTGCTGATTGTCGGCTGCACGGAGCCCCAAATTGCGGAGCGCCTGGGGCGCAGCAAGCACACTGTGCACGACCACACCAAGGCGATCTACGCCCAGCTGGGTGTCAAGAGCCGGGTTCATTTGGTGCTGTTGTTCAGTCGCCCGCCGAGCGATTCGCCCGCACGGAACGACTAAGTACCTGTCGCGTCGACGCTTCGGACGGGCGTGCCAGCGTCCCAAAATCCACCCTCCCGTTCTCCGACCAACAGCCCCGCCGTGGGCAGTTGTGCGGGGTGTCATCCGTCCGATATTCTGAGACAACTCAGGCGGGGGTCGCACACGCGCTCCCGGGCCTGCGGCGAGGGGTCGGTACTCAACAGGAGATAGAAGCATGAACAGGATTTCGATCTTGCGGTCGGCGTGCATCGTGGCGGCGGGGGGCATCACCATGTTCGCCCCGCTCGCCCGCGCCCAGGAAGCCATGACAGAGGACGCCGTCATCGCCGGCACCATGGACATCGACTTCCTGACCCGCACCAATCTCGACACCTCGGGGGACCTCAAGGAAGGCTCCGCCGCCCTGGGCGTCAAGGACATGTACAAGTTCAAGTTCTCCGTCGCCAAGACCACCGAGTTCTCGGGTGAGATCACCCGCCAGCCGAATCTCTACTCCAAGCTGCTGGGTCGCAAGCAGCAGATGGCCGAGCTTGGCTACTCGATCGATCTGGCGGTGCTGAACCCCAAAGACCTGAAACAGCGCCGCGTGGTGGGCAAGTGGGTCGGGCTCATCCCGATCGACCCCGGCACCGGCGCCTACGACCTGGCGGGGGGCTCAAAGAGCGAGCGTCCGCTGCGCATCGCGATCGACGCGGTGGGGAAGGCCCCGGCGTTCACCGATCCCTTCGGCGGGCGCCTCATCGGCAAGGCCGAGAAGAAGGACACGCTGGTCGGCGCCACCTACAAGCGCATCATCGGGGACAAGACCGTCGAGTTCAGCGTGAAGCACTCGGACCCCATGCGCTTCGAGAACATCATCCTGGCCAAGGGCCCGGCCGAGGTCTACCCGCGCTGCACCGTCACCGGACGCCTTGATTACGACTACGAGACCGGCAACTGGGTGACCGACGGCATCAAGTTCCGGTACACGCTCGACGGCAAGGAGATCGAAGACAACGTCACCGGCACCATCAAGTGGGTCGAGGACGCCGACCGCAAGGCCAACGGCAAGGGTGAATACCAGTTCAACCTCCGGTTCAACGAGGACAAGAACAAGACCGCCTCGGGCGAAGCCGCGGCCTTCGAAAAGCTCTCGGGCGAAGACGCCTTCTTCGCGGTCGACAACTCCGTGCCGTGCCTCACCGGCACCATCGCGTATGTCGACGCGTTCGGCTCGGGGGGCGAGACCGTTGCCTCGAGCAAGGTCACGTATTCCTTGAACGCCAACAAGCTCACCAAGCAGCAGGTGATGAACTTCTTCAAGTTGTGGATGCTCGCCGTCGGCCCGACCAACGACGAGTGAACCGTCGCTCCGATTCACAGCGCCCCCGGCCAAAGCCGCGGGCGCTGCTTCGTGCAATCAGACCGACCCTGGCTTTGCGCCGGGGTCTTGACAGGACACCGACCTCCGGAGGGGAATCATGACTCGATCGCTCTACGCACGCCTCATGCAGCGCTACCAGTCCGAGCGTTTCAACGCTTCGAGGCGCGACATGCTGAAGCTCACGCTGGCCGGGGCGGCGGGGATGCTTCTCTCCGGGCCCGCCTTTGCCCGAGCGGTGCGGGGCAGCGCCGGCAAGCGCGTGGTGGTGCTTGGTGCTGGCTTCTCGGGGCTTGCGTGCGCTCATGAGCTGATTGCCGCGGGATACGACGTGACCGTGATCGAGGCCCGCAGCCGCATCGGCGGGCGGGTGCTCAGTTTCAACGCGGCCAACGCCAACGAGTACATCCCCGGGCGCAACATCGAAGGCGGGGCCGAGCTCATCGGCTCGAACCACCCCACCTGGGTCGCCTACGCCAAGCAGTTCGGGCTGGATTTTCTGGATGTGACCGAGGACGAATCGCTCACCTCGCCCGTCGTACTTGGCGGTCAGGTTTTGTCCGACGACGACAATGCCGCGCTCTACAAGGAACTCGATCTCGCCTATCCCTTGATGAACAAGGACGCGGCCGAGGTCGACGAGGACACGCCCTGGACGCACCCCAAGGCCAAGGAGTGGGACGCCCGCACGCTGCAGCAGTGGATCGACACGCTGGAAGTGGGCGAGCTGGGCAAGAAGGGCATCGCGCTTCAGCTCATGGCCGACAATGGCGTCGAGTGCGCGAGCCAGAGCTACCTGGGCAACCTCGCGATGGTGAAGGGCGGAGGGCTGGAAAAGTTCTGGACCGACAGCGAGGTGTACCGCTGCAAGCAGGGCAACGACGCGCTGGCCCACAAGCTGGCGGGCGCCATCGGCAAGGACCGCATCACCCTCGAACTTCCCGCCTCCAAGGTTGAGATCAAGGGCGACCGCGTGGTTGTTACGTGTCGCGACGGGCGGGAGATCGAGTGCGACGAACTGGTGTGCACGGTGCCGCCCACGGTGTGGAGTCGCATTCAGTGGCGCCCGGCGCTTCCCGGGGCGCTGTCGCCGCAGATGGGGCTGAATGTGAAGTACCTGGCCCACGTCAAGGAGCGTTTCTGGCTCAAGCACAAGCAGGGCCCGGACGCGCTGAGCGACGGCCTGATCAACATGACCTGGGACGGCGCCGACAACCAGGGGGAAAAGAAGGAAGAAGGCCCGGCGTGCCTGGTGGGGTTCTCCGGTGCTGCGAGTTGCAAGCGGGCGCTGGACATGGACAAGCCTGCGCGCGACGAGGCCTATGCCGCGGAGTACGAGAAGATGTACGCGGGCTTCAAGGAGGCCTTCGTCGAAACCCGGTTCATGGATTGGCCCAACGACCCGTGGCTGAAGGCGGGCTATTCATTCCCCGCCCCCGGCCAGGTGACGGCCATGGGACCGACGCTGCGCGAAGGCCTCGGCCGCATCCACTTCGCGGGCGAGCACACGTGCTACAAGTTCGTCGGATATATGGAAGGGGCGCTGAACAGCGGGGCGTCTGTGGCCAAGCGCATGGCGATGCGGGATGGCGTCATCAAGGCTCCCGCACCCGCGGCCCCGGCCCCGGCGAAGAGTTGAGAACCGGCCAGCCGACTAGAACTTGATCGGGATCCCCTCGGCCTTGTACTTCTCCACCAGCAGTTGCACCTCGGTCAGGACCTTGTCCAGCCGATCGGCGCTGCTGCGCAGCGAGTTGTACAGGTCGGGGTTCTGGCTGAGTTGCCCCAGCGTGCCCTTGCCCTGATTGACCGATTCGATCGCCTTGGCGAGGCTCGCCGCGGCTTCGTCGGCCTTGCGCAGCGTCTCCACCGCCTGGTCGGCCGCCTGATGGAAGCTTGCCTTGGCGTCGTCCGCGACCTGCGTCACCTTGTCGAGGGATGAATCGACCTTCGCCCCGGTCTGCTTCCAGGTTTGAACCAGGTCGCTCAACTGGTCCAGCGAGCGGTTGGCCTTGGCGACGGCATCGGAGGCCTGGCCCCGCAGGGCGTCATCGCCGAGCCACTTGTTGGCGCTGGCCAGGGCCGCGTCGAGGCGGGCGATGGTGCTGCGGATGTTGGGCGCCTTGCCCGCATCGACCTCGGCGGCGGTGCGCACCTCGAGCATGTCTGTCAGGCGATCGCCCAGGTCGGCGTAGGTCTTGGCGAGGCGGTTGATGCTTCCGGCCGTCTCGTCGAGCTTGGCGAGGGGCTTTTCGAGCATCGTGCTGATCCGGGCGAACATCGTCTGGGGGTTGCCCGCTTCGAAGGTGTCGTCCTTCTTGATGACGTCGGCCCACTGCTCCTTGGTGATGGTTTCGGGAATCGTAAACTCGATGAACGAGTCGCCGATGAGGCCCTTGTCCACGGACACGACCGCGGTGCGGGGCACCGCCACATCGCCCCGCACCTGAACGACCACGATCGCCCCGATCTCGGGGGGCGTCGCGACGCTGGTCCGGACGACCTTGCCGATCTTGATCCCATTGAGCGTGACGGGGGAGGTCTCCGCCAGCCCCGACCCGTTGGCCATGTGCACGCGGAATGTGTACACCTCGCCCCCGAGCCCCAGCCTGGCGCCGAAGAGGATCAGCGTGATCGACAGGCCGGCCAGCGTGCCGATGGCGAACAGGCCGGTCAGGAAATCTCGGATGAGCGGGCTGCGGAACATCAGACTGTCTCCCGTCGGCTCTCAGGCTGAACCGTCATGGTCTCGTCGTCTTCGTCTCGGGCGTACGTGCCGGTCAGGAAGTGCTGGATGCGCTCATCACGCGAACGCTCCAGCGATCGGAAGGAGCCGTCGGCGGCCACCTTGCCTCCCAGCAGCATGATCACCCGGTCGGCGATCTTGCGGGCGCTGGTCAGGTCATGGGTCACGACGATATTCGTGACGCCCATGGTCTGACGAAGCTTGATGATGAGTTCGTTGATGCCGTCCGAGCGCACCGGGTCGAGCCCGGTGGTCGGCTCGTCGTACAGCACGACGCGCGGGCGCAGCACGATCGCTCGCGCCAGCGCCACCCGCTTGCGCTGCCCGCCCGAAAGCTGGGTCGGCTGGCGGTCCTCGGCCCCCGCCATGTCGACGACCTCCAGCGCCTGCTTGATGCGGCTGCGCCGTTCTTCCTTGGAGAGCTTGGTGTGCTCGATCAGCGGAAACTCAATGTTCGAGCCGACCGACATCGAATCGAACAGCGCCCCCATCTGAAACAGGAGGCCGATCTGCAGGCGGATGGGCATCCACTGGCGTTCCGTCAGATGATCCACCCGGCGCCCGTCAAAGTAGACGCTCCCCGAATCCGGGCGGAGCAGCCCCACGATGTGCTTGAGCGTCACCGACTTCCCGCACCCCGAGGGCCCCATGATCACCGTCGTCTGGGCCGGCGCAAAGTCGATCGACACCCCGTCCAGCACCGGCGGGCCTCCGAACGACTTTTTCACGTTTTCCAGGCGAATGATGGGCCCGGAAGGATCACCCTCCCGATGGCCGTTTGTGGGGGTCGTGTTCGGTACGGCGGACATGGCGGGCGTCACAGAGGTTCAGCGGGCGTGCGGGCGGCGACAGTCCAGAACATCCCAATCAACCAGGAGCGGCTCATGTTAGGCGACGCAAACTCTGTTCCCACAGTCAATCGACGGCTTCTGCACGTCGGACGCAAGTTCAACTTCGAAATGCTCACGCTTACCGAGCCCGGGAAACCCACGCTGCAGCGCGAAGTGGTTCGGCATCCGGGTGCGGTGATTGTCCTGCCGTTGGCCGACGGACCTCGGGGTCAGGAAATCGTCATGATCCGCAACTGGCGCCTGAGCGTCGAGGACTGGATGTGGGAGCTCCCCGCAGGAACCCTGGAAAAAGGGGAGGACCCCCTGGCCTGCGCCGCCCGCGAGCTTGAAGAAGAAACCGGGCACAAAGCTGCAACCATCGAGCCCCTCTGCCGGTTTCATACTTCGCCGGGCCTGTCGGATGAGCTCATGTGGGCGTTCGTTGCCCGGGGTCTGGCCGAAGGGCCTCAGCACCTTGAAGTCGACGAGCATGTCACGGTTCACCGGTTGTCCGCGTACGAGTGTGTGAGGCGGGCTGAGGCAGGGGAAATGACGGACGCCAAGAGCATGCTTGTGCTGCTTCTGGCGGCTCGCAAAGGTCTGATTCGGACATGACGCCACGCCGCACGCAGGATGTTCGAGCTTCGGAGCGTCGACGGAGTGCAGGGACGATCGATGGAAGCTGGTTGGTAGTTGGCACGCAAATGGTCAGGGTTTTTCCGGGTCTGAGTTCTCAGGTCTGAAGTCTCAGGGTCGAAGAGGGGATCAGGAAGCCCGCAAAGTTCCTGGGCGCCCTCTTGGGGGATGGTGAGTACGGGGTCGTTGGTTGGTCTGCCGCGGGTCCGGTTGATACCGGTCGAGCGCGGCGGGTAGTGGCATTGTTTCCCCGATCACACGCGCATGAGGCGACCGGAGCGGCACCAGTGGAGATCAGCGGGCACAACTTCGAAGCGTCTACGGACTCGAACGCACTTCGCGCTCCTCGCGTTCAGGCAGATGTGCGCCCGCGCACCCAGCGTGTGCCCTGGAGCATCCCGCTCGGGCGCTGGTGGGGCGTGGGGCTTCGCGTCCACGTCATTCTGCCGATGTGGGCCATCGCCGAGGTCATCGGCGGAGTCAGCGAACGCAACCTGGGCACGGTTCACGCCGCGGCGATGGCTGTAGCGTTCATCGGCGTCGTGCTGTATCGCGAACTTGGGCGCATCGCCGCTGCCCGGGCGCTGAGCGCCGATGCGGGCGGCATCTCGGACATCGAACTTTGGCCGCTGGGCGGGCTTTCGATGTCGGGCCCGGGTCGCAGGGTCGGCTGCGGCGTCCTCAGCGAATCCGGCGGGGTGCTTGCGGGGGCTGTTGCGCTGCCGCTGCTTGCGGCGTGCGTGGTGCTCAGCGGCGCCGGGTGGGACGCGTTGCGATTCAACCCGTTGCAGCCGGGCGTGACGGCGGGGGCGCTGCGGACGCTCTGGCAGGTCGGCGCGTGGTGGGCCTACTACGCCTGCAGCACGGTGCTTCTGGCCAACCTGCTGCTGCCCATGGCGGGGTTTGATCTTGGGCGCGTGCTTGAACGCCGCCTGGGGGCCGAGCTGGCCGGGCGCATCGGCGTGGTCGTGGGGCTTGGTTTGTTCGTGGCCGCGGCGGGCGCGGGCCTTTCCCGGCTGGTCGCCGCTGGAATGATCGGCGTCGTCGCTTCGTGGGTGCAGCTGCAGCGAGGCCTTCAACCGGCCCGCGATCGTCGACTGTTTGACTTGGCCGAGGCAGAACCCGCCTGGGCACCCACCGAAGCCGCGGCCCACGACTTCGAGAGCGTCGAGCACGATCCCGGCGTGGTCGAGTCTGATGAGGAGAGCCCCCTCGATGGTGGTGCGCCGCCGGTGACGTGCTCTGAGCCGCCCCTCGAACCGGCGCCGGGTCGGGCCAGCGTGGCGATCGAGCCCGAGCCCACACTGGACGAGGTGCTCGCGCTCATCAGCGCCCGGGGCATCGACGCCTTGGGCCAGACCGAGTGGCGTGTCCTGCAGCGCGAGACGCTCCTTCGGCGCCTCGCGGACCAGGTTTCGCCCAAGGACAACGACGTGGTCGCGGCCGAGTAACCCGCCCCCGCGCGGCCCTCGGGGCGGGCCATCAGGGCCTCATTTCCGCCCCAGTCCGAAAATCGTCGTGAAGGGCCTAGGCTTCTGCCGATTGACTGGCCTGAAACGCGGCGAGTCCGCGGCGGAGTAACCTGCTGGCATGGCGATCTACGACCGTGATTACATTTTCAGAAACTCTCCCCCTCGGCGAGGCCCGCGACTCGGGTCGTTCAACACGATTCTGATCATCGTCAACATCGCCATCTTCGTGCTGGGGGCGCTTTCGCCCAAGCTCCGCGAGCTTTCTCTTGAATACGGCTATTTCAGCACTTTCCGAGTGACGTGGGTTGGGGGCCTGCAGTTCTGGCGATTTATCACCTACCAGTTCCTGCACGCCAACTTCGCTCACGTCTTCTTCAACATGCTGGGGCTGCTCGTGTTCGGCCCGCTTGTCGAGCAGCACTTGGGGTCCAAGCGCTACTTCGCCCTGTACCTCACATGCGGCGTGTTCGGCGGCGTCTCCTACCTCATCCTCAACGCCCTTGGCATGGCCGCGGCTCAGATGGGATTCAATCACATCCCCATGCTGCTCTACAACAGCGGGCCTGGGATCGGTTCTTCCGATGTGCCGCTGATTGGCGCGTCTGCGGGCGTGTTCGGCGTCATTGTTGCCGCGGCGGTCATCGCCCCGAACCTGACCGTGCAGCTCTTGTTCCCGCCGGTGCCGATGCGATTGAAGGTTCTGGCGATGGTCTACGTGGGCATCGCGTTCTTCAACGTGGTGGTGCAGGGCAAGAACGCTGGGGGCGACGCTGCCCACATCGGCGGGGCCATCGCCGGGTACTTCCTGATTCGCAACGCCCATCTGTTGCGCGATTTCTTCGATGTCTTCACGGATTCACGCCGGCAGAAGTCTCGAGAGCGGCAGCAGCAGGCCCGGCCTGCAGCACCAAGGGCCCGCACCGAGCGCGACGACGATGCGGAGGTGGACCGGATCCTCGACAAGGTTCGCCAGCATGGCACGCAGTCGCTCACCAGTGCCGAGCGCGAAACCCTTGCCAAAGCGACTCGTTCTCGGGGTGGGGTCTAAGGCCGCATGACCGCGCTCAGGTTTGAGATTTTTCACACGGACCCGTCGTCGAACGCCCGGCGCGGGCGGGTGCACACGCTTCACGGATCGTTCGATACGCCGGCGTTCATGCCCGTGGGCACACGGGCGAGCGTGAAGGGCGTGTTTCCGGAGATGGTGGCCCAGTGCGGCGCCCAGATCCTGCTCAACAACACGTTTCACCTGATGCTGCGCCCGGGCGAAGAGATCATCCGGCGCATGGGGGGCGTGCACGCCTTCATGAACTGGCACGGGCCCATCTTGACCGACTCTGGGGGTTACCAGGCCTACTCGCTGGCCGAGCAGAACGCGGTGGATGACGAGGGGGTCACGTTCAAGTCGATCGTCGACGGCAGCCTGGTGCGGCTCGGTCCGGAGCGGGCGATGCAGGTGCAGAACGCGCTGGGCCCGGACATCATGATGGCCTTCGACGATTGCCCACCCAGCGCCGAGCCCCGCGCGGCACGGGGGGCGGGCAAGGGCGAAGACGATGAAGCCCGCGAGGATGCGCGGCTCACGGCGGCGGTGAAGCGCGACAGCACCCGCAAGGGCTACGACCACGCGGCGCGCCTGCGCATCGCCAACGAGCGCACCGTTCGCTGGCTGGAGCGTTGCAAAGCCGCCCATGCGAGGCCCGGGGAGCAGTCGCTGTTCGGCATCGTGCAGGGCGGGACAGACCTTGCGATGCGATCGTGGTGCGCGGAGCGGGTAGCGAACATCGAGCTGCCGGGGTACGCCATCGGAGGCGTGGCGGTGGGGGAGCCTTTTGAGCAGATCGCCAAGGTGGTGCGGCACACGGCGCCGCTGTTGCCGGCCGCCAAGCCCCGCTACCTGATGGGCGTGGGATACGAACGCGACCTCCTGGCGGCGGCGCGGGCGGGGGTGGACATGTTCGACTGCGTGCTGCCGACCCGCAACGGGCGCAACGCCAACGCCTTCACGCGGACCGGGCAGGTGAGGCTGCGGAACGCCAAGTTTGCGGAGGATCCGGGGCCGATCGAGCCGGGCTGCGACTGCGCGGCGTGCCGCCCGGCGCGGGGGGTTTTCAGCCGCGCGTATATTCGGCACTTGTTTATGGCGGGCGAAATGCTGGGGCCGATCCTCGTCAGCCTGCATAACCTACGGCACTTCCAGCGTTTCATGGGTGATGTTCGGGAGACGATCGGAAGTGGAGATTGGCCGGGCCTCGTCCAGCGATGGCCGGTCGCCGCGCCGGGTTTGTCCGGGGCGGCTCAGTAGTCTTTTTTCCCGCGCCACCCGCGCGGGGTTCGCAGAGAAGGAGTCTTCGTGAGTATCGAGCACGTGGTGATTCTCAGCGTCATGACCCAGCCCGCGCCGGAGAGCACGTCGGCACCCGCGGCCCAATCGGCCCCCGCGGCGTCGGCCCGTCCGACGGCCGCCGCCGGCATGCCGGGCGAAGCAACCAGCACTTCGGGGGGGGCGGCTTCAGGATCTGGGGCGATCACGCAGCAGTCCGGGGGAGGCAACAGCGCCACTCCCGTCCAGCAGGGGCCGATGGGCGGCATTTTCTGGGTCCTTCCCGCGATGCTCGTCGTGATGGTGGTGATGAGCTTTGTCGCTGGTCGCAAGGACAAGAAAAAGCGTGAGGAGCTGATGAAGTCCCTGCAGCGGGGCGACAAGGTCATGACCACCGGGGGCATGATCGGCCACATCGCCGAGCTCTCGGACAACGAGGCGGTGCTGCGTATGGAGGACGGGCGCGTCCGCATCGTCCGCAGCGCCATCCAGAGCGTTCTCGAATCCAAGCGTGGGGGCGCGGCCATCGAAGCCAAGCCCGAGGCAAAGGCAGCAGTCTGAGCAGGCGTCCAGGAAACACTCCCGCGTGAACGACCACGCGAGCAGCGAGCGACGGGGCCTTTGCCCGTGCCTCAAGGTACCAAGAGCATGTTGACCAGACAGATGATCCGCAACGGATTGATCGTGATCGCCGCCATCGCCCTGTGCGTGTGGAACATCATTCCGCCCGAGAAGCAGCTGCGCCTGGGTAAGGACCTGCGGGGCGGCGTCAGCCTCATCTACACGGTATCGATCGACTCGGGCGAGAACGCCTCGGACACCATGACCAAGACGATCGACGCGCTGCGCAAGCGGGTCGATCCGGACGGTCTGCTCGAGATCTCGATGGCCGCGCAGGGGCGCGACCGGATCGAGATCTCGATGCCCCTGCCGAGCGAGCACGTGAAGGTGCTGCGCAAGAAGTTCGAGGACGCGCTCGCCCAGCTCGGCAAGGCTCAGGTGACCGACGCCCGCGTGGATCAGGCGGTTCGTACGCCCGGGGCCGATCGCGACAAGGCGATCGCCGAACTCGCGGGCGGCAGCGACCGGCGCGAGGAACTGCTGAAGGCGGCCGCGGCGAAGTATGACGAGCTGGTCGCAAAGCACGCGGCCTACGACGCCGCGAAGACCGATGCCGAAAAGGAGTCCATCGCGCCGCAGGTCGCGGCCGCGGAAATCGCGTATGACGCCGCCAAGAAGGCGGTGCTCACGACCGCGCTGTCGGCCGAGGAGATCCGTCACGTTGTGAACGCGTCGGTTCGCCGCCGGAGCATCGTCGAAGGCAAGGATGTGATCGAGCTGCCCAGCGAGCGCGAAGTGGCCGAGCAGCGTCTGCGCGAGGCCCACCCCGAGAGCGGCAAGGACATCGACCGCCTGCTGGGTCTGTACAACGACTACGCCAAGGAACGCACGACCCTCGACGACCCGAATGACCTCATCCGCATGCTCAAGGGCGCGGGCGTTTTGAGTTTCCGCATCGCGGTCGAGCCCGGCAAGTACCCTCAGGAGGCCAAGGTCCGCCAGGAGCTGCGCGAGCGCGGCCCGCAGAATGTCAAGGCCTCCGACGTCCGCTGGTTCAAGATCAACCAGATCGAGAACTGGATCACGACCAAGGCCGAGGCCGAGGCGATGCGCAAGGATCCGGACTTCGCCCCCAGCCTGGGCAAGCTCCGCAGCTACGTCGTCGGCACCTACAACGGCGAGGCCTACATGCTCTGCTGGGACGTGCGCAACGCACGCCTCACGCCCGCCGAAGGCTCCTGGGCCGTCGCCAGCGCCCGCCCCGGCACCGACCAGCTCGGCAAGCCCGACATCCAGTTCGAGATGAACGCCAACGGCGCCCGCCTGCTGGGTGAGCTCACCCGCCAGCACGTGAAGGAGCCGATGGCCGTCCTCCTCGACGACGAGGTGTACACCGCTCCCACGCTCCAGAGCGAGATCAGCGCCTCGGGGCAGATCTCCGGCGATTTCGACGAAGAGGAAATTCGCTACATCGTCCGCGTCCTGGCCGGCGGCTCGCTGCAGGCCAAGCTCAGTCCTGAGCCCATCAGCATCTCCAGCGTCGGCCCCGAGCTGGGCGCCGACAACCTCCGCCAGGGCCTGCGGTCCGGCGTGATCGCCATCTCCCTGGTTGCCGGGTTCATGGTCGTCTACTACTTCGGGTGCGGCTTTGTCGCCGTGCTCGCCCTGCTGGTCAACTCGATCCTGATCCTGGGCGCGATGTCCTTTGCCCAAGCGGCATTCACGATGCCCGGCATCGCGGGCGTCATTCTGACGTTCGGCATGGCGGTGGACAGCAACGTGCTGATCTACGAGCGCATGCGAGAGGAAATGCTGCGCGGCGCCGACCTCAAGACCGCCGTGCGCCTCGGGTTCGACAAGGCCCTGGCCTCCATCGTTGACGGCAACGTGACCAACCTCATCGTGTGCGTGGTGCTCTACTACACGGGCACGCCCGAAATTCGTGGCTTTTCGATCGCGATGGGCGTTGGCGTCGTCGCCACCCTCTTCGCTGCCCTGGTCTTCAGCCGCCTCATCTTCCACATCATGCTCGCCGCCGGCTGGCGGAAGACCAGCATGCTGCCGATGGCTATTCCCGCCATCCAGCGGGCCATCACACCGCACTTCAACTGGCTGCGCTGGCGATACGTCTTCATCGGGATTTCCGCCACCTACGTCTCCCTGGGCCTCATCATGGTCTTTGTTCAGGGCAAGAAGCTCCTCGACAACGAGTTCCTGGGTGGCACGCAGGTCACGCTCCAGTTGAAGAGCGACGGCCACGGCGGGCACGTCATGATGAAGCGTCAGGACGTGGACGAACGCGTGAAGCAGATCGCCCGGGACGCTTCGCCTGACAACGAGCTCCGCAAGCTCGACTTCGCCGAAGTCTTCCCCGTCGAACCCCAGTCCGACGGCGTGACCAGCGATCGGTTCATCATCAAGACCGTCGCCGAGAACTCCAAGGCTGTGCTGGGCGCTCTCACCGAGGCCTTCGCCGACCAGATGGACACTCGCCCGCCGCTCTCCTTCACCGGCTCCAACGCCGTCGGCGCCCGCGCGATTCCCGCCTTCCCGATCGAGAAGCCCCTCCTGGGCCAGAACATCGACCGCCCGCTCCTGCGTCAGGACGTCAAGCCCTTCATGGGGGGCGTGGCGATCGTTCTCGACAAGATCGATCCGCCCACCTCGCTCGATCAGCTTCAGGCACGCCTCCGCGCCACGCGCGAGACCGCCGACTTCTCCGACACCCTCTCTCGAACCACGAGCCTCATTCCCATCGACGGCTCCGACAACGAGGTCAAGAGCGCGGTGCTGCTGGTGCAGGACCCCTCGGCGAGCATCTTTGACAACGAAGCCAAGTGGGACAGCGAGCTCAAGACCCGTGAGTGGGCCCTCGTCACCGACGCACTGACCAAGGAAACCTCTCCCGCGAGCGTTCACAACTTCTCCGCCACCATCGCGAGCACATTCCGCACCAACGCGATCGTGGCCTCGCTCATGAGCTTCGTGTTCATCGGCATCTACATCTGGGTGCGGTTCAAGGCGCCGCGATACTCCATCGCCGCGGTCGTCGCACTCGTGCACGACGTGCTCACGGTGCTGGGCCTGCTCGCGATCGCCTCGGTCCTCTACGAATGGCAGCCCACCCATGACATCGCCGCGCGGCTAGGCCTGCTCCCGTTCAAGATCGACCTCAACACGGTGGCCGCGCTGCTCACCATCGCCGGTTACTCCCTGAACGACACCGTGATCGTGATGGACCGGATCCGCGAAAACCGCGGCAAGCTTCCCTACGCCACCTCGACGATCATCAATGACTCCATCAACCAGACCTTCAGCCGAACCCTGATTACCGGTGGCACCACCCTGACTTCCTGCATCATTCTCTATCTGTTCGGTGGTGAAGGCATGCGGACATTTGCGTTTGCCCTCACGACGGGCCTGATTGTCGGAACTTATTCATCGGTGGCGGTCGCCGCGCCGATTGTGTGGTCGAGGCGCTTCGATCGCGATCACGCGGCCTCCGGAGGCGGCACCCCGCCCGGAGCCGTGCCCGCGGTCTAGCGTTCAGGTGTTCCGGAGGCCATCGTGCAGGCACAGTCGGGCAGAATCGCGGGCTTCGTCGCGCTGCTGGCTGTGCTGTGGATCGTTGTCTACTGGGGTTGGCCGGCCGGCGGGGGCAAGATCAGTTTCGCCTCCAAGCCCGGCCCTGCCGCCACTTCGCCCAACGCCGCACCAACGCCCCCGGGGCCCAAGCTACCCGTCAAGGCCGGGCCGGTCCTGCCGCTGATCGACCCAAAGCCCGCGATGCCCGCGCAAACCCAGCCTCGCGAGCCCCAGCCGCCGATCGCGGTGGTTCCCCCGCAGTTCATCGAGCACACCGTTCGTCCCTCGGAAACGCTGTCCTCGATCTCCTCGAAGTACTTTGGTTCGACCAGTCACGTCGAGGCGATCCTCCGCGCGAATCCCTACCTTGACCCCAGGCGCCTGCGTCCTGGCCGCGTCATCAAGATTCCGAAGGATCCTGACAACATTCAGGGTAAACCCGTGGATCCCGCCCCGGACCCGGCGAACCCCGGTGCCCCCGCCAAAACGACCGATAACGAGCAGCCCGCCCCTCGTGAATATGTCGTTCAGTCAGGCGACACGCTCAGTGGCATCGCGAGCGAGATATACGGCACAAGCGCCATGGCCCATGCGATTTACGAGGCGAACCGCGATGTGATGACCGATGAAGATTCGTTGAGGGTTGGCCTCAGGCTCAAACTTCCTCCCAAGGGTCGTTAGCGGGAGGCCGTCGCCTCCGTCTCGCGAGAGGAGTCCTGATCCAAACCCGCAAGCAGGCCATGATCACACCACGCGCCGAAAACACGATCATCATCACCGGCGGTGCCGGGTTCATCGGCTCCAATCTGGCCGCCCAGTTCGCGCTGCGCCGCCCGGGCGCCCGCGTCGTCGTCGTTGACAACTTCCGCTCTGGGAGCGTGACCAATCTTGTGGATGCATACGCCATCGCTGGGGCGGGCCCGTTCGAAGGCGAAGTGATTCCCCGGGGCGTCAGCGAGATCGACTGGCCCAAACTCGTGCGCGAGCGAGGGCCCGCCGCCGTCTTCCACCTGGGTGCCATCACCGACACTCAGATCTGCGATGAACGTCTTGTGATCGACGAGAACCTGGGCGCCTTTCATGCCCGGGAGTCGTCGTCGATGCTCCGCGCCTGCGCCGACAATGCCGTGCCGCTGGTTTACGCCTCCTCCGCGGCGGTCTACGGGTGTCCGCCCGCGGCCGCCCAGCGTCGCGCTTTCACGGAAGGCGACGCTGGCCAGCCCAGGAATGTCTATGGCTTCTCGAAGTGGCTGATGGAGTGCGAGCACGCAAAGTTCGCGACGGCGCACCCTGCCGCCCGCGTCGTGGGTCTGCGATACTTCAACGTCTTCGGCCCGGGCGAAGCCCGCAAGGGGCGCACCGCTTCCATGATCGGCCGCCTTGCGGGGCAGTTGATCCGTGGCGAACGCCCTCGCCTCTTTCACGACGGTTTCCAGGCCCGCGACTTCATTCCGGTTCAGGACGCGGTCGAGGCGACCTTGGCCGCGAGCGGGCTGTTTGCGGATGCCCCGGTGCCGGGCGTGTACAACGTCGGCGCCGGCCAGGCGATGACCTTCAACACCGTGCTGACGGTGCTGCGCGAATCGCTCGACGTGAGCGAAGCCCGCCTGCCGACGGAGTTCATCGAGATGCCGCCGGCGATCCGCGCCTTCTTCCAGGACTTCACCCAGGCCGACATGACCCGCGCTGTGACCGGTCTACGCTGGAAGCCCGGGCGCGACGTGCGCGAGGCGATCCGGGACTACGCCGTGTGGTTGAGGGGCTCTCTGAACATTTCGCGCGAGATTTCGGAGATCGGGGCGTGAAGAGCCGACGCATTCTGGTCACGGGCGGAGCGGGCTTCCTGGGTTCGCACCTTTGCGATCGGCTGGTCGCCCAGGGGCATGACGTCATCTGCATCGACAACTTCTTCACCAGCCAGAAGATCAACGTCGCCCATCTTCTGAACAAGCCCAACTTCGAGTTGATCCGCCACGACGTCACACACCCGATGTGGCTCGAGGTCGATGAGATCTACAACATGGCGTGCCCGGCTGCGCCTGGTCACTATCAGTACAACCCGATCAAGACGATGAAGACGAGCGTGATGGGCGCGATCAACGTGCTCGGCATGGCCAAGCGCTGCCGTGCCAAGGTGCTGCAGGCCTCGACCAGCGAGGTCTATGGCGACCCCACCGTCCATCCGCAGCCCGAAACCTACCGGGGCAACGTCAACCCCATCGGCCCCCGTGCCTGCTACGACGAAGGCAAGCGGGCCGCTGAGACTCTGTTCTTTGACTACCACCGGTCCAACCGGGTCAACATCCGCGTGGTCCGCATCTTCAACACGTATGGACCGCGCATGCACCCTTTTGACGGCCGCGTCGTGTCCAACTTCATCCGACAGGCGCTGAACAACGAGAACATCACCATCTTCGGCGAGGGCAAGCAAAGCCGCTCGTTCTGCTACGTGGACGACCTGGTCGAAGCGATCATCCGCATGATGAACGCCCCGGATTCGTTCATCGGGCCGTGCAACATCGGCAACCCGGTCGAGTTCACCATGAAGCAGCTCGCGGAGCTGGTGATCGAGCTCACGGGCTCGAAATCGCAACTGGTGTACAAGGCCATGCCCGAGGACGACCCCAGCCAGCGTCAGCCCGACATCACGCTGGCCAGGAAGCATCTCGGCTGGGAACCGACGGTCCAGCTTCGCGAAGGTCTTGCCCGCACCATCGAGTACTTCCGCAGGCTCGACATCTCGCAGTATCGCCCGCCGACGCCAAACTACTAGTCGTTCCTGTCGCTGGCGCTTACCCGCGCCCCGTCGGCTCCGCCCCCGAGGTAACATCCTGCGAATGCACGCCGGCACCCTCGTGCTGATTGATGGGGACCTGGCCAGCCTGGTTGGCTGCGCGATGGCACGCGAGCAGTCCGCGCTCACCGAGGGGCCGGACCCCTCTCCCGTGCTGGCCATGGGCTTCCCCTTGCTCTTCGACGCTGACCCATTGCGTCACCGGGCCATTCGCGCTCAGGCCCAGGCCTACGCCATCGACCTGTCTGTCCCACCGAGCGTTGATGTCGGTGCTGTGAGCGAGCGGGGCGAGCGAGAAACCATCGAACTGCTCGCCGCCTGCTACGAGGCGATGCGCCGGGGCTGCACCCGGGTGCTCTGGCCCGTCAGCGCCGCCGCCGGCGACAGCCTGGATCTCGACCGCATTGCCCAAGCCGCCGATCGAGCGTTGCTTTCGGGGCGACTTGCGGGCCTCGACGCCGTGCTGCACGGCTCGCCCGGGGTGACGATCGAAACGCCGCTGCTCGACCTCACCGACCGCCAGCTCGCCGACCTGGCGATGGACATGGACGTGCCCATCGACACGTGCTGGTGGTGGGGGGGTGCGGGCGAAGCCGCTCACGACGCCCAGGCTCACCAGGCCCGCGCCCGGTGGATGTCTTCACTCGCGGCCGTGGGCTGGAGCGGCGTCTGAAATTCCTGCCCGGCCGCTTGCGGTCGCCGCCCCTCTATGCTTGGGCCCTATGGCCACCCCCTCCGAACTGACGACCCGTCCCGCCATCAGCAGCCACCGCCGTGGCGTCGTGCACCGCTGGACGCAGACGCTGATCCCGACGACGCGCGAGGCGCCCAACGACGCCGAGGTGCCCAGCCACGTGCTGCTGCACCGGGCAGGGTTCATTCGTCAGGTGGGGGCGGGGATTTATGACTACCTGCCGCTGGCCTGGCGCACGCTGCGGAAGCTCGAGGACATCATCCGCGAGGAACTTGACGCCGCGGGCGCGAGCGAACTGCTCATGCCGGCGCTTGAGCCCTTCGAGCTCTTCGCCGGAACGAAGCGTGACGAGACCTATGGCGACAATCTGTTTCGCGTGAAGGACCGCAAGGGGCGCATGAACGCCCTGGCGCCGACGCACGAAGAGGTGATCACGCAGCTCATGATCGGCTGCGTGAACAGCTATAAGCAGTTGCCGCTGAACCTGTATCAGATCCAGACGAAGTTCCGCGATGAAGCCCGCCCCCGCGCCGGCCTTTTGCGCTGCCGCGAGTTCATCATGAAGGACGCCTACTCCTTCCACATGAACGTCGAAGGCGTGGGGGGGCTGAACGACACGTACGACGCGATGTACCGCGCGTACACCAACATCTTCACGCGTTGCGGGCTGGATTTTTCCGCCGTCGAAGCCGAGAGCGGGCCCATCGGGGGCTCCGCCAGCCACGAGTTCATGGTCAACTGCGTCAGCGGCGAAGACACGGTCTTGAAGTGCCCCATCAGCGGCTACGCCGCCAACGTCGAGAAGTGCGAGATCGGCGCCCGCCCCACGCCCAGCAAGGGCTACTTCGTGGGCGAACCCAGCGGCCCGCTCGAAGAAATCCACACCCCCGACTGCCCCGGCATCGACGACGTCTGCAAACTGCTCAAGGTCAAGCCCCAGCACATGCTCAAGAGCGTGCTGTTCAAGGTCAAGTCCACGCCCGAGCAACTCGCCAAGTTCGGCGAGGAGTACATCCTCGCCGTCGTCCGAGGCGATCACGACGTCAACGAAGGCAAGGTCAAGGCGCTCTCGGGCTGCACGGACATCGAACTCGCGGACCCCGCCGAGGCGATCAAGAAGGGCTACGCCATCGGCTTCGTCAGCCCCCGCGCGGCCGTCGGCAAGAAGGGCGTGCTGATGCTCGTTGATCGCGACGCGGCCATCGCTTTCGATGACACAAGCAACAAGCCCAAGTTCTGGGTCACGGGCGGCGACAAAAAGGACTACCACGTCAAGCACTTCAACTGGCATCGCGACCTGGGCAAAGACGCCACCCTCGCGACGCCCCACGCCCCTGAAACGCACGGCAGTGGGGGTCTCAAGGGTGGCGATCAGTATCTCATGGTCGGCGACGTCCGCAACGCCCTCGAGGGCGACCCCAGCCCGCGCGACGCCAGCGCCAAGCTCGTCACCGGTCGCGGCATCGAGGTGGGCCACATCTTCAAGCTCGGCACGAAGTACTCGGAGGCGATGGGCCTCTCCATCATGGACGACAAGCAGCAGAAGCGACCCGTCATCATGGGCTGCTACGGCATCGGCGTCAGCCGCACCATGGCCGCCTGCGTCGAAATGAGCCACGACACCGACGGCATCATCTGGCCCGTCGCCCTCTCGCCCTATCACGTCGTCATCACGCCCATCAAGCACGACGACCCCGCCCAGCGCGACGCCACCCACAAACTCGCCCACGAACTTTCCGCCCAAGGCGTCGATGTGCTCATCGACGATCGCGACGAGCGCCCGGGGCCGAAGTTCAAAGACGCCGACCTCATCGGCGTGCCGGTACGCATCACCTTCGGCGAAAAGAGCCTGGCCGAAGGCGCCGCCGAGTTCAAACGCCGGGGCGCCGCGGGCAAGGGTGAGAACATCAAGCTGCCCGATCTCGTCGACAAGATCATGAGTGCGCTCGCCAGCTGAAACTACGCCCAACCTGTGCCACCACGATGCACCTCGCATCGTGGTGCCTCTTTCGACGACCAATCGCGACGAATCGTCGTGGCACGCTCCATACCCTCTCCCGTGTCCACCATCCAAGTCCACGCCGCGACCACGCCCGAGCATCTCGCCGCCGCCCGCGCCCTCTTCGCCGAATACGCCAGCACGCTTCCTGAATCCGCGCAGAGGTCACTCCGCCACCAGGGCTTCGACGCCGAACTCGCCAACCTCCCCGGCAAATATGCCCCGCCCGGCGGCATCATCCTCCTCGCCCACGCCACGCCCCCCGACTCACCCCCAACCTACCTCGGCGTCGTCGCCCTGCGCCCGCTCGACCCTTCGGGCATTCTCCCGGGCGACCCCACCCCCATCTGCGAAATGAAACGCCTCTACGTCCGCCCCGCGGCCCGCGGGCTCAAGGCCGGCCGCCTCCTCTGCGAGCATTTGCTCGCCGCTGCCAAGGCCGCGGGCTACCGCATGATGAAACTCGACACCGAGTCCGACTTCATCGCCGCGACGACGCTGTATCGCAGCCTGGGCTTCACCGACATCCCCCGCTACAACGACGACCCCGAGGCCTGCACGCTCTGGATGGGCCGCGTGCTGTAGCAATACGAGCCCGAAGCGCCAGCGACGGTCTCCCCCGATGTCCGCATTCGAAGCGTTCGCCTCGCGCCAACGCTCCACGCCGCCCCCGCGGCCTCCCTCCGCCCCTCAAGGCGTGTAGGGTGAGTAATCCGTAAAACTCGCCGTCGACTCTGGCTGCACCGCCAACCCGCGACGCTGCTCGGGCGAAAGAATCTTCTGCATCTTCTCGCGCGACTCTTTGTCCAGCGCGTACCGGTCCAGCCGTACTTTCCGCAGCGGGTGATCCTCGGGCAGGAATGAATAGCCTTGAAATCCGTCTGCGAACCCCGCGGGGATCTTCCCGAGTTTGACCAGAAGTTCCTGCGGATAGTCCTGCGTCTCGTATTCCACCATCGCGCCGGCCGCCCGTGTCCGCCACGCACGCACCGCCGCCACGTACCCCTGGCGAAGCTCGATCGCCCTAGCCCGCTGCTCGGGCGTCAGCGACTCCACGTTGCACGCCGCCTCGATGTACCGCTGCGAATATGTCTCTTTGAACAATCGCGGAAATGATTTCTCGAAGATCGCATCCCGCAGTTTCGCGGCCTCCTCGTCGCTCAACTTCCCTTCCAGTTGCCGCTCATACCGCTGGTTCACGTCGCGCAGCGCCCGCCGCACCCTCAGCACATCCTGAAACGCCTCCTCGGCTTTGGTCGGCTCGTCCTCGACCAGCTTGGACCACGACTCCTTCCCCTGCCCAAACCGTCCCGCCGCCGTCTCCCGCGCCATCAGCGCCCGATCAAACGTCGCGGCATACTCCTCAAGCACCTGCGCCGCCTCCGGGTTTTCCCACACCTTGGGCACCACCTCATCCGCCACCCGCGTCAAGTCCACACTCTCCCCGGCGATGCGCCCGTTCCCAATCAGCTTGAACCGCCGAAGCTCCCGCTCCACCAAAGGCCACCTCGCCTCCTGGTCCTTGGTCAGCAGCGACTTCAAATCCTCCAGAAACCTGACCTTGATGTCGTCGGCCTGCGTACGCCACTTCCCCCAACTGGAGTCGGCGGGCCCCAGCAGTCTCGCGTCCTCCATCACCTCGGCCTTCTCAATCGCCTCGCCGACGTCGCGCATCACCGCCCGCGCCCCGGTCGCCAACTCGCTGGTGTACCCGTCATACAGCGTGTTTACCGCCGCGACCTCCTCGGGCTTCAGCCCCAGCACCGTCACGATCACGTGAACGTCCCGAGGCGAAAGTTCAGGCCGAAAGCTCGTGTCCGGGTCGTAATACCCCGTCGACACGGTGCTGCGCTGCCCCCACGCGGCGGGTGTCAATCCCAGCCACGTCAGCAACAGGGCCGCCACCATCGCTCGACCGATCGCGCCCCTCCCGCGGCTAAGCCCCGCCCCATCAAACGCACCGCGCCGCCACCAACCCCACGCCCGCGACGCCCGCCACCCCATGCCCCGAGCACGTCCGCGCAATTCGCGATTGCCGCTCATGGTTCCTCCCGCCTCAATCAACCTCGTCGCCCGTTCTGGGCTTCAAACCGCCAGCCTACCGCGCGGGTTGCATAAACCTGTGCACCCGTGTCTCCATCCCAGATGTTTTACATAACATTTATTATAGGACGTTCTATATCAGGGCCCACCACGGCTCTTCCGTGGCCCCGCGGTCCCCGCCGGCCTTCACACGCTTCCGATTCTTCACCCCTGCCGCCCGCGTCGCGAATCCCTCCGCATTACCCTTTCCCCCAATGCCCAAATCCGCCCCGCACACCGTCCGCCTCTCCCTCGGCCCGCTCACCATCGCCGACGTCCTCGCCGTAGTCCGTCGTGCTGCCAAGGTCACGCTCACCCCCGCCGCCCGCCGGGCCATGCTCGCCTCTCGCCGCGCCGTCGAGCACTCCCTCACCGACGGCGACCCGCACTACGGCATCAACACCGGCTTCGGGTCCCTCTCCAAGCAGCGCATCGGCCCGACGGATCTGGCGACGCTGCAGGTTAATCTCGTGCGATCGCACGCCGCGGGTGTTGGCGAAACGCTGCCCGTCGAAATCGTGCGCGCCACCATGCTCCTGCTCGCCGCGTCGCTGGCCCGGGGCCACTCGGGCGTTCGTCCCGAACTCGCCGAACTCATCATCGAGATGTTGAATAGGGGGGTGACGCCTGTAGTTCCTTCCGTCGGCTCGGTGGGCGCCTCGGGCGACCTCGCCCCGCTCGCCGCGATCGCGCTGGTACTGATTGGCGAGGGCGAAGCCTTCCACAACGCCAAGCGCACCACCGGCGCCAAGGCCCTGGCCGGTGCCGGCCTTAAGCCCGTCGCACTCGCCGCCAAAGAAGGCCTGGCCCTCATCAACGGCACCCACCTCATGGCCGCCCGGGGGGCCCTGCTCTCCGCCGATGCCGCGACGCTCATCGACGCCGCCACCGTCGCCACCGCGATGTCCATCGACGCCTGCCGCGCCACCGACGCCTTCCTCGACGAGCGGCTGTACGACGCGCGGAACCACCTGGGGCCGCGCGTGATCGCCGCCCGCTTGCGCTCGCTCCTCAAGCACTCGGAGATCATCACCTCCCACCTCGAGAACGACCCCCGCGTTCAAGACCCCTACTCCCTGCGTGCGGCTCCCACCGTCCTCGGCGCCGTCCTGCGCGCCGTGGGCGTCCTCACCAGCGATATCGAGGCCGAACTCGGCGCCGTCACCGATAACCCGCTCGTCTTCATTGGCACAAAGAAAAACGCCGACATCATCTCCGGCGCCAACTTCCACGGCATGCCCCTCGCGCTTCCCTTGGACTATCTCGCCATGGCGCTGGCGCACGTCGCGGGCATCGCCGAGCGGCGGGTCTACCTGATGACCGGCGCGTTCGAGCCCGAGAGCCATCTGAAGCCCTTTCTGGCGCCCCGCCCGGGCCTGCAGAGCGGCCTGATGATCGCCCAGTACACCGCCGCCGCCGCGTGCAACGAACTCATCGGGCTCGCCACGCCCGCCAGCCCCGCCAACATCTCCACCAGCGCGGGCATGGAGGACTACAACAGCTTCGGCCCCCGTGCCGCCGCCAAGGCCGAACGCGCCCTCGCCCTCGCCCGTTACGTCGTCGCCATCGAGTTTCTCTGCGCGGCCCAGGCGATTGAATACCATCGCCCCCTCACCAGTGGCCGCGGCATCGAACGCGCCCACGCCATCATCCGTGAGCATGTGCCTGCCTTGGGAGAGGATCGCTCCCCCACTGCGGACATTGAAGCGATCTCGAACCTCATCGCCGCCGGCGCATTCGCCGAATGCCGATAGCAAAATCGCCGATACTCCTTTTTGTTCGCACGGGGTTCGTCAAGCACCTTGCGAACAAGGCGAGGCGACACGAGCACAACGGTTTGGCATCGTCAGATTTCCACACCATCGGCTTCCAAATGCGTCGGCGCCGCGTGAGAGGTCTTGAGAGAACGCCGGTAGGTCCTTAGTCTGTAAGCGGCGCTTCCCTCCAGCGCCGGATGGAGCCGTACATGCCGACGACCTTGCGTGAAGCGCCCGCCAAGTCCCCCGCCTCAGACGCGTTGCATCCCTCCCACTCTTCCGGCAACGAGTCCGCTCGCACGGTGCGGGCCCCGCGAGGACCGAGCCTGACTTGTAAGACCTGGGCCGCCGAAGCCGCCCTCCGCATGCTCATGAACAACCTCGACCCCGAGGTCGCCGAGCGTCCCGCCGACTTGGTTGTCTATGGCGGGCGTGGGCAAGCCGCCCGCTCCTGGCCCGCGTTCGATGCGATCGTGGATTCGTTGCGCCGCCTCGCGCCCGACGAAACGCTGCTGGTCCAGAGCGGCAAGCCCGTGGGCGTCGTCCGCACCCACGCCGACGCGCCGCGCGTGCTCATCGCCAACTCCAACCTGGTCCCCCACTGGGCCACCCAACAACACTTCGACGATCTGGCCGCCAAGGGCCTCATCATGTTCGGCCAGATGACCGCAGGCTCGTGGATCTACATCGGCACCCAGGGCATCCTGCAGGGCACCTTCGAAACCTTCGCCGAGTGCGGCCGCCAGCGCTTCGGGGGCGATCTCAAGCACCGCCTCTGCGTCACCGCGGGCTGCGGCGGCATGGGCGGCGCCCAACCACTTGCCATCACCCTCGCCGGTGGCACAGCGCTCATCGCGGATGTCGACCCCGCCGCCCTCCGCCGCCGCCTCAAAGACCGGTACCTCGACGAAGTGATCGACAGCGTTGATGCCGCCATCGACGCCGCCGTCGATTACGCCCGCGAGGGCAACGCCCGCAGCGTGGGCGTGCACTGCAACGCCGTCGATCTGCTGGAGCGCCTGCTTGAACGCAACATCACGCCCGATGTGCTCACCGACCAGACCAGCGCCCACGACCCGCTGGTCGGGTACGTCCCCGCCGAGATGACCGTCGCCGAGGCCGCCATCGTCCGCGCCAAGTACCCCGACGAATACACCGCCATGAGCCTGGCCACCATGGAGCGCCACGTCCGCGCGATGGTTGAACTCCAGCGCCAGGGCGCCGTCACCTTCGATTACGGCAACAACATTCGCCAACGCGCCTTCGATCACGGCTATCAGGACGCCTTCGCCTTCAAGGGCTTCGTCCCTGAATACATCCGCCCGCAGTTCTGCCTGGGCCGGGGCCCATTCCGCTGGGCCGCCCTTTCTGGCGAAGAGCGAGATATCTTCATCACCGACCACGAGATTCTCCGCTTGTTCCCCGCGCACGAGAGCGAATACGCCGCCCGCCTGCACAAGTGGATCCTCTCCTGCCACAAGTACCCCGACGCGCTGCTCGCAGGCGACTTTGACCGCTGCGAACCCAAGTTCCGCTTCCAGGGCCTGCCCGCCCGCATCTGCTGGCTGGGCCTGGGCGAGCGCCACCGCGCCGGCCTGCTCTTCAACGAACTCGTCGCCACCGGCCGCGTCGCCGCCCCCATCGTCATCGGCCGCGACCACCTCGATTGCGGCTCCGTCGCCAGCCCCAACCGCGAAACCGAAGCCATGAAAGACGGCACCGACGCCGTCTCCGACTGGGCGATTTTGAACGCCATGGTCAACATCGCCAGCGGCGCGAGCTGGGTCAGTTTCCACCACGGGGGCGGCGTGGGCATCGGCTTCAGCCAGCACGCCGGCCAGGTCATCGTCGCCGACGGCACGCCCGAGGCCGCCGCCCGTCTCGAACGCGTCCTCACCAACGACCCCGCCATGGGCGTCTTCCGCCACGCCGACGCAGGCTACGACGACGCCCAGCAATGCGCCACCCGTGCCCGTCTGGACGTGCCGATGCAAGACTGGTAGCGCTGACTCTCTCCGCCCGATCGTGCCACCGAGGAAGCCGCCCCGGCTTCCTCGGTGCTCTTCTCATCCACCGCGTTACCCTTCCCAAACCCATGTCGCTCGACCCCCCGCCCACCACCAACCCGAGCGCAGACTCTGCGAACCCCGCGCCCCCACCTCCCCCCCGCCGCAACCTTTTCACCATGACCCCGCGCGAAGGCGAGGGCGCACTCCAACTCGCCTTCGAGTTCCTCGGCGTCGGCATCTTCGGCTTCATCTTCATCGGAATCGGCCTCATGCCGCTTGTTGACGGTCGCGTCCTCGGCAACGCCACGTTGTCGCACATCGCCGGCGCCGTGGTCTGCCTGTTGGGCGTGCTTTTGGTTGGCCTCGGCATCCGGGGCGTGTTGGCCGCCGCCTTGCTTGCCCTCCGCCGTCGCCGAGAGCGCCGCCACCCCCCCACTTCCAACACCCCTCCACACAACAGGTTACCGCCGGAACGCAACACGCCATCCTCCGAATAAGTAGGTGTCCTCCGGTGTCGCCCTACCTGGGCTTTCCGGAGGCAAAGGAGGCTTTATGCATGGTCACGTAGGCGGCGGCGGTCACTTCGGGGGCCATCACTCGACCGGCGGGCACCACTGTGGCCACCACGGTCATCATGGCCACCACGCGCACCACAGCGCCGGGGCCGCGTCGCATCACAGCCACAACCAGGCCAATATCACGCCGTTCCTCTTCGTGCCCGGCTCGTCGGGCCGGGCATGGTCCAGCCGCCAGCGCAGCGGGCTGGGCTCCAAGGCCGCGAGCGTCTTTGCGAGTCTGCTCTTCACACTCATGATGCTCGGCGTGCTCGTCGCAATCATCACGTCGTTCACGGGCTCGCCATAGTGGCCCCGTTACAATAACAACAACGCCGCCCCCAACCGCGGCGTCCATCCAGGGGATGCAGATGGACTCGCACAGCGGCTCCGATTTCAGCCACTCAGACTTCGGTGGCCACTCCCACGGGGGCGGCTCATTCGACCACTCGCACCACTCGCCCACCGATTCCAGCCACCACTCGCACCATCATTCGGGCCATCACCACGCAGACCACCACCACGCGCACTCAACTCATAAACACGACGACACCCAATCCGCCGACGCTTTTGAGCCGTCGTCAACGCTCTTCATGTCCGACTCCGCCGCACATCGCCGTCAGCGCCTTCGCACCACGCAGAGCAACACCGGCATCGAAGTACGCGTCATTTCGCTCATCGCGTTCATCGCCATCGCGCTCTTTATCCTGTTCATGATGGCCGTCGCGGCCCACTGAGCAACCACGCTACCGCCTCACCCCCATCGAGCACTTCCCCGCCGGAAACACTGTCACCTTCGACCCCTCCGCCAGCAGCGTGTTCGTGGGCTTGGTCTTCCCCACAGCCTTCCACTGCGGGCCGTACAGCCCCGCCCAATCCAGCTTCACCTCCGCCCACTCGACCTTGTACACCTGCCACTTCGGGTGCACCACGTGGTAGCGCAGCGTCATCCCCGCCCGGTCGCGCCCGAACCCAAGCTCGTGCTCTTTGAACCAGTGCTCCGCCGTGTCCTCATCCACCGGCAGGGGCGGGTCGCGCGTCGCCGCCACCTTGATCGTGCTCTTCTTGCCCATGTGCCAGAGGGTGTGATCCACTTCCAGCCCGTCGCCCGTGCGATGCACGTTGCTCTCCATCTTGCAGCGCATGTAAGGCTCGTTGTAAATCCGCCTCGCCACCCAGCTCACCACGCGGCTCGGCACCAGTTCCTTGATGAACACCACGCCCCGCTCCGCCCCGTGCCGCACATAAAACCGCAAGTTCACCTCAGGAAAATCCGTCAAAAATGGCCACGCCACGCCCTTCACCCGCGTGTCCTCAAAATCAAACGCCACCAGGCTCACGTGCGGGTGCCCGTGGTACGTGTCCAACTCCAGCCCCGCCGGCAAATAAGGCTTGAGCAGCGACTCCGGCACCGGATACGAAATGATGCACACGTGAGACCAATGGGCTTCCAGAAAGGGCTTGGTCACACGCCCATCATCCCGCGCCGCCCGTTACGATGCAACCCGCATGTCCCTCCCCCACACCATTCCCGGGGTCTGGCCCGCCTCCATCCCCTCAAGCCGTTTCGCGTCGCTCATCCGGCGCGAACTTCCTGACCTTGCCCCGCCGGGTGCCGTCGCGCTTCTCGGCCTGCCCGATGATCTGGGCGTCCGCCTCAACAACGGCCGCCCCGGCGCCGCCCTCGCCCCCGCCGCCCTGCGCGACGCCCTCGCCCGCTACGCCGTTGCCTCTCCCGGCGGCTGGTCATGGCCCCCCACCTTCGACGCGGGCGACATCACCCCCGCGGCAGGCAACGACGCCGCCTCGCTCGACGCCACCCATCAACGCATCACCGCCGCCACCCGCATGCTCCTCGAGCGGGGCTACTTCCCCATCGCCATCGGGGGCGGACACGACCTCACCCTCCCCTTCGCCCGAGCCGCCATCCTCCACCACCGCGCCCATGGCCGCGACGTCAAAGGCTGCGTCTACTTCGACGCCCACCTCGACGTCCGCCCCACCCACGGCAGCGGCATGTCCTTCCGCCGCCTCATCGAAGACTGCGCCATCTCCCGCCTCTACATCCACGGCTTCAGCGACCTCGCCAACAGCGCCGAGCACCTGACCTGGTTCCGCCAGCACGGCGGCATCACCCGCGACGACCCTGCCGGAGTCGCCGAAGGCCGCTGGAAGCCCGATTGCCCTTACATCGCCAGCTTCGATCTGGACGTCATCGACGCCGCCCACATTCCCGGCGTCAGCGCCATCAACCCCGCTGGCTGGTCGGTGCGCGACGCCGCCCGCTGGGTCAGCCGCCTCGCCCGCGACCCGGGGTGCGTCTGCTTCGACCTCATGGAACTCTCTCCGCCCAACGACCCCACCGGCCGCAGCGCCCGCGTCGCCGCACATCTCCTCCTCACCTTCCTGCAAGGCTTCTCCCAACGGGGCGGCACATGAACACCCTCATCCACAACGCCAAAGTCGTCACCCCCAAAGCCCCCCTCGGTCGCGGCTCTGCCTTCGGCGCTCTCACCATCATGCCCGGCATGGATGTCGAGATCTCCAACGGCCTCATCGCCGCCATCCGCCCCACCGATGTCACTTCCAAGTCTCCGCCCTCCGGCTACGACGATGTTGTCAACGCCCACGGCTGCGTCCTCTTGCCCGGCTTCGTCGACTGCCACACCCACGCCTGCTGGGTCGGCGATCGCCTCGACGAGTGGGAACAAAAACTCCGGGGCGTCCCCTACCTCGACATCCTCGCCAAAGGCGGCGGCATCATGTCCACCGTCCGCGCCGTCCGCCAATCCCCCGCCCAGTCGCTCATGGGCCACCTGCTTTGGCGCATCGCCGAGATGCAGCGCACCGGCACCACCGCCGCCGAAGTCAAAAGCGGCTACGGCCTCTCCACCCACGAAGAACTCAAGATGCTCCGCGCCATCCGCGGCGCCGCCTCCAAATGGCCCGGCACGCTGCGCATGACCGCCCTCCTCGGCCACGCCATCGACCCCGACATCCCCGACTTTGTCGAGCGCACCATCCGCGAAACGCTCCCCGCAGTCCACGCGGAGTTTCCGGATGTCACCATCGACGCCTTCCTCGAACACGGCGCCTGGTCCCTCGATCAAACCACCCGCCTGCTCGACAAAGCCCTCGACCTCGGCCACCCCGTCCGCCTCCACGCCGATCAGTTCAACTCCCTCGGCGGCATCCCGCTCGCCATCCGCCTCGCCGCCCGCAGCGTCGATCACCTCGAAGCCAGCACCCCCGCCGACCTCGCCGCACTCGGCGCCTCCAGCACCATCGGCGTCGGGCTCCCCATCTGCGGGCTCCACCTCGACAACCGCTACGCCAACCTCCGCGCCGTCCTCGACGCCGGCGGCCAGGTCGCCATCGCCACCAACTTCAATCCCGGCTCCGCCCCCAGCGGCTCCATGCCCCTGGCCATCGCCGCCGCCGTGCGCCACTGCGGCCTCACGCCCCACGAAGCCATCGTCGCTTCCACGCTCGGCGGCACCGCCGTCCTAGGCCTCCCCGACCGCGGGCGGCTTGAAGTCGGCCTTCCCGCCGATGCCGTGCTCCTCGGCGTCCGCGACGAGCGGGAACTCGCCTACCAACTCGGCTCGCCCATCATCCGCCGCGTGTTCATTTCCAAAGACCTCGCCTGACCCGATCGGCCTCTTCTCCCACCTCACCACCACCGTCTTCGCATCCTCCACCGTGGTGTCCCACACCGCCCCGCACTCCGGACACCGGCACAACCCCGCCTCATCCACCAACGCCCCCGCCATCTCGTACAGGCACGCCGGGCACACGCCCTCCCTCGCCCGGCGTCGCACCACCCGCGCCGCAAACGCCCTGAGCCCCCCCACCACCCACACCAGCAGCGTCACCTGCAGCAGGATCAGCGTGGCCGCGATCGGCGAGAACAGCGTGATCGCCACGACAAACGGCCCGGCCGCCCACGCCCCCAGCACCACCGTCGCCGGGATGACCCCGAACGCCCCCAGGGGCAGCAACACCTCGAGCGGCACCCGCCGCCGCCACGCCCCCTCACCCGCCAGGTACACCGGCAGCCTTACCAGACGCCTTGACCCCGCCTCGTCATGCACCGGCCATCGCACCATGACTCTGCTTTCGTTGCGCGCGCTCCACGAGTTGCACCGCTCGCGCCCGGCCCCGCACCTACCCTAGCCCGCATGTCCAGTGTCCCCCGCCTCAGCAAAGCCGACGCCAAAGCCGCCTACGACGCCGCCCAGCGCGTCGTCCAGATGCACGAAAAACTCGCCGCCTGGCTGCGCTCGGGCACCACCCTGGCCGCCATCGACGGCTTCGTCGCACAATCCCTCAGCGAGATGCACTGCCGCTCCTGCTTCAAAGACTACAAAGTCAGCGGCCACCCCCCCTTCCCCAGCCACGCCTGCCTCTCCGTCAACGAATGCGTCGTCCACGGCACCGCCGGCTACTACCGCGCTCCGCTCAAGCAAGGCGACGTCCTCAAGATCGACATCGGCGTCTTCTACAAAGGTTGGGTAGGCGACGCCGCATGGACCTACGTCTTCGGCGAGCCCTCCCCCACCGTCGCCAACCTCATGAAGGCCGGCAAAGAGTCGCTCAAGAAGGGCATCGCCGAACTCCGCCCGGGCAACCCCTACCTCCGCTGGGCCGAGGTCGTGCAGGACTGCGTCGAAGTCGAGCACGGCGTCTACTGCATCGAAAACTGGGGCGGCCACGGCTATGGCCGCACCCTCCACGGCCCGCCCCACATCCTCAACCACCGCCCCCTCAGTGGCGGCTCCTGGCCCGAGCGAGGCCACCTCTGGCACCCCGGCAACCTCGTCGCCGTCGAACCCATGATCGCCGCCGGCACCGGCCGCACCACCCAGCGCCCCTTCAACAGCAAGCTCACCGACTGGCCCGTCTTCGTCGCCGACGGCTCCCTCAGCGTCCACTACGAGCACGACGTCCTCATCACCGACGACGGGCAAAAGGTCCTCACCGAGGGGCTGGAACACCTCAAGGACGTCATCTCGTAGGGCCCCGCAGAGCTGCCTGCGGCTCCCGCCTTCTTCCGCCGCCCGCCGTCTCACTGCGTGTCGCCCGCAGCCGCGATCCCGTCAAACCTCGTACCATGCCCCCCATGATGAACTCCTGGCGAACCCTCGCGAGCGTGCTGGTGATCGTCCTGGGCCTCTCTTCGTATAGCGCGTGGGCGCAGCCCTCCGCACCCCCGCCGCCGCGGGAGCGTCCCGCCCATCGCGATCGCCCCGAGACGCCCGACGCACCCAAGGACGCCGACAAGCCCGATCCCGGCAACCAAGCCGCCAAGGACAACAAGGACGATAAGAAGGACCCCAAGGACGACAAGAAAGACGACAAGAAGGACGACAAGAAAGACGCCCCCGTCGTCACCACCCACAGCATCGTCATCAACAGCAAGGTCATCCACTACACCGTCACCGCCGGCATGCTCCCCCAGTTCGACGACAAGCTCAAATCCAAGGGCAACATCTTCTACATCGCCTACACCAAGGACGACGCCCCCGCCCAAGACCGCCCCATCCTCTTCTCCTTCAACGGCGGCCCCGGCTCCAGTTCCGTCTGGCTGCACATGGGCATGCTCGGCCCCCGCCGCGTCGCCATGGGCCCCGACGGCGAAACCCCCCCGCTGCCCACCAAAATCGTCGACAACGACCAGTCCTGGCTCGACCTCGCCGACCTCGTCTTCATCGACCCCGTGAGCACCGGCTTCAGCCGCCCCGCCGAGGGCGAAGACGCCCGCCAGTTCCACGGCCTCTCCGAAGACATCTCCTCGGTCGCCAAGTTCATTAAACTCTACCTCACCCGCAACAACCGCTGGCTGAGCCCCAAGTTCGTCATCGGCGAAAGCTACGGCGGCACCCGCGGCGCCGGCCTCGCGGGCTACCTCCAGACCAACATGGGCATCTCCCTCAACGGTGTCATCCTCGTCTCCCCCGCCGTCGACTTCGCCACTCTGGACTTCCGCGACAACAACGACCTCCCCTACCAGATGTTCCTGCCCACCTACGCCGCCACCGCCTGGTACCACAAGAAACTCCCCGCCGACCTGCAGGCCAAGCCCCTCGCCGACGTCCTCAAAGAAGCCGAGTCCTTCGCCAGCGGCGAGTACGCCCAAGTGCTGGAACTCGGCGACCGCGCCGACGCGAGCCGCATCGACGCCGCCGCCGCCACCTACGCCCGCCTCACCGGCCTCAGCAAGGACTACGTCCGCCGCGCCAACCTCCGCGTCCGCCAGTCCAACTTCGCCAAGGAACTCCTGCGCGACGAAGGCCGCACCGTCGGCCGCTACGACGCCCGCTACAAAGGCATCGACCGCGACGGCGTCGGCGACAACCCCGACTACGACCCTAGTTACTCCGCCGTGCAGGGGGCCTACACCGCGGCCATCAACGCCTACCTCCGCGACGAACTCAAGTACGAGAGCGACGACTCCTACGAACTGCTCACCGGCGTCTGGCCCTGGCGCTTCCCCGAAAACGGCTTCGCCTCCACCGCCGACCAACTGCGCACCGCAATGACCCAAAACCCCTCGCTCAAGGTGATGTTCGCCGCCGGCCACTTCGACATGGCCGTCCCCTTCTTCGCCACCGAGCACGTCGCGGCTCACCTGGCCCTCGACCCCACGCTCCGCGGCAACGTCCGCATCGAGGAGTACGACGCCGGCCACATGTACTACCTCCGCCAGCAGGACCTCCAAAAGGCCAAGGCCGACGCCGAAGCGTTCTTCAAGGACGCGATCACCCCCGCCAAGTGACCGCACAGCACTGTCCCTCTCGGGCGGCCCCCCCTCGGCGGCCTTCTTGGGTGGCACCGCTCTCCAGAGCGGTGCTCCTCACTTCCTGGGTGGCCCCTCTCTCCGAGAGGGGCGCCTTCCTCCTGCCTTCCTCTCTTCCTTCCTCATCTTGTGGCGTCCCGCCTGTGTCCTTCCCCATCTACGTTCTTCTCTCTCTCCCAGGCTGTTGGTGGGACAGGCGTCCCGCCCGTCCACGCGAGGGTGTGTACGTGTCGGGGGAGTCGCCGATGCCGGGCGGAACCTGCGGTTCCCCCGGCACCCCCTCCCTTCAAACCGTCGCGGCGGCGGGTGAATCGCGGCCACCGCCTTCCCATACACTCGCCCCATGCGACGCGGGATCAAGTGGCTGTGCACGCTGCTTGCGGCGGTGATCGCCCTTGCCTTCGCGGCAAGCATGCGATGGTCCGTCTTCCTGGTCCATCGAGCCAACCGAACCACCTTGGGTGCAGAGCAAGTCCTCAGCATCAACATGGGGGCGATCGAATACTGCGCAGACGGCAATGCTGAATACGTCGGCGTTCTTCTGCCAGCGTGGGACACGTTCGTGGGACCGGCGAGCGGCACGTTCACATGGACTCCGGGGCGGTTCAAGGTTCCCAATACCTCTTGGCTGCGCATCCCCCTCTGGCTCCCGCTCGCGCTCACCGCCGCACCCGCGTCCCTCCTCTGGTGGGCCGATCGCCGCCGCCAGCGCCTCACGGAAGGCCACTGCCTCTCCTGCGGCTACGACCGCCGCGGCCTTTCGGGCCCGTGCCCGGAGTGCGGCCGCTCCGCCGAACCGCCTACTTCCCGATAGACTCGCCCCATGCGGTGGCGACGCGGAATCAAGTGGCTTTGCACGCTGCTCGCGATTGCAATCGCCTTCGCCCTTGTCGCGAGCATGCGGTGGTCTGTCTCAGTAACCTATCAAGACACTCGTACTCCCACGCCCCGGCTGCGCATCGTTCGCTTCGAAATGGGAATGCTCAAATATGTTCGCAACCTTGATGGTGTCGCTCTCGACGTGCCGTCACCGTACTGGGACACATCGGTAACCAAGGCGTCTGGTCGGCTCGATTGGCTCCCGCAGCGATTCAAGTCTCAGTACATCGATTGTTGGTTCGTTCCTCTGTGGCTCCCGCTCATTCTCTTCGCCGTGCCCGCGTCGCTCCTCTGGTGGAGCGACATCCGCAAAGCCCGCCGCGTCCGCAAGGGTCACTGCCCCTCCTGCGGCTACGACCGCCGCGGCCTTTCGGGCCCGTGCCCGGAGTGCGGCCGCCCCGCCGCGCCACAGGGATAGATCTCACGCCCTCGCGCGGTGCACCCCCTCTTCTGCCCTGCTGCTCTCAGCAGGGAAGGGTGCGGGAAGGGGCGACAGCCCCTTCCTGCATGCTCGAAAGAATCAGACGCGGCCTCGCCGGGAAGAGCGTCGCTCGGTGGTGCGTCGGGAGTCGCAGATGCCGGGCGGAACCTGCGGTTCCCCCGGCACCCCCTCCCCTTTCACCCGTTGCGTGCGCTGGCGTCGCGCGAGTTACGACACACGGCCAGAGCGCCGAGTTCGCTTCCGCGGTGACAGGCACCTCTTCCACGCGTCAAGAGGCACCTTCCGGCCCCATCGCTGCTTCACCGTACACGTGACCGCATTCAGAGCACCGGCTCTCGCCCCGCGCCACGGGATACGCGCATCGCTCGCACAGGCCGGCTTCGATTCGCCGCCTGATCCGATACATCCTGATGCACCTCGCCGTGAGCAGCAAGAACGACGTCGCGGCCACGACCAAGCCGAAGTCCACCAGCAACTTGGGCCACAGCGTGATCGACTGGCTCTGATCCAGTGACGTGGGCCATCCGTGCTGCTCGCACGTGCTGAGCCAGTGGCGGTCAAAGGGCATTTGGCTACGCCAGTTCGCCTTGTCAACCATCGCAGCCACTCGCACCCAGTTGTAATCTCCCGGCCGCTCATCGACCGCTTGGGTGCTGTACCACGTGTGAACCTCGCCGTACGTGTAGCGGAGCGGGCCCACCCCGACACTCCTGGGAGAAGACCGCACCTCAATATCCACGTAACTGTAGATGACATCGCCCTTGTTCGGGCGCTCGTCGGAAAGCACCCATGCGCCGTCGCGGAAAATGCCCATGAGGGTGTAGCCTTCGCGATGCGTCACCGTCTCGGTTCGGGCAATCGTCATGGCGGGAATCAACCCCAGCACGACGAGAACGCACAGCACGCACATCTGCGCGATGCTGGTCAATCGAGTGCTGCGTCGTTGTGAAGGCTGATTGCTCAAGTGCTAGCAGGTACTGTTCGGAAAGGCGGCGCCGAGGTTTCCGTTGCCGCGTCTTTTGGGCAGTCCCCGGTCCCCACGACGGGGGCACCCCCTCCTCCCCCCGCCCTTTCGGAAGACGCCGCCGCATCATCGCCCGTTCGCGTGCTGGCGTGCCGCTCTTCTCAGCAGGGAAGGGTGCGGGAAGGGGCGGCAGCCCCTTCCTGCATGCTCGAAAGAACCACACGCGGCCTCGCCGGCAAGAACGTCGCTCACCGACGCGTCGGGAGCCGCCGATGCGGGGAGGAACACCCCCGGCACCCCCTCCCTTTTTGACTGTGTCGCAGTCTAGAAACTGGCAACCCACCGAAGACAGCGAAGGTGACGACATCGTCGCCACTTTGAGAGACTTTGCTCTTGCCACGTCGGGCTTCACCCCCCGCCGGAGTTGGTACCGAATTTCTTCGCGAGAAACTCATAGACCTCCAACTGCACGTTGCGAGGTTGTCGGCGAATCATTGCCATTGCGCTGATAGCGTCACGTGATGTGGGCACCTTTAGATTCGACTTGTCCTTGTTGTACCAAACACATACGGCCCTAAGATTATGCGCCTCATCGGAACCGCCTTGGCTAACTGGCATGTCGCTCGCCCCAAGGGGGCGATTGGATGTAGCCCCGGGTGGAGCGGAGTCCGCCGATAGGCGGACGGAGCGCAACCCGTGGGAGCCGTTTCGTGCGTTTCATTCTGCCCCGGAGGGGCAGGGGAACCGTGCGCTCACTCAAAAACGTACCTCTCGTCGAACTCGATGCCATGCAACCGAAGCAACTGGAGAAGTTCAGACTTGAAGTCTTCCTTTTCATGATGTTCGTGCTGTCCAGCGACGTACGCCCGCACCGCGGACTCCTGCGATTTGCTGACAGAAAAGGCCGAGTATCCCTCTTGCCATGCAAAAGCGCTCATCTGGGGCATCGTGTCGTGAACTCACTTCGACGATCTCGCCTTCACCTTGCGCATAAGGTTCGACAGAGCTTCATCGGGCCGCCAGCGGATGTACATATGCACGTGGTCTTCGACGCCGCCTACACCGTAAAGCACACCATTCTCAGCCCGCACGATGCCGCCCATGTACGGATACAAACCCTTGGCAACGTCGGCGGTGATCCACGGCTCGCGGTGCTTGGTGCTGAAGACAACGTGCAAGAGAATCTGTGAGTAGGTGCCGGGCATGTCGGGCCATTCCTGCTTGTTTCCTCCGCCCCGCAGGGGCGGCTAAAAAATAACGAGATCCCGCTTTCACGGGTTTCGCGTCGGCGGCTGCGCCGATGCTCCACCCGTGGCTACACACCTACGCCCCGCAGGGGCGTTCCGACCCGACGACCCGAGATTAGATCCGAGTCTCCCCATCTTCAAGGCCCAACGCCTCCGCAAGCGCAAGCGCGTTCGCCAGCACAAATGCACCGTATTGCTTAGCGAGCATAACGACAGCCCCAGCTCCCATGTCAGTCCACTCTGCATCGCGGACAAGCGATGCACGGAGCTGCAAACCGTCGGTCGGATTCTCCATGCGACTTACGAGTATGCGGTACTCGTTGGTAAGGTGCTCGATATGTTCGGCGATGGTGAGTGATTCCATTTCGACTCCTTGTAAACAGGATCGGCCCTACGCGGTCTGAAAGCGGTTCTCCCGATGCCAGCGCAGGCATTCGGAATCGGGGTAGAAACGGGCGGGCGGGATCATCCTTTGGCCATGACGGGCCGAGACGAGCTCCGCGGCGGTCTGGTCCTTTAGGCTTCGCACGCGATCGCTTACGCGCAGTATCAGATCGTCCTCGAACGTGATAAGCCCGCATTCGAACAGGCGGTCGAAAGTAGCCGACATGCACACGCCGTTGGTCGGGTCGGCGCGTCGCCGCTCGTCTACGCTCCACGGAACAATGTGCCCGGCGACAAGGCACTCCACAAGCGGGAGGCCGGTCACGCAGCAACGGTTGTTGTAGCTGCTGATGACGGCGTCGCGGAAGAACGCTTGGTGCAATCGCTGTTTGGCAGTGACGATCTTCTCCGACGGGCCACTCGGCGGAACGAGAGGTGCGTCGAGAAGCTTTGGCGGTTCATGCTTTCGCCGAAGATCGTGAGCGTGGATAATCAACCCGCTCCAATTAGCGTGGAACTCGTCCCAGACGGCTTTGTCGAGCTTGCTGCCGTGCGTGAGGCCCGAGATATTGCGCGCCGCGAGTTGCGGGTCAAAGGCCCCGAAGTTGCCAAGCTTGCGGGCGACAGAAGCCGGTGTACGATGCAGGATCGCCGCGAGCTCCCTTACGCGGGGATCCGTGGCCTTGGTGCGCTGAAACGGGATACGGCAATACAACTCAAACGCGAGGATCAGTTCGTCGCGAGTCCAGAGTAGGCCGTCGTTTGTGGGGCGAGCACTCATCGATATCCCTGCGCAGGAATACGCTATGCTGCCGCAGCTGCGTGACAGAGTTCGGTGACACGTGGGCTGTCGCCTTCAGGCTTGGTGTTAACGAAGATGAACGTCGTCGGGCTTTCCCGTTGTTCTTTGGCTTCGAATGGCGAGACGCGGAAGCAATGGGACGAAATGCGCTCGATGCTGATCGTGTCGCCCGGCCTGGTGCCGTGTTTGGAGAAGAAATCCCGCACCCAGCCACGCTTGCGGAAGAACCGGCGCGGCTTGCCGGTCTTGGCTTCCGTTGGGATGTCTGTGAACACCGGTTCGGAGAGTCCGTCGACGTCCAGCCGAACCAGCTTGCCGGGTGTGCCCTTCGCTGTTGGAGCGCCGTAGCAGTCCGCCGGAAAGAAGTCGTCGTGACCGGTCAGGTATAAGTGGTTGGCACGCAGGTTGGACGCGTTGACGCAGATCAATCGCTTGCGATGTCCGACTTGTCCGCTCATGGTCACTCCTCGTCCCTAATCGCCTTCATAGTACTGCCACTCCGACGCCGGTGCTTGCCAGCCTTCCGCACGGATCCCAAGTCGCACCACTAAACTCATTGCCCCAAGTGACTTCCGTGCTCCGGCACCCGCCGTAAACGCCGCACCGAACTCTCACCCACAGCCCTGCGGCTTCCGTCGCACGCCTCTCGCCTCTCTCTGCCCCCTCAACAACCTCATCTGCGCGCGCAAATCGCGTCGTACTTCTCCCCCCTCCATCCAAAAAAACAAAAAATATTTCGCCGCCCCCAAACCCCCGCCGCAGCCTCCAAACGCCGTTTCTCGACGCCTCCACCCTCCGACCGCACCCAAATACTCAAACGCATCGACGGCCTTTGCGCGCGCACATCGCTCCCCCACCTGTATACATAGAAGCGTCTCGTTCTTTCCGTCAGGGCATCCTTGCCGGGCATCCGCAGGCTGAGCCACGAACTCAGGCTGGTCTTCCCCGCCAAGCCGCCCCGACTCAAGAGCGATCGCCGAAGCGGTGCGTGGGCCGACCCGCGCTCGCGTCAAGCATCGGGGAACACTCGCGGCTTTCTCTATCTCGTGGCACAGGCGTCCCGCCTGTGTCCTTCTCTCCCTACTTCGCCGCGACCAACAGAGGCTCCGTCTTCGGGACCGTCCACCGGAAACGCCCTCGCCACGATGTAACACGCGAGCGTTGGTCGTCCAAAGTTCGGCGGGCGTCGGCCCGTCGGACCGTCCACGCCTCGCCGCCGGAACGTGTGCCTATTGGATCCCGGTCGGGCGCGCCCAAAGCGCTTCCAACCGGGCAAGACCAGCCACGCCCCCGCGGAAGCAAACCCTGCTCGCCGCCAACCGACCTCTCCGGGGCCGGCACTTGTCTCGTTCGCCGCGGGTACCATCTCGCCGTGCCAAACCGCATTGATGACATTTTCACGTCGCTCCGATCCCAGAACCGCCGCGCCCTCATGCCTTTCGTGTGCGCCGGGCACCCCGTGCAGGCGGGCGGCCCCGCGCCGCTGGCGCCCGTGTTGCAGGCCCTGGAGCGCGGCGGGGCGAGCGTCGTCGAGATCGGCATTCCCTTTTCCGACCCCATCGCCGACGGCGCGGTGATCGCCGCGGCCATGCACGATGCGCTCGTGGCAGGCGTCACACCCGCGGGGATCTTCGAGCAGGTCCGGGCGGCCCGCGAGACGACGCGACTGGGGCTGGTGGCGATGGTCTCGGTGTCGATCGCCCAGCGCCTGACCGGGCGCGGCGGCGGGTTCTTTGCGATGCTCAGGGACGCGGGGTTTGATGGGGCGATCGTGCCCGATGTGCCGCTGGAGGAAAGCGAGCCCTTGGTGAAGGCCGCGGCGGACGCGGGGGTGACGCTGAGCCTTCTGGTGTCGCCCTCAACGACGCCCGAGCGCGCCGAGAAAATCGTCAAGTCGTGCACGGGGTTTGTCTACGTCCTCGCCCGCGCGGGGCTGACCGGCGAGCAGAGCGACGCCCCGGACGTGGCTCGCATGATCACCCGCCTGCGGCAGATGACGGCGCTGCCGCTGGCGGTGGGCTTCGGCATCTCGACGCCCGAGCACGTGCGCGAAGTCGTCAAACACGCGGACGCGGCGATCGTCGGCAGCGCGATGGTGCGACGGCTCGACGCGGCGGCCAAGGCGGGCCAAGACGTGCCCGCGGCGGCGGAGGCGTTCACGCGGGAACTCGCGGGGGGCCTGGGGTAATGTGCCGCCGAGGGCGTGCTCTTTTCGTCGGCGGAAAACGTTTTCCACGCCTGCGTGGCCTGTCGGCTAGCCGCTTTTTCACTTGAAAAACGCGACGCCGCCGCCCCGGGCTTCTACACTGGCCAGACCCGGCGGACTCGGCGGTGCCCGATCCTGCCGCCCGGTCGCCCTCGGTGTCGCGGCCATGAACTCACGCTCGTCCATCACGCTGTTGCAATGAACAAACGATCGGGCTCGGGCGGCCTCGCCCGGCCTCGCTCACGCGGTCGCTGTGTCGGCGGCTCGCGGCGGTTGTCGCAATCTGACGCCTTCGCGTCAACGGAACGTGCGCTGACGCGAGCGCGTCAACTCGAACAGGGAGTGCTATGTCTACGCTGCTGAACGGGAACGGGAAAGTCCACCACCACCATCACGCGGAGCCCACGATGGCCACCACCCGGAACAACGCCGCCCAGCGGGTCGAGGACACCTTCGCCGACGACGTCTTCACGCTCAAGGTGATGCAGCAGCGCTTGCCCAAGGACGTCTTCAAGCAGATCCAGCGCACCATCCAGCACGGGGAGCCCCTCAACCCCAGCATCGCCGACGTCGTCGCCAGCGCGATGAAGGAATGGGCCAGCGAGCACGGCGCGACGCACTACACCCACTGGTTCCAGCCGCTCACCGGCCTCACCGCCGAGAAGCACGACGCCTTCCTCGTGCCCGACGGCCAGGGCGGAGCGATCAGCGAGTTCACCGGCTCGGCCCTCGTGCAGGGCGAGCCCGACGCCAGCAGCTTCCCCTCGGGCGGCATCCGAGCGACCTTCGAAGCCCGCGGCTACACCGCGTGGGATTGCACCAGCCCCGTGTTCCTCAACCGCAACGGCGGCACGGTGACGCTGTGCATCCCCACCGCCTTCGTGAGCTGGACCGGCGAGGCGCTGGACAAGAAGACGCCCCTGCTGCGCTCCATCGAAGCCGTGTCGGCCCAGGCCCTGCGCATCCTGAAGATCTTCGGCACCGACCAGGGCGTCACCCGCGTGCAGGCGACGCTGGGCTGCGAGCAGGAGTACTTCCTGATCGATCGCGATCTGTTCTTTAAGCGCGAAGACCTGGTCACCTGCGACCGCAGCGTCTTTGGCGCCAAGCCCGCCAAGGGGCAGCAGCTCGAGGATCACTACTTCGGGTCGATCCCCACCCGCGTGCTGGGCTTCATGGCCGAGACGGAGCGCGAGCTCTATCGCCTGGGCGTGCCGGTCAAGACGCGGCACAACGAAGTGGCTCCGTGTCAGTTTGAGATCGCGCCGCTCTTTGAGATGGCCAACATCGCCGCCGATCACCAGATGGTGCTGATGGAGACGCTCAAGCGCGTCGCGCCGCGCTACGGCCTGCAGTGCATCCTGCACGAAAAGCCCTTCGCCGGCATCAACGGCAGCGGCAAGCACCTCAACTGGTCCATCGCCACCAACACCGGCGTCAACCTGCTGGACCCCCGCGACGACACCCACACCAACATGCAGTTCCTGACGTTCCTCGTGGGCGTCATCAAGGCCGTCGACACGCACGCGGACCTGCTCCGCGCGTCGGTCGCGTCGGCCGCGAATGACCACCGCCTGGGCGCCAACGAAGCCCCGCCCGCGATCATGTCCATCTTCCTGGGCGACATGCTCACCGACATCATCGAGCAGATCGAGAGCGGCTCGCCCAAGAGCACCATGAAGGGCGGCAAGCTCGACCTGGGGGCCCGCACGCTTCCCCAGATTCCCCGGCACAGCGGCGACCGCAACCGCACCAGCCCGTTTGCTTTCACCGGCAACAAGTTCGAGTTCCGCGCCGTCGGGTCCTCGGCGGCCGTCGCCTGGCCCGCCACCGTGCTCAACACCATCGTCGCCGACGCGCTCGACAGCATCGCGACGCAGCTCGAAAAGGACCTGGGCAAGAACTACGACGAGAAGAAACTGCAGAGCGTCGTGCGGAACCTCTTGCAGAAGCTGGTCAAGCAGCACAAGCGGGTGCTCTTCGATGGTGACGGCTACACCACCGAGTGGCACCAGGAAGCGGCCCGTCGCGGCTTGCCCAACTACCGCGAGTCGGTCGCGGCGTTCGAAACCATCACCGCCAAGAAGAACATCGAGATCTTCAAGAAGTTCAAGGTGCTCAGCAAGGTCGAGGTCGAGAGCCGCGCGCACATCCTGATCGAGAAGTACGTCAAGCAGGTCGAGATCGAGGCGCTGACCGCCGCCTCTATCGCCAGGACCCAGATCCTGCCCGCCGCCGGGCGCTACCAGACCGAACTGGCCGAGATCGTCGCGGCCACCGAAGCCGCGGATGTCGATGCCTCCGAGAACCGCGAGGCGCTCGAGCAGTACGCCGAGGTGGTCAACAACCTGCGGGGCTGCATCGCGAACCTCGAGAGCGCGGTTCATCACGAGAGCGGCGACGTGCATGACCACGCCGCCCACATCCGCGATCACGTCCGCCCGGCGCTGGGCGAACTGCGGCAAGTCGTCGACGACCTCGAAACCCGCATCCCGCGCGACCTGTGGCCGATCCCCACGTACCGGGAGATGCTGCTGATCAAGTAAAATCCGCGGCAAGCAGGCTGCACTTCGATTCGTGAATGGCCCCTCTCCCGCGAGAGGGGCCTTTTCTTTCGCACGCTTCTGCAAGATGACATGGGACATTCCAAGTAGAAGCTACTGAGAATCACGGTGCAACCTAACGGCTGTTCGCAGGTAAGCCTTGCATCCCAGGAGATCCACGCCATGCTCGCCACCCGAGTGTTATGTCTTGCCATGATGGGTTTGGCCCCGCTTGTTGAGCCGCCAGTTCCCGATGCGCCGCAACCTGGACCGCCTGGCGACGCGGCGGCCGCCGCGATGCCGACCAAGACTGAAATCGGCAAGAAGATGGTGGCCTCGCTGACCTCAAGCCCGGTGTTGCACGTGACGATGTCGCAGGAGTTTCAGGGTCAGCACTACGACGCGCAGGCGTGGATGACAAAGTCAAAGTCACGCGGCGAACTGCGAGAGGACGGCAAGCTGATCTTTGCGATTGCCGTGGACGCGGGGCGCGTTCAGGAGTTTGCGCCTTGGGTCGAGTTCAAGAACGGCCAGAACGCGAAGAACGTGCTCGTGGAATACGACGCAGAGGGGAACGAAGTCTCGCTGGACTGGCCCCGCCTGATACCCACCGATCTCGCTTGCGGCCCCGGGGCGGTCGGTGCGTCCTGGCTGATACCGAGCCGGCCCATGGTCGGCGCGGAACCGGGCGTGCTCTCGATTCCGGACACGATAGCGCAGGTGCTGGAGGAACCAGGTGATCTCAAGGGCGTCACGCTGAACAAGCACGACTGCTACTGGATGCACGCGGAGATCAGCATCAACGAAGCGACCCGCGTGACCAAGGACCTCTATATCGATGTAAAGACCTTCGAGCCGGTGCGCGATTCGATCGTGACAACCGTGCACGGAAGAGTCACCAAGAGCATCACCACGGACTACGACATCCAGCATCTGCGATCCGAAGACGGGATCTCCTGGAGGTTGGACGCAGCCAAGCTCTCACAGCGAGAAGGCGGTAAGTAGCCAAGCGGATCGGCAGGCGGACACGAACAGCGAGGGCGGCGCTCGCCGCCACGCGGCGTACAGTTATTGCCGAGCCCCCGTAGCTCAGCGGTTAGAGCAGGCGACTCATAATCGCTTGGTCCCCGGTTCGAATCCGGGCGGGGGCAGTAGATCAGATTGTTCGCTTCGCGAATGGGAGAAGAAACATGCCGAAGCACGCTGTGATGTCGATGGCCCCTGTGCTGGTCGCCGCGGCCGCCTTCTCGCCGGTTGCGTTTGCCCAGTTCCAGTTGCCATACACAATCGAAGCGCCCACGCCCGCGAGCGGCATCGTCGCCACCTGGGAGTTTTCCAAAGACAAGCCCGGAGATGCGCCGACGGGTTGGAAGGAGATCCTCGGCACCGATCCCGGCGGCGAGCTCTTCCCTATCGACGGCCCGGCGGATCCTGCATTGCCCGGCGGTCTGTGGCGCGTGATGGACTTCGGTCGCGAGCGAGGGCTGCGCACCAGCGGAGACGTAGCGGGCACGACATGCCTGACATTCGACCAACCGGTCGGCGAGTTCGAGGCGATCTCGCTGAAGTTTCGGTGCAGCGGCAAGAGCGATTTGGAGTGGGGCGTTTTGGTCGGAACAAGTGACCCCAAACGGCCCCACTACTTCTTTGTCAAGGAACTCCTGGATTCGGAGCCGACCCATGGTGGTGTCTTCGGCGTGCGGCGGGCGCGAAAGCCGCTGGCGCCGTATTGGGAAAAGCACCGCACTCCGGAGCAGCGAAATGATCTGGCAGCGCGTTCCGCGAGCCAAATTCACCTGTCGCGAGGTGAGTGGCAAAGCCTTCGGATTGAACTGCGCCCACAACAGTGCGACGTGTTCATTCAGGACAAAGGCTACCCGCACGCCTCATGGATCATCGACACTTCAGACTTGAAGGGTCCGCTGGGCGTTTTTGTGTGCCGCGGCGACGTGGATGTGAAAGACATCACCCTCGAGAAACTGCCCAAGTCCAACCCGAACTTCATCGAGTTCGTCGCGACCGGAATGCACTGCGAGATGTGCGAAGCCAACATCGAGGGCGCCATCGAAAAGATCAAGGGCGTCAAGAAGGTCACGTCGTCGTACAAGACCGGGCTGGTGAGCGTCGAGACCGACCCGGCCTCACCCCCTTCGAACGACGCCATCATCGACGCGATCAAGGCGCTCAAGTACGGTGCGACGGTGCACACGCCGGGGACGGCGATCCCCGCGACGCCCGAACCCGCGGCCAAGTAAAAGCCTGCCCGAATCGAAGCATCCACACGCATGAAAAAACCCCACGCCTGCGTGGGGTTCGTCGTTGCGTCGTGATTCTCAACAATGCGAGGCCCCGCGCTTGCGAGTGACGTTCGTCAGTGCATTACCGCATCACCCACGTACGGTCGATCATCGGGATCGTCCGGGCCTGCATGTCGAACAGTTCACCCGGGCCCTGGAATCGCATCATGAGAGTCTTGCGAAGGAGCACCTTCATCTTGGTGTGGTCGGCGGGGTTCAAGGTCTCGATCGGCCGGGTCTCGCCGCTGAAGCCGCTGGCGAACACCGAAAACTCGCCGCAGCGGGTGCTCGTTACGGGCCAGATCACCAACCCTTCCTTGGCATTCGCCTCGCCCTGCAGCAGCGGGCCGACGATCGACACCTGATCCTGCACGAACGGGTTGTCCACCCGGCGCAAGATCTCCTTCGTCACATCCTGCGGCACATCCCGGCCCGCCCGCAGCAACGCGCCGTCGTCGGTCAGCATGTCAAACGTCGGCGTGAAAAGCAGGTCGGTGTCGCTGGTGTTGGTCACCTTGTAGGTCATGTAGAAGTAGGCACGTGTGCCCACGCCGGGCACGTCCATACTCGCTACCCGCATCGCGCCGGGCTCGATGGCCAACTGCCAACGCCGCGGAATCGGATCGGGCTCGGGCGCGAACGCGAGGCTCACGCCCAGCACACCCAGCAGCACGGCGACCATCGCCGCAATGCCCAACCTTCCACGCCCCAGAACACCGGAAAGTCTTTGAACCGTCGACATCAGTAGCCCTCGCAATGCCCTACCAAAGTACAACCCTGGAGCCACCCCCAGGAGCACGGATGATACCACAAACCCCGGCCGCCCGCGCGGGCCAGCCAGCCCCCCACCGCCAGGCCGGGGCTTAGGCCCCCGCCGCCTCCGCCACGCTCGGGCAGGTGCAGATCAGGTTGCGGTCGCCGTAGGGGTTGTCGATGCGGCCGACGTGGGGCCAGAACTTGGCGTCTCGCAGCCACGGGGCTGGGAAGGCGGCCTGCTCGCGGGGGTAGGTGTGCTTCCACTCGTCGGCGGCCACCGCGGCGATGGTGTGCGGGGCGTGCTTGAGCGGGTTGTCGGCCCGGTCGAGCTTGCCTTCTTCGATCGCGCGGATTTCGGCGCGTATGCGGATCATCGCCTCGATGAACCGATCGAGTTCGGCCTTGGGCTCGCTCTCGGTGGGCTCGATCATGAGCGTGCCGGGCACGGGGAAGCTCATGGTCGGGGCGTGGAAGCCGTAGTCCTGGAGGCGCTTGGCGATGTCATCGACCTTGATGCCCGCGGACTTTTCGAAGGGGCGGCACTCAAGAATGAACTCGTGGGCGTTGCGACCGTTCGCGGCCGCGAACAACACCTGATAGTGCCCGCTCAACTTCTTGGCCATGTAGTTGGCGCTGAGCATCGCGACCTGCGTGGCGCGGCGGAGGCCGGCGGCGCCCATCATGGCGATGTACATCCACGAGATGGTGAGGATGCTTGGGGAGCCGAAGGGAGCCGCGGCGACGGGGCCGCGGTTTGCGGAGCCGGGAACGCCGGCATTCGGCATTCGTGATTCGGCATTCGTTGTTGGCGTGCCGTTGCTTCCTGGCGAATGCCGAGTGCCGAGTGCCGAATGCCGTTCCCAAGGCGACCTCACCGGGTGCCCGGCCAGGAACGGCGCCAAGTGCGCGGCCACGCAGATCGGCCCCATGCCCGGGCCGCCGCCGCCGTGCGGAATGCAGAACGTCTTGTGCAGGTTCAGGTGGCACACGTCGGCGCCGATGAGGCCGGGGCTGGTGAGGCCGACCTGGGCGTTCATGTTCGCGCCGTCCATGTAGACCTGGCCGCCGTGCTGGTGCACGATCGCGCAGATGTCTTTGATGGATTCTTCGAAGACGCCGTGCGTGCTGGGGTAGGTGACCATGAGGGCCGCGAGATCGCCCGCGTGAGCCGCGGCTTTGGACTTGAGGTCCGCCACATCGATGTTGCCCTTGGCGTCGCATTCCACTTCAACGACCTTGTACCCGGCGATGACTGCGGAGGCGGGGTTGGTGCCGTGGGCTGACGAGGGGATGAGGCAGACGTTGCGGTGAGACTGGCCGCGGCTTTCGTGGTAGGCGCGGATCGCCAGCAATCCGGCGTATTCGCCCTGGGCGCCGCTGTTGGGCTGCAAACTGACGGCGGCGAACCCGGTGATCTCCGCGAGCCACGATTCCAGATCCGCAAAGAGTTTCTGATAGCCCTGGGTCTGGTCGATCGGCGCGAAGGGGTGCATGCGCCCGAACTCGGGCCAGGTGACGGGGATCATCTCGCTGGTGGCGTTGAGTTTCATGGTGCACGAACCCAGCGGGATCATGCTGTGAGCGAGCGAGAGGTCGCGCCCCATGAGTTTGAAGATGTAGCGGAGCATTTCGTGCTCGCTGTGGTGGGTGTTGAAGACGGGGTGGGTGAGGTAGCCGCTGGCGCGGGCGAGAGGGCCCGCGAAGTCGGCGGGCGTGGCTGCGACGAGTGATTCGATGGCGGGAGGTTGGGTGTTGGCGGGCGCAAAGAGCTTGAGAATCGCCGCGAGGTCAGCGGGCGTCGTGGTCTCGTCGCAGGAGATGCCAAGCGTGCCGTCGCCAAAGTCGCGAAGGTTCATGCCCGCGATGGCCGCGGCGTGGAGGACGCGCTGGCCGATTGCGCGATCGGTCTTGATATGAATCGTGTCGAATGCTTCAGCGCCCGAACACTGGTAGCCGAGTTTGGTGAGGCCGGCGCGGAGCACTTGGGCGCAGGTGCGAACTCGCAGGGCGATCCGCCGCAGCCCCTCCGGCCCGTGATACACCGCGTACATCCCCGCCATGATCGCCAGTAGCGCCTGAGCGGTGCAGATGTTGCTGGTGGCTTTTTCGCGCTTGATGTGCTGCTCGCGCGTCTGGATCGCCATGCGATACGCGGTGTTGCCGTGCGAATCGCGCGAGACGCCGATGATGCGTCCCGGCATTTTGCGGCTGTATTCGTTCTTGGTCGCGATGAACGCCGCGTGCGGCCCGCCGAAACCCATGGGCACGCCGAAGCGCTGGGCGCTGCCCACCGCGATGTCGGCGCCCATCTCGCCCGGGGGCGTCATGAGCGTGCACGCCAGCAGGTCGGTGGCCATGACGACCAGCCCCCCGGCGGCGTGAACCTTCTTGGCCAGGTTCGAGAAATCGCGAATCGAGCCGTCGGTCGCGGGGTTCTGCAGCAGCACGCCGCCCAGGTTGGTGAGCGAGTTGTCGGGCAGCGAATCGATATCGCCGACGATGATCTCGATGCCCAGCGCCTCGGCACGGGTGCGCACGACGCCGATGGTCTGCGGGTGGCAATCGCTCGCGACGAAATAGCGGCGGCGGGTGTGCTCGTGGATGCTGTCGCACATGCCGATGGCTTCGGCGGCCGCCGTCGCTTCGTCCAGCAGGCTCGCGCCCGCCAGGGGCAGCGCCACTAGGTCGCTCACCATGGTCTGGAAGTTCAGCAGGGCTTCGAGGCGGCCCTGGGCGATCTCGGCCTGGTAGGGCGTGTACTGCGTGTACCAGCCCGGGTTCTCCATGATGTTCCGCAGGATCACCGGCGGCGTGATGGTGTCGTAATACCCCATGCCGATGAAGCTCTTCATGACCTTGTTCTGCGAGGCGATCGCCTTGAGTGCGTTCAGCACCTCGTGCTCGCCCCGCGGCGAGTCGGGAATGCCCGCGAGATTCAGCGAACGCGAAAGCCGAATGCCCGCGGGCACCACGGCATCGCTGAACGCGTCAAGGTTCGCGTACCCCAGTTCGCCCAGCATCTCGGCGATCTCCGCCTCGCTGGGGCCGATGTGCCGGTGGGCAAATGTGTCGGACGGCGCGAGCACGGACAAACTCGCGGGGCGGGCGGCTTCGGGACGTACGGCGTGCGACGTGGGCATGGATTTCAGGCCTCAAGGGTGCGGGAGATATTCACTTACCAATGCCTTCGCCGCCGAGGGCGGGAAAGGCGCAGCGAACACCCAAAAGTGTAGGTGGGCGGGACGCGAAACGGCTGTCGGTGGGACTGCCCGGGCGCCTATTCGCGCTTGCCCTTGGGGGCCTCCACCATCGTCGCCTTGGTGGTCATGTGCTCTTCCTTGCCGTCCACCTTGCGGGTGAAACCGATCTCGACCACGTCGCCCGGCTTGGCCTTGACGAGTTGCTTCATCCACCCTTCGACCGAGTCGATCTTTTCGCCGTTCCACGTCAGCATCCGGTCGCCCGCCTTGAGCCCGGCCTTGGCGGCGGGCCACTGGTCGCCCGACAAGCCCCCGATGAGCACCCCCGCTTCATCATCCGAGTAGTTGCCGGGCATGATGCCGAACTTGACCCTGACACCCCCCAGCGGGCCCTGGGCTTGGTCGTCCTTCTCGTCGTCGCTGTGCCGGTCATCCTTCTCGAACTTGAACTGCTCGGGACGCGTCGCGGCGTCAAGCGCGATGCGATAGACGAGGTCCGCGACCTTGGCCGCGCCCTCGAAGTTGATGGTGTAGATCGTGTCCTTGGACGTGTGGTACTCCGAGTGCAGCCCGGTGAAGAAGAACAGGTTCGGCACATCCTTCAGTTGGAACGAGTAGTGGTCGCTGTTGCTGGCGCCGATGCGCGTGGGCTTGATCGACAGCCCCGACTCGGCCCAATAGGGCTTGGTCCATTCGTCCAGCCCAACCCCGGTGCCCACGCCCCCCACTTCGAGTTTGCCCTTGTTGTCGTGGTCCGCGTCTGGCCGCAGGCGCCCGATCATGTCCATGTTGAGCATCAGGTCGATCTTGTCCAGCGGCACGCTGGGGTGATTCACGAAATACTGCGAGCCGTTGAGCCCCGATTCCTCCGCGCTGAACCACAGGAACAGCACGCTCCGCCTTGGCTGGTCCGCCGGCATCGCGGCGTACGCGTCGCGAAGCAGCCGCGCCACCAGCAGGTTGCCCGAAGAGCCCGACGCGTTGTCGTCCGCGCCCGGGTGAATCTTGCCCTTGCCCGCCGCGCCTTCACGCGAGCCGAAGTAGCCATACCCCACGTGGTCGTAGTGCGAGCCGACGACGATCCACTGATCCGCGAGCGGGCCCACGCCGGGGAGCACGCCCCCGACGTTGTCCGTCAGCAGCGGCACCTTCTCGAGGCTGACGGTGATATGGGCTTCGCCCCCGGAGAGCGTGACCGGCTTGCCGTCCGTGTCGGCGATGTGCCGCAGGTCGGCCAATGAGCGGTGCTTGTCGTCGAGGGCCTTCACCATCGTGTCCGCGGCTTCGCGAGACATCATCACCACCGGCACGCTCACGCTGCGACCCATCAGGCTCATGTCCTCAAGTCGGCCCGCACGATCATCGGCAACGCCCGGCGGACTGACAAAGATGATGCCCGTCGCCCCGCGCTCGGCGCATTCGTGAAACTTGCCGTCCAGGGCCGCGTTGGTTGTCCAACCCACATCGCTCCAGTTGCTCTTGCCATCGGCGTTGAGCGGCTCAAATCGCATCACCATGGCGATCTTGCCCTTGAGGTCCAGGTCCTTGGGGAAGTTGGTGTACCCGTCCTTGCCTTCTGCGATGCCGTAGCCGACAAAGACGACCTGCCCCGTAACATCGCCCGAGCCGGAGTAGCCGATGACGTTGAAGTCCTCGCCGGCGCCCAGCTGCTCAACGTGGGTGGCAGATCCGGGGGATATCCACAATACGTTCTGCTGGCGAATTTTAACCGAGTCGCCCGGTCGGAGGCTGGGGGGCGCGGTGAACTCCTGCCGCCAGGTTGCCGCCTTCGTCTCTTCGCCCTTGTCGTTTTTGGCCTCGGTCGTGAACGCAGGCGCTAGACCGAGACGTTCGAGGTTGAACTGGATGTAGTCCGCCGCCAACCGATTGCCCCGCGTGCCGGGCGCTCGCCCTTCCATGAACCAGTTCGCCAGCGTGCTCTCGTGCAGGCGATACTCGGCCGTGTTCTTCTCGAGTTCCGCCGCGGGCGAAGGCGTGACGTGCCCGGTGTCGCCGGCAAAGGCCGGGGCGGCGAACAGAAAACACGCAAACAGGCTGAGGCGGCTGGCATCGAGTCGTTTCATGCGTCGTCCTTTCGAGTTGGGATCATGGTATCAAGCGCCGGCATGGCGGCGTGACTGCCCGACGCGCCGCGCGGCCCTCCCTCACGCTCAACCTCCCGAAAACCCGGTTGGCCATGCCGCCCGTCGGCCGACGGGAAGCGAGGGCCTGCACGGCCTGCGCAGTACGCCAAAAAAACAAAGCAGGGCGGACCTCCTCACGAGATACCGCCCCGCGGAGGGGAACCTGGTTGTGCTACGCGGCCTTAGTTCGGGCAGGGGCCGCCGGCGATCACGTTGATGATCGCGTCCACGTCACCCTGGTCCGCCACGCCGTCGCAGTTGAAGTCACCGCTGATGCCCGTGGGGTTGTCGCCGCCGGCGATGACGTTGATGAGATAGTCAACGTCGCCCTGGTCGGCCACGCCGTCCTGGTTCAGGTCAGGGTTGCAGCCCTCACGGATGATCGTGAGCGTGCCGCTGGCGTTGCTGGGCACGCTGGTGCCGCTGATGGCAAGGCGGATGAGCACCGGGCTGGACCCGTGCACTTCCAGGTGCTGGATGCGCGCCTGGTTGCTGCTGCAGCCGGTGACGCCCGAGCCGACGTTGTCGTTGCAGGCGATCTCGTTGCCGAAGCACCCGGAAAGGACGCTGAGGATGGGATTGGTGATGGCCGAGCCGCAGGTCTGAATGGTGAAGATGCCGTCGCAGGAGGGAGCGAAGGAGTAGTACACCTCGCGGATGGAGCCGCTCGTGGGCTGGCAGGTCGCGACGCTGCCGTCGGAGGTTGCCTCGGCCAGATTGAAGGGGTAGGACCCGATGTCCACGGGCGTCGCCGCGGCACACTCGTCATTGGCCGCCGGGGGCGGGGCCTGAGAGATGGTCAGCGAGCCGACCGGCGTGCCGAACAGCGTGCCGATCGCGCCCACGCGGACCCACACCGGGTGGCCTTGGGTGACGGCAAGGCGGCCGATCCGAGAACGGCTGGCCGTGCACCCGCCCGGGCCCGAATCCCAGTTGTCGTTGCAGGCCAGTTCAAGCCCGCCGCAACCGTCGTAGACGCTCAGCACCGTGTCGTAGGTAGCGCCGCAGGTCTCGAAGCGTGCCTCGCCCGTGAAGGTCGGGATGTACTGATACCAGGCGTCCTTGTCGGAGACGGCGCACGAGGCGAAACCGTCATCGACATACGCGCCGCAGGGGTTGAAGGTGAACGTGCCTTCGGCGACCGCCTGGGCCGTGGCGCACGTGTCGTTGGCGATCTGCGAAGCGGTCGGATCGACCGTCAGCATCGCGGCCGTGGTCATCGCCGAGCCGCAGGCGCCGGTGACGAGGCAGGAGTACGAGCCGACGTCCGAGGGATGGCCATTGAGAATGCGCATCTGGAAGGTGCTGGCGCCGGTGATGGTGCTGCCGTCGGCCGTCACCTGGTCGAAGATCGGCTGGTCACCCTTATACCACTGGTAGGAGATGGGGCCGGTGCCTGCGGCGCTGGCGTTGAAGATCACCGTGCTGCAGTGCGTGAACGTGGTCGAAGCGGGGTTGAGCGTCACGACCGGAGCCACGCAGTCGCCCGTGCCCGAGAGGCGGATGAACGTGGGCACGGCGCCGACGATGCGCTGCGTGCCGCCCTGGAGGCCCACGGCGGCCGAACCGTCCGGGCTGATCGCCGTCGGGTAGCCGAGCTTGGGCAGGCCCTTGGTCGGGTCGCCGTTATCGCCGACGGGCCCGTAGTTGTCAAACAGGCCCGGGGTGTTCTGCGACGCCAGGTAGTCGTACCAGTCGGTGATCGTCCATTCGCCATTGTTCTGCGCGATGAACCCGCCCGACATGAAGCTGCCGCACGTGCTGTAGACCGCGGCTCCCACGATCGTGTTTCCGTCCTCGGTCATGCCCGTCACCGACAGGCGGGGCGGCACGCCGCAGGACGTGACCGCGGCCGGCAGCCACGAAGCGGGCGTCGTGAGGTTCGCGCCGACATCGATGGGCAGATCCCACTGCTGGGTGCTGGTGTTGTAGACCCACTTGCCGATGAACGAGTTGCCGTTGGTGTGCACCGCGGGGCCGACGATGATGGTGCCGGCGCCGTTCATGTGCACCGTGCCGAACGAAGCGCTGATGCTGCCGGGGAAGCCGTTGGCGTTGGGCTCCATGGGCAGGTAGCTCATCACGTAGCTGGAGCCGTTCCAGTTCCAGACGACGGGGCGGGCGACGTCAGGGTCGGCCGTGGTGGAGGTGCCGCCGACGTTGTATTCCTGCCAGCCGGCGATGACGGTGCCGTCGTTGCTGACGCCGAAGGCGCCGCCGTTGCGCTTGCGCCAGGTGTTGCTGCTGGTGCGCTGGGGAGTGCTGAGGACCCGGGGAGCGCCGCCGGCCTGCATGTCGTAGACCCAGGGGCGGAACTGGAAGGTGGAGAGCGCGATGGTGGTGCCGGCGGAACTGTTGTAGGACGAGATGTAGCACTGGCCGGAAGCGAATCGACCGTTGGGGGAAATGGCCACCGGGGTGAGGAAGGTACCGCCCGAGCCGCCGCTGGAGCCCGAGCCGTAGACGCCCAGCGTCGGATCGAGCGCAACCGTGCCGAGCTTGGTCACGGTGTTGGAGGCGGAGGTCCAGACCGAGCCGATGTTTTCACCGGTGGAGATGGGCGCCGCGACGAGCGTGGGCGTCATGCTGAACGCCGGCGAAACGCCCGTGGCGGTGTTGCCGCTCGCCTGCGGGTTCATATTGGGGGAGACGGCGTAAATGACCGAGCCGTCATCGGAGATCAGGCCGCCACCGTTGCTGCCGGCCAGCTCCGTGACGGACAGTGACGAGCCGTTGACCACCCAGCGGGCGGCGGCGGTGGTCGAAACCCCCGCGCCACCAACGTAGTAGACCCCGCCCTGCGGGTTGCTGATGCTCGCGGGCCCGCCGCTGCCGAGCGACACGATCGAGGGCTGTGCCCCCGCGCTCAGCGCAAGACCCAAGGCCGCCGAAACCGAGAGACCAACCGTCGCACGCGTGATCCGTCCCATCGTGAATCCCCTTTGTAAGTCCGGCTTTTACCGGAGTCTGCGGTGCTGAACGAGTACCCAGTGCCCGAGAAGGACGGCATAAAATACCCGCAGGGAACCTTTTTGCAAGACCATATCGTAGATTTTCTCTGAAATTGTTTGTGGAGATATTGCGGAGACGTCGGGATTTTGGTAAACTTCTCCACAATGACCTCCTACCAAGCCCCAACCGGACAGATGATCGAGCATGCCCGAGACGCGATCCAGGGTGTTCGGGGGGCGCTGATCGAGCTCTATACCGCGATCGGGGCGAACCCCGAAGAGCCACAGGAGGTCGCGCGGCAGTTCGGACTCAATCGAAACCTGACCTGGAAGTTGTCGCGGGTCATGACCGGGGCTCAGCCCTTTGCGACGCTCAACCACCTGCCGGGTAAACAGGGGATGGACCTGGCGCTGCAGGCGTTCCGCAAGGCCAGCGCTCCGGCGGAATCCGTGGACGCGGTGGATCGGGCGCTGCGATCGCTTTACGAAGTGATCGAAGTGCACGCGGGGGACCGCGACCACTTCGAACTCACCTTGGAGAGCATGGGGCTGTTCGAACGCGAGGATCGGCCCGACAGCGGGCGCGAGCAGGCGTTCCGCGGCAACAGCATGATCTGGGGCGTGCAGGCCAAGACACGGCTTTCGGTCACGTTCATCGGCCCTTCCGCATCGCCGGACGCCGTCGACTTTGTCGGTGTCGCGGCGCTCTACGGCTTCCGGCGCCTGCGGACGAGTGCTCGCTGGCGCCTGTTCCGCCTGCAGCTCACCGATGACGCCGGAAAGGACCTGCCCGCGAGCTCGATGCCCGAAGAGATCGATCAGAACCGACGCTCTGACGACACGCCCCTGATGCTGCGCGACTTCTGCTCGGCGAACATGCCGCCATTGGAGACGCACGACACGCCCGAGGGGCGGGAGTATCTGCTGCCGGGCGGGCCGGTGGGGAACACGGGCGTCTTTGACTGCTATTTCGGGTACATCGCGCGCGGGCTGTCGCTCAAGCGAACGCCTGGGAACGAGTACAGCTCGGCGGCGTGCTCGATCTCGACCCCGGTGGAAAATCTGGTGTTCGACGTCCTGGTGCACAAGGATTTGCCGCTGCTGGGGAACCCAGAACTGGCGCTGTACGGGTTTCCGCACGGCGGGGCCGAAGACCCGAGCAAGCAGACGGAGGCGAACCGGCTGCCGATGAGCGATGAGTGGCAGGAGCTGGTGGGCTCGCCCCCGGTAGTGGCCACCCCGCTCGTGCCTCGCTACACCCCCGTGATGAACATGGTGTTCAACCGCATGGGCTGGACGGCCAGCGCATTTCGAGGGCTGCGGCTGACGATCAAGTACCCGGCGCTGTCATCGCGGTACGTGGCGAGGTGGCGGCTGGGGTGAGCCGCCAAGCGAGCGCCAGGCTCTCTAATCTGCCTGTTTTCGCATCCATTCCGCCATGTCTTTGGACAGGCGGTGCTCGTCTATGAACTGATTGAGAATATCGCGGATTTCGTCCTTTGACTTTTTCGTGTAGGTCACAGGACGCCAGGCGCCCAACTGCAGACACTCTTCGAGGTAGCGTTGTGGCGGTTCAGGACGCCCCTCAAGTACGTAGCCAAAAGTGACCAGCACCGGAATGCCGCGGTAGATCGAGATGGGCTCCTGCGGCCACTTGTCGAAGGAAGCGTCGTTTGATCGTCCGTAAGGCTCGTCTACGAACATAGGAGCACCAAGAAACGGTCGTCGAAACTCTGAACCATCTTGACGCTGCAGCAGCATCCGACACAAGAAAAATGTGCGGTAGTCGATTTGCGGGTCCGCGGCGATAGCGCGGAGGCGGGCCGCGCGCGCCTCGGGTTCGAGTTTTTGGATCTCAATAGCCATGTCGAGATAGGTTTCGACCCGATAGCTGGGATCAGAAAGTTCGTTGTAGAAATCCATGACATGAAGGATGGAGTCTTTGCTGACGGAAGTTGACTGGGGCGTAGGTTTGCTCGGCTTCGGCGCTTTGCAGCCGGTTACCAAGAGCAGAGAACTCAGGACGAACATGGACGCGACACGCTTGCACATTTCAACCTCCGCTTAGTCACTGAGTCCACGAGCGGTGATGTGAGGATGCAGCAATTCCGGTGATCAACCGAAGATTTTCATCTGTTCGGGCTCGGTAGCAAAGTCGGCCTCGGGGTGGAAGGGGTCCAGGCGATAATCGCCGCTCCAGCAGGCGGTGCAGTATTTTTCCGGCTCGCGGTGCATGCAACTGAGCAGGCCCTCGAGCGAGAGGTAGTGCAGCGAATCAACGCCGAGGTAATCGCGGATCTGGTCGATGGTCTTGCCGTTGGCGACGAGTTGGCTGCGTTCGGCGAAGTCGACGCCGAAGTAGCATGGGTGGCGGATGGGCGGGCAACTGATGCGGAGGTGGATTTCCTTTGCGCCCGCCGCCCGGAGCTGGTCCATCTTGGCCTTGGTGGTTGTGCCGCGGACGATGGAATCGTCGACGATGACGAGGCGCTTGCCGCGCACGAGGTCGGAGATGACGTTGAGCTTGAGGCGGACGGCGCTCTGGCGGGCCTCGGGCGTGGGCTTGATGAACGTGCGGCCCACGTAACGGTTGGGCACAATGGCTTCGGAGTATGTCAGGCCGCTGGCGCGGGCGTAGCCCAGGGCGGCGCTGCGGCCAGAGTCGGGCATGGGCACGACGGCGTCGGCGGAGGCAGGGGCCTCACGCGCCAGCACTTCACCCATGCGTTCGCGGGTCATCTGGACGTTCTGGCCGAAGACCAGGCTGGCGGGGTTGGCGAAGTACACATGCTCGAAGGCGCAGTGGGCGGGGCGGGGCGCGGCATCCGCGTACCGGCGGCTGCTCAGCCCGGCGTCGGAAATCGTCACGATCTCCCCGGGCTCGACTTCGCGGATGAGCGTGGCCCCGACGACATCGAGGGCAACGGTTTCGCTCGCAACCACGTATTGCCCGCTGGCGAGACGGCCCAGCACCAGCGGGCGCCAGCCCCAGGGGTCGCGAGCGGCTTCGATGCGATCGGGGAACAGAAAGACCAGGCTGAAGGCGCCTTGCAGGTGCCGGAGAGTGGCGTAGAGGGGGTCGGGGCTGCGCTGCTGGGCGGGGCTGGCGAGCAGGTGGATGATGACTTCGGTGTCGGACGTGGTGTGGAAGAGATGCCCGGCTTCTTCGAACCGATGGCGCAGTGGGTCGGCGTTGATGAGGTTGCCGTTGTGGGCGAGAGCGACCTGGCCCCCGATGTAGTTTTCCAGCAGCGGCTGGGCGTTGCAGGAGAGGGAACCCCCGGCGGTGGAGTAGCGGTTGTGACCGATGGCGCCGCGCCCGCCCCGGACGTCGATCTTGTCGAGCGTGTCGGCGTCAAAGACTTCGGCAACGAGACCCATGCCGGTGGTGGCGGACAGCGAGAGGCCGTCGGAGACGGCGATGCCGGCGGACTCCTGGCCCCGGTGCTGCTGGGCGTAGAGGCCGAGGTAGGCCAGGCGTGCGCCGTGGGGGTGGCCCCAGACGCCGAAGACGCCGCATTTTTCCTTGGGGGTGTCCAAGGTAGGTCGGCTCGCCGAGCCGACAGACGAAGTAGGTCGGCTCTCCGCGCCGACTTGAACTCGTCGCGTCGCGCAGTGCTGGTTGGCGGGAGTTGGATTGGAGAGGACGGTGAGCGGCAGGGGGCGTCGCATCGGCGTCACTGTAGCGCGGCGGGCGTGGGGCTTGATGCCGCGCGACGCGATTGCAAGAAGGAATAGACACGCCCGGCGGCGAAGACGGCGGCGAGCACCACCACGATGGATGGCCCGGTGGGCCAATCGGCCTCGAAGCCGAGCACCAGCCCCCCCACCACGCCCGCGAGGGCGATCAGGAGCGCGAGCCACAGCACCACGCTCCATCGCCGGCTGAACAGCAGCGCGCACGCGCCGGGCAGGACCAGCATGGCAGTTGCCAGGACGACGCCGGCCAGCTTCATGGCGGTGACCGTGGCCAGCGCGAGCAGGGTCATGAGGACCAGGCTCATCACCGGCTCGCGAACGCCCATCGCGCGAGCGACGACGGGATCGAACGCCCAGAAGACCATCGGGCGGCGAAAAAACCACAGCGAGAAGAGCACAATGCCGGCGCTGCCCCAGCCCAGTGCGGCGTCGGTCCAACTGATGCCGTCCATGGAGCCAAACAGGAATGACTCCCACGAGACGCCACGGCTGGAGCCGTGCAGGTGGGCGGCGCGGGTGAGGAGGATCGCCCCCAGGGCCATGGACGCGACCAGCACGATGCCGATGGCGGTGTCGGCCTCGGTCTTGCCTTTGAGGCTGAGCCAGCCGATGGCAAGAGCCGCGAAAAGGCAGAACCCGAACACGATGCCAAAGGCACCCAGCGAGACGGCGCCGGCGGCGCTCATCCAGCCCAGCGTGGCGACAACGCCCGCGCCGCCGAACGCCGCGTGGCTGATGCCCTGGCCGACGAAGGCGAGGCGCTTCAAGACGACCAGGACGCTGAGCCCCGCGCACATGATGGCGATGGCCAGGCCGGTGATGACGCCCGGGAGGAACAGGTCTCGGAGCGTGGGGTCGGTGAGGTAGTGGATGGTGTTCATGGGGGGCTGGCGCCCTGTGTCGGCTTGGAGGGAATGCTGATCTGCACGGGCGTCGCCGGGGCGTGGTGGTGGCCCGTGCAAGCCTCGGCGCTGTGGGCGTCGACGTGCAGGTCCCCGAAGATCGCGGCGACGTCGTGCCGGAAGACCTCGGCGAGCACGCCCGGCGTGAGGCCTTCGGGAGCGACGTGCGAATGCAGCGTGCGGCTGAGGCACGCGATGCGGTCGCAGCCGCTGGCGACGGTGCGGATGTCGTGGCTCACGACCATGACGGTGATGCCGAAGTCGTGACGCAGGCGATTGAGCAGGTCGGCAAACTGCTGCTGGCCGGCAACGTCGATGCCGACGGTGGGCTCGTCCAGAAGCAGCAGTTTGGGGCGCGAGGCCAGGGCGCGGGCGATCTGGACTCGCTGGAACTGGCCCCCCGAGAGGGAGCCAACGTGCTTGCTCGCGATGGAGGTGGCGCCGACGGCGGCCAGCGCGGCGTCGACGGCCTGATGGTCCCCTTGCGTGAGCGTGCGCCAGGGCGATAGCCGCAGTGCCGGGCCCATCTCGACCACCTGACGAACGGAGAGCGGGAAGGCCTGCTCCGCGCCGGAACGCTGGGGCACGTAGCCGATCAACCCCCGGGCGGCGGCCTCACGCGGGCTGTGGCCCAGCACCCGCACCACGCCCCGGGTGGGATTGAGCAGACCAAGCGCGAGCTTGAGAAGGGTGGACTTGCCACCCCCGTTCGGCCCAAGGACGCCCAGGCACGCGCCGGTGGCGACGTCGAGGGTGACATCCGCGAGTGCCTGCGCGGCACCCGGATAGGCGAACGTGACGTGCTGGAACTGGACGGCGGGGTCGGGCATGAGATGAGAATGGGAAATCAGTAAGGGAGTGTAGACGGAGGAACGGCATTCGGCATTCGTGGTTCGGCGTTCGTTGGAAGAGATGCCAACGAATGCGCGTAACGAATTCCTAATCACGAATGCCGAATGCCGAGGTCTTTACCAATCCGCCGGCACGCTCGGCATGCCCGACTTGTCTGGGCTTGCGGGGCGCTTCGGGGGCGTGTACGGGTGCTGCTTGATTTCGTCGAGCATGACCTCGATGCCCTTGTCCAGCTGCGGGTCGCCCCCGTTCCACATCAGGGCCGGGTCGTCGATGATCTGGATGTCAGGGTCGACGCCGTGACCTTCGATGCCCCAGGTGCCGTTGGTCTTATAGAAGCCGAAGTTGGGGACGGAGATGGAGCCGCCGTCGATGAACCCCGGGTTTCCGGCGATGCCGACCAGCCCGCCCCAGGTTCGCATGCCGATGACCGGGCCGATCTTGTCGTGCTTGAAGAGCCAGGGGAACATGTCGCCCCCTGAGCCCGCCAGGCCATTGATGAGCATGCACTTGGCGCCCTGGGCGCTGTCGGGCGGCCAGGTCCAGTCGTGCCCATCGCGCCGGGCCCAGTAGTTGGTCGCGGGGCGGTTGAGCAGTTCGATGAAGCGGGTCGGGATCTGCCCGCCACCGTTCCAGCGCTCGTCGATGATGATCGCGGCCTTGTTCTTCTGCCCGAAGAACTGGCGGAACAGATCGCTCTGGCCATCGCGGCCGGTGTTGGGCACGTAGATGTACCCGACCTGGCCGTTGGTCTTCTGGTCGACGTAGGCCCGGTTGTGCTCGATCCACGCGCGGTAGCGCAGCGTCGCCTCGGAACCGATGGGCTTGACCAGCACGTGGCGTTCGGAGCCCTCGATGAAGGGCTTGGTCGAGACGGTGATGGAGGTGATGCGTCCGGCGTCGCCAACAAACGCGGCCCACGGAGCCTTGGACGTATCCACCGGCTCGCCGTTGACTGCGAGGATGTAGTCGCCCACCTTCACTTCCACGCCCGGCTGGCTCAGGGGCCCGCGCGCGTCGGAATCCCACGGCGCACCCTCGTAGATCCGCGTGATCTTGTACGCCTTGTGTCCCGCGTCATCGGAGGCAAGATCGAAGTCGCAGCCCAGCATGCCGACGTTGGTGGAGCCGGTCTGCTCCACATCACCCGGGCTCGTGAGATAGGCGTGACCGATGTTCAGTTCGGAGATCATCTCGGAGATGATCCAGTTGACGTCTTCGCGCGTCGCGGCGTCGTCGACCATGGCCCCGTAGTGCTCGCGCATCTTGGCCCAGTCGACGCCGTGCATCGTGGGCTCATAGAAGTAGTCTCGCATGATGCGCCACGAGTCGGAGAAGATCTCCTTCCACTCGTCGCGCGGGGCGAGCAGGGTGGTCATGCCGCTGGTGGGCACCTGCTGGGTGGCGGCGCCGGGAGAGGCGTCGCAGATGGCGAGGTTGGAGCCGCCGCGGAAGACGAGGAGCTTTTTGCCGTCGGCGGAGAGTTGGAACCCGCCCCCGGTTGTGACCTTCTTGTCGGAGGCGTCGTCGGACGTGTAGTCGTAGACGCGGATGGAAGCGGGGCCGCCCCCGTCGCCCTCGCCATCGTCGCCCGCGCCGGAGCGCTTGACGAAGACGAGTTTTTCGCCATCGGCGACCGCGAGGTTGCCGAAGCCGCCCGGGGAGATATCGAGCTGAATCGCGCGGCGTTCGAAGCCATCGAAGTCGATCTTGACTTCTTTCACTTCCTCGGAAGCGTCGCTGGAAGAATCCGATGCTCCCGACTTGGACCCGCCCGGGTAGGTCTTGCTCGTGCGGCTGGCTTTCCAGGTGCCGTGAAGCTGGCCATGCGTCCAGGAGCCGGACGCGGCTTCGCCCGTGACGGTGCCCATGAGGGAAACCTTCTGCGGGCCCATGGCCATGGAGAGGTTGAGGGCACCGGAGCCAACGTCGAAGGTGCCGGAGACGCCACCCGCGCCGATGGCGGAGGACATCTCGCCCGTGACCTTGTCGCCTTCGAGTTTGAGTTTGAGCGTGAAAGGCACCTCCTTGGGCATGCCCTGCGGCGGGGCATCGAAGGTGGCATTCGCCGACCAGACGCCGGTCACGGCATCGGGAGCCGGTGCGGCCTCTTCGGGCTTCTTTTCTTCGGGCTGGGCCGGCTTCGCGTCAGCGGGCTTGGCGGCGTCCTTCTTGTCGTCCTTGCTGTCGTCTTTCTTGTCGTTCTTCTGTTCGGGCTTCTTGGCGGGCTTGATCGTTTCTTCGTCGCTCTTTGGCGCTTCGGGGTTCTTGACGTCGTTGCGCAGCGGGACCATTAGCACCACATCGGTGTCGGTGTAGGCGAAGGTGGTATCGAGCGGGCTGTACACCGGGTTGTTGAACGAGCGGCGAGACACAAAGAACAGCTCGTCGCCCTTGCGATCAAATGTCGGGCTCGCCGCGTTGAACATGTCGCTGGTGACGACGTGCTTGTCGCCCGTCATGACGTCGGCGATGATGACTTGCCCCTGCTCGTTGTCGGAGGTGCGGGCGTAGGTGACCCACTTGGAGTCTGGGCTCCAGGAGATGCTTGGAGAGTTCATCCACGGGTCTTTGTCGAACTCCTTGGTGTCGCCGCTGGCGACGTCAGTCAGATAGATCCGCCCGTTCTGATCCGTGAAGACGATCTTGGTGGAGTCGGGCGACCAGGTGGGGTTGGAGCGGTAGCCCGGGCCGAGGTTTGAAAGGCGACGCGGGCCGGGCTTGGTTGTTGGCGCGTCCGCGCTCGGAGCGCCCGCGCCATCGGCAGGCTTGGCGGCGTCGGTCTTCGCGTCCTTGTCGGCCTTGTCGCCGTCCTTTTTGTCGTCCTTGCTCTCGGCGGGTTTGGCGTCGCTGGGGCGCACCCAGAGTTCATTCTCGCCCGTCTCGTCGGAGAAATACGCGATCCACGCCCCGTCGGGGCTCCACGCCGGGTCTCGCTCGGCCACGCCGTCGGTGCGGGTCAGGTTGCGAGCCGGCCCCTCCTTGGCGGGGGCGGTCCAGATGTCCCCCCGCGCCTCGATCGCGACACGCTTGGCGGTGGGCGAGATGCCGGCGGACGCGACGTTTTTCGCCGCGTCGACCATGCGCTCGCGGATCTGCGGGCGATCTCCAGGAATCGTGACCACGACCTCCTTGCTCTGGCGGGTGCCGAGGTTCAGGAGCATCAGCTTCGCGCCAAGCTGGAAGACGATCTCGCCCTTGCCGTCATCGCCCGGACCGATGGAAGGCCAGCGGATGTCGTCGTCGGTGAACGTCGTCACCTGCTCGCGCTTGCCCGTGCGGGTGGAGTAGACCCAGATGTTGAGGCGGTGGGCCGGACCGTTGTCGCTGAGGTAGTACACATTTTCGCCATCACCCTGCGGCACCCACATCGGCAGGGTGTCCGTGCCCTCCCAGTCGGTGATCTTCTTGGAGGTGTGGTCCTTCAGATTGAACAGCCAGATGTCGGTGGCCATGCCGCCCCGGTAGCGCTTCCAGGTGCGGGTGTCGGTGCTGTGGGTGGTATACGCGAGCCAGTTGCTGTCCGGACTGATGGAGCCGAAGCCGGCGTACGGCACGGGGAGCTTTTCCGGCAGGCCCCCGGCGGCGGGAACGGTAAAGAGCTGCGTCTGGCGCTGCAGCCCGGCCAGGCCGTTGGTCAGGAACAGAATCTTGCCGTCGGGCGTCCAGTCGGCGGTTGCTTCGCCCGCGGGGTGATACGTGACGCGGAAGGGCACGCCCCCGGTGACCGGCATGGTGTAGATGTCGCGGTTGCCGTCGTAGTCGCCGATGAACGCGACGGTCTTGCCATCGGGCGAGAACTTGGGCAGGCTCTCGAGCCCGGGCGGGCTGGCCAGGGGCGAGGCCATGCCGCCCGCCTTGGGCACGACCCACAGGTCGTTGGCATATTCGAACACGATCTGCGTCGCGGAGACATCGGGCCAGCGCAGCATGCCCGCGTGGGGCGTCACGTCGGCGTTGGCGGCGGCGCCGGCAGCGAGGAAGATGAACAATGCGGCGCCGAGGGTTCGAGTCTTCACGCACGAGTCCTTTCAGTGTGGTTCCGGGGTCTTTCGGGAGAATCTTTGGAGAGTTTCGGGGGGAGTTCGGGGCGAGTGTCGGGAGCCGGTTCGCGAACGCGAGCGGCTGTCATGCCGCGTTGCGCCTTGGGGCGGAAGTGTACTGAGTGCGAAGGCCCGGGGCGAAGCGAGCTTGATGGGATGCGAGTGGTTGCGGGAGGATTCGCAAGAAGCAAGATGTAGAGAGATGCGCCGGGCGCGGAGTTCCGTCGGCGGGTCGAGTCGCGTCAATGAAAATCGCGGCTGCGGGCGTGGATGGACTCGCCCGCGATCGATACACGCCGGATGCGGCGCGTCATGACGTGCACGACGTCGCCCTGACGCTCCACGATGCCGGTGGCGGCGATGGCCTGGCTGTGCTTGGCCGCGGCCCGGAAACGTTCGTAGATCTTGGGCCGCACGATCAGGTTGGCCACGCCGGTCTCGTCTTCGATCGTCATGAACACGATGCCGCTGGCCGTGCCCGGGCGCTGACGCACCAGCACCAGCCCCGCCACCGTGACGGGCGAGCCCGCGGGGGTGAGCGCTGGGTCGGCGAGCGCGGCATTCGGCGTCACGCCCTGGGCGGCCAGGGCTTCGCGGGCGAAACGCATGGGGTGGGCCTTCAAGGAAAGTCCGACATTGCGATAGTCCTCGCTCACGCCAGTGAGCGCCGACTGCGCGGGCAAAGCGCACGGGGCGGCCACATCCGCCCACACGCCTGCCTGCTCGAAGAGCGGCGCGGGGTCGTCCTTGAGGGCTTGAATCGCCCACAGGGCACGCTGGCGCGAGAGGCCGAGGGAGTTGAAGGCGTCGGCCTGGGCGAGCAGGCGGAGCGAGGCGACGCTGATGCTGCTGGATCGCCAGAGGGTGGGAATGTCGCGGAAGAGGCCCCGACCGGCGCGGGCGGCGGCCTCGACGGCGGCAACGAGTTTTTCCGCCTCCTCCTGCGAAAGCCCGCGCACCAGCCGCATGCCCAGCCGAATCGCTGGCCCGCTGGGTGTCGGTTCCAGCGTGCAGTCCCACTGGCTGTGACTCACATCCACGGGCCGCACTTCGACGCCGTGCGCCTGAGCGTCGCGGATGATCTGGGCGGGTTGATAAAACCCCATCGGCTGGCTGTTGATGAGCCCGGCGGCGAAGGCGGCGGGATGGTGGCGCTTGAGCCACGCCGACGAATAGACCAGCAGCGCGAAACTGGCGGCGTGGGATTCCGGGAAGCCGTAGCCGCTGAACCCGCTGATTTGCTGGAAGACTTGAGCCGCGAACTGGGGCGTGTGCCCGCGGGCCTGCATGCCGCTGATCAGTTGGTGTTCGAATCGCTTGATCGCGCTGCCGCTGCGTTTCCATGAGGCGATGGCGCGGCGAAGTTGGTCGGCCTCGCCCGGCGTGAAGCCCGCGGCGACGACGGCCAGGGCCATGGCCTGTTCCTGAAACAGCGGCACGCCCAGCGTGCGACCCAGCACGCGCTCGATCTCGGGTGAGGCGAACTCGACGGGTTCCTCGCCGTTCCGTCGGCGTATGTAAGGATGCACCATCTTGCCTTGGATGGGCCCCGGGCGCACGATCGCGACCTCGATGACCAGGTCGTAGTAGCAGCGCGGCTTGAGCCTTGGCAACATCGACATCTGGGCCCGTGATTCGATCTGGAAGACGCCCACGGTGTCGGCCTTGCAGGCCATGTCGTAGGTGGCGGGGTCTTCAGGAGGAATCGTCGCGAGCGTGAGCGACGCGCCGCCGCTGGTCGAGACGAGGTCGAGGGTTTTTCGAAGACACGACAGCATGCCCAGGCCCAGCACATCCACCTTGAGCATGCCCATTGCCTCGATGTCGTCCTTGTCCCACTCGATGACTGTCCGGTCCTGCATCGCGGCGTTTTCGATGGGCACCAGTTCGCTCAAGGGCGTGCGGGTGATGACGAAGCCGCCGACGTGCTGCGAGAGATGCCGCGGAAAGCCCATGATCTCGCGGGCGAGTTGCACGGTCGTTCGCAGCGTGGGCTCGCGCGGGTTCAGGCCCAGGCGGCGCAGCCGCGCGTCGTCCGCGGGTTCGTCGCTCCACCAGTCCAGGTCCTTGGCCATGATGCCGAGCGTGTCGGCGGAGAGGCCCATCGCCTTGCCCACTTCGCGGATGGCGCTGCGACCCCGGTAACTGATGACCTCGGCGGTGAGGGCCGCCCGGTCGCGCCCGTACTTGGCGTACAGATGCTGGATCACCTCCTCGCGGCGTTCGTGCTCGAAGTCGATGTCGATGTCGGGCGGCTCGTCGCGTTCCTTGCTGATGAATCGCTCGAAGAGCATGCTGACCCGCGCGGGGTCGACGGCGGTGACGCCCAGGCAGTAACACACCGCGGAGTTGGCCGCGGCCCCGCGCCCCTGGCACAGAATGCCCCGGGAGCGAGCGAAGCGCACGATTTCCTCGACCGTCAGGAAATACGGCGCGTAGTTGAGTTCATCGATGAGCCGCAGTTCGTGGTCGATCTGGGCCTGCACGCTCGCCGGCACGCCTTGCGGGTAGCGCGTGGCGGCTCCCGCGCGGGTGAGTTCCGCCAGGTGACGCATCGGCGTCGAGCCTTGGGGCACGATTTCGTCGGGGTATTCGTACTTGAGTTGATCCAGGGAAAAGCCGCGGGCTCGCGCGGCGATCTCGCGCGTGCGGGCGATGGCGCCGGGGTGACCCGCGAACAGCCGAGCCATTTCGTCGGCGGGCTTGAGATGTCTTTCGCTGTTGGCGGCCAGCCTCCAGCCAGCCGCGGCCACTGTGCACCCGTGCTTGATGCACGTGAGCACGTCACGCAATCGCCGTCGCTGCGGCGAATGAAAGTGCACGGCGTTGGTCGCTACCACCGGCACGCTCACTCGCTCTGCCAGCGACACCACCTCGCGCACGCGGGCGTCGTCATCTTGTGTGTACGTCCGCGCGACTGCGATCGACAGACGATCGTCGTCAAACACGCCCCGCAGCGTGCGAGCCGTCTCGGCGCACGTTGGGTTCAGTTCTTCGGGGGGCGCCAGCACGCACAGCAGCCCTTCGTGATGTGCCGCGATGTCGACGAGCGTCAGGTGACACTGCCCCTTTGGGGCGCGGCGTTTGCCGAGCGTGAGGAGGCGGCACAGGTTGGCGTATGCCGCGCGACTGGTCGGATACAGCAGCAGCGACAGGCCCGGCGCGTCGGTGGGCTTCACGCGCGAGCCGACGACCAACTGGATGCCCGCCCGCTTGGCGGCGACGTGGGCCCGCACGATGCCCGCCAAGGAGTGCGTGTCGGCGATGGCGATGGCGGTGTGACCGAGAGCCGCGGCGTGCTCGACGAGTTCGTCCGCATGGCTCGCGCCTTCCAGAAACGAAAAGTTGCTGATGCAGTCCAACTCCGCGTAGCCCCCGGCGGCCGGCGCGTGATGCCCGGGCTCGCTGGGCGAGCACGCAGGGTGCGGGCGGACTTTGGGAAAAGGTGCTTCGGGCATAAAACTGCGCTGCGTCACAATCGAACTTCATCAAACTTCGGCGATATCAAACCTCAGCGATGCGATGGGCCAATCCGGACGCCGGACCTGAGCGAAGCGAAGGTCCGGGTTGGATGTGGGTCACGCTCGCGTTACCCACCCGGAGATTCGCCAAGCCTCATCTCCGGCGTCTGCAATGGCGTGTTCGCTGTCTCCTCCGTGTCCGTTCATCACGCCCACTCTCCGTGCACAAACCACGCGTCGCGCTCGCCCACGCTCGCGCGAAAGATCCACAGCACGCGTCCATCCAACAACGCCACCTTGAAGTAGTCGCGCACGCGGGGCAGGGCCGCGGGGCGCCACCATTCCTCCTCGATGCGTTCGGGGCCGATGCCCGCGACGACGGGGTGGGTGTCACCCTGCATGCGGATGGCCGCGAGCGGGCCGTCGGGCACGAGGAGCGTCACCTCGATGGGCCGGGGCGGATCGAAGAGCACGCTGGGGCGATCCTCGCTCGTCACCTTCGCCAACTCGGCTTCAGGCAGGCCGACATCGAACGCGAAGGCGGCTTCCGGCACGTGCGATTCGATCGCCCGCAGCGAACGCACCCGCTCGGCGCCCAGGCGAGCGCCGAGCGTGTCGGCGAGGTTGGCGATGTCGGCCGGGGCCTCGGCGGGCGCGGGGGCCCAGTGCTCGCGCTGCGTGTGCGCCACGCACGACACCTGCCCGGCCCGAGCCGCGACGCCCTGCACGCCAAAGCCCAGTTCCGCCCGGTCCACCTCGCTTGCCAGCAGCGACCACAGGTGCTTGGGGTCGCGCGAAGGGCGGCTCGTGCGTGCCCTCAGCGTGAGCGGCGCCATGTCGGACCGGTCCAGCGTGAGTTCCAGCAGTCGGCACCCCCGCTCGCGGGCGTGCAGCAGTTCGCACACGCGGGTGATGACGTTGCGAGCCGCCAGCGTGATCGATTCGAGCCGATCGGTCGGGCCGTCGAACGTCATCTCCGCGATCAAGGGGGGACGCCCCCGCAAGGGCGTGATGAGTTCGGGCGTGCGCCCCAGGGCCTGGTCGAGGCGCAGCAGCAGCCCGTCGCCATAGCGGGCGGCCAGCGCGTCGCGCGAGATCGCCAGCAACTCGCCGATGCGTGAGAACCCGATGCGTGCGAGGCGGTCGAGCGTCGCGGGTTCGAGGCGCAGGGCCGCGAGCGGCAGGTCGCGCAGCGCGTCGAGCACGTCCGACTGCGTCACGACGGCTTCGGGCTCGGCCCCGAATCGCGCCAGCGCCCACGCCGCCCCGAAGGTCGGGGCGGCCGCCACCCGCACCGCAAACCCGCGGCGCCGAAACCTCGCCCCGAACAACCGGACCAATCTGGCCACGCTGCCGTAGAGCCGTTCGCACCCGCTCACGTCACAGAGCAGTCCATCGGGCGGATCGAGCGATACCACCGGCGCCAGGCGCGTGCTTGCAACGCCCGCCCGGCGCAGCGACCACGCGACGCCCGCTTCGTCCAGCGCCTCGATGCAGTGGCGCGTGGGCAAGAGGGCCCGCGCATGGGCGAGGGTCATGCCCGGTCGCACGCCGCGCTTGCTCGCCGATGCGCTGGCCGCGGCGACCACCTCCACCTGGTGCTCGCAGCGGCTCAGCACGATCGGCGTCGCGTCGCTAAGACGCCTGGCGCGTCGCACCAGGTCGGTCGCGAACCTCGGAAGATGTACTGCCAAGCCCACCATCGCGCCCTCGCTCGATGATCCACCTTGGGGTGTCGCCCGCGCGAGCGCCCCGCACCAGTTCCACCATCCAGCGGCTGTTCACCCCAGCCGCCGGATGCACGCCCACCACCCACTTCGTACTCGCGAACGAAATCTCCCCGCGCTCGTGAGGCGGGCGGGCGAGCAACCCCACCGTGCCCGCGCCGGCGCAGGCCAGTTGCACCCGCCGCGAGGCGGCACTGTCGAAGCCCGAGGCATCTGCGATGACGACAACGCCGGGAGCGCGAAGGGCGGCATCGACGGCCCACGCGCGCGAGCCGGCGTCGGGGGCATCGACCCACAGACAGCGCGAGGCAGCGCCCAAGCCCCGGATGGCGGCGTGTCCGTAGAGCCACATCCGCCGCCCGACCCACACGCACCACGCCCCGCGCGAAGCCGCCCGGCGAGCCAGGTGCGCGAGCAGCAAGAGCGGCGGTCGCCAGTCGCGCATGCCGTACTTGCCGCGCTCGCCGCAACTGCCGTGATTCACCAGTCCCACAAACTCGTGCGTCGCGCCGGTGAGCAGGCCCCCCTCGGTGAGCGAGGCATCCGCCGCCGCCCACCCGGTCGAGATCACCTCGCGCTGCACGGTGCCGGCGCGGGTGAGTTCGATGTCCCGCAGGCGCTGACGCAGGGTGTCGAGCGATATCGATTGAATCGCTTCTGATCGCATACCGTTAGGGTATCAGAAAACCCTAACGAAGTCAAAACAAATTTCCCTGCGGATCGGACGGCGGGGCGGGGGGTGGCTCGACCGGACGGATCAAATCCGGGGTGTCCAAACGCGAGTTGCTGGCGGCCTTATCCACCGGATATGCGACAAAACCGGGCATGGGCGAGGGGCTCAGCAGGCGCTCCCGATCACCCTCCGAGAGCGGCTCGGGTGCGAGCCAAAGGCTGAAATCGTCAGGGGTTACGAGCACCGGCATCCGGTCGTGCAGTTCGCCCATCAATGGGTTCGGCGTGGTCGTTACGATCGCGAAGCAGTCGGCGGCGTCGCCTGGCTGAGCTGGCTGCCACACCCCGGCAAAGAAGTACGGTTCGCGATCTTCGCGTCCGATCCAGTAGGGCTGTTTGGTCTTAGAGCCCGGCATGGTCCGCCACTCGTAGAAGCCGCTGGTGGGCACGAGGCAGCGCCGTGGCCAGCGGGGGGCTGGCGTGCGGCCCAGCGTCTCGGCCCGGGCGTTGATGCGGCGGGTGCTGTCGGTCGCCCCCGGCGCCCCCGGGGCCACGCGCAACCCCCACGAGAGCATCACGCCCTCGCGCTGGCCTTTGCTGTCAAGCCGCGCGACGGGCGCGAGCTGTGTCGGCGAGACATTGAATCGCGGCGTGAGCTCAATCTCGGGCCAGTGCACCAGCCCGAGCAGGCGAACCAGCTCACGCCAGCGGAACATGTAGGTGTATCGCCCGCACATGAGGTCAGCATACCCCCACGCGAGCGTCAGGCCCTCTGGGCGGCCGGCAGCAGAATGTGCACGCACACCTCGCCCGCATCGTCCAGCATCGCCTCCATGCGCCCGCCCATCCCCTCGACCAGCGCCCGCGAGACCGACAGTCCCAGGCCCAGGTGTTCCTGCTCGGTGCGTGAGCGGCTGCGACGCCAGAAGGGCTCGAAGAAATGGGCGACGTCGTCCTGTGTGAGGTCGCGGGCGGGGTTTCGCACTTCGATTCGCACCCAGCCGGAGGACGGGGCGTGGGCGCGGCAGCGCACTTCCGGCGATGGGGCAGCGTACTGCACGGCGTTGGAGAGGACATTGTTGAGGACGCTTTCGAGGGCGGGGGCATCGGCCAGGACACTGAGCGAATCGGGCACTTCGCTGGTGATCTGCCCGCCCGGCGCGCGGGCTGCGGGTTCGTGCCTCGCGATGACGCGGCGGATCAGCGGGGCCAGGTCCAGGGCGTCGAGTTCGACGCCTTCGGCCGGGCGGGATGACCGGGCCATCGACAGGAGCGCGGCAACCAGCCCGTGCATGCGCGACGTGATCTCCAGCGATTCCTGCATCACCTCGCGGGATTCCTGCACCTCGCGCGGACGACTGAGGGAGACTTCCAGCAGCGAGCGAAGTTCGGCGATCGGGGTTCGGAGTTCGTGCGCGGCGGCGGAGGCGAAGCGGCGCTCGCGCTGGAACGCGGCGTCGAGACGCCGGCAGAGTTCGTCGAGGCGCTGATGGACGGGGTGCAACTCTTCAGGAATCGCGTTTTCGGGCAGGTGCAGCGAAAGGTCTTCGACCGTGATGCGGCTGATGCCCGCGGAAAAGTCTCGCACCGGCGCCAGGCCCCGGCGGAGCGAGTGCCCGACGCTGAGCACCACCCCCACTGCCAGGGCGACCCCGGCCAGCAGCATCGCCAGGCCGATGGTGCCCAGGGTGCTGTCGAGAGGGGAACGGGCCGCGGCCACGCTGAGATGGAGCAGGGGTGAAGAGCTCTGGGCCCGGGCGCGATCGGATTCCTTGCCCGGTTCGTCGAGCTCTTCTTCCGGGGCGGGGCGGAAGGTGTCGCTGATCAGGCGTCCGGCGCGGCCGTCGGGAAGGCGTGTATTCACGGGTTCTGGCCCGGGGGCGAAGGGCAGGGGTGATGCGCCGAGCGAGGGGGAGGCGGCGATGCGATCGGCTTTGACTTCGACGCTGCTGATCTCGAAGTACTCGGCTTCGGGCCCGGGCTGATACCAGGGCATCGCGTCGGGGACGTAGTCGAGATCGACGTGCGTGCCGTCCCAGCGGCAGGCGGCCTTGAGGGACGCCAGGCGTGCTTCGAGGGTGGCGTCGAAGGCATGGACGAGGGCGTATCGAACACCCCAGAAGAGGCTTGCCCCGACCAGGAGCGTCGTCACGCCCAAAGTGAGCAGCAGGCGGATGGTGAGTGCGAGGCGCAGGCTGCGCATACTCAGTCGTCCTGTCCCGCTTCGAGCACGTAGCCGAGTTTCCGCCGGGTGCGGATCAGCGGCGGGCAACCCGCGTCTTCGAGCTTGGCGCGGATGGAGCAGACCGCAGAATCGACGGCGTTGCTCATGACCTGCGAGCGATCGTCGTACAGGTGCTCTTCGAGTTCGACGCGCGAGACGGGGCGGCCCGCCCGGTGGGCCATGTATTCGAGCACGGAGTATTCGCGCGGGGTCAGGCTGAAATGGGACGCGCCCGCCAGGGTGAGGCGGGCGGTCTTGGCCGAGGTGTCGATCTCCAGCGGGCCCACCCGGATGACGGGAGAGCGCACGCCGTGCAGGCGGCGGGTGAGCACCTCCACCCGGGCCAGCAGTTCGGCAAAGGCGAAGGGCTTGATGAGGTAGTCGTCCGCGCCGGTGCGAAGGCCCAGCACGCGGTCGTCCACGGTGTCCTTGGCGGTGAGGATGAGCACCGCCGAGCCCACCCCGTGCTGGCGCAGGCGGGAGAGAACCGTGAGCCCGTCGAGCTCGGGGAGCATCAGGTCGAGGATGATGACGTCGTACTCGGTCGTGCGGGCGTTGATGAAGGCCTGGGTGCCCGTGCCGACGGCGTCGACGGCGTAACCATGCTCGCGCAGGCCCCGGGAGATGGAGCGTTGCAGGCTATCGGAATCTTCGGCGAGCAGCACGCGCACGTGATGGTCCTGTGGAGGAAGGCCTTGGATGGGGGCGAACCAACACGGCCCACCCGTCAACCGACGGCGTTGGGTACATTCAACGCCGGTGACGGTGGCCGGAACATGATGATGCTATGAGGGTTTCTCACGAAGGCATCATGATCCGCCAGTTTCGCACGCAAGGGTTTGCGGATGGCGTACAGCGGCGGTGAACAACCTGCGGGTCGGGCCTGGCTTGTGCCGCTGTCGGCGGCCCTGCTGCTGGCAGGGTGCGAGACCTATGCGCCCCGGCCCGCAACGGAGGAATCGCTGGCCAGGGATGTTGCCCCGCCCGAAGCCGCACAACTGGCCCGGGAGGCGGCGAACCTCAAGCACCCGCTGCTGGGGCCGGTTGAGATCGGGGCCGACGGTTCGATGACGCCCCAGGGGGCGGCGGTCGTCGCGGTGATCCAGAACCCCTCGCTGCGGGCGGCGCGTGCCCAAAGGGGCGTGGCGGCTGCGCAGCTGCTGCAGGCGGGCATCTTGCCCAACCCGCAGCTTTCGCTCTCGATGGATTTTCCGATTTCCGGTGCGACCAACGGCACGCTCACGGCCTACGGCGTCGGCGCGTCGTGGGACGTGACGGCGCTCATCACGCACGAGCAGGAACAGCTCGCGGCGGCCCACGCGGCCCAGGCGGTGAACCTGGAGGTGGCGTGGCAGGAGTGGCAGGTGGCGCTCGGCGCCAAGCTGCACGCGGCGCGGGCGCTGTGGCTGACGCGCGAGTGCAAGGAACTGGAGTCTCAGGTGTCGCAGGCGGAGGAGGTGCTGCAGGCCAGTCGTGAAAACACGCGCGAGGGGCTGCAGACCGTGATCGATGAACAGGCGGCCGCGGCGATGGTGGAGAAGCGCCGCAGCGCGTTGCTCGCCTCGCGGACGGAACTTTCGAGCGAGCAGGGGATGCTCTGCCAGGCGATGGGTCTGCCGATCGGCACGCCGGTGCGGCTGGTCGAAGAACCGGGCGAAGCCTCGCCGGCGCCGGGCGAGCGATGGGTGGATGAGGCGATTTCGAACAGCCGCCTCGATCTGGCGGCGCTGCGGGCGGGGTATGCGTCGCAGGAGTCGAAGGTGCACGCGGCGGTGCAGAGCCAGTTTCCGAAGATCGGGCTGGGCTTCACGCGGGCCCGGGATACGTCGGACGTCGGGACGATCGGCTTTGGCATCACGCTCGACCTGCCCGTGTTTGATCGCGGGCAGGGGCGGATCGGCGTGGAGCGTGCAACGCGGCAGCAACTGTTCGAGGAGCTGGCAGCGCGGACGTTTGATGCGAAGGCGGACGCGATGCGGGCCCGGGAGGAGTTGATGTCGCTGGAGCCGCAGATCGAGCAAGCGAGCAGGACGGCGGACCGGCTGACCGAACTGGCGGAGACGCTGAAGGCCGCGAGGACGGAAGGGCTGACCGACGCGATCCAGGAAAATCAGGCGGCCGGTGACGCGGCGGACGCGCGACTCGGAGTCATGAACCTGCGACGCCAGCAGGATGAGCTGCGGATCGGGCTCGAAGCGGCGACGGGGCGACTACTGGAAGGAGCGATGCCATGAAAGCCGCTTGGCGCGTCGTTGGGGGGATCGTGCTGCTGGTGCTGGGTGCGGGCGCGGGCGTCGGCGTTGATCGGCTCTGGCTCGCGCGCCGAGAGCCCGCGGGCAAGGCCGGCGAGCCCGACGAGGGCGCCAAGGGAGCCAAGCCAGCGGAAGAGGAGGATGAACCGGAACCCGCGGCCATGGTGCGCACGGCGGTCGCGCGGGCGGGGGCGCTGCCCCGCGAGATTCGGGCGCTGGGCGTGGCGGCTATGCCCCCGACGGGCACGAGCGTGGAAGCGTGGCCAAGCGACGTCCTGGTGATGCAGGTGATGGTGCAACCCGGGCAGATGATTCAGGCCGATGCGCCGCTGCTGCGGGTGGAGCCGACGGGCCAAGCACGAGCGCAGTTGGCTTCGGCGGAACTGGCCAGGCAGAGCGCCGAAAAGGCGTTGGCGGAGACTCAGAAGAAACTCGAGCACGGGCTCGCGACGCGGGGCGAAGTGCTGGCAGCCCAGGCGGGTCTGGACGATGCGACGCAGAAGGTTGAGCAGTTAAGGAGCATGCAGCCGCCGGCGGACGGCCTGCTGCGGGCTGGAGCGCCGGGCAGCGTGAGCGGGGTGCTTGTGCAGCCCGGGGCGACGGCGCTGGCGGGCACTCCCCTGGTGCAGATTACGAGCGGGACGCCGGTTGCGATGATCGGGCTCGAGCCGGCGGAGGCCTCGGCGATGCAGATCGGGCAGCGTTTCACGCTGCGGGGCATCGATGATCGGGCGACGCACACGTGGCAGGCGCACCTGGCGCTGCTCTCGCCGGTGGTGAACCCCGCGACTCGGCTCGTGGACGCGACGCTGGAGTTTGACGATGGGCCGCCCCCGCGGCCGGGCGTGGCGCTGCGGGCGACGGCGACGCTGGGCGAGGTGGCAGGCGTGGTGGTGCCGCGCGAGGCCCTGATCCCCGATGGGAACGAGATGGTGGTGTACGTGATTCGTGACGGGGCGGCGGTGCGGCGGGCCGTGACGACGCTGTTTTCCGGGCGCGACGAAGTGGTGCTCGCCAAGGGCTGCGAAGCGGGCGAGCACGTCGTGATCAGCGGGCAGGATCAGTTGGCCCAGGGCGATACGGTGCGCGAGGTCACGACGCCCCAGCCGGCGCACGACGCCCCGAGCGATCAGAGCGGGGGTGACAGTGACGGCCGCTGAATGGCTCGCCTCGCACGTCCGTTCGGTGGTGCTTTGCCTGGTGCTGCTGGTGGGGGCCGGGGCGGCGGCGCTGCTGAAGCTGCCGGTCTCGCTGTTCCCGGCCATCGATTTCCCTCGCATCGCGATCAACGTCGACGCGGGCGATCGCTCGGCCGAACGCATGCTCACCGAGGTGACGCTGCCCTTGGAGGAAGCGGTGCGGTCTGTGCCGGGCGTGCGGAGCGTGCGCTCCAAGACCAGCCGCGGAAGCGCCGAACTGTCGGTCACCTTCGACTGGGACCACGACATGGTGGCGGCCCTGTTGCAGGTGCAGGCGGCGGTGGCGGGGCGTAGCTCGGAGCTGCCGTCCGGCATCGCGATCGAAACGCGCCGGATGGATCCGACGGTGTTTCCGGTGCTGGGTTACTCGCTGACTTCCGACACGCTTTCTCCCGTCAAGCTGCGGGACTTGGCCCAGCACCAGGTGCGGGCGTCGCTGTCGGCGCTCCCAGGAGTCGCGCGGGTCGATGTCGCCGGGGGCGAGCAGGAAGAAGTCCGCGTCGAGCTCGACCCGGTGCGCCTGGCGACGCGGGGAATCACGACCCAGGACGTGGCGGCGGCCCTCACCGGCTGGAACGTCGTCCGGGCCACCGGGCGGCTGGAAGACCGGCTGAAGCTGTACCTCGTCATGGTGTCGACGCCCGTCGCGGACGCGAGCGATGTCGCCAAGATCATGGTGCGAGGCCCGGGTGGAACGATGGTCCCGCTGGGAGACCTCGCCCGGGTCGTGTCGGGGCAGGTGCAGAACTGGCTGAAGGTGACCGCCGACGGGCACGAGGCGGTGCTGGTGCAGGTGTACCAGCAGCCGGGGGGCAACACCGTGCAACTGGCGGACGCAGCGGAAGCGGCGCTCGCCGAACTCAGGCGCACGCTGCCCGCAGAGGTCAAAGTCGCCAACTGGTATGACCAGAGTCAGCTGGTGCGATCCTCGGCCGGGGGCCTGCGCGATGCGGTGATCATCGGCGCCGTGCTGGCCGGGCTGGTGCTGCTGCTGTTTCTTCGCAACCTGCGGGTCACGCTGATCGCGATGGTGACGGTGCCCGGCGTGCTCGCGGCGGCCTGCCTGCTGCTGCTGGTTTTCAAGCAGACCCTGAACCTGATGACTCTGGGCGGGATGGCCGCGGCGGTGGGCCTGATCATCGATGACGCGATGGTGATGATCGAGCACATCGTGGCGAGGATCCGCGCCGGGGGCCGTCAAACCTCGGACGCCTCGACGCACCGGCGGGCGCTGCGTGCGGCGGGCGAGTTCAGCCGCCCGCTGCTGGGCGCATCGCTGGCGACGATCGTGATCCACATCCCGCCGGTGTTCCTGTCCGGGGTCACCGGTGAGTTCTTCAAGGCGCTGTCGCTGACGATCGCCGTCAGCCTGGTGGTCTCGTTCCTCATGGCGTGGGCGCTGGTGCCGATCATGGCCGGGGCGCTGCTCTCGGCGCGCGACGCGAGCGTCAACGACGACGGGCCCGTGACTCGTGTGGTGCACCGGGCCTACGCGGCACTCATGGCCCCGGTCCTGCGCTGGCCCTGGCTGGTGCTGCTGCCTGTCGCCGCGTTCGTCTTCGGGGGCGTATGGGCCTACCCGCGCCTGGCGACCGGGTTCATGCCCGAGATCGACGAGGGCGGCTTCGTGCTCGACTACAAGACCCACCCCGGCACCTCGCTGGACGAGACCGACCGTTTGCTCCGGCAGATCGAGGCGATCATCCGGCGAAACCCGAACGTGCAGACCTACTCCCGCCGGACCGGCATGCAGCTTGGCGGGGGCATCACCGAAGCCAACGAGGGCGACTTCTTCATTCGCCTCAAATCTCCCGCCTCAGCGCGCCAGCCCGCGGACGAGGTGATGGACGACATCCGCAAGCAGGTGGAGGCCGACGTGCCGGGCGTCGACATCGAAATGGCCCAGTTGATGGAGGACCTCATCGGCGACCTGACGGCGGTGCCGCAGCCGATCGAGATCAAGCTCTACAGCGAAGATCAGCAGACGCTGAGCGAGGTAGCCCCGCGCGTGGCCGACGCGATCTCGCGCATCCCGGGCGTCACCGACATCAACAACGGGCTCAACATCGCGGGCGACGCGCTCGAGATCCACGTTGATCCCGTAAAGGCGGGAATCGAGGGGCTTGACGCCGGGCTGGTGGCAGACCAGGCCGAAAAACTGCTTTCGGGCGAAGTGGTCTCGCAATATCAGGTCTTTGGCGACACGCCCAAGGTCGTGGGCATCCGGCTCTGGTCTGCCGCCAACGCGCGGCGGATCGAAGACGATCTCTCGGATATGAACCTGAGCACGCCCGACGGGCGCCTGGTGCCCCTCTCACGGGTCGCCACCATCGAACGCATCGCGGGACAGCCCCAGCTCGAACGCGAGGATCTGCGACGCATGGTGGGGGTCACGGCGCGGATCAGCGGCACCGACCTGGGCTCGGCGGTGCGACGCGTGCAGGAGACGCTGCGACAGCCGGGATTGCTCGCCGCCGGCGGCAGCGGGCCCGGCATTCCCTACTCGCTGGGCGGGCTCTACCGCGAGCAGCAGACGGCCTTTGTGGGCCTCATGTGGGTGTTCGGGGCCGCGGTCTTGCTGCTGCTGATGCTGCTGGTGTACTGGTACGAGAGCCTGCGTGTCGCAGTCTGCCTGGTGGTGTGCTCGCTGCTGGCCATGCCCGGGGTCGTGATGGCCCTCTGGCTCACCGGCACGCAGCTCAACATCGCGTCGATGATGGGCCTGGCCATGATCGCGGGCTCGGTGGTCGAGGCCGGCGTGTTCCTCTGCTCGGAGGTGCTCCATCCGGTCGACGACGGCATGGATGGTGCGCACACGGGCAAGGGGAGCGATGCCCGAGCGAGGTTCACCGCCGCGGCCCTTCGGCGGATGCGTCCGATCGCGATGACCACCATCGCGGCGATCCTCGCGATGGCGCCGCTGATCGTCGGGCTGGGTGAAGGGGCCGCGATGCTCCGCCCGCTGGCGGTCGTCATCGTCGCGGGGCTTGTGGTGCAGTTGCCGCTGGTGCTGGTGGTGCTGCCCGCGATGCTGGCGGGCGTGCGCGTCTTGGGGCGGAACCGGGGCTGAACTAGCGACCGGATTCGGGCGACACCACGATGATCTTGAACGTGCCGGGCTTCATCACCGGGCGACCCGGACGCTCGCCCTTCTTGGCCGGCGGGGCGGGATCGAACTCGGCGGTGGGCAGAAAGATTCGACGCGACGCCGGATCGATCACGCAGGTGCGGGCGCGGGCCGCGGTGTCCAGCGTCTGCACCACCTTGAACTCGTCGGGCTTGTCCGATTTGGCCGAGACCACCGTCAGCGTGCCGTCGCCATTGGAGGCGCACGCGAAGCCGGCGGGGTCAAAGCACGCGCCGTCGACGCCCTTGCCGATGTCGACGCTCGCGAGAACTTTGCCGCTGTCGGCGTCGACCTCGACCATCTTCTGGTTTGACCCGACACTGAACAGGCGGCGTCGCGCCGCGTCGAACGCCAGCCCCGAGGGCTCCTGCACCGGCGCAAGGTTCCATCGTGCTTCCACTTTCATCGAAGCCGCGTCGATCTTCACCAGTTCGCTCGTGTCCTCGATGTTCACGAAGATCTTGCCCTTGCCGTCGGCCACACCAAACTCAGGCTTGCCCCCGAGCGGAATCGTCTCGACGACGGCCTGCGTCGCGGCGTCGATCACGCTGGCGTCCTTGCTGCGCCCGTTGAACGCGAACACCCGCTTGGTCGTCGGCTCGAAGAGGATCGAATCGGGGTTCTGCCCGACCTTGATCGTGGCGAGAGGCTTGTAGTTGCTCAGGTCAAAGGCGGTCACGGTGCCCGCTCGCCCGTTGCTCGTGAAGCCTTTGCCGAGGCCTTCCGCAAGGGCGACGCCGTGCACGCCGTCGGTCTCGGCCAGGTCGGCCAGGGTCTTGCCGCTGTGCGCGTCGAGCACCATGGTGTGCGTGCCCCGCGGTACGAACAGCCGCTGGCCCGACGAATCCAGCGTCACATAGTCCCACCACCCCTCGCCCCCGACCTCAAAGCGCGTCTCGACGTGGTATGGCCCCGCCGCCGCAGCCTGTGCCGGGGCGGGCTGGGTGATGACCGACGTTTGCAGAAGACAGATCATGACGGCGAAGTTCATTCTGGTCTCCGAGGGGCCTCACGACGCGACTCGCAAACCTGCGACGCGGTGGGCTGACTCGGTCAGAATACGAACAGCATTCGAGACAGGATGACGCCAATATGAGCGGCCGTGGAGCCTTCGCACCTATCTTCCGTGGAGGCTCTGCTCAGCCCGTGCGCTCCGAATCCTTCCTTGAAACGCGAAACGAGAGGTTTACGTCATGCCCAGGGTCACGTCCGCCGCCGAAGCCGTCTCGCTGCTTCGCAGCGGCATGAAGATCTTCGTGCATGGAAGCGCCGCCACCCCGTCGCCGCTGCTTGATGCACTTTCCGAACGCACCGACCTCGAGGGCGTGACGCTCTACCACCTCCACACCGAGGGATGCGATTCGTTCGTGAAGCCCGGCCTGGAGGGGCGCGTTCGATCATGCTCGTTCTTCACGGGCGCCACGGCGCGGGCCGCCGTGCAGGAGGGGCGTGCCGATTTCCTGCCGGTGTTCCTCTCCGACATTCCCGGGCTGTTCACTTCCGGCGCCATCCGGCTTGATGCCGCCATCGTGCAGCTCTCTCCCGCCGACCGGCACGGGCTCCACTCGCTGGGCACCTCGTGCGACGCAGCCCGAGCCGCGGTGGATACCGCGCCGATCGTCATCGCCGAGGTCAACGCGCAGATGCCTCGCACCCTGGGCAACACCACGCTCCCTCCAGGGCGGATCACCGCCTGGTTCGCCAGCGACCGCCCGCTGCCCAGCCGTTCGCCACAGCCCCCCGGCGAGACCGAATCGCGCATCGGAGAGATCATCGCGGACCTGGTGGACGACGGCTCCACGCTGCAGATGGGGATCGGCGCGATCCCTGACGCCGTGCTCGCCCGCCTCGGCAACAAGCACGACCTGGGCGTGCACACCGAGATGTTCTCCGACGGACTCATCCCGCTGATCCAGGGGGGCGTCGTCACCAATCGCAGGAAGAAGGTCCATCCCGAGCGCACCGTCACCAGCTTCGTCAGCGGCTCGCGCCGCCTGTACGACTTCGTGCACGACAATCCGTCGATCGAGTTTCACGGGTGCGACCGCACCAACGACACCGCGCTGATCCGAAGAAACCCGCGCGTCGTCGCGATCAACAGCGCCCTCGAAGTCGATCTCTCAGGCCAGGTCTGCGCCGACTCGATCGGCCACAACATCTACTCCGGCATCGGCGGCCAGATGGATTTCATCCGCGGGGCAGCGCTGTCCGAAGGGGGTAAGCCCATCATCGCACTCCCCTCCACCGCCGCCAAGGGAACGATCTCCCGAATCAGCGCCGAGCTGACCCCCGGCGCGGGCGTCGTCACCACGCGCGGGCACGTGCACTGGATCGTCACCGAGTTCGGCGCGGTAAACCTGTACGGCAAGACGCTGCGTGAGCGTGGCGAGCTGCTCATCTCGGTGGCCCATCCGGATTTTCGCGCCGAACTGCGCCGAAAACTGGCCGCGACCAAGCACTACACGCTCGCATGAGTCGCGCCCGCGCACTCCGCCGCTGCGTCGCGGAGCCCTGCATCTCGTGTCGCCGGCTGGCCTCCCCCAAGCGTGCCATGCCCGGAGCGGCATTCCCGGCCAAGGCACCACCCCGCCGAGCCCGGGGCTCAAGCGATGACAGAAGCCAAAGTCGGCCTCTCCGCGGAGTTTGGGATGTTCGGGGTGGCCTCGAAGGCGCCGACGTAATCCATCGACGTCTCGAAAAAAACACGGGCGAAGGGAGTCGAACCCCTAACCTCCTGATCCGTAGTCAGGTGCTCTATCCAATTGAGCTACGCCCGCACTGCCGGGCCGGGGCCCGGTCAAGGGAGCAAGCCTAATCACGCTTTCGGCCCGGGGCAAGTGTCAGGGGGTCGAGATGTGCCAGATACGGGGTTTGTGGGCCCCCGCGGCTTGATTCTGCGGGGCGTCAGGTCAAGAATGTCGGCCCGGAGTGTGGCGGACGGTGCCGTCCGGGTCCGTGTCTTTCGCTGATGTCAGGGTTCGCAAAGGAAGTTTTTCGATATGGCTCACTCTCGCTCGGCCAAGAAGCGTGTTCGTCAGAACGAAACCCATCGCGCCCGCAACCGCTGGCGCTTGACGACGCTTCGCGAGGCGACCAAGGACTTCCTCGAGAAGATCCTTCACGGCTCCCCCGCCGAGGCCGCCGACTCCTTCAAGAAGCTCAGCCGCATCATCGATCGTTCCGCCGCGGTCGGTGTCATCCACAAGAACGCCGCGGCTCGGCGCAAGAGCCGCCTCAGCGCCCGTCTGAAGGCCAAGAAAGCCGCGGCCTGATTCCTCCGTTCTCCCGCTCACTCGCAAGGCTCGCCTCCGGGCGGGCCTTGTTTGCTTTTTGACGCATCCTGACTCATCCATGATCCAACCGGCGCCGGCTCCAAGGTCTGGCGCTTCGCGCCCGCGGCCCCACCGCTATTCTCGCTGCTTCGATGGCCAAGCGTGCCCCCATACCCAACACGTACGCCGCGTGGTCGTCTCGACCTCTGCACGTGCTCGCGTTTCTGGCGCCCCTGCTCGTGCTGTACGAGATCGGCTCGGTGGTCTTCCTTTCCGGCCCGGCCCTGGGCGCTGAGACCATCGGCGCCCGCGGCATCCTTGGCTCGTTTTTTCACGCCTTCGGCGTCGCCAGCCTCCATCTGCCCCCGGTGGCGCTGGTGGCGGTGCTGCTCACCTGGCACTTGATGCTCCGTGACCCCTGGAAACTCAAGACCGGCGTGCTGGCGGGCATGGCCGCCGAATCCCTGCTGTGGGCCGTGCCGCTGCTCGTGCTGGGGGTCGCGCTGTCGATGCGCAGCCAGCCGGCCGCGCCCTCGCCCGCGCTGATCGGCCAGAACGCCGCCTTGGCCGAGCTCTCCTGGCAGGCACGCCTCACCGTCTCCATCGGCGCCGGCATCTATGAGGAACTACTGTTCCGCCTCATCCTCATCGGCCTGGTCCACTTCGTCGTCGTGGACCTGATGAAGTTCCACTCCAACGCCGGCTATGTCGTTGGGGCGATGCTCTCGGCCGTGCTCTTTGCACTCAGTCATGACCTGGCCGCCCCCGGGGGCGGCGTAGACCTCCGACTTCTCGCGTTTTACGTGGCCGCGGGCCTGTACTTCGCCACCGTGTTCATCTGGCGTGGCTTCGGCGTGGTCGTCGCGGCCCACGCGATGTACGACGCCATCGCGCTCCTCGTATTTCTGAAAGGCGGCTGAGCAGTCAGCACCCCCCCCACGGCGCCCGCCCGGTGCCAACGCCCGAAAAGTTCGCACGATGTACGCATTCCGGGCCGATTTCCGGCCCAGGAGCCGCGACCGATTATGAGGGCGAGTAGATTCCCCCTGCGTTATCCACCTGCCGATGGATTGAACTTTCCCAAACCCTGGGCCGTTCCTACAATGGACTCGCTGACATCCGAAGGGTTCGGCGCGAGCAGACGCACCCGCGCGACGCAGAGGTAGACGCGTTGCCGCTTTGCGAAAGGACGGGATATGGGCCTGGACTTCGCTATCGACGCCTTGTACGAGACCGGCTGGAACACGACGGAAGTCAAGACGATCGCCCGACATTCCGATGGACGCGCCTACCCGGCCAGGGACGCGGTGCAGGCCTTCTTCGGCGAGCACGGCTACGAGCTCAACCTCAAGCACATTCAACTCTTCGACTGCTACCGGGCAGAGTGGCGCGACGCCCAGGGCCAGGTGGGCGGTGCCGTTGTGGGGCAGACGGCCGAAGAAGCCGCGGTCTACGCCATGAGCCAGCTGCGGCGGCAACTCTCGGCCAAGTAGCGCACGCCAGCACACGGCGCACACGACCAAGTAACTGGCTCGGCCCAGTCCTGCGCTCGGCCATGTCCTCCGAAGCTCCTCGTGAGCGAATCGCCACGCGACGCAATCCATCCGACCAACCAACGAAAAAACCCGGCGTTGTGCCGGGTTTGTTTCTTCAGGCTGCGGATGGAAGGCGTCTGGAATCGCCTATTTCTTGTTTGGCTTGGTCACGCCGGTCGCGTTCTTGGTCATGCCGCCGAAGCGCTTCTGCGTGCCCAGGCCGCTGTCGGTGGCCAGGTTGGGCCCCTTGGGGGCGGGCGCGCCGACCTTTCGGAGCTGGCCCTGGGCGCCGGGGCCAATGGCGCCCACAGTAACCTTGTTCGCCGGAACCTGGCCGCCGGGGAGTGGCTTGGGGAGCGCCGTGACCTTGTCCGGGTAGCTGGTCTGGGCCCGAACGCCGCCGGGGCCCTTCTTGAGGACCATCTTGTTGCTGTCGACCTTCGCGTTGAAGGTCTCGACCGCCCCGGTCTTGGTGTTCATGACCGAAACCTTGGCGATGGGCTTGAGGCGCCCACCCGACTGCGGCACCGAGATTGCCTGCTTGTTGTTCATCCCGCCCTTGGCGACGGTGTCACGCAGGTTCTGGGCGCCGGTGGAGTTCATGGTGCTCCGCGCACCCATGTTCTGGTCCGCCTTCCCGAGATAGCTGCTGACCATCTTGGTGGCCGGAACCTTCTTGCCCTGCGCCTTGAGACCCTGCACCTGATTCTGCACGCGATTGGAGAGGTATTGCCCGCTCTTGCCGACGTGCTCCGAGCGATTGTGAGCGCCCTGGGCGTCCGAGTTGTTGAGGAAGTTGCTCGCGCCCTTGTTGCTCACCCCGGTCGGCGCGGGCGCTTTGGGGGGCGCGGGGATCTTCGGGGCAGGACCCTTGACGGGGTTCGGGCCGGGCTTGTTCATCTTGGACATGTGAGAAACTCCCCAGGAACAGTGCGAGTGCCGCGACGCGGCTGAGCGGACAACGCCTTCAAACTAGCAAAACGCCGCTTGTTTTGCAAGCGGCGTCCAGTCGCAACGTCGAGTCTCGCCGCCCGGTGTGCCCGGGCGAGTGGAGCATCAGCGGCTTTCGATCGGGGTGTACGACACCGCGTGCGGGCCGGTGTAGTCCACATCCGGGCGGAACAGGCGGTTATTGCCGAGTTGCTCCAGCACGTGCGCCGACCACCCGCCCGCGCGGGCGATCACAAACGCCGGGGTGAACATGTCCAGCGGCAGCCCGATGCAGTGGTACGTCGTCGCAGAGTAGAAATCGACGTTGGGGTAGATCCCCTTGGCCGCCTTCTCACGGTTCATCACCGCCTCGATCGCCGTCGACTTCTCAAACAACGCCAGGTTGCCGGTGTCGCGGGCCAACTGCTCGGCGAGAGACTTCAGGTGGGCGGCCCGGGGGTCGTACGCCTTGTACACGCGATGCCCGAAGCCGGGGATCTTGTCCTTCTTGTTGAGCTTGTCGACGATGAACTTCTCGGCGTCGGCGACCGTCGGGATCTGGTTGAGCATTTTCATCACGCCCTCGTTGGCCCCGCCGTGCAGTGGTCCGCGAAGCGAGCCGATGGCGCCGGTGACCGCCGAGTAGATGTCGCTCTCGGTCGAGGCGATGCAGCGGGCGGTGAACGTCGAGTTGTTGAACCCGTGATCGGCGTGCAGGATCATGCACACGTCAAAGGCCCGAGCCATCGTCGGCGTCGGACGCTTGCCGTTGAGCATGTAAAGGAAGTTCTCCGCCAGCGGCAGGTTCTTGTCGGGCTTCACCATCGGCTGACCGGTGCGATGCCGGTGGAATGACGCCAGAATGGTCGGCACCACCGCGAAAATCGTCAGCGCCTTCTCCCGCACGCTCGGCAAATCGATCGCATCTGGTTTGGGGTCGTGCAGGCCCAGGGCGCTCACGAGCGTGCGCACGGCGTGCATCGGCTCGGCCGTCTTGGGCAGGCTGGTCAGCATCGCCTCCATCGCCGGGTGCAGGTCGTAACGCTGGCGGATCTGGCTCGTGAAGTCCGCCAGCTCGGCCTTCTTGGGCAGGCGACCGTTCCACAGGAAGAACACGGTCTCTTCAAAGGTGGACTTGCTGGCCAGTTCGCCGATCGGGATGCCGATGTACTCGAGGACGCCCTTTTCGCCGTCGATGAAGGAGAGCTTGGTCTCAGCCGCGATCACGCCCTCGAGACCCTTTGCGTACGTCGCCATGATCGAAGTTCCTTTGTTCGAGTCTTCCTCGGTAGCCGTTTGGATGCCCGCACCGGGCGCCGGTCTCACTATACGGGTTGGGTTCGGCGATGATCCACCCCGCAAACACCCAGCCCGTGCATTTCGCACTCCCGCCCGACAGGGATTCGCCGCTTCGTCTGCGTTCCCCCGCCTCTCCCCCACTACCCTCGCGCCATGCCACGCACCCGAATCAAGATCTGCGGCATCCGCGACCAGGACGCCCTCTTCGCCGCCGCCGACGAAGGCGCCGATGCCGTCGGATTCATGTTCGTCCAGGCCTCGCCCCGCTTCATCGCCCCCGAGGAGGCGGCCGAACTGATGGGATTCCTCCCGCCATTCGTTTCCGCCGTGGGCGTGCTCGCCAACCCCACCATCGACCAGTTCGCCGACGTCGAAGAAGTGTGCCCCACGCCCTACACCCAGTTGCACGGGCAGGAAGAAGGCCGCCTGGTCCGGGCGTGCGGGCCGGATGTCATCAAGGCCGTCCGCTACGACGCGGCCACCATCGAAGCCAGCATCAAGGGCTGGGAGCAGGTCGACGAGGTCGGAGCCATCCTTGTCGATGGCTCCGCCGGGGGCGAGGGGGTTGCGTTCGATTGGCCTTCGCTGGCGGGCATCATCGAGCACTGCACCAAGCCCATCATCATCGCGGGGGGCCTCACCCCGGCCAACGTGGGCGACGCGATCCGCGCGTGCCGGCCCTACGGCGTGGATGTCTCCAGCGGGGTCGAAAAGAGCAAGGGCGTCAAGGACCCGGCGCTGATCGAGGCGTTTTGTGACGCAGTGCGCAAGGCCGACCGGGGGTAGCGCAGTGCAACGAGATTGCGATCGGACGCCGGACCTGAGTCTTCGAAGGTCCGGGTGAGGCGAGCGACAAACCCGGAAGTTCGCAGAGCCTCACTTCCGGCGTCACATGCTGGGCACTCTAACTCACCCCGCGCTGCTTGAGTTCGCCCGCGATCGATTTCACAACCTCGTCCACGCTGCGCCCATCCACTTCGGTAGTGATGTCCGCCAGCGACGTGTACACCGGCTCGCGCTGCTGCAAAATCTCCGGGATCTCCTGCAGCACGCCCTTGCCCGTCAGGCTCGGGCGGCTCTTGAGGTCGGTCTTCTCCAGCCGCTCGCGCAGGGTCGAGACCGTCGCCCGCAGATAGACCACCAGGCACTTGGCGGCAGTCCGCTGGGCGTTGATCAGGTCCGCCGCTCCCGGGGCGGTGGGTGTGCCCCCGCCCAGGGCGAGCACGAACCGGCTGCTTTGCAGCGCCACCCGCAGCGCTTCCATCTCCGCCGCTCGGAACGCCGCCTCGCCCACCAACGCCAGGGCCTGCCCCGCCGTGGGCGCGTTGCAGCGCGTCGCGGTCATGGTGTCCAGATCCACAAAAGTGCGGCGGATGCGCGTGGCCAGCAGCGTGCCCGCGCTGCTCTTGCCGCAGCCCCGCATGCCCATGAGCAGAATGTTCATCCGTGGATTTCTCGGATAGCCGCCCGGCGAAGCGGCGTGCGGCGAGGGCCGGTCAAGGCCGATCAAGCCCGGCTCTGATACGCCCCGTCGGCGGTGGAGATCCGGAGCTTCTCACCGATGTTGATGAAGTCCGGCACGCGGGTCTTGAGCCCCGTCTCCATCGTGCATTCTTTCATCACGTTGGTCACCGTGCCGTTCTTCACGCCCGGGTCGCACACCTTGACCGTCAGCTCCACCGAGGCCGGCAGTTCGATCAGGATCGGGTTACCGTCGTGCATCAGCACGTTCGTGTGGGCGTTGGGGCGGAGGTACAGCAGCGCATCGCCCAGCACGTCCTCGGGGATCGTGTACTGCTCGTAGGTCTCGCCGTCCATGAACGTCGCGCCGGTGTTGTCGGAGTAGAGGTACTCCATCTCGCGCCGGTCGAGATCGATGATCTCGATGTCGTCGGTGGGCTTGTAGCGCTTTTCAAGGGTCTGGTTGCGGAGCACGTCGCGGATCTTGAGCTGGATGAAGGCGCGAAGGTTGCCCGGGGTGCGGTGCTCGATGCCGGTCACCACGAAGAGCTTGCCGTCGATCTTGACACCCTGTCCCGGGCGGAGGTTGGTCGCCTGCATGAACGCTTCCTTGTACTGAGAAGTGCTGATATCCCCAAGTGAACCCGAAAATCTCCCGCACCGGCCTGAGGCCAGGTGAGGCGGAGCCGCGGGGCGACGCTGCCCGAAACGCGAGCACGAGTGTATGCCGTAGACGCGGCAAAAACCGTGTCACGCGCGAACGTTTGCTGCGTCCAAGGGTTGCCTAGGGTCGAACGTTATCGGTGCGCGCCGGGGCGTAGCTCGGCGAGCAAGCGTCCAAGCACGCAGAGTGCCTGAGTCCATCCATTCTGGAGCATGGTGCACATGAACAGCGATCTTTCCCGTGAGGGCTTTTCTCGTCGTGGCTTTCTGGCTCGCTCGGCGGGCGCCGCGGTGGCCTTCGGCCTCGCGGGGGGCCTGACCCGCCGGGCTTGGGCGGGCCGACGGGCCGACACCACGTTCTTTGAATGGAAAGAAATCTCCAAGGGCGTGCACGTCGCCCTCAACCGCACGGGCGACAACCTCTCGCTCGCCGGCGGCAACTCCACCCTCTACGCCGACCCCGCCGGGGCGCTCCTCATCGACGCCAAGCAGGCCATCTTCGGCAACACCCTGAAGCGCGAAGCCGCCGCCTACTCGCCCAAGATCGCCCGCCTCGTGAACACCCACCACCACTTCGACCACTCGGGCGGCAACCCCTGCTTCGATGCCACCCCCCTCACCATGCACGCCAACTGCCAGAAGCGCCTCCTCGAGAGCGGGCAGTCCAACGTCGCCCAGATGGACACCAAGATCGCGGCCCTCAAGGCCGCCGACCTTCCCGGCGCTCAAGACGCCGCCGCCGACGCCACCAAGCTCTTCGAGAATCTCGCCAACATCCACGCCGACGCCTGGGCCCCCAAGGACCGCACCACCACCACCGGCGAAACCTCGACGCTCAAGATCGCGGGCCGCACCCTGACCCTCCACCACTTCGGTCCCGGGCACACCGACAACGACGTCATCATCCACGACGCCGACGCCAACATCGTGATCGGGGGCGATGTGATCTTCAACGGCCTGCATCCTTACTTCGATGTCGCGGGCGGGGCCAACAGCACCAGCTGGCTGCACAGCCTGGCCGAGATCAGGAAGCTCTGTAACGACAAGACCATCGTCGTGCCCGGTCACGGCCCGGTCGGCGATGTCGCGATGATCGATCGTCTCACCGAGTACTTCAACAAGACCGTGGCCGCCGTCAAGGACGCCATCAAGGCCGGCAAACCCCGCGACGAAGTCGCGAAGATGAGCCTGCCCGAGTACAAGGACTACATCCTCGCCGCCGCGCTGCCCTACCTCTGGGGCGGCATCTACGATGAGTACGCCAGCACGAAGAAGGACGCCAAGCCCGGGACCAGCTACGGCTCGTAACGCCTACGTTTGAAGGAGTCACCCATGTTCACCCGCCGCGAGGCGCTGCGCCTGGCCGTCGTTTCGGCCGCCGGAGCCGCGCTCGTCCCCAGCGTCATGGCCCAGCAGGACGACACTTTCTTCACCTGGAAACCCGCCGCGGGCGCCAAGGTCGCCTTCGGCTATGGGGGCAACGCCCTGGTGCTCGCGGGCAAAGACGCCGCTCTTCTGGTGGACTGCAAGAACGCGCCCTTCGGCGATTGCCTCCGCCGCGAGGCCGGCCCCGCGCTCAAGCATGTCGTCAACACCCATCACCACGCCGACCACACGGGCGGCAACCACGCCTTCACCAAAGACATCAAGCTCATCGCCCAGATCAACGCCACGCCCCGCATCCTGGGACAGATGAACCGCTACGTCTCCCAGCTCAAGGAAGCCATCACCCAGCTCGCCGACGCCAAGGGCCCCGCCGCGGATCAGGTCCGGGCCGAAGCCCGCGCCGTCTACGCCCGCGTCGAACATCTGAAAGCCACCGACTTCGTCCCCGCCATCACCTTCGACACCGATGAAAAGCTCGACGTCGGGGGGATTGAGGTCAACCTCCACCACTACGGCCCCGGACACACCGACAACGACCTCGTCGTGCACGTCCCCTCGAAGAACCTGCTGCACACTGGCGACCTGCTCTTTCATCAGCGCCACCCCTACATCGACCTGGATGGTGGCGCCAGCACCGAAGGCTGGGTGAAGAACCTCGCCAAGCTCATCGCCCTCTGCGACGCCAAGACCGTCGTCGTCCCCGGCCACGGCGAGATCACCAACGTCGAAGGACTCAAAGGCCAGGTTCGCTACTTCGAAGTCGCCAAGGCCGCGATCGAGAAGGCCTACAAGGCCGGCAAGTCGCGCAAGGAAGTCGCGGAGATGTCGATCCCCGAGCTGGGCACGCTCGAAGGCGACGGCATCCGCCCCATCGCCTTCGGCGCGATGTACGACGAGTTGAAGCACGCCAACGCCAAGTAGCCACGGCGCCCGACTCTCAAGGCTTCGTCAGCGTGTCGCGCATCCGCTCCGCCTGCACCGCGTCGTCGTTCCGCCCCAGCGCCCGGTACTCCGCCGCCAGGCGCTCCAGAATCCGCCGCCGCAGCGAGTTGCCCCGCGCGTCGATCACCGGCATCGCCTGATCCCGCGCCCGCGTCAGGCTCGCCACCGCATCCTGATGCTTGCCCTGCGCCCCCAGCACTTCGCCCTGCGCCAGCAGCACCGCCGCGCTGGCCAGCGCCGGCGTCTCCGGCGGCTTCACGCCCTCCAGCGCCGCCGCCGCCTCCGCCGGGCGGGCCGCCGCCGCCAGCACCCTCGCCAGCGCCGCCTTCGACAACGCCACCTGCGTCGGGCTCTGCGTCTCGGGGTTCTTCACCCCCTCGCGGCACAGCGTCTCCGCCTCGCCCTTGTCGCCCCTGGCCAGCAGGCTCAAGCCCAGCTCCCGCTCGCACCGCAGCGTGTCAGGGTGGTCCGGCCCGCGCGACGCATCAAACAGGCTCTTGGCCTGCCGCAAGAGCGAGATCGAGTCGTCCAGCCGAGCGTCGCCGAACGCGTCCCGCAGCAGCGAGCCCAGCTCCATCGCGTAGATCGCCGTCGCCGGCGTGTCCGTGCCGTCCTTCTGCCGGTGCGCCAGCCCCTGTCGATACATCGCCTCGGCCCCGCCCGCGTCGCCGTTCGCGGCCATCGCCATCGCCAGCCGCCTCTGGCTCCGCGCGATCCACGGGCTGTCCGGGTCCAACGGCTCGAACAGCTTCGTGTACGTCGCTGCCGCTTTCTTCGCCAGCTCCATCGCCTTGGCCAGGTCTTCCCGCGTGCCCCGCGCCAGGTAGCAATCCACCATGTGGTGCTCCACCGTCGCGGCGTTCACGCTCACGCTCGTCAAATGCACCACCACGTTCGAGTGCGCCTGGTTCAGCTTCGAAATCGCGTCGTCCAGCCTCCCCGCCCGCTCGTCGATCAGCGCCAGCTCCGTCAGCACCTCCGCCGCCTCCACGCTGTCGCCCCCGTACAGCGTGTTCCGCAGCGCCAGCACCTGCTGCATCTGCTTGGTCGCGGGCTCCACCTCGCCCAGCTCGTAGTGCGCCCTGGCCAGCAGCAGCAACGCCTCAGACGTCTGCTCGCTCTGAGCGCCCGTCGTCGCCACGCTCATGTCGTACGCCTCTTGCAGCATGGGCAGCGCCCCGCGTGCATCGCCCCGGCGACCAAGCCTTAGGTCCCCCAGGCTCGCCAGGCTGCGGGCGACATCCGCGCTGGAGCCGCTGGAGCCCGCCTGCGCCTTGCGCAGCGACAACGCCCGGTGCAGCATCGATTCCGCGACATCGACCTTTCCCAGCGAACCAAACGCCCGGCCCAGCGTGTCCAGCACGCGGGCCAGCACCGCGGGCTTGGTGGAGAGTTCCGCCTCGGCCCGCACCGCCGCCTGATTGATCAGCGTGATCACCGGCGTCGGCCCGCTGCCCGTCAGTTGGCTGGCGTCGGCGTTCGCCAGGATCAGCTCAAGAAACCCGCTGGTCTTCTCCGCCTCTTCGGTCGCCAGGTTTGCTCGCGTCGTCGCCGCTTCCGCCGCCCGCCGTGCGTCGGCCTCGGCGTTCTTGGCCAAGATGGCGTTGTCCCGCTCGTGCACCGCCCGCCGCCAGAACGCCGTCGAAACCACCCCCGCGCCGATGATCGCCGCCAGCACCAGCCCCGCCGCCACTGCCTGCACCCGGTGCCGCGCCACACCTTTGCGAAGCAGATACGCCAGGCTGTCGCGCTTCGCCTCGATAGGCTTGCCCTGCAGGTAGCAGCGAAGATCGCGGGCCAGTTCGCCCGCGTTCTGGTACCGCCGCTCGCGCTCCTTGCTCAGGCACTTGAGGACGATCGTCTCGACCTCGTTGTTGATCCGCCGCGCCATCGAGCTGGGCTTGGCGGGCGTCACCTTCAAGATGTTGTCCAGCACCTCCCGCATGTTGCCCAGCACGGCATACGGGTACTTGCCCGTCAGCGCCGCGTACAGCATCACGCCCAGCGAGTACACGTCCGTCCGCGTGTCGATCTTCGCCGCCGACATCTCCGCCTGCTCCGGGCTCGCCCACGCCAGCGACCCGATGAACTGCCCGGTCAACGTCAGGTCCTCGGCGCCGTCCGACGAATCCCCGATCGAAATCTTCGCGAGCCCGAAGTCCAAGATGTGCGGCTCGCCGTTGTTGTCCACCCGGATGTTGCTGGGCTTGAGGTCGCGGTGAATGACACCTTTCAAGTGCGCCGCGTTCACCGCGTCGCCGATCTTCGCGAACAAGTCCAAAATCTGCGGCACGCCCAGCTTGCTGTCCGCCAAAAACGAATCCAGCGAGCGCCCCGAGATGTAGTCCATCACCAGGTACTGCAGCCCACCCTTGTCGTGAGGCAAAGAGCCGCTGTCATGCACCGTCACGATGTTCGGGTGGTTCAGTTGCGCGAGGATGTCCACCTCGCGCTCGAACCGGATGCGTTCCTTCTTGCTCGCAAACGGCCCCTCGCGCAGCACCTTGATCGCTACCTTGCGTTTGGTGACTTTGTGCACCGCGAGATACACCACCCCCTGCCCGCCCCGGTGGATCTCGCGCGACACCGTGTAGTTCGGAAAAATATCGGGCGGCAACGCCGAAAAGTCGCTGCCCCCAGGGCCCGACACGGGCGTCCCGCTCGCCGGCCGGCTCGGCCTCACGCTCGTCGGCGCATCCGGCCCCGCCACCTGCTCCATCGCCCGCCGGATGTTCTCGTCTTCGGACGAAGGCTTGGAGCCCGAGGGCAAAGCACCCCCCGAGGGCGGCTGGCCACCCTCGCCACTCGGAGGCGTCACACCGGCAGAAGTTGGGTCATCGGGTGAAGATGGCACGGCGACCTTTCGACGATATCAGACTCGCGGCCGCCGGGTTCGACCGGTACAAGACCACCCGACGCGCGCGCCGCGACTTCACGTATATCAGCGACATGCAGGGCCCGCCGATCACGCCCAACTCAAGATTCCCGTTTCAGGAATCTCGGTGCACGCGCCCCGAATCCTGCGCCTGCGTCACCACCTGCAGCATCACCCGCGACACCTTCACGCCCAGCCGGGCTTCCAGCTCCCGAACAGCATCCGGCGGAATCGCCCCCAGCAGACGCTCCGACAGATCCTCCGGCACATCCACCACATCGCCCGCCGGGGTCGAAAGGTGCACGTGGGGCGTCATGTCGGCGTCGTATCGGGCCGGGCCGTGCGAAGGCACCTGCCGGGCGATCCCAGCCTCGATAAACGCCTCCAGCGCGTTATACACCGTCGCCAGGCTCAACCCCTCCTCACCCCCCTGCACCGCCTGGAAGAGCTCCTCGGCCGTGGGATGGGTGTGGGCAGCGTCCAGGGCGGCATACACCTGCTCACGCTGGCGAGTGCAGCGCAAACCGTTTCGCTGAAAGAGACTACGAATGTCTTCCGGTGTATGCACCGATGCACCCTCAAATAGGTCGAACTCGTATAAGTATTGCAGGGCAGGGAACGCCGGGCCAGTTCGCCGCATCGCAGTTACCGCGGCACGAGAGAAAAACCATGGACGACTATGCACCCCTGTGCGAGACCTGCGGCTACGACCTCGAAGGTCTCGATCACGACTCCAAATGTCCGGAATGCGGCCGCACCGTCGCCAGCAGCGACCCCGCCTCTCGCCCCGGCAGCCCCTGGCAGCGCCGCCCCGGGCTCTTCTCCCTCGCCGCCACCGCCTGGGCCTTGGCCCGTCGCCCCGGACAGCTTTTCGAACACGTCTCCATCCGCCCCGGCAGCGCCTGGCTCGCCGCCCTCAGCATGCTCGGCGCGGGCGTGCTCGTCGCCGATCCCTGGATCGGCGTCTGGATCCACGACCCCGCCCGCAACGGGCGGCCATCGGAGAGCATCGCGGATTTCGCCCGATACGCCGGCAGTTTCACCGCCGGAGCCCTGGGCGTCGCCCTCGTCTTCCTGCTGCTCACCCTCATCGAATATCGCGGCATCCGCTTTTTCTCAGCCCGTCGCGGCTGGCGCCTCACCAGCGCCGCCGCCTGGCAGATCTGCGCCCACGCCAGCATCGCCTGGGTGCTCTGCGGCATCCTGCCCCTCGCAGTCCTCGCCTTCAAAGAAGCCCTCGTCCGAGTCCTCCACTACTCGCCCCACTCCACCATCGACCTCGGTCCGGTCTTCGGCACGCTCAGCGTCAGCGACCTGCTCAGCGGCGGCGGCGTGGCACTGGGTTATTTCCTGGGCATGATGGCCTTCGAAATGCTCGTCTACATCGGCGTGCGCAAGTGCCGATTCGCCGCCCGCCTGCGCCACACCCCGCCCCCGGCGTTTGCACCAGCCCCCGCGACAACCTAGCCTGTGCGCTTCCGCCGCGCTGGGGTGATGCTCGCATCGGCGAGCCGCGGCTTGGTTGCACGGGAGGTTTGGACATGCGTCAAGCGGGTCTCTTGGTCGTCGCCTGCGGGCTGTGCGTCGCGGCGTGCGCGTCTCTGGTCTCCGCCCAGGCGGATCACGCCCCGGGCCATCTCGGTTATTACCGCAGCCCGTCCCTGAACGCCGACACCATCGTCTTCACCGCCGAGGAAGACCTCTGGCGCGTCAGCGCCTCGGGCGGCACCGCCACCCGCCTCACCAGCCACCCCGGCGCCGAGACCGCCCCCGCCATCTCCCCCGACGGCACCCAGGTCGCCTTCGTCGCGCAATACGAAGGCCCCACCGACGTCTACGTCATGCCGCTGACCGGCGGCCTGCCCAAGCGACTGACCTTCGAGGGCGCTCGCCGCACCAATGTCGTCGGCTGGAAGCCCGCGACCAACGGCACGCCCGCCCTCGTCATCGCCGCCACCGACGCACTCTCCACCCTGCCCGATTCGCAGTTGACCCTGATCGACCCCGCGACCGCCGAGCGCACGCTGGTTCCCCTCTCGCAGGCCGCCCAGGGCGCGTACGACGACGCGGGCACGCTCTACTTCACGCGCCTCGCCTTTCAGGGCAGCCAGACCAAACGCTACAAAGGCGGCTCGGTCCAGACGCTCTGGAAGTTCGGCCCCAAGGCCACCGAAGCCACGCCCATGACCCCCGACTACACCGGCACCAACGCCAACGCCATGTGGTGGAACGGGCGTGTCTACTTCCTGACCGACCGCGACGGCACCATGGAGATCTTCTCCATGAAGCCCGACGCCAGCGACTTGAAGCAGGAAACCAACCACACGGGCGAAAGCGAACGCCTGCTCGACGTGCGCGGCGCCAGCGTCGATTCCAGCGGCAAGTCCGGCCGCTTCGTCTACCAGATGGGCGCCGACCTGTGGATCTACGACGCCAACGCCCACTCTGACACCAAGCTCAACATCCGCCTCGACAGCGACTTCGACCAGACCCGCGAGAAGTGGATCAAGAAGCCTTTCGACTATCTCTCCGCCGCGTCCATCGCTCCTGACGGCTCCAAGGCCGTGCTCACCGCCCGGGGCCAGGTCTTCACCATTCCCAAGGATGGCGGACGCCTCGCCGAAGTCACTCGCGCCGAAGGCGTGCGCTACCGCAACGCCACCTGGATGCCCGACGGCAAGTCCATCCTCGCCCTGAGCGATGAATCGGGCGAGGTCGAGTTTTGGACACTGCCCCCGAGCGGCGTGGGCAAGCCTGAACAACTCACGACCGACGGCTCCATCCTGAGGTGGGAGGGCGTGCCCTCCCCTGACGGCAAGAAAATCGCCCACCACGACAAGAACCAGAAGCTCTGGATCTTCGACATCGGCGCCAAGACCGACACCAACATCGACACCAACGGCATGGATAACTTCAGCAGCCTGTCGTGGTCACCCGACTCGCGCTGGCTCAGCTACGTCGCCGTCGCCGACAACTTCAACCGCCAGGTGAAGCTCTACGACACGCAAACCAAATCGATCACCTTCGTCACCACCGATCGCTTCGACACGGGCGACGCCACCTGGAGCCCCGACGGCAAGTGGATGTACATCCTGAGCGACCGCAACATCAACACCATCGTGGATTCGCCCTGGGGCGCGATGCAGCCCGAGCCCTTCTTCGACAAGAAGACCAAGGTCTACGCCATCTCGCTCAAGAAGGGCGAGCGGTCCCCGTGGATCCCGGGCGATGAGGTCTACGACGCCAAGAAAGAGCAGGAAGAGAAGGACAAGAAGAAAGAACCCGAGAAGAAGGAACCTGCCGCCAAGGCCGACGACGCCAAGCCGGCGGACACCCAGCCCGCCGCGAAGGCCGACGACAAGAAAGACGATTCAAAGAACGACGACGCCGCCAAGAAGGACGACAAAGACGCCACCAAGCCCGTCGAGATCGATCTCGACGGCATCCAGACCCGCCTGAACGAAGTCCCCGTCGAGCCCGGCAACTACTTCGGGCTCACCATGAACGACAAGCGTCTCTTCTTCGTGTCGAAGGACTCCGACCCCGACGCCAAGCCGACGCTGCTGGCCGTCGACATCGCCAACAAGGACGTCGAGGCCAAGCCCCTCGTCAAGGATCTGGAGTCGTACGAACTCTCCCGCGACGGCAAGAGCCTGCTCATCCGCAAGAAGAACTCGATCGCCATCATCGACGCAGGTTCGGGCCCCAACGCCGACCTCTCCAAGAGCACCCTCGCCTTGGGCGACTGGACGTTTCCGTTGATCCCCCGCGAGGAATGGCGCCAGATGTTCACCGACGCCTGGCGACTCGAGCGCGATTACTTCTACGACACCGACATGCACGGCGTCGACTGGAAGGCCATGCGCGAGCGCTACCTCCCGCTGGTCGATCGCGTCGCGTGCCGTGGCGAACTCTCCGACGTCCTCGCCCAGATGGTCGGCGAACTCAGCGCGCTCCACATCTTCGTCTATGGGGGCGAGTTCCGCGAAGGGCCGGACAAGATCGCCCCGGCCGCCCTCGGCGCCGTGCTTAATCGCTCCAAGGCCATGGGCGGCTTCGTCGTCGAGAAAATCTACCCCAGCGACCCCGACATTCCCGACCTCACCCCGCCCCTGGCCCGCCCCGAAGTCAACATGCACGAGGGCGACGTCATCACCATGATCAACGGGCGCGACGCCACATCCTTCGAAAGCATCAACGAAGCCCTGCGCACCCAGGCCGGCAAGCAGGTGCTGCTGCACATCAAAGAAAAATCCGGGGGCGAGCGCGACGTCATCGTCAAGCCCTGGAGCATGGGGCAAGACGCCGACCTCCGCTACCACTCCTGGGAATACACCCGCCGCATGCAGGTCGAAGAACAGGGCAAGTCCGACATCGGCTACCTCCACCTCCGCGCCATGGGCGCCGACAACATGGACGAGTTCGCCCGGGGCTACTACCCCGTCTTCAACCGCAAGGGCCTGATCATCGACGTCCGCCACAACCGGGGTGGCAACATCGACAGTTGGATCCTGAACCGCCTCATCCGCAAGGCCTGGTTCTACTGGCAGCCCCGCGTCGGCGACCCCACCTGGAACATGCAGCAGGCCTTCCGGGGCCACGTCGTCGTGCTGTGCGACGAACTCACCGCCAGCGACGGCGAAGCCTTCAGCGAGGGCATCAAACGCCTCAAGATCGGCCCGGTCATCGGCACCCGCACCTGGGGCGGCGAGGTCTGGCTCTCCTCCAGCAACCGCCTCGTCGATGGCGGCATCGCCACCGCCGCCGAAATCGGGGTTTACGGCCCCCAGGGCGATTGGCTCATTGAGGGCCATGGCGTCGATCCCGACATCGTGGTCGATAACCTGCCCCACGCCACCTACGAGGGCCAGGACGCCCAGTTGGACGCCGCCATCCAGTACCTTCAGAAAGAGATCAAGGAGCATCCGGTGGACGTTCCCCCCGCCCCACGCCACCCGAACAAGAGCTTCCGCGGACCCATGGGAAACGCCACGGAGAAATAGCCCTTTCGCATTCTCGCCCCGGTGGTACACTATTCAGTCAGCGCCAGCTCTCCGGGCGCCGCGGCGATTCTCGGCCAGGCACTTCCCGTGACTCACACCCCGCCCAACCCCGCCGGCGCCTGCAACGACGATCAACTGATCGCCCGGGCGATCGCCGGCGACCGTGCGGCTACCGCCGACCTCCTCCGCCTCCACGGCCCCACCGTGCGTGCACGCCTGGCCGGCAAGATCTCCCCGGTCTGGCAGTCCATCTTGGAGCCCGACGACATCATGCAGGTCACCTACATGGAGGCCTTCCTGCGCATCGATCGTTTCCAGCCGCGCCACGAGGGCTCCTTCCTTGCCTGGCTCACGCTCATCGCCGAGAACAACCTCCGCGACGCCGTGAAGGAACTCGAGCGCCAGAAACGCCCCAACCCCCGCAACCGCGTGCAGGCCGACGCCAAGAACGATTCCTACGTGGCACTCGTCGAGTTATTGGGCGCCACGGTGACGACACCGAGCCTGGTTGCCGCCCGGCACGAGGTCAAGTCGGCCCTTGACCTGGCGTTGGAGAAACTCCCGCCCGACTACGCCAAGGCGGTGCGGATGTACCACCTCGAAGGCCGCGACTGCAAGGAAGTGGCCGAAGCCCTGGGCCGCTCGCAAGGCGCGGTGTACATGCTGCTGGCCCGTGCGCAGGAGCGTCTGAAGGACGTGCTGGGCTCTTCGTCCAAGTTCTTCAGTCACACCTGAACGGTGCTCCAGACGCTACAGGCGTCCGGTCCGGCCTAATCCGCACGTCCGGCGTTGGCCGCGCAGCCGCTGAACCCGATCCAGCCGCCACAGCCGGGCCTGGGATGTGGCGTCCACGCAACATCGTGCGTCCCGCGCCCCCCCGCGCACCCGATCCGACTGATCGGATGACCACCCAACGCGCGAACACCAACCACCCGGACCAGGCCGCCCGCACCATCGAGCGCCTGGGCGAACTGCTCAGGGAACTGGGCGACCTTCTCGACGCCGCCAAGTTCGGGGCGGGGCCGGGCACGCTGCTGGCCATCGGCGGCGCGGGCGATCTCGAAAAGCAGCTCTCCGACGCCGCCAAGCGCCTCGAGCACATGGCGGAGCTGGTCCACGCCGCCATGCAGGTCTCCACCACCTCGATCGGTTCGCCCATGCTCACCAGGGCCCGCCCGGTGACGCTGGGTGAAGCCGTGCACCACGCCGCCGACGTCGTCCAGACGCTCGCCAAGAAAAGCCGCTGCGCCATCATGCTCGACGTCAGCCCCGCGGCCGGGGCCATCCCCGCCGGCGGGCTGTACACCGTCATCCTCAACGCCCTGCAGAACGCGATCGAATCCATCAACCGCCGGGGCGATGTGGGCAAGGTCACCATCACCGCCCGATCCGACGCGGCCCCCACCGGCGTCGGCTACGGGCGCGACACCCGCGACTGGTACGTCCTCGAAATCAGCGACAACGGCGTCGGCCTGCCCAGCGATCCCTCGCGCGTCTTCGATCTCGGCTACACCACCAAGCGCCAGGGCGCCGGCGTGGGGTTGGCCGTCGCACGCAACGTCGTGCAGGGCATGGGCGGGCTGATCGAACTGCTTCCCGGCCCCGAAGCCGGCGCGGTGCTTCGCGTCAGGTTCCCCTCGCTGGCCAACGCGAGCACGCTGTCGCTGGGGGGGGCCGCGTGAGCAGGGGCGGGGCCATCGAGCCCAGCCCGCTCAACGTGCTCGTCGCCGATGGCGACCCCATCGCCGGGGCCACCATCGCCGAGTTCCTGCGGGGCGAAGGCCATCGCGCCGTCGTCGCCTCCAGCCGCCAGGCCACGATCGACGCCCTCGACGCCGCAACCGGCGACGATCGCCCCTTCGACATCGCCATCGTCGACGTCGCCATCGGCGGCGCCGACTTCCTGCGCGAGATGGGGCGTCGGCACCCCTCCGCCGCCCTCGTCGCCACCAGCGGCTACGCCACCGTCGAAGGCGCCGTCGAAACCCTGCGCCACGGCGCCTGCGATTACCTGGTCAAGCCCCTGGTCGACGCGGAGCTGCGCCAGACCATCGAACGCGCCCGCCGCCAGGCCGCGATCCTCTCCGAGAACGTCACGCTCCGCCGACGCCTGGATGTTCGCGCCAGCCTCGATGGCGTCGTCGGCGCCGATCCCCGGATGATCAAGGTCCTTGATCTGGTCCGCGCCGTCGCGCCCAGCAAGACCACCGTCCTCATGACCGGTGAGAGCGGCACCGGTAAGAGCCTCATCGCCCAGGCGATCCACCGCCTCAGCACCCGGCGCGACAAGGCCTTCGTCGAGCTCGCCTGCGGCAGCATCCCCGAGACGCTCCTCGAAAGCGAACTCTTCGGGCACAGCAAGGGCGCCTTCACCGGCGCCCACGCCGACAAGGCCGGACGCTTCCTCGCCGCCAACGGCGGCACCATTTTCCTCGACGAGATCAACAGCGCCTCGCCCGCCATGCAGCTGAAACTGCTGCGCGTGCTGCAGGAACGTCGCTTCGAGCCCGTGGGCAGCACGCAGACCATCGAGGTGGACGTGCGCGTGGTGCTCGCGAGCAACCAGCCGCTGGAGCCGCTGGTCGCCAGCGGCACCTTCCGCCAGGACCTCTACTACCGCATCAACGTCGTGAAGATCGAACTGCCTCCGCTGCGCGCCAGGCTGGGCGATGTGCCCCTGCTTGCCGAGCGGATTCTTGAAAAGCATGCGGCCGAACTCGGCCGCCAACTGGTGGGCTTTACGCCCGAGGCGATGCACGCCCTCACGCACTACGACTACCCCGGCAACGTGCGCGAACTGCAGAACATCGTGGAGCGTGCCGCTGTCCTCGCCAAGGGCCAGATGATCGGCACCGACGATCTGCCCAGCGCCGTGCTCGATGGGCCGCGGCACGCACCGGCGCCCGTCGCACAACTGACCGGCGGCGACGACACCCCCTGGGTGCCCATGACCCTCGAAGACGCGATGCGCGAGCCCGAACGCCGGATTCTCATCAAGGCCCTCGACGCCAACGCCTGGAACCGCCAGAAGACCAGCGAGCAGCTCGGCATCAACCGCACGACCTTGTACAAGAAAATGAAGGCTCACGGGCTGCTGGGCGATGAACGCCTGGCGGGGTGAAAAAGCGCACGAGCCCGCGCGGCTCACGCCGTCGGGAACGGATTCCGCTCGGCGAAGCCCGCCTGATGCCAGTAGGGATAGGTCTTGGTCATCATGCTCGCTTCGTCGAGGCGTGCCACCTGTTCGCGCGTGAGGTTCCAACCCACGGCTCCCAGGTTCTGCCGCAACTGCTCTTCGTTGCGAGCCCCGATGATGATGTTCGCCACGCTGGGCCTTTGCAGCAGCCAGTTCAGCGCCACCTGCGGCACCGTCTTACCCGTCTCCTTCGCGACCACGTCCAACGCATCCACCACGCGATACAGATACTCGTCATTCACGGGGGGGCCAGCGTTGACGACTTGCTGCGAGTGCAGGCGGCTGCCCTTGGGCAGCGGCGCGCCCCGCCGGATTTTGCCCGTCAGCCGCCCCCAGCCGAGCGGGCTCCACACGACACACCCGACGCCCTGGTCGAGGGCCAAGGGCATCAACTCCCACTCATACTCGCGCCCGATCAGCGAGTAATACGCCTGGTGCGCCACATACCGTGGCCAGCCATACCGGTCGCTGGTCGCCAGCGACTTCATGAGGTGCCAGCCCGAAAAGTTCGAGCAGCCGATGTAGCGGATCTTCCCCTGCCGCACCAGTTGGTCGAACGTCGAGAGCACTTCCTCGGCGGGCGTCATGGCATCAAAGCCGTGAAGCTGGTACAGGTCGATGTAGTCGGTGCCCAGGCGCTTGAGACTGCCCTCGACGGCCCGCGTGATGTGAAAACGCGACGAGCCGACGTCGTTGGGGCTCTCGCCGAAGCGGAACGTGCCCTTGGTCGAGATGATCACATGGTCGCGGCGGCCTTTGATCGCCTCGCCCAGAATCGACTCCGCGGCTCCGCCCGAGTAAATATCAGCACTGTCGAACATGGTCAGGCCATGCTCCAGGCAGATGTCCACCAGGCGCGTGGCTTCGCTCACGTCGCTGCTGCCCCACGCCTTGAAAAACTCTCCCCCGCCCCCGAATGTGCCGGTGCCGAAACTCAGGACGGGGACCTTGAAGCCGGAGTGGCCCAGGCGGCGGTGTTCCATGATTTGAGAGGGCATGAGAGGTTCCTTTGGTGTGCGAACGTCAGCGTACGCGGGGATAGCGCCTGGATTCCAATACGAGCCCGACGCGCGAGCGAGGGTCTTCGTGGTGTCCGAACATCAGTGAGACCCTCGCTCGCGCTTCGGGCTCGTAGTTTGGGACTATTTCTCCGTTTGTTCGCACGGCTCAACGTGAATGAGCACGCGCCCCACATTGGCATGCTCGCGCCGGATGGTTGCCTTGACCAGCCCCGCCAGCGCGTGCGCGTCGTGCACGCTCATCGCCGGGTCCACGTGCAGGTGCATGTCGACGAGGTAGCCCCGTCCGCTCTTGCGGGTTTCGACCTTCTCGACCAGCCGCACCCCCGGCACGCTCCCGGCCGTGGCGCGCACCGTGTTGGCCAACTCCGGGCTGGCCGCGTCCAGCAGTTCGCGCAAGGCGGGGAGGCCCAGCGAGAAGCCGGTGATGACGATGACGCCGCTGGCGACCATGGCGGCGACTTCGTCAGCGAAGACCAGGCGGGGGGCGGCGAACCAGCGCGGGCCGGCGACGGCGATGGAGACTCCGATGAAAGCCGCGGCTGAGGTGATGGAGTCCGCCCGATGGTGCCAGGCGTCGGCGCGGGCGGCATCGGAATCCGTCTTGCGGGCGCCGTCAATTGTGACGCGGAAGAGCGTTTCCTTGACGACGATGACCGCCGCGATGATGGCGAGCGTCCAGGGCTCGGGGGGCGGATGGGGCGACAGGAGCTTGTTGAACGATTCGATGACGATGAAGGCGGCCGCGCCCAGCAGCAGGGCCCCGACGCCCAGCGCGGCCAGGGCCTCGGCTTTGCCATAGCCGTAGGGATGAGTTTCGTCGGGGGGCTTGGAGGCGAGCCTGAGCCCGCGCCAGACGACGACGGAGCCGACGGTATCGGCGAGGGACTCGACGCCGTCGGCGATGAGGGCGCTGGAGTGGCCGAGCCAGCCCGCGAGGAACTTGGCCAGGCACAGCGCGATGCTGGCGGCCATGCCGACCAAGGTGTTGATTTCGAGCCGCCGGGAATCCATGTGGGCGAGTGTACCGGGGCAGAAGAGGCGCGAGGTGCGGGATCGGCGCATCACCCGAAATGCGCGCGCATAACCGGTAGAAGACTCGGGAAATGTGGATGAGTTGTTGTGGTTCAGCCCCGCCCGAAGAGCTTTTCGAGTTCGCGGATCGTGAGGCGGATGCTGGTGGGGCGGCCGTGCGGGCAGTTGCTGCTGCGCTCCACCTCGTCGCGGAGCTTCACGAGCTCGGCGAGTTCGAGATCACTGAGTTTGTCGCCGGCTTTCACCGCGGCTTTGCAACTCATCATGTCGAGGACGTCGCGCATGGCGGCTTCGCCCCCCCGGATGAGATCGGAGAAGAAGGCGGCGTCGTCGGACTTTTCGAGCAGCTCCTGCATGAACTCACCCGCGTCGACGCCCCGGTCAAAGAGGAACGACGGGAACGCGTGCACGCCCACGCTGGTGGGGCCGAGGGGCGAGGCCTCGATTCCCAGGCGCGTGAGGATCGATTCCATGCGGCTGAGGCGTTCGATCTGAGCCGCGGCCGCGGGCACGGCGATGGGCGCGAGCAGCCGCTGGCTTTCGAGGGGCGAAGTGGCGCTGCCCAGCACGCGGGCGAGGAGATATTCGAACATCACCCGCTCGTGCAACGCGTGCTGATCGATGATGACGACGCCCTGATCGTCTTGAGTGACCAGGTAGCTCTTGTGCACCTGCAGCACGCGCGATGTGGGTGGCAGCGGCGCGGGCTCGCTCGGAGCGGCGGGCGATGGCGGCGACAACGCCTCGCGCATCGCGTCGTACGACACCGGTGCGGGCTGATCGAGCGTGGGCTGAGGCGTCGCGGGGGCGGGGCGTCGAAAGTACTCGACAAAGCTCTGCAGGCTCGGCACCGGGCGCGACAAGGGCAGGTTGTCTTGCGACACGCCCGCGCCGGGCAGGGCGCCGTCAAGCGGCACGCCCCCCACTGTTCCCGAAGAGCCGCTGTGCCAGGCGGGGGGCTTGAGCGCGCTCAGCGTCGGCGTCAGGTCCGCGGCTTGCAACGCCCGCCGAATCGCCCGCAGCACGCCCGAGTGCACCAGCGAACTGTCGCGGAATCGCACCTCCGCCTTTTGTGGATGCACGTTCACGTCGACGCCCGCGGGGGACATCTCGATCATCAGGACCACGGTGGGATAGCGCGTCGGGTCGATCAGACCCCGGTACGCCTCGCCGATGGCGTGCTGGATCGTGCGGTCGCGCACGCTGCGCCCGTTCACAAACACATACTGCGACTTGTTGCTGCCCCGCGCGATCGCCGGCAAACCGGCAAGACCCCAGATGGCAAGGCCTCGGCCGTCATCAAACTCGTCGGCGCTCACGTCCAGAAGCTGCGTCGAAAGTTCCTTGCCCAGGATCGAGAGGGCCCGCTCGCGGGGGCTCTGCCCGGGCGAGAGATCAAGCACCTCGCGCCCATCGACGATGGCCCGCACGCCGATCGCGGGGTGCGCCAACGCAAGATGGCGCACCACATCCAGGCAGCGCTCCTGCTCGGTGCCGACGGTCCGGAGAAACTTCCGGCGTGCCGGCGTGTTCCAGAAGAGATTCCGCACGCTGACACTGGTGCCGATGGGCCCGGGCGCGGGCTTGATCGACGACACCACGTCGGCGTCTGCGTCCAGTTGCAGGGCGCTCTGAGCCGCGGCGGTGCGCGTGCGGATGCTGAGGCGCGACACGCTGGCGATGCTGGCCAGGGCCTCGCCCCGGAAGCCCAGCGTGCCGATGTGCTCGAGGTCCTGGGCGAGGGCGACTTTGCTCGTCGCGTGCGGGGCGATGGCCAGGGGCAGGTCGTCGGCGTGGATGCCCGAGCCGTCGTCGGTGACGCGCACGAGCTCGATGCCGCCCTGTTCGAGGTCGATCTGCACGCGGGTGGCGCCGGCGTCGATGGCGTTTTCGAGAAGTTCCTTGACGACTGAGGCGGGGCGTTCGACGACCTCGCCCGCCGCGATCTGGTTGGCCACCAGCGGGGCGAGCACGCGTATGCGGCTGGGAGCCGCGGCGTCGCGAGGAGGAGCGTGAATCACGGCGGATAGTACGGGTTTGACGCCCGCGGGATGCGACACGGTGTCCGCCCCAGCCGCAACGGGGTTACAGTGGGAGCATGGCAGATACCGTGTTTGGCAAGATCGTGCGGGGCGAGATCCCGTGTCACAAGGTGTACGAGGACGAGCAGGTGCTGGCGTTCCTTGACATCGGCCCGGTGAGCCGCGGGCACACGCTGGTGATCCCCAAGGAGCCCGCGGCCACGCTCGACCAGCTCAGCGACGAGGCCGCGGCGGCGGTCGGACGTGTGCTCCCCCGCATCGCGCGGGCCGTGCTCAAGGCAACCGGCGCCAACGCCTACAACGTGCTGCAGAACAACGGGCCCGAGGCGCACCAGGCCGTCTTTCACGTGCACTTTCACATCATTCCCAAATACGAGGATGGCAGCGGCCTGGGCATCGGCTGGCGGGCGGGCAAGATCGAGCCCATCATGGCGGCGGATCTGGCCAAGATCATCAAGTCTCACTTGTGAGTTCGCCGCGCGGCTTACTTGAGCAGCGAGGTCGTGAGGGCGGGCAGGCGGATCGTCTCGCCGCCCGTATCTTCGATGACGATGGCGTTGGCCGGGTCGATGTCGCGCACGATGCCGGTGTGTGTACGGCCATCGTGAACGAAGCCGCAGACCCGCCCCAGCAGCACGTTGCGCTCACGCCACTGGCTCGCCAGATCGTCCGGTGATGACGCCAGGCATCGGTCCAGTTCGGCGATGAGCTGGGCGGCGACCTGCGCCCGCGAGACCTGGACGCCCAGTTGGCGCAGGCTGCACGCCGTCGCGCGCAGCGGCTCGGGCCAGTCGGCGTCGGTGTGCGCCACGTTGATGCCGATGCCCACCAGATGCACCCCGTCGGCGGCCTCGATGAGCACGCCCGAGAGCTTGCGGCCGCTCGCGTGCGGGCCGGCACCATCCCGCTCCACCACGTCGTTGGGCCAGCGGATGCCCACAGGAGTAAGGCCGTGCAGGACGGACTCGATGGTTCGGCACGCGGCGAGGCCCGCGGCCAGCGAGAGGTGAGCCGCCGACCGCCCGGGCCCCACGACAAAGGTCGCGGGCAGCGATTTCATGCTGATGTCCGCCCACTGCCGCCCCAGGCGGCCCCGCCCCTTGGTCTGGTGCTCGGCCATCACCACCAGCCCGGGCGAGCCCTGGGCCTGTGCGCGAGCGAGATCCTGCGTGGACTCGGTGACGCCGGCGACGAACACGCGGGTGACGCTGGCCCCCGCGGGCAGGGCTCGAATGGCTAGGGAAGCCGCGTCCAGAATCTCGGCGCCGTCGCACGCGTAGGCGGGCGTGGCTTGACCGGCGTTCGAATCAGCGTTCATCTCGCGACTCATGCCGAGACGACGTCCAGCGCGATATCGCGCGAGACGGCGTGGTGCGTCAGCGCACCCACGCTGATGCGATCCACCCCGGTCGAAGCGATCAGCGGCAGCGTGCCCAGCGTCACGCCCCCGGAGGCCTCCAGTTCCAGCGACGGGCGCTGCGCGTCGCGCCGCCTTGCGGCTTCTCGCAACTGGTCGGGAGGCATGTTGTCCAGCAGCACTATGTCGATCAGGCCCTGGGGCAGCGTCAGAAGCGAGTCGAACTGGTCGAGCGCGTCGACCTCCACCTCGACAAAGTGCAGCGGGCGCATGGCCCGGGCCCGGGTGGCGGCATCCTGCACCACGCTCGCCAGCCGCGCGGGCTCGATGCCAGCGATGTGATTGTCCTTGATCAGCATCGCGTCGTGCAGCCCCAGGCGGTGGCAGCGCCCCTGCCCGCAGCGCACGGCGTATTTCTCGAGCATTCGATTTCCGGGCGTCGTCTTGCGCGTGTCGTAGACGTGGGCCCGACAGCCGGCGGGCAGGGCCCGCACGTATTGAGCGGTCAGCGTGGCGATGCCCGAGAGCCTGGCGATCAGGTTGAGCATCGTGCGCTCGAGCGCGAGAATCTGGCGCAGCGGGCCCGAAAGCGTGCCCAGCAGGCAGCGAGAGTCGGCCTCTTCGCCGTCGTGATGGAGCGGAGTCCACGCCGTGTCGGGGGCAAAGACCGAGATCAGTTCGGGCACAACCGCCAGGCCGGCGATGACCCCCCCGCTGCGGGCGACCAGTTCGGCCCGCCCGCTCTGGGTGGGGGCGATGGAGACCAGGCTGGTGACATCGCCATGGTCGCCCAGGTCTTCGTCGCGAGCGAGTTCGAGCAGGCGGCGCACCAGGCCCGTCTGGCTCAGGGCGCGGTACAACTCGGGCAGTGGAAGGGCGTTGATGTCCGCCGGGGTGCGCTGGTGGGGATCGCTCGCCACGGGGCAATGTTACCCGCGTGGGCGGGCCGGGCTGCATGAAAAATGGGATGTTCGGGCCGAAAGCAGGACTTTGCCTAGCATGCCGGTCTGGCGGACGCGAACGAGAAAGGAGCACGCATGGGTCTCTTGGACGGCAAAGTCGGGCTGGTGGTGGGAATCGCCAACGAGCGGTCGTACGCGTGGCACATCAGCAAGTCGCTGATCGAGCACGGGGCCAGGTGCGCCTTCACGCACCTGCCGGGCGACCGCAACCACGCCCGCACCAGCCGCTCCATCGAGGCCCTGGGCGTCCAAAACCCCTGGCTCAAGAGCCTGGACGCGGGCAAGGACGAAGACCTTGATGCTGTCTTCGCCGCCTATGCCGAGTCGTTCGACCGAATGGACTTCCTGATCCACTCCATCGCCTTCGCCGAGCGCGACCTGCTGCAGCCCGGCAAGTTTGTGACGACCCCCCGCGCGGCGTACCTCTCCGCCATCGACATCTCCGCCTACACGCTGCTCGCCATGGCCGCCCGCGCAAAGCCCATCATGGCCAAGTCCGGGGGCGGCAGCATCCTGGGCATGTCCTACTACGGCGCCGAAAAAGTCGTCCCGGGTTACAACGTCATGGGCGTCGCCAAAGCCGCCCTCGAGTGCACGAGCCGCTACCTCGCCAGCGAGCTGGGCCAGGACAAGATCCGCGTCAACCAGATCTCCGGGGGCTACCTCCGCACGCTGGCCAGCTCGGCCGTCGGCGGCACCGGCACCATGGAAGACGTCGTCGCCGAGAAGGCGCCCCTCCGCCGCAACGTCGAGGGCGCCGATGTCGGCAAGACCGCCGTCTACCTGGTCTCAGATCTCTCCAGCGGCGTCACCGGCGAAGTCATCTATGTGGACTGCGGGGTCAACATTCTCGGGGCCTGAGCCCGCGCCCTGCTGCGTTCGTCATCACATCCGGACCTGCGGATCGGGTGCTTCCTGCCCGATCGGCACGCAGGATCAGCCGATAACCGGCAATTTTAGCCCAACCTGAAGAATTCGACTCAATCCGGTCGATGCTTCGGTATGACGATTTTGCCGTCCAACTTGGTGACGTCGCTGGCGGGGGCCTCGGTGGCGCCCCCGTCGGCGCCGCGCAAGGCGGAGCGAGACGCGGCCGAACGGCGCGGAACGCGCCGGAGCGAGCGCGACGAGTTCGTGCAGAGCGCGCCCGACGTGGTGAGCGAAGACGCGGTGCGCAATCTCAAGGGCGGTGCGGACGAGGAAGAACGCGAAGACGCCAAGCGCCGTCAGCACTATCAGCCCAATGATCAGGCCAAGGCCCCCTCGCGCCCCCGGCTCGATGTGGCGGGCTGAGCCTGCCCGCACTGGCTTTGGAGCTGCCCGATGCCCGGGTTCACGCCGCGCGCCGGGCAACTTCTCGCTGGGCGCGATCCACGGCTCGGAAGGCGTCCATGATCAGTTTCTCATCGCCCTCGCGCCCGTGCAGCGCCTTGCTGTGCTTGAGGTCGTCGCTCAGGTCATCGCGGAAATAGGCGAGGCTGTCGGCAGGCGTGGTGGCCGCCACCAGCGCCACGCACACCGCGAGCCGGGCGGACGTGTGCGTCCCAGGGGTGGAGCGGTCGAGCTCGGCATTCAGAAACGCCTGCGGATCGCACGCGTCGGCGCCGGAGTTGGTGACCAGGCCGCGAGAGGCTTTCTCGATCGCCGCCAGACCGGCGCGGGTGTCGCAGTCGCACAGTCGCAGGTACGCGGCACGCAGCAACACCTCGGGCTCATCGCCCGCCAGGCGTGCGGCGGTTTCGGCGGCTTCGCGGCGTGATTGCTCGTCGGCGCTCTCGGTCGGCCAGCCCGCGGCCCACGCGCTCACGACCCGCGCCGCCGCACGCACCACCCCGCTCTGGCCTTCGTTCCCGCTGCGACGCGAGAGTTCATCCTCCAGGCGCTGCGCCAGCATCGACACCAGGTCGCGAGTCGGGCGGACCTCCTGCCCGTTGCGGGTCGCATCGCGCGTGAATCGAATCGGGCGGCGACCATGGAGCCGATCTTCAAACGTCAGACGCATCTCGTGGCGGGAGAGGACCGCCGCCAACTCGGTGAGCAGTCGGACCAGGTGCGGCTCGCCGGCGCCCTCGGCCAGGCTGGCCCGGGCCGCGTCGATGCGTCCGGGAAGAATCGAGGCAAACGATACCGGACGCGGGGCGCCCCAGTCGTACCAGCTCGCCTCCTTGCCCGGGTGCTCCGGGGTGCGGATGACGACCTCGCCGTTCTCGTGGCTCAGCAGCGCGTCAAAGCGGGCGTCGCGCAGGGCTTCCTGGGGGTCGGTGTGCAGCACGGCGAAGAAGCGGACGTCCACGACGCCCGGCGCTTCGATCACCCGATCGCTCCACGCGCCGGGATTGTGAATGCCGACATGCAGGCCCCGCTCGGGCCAGGCACGCCGATCGTGCCAGAGCGACAGACCTTCGCGGACCTCGCCCAGGTCGAGCGGCAGATGGGCCGTCTCGCTGATGGCGTTGAGCAGTTCGCCGGTCGTTGCCAGCGTGTTGAGCGTCTCGCGGCTCAGCCACAGGCTGAGACGCCGCCAAGGCGTGCTTGGCCAGCGCTCGCGCGGGGAAAGCGGGAAGGGTCCGGAAAGCGAGTTGGCGTTGGTCGTCATGGCGTCAAGCCATCGACCGTGGGCGGGAGACGATTTACCCCGGCAGAAGCGGGCGACGCCCGCGCCTGCCGATTGCGGCACTGGCACAGGCCCTGACGCGAAGGCCGCCTGCGACGGGTGAGCCGGGGGCGAGGCGTGTGCGGGCCCTCTAGGACCGGAAAAACTTCGTGAAGCTCGCCAGCGTCACCGCGCGCCCCATCGCGGCGATGGACTCGGTGAGCGGGATGCTCTTGGGACACACCTTCACGCAGTTCTGGGCGTTGCCGCAGTCGCTGACGCCGCCCGGGCCCATGAGCGCGTCGAGGCGTTCCATCGCCAGTTCCTTGCCGGTGGCGTGCATGTTGAAGAGGCGTGCCTGGTTGATAGCGTGGGCGCCGATGAACGAGGTATCCCACTTGGATTCGTCGGCTTCGAGGTTGAACTGCGGGCACGCTTCGAGGCAGCAGCCGCAGGACATGCACTCGGACATCTTGTAGCGGATTTCCTGGTCCTTGGGGTGCTCGCGCGGGCCGGGGCCGAGGTTGTAGGTGCCGTCGATGGGCACCCAGGCCTTGACGCGGCGGAGGTTGTGGAACAGCCGCTCGCGATCGACCCACAAATCCCGGATGATGGGGAACTTGCTCATGGGTTCGAGCGTGATGGTGTCGCCCTCGTTGGGGGCGTAGTCGTCGAGCAGGCACGAGCAGCTCTGCCGCACCTTGCCGTTGATGACCATGGTGCAGGCGCCGCAGACTTCTTCCAGGCAGCCCGAGTTCCAGACGACGGGCGTGGTCTTCTTGCCGTCGGTGGTGACGGGGTTGCCCGCGATCTGCTGGAGCGCGGAGATGACATTCATCCCTCGCTCGGTGGTGACCTTGAAGGTCTCCCAGCGGCTGGCCTTGCCCGGACCGTCGCAGCGTTGAACCTTCACCATCACCGTGCGGCCGACCTTGGCGTTACGCCGGTTGGCGGCACGCTGGGCCAGTTCCTTCGCGTGTGGGCCGGCGGGAGCATTGGTGAGCGAGGTAATCATGAAAACTGCCTCCAATAAATCAAGGCATCGGGCATCAACAACTTACGTATGCGAAGCGGCAGGTTCCGGCTTCTTGGAAGTCTTGTCGACCTTGCCATAGGTCCGGGCCGCGGGCTTGATGAGCGTGTGGTCCATCTCTTCGAAGGCGATCAACGCCCCCCGTGACGCCGGATCCCAGCGGGCGACCGTGGTCTTGAGGAACTGCGCGTCGTCGCGCTCCGGGAAATCCGTCCGGTAGTGCGCCCCGCGGCTTTCCTTCCTCTGAATGCTCCCCTGCGCGATCGCGTCCGCCACGCTCAGCATGTCCTGCACCGCCCGGGCATAGCTCAGCGTCTGATTCGTCCACGACGCGTTGTCGCCAAGCCTGATCCGCGAGGCGCGGTCCTTGAGCTCGCCCAGTTTGGCGAGGCACTGCTTCAGGCGAGCCTCGCTCTTGACGACCGTGCACGCCGCGGTCATCTCGACGCCCAGCTCCTTGTGAATCGCGTACGGATTGGTCTCGGGCTCTGCGTTGGGCGTCACCGAGTTCAACAGCGCGTTCACCCGATTCTGCTCGGCCTTCACGCTGTCGTCGTAGGGCTGGCTCGGCAGCCCCTCGGCCGGGGCCTTGCTCGGCGCACCGTCCTTCAAGTAGTTCACCACCGACATGCCGCTGAACAAGCCGTCAAACAGGCAACTCAGCAGCGCATTGGCCCCGAGGCGATTGGCCCCGTGGAACGCGAAGTTGACCTCGCCGAAGGCGTACAGCCCCTGCACGTTGGTCTGCATGTTGTTGATTTCGCCGTAGGCCATGCCCTGGCCCACCGCCGCCTGGATCGGCGCCGCCGCCCCGCTCTTGTGCTTGGTGCGTGGCTCGCTGGGGTTGTAGCTGCCCTTGGTGAACTGCGTCCACAATCCACCCATGCTGTAGTGCACCGCGGGGAAAATCCGCATCGGCGTGAACTTCGGGTCGTCTCCCACGAACTTTTCGTAGATCTCCAGAATCCCGCCCAGCTTGCGTGCGAGGTAATCCGGATCGCGATGCGTCAGGTCCAGGTACACCTGGTTTTCTCCCGCCACGCCCATGCCGTGGTTCACGCAGATGTCGAAGATCTCGCGGGTCGCGATGTCTCGGGGCACGATGTTGCCGTACGCCGGATACTTCTCTTCCAGGAAGTAATAACGTTCGTTCGCGGGAATGGTCTTCGGGTCAGCGCCGGTCTTGGGGTGCTTGGTCCAGGTTCCGTCGGCCTGCTTGATGCCCGGAACCCACACCCGCCCGCCTTCGCCACGGGCCGATTCGCTCATGAGGCGCAGTTTGTCTGAGCCCGGGATCGCCGTCGGGTGCACCTGGATCATCTCCGGGTTGCCGTACCACGCGCCCGCCTGATAGCACCGGGCGGCCGCCGCCCCCGTACAAATAATGCTGTTCGTGCTCTTGCCGTACACCAGCCCGCAGCCGCCGGTGGCCATCACCACCGCATCCGCCCGGAACGCCCGGATCTGCATGGTCCGCAGGTCCTGAGCCACGATGCCCACCGCCCGCCCGTCATGGATCACCGGGCCCAGGAACTCCCAGTACTCGTACTTGGTGACCTTCCCCTCGGACTCATACCGCCTCGTCTGCTCATCCAGGGCGTAGAGCAACTGCTGGCCCGTGGTCGCGCCCGCGAAGTGCGTGCGCTTGAAGAGCGACCCGCCGAACAGGCGCAGGTCGCGGTACCCCTCGCTGGTGCGGTTGAACGGCACGCCCATGCGGTCCAGCAGATCGATGATCCGCGGCGCCCAGTTGGCCATCTCCAGCACCGGGTGCTGATCGGCGAGGAAGTCGCCGCCGTACACCGTCTCGTCAAAGTGTTCGTACTCGCTGTACCCCTGTTGCCGGGCGACCTCGTTGCACGCGTTGATGCCGCCCTGGGCGCACACGCTGTGCGAGCGTTTCACGGGCACCAGCGAGAAGAGATCCACACTCAGCCCGGCCTCGGCGATGCGCACGCTGGCCGCGAGCCCCGCCAAGCCTCCACCAACGACGATAACCCGTTGTGCCATGCTCGAATCCCTTCGCGAGGCCGTGCCCGGCTGGCCGCGGCCGAATCACACCTGCCTGACAAACCTCACTTCGCAGTTCGGGCGAGGTCGGATGAACCACCCGCATCCGCCGCTTTTTCAAGCACTGGCAGCGGCCCCTTCAGAATCTTCGCCTCCGCGTCTTTGGCGCTCTTCACATCCAGCACCATGAAGCCGAAAATCGCCGCCCACGCCAGGGCCATGAGCGAAGCGCCCACGCCCAGACACGCCACGCCCCAGCGCTTCTGCGCCTTGGCCGAGATGGTCAAACCCCAGGTGATCGCGCTGGTCCACAGCCCGTTGGCAAAGTGAAACACCAGCAGCGAGACGCCCACGAAGTAGAACAGCGCGACGACCAGGCCCTTGAACGTCACGCCGTCGGGCCCGCCCTGCATCACCTGAGCGAGCGTCGAGCCCGCGAACTCCGCGGACCACTGCGTGCCCCCCGGGATCAGGAACGTCCACCCCCAGCGAAGCGTCGCAAGGTGATAGAAAATGAACGCGATGCCCACGTACCCGCTGATCCGCTGCAGCGTGTACCGCCAGTTGTCCTGGTACGCATACCGCTGGTTGTTGGGCTTGCCGCTCATGGCATACACCACGCCCAGGGCCGCGTGGAACGCGATCGGCAGCCACAGCCCGAAGATCTCGATCAGAAGCAAGAACGGCAGGCTGTGGATGAAGTTCACTTCCTTCTGGAACACCGCCGCCCCGGCGTGCCCGTAGGCCGCCTCGCGCGAATCAAACCTGCCCCACACGATCGACGCATTGGTCAGCAGGTGCGAGATCAGGAACACGCCGATGGGCATGATGCCCGTGAGCGAGTGCAGCCGGCGGAGCAGAAAGTAGTTCCTGTCAAGGAAGCCCGTCTTCGAGTCGGTCTGTGTCACGCGAGAGATTCCTTCTCAGTGGCCTTCGGTCTCAGCGGTCCGGGCAGATCACCCTCTCACTCACCCTTTCGCCTCGGCCGGGCGCCCCCGGCCCATCACGCTCAGGGAGCGATCACCCCGCCCCCAACCCCGCCCGCGCCGGCGCCCCCCACTCCCCCGATGCCGCCTCCACCCATCGGTTTCATCTTGCCCTCCTGCACCGCCTTGGCCACCGCCTTGGTCAGGTGCACGAAGTCCTCCCGAAGCTGCATCAGCGTCTTGCCGAGCGACTCCTGCTCTTCCGGCGACAGGTTGTTCTTGGTCTTCTCTTCGAGCACGCCCAGCAGGTCGATGTGCAGCTTGGCGTAATCCAGCGCCACCATCGCCTTGCCGGTCTGCGGATCCGGGAAGTACCCCATGTACGACATCGCCTGCGAGGCCAGCAGCCCCACCAGGTCGTCAAACTTCAACTCCTGCGGCACCTGGCTCTTCTTGCCCGCCTCGGCCGCCTTCGCGTCCAAACGCTCCTTCTCGGCCTGGGCCTGAGACTTCCAGTCAGAATCGATAATAAGTTTGGGCGCTTCGCCGGGCTGGTCTGCCATTCGTTCCTCCGAGATCTGCCTCGCGTCCGGATCCGCATCGGCCCGGCGCCGCTTCAGACTATAGGAACAGGCCCGCACGATTCCCGGAAATGACCCCGGGTGCATGTCGGCCACCGCTCGCGTCCTCCCCCCGCGCCCGCCCCGCTTCTGGTTATCATCTCCTCTCCGCATGCACACCCACCGCCCCCTCCGGGTTCGAGTTGCCGCCTTGGTGCCGTCGATCTTCGCCGCCGCCGGCGTCGCCGCGCTCGCCGGGTGCGCCACTACCGACGAGCCGGTCATCAAGGCCGGCAGCCTCACCCCCGCCGACTTCACCGACGGCGGCCCGTTCGTCGTGGTCGCCGTAGCGCCTTCCGTCTCCCAGTCGCAGGGTGCCGGCCAGCCCGGTTCCTCCGCCCAGCCCATCGACCTCAACCATCCCGGCATCGCATCGCTGCCCGCCGGGGTCGATGTCATCGGCCCCGCCACAGCCGCGGCCGGCGCCGGACCCACCCAAGGCGTCCCCGGCGCTCCCACCCTCGGCGCGGGCGACCAGGCCAAGGTCGGCCCCGCCCAGTTCGTCGACGCCCGCGTGGGCGACATCAACGGCAAGCCGATCTTCGCCTCCCAGTTCTTCGACACCGGCACGCCCAGCATCGAGCCCCTGAGCCGCCAGCTCATGGCCAACGCCCAGCTCGTGCGCGACCGCAAGATGGACGTCCCCACCTGGGAGGCCGAAGCGACGCGCCAGATCGCCACCTCGCTGCGCGGCCTCGTGCAAGACGAACTCTTCCGCGCCGAAGCCGTCGCCTCCCTCACGCCTCAGCAGAAGCAGGGCCTCTTCTCCTTCCTGCAGGAACTTCAGGAAAACCTCCGCCGCGAATCCGGCGGCAGCCGCGAGGCCGCCCGCCGCCGTATCGAAGAAGAAGGCCTGACCCCCGAGGAATACGTCCGTCGCCGTGAAGAGCTCGCCCTCATCGGCCAGCAGCTCCAGACCAAGGTCGCCCGCCGCGTCAACGTCACCTGGCGCGACATCACCCAGGCCTATAACGGCCGCTTCTACGCCCGCTACCACCCCCCGCAGCAATACCTCTTCCGCCTCATCATCATCCGCGCCGACGACGCCGCCGCCAAGGAACAAGTCGAGTCCGCCCTCGCCAAGGGCACGCCGTTTGAGCAGGTCGCCAAGTTGCCCTTGAACGGCTCCCGCGCCGCCAAGGCCGGGCTCGAGACCCGCGCCATCACGGGCGACGTCAAAGACCTCAAGTTCTTCCCCGATCCCACTCTCGACGCCGTGGCCCACAGCCTCTCTCCCGGCCAAACCTCCGCCCCCATCTCCCTGGGCAGCCAGCTCGCGTGGCTTCACTTCGACTCGATCGAGAACAACGCCAAAACCCTCTACGACGCCCAACTGGAAATCTACAACGCCCTCTACGCCGAGCGCCTGACCCGCGAGCAGAACAAGTACTACGGCTTGCTGCTCAGCCACGCCAGCGTCACCTCGCTGGTCGAGATGCAGAACAAGCTTCTGCAGATCGCCGAGGAACGCTACCTCAAGCCCGCCCTGGGCATCCGCCCCAACTGACCCCGGAGGGGCTCGCCCTCATGCCCTCTTTGCTCCAGCGACTGGGCCGCCTCTGCCGCCGGGTCCTTGCCGGGTTCTGCGCGCCTCCGGATCGAAAAGACATCGAACTCGGCCGAAAGGGCGAGGCCCTCGCCGCGGCCTTTCTCAAAGCCCGGGGCTACGCCATCCTCGAACGAAACGCCAAGTTCCCCGCGGGCGAGGCCGACCTCATCGTCCGAACCCCCGCAGGTGAGCACGCCATCGTCGAAGTGAAAACCCGCGCCCGGGGCCGCAACGCCCGCAGCGACGCCCTCGCCCCCGAACTCGCGATCACGCCCCGCAAGCGCCGCACCCTCCGCGCCATCGCCAAGCGCCTGGCCCGGGCCAACGACTGGCCCCGCGTGGGCATCGAGATGATCGCCATCGAGTGGCCCGATGACGGCTCCGACCCGATCGTGCGCCATCACAAGGCCATCCCCCGCTAGCCCGCCCTCACACGCTCGCCGCGGCTTCCGCCTCGCCCGGCGCCGCCTCCGCCGTCGGGGGCTTCAGTTCCAAGGGCAGAATCAAACTGAACATCGACCCCCGCCCGATCTCGCTCAACACCTGAATCTCGCCTCCCAGAATCCCGGCCAGTTCCTTGGAGATCGACAGCCCCAGGCCCGTGCCCGTGTGCTCGCGCGTCCGCCCGCCGTCGCTCTGATAGAACTTTTCGAAGATCTTGCTCTGCTCCTCAGGAGGGATCCCCGGCCCGTTGTCGATCACGCTCACCCGCACCCGCTCTTCCGCCCCCGGGCCCGAGGCGACCAGCCGCTCCGCCCGCAGCGTGATCTGCGGCGTGCGCCCGCTGCGATCCTCCGGCAGTGTGAACTTAACCGCGTTGCTCAGAAAATTGAATATCACCTGCTGGAACTTCTTCGGGTCCGTCACGATCACCGGCGCATCGTCCACCACCTCCAGCGACAGGCGTATGCCCTTCTTGTCCGCCAGCGGCGAGATCAGCCCGATCAGCCCCTCGCACGCGTCCCGCAGGTTCATCTTCTCCAGACGCAGTTCCACCCGCCCCGCCTCGATCCGCGCCATCTCCAGCAAGGAGTTGATCAGCGCCAAAAGCCCCTTGCCCGCCGTCAGGATGTTCTCCAGGTACCGGGCCCGCTTGCCGACGCTCGGCGGCGCTTCGGGCTGGGCCTGCTCGCTCTTGGCCTGCTCCAGCAGCAGTTCCGCGAACCCGTTGATCGAGTTGAGGGGCGTCCGCAGCTCGTGGCTCACGTTCGCCAGAAAGTCTCCCTTCACCCTGGCCGCCTGGTACAGTGCGTTGTTGCTCTCCGTCAGCTCGTGCAGCTTCACGTCCAGCGCCGCGTTGATCGCCCGCAGCCGCTCCTGCGAGCTCTGCAGGTCATTGAGCATGCTGTTCAGCGTCTCGGACAGTTCCTGGAACTCATCGCCCGTGTCCAGGTCGGCCCGGATCGCCAGGTTCCCCTCCCGCACGCGCTCCGCCGTCGTCTTGAGCGCCAGCATGGGCGCCAGGATCACTCGCCGCGTGATGATGTAGAACACCAGCAGCGCGAGGATCAGCACCAGCCCGCCCGCCAGCAGCAGATAGAGGATGTTCGTCACCACCAGGTGCTTGGCCTGCACCGAGCGCCGCTCGAGCACGATGATCCCCGTCAGCCTGGAGGCGTCGGGCGGACGCACCGCCTTCGCGAAGAAGTAATCCCGCGTCGTGCCCGACCACCTCGCCCGCTGAAAATCAACCCGATCGTTCGACGCCGCGAAGTACTTCAGCGCGCTGGCCAGAAAGTCATCGCCCTTGCTCGCCCCCGCCGCTTCCTCCAGCGTCCAGCGCGTCGCCACTACTCCATTGTGCTCCACACGCTTCCCGACCTGCGGCAGATCCGCCAGCGGCAGCCCCTGCGCCGCCTGCAGCCGTGCCTTCTCATCCAGCCGCTCCCACCCATCCACCAACTGCCGGTTCACCTCCAGCTGCCCCTCGTCCACCAGCGTGGACATCCGCAGCCACCCCGCCCACAGCGCCGCCAGCACGATGAGAACCACCCCGGCCCCGAAGAGCACCAGGCACTTTCCCGCTAATGAAAGCCGCTTCAGCATCCGCGGCAGAGTCTAGGAAATCCTCACCTCAGGCGTACAATCACCCCACCCCATGCCCCGCTCGGTCTATCTCGAAACCTTCGGCTGCCAGATGAACGAGCTCGACAGCGAGCTCGTCAGCGGCCAGCTGCGCGCCCTGGGCTACGCCTTCACGCCCGATCCGCACGCCGCCGACGTCGTCCTCTACAACACGTGCTCCGTCCGCGAACACGCCGAGCAGAAGGTCTGGTCGCGCCTGGGCGAGCTCAAGGCCGCCAAGGAACAGCGCCCGGGCCTGGTCGTGGGCGTCCTGGGCTGCATGGCCGAACGCGACGGCGAAAGCCTCATGCGCCGCATGCCCGTCGTCGACGTCATGTGCGGGCCGGGCGAGCTCGACAAGCTCCCCATGCTCCTCGACAACGCCGTCCGCACCCGCGCCGGCCTCCTCGCCGACCCGGATATCAGCGCCCCCCAGGTCTCCGCCCGCCAGGCGGCCCTGCAGGGCAACACCTCACGCCGCAGCGCCACCCTGGCCGCCGCTCAGGACACCCTCGAAATGCTCGACCTCTCGCGAGCGACCTTCGCGTCCGACGCCGACGCCGGCACACCCAGGAAAACCGCCTACGTCCGCATCACCCGGGGCTGCAACAAGTTCTGCACCTACTGCGTCGTCCCCTTCACCCGCGGGGCCGAGGTGCACCGCCCGCCCCAGCACATCATCGACGAGTGCAAACTCCTCGCCGACCAGGGCGTCATCGAGATCACCCTGCTGGGGCAGACCGTCAACCACTACCGCTTCGAGCACGGCGCCGCCGTCACCGTCGGAGGCGTGGTGCAGCCGCAGAAGGGCCGGGCCTATCAGGGCGGGCACAACCGCGACCCCTTCGCCGGCGCCAACGTCACCACCTTCGCCGACCTGCTGCGCCGCATCCACGACGAAGTGCCCGCGATCGCCCGCCTGCGTTTCGTCACCAGCTACCCGCGCGACTTCGGCGACGATGTGCTGGAAGTCATCCGCGATCACCCGCGCATCTGCCGCTACCTGCACGTCCCCGCTCAGAGCGGCTCCAACCGTCTGCTGTCGCTCATGAACCGGGGCTACGAGGTCGGCGAATACCTCGAGTTTCTCGATCGCGCCCGGGGTTACCTCCACCAGCCCGAGCTTGGGCGCCCCTTGATGGTCTCGGGCGATTTCATCGTCGGCTTCCCCACCGAGACCGACGCCGACTTCGAGGCCTCCATGGACCTGCTGCGCCGGGCCCGCTACAAAAACTCCTTCATCTTCAAGTACTCCCCGCGTCCGGGAACCGTCGCCATCGACAAGTTCGAGGACGACGTCCCCGAGGACGTCAAGCGCTCCCGCAACAACATCATGCTGGCCGCCCAGAACCAGATCAGCGACGAGATCGGACGCGAACAGGTCGGTCGCGAGTTCGAGGTCTTCGTCGAGGGGCTCTCCCCCAGGGCCCGCAAGCGCCGCGCCCGCGAGGCCGTGGCCCTCACCATCGGGGGTCGCGCCCAGGCGCAGGGCGGGCCAGGCCCGGATGAATCCTCGCAGGACGTCCAGCTCTCGGCCCGCACCGACGGCGATCTCATCGTGCTCTTCGACGCGCCGCCGGGTGTGACAGCGTCCAGCCTGGTGGGCCGCCTGATGCGAGTGCGCATCAGCGGCGCCGGCCCCCTGTGGCTCACGGGCGTTCCGGTTACCGGATGAAGTCTCTCCGTTCTCAGACGTCGCCAGATTCCGAATAAGCGAAAATCCGCCCGGAATTCGCGTATATCTTCGCGTTGGCGCTGACAAACCCTCCCCCGCAGGTCATGCTATGGGTGTTCCGGTGGTGTTCCTGATGCGTTGGAGCAGGACCCATCGTCTTTGATCGGATTGCCGCACCTCGCGGCGACCCCGACCAGTCAGCAGGAGAGAGGGAGAAACATGCGTAAGACTTTGATCACCGCGGCGGTCGCGTCGCTCGGCCTCGCCGCCGCCGCCCAGGCCGGCATCGCCTTCAGCTTCGCCGACCCCATCCCGGGCCGTCAGCTCACCAGCACCGCCAACGCCCAGGAAGCGGGCGTCGCGGGCCTCACCTACGACCAGAGCGCCGAACTGGTGTTCCTGGTCGACGGGACCGACGTCGGCATCGGCAACGTCGTCTTCCCCCACGCCCACATGGAGATGAACCTGTCCCTCGGCGCCGCGACGACCTTCGCCGGCGTCACCCAGGCCCCGGTGACCGGCTCGTTCACCATCTACGACCTGGCCAGCGAGACCCGCGTTGACATCCTCACCGGCGTCGCCGAGCTCGGCACCTACGTCCGCGTGGGCAACACCAACGCCCTGCTCTTCAGCGACCCCAACTTCGTCTACACCCCCGGCCCCGCGCTGGCCAGCCTCCTCGCCCCGGGCACCACCTTCGTCCCCTCCACCGAGGCCGTCTTCACCCTCACCGACATCAACCCCAGCAGCTTCCTGAACAGCAACGGCACGTTCAAGAGCTTCCAGGCCAACGCCTCGTTCACCGGCAACACCGAGGTCGAAGTCGTCCCCGCCCCGGGCGCCATCGCCCTGGCCGGCCTTGGCGGCATGCTGGTCATCCGCCGCAAGCGCGCCTGAGCCGCGCCGGGTTCTCCCCGGCTCGCCCTCAGCCGCCGATTGATCGAGATTCCCCGACACGCCGCACCCTTCGCGGGGCGGCGTGTTTTCTTCTTCGCGCCATCCGCCGCGCTCGACGCGACTACCCCGGCCCCGCAGGCCCCGGACCGCCGCCGCCACCTCCGGGTCCGCCCGGGCCGCCCGGGCCCCGTGGGCGTCCACGGCGCCGCCGGCGCTGCCCGCCGCCCGCCGGTGGCCCTCCGGGCCCGCGCTGCCCCGGCCCAAAGTCGTCATCCATCTCGCGCATCAGCTCATCCACTTCCTGGTCGCGGCTCTTCGCCGGCCCCGGAGGCGCCTTGCCCGGGCGAGACGGCCCCGGTCCCTGCGGCGGCGGACCCTTGGGCGGCACGCTCGGCGGCGCTTGCCCGCCCGGGCCTCCCTGGCCGCCCGGCGGGCGCCGGTCCTGCCGCTGCGGGCCCTGCGGACGCCGCTCATCGCGACGCCGATCACCCTCGCGGGGCGCCGGCGCACCGGCCGGCTTGTCCATCTGCCGAGGAGGCCCGCCCCCACCACGCTCCGCGCCGCCTCTGGCTGGCCCGGGCCTGAACCCCGCGGGCGGCATCTCGGGCCGGGGCGGGGCCACCGCGTTCTGGGGCGGCGTCAAATCTTCCACCGCCACCGCCACCTGGCGGATCTTCCCGTCGCTGCCCAACTGATCCAGTTCCACCAGCACCAGCTGCGTCAGAATCTGCGAGTCCAGCACCAGCCCGTCACCCTCGGGCGTGCCCACGCGGCTCTTCTTGCGAGGCAGGCGCTTGCGCAGGTCCTCGTACGTCTGGTCTTCATACCGCAGGCAGCACATCAGCCGCCCGCAGCGCCCGGAGATCTTCAGCGGATCCAGCGTTGCCTTCTGCGTCTTGGCCGACTTCATCGAGATCGGCTTGAGCACCTTCAAAAAGCTCTTGCAGCAGCAGTACTGCCCGCACTTTTCGTAATCCGCCGTCAGGCGGGCCTCATCCCTCGCGCCCACGTGCTTGAGGTCGATCCGCACGCCCAGGCGCTGCGAGAGTTCGCGGTACAGGTCGCGCAGCTCGATGCGCTCCTCGCTCGCGTAGAACACCGTCAGGACCTCGCCCCCCAGGATCGGCTCGATCTCCACGATCTTCGCCGTGACGCGCAGCCGCTGGGCGACATCCCGCGCCGCCAGGCGCAGCTCGTGCTTTGACTGCTCGATCTTCGCCTGCGCATCCACGTCCTCGGGCGTGGCCAGCCGCAACACCCGCCCCTCGCTGAAGAACGGATAATCCCGCCCGCCCGAGTTGCTGATGTACTGCAGCATCTCCTGGCGAGAGACGCTCTTGGAGCACCCCGAGTTCGGGCACGTGCTCGTGAGCATCTCGCCCAGCTCGGTGCCGCGGTGCGAGCGGATCACCACCTTGCTTCCGCACCCGGGCTTGACCGTGCCCGAGTACGGAAACTCCCCCACCATCTTCATGAACCCGAAACGCACCACGATCGACGTCGGAACCTTGAGCTCCTCGTACCGGCGGCGGTCCTCTGCGTCCAGGTGTTCCTTGAGATCGGCCTCAAACTGCGGAAGCGGAAAAATCGGCATGCGTGGTTCCGGGTTACGGCCGCCCGTAGGACGATGCCTTCGCATCGAGGAAGGCCCGGGGCAGAGGCAGGCGCTGCAGCGGCTGCAGCCCGCCCCGGATGTCAAGGTGATACACGCTCAGGGTCTCCGTCCGCTCGTCGAGCACCAGGATCATGTCCTCGGCCCCGCCGTCCGCGGCCAGCAGCGTCGCGCTCTGCGTCTGGCTCACCATCCCCGCCGAGTGTTCCGCTTTCGCAAACCCCTCCGGCTGGCCGAATGAAAGCCCCGCCTGCACCAGCACCAGAAACGCCAGGCACACGGCGCACACCCACAGCCCGGCCGACTGGCCCTGGTGACTGACATGCGGCTTGGAAGAAAGTTCATTCACGCGTGCATTCTCGAATAGTCTGCGTTCAGGTTTCATCGCCCCGGCTTGGTCGTCGCGTCGGTGTTCAGGTCCCGATACCCCACCCCCTGCATCGACGCGCTCGTCTGGTCCCACTTCAGCGCGATCAGCTCCTGGTTGTTGCTGTCCAGGATGTACACCACGCTCGAGCCCCCGGAAACCGCGTGCCCGGCGATCATCGTGTAATCACCCCGCGCCCGCGACACCGCCGGACCCTGCGCCGGGGCCGCGGCGTTCTGCGCTCCCGCCCAGGGCGCCCACGACAGAACGCCCAGCGTTGCCAGCAGTACCAGGTTGGCCGCCACAAGTCCGCGTCTTGATGCCACGCCAAGCCTCCGATGCGTCTGTCTCCCGGGCCAGGGCCCGAGAGGAAAACTCAATCCTGGTGCCCGCGCTTGGGGTTCAGCAGCGCCGGGGCGCACACCGCGCCGATGATGACCACCGTCGCCAGCAGCGACAGGATCGCCGGCGGGTCGTCAGGCTTGGAGGGCGTGGGCGGGTTCACCGTGGTCGGGGCGGGCGCCTGGGGCTGGGCCAGCGCCAGGGGCGAGGCCACCCCGGCAACAGCCGCGGCCAGGAAGATTCGGGCGAGATTCATGCGAACAGACTTCATGGGAAGATGATACCGCGCCAACGCGACGATTGCACCTTCGCCGTTCAGCCCGGCAGGGCCGGCCTACACCCCCAGCGCCGCCAGCCGCTCGATGCCCGGCAACGGGGGCAGCTCCGCCCGCCCGGCGGCCACAAACGAAAACCCCACCCGCCGATCCTCCCCGATCGGATTCGGCCCGGGCGGCGCCAGCGCCCCGCTGATCTCGTCAAAAACCCGGCTCGGCACGTTCATCGTCCCCCATCGCGGGCTCCGCACCTTCGCCACCTTCGCATACTCCCGCACCCGCACCCCCCGCAGCGAATACCACCGGCCGTCGTGCGTCACGATCTCCTCAAACAACGCGTCCGGCGGCAGGTCATCGCACCAGTACACGAACACGAACACCGCCTCAAACCCCGCGCCGAACAGCCCCTCCCACCTCAGCAGGCTGTCGATGTCGTCCTGGGTTACCCAGTTTTCCAGTCGCGTCGTCGCGCCCCCGGAGCGGCGTCGCGCCAGCTTCCGCCCCTTGCACTCGACCAGCAGATTCGTGTCCGCGCCGTAAATGACAAAATCAAAGCTCTTCAGGCTGCCCACGCCCCCCTGCGACACGAACGACTCCCACGAACCCGTCCGGTCGGGCAGCAACGCCTTGCGGGCTTCGTCCACCGCGACGTACGGGATCCGCCTGGTGCGCAGGTAGTTCTCGAACGCCTGCTCGTAGTGATACCGGCGCTGCATGTTCGGATCATATCAGGTTTCCGCCCGCCCCAAACCGACCCCTTGCAAGCCGCACGCTCACGCCTTGTCCTCTGCTTCCTTGGCTAAGCGCTCCGCCGCCCGGCGCTTGGCCGCGAGCAGCCCGCCCTCTTCCGGCGCGGGCGTTGGCGGGCCCGCCGGCGCATCGTCGCTGCGCTCGGGCTGCGTCAGCGGCGCCAGCTTCGCGGCCCGGCGCCGATCTCTCGCCGCCTGGCGCAGGGCCGCGGCTTCATCATCCCCCAGCGCGATCGCCGGCGCCTCGTCGGTCTTGGTCGGGGCCGCCTTGAGCGCTCCCAGCGTGGCCGCCGGCGCCAGCACCGGGCCCGCCTGCGCCAGCTCAGGCCTGAATCGGCGGCTCACCCACCGGTCCCACGCCACCCGCCGCCCCGCCACGTCCAAGAGCACCACCGCCACCAGCCAGGGCAGAAGGTCCTGCCACGCGCCGGTCACGACCTCTCGGGGCGGCACCCCCCGCCGATCGAACAGGTCCGCCGCCTCGGGCCTCGTGATGTCCAGCACCCGCCCGCCCGAGAGCTGGGCGATGCGCTCCAGCGCCGCGCGATCGCTGCGCAGGTTGCGATACTCCGCCCCCTGCAGCACCGACACTCCCGCCACCAGCGGCGTCAGCGCCTTGTCACCCTGCGAGGCCTTCAGCACCGCCACGTACGTCCCCGCGTCGGCCGCGTCCAGCCGGGTCTGGTAGTGCCCGGGGCCGATCTGCGGCAAGGTCACGCTCCGCGAACTGCCGTCGGGCGCAAACACCGTCGCCGAAGTCACCAGCCCGTCCAACGGGCGCTTCGAATCATCCTGCGCGTTGAGCGACAGCAGCAGCCCGCCGTCGGTGGGCGTCACCTCCGCCTGCAATCCCTTGGCCCCGGGCGGACGCAGCACGGTGTGCAGCACGTTGCTCCAAAGCGTGCGGAAATCCGGGCTCGCGATCCACGCCTTTGCCCATGCCCCGGCGTCGCTGGTCCATGCCGCGACCTGCCCCAGCCCCACGGGCCAGTGCGCCAGCACCGGCTGGTCCTTGTCGCTCACGATGGGCGTCAGCGCCGTCGGGTCCGTGCGCTTGGAGGTGATGACCATGCCCCCAAGCACGGGCGGGCGTGAGAGCCCCGAAAGCACGGGCGAGCCGTCGTCGACCAGCCTGGGCTGGAACGGATCCTCGCGCAACAGAGGCGTCCGCACGATGCGGACCGCCTTGAGCAGCAGCTTGGGCAGCGAGGAGATGTTCTGGGCGTGAAAGAACGCCCCGCCCCCGGCCGAAGCCATCTGCGCCAGGCCGGCGGTGTCGGCCTCATCGCCCACCGCGATGGCGGAGACCTTCACGCCCTGGGCCGCCAGCTGCTTGGCCATGGGCGTCAGCAGCTCGCGATTCTGCGAGACCCCGTCGGTCAGCAGCACGATGTGCTTGATCTTGGCCTTGCCCGCGCTCTTTTCGATCTGGCTCGCGGCCATCTGCAGCCCCGAGACGGCGTCGGTCCCGCCCCCGGGGGTGATCCACCTCAGCGAGTCGCAGGTGCGCTGCGGGTCGTTGTTGGGCCCCAGGGGCACCAGCAGCGATGAGTCGCTGTTGAAGACCACTACGCCCACCAGGTCGGTGGGGTCGAGCGAGCGCACCGCCAGCGCCGCCGCGTCATTGGCGATCTCCTGCTGCGATCTTCCGGTGCCGAAGACCGGGCGCGACATCGAGCCCGAGTTGTCGAGCACGAACACCGTCGCGACCTGGGGCGACAGCACCACGTCCGGCACGTCCAGGTGCACGGGCAGGATCGGCTCGAGCGCGCTGCCCCGCCAGCCCCCCGGCGCAAAGCTGTCGGGCCCGCCGACCATGACCAGCCCGCCGCCCAGGTCGGAGACGTAACTGGCGAGCAGGGGCCCGAAGCCCTGGGGCACGTCGGCCGCCGACACGTTGTCGAGGATCACAAGGTCGTAGCCCTGCAGGGTGAGCAGGTCGGTGGGTGCTCCGCCGGGTGGGCGCACCGTGACATCCGCCACGGCTTCGCGCAGCGTCTGGGCGAGCGTCTGCGCGCCGTCCGACTGACTTCCCTGCGAGACGCCATCGAGCAGCAGCACGCTGCCCTTGCCCGGGGTGATGGTGAACGCGCTCGCGACGTTGTTCTCGGGCACCGTGTCGGCGATCGCCCGCTGCACCCCGTCCGGGCCCGTCTCCAGCGCGGGCTGGAAGTACGCCGTGAACTTGTGAACCTTGGACTTGCCCGGGGTGTGCTCAAACGTGAAGACATTGGCACCGGGCTTGAGCGTGACCGCCTGGGCGGCGATCTGCTCCTGCCCGTCGGTGATTCGCAATGACCCGCTGCTCGCGTCCGTCGAGGAGATCACAACCCGCAGCCGCACCGGCGTTCCCTCGGCCACGCTCGGCGGGGCGTCGAAGGCGTCGATCGCGATCTCGTGCCTGATGTCATAGCCGAACGGCACCACGTCGATCGGCACGCCCAGCCCGCGCCGCGCGCCCCCGGCCCGCCCTGAGGCCTCGGCCGCGGCGAACGCATCACCCCGGGTCTGATCCCCGTCGCTGAACAGCACCAGGCGCCCCGTCGCGTCAGGCGGGATCAGCGCCCGCGCCAGCTTGATCGCGCCCGCGATGTCCGTCCCCTGCACCCCGGGCGCGAGGATGTCGCGGGTCGTCGGGTCGCCCGAGGTCGGGCGCGCCACCGCCGCGGCCTGGCCGTCGAAGGCGATGATGCCCACCAGGTCCTCCGGCCCGCGCCGGCGCGAGGCCTGGTGCAGGTATTCCTTCACCTTGCGGACGGCCTCGTCCCCGCCCGCGAAGCGCTGCATGGAGCCCGACACATCCACCAGCGCGACCACCGCCAGCGTGTCCGTCTTCTTCGCGAAGCTCACCCCCGCCAGCAGCAGGGCAAAGACCCCCAGCAGCACCACCCGCACCACGACCGCGCCCACCCGGCGCAGCATCGTCATCCCCGCGAACGACCGGAACGCGATCAGCGCCATCGGCAGCGCCAGCAGCATGAGCCACAGGTACGCGGGCTGTTCGAAACGCACGTCCACCGGCTACTTGCCTCCCGGGCGCGGCGCGTCCTGCGCGGGCGTGGGCTCGGGCGAGCCCGGGCCCGGCGCGCCGCGTTCGACATACCGCCGGAACACCCGCCGAACCACGTCCGCATAGGCCGCGGGCACCGCCTGCTGCTCGATCGCCCGCTCCACCCCGGCCGCGGCCTGCTCGACCGACTGCGCGTTCGCCGGGGCCGCGATCTCACGATTGGCCGCACCCTTGTCGCTGCTCATCCACGGGGCCACCGGGCGCTCGCCCGCCGAGAGGTCACCCTGAGGCCGGACCACCGGCCCGCCGGCGGCGGGCGGCACCTGGTTGGACGCATCGAGCGTGGGCCCGCGCGGGCCGGTCTGGTTGCCCGCGTTGGCGTTCGAGCCCCCCGGCATCGACGAAGGCCGATCAGCCCCGGGCTGGGCTTGAGGTTGCTGCTGTTGCCGGGCCATCTGCTCAAGCTGCTGCCGCTGCTCGGGCGTCATGCCCTTGAGCAGTTGCTCGGCCTGCTGCTCGAGACTCTGGGCATCCTTCGCGCTCTGGGCGGCTTGCTGACGCTTCTGCGCCTGCGACGAAAGCTGGTTGGCCAGTTCGCGCAGCGCTTGGGATGGGTCGCCGCCCTGAGACTCTTGGCCCTGTTGACCCTGTTGGCCCTGTTGATCCTGTTGGCCGACTTGCTTCTGTCTGTCGGGCGATTGCTGGCCGCCTTGAGCAGCTTGGCCGGGTTGTTGGCCCGGAGCCGCCTGGGGCTGGCCGCCCGAAGGCTGGGGCGTTGGAGCGCTCGACGGCTGGCCCTGCCGCGGCTCGCCCTGTTGGCCTTGTTGATTCTGCTGCCCTTGTTCGCCTTGCTGGCCCTGCTGGCCTTGCCGTCCTTGGGGCTGAGGTTGGCCCTGAGGCTGACCCTGCTGCTGCGCGGGCTTGGGCTGGCTTCCTTGCTGCTGTTGCTGCTGTTGCTGAGCGCCCTGCTGCTGACCCTGCTCGGGCCGCTTGGAGCCTTGCTCGCCGGGCTTGGGTTGCGGTGTCGGCTGAGCACCGGACTGCCCGCCCGGAGGCGTCGCCTGAGGCTGCGAAGCTCCGTCGCCCTGCTTCTGCTGAGGCTGCTGCTGCGAGCCTTGCTGCCCGGGCGAGGGCTGATTGCTTGATGGCTGCGACTGGTTTGGGGCCTTTTCTTGGTTCCCGTGCTGGTCGCCCGGCTTTTCGGCCTGGGTCTGGTCCGGCCCGCGCTGTTCGGTCTGCGACTTTTCTTGCGTCTGCGACTGCGAACCCGGTTGTCCGGGCTGCTGCTGCGGGTTCTGTCCTGCGGGCTGCTGGCGCTCGCGCGATTGCTCGCCCGGCTGCTGCCCTTGGTCACCTGGTTTCTGCTGCGATGGTGTCTGCTGCGCCGGTTTCTGCGGCTCTTGCGCCTGCTGACCCGGCTTCGGTTGTTCCGGGCTGCCTTGGCCGCTCGGCGGCGTCTTGGAATCCGGCGCTCCCGCGTCCCGCGGCGTCTGCTGCGCCTGCGAATCCTGAGGAGCGTTTTTGTCGGTGTTACGCCTGGGCGCCTCACCAGATGCCTCGGGCTTGGGTTGCGGCGCTCCCGATGGCTGAGGCGGCGAAGGCGACTGCTCCAGTGCCTCGCTCGCCTTGCGGGCTGCTTCGGCGAGCTTTCGCGTCTCGTCGGCGGCCTGCGGCTGGCCGGGCTCGCTGGCCTGCGTCTGGTTTTCGGGTGCGGCGCCTGACGCGTCCGACGGGCGACCCGGCGCACTCTCCTGGCCCGCTTCATGGGGCTTGGCCGCCAGCGCCTGCTCCATCGCCTTCACGTCCTCAGCAAGCTTCGCCCGCTCCTGCGGCGTCATGGCGTCGAGCCGGCTCGCGGCGTTCTGCAGCGCTTCGGCCGCGCCCGCCAGATCGCCCCGCTTGAGTTGCTCTCCCACCCCCGACTGCTGCTTCGCGCCCGCCTCGGCCAGGCGCCGGCGCACCTCGTCGGCCGTGCGGAGTTGGCGCTCCGACTCCTTCGCCAGCTCCTGTGCCGTCTTGGAGACTTCGCTCGCCACCTTCGCCCGGGCGCTCTTGTCGTCCAGCTTGCCCCGGGCCAGTTCCTTCTCCAGTTCGGCAAGCGCCGCCTTCCGCTCGGGCGTGGCGGCGTCGGCCACCTTGCTCGCGGCGTCCTGCGCCAACTGCACCAGGTTCGCACCCGCGTCCTTGGTCGCCTGCGTCACGGGGGCGGGCGGGGCCGGCCTCGCCGCGTTCGCCCGCAGCGCCGGCACCCACAGCCCCACGCCCACGCACGCCGCCAGCAGCGCGGGGCCGACCATCCAGCCCCGCCCGTTCCAGGCGCGGCTCACATCCACCGCTCGCTTCACGTCGGCGCTCTGCGCCACGCGCTCAGCGTCGGAGGCAATCAGGCTCGCAAACTCCCCCGCCGGCACCCCTTCGAGCGCCGTCGACAGCCGATCCTTCAGACCCAGCCGGTCATCAAGCACCCTGGCTGCGTGCAGATCGCTCCACGGACGCACCAACGCCAGCCCCAGGCCGCACACCAGCCCGGCCCCCGCCCCCGCCAGCGTCAGCCCCCACCAGGGCGAAGCGTCGATCGCCCGCGCCCCGGCCCACAGGGGCGGCAGCAGGCGTCCGGCGAGCAGCGCGAGCAACGCCGCCCCGCTGCCGACGGCCAACCCCACGCCCCCGAAGGCGATGGCACGCCGGGCGAGTTCTCGCCGGCGAACGTTTCGGATGACTCGACGGATATTCGACATGGCGTCGTGTGTCCCTTGCCCGCTCATGGTACGTGCAACGTTCGTGCACGGGTTCGGGGCTTACCCTGCCTGCCGATGCAGATCCGCGAAACACTGACATGGTTATTGGGAGGCGGGACGCTCTCGTCTCGCGACGCCGAGGAGTTCTTCGACGCGCTGCTGCAGGGGCAGCTCGACGACGCCCAGATCGGGGCCGCCCTCGCGCTCATCCAGCGCCGGGGCCCGACCATCGACGAACTGCTGGGCGGGGCCCGCGCCATGCGCCGCCAGGTCGCCAAGATTCCCGGCGTCGAGGGGCTCTCGGGCCAGATTCTCGACACCTGCGGCACGGGCGGGGCGCAGAAGACGTTCAACGTCTCCACCATCGCCGCCCTCGTCGTCGCCGCCGCGGGCCAGGGCAAGGTGCTGGTCGCCAAGCACGGCAACAAGGGCCGCTCGGGCCGGGGCTCGGCGGAGATGCTGCGAACGCTGGGGGTCAACATCGACGCCTCGCCCAGCGTGCAGGCCCGGTGCCTGCGCGAGGCAGGCGTGTGCTTCTGTTTCGCGATTCACCATCACCCCGCGATGCGCCACGCGGCCAAGGCCCGGGTGTCGCTGGGCTTCCCGACGATCTTCAACGCCCTGGGCCCGCTGACCAACCCCGCCGGCGCCAAGCGCCAACTCATGGGCGTGTACGAGCCGGGCTTGGTGGAGAAAAACGCTCGCGTGCTGGCGGCCACCGGCACCACCCGCGCCATCGTCGCCCACGGACGCGACGGCATCGACGAGATTTCCATCAGCGCGCCCACGCTCATCGCGCGCGTCGAGCGCGGCGACGTCCGCCTCGAAGAGTTCGACGCCGCGGATCACGGCGTGGCGCGGGCGAAGCTCGACAACCTCAGGGCGAGCGACCTGGACGACGCCGCGGCCATCGCGAGGGGGCTGCTCGCGGGCGAACCCGGCCCCAAGCGCGACATGGTGCTGATCAACGCGGCGGCAGCGCTGGTGGTGAGCGATGTGGCGCCGACGATCGAGGCCGGGCTGGCATCGGCCCGCGAGGCGATCGATTCGGGGAGGGCCGCCAAGACGCTGGAAGTGCTGGCGAACGTGTCGAATCAGGCGTGAAAGCGACGAACGAGCCCGAAGCGCCAGCGAGGGTCTCCATGATGTCGAGCCAGCACCGGCTCCACCAGTCGTTCGTTCACAACTGAGACCCTCGCTCGCGCTTCGGGCTCGTATCGGCGCGACTCTACTGCCCGCTGCGTTCACCCACCGCCCTGCTCAGCACGCCCAGGTTCTTCTTGCTCAGGTGCTCACCCCCGAAGACCCGCACGCTCGGGGGCTGGTCCTTCGCGCCCGCCGCGATCCACACGACGGCGTCCACGTCGCCCTCGTGGTCGGACAGCCACGCGTTCATGAGTTCGCCCGCGTCGGCGGAATCCACCGGCCGCTGCCCCAGCGTCAGGCGGGCCGAGGCGATGAGGTCCACATCGTCCTCCCCGTGCTGCACCTTGGGCTCATCGCCGGCGTTGGCGGGCAGCGCGTTGCCCCGCACCTCAACGCCCACCTTCGCCAGCCCGCTGCTCACGCCCCGCAGGGCTTGGTCGGCGGCTCCGCTCCAGGGCTGCAGCACATCGTTGATCACCAGCACCGTGCCATCGATGTGAGGCCAGGAGACGGGCGCTTCGTGGTGGGCGGGCGTAGCGGCAGCGTCGGGCGTCTCAAAGGCCGCGGCTTCGTCGGTCGCGGGCGCCGATGGCGCTTCGGGCGGGGTCGGGGGCTGCGTCTGGCTGACGTTCACCGCGGCGTGATTGCGACGGCTCTCGTGCCGCGCGACGTTGGCGAACGCCAGCACGCCCACTGCCGCGAGCACCGCGATGCCCACGCCGCTGTTCATGGGCTTGCCGTCGGCCGCCCGCATGCGCCAGCCCGCACGCCGCCCGGCAACGCGCCCGCGGGCCCGCTCGAGCTTCGCCTTGGCGCTGGCCAGTTGCTCCTCGGCGCTGCGGCGCATGCCAGCCGGCACGATCGGCGGAATCGGCGGAATGCCCGCGGGCGTCCCCGCCATCCGCACATCCGCCACCGGCGCGCCCGCTGGCGGCACCACCTCGGCCCGCCCCGTCCACCAGTGCGTCACCCGGATGTTGGGCCCGTGGGCCGCGGCTTTCGCCGCCGCCGTGTCCATCACGTTCTTGAACGCCGCCCCGATGCTCGCACCCACCGCCCCCACCGCCGCGGCAAAGGTCGGCGCCGCGTTGGCGGCCCCGCCGGCCTCGCTCTGCGGCTGCGCGTTCGCCCCCGCCTTCATGCTGGGTAGGTCGATGGGTCGCACCGCGAAGGGGTCGGCCGCGAGGCGCACCGCGTCGATATCCGCCAGCATGGCCGCGGCACTCGGGTAGCGCTTGTCATAGTCCGCCATCGCGCGGCGAATGACCCACTTGAGGGCCTCGGGACAGCGCTTGGTCACCTGGCTCAGCCCGCCGTGCGCGGGGAACGAATCTTCCACCATGCTGTACAGCACAGCCCCGGCGCCGTAGATGTCGAAGCGCGTGCCGTCAACCTCGTGCACCTTCACGCCCTTGAGCGCCAGCCGCACCATCTCGGGGTCGCGGAAGTACTCGGTGCCGTGGGTCGTCAGCGTCATGGCGCTGCGGAGCGACGACACCAGCCCGAAATCAACCAGGTGCGCGTTGCCCGAAGCGTCGACGATCACGTTGTCGGGCTTCACATCCTTGTGCCACAAGCCGCCCCGGTGATAGACCGACAGCGTCGACACCAGGTCGGCGACGTAGCCCAGCCCGGATCGCAGGTTGGTGGGCGAGAGCCCGCCCGGGCCGCTGGCGCCGTGCAAGCGCCGGATCATCATGCCCAGGGGCTCCCCCGGCACATACCGCATGACGTAATAAAACCGGTCAGCGGTCAGTTCGTGGTCGAGGATCAGGCCGAGTTTCTTCGCGGCATCCAGCGAACGGCTTTCGCGCACGATCTGGGGCAGGCTGCTGCCGTCCTGCAAGCTGAAACTCTTGATGACCACCTGGCCGACGTGGTCGATGCCGTCGCGCTGGAAAGCCGCGAACTTGGCGGCACTGGGCTGGGCGATGTACAGCTTGGCCCCAGAGCCCCCGGCCGCGAGCGAGCCGACGATCGAGTAGCCATCGAACTTGCCACCCTTGCCGGTGGGCAGGTCGCGGGTCGGGGCGTTGGCCATCACCTCGGGCAGGCGGCGTTCGACGCCCTCGACCAGGCCGTGCAGCCCGACCAGGCGCAGCGGGTGCGAGAGCGCGACGCGATACAGGCACAGCCCGGCGTTGGAGAGCTCGTTCCAAAGCGCCCGCCCATAGTGCCCGCACGCCGAGAATCGCCCGATGACCAGGTTCAGCACCACCAGCGGCACATAAAGGATGGCCAGGATCACCGAGCCCACGAACCGGGCCGTGTCCATCACCATGGAGCCGATAAACGTCGCGACGTGCTTAATCAGAAAAACGATGCCCTTGAACAGCGGCACGAGCAGGCTCATCGCCAGCACCACCACCAGCACCAGGCCGACGATGCTCGCCAGGATCACAAGAAGGATTTCGGCAGCGGCCATGTTCGACTCCCTTCCCGGGGTGCGTGCCCGGGCCCTGGGCCGCGAGCGTCAGCGAAGTCGCGCCGCTTGATCCTGCCGCCTCAGGTCCATCTGCCGGTGGTAAATCTCGCAGATGGCCTCGTCGAACAGGGCGTCGTCCGCCGCGGTCCGCTCTTGTTTCGGAGTCGCGAGCAAACCATTTCGCGCCGCTTCGTCCTTTTCCTCCTGCGTGAAGCTGTACATCACGACGACGTCCACCAGCCGCTCACGCAGCGTGTCACGCACTTTCGCCAGCCGGCGGCTCACTGTCGGCTCGCTGATCCCCAGCGCCTCGGCGACTTCTTTTCCGGGCTTGCCCTCCAGCACCCGCATCGAAAAAATCGCGAAATCGCTGAAGTCCGTTTCTTTTTCGACGACGCGGATCGCCGCCTCGACCTTGGCCCGGAACACCCCGGCTTCATATTGAGCGTCCACGCCCGGATCCGCGGCCGAGGCCATCCACGATTCATCGAGTTCGGCGGCCCGCTTGTTGCCGCCACGTTTCTGGGCGTGGCGACGGTCCAGTTCATCGCCCAACACGTGCTTGGCGATCGCGAGCAGCCACGTCGAAAACCGCGCCCCGCGGCTGGGATCAAACCGATCGATCGATTCCGACAACGCCGCCAGCGTTTCCTGCGAGAGGTCCTGCACCGTCTGCGAGCCGATGCGACCCTTGCCCCACTTGCTGAGTTGCGAGCGGACCACGGGCCCAAACGTCTCCCACACCTCAAACCACGCGGCCTGGTCGTTGGCGCGGAGCCTCCCGATGAAATCCATGTTGACCGGGGTCAGCATCGTGCGTTCCGTCCGTTCAAGGGTGTCGCGGCAAGCGGCGTAGCGACAGCATAATACGCCGGTTTCATGCTCCCGCAATCAAAACCCCCGGCAAAGCCGAGCGTCTGAGAATGTAGGGCCTGATGGACGCCGGACCTGAGTCTTCGAAGGTCCGGGGCGGTCCCCTCGGCGCACTTCCCCATCTCGTGGCACAGGCGTCCCGCCTGTGTCCTTCCGCACCTTCAGTTCACCATCTGGGAATCTCAAAGTACCCGTCACAAAAATCCGTGAAACCCGCGAAGGCGCTTCCCGACCAAAGGTCCCGACGCTGGCGTGCTGGACATGGGGCGTATCCCGTGCCACGCCGCGGCGGGGCTTTAGCCGCAGGAGTTTCTTATGTGCTTCGTCAAGCATGTCGTCCGCTATGGGGTGATCGCGGCCCTCGTGGGCGGAACCGCCGCCCTCGTGGCCGGTCCCGAACGCGTCCACGCGCTCATCACCCAAACCCGTCAACACGTGAACTCCGCCATCGACGCGCAGATCGACGACCCCGTCGCCCTGCGCAGCCAGATGCGCGAGCTCGCCGGCACGTATCCCGAGCGCATCGCCTCGGTGCAGCGTGACCTGGCCGAACTGCGCAGCCAGCAGGCCCAGTTGCGCCAGGAAGCCGTCGTCTCCGATCGCGTCGTCGCACTCGCCAACGCCGACCTGGACCAGATGAAAGGCCTGCTCGACAAGGCCCAGACCACACAAACCAGCCTCGCCAGCGGCAACCAGGCCGCCATCGTGCGCGTCGTCTTCAACAACGAATCCATGGACGTCACCGGCGCGTACAACAAGGCCCGCCAGATCCAGCAGGTCCGCGACGCCTACACCACGCGCGGCAACGACATCCAGCGCGACCTGGGCTACCTCACCCAGCAGGAAGAACGCCTGACCAAACTGGAAACCCAGCTGCAGCAGGAAAACGCCGACTTCCAGGCCCAACTGTGGCAGATGGACCGCCAGTGCGATTCGATCGCCCGCAACGACCGCCTGATCTCGATGATGGAGAAGCGGCAGAAGACGATCGATGACCAGAGCCGCTACGGGGCCAACAGCCTCGAGCAACTCTCGAGCCGCTTCGCCGACATCCGCGCCAAGCAGGAGGCCCGCCTGCAGACCCTGGGCACCGGCACCACCATCACCAACTACGAAGACCGCGCCAAGGTCGAGCTCGACGCGCAGCGGGCCTACACCCCCGACGTGTTCAGCAAGCCCGTCGCCCCGGTGCGGCCCAGCGTGATCGAGATCACCCCCGACTCGCCGGCCCCCGTGGCCGCGCCCGCCCACGGCACCTCCGTGCAGGCCGGCGGAACCTCGGGTTCGCTCGCGTCCACCTCCCACTAACGGAACTCGAACAGTCGAACTCTGACCGCGTTCGCCGCCGGCGGAACTCCTCGGGAGCGCCGGCGGCTTTTCGTTCTCCTGGCGGCTTCCTGTCGCAATCGGGCGCAGGATCCCGCAACCGCTGGCGTGGTCCGCTAAGATGAGCCGATAATTCGTGGGAGGCCGCGGCTTGCGTGCGGCCCCGATGGAGCAAGGAATCCCCATCCGGGGGGCAAGGAATCGCCGCGTGCTGCTGGATCGGCTCTTGGGATTGTTCAGCGTTGACATGGGCATCGACCTGGGGACGTGCAACACCCTGGTGTCGGTCCGCGGGCAGGGGATCGTGCTCAACGAACCCAGCGTGGTCGCCGTGCGCAAGGGCACCAATCAGGTTCTCAAGAACGGCGAGGCCGTCGGCTGGGTCGCCAAAGAAATGCTCGGCAAGACGCCCGGCTCGATCACCGCGGTGCGGCCTCTGAAGGACGGCGTCATCTCCGACTTCGAGATCACCGAGGCCATGCTCGGCTACTTCATCCGCAAGGTGAACGGGCGCAGCAAAATCTTCGGGCCGCGGGTTGTCATCAGTGTGCCCAGCGGCATCACCGCCGTCGAGAAGCGCGCGGTGTTTGATTCGGCGGATCGGGCCGGCGCCCGCAGCACATACTTGATTGAGGAACCGATCGCCGCGGCCATCGGCGCGGGGCTGCCTTTCGCCGAGCCCACCGCCTCGATGATCATCGATATCGGGGGCGGCACCACCGAAGTCGCCATCATGAGCCTGGCCGACATCGCCACCTGCGAAAGCGTGCGAATCGCCGGCGACGACATGGACGAAGCGATCATCAATCACATGAAGCGCACGTACAACATGATGATCGGCGAGCAGACCGCCGAGCGCATCAAGATCGACATCGGCTCGGCCTTCGCCATCGGCCCCGAGCAGACCATGGAAGTCCGCGGGCGCGACATGATCAGCGGCTTGCCCCGCAAGACCGTCATCACCAGCGAAGAGATCCGCGAGGCGCTGCAGGAGCCTGTGCAGGGGATCACCGAGGCGGTGACGCGGACCCTCGAAAAGGCCGAGCCCGAACTGGCCGCCGACCTCGTCGAGAACGGCATCACCATGGCCGGGGGCGGGTCGCTCTTGCGTGGCCTGACCAACGTCATCCAAAAAGCCACGGGCCTGGAGACGCGCCTGGCCGAGGACCCGCTGACCTGCGTCGCCCGCGGCACGTGCATTTATCTTGAACATCTCGAAGAGTGGAAGAGCACCCTCGAGAACGACATGAACTCCTAGCCCGGCGCTCGTTCGCGCCGGCGGCTTTTTTCTTCGCAACGACCCCGCATGCAGACACCACTCATCCAGCGAGTGCTTCCGGTGATCATCGGCGTGCTGGTGGTGTTCGCGCTCGTCGTACCCGCGCGGGTGCAGGGGTGGGCGGCCTCCATCGGCAACGCCGTCACCGTGCTCTCGGCGCCGGTCAGCGGGCCGGTGCTGCGCCTGGCGAACATGCTGGGCCCGAATCGCAGCCGTGCGAGCGACGACGGCATGCGCGTGCTGGAAGAAGAGAACGAACGGATCAAGCACGAGTTCCTGGCGCTGCAGCAGGAGAACGACCGGCTGCGCCAGGTCATCCGCGATCTGCAGAGCGGGCTGGCCCTGGCAGACAACCTGCCCGTCCGGTTGCTGGAAGCGCCGGTGGTCGGCACCGGCAGCGACCCCGACACGGGCATGCTGACCATCAAGGCCGGCAGCGCCCAGGGCGTGAACACCGATGCCGTGGGGCTGGCCCCGGGCCTGCAGTTGATGGGTCGCGTGGTCGCGGTGTCGGAGCGCACCTGCACGCTGCGCCTCATCACCTCCAAGGGTGGCGAAGCGCTGACGGCGATGGTGATGCTTCGCGACAATGTCCCCGACGGACTGACCTGCACGCTCACGCCGGTGGGTGACGGCTCGCTCAAGGGGCCTGTGAGCGACCGGCGCGACCCGAACACCAACTCGCCCATCGAGCCCCAGCCCGGCCAGACTGTCCGCCTCGATGACCCGCGCTGGCCAAGGGCGTCGCGCATGCTCAAGCTGGGCGTGGTCGAGAGCGTCGAGCCCAACCCCAACCAGCCCCTGCGCCGGATCATCACCGTGCGCCCCACCGTGCTTGACCTGGAGCGCGTGAGCGACGTGATGCTCTGCACCCCCACCGAGCCCAGCGGGGGCAAGCCATGAAAGCCGTCACGTTCGCGCTGCTGGCATGGGTCTTTCTGGGCCTTGAGCTTGGCCTCAAGGCGGCCCTGGGCTTCGGCCAGACCAGCGTGGCGCCGAGCTTCGTCTTCGTGCTGCTGACGTTCATCGCGATGGCGGCGACCCCCAAGCAGACGGCCTGGTCGGCGATCATCCTGGGCGTGCTGATGGACGTGACGAATCAGTTCTACCTCAAGGGACGCTTGCAGCCCGCGGTCGTCATCGGTCCCAACGCGGTGTCGTACCTGGTGGCGTCGCAACTGGTCCTGACGCTGCGGGGCGTGATGATCCGGCGCAACCCGTTCACGCTGGGGTTTCTGGCGTTCGTCGGCTCGCTGGTGGCCAGCGTGGTGTTCGTGGGCATCTTCTCGCTGCGAACGCTGGTGGACGACCGGGTGTGGCAGACGAGCCATGAGTTGTGGACCGGCGTCAAGAGCTCGCTCTATACCGGGGTCGCGGCGGTGCCGCTGTCGCTGGTGCTGATGCCGCTGGGGCCGCTGCTGGGAATGCCCGGAGCGCAAACCCGACGCTTTGCAAGGCCGCCCCAAAGTTAGGTGGAACGTGCATGATCGCGTTACGCCGGGCTGGATGGCGACGGGTTTACTTCCCGACCTGCGAGATGGTTCTTGCACCGGACCGAAAGAGCCGAAACAGGGGCGAAGCGATCAGCGTCGTCACAATGGCGACGACGACCAGAATCGAGTACAAGGTCGGCGTGATGACCTTGCGCTCCAGGGCGATGTTGAGCAGGATCAACTCCATGAGCCCACGGGCGTTCATCAGCGCCCCGATGCAAAGGGACTCCCGAAGCGTGCTGCCCGCGAGCCTGGCCGCGGCTGAGCAGCCGATGAGCTTGCCCGCACAGGCCGCGAGCAGGAGCACCAGCGTGACGCCGAGCGCGCTGCCGGACGCGAGCACGCTGATGCTGGTGTTCAGGCCTGAGTAAACGAAGAACATGGGCAGCAGCAACGCGGTCGTGAGCGGTTCGATGATCGCGAGCAGGCGGGGCGCCACGCGGCGGCGCGGGAGGCACACGCCCAGGGCGAAGGCGCCGAAGATCGAGTAGATGCCGATCGTGTCGGTGACAAAGCAGGTGAGCGCCAACCCCACGAGCACGCCGGACAACCATCCGGCGGGCAAGGGCTCGCCCTCGCGCAGTCGAGGCTCCATCGGGCGTAGGGCGGGCCGGACGAGCCCGAGCATGAGGAACACGAAGGCAACCGAGGCGCCAAGGGTGATGCCCGCGATGCCCCAGTCACTCTTGAGGCTGGCGACGACGATGGCGAGAAAGCACCAGGCCATCAGGTCATCGAGCGCTCCGGCGGAAATCGCGACCGTGCCCATCTGTGTACCCGCAAGGCCGTTTTCGCGGATGATCCGTGCCAGCATGGGGAACGCGGTGATCGAAAGTGCCGCGGCGAGGAAGATCCCGGCGTGCCAGGTGCCGACGTGGGGCTCGAAGAGCCCGGCCCGCCCGCGCACCCAGTTGACGGCGAAGATCGCCAGGATGAAGGGCGTGAACACCCCAGCGAGGGAAACGGACAGGGCCTGCCGCCGATGCTTCATAAAGACGTCGGTGCTGAAGTCCAACCCGACGCAAAGCATGTACAAGGCCAGGCCGATCTGGGCCAGAACGCCCACCACGCTGACGATCTGGGCCGGGAACAGGTACGCGTGGACGTTGGGCAGCGCCCACCCCAGCAACGAAGGCCCCAGCACGACGCCCGAGATCATCTCCATGACGACGCGGGGCTGTCCGATCAGGCGGCCGATGATGGCGGCGCCATGGCACGTCGCCAGAACCACAGCGAGCGCGGCGAAGATGCGCACGGAGAGTTCAAAGTTGCTCAAGGCACCCACACACGAAGCTCCTCGGGACGGTCTAGGGGGTTGGCGGCCGCGCAGCCTAGCGGCTTTTGGCGTTTCTGCACAGCCTCGGTCCGCCGGCCCGATCGCGTTACACTACGCGGATGCTGCGTCCAGTAATCTTTGATGACGGCAAGGGAATGCTCCAGGCCCTGACCGATTTGCGTCCGGCGTACGCCATACGGACCGGGTGCCTGACCACGATCGAGCGCCTTACGCGACACTTCGGGGTCCGGCCGGTGGCGCTTTGGGTTCCGGATGAGCTCCGAGAAATCGCGAGGCTGCGCGCGTCGGACCCGGTTAACCCGGACCACTTGGGCAGCGGTCCGGTGACCTTGATCAACGGACGATGCGCGCTTCCGATCCCGGGAATCGCGGACCTGCCCTTGGGCACGTGGTTCATCGAGGAGGGCTCCGGAGATATCGTGGCGGGTTGCTGCGATGGAGCGAGCGCGATGGCGTTCCTTTCGGGCCGGCGCCCGCCTGTGGGTGACAAGCGAGTCGTGCCCGCGCCGGCGCTTTTGAGTCGCCCGTGGCACGTGCGGAGTTTTCGCGATCGGGCGATGCGGCTGGATCTCGAGCTGCTGCTGCGACCGGCCGACCCGGCGCGCGACGGGGTGGGCAGCGACGACTTGTTCGAAGGACCCAGCGAAGGGATGCCCCCGGACGCGGCCACGCCCAAGGCGCTTGTGATCCCCGGGCACGCGGTGTCGATCGACCCGAGCGCCAAGGTGTATCCGGGCGCAGTGCTGGACGCCGAGGGGGGCCCGATCGTCATCGGGCGCGACGCGATTGTGCGGCCCGGGGCGATGCTCATCGGGCCGTGTTACGTGGGCACCGGCTCGACGGTGCTTGAACGCGCGACGATCCGCCCGTTCACAGCGATCGGCTCGCACTGCAAGGTGAACGGCGAAGTGGGCGGGACGATCTTTCAGGGCTACTCGAACAAAGCCCACGACGGGTACCTGGGCGACGCGTATGTGGGCGAGTGGGTGAACCTGGGCGCGGGCACGACGGTGTCCAACTTGTTGAACACCTATGGCGAAGTGGTGAGCAAGGCGGCGCCGGGGGCGGGGAACGAACGCACGGGCGAGATGTTCCTGGGGCCGGTGATCGGCGATCACGTGAAGACGGCAATCAACACGCGGATCATGACCGGCAGCGTGCTCGCGACCGGGGGCATGTTCGCGACGACGGCGCCGGTGAGCGGCGCGACGGGGCGATTCGTGTGGCGCACCGACGCGGGCGAGCAGACGTTCCGCGCCAGCAAGTTCATCGACACGGCGCGGACGGTGATGGCCAGGCGGCGGGTGGAGATGCACGAGGCGTACGCGCGACGGCTCGAAGCGTTGCACGCGGCAAGCACGACCCCCACCCCCCCAACGACCAACTCGGGCACCTCGCCCGGAGGGCGATGATCGCCCATGCCCACGCTGTACTTGATTGATGGCTACGCCCAGTTCTTCCGCGCGTATCACGCGATCCGCACGCCCATGACCAGCCCGGTGACCAAGGAACCCACGAACATGACGTTCGGGTTCGTGGGCATGCTGCTGAAGCTGCTCAAGGGCGCCGAGCCCGGGCTGAAGCGGGCGGGGACGCCTGATTATGTGGCGGTGGCGCTGGATGTCGGGGGCGATCGGGGGACGTTCCGCTCGGAGATTTACCCGGATTACAAGGCGCACAGGCCGCCGCCGCCGGAGGATTTGGAGCCTCAGGTGGATCGGTGCTTGGCGCTGCTGAAGGAGATCGGCGTGCCGGTGGTGGGTTCGCCCGGGTTCGAGGCGGACGACGTGATCGCGACGCTGGTGACGACGCTGCGGGGAAAACACCCGGACTTGGCGATCCGCATCGTGTCGAAGGACAAGGACCTCAAACAACTGTTCACGCAGGACGCGACGCCCGAGACGCCGGGGGGCGTGGCGTTGTTTGATGTGCACACGGATGTGCTGATGGATGCGGCGACGCTGAAGGCGGAGCTTGGGATTACGCCGCCTCAGGTGATTGACATGCTGACGCTGATGGGCGACAGCGTGGACAATGTGCCGGGGGTGGACGGCGTGGGCGAGAAGACGGCGGCGGCGCTGCTGCGCGAGTGGGGAACGGTCGAGAACCTGATGGCCCACGCGGATCAGATCAAAGGCAAGCGGGGCGAGAAACTGCGCGAAGCCGGGGAGTTGCTCAAGTTGTCGCGATCGTTGGTGACACTTCGACATGATGCGCCGGTGGAGTTTGAGTTGGAAGCCGCGGCGACGGGGAAGTTGAGGTTGGAACGGTTGATGCCGATCTTGAAGGAGGTCGGGTTCAACCGGTATCAGGATGAACTGCGGCAGTTGATGGGCGAGAGCGGGGTGATGCCGCTGACGTCGCGCGACACGGCCGCGGCGCCGGCGGGCGCGGGCGGCGCACCCGCGAAGCCCAAGCCCAGGAGCGAGCGGCAGTCGCCCGGGCAGGGTGGGCTGTTTGACGCGATCGGAGCCGCGGCGGCGGTGAACCCGATGCGCAAAGCCGAGTCGGGCGAGTACACGTGCGTGGTGAATGCGACGCAGTTGCGCGAGGTAGTGCAGAAGATGAAGGCGGCGGCGCTGGTGTCGATCGACACCGAGACCACGTCGCTCAGCCCGCGCGACGCGAAGCTGTGCGGGGTGTGCGTGAGCGTGGCGCCCGGCACGGGGTATTACATCCCGGTGCGGTCGCCCACGCCCCAGGCCCACATGGACGAGGCCACGGTGATCGCGGCGCTGAAGCCGGTGCTGGAGGACGCGAGCAAGCCCAAATGCGGGCACAACCTGAAGTATGACCTGTTGATCCTGCGCGGGTGCGGCGTCACGCTGCGCGGGCTGGAGCATCCGGACTCGTGCGACACGATGGTGGCGAGTTATTTGATCGACGCGTCGCGCAGCAGTCATTCGATGGATGCGTTGGCGTTGGCGCTGCTTGGCCGCACAAACATCTCGATCAGCGAGTTGATCGGGTCGGGGAAGGAGCAGCGGACGTTTGACACGGTGCCGCTGGATCTGGCGACGCAGTACGCGGCGGAGGACGCGGATGTGACGCTGCAACTGTGCAACGTGATGATGCCGCAGGTGCGGGAGATGGGGCTGGCGAAGTTGCTGCACGAGGTGGAGATGCCGCTGGTGGAGGTGCTGGCGGATCTGGAGTGGAACGGCATCAAGGTGGACGGGGCGGAACTGGACCGGCAGCGAGAGCGCTTGCAGCAGCGGATCGACGAGTTGCTTGGCGAGATTCATCGAGAGGCCAAGCGTGCGCTGGGGCGGACGTTTGATCCGGATTCGCCCAAGCAGCTCGCGGCGGCGCTCTTCAACGGGCCCGAGGATGAACCCAGCGGCCTGGGAATCAAAGGGCAGAAGCGGACCAAGACGGGGTTCAGCACCGACGCGGAGGTGCTGGAGAGTTTGGCGGAGGACGACGCGATCGGCACGCCGATACCGAAGTTGATTTTGGACTATCGGCAGCTCACCAAGCTGGTGTCGACATACTTGGTGGCGCTGCGCGAGGCGATCAACAAGAACACCGGGCGCGTGCACGCGAGTTTTCATCAGACGGTGGCGGCCACTGGGCGATTGGCCAGCAGCGATCCGAACTTGCAGAACATCCCGATCCGGACCGAGGTGGGGCGCGAGATTCGGCGTGCATTTGTGGCGCCGGCGGGGCGGGTGCTGATCACGGCGGACTACTCGCAGATCGAGCTGAGACTGCTGGCGCACTTGTCGCGGGACCCGGCGCTGATCGCGGCGTTCGAACGCGACGAAGACATTCACACGGCGGTGGCGGCGCAGATTCACGGCGTGCCAGCGGGCGAGGTGACGCGCGATCAGCGGAGCGGCGCGAAGATGGTGAACTTCGGGATCGTGTATGGGATCACGGCCTTCGGGCTGGCGCGACGACTCAAGATCGAGCAGAAGGCGGCGGCGGAGATCATCGACGGATACAAGAAGCGATTCAGCGGCATCACGACGTTCTTGCAGGAGTGCGTGGAGCAGGCGAGGTCGCGCGGGTATGTCGAGACGATGCTGGGGCGGCGGCGGCCGATCCCGGATGCGAACAGCACCAACCCGTCGCGGCGGGCGCTGGCCGAGCGGCTGGCGATCAACAGCGTGGTGCAGGGGTCGGCGGCGGACTTGATCAAGTTGGCGATGGTGGATCTGCGGGGCGTGTTTTTGACGCGGCCCGAGGTGCTGATGCTGCTGCAGATTCATGACGAGTTGGTGTTCGAGGCGCCGGAGGGGGCGGCGGACGAGGTGAAGGGGATCGTGCAGGGGAGGATGGAAGGGGCGATGAAGCTGCGCGTGCCGCTGAAGGCGGAGGCGCACGCGGCGAAGAACTGGTTTGAGGGGAAGTAGCCGGATGACGATTCGCCGCGTGCCCGATGATTTTCGTGTGGAGGAAGTGCTCGAAGATGCGTGGCGGCCGGTGGCGGCGCGGCCTGCGGGCGAGGCGCACGCTGTGTATGTGCTGGAGAAGACGCAGCTCACGACGCAGGAGGCCGAGGCGCGATTGGCCAAGGCGCTTGGGGTGCGCAGCGGGCGGGTGACGCACGCGGGGCTGAAGGACAAGCACGCGGTGACGAGGCAGCATGTGTCGACGAAGTGGGATGGGGAGGGTGAGCCGCCGGAGAGCGTGGAGGCGCCGGGGGTGAAGGCGATGTTTGCGGGGTGGCTCGCACGGGAGTTGGAGGCGGCGGCGATCGCGGGAAATCGGTTTGAGATCGTGGTGCGGGATCTGTCGCAGCAGGCGGCGAAAGAGATGCAGCGGCGGTTTGGGGCGCTCAAGCGGCTCGCGGCGGCGGGCGGCACGGAACTGGTGTTCGTGAACTATTTCGGGGAGCAGCGGTTCGCGAGCGTGCAGCCCAAGGCGGGGTTCGCGGGCGAGCGGCTGGTGCGCGGGGATTTTGAGGGAGCGCTGAAGTTGCTGATCGGGACGCCGGCGCGGAAGGACTCGGGAGCGAGGCGGACGCTGACGCGAGCGGCGGCGGAGCACTGGGGCGAGTGGAAGCGGCTGCTGCGCGAGCTGCCCAAGGGGCAGTGGCGCGGGCCGGTGGAGAAGCTGGCGGCGGGCGAGGATTTTCGCGAGGCGTTTGCGGCGCTGCCTTATGCCGAACAGATGTTCGCGGTGGAGGCGTATCAGAGTTGGCTGTGGAACCGGAACGCGGCGGCGGCAGCGAGCGCGGCGGCGGGGAAAAAGACGCTGCGCACGCCGACGGACTTTGGCGAGTTGGTGTTTCCGGCGGCGGCGGAGATTCCTGACGCGATGATGCACGCGACGTTGGCGCTGCCGGGGCCGGAGGCGCGGTACGACGGGGCGCTGGCGAAGGTGGCGCAGGCGACGCTGGCGGAGGTGGGCGTTTCACTTGGCGCACTGAAGATTCCCGGGGTGCGGCGGCCTGAGTTCGGGACGGCGATGCGGCCGTTGGTGGTGGCGGCGAGCGGGGTGGAGTTTGAGGGGCCGGCGGCGGATGAGATGTCGCGGGCGGGGCGAGTGAAGGTGTGGGCGAGGTTTACGTTGCCCCGGGGCGCGTATGCGACGGTGCTGCTGCGGGCGCTGGGGCAGTAGAGGAAATGGAAGTACCTCGGCCTGGGAATAGGTCGTTGGGGTCGGGCGGGTGATGGGTTCCGCTGGGGCGTGGCTGGTCTTCCCCGGTGAGCGTTTTTGACGCGCTCGAGCGGGACCCGGTAGGCACACGGTCTAGCGGCGATGCGTGGGCGAGTTCATCGGGCCGACGCCTTTGGACTTTTTTCGGCACTGCTTGCGTGAGGCGGGTCGTGGCGAGGGGCTGCCCGGTGTGGTGTCCCGAGTCGGAGCCTCTGTTGGTCGCGGGTGAGGTGATGGTGAGTCACTTCGCCAGGCGAGTGTTCCCCGATGCTTCACGCGAGCGAGGGCCGGCCCACGCACCGCTTCGGCGGCCGCGAGTCGGGCAGGGCGCGATGCCGGGGAAGACCAGCCTGAGTTCGTGGCTCAGCCTGTTGGATGCCCGGCAAGAGGGCCCTGACGGAAACGCGGGACGCTTCTATATCAACTGGTGGAGGCGCGATTTGCGCGCGCAAGTGCGGTAGATGCGCTGAGGCCCTCCCTCACGGTCGGGCAGCTGATGGGCGATTGGAGGCTGCGGCGGGGGTTTGGGGGCGAGAAAGTTTTTTTGGGATTTTGGGGTGGGGGTGGGTTTTGAGGGCGGGTTTTGCGCGCGCAAACACCGTCACTCGTTCGCAGGACGGGCGGGACGCGTGTCCCACCGGCGGCCGTGAAAGCATCGCTCTGGAGAGCGGTGCCACCAAGAGCGGAGGAAGAGAAGGACGCCCCTCTCGGAGAGAGGGGCCACCCGGGAGCGCTCCCTTTCGGCGAGGCGATTGGTTGGTGGTGCGGGGGATGGTGAATTCGCAAACCCCTCCGGGGTGTGCGGCGGGGAGAAGACAGGAATTGCTTTTTGTGGCTGGTTGCCAGGGGTGCAGGGCCACCCCTGGCAACAGTCGTTCATCCCGCTGGGATGAAGGAGATCGGAACGACGGAGGTGAGGAGGGACATCAGGGTGAGGTCGCTACGGACGTAGGTAGGGAAGGACACAGGCGGGACGCCTGTGCCACGAGATGGAGAAGGGAAGAGCGGACAGGCGGGACGCCTGTCCCACCGGCGGCCGTGGAAGCGAAGACCGGCGGGGACCGCCGGGCCACCCAGGAGAAGAGCACCGCTTTGGAGAGCGGTGCCACCAATGGATGCAGGTCGTGCGGGGTCAGGCGGTGGCGAGGTAGGCGGCGATGATGTCGCGGGCGGCGAAGAGGTCTTTCTTGTCGATCATTTCGGTGACGGTGTGGATGTAGCGGGTGCCGACGGTGATGCCGATGGCCTTGGCGCCGGCGGCGGCTTGTTGGGCGGCGGCGCCGTCCTGGCCGCCGGCGGCGAGGATGGTGCGCTGGTAGGCGATTTTGTGCTTTTTGGCCAGGGCCTCGAACTGGGTGACCAGTCCATGGTCGGCGATGAAGGAGCTGTCCTTGATGTGGAGGCCGAAGCCCTGGCCTTGCTTGGTGACGGTTTCCTCTTCGGGAACGCCCGGGGTGTCGCAGGCGAGGGTGACGTCGAGGCCCAGGCCGATGTCGGGCTGGACGCGGTGGCTGGCGGTCTTGGCGCCGCGGAGGCCGACTTCTTCTTGCGTGGTGAAGGCGACGACGACCTCGCAGTGGTGGCCGGCGGGGGAGGCGGCGAGCTTGCGGACGCTCTCGATGCCCAGCCAGCAGGCGACGCGGTTGTCGAGGGCCTTGCTGACGACCTTGGTGCCGATCTCGATGGCGGGTTCGTCCATGACGATGAAGTCGCCGATGCGGAACTTCTTCTTGGCGTCGTCGGCCTTGAGGCCGGTGTCGACGAAGAACTCCTTGACTTCGGGGACTTTTTCGCGGTCTTTGGGGCTGGAGATGTGGACGGGGCGGCCGCCCGGGTTCATGACGGCTTTGAAGTCGCCTGATTCGGCGCAGACGAGGACGCGGCGGGAGAAGAGGTTGCGGGTGTCGAAGCCGCCGGCGGGGTTGACCCAGAGGAAGCCGTTTTTGTCGATCGCGGAGACGTAGAAGCCGATTTCGTCCATGTGGCAGAGGAGCATGACGCGGGCGGGATCGCCGGCGGGCTTCTTGGCGGATTTCTTGGCGGGGCGTGGGTGGCGGGTGCAGATGAGCGAGCCCATGGCGTCGATCTGGACGTCATCGAAGAGGCCGTCGATTTCGGAGAGGATGAGGTCGCGGACGCGTTCTTCGCGGCCTGGGACGCCGGGGGTTTCGCAGAGACGCTTGAGGAGATCGATGTTTTCCATGGGGAGGAAGCGTAGCCGAAGTCTGGGGGCGGCCGCAATGGCGCGGGGGAGGGGCGGGAGGCGCTGATCGCTACGATGTGGGCATGGCACGATCAAGCCCGCTTGCGCGGATGCACCAGATGACTGAGGCGACGATGCAGCCCTATGGGCCGCTGGACGAGGGGGATGCGCCGCTGTCGGTGGTGGCGACGTTCGGGGAGTTGGAGCTGGAGTATGCGTCGCTGCGGAAGCACTGCGTGGTGATTGATTGTCCGCAGCGCGGGGTGATCGAGGTGACGGGTGCGGACCGGCTGAGTTTCTTGAATCGGATGATCACGCAGGAGTTGAAGGGGCTGGCGCCGTTTCGGATGGTGAAGAGTTTTTGGTTGAATCGCAAGGGGCGGATCGATGCGGACATGCGGGTGATTGACTTGCCGGAGCGGACGCTGCTGGAGATGGACGTGCTGGCGGTGAGCCGCACGGTGGACGGGCTGGGCAAGTACGTGATCACGGAGGATGTGAAGATCGCGGACGCGAGCCAGGCGCTGCATCGGCTGAGTCTGCATGGGCCGACGGGGTTGTTTCTGTTGCAGGCGATTTCGCAGCCGTCGATGGGGGCGAACGCGTCGGGGCCGGCGTTTGAGGACTTGCTGCCGGGGCGGGCGGTGGTGCTGCGGATCGGGCAGGCGGATGTGGTGGTGGTGCGTGATGACAGCGCGGGGGTGGTGGGGTTGGAACTGATCATGGGGGTGAAGGACGCGGCGAAGGTGTATGAGGAACTGCTGAGCGCCGGGCGGCACACCGAGCCCGAGCCGGGGGTGAGCCCGGCGCCGAACCCTTGGCGGAACACGGCGGAGCGCACGCGGCTGCGGCTGGCGGGGTGGCACGCGTGGAACATCGCGCGGATCGAGGCGGGGACGCCGATTTATAACATTGACTTTGGCCCGGAGAGCCTGCCCGCGGAGACGGGGGTGATGGGTGACCGGGTGAGCTTTACGAAGGGGTGCTACCTGGGGCAGGAGGTGGTGGCGCGGATGCACGCGCGGGGGCACCCCAAGCAGATGCTGGTGGGCGTGAAGTTTGAGACGCGGATGGACCCGGGGGTGGGGCTGCCTGCACAGCCGGTGGATGGATCGCAGCTGCACATCGAGGGGGGTGAGGCGGTCGGGGCGGTGTCGAGCGCGACGTTGGCGCCGATGCTGGGGTCGGCGCCCGTGGCGCTGGCGTCGGTGAAGTATGAGTATTCGAAGCCCGGGACGGTGGTGAGCGCGACGGGATCGGACGGGCAGGGGCTCAAGGGCGTGGTGCAGGCGGGGCTGAGTTTTTTGCCTGAGCGGTGAATGGGGCGGCGTGAAGTTTGGTTGTCGCGGAGACCCTCGCTGGCGCTTCGGGCTCGTTCTATGAGCGGGTGCGGTAAGTGAGCTCGACATCGCCGTTGCGGGAGGCGATGTGGTGGAGCGTGAGGGCGGTGGCGCTGGAGAGGCTCTCGGCGACGCGGCCGGTGGCGGCGGACTTGGCGAGTTCGTCGCCCAAGAGCATGGGGGCGATGTAGACGCGGGCTTCGTCGACGAGATTGTGCTCGAAGAGTGAACCCAAGAGACCCGCGCCGGCTTCGACCATGATGGTGGAGACGTGGTGGCGCTCGTGCAGGAGGCGTAGGCCGGCGCGGAGGTCGATGCCCCGGCCATTGGGGGAGGCGGGGACGGGCAGCAGCGTCACGCCCGCGGCAAGAAGTGCGTCGCGCTTGGCGGAGAGGATGGAGGTGGATTCGAAGGCGGCGTCGTAGAGCACGGCGACGGGGGTGTGGCGGGCGGTGCGGACGAGGTTGGACGTGAGGGGCAGGTCGAGCTCGCTGTCGGCGATGACGCGGAGGGCGGGGCGGCGGATGGGGACGTCGCGGGGGGTGAGCAGCGGGTCGTCGGCGAGGACGGTGCCCATGCCGGTGAGGATGGCGTCGACGCGGCCTCGGAGGAGATGGACGCGGCGGCGGGCCCAGGCGTTGCTGATCCACTTGCTGTGGCCGGTGCGGGTGGCGATGCGGCCGTCGATGGTCTGGGCCCACTTGGCGATGACCCAGGGCAGGCCGGTGGTGATGCGTTTGATGAAGGGGGCGGAGAGGGCGGTGGCGAGGGGGCTGGCGAGGGAGAGGCGGGCGGGGATGTTGGCGGCGGTGAGGAGGGGGGAGCCGCCTGATTTGAGAGGGTTGGGATCGGCGGCGGCGTAGACGACGTCGCGGATGCCGGCGGCGATGATGGCGTCGGTGCAGGGGGGGTTGCGGCCTTGCTTTGCGCAGGGTTCGAGGGTGACGTAGAGGGTGGAGCCCCGCGGGTCGTGTCCGGCGGCGCGGGCAGCGGCGATGGCGAGGGGCTCGGCGTGGGGCTCACCAAAGCGGCGGTGATGGGCGAGGGCGAGGAGGCGGCCGTCACGGACGAGGGCGGCGCCGACGAGGGGGTTGGGTTCGACGTGGCCGAAGGCGCGGAGGGCGGCGCGGGCGGCGAGATTGAGCCAGCGGGCGTCGGAAGCGGGGGACGCGGGGTCGCTCATGCGAGCCTCACGAGGGCTACGCGGTCGCGCGTGTCGAGGACGGGGGCGGCGTCTTTGAGCCAGCGGCGGCCGTCTTGGGCGTAGCCCGCGGTGGGCTTGAGTTCGCGGCCCGTGAGGTCGAGCGCGCGGCGGGACCAGTAGGCGTTGAAGCGGCGCATGGCCAGTTCGCGGACCAGCTTGGCGGTCATGGAGGCGAGGGCGACGGGCAGGTGGGCGTCTTCGGCTTCGACGAGGAATGAGACGCCCGCGCGTCGGGCGCCTTCGCCATGGATGACATAGCGGCTGCGGGTGGGGCTTTCTTCCAGGGTTTCGATGCGCGTGCCGGGGAGCATGGCGGCGAGGATGTCGGCGTACTCGGCCCGGCCACCCAGGCGGTCGCAGATGATGCCGAGACGCGCGTTGGTGGCGGCGGGGTCGCTGTAGAGGTTCCAGACGTGCTCGATGTGGCGGGAGACGGCGTCGAGGGTGGTGTGGGACTTGTTGCCCGAGCGGGCGATGACGGCGTTGAACTCGGGTTCGCTCAGGGCTTCGCAGCGGAGGTCGAGGAGGGACACGGCGGCGCGGGCGAGACCGGCGAGGAACTGGGCGGAGGCGATGGCAAGTTGGCCCGCGTCGCTGGCCAGGGGCAGGGAGCAGGGCGGTGCCTGGTAGCAGGCGTGCCAGGTCATGGTGATGCCAAGGCGGGTGAAGAGGTCGTCGTCGGTGGTGGGCAGGGTGTGGGGTTCGAGGGCGCGGAGGGCGGCCAGGACGCCTCGCTCAAGGTGGACGAGGGGATCGACGGATTTGGCGGCGTTGGAGAGTTTGAGTTTTTTGGAATCGGCGAAGGCGATGCGGCCTTTGGGGTCGAGGGAGCCGCCCCGGCCGGGCTCGCGGCAGATGGCGTGGCTGAGGAGGGACCAGAGGTCGGGGGCTTTGGCGGCGTCGGGGGCGGGGCAGCGGAAGACGGAGAGGCCGACGCACATGGGACCCAGGAGGGGGCCGTAGCCGGCTTCGTCGATTCCGGCGATGATGAGGTCCATCGGGCGAGTGTACTGGGGAGGGGGAGGGAAGTGGCAAAGTGGCGGAGTGGCAGAGTGGCGAAGTGACAGGCGGTGATTTGTTTGTCACCGGTGCCCAGTGCTTGCCCTTCAAAAACACAACCGGCTCGCACGAGGCGAGCCGGTGAATGCGGTCGAGAGGACTTGAACCTCCAAGGGTTTTACCCCACTAGAACCTGAATCTAGCGCGTCTGCCAATTTCGCCACGACCGCGGCGAGGGGAAGGGTAGCCGCGAGTTGGGCGGCGGGCCAGTCCTGGGGGTGGTCATCGGCGAAATCCTACACTTGCGATGACTCTTTCGCCCCTTGGGAACCTTGGAGAGCTGCCATGCGTGAAGCCGTGAGCCCGCTGCCTGTGCATATTGAGACCGATGGACCGTTCGCGGGGATCGCGACGATCATGCTGGAGCAGCCTGGGAAGCCCGTGGTGGTGCTGGATCATGGGTTGATACAGCGGCTGGAGGCGGCGATTGTGGGGTTGCCGCGGGAGGTGACGGGGGTGGTGCTGGCGTCGGCGAGCGAGCGGGTGTTTGTGGCGGGGGCGGACCTGAAGGCGATAGCGGAGTTGAGCGATGCGCAGTTGCATGCGTATTTGCAGTATGGGTCCAAGGTGTTCGGGATGCTGAGCCAGTTGCCGGTGCCGACGGCGGCGGCGATCGGCGGGGCGGCGCTGGGGGGCGGGCTGGAGCTGGCGATGCACTGCGATGCGCTGATCGGGGCGGCGGGGGCGAAGCCTTATCCGGTGGGGCTGCCCGAGGCGGGGCTGGCGATCTGTCCGGGGTGGGGTGGGACGGTGTTGTTGCCGGCGCGGATGGAGGCGGGGCTGGCGATGGAGAAGACGGCGAAGGGTGAGCCGCTGGTGTTTGAGAAGGCGAAGGACGCGGGGATGTTTGATGATCTGGCGATCTCGGCGGGGCAGTTGGTGACGGTGGCGAAGGGGTGGATCGCGAAGGCGAGGATGCGGCCCTTGAAGCGGGACGGGGCGCCGGCGAAGTGGATCGGGCGGAAGGGGGCGGAGGGGGTGAAGGCGTTGGATTTCATGAAGCCGGAGCTGATGAGCACGGAGCCGGGCAGGGCGGTGGCGATGGCGATTGATGCGGGGCTGACGCGAGGCTGGCAGGCGGCGCTGGAGGTGGAGCAGCGGGAGCTGGTGCGGCTGCGGAACACGCCGGCGGGGAAGGCGGCGATCCAGGCGTTCTTCGACAAGGCGAAGAAGTAAGCGTGGCGCGGGGCGAGGGCACCGTCCGATTACTCCGCGGGCGGGCGGGGTGGAGATGGTCCGGGTACGATTCTGAGAATCGCGCGGATTTGATTGGCTGATGTGAGGCCGCCGACGCATCGGTCGAGCTTGCAGTGTCGAAGGTTGATAAGACGGCCCGAAGCGAGGGCTGGTGGTGCATTCTCCAGGAGATCTGATTCATGGCCGATCTGAAAAACCTCAAGGGCATCTCGGAGGCGGATAAGAAACTCCTGGCCGAGGCGGAAGAATGGCTGGGGGCGGAGCCGGCGAAGATGGGGCCGGTGAAGAACCTCTTCTGGGGGAAGATCAAAGAGGATTTTTACTTTCCGTATCCGAAGGTGGAGGCGCGGGAGCAGGCCGAGTGCGACCAGTTGCTGGCCAAGCTGGATGAGTACTTGCGGAACGAGCACCCGGCGATTTTGATCGATCAGGAGCAGGAGATTCCGCGGTGGGTGATCGATCGTTTGTTCTCGCTGGGCGCCTTGGGGATGACGATTCCCAAGGAGTACGGCGGGCTGGGGATGGGGATTACCAGTTACAACCGCGTGCTGGAACTGATCGGGAGCTACTGCGGCTCGACGGCGGTGATGGTGAGCGCGCACCAGTCGATCGGCTGCAAGGCGGTGATGCTGTACGGCACGGCGGAGCAGAAGAAGCAGTGGCTGCCCCACCTGGCCAAGGACTGGCTGAGCGCGTTCTGCTTGAGCGAGCCCAACGTCGGGTGTGACGCGGGCGGGCAGGAGACGTACTTCGTCAAGGACGGCGATTACTACGTGATTCACGGCGAGAAGAAGTGGGCGACCAGCGGGGCGCTGTCGGGGTTGTTCACGGTGATGGCCCGCGAAAAGCGCGAGGACGGCAAGGGCAAGATCTCGGCGCTGGTGTGCCACCCGGACATGCCCGGGGTAGAAATCTATCAGAAGAACCGCAGCAAGTGCGGGATTCGCGGGACGTGGCAGGCGCGGATCCGGTTCCATGGCGTGCGGGTGCACAAGGATCATCTGCTGGGGCAGGAAGGGCGCGGGTTGCAGGTGGCGCTGTCGTGCCTCAACTACGGGCGCTGCACGCTGAGCGCGGGGATGCTGGGCGGGGCCAGGCGGGCGCGGGACCAGGCGACCAAGTGGGCGACGACGAGGTTCCAGTTCGGGGCGCCGCTGGCGAGCAAGGAACTGGTGCGCAAGCGCATCGCGCACATGGCGGCGCTGGACTACGCGATGGATTCGGTGCTCTACATGACGACCGGGATGCTCGATCGCAAGGACGATGACATCCAGGTGGAGACGGCGCTGTGCAAGGTCTTCTGCTCGGAGATGGGCTGGCGGGTGGTGAACGACGCGCTGCAGATCATGGGCGGCGAGAGCTACATGACCGAGAACGAGGTGGAGCGGATCTTCCGCGACTCGCGCATCAACCTGATCGTCGAGGGCGCCAATGAAGTGATGCAGAGCTACATCTTCGGGTATGGCGGGAAGCAGCTGGCCGAGCAGATGCTGGGCGTGAAGAACGCGCTGATGAAGGATCCGGAGGAGTCGCTGGGGGCGTTTATTGCGAAGGCGATCAAGAATGGCTTGAACCCCCGGATCATGAAGATCGCGATTCCGCTGGGGCTGGAGGTGTTCTTCGGGGTCAGGCGGCCTTTGCCGACGATCACCAAGGTGTCGCCGTCGCTGCGGCCTTATGCGGACCGGCTGTCGGCGCTGACGCGCGAGCTGAGCTATCAGTTCAAGGTGATGAGCAAGCGGTACGACGTCAAAATGCTGGACCGGCAGGCGGTGCAGGCGCGGATGGCGGATGTGGCGATGTACCTGCACGCGTGGGGGTGCACGCTGGCGAAGCTGGATGCGGACCTCAAGTCGCACGGCAGCAACGGCGCGGCGGACCTGGAGTTCCAGCGGGACAAGATCGCGGCGATGCACTTCTTTGACATCGCGGAGGTCGAGATTCACACGCGGTTCCGCGAACTTTATGAGAACGCGGACGAGACGATGTTGGCGGCGGCGGACGCGGCGCTCAAGCTGATCGAGCAGACGCCGCCGGACGCGTTTGTTATCCCGGAGCGCTCCCCCACTGCTCAGCGCGGGAAGGGTCGCGTGCCCAAGCAGGAGGGGATCAAGCAGTTTCCCGGGACGCCCACGGTGAAGGAGCACGCGGGCACGCGATGAAGCTGGGGCGCGGGCCCACGCGGGTGAGGCTCTGGAAATGATCGATGGACATGAAAAGACCCCTCGCTTGAAGGCGAGGGGTCTTTTGTTTGTGGGGTGCGGTGACTGGTCGGCCCGACGCGGGTGGAAGTTGAAGGGCGCGGCGGGGCGGGGGGATTAGACGGTGGGCGGCTTTTTGGCGATGCCGGAGCCGCCGGACGCGGGCTTGGCGATGGCGGGCTTGGCGGCGGGCGCCTTGGCGCCGATGACGGGGCCCTTGGCGGGGGCGGCGGAGGGTTTGGAGGCGGGGGTGAAGGCGGGCTTGGCGGCGGCGGAGGTGCCGGTGGCGGAGGTGCCGGTGGCGGGAGCGGCGGGGTTCTTGATGTTGAGCTTGGGAGCGGCGCGGGGGGCGGGCTTGGGGGCCGCCTGGGCGGCCTTGGCGGCGTTGGTTTGAGTGACGGACTTGGCGACGCCGCTGGCGAAGGCGGCGACGGGGCCGAGCGGCGTGACGCTGGCGGCACCCATGGCGCCGAGCTTGGCGCGTTGGGCGGCGGGGGCCTTGGGCATGCCGGTGGCGGTCTTGCCGGTGGCGATGACTTTGAGATTGTTCTTGACGGTGCCACCGACGCCCTCGCCGATTTGCTTGCGGTTGTAGAGGGTGTCGTAGGTGGTTTTGATGTTCTTGGCGCCTTCTTTGAGGTGGTCGCCGATGCCGCGATTTGCTGGGTTCTTGGTCATGTGTGTTCTCCGGGCGCCGGGACTGGCGGGCGCCGCTGTGCGGACAATCGTATTTGGATGCTGGGTGGTGAGCGGAGGTCTCGCGTCGTGTGCGACGCTGGAAGGCTTGAGGCGAATGCGGCAGGGCCGAGAGAATCATCTCGACCTGCCACGAGGGTTTATTTTTTGTTGGGGTTGTTGGGGGGCGTGCGCTTGGTGCCCATGACGTTTTTCTGACCGGGCTGAACGTTCTGGGAGGGGGTGAGTTTGTTGACGAACTGGTTGGGCTTGCTCACGCCGGTCTGAGCCTGGCGAAGGGGGTTGACCGGCTTGGGCTGGGGGACGGGCATGGAGGGGACGTTTTTCTTGATGACTTGGCCGCTCTCGAGCTTGCGCTTTTCCACGTTTTCCGGGCGATTTTCGACGATGGCCTTCTTCTTCTCGCTCACCGACTTTGAAATGCCGTCGACGACCGAGGCGATCGGCCCGAGCGGGGTGACGCTCAGGGCGCCCATGCCCGCGATCTTCGCTCGCTTGAGCGCCGGGACTTTGTTGCTGCCGTCGCTGCCGGAGACCATGCTGCCGGTCGTGATGATCTTGAGGTTGCCCTTGGCCGTCTGGACAGGGCCGAGGTGGTTGGCGTTGTACAGCGCCTTGTAGGTCTTGGGGATGTTCTTCAGACCTTCCTTGAGGTGATCACCGAGTCCACGATCTTGCGGTTGCTTGCTCACTTTGGTTCCTCTTGAGTCTCTGCGGATTGTGCCGAAGACAAACGACTGCGACACATACGTCGAACTATCGCAAATGTTTGGGCGAAAAGCAAGGCAAACCGCATCGAGCGGGGACATCCGACAGTGGCTGGGGAGGTCCACAGGCGGAGGGGCGGCGTTATCGGCAGTCGCCCGGGCGTGGAGGGGCGAGCGGGTGGCGCGCAGAGGGAGCGGGTGGAAGGTGCGGCGCTGTTGCCGTTGGGGAGTGGCGAGGGGGGCCGGTGTCGACTTTTCCTCGGTGCGGGGTGGAAGGGCTTTGGCTACCCTTTCGGCATGCCCATCAAAACCGCGTACCAGGCCAAGGTCGAATATCTCCAGATCATGGATGAGCACGGCGTCGTGGACGAGAAGCTCGCCAAGGACGCGATGAGCGACCAGGATATTTTGGAGCTGTACCAGTACATGGGCAAGTGCCGCGTGCTGGATGAGACGGCGTTCAAGCTGCAGCGCTCGAAGCGGATGGGGACGTACCCGCAGAACAAGGGGCAGGAGGCGTGCGCGATCGGGGCGGGGTTCTCGCTCAAGCAGGGCGTGGACTACCTGGTGCCGTGCTATCGCGAGAACGCGGCGCTGTGGATGCATGGGCTGCCGATGCACTACATCTTTTTGCACTGGATGGGGGATGAGCGGGGGAACCAGATTCCCAAGGGCGTGTGCCAGTTGCCGCTGTGCATTCCGATCGGGACGCAGATGCTGCACGCGACGGGGATCGCGTGGGCGTTCAAGATGCGGAAGGAAGCGCGGGTGGCGATGACGTTCTTTGGGGATGGAGCGACGAGCGAGGGGGACTTCCACGAAGCGATGAACTTCGCGAGCGCGTTCCAGGTGCCGTGCATTTTCTTCTGCCAGAACAACCAGTGGGCGATCAGCGTGCCGCGCGAGCAGCAGATGAACTCGGCGACGGTGGCGCAGAAAGCGCTGGCCTACGACATGCCGTGTATTCAGGTGGATGGGAACGACCTCTTGGCGGTGCACAAGGCGGCGAAGGATTTTGTGGAGCGGGCGCGGGCGGGTGGCGGGCCGGCGTTCATTGAGGCGGTGACGTATCGCCTGGCGGACCACACGACGGCGGACGACGCGCGGCGGTACCGCGACCCGCAGGAAGTGGAAGCGTGGGTGAACAAGGACCCGATGATCCGGTTGCGGAAGTATCTGACGGCGAAGGGCCTGTGGAACGATGCGAAGCAGGCGGCGCTGGATGAGGCGGCGAAGCAGAACGCGACGGAGGTGGTGCGGGCGGCGGAGGGAATCGAGAAGCCGGCGGTGACGGACATTTTCGATTACACGTATGCGGAGATGCCGCGGGAGCTGGAGATTCAGCGAAGGACGATGCGGACGAGCAGCTTGGGGCAGAGGCCGGAGCAGGCGGGGCTGAACGCGCCTGGTGTTGCCGCAAACCATGAGTGAGGCATCTGATTCACCACCTGAGCCGCTGCTCAAGTCGCTCCACCGACTCAGCAGCCGGCATCGAGACGCGGTGCTCAGCTCAACGACCTGCGGCTGTTTTTACTGTCTGAAGAGATTTTCGCCCACCACAATCGCGAAGTGGACCGACCAGAAACAGACTGCCTTGTGCCCGCACTGCGGAATCGACAGTGTGCTTCCAGAGAATGGCATCGCGAGTCTGTCCGACGAACTGCTTCGCGTGATGAAACAAGTTTGGTTCCAACGGAGACCCACATGCCCCGTACTGAACAGATGATCGCCCAAGGCTTGACGCTCGTTGACGCTATTAACGAGGCGTTGTATCAGGAGATGGAGAGGGATAGCCGCGTGGTGTGTCTTGGCGAAGACGTCGGGCTCAATGGCGGCGTGTTCCGCGTGACCGAAGGCCTGCAGAAGGTGTTCGGGCCCGAGCGGGTGATCGATACGCCCCTGAGCGAGTCGGGGATCATGGGCACGGCCATCGGGCTGGCGATGGCGGGGATGAGGCCGATTCCCGAGATTCAGTTCGAGGGGTTTTTGGGCCCGGCGTATGACCAGCTCGTGAATCACGCAGCTCGCTATCGCACGCGGTCGCGCGGGGCGGTGACGGTGCCGATGGTGGTGCGGGTGCCGGTGGGCGGGGGCATTCACGCGCCGGAACTGCACAGCGACTCGCCCGAGGCGATTTATGCCCACACGCCGGGGCTCAAGGTGCTCATGCCCGCGACGCCTTATGACGCCAAGGGCCTGCTCTTGAGCGCGATCCGCGACCCGGACCCGGTGGTGTTCTTTGAGCCCAAGCGGGTGTACCGGTCTTACCGGGAGGAAGTGCCTGAGGGGGACTACACGATTCCGATCGGGCAGGCCAAGGTGCTGGCCGAGGGGACGGACCTGACGCTGGTGACGTGGGGGGCGAGTGTGCACCAGTGCAACGACGCGCTGGACACGCTGCCCGAGGACGTGTCGGTGGAGTTGATCGACCTGCGGACGATCGCGCCGCTGGATGTCGAGACGATCGTGCAAAGTGTCGAAAAGACGGGGCGGTGCGTGATCGTGCACGAGGCACCCAAGACGGCGGGGTTCGGGGCGGAGATCGCGACGACGATTCAGGAGTACTGCTTCTTGCACCTCAAGGCGCCCGTGCAGCGGGTGGCGGGGTTTGACACGGTGATGCCCTACTACAAGCTGGAGCAGCAGTACCTGCCGGATGCGGCCAAGGTGAGCGAGGCGGTGATGCAGTGCCTGGCGTACTAGCGGAGTTCACCACAGAGGCGCAGGGAAGAAGCGGAACAGGAGAAGAGCAAGGAGTGGGATGAGGGGGAGGAGACCGGAGGCGGCGGGCGGGCTCGATGCCTGGATGCCGGATGGCTAGGTGCCTTCTTCAAGCGTCCATCTTCTTCGCGGGCGGTTGCCGTCGCTGCAGCGAGAGGCGCAGCAGCGGGCGGAGGACGATGACCGCGGCCAGGTAGATGCTCGCGACGCCAAGGGCCATGACCAGGCCCAGGCTGCGCAGGCCCTGGTGGTGCCCCACTGCCCAGAAGTAGCCAAAGCTGCTGCTGGTGGCGAAGGCGCACAGCAAGAGCGCCCGGTCGCTGACGTCCCAGCCTTGCCAGCCTCGCTCGGGCTCGCGAAGGGCTTCCTTCCAGCGGTGAACGAGGAAGACGCCGTATTCGTGGCCCGCGCCGATGAGGATGGGCAGGCCGAAGAAGTTGGCGAAGTTCCACGACACGTTGAGCAGGCCCATGATCGCGACCAGCATGGGCAGACCCAGTGCGAGCACGCTGAAGGCCAGCAGCGTCGGCACCAGGCGGCGGAAATCGATGAGCACCAGGACGAGGATGAGCGCGAGGGCGAGGCCGGTGGCGGTGTAGAAGGCGCGCTCGATGGCGGCGGTGGTGTGGAAGATGTCCTGGGCGATGCCGGTGGGCGCGGGGGCGCCGGGGACGGCGGCGATTCGGGCGTCGACCTCGCGCACGAACTGGGCGAGGGCGGCCTGATCCCAGAGATCGGCTTTGGGGTAGATGTACAACGCAAACGTGCCGTCGGCGGCGACGTAGTGATCTCGCAGGGCGGGGGGCAGGGCTTTCACATCCAGCGGGGGAGGCGAGAAGCTCGCCAGCGCGGTGCGGAGCTGCGAAACAAAGCCGCCCTGCCAGTCGGAGAGCCGGGCCGATGCGGCCTTGGCGTCGGCGTCGGTGATGGCGGCGACGGCCTGACGCAGGGCGGCGCCCGCGGCGGCCAGGGTGCTTTGCGTGTCCGGGTCGCCCCCGTTGATTCGGGTGCGGAGCTCGAAGCGCCCCGCGATGGCTTCGGCCTTGCGAGAGATATCCGGGAGCAGATCGGGCGTGATGGTGGCGGGCGTTGCCCAGTCAACCCGCGGCAGCTCGGGCTGTCGTGCGGCAAGCCAGGCCTGGTTGTCGATGGCGTCGAGAAGGCTGTCGGTGCTGGCGACCGTCGACGCGTCGGCGACGGCGCCCCGGCTGCGGCGGAGCACGTCGAGGTCTTTCGAAAGAACGACGGAGAACCAGGTGTTGAGATGACGCACCAGTTTGACGGATTCCTGATCCGGGGCCTGCAGGGAGATGAGCCCAGGATCGAAGCGTGAGCGGACGATGTTGGGCGACAGGAGCAAAAGGGCCAGGGCCCAGGCGACCGGGCCAGCGAGGGAGCGCCACAGGGGCACGGGGCTGGAGCTTGGAGTCGCGGCGGGGGGCAGGGCGGAGGCGAGCGAGGCTTGCTCGGCCTGGATCGCGCGTCGGGCGGGCCACAGGGTGAGAATCGCGGGCACGACGGTGTAGCCGGCGAGGAGGCAGAGGAAGAGGCCGCCCCCGGCGATGATGCCCAGTTCGGCGGCGCCGCGGAAGTCGGTGACGGCGGAGACCAGGAACGCGCCGGCGGCTCCGGCGCAGGTGATGTTGATGGGAGGGCCGATGCGGTGGAAGACGTTGTGCCAGAGGAGGCGGGGGTCGGTGTGGATAGCCGCCTCGTGACGGTAGCGGGAGACGACCTGGATGAGGTAGTCGACGCCGATGCCGATGAGGGCAAGCAGGAAGACCATGGAGAGCAGGTTGAGTTCGCCGACGCTGAGGGTCGCCCAGCCGAAGGTGAGGCCGATGCCAACGCCCAGGCCGATCTCGGTGACCAACGCGAGCCAGACGCTGCGCAGGAGCAGCACGAGACCGATGAAGACGGTGGTGAGGGCGAGGATCTCGGAGACGCGTGCGTCTTTGTCGGTGGTGCGAAGTTCGTCACCCTCAAGGGCCGGGCGGCCGGTGACGCCGGCGAGGAAGCCGGGGTGCGAGCTGGTGGCGGCGGCGACCTGGGCGCGGATGGCGTCCAACGCGTCGGCGAGCGCGGTCATCGATGTGAAATCGCGGAGGGGGTAGATCCGCACGAGGAGGACGTGACGCTGCGGGTCGGCCTGGTCTTTGACGTAGTAGTAGCCCAGGCGTGAGGGATCGGAGGCGTCGAGGCGAGCGAGGTCGGGCAGGGCGTCACCGGGCTTGAGCGAGAGCGTGGGCTGTTGGAGGGCTCGGGTCCAGGAGTCGGCGAGCAGGGTGAGAAAGCGGGCGGTGTCGGCGTCGGCGGGGGCGAGGGCCATCGCGCCCAGAAATCGCTGCATGGGCGTCTGGCCGAGCAGGGCGGTGGCGGGGCTGGGTGCTTCCCCCCAAAGCCTGGCGAGGGGCACGAATCGCTTGCCCTCTTCGAAGGCCGCGTGCACGCGCTGGGGGGAATCAAAGACCAGGCCCTGCGGGCCCAGCGCATCGGCGGGCACGCGATGATCGACCTCGCGGACGAAGCGGGTGAGCCCTCGGCAGCGCGACGCGATGTCGTCGGCGATGGCGGCCCACTGGTCGGTCGTGGGCTGGGCCTGTTCGTCGGCGGCGCGGACGATGACGTAGATCGCCTCGTTCTCGGGAAACTTGCGGATGAAATCGAGGTAGTCGCGGAAGAAGGGAACTTTTTCGGAGAACTGCTTGTTCTGATCGGTGGAGATCTCGAGCTTGGCACTGGCGAGCAGCGCGCACAGCGCGACGAGCACGCCGGCCAGGGCGAGCGTCGTCCGGGGGCGCGTGACGCAGAAGGCGACGACGCGCTGCATGAGGCGCTGCACGGGCCCGGCGGCGTGCCGGGAGGGATGAACTGGATCGCCCGGTCCGGTCATCGGGCGATGGGTCCGTGGATGGGGTTTCTGGACGCGGGAAGCACCGGCATTGCGATGCGCCCGCTCAAGCCTTGAGCGTCCGCTTGGCCAGGCCGAAGACGGTGTCCCACGCCGTGCCCGGGATGCGCATGGTGTCGGCCAGCACTTCTTCCATGGCCTTGAGGAAGTAGTCGATGTCGTCGCGGGTGCTGACAAGGGCGGGGAGGAACTTGATGACCTCGGTGTGGTAGCCGGCGACCTGGGTCAGGATGCGGTGCTTTTCCATCAGTGGGATGACGACCATCTGGCCGAAGACGCCGAAGTTGAGAGTGTGGAGCATGTCCCACGCGGCCTTGAGCTTGAGGCCTTCCTTGGGGCGGTGGAAGTCGATGCCGAACATGAGGCCCTTGCCGCGGACTTCCTTGACGAAGGGGCAGGACTCGCCGATCTTGGCCAGGCGGCTCTGGGCGTAGGCGCCCAGGGTGGCGGCGTTCTCGACGATCTTTTCGTCCTCGATCACGTGGAGCGTGGCGAGGGCGGCGACCATGGCCATGTCGTTCTGGCCGAAGGTGCTGCTGTGCACCACGCAGCGTTCGAGCGAGTTGAAGACGGTTTCGAGAATCTTGGGGCGACAGACCACGGCCCCCACCGGCACAAAGCCACCCGAAAGGGCCTTGGAGACGCAAACGATGTCGGGCTCGACGTTGGGCCAGTGCTGGAAGCAGAACCACTTGCCGGTGCGGGCCATGCCGCTCTGGATTTCGTCGACGATGAGCAGGGCGCCGTGCTTGCGGCAGAGGCGCTGGGCTTCTTCGAGGTAGCCGTCGGCGACGACTTCGCAGGTCTTGCCCTGCACGGGCTCGACGATGAAGGCGGCGACGTCGCGCTTGGCGAGGGCCTGCTCGAGGGCGGCGAGATCGTTGAAGGGGATGCAGCGGGTGTCGGGGAGGAGGTTGCCGAAGCGTTCTTTGAAAAAGTTGGCGCCGTTGACGGAGAGGGAGCCGTTGGTGAGGCCATGGAAGGCGTGGTCGCAGTAGACCAGCGCGTTGCGGCCGGTGTTGCAGCGCGCGAACTTGATGGCGGCTTCGACGGCTTCGGTGCCGCTGTTGGTGAAGAAGACGCGGGAGAGGGATTCGTGGGTGACGCTGGTGAGTTTTTCGGCGACGAGTCCGCTGAGGAGGGAGCAGTTCATGCGGACGAGATTGGGCTGGTCCATGTCCATGTACTGGCGGATCATGGATTTGACCTTGGGGTGATTGCGCCCGAGGGCGAAGACGCCCCAGCCGGTGAGGAAGTCGATGTACTTGTTGCCCGCGTCGTCCCAGAGGTAGCCCGCCTCGGCCCGGGCGTAGTGCTTGTCGAAGCCGATGGCCTTGAGCATCTTGACGAAGGAGTTGTTCACGTGGTCGGCGTGAAGGCCGTACTCGCGGCCTTCGTGCTGGGCGAGCCAACCGGCGAAATCGTCGAACGGCGAAGGGGGCACCGCGGCCGGCATCTCGGTCGCATGAATCTGCGTCACGAATCCTCCTCTTCAGACCCGGGCCGCCCGGGTACAAACGCTGGTCGGCGGGGTCGCACTTTCTTCGGGGTCGCTGGCCCGTCACACCGTCGCGGCCTGGGCCCCGGGGCGACGGATCTGACAGATCCGTCGGCCTCTAGGGCCTTGATTGTAGAAGGTTTGCAGGCACAAACCTACTGTCCGGTTCGCCATGTCAAGTATCCTCTCGACCGAGCCCGCCCAGATCTCGATCGGACAATCCTCTGTGCCGGAGCGGGTGGAAGCCGCGCTGGCGGGGGCGGTCGAATCTCTGCTGAACAAACTCCGCACCGACGAAACGTTGCAGGCCCCTGGGCAGGACGGAACACCGTTGCACTGGTGCGCCGAGCTCGAGGGCGACTCGATCCTGAGCAGTGAATATCTGCTGATGAAGCTGATTCTGGGGCAGGAGAACGACCCCGAGCCCGACCAGCGTGAGACGCGGCCTCCGGCGGTGAGTTCCCTGGACGGGCGGCGACACCGGGCCAAGGGCGTGGGCCGGCCGACGCTGTTGCGGATCGCGAACCACCTGCGGCTGGTGCAGCGGGAGGACGGCACCTGGGGGCAATATCCGGGGTCGCCGCCGGATGTGTCGGCGTGCGTCAAGGCGTATCTGGCGTTGAAGGCCTTTGGTGATTCGCCCGACGCGCCGCATATGCGCAAGGCCCGGGCGCGGATCCTGGATCTGGGCGGCGCGGACCAGTGCAACACCTTCAGCATGTTCTACCTGGCGTGCCTGGGGTGCGTCAGTTGGGATGCGTGCCCGGCGATTCCGCCTGAGATCGTGCTGCTGCCTCGCTGGTCGCCTTTTCATCTGGACAAGGTGGCGGCGTGGACGCGGACGATGATTCTGCCGCTGGCGATCTGCTCGGCGCTGCGGCCGGTGAGGCCCTTGCCTCGGGAGCAGATGATCGACGAGCTGTTTGTGGACCCCGCAAACCAGAGGCGGCTGAACCAGCGCTGGCGGCGCGACGAGCCGGTGTGCTGGAAGAACTTTTTTCTGGTGTGCGACCGGGTGCTGAAGTTCGTGCAGCGTCACGGGCTCTCGCCCCTGCGGGCAAGGGCCCTGCGCGAGGCGGAGGCGTGGATTGTTGATCGCGTCAGGCCCGAGACGACCGAGGGGCTTGGGGCGATCTTTCCACCCATGGTGTACCTGCAGATCGCGTTTCAGAAACTCGGCTACACGCGGACGCACCCGCTGATTCAGCGGGCCGAGCGCGACCTGGATGACTTCATCATCGAAGAACCCCACGCCGATCCGCGGCTGGACCACGTGCGACTGCAGCCCTGCTTCAGCCCGGTGTGGGACACGGGGATCGCGATGTACGCCCTGACCGAGGCGGGCCTGACAGCGGGGAACAATCCGAAGGTGGCGCGGGCGTGCGATTGGCTGATCGCGCGGCAGGTGCGGATGACCGGGGACTGGGTGCGGAACCTGCGGCCCGCGGACCGGGGGATTCGGCTGGGGCACGACGGGCCCGACGGAGCGACGGCGTGGGCGTTCGAGTATTCGAACGAGTGGTACCCGGATGTCGATGACACGGCGATGATCGCCAAGGCGTTGATGCGGGCGGGAGATCGGGCCGGCGAACAGGCGAACACGCGAGCCGCGGCCAAGGCGTTTCGGTGGATCGTCGCGATGCAGAACGAGGACGGAGGCTGGGCGGCCTTCGACAAGACCAAAGATCGCCCGTGGATGGAAGCGATTCCGTTCGCGGATCACAACGCGATGCAGGACCCCTCGTGCGCCGACATCACGGGGCGCACGATCGAATCGCTGATCACCTGCGGCATGAGCCCAGACCATCCGGCGATCCAGAAGGCGGTCGCGTACCTGCTGGCCAAACAGGAGCCCGAGGGGTGCTGGTGGGGCCGGTGGGGCTGCAACTACATCTACGGATCGTGGCAGGCCCTGGGGGGGCTTACATACGCGGGGCTCGACAAAGACCATCCGGCGATCCGAAGGGCGATCGCGTGGGTGAAGAGTGTGCAAAATGAAGACGGGGGCTTTGGCGAATCCGCCAATAGCTACCTGGATCGCTCGCTGATGGGCAAGGGACCCAGCACGGCGTCGCAGACGGCGTGGGGGCTGGCGTGTCTGCTGTACGCGTGCGAGGCGACGGACCCGGCGGTGGCGCGGGCGGCGGCGTGGCTGTGCGATCATCAGCTGAGCACGGACAAGCCGGCGTTTGAAGCCGCCCGGCTTGCGAAGGCGGACGCCATGTCTCCCGGGACGGAGACGCTGGCGCAGACGGACTTTGTGCACGACAAGGCGGGCGGGTGGAGCGAGCACTACTTCACCGGCACGGGCTTTCCGAAGGTGTTTTACCTGCGGTACAACTACTACCGGCACTACTTTCCGGTCATGAGCCTGGCGAGGTATCTCCGGATATCGCGGGGCGGAAACGTGCGCGGCCTTTCGCGTGACGCCTGAAGCGGGGGCGGCATCCGAGAACGGGTCGGACCGGGTGAACAGTGCCCTCGCGGGGCTTGAGCTGCGCAGGGGCAACATCGATATGGTCGGAAAGCCATGATTGATCTCGCAGGCAAACCCATCGCCATCACCGGCGCGTCAAGCGGGATTGGAGCCGCGACGGCGATCGCGTGCGCGGCGGCGGGCATGCCGGTGGTGCTGGGGGCGCGGCGGGCGGACAAACTGCAGCGGGTGGTGGACGTGATCCGGGGCGCCGGGGGAAAGGCGCTGCCGGTCGTGATGGATGTGTGCACGCCGGGGGACAATCAGCGGCTGATCGACGCGTGCGTCGGCGAGTTTGGCGGCGTCTACAGCGTGTATGCCAACGCGGGCTATGGCGAAGAAGCGCCGGTAATGAGCATGAGCGAGGGGCAGATCCGCGAGATGTTCGAGACGAACTTCTTCGGGACGGTGTCGCTGGTGCGGGCGGCGGTGCCGGTGCTGGAGAAGAACGAGCCGGGGCCGGGCGGCGTGCGTGGGCACGTGCTGATCTGCTCGTCGTGCCTGGGCAAGATGTGGGTGCCCTACTACAGCGTGTACTCGGCGACGAAGGCGGCGCAGAATCACATCGGGCGGGCGATGAACATCGAGCTGCGGGAGCGGGGCGTGCGGGTGTCGACGGTGCACCCGATCGGGACGCGGACGGAGTTCTTCGAGCAGGCGGCGGCGAGGTCGAAGGGGGATCGGCCGCTGACGCTGCACACGCATGACTCATTCCTCGAGCCCGCGGAGCTGGTGGCGAGCAGAACGGTGGCGTGCCTGCGGCGGCCCAGGCCCGAGGTGTGGACGAGCATGAACGGGGTGGTAGTGAGGCTGGGGATGGGCCTGGCAAACGTGATGCCGCGGATCAGCGACATCGCGATGCGGGCGCTGATCTCAAGGCGCGAGCGGGGCCGAGCGCGTGCCGGTGAAACCTCGCGGAGCGTAGAAGTCGGGCATGACGCGACGAACGGGCCCGAGCGGGCACGCTCGTCGAACTAGTCGAGCTTCTCGGATTCGATCGAGGCTTTCTCGCCCGCGGCTTTCTTTTCGAAGTAGCGCTTGATCCAGTTCTCGAAGGTCTTGCCCGCGGCGGTGTCCTTGCCAGTGAAGGTCAGGCCCGTGATGTCGGCGTAGCTGACGGAAATTTTCTCGTCGCGGTCTTTGGGGTAGAGGTGGACCGTGCTGGCGGCGAGGGTGGCGGCGGGGCGGCGGTCGAAGAGGTAGCCCTCGAGCGTCGAGCCATTGCGAAGGGCGAGGGTGATGTCGCCCCGGTAGTCGAAGGCGTGGTCGAGGGCGGAGCGAAGGTCGGCCTCGGTGGCGAGGGCGGGCGAGGTGCCCTCGATGATGGCCTTGGCGTGGGTGGCGGCGGAGCCGTTGGCTTTGACTTCTTGGGGCATGGGGCGGGGATCCGGTGTCGGGGGCAAGCAAGGCGGGCGCGATTCGGCGCGAGGTCTGAAGCGACGGGGCCAGTCGAACGTTGCGGAGACCCTCGCTGTCGCTTCGGGCTCGTAACGCCCGGACGGTCAGGCGACCAGTTCGGGCTCGCGGGATTTGGAAGAGATGGTGAGCGGCACGACGCTGGGCTTACCCGGGTGGCCCTTGGGGACGCGCTTCAAGGTTTCGGCGGCGGCGGGATCGGCGTAGGAGCCGCCAAAGATCTGGGCCTTGGCGGTGGCGAGCAGGCCCTTGAGGCCGCTGAAGGTGTAGTCGACGGCGCTGGCTTCGTAGCCGCTGTGGACCATGCAGTTGGCGCAGCGTGGGTTGTCGCTGCCGGTGCCGTAGTTGGCCCAGTTGGTGGTTTCGAGGAGTTCCTTGAACGAGTCGGCGTAGCCGTCCTGCAGGAGGTAGCAGGGTTTCTGCCAGCCGAAGATGTTGTAGGTGGGCATGCCCCAGGGGGTGCAGGCGAAATCGCGCTTGCCCATGAGGTATTCGAGGAACAAGGGGCTGAGGTTGAACTTCCAGTTGCTCTTGCGGTTGCTCAGGATGAGGCGGAAGAGGTTGCGGGTCTTGTCGCGGGGCAGGAAGTGGGTTTGGTCGGGAGCCTTGTCGTAGCTGTAGCCCGGGGAGAGCATGAGGCCCTCGACGCCCAGGGCCATCATGTCGTCGAAGAAGCTGCGGACGCTGTTGGGGTCGGCGCCGTCGAAGAGGGTGGTGTTGGTGGTGACGCGGAAGCCCCGCTTGACCGCTTCCTTGATGCCGGCGATGGCGGTCTCGTAGGTGCCTTCGCGGCAGACGGCGAAGTCGTGGTGTTCCTGCTCGCCATCCATGTGGACGCTGAAGGTGAGGTACTTGCTGGGCCTAAAGAGGCCTTCGTCGAGCTTCTGCTTGAGGAGCAGGGCGTTGGTGCAGAGGTAGACGTATTTCTTGTGGGCGACGAGGCGTTCGACGATTTCTTTGATCTGGGGGTGGAGCAGGGGCTCGCCACCAGGGATGGAGACCATGGGGGCGCCGCACTCGAGGGCGGCGTTGACGCACTGGTCGGGGGTGAGTTGTTTCTTCAGGATGTGGGCGGGGTATTGGATCTTGCCACAGCCCGCGCAGGCGAGGTTGCAGCGGAAGAGGGGCTCGAGCATGAGCACGAGCGGGTACTGCTTGCGGCCCTTGAGCTTCTGCGAGATGACATAGCTCGCGACCGTCCACATCTGCGAAATGGGTACGCCCATGCTTGGTTCTTTCCCTGAAATCTCCGGTGAATGACACGACCGTGGCGGACACCAGGAGAGCGGGCAAGCGTAGCGCGGCTGGTGGCAATCGTCAGGATTCTGCGAAGTTGGCGGCCGACAAGTCGGTTCGTGTTCGGCAATGTCTTTGGAACGGAGCCCGCACTGCTCGGGGTCTGATAGGATCGCCGCGTGAACTCCAGGCCGGTGATCATCTTGTGTGCGCTGACGCGAGAGGCGAAGGCGATCGAGCGGGCGTGGCGGGTTGTGCGCCGCCGCACGGGGGGTAGGATCGAGTTTGAACCTGAAGTTCGCGTGATCGGGGTGCGCGGTTCGCGGCTTGGGCGCATCGCGAGGCCGTCGAATGACGCGGCGGTGATTGTGGCGGGCCTTGCCGGCGGGCTGGGTCCGGCGCTGCCGCGATGGACGGTCGTGCTCGACGATGAGGCGGGCGAAGTAGAGAACGACCCCGGTGACGTTCACATCGGGCGGATCATGACGTCGACGGAAGTGCTGGCCACGCCCGAAGCGAAGCGTGCGGCGTGGCAGGCGAGCGGGGCGGCATGCGTGGACATGGAGCAAGGCGTCGTTGCGGCGTGGCTCGGGCGGCCGGTGGTGGGCGTCCGCGTCGTCTTTGATGACGCGAACACGGCGCTACCCGAGGCAATCACGCGCATCAGCAACGACGTCGGGGGCGTGCGCGTGGGGGCGTTGGCGAAGTATCTGGTGACCAACGCGCGGGGCGTGCCGCGGCTTATGGAGCTGGGGCGGCAGAGCAGCAACGCGCTGACAGTGCTTGGGGGCGCGACGGTGCTGATCGCGTCGCTGGTGGGCCGCCCGCGCGCAAACTAGCGGGGTTATTGCTTCGTGTGCTGGAGCAGCCAGTCGCCGACGTTTTCGCCGCCGTAGGCGGGGTCCCAGGCGTTGTGGTTGGCCTCGGGGAAGATGGTCAGCTTGGGTTCGGGGTCGCCCTGGGTTTGGGCGGCTTTGACGGCGGCGATGAGGTCTTTGACGCCCTGGATGGGGACGACATCGTCTTTGCCGCCGTGGAATGCCCAGATGGGCAGGTGCTTGACCTTGCTCGCGACGGTCGCGTCGGAAGTATCGACTCCTTGCGTCGGCTGGCGGCGCGGGGAGCCGTAACTGCAGACGGGCGCGAGGGCGGCCCAGACGTCGGGGTGGAGCGAGCCGATGGTCCAGGTGCCGTGGCCGCCCTGGGAGAGGCCGGTGAGGTAGGTGCGGCTGGCGTCACAGGTGAACTCGCGCCGGGTGGCATCGAGGGTGGCCATGACGAGGTCGTCGTAGGCCTCCCATTCTTGATTCTCGTCGGGCTTCTGGGGGAAGACGATGATGAAGGGGTATTGCTTGGGGCGGAACATGGCGTTGTTGCCCAGGCCGACGACGGCTTGCTTTTGGCCGTCGGTGCCGCATTCGCCGCTGCCATGGAGGAAGACGATGGTGGGGTTGGGCTTGGCGGGGTCGTACGACCATGGGACGTAGACGGCGTAGCGGTGGGCCTGGCCCTTGACGGTGACGGTGCGGAAGAGGATGCCGCGATCGGCGGTGCTGGTGCGCTCGTGCGGGGCGGTGGAGGTGGAGGCGCAGCCGGCGAGCATGGCGAGGGTGAGGACGCAAGCCGCGATGAGCGAGGGAAGATGCATGCAAGGCTCCTGAGCTGGGCACGGGCGGCGCAGCGAACGCCGTACCGGCGGACGCCATCATACCGGTCGGGGCTGCGGGTGCTTTGGGGGCGGATTATGCGTGAGCGGGGGCGGCTGGCGCGGGCTTGGGGGGACGGACGATCTCGACCGCTCGGGTGATGACGAAGTAGAGAACGGGGGTGAAGAGCAGGCCCAGGACGGTGGCGCCGAGCATGCCGCCAAACACGGCGGTGCCCAGGGCGCGGCGGCTGGCGGCGCCGGCTCCGCTGGCTGAGATGAGCGGCGTCACACCCAGGATGAACGCGAAGCTGGTCATGAGGATGGGGCGGAAGCGGGTGCGGGCGGCGGTGATGGCGGCTTCGGCGGCGCTCTTGCCCTCGGCCCGGGCCTCGCGTGCGAACTCGACGATGAGGATGGCGTTCTTTGCGCCCAGGCCGATCAGCAGCACCAGGCCGATCTGCGTGAAGACGTTGTTGTCCAGGCCCGTGAGGATGAGCGCGACCATCGCGCCGATGACCACCAGCGGCACGCTGAGCACCACGGCCAGGGGCGTCGTCCAGCTCTCGTATTGCGCGGCCAAGATGAGGTAGACCAGCAGCATGCCCAGGCCGAAGACGAGGATGGCCTTACCCCCGGCTCGCTTCTCCTGGAATGAGAGCGCCGTCCAGTCGAAGCCCATGCCGGGGGGCAGGCGATCGGCGGCGGCCGCCTCGAAGAGGCCCATCGCCTCGCCCGAACTGGTGCCCAGGGCGGGAATGCCGTAGACCGCGGCGGCTTCGTAGAGGTTGTAACGCTCGACGCGATCCGGCCCGATGGCGTCCTTGACGGTGGTAAACGCGCCGATCGGTCCCATCTGCCCTTCGCTGTTGCGCACTTCCAGGCGGGTGATGTCCTGGCGGTTCAGGCGGTACTTGTTGTCCGCCTGCAGGTTCACCTGATAGGTGCGGCCCTGCAGGTTGAAGTCGTTGACGTAGGTCGAGCCGAGCTGAGTCTGCAGGGCGTTGAAGACGCTCTGCAGCGGGATGCCCTGCTTGAGCACTTTGTCGCGGTCGATGTCGAGGAAGATCTGCGGGACGCCCGCGCGGAAGGTGGTGTAGCCCCCGAGCAGGCGCTGCTTGCCGTTGGCGTTGGCCTGGCCCATCGCAGCGCCGATCATGTCCCAGGCGGCACCGGCCATGGCGTCGCGCCCGGCGCCGGCCTTGTCTTCGAGGCGGCCTTCGATGCCGCTGGTATTGCCCAGGCCCTGAATGGCGGGCAGGGAGAAGACGAGCATGTCGGATTCCTGAATGGAAGCGACCTTGCCCCGGATGTCGTTCATGATGACGTCGACGCCACGCCCGATCTTGGCCCGCTCGGCCCAGGGCTTGAGAACGATCCAGGCGTTGCCGAACGAGGTGCCCTGGCCCTGGATGACGGAGAAGCCCGAGAGGGTCACGACGTCCTGCACGCCGTCGACTTTCGAAACGATGTCGCTGACGCGGTGCATCACGTCGGTGGTGCGTTCAAGAGAAGCGCCGTCGGGCAGGGATGCGGCGACCACGACGAAGCCGAGGTCCTCGTTGGGCACAAAGCCGGTGGGGACGCGCTCAACGGCCTTGAAGGTAATGAAGAGCACGCCCCCGAAGAGCAGCAGCCCCACCACCGCCACTCGCAGGCTCTGGCGGGTCAGCCAGGTGTAGGCGTTGGTGACGCGATCGAAGACCCAGTTGAACGCGCGGGAGAACCACGAGAAGGGCCGGAAGAGAATGAAGCCCTTCTTGGGATGCTCCTCGTGGGGCTTCAGGATCAGCGCGCACAGGGCCGGGCTCAGCGTCAGGGCGTTGAGGGCCGAGAGGGCGGTGCTGGCGGCGATGGTGAGCGCGAACTGTCGGTACATCTCGCCCGTGATGCCCGGAAGCGCGGCGGTGGGCAGAAAGACGCTCATCAGCACCAGGGTGATGGCGATGACCGGGCCGGTGATCTCGCCCATGGCGCGGATGGTGGCGTCCCTGGGGGAAAGATGATGTTCGCGCATGTTGCGCTCGACGTTCTCGACGACGACGATCGCGTCGTCGACCACGATGCCGATGGCCAGCACCATCCCGAACATGGTCAGCATGTTGATCGAGAAGCCGAAGAGCTTCAGGAGCAGCGCCGTGCCGATCAGCGAAACGGGGATCGTGACGGCGGGGATCAGCGTCGTGCGCAGGCTCTGCAGGAAGACGAGCACGACCAGGAACACGAGAATGAAGGCTTCGAGAAGGGTCTGGGCGACCTCTTCGAGCGAGGCGCGGATGAACATCGACGAGTCGTAGAAGAACTTGGCCTGGGTGCCGGGCGGCAGGGGCACGCTCTGCTTGGGATCGGTGAGGCGGGCCAGGGCGGCGCGAAGGTTGTTGGTGATGTCGACGAGGTTGGCCCCGGGCAACTGGTAGACGACCATGATGGCGTTGGGCTTGCCGTTGAACGTCGCGACCGTCGAATAGTCGCGGCTGCCAAGCTCGATCCGCGCGACATCCTTCACCCGCACCACGCGGCCTTCGTCGGCGGTCTTGACGATGATGTCGCCGAACTCTTCGGGGGTCTTGAGGCGGCCCTTGGTGTTCACGATGAACTCGAAGTCGGTGCCTTCGGGGGCGGGCGGGCGGCCGATCGAGCCCGCGGCCACCTGCACGTTCTGCTGGCGGATGGCGTTGGACACGTCGTCCACGGTCAGCTCGCGCACCTTGAGCTTGTACGGGTCGAGCCATACCCGCATGCTCCATTCCTTGTTGGGCAGGATGTTGATCGCGCCCACGCCCGGCAGACGCGCGATCTCGTCCTTCCAGTAGGTGTTCACGAAGTTGCTCAGCACCAGGTCGCTCTGCGAGGCATCGGGCGAATAGAGCGCGATGACGCCGGCCAGCGCCGTCGATTGCTTCTTGGTGGTGACGCCCAGGCGGCGGACGTCCTCGGGCAGCTTGGGCTCGGCGATATTCACGCGGTTCTGCACCAGCACCGAGGCGATGTCCACGTTGGTGCCGACTTCGAAGCTCACGTCCAGCCCGTAGTGCCCGTCGCTGGAGGTGGAGCTCATGTAGAGCATGTTGTCGACGCCGTTGACCTCCTGCTCGATCGTCGCGGCGACGGTGTCGGCGATGGTCCGGGCGTTAGCTCCGGGGTAGAGCGCGTCGACGTGGACGATCGGCGGGGCGAGCTCGGGGTATTGGGCGATGGGCAGTGTGCCCGCGGCCACGGCGCCCAGCAGCACCAGAATGATCGAGATCACCCCCGCGAACACCGGGCGATTGATGAAAAACTTGCTGATCATGCGCTGTCCTCTGCCGCACGCCCGCGCCCGCGGCCCTCACCGTCACCGTGTAGAAGCCTGTCTGCTCAAACCGCCGCCATCTGATCCGGTTCGACACGCGAGCCCGTTACTTGGGGTCGGGCTTGGGCGGATCCTTGGGTTCGGTCTTTGATTCGCCGCCCGAGCCGCTGGCTGGCTTGACGTCGGGTTTGGTCTCGGCCTTTGCCGGAGACGCGCCTTCGGGCTTGGCGGCCTTGGCGTCGCCATCGATCAGCGTGGATTCGTCGACCATCTTGGGCGCGACCGTCGAGCCGGGTCGGGCCCGCTGCAGGCCATTGACGACGATGTGCTCGCTTCCATCGATGCCTTCGATGATCCGGGTCAGGCGGCCTTCGCTGGCGCCCACCCGAACGGCGCGGCGTTCCACGACGTTTTTGTCGTTCACCACCAGCACATATCGCCCGAGCTGATCCGCGTTGACGGCGACATCCGGGAGCACGAAGGCTTCGGTCTTGCCGAAGATCGCCTTCACGCGGACGTACGCCCCGGGCAGGATCACGCCGTCGGGGTTGTCGAAGATCGAATCGACGCCCAGCGTGCCGGTCTTGGAATCGACGGTGTTGTCGGCCTTGTAGAAGCGTCCGACGTGCGGGTAGCCCGGCTCGTTGGCCAGGCCGAGCAGCACGGTCAGGCCGTCCCGCCCGTCCTCACCAGGGCGCTTGTACGCGGCTTCGGCCCGGATGCTGAGCAGTTGCTGCTCGTCGATGCTGTAGCGGGCGTAAATCTTCGAATCGTCGATCACGGTCGCCAGCAGCGTGGGTTCGGACGCGCCGACGAGGTTGCCAGCGTCGAGCGTCTGGATGCCCAGGCGCCCGTCGATCGGCGAAACAACCCGCGTGAACTCGAGGTCGAGCTTGCGCTGCACGAGTTGGGCTTTGGCAAGGTCGAGCTGCGCCTCGGCCGCGTCGCGATCAGCCTGGGCTTTGTCCAGTTCGAGGTGGGCGGCGGCTTCCTTGTTCACGGCTTCGCGCACGCGGTTGAGCGTCACCTCCGCGAGCTTGAGCTGTGCCTCCTGGGCCGCGATCATGGCCTGGGCCTGGTTCACCGCGGCCTGAAACTCGCGGGGATCGATGGTGTACAGCACGTCGCCGGTCTTGACCCGCTGCCCGCCCTCGACGAACCGCTTCTCGATGTAGCCCTTGACCCGGGCTCGAACCTCGACCGACGCGACGCCTCGCGTGAAGCCGGTGAACTCCAGGGCGTTGGTGACCTCCCGTTTCTGCGGGATGGTCACGGTCACCTCGGCCGGGGGAGGCGGGGTGTAGCCACCCTTTTGTTCCTTGCAGCCGCCCACGATCGCGAGGGCGAGTCCGGCCCCCAGCACGAGCGACCACAAGCGGCCGCGCCCCACCCCATGATGCCCCATTTCCGCACCTCGCAGTTGATTTTCACGGCCCCGACAGAATCCAGTCCCATAAGTCCGATTTGTGCAAATCGGGCCTTTCGCGGGAGCATAGCCAAACCTCGCGAGCGACGCGTTGGCAGTTCGGAAGTCGACTTGAGATTCCCACACGCGCGAGTGTTGACCAGCACCACTCAGACGAGGAGCCGACAAAAAGAAGGACAGCGAGCCGGCCGGAAGCCGGGATGCGGCCCGGATTGGGTTGGTGGGACGCGAGCGGCCTTGACGTCAGTGAACGTCGTCGGAGGTGCGCGAGCGAGAGGCTTCGACCTTGTCGGCGCGGCTGACGCGGCGATCATCGCGGTCGGCCATGGGCTGGCGGTCCTCGATCTCCCGCACCTCGCGGCGAGGCGCGGGCTTGGAAGATTCGGACTCGATGTCCTCCTCGACGCTCTTGAGCCCCTTCTTGAACTCCACGATGCCGCGGCCCAGGTTCTTGCCGACCTCGGGCAGCCTGCCACCAAAGATCAACAACCCAACCGCCAGCAGGATCACCATGTCCATGGTGGTGAAACTGCCAAAGCCAAACGCGAGCGTGTGCATGAACTTCTCCAGCATCGGGCGCCAGGATTATTCCGGGTCCCGTCGGGCGTTCCTTGCCCGCTTGTTCAACCGTCGAGCAATCAAAGCGATCGGCGGCCACAGAGTCAACGTCCGGCGCAACCCCAGATTGCCGATGGGCTTGCAACGATACCAAACAAACTACGTTCAGGCGGTGCGAGTCACGGTTGTTGGTCGGTCCGGCCGTAACGACGCTCGGCCGCCTCGACGACATTGAGCAGGAGCATCGACACGGTCATGGGTCCGACGCCGCCGGGGACGGGGCTGATGTGGGCGGCCAAGCGCCGGGCGGCCTCAAACTCGACATCGCCCACAGTGCGCATCTTGCCATCTGGGGCCTTGACTCGATTCACGCCCACATCGATGACGATCGCGCCGGGTTTCACCATTTCTGCGGTGATGAGGCCCGGAACGCCGGCCGCGGCGATGAGCACATCGGCGGTGCGGGCGACCTCGGCCAATGCAGGGGTGAACTTGTTGCAACTCACGACCGTTGCCTCGTGGCGCATGAGCAGGACTGCGATGGGCTTGCCGACGACGTCGCCCGCGCCCACCACCACCGCGATCTTTCCCCGCAGGCGGGGCTGGTGTTCTGCGCCCTGCGCCACGCCCAGCACGTGCTCGATCATCTTGACGACCGCGAGAGCCGTGCATGGGGCGAGCGAGCTGCGGCCGTAGACGATGTTGCCGATGTTGGCGGGGTTCACGCCCTCGACGTCTTTTTCGTGGTCGATCAGCCGCTGCACGCGGTACGCATCGACGCCGCTGGGCAACGGCAGGTGCAGCATGATGGCGGTGACGTCGTCGTCGCTGCTGAGCAGCAAGACACGCCCGGCGATGTCGTCGAAGGTGGGCGTCTGCCCGGCGGGGGCCACGATGCGATGCAGGCGGTACTCGATGCCGAGCTGGGCGCAGGTCTTGGCCTGGTTCTCGGCGTAGACGCGGGCGGCGTTGTCGCCTGACTCGACGAGCACGGCATCGAGGCGGACGCGCCCGCCCCGGGAGGTGACCGAGGCGGCCCGCGCGGCGATCTGCTCGCGATAGACGTTGGCGAGGGCGAGCCCGTCGATGATGTGGCCCCGGTCGGTCATTCGGGGCATGGTAGAACCCCGCGGGGCAACCATGTGCCAGCGGCGTCGCGACGGCCTTCTACCATCGGCCGTGCCTAAGCCCCCCACCGCCGCCGTCGCCCGGGTTACGGAGTTGCGAGAGCTGCTGTCGCGCGCCAACCGGGCGTACTACGTCGATGCGTCGCCGATCATGAGCGACGCGGAGTTTGATCGACTGCTGGCGGAGTTGTCGGAGCTTGAGAAGGCCCACCCGGAGCTTGACGACCCCGACAGCCCCACCAAGCGAGTTGGTGGCGAGCCGATCGAGGGGTTCACGACGATCGCGCACGCGGTGCCGATGCTGAGCATCGACAACACGTATACGGAAGATGAAGTGCGGCGATGGTTTGGGCGCGTGCAGGAGGGTGTGGCGAGCGGCGGGCTGTTCGGGGGCGGGTCGCTGGCGTGCGTGTGCGATCCCAAAATTGATGGCCTGGCGATCTCGCTGCGATATGAGCGGGGCAAGTTGAAGCACGCGGTGACGCGGGGGGATGGCGTCAAGGGCGATGACGTGACGCACGCGGCGCGGGTGATCCGGGCGATACCGCTGGGGCTGGGGGAGGGGGCGCCGGGGGTGCTGGAGGTGCGGGGCGAGGTGTTTTTGCCCTTGGATCAGTTTGAGAGGATTAATGAGGAGCGGGAGGAGGCGGGGGAGGAGTTGTTCATGAACCCGCGGAATGCCGCGGCGGGGACGCTGAAGAACCTGGACCCGGGCTTGATTGCGAGCCGCAAGTTGGGGTTCATCGCGCACGGGCGAGGCGAAGTGAGCGAGGGGTTCTCGAAGGGATATTGGGAGTTTCTGGGTCGCCTGCGCAACCTGGGCGTGCCGACGAGCCCGCACGCGGTGCGGTGCGAGCGGGTGGAGGATGTGCTCGTTGCGATCGAGTCGTTCGAGCAGGCGCGGCACACGCTCAACTACGCGACCGACGGCATGGTGGTGAGGGTCGACTCGTTCGCGCAGCAGGAGGAGCTGGGCGTCACCAGCAAGAGTCCGCGCTGGGTCATCGCGTTCAAGTACCCGGCGGAGCGGAAGACGACGACGCTGCTGCGGGTTGAGCACCAGGTGGGAAAGACCGGCAAGATCACGCCCCGGGCGGTGATGGAGCCGGTGGTGCTGGCGGGCACGACGGTGCAGCACGCGACGCTGCACAACTACGGGCGGGTGCTGCAGAGCCCCCTGAACCCCGACGCGCCGGGGGCGGGGACCACCGACATTCGCCTGGGCGACACGGTGTACGTGGAGAAGGCCGGCGAGATCATTCCGCAGGTGGTGGGTGTGGATGTGAGCAGGCGCCCCCACGGCGCGAAGCGCGTGCACGCGCCTGCGCACTGCCCAGTGTGCGAATCGCCCGTGGAGATCGAGCCCCCCGAGGCGCATGAGAGGCCCGAGCTGGAAACGACGCGGCGGTGCATCAACCCGGAGTGCCCGGCCCAGATCCGCGAGAAACTGGTGTGGTTCGCGGGGCGCAAGCAGATGGACATCGAGGGGCTGGGCGAGAAGACCGTCGATCAGATCATCGCGTCGGGGACGATTCCGCTGCGGACGTTTGCGGACATTTTTCATCTCGCCGAGCATCGAGAGGCGTTGCTGGCGCTCGAGCGGATGGGCGAGAAGAAGGTGGAGAATCTTCTGGCCGGCATCGAGGCCGCCAAAGGCCGCGGGCTGGCCAAAGTGCTCGCCGGGATGGGCATCCGGCACGTGGGCGATACCACGGGCAAACTGCTGGCGAGGCGATATCAGGATCTGGACGCGTTGCTGGCGGCGAGCGTGCGCGATCTGATGCCCAACGCGAAGCTGTCGAAGGACGAGGCGGCGGTGCTGGGCGTGGAGGCGGAGCCGCCCGGCGGGCAGGAGACCGGGCTGGGCAAGGACACGGCGCCGGTGGTCCATGCATACCTCCACAGCCCGGCGGCGAAGAAGACGTTCGCGGACCTGGCGGCGGCGGGGGTGGATCTGACGTCGAAGGACTACCGGGCGGCGAAAGCCGCGCCCGCCGCCGGGCCCTTCGCGGGCAAGACCATCGTGCTGACCGGCTCGCTTGAGCACTTCGAGCGCGAGGACCTGAAGGGGGTGCTGGAGGGGCTGGGGGCGAAAGTGAGCGGCTCGGTGTCGAGCAAGACCACGCTCGTGATCGCGGGCGAGGCGGCGGGCAGCAAACTCGACAAGGCCCGCGAGTTGGGAATCGAAGTCTGGGACGAAGCAACGCTGCTGAAGGCCCTGCGCGAGGCGGGCGTTGCTGTGCCCTGATCGAGGGAATGGGTTTTCCTAGACGCCGGATGTGAGTCTTCGAACATCCGGGTTGCTCGTTGATGGCGCGCGAATACCCGAGTCACCCAGACGTTCGCCAAGGCTCACGTCCGGCGTCTGAGATGCTGGTACACTGCTCTTGCACGCATGCACAACATCGAGATCAAATGTGAACTGCGGGATATCGGCCTGGCCCGGGCGACATGCCGCTCACTGAAGGCGACGCACATTCTGTCGTTTGACCAGACGGACACGTATTTTCGCGTGCCGGACGGGCGGCTGAAACGTCGCGAGACCACGGGCGAGCCCACCGAGTGGATTTTTTACGAGCGTGCGAATCGGGCGGCGACGCGCCTCAGCCACTTCATGATCTATTCAGAAGAGCAGGCGAAGGAGCGCTACGGCAGCGAGCCATTGCCCGTGTGGGTGGTGGTGAAAAAACGCCGCGAGCTGTGGATGCTGGGCAACACGCGGATTCACCTGGACGAGGTGGAGGGCCTGGGCACGTTCATCGAGTTCGAAGCGCTGGTGTCGCGGGATCACAACATCGCGCGAGGCCACGAGGCGGTGGCGACGCTGCGAGAGGCCTTCGGGCCGATCATGGGCGAGGCGATCGGCCTGAGCTACAGCGACATGGTCGCGAACCAGGCGGCGGACGCGTCGGAATCGCGGCCGGGTTGAGGGCAACGCAAGAACACCATGACGCGAAGCGCATCATGGTGGCACGGGACGTGGCGTTGGCGATCTACTTGGCGACGAGTTCGCCGATGAACGCCGCGTGGCTGCGGGCGCCTTGACGGAAGCAGTCGAGCTCGAACTTTTCGTTGGGGCTGTGCACGCGGTCGTCATCGAGGCCGAAGCCCATGAAGATCGTGTCGAGCTTGAGCACGTCCTTGAGCATCCCGGCCACCGGGATCGAGCCGCCGCTCTTGATGAGCGCCGGGGCCTTGCCCGTGGCCTTCTTGATGGCCCGGCTCGCGAACTCCAAGTGCGGCGAGTCGATCGGCACCGTCACGCCGAAGCCGCCGTGATGATCGTTGAGTTCCCAGCGGCAGCCCGGGGGCGTGTTGGCCTTGAGCCACTTGAAGAACAACTTGGTGATCTTCTTGGGGTCCTGATCGGCGACGAGGCGGAAGCTGACCTTGGCGGAGGCGTGAGCGGGGATGACGGTCTTGGCGCCCTTGCCGGTGTAGCCGCCCCAGATGCCGTTGATCTCGGCGGTGGGACGGCCCCACTCGCGTTCCATGGCGGAATAGCCAGCTTCGCCGATATCGCCATCTTTGCCGATGCCGATTTTCTTGAGAGCCGCGGCGGAGTTGAACTTGAGTTTCTTCCAGTTGTCGCGCTCTTTCTTGGCGAGCGGGATCACGTCGTCGTAGAAGCCCGGAATCGTGACGCGGCGCTTTTTATCGTGCAGTTGGCCAAGCACCCGGGCGAGTTCGGTGATGGGGTTGGGGCAGCGCCCGCCCCACAGGCCGCTGTGCAGGTCCTGGTTGGCCGCGTGCAGCGTGATCTCGGTGTACGCGAGGCCCCGCACGCCGTACGTGATCGCGGGCTTGCCCCGCCCGAGCATGCCGGTATCCGAAATAAGACACACCTCGCACTGCGACAGCAGGTCTTTATGAGCCCGTACGAAGGGTTCGAGATTGCCCGAGCCACACTCTTCTTCGCCTTCGATCATCACCGTCATGGGAGCGCCGCCGGCGGCGTGGCCGGTCAGTTCCTTCCACGCGCGGCAGGCTTCCAGGAACATCATCACCTGCCCCTTGTCGTCGACGGCGCCGCGCGCGACCACGCGCTCGCCCGGGCCACCGGGGATCGCGGGCTTGATCACCGGCTCGAAGGGCTTGCTCTCCCACAGGTCGAGCGGGTCGCAGGGCTGCACGTCGTAGTGCCCGTAAAAGAGCACGTGGGGCGATTTGTTGCCGGGGGCCGGGGCGATCGTCGCCAGCACGATCGGGTGCCCGCTGCCGATGCCGTCCTTGACTTCGCCCGTCTCGACGAGTTTGGCGTCGAAGCCCATGTCGGCGAGTTGCGCCCGGCACCATTCCGCGGCCTTGCGGCAATCTTCCTTGTACGCCGGGTCGGTGCTGATGCTGGCGATGCGCAACCAGTCCATCCAGCGATCAATCGAGGCCTTTTCGTTATTCGTGAGCCATTCAAACGCGGCGGGTACGGACATGGGTGCTCCTTGCGTCTCCGGCCTGGCCGGGGTCTGGAACGATAGCCGGGCTCAAAGTGACAACCCCTTCTAACCTTCGCCTCGCATGTGGGTCGTCGGATGCATCATCCTCGCGTTGTCGCTGGTCCTGGCGGCGATCGACGTATTCGCCACGTCGCGCCTGCGCTTGCAGTCGCGGGCGTGGGATATCGCATGGGCGGCGTGGTACGCGGTGCTCGCGCTGGCCGCCGCGTGGTTGATTTTCAAGGGTTACGAAGAGCACTGGCCGGGCTTGGCCCGGGGCGGGCTGAGCGGGCGAGAGGCAGCGCTCCAGTTTCTTGCTGCGTTCGCCTGGCTGGTCGTGCTCGATGTCGACGGGGTGTACATCGTCTCGACCATCTTCGGGCACCTCGGGCTGCCCCCGGCGGCTCGGCGCGTCGTCCTGGCGTGGAGCGTGCCGGTTTCTCTGCTGGTGAGATGGGCGGCGATCGCGATCTCAGGGTCGCTGCTGCTGCTTGCGCCCTGGCTGAAGTTTCTGATGTCGGGCGTGCTCATTCTCGCGGCGCTGCGGATGTTGCTGGTGCCGCAGGATGCGGGCTCACCCGACCGCTACCTCGTCGTACGACTTCTAAAGCGCGTGGTGCCGGTGCGAGCGAGTGAGCACGCCGGCGCGATGATCACGCTGCGCGGGGGGCGACTGGCAGTCACGCCCCTGGTCGTCGCACTGGCCACGCTGACCTCGGCGGACGTGTACCTCGCGATCGATTCTGTCCCGGCGGGTTTCGCGCTATCGCACGAGCCGGTGCTGCTGCTGGCGGCGACGGCGCTTGCGCTCCCCTGCCTGAGATCCCTGTACGCGGCCCTCGAAGTCAACCGGGGCTGGCTGCCCTGGGTCAAGGTCGGGCTCTCGGTGTCGCTGGGCTACGCCGCTTTCCTGATCGCGGCCCCCGACAAGATTCGCCCCTCGACGCTGGCATCGCTGATGGTGCTCGGGGCGTCGCTGGCCTCGGGGCTTGTGCTGGCGCTGGCAGCAGGTCCGGGCGGCAAATCGGCCATCGGCCCCGGGGCGGAACGCTTCACCCGCGACACGCTCTCGACCGCCCGCAAGTCCATCGTGTTCGTCGTCGGCATGGCGATGCTCATCCTGGGGCTCATCATGCTGCCAGGGCCGGGGCCGGGCATTCCCGTCACGTTCGCCGCCCTCGCGATCCTGGGCAATGAGTTTGCGTGGGCGCGGCGGCTCATGGAAAAATACCGGGATCGCGCGATGCGGGCGACCGAAATGACCGCGGCCGCCGCACGCAAGCGATTCAAACCTTGGATCCTCGTGCCGCTGATCGGGGGCACGATCGCGGTGTTCCTGCTCGTCCCCCAGTATCTGCCGATCCCGATGCACGGGGCGATTCTGGGGGCGATTCCCACGGTGCTGGGTCAGATGGCGTGGGGGTACATCGCGTTTTTCAGGAAACCTCCGGCGAATGCGGAGCCCTCTGCAACCCCACCCCCCGACGGGCAGTAACCTTTCTTTGTCCGCTTCCAAGGGGGATTCTCATGCGAACCGACACTCGCCCGTCCGGCTATTCCTCCCGTCGTCGCTCGCCCGCCGTCCCCGTGGCGTTCGTCGTGATGTTGCTGCTGGGCGGGCTTGCGCTGTCCGGGTGCCACAAGAATGACCCGCTGCTGGAAGCGGCGGCGCTGACCAACAGCGTCAGCGGCGGCCGCACTGCGGGTTCGGCCGCGCTGGTGAAGTCGTGGAAGGCGGGCGACCTCAAGCTTGACGCTGCCATGAATCTGGCGTTCGACTACCTCGAGTCCGCCAAGGACAATCGCCCGCTCAAGGGCACCACCGTGATCGTTCCTTCGGCCAACGCGACCAACTTTGCCGGAGCCGTGCTGGACGCGCTCGAGCAGGTGCAGAGTCAACTGCCACAGGCGGGTGAGTTCGAGATCTTCTGGATGCGGGTCGGAGGCCTGGCCTTCGCGGCTGCCGAAGAAGCCCACGCCGCCGGGCGCGTGGCCGAGGCTCGCACGCTGGTCTTCGCCGGGGGCAAGCGCTGGCAGAACGATGCCTACTGGCAGGGGCACAGCGCCCACGACGGGTTGGCCAGCGTCATCCTCGCCAAGAGCGGCGAGCGCGCCGAAGCGATCGCCCGCCTTCGCGACCGGGCGGACCTCAACGGCGTCGCCGCCGAGGTGTACGAAATGCTTCAGAAGGGGCAATAGCGCTGAGGACCGGAATGGCCCGTCAGTAGCCCGACCGTGAGGGAGGGTCACCTCACGCTCGGCCGCGTCGGATCCTCGCCTCACACCATCGCCAACACATCCTCCCACTTCATGGCATTGGTGGGCGGCCTCGCCTGCACGAACTTGACCTTTCCCTTGCCGTCTTCGCTCTTGCCGATCACGACCGTCCCGCGTTGGCCCACGTTGAGGTCGGCCCAATAAAGCCCATATCCCTTCACCACCTCGCGGTGCAGGTCGCTCAGCAGCGTGTGCTTGTAACCTTCCTTCTCGGCCCAGGCCTGGTTGGCGGCGAAGCTGTCGCAATCCACCCCCACCACCGTCGCACCCTTGCCGCTCCACTTGGCGAAGTCGTCGGAGATGCACTTCATCTCGGTGGAGCAGACACCGGTGAACGCCAGCGGCACAAAGCAGAGCACCACATCGCCCTTCTTGACATGCTCGGCCAGGTTCCAGTCCTTGCGGTCCTGGGTCGTCAGGGTGAAGTCCGGGGCGATCTCTCCCACGCTCAGGGGCGTGGTGCGGGCGGGCAGCGGATTGCGCATTGAGGTTCTCCGAATCGGGTGGCGGATTGTAAACTCCGCCGCGTGGAACATCGCGGGCGGGCCCTTATGCTATTCACACAGCCGCGCCCGTCCGCCGCCATCGCTCGGCACGGATGCCGACGCCCGTCGCGGCTTTGGGGACCCCGCCATGCCCACGACCACCCACAGCGCCAAAGGCTCCAGTGAGACCGTCGAATCGCGCTATGCCGAAGTGACGCAGCGCGTCGCCGAGGCCGCCAAGAGATCCGGCCGCCGCCCTTCGGACATCATTCTCTGCGCCGTCACCAAGCACGCGGATCCCGAGCAGATCCGAACCTTGCTGCACCTTGGCCATCGCGACTTCGGCGAAAACCGCGTGCAAGTTCTCATGCAGCACGCGGCCATCGTCGAGGAGTACCTCTCGCGTCAGAAGATCGTCCCGAGCGCACGCAAGGTTTCGACCGACGACGCCTCCTTGTTCACCGACAGCAAGATCAACCTGAAGCCCGCCACCGGGCTTCCGGGAGGTTCGGACGGCGTGCGCTGGCACATGATCGGGCACCTGCAGCGCAACAAGGCGCGCAAGGTCGTCGAGTTCACCCGCCTGATTCACTCCGTCGACTCGCTGCGTTTGGCGGAAGAACTGCAGGTCTTGGCGCTCAAGCGCGAGAACCCCATCGAGGTGCTCCTGCAGGTCAACTGCTCGGGGGAATCGCAGAAGTTCGGCTGCCCGATCCCCGCGGCCATCCCCATGGCCGAGCAACTCGGCACCATGATCAATGTGCGCCTGCGCGGGCTTATGACCATGGCCGCCGAAACCGCAGACCCTGAAGAGACGCGCTCGACGTTCCGGCGCTGCCGCGAACTCTTCGAGGAGATGTCGCGCATCGGCTTTGGCGAAAACGTGCCATTCAACATCCTGTCGATGGGCATGTCGGGCGACTACGAGGTTGCGATTTCCGAAGGCGCCAACATCGTGCGCGTCGGAAGCGCCATCTTCGGTGACGCCAAGCCGGGCGTGGAGCATCCGGAACTGCCAGCGGAGGAGGGCGAAGAGCCCCAGGAGTAGGCTCGGTCTACAGCTTCCGGTCCTTCCATGCGGAGAACTTTCCCCGCCACGCGTCGAGCACGCCGAAATCGAGCGGCACGCTGAGCACCCCAGGCTCCTCCCCCAGCTCGCCCAGCACTTCGCCCATCGGCGATAGCACCATGCTGCCCCCCGCGTAGTGGAGCCCGCCCGAGCCGGCCGGGTCGTCGCCCGCGCGGTTGCAGGCGATCACAAACGCCTGATTCTCGATCGCACGGGCGATCGAGAGCGCCCGCCAGTGGGCGTGGCGCACGCTGGGCCAGCAGGCGCCGATCGCGTACACCTCCGCCCCAAGGTCAAGCCCGCGCCGGAAGAGCTCGGGAAATCGAAGGTCATAGCAAATAACCGGGCACACCTTGATCTCGCGTCCGGGGTCCGCACGCCAGGGGTACACCATCACCCTGTCCCCTCCTGCGATCACCTCGGCCTCGCGCTGGAAAGGGTGAATTTTCGAGTACTCCCCCAGCGGGCGGGGTTGCTCCGGGGCATCGCCGCCGACCATGGTCATCACATTTCGGGCCTTTTCGCCGGCAGCGCCGTTCAGCGTTCGGCCGCCCTGAATGGTCACGCGCAACAGCCGCGCGAGGTCTTCGAGGAAACGCAGCGTCGCACCGCTCGCGTCCGAAGTGCGCTGCACATTGAAGGAAAACCCTGTCGAAAACATCTCTGGAAGGACCACCAGGTCGCCGGGCTTCACCGGCGCCCTCCCGAGCAGGTCCCGGACTCGGGCGAAGTTCGTCTCCGGGTCTTCCCACGCGATATCAACCTGCACGGCATGGACTTGCGGCGATTCGAATCCCATATTCCAGCGTAGCCGTCCTCAAAACGCCGAAAATACTCAGCAAGAATCCGCAAAACTCGCCGCCGATCCCGAACAAAGAGCGTCACGCCGCATCCAACCCCTGCGGGCCTCCGACTCTTCAATCAACGAACGAAAGTGCCCGCCATGCGTATCACCAACACGCCCGCTCCCACCTCAACCTCAGTCATGAACCCTCAATCACTCACATCTTCCTCAGGCTCTACCGGCTCCTGCGGGGCGGCGCTCGAAGCCGCTGACAGTTGGTGCGGAATCGAAGTCAAGGAGCAGTTTCCCGCGGGCGGCCAGGGAGGGCGCATGTCCGAGCTCAATACCTCAGCTCTCGGCGCCAGTACTCCTCCGGCGCTGATGCTTGCGAGCCGCTCTCCCAGGCGCACCAGCCTGTTGAGCGAAGCCGGACTGGACCACCAGGCCGGCCACCCCGGGTTTGACGACGCGATGCTCGTACCGGGCCGGGTCGAGCCGGGCGTGTGGGTCGCCTCGCTGGCATATCTCAAGGCTTGGGCAAAGTGGCGTGAACTCCGCCGGGCGGGCGGCGGCACGGTGCCGCGCCTCGTCCTCGGCGCCGACACCGCATGCCTGGTCGATGGCGATCTCGTGGGCACCCCGACATCCCCCGAGGAAGCCCGGGGGATGATCGCCCGCATGGCCGGACGCCAGCACGACGTGATCACCGGCGTGGCGCTCATCGAGACCGCGAGCGGGCAGCGCCACCTGTTCGTGGATCGCGCGACGGTCACGCTGGGGACCCTAAGCCCCGCCCAGATCGACGAATACGTCGCATCCGGCGGCTGGAAGGGCAAGGCAGGTGCTTACAACCTTTCCGAACGTGTTGACGCCGGATGGCCGATCACATGGGAAGGCGATCCCACAACGATTATGGGACTGCCCATGCGGGAGTTGAAGCGCCGCCTCGGCCCGCTGCTTTCGGATTTGGCGGGGTCTTCGGAGATCGGTTGATGTCCCTATCCACATTGGCCGCTGGCCTGGTGCCCTCATGGGCGGTCTTTCCGCTGGCGGTGCTGGCGATGCTGGTGGTTGCAGGGCACGTGCTGTGGCTGCCCCGGGCGGAGATGCCGGCCAGCCGACGTCGAATCCGCATCGCCAACGGGCTGCTGATGCTCTTCGCCCTGCCGCTGGCGGCATATGCGCTGGGCATTGCAGACCCCTCGAACGACAAGCGCGGGTTCGTCATGGCGTGGATGCTGGTCTCGGGGATGGTCACGATCGTGCTGCTGGTGGCGCTGGTGGACCTGGCGAACACCTGGCGACTGCACCGTCGCGAACTTCGGGGGATGATTCTGGAGATGCGCAGCCGCCCGATGGCGAAGCCGGATCCCAAGCCCAGCGAATCACGCCCGATGTGAAAGTGGCCCGCGACGCTCACTCCGCGTCGTCCTCGGCCTTGGGCTCGACGAGCCCGGCGAGGCGTGCTTCGAGGGCGATGAGGCGCTGGGCCAGGGCCCGCACCGCGCGATCGACCTCGACCAACTGAGCCTTCAGGGATTCATCGGCGTGGTCCGCGAAGGCCGCGTGCTCCTGCAGCGTGCGCACCTGGTCCTGAAGCTGGTTCATCTGCCGGGGCAGGTCGGTCGCGTCGTCGGTCATCGGGCCAACTGTACCGCGCGTGTCGATTGACGCGCGACGCACGGGCGATCGCCGCGACTAGCATCGCGCCAACCCCGGAGGCCATGCCCATGCCCCGCCGATTTGCAGCCGCGGCTTTTGTCGCCGGGCTCGCGCCCGCTCTGAACGTCGCCCACGCGCAGACCATGCGGCTGGTGGATATTGCCGACACCGGCGCCGCGCCCGAGATCGCCATCGTGCCGACCGGCTCGCAGCCGGCGCCTGCGGTCACGCCGACGCCAGCACCGGAATCGCACACCGAATCTCCGCTGTCGCCGATTTTTACGTCGGGCGAACCGCTCGGACAGCCGCAGGTTCTGGAGTCGCCCGCGCACGTTGACTTTGCGTCGGCGGGATCGGACTGGTGGACCATCGGGGGCGGGGCGGCGGTCGGGCGCAACACGCACATCGACGGCAACGTGTACGGCGCGTGGAGCCACTTCGTCGCGGATGACGTGGAGTTCGCGGCGGAGCTGGGCGCGTGGTACTACGACCAGGAGGGCGACGACGCGGCGGGGATCAACCCCAACGTCGTGTTTCGCTGGCACTTTGTGCACGAGCATGACTACACGATCTACGCCGACATCGGCATCGGCGTGCTGGTCGCGACCGACAACGTCCCGTACGACGGCACGTCGTTCGACTTCACGCCCCGCGCGGGCGTGGGCGCAACCTTCGCGCTGAATGACGCGGGCGATGAGCGTCTTGTCGTTGGCCTGCGCTGGGCGCACGTTTCAAACGCGCGCATTCACGGGGACGACAACAACCCGGGCATCGACACCATCATGCTTTACAGCGGGTTTCAGTTTCCGTTCTAGGAACTCGCTCGGCCGCCGCCCCGATGCGCCGGACACCGTCCGCATGCGGCGTGGAAGCGGCTGACACCCGGCCTTGCGCCGCGGGCCCTTGCTCAACCCGCGATCCGGAAGCTCCCGTCGACGGGGGGCACCTCGCCCAGCACGACACGGTTGCGCCCGCCCCGCTTTGCGACGTAGAGGTTGGCATCGGCCATCTGAACCCAGGTCTCGGCGTTGACGCTGGCCTTGGCGCGGCACCCCGCGACGCCGACCGATGCGGTCACGGGCGGAGTCTTACGGAACTCCCAGGTGGTGGCGCAGATGGCGGCTCGGATTCGCTCGCACACGTTCATTGCTTCGCCCGGGGGCGTGTCGGGCATGATGATCGCGAACTCTTCGCCCCCGTAGCGACACACCAGGTCGGTGCGGCGGCCTTCACGCGACAACATCTTGGCGATGCCCACCAGCACCACGTCGCCCGTCGCGTGCCCGTGGGTGTCGTTGATTCGCTTGAAATGATCGATGTCGAGCATCGCCAGGCTCAGGGGGTGACCCTGGCGGCTGTTGCGGGCGAACTCTTCGCTCCAGCGGCTGTCAAAGAACGCGCGATTCCAGAGCCCCGTGAGCCCGTCCACCTGCGCACGCTGGGCCAAGAGCCGGAACAGCCGATGGGTGCGCAGCAGGCTGCGCAGCCTCATGCGAAGCTCAGCAAACTCGAAGGGCTTTCCGATGAAATCGCTGGCGCCGGCTTCGAAACACTCGACCTTGCGCTCGGCGTTCTGCTCGCGGGCGAGGATGAGCACCGGCACGTTCTGCGTCCCTTCGTCGGCCTTCAGGGCGCGAAGGACCGACAGCCCGTCCATGCCCGGCATGTCCAGGTCGAGGATGATGGCGGCGGGGAGGCGCGACCGGGCGACGCTCAGCCCCTCGGGGCCGTCGTACGCGCTGATGCACTTGAGTTCTTCGCGAGAGAGGTGAAACGCGAGCAGGCGATGCACTTCCGGTGCATCGTCGATGACGAGCACGCAGTCCGTTCCCTCGGTGTCAACCTGCCCCGGCTGATGCATGATCCCACGCCCCCGCGCTTGTTCAGCCACCCGCCGCCCGATCGCACATTTCGATCAGTTCGTCCACTTCGGCACGCACCCGCTCCAGCTCGGCGGCGTCGCGACCTTCCAATCGCTTGATCGCGTCCTCGACCCGGCCCGCAGCGTCGCCCAAGGGCTTGAGCCCGTAACTGGCCGACGCCCCGCGCAGTTGGTGGGCGAGGCGCTTGAGATCATCGGCGCGCCGCCCTTCCATCGCGGCTCGGATCGCCTCCCGCCTTCGCGAGAGGTCGGCCACGAACATCTCGACCAGTTCGAGCATCTCCGGATCGCCCGAAAGCGTGCTCCTGAGTGGTGGCCGCTGACCATTTGGGGTGTTGGACATGACATAGCTCCGCGCGCTAACTCCGGGATGTCATCGGCCCTTGGCGCGGGCGCATTGAGGCGGCCTGACTCGGGAGAAAGGCCGTTCGCCCTATAACCGGCGTGCTAGCGAAGCGGGACCCAGGCGCCCCGGCTTGACAAGGCCGCGGCAACGAATCGCACCCCCGCCGCGCCCGCGTTCACGTCCGGATATTCAGCCCCGCGTTCCCCTCGCATGGCGGCGAAAACGCCCCGGTAGACGTTGGCGAAGGCTTCGATGAACCCCTCGGGGTGACCGGGCGGGAGGCGGGTGGCGCCGAGACCTTGGGCTTGGGAGGCGGTCGAGCCGCGAGTGATGATGCGGCGGTCGCCCGAAAGGGTGTTCAGGTGCAACTCGTTGGGGTGCTCTTGCCGCCAGGTGAGGCCGGCGTTTTCGCCATAAATTCGGAGCGCGAGGCCGTTTTCTTCGCCCACGCACACCTGCGACACGCTGATGTGCCCGACGGCGCCGCCCGCGAAACGCAGGCGCACGAGGGCGTCGTCGTCGACGCGGCGGCCGTGGACGAGCGTGTGCACGTCGGCGGCGAGAGATTCGATGTGCAGGCCAGAGACGTATCGGATGAGATTCTCGGCGTGCGTGCCGATGTCGCCCAAGGCTCCGGCGCCGGCCAGCACGGGGTCGCCCCGCCAGGCGGCTTGCTTCTGGCCTTCGCTCGCGAGGTTGGTGGCGAGCCAGCCCTGGTGATACTCGGCAATGACCTTGCGGATGGGGCCGAGTTCGCCCGTGCGGATGAGTTCGCGTGCAGTCCGCACGAGGGGGTAACCGGTGTAGTTGTACGTGACGGCGAGGATGCGGCCGGCCCGCGTCGCGGCTTCCTGCAGTGCGCTCGCGTGCGCCGGTTCGACGACCATGGGCTTGTCGATGATCACGTGAAATCCAGCGTTGAGGGCCGCCAGCGCGGGCTCGAAGTGGGCGTGGTTGGGCGTGACGATCACGACGGCGTCGATGGGGTCGGGACGCTGACGCTCGGAGGTCAACATCGCCCGCCAGTCGGGGTAGGTTCGATCGGCGGCGAGGCCGAGTTCGCGGCCGCTCTCCAGGGCCCGCTCGGGGGTGGACGAGAGCGCTCCCGCGACGACGCGGGCTTCGCCATCGAGTTGGATCGCCAGGCGATGCACGGCCCCGATGAACGCGCCCGAGCCGCCCCCGATCATGCCGAGTTGGAGAACGCGGCGGGTCACGAGCGCTTCTCCGCCCGGGCGTCGGAGGAGTCGAATGCCGCGTCGAACGCGCGGCCCGGCGGGGCGAAATCGAGGCGTCGCACGAACTGACAGGCTTCGCGGGCGCCGTGCTCGCGGTCCATGCCGCTGTCTTCCCACTCGACGCTGAGCGGCCCGTCGTAACCAACTTGGTTGAGGGCCCGGATGATCTCCTCGAAGTTGATGCCGCCCCGGCCGGGCGAGCGGAAATCCCAGCCGCGGCGAGGGTCGCCGAAGTTGAGGTGCGAGGCGAGCACGGACGAATCGCCGTCGAGGGTGCGGATGGCGTCCTTGATGTGGCAGTGGAAGATGCGATCCGGGAAGGCGCGGATGAACTTCACCGGGTCGACGAACTGCCAATAAAGGTGCGAGGGGTCGAAGTTGAATCCGAAGGCCTTGTGCCGCCGCACCCCGGCGAGTGCTTCGCGCGTGGTGTGGATGTCGTAGGCGATTTCGGTAGGGTGAACCTCAAGCGCGAACTTGATGCCTTCTTTGGCGAACTCGTCGAGGATGGGGATCCATGCCGCCGCGAAGGCCTCGTAGCCCCGGCGCACTTCGTCCGCCCCCAAGGGCGGGAAGAAGTAGAGCCTGTCCCAGATGGGCGAGCCGGAGAAGCCGTTGACGACGGTGACGCCGAGCCTGGCCGCGGCTCGGGCGGTGGCGATCATCTCGTCGGCGGCACGCCGACTGACGCCCGCGGGGTCGCCATCGCCCCATACCCGCGCGGGGAGGATGGCCTTGTGCCGCTCGGTGACGCGGTCGCACACGGCCTGGCCCACGAGGTGGTTGCTGATGGCCCAGACCTTGAGCCCGTGGCGGGCGAGGAGTTCATGACGGCCCCGGCAGTAATCGGGCTCGGCGTTGGCGCGGGCGACGTCGAAATGGTCGCCCCAGCAGGCGAGTTCGAGCCCGTCGTACCCCCACTGCCTGGCCTTGGAAGCCAGCGTTTCCAGCGGCAGATCGGCCCACTGGCCGGTGAAGAGCGTGACGGGGCGGGGGGAGGTGGTGGGCATGGCGGGGAGCGTACCACGGGTGCCGCGATGTGTTCCGGGACATGTTCCAGGGTGGATTCGCACGCCGGGCCGAATCGCGGTAGGCTCGGCGGCTGACCGCTCGCGTGGAGGACCCGATGCACAACAGCCGTGCTCCGAAGGTGTCGTTGTCGATCATGATGCTGCTGCAGTACGCCGTGTGGGGCGTGTGGCTGCCATACCTCGCGACGTACCTGCAGGCGTCGATCGCCGAGGGCGGGCTCGGCTTCACGAGCACGCAAGTGGGATGGATTCTCGGTTTGGCGGGCTCGATCGGGGCGGTGACGGCGCCGTTCTTGGGCGGGCAGATCGCCGACCGATTCATGAACGCTGAGCGGTGGCTGGCGATCCTGCTGATCATCGGAGGCGTGCTGAAGTTCATCACCGCCAGCGTGCACGATTACAACGTGTTCTTGATTCTGTCGATCTTCTACTCGGTGTTTTACATGCCGACGTTGGCGCTGACCAACTCGATCGCCTTCGCGCATCTGGGGCACGCCGAGCGGGATTTTCCGATCGTGCGCACCTGGGGCACGATCGGCTGGATCATCGCCAGCAACGCGTTTCCGCTGATCTGGCTGCAACACAACGTGCATGTGTCGGCGCTGCCGCCCTTCTTCGTCGGTGAGCCGCTGGCGAATAGCAAGGCGCTGATCGCCGATGCGCTGCGGGTGTCGGGGATCATGGCGGTGCTCTACGGCGTGTGGGCGGTGTTCTTCTTGCCCAAGACGCCCGCGACGCGATCGGTCGAGCATCCCTTGGCGTTCCTGCGGGCGTTCCGTCTGCTCACGCACCGGGGCTTTCTGGTCGTCACGCTGGTGGCGCTGCCCATCGCGATGATCCACCAGGTGTTCTTCATCCGCACCAGCGTGTTCCTGAATAGTTTTCTGAAGTTCGAAGACCAGTACGTCGGCCCGATCATGTCGATCAGCCAGTTCTCGGAGATCGGCTTTCTGGCGATTCTGGGGTTGTTCCTGAAGCGGCTGGGGTATCGCGGTGTGCTGACGATCGGGTGTCTGGCCTTCGCGGCTCGGTATGCGCTGTTCGCGATTTCCACAGAGCAGACACGCACGATCGCCGTCGCGGCGTGCGTGCTGCACGGCATCTGCTACGGATTTTTCTTTGCGGGTTCGTTCTTGTACGTCGAAAAGGTCGCCCCCGCAGACTCGCGGCACTCCGCCCAGACGGTCTTCGGCATCATTATCCTGGGTTTGGGGCCGGTGCTGGCAGGGCTGTACAACCAGTGGCTTGATCACGCCTTCCCCACCGACGGCGTCAACCCGGCCTGGCGGGGCCTGTGGCTGGTACAGGCCGCGATCGGCCTGGGCAGCGGCATTCTGCTGGCGTTGGCCTTCCGTCCCGGCTCGACCAGGGCCGAGCCGACGCCGGCGACCGCGTGATTTTTCGGCATTGGCGGTAGCACCCCGCCCCGCTTCGTGGTACACCAATTGCCTTTCCCCTCAGGAGCACCCACATGACCACCTCCCAGCCCTCGCCCCACAAGCCCGCCCATATCGATGAATCGCGTCGCGGCTTCCTCGCAGGTGCCGCGGCTCTCGCCGGGGCCGCGCTCATCGGCTCGCGGGCCGGCGCCGCCGCCCAGCCGGGCAGCGTGACGCCCGCCGCATTCACGCCACCCAAGGCCAAGGCCCGCAAGGCGGTCAAAGACGGGGAACCGATCCGCATGGGCGTCATCGGTCTGGGCGGCCCGGGCGGCTGCGCTATGGGGCTCAACCACGTCATCTCGTTCGCCAACTTCAATAAAGACGGCCAGGAGAAGGTCGAGATCGCCGCGATCTGCGACCTGAACAAGATCTTCCTGGAGCACGGAAAGCAGGAACTCGCCAAGATTCAGAAGACCCCTTTCGACACCTACACCAACTACAAAGACCTGCTCGCCCGCGAGGATCTGCACGCCGTGCTGCTGGCCCTGCCCGAGCACTGGCACGCCCAGGCGGGCATCGACGCCATCGCGGCCGGCAAGGACGTGTACAGCGAAAAGCCGATGACGCTGAACCTGGCCGACGCCTTGCACCTGCACCAGGCCGCCAGCAGCAATCCTGATCTCATTTTTCAGGTCGGCACGCAGATGGTGAACCTGCCCAAGTATCACGAGGCGGCCAAACTCATTAAGGCCGGCGCGATCGGCACGCCGACCTTCAGCCAGACGAGCTACTGCCGCAACAGCAAAGAAGGCGAATGGCACTACACCATCGACCCGGCGTGGAAGCCGGGCGAAAACCTCGACTGGGACACATGGTGCGGGCCCGTCGGACCCATGCCGTGGGACCCGAAGGTGTACTACCAGTGGCGGCGGTATCGCAAAGTCTCCACCGGCATCTGCGGCGATCTTCTCGTTCACGTCATGACGCCCATGATGATGGCGCTCGACCAGGGCTGGCCCGTGAAGGTGGCCGCCACCGGCGCCCACCACAGCGACAAAGACATGGAGAACTTCGACAACATCAACATCGCCGCCCAGTTTGAGACCGGGCACCAGATGGTCGTCGCCGGTTCGACATGCAACGAGGCGGGGCTGGAGACCATGATCCGCGGGCACAAGGCGAACATCTATCTGGGCTCGCGCCACTGCGTGCTGAGGCCTGAACGCCCGTTCGCCGAGGAGATCGACGAGAAGACCATCGAGTGCCCCGACATCGGCAACGACCAGGACAAACACCGCCTGCGCTGGCTGCACTGCATCCGCACGCGCGAGGCCACCTGGAGCGGCACCGAACTTGGGCTCAAGGTGATGATCGTCGTCGACCTCGCCACGCGCAGCATGTGGGAAGGCCGCGCGTTCGCGTTCGACCCCAAGACCATGACCTCGCGGGCGATCTGAGGTGGAGGCGGCGTCCCAATCTCCCGGCTGCTGGTGGGACAGGCGTCCCGCCTTTCCGCGGCATGGCGAAGAGCGAACGGGCAGCGAGATGCAGCGCGTGAGCGCCGCAGGTGAATCCTTGCGCCTCGCGTGCGATGCCATGGGCACGCGTTTCGAGTGCGTGCTGTTCGGAGCCGACCAGACGCGCCTGCGGGCCGCGGCCGAAGCCGCGTTCGCGGAGATCGAGAGCCTCTCCGCCCGCTGGTCGTACTTCGCGAGCGGCAGCATGGTCTTCCGAATTAACCGCGAGGCGGCCGAACGGCCCGTCGCGCTCGATGCCGAGACCCGCGACATTCTGCGCCTCGCGCTCGACGTCTGGCGCGATTCACGAAGCTGCTTCGACATCACCATCGCCCCGCTCATGCGCCATTGGGGCTTTCGGGTAGCCCCTCTCCCCGAGAGGGGCGAGAAATCACTTTTGCAGGCACAAGAGCCCCTCTCGGAAAGAGGGGCCACCCCGGCCATCTGGGGCTCGCAGCATCTCTTGCTCGAAGAAACCGCGTGCACGCTCGCCTTCGCGCACCCCGGCATCGAGATCGATCTTGGCGCGATCGCCAAAGGCTGGGCGATCGACCGCGCTGCCGAGGTGCTTCGCGAAGCGGGCGTGGCAGCCGCACTGCTGCATGGGGGCACCAGTTCGGTCGTCGCGATCGGCTCGCCCCCCCACTCGCCCCGCGGCTGGCCCGTTCGCCTCGGACCGTTCGACGGGTCACCGGTGGTGCACCTGCGTGACAGCGCGCTGGGCATCTCCGCCCCGCACGGCCGCACGGCCAATATCGCAGGTTCAAGCGTGGGGCATGTGATTGATCCTCGCACGGGTGCGCCGACGGGATGGGCTGGCGGCTCTACCTTGCCTTCGCCAGCCCGCGAGGACTCACGCGACTCGACCTTTGCCGCATGCGTGCACACCTCCGCCGCGATCGCCGACGCATGGTCCACCGCGCTGCTCGTGCGGGGTTCGGCACGCGGGGCGGCGCTCCCGCACGGCCTCGCCACGGCTGTCCGCCTCAGCGACACCTGGACCTATTCTGACTCGTTCGCCCAGCACCTCTCGCCGGAGCTCGCTTCATGAATGACCTTGACCGCCGTGATTTTCTCGCCGCCGCCGGGGCTTTTGCCGTGGTATCACTCATGCCCAGCACCCTGCCCGCCGCGCCGGTTCGTCGCGGGGCGCCGCTCAACATCGCCCTCATCGGTGCCGGCCGCCAAGGTTCCGCGGCTCTGGTCGAACTCGCCAAGATCGACGCCGCCAAGGTCGTGGCCGTCTGCGACACCGACCAATCCCGCGCCGACCGCGCCGCCCGCCGCACACAGGGCGTGGCGGTGTTCACAAGTCTCGCCGAGATGTTCGACAAGGTGAAGGAGATCAACGCCGTCGTCATCGCGACCCCCACGCACGAGCACAAGGCCCCGGCGATCGCGTCGCTGGCCGCGGGCAAGCACGTGTATTGCGAAACTCCGCTCGCGCACACGCGTGAGGACGTGCTTGCGATCCACCAGGCCGCCCAAGCCGCGCAGGGGAACAAGCTCGTCTTCGCGAGCGCCCTGGAAGGCCGCTCGAACCCCATCTACAAACTCTCGCGGGGCTTTTATCGCTCCGACGCGGTGCGCGACCTCATCGCGATGCGGGCCCAGAGCGACCAGAAGACGACGTGGCGCGTGCCCGCGAGCGACCCGGCCCGCGAAGCCGCCCTCAACTGGCGGCTCGACAAAGCCCTCTCCATCGGCCTGCCCGGCGAACTGGGCGTGCATCAGTTCGATGTGTTTCACTGGTTCAAGAACGATTACCCCGTCAGCGTGCGGGGCTCCGGGTCGATCCGTTTTCATAAGGACGGGCGCGAAATCCCCGATACCGTGCATTGCGATCTCGCCTTCGCCGACGGCGTCCGCCTGTCATGGGACGCGACGCTCGCGAACTCGTTCCAGGGCACGCACGAGATCTTCCTGGGCTCGAACGCGGCCATCAAACTCGCCTGGACCGCAGGGTGGATGTTCAAAGAAGCCGACGCGCCGCAGCAGGGCTGGGAGGTCTACGCCAACCGCCAGCAGTTCCACAAGGACGAGGGCATCACGCTCATCGCCGACGCGACCAAGCTCGCCTCGCAAGGCAAACTCAAGGAGGGCGTGGGCCTGCCCAACCCGCCGCTGTATTACGCGCTTGCCGACTTTGTGCGCAGCGTGACCGAGGGCCAGCCGGCGGTCGCCTCCGCCGCCGACGGGGCGCGGGCCACACTGGTGGCGCTGGCGGCGCACGAGGCGGTGGCCAGCGGCAAGGAAATCGCGATCGACCCCGCCGAGTTGAGGTCTCTGTAAAACGTGTCGTGTCAATCGCTCGGAAACGAATCTGACGTCTCCGTCGAACCGCCGGCCGCTGCCTTTCAACGAACGCCGAGTCACGAACGCCGAATGCCGAACACGCCATGCCCCACAGCCACCTCCGCCAACTCCCGCTCGGCGCCCGCCTCGCCCTTGTCCTCCTCAACCTCGTGCTGGCGATCGGCTTCGCCGCCTCGCTCCAGCACCTCAAGTGGCACCACGAAAACCGCGACGAGCGCCCGGGCCTCACGCTCGACGACATCCGCGGCGCCTACCACGGCATCCAAACCACCTCGCCCATCAAGTCCGCCCTCGAACGCAACCACCCCGACACGCTGAGCCCCACGAACCGCAAAGCCTTGCTCGACTGGCTTAGCTCACCCCGCATCGCAGAGGACTACGACAGCCTCGACAAGGGCGACGCCGCCCCGGCGGAGATCATCCGCGCCAACTGCCTCTCGTGCCACGGGCGGGCGGCGAAGGCAACGCCACAAGGCGAGATCGCCAAGACGATCCCGCTCGACTACTGGGACGACGTGAAGCCGCTGGCCTTCTCACGCAAGGTCGAGCCCAACAGCGTGAAAGTCCTCGCCGCGAGCACGCACACCCACGCCCTAAGTCTGGGCACGCTCACCATCGTCGTCTGCGGCTTGCTCTGCCTCACCGCCCTGCCCCGCCGGATTGTCGGCGCCATCTGCTTCTTCGCCAGCCTGGGCCTGCTCGCGGATTTCGCGGGCTGGTGGATCGCCCGCGACTACGACGCCGCGACGTACGCCATCGTCATCGGGGGCGGCGTATACAACGCGCTGATGGTGCTGTCGCTGGTGGTGATCAGCGTGGATTGCGTCTGGCGGAAATCTAATCCGAAATCGGCTACTTGAGACTTCGGCAGAGAGCAGAAGCTTAGAAGCGCATGACCAAGCTCTTTCATCGCCCAAAGTACTCGAAGCCTTTCCTGATATGGTGCTGGCTTGCCTGGCAAGTTTTGCTCGGCGGAGCATTGGTCGCGGCGATTCCAGCGGCGTTCGACATCCCCCATTTTTCGCTGCTGCTCGTCGTACCGCCATACCTGTTTCTGGGATTGCTCGGTGCCGTTCCGATGCTTTGGCACCAACGATCTGTTGCTCGCCGCCTCCGCGAAACCGATTGCCACCTCTGCCCCGACTGCGGCTACGACCTGCGAGACCACACCGACGCCACCCCCTGCCCGGAGTGCGGGCGCGTGTGGAACCAGGCGGCCGACACCGAAGTCTGGCGCACGCTCTACAAGGGTCATCTCAAATACTGACTTACACCCGCGGCCCGGCCGCCCGCACCGCCTCGGGCATATCAAACGTCGCGTCGTTCTTCCGGAACAACGCCGCGAGTTTCTTCGCCTGCGCGTCGTACGCCCCCTTGTCCTTCCAGGTGTTCTTGGGGTTCAGCACGTCGCTGGGCACGCCGTGCACCCCGTCCGGCAGGGGCAGCCCGAAGTACTCATCCGGCGTGAACTTGGCCTTGGCGAGCGAGCCGTCCAGAATCGCCGTCACGAACGCCCGCGTGTACGCCAACTTGAAGCGGCTGCCCGTGCCGTAGGGCCCGCCCGTCCAACCCGTGTTCAGCAGCCACACGTTGGCATCGTGCTTCTTGATCTTCTCCGCCAGTTGATGGGCGTAGCTGATCGGCGGGCGCGGCATGAACACGCCGCCGAAGCAGGGCGAGAAGTTCGGCTCGGGCTCGACAACCCCCGCCTCCGTGCCCGCCAGTTTGCTGGTGTAGCCGTTCACGAAGTAGTACATCGCCTGCTCGGGGGTCAGCCGGCTCACGGGCGGCATCACCCCAAACGCGTCCGCCGTCAGGAAGATCACGTTCTTAGGGTGCCCGCACACGCTGGGGATGACCGCCCCCTCGATGAAGTCCACCGGATACGTCACGCGCGTGTTCTCGGTGTACTTGGCGCTGTCATAGTCCGGCACGCGCGTCACCGGGTCGATCACCGTGTTCTCGAGCACGCTGCCGAAACGGATGGCGTTCCAGATCTCGGGCTCGCCTTCTTTGCTCAGCTTGATGCACTTGGCGTAGCACCCGCCTTCGAAGTTGAACACCCCCTTGTCGCTCCAGCCGTGCTCGTCGTCGCCGATGAGCGCCCGCTTGGGGTCGGCGCTGAGGGTGGTCTTGCCGGTGCCGCTGAGGCCGAAGAAGAGCGCGGGGTTGCCGCCGGTCGTCTTGTCAACGTTGCACGAGCAGTGCATGGGGAAGACGCCCACCTCGGGCATGTCGTAGTTCATGGCGTAGAAGATGCTCTTCTTGATCTCGCCGGCGTACTCGGTGCCCAGGATCACCACGATCCGCCGCGTGATGCTCTGGGCGATCAGGATCGGGCTCTTGAAGCCGAGCTTGGCCTGCTCCTCAGTGGTCAGGCGGCGGCGCCCGGCGTTGATGATCGTCCAGTCTTTCTTGAACGGCGCCGGCGCCCCGGCCGCCTTGCTGCCCTGCTGGATGAACAGCGTCTGGGCGAACAGCGCGTGCCACGCCTGCTCGGTCACCACCTGCACACCCAGGCGATGCGTCGGGTCGGCCCCGGCGTACCCCTCGAACACAAACGCCTTGGGGCGCGAGTTCACGTGCGCGACCGCGATCTCCAACGCCGCATCAAACTGCGCGGGAGTCATGGGGATGTTCACCTTGCCCCACGCGATCTTGCTGTGAATCTCGGGCACGTCCTCCAGGTGCTTGTCTTTCGGGCTGCGGCCCGTGCGTTCGCCCGTCAGACAGCTCAGCGCCCCGTTGGCCGCCAACTGCCCCTCTCCCGCCGCCAGCGCTCGCTCGACCAACTCCGCCGAAGATAGATTTTTGAAGACTCGTTTGTCAGAGAGATCGAGTCGGCTGAGAATGGCATGGCTCATCGGCGGGCTCCTGTCCCCCCATCGCGGCCCATCCGCAGCGGGTCGAAATTCTATCGGCCGCCCCCGTGCCAAACCACCACCATCCGACGCCGCCCTCGCAAGCGCCAAACACCGGTTGCCAGCCCGCACCACCCCTCATACCCTGCGCGGTCACCGTGTCGCTTCGGACGGTTTGTCACAGACCGCCCTTCGCGCCGCGGAACAGGCTTTCAGACATGCAGCTTTGATGGTGGCCATAGCTCAATTGGTTAGAGCACCGGGTTGTGATCCCGGGGGTTGCGGGTTCGAGTCCCGTTGGCCACCCTTGCTCCTTCACATGCACGTGCGGTGCACGCCCGGGATGAGCGCAGCGAATCCCGAGATCGTCTCTGGCAAGAACCGAAGGGTTCACCACAGAGGCGCAGAGTCACAGAGAAGAAGCAGAAAAGAAGCAGTCGAGGAAAAGAGGAAGAACGAGACCGGAAAGGGGCTCCGCTTTCACCCTCCGCGCCCGAACCACCGTGCTGATGTAGCAATCTGGCAATTTGGCTATTTCGCCATTTGCGGCTTCGCCCCCGCCATGCCCGGCAACGGCTCAAACTGCCCGTCCCCCGATACGCGCAACTGGTCGCTCTCCAACAGGTAGTTCAGCACCGCCGTACGCAGATTCGTCCGGGCACGGTCGCGCTGGTTCTCCGCCGCCAGCAGCGCGTTCTGCGAGTCCAGGATCGTCTGCGTCGGCACCGTGCCGGCCTGCAGTTCCTGCCCCCGCAATCGCCTCTTGTTGATCTCCACCTGCTGCTCGGCCAGAGTGAGCTGAAACCGCGCCAGTTCCACGTTTCGCAAGGCGCTCCGCACGCTCACCGCCACGTTGTCGCGGGCCTGGGTGTAATCGCGGATCGCCCGCTGCAGCGTGATCACCGCCTGCCGCGAACTCAGCCGCTCGATCTCCCGATCCAGCGGCAGCGACAGCGTCGCCCCGGCCGAGTACCGCACATTGTCCGGGTCAAAGTTCAGCCCGCCCCGCTCAAGGTTGGGGTTGGTCGGCAGCGTGGCGCCGGCGTTCAGGTTCAAATCCGGCAGCTCGTTGTTGCGGGCGTTCTCCACCGCCCGGCGCAGGTCATCCAGCCGGTCGCGCTGGTTCTGCAGGTCAAGGCGATATTCCAGCGCCACCTGGGCCGCCTGATCCAGGTCGATCTCCGGCTCGGGCAGATCGAGCACCTTCTCGTCCAGCGTCAGCGCCTGATCCACCGGGAGCCCGATCCGGATCTTGAACCGCTCCAACTGCAGGATGTACTGCTCTCTCAGGCTCGCCAGCCCCGCCTGAGCGCTCAGCACCTCGTTGTCGGCGATGCCCTTCTCAAACGCCTCCACCCGCCCCGCTTCCACCAGCGCCGCCCGCGTCCGAGCGTTTTTCTTGAGCGCGTCCAGCTGCCGCTCCTGGTTCGCGATCGACGCCAGCGTGTTGAGCAGTTCGAAGTAGTCCGTCGCGATCGACACGAGGTACTGCCGCCGGAATCGCTCATAGTCCCGCGCGGCATACACCAGGTTCCGTTCCGATTGGATCAGGTCCTCTCTGGCCACATCTCCCGCGCCGCGCAGCAGCGGAATGTTGCCGCTCAGCACCAGGCTCGACGACTGGGTGTACCTCGCCCCCGCCACCTCGCGCAGCTGCTCACTGGCGTTGAACACCCAGGCGGCTTCCACGCTCCCCCCGTACGGAAGCCGGTGCGTCAGCCTCATGTTGTTGACAACGCTCAGGGCATTGGCGAATCGTCCGTTGTCGCCCTGGCCGTTGAACCCCAGCGTAGTGTCGTTGAACAGGCGCGGGCCCCACAGGTGCCGCTCGATCAGCAGCGAGATCGACGCCGAGATGTACTGCTCCTGGGCGCTCAGCAGCTCCCGCCCCGTGCGCTGCGACTGCTTGAGGGCGTCGTCCAGCGACAGCGCGATCGCCCCTTGTGGCGCCGGCGCGTTCATGTCCGTGCGCACGCCTTCCGCCTGCGCGTACGCCCCCAGCCGCGCCGCCACGTCCCGCCCTTCCGCCGCGGCATCAAACGACAGCTCATCCACCCGCGGGTTCACGGTGCTCGGATTCGTCGAGGTCAGCCCGCCCACCCGCCACTGCTCGCTCTTGGCTTCCCTCAAAGGTGGCGGCGACGCGCTCTTCACCCGCGACGACCCTTGATCCACCAGCGCTCGCACCTGCTCATCCACCGACATCGGGTCCGACGCGCACCCAGCGAGACAGAGCCCAGCCATGCCAATACAAATACTGGCCCGTAGTTTCATTGGGCTTTTCCGGACAACATTCGCGTGTTTTGGCGTATCTGTGTTCAAATAGTTGTCCTGATCCGTGAGAGTTGTCCGAACCGGCTCCAAACGGCACCCCTGCCGGAACCTCAAGTCTACCGCAATTTCGCGATTCTGTTGCTCAAAGTTGGCGTGAAGTTTGCAGGTTCCAAACCTTGAACCTATCCTTCCCCTCTGGGCGGGCCACCCTATCGAGTACCGAACAGGCCAGGATTGGCCTCGCCCATTGGGGAGCGTCGAGGCGCATGCCGACAATCACCAACGACGGTCGCAGTTTCCTGGTGGACGGGCGCAGGGTGTGGCTGGTCTCCGGCCGCCTGCCATACGCGCGGCTGCCGCGCGAGACCTGGGCAGAGCGCATCCATCAGGCCAAACTCGCCGGGCTGAACACCATCGAGACGCCGATCTTCTGGAGCCGGCACGAGCCGCGCCCCGGACGCTTCGACTTTACGGGCGACAACGACCTGCGTCATTTCGTGGACCTTGTCGGCAAAGCTGGACTCTACTGCATCCTTGGCGTCGGCCCCTTCGTCGGCTCGGGCTATGACATGGGAGGCCTGCCCCCCTGGCTCAGCGGGCAGACGCTGCGCACCGGCAACGGCCCCTTTCTCGAAGCCTCCAGCCGCTTCTTCAACGCCGTTTCCGACCAGATCAAGGGTTGGCAGATCACCGCCCCCGGCACGGGCGGGCCCATCATCCTCGTCCAGTGCGAATCGCACTGGACGTGCGGGCACGACACCCTTGCCGCGGCCTACCTGGGCGAACTGACCCGCTACATCCGCGAAGCTGGCATCAGCGTGCCGATCGTGAACTCCAACAATCTCTGGCAGTCCATCGAGGGCCAGATCGACGGCTGGAGCGGCGACGGCCCGATGCTCGGCACCATGCGCCAACTGGCCACCATCAACCAGGGCCAGCCGCGCATCGTCATCGACCTGGCCCTCTCCCCGCGCGACGCCTGGGGCAATGCCCCCTCCACCCCGCCCCACCCGGGCCGGGTGCTGCGCCGCCTCTGCGAGATCACCGCCGGCGGAGGCCAGTTCAATCTCACGACCTTCTGCAGCGGCACCAACTTCGGTTTCTCGGGCGGGAAGCTGAGCACGGGCGTGGGCGACTTCGCCGCAGCCGCCGCCAACGCGGGCTCGATCATCGACGAAGCGGGCAACGCCACGCCGGCACTGCAAGCCGTGCGACGGATCGCAACCGCAGCCAGTCGCTTCGCTCGCGTCTTCGCCAACCTCGACCCGACGTACCAGCCCATCGTGGCCGATCCGGCCGGGCGCTCGGGCGTGTGCTCGGTGGTGCATGCCGCCGGGGCGCAGGGCGCCGTGGCGTTCCTGTTCGGGGATGACCCGGAAGCAACCAAGCCTCAGCGGCGCACGATCAGCCTGCTGCTGAACGACGGGTCGGAACTGCCCGCCAGCGTCATGTCCAATGGCGTGGCGTGGTGCCTGTTCGACGTCAACGTCAGCGGGCGTTCGCGCCTGGACTACGCCAACATCAGCGCCCTTGGGCACGCCGGGCGAAGCCTCGTGCTCTTTGGCCCCCCCGGCGCACAGGCGGTCGTCAGCGTCAACGGCTCCCCGCTGGAGGCCGAAGTGCCCGACGCCGGCCCGCCCGTGGTGCTCGACCATGAAGGCCTGACGCTGGTCATCCTCAACGAAGAACAGGCCGACACCACGTTCATTACCGACGACGCGGTCTTCGTCGGCGTCGACGGCGTCACCCCCGAGGGGCAGGCGCTGCCCCTGGCCGGGCACAAGACCTACCTCAAAGTCAGCGCCGACGGCTCGCACAAGACCGTCGCCCACGAGGTGCACGCCGCCCGGGCCAAGCCCGCCAAGGTGACGCTCGGCCCGTGGCACACCGCCGACTGCGAGGAGTACGTCGACGGCACCAGCCCCCGCTACGCCGTGGTCAGCGGCCCCAGCGACCTTGGCTCGCTGGGCTGCCCGTTCGGCTACGGGTGGTATCGCGTGACGCTGGGCCCTTCTTCGACCCGCAAGGCACACGTCGCATTCCCGACCTCGGGCGATCGGCTGCACATCTTCTCGCACGCCAAGCCCGCAGGGCTGGTGGGCCAGGGGCCCGGCGCAAAGCCCGACGCCTCGCTTGCCCTCAAGAAAGGCACCACGTTCGTGATGCTGGCCGACAACCTGGGGCGCGCGTCCGAGGGGCTGTCCCTGGGTGAGCGCAAGGGGTTGTTCGGTGCCGGGCTCGAAGTCCGCCCGATCTCGGGGGTGAAACCCAAGTTGGTCTCGGGCCAGCCGATCGACATGCTCCAGGCCCGCAGCCCCCTGTGGGAAGTGAGCCAGGGCGATACCACCGGCGCCGAGCGCCTGACCTGGACATTGCTCCACCGCAAGAAGGGCGATGTCGTCATCACCTTCGACCAGCCCCCCGCCCACGCCTTCCTGCTCGTCAACGACACCCCCGTCGCCTATCTCGACCGGGGCGGCCCGCGCCAGGTCGTCATCTCCAACGATCAGCTCGGCAAGGGCAACGCCAGCGTTCAGCTCGCCTTCCCAGCGTCCGAGGACGCCGGCGATCACCTCTCCTCCCTCGCCAAGACCACGCACTTCCACGAGGTGGTGTCGTCCGTGCTCGAGGGTGCGGAGATCTCGTTCGCCAAGTGGGAGATGCCGGGCGGCAGCGCCTTTTCTCCCGCCCCGGCCCGCAAGGCCGCGTCCGGCCTGCCCCTGTGGCACCGGTGCAGCGTGACGCTTGATCACCCAGTGCCCGCGCTGTTCCTCGAACTGACCGGGCTGACCAAGGGCCAGATCTACCTGAATGGTCGGCACGTCAGCCGCTACTTCGCGGCCACGCCCGACGGCAAGCGCCTCGCTTCGCAGCAGCGGGCCTTCCTGCCCGGCGCCTGGCTCAAGCCCAACGAATCCAACGAGCTCACCATCTTCGACGAGCACGGGGCCTCACCCGCAAAGGTTCGCCTGGTGCGCTGAGCTTTCCCGCGTGGGGGTCTGGCCAGCCTCGCCCTCGCACGCGGGTATCATCGCCCATGATCACCGACCCGCACGAACTCTGGCGAGCCGCCAGCGCGATGGCCGCGCGAAAGCACCGCAACCAGCTGCGCAAGGACGCCAGGACCCCCTACTTCTCGCACCTGGCCCGCGTCGCCCAGAACATCACCGCCGTCTTCGGGTGCGACGACCCGCAGGTGATCGCCGCGGCCTACCTGCACGACACCATCGAAGACACCACCACCGACTACGAAGACATCGCGGACGACTTCGGCCCGATCGTCGCCGACTGCGTCGCGGCTCTCACCAAGAACATGGCCATGCCCGAGCCTGCGCGAGAAGACGAATACCACGAGCGTCTGCGTCGCGGCCCATGGCAGGCACGCCTGGTCAAGCTGGGCGACGTGCTCGACAACATGAGCGACCTTGACACCTACCCGCCCGCCGATCGGCCCAGCCACGCCCGCAAGACCATCGAACGCGCCCGTCAGGCCGTCGCGCTGCTCAACCCGGGTGATCTCGAACGCGAGCCGTTTCAGAGGGGCGTACGCGCGGTCAACGACGCGATTGCCCGCTGGACCAGCATCATCTGAACGCTGCTAACTCGATCTGCCTGCAGCTCGCGGCCACACCCTTCGGTCAGGGCTTGACCATGTTGCGTCGCATGCCGGGCACCATCTGCGGCCTCACCACGCCCGCGCGGCTCAGCGCCCGGTCCACCTGCCCGATCTGCGCCTGAATGGCACGGATCTGGTTGGTGATGATGGTCTGTGATCGGGGATCGCGTGCGACGCTCAGCCGCCGGATGAGCCCCTGGTACTGCAGTTCCAGTGTCTGCCGATTTCGCTGCAGCGTTTCGATCTGATTCTGGTCGGCGACGTTGGGGTTGGCCAGGAATGCAGTATCGCCCCCGTTGGCGAGCCGGTCGGCCCCGCCCGCGACGATCGACGGCGTCTTGCTGTCGTCCTCGTCGCCCGAATCGACATTGCGTCCGCGTGCCTGCTGCTGCAGGGCGGCCATCCGCTCATTCTGGCCGAGCTGCAGGCTCGCCCACTGGGCCGAATCCATGCCCGGATCGATCACGCCGCCCCGGTCCGGAGCCACGCCCGCCCGACGCGCCACCCGCAGCTCAAACGCGTCGCGCATGAGCGAATGATCGGGAATCGCGGCGTTTTGCAGATTATCAAGATCACCCAGTTGCAGCGCCACCACCACCCGCTCACCCCGGCGGAGCAGCGTCATGTCGACCTTGTCGCCCGGGTCGTGGGAGATGATTGCCGCACGCATGTCGGTCTGGGCGTTGACCTCGTGCCCGTCAATGTCGAGCACGATGTCGGCCGGCTGCAGCACCCGCTGGGAGTCAAAGCCCGCGATGACGCCGGAGATCTCAACGCCCTGCCCGCGATCGAGGCGCGAGAACTTGACACCCATGGCCCCGTGAGGCACGCTGGAAAACAGGCGAGTGCCGATCTGCATGAGCCGCTCTCGCTGCTCTTTGTTGAGCTCGGCACGGTTCACATCGGCTTGGACATCGGACGGCCGGACATGCTGGTCCTGCGAAGGCTGCGCGCTGACCGTGCCGGCAAGTCGAGCCTCGATCTCGTCCATCCAAGCGCGAGTGCGGGCTTCGACGCCCTTGCGGACCTTCAGTTCTCGCTCGGCGTCGGTCAGCGTCGCGTCGGCACCCACCTCCGCCTTCAGTTCCTCGGTCCATTCCAAGGTTCGCTGGTTGATCTCGTCGGTCGCCCGCTCGCGCACGCGAAAGTCCGCGTCGCCGAGATTGACGATCCGGGCGCTGAGCCAGGCGTCATCGATCGCCGGATCGCCGCCGCCCCGGGCAAGGCCGGCGAACGACAGCACCGCGGCGCCCACGAGCACCGCCGTCCGACTTGCGCTGTGACGCACACCCGTCATCAACTACCCCTTCGCCACGATCCTGACAAGTTCCGGAATCGGCGTTGAGAAGCGATCCGACGTGACGTGAATAGTACCAGCCCCGGGCGTTCCCGCCCAGCCCGGCCCAAACACCTTCCTACTCGATGTTCTGCACCTGCTCTTTGATGCGGTCGATCGCGCCCTTGATCTCGACCGTCGCCCGGGAGATCGTCGCGTCGGGCGATTTGCTCACGATGGTGTTGGCCTCTCGCAGCATTTCCTGCGTCAGGAAATCCAGCGTGCGCCCGATGGGCTTGCCGTCCGCCTTGGCGAGCAGATCCTGGAACTGATCGACGTGGGCGCTGAGCCGCTTCAACTCCTCGGCGATGTCCGTCCGCTCGGCGTACGACGCCACCTCACGGATGACCTCCACCGGCTCGGCCCGCTGCCCTGCGTCGCGGAACAGCGTCTCGATGCGAGTTCGCAGGCGCGACTCGTACTCCGCGATGACGTGCGGGGCTCGCTGGCTTACCGCCTCCAGACGCTCGGCGATGTACGCCAGGTTCCCGCGAAGGTCTTCCACCAGCACCCCGCCCTCGCGGGCCCGCATCGCCAGCAGATTCGCACACGCCTTGTCGATGAGCGGCTCAAAGGCCTCACGGGCCGCGGCCAGCATCTGCTCCTCATTCCCGGGAGGCTGCAGCACACCGGGCAGCCCCAGCAGGTGCGCGACATCCGCCTTCACCGGCTGGCCCGAGGCATCTTTGAGCGTGCTGAGCTGCTCGATGTAACGGGCCAGGGCCCGGGTGTTGATTTCATACGCCGCCGACTCGGAGGCGTCGGTGCAGCGGGCGTTGAGCGTGACCGTCCCGCGCGAGATGCGCTCGCGCAAGCGCGACTCGATCTCGGCTTCCAGGCCCTGCAGCGACTCGGCCAGGCGGATGGTTGCCTTGAAGTACTTGTTGTTGAGCGTGCGGATCTCGACGAAGTAGTGCGCCCCGCCCACCTGCGCCGACGCGTCGCCATAGCCGGTCATGCTTCGAACCACGCGAGACCTCCCGTCGGGGGCGCCGTGCCCGGCCCCGGGTGATGAGTCATCAAAGTAGCCGCCCGGGCAAGGCAGCAGAGCGTCCAGCGTCCGCCATGCGTCCAAGCGTCACTTCGGAGTTGCCGGCAACGGCGCGGGGCTGACGGGCGTTGTGGTAGCGGGAGGCGTCGTACCCGGTGTTGCGGCAGGGGTCGTGGCGGGCGCCTGACCGCTCGGCGCCGTTTGGTCCGCGGGCTTCTCTCCCGCGGGCTTGGCGGCTCCTTCGGCCGGAGCGTTCCCGGCAGGCTTCGCGTCCGCCGGCTTCGCCTCACCCGACTTTTCGCTCGTCGCGGGAGCTGTGCTGCCGCCGGCGGGCGCCGTCGGCGTGCCGGACGCGGGCGTCACCACGCCCGCAGCGTGCGGCCTGTACGCAAACACCAGCACCACACCCAGCAGCAGATACACCGCGAAAATGATGATCGTGGCCACCGTCAACGCGTCGCCGGTCTTGGTGCCAAAGGCCGTCTGGCCCGAGCCCGCCCCACTGCCGAAAGCGCCGCTGAGCCCGCCGCCCTGGGGCTTCTGGATGAGCACCGTCAGCACCAGGATCACGCTGACGACCACGAACAGCAGCGTCATGAGCCCAATGGCCCAGGCCGGCCAGACAAACGCGAGCGAAGCAAGCATCGAAACCCTTTCTGACAATCAACACGCGATCCCACGAAAACCAATGCGAGCCCGCCCCGCCCGGAGCGGCCCCGACAAACACCGTCTTCGCGGTCGGAATGATACGGGGCGTCAACGCCCCGTCGCCACGTTTCGGTCTTGAATCCGCCCGGCTTACTTCCCCCGTGCCGAGGCGGCCGCCGCCTTGCAGATGGCGACGAAATCCGCCGCGTTCAGCGACGCCCCGCCCACCAGCCCCCCATCGACATCCGGCTGAGCAAAGATCGCCGCGGCGATATCGGGCTTCAGCGACCCGCCGTAGATGATCCGCACGCGATTGGCGGAATCCGGCCCGAAGAGCCTCGCCAGCAACTGGCGGATCTGCGAGTGGGCCTCCTGGGCGTCCTGGGGCGTCGCGGTCTTGCCCGTACCGATCGCCCACACCGGCTCGTAGGCGATAATGAGCCGATCGGCGACGCTGGCGGGAATGTCCGCCAGGCCAGTCCGCACCTGACGGGCGGTCACGATGTCCTGGTGTCCGGCCGTCCGCTCATCGAGCGTCTCGCCGACGCACAGCACACCCTCCAGCCCGGCCTCCAAAACCGCCCGAAGCTTGCGGTTGACGGTCTCGTCCTTCTCGCCCAGCACATGGCGGCGTTCGCTGTGCCCGCACAGCACCACCTGCGTGCCGCAGTCCTTCAACATCGCCAGCGACACCTCGCCCGTGAACGCGCCGTCGTTCTGAAAGGCGTTGTCCTGAGCCCCGAGGCGCACCGACGAGCCCCGGTCGCGCAGAATCGCCCGAACCGTGAGCAGGTACGGAAAGGGCGGGAAGACGGCGGTCTCCACGCCATCGACGCCGATGAGCCCGTCAGTCACGCCCCGGGCCAGGTCCGATCCCGTGGTGCGGTTGGTGTTCATTTTCCAGTTGCCGCCAACAAACGGCCTGCGATCAGTCATGCAAAGGTCCTCCAAAGAATGCATCCTAGCGCGACGGCGCACCGGCCTGCGGCCCGTGTCGGGTGATTGCCGCCTCCGCCAATGAAAAGCCCCGCGCGAGACGCGCGGGGCTCATGTTTTTTTCCGGCCCGAGTGCCTGATGGCTTGTTCTTACGGGCTCGTGCGGACTCTTACGGGCAGGGCCCGCCGGCGACCACGTTGATCAGGGCATCGATGTCACCCTGGTCGGACACGCCGTCCTGGTTGAAGTCGGGGTCGATGCCGGTGGGGTTGGCCCCGCCCGCGACGACGTTGATGAGGTAGTCCACGTCGCCCTGATCGGCCACGCCGTCCTGGTTGACGTCGGGATCACAGGCGGGAGCGTCGGGCACCACATTGACGTTGAGCACGCCGCTGCCCGAGGCGCCGTTGAAGCCGCCGACGCGGAGCAGGTAGGTCTGCCCGGCGTTGACGTGGGTGGTGACGCGGGAGCGACCCGAGCCGCAGGAGGCATCGTCGTCCGAGCAGGCGACGAGGCGCTGATCGAAGTTGGTGCACAGGGCGTCGGTGTAGAGGGCCATCTTGGTGTTGAAGTTGGTGGCGCTGCTGCAGGTGTCGGCGGTCAGCGTGCCGCTCTGCGTGGGGGTGTAGGTGTACCAGATGTCGTTGGTGATCTGGTTGCTGCCGTTGAAGTTGCAGGCGTTGTGGGTCGGGCCGTCGGTCGAGGCGCCGAGGGTCGAGAAGTTGGTCGCGGGAGCGGTGATCGCCGTGGCGTTGCTGCACGCGTCGTTGCTCGGGGGCAGGACGCCGTTGCCGCCGACGATGTGGATCGAGTAGGCGCCGGTCGCCCCGTTGTAGCCGGCCATTCGGATGAGGTAGGTGGTGCCGGCGTTCAGGGTGAGCGAGCGGTAGGACGTGCGGGGCTGGGCCGAGCCACAGGGGCCGGCGCCGCCGTTGTCGTCGTTGCAGGAGTTGTTGACCGAGACCAGGCTGCCGCAGGAGCCGGTGTAGAGCTGGATGACGGTATCGAGCGTGCTGCCGCAGGTGTCGATCGCGACCGTGCCGGTGGTCTGCGGGGTGTAGGAGAACCACACGTCGGGAGACGTGCTGGTGGTGCCGCAGTTGGCCGCGTAGTCGTTGGTCGCCGCGACGTGGTTGGCGGTAGTGCCGGTGCTCTCGGAATAGGTCATGCCGTCAGCCAAGGGCAGCGGGTTGGAGCAGCTGTCGTTGACCGGGCCCGGGGGCGGCGGGCAGTAGGGGGCGGTGATGTTGAGCACGCCGTTACCCATGGCGCCCTGGTATCCACCGACGCGGATCAGGTAGGTCGCGTTGGGGGCGGGGTTGAAGGTCACCGCGGAGTTGAGCGTGCCGGTGCCGCAGGCGCTCGGGGCGTCATCGCTGCAGGCGATGGCGGTGCCGGGGCCGGTGGGGCAGGCGGAGTAGACGGCGAGCTTGGTGTTGAAGTCGCTGCCGCAGGTGGTGATGGTCATGGGGTTGGTGCAGGCGGAGTTGTTGCCCCACACGAACCAGACGTCATTGTCGATCTGCGCGTAGCCGTTGACGTTGCATTCCGCCGGACCATCGGTCGTGGCGTTCATGTTGGAGAAGTTGGTGGTGCCCGCCTGCACGCCCTGGGCGCTGGTGCAGGAGTCATTCAGCGGATGGAACTGGCCATCGGGGCTGGGGATGATGGTGCCGAACGTGGCGTCGGTGATCGGGCTGCCCGCGGTCGGCGGCTTGAAGAGGTGGATGGAGGCCGCGCCGCCCGAGGGGGGCACGTTGCAGACGAACGCGAAGTTGTACATCGTGCCCCAGCGCAGCGCGTTGGAGTTGACGTTCTGCTGATAGGTCTGCGGGCTGGAGAACGTGATGCCCGAAGAGGAAACCGAGACGTTCCAGTCGGCGTTGCTGTAGGGGTCGCCCGAGTGGTAGGGCACGCCGTGGAAGTACGGCGCGTCGGGCCCGCTGGTCACCACCGTGCCGTTGGAGGGCATGGGGATGGTGAAGCTGCCGCCGGACCGATCGCTGTTGAGGTTCTCGACGGCGTACTCGTAGCGGTACATGCCATTGCCGAGGTTGATGACCTTATTGCCGACCAGGAAGCGGCCGTCACCGATCACGTCGACCGTGACGATGGTCACGCCGGCGTCGGGGGTGTTCACGCCCAGGCCGTAATCGTGCCAGGCATAGATCGCGGGGATCTCGCGCTTGGTGGTGTCCACCGGGGTGGCGTCGAAGGAGCTCTGGTTGATGGTGACGCGCCGGTAGGACTCGTTGTTGTTGTTGTTGTGGGCTTCGGCGTCATCGCCGTTCACGTACTGTCCCGAGACGAAGTACAGCGAGTTGGGGGTCTGCAGATCGCTGCGGAGGACCTGTAGGCGCTTCCACACCGTGGCGCTGCTGGTGCCCTGCGTGCCGGCGCCGAACGGAATCGGGTAGAAGCCGCTCGAAGCGTTGACTTCGCTCTTGGTGCTCAGGCGGCTCTGGTCGCCGTTCAGGCCCGAGCCGTAGGGGTCGGAGCAGTGGATGCCCAGGTGGGTGCCGTTGGCGTAGGGCTGGCAGTCGCTGAAGCACACCGTGCCCTGCAGGGCCGTGAAGCTCTGCTTGAGCCACGACTGACCGAGCTGCTCGAAGCGGCCCTTGGTCATGTCGAGGCGGTACATGTTCTCGCCGATCACCGGGTGGCGGTTGGCGTTGGGAGCAGTCGTGATCCACTCCAGGGGCGTATCGCCCCGGTTGCACGAGGTCGTGCCGACGGAGTACGCGTCAACGGTCACGCCGTTGGTGTTCACGCCGCTGCCCCAGTGGGTCACGTCGGGCAGATCGCCCACGAGCACGTCGGGCCCGGTCGCAAAGGCAGAACTCGCCAACCCCGCAACGCCGGCCAACGCCGCCGCCGCGAGACACGCCGTCATGTCACGCTGAGACTTCTTCATGGACTTTCCCTCGCATCTAGAAGAGGAACGATCAAACCGAACACAGCCCTAGCGGCTGTGCACACGCAGCCAAACTGTTCAAATCCGCCCCCCACGAATCCCGCACCGCAATGTACCCGTTTGGGCACATCGTGCAAGGGGCTTTGCCAAAAAACTCGCAAATCGCTTTCCGACAGACATTTACCTTCCACTCGACCGCATCGACTACCCATCGCGACGCCGGCGATCACGTCGCTGGCGCCGTATCCCCGTTTTTTCGGCCGCTCGCACAAATGGTTACCACGGAAATCTCACAAACCCCCATTCTTTATACATAGAGGATTTGGTTGGTCGGGTGACCGCCAGTCCGATACCTTGACCCATTCCAGGCCCGACACTGCCAGGGCCCACAAGATCCCCGAACCCTTCTCCTGGACCTCCCATTGAACACATCCCAGACCACTGTGCCGCACATCGCCTACTTCTCTATGGAAGTCGGCCTGCTCTCATCCCTTCCCACCTACAGCGGCGGCCTGGGCGTCCTGGCGGGCGACACCCTTCGAGCCGCGGCTGACCTCTCGCTTCCTGTGGTCGGCGTCACCCTGATCCACCGCAAGGGCTACTTCCACCAGCGAATCGACGACGCCGGACGCCAGACCGAGGCTCCCGTCAACTGGAACGTCGCCGACGAGCTTTCGCCCACGCCCGCCAAGGCTTCGGTGTTCGTGGACGGCCTGGAAGTTCGCATCCGGGCATGGCGGCGTGACATCGTTGGAGCCGGGGGCGGGGTGGTTCCGGTCTACTTCCTCGACACCGACGTCGAGGGGAACACCGATTCTCATCGGCGCCTCACCGATCAGCTGTACGGCGGCGATCACTGGAACCGCCTGCGCCAGGAGGTCGTGCTTGGGGTTGGAGGTATTCGGATCCTGCGAAGCCTGGGATACGCCCGGATGGGGGCGTATCACATGAATGAAGGGCACTCCTCGCTGCTGACCGCGGAGCTACTGCGGGAAGCATCGCTGACGCTGGGGGTGGCGATCGATTCCGAGGCAGCCGCGAAGACGGTGCGGGCCCAGTGCCTGTTTACGACGCACACGCCGGTGCCGGCCGGGCACGATCGCTTCGCACTGGACATGGTGCGCAGCGTCGGGGGCGAAGCGGCGGTCTTCGCCCGCTCGCCGTTCTTCATCCGCGACGGGCTGCTCGACACCACCCATGCCGCCCTCACGCTGTCGCGCTTCGCCAACGCCGTCAGCAAGCGACACGCCGAAGTCAGCCGCAAGATGTTCCCGGAGTTCAAGATCGAGGGCATCACCAACGGCGTGCACGGCCCCACCTGGGCCAGCCCGCCGATCGCCGCCCTGCTGGACCGGCACACCCCCGGCTGGCGCACCGATCACCAGGCCCTGCGCGGGGCGGGCGCGATCCCTGAGGCGGAGCTGTGGGCCGCCCACCAGCAGGCCAAGAAGGCGATGATCACGCGGATCAACCGGGATGTGAACGCCGGGCTGAAGCTCGACGCATTTACCATCGGCATCGCCCGTCGCGCCACGCCCTACAAGCGTCTTGATCTGATTCTCTCGAACCCGGGTCGCCTGCGGCACATCGCCGAGCTTCACGGGCCGATCCAGCTTGTCTTCTCGGGCAAGAGCCACCCCCGCGATGGCGGCGGCAAGGAGCTCATCGAACGCCTGCACCACACCATCCACGAACTGTCCGGGGCGGTCACGGCCACATTCGTGCCCCGCTATGACATGGACCTGGCCGGGATGATGGTGGCGGGCTGCGACCTCTGGCTGAACTGTCCGCAGCGACCGCTCGAGGCCAGCGGAACCAGCGGCATGAAAGCCGCGTTCAACGGCGTCCCCTCGCTCAGCGTTCCCGATGGGTGGTGGCTCGAAGGCCACGAGGAAGGCGTCACGGGCTGGGCCATCGGCGATGACCACCCGCCGACAGGAAACTACGAGCAGGAGTGGAACCAAGACGCCGAGTCGCTGTACACCACCTTGGAGCGGAACGTGTTGCCGGCGTTCAGGGACGGAGCGAGGTGGGTTGGAGTGATGAAGCAGTGCATCGCGAAGAACGCGAGCCAGTTCAACACGCTGCGCATGGTCCGAGAATATTCAGAGCGATGGGCGACGACCAACGCGCGATGACCGAGGGTGTGAATACCCGAACATTGCGCGAATCTGGAAAATCTCCGGGTCAAATTCTTGGGCGTTGCGCCGCAAAGGCGGCGTGGAAGGCGCAGACGGACGTCTCATAATGATTCGGGGCGTCCGAAACGTCGGTTTGTTCGGGTTGTAGAAGGATGACCCGGCGATTGCGCCCGCAAAATGTCAAAAAAAACCGCGCCGATTTCTGGCATCTCTCCAGACCTGATTCATATTGGAGGTGTAGGCACGAGTCGTGTGTCGGCGTGCCGCTCATCACTGTCGTCTCTAAGAGGAGACTGGGGAGGTTTTTATCATGAAGAAGGTTCTGGGTTCCATCGTTGCTGTTGCTGGTCTGGCCGTTGCCGCGAACGCCGCGAGCACGACGATCAAGTACGAAGTGTCCAAGGACGGTGGCAACACCTGGTCGAGCAGCGCGACTGCCGCTCCGGGCACCGAGATTCAGGTCCGCGCTCGCGTGATCTGGTCGGGCACGGATCAGGTGTTCGGCCTCTCGCAGGTCGTGTTCCAGCCGATCGTCTCCAACTGGGGCGCTTCGGACTCCCTCGAGACGTTCGCCGGCGGCAGCGCTGGCCAGGTCGGCCCCATCGGCGGCAGCCGCACCACCCCGCTGGGCACGGTTGATGATGCCCCCGGTCAGTTCGGCCGCATCACGCCCTTCGGCGCCAACGCCATCGGCACCAGCACCTACCTCCGTGGCCACGTCGGCACGGGCACGGCCGCCGGCATGCTCCGCATCGCTCAGGCGAACGTGACGAACTGGGTTGGCGTGGGCGCCACCTCGGGTTCGACCGCTGCGAACAACTGGAACGGTAACGGTGGCGTGTCGGTCGCGCAGGTCGCCCCCGGCACCCGTCTGCCCACCGACCCCGCCTACAACGGCAACAACGACGTGGTCGTCTTCAAGTTCGGCTTCGTGCTCGGCAGCGACACCGCGGCCCGCACGCTGACGATCGACACCCCGGCTACCGGCCTGGGCCACGAGACCAACACCACCACCGGTCAGTACGGCTCGCTGTACGCCGCCTGGTTCACCTCCTCGACCGCCGCTCAGGGCTTCCGCTACTACAACGACATCGGCACCAACGCCGCGTCGGTGTCCGTGCAGGTCGTCCCCGCTCCGGCTTCGCTGGCCCTCCTGGGCCTGGGTGGCCTGGTCGCCGGCCGTCGCCGCCGCTAAGCCTCCTTCGGCTGTCTCACGACAGTTGAGCTAGGCCTCCGATCACACAACCCCTCCCGGGTTCGCCCGGGAGGGGTTTTTCATTTTTGTGTCACTATCATCCGACATGAAGAGCGACTATTGGAACGTCACTGACGAGCAGGTCATCGAGAAGACCGGTAAGCCGCTTGGGCATTGGATGAAGGTGTTGCAGAAGTTCAAGGCCGAGACGAAGAAGTCGACGGAGGCGGTAGCGCACCTCCAAGGCGAACACGAAGTGCCGCGGTATTGGGCACGGACTCTGACGACGAGGTATTTGAAGGATCACGGCGCGGAGTAACCACCGGGCGCGGGGCGGCACGATCTGATGCCACGGCGGGTGACGGACGGGTGTGGATGGCGTCGGAATCTCGCCCGGCTGACCCGCAATTGAAGTCCTTGATACGCTGATCTGGGGTGCTCACGAATCCACACTTCACGGGAGGCATGATGCGGAACTCATTTGCTGCCACATTCGCTACGTCGATTGTTTTCGCCTGCGGCTCCGCCGCGTGGGCGCAACCGGCTCCGAAGGATTCGCCGACGAAGACCTCCCCCACTTCCGCAAGCCGTGAGAAGGTGTATGACGAGGCGGCGGATGCTCGCAAGGACATCGCTGCGGCTTTGTCGCGAGCGGAGCGGGAAAACAAGCGGGTACTGATCCAATGGGGCGGGAACTGGTGCTCGTGGTGCCTGAAGTTGAACGAACTGTGTAAGCGGGACAAGAACATCGCCCATGAACTGCTGTACGAGTACGAGGTCGTGCACGTCGACGCGGGGAAGAACAACAAGAACTTGGACCTCGCCCAGCAGTATCAGGCGCCGGTCGAGAAGGAAGGGTTTCCGTATCTCACGGTGCTGGATGCGAGCGGCAAGGTGATCGCCAACCATGAGACTGGTTCGCTCGAACTCAAAGACTCGAACGGTGAGTCGGTGCTTGGTGCCGGCGCTGGGCACGACCCCGCCAAAGTGCTGAAGTTTCTCCAGGATCATCAGGCCCCGGCGCTGAACGCGAGCGAGGTGCTGGCGGCCGGCCTGAGCAAGGCCAAGGCGAGCGACAAGCGGGTGTTCCTGCACTTTGGGGCGCCGTGGTGCGGCTGGTGCCGCAAACTGGAGGCGTGGATGCGGCGCGATGATGTCGGCCCGATGCTGGCCAAGGAGTTTGTCGATGTCAAGATCGACACGGAACGCATGACCGGGGGCGACAGCGTGTTCGCGAAGTACAACGCCAACAGCAAGACCAGCGGCATTCCGTGGTTCGTCTTCCTGGATAGCGACGGAAAGGTGCTGGCAGCGAGCGAACGAACCAACAACGGCAAGGCGGAGAACATCGGCTTCCCCTCGGCGCCGGATGAGATCGCGACGTTTCGCGAGATGCTCAGCAGGACGCACATGAGCAAGGATGACGCTGCGAAGGTGGTGGCGTCTTTGCAAGCGGCGTCTCCAGCGACGCACTGACGGCGCATGCGCCGGCGCGAGGCGGCAACGACCATGGTTGCCGTGACGACCGCTCGAGCAGAGGCGACATCACGGCACGAGCGAGATCGTTGTCGGCTCGACACCCTCGGTGGTGATGCGCACGGGCTTGATATTGCCCTCGGCATCGAACTCGAGTTTGTCGATGCACACCACTCGGTGGTTGGCGTCGGTTTCTGCGAGCGGGCGGCGGTGGTAGACGATGTAGAACCGATCCGGATTCTTGAGGTGCAGCACACTGTGATGGCCGGCGCCGGTGGCGATCGCCGGGTCTTGCTTTAGGATCGTGCCCTTGCGCGTGAAGGGGCCGAGGGGCGAATCTCCGACGCCGTACGCGACGGAGTAGTTGGGGCCGGTCCAGCCGCCTTCGGACCACATGAAGTAGTACTTGCCCGCGTGCTTCATCATGAAGGGGCCTTCGACGTAGCCCTGGGGCGTGACTTCCTTGAACATCTCGCCGCCGGGCAGGGGCTCGAGCACGGTGTAATCGGCGTTGAGTCGGGCGATGTTGCAGTGTTTCCAGCCGCCGTAGATGAGGTAGTCGGTCCCGTCGTCGTCGCGGAAGACAAAGGGGTCGATGGGTTGAGCGCCGTTGTGGAAGGCATCGACCAGGGGCTTGCCGAGGTGATCGCGGAACGGGCCCTGCGGGTGATCGGCGACGGCGACGCCGATGCCGCCGAGGTCCTTGTCGGACTGGATGTCATTCGCCGCGAAGAAGAAGTAGTACTTGCCGTGGTTCTCGATGACCGACGGCGCCCACATCGCCCGCTTGGCCCACGGGATGTCGGCGGCGCGGAGCACGCCGGGGTGACGCGTCCATCGAACGAGATCGTTAGAACTGAAGGCGTCGAAACGGGTTTGCTGGTTGTACGGCGCGGAGAATGTCGGGTAGATCCAGGCCTGGCCATCGAAGAGTGCGGCCTCAGGGTCGGCATACCAACCGGGGATGACCGGGTTGCCGGGGCGGAACGCGGGGGGTACGGAGGAAAACTCGTACCGGCCCGAGCCGATCTCGACCGTCATGCCTCGCTCATCGCGGCTTTGGACCGTGATCTCGTCGAGCCGCTTTTGCACTGGTGCACCAGACTCGTGCACGGCCTCGCCGACTCGTGCGGGGATGGTCACCGTCGCGCGGGTGTTTGGCGGAACGACGACCGTGAGTGAGAGTCCCCCGTCGGCGAGTTTCCACGTTGATTCGATCAGGCCGTGAGGGCTGTGATAGGTTGCGGACGCGTGGGTGAGCGGGCCATCGATGCGGGGCCGCACGAAGAAGTGCGAGAAGCCGGGGTGGGCGGGGTCGGGCTGAATGCCCGCGACGCCGGCAAACAGCCACTGGCCGCACGAGCCGAGCGCGAAGTGGTTGAAGGAGTTCATGCCCGGGTCGTTCATGCCGCGATCGGGGGTCCAGCCATCCCAGCGTTCCCAGATGGTCGTTGCGCCCTGGTCGACGGAGAAGAGCCACGACGGGAAGGCATCTTGCGTGAGTACCCGATACGCCGCGTCGGGGTGGCCGGCGTCGTCGAGCGCGGGGAGGAGTTGGCTGACGCCGATGAAGCCAGTGGAGAGTCGCCAGCCGCGACGGCGAAGATCTTCGACGAGATGCGAGGCGACGGCGTCTCGCTGCGCCTGCGGCACGAGATCAAACTGCAGGGCGAGCAGTTGGCACGTCTGCGTCGCGTTGCCCACGGTGCCGTCTGCCTGGACGTATTTGGATTGGAACGCGTCTCGGAACTTTTCGAAGATCTCGCGGTAGTGAGCGGCGTCTTGCTCGCGCCCGAGCACGGCCATCGATTGCGCCACGATCCACGCCGATCGGGCGGCGAAGGCGGTGCCGATCAGGTCCTTGGGTGTATCGGCGTCGATCGACAGCCAGTCACCATAGTCGTTGCCGCGATCGCGAGCGCGGATGAACGCGTCGCTGTGTTCGACGCACCAGTCGACCCAGCGGCTCATCGAGTCGATGCTGTCGCGCAGGATGCCGGCGTCGCCCGTGAACACGTACACCGTCCAGGGCACGATCGTGCCCGCGTCGCCCCAAGCTGGGGTCCCGTAGTTCAGGCCTTTCATGACCGGCGCGACATCGGACTCCGCGCCGTCGGCCCGCTGGGCGTCGCGAACGTCGCGCATCCACTTGTTAAAGAACGGGCCGACACCCGCGTTGTACGCGGCAGTCGGAGCGAACACCTGCGTGTCGGCCATCCACCCCATGCGTTCGTCACGCTGCGGGCAATCGGTCGGGATGCTCAGGGTGTTGCCCCGCAAGCCCCAGGTGATGTTCGACTGGAGTTGGTTGATTCGGTCGTCGGAGCAGTCGAACTCGCCTATGCGGGGGAGGTCGGTGCCGATGACAATGCCTACGACGTCATCTGGTTGAGGCGGAGTCGCAAGCCCCGAGATTTCGACGTATCGAAAGCCGTGGAAGGTGAAACGGGGTTGCCAGGCTTCTTCGGCGTCGCCGCGGCATGTGTACGAATCGATGGCGCCGGCGCCGCGAAGATTGTCGGTGTAGAGCGTGCCGTCGGGGTTGAGCATCTCGGCGTAACGGATGGTGACGCGTGTGCCCACGGGCTGTGCGTGGGTGATGAGGTGGGCGACGCCGACCATGTTCTGGCCAAGATCGAAGACCCAATGTCCCGGCACGGGCTGGGTCAATCGCTTCGTGGACAGTTCCGCGAGCACTCGCACGGGTTGGTCTGTTTGCGCGTGCAGGTTGCGATGTTCGTCGCGGGTGGATACTGGCGACCAGTCGCTCTGGTCGGTGAAATCTGTGCCCTTCGTGGCACCCGCGTCGCACCAATCGCGAACTTCGGCCCTTGCGTCGTACGTTTCGCCATCCATGATGTCGGCATTGAGCGTCGGCCCGTCGTGCCGCATCCACGTGCCGTCGCTCACGATCGTTTGCGTGGTGCCGTCTTTGTAACGGATCTCCAGTTGCGTGAGCAGTGCGGGTGATTTGCCGTAAAATGCTCTGGCGTGAAAGAGCCCGGCCCGCCCCGCAAACCAGCCGGGGCCGACGATCGCACCCAGCGTATTTCCGCCCTGCTTCAACAGATGCGTGACGTCGTAGGTCTGTATTTGGACGCGCTTGCGATAGTCCGTCCAGCCCGGGGTCATGTGCTGGTCGCCCACTCGGTCGCCATTGAGCCACACCTCGTACACGCCAAGGGCCGTGGCGTACAACCTCGCGCTGGCGATGGGCTTGTCGATCGCGAAGCCCTTCCGCAGGTAGGGAATGCTCGACGGCAGCAAAGCCGCGGCGTCTTCCGCGACGTCCGCGCGCAGCGTTTGGCCATCGACCACATACTCGATCGACAGCACCTTGGGCAGGCCATACTTGGGGTCGCTGCCCATTGCTTCGTTGCTCGCGAATACCGGTTCGTTTTTCGCCACCAGTGCCTCGACGCGCTTGGTGACATCCACGCTTGCCTCGCCCCCCTTGGTGTGATACGTCGCGTGCACGATCTTCACCGGTCGCATGTTCGGCGTCGCGTCGATCCACGACGCGCGCCAGTCGGCGGCGCTCATGAGCCCCATCTCCCAACGCGCCAGGTCGCTCCACGCCCCCGGCACGCGATCACGATCCCACGCGCGGACCTTCCAATAGCACGCCTCACCAGTGTGCAAAGGCGAGCCCGCGAAATGCACGAAGGTCGTTGCGGCGGACTCAACTCGCCCTGAATCCCACAGGTCGCCATTGTCCTTTTCGAGACTTTCCGGCGACGACGCGACGAGTACTTGGTAGGCGGTCTGCCGCTCGTTACGACGACCTGATTCAAGCGTCCACGACAAGCGGGGAGTCGCCACATCAAGCCCGATCGGGTCGGTCATCGATTCACAGGTGAGCCCGCCGGGCTGCAGCGAACCTGGCTGCGCGTGCGCCGACTGAATCACAATGAATGCGAAGAACACTGAAGTGAGCCAACGAACCATGGCGAGTACCTCCCTGGGCGACTGAGCCGCACACGATACACGATCGCGAGACGGGGGCCCATTCACTCCCTTCGGCTGTGTCGCACGAGCACGCGAACCGAGTGACGATCGCTCGGGGCACGCCACTCACCCCACGCGGCCCGACACCAAGTAGGTGATGTGCGGGTTGGCACAGTGGAACGTGCCGGCGTCCATGGCCGCGAGCTCGGCGGCCATCTGGCGCCCGGCCTGCTGCCACAGCGCCGCAAACTCGGGCTCTTGACCGCCGCCGGCGATAAAGTACGACCGGGCTGTCGCTTTGTCCCACATCCAGTGCTCGCGCGCGTACCAGTCCTTCAACTGCGAGATCTCTGCTCGCTGGTGCGGCTGGTCGTAAGGCGGCAGCATGGGCGTTGCACGGTCGGACATATACACGCGCACATCTCGAAGACCCAGTTCGATCATCTTTCCGGGAACCAAGTCGCCGACCGAGTTGAAGCCCAGGCCCAGGGCCCGCTTTCCGCGCTGCATGGTGAGCTGGAAGCGCAGCCACGCCGCGACGACCTCGGTGGGGAACTGATCGGTAACGCTGCTGAAGACGGCCATGCTCGCCATGTTGCAGGGCTCAACCGCGAAGACCAGGCCGCCCGGACGCGTGACGCGAATCATCTCGCGAAGGCCAGCCCCGAAGTCGGACAGGTGCATGAGCACGGTCTGGCACGTGACCAGATCGAAGGAATGATCGGCAAAGGGCAGGGCCATCGCGTCGCCCTGGGCGAAGGTGAATCTGCGTCCCAGCCCGGCCCTGGCGGCCTCTTCACCCGCCCGGCGCACCCATTCGGGCTCGCGATCCAGCCCCGTCACGCTCGCCTCGGGCGGCAGCACATGCGCCAGCGATCGCCCCCAGTGGCCGACGCCGCAGCCGACGTCCAGCACGCGGCGTACATCGTCGAAGCGCAGTCGCTGGGCCATCAGCCTCAGGAAATCAAGATTCCACCAGTAGTCGCGTGACTCATTGAAGAACTCGGCGGAGTGCGGCTTGGCTGCCTGCGATTTCGGCTCGTTCATCGCGGCAGCATACCGCCTTCGCGTTCGCATCTACGCCGGCTTCGAAAGGACCTCGTCGAGTTGCTTGTAGCACGCCTCCATGCCCTCGTCCATGCCGGAGGCGAGAGCACCGTCGCGCGCGTCTTTCGACTCATACCTCTGTGTAATCCGCATCGAGGTCACGCCGTCGCGCTCGGCAAACTCATGCATTTCGACCAGCGAACCGACGACTTTTCCGGAGCCGAGCCAGCCGCCGGCGACCATGGTCTCGGTGTGCGTCGCCTGAGCCAGATGCTCAACGGAAGTGAACGTGCCCTGCAGGGTCATGGCCGGATCGGCGTCGTCGCTTCGCCAGGCCACACGCAGCACGCCGCCGACCCGTGCGTCGCACTCGCAGACACTGAGCGTCCAGCCCGGAGGGGGCAGCATCCACCGCCGCATCTTGTCAGGAGTGAACATCGCTTCCCACACGAGGCGCCGCGGCGCACTGAAATCCCGCGTCAGCACGATGGTGGTGTCGGTCGGCGTAAGAACTTTCAGGCCATTGCTGAGCATGCGCGATCCCCTTGAAAAACAGCGTACTCGATGCGTTCCACGTCCGCGGCCGCCCTTCAGCCGCGAGGTTTGCGGGCCCCTGTTGGCGACTTTGCTGACGGCTTTGCTGGCCGCTTTGTTTCCGTCTTCATTTCCTCCAGCAGTTGGTCCAGCGCTTCAAAGCGGGCCTCCCAATGACGGCGGAACTGCTCGGTCCACTCGGTCGCCTCTCGGAGAGGATCGGCCCACAGGCTGCACAGGTGCTCACGCCCGACCACGCGACGACGCACGATTCTCGCACGCTCGAGCACCCGCACGTGCTTGGTCGCGGCGGGGAAGGTCATTTTGAGAGGCGAAGCAAGCTCGCTGAGGTTTCGCTCGCCGCCGGAAAGCTGGCGGATCATCGCCCGCCGGGCCGGATGGGCCAGAGCCCGGAAGACCAGGTTGAGTTTCGGCGATCGATCTAGTACCATAAGGTTTAGTATACTCTTCGGTTGTACACAGTCAACCGGAGCGTTCGCGATCGAAGCCTCGCCCGCGGGGCCTCGAGTCCCGGACGTGGTGTGACCGCCTGTAGCGGTCATTCACCGGAGCCTCGCGTAGTTTGTGGTAGGCTCCGCCGGGTTCGACATTCCGTCGGGTCAGGAGGGTTTGCGAGTCATGGCCAAGCCAACGTCAGTCGTCCAATCCGCCTCGGAAAGAAAGGCCGCGGAAGCACAGATCAAGGCATTGATCAAGCGCTATTCGCCTCACGACGAAAAGTTGGTCGATTCGCTTCGCAAAGCGTTTCGCAAACGCATGCCCACGTCGCACGAAGTGGCGTACGAGTACAGCAATGCGGTGGTCATGAGTTTCTCGCCCAGCGAAAAGGGCTACGAGGGAATCCTCGTCATCCACGCCGGGGGCGAGGGCGTCAGGCTCTACTTCAATCGCGGCAAGGAACTACCCGACCCCGAAAAGTTGCTTCAGGGCTCGGGCGGCATCGCGAGGTGGATCCCGATCGAATCCATCGCGGCGATCAAGCGGCCGGAAGTCGCCGCGCTCATCGATGCGGCACTCGAACAGAACCCAGTGCCGTTTGCAGATTCGGGGACGGGATCGGTGCTCGTGCGCCCAACCGCCGCGGGCAAGCGCCGCGAGACGAAAACGCCCAAGCCCAAGTCGGTGGGGAAGAAAAAGTCAGGGTGACAGTACACCAGTTGAACTTTTCGTGTCGGGCGTTCGGCTCTTAGACGGACAAATCCGTGTGCAGGTCGCGCAGGCGGTGACGATGGGCCACGCCCTTGACCAACGTGCCGACTCTAAGCTTCATGAATTCTTGCGCCAGCAGGGCCTTCCCGCCCGGGGCCAATTTCCGGAGGAATCGGGGTTCCGCCCGGAACGATTCCGCTGCCTTGAGTTCGCGGATCCCCACTGTGTAGGCCGTCCCACCAGCGCTTCCCCGCTGCGATGAACTCAGCAAGAGAAATCTCGGCGTGATTTGGGCGGTACACGCGTAGCCCGCTGAACCAGATCCTCAAATCCAGGTCTCGCTCGTGACCCTCTTGAAAGAGCGTGATCGAGTGTTGGTTGCTGCCTCCTTCAAAGCGCTCGTCCAGACTTAGGCGATTCGCCCACCGTTCATAGCCCGCTTCAGCATCAATGAACTCCCACCCATACACGGGTAGATTGCCGAACGACTGAACAGTCGGGAGCAAATCCGAGAGTGCAAATGGGACTGCGGGTGCCTGGTCATCATCCCACCGCGCGTTGCGTAACGAAGCAACGACTCGACCGACCTGATCGAGCACGAGAGACACACGAGAATCTTCGGGCGGCGAAGCACCATCGGGCGGAAGCGACAAAACGGCGAACGTGATCGCGGCGCCGCGGCGTTCTCGAGACACCTCCGCCCCGAGAAGTGTGGCTTCATTTAGTGCTACACCGATGCCGACTTTGGTGTCGTCGTCCACGGACCGCTCCCTACTGACACTTCGAGAATCAGGGTGACAGTACGCCAATAGAACTTTTTGTGGTGGGCTACGGGCTTGGGAGTCCGGAATCCGAGGGCTGCTCGTCCCGACGGTCATCTTCGCCCTTAGCCATTGAATCAGGTTTGACTCTCACGCACCAACACCACGCCCACATCGTCTTGGAGTCCGCCACTGCGAAGACGGACTGCGTCAATCAGCTCGGTGCAGGGACCGGGAGTCGCCGCACGAAGGACGCGCTGGCCGATGACTTGGCGAGCCGCATACTTCCACAGGCCATCCGTCGCGAGTAGAAGCGTCGAAGAGGCGAGGCGGACGGGACCGAACGGCCGGGGTATGGCAGCCCCGTCTCCAAGCAGCGGCTTTCGTGCGGCCTGAACGGTCAGGTCGAGGATTTCGGACGGCGAAATCAACCACGCAACAGCATCGCCGACAGCAGCACCAACGACTTCGCCCCGGCACACCGAAGCGGCGACCGCCGCTGCTTGACCACCGCCCGCTCGCGCGAGTGCGGCATCGATATCCAGCAGCTTCGAGACCCAATAGCGCGCATCATGCGTCGGTTGAGAGTCGGCCGGGCTTGAACTCACCATTGATACGACAAGCTCAGCGGCTGTCGCACCTCCCCCAAGCCCGCCCGCTCCGTCGGCAACGACGACGATCAACTGACCGTCGCGCTCGACGACGCGCACTCGATCCTCGCCCGCACCATGAGCCGGGCACTGCACGCAAGAAAAGTGAAACACTCGTGCAAACCTCTCCGTCCGCTTGCTCACCCGGATCCGGAAGCAGCATAGGAAGCCGCCGCCCACCCAGAAGTTCAAACCTCGAAGACAGAATCAGGGTGACAGTACACCAGTTGAACTCTTCGTGGGCGGAATTCGGGCCTGGGAGCCTGGAATCAGGGTTTTGCTTCCCGCGAAACCGTGAAAGTGATCCAGTGAAAGGCGGGTAAGACAACGCTGACAGAGCACAGACGCTGGTCGCGTCACGGCACAGGCCGTCTATCTGCATTGCCTGGAAGAGAACCTGCTCATAGATGGGGGGTAGAGGGTGAGGTTTGGAGCGGGAGAGGGGGCGCATCTCCCGCTTCATTAGACAGCCGCCCGACGCAGCCGCAAGCTGTTGAGAACCACGCTCACACTGCTAAACGCCATCGCGCCGCTCGCGATGATCGGCGACAGCAACCAGCCGGTGAAGGGGTACAGCACCCCGGCGGCGATCGGGATGCCCACGAGGTTGTAGACGAAGGCCCAGAACAGGTTCTGCCTGATGGCCCGCATCGTCGCGTGGGAGAGGGCGATGGCCTGCGGCACGGCGCGGAGGTCGCCGCGCATCAGGGTGATGTCCGCCGATTCCATCGCCACGTCGGTGCCTGTGCCGACAGCCAAGCCTACGTCGGCTTGGGCCAAGGCCGGGGCATCGTTGATGCCGTCGCCGACCATTCCCACCACCTGCCCTTCGGCCTGAAGGGCTCTGACCTGGTCGGCCTTGTCCTTGGGGAGCACTTCCGCGTATACCAGATCGACGCCGACCTCCGATGCCACCGCATCGGCGGTGTGGCGGTTGTCGCCGGTCATCATGACCACCCGCAGACCAAGCCCGTGCATCGTCGCAATCGCGTCCTTGGACTCCGGGCGGATCGTGTCTGCAACCGCGACGATGCCGAACTCATGTCCGTCCGCCGCGACGAACATCGGCGTTCGCCCCTTTGCGGCAACGTCGGCGGCACGGTCGGCAAGCGTGATCGTCACGCCGCGCTGCTCCAGGAGCGCGGCCTTGCCGACCAGGAGGCGCTTGCCGTCCACCGTGGCCTCGACACCGTGCCCGACCACCGCTTCAAACCGGGAAGGCTCGGATAGCGAGACACCCCGGCTTTCCGCCTCGCGGACGATGGCCGCCGCGAGCGGATGCTCACTCTGCTGCTCGGCGGATGCCGCGAGGCGGAGCAGTGCGGCCTCATCAAGTTGCGAATCGGGAGAGGGCACGACGTCGGTGACGGCCGGCTTGCCGTGGGTGATCGTGCCGGTCTTGTCCAGCACGATCGCCGTCATTTTGTGGGCGGTTTCCAGGGCTTCACCGCCCTTGATCAGGATGCCCCGCTCGGCGCCCAATCCGGTGCCCACCATGATCGCCGTAGGGGTGGCCAGCCCCAGGGCGCACGGGCACGCGATAATGAGGACCGAGACTGCGGTGACCAGCGCCATGCTCAAGCGAGTGTCCGCGGGCGACGCGAACCACCACACGGAGAAGGTCACAACAGCGATGGCGATGACGATCGGCACGAAGATGCCGCTGATCCGGTCGGCCAGGCGCGCAATCGGAGCCTTGCTCCCCTGGGCCTCCTGCACCAGCCGCACGATCTGCTGCAATGCTGTGTCGGCTCCAACCTTCGTCGCTTCAAACCGCAGCGCCCCGGTTGTGTTCATCGTCGCACCGAACACATCATCGCCGGGCTTCTTCTCGACCGGCACGCTCTCGCCGGTGAGCATGGACTCATCCACCGCGGATTGCCCGCTCTCGACCTTGCCGTCAACCGGGATCTTCTCTCCTGGTCGGACGAGCACGCGGTCGCCGACGATCACGGACTCAACCGGCACATCCTGCTCGCGGCCATCGCGCAGCACGCGGGCCGTTTTGGCCTGAAGGCCGATCAGACGCTTGATGGCCGCGGTCGTGCGCCCCGTGGCCCGGGCCTCGAAGTACTTCCCGAGCAGGATCAGCACGATGATGACCGTGGCGGCCTCGTAGTACACGGGGACCATCGCCCCCCCCGTCTGCCCCGTCGATCCGGCCGCGCCGGCGGCGTGGGCTGCCGCACCCGTGACGCCCGCGAAGAACTCCGGCCAGATCGTCGCGGCCAGCGAGTAGAGGTACGCCGCGCCGGTGCCCAGGGCGACCAGCGTGTCCATGTTCGCGCTGAAGTGCTTGAGGCCCTTCCACGCCGATCGGAAGAACTGGGCCCCGCACCAAAAGAGCACCGGCGTCGTGAGCGCGAGCTGGAGCCAGTTGATCCATCCGTGGTTGAACGCCTCGATCCGACCGTGCGACATGGCGATCACAAGGACCGGCACGGCGAGCACCGCGCCGACGCCGATCTTGATCAGCAGCCGCCGCGATTCGTGCTCGCTCACGTGCATGTGGGCCGAGTGGTCGTGGCCAGAGTGCCCGCCCGCGTGGGCGGGTTCGTGTTCTCGCAACATCGCGGCATGGTCATGGCCGACGTGGGGGGCGGGGGGGCCGTGCGGCGGATTCGCCTTCGGTGCATGAGCCGAGTGCGGCGCAGGCACGACCGCCTTGTACCCGATGTCGTCCACGGCCTTGGCCAGTCTCCCGAGCTCGGTCGCAGCCGGGTCATACCTGACGGTGGCCACCTTCGTCGCGAAGTTGACGCTCGCCGATTCGACGCCGGGCTGCTTGCAAAGGTGCTTTTCGATCCGGTTCGCGCATGAGGCGCAGGACATGCCCTTGATCGGCAGGTCCACGCGGGTGATTGGGGAGGACGCCTCGGATGCCACCCGCGGAGTCCCGCTGTCGGGATGGTGCGTGTGTGACTGAGGGTTCATAGGTCCTCCTGTAATCGTCGTCGCCGCCGACGCTCACACGCCAGCTCCGCGGCCGCTCTTTGTTCACCTCGTCAGACGGCTCGACAGTTCCAGCAGTTCCTCGACCATCCGGTCGCGGTCGGGCCCTGGGTCGTGCAGCGCCCGCACGGCGCAGTGCTTGAGGTGGTTGCGATAGACGTTCTTGGCGACCGCCCGAAGTGACTCCTGCACCGCCGCGCACTGCTGGATGACGTCGGCGCAGTATCGATCATCCTCGATCATGGCCGCGATGCCCCGCACCTGACCCTCGATTCGTTTGAGGTGCTTGAGGTTCGCGGCCTTGATCTCCGGGTCCACGCCAGCGGCGTGCGCCCCGGGCCCGACGCCCTTGGCGGACGCCGGGGCACTTCTTGCCCCGCACGCGCACGCCGATGCCATCTTGCTGGACGGAGACGATTCACTACTTGCTTTGGGCTTGACCTTGGGCACGTGTGTTCCTCGCGAAGACCTGCTGTGATTCATGTCATCCACAGGAGCACTTCGGCCCACCGCAGCATCCACTCTGTGGCTGGGTTAGTGCGGCTTCCGGCGTTTGCGCGGCCACCCTTGCCGGGTAGCCGGCCTCGCCGAGCGCGGCGATCGCGTCATCGGCAACGCTTCGCGATAGCGCCTCGATCTCGGCCTCCCCTACCCCGACGGACATCACTCGCACAGACGGGGCCTCGGCGAGCGCATTCGTAACCGCCTGGATGCAATGGCCGCAGGACATGCCCTCGATGGAGAGGGTCATTCGGTGAGTGGTGTGGACTTGGTTCATCGGAGATCCCTTCATCAGCAGTATACTCCCCCCCAGTATACAACTCAAGTCGCGGCGGTGTTCGGAAGGGTCGTTTCGGGGGAATCTCAACGCGGTCCGCCTGCTCAATGTCCGTGATGGTGCCCCGGCATGGGGGCGGGTCCGTCGCCCGCCTCCAGCGGCTTGGGCAACACCCACGACTTCATCGCGCCCGCCGGCGCCCGCGGCGCCGAGCCGCCATCCGTGCCGATGCTGTTGGCCTGTAGCGCCTCCGGCGTTGCCACGGTGGAGAGCGTGCCCGGCGGCGGCTCGTACCAGCCCGGGTCCTCGTCGTAACTGGTCAGGTTCTCGCGGACCTTGAGGATCGTGAACATCCCGCCCATCGTGATCTCGTCGTAGGGCCCGATGCCGCCGACCATCGGGATGCTGTTGGGCGGCACCGCCATGCCCATCTCGGTCATGCCGGCCATGCCGTCCTGGCCCATGGTCATGTAGTCCGGGAGGAGGTTGCGGACCTTGTTGTCCAGGCCGCGGGCATCGACGCCGATCATGTTGGGTAGGTGGTGCCCCATCTGGTTCATCACATGGTGAGTCATGTGGCAGTGCATAGCCCAGTCGCCGGGGTTGTCGGCGATGAACTCGACGGTGCGGGTGCTCCCCACGGGCACGAGCACGGTGGTCTCGGGCCAGCGGGCGGATTCGGGGATCACGCCGCCGTCGGTCTCGGTGATGACGAAGTAGTACCCGTGCAGGTGGATCGGGTGGTGGTCCATCGCCGAGAGATTGCCGATGCGGATGCGGACGCGGTCGCCCTTCTTGACGATCAGCGGCTGCGTGCCGGGAAAGCACTTGGCGTTCATGGTGAGCGTGTTGAAGTCGCTCATCTCGTTGGGGTCGGGCCGCTCGGCCCCGACCTCGATCTTCCACTCGTGGAGCATGATGGCGAAGTCGCGGTCCGGGCGCGGGCCGGTCGTGCGGCGGGGGTGGACGACGATCAGGCCCGTCAGGCCCATGCCCATCTGGGTCATCTCGTCGTGGTGACTGTGGTACATCAGCGTGCCGTGCTGGCGGAGCGTGAACTCGTACATGTACGTCTCGCCGGGCAGGATCGCCTTCTGCGTGAGCCCGCCGACGCCGTCCATGCCGCTCTCGATGATCACGCCGTGCCAGTGAACCGTCGTGGGCGCCGTGAGCTTGTTCGTCACAAAGATGCGGACGCGGTCCCCCTGGACCACCTCGATCACCGGCCCGTGCACGCCGCCGTTGTACCCCCAGCACCGGGCCTTGAGGCCCGGCGCGAACTCGTGCTCGACCTCCTCGGCCACCATGTGAAAGACTTTGACCCCGTCCACGACCCTGTACGGGAGTGTCCACCCGTTGGGCACAACGACGGGTGTGTAGTCCTTGCCCGGCTCTCCGGGCGGTTCGGGAGCGTGCCCCGCCGGCTCGTGCGCCGGATTGTTCGGCTGGAACTTGAAGTCGCGGTCCGGCTCGGTGGCCTGGGGCTGCGCCGGCTGAGCGACTGCGCGCCCGGCGAACAACGCGACGCTTCCCGCCGCGGCGCCCGCGGCCAGCATCTCTCGACGGGTAAGTACAGACCGACTCGGTACCTGGTGGTTGGCGCTCATCGATGATCTCCAGCGCCGGCGGAGGCCGGCGCGGCGGTTGTCAGGCGGTCTGTCTGTTCAAACGGTGTCATGCGGCCTCGAAGGATCTGATCAAGCACCGCCCGGGACTGCCAGTATTGATGAAGCGAATCGACATACTCGCCGCCGGCCGTGATCTGGTCACGCCTGGCCTGGAGGAGTTGGAACGCCGAGACCTGCATCGCGTTGTACTGAAGCTGCGTCTGATCCACGATCTGGGCCTTGAGCGGCAGGATCACTTTCTCGTAGTACCGGGCGCGATCGTGAGTGGAGAGCACCGCGCTGTACGCCGCCCTCGCCCGAGAGCGAATCTCGACCGCTCGTGCCACCATGCGCTCTGCGGCTTGTCTGTAACGAGCCTGCGCTTCGCCGACTCTGGCCTGGCCTTGGTCGAACAGCGGAATCGGCAACGAAAGTGACGGTCCTACCGACCAGCCCCCTTCGAGCTCTCGCTCCGCGGCGGCTCCTACGTCTGCGCCGTCAAGCCATGCGAACGGCTTGGCGATCCCAGCGGAACGGGCCGCGACCTCCATCTCGCGGCGGAGGAGCGAGAGGTCCAAACTCGACTCGATCGCTCGACGCTCGATGCCCTCGAAGGGCACCTCGGATTCGGGAACCGCCGGGAGGCGTACCGCGGCGTGCCACGCCACCGTCTGTTCTCCCCACACGCCCATGAGGGCGTTCATCCGCTCGCGGGTGCGGACCACGTCCGCTTCCGCCGCCGCGAGATCGATCTTGGCCTGTTCGTGCATTGCACGCTCGTTGGAAACGTCCAGGTCGCGGTTGTTTCCCGCGGCGCGGAGCCTCTTGGCAAGGTCGTAGGACGCTGCCGTCGCCTCCATGACGGTCTGCCGCATCTCGCGTGCCTGTTCCGCGGCCTGGTAGTCGTAGAACGCCGTCTGAACCTCGAAGGCCATGTCCAGCACTTCGCCGGACACGCGCACTTTCGCTGCCTCGAACGCCGCCTGGGCCCGGCCCTTGCGAAGCGGCATCGAGAGCAGACTCACGAAGTCCTGAGCCACATCGAGAACGACGGCCGTGCCGCTTCCGTCCGTGGCAAACCGGACTTCGCCGCTGAACACTGGGTTGTGCAGCAACCCCGCCTGCACCAAGTCGGCCTGGGCGATGTTCAAGTCCTCGTACACAGCCTGGAGTTCGTGGTTGTTGAGCAGGGCGATCTGGACGGCCTTGCCGGCCGTCAGTTCCTCCTTGAGCGTGGCGGTCACCGCCGCGGCGACTTCTTTGTCCTCGGCCGAGCCGTTGTTCCAGTGCACCTTCATGCCGGTGCGGTCGGCCGCCGTCTTGCTCACGTCGTCGAATCCCAGGCCCGGCTGCATGCTCGCGCAGCCCCCGACCAACGTCGCGACTGCGACAAGGCCGGCCGCGAGCAGCGGGCGGGGGGCCGAGCCCGAGATGGAATGGTGTTGGCGTCTCAAGGCTGCTTCCCTCCTTCCACCTTCTTGAGCTTCATGCCGCACTTGGGACACCGCTGGTCGGGCTTGTCGCTGGTGACCTCAGGATGCATGGGGCAGGTGTAGATGGCCTCGCCACTCGCGGACGATGAGGGGGGCGTCTCGTGCTTGTGTCCACCGCTGCCCATGTCGGGCATGGGCTTGGAGGGTTCGCCGTGCTCAATCGGCTGCGCCGCCGGCATCGATGGCACCAGCTCGGCCCCGGCCCCCCCGATATCGAGCGTGTGCGACCGCTCGGGCGGAGGCGATTCGCCCGCGCCGAGATTGGCCGGATGGTTCGGCGGAAGCGTCGGCTCCGTGTACGTCGCGGCACAGCCGCCGAGCAGGGCAATCAATACCAGTGGTGTTTGTCTCATCATGTGAGCCTTTCCTGGATCGGGCCTGGAACGAAGACCTCCGGTCGGCGCTGGCCGGCCGGAGGATGATGCGGTTCAGCCGCCATGCTTGTGATCGTGATGCTCGTCATTCTCATCATGGTCGGGCTTGTCGTGATGCTTGCGGGCGGCATCAACCATCGCGACGAACTTCGCCGGCTCCTTCTCGATGTCCTTCTTGCAATCCTTGCAGCAAAGCCGGATGAGCCGGCCCGCCACAACCACGTCCACGGGTTTGCCCATGTCCCCGCCGAGTTCGTCCTTGCTTACCGGGCAGGTCTTGAGCGGGTAGTCCTTGCCCTGCGCGGCGACGACGGCCTTGTCGAGTTCGGCGAGGTACTTCTTGGCGTCCTTCAGAAAGTCGGCCTTCTCGCTTTCGGCGCCAAGACGGATGAGGCGGTTGCCGTAGACTAACTCGTAAGGCTTCTCAGGCAGGTCCTTGCCCGTGACCACGGAGGTCATCAGCGGGTAGAGGGGCGACTGGTCCTTGATGATCTTCTCGTCGAGCTTGGCGAGACTGGTCGCCAAATCCTTCTCGAACTTCGGCGGGCATCCCGGACAGCAGAAGCGGACTTCGCGTCCGTCGTAGAGCTTGACAACGGGATCGCCCATCGCACCGAGCTTCTTGCCGGAGATGGGGCACGTTTCGAGGGCATAGGGATCACCGACACGCTCTCCCTGCTTTGCGGCCGGAGCGGCGTCTTTGTGGCGAGCCGGCTGCTCGGACTTCGCGGGTGCGTCGCCGTGGTGCTCGTGCTGTGCGAAGGCGGTTCCCACGCTCATCGAGAGAGCGGCGACCACGGTAAGGAAACGACTGAAATTTGGGGATGTCGTCATTGCGAGGACTCCTTTGGGCTGGTGTTTGAGGGATAACAAGCAATCCGCTGCCGGCGCACACCGGCAGCGTTGATTCAGCAACCCGAGCGCAATCCAGCGTCAGTGCGCGCGAGGGCGCATTCCGACGTGTTCCGCACGGGGAACTTGCTTGGATGCTAAACGATGAGCGCGCAATGCATGCGCAGCAGCGAAGTCTGCGGTCTCAGAATGGGCCGCGGAGTGAACCCCGACTGCTTGGATGAGGCTTCTTCGCAAAGCTCACGAGTCGCCCGCCAATCAAGCACCGCGACTACGACCGGCCCGGGAAGCTCAATCGGCGCCTTCTCGGCGGTGAGCATCTTTCCCGAGTTCTTTCCACAGTTGCAACCGTGATCGTCTTCCCCAGGCTTCTTTCCCGGAGCCGATTGATGTCCGTCACCTTGGGATGATTCATCGTGACAGCACCCGTGAGCGATTCCATGCGCTGTCGCGGCATGTGACTGCTCGTGATCGGCCTCTGCACTGGCAAGCCTGTCGGATTCGCAGGATCCACAGCCGCCGAGCAGGGAGCGGAAGTCACAGCAGCAGAACGGTACCGCCAACGCCAAGAGCACCGTGAGGACAAACCGGAATGGACCGTGGCTATGCTGCATACTACGGGGGAGTATACCCCGCTACCGAATACGCGACATGCCGCGAACGCGTTCGCCGAATGCCCCGCGGGAGGTTCAAATCCCGTCAGCAGTCACCCCGAAATCGGCAAAAAACGCTACCCTGATCCACGTCGATTGAACCCCCCGTGAAACAGCGATAACTGCCTGATTTTCAAGAGGTTGGTGCGGATTGCTAAGGTCGGGACAAGCAACCACGCGCAATCAATCAGGGTGACAGGATTCGAACCTGCGACCTTGTGGACCCAAACCACACGCTCTACCAAGCTGAGCTACACCCTGAAAAACGCCGCGGCGGCCGGGGGCCGGGCCGCTGCGTCACTCGGGCACAGTGTAGGACGATCGGCCGCGGCCGCCACGCTCCGCGTTGCCGCGTGTGACAGCCGACCCTGGGGTCCCGTTCGCGCTGCCGTTCCTGAGAAGAAAAAACCCCCCGCACGGGCACGCGCCCGATGCGAGGGGGGGTAGCTGACAAACTCAGATGCGACCTCGCGGCCGGGTTGATCCCGGTTCCCGCGCGGTCTAATTAGTTTGCGCCGGAATCGTGTCGACCACGGGCACTTCCTTGAACAGCACCACGCGGGGCTTGTCCCCCACCTTGATGACATTCGAACGGTCCACCACCATCAAGAACCGCCGCCGGACGCTTGGGATCATCGGATCGTTCATCCCCAGTCCCGTCACGTCCGACTTCTTGTACCCCTGCACGATGAACCACACCGCGAAGTAGTCGCTGCGGGTGGTGAGGCTGTTGAACGCCACGTTCGCCAGCGCCAGCTTTTCGCGGCTGGAGATCGGCTTGGCCTTGGTCTTGTACGTCGCATACGCGCTCGGGTCGGTCGGAGCTCCAGTCTCAAAGCCGATGGCGCTGTTGAGCTGCCCCGCCGGCAGCGTGCCGTCGTAAGCCATGAAGTCGATGTTGTAGTGATTGGCCAGGACCGCGGGCGTGCGCATCGTGTCCCACACGCGGGCGCCCATGATCTCGCCGATGCTCCGCAATCCGGGCAACTCGGAGATGCCTGTATCGAGCGTCGGCCCGCCGCTCGAGGGACGCGTCCAGCCAAGCTGGTTCGCCTCCGCGCGGCCAGAGAGCAACCCGTAGGTGCTGTTGTTGTTGTAGTCGACGCGGGGGAAACCCATCGCCGGCTCGCGGAAGTCCACGGTCTGGTCCATCGGCGTCGTGCTGCCCACGCGGCGCCACACCGGCCCCTTGTCGCGATAGGCCGCGATGGTCGAGGCGATGTCGACAACGCTTCCGGGCGTGGTGTTGCCCACCAGGCCAGCGGGGGGTTGAGCGCCGGTGTAGCCGTCGGCGGGCGGACGCCACCAGTAGAAGTTGCCCGTCGGGTCCTTGAGCATCGGATTGGTCGGGTCGTAGGGCAGCGGCGCCAGCCCGGGGATGACGCGCAGCACCGCCATCGGCGCGGTGTTGATGTTGATGAGCCCGGGCACGGCGCGGTCGATCGCCTGCGTGGCGGGCACGGTCGTGAACTGGTCCATGATGTTGAGCGCCAGGGGCAGCTCAAGCCCCACCCGATATTCCGAAGGACCGGGCGTGAAAAGGCCGTCCGAGTTCGCGTCGATGAACGGCACGAAGTCGTCGGTGCGGAGCGTGACGCGGTCGAACATCAGACGCAGATCGCCCGAGCCCGAGTCGATCGGCGCGAAGAGGAACGTCGAATCCTGCTTGGGGTCGGCCGTGCCGACGGGCGCCGGGTAGGTCACCGCCTCGTCGTAGCCCATCGCGCTGGCCAGGGCCTCGCTCAGCGTCGTCCAGGCGACCATCGCTTCAGCGGGCTGGCTGAGGTCATAGCGCGTCGTGGTGCCGGGCTTGTAAGGAGTGAACTCCGGCCCGACGCCCAGGGGCAGAAGCAGATCGGCCAGCCTCACCACCGGCTTGCCGGCGGAAGATGCGGGCAGACCCGAGCGCACGGCCTTGAGCGAGGTGCTGCCGCCGGATGAAAAGACGACCGGCGCGTTGCTGCTGTAGGCGGCGCTGGCGGTCTCGGGGATGTTGGCGTTGTGGCGCAGGTCACCGCCTGAGCCGATCTGGCCGATCGAGGTGCGGTCTTCCGCCGTCTGGAGCATCTTCGCGAACTTGGTTGTGCTGCTGCGCGGGACGATCGTGGTGTGGAAGGACTCGAAGGTCTTCGCGGCTCCGTCAAACGGGGTCGCGGTGAAGACCGCCTTGCTCGGGTTGGTCGTGGGAGCGCCGTCGGTCAGGCTCTGATTCCAGTTCGCGACGTACTTGGGCTGAATGCAGTATCCGGGAATCCCGCCGGGAGCCAGCGCACCGGGTCCGGACGCGGGCCGCACCGACGCGCTGAAGTAGGTGATCGTGAAGCCATCCGCGGCATAGTTGTCGACGCCAGACATGCTGCCGATGATCATCTGCGAACCGTCGGCGAGCTTTCTGTTGCTGTTGAAGTTGCCGTCCGGAATGAAACGATCCACCAGCTGATCGTTGGCCATGTTGTTCGGGCCGTAGGAAGTATTCGGATCGGGGTAGGTGGCTGCCTTGGTGACCCCATCCCAGAACGCTGCGGCCCCCGGATCAACCGGACGCGGGAAATCGTGCTTGGCGTCGCCCGCGTCATTTCCGGTCGTCGGGTCCTTGCCCTCGCGCACCGCGCGGTACAGATAGACGGGCGTGGGGCCGCTGGCGCCGGCCATGAAGACCGTGTTGTCGTTCAGGGGCGTGGTGTTGATCTGCAGGTTCCAGTTCATGGGATCGACGCGGGGAATGAAGTAGACGGCCTGGCTCGCCCCGCCAGGGATCGACCTCCACACCAGATTCTTGATTTCCCCGGGGCGGTTCTGAACCCGCGTCGGAACTGCGGCACCGATGTCCTTGACCTTGTCGTAGATGCGCGTCGGCAGATCGCGGCTGAGCGAGCACAACACCACCGAGCCGCCGGCCGGGATCGTGATGGTGGAGAGCGTCACTCGCTCCTTGCCGAAGGAGCCCGGACCGCCCGATCCGGTGTCGCTGGTGTCCACGTAGTTGCCGACCGCGGTCGGGCCCCCCGAGAGCGCGGGCAGGCCGTTGTTCCGCATCGGCGTGACTTGCGGGTCGGGCACGAAGCTCGGCTGATCCATTGCGACCAGCTTGAAGAGATTGCCGCCGTAGTTGATGTAGTAGAACGACTTGTCCAGGTCGAGCCTGGGCGAGACATGGTCGGGCGCACCCGGGTTGAAGTTGTAGTACTGCGTAATGTCCTGCTCGGCGCCCGGACCGGAAGTCGGGTTCAGCTTGCCCCGGATCACGCCACCTTCATTCAGCGTGATGTCCTGATCAAACGGGTTGGTCAGCTGGAACGCCAGCACGCGGTAAAGGCAGTCAGCGCTTGTGGTCGTGCCGTCGATGGTGATGGGCGTGTTTGGGTCGGGCGGGATCGAGGTGTTGAGTTCGTCGTCACCGGGCGGAGTGCCCGGCGTGCCCGGCGGCGCGTCGAAATACACGGTGAACGACGCCACTTCCGTGATGAACGGTTGCGGCTCGACGCCGTAGATCTTGGTGATGGAGCCCGCGTTGAGCTGCCCCGACACCGAAGTCGCCAGGCGCGAATCCGGCAGCGAGAGGTTGTTGGGCTTGGCGGCGCCCGACATCGCGTCGTAGCCGTAGGTCTCGTTGTCGAGCACCTGCATGTCGATCGCAAGGCCCCGCTCGGTCGTCGCCACATTCCGGGCGTCGCTCGGGCAGGTCACCAGCGCGTACACGCTGGGCGTGGTGTCGCCGTCCACGCTGTCGCTCATGTTCACCGCCATGTGGGCGGCGATGTGCAGCGCCGCCTCCGGCCCGCGCCCTCCATAGAAGAGCGTGTCCAGCATGTGATGCTCGGTGACGTTGGTGGTATTGCTCACCCACGGGCTCATCGGGCTGGTGCGGTCGGAGTCCAGCGCGAGCGCATCGGCATAGCCCCTGAAGAGGGTCTTGACGTCGCCGCCCGCCGCGGCCGCCGACGCGTCGATCTTGAGTTCGGCGGCGCTGATCTGGCGGTTGTTGCTGACCGGCACGCTGCGGAACTGGCGGGCGCCGCTCACGGTCGTGAGCAGGTGACGCACGTCGCTGGCTACCTGCAGCATGGTGCGGTCGTACGGCGAGTTGGGCGTGCGATCGATCGTGGTGTAGAAATACGCCTCGTCGTCAAAGGGGCGATTGGAGCGCAGCGGACTGAAGCGCAGCGAGCCCGGCACGCCGGAGGTCGGATATTGCGTGATGTTGCTCCCGTCGCGCCCGCTCAGCGTCACTTCCAGGGGCGAGAGCGCCCGCTCGTCGTTCAAGCCTCGCAGCGTCAGCAGTTCCTGGAGCGAGTCGCTGCCGAACAGCCCCTGGGCCTGCAGGTTGTTGGCGTCGATGCGAATCACGCCGTCGTTCGCCTGGGCCGCCTCGCGATACGTTTCCAGGCGCCGCTCGGCACCCAGCAGGGCGGAAGTGGTGAAGCCGGTGGCCGGCGCCCAGGTGTTCCACGCCTCGATCTTCTTGAGCTCGGTGTCGCTGATCGAGAGCGTCATCGGGTTGGAGCTGATCGGGTTGCCAAGCCCGGACTTGATGCTGAACAAATCGGTGTTTACCCGGCGGTCGTTGGGCGTGTAGGAGGCGAGATACAGAGGCTGCCCGCTGATGTCGAAGATGACCCCGGGCACCGTGGAGCCCGAGGCGAGCGCCAGGCGCAGCGAGGAATAGGCCCCGACGCCGGCGTAAAACGCCTCCGTCCTGTCATAGGGAACCTGGCCCGAGCGTCCGCTGTAGTCGGCCTCGGGGTTGACCCGCGACGCCAGGGCGTCGTAGCCGCCGGGCCGGGTGCTCGATCCGTCCGCGTAGTTTTCGTACGAATCCTGGAGCGTGAGCAGCCGTCGCAGATCGACATCGGCGGGCGAGATGCCCCACGGGGCGGTGCCCGTCGGTGCCGACACGGAGTCGGTCGCGGTGTTGACGTTGACAAGCCCGGAGAGGTCGATGGCCCGCACCGCGAAGAAGTACCGGTACCCCGAGGTGTTCACCCCCAGCAGGTCGCCGGCCGAGCCGAGCGGCGTGTTGCGCGGGTCCACCAGCTCCATGAAGCGTGAATCGAGGAACCCGTCGCCATCCGCGTCGGCCCACTGGTTGGTGAGAAAGGCCGCGTCGCCGGGGCCCACGCCCGAGATCCGGTACGTGCTGGGCAGGAACGCGCCGCGCTGGCGGGCGGTGAAGAACGCCGGGTAGTTCACGTCCGCCGGCACGCGGAAATCCGTCACGTTCGTCGGCATCGCCCGGTCGTCAAGCAGCGACGGCGGCGAGCTGCTCCCCGCCACGCCGGTCATCTGGTCGTGCGTCGCGCTGAAGTTGTTGCGAAGGTTGACGAGATTCACAAACCGCCCGTCGGGCGCGAAGTTGCTGATCTGAGCCCAGTCGCGGTTGTCCAGGTACGTCCGGGGCGGGTTCCCCGAGGCATCGCTCGGCCCGTTGCGTTCAAAGTCGAGATACGTCGGCTCCGGGCTCGCCAGCCAGGGTGTCGTGGGCATGAACCGCTGGAGATCCTGAGTGATCGCGGTGCTCGCATCCGCCGACGCCACGACGTTGAACGCCCGCGCGTCGGCGCGCGAGCCGCTGCTGGTCGCCATCCAGTCGATCGACGGGTAGGTCATCGTCTTGCGACGCAGAAACACCTGACCGCTGCTGGTCGTGTGCGTCTTGTCATCGAACCACACGCTGAGCGTGTCCGGGCCGATCACCTGGTTCGCCACGTAATCGGCGAAGCGTTGGGGCACCTCATCGATCTGCTCGCGCCGGTCCGCCGCCGCCCGCGTGCGGGTGTCCTGCGTGCCGATCGTCACGTAGAGGATCGAGATCACCGCGAGCAGCGCCAGCGTGCCCACCACCAGGATCAGGAACGAGCCGCGCCGCTTCTGACGCCACACCCCCGAGCCACCCGCCAGCGCCGTGAGCACACGCGCCAGGCCTTGAGATGTTCCGCGATGTTCGGGCAGTTGATTCGACATGCTTCCGCTCCTTGCGGGGAGAGCTCTCCCCTGCTGCGCCCGGTTCTTTCCCGGGCAGCGCACCCGCTTCCCAACGGTGCGCCACGATCAACATCTGAAACTCGTTCGCCCCCAGTCCTCGAGGACCAATGGCGGGCGTGTAATTCGGTCACTGGGTCTGCTCGCCCTCGGGCAGCGCGAAGACGAACTGAAACGACGCCTCGTACGTCGGGTCGTTCCGATCCGCCACGCTCACCGTCACCCGGATCAGCTTGGGCCACGCCCACGGAATCGTTTCCGGGTCGGTCCCCGTGCTCACCTGCTTGTACGTCGGGTCGACATACCCGAAGTAACTCGTGAGCGTCGAAGGCAGATCCCCCGCGGCCGGCGGATCTCCATAGATCAGACGCGGCGTCACGTCATACGCGTTCGCATTCCGCCGCAGCGTCAGCGGAACCCGATGCACCACCATCTGCGAGGAGCTGTACGAAGGCGTGAAGGGATACGGCGCGGGCGAGGTCATGTCGGCCGGGTCGTAAGGCTTGAGCCCGAACCACACCACCTGCCCGGCGCGGGTCGGATCAGGATCGGGATCGCCGAACGACCACTCCACCTTGAACTCGCTGCACTTTGGCAGCAGGTTGTTCAGCGTCACCGCTTCGCGATCGGTCTTTTCCGCGTCGGCCATGCGTCGCGCCGAGGAGTTTCCGGCGTTCGCGGCCGTCGCCGCATCCTGCATCACCTGGTCCAGCGACGGCGCCATCGCTTCGCAGCGCATCCGCACGCCCGGCGGATCGTCAGCCTGGGCATTGGGCGCCGGATAGATCGCACTCGCCCCGTCCGTCCACGACTGCGTCGGCATCAGGTCGTCCATCCACGCCTGCATCACGTCCAGGGAAGTGGCGCTCGCCGCGGCGGGCCTGGAAGGCGGGCTCGCGGCGTTCGTGACGGGAATGTCAAACACCAACGGGTTCAGGAACTGGTTCTGCCACACCCACTGGGGCAGCGTCGGGCGCCCGCCCGAGTTGCTGGTGCAGTTGCCCAGGATCATCGAACGGATCTCGTTGAGGTTGGTGGTCGCGATGTCGATCGTGCCCGACGAGAAGCGGGGGTGGATGTCGGCATTGTTCTGAACGTCGCGGAACAGCAACTTGGGGTTGTCGCGCGGCGCGCCGCTGTAGCGTGCAGCCGTCGAAAGATTGGGCACGTTCGCCATCACGGAACGGAACACCGACGACGCCGCGGGCAGCAGCCCGATCTGCGTGGGCTTGTTGTTCAGCCGCCCGCTCGTGGCGGCCACTCCCAGGATGCTCACCGTCGGATCAGTGCCCGGCTTAGGCGCCGTCTCGGGCTTCACCAGCAGCGTGACGTGCCGCAGCAGCGTCCAGTCGCCCGCGAAGTGGTTGGGGTTGGAATCGCCCCCCTGGCCCAGCAGCGAACGCTGGTTCGTGGCTCCCGCGTTGTGATCGTCAAGTTTGGGTTCGTCGTCCGCCGTCGCCGTGAGATCGCGCTGCTGCCCGTGCCCGTAATAGACCCGCGCTTCGTTCGACGTCACGACCAGCCCGGGAATCGGCGAACGCCGCTCGCTGGTGAAACTGCCCTGCTCAAAGAACACGATCTCGTCGATCCGCCGCGGGCGGCTGGTGCTCGCGCCTGCCTGGTCGGAGCCTCCCCGCGACAGCGGAACGACGTCGTTCGCGTCGATCGTCTGGTTGTTGTTCCTGTCCACCCACTGCTGGCGGATGACCATCGGACCGCGACGCGTCAGGTTCGCGAAGTCCGCCCGCATGCGGGTTTCGAGCAGCGACGCGTAGTTCGTCACCAGGCTCACGCGCTTCCCGCCCGCCACCGTCTTGCCCACGGCGCGGAAGATCGACGCCAGACCGACGGAGATGAGCGCCACCGCCCCCACCGCCACCACCATCTCGAGCAGCGTGAACGCCCGGCGCCTGCGGCTGGTTGTGCGAAGTTTCTTCGTCATGCGCTTCCCTTCCGTCGATGCGTCCCTACTCAACGCCACACGTCGAACACCTGCACCGCCACCGGTATCTGCGGCGTGAACAGCATCGACAGCCCATCGGACGTGTGCTGAAGCTGGTTGATGTCCGCCGCCACCGGGGGTGCGAGGTACACGCCCACCACCTGCGTCTGGTTCATGGGGTCGATCTCCAGCGCGGTCACGGTGTGAACCACGCCGAACTGGTCGACAAACTTCTGGCCCACCTGGTTGGCGTAGTTTCGCAACAGGCTGCCGCTGCTGAACACGATCCGGCTGTAGCCGTCCGGGCCGTAACTGCCCAGCTCGTACGAGATCTTCTGAACCATCGAGTAGTTGAGAGGCCCCGAGCCCCCCAAGCCGACACCGTCGTTCAGCGGGCGTCCGTCGCGATCCTGTGCCACCGGCACGCGCCGCTGCATCGGGTCGCTCAGGTTGGTGCCGGTCAGAACGTCGGCCAGGGTGGTCGAGCCGATCGTGCGGATGCCGCTATCGATCCGGCGAACAAAGACCGCGACCTGCAGGCTGTCGAAGGCGGAAGGCGTGCGCCCGCCTCCGTTTCCCGTCGCAAGGCGAGCAAAGTCGCTGCCGATGCGGCGCCGAACCGCGAAATCCCACACCATCCGGGGCGTCGAGCCCAGGCCCGAGTAGGGCTTGGGGTAGAGCCGGTCGGCGATGGGCACCTTCACGGTCTGGCCGATGAGGGAGCCGCCGGTGCCGATGGTCACATCGCCCGTCTGCGAATCGATCGTGAAGAGCGAGCCCGTGCCCGGCACGATCCACTCCTCGTTCTGAGAGAACATGGTGTCGGCGATCAGCACGTCCCAGCCGCGACGGTCGGTCGCGTAGGTGCCCTGCGTGAGGTCGATCGGGTTGCCCGAGGCGTCGAGGCGAGGGCTGGGCGTATCGAGCGCCGAACCGACGAGGTAGTCTTCCGCCGAGCGGGCCAGCGACGCGCCCAGGGTTCCGTCGTTGGCGGTGCGTTGCTGCGTGAGCACCGTGGGGAAGACCGCCGCGAGCCCGAGCAGGCCCAGCGACAGCACCACCACGGCAATCAGCACCTCGATGAGCGAGAACGCCGAGGCCGACGGGCGGCGGATGCTGTTTTTCATCGTCTCGTGGTGCATGCTCACATCTCCTGCAACTGGCCAAAGGTGCGTTCGACCGTGAACAGCCGCGCCGAGGTCTTGACCGGCCCCGTATCGCCCGTGCGGACGTACGACCCGGTGAGCCACTCTCCGATGTGCACCGTCGCGTCGTCCGGGCTCATGCCCGCGGGCAGCAGGCCAGGGTCCAGGCCGGGCCCGGTGTAGCCCGGCGCCGTCGGGTTCTTGTAAGGCGTGCCCCCCGTGCCGTTGTTGCTGCCACCAATTCGCAGCGCCGCGATCAGGTCCTTTTCCTGGTACAGCGCCAGATCCGTCACCGGCCCCGCCAGCACCGTGTCGGGCGAGGTGTCGCCCACCAGCTTCTGGATGTCGGTTCGGGAAGAAATCAGGCTGTAGATGTCCGGCGCCCGAGTCAGGCGCCGAGCCACCAAGGCGGGATCCGACGCCACATCAAACCGCACCGAGGCGATGTTGTAAGGCGATGTGCCCCGGAAGCTCGATGAGTTCAGCGGATCGACCACGATCACCTTCGAGTCATCGCCCGTCGCGACCTGCCCCGTCGAGCCCTTGAATCGCACCATGAACGTCTGACGCTGCCAGCCAAAGTTGGGCGTCGTGCTCGCTGTGTTCACAAAGTTGGTCTCAGGGAAGACCCAGAGCCCGCGACCCGCGAGATTCTTCAGGCTCTCGTACCACCCGTCGGGCGGCGTGCGGCTCACCGGGTCGTTGCCCGTCACTTCGCCCGGAGCCGCGAACCCACGCACCGACCAGCCCTTGGGCAGCACCACCGGCGCGATCTCGGGGATCGGTGTGAAAACCTCGCGGATCACCATGGCGTTACTGGCCGGCGTCTGTCCGCCATCGTTGACCGCGTCCTCCAGATTGCCCGCGAACTGACACGCCACCACCACCGTGCGCCCGTCCGCCCGGAAGAAGAACACCGCCGCGGCGTCCGCGCGGTCCGACCTCACCGCCGCGTCGCGGCACGCGGACATCGCGTTCCGAAGCTGGTTCTCCGCCAGCGACTGTTCGGAATCGTGCAGAATGCTCCCGATCGCCGGCACGCCAAACCCGATCAGGATTCCCAGGATCGCGATCACCACCAGCACCTCAATCAGCGAGAATGCCCGGGCGATCGCCCCGTTCCGCAGGTTGTTTCGCGCCTGGTTCATTGGCCCACCTCGATCACGTTGTCGGCCTCGGCCTCGATCCTCGCCTGCCGCAGCACTTCCGCCGGCGCCGACGCCAGATCGCGCCCCAGCAGCCGCCCAAGCGTTGCAGGGTCCTCATCGCCAAACGCCTTGTTCCGCCCGGCCGCCACCACCGCCCACGCCGCCGTCTTCAGCGCCGGGTTGCGGTTCACATCCCGATCGGGGGGCACCACGATCCCCGCGTACGCCGGCAGCGTCGCATCGCGCCCCACCAGCAGCGGCACATTCAGATCCCGCACCGAAGGCGGGTTCGACCCGACCGGCGGCGTATGCACCCACCGGTAATACCGATACGCGACGCCATTGGGGTCCACCAGCTGCACGTGGTGCTCGTCGGTGTCGGACAGCGTCACCTTTCCCGACGAAACGTTGACATATGGCCCAAAGGTCTGCCCCGCCCGCACCGAGGGGTTGTTCGCCGGATCCTTGGCGTGCTTGATCACCGACACTGGAATATCAAAGTGCCCGTCCGCGTAGGGCTTGTACAGCCCCAGCCCCGGCACCCCGTCCAACGGCAGCATGTTGTTGTACAGGTCCAGCGTGTCCATCGCGCCCATCAGGTAGATCGCCAGCGACCGCTCGCTGTAGCGCTTGTCCGGACCCGACGCCCCGTACGGGTCATCCGCCGTCGGCGACGGCGCCGGGGGCGATCCCATCCCCCGCAGAAACATCGTGTCCGGATCCGTCGGCCCCTGGTCAAACCGGATCACGTTCACGTAGGTGTCCGTTCCCGAAGTCACGACCACCGGGCTCCCGGCCACCTGCTGATCCCTCACCAGAGGCGGCAGTATCCCCGTCTCGTTCTTGAAGTGCACGATCGCCTCCGCGATCGTGCGCGACTGCTGCGCGACCGCGGTGCTCTTGGCGAGCTTCACCACGTGCCTGGCCCCGACGACCACCAGCCCCGCCAGGAGCCCCAGGATGAGGATCGAGACGATCATCTCGAGCAGGGTGAACCCGCGCCGTGTCGTGCCTGTCGACCTGAGCCGCTTGATGTGCCGTCGGTTCATCCGTCGCGCTCCATTTCAAACCCGCATCCAGACCCGCATGGCCTGACCGCGCGAGCCGTCCCCAGGACGGCCCCCGCGCCAATGCCCCGCCCGCGCCGGCCTCAGATGCCGCCGCTCTGCAGGCTCTCGATCATCGACACCAGAGGCAGGAACATCGCCACGACGATGGTGCCGACGATGCCGCCCAGCACCACCACCATCAGCGGCTCGAGCAGGCTCACCAGCGACGCCACCGCCACGTCCACCTCTTCGTCGTAGTTGTCCGCGATCTTCAGGAGCATCGCGTCCAGCTCGCCCGTTTCTTCGCCCACGTCGATCATGTTGACCACGATCGCGTCGCACGTCTTGCTCTCGCGCAGCGGGCCGGCAAACCCCTCACCCTCGCGGATGCTGTCGTACACGCCCTGCAGCGCCTTCTCGAAGACCCAGTTGCCGCTGGTCTCCTTGGTGATCTTGATCGCTTCCAGAATCGGCACGCCCGCGGAGATCAGCGTGCCCAGCGTGCGGGTGAACCTCGCGATCGTCGTCTTGCGCACCAGGTTGCCGAAGACCGGCACCCGCAGCAGCATCCAGTCCAGCGCCGCCCGCCCCGGGCCCGACATGCGGATCAGCTTGTACGCGCCCCAGATGAGGATCGGCGAGGGCAGCAGCAGCACCACGCCGGGAATCGCCTGCCCCGCGTTGGTGCCCGCCACCCAGCGGCTCGACCTGATCAGCCAGCGCGTCAGCACCGGCAGGGCCACGCCGAAGTCCTTGAAGATCTCCTCGAACTTCGGAATGATGAAGATCATGATCGCCGTCAGGATCAACGCCGCGATGGACACGACCACGACCGGGTACACCATCGCGCCGCGGATCTTCCGCTTGAGGCGCTGGGCTTTTTCCATGAACTCGGCCAGACGCTGCAGGATGATGTCCAGCACGCCGCCGATCTCGCCTGCGTTCACCATCTTCACGTACAGGTGATTGAACGCGCGGGGGTACTTGCCCATCGATTCGCTGAGCGACGAGCCGCCCTCGACCTCCTCGCACACGCCCAGCAGGATGTTCTTCATCTTGCCCGGCTTCTGCTGGCTCTCCAGAATCTGCAGCGAACGCAGCAGGGGCAGGCCGGCGTCCTGCAGCGTCGACAACTGACGCGTGAACGTGGTCAGTCTCTTGGCGCCGATGCCGCCGCCCGCGCGGCCCTTCTTGCGCTTGGTCTTGGCCCCGTCCCCGGCGGCCGTGCTCGCGGACTTCTTCACCGCCTGTTCGCGCACCGAGGTCGGATAGAACCCCTGGGCCTTGATCCGCTGGATCGCCTCTTCGGTGGTGCCCGCCTCGATCGTCCCCTTCTGGGGCTTGCCGGAGGAGTTCAGTGCCTCATACGCGAAGGTCGCCATGCGTCAGTTCCTCGGTTGCATCCCGGGAGGGCAGGCCCTCCCGGATTGGCCCCGCTCGAACCGAGCGGGGCTGGTGCCATTCGTTCTTCCGCCGCCTAATCCTCTTCCGACAGTGTTTCGCGCACGACCTCGTCGATCGTGGTCTGCCCTTCGTAGATCGCCAGCATGCCCGACTCGCGCAGCGAGCGCATGCCCCGCTTGCGTGCGTGGGACCGCAGCAGCGTGGTGTTGGCGTTCTTCATGATCATCTCGCGCATCTCGTCGTCCATGGCCATGATCTCGAACAGGGCCATGCGCCCGCGATAGCCGCTCTTGTTGCAGTTGTCGCAGCCCCGCCCGCGTGCGAAGCGCTTGCCGACGACCTGGTTGGGCATCAGCCCCAGCTCCATCAGCTCCTCTTCCTTGGGCTCGTAGTACTCCTTGCACTTGGGGCACACGGTGCGCACCAGTCGCTGGGCGACAATCCCTTCGATGGTCGCCGTCAGGAGGAACGGCTCCATGCCGAGGTCCACAAGACGGATCACGCTGCTGGGGGCGTCATTCGTGTGCAGGGTGCTGAGCACCAGGTGGCCCGTCAGCGACGCCTGCACCGCGATCTGGGCGGTCTCGAGGTCGCGGATTTCGCCCACCAGGATCACGTCCGGATCCTGACGCAGGAAGCTGCGCAGCGCCTTGGCGAAGGTCAGCCCCGCGTCCTCGTTCACCTGGCACTGGCACAGCCCGTCGATGTCGTACTCCACCGGGTCTTCGACGGTGAGGATCTTGGTCTCGATGTCGTTGAGCTTGGCCAGGGCCGCGTACAGCGTCGTCGTCTTGCCCGAACCTGTGGGGCCGGTGACGGTCACGATGCCGTTGGGGCGGGTGATGAGCTTGCTGAACTTGTCGTAGTCATCCTGCCTGAGGCCGATGCGGTCCAGCGACAGTTCGACGTTGCCCCGGTCGAGCACGCGCATCACGCAGCTCTCGCCATGGATCGTCGGAAGGATCGCGATACGCAGGTCCACGGGCTTCCCGCTCACGGTCAACTCGATGCGCCCGTCCTGGGGCAGGCGGCGCTCCGCGATGTCCAGGTTCGCCATGACCTTGATGCGGCTCGTGATCGCCGGGCCCAGCTGCTTGGGGGGCGGCACCATCTCATAGAGCACGCCGTCGATGCGGTACCGCATCTTGAACTCGTTCTCGAACGGCTCGAAGTGAATGTCGCTGGCCTTGTCCTTGATCGCCTGCATCAGCACCAGGTTCAGCAGTTTGATCACCTGGTTGTCGTTGGCCAGGTCCGCCATCTGATCCAGGTCGATCGACTGATCGTTCCGCCCGACCAGCGCGTCAAACTTCTTGTCCGCCGCCAGGCTCGACACCACATCCGTCACCGACTCCACCTTCGAGAAGTGCTTCTTGATCAGGGCGTCCACGATCGAGGGATCCGCCACCACCGCCTCGACGTTGAACCCCATCAGCACCCGAAGGTCGTCCACCGCCCGGAAGTTGTCCGGGGTCTTCATCGCGATCTTGAGGCGCTTCGAGGTCGGGTTGAACTCGATGGGCACGACTTCATATTGACGAATATTCTCTGCCGGGATGACGTCCTTCAGATCATCGCCAAGTGAGAAGTTGGAAAGATCGGCGTACGCAATGCCGGCCTGACCAGCCAGGCCCTCGGCAACGTCAGTCGGCTTACAAATCCCCATCTCAATGAGCAGCTTGCCGAGCAGCTCCTTGCGGGTCTTCTGGACCTCGAGCGCCTGGTGCACCTGCTCGCGAGAGACCTTGCCCAACTTCGTGAGCACACGCCCCAGCTTGCGGCCTTTGAGTTCTGCCGGATCGACTGCCATTCTTCAATAACCCTTCCGACGGCCGACTCGCTGCCGACTTAGGGTGCGACGCAACGCCTCACCCCTCGGACGCCACCTTGGTCAACATCCGATTCGGATAGGTTATCGAGTCAGTTCTGGCCGTCAATCAAAATAAGCACCCCGAAACTCACACGCCACCTGGTTTTTTGGCGTTCAGACTTACGCCTTTCCTTCTTCCGACTCCTCGTCCCATTCCATCCGACCCACCGTTCGCCCAAGTTTGTGGATGCGAGCAGTAAGATCACCTGGGTTTTTGCTCACGTCAATCATTTCCTCTGCGGCGATCACGCCACGCGAGTAGAGCGACCACAGGTGGTCGTCGAGCAACTGCATGCCGAACTTCTTGCCGGTCTGGATAGCCGAATCGATTCGGAAGGTCTTGGCTTCGCGGATCAGGTTGGCGATGGCGGGGGTGACGACGAGGAACTCGTACGCCGCCACCATGCCGGGCTGGTCCACCCGGGTAAGCAGCGCCTGGCTGAGCACGCAGAGCAAGGCCGTGGAGAGCTGGACGCGGATCTGGTTCTGTTGGGTGACCGGGAAGGCGTCGACGACACGGTCGATGGTCTTTGCGGCACCCGTGGTGTGGAGGGTGCCGAACACCAAGTGGCCCGTTTCGGCGGCTCGGACGGCCGCCTCGATCGTTTCCAGGTCTCGCATTTCGCCCACCAGGATCACGTCAGGGTCCTGACGCAAGGCTCGCCTGAGGGACTCGGCGAAGCTCGGCACGTCGTTGCCCACTTCGCGCTGGTTCACGATCGACTTCTTGTGATAGTGGTAGTACTCGATCGGGTCTTCCATCGTCACGATGTGCCGGTCCATCGTGGTGTTGATGTAGTCGATCATGGTCGCCAGCGTCGTCGTCTTGCCCGAACCCGTCGGTCCGGTAACCAAGAACAAGCCACGGGGACGGCGGATCAGGTCTTTGCACACATCGGGCAGACCGATCTGCTCGAAGGTCAGGATTCGGCTCGGAATCTGGCGGCAGACGATGGCGAGATCGCCACGCTGGCGGAAGACCGACACACGGAAGCGGGCGGCGGTGCCGTAGGCGAAGCCGAAGTCGGTGCCGCCTTCTTCCTGCAGTTCCTGCTGGTTGCGTTCCGGGGTGATCGCCTTCATGAGCGACACCATGTCGTCGGAGTCCAGGACCTTGGTCTGGAGGCTGCGGAGGCCGCCATGGAGGCGAAGGGTGGGCGGGCGGCCGACGGTGAGGTGAAGGTCGCTGGCGCCGTTCTTCACCACCGTATCGAGCAAGCGGTCGATCTGCATCGTGGACATGAAGGCTCTCCGTCAGTGGCGGCGGGCTTGGTGCCGGCCGCGTGGGGGGTTTGTCGTCCTGCGTGTCTCGGGGACTGTTTTGCGGGGCTTACTCCGAACTCTTGGTGGCGGTTTCGACGTCCACCTGGGTGCTGCTGGCGATCTCGTTGGCGGTGGTGACGCCCCCGAGCACCTTGAGCTTTCCGTCCTGCACCAGGGTGCGCATGCCGCTGGCGATGGCCGCCTGCCGGATCTCGGAGATCGGCGCGAGGTTGAAGGCCAGCTCGCGGATGCGGGTGTTCATGAGCATCATTTCGAAGATCGCCTTGCGACCCCGGAAACCGATGTTCAGGCAGTGCCCGCAGCCGACCGGGCGCATCGCCTTGCCCAAGGCTTCTTCCTTGGTGATGCCGGTGAGCATGAGGTACTTGGGGTCCAGGTCCTGCTCTTCGGCGAGCTTCTTGCATTCCTTGCAGAGGACGCGGATGAGTCGCTGGGCCATGATGGCCTGGATGGAGCTGGCGACCAGGAAGGGCTTGACGCCGATGTCGATGAGGCGGGTGATGGCGCTGGGGGCGTCGTTGGTGTGCAGGGTGCTGAAGACGAGGTGGCCGGTGAGAGCCGCCTGCACGGCGATTTCGGCGACTTCCTTATCGCGGATTTCGCCCACCAGGATGATGTTGGGGGCCTGACGCAGCATCGAGCGGAGGATCGAGGTGAACGACAGGCCGATGTGCTCGCGCACCTGGCACTGGTTGATTCCCTCGAAGTTGTATTCGACCGGGTCCTCGGCGGTGATGATCTTCTTGTCGGGGCGGTTCAGGACGTCCAGTGCTGAGTACAGCGTGGTGGTCTTGCCCGAGCCGGTGGGGCCCGTGACCAGGAAGATGCCGTTGGGTCGGCGGATGACCTTGTTGAAGATCGCCAGGTTGTCCTGCTCGAAGCCGAGATTCACCAGGCCGATGCGGACGCTGTCGGGGCGGAGCACACGCAGCACGATCGATTCGCCGTGGTATGTGGGACAGGCCGACACGCGGAAGTCGATGTTGACCTCATCCACGAGCAGCTTGATGCGCCCGTCCTGCGGGACGCGCTTCTCGGCGATGTTCACGCCCGACATCAGCTTGAAGCGGCTGAGCACAGCGTTCTGCATGCGCTTGGGCAGGTTGTCGCGCTCGATGCACACGCCGTCGATCCGGTAGCGCAGGCGCACGCGGTCGGCCATGGGCTCGATGTGAATATCGCTGGCCCGGGATCGCACCGCCTCGGCGATGATGCGGTTGCAGAGCTTGACGATCGGGGCATCGTCGTCGGAGACGTCGATCGACTTATCCAGCGAGCGGTCGACCGATTTATCGACGGACTTGTCGACCGACTTGTCGATCGACGAGGTGACCAGCGATTCGTTCTGGGCGAACTTGCGGGCGGTGCCCGCGGCGGCGGCTTCGAGGTATTTGCGAATCTGCCCGCGCGAGGCGAGCCGCTGATCGAGCTCGACGTTGAGCCGGAAGCGCAACATGTCGAACAGCTCGAGGTCCATGGGGTCGTGAATGACAACCGACAGGCGGTTGCCGTTCTTGGCCATGGGGAGGATCTGGTGCTTCTTGACCAGATCATCGGGGATGAGCTTGAGGTCGATCTTGTCGGTCGCGCCGGGGGCGGAGAGGTCGACGTACTCCATGCCGTACTGGTTGGCCAGGGCCTTGGCGACCTGTTCTTCTTTGACGAAGCCGGCTTCGACCAGGATTTCGCCCAGGCGCTTGCCCGAGCCCTTGGACATGGCCACGGCCTTGTCCACCCTGTCCGGGGTCAGCATGCCCCAGCCGACGAGAATTTCACCGAGTTTCTTGCGGGATCGAGCCATAATTCTCTTTCACAAGATCGCCTACCGAGCACAGACCGACGACAGCGGCACATCGGCGAAGGCCGTCGTACCCCTGTCCAGAGAAACCGCATCCAACTTCACGACCGACGGGGATGAAGCCCCGCCCACGCGAGTAGGCCGCCCGCGCGGCTCCCCGGACCGGCGTCGGAGGGGTATGGTACCCGAAACCCGAACGATGGGTAGCCTTGGGGGAGAGAGAATCGCCCGTCCGGGGGTCTCTGGGCGGGGGTTGTCGGTGTCCAACCAGGTGGAAGGTGTTTTTTTCATGACCGTCAGGCACATGCTCATCACCGCCGGCCCGACCCACGAGCCGATTGATTCGGTGCGGTTTTTGGGGAATCGCTCTTCGGGCCGCATGGGGTCGGCATTGGCGACAGCCGCGGCTGAGCGAGGCTGGCGAGTCACGCTGCTCATGGGTCCGGCGGCGATCGTTCCCTCTCATACGAATGTCGAGGTGGTTCGGTTCCGTACATGTGCCGACCTGCAGGGGTTGCTGAGAAAGCACGTGCCAGAGGCGAGCGTGCTGGTGATGGCCGCGGCTGTGGCGGACTACCGACCCAAGGTGGATCCCGCGTTCTTCGGTGGCAAGTTCAGGCGCAAGAGCGAAAAGCTGGTGCTGGAGCTCGAGCCGACGCCTGATCTGCTGGCGGAGGTCGCGGCGACCCGTCGTCCGGAGCAACTGATGGTCGGGTTTGCGCTGGAGCCCCGCGAGGAGCTGGAGGCCAGCGCCCGGGCCAAGTTGGAGCGTAAGAAGGTGGACATGGTGGTTGGTAATCCGCTGGAAACCATGGACAGCGAGACGGTCGAGGCGATGGTGCTGTACAAGGACGGGCACATCGAGCGGCCAGAGGGGGTCATGCCCAAGGCCGCGTTTGCGCCCTGGCTGCTGCAGCGGATCGAGGGGCTGATGGGGGCACCTCGCATCGCGAGCCGCGGATAAGGGGCGGACGCCCGGCAGCAGGGCAAAAGTCCCGCCGGGGTTATCACACCCTGGCGTCACGCCGGCTACTGGGGGCACATCCAAACTCCGGGGGTTCCGAAGGCGTAAAGTAGAGTGCAAGGAAGCAAGCAAGGAGACCACGCATGAACACTGACACGGCTCCCGCCACCGGCGGCGTGATTTTGTCCGAGACCGCGGCCAAGGAAATCCAGAAGATCATCAAGGAGCAGGAGCTCGACGCTGAAAAGGTCCGCCTGCGGGTGGGCGTGAAGGGCGGCGGGTGCTCCGGCTTTTCGTACCTGCTCGATCTGACCGAGACGCAGAAGGACACCGACGAGGTGTTCGAGCGCCACGGGATCAAGATCATCTGCGACCCCAAGAGCCTGCTGTACCTGGATGGCGTCACCATCGATTTCAAGGATGAGTTGATGCAGCGCGGGTTTGTGTTCAACAACCCCAATGCAACGTCGTCGTGCGGTTGCGGCAGCAGCTTCAGCGTGTGAGATAAAGGCACTGGGGACCAGGCACTGGGCACCAGGGTCTGAGCTTCGTACCCGCTGGTGGCTGGCTGGGGCTTCAACGGGTTCCGACTCAGGATTGCCGGATCGGGAACGCTGGCGCCCTTGAGGTTGGGATGCCGCGCGTATAACCTTTCCCGGACCCGCTGGGGGCGGGCCTTTGGAGGCGTAGGCTCGTTCGAGTGCCGCGCCGGGTTTGTCAGGCAGGATTGCCGATATGAGCCAGGCGCCGACACCGACCGAGACCGCCCGTGGCTACTCGCCGCCAAGCGTCACGCAGTTCAGCGTCTTTCTCACCAACAAGGTCGGCAAGCTCTTCGACCTCGTCGAGGCGTTCGAAGGGGCGACGTGCAGCATTTGTGCGCTCTCGGTGCACGAGGCGAGCGATCACGCGGTGGTGCGGATCATCACCAACAACGCGCGGGCCGCGGCTGAGATATTGACCCGCGAGAAGCTGCCGTTCAGCAGTCGCGATGTGCTGGTGGTGGAGTTGTCGGGCAACCACTCGCTGTCGAGCATGTGCCTGTGCCTGCTGTCGGCGGAACTGTCGATCCACTTTGCGTATCCGCTGATGCTGCCCCAGACCAACAACCCGACCATCGCCTTGGCGGTGGACGACCTGACGCTGGCGGGGCAGATCCTGAGGCGGAAAGAGTTCCGCCTGCTGGGCGAGGCCGAGTTGCCCGGCAACAAGCACTGAGCGGGATGGGTCGCGGCGAAGGCTACACCGGAATCGGGTCGGCCCCGGGCTTGAACGTTCGCACGTTCAGGCTCAGGCGCTGGTTGGCTATGGTGAGTTCGCTGGTGTCGTTGAAGAGGCCGAACGATTCGACGCGTTCCAGGTACTCAAAGCCCGCGGAGCCGAGGAAGTTGGCGAGGATGTCGAGGCTGTAGCCGACCTTGTGGTAGTCCCACGGGTCGGTCTGGCCGCCGTAGATCATCCGCATGACGTAAAAGCGCTGGCCCGAATCAAGGGCGGGGTCGAGAAACAGGCGGGCGAGGGCCTCCAGGTCGGGCACGGCGATGAGGAACGCGCCGCCCGGCTTGAGCACGCGATGGGCCTCCTTGAAGGCCTTGAGCACCTCGGTCATGTAGTCGAGGTGTTCGTAGATGTGCGAGCCGTAGATCGCGTCGGCGCTGTTGGCGGGGAAGGCGGAGAGGTCGGTGGCCGAACCGATGTAGTCGACGCCCGGGAGCTGCTTGATGTTGACGATCTTCCACCCGGGCTTGATGGTCTCGCCCCCGATGTGCAGGCGGAGGGGTTGGGGGTGACTCATGGCCGGGCTCCGGATGAGAAGAGGCCCTCTCTTACGGTCGGGCGAGTGACCGGCCGCGGGTGGCCGATGGCCTTAGTGAACGCCCTGAGCCGCCAGCCAGCGTTCGGCGTCGAGGGCCGCCTGGCACCCCATGCCGGCGGCGGTGATCGCCTGGCGATACTCAGCATCGGCCACATCGCCCGCGGCGAAGACGCCCGGGATGTTGGTCGTGCTCTTACGGCACTTGAGGGCGACGTAGCCGGTGTCGAGCAGTTCGATGCCGCTGTCTTTCAGGAACTTGGTGGCCGGGGTATGGCCGATGGCGATGAAGAGCCCGGTGACGGCGAGGTTGCTGCGGGCCTTGGTGATGGTGTCTTCCAGCACCACGCCCTCGCATTTTTCGCCCCCCAGGACATCGACCACGGTCTTGTTCCAGTGGACCTTCACGTTGGGGCGCGACAGCAGACGTTCCTGCATGATCTTGCTGGCGCGGAAGCTGTCGCGCCGGTGGATCATGTGGACGGTGCCGGCGAACTTGGTGAGGTACGCGGCTTCTTCCATCGCGGTATCGCCACCCCCCACCACCGCGACCTCAGCCCCGCGGAACATGGGCAGGGCCCCATCGCACACGGCGCAGGCGGAGACGCCCCCGCCGCTGCTGGCGAGGCGCATTTCGTTGGGCAGGCCCAGCCAGTTGGCGACGGCGCCGGTAGCGATGATGACGCTGTGGGCGCGGATGGTCGGGCCTTCGCCCGGGTGGAGCGTGAAGGGCGTGGTGGAGAAATCGCAGCGGACGATGTCGTCCTCGATGACGCGGGTCTTGAAGCGTTCGGCCTGCGACCGGAAGAGGGCCATCATCTCGGGGCCTTGGACGCCGTGGGGGAAGCCGGGGAAGTTCTCGACCTCGGTGGTGAGCATGAGCTGGCCCCCGGGCAGCACGGGGCCGGGGTCTTGCTTGGGCACACCCACGTAGACGACGGGGTCGAGGTTGGCCCGGGCGGCGTAGATAGCCGCGGTCCAGCCGGCGGGGCCCGAGCCGATGATCACGACCTTGTTGACGCCCTTGTCCATCAGCGCGAATGCCTCCCCAGGTGTTTGCGACCTCTCGCGTTACTCAAGCTTAGATGCGTCGCGGGGCATCCCGTCACCGGCTGATGCCCTGCGACGGGTGTCACTTCAGTTGTCCCTGATCGAGCAGGTGCTGACGGTAGAGGCTGATCATCGGGGGCCAGAGCAGGTAGTCAGCCCCGTCGGCCTTGGCGGCGGTGTTCTGGGCACGCCTGGCGAAATCCTTCTGGTTGTTGGAGCCCCATGAGTAGAGAATGAACGTCTCGTCGCGGAATGTACGGGCGAAGGCGTTGCGGGCGTCTGCAGGCACGATATCGATCCGCGCCGGCTCGCCCTGGCCATCGGCACCCTTCTGGGTGTCGCGGACGGGCACGAAGTACTCCAGGGGCGGGCGGGCGCCGCGGGCGCGATTCGGATTGAACGGATCAGCGTCGAGGTACTCCATCCAGCGCGGGCGGATCGCCTGGATCTGCGGCGCGAAGTTCTTGTATGCGAGCTTGTAGCCGATCAGCGACAGCGCCTCGCGCGTGCCCGCGGCCTCGACTCGCATGATCTGGCGGGCGTCGAACAGCTCCGACTCATTCCAGACGCAGGCGTTGACCGCGGCCATCGTGGATCGCTCGCTGCCGAACTGCGAATAGACCGTCGGCAGCTGGTTGCGGGGTTCGAGGGGGTCGATGATCCAGCGGCTGGACCAGTCGTCGTAAAAGCCTTCGAGCTTGGCCTTGTTGTCGGCGGCCGAGGCCTGAGAGCCAGCGACGGATTTCCAGCGGGCGGCCTCGGAGAAGAGGCGAAGCGGATGGTCGGTCGCGCCCAGGCGCGCGAGGGTGGAGGCGAAGATGCGCTCGTCGGGCTTGCCCTGACGATCAAAGACGCGGGCGATGATCTGCTCGCCCGCGATACGGTCCGCCTGGGGGAAGCCGATGCGGGAGATATCGAGGAAGCCGGTGCGTTCGTCGAGGCGCTTGACTTCTTCGATGATGGCGTCGTTGGAGAGGCCTCCGTCGGTCGCGAGCGAGGCGACATAGGCGACATCGCGAGCTCGCTCGAGAAGCTGGGAGGCGTGCTCCATGCCCCACAGAGATTCCTTGGCGAACTGCCGGTCGCACATCTGCCGCGCGAAGAAGACGGCGTGGATGAGAAGATCGATGGCGTCGTTGGGCTTGCCCTGGGCGGCCAGACGCGTCGCCTCCACGTTCACCAGCCACATCATCCGATCGAGGGCGGGGATGTACAGGAACTGGGCAGCGGCGAGCGTGGCGGGGTCGCCCAGCTCGGTGTACAGCTTCGCTCGAACCAGTTCGGGCGGGATGTCGTCGGCCCCGTAGGGCTGGCCGAAGGCGAAGGCGTCGTGCCAGTCGCCGTCCTTGGTGACGGCCTGGAGAGCCTTGATCACAGCCTGCTGGTTGGGAGCGCTGGCCCAGTCGGCGAGTTCTTTGAATGTGGCGCTGGAGGCGGGCGTGATGGCGGCGGTCTCGAGCGTCGCCAGGGCCCGCGGGGGAGTGTCCATCTTGGCCAACGCGGGCAGCAGCACCAGGTCCGACCGGTGATTGGGCGCGATGTCGGCGTAGAGCCGATTGGCGCGGGAAATGAAGTCATCGGCCTTGGATGGGCGCGCGGGAGCCTCCAGGGCCTCGCAGCGGGGCGCGATGAGGGGACAGAAACACCACAGGCCGAGCACGGCCGCCAGGGGTCGTAGAAATGCCATGGGCCGATGGTAGCCGATGCGGCCCTCGCCTGCCCGAGTGACCAGGCGGCGAAGGGCGCAAAAGACAAGGGCCGCCGGAGATTCCGACGGCCCTTGCAAGAGAGCGCACACATGCCGGGGCGCTGGCCCCGGAGGAAAGGAAGGATCAGTCCTCGTCATCCAGGCGTTGCACGCCCTTGAGGACGGTGGGTGAGATGCCGCCGGGAAGAGACGAGGGGTTGTCGCTCGCCTGTGCCTCGGAGGCGTCGGCCGACTCATCGATTCGAACCTTGGCGGCGGTCATCTGTTCGTTCAGGCGGGTCAAGACCTCGTCCACGATCTGACGCACCCGTTCGCGGCTCAGGTTGAGCGTGTCGGAGATCTGCTTCAGGGTCAGGGGCTCGGCGCCGTCCAACCCGAAACGCATCCGCAGCACGCGGGCCTCGCGATCGTCGATCTTGTCGAGCAGTCGCTTGAGGGTGTCCAGCTCCTCATCGCGCAGGTAGCTTTCTTCCGGCGAGGCGCCATTCTGGTCGACCACCGCGTTCAGCGTGTTAATCTCGCTGCCGTCGATCTGGGAGACCACCTTGGGCTGCTGCTGGGTCTGGAAGGCCTTGACGGCGCGGCGGATGATCCGAACCTTCCGCAGGGGCAGGTCCATCGCCTTGGCGAGGTCTTGCATGGAAGGGCTGTGGCCCATCTCCGCTTCCAGGCGGCGATACGCGATCTTCCACTTGGCGATCAGTTCAACCATGTACGCCGGGACGTGCACCGGGCGGCCGACGTTCATCAGCGCCCGCTTCATGGCCTGCTTGATCCACCAGGAGGCGTAGGTGCTGAACCGGGCGCCCTGGGCGGGGTCGAACCCTTCGACCGCCCGCAGGAGGCCGATGTTTCCTTCTTCGATGAGGTCGGACATGGAGAGCCCGCGGCCGTTGTACTGCCGGGCAATGGCCACCACCAGGCGCAGATTGGCCCGGATCATGCGTTCGCGCGAGGCCGGGCAGTTATCGTTGATAATCCGCCAGGCGAGCATCTTTTCATCTTCGTGGGAGAGGAGCTCGGCGGTCTCGCTGATTTCACGCAGATACAGCGTCAGGTCCGACTGGACCCCGCCGCGTGAACGTACCGTTCCTGAACTCGACGTAGAACGAACTTGACTCACGTCTCCACCCTTCCCGGCGAGAACCGCCGAACCACTTGCGTCCCTCAAGGACGAACGCCGTGGCTTCCCCAGGAACCTATCCGTTCACTCCGGCCCTGGTGTTCCATCGACTTTGGGGGTGGGGGCCATGAGGCCCCGTCTCTCTGCAACCCTCCACACTTGAATGTGTCACAGAATCCGCAAAATACCAGGAAAGTTCGGAAAAAATCTTCTGATCCCACCTATCTTGCTTCAAATTCTCGGTTTACGCTGGTCTTGCCCGATCCCTATAACCTTGTTTTAGCCCGACTGACACCAAACAGACCATGAATCCCGACATCTCCGCCATCCTATCCGCGTGGCCCTTTGAGCCTGGACAGTTGACATGTCGAATGTTTACCGGACTTGACGGGGAGGCCCGCATTCAAGTTCGGCTGGATCTCGGACTCTTGCAGATGCACGCGGATGGTCGCCCAGACGGGGAACGTCCGTTCGGCTTCGGCTCGTACCTCGAGTACTTCGAAGACCAGTTGGAGTCGGTCGCGGACCAGAAGCCGCTGGGGGCGGAGATCGACGACGACAGCGAGCCTCTGAAGACGGCGCTGACGCCTGAGGACTGCCGCGTGCTGCGGGATGAGGCGGAGATGTTCTACCGGCGGTATGTGGCGCTGCTGGTGCTGGAAGAGTTTGACCGGGTGGTGCGCGACACGACCCGCAACCTGCGGGTGCTGGACCTGTGCCAGAAGTTCGCGCAGAGCGACGACGATCGCGTGGCCCTCGAGCAGTATCGCCCGTACATCCTGATGGTGCGCACGCGGGCGCTGGCCAGCCAGGCGCTGAAGGACAACGAGCCAAAGGCGGCGGTGCACGCGCTGGACGATGGCCTGGAGCAGATGAAGCGCCACTTTGCGGAGCACGGGGGGCCCCAGGCGTTTGAGAACTCGAACGAAGCCGCGGTGTTGCGGAACATGCGCGAGGCGCTCGTGCCCAAGCTGCCCATCAGCCAACGCAGTGAACTCAAGGCGCGGCTGGCGAAGGCGATTGCTGACGAAAACTACGAACTGGCGGCGATCCTTCGCGATGAACTGAAGCAACTGAAGGATTGACAATCCGGCCTGCACCAGCACCGATCCCGCTTCGCACTGAAACTTTCGGAAGCCGTCTCCCTACAAAGACCATCAGTTGGTAAGGAGATCTGGCTCATCGAAGAAGTCTGGATTCAACCGCTGTCCAAGAGTTGGTGGCTGCCGCCAAAGCGGCTGCCGGGCCTCATCACGCTTCGCGGGCTGTTGGTGCCGGAACTGAACGGGCACACGTTCCCATGGCTGCGCATCAGGCTCAACGCCTACACGGGCAGCCAGAGCACTGGCCTGGGATTGGTTGACGATCAGGGCAGGCCAGTTTGCTGGAACGATCGTCAGGTGATGGTGCGGCCGCGGAACTCACCGAAGTGGTATTCGACGGCGTGGCGGATGAAGAAGCGGGCATATGTGCGCGCTTTTCGCGACGGCACGCTCGATGTCACGGTTGATCGCCGCAAAATGCACTGGACTTCGTGGATCCTCGGCAACCTGGGATTCGTGGTGCTGGGGCTGCTGCCGTTCATTCTGCTCGTTCGCGGCGACTTTCCGACATTCATCGTGTGCGAAGCGGGCGTGTGGGGGGCCTACTTCGCGCTCTCGACGCTGGGTTGGGTCACCGGACGCCGCAGACGCTCCACGCTGTGCACCAGCATGCGCCTCACCTCGGAGCGGATCGAATGGACACCGGCCCGGGGCGATTCCCAATCTCGGCTGTGGAGCCAGACCTCTCGCAAAGAACTCGATCGACTCGCCATCTACGGCGGCGCGGACGGGTGGGTGGCATTCGCTGGCTGCCTTGACGCGGCGTTCGGCCGGCCCAAGGAGCTTGCCCGAGAGCCGAGGTCGAAAGTTCTGCTGCACCTGGCGACGCTCACGGTGTGGCCGTTGGTTTGGGTGCTTGGTCCCGTGCTGCTCGCGGCGTGGCTCTTCAACCCCTCGTTGATGGCCGTGTTCTCTGAAATGGGAGGTCGTGGACTCCTGGGTATCGCGATGTTCAGCATCATGATTCCGGTTTTGGCGGGCTTCTGCTTTGTACTCAACCCCGTCGACCGCTGGGAAAAGCGTCGAATCCGGCAGAAGCATCGCGAACGGCGCCGGGCCCGCAGGGCGATCGCGTAGCCCCACGATGCGTGTCGGCTCTCGTGCGCAGCCGGACGTCCTTACTCCGCTGGCGCGGTACGCTTCCCCCGCATGGATGCATTCCACGGACAACGCGTCACGGTGATGGGGCTTGGTCGCTTCGGCGGGGGCGTGGGCGTCACGCGCTGGCTGGCGGCACGCGGAGCGAAGGTGCTCGTGACCGACATTGAGCCCGCGGGCAAGCTGCAGGCCTCGATCGAGGCCATACAGCCCTTAGTCGACGCCGGGCAGGTGACGCTGCGCCTGGGCGAGCATCGTGTGGAGGACTTCACTGGGTGCGACGTGGTGGTGGCGAACCCCGCGGTGCCGCGGCCTTGGGAGAATGTGTATTTGCAAGCCGCGGAGAAGGCGGGGGCGAAGATCACCACCGAGATCGGGCTGTCGGTGTCGCGGCTGGACCCTTCGCGCCTGGTGTGCATCACCGGCAGCGCGGGCAAGAGCACGACCTCGGCGCTGATCGCGCACATCCTCCAGCGTGCGGGCGAGCGCGTGAGGCTCGGGGGGAATATCGGCGGGTCGCTGCTGGAGACGGGGAGTGCGGAGGAAGCGGAAGGGCGGGTAGGCACAGGCGGGACGCCTGTGCCACGAGGTGGGGAAGGGAAAACAGCGAGCCCGTGGACGGTGCTGGAACTGTCGAGTTTTCAGTTGTACTGGCTCGGGCGCGAGATGGGCGGGCCCAAGCCCCGGGTCGCGTGCGTCACCAACATCGCGGACAATCATCTGGATTGGCACGTGACGTTTGAGCATTACGTGCAGAGCAAGCAGGTGATTTTGGCGGGTCAGGCGCTGGGCTCGCACGCGGTGCTGGGCGAGAACGTGCGCGAGTGGGCGACGGCGCCGGGCGTGACGCGGCGGGTCATCGCGGCGGATGCGAAGGTTGGCACGCTCGCGATCCCGGGCAGTCACAACCAGCGGAACGCGGCCATGGCGTGTGCGGCGGTTGCGGCGCTGGGCGTGTCGGGGCTCAGTGAGTCGAAAGCGGCGGCGCTGGCGGCTGACTACCCCGGCCTCCCCCACCGCCTGCAACTGGTCGCCCGAGTGCGGGGCGTGGCGTGCTACAACGACAGCAAGGCGACGACGCCCGAGGCCACACTGCTGGCGGTGCGGGCCCTGCACGAGAGCGGCGTGCGCGTGCATCTCATCGCAGGGGGCTACGACAAGCACGCGGATCTGTCGTCCGTGGCGGCGCTCGCGCGCGAGGGCGTGAGGCTGTACACGATAGGGGCGACCGGGCCGGTGATCGCCGCGAGCGCGGGGGGCAAGGCCACCGAGTGCGGCACGCTGGAGGTGGCGGTGCGGGCGGCGGTGAACGCCGCGCGCGAGGGCGAGGCGCTGCTGCTCAGCCCGGCGTGCGCGTCGTGGGATCAGTTCAGCAACTACGAGGAGCGGGGCGAGCAATTCGCGGCACTCGTGCGGGGGCACGGCGCATGAACGGACCAAGATGGATGATCGCGGCGTGGGCGCTGGCGGCGAGCGCGGGGGTGCTGGTCGTTGCGGGGTGCGCGAGCGAGAAGCCGCCGGCTGTTACGAAGAACGCAGAAGTAGAAAGGAAAGGAACAGGCGGGACGCCTGTGCCACGAGCACGGGTGGAAGAAGAGATGCAGGCGCACCACTCGGAGAGTGGTGCCACCCAAGAAGCCGCGCCGGTCAACCTGCGGGAAGTCTTCCCGCACGTACAGCTCGATGCCAAGGCGGGCGTTATCGAGCTCGACGCGACGGTGTCGATCGAAGCGCACGATCCGAAGCATCCCGACGTGTACCTCGAAACGCTGGTGTGCATTCCCGACAGCAAGGAGTACGAGTCGCTGCTCGTGACGAAGGCCAAGCCGAGTCACGTGCACGCGGCGTTGCTGCTGCTCGGGCTCAGCCCCGGGCAGCCGGGTGCCTGGGTGTGGGAGGGGGAGCACGTGCGGGGTGTGGCGCCCAGAGGCCCGGGGCTGCGGGTGCGGTTCGTCGTCGGCGGGAAGGAGTTCGCGCCGGGCGCGTGGGTGCGCGACCGAAAGACGGGAACGCTGATGGCAGATTCGCCCGGGGGCGATTCATTCGTGTTCGCGGGTTCGATCATGACCGGCGCCGCCGGACGCGAGCATTACAAGGCCGACGTTGAAGGGTGCCTGGTCGGCCTGACCACGTTCGGTTCAGAGACGATCGCCTGGACGCAGATGTCCAACCCCGAGTCGGCGGCCGAGGAGCCCCACTGGGTGGCAGACCCCTCGATGCCCAACTTCGGCGACCCGGTGATCGTGCGGATATCTCGCCCGGGCGCGGGGGAATAGGGCGATCACTCTTGGGTGCGCAGTTCCAGCTCGCGAGGGGTCTTGTTGTCGTCGCCCGGCACGATGACCCCGACCCGCACGACCCGCCCGGTGAACAGGCCCCCATTCACCAGCTTGCGTGCGGCGTCGGTCGCGTCGGTGACGGGCTGACCGCCGACACTGACGAGCTGCTGCCCGGCGGCGAGCCCCGCGATCGACGCCCCGGTATTGGGCACGGCAAACGCGACCATGGCCTTCATGTCGTTCTCGTCTCGCAACACCAGCCCGAACCCACTGCTGACCGCTTGCAGATACTGATCATCGACGATCTCGCGTGGCAGCGCTTCGAGCGTCGCGTCGAAGGTCTGCGGCGCACCATCGCGGAAGACCTTGAGCGACACTTTGGCGCCGGCCCGCTTGGAGGCGATGAGGGCACGAAGCGTCTCGCCGCTGGTGACTTGCTGATCGTCGATCGCCGCGATGATGTCGCCGGCCTGCAGCCCGGCCTTCTCCGCCGGCCCGCCCGAGGTCACGTCTCCGATGCGCACGCCCGGCGGCTGCCCCGCGCCGGTGGGCACACCCTCGCGGCCCGCGAAGCGAATGCCCAGGTACCCGCTCTCGATCGGCCCGCCCTCGATGAGCTGCGGCACGCGATCCTCGATGATCCCCAGCGGAATGGCGAAGGAGATGCCCGCTGACTGGCCCTGCGACGAGCCCTGCGTGTTCTCGGCGGTCGCGATCGCAACGACCATGCCCACCAGTCGCCCGTGGATGTCGACCAGCGGTCCGCCGGAGTTGCCCGGGTTGACTGCCGCGTCGGTCTGGATGAAGTTCGAAAATCCGGCGAAGCCCATGGCGGTGCGGGCGGTGCGCCCGAGCCCCGAGACGATGCCCTGAGACATGCTGAACTTGAACTCGAACGGAGAGCCAAACGCGAAGACGCGATCGCCCTTGGCGACGCGCTGACCGGTCGCGCGGCGGATCGGGATCAGCGGCACATCTGGGTCGACGTGGATCACCGCGACATCGGTCGCGGGATCGAGCCCGACCAGCGAGGCGTGCAGCACGCGGCCATCTGAAAACTGGGCGAGGATGGTCTTGGCGCCCGCGACGACGTGGGCGTTGGTGACGATGTGCCCCTGGTCGTCGTAGACCCAGCCCGAGCCGCTGGCGGAGCGGAAGGGCGCGTCGTGTCCGAGGTCGCCGACAACCGCGAGGTGCACCACGCTGGGCTCGGTGGACAGGGCCACCGCTCGAACCGCCTTGTTGAGACGATCCAGAATGTCGTCAGAATCCAGGGTTTGCTGGGCAAGCCGCACGTTGGCGCGGGTCTCTTCCACGCTCAGGCGGCGAACCGCCTGCGGCGCGACCACGAGCACCAGCGCCACGCACAGGAGCACCACAAAGGCCGGGCCGAACGACACGATTCGTCGCATGGATCGCTCGCACCTTCCCGCCGCACGTCTCGCGACTCTCTCCTCGCCACGGGCCACGCACCCGTCCGAAGGATTCCTCCCTGAGCACCACCCTCTATCGGCTCTCTCCGATTCGCGGGTGAGAAGGTTTCGGTTCGGGGGGCGAGAGAGATTCCGTCGCCGCGTCGAGCATTTTGTACCGCTGCCCGCCGATCCGTCGCTCCGCCACCCGCTTCACCCACTCTGCTCCTGCTTGGCGGATAGCCTCGCCCAGTTTCGCCACGGGCTCGGCAAATCGGGGGGCAACGTCCGACATCCCCACCAGATCCTGAAGCACCAGCACCTGTCCGTGACAGTCGGTGCCCGCCCCGATGCCGATCAGTGGCACGGTCGTTGCCGCCATGATGTCCCGGGTCACCTCGTCCGGCACCGCCTCCACGAGCAGCATCACCGCCCCCGCCGCCTCGAGGGCGACGGCGTCATCCACCACGCGTTTGGCCTGGGCGCGGGTGCGCCCGGCGCTTGAATAGCCGCCCGTCATTGCTACCGATTGGGGCTTGCTGCCCACGTGTCCGCACACCGGGATGCCCGCCCGGGCCAACTGCCTGACGAGCGGCGCGAAGGACGCGTCAAGCTCGAGCTTGACGATGTCGGCGAGGCCTTCGGTGAGATATCGCCCGGCATTGCGGATCGCTTCGGCCTCGTTGACTTGATAGCTCATGAACGGCATGTCGCCCATGATGACCGTGTTCGGGGCGCCACGCTTCACGCCCGCCGTCAGCGCCAGCGACACTTCCAGGGGCATGTCGATGGTGCGGCTGAACCCAAGGGTCATCTCTGCCGCCGTGTCGCCGACCAGCAGCACATGGACACCCGCCCGCTCCAGCCAGCGGGCGGTGGTGGCGTCATAACACGTGAGGCACGCGAAAGGCTCACCCGACGCCGCCATACGGCGAAGCGTGCGAATCGTCACCGGCTCGCGAGTGGTCATAGGGAGAGCGTATGGATGGGTTCGAGACGGAGGCGAGGGCCGAGAAAAACGCTACCGATCCGTCGGGGCCTGGTCCTTTCCGCCCTTGCCCGCCCGCGACCTTCGTCTTTGGGGAACTCTGGAACTTCAGAGCTTCGGCGCTCCGGAACTGTGCTTTTCGCGGCGTTTCTCTTTACTTCGCCGGCTGCGTGGCCGCCATCATTCCCGCATTGCTCGCCCACCAGTGCACCTGCACCAGCAGCCAGAGCAGGATGGCGATGCCCGCGTGCGCCCCCGCCAAGATCTGCATCTGCCTCTGGGGCAGGCGGAAAAGTGTCCAAGCGACCAGGTAGTACGACAGCGCCGCAAAGACGGACATCACCGCGCCGTTGAAACCCTGCAGCGTGTCGAAATGAAGGCTCAACACGAGCATGAAGCTCGCGACCGCGATGAACATTCGTCCCGCGGCCACCTCGATCCGCCCGGTCGGCCGATTTTCCGCGTATGCGAGAATCGCTACCGCCCCGACGCCCGTCACCGTGTGAAAAAGGGTGAGGTACGTCGCGGAGACCGCCGCCGCGAACTTGCCTGCCGGTGCATTGATCACCGACACGACGATCGCCGCCAGCGTCACGACGCCCCCGATGATCGCGAGCGTCTTGGGCGAAACCTTGCCGTCTTTGACCACCGGCGGCCCCTGCTCGCGGACCGCCGGCTCGCCTGCCGCGGTGTCGTCGGCGGTCGCCGCCCCCCCTTTGAGCGCCCGCTCCACCTCTGGGTCGTGCGTCAGATCGGCGTCGTCATCGACGTCGTCGAGCAACGGCGGCGCTCCGAGATCGGGCTTGCCGGCGGGCATCTTGGGATACTTGCTGGGAGCCGCGGGCTCGGCGGGCGCAAGTGGGATGACATCGTGCTCATCCGGGGCTTGGGGAGGCTGCCCAGCGTCGGCCGAGTTGGGTTCCTTGCGTGTGTTGGCTCCGTCATCGGGCATCGTGTTCTCCCAGACGCCGGAACTGGGGCGCTGCGAAGTTCCGGAAGGCTCCCATCATGCTCTCGGGACTTGCCCGCACCTTCGCAGGCGCAGGCCTGGGGTCAGGATGATGGCTCCCGTCCTTTGTTCCGCCCCGGCACGCACAGCTTTCATCTCCCTCGCACGTTCGCCAGCCCGCCCTTGAGAAAATACTCCATCAGATCGTGTCCGGGATTGATGACCAGGTCGCTTTCGGCCGCCGCAGCCTCGGTGAAGGGGCGCTGCACCACGCTCCTCACCCAGGCCCCGGCCATGAGGAAGGGCACTGGCGTTGCGTCGTGCTTGCGGGTGCTGCAGAGCGTGAAGTGGTCGGGCATCACGAGCAGCCGCCAGCCGCCAGCCTTGGGGTCTTTTTCTGGGTCGCCGTGCTCTTCGAGCGCTGCCGCCACCGGGGCGACGATGTGCTTGTCGATCGCCTCCAGCGAGGCGACCTTGGTTTTCCAGTCGCCCTGGTGCGACATCTCGTCCGGCGCTTCGACATGGCAGCAGACTACGTCGAAACGCTCGATCGCATCGACCGTCGCTCGGCCCTGTGCGGCGTAGTCGGTGTCGTGGTAACTGGTCAGCCCCGGCACCGCCAGACGCTCCCACCCTATGTACGACGCGATGCCCGCCAGCAGATCCACCGAAGTGATCATCGCGCCCCGCAGACCGAAGCGTTGCTTGAACGCCGGCACCTCGGGTTTGGTGCCCTGACCCCAGAGCCAGGCCATCGTCGCAGGACGCAGGCCCTGCTCGCGGCGGGCCAGGTTCACCTCGTGCCCGGGCAGGAAGTCCGCCGAGAGCGCCATGAGTCGGCGCAGTGCCGCGGCTTCGAGCTCGCTCCCCTGGGGCAGGTGCTCAGCCCAGGGCTCGCGGGGGATCGCGTGGGGAGGCGTCGTCGCCACATCCGCGTACCGCCGCCCGGAGGAATCCACCAGGATGTTTCGGTAACTCACCCCGGGGGTAACGCTGACGCCCCGCATGAGGTCGGGCTCTTTCTTCTGCCACATGGCGACCAGATCACGCACCAACAGCCGCGCTTCGGCGTCGCTGATGGCCCCCGCCGAGTGGTCGAGCATCAAGCCTTCGTCTTCCGTGCCTGGCTGGCCGGTCGTCACCAGGTTCAGGCGGAAGATCCAGTCCTTGGGCCCCAGGCTCAGCCCCAAGGCCGCGGCCTCCAGGGGGGCTCGCCCGGTGTGGTACTTCTCGGGTGAGTACCCGAGCAGCGACATCGAGCAGACGTCCGAGCCGGCTTCGAAGCCCGGGGGCGTGGTGACCGCGGCTCCCACGCGGCCAATCGCCGCCAGCCGGGCCAGGTGCGGCATCGCCGCCGCCTCGAAGGGCGTGCGGTCGCCCAGCTCATCGATCGGCAAGTCCGCGGCTCCATCCGGGATGATGATGACGTACTTCACGCGAGGAGAGTACACGGGAGGGCGCGAGGGAGTTTGTCAGGCCGCGTGGGCGGGCCGGCACTCGGCATTCGGCATTCGCTGAAGATGTGCAGACCCGAATGCTTGGCCTTCAACGAATGCCGAATCACGAATGCCGAATGCCGATTCTCGCCGTCCGCCCCCAACCTTCACCACCCCTACGCTCGACTTCGTTCACTCCGATTTAGCAATTTGGCAATTTAGCCCTTTAGAGATTTTCCCTGAGGAGCCTCCCGTGTCCTTCGATCCCGACGCAGCCGCCGCACCCGGCACCGGCATCTTCGGCCTCCCCCACTCGCGCGACGACAGCCGCGTGGTGCTCATCCCCGTGCCTTTTGACGCGACCACGTCATACCGGCGCGGCACCTGCGACGGGCCCAACGCGATCCTGCACGCCTCCATGCAGGTCGATCTGTACGACCGCCGCTTCGGCCGCATCTACGAGCGGGGCATCCACATGCTGCCCGAGCCCGAGCGCATCCGCGAACTCTCCGACGACGCGGGCGTGCTGGCCGCGGACATCATCGCCCAGGGGGGCATCCCCGAAGGCGGGCCCACGGACGGCGCCACGGCGAACGCCCTGCGGGTCATCAACGCCGCATGCGAAGAAGTCAACGCATATGTCGAGCGCGAGGTGCGTGCGCTGGCTTCCCAGGGCAAGATTCCCGGCGTCATCGGAGGCGAGCACAGCACGCCCTTCGGCGCTATCGCGGCGCTCGCAGACATTCACCGGGATATCGGCATCCTGCACGTCGACGCCCACATGGATCTGCGCGACGCCTTCGAGGGCTTCACCTGGTCGCACGCGTCGATCATGCACAACGTGCTGCGCCGCGTGCCGGGCGTGAAGAAACTCATCCAGGTGGGCATCCGCGACTTTGGCGAACGAGAGATGCAGCTGGCCGACGAATCGGGTTCGCGGGTCAAGGTCCACTACGACGACGCGCTTTCCGACGCCATCATGCAGGGCGAGATCTGGCAGGACCTGTGCCGCGACATCGTCGCCGAACTCCCGAGCAAGGTCTACGTCAGTTTCGACATCGACGCGCTGGATCCGTCACTATGCCCGCACACGGGCACGCCGGTGCCCGGTGGCCTGTCGTTCCAGCACGCGGTGAAACTCCTTGAAGCCCTCAAGGTCAGTGGCAAGGAGATTATCGGATTTGATCTGGTCGAGGTCGCGCCCGGCCCCGAAGACGGTCCGGAGTGGGACGCCAACGTGGGGGCCCGCATCCTCTACAAGCTCTGCGGCCTCTGCTGACGCGGCGCCGAAAACGCCTTCAACTTCCGGCGCATCCTCAGGATCGCCATCGACCAGTCGGCGATCGTGGCGGCTGTTGGCTTGTCGGGGCCCGCCGCCTAGGCGATCAACTTCATGCCGAACTCGATCATTTCGACCGACAGCCGCCCGGCCCACTCGTAGATGATCGCCCCGCCGTACCAGAACAGTGCCCAGGTCGCCACGATTCCGATCGCTCCGCCCCGCTCTCCCTGCCAGATTCGGTCATAGGCCGGCCAGAGGTCGCGTAGCGCGTGCCATCCATCCAGCGGCGGCACCGGTATCAGGTTAAACAAGACCCCCACCATGTTCACTTCGAGGCCCGCGGAAAACACGTCCCACATCGCGTCCGAAACGCTGAGCATCAGTGGCAGACGCCCCGACTTCACAAGCACAAGAACGATCACGCAGAACATCGCCAGCAGCAGGTTCATTCCCGGCCCCGCCAGCGCCACCCTGGTTTCGTCGTATCGCCGCATGTAGTTCCGGGGCTGGGTGGGCATCAATCCCCACGTAAACCCGAAAAGTCCGAACGTGATCCACGCCATGGGCCATGGGATGTGCACGAACGGGTTCGCCGTCATGTGCCCGGTAAGCTTTGGAATGTCATCGCCGCAACTGATCGCCGTCCAGCCGTGCGCCAGCTCGTGCAGGGTGATCGAAACGATCACCCACGCGACCCACGAGCACGCAAACAGCGGCCCATCCGAATCCCAAAACTCGCTGAACCACCAGTTCATGACATGAGCATACCGAGCTTCGGGGTCACGAAGGCCGCCCCCGCGATTCCTGCAGACTTTGGCGCTCCACCCGCGACTTTCCACTTCGACGTTCGCGGCGCCACACCCTCCACGACTGCCAATCCTTCAACTTCGTGACCTGCACCCGGAGCCCTTCGCGATCGTCGAGATCACTCGATCGCGAACATCGCGTCCACGAACGCCGCGGGGTCGAAGGGCTGCACGTCGTCGGGCGTTTCGCCCACGCCCACGAACTTCACGGGAATGCTGGTCACTTCGCGCACCGCGATGACGATGCCGCCCTTGGCAGTTCCATCCAACTTCGAGAGAAAAATCCCGGTCACGCCCGCCGCCTTGCCGAACTCCTCGGCTTGGCGCAGCGCGTTCTGCCCGCTGGTGGCGTCCAGCACCAGCAGGACCTCGTGCGGCGCGCCGGGGATCTGCTTGCCCGCGATCGACACGATCTTGGTCAGTTGCCGCATCAGCGGGTCCTGCGTCTGCAAGCGCCCGGCGGTGTCCAAGATCAGCACATCCACGCCCCGCGCCTTGGCCGCGGCACACGCGTCGAACGCCACCGCCGCCGGATCGCCGCCCTGCTGCCCCTTCACCACCTCGACGCCAAGCCGTGAGCCCCAGGTCTCAAGCTGCGCCACCGCCCCCGCTCGGAACGTATCGCACGCGCCCAGGAGTACCTTCTTCCCTTGTGCTTGCAGCATGCGGCAGAGCTTGGCGATGCTTGTCGTCTTGCCGACGCCATTCACCCCGGTCATCACGATCACCAGGGGCTTGGTTTCCGCCGTCTTGAGCCCGCGCTCGCCCTCGGGCCACATCGCGCGGATCTCTCGCTTGAGATACTCCAGCACTTCGTCGCCGGTCTTGATCTTGCCGTCGCGGAAGTCGGCGCGAATGCCTTCGATCAGGCGTGTGGTCGTCTTGACGCCGACGTCGGCCTGCAGCAGTTTGCTCTCCAGTTCCTGAATGAGCTCTTCATCCAGCCGTCGCCCGGCCAGCAGATTGCGCAGGCCCTTGACGCCCCCCACCAGCGTCTCGCGGGTCTTTTCCAGGCCTTTTTTCAGGCCCGCCAGGATGTTCTTGAAGAACGCCATGGGGTTGCTCGCCTACGCGGCTCCCCCGTCGCTTCCGCCCCGCCCCTCGCGGTTCAGCACGCGATCCAGGAGCCCGTTGATGAACGCGGGCGACTTCTCCGTGCTGTAGTGCTTGGCCAGTTCCACAGCCTCGTTCACCACTACCCGCCCCGGGGTCTGCTTCAGCGCGAGTTCATGATGCGCGAGGCGCAGAATCGCCCGGTCCACCGCCGCCAATCGGTGCGTGGGCCACTCCGGCGCCAGCGTCACGAACTCCTTGTCCGCCGCGTCCTTTCCTTCGAACGCCCCGCGCACGATCTCCCCGATCCGCTCCGCCGCCAGCGGCCCCAGCCCGTCCACCCGGGTGAGTGCCTCGCGCATTGACGCATCGTCGGCCAGCTTGTCGGCGTCGCGCAGGTACAACAACTGGAATGCCAGCCGCCGCGCCGCCATCTGGAACGCCAGTTCGCGCTCCGCGGGTGTCAGCACTTCGAGTTCTGCGTCGGTCAGCGGCTCGCCACTATCTTCCCCATCCGCCATCTGCAGCATGCGCGAAAATGCGAGCCCGCGAAGTTCATCCGTAGTCATCGTTGCCCCGCCTTGTCCGGCCGCAGCGTGAGCGCCGGCTTGGGCCCGCCGTTGATCGCCCCGATCGTCGCCAGCGTATCGAGCAGTGCCGCCATCGCTTCCTCGCCCTTGTTGCCGTGCGCGCCCCCCGCCCGGTCCATCGCCTGGGCAGGCGTGTCCACCGTTAGAACGCCAAACGCCGCGGGCACGCCCGTGTAGATTCCCACCAGCATCAGCCCGTCGGCGACCGCCTGCGAGATGTACTTGTCGTGGCTCGTCTCGCCCTTGATCACGCACCCGAGCGCCACGACGCCGTCGAACCGCTCCGACTCAGCCGCGGCCTGCGCGATCACCGGAAGTTCATACGCCCCGGGCGCTTCGAACACGTGCAGCCCGGCTTCGCTGCCGCGGCGCCTGGCATACTCGCGCTTCGCCCCGTCGAGCATCGGGCCGGTCACGCTCGCGTTATAGCGGCTCACGATAATCGCGATCTCGCCCGCCGGTCTCACATTGGAACTCTTGGCCATGAGGCCGATGGTAGAACCCGCGCGGGTTGACTTCTCTTTCCGGGACGCCGGAACTGAGGCTTTGCGAAGTTCCGGGTAAGGTTGGCGCCCGATCCGGACGTTCGAAGACTCACGTCCGGCGTCAGAAGAACGCCCTGCCTACACCAGTTTCAACGCGAAGAACACCGCAGTAAACGCCAGGTCCGCCATCACGATTGCCACCACGCATTGCACCACGGTGTTGGTGGTCGCGAGCCCGACGCCCGCCGCCCCGCCCTTCACCCGCAGCCCATTGATGCACGCGATCACGCCGATCAAGAGCCCGAACACCGTGCCCTTGCTGACGCCCGTCCAGAAATCCACCAGCTTCGCCTGCGCCAGCATATTGGTCCAGAACGTGTTCCCGGGCACGTCGAGGGCCGCCATGGCGATCCACATCGCCGCGGCGATCGCCACGATGTCCGCAATCACCGCCAGCACCGTCATGCTGACAATCGACGCGATCACCCGGGGCACCACCAGAAACCGCACCGGGTCCAGCGCCAGTGATTCCAGCGCCTCGATTTCTTCGCTGACCACCATCGTGCCGATCTCGGCCGCGATCGACGCGCCCGCGAAGCCCGTGAGCACGATCGCCCCGATCAGCGGCCCAAGCTCCCGCAGCACCGCCACCGACACGATGTTCGCCACCTTGTCCTTCTGCCCGAAATCATCCAGGGGCGGGGCCATCTGCAAAGCGAGGATCAGCCCCACGCACCCCGACACCAGCGAAACAATGAACACGCTCCGCACGCCGATGCGCACCATCTGCGTGATGATCGCGGGGCGGCCGACGCGCACCTTGCGGTTGTGCACCGAGCGCAGCACCCACCCCGCCGCGCCCAGCAGCAAAAACCAACTCGCCCCGATCAAATCCAGCGTGTTGAGAAGCCTCGCGCCTAGAAACGCCAGCCCGCGCAAGGGCAGCGTCAGCACCCGTCGAATCGGGCTCTGATTAACCGGCGCGGCTTCAGGCACAGCGTGCTCCGTCTATTCGACCCGCCCAAGGCGAAACGCTCACGCCTCAGGCCACCAGCGCCCCCGCCAAATCGGGCGTCATCTTGAACACCTTGTGCAACTGCGCGATCTCGAACACGCCCCGCACCCGGTCGTTCATCCCGCACAGCACCAGCGGCACGCCCGACTTCTTGCTGATCTGCAGCGCCTCCACGAGCGTCGCCACCCCGGGCGTGCCCATGTACCCGACCTTGCTGAGATCCACGATCAGCCGCTTGGGCCGCTTGTCGTAGGCCTCGCGAATGGCATTACGAAACGCCGGCGCTTCGTGATAGCCGATCTCGCCTTCGGGAGACAGCGTCACCGCCCCGCCTTCCAGGGACGCCAGCGTCACGATGATGGGCACTCGATCCGGCATCTCAACACATCTCCCCACGTCTGACTCGCGCCTCGCACGCGCGAAATTTGTTCCTAGGCGCTCTTCGCGCTCCGCGCCGCCCGTCCGTTGGTCCACTTCACCAGCGTAAGGCGCATCCCGACGCCCTGCCGCTGCTCGTACTTCACTTCGTCCATCACTTCGCGGATGATGTGCACGCCCAGCCCGCCGGGCCGAATGTCCGACAGGTCCCGCCCTTTGATGCACGAGGGATCCACTTGTCGCGCCTCATCCTCGATCACGATCCGGATGCCCGAGCCCAGCACCGCATCATCGCCCAGGGGCGTCAGGCTCATCCAGATCTTCCCGTCGGGCCGCTCGCCGTACCCATGCTTTATCACGTTCGCCAGAGCCTCGTCCGCCGCCATCGCCACCTGCCCCGCGGCCTTGTCCTGAAACCCCAACTGCCGCGCGGCGTGCAGCACCAGCTCCCGGATACACCCAAGGTACCGCGGGTCGCTCACCATCTCGATTCGCACAGGCGGGGACTCAATCATGCCGGTGGTGTTCCTGCTTTGGCGGGCACTGACGCGGGCTCCCCTCCCCCGTCACCTTCCACAAACGCCTTCCAACGCGCAACCGCCTTCATTCTGTTCTGCTCATCATCGGACGAATCGTACCCTAGGCGTTGCCCGGTAATCACTTCCAGCGCCTCAATCGCCAACAGCCGCGTCGCCGGGTCATCACTCTGCAGCATCCGCACCAAGTCAGGCACTGCCGCTCGGTCTTTGTTCGCGGCCGCCCTCACGATCGCATCGTTCCGCGCCGCCGGCTCGGGAGAGTTGAAATCAGGCCGAATCGTCGGCCCGCACGCGGCGAGCCCAACCGTCAGCAACCCCGCCACCCCCATCAACTTCGACAACACTCCGCGCATGCGACAGAGTGTACCGCCAACTCTTCCCGCCGCACACTCGACCCGAAGCCCCGCGCCCCGTAACGTCATCCCTTTCCGTTCCGGAGGACGCGACCCATGTCCCAGCCGCTCACCTCGGGCGAGATCGTCCCGATCATCGACTTCGGGGGCCAGACCGCCCAACTCATCGCCCGCCGCGTGCGCGACGCCGGCGTCTTTTCGCTGCTCGTCTCGCCTTCGATCACCCCCAAAGAACTCGCCGCGCTCAAACCCCGCGGCATCATCCTCTCGGGCGGGCCCAGCAGCGTCTACGACCCCGGCGCCCCCACTCTCGATCCCGCCATCTTCGACATGGGCCTGCCCATCCTCGGCATCTGCTACGGCATGCAACTGGCCTGCCACCTGCTCGGAGGCAAGGTCGACAAAGCCAACCATCGCGAGTTCGGCCGTGCTCAACTCTCCATCTCCCACGCCTCCTCGCGCCTGCTGCGGGGCGTGCCCGATCACACCACCGTCTGGATGTCCCACGGCGACCAAGTTCAAGACCCCGGGGGCCTCTTCTCTCCCCTGGCTAGCACCCCCACCTGCCCCAACGCCGTCGTCGAGATGAACCCCTCGACCGGCCGCACCTTCTTCGGCGTGCAGTTCCACCCGGAGGTCACCCACACGCCCCACGGCTCGGATGTCATCCGGAACTTCCTCTACGACATTTGCAAGTGCGAGGGTCACTGGCGCATGACCGACTTCGCCGACGCCGCCGTCAGGCGCGTGCGCGAGCAGGTCGGCTCCGCCCACGTGATCTGCGGCCTTTCCGGCGGCGTCGATTCCGCCGTCGTCGCCGCACTCCTCCACAAAGCCCTGGGTCCCCAGCTCCACTGCGTGTTCGTCGATACGGGCTTGCTCCGCCGCGGCGAACGCCAACTCGTCGAAACCACCTTCCGCGATCACTTCCGCATCGATCTCCGCGTCGCCGACAGCGAGGCCGACTTCCTCGCCGATCTCGCGGGCGTCACCGACCCGCAGGACAAACGCAAGCGCATCGGCAAGCGCTTCATCGACGTCTTCAAGGCCGCCGCCAAGAGCATCCCCAACGCCACCATGCTCGCCCAGGGCACGCTCTACCCCGACGTCATCGAGTCGGGCCATGGCCACAGCGGCCAGGCCGCGGGCATCAAGCTGCACCATAACGTCGGGGGCCTGCCCGCCGACCTGGGCTTCACGCTCGTCGAACCCCTGCGCGACCTCTTCAAAGACGAAGTCCGCAAGCTCGGCAGCGTGCTGGGCCTGCCCGACCAGATCGTCTGGCGCCACCCCTTCCCCGGCCCGGGCCTGGCGGTGCGCGTGCTGGGCGAAGTGACCAAACCCAAGCTCGACCTGCTGCGCCACGCCGACGAAATCCTGCTCGAAGAAATTGTCGGTGCCGACCTGTACCGCAAGACCAGCCAGGTCTTTGCCGTGCTGCTGCCCGTGCGCAGCGTGGGCGTGATGGGCGACGGGCGCACCTACGAAAGCACGATCGCGATTCGAGCCGTCGAGACCGAAGACTTCATGAGCGCCGACTGGAGCCGCATCCCTTACGACGTGCTGGCGAGAATCTCCTCCCGCATCATCAACGAAGTGCGAGGCGTCAACCGCGTCGTCTACGACATCTCCAGCAAGCCGCCCGCGACGATCGAGTGGGAGTGAGCCGGGTGCCGGTGGGACAGGCGTCTCGCAGCCTGGTAGAAATCCTCTGCCTTGGACGCCGGACCTGAGTCTTCGAAGGTCCGGGTCGAACATCCGCAACACCCGGAACTTCGCAAAGCCTCAGTTCCGGCGTCAATCGCCCGGGTATCTGAAAGCCCGCGTCGTGCCTGTTCGCGCCCCACTCGCAGTCTTCCCTCTTCCAACGAATGCCGAATGCCGAATCACGAATGCCGCCCGTCTAACAAAAACCCCCGGCTCGCGCCGGGGGCTCGTTCAACTTCGCTCTAAACACCCCGCTCAGTTCCCCTGCGGCACATACTGCAACATCCCAAGCTGCCGCATCAGGAACATCCGCTCATCCACCACATCGCGCAGGCGCAGGTTCAGGGGCTTGCCCTGGCCGTGCCCGGCTTCCCGATCCACCCACAGCAGAATCGGCTTCTGGTTCTGGTCGCTCGCGTCCGCCGCCCGCAGCGCCGCCGCGAACTTGCGGGCGTGCCCCGGGTGCACGCGGCTGTCGTTCTCACCCGCCGTCAGGTACACCGCCGGATACTTGGTGCCGGGCTTCACGTTCTGGTAGGGCGAGTACTTGATGAGCCAGTTGAAGTCGGCCGCGTTCGCCGGATCGCCGTACTCGGGCACCCAGTAGCGGGCCATCAGGAAGTTCTGATAGCGGATCATGTCCAGCAGCGGCACCGCCACGATCGCCGCGCTGAACAATTCCGGCCGCTGCGTCACCAGCGTGCCCGTCAGCAAGCCACCGTTCGAGCCCCCGCGGATCGCCAGTCGCTCCGGCCGCGTGTATCCCTCGTGCTCCAGGTACTCCGCCGCCGCGGCGAAGTCGTCGAACACATTCTGCTTCTTGTCGAGCATGCCCGACGTGTGCCAGTTCTCGCCATACTCGCCGCCGCCGCGAAGGTTCGCGATGGCGTACACCCCGCCCCAGTCCAGCCACTGGAAGAGAGTGGCGCTGAAGCCGGGGGTCATCGGAATGTTGAACCCGCCGTACCCGTACAGAATCGTCGGGTTGTCGCCGTTGAGGTTCAAACCCTTCTTGTGCACGATGAACATGCTGACCTTGGTGCCGTCCTTGGAGGTGTACCACACCTGCTTGACGACCGCCGAGTCGGGGTTCACGGGCACATCGGGCCGCTCCCACAGTTCGGGCTCGGCGTCAGGGCTGGCCAGGTCCACACGGAAGATCGAGGGGGGATAGTTGAAACTGCTGAAGGACAGGTACGCCTCGCTCCGGTCTTTTTCGGTCGAGAGCCCGGCGGTGCCGATGCCCGGCAGACGCAGCGTGCCCTTGGGCGCGCCGGTCAAATCAAACAGGTCAATCTGCGTCGAAGCGTTGACCATGTACGTGACGGCGACGCGGCCCCCGGCGATCGACACGCCCTGGATCACCGCGTCCTTGCGTTCCGGCACGATGGTCTTCCACGTCGATTCATCGCCGTTGTTCTTGCCGTGCAGGTCGATCGCGACCACCCGGCCGTTGGGCGAGTTGTACGTGGTCTGCATGTACGCCACGTCGTCGACGACTTCGGCGATGCCGCTGCTGGCCTGCTTGCCGGTGAGGCTGAAATCCTCGTAGAGCGTGCCGGTCTTGCGCCAGTCGTCAAAGTTGATCACCCACAGGTCGTTGCTGGCGGTGCCGGTGGCGTACGACAGAATGAACCACTTGCCCGTCTTGTCCAGCCCGCCGTCGGGGCCCCAGGTGGTCGCCAGCTTGGCGTCTTCTTCGGGGGTGTATTGGCGGAAGATCAGCTTGTCATTGGCCGGGTCCTGCCCCATCACGTGAAACTTGAGCTGCCCCGAATACGGGTTCTTGATGTCACTGAGGTTGTGATACACAAAGCCCGACGAATCGGGCAGCCAGGTCGGCGCCTCGGTCTTGCCGGGGATCTCAAGGGGCAATGTCTGCCCGGTGTCCACGTTCATCAAGTGCAGCACGGAGTTCTCGTCGCCCGCGCGATACGTGCCGTACGCGACCAGCTTGCCGTCGTGGCTGGGGCTGATCCACGAGATCGTGGTCAGGCCGCTGGCGTCGAGCTTGGCGGGGTCGAGCAGCTCGTGGGGCTGGCCCTTGTAGCCGTCCCTGTAAAAGTACACGGGCTGGTTCTGCGTGCCCTCTCGCTTGGAGTAGAAGTATCGGTCGGCGTACATCCCCGGGGCCGACACCGAGCCCACTTCCATGAGCGGGCGGATTTCCGCTTCGATCTTGTCCCGGCCGGGCAGGTTGTCCAGCCAAGCGCGGGTATAGGCGTTCTGGGCGTCGGTCCACTTGGCTACCTCGTCATCGACCTTGCCCATGTGGTCCGGGTCCGCGTTGTCACCCTCCAGCCAGCGGTAGTTGTCGGTGAGGGTGACGCCGTGGATCGTCTCGGTGACCGGGTCGATCTTGGTTTCGGGGGGCGAATCGGGCACCGCGGCCGGCTTGGGCAGTATGCTCACGGGCGGGAGGTTCCGTTGAGACTGACAGGCGCCGAGGATGAGGATGGTGCCCGAGATCGCCGCCAGTACGACCGAGTTGTGCATTTGGAATCTCCCTGAGAAACAACGCCCGCAAGAGGCCGAGAATAACCCCCCACCCCTGAGGCGAGCGGCATTGTTGGAGGACCACCGACGGATTTCCCGGGTTCGACCCCTTGGAACACCTGTTTTCCGGATTTGCAATCAGCCTCCCCTGGGGGGACATAATTACGCGTCAGCCATGAGACCGGACGGCAAAAGCGTCGGGACGGGCGAGTCTCGTACGGCGCGGGCGCAGATGTCGCCCGCGCTCTACGCGCAGGAGTATCAGCGCGCGCGTCCGGCGCTCAGTCTTCTCGCCTTCGCCAGCGTCGGCGATCGGCACCTTGCGGAGGATCTCGTGCAGGAAGCCGCACTGACGGGGTTCAGGCAGCTCGATCGCTTCGAACCCGGCACCTCGCTCCTGGCGTGGCTGAGCCAGATCGTGCGAAACCTGGCCAGCAACCTCGTGCGCACCAAGGCACGCCGGAAAACAACCCCCGCCGGGCCGGAGCTTTTTGAATCCCAACCCACGAGCGTGGCCGAACCCAATGCGTCGCCAGTTCTTCAAAACGGCGACCTGTCCATCGAACAGCGCGACTTTGACGACCACCTGACGCGCGAACTGCTCGGCCTGGACACGGTGCAGCGGGCGTGCCTTCTGCTGCGGGTCGTGGGAGAACTGCCCTACGACCAGATCTCCGTCATCGTCGGCGTTCCGGAAGGCACTGCCATGAGCCACGTGCATCGGGGCAAGCGGGTCCTTCGAGAACGCCTCACGATGACGCCCAACACCCACAAGCCAAAGGAAGGTGTGACCACGTGACCGGACCGACGGACCCAACACCCGAAGCACTCAGCGCCGATCAACTCGCGCTCGAACGCTACCTGGACGGCGACATGCCCGCGCAGGAGCGAGAAGGCTTCGAGTCCGTGCTCGCGTCGCGTCCGGAACTCGGGCGGCAGGTGGAACTTCAGCAGAAGATCGATCTTCGCCTGCGCGCCTTGTTCACGCCCGACATCGTCGCGCCGGACCTGCAGCTGCCGCTGTCGGTGCCGCGCCGGTCGCATCGGCGATTGATCACGCTCGCCGCGGCCGCCCTGGTGCTGCTGGCGGTCGTGGTGTTCCAATGGTGGAGCTCGGGTTCGCAGGGCAACGGCGCGCTGACGCCGGCCGCGGTGTATGCCCGGGAACTGAAGTCGGGCTTTGTGCCCAAGGAAGTCTGCACCGACGACCCCGCGTTCAAAGCCTGGGTCTCGCGGCGATACGGCCAGGGGCTATCCATGCCCGAGCCGCCCGCAGGGCTCACGCTGGTCGGGTGGGACTACGCCGACGTCATCTCTCCCTACTCGGGCGTGCTGCTGGCGAAGTTCGAGGGTCGCGAGGTGCTGGTGATCATCGATCGCGCCGGGCTTGAGCACGAGGCCTTCGCCACGGGCAAGCACCACGGGCTTTACGTGCACCGGGACGTCATCGGCTCCCTCGTGGCGTACGAAGTCTCGCCTCTGCCGGAGGCGAAGATCCTGCCTGCCCTCCACGGCACGCCCTGCGAGCACAAGCACGCGAAGTAGGCTGGTTACTGCACGAGGCCCTTGGTGAGGCGCATGAAGGCGGTCTCGAGGTTGACCGGTTCTTCGGTGAACTTCGTGACGCGAAAGCCGTTGTTGACCAGCACGTTGGGGATGTCGGTAAAGACCTGGCCCGAGGCATCATCGAACTGCAGGTGGATCACTTTGCCGCCCTTGCCGTTGGAGACCGTCGGGTCGTCGGCGGCGACCGTGACCTTCTTGACGCCCGGCATCTTGGCGAGCAGTTTGCCCGCGTCGTCCACCCGATCGGTGACGCCGACGTGGATCACGTGGCCCATCTTGGCTCGCTTGAGAATCTCCTCGACCGAACCGTTGAAAAGAAGCTGGCCACGCTCGATGATGCCCACGACGTTGCAGAGCTCCGCCAGTTCGGGGAGGATGTGGCTGGAGATCAGGATGGTCTTTCCCATCCGCCGGAGTTCTTTGAGAAGCTCGCGCATCTCGATGCGGGCGCGGGGGTCCAGGCCGCTGGCGGGCTCGTCCATGAGCAGGACCTTGGGGTCGTGCAGGAGCACACGGGCAACGCTGAGGCGCTGCTGCATGCCGCGTGAGAGGCTGTTCACTTCGGCAGTGGCCTTGTAGGTAAGGTCCGTGAGTTCCAAGACGTCGGCGACGACCTTGCGGCGCTGCGAGCCGTGGATGCCGTAGGCGGCGGCGAAGAACTCCAGGTACTCGGTGACGACCATGTCCTCGTACGCACCCATGAAGTCGGGCACATAGCCGATGAGGGGGCGGATCTGGCGGTTTTGATAGCCGATCGTGAGCCCGCCAATGTTGGCCTGCCCGCTGCTGGGCTTGAGCAGGGTGGCGAGGATCTTGATGGTGGTGGTCTTGCCGGCGCCGTTGGGGCCGATGAACCCGAAGCAGTCACCATCGTTGATGGTGAGATTCAGGTTGTTCAGCGCGACGAGCTCGCCGTAGCGCTTCGTGAGGTTAATCGTCTCGATCATCGGCACAGACTGGTTCTCCGGGGCGCACGGGTCACTGTGGGCCGGGGGCTTGATTGGGTTCGGATGGGCTCTGCTCGGGGGCGGTCGTGTCAGGGTGGCTTGATTCGTCTTTGGAGGCATCCTCGCTGGAGGACGTCGCTTCGGTCTCGCCGGGGTAGCCGGGAGGGTTGGCGGGCAGGGGGTAGACCCAGCGCACCAGCGTGTGCCCGAGGGTCTTGATTTCCTTGCCGTCCACGGTCAGCGGCACCGGGGAAGGGCCTTCGCCGTTCTCGTCGCCCAGGAAACCGATGATGATGACGCAAGGCTGAGTAAGCCAGCGGCTGAGATCGTACCCGTGGGTGCAGAGTCGCTGGGCGGCGGGCGAAGTAGTGGTGGAGCCGGATTCCGCGTTTACCGAGTCGGTGGGCTTGAGGTATCCAATCAAGGTCATGGCCCGCAGGCGATCTTCGAAGGAGCGGGTGTATTCGCCTGTGTCGTCGTTTGAAAAGCTGTTGCCGACCGAGCCCGGCGTAAGGTAGTTGAGCCAGGGGACGAGCTTGCGGGCATCGGCCCGGGTGAGGGGCGCCGTGAGCACGCTCATGTCGAGCGGTGTGCCGGGTGCCCATTCGGTCATGTCGAAGGCCTCGCCGTCGACCATGGGCAAGTTGTCGATATCACCCCGGCGGCCGCGAAGAGGCTTGAGCGTCGACTGCCCCTTGACGACGATGACCTTGACCTGTCGAAGCGTGCCGGGCAGTTTGTGAATGAGGATTCCGTTGATAAGGGGCTTGCCGGAGGTGCCGCCGCCCGAGGGGTCGAATGAGAGCACACCCGGCGCGCCGTCCTGCCCCTGGGGGATGGGCATGCTCCAGCGCGGGCCGCCGGACCAGTCGAGCTGGACTTGCTTGACCGTGGCGCGGGTGGGGACGCTGATGGAGCCGGGATCGCGGGTGTCGATGAGGTAGCCGCGGGCGTCGGGGAAGCCCGCCCAGGAGGAGACCTCGTCAACCGGGGGCTCCCAGGGAGAGATGGCGGCGGAGCCGGAATCGGGAGCGATGGAGAGCCTGGCGTCGCCGTAGGAGGGGATGAGCACGCTGGCGAACATCCGGGCTCGCTCGCGGGCCTGGCCAAAGACGTGATCGAGTATGGTGACGTGACGGGCCTCGATGCGTTGCGGGCGGAGCAGCGTTGCCCCGCCCCAGGCAACGGCGGTGAAGACGCCGGTGGCGCCCAGGAAGGCGACCCAGGCGTGGCGCTGCCAGGTGCGGGCCTTGAGTGCGAAAAAGCCCGCCGGGCCGGCGATCGCCCAGTAAAGCACGAAGACGACGAGGGCGGCGAGCAGGCCCAAAGCGGTGCGACCGCTCTGGTTGATGAGTTCGCCCAGACCACGGTCGACGAACCAGGGGCCGCGTGAGGCCTGCAGGCCGTTGTTCCCGCCGGCCTTTGCCGGGCGAATCAGCCAGCCCCTGCGACCCAGCACGCGATGCCAGAAAACGTCGGCGTCAACAGCATCGGCCTGGGCGAAGTTGTTCGCGTTGAGGTCGATGCCGATGAAGGTGACGGCGCCCGCGCCGATCGTCCGGCGGACCACGACACACTGCCCGTCGGGCCCATTGAGGATCGGCGCGGCCTCGTCGACCGTGGCGTCGGACGCGGGCTTGAAGACGTGGATCGTGCCGGTCTTGGGAAAGAGGGGCCTGGGTGTGCCGATGAGGAGCGGGCGGTAGGCATCGAGCGAGACATTCTCTCGAAGGCCGACGCTTACGCGGGGCATGATGTCGATGAGGTCGTTGAGCTTGTCGTTGGTCCAGTTCTGTCCCACGGCGGGCAGGACCACGATGAGGTGTCCACCCCGCTGCACCCACTCGCGAACCGCCTGCGCCTTGTCGCCCCGGAGTTCGCCCGGTTCGCCCTGGGCCCAAACGATCGCGTCGAACTGCTCCAGGCCCATCCATCGGTCGGGCATGTCCGGCCCGGTCAGCCCGTTGATGAGCACGGTGTTTTCATGCATGAAGGGGTGCCACATCTGGTTGCTGATGCCGGAGGTGTTCTGAGCGAGACCGTTGTAGGGCTGAAGCCCCAGGACGCGCTGCCCGACGACGCCGATGAACCCCTGCGTGGCGCCTTCCACGGAGTTGGCGTTGGGATCGAGCACGGCACGGGCGAGAAGGGCGCCGGGGCGGTAGCCGCGTCCCCCATCGGGCGCGACGCCACCTTCGAGGGCTTCGGAGACCGAGGCGGTGAGATCCTTGCCCGGGGTGTAGTTGAAAGGCAGTCGCAGGTACATCCAAACTGACTGTGCAACACCGGGGTTCAGCGTGACTTCACGCTGCTGGATGGGCCGGTCGCCGTCGGCGTCGGTGCTGGTGATCCGCACCAGCACATCGCGGGGTTTGGACGAGGTGTCGGTGAGCACCAGACGGATGCCGATCCATTCACCCCGCCTCGAAGAGTTGCCAACGCCGAAACGATCGCATTCGAGTTTGACCTCGGCGTCCGGTAAGTCGGAGATGACGCCCTTCCCGGGCTCCATCGCGCCGGCCTGGGGGGTTTGAACGCAAAACCCCAAAAAGAACAGCAAAAGCGCCAGCAAGGGCGCGAAGGGGCGGGGTGAAACCAGAAGCACGCGATTCCCGGACAAACCCATGACACTCATATTACTGGTACTCAAGCCTGAGGGTGCGGGAGTCGATTGGGAATTCCATGAATGGCCTCTCGGGTCAGTTTCTTACGGTGCTTGCGATCGTTGGCGGGCTGGGGGTACTGGGGATATTGCACGTTATGGCCACGGCCATCCGGCACGATACCGAACTCCATGACCTGAAGTTGCGGGTGCACACCTTGCGCCGCGAGCAGATGGAACGCCTGAAGAAGCTGGCCGAGATGGGTCCGCTGACCGCCACCGGCAGCCGCGGCCACGGGAAGAAGGCCGCCTGATCGCTCAACGGACCTTGGGACACTACTTCAGCGGCTCGGGCGCGTCGCGATCGACGATCTGCACCTTGGCCCCCTCGGGCGGCTGTCTGGTGACGTTCAGGGCCACACGGTCCCCGACGCTCAACCCTCCCTTGATCTCCAGCGTCGGGCCCAGATCGCGATCGATCTCCAGGGCCACGTAGTGAATCGTCGAATCTGAGCGGACAACACCGGCCGCGGGCTTGCCGTCGCGGATCAGCATCGCTTCTGCCGGCAGCACGACCAGCCCATCCAGACGCGGGACTTCGAAAGTGCACCGGGCGAACATCCCCGGGAGCAGCAGGTGGTCCTTGTTTTCGACCTGGACCTGCACCAGCCTGGTTCGGGTGGTCGAGTTGATGGCGGCAGCGGCACGCGCAACCTGCCCCGTGATGCGACGCCCGGCAAGCTCGGGCACGTCGAGGGTCGCGTGCTGCCCGGGCTGGATCGCCAGGGCCAGGGATTGTGGCACCTCGACGTACACGTTGAGCGTGTCGCGGTCGCTGATGCTGAACAAGGGGCGGTTGGTGTCGGTCTTGTCGGCGATGATCAGGGCGCCGACGTCGTAGTTGCGCTGGGTGATTTCGCCGGCGAAGGGGGCCTCGATCGTGGCAAACGCCTTCCGGGCCTGCAGCTGCTGGAGGTTCACCTGCGAGGCGTCGAGCGAAGAGGCGGCGGCGTTGCGGGCGGCCTCCTGAGACGCGACCTTGGCGCGAGCGTCGTCAAGGGCCTGCGCGGTCACAGCGCCGGGCGAGTCCACGCTTTCCAATCGCTTCAGCGAGATCTTGGCCAGTTCAAGGTCGGAATCCGCCTGAGCGAGGCGCGCCCGGGCCAAGCCGATGTCCGCCTGCGCCGAGGCGATCTGCTTGTCGAGCACCGGGGTGTCGATCAGCGCGAGCACCTGCCCCGAATCGACGTGATCACCGATGTCGGCGTGGCGCTCGCGCAGGTAGCCGCCTTCGCGGGCGTAGACCGCCGTTTCCTGCAGCGCCTCGATCCGGGCAGGCAGGGTGAACTCGATGGATTTCGAAGCGGCTTCGACCTGCTTGACCACCACACGCGGAAGCTGGCTGAGGCGGGTCTGGGTGTCGCGCTCCAAGGCCGCCCGAGCGGCAGCAGCGGGCAGCACGCCAAAGACGATCACGCACGCCGCGGTGATGCACAGCGTCAGCGCCAGCGACAGCGGGACGCCGATTCGGGCGGCGCGGCTCAGCGCCGGCATCGTTGCTTCGGCCGCGGAAGCCTGGTCCGGCATCGAATCGCTGGTCGTGGAGTGGTCGGTGTTCATGCGGAGGCAAGCTCCTTGTCGAGATCATCGTGCGCCACGGGCAGGCGCCGGCGCAGCAGGCTGTAGGAAACCGGCACGATCAGCAAGGTGGCGAGGGTTGCGACCAGCAGCCCGCCGATCACGGCACGCCCCAGCGGAGCGTTCTGCTCGCCCCCTTCGCCCAGGCCCAGGGCCATGGGCACCATGCCGATGATCATGGCCGCGGCGGTCATCAGAACGGGGCGGAGCCTGGTTCGCCCGGCGATCCAAGCGGCCCGCACGGCGGTGTCGCCGGTCTGGCGCCGGTGGTCGTTGGCGAAGGTAACGAGCAAAATGGAGTTAGACGTCGCGACGCCGACGCACATGATCGAGCCCATGAGCGAGGGGACGTTGAGCGTGGTGTGGCTCAGCAGAAGCATGGCGACCACGCCCGCCAGCGCCCCGGGCAGGGCGGTGATGATGATGAACGGATCGGTCCAGCTCTGGAAGTTGACGACCATGAGGAAGTAGGCGAGGAGCACGGCGCCGACAAGGCCCGCCGCCAGCCCCGCGAAGCTGTCTCGCATCGAGAGATACTGGCCCCGGACGATGATGGTGGTGTTCTTGGGGAGATTCTTGCGGACGTCCGCGATGACGCGATCCACGTCGCGCCCGACTCGCCCCAGGTCGCTCCCCTCGGCAGACACGAGCACGTCAGTCACCGACTGGATGTTGTAGTGGCCGATGGCGACCGGCGACTGGGTGCGCCCGGTCGTCGCGACCCCCTCGATGAGCTGGCCGCCGCTGCCCGAGCCGGAGTTGACGGGCGTCACGCGCAGGTCTTCGAGATCACCCACGCGATACTGGGGCGTCTGGACGTTGATGAGATAGTTGACGCCGTTCTTTGGGTTCAGCCAGTAGTTGGGGGAGGCGGTGCCGGTGCCGCTGAGGGAGGTGAGCACGCTCGAGGCGACGTCGCGCTGGGTCAGGCCGGCTTGAAGGGCGCGGGTGCGATCGATGTCGACGCTGATCTCAGGGGAGGAGGCGACCTGCTGGGTGTGCACGTCCGCCGCTCCCGGAATACGTTCGATGCGTTCGATGAGCTTCTGCGCGATTTCCTGGTTGGTGGCCTTGTTGGGGCCGGTCACCTGGATGTCGATGGGGGCGGCAAGCCCGAAGTTCAGGATCTGAGAGACGATGTCGGGGCTCTGGAAGAAGCACTCCAACTCGGGGTAGCGTTCGCTGAGTCTGGCGCGGATGGCTTTGACGTAGTCGAAGGTGTTGCCCACGCGGCCGGGCGTGAGCGAGATGAGGATCTCACCATCGGCCGCGGAGACGGTGGAGGAATCAGAGAAGGCGAGATTGACGCCGCCCGAGGGGAGACCGATGTTGTCGATGATGGTGCCGAGATCGGAAGGCGGGATGATCTGGCGGATTTCATCTTCGACACCCAGGAAGTACTGCTCGCTGGACTCGATGCGCGTGCCAGAGGGGCAGCGGACGTGAAGCCGGATCTGGCCGGCGTCGACGGTCGGAAAGAAATCCTGCCCCAGTTGCGAGGCCCCGAGGCCGCCCAGCGCGATGAGGACGCCAAAGCCGAGCACGGTCAGCCCCCGGTTGCCCAGGACCCAGGCGAGCACGAGGGCATAGGCATCGCGAAATCGTTCGAAGCCGGCGTTGAACAGGCTGTGGACGGCCCAGATCGGGCCTGAGCCGTGCGCATGTTCTCCGCCGTGGGCGTAGAGAGACGCCTCGGGCGCGAGCAAGTATCGGGCCATGGTGGGCACCAGCGTGCGGGAGAGGATGTAGCTGGCGAGCATGGCGAAAATGACGGCCAGGGCGAGGGGGACAAAGAGAAACTTGGCGGCCCCGGAGATGAAGAAGACGGGCAGAAAGACGATGCAGATGACCAGCGTGCTGACGAAGGCGGGCACGGCGATCTGCTGGGCACCGTCGAGAATGGCCTTGAGGATGGGCTTGCGCTGGGACAGGTTGCGATGGATGTTCTCGATCTCGACGGTCGCGTCGTCGACCAGCACGCCAACGGCCAGACCAAGGCCGCCCAGGGTCATGGTGTTGATGGTGTGCCCCACGGCCGCGAGACAGATGAGCGAGGCGATCATCGCCAGCGGGATCGAGATGGCGATGATGACGGTGGATCGCCAGGAACCCAGGAACAGGAGAATCATGAGCGCGGTGAGCCCGCCGGCGATGGCGGCTTCCTTAAGAACGCCACCGATGGCGGCCCGTACGAAGATCGATTGATCAAGCAGAAGTTTGACATCGACGCCAGGGGGGATGGTGTTGAGGATGTTGGGGATCGCCGCCTTGACGCGATCCACGATGTCGAGGGTGGAGTAGCCGGTGCTCTTGAGGATGGTGAGAAGCGCAGAGCGGGCGCCGTCCACGTGGACCATGGAGGTCTGGGGTGCGAAGCCGTCGCGCACGTTGGCGACGTCGCGGATGAAAATGGTCGCGTCGCCGGTCTGACGCACCGGCAGATCGTTGAGGTCGGCAAGCACGCCGGGGCTGGAGTTGGTGCGGACGGTGTACTCGGTGTCGCCGAACTTGGCGCTGCCCGCAGGGAGGATGACGTTCTGCAGGTTAAGGGTCTGCGAGATATCGGCAGGCGAGAGCCCTCGGGCGGTGAGCTTGTCGGGATCCAGGTCCACCACCACCTGCCGGGCCTTGCCCCCATACGGGAGCGGGACCTGTGCGCCCTGCACCGTCGCGAGCCCTCGCCGGATGAAGTTCAGGCCCAGGTCGTACAGCTCCTGCTCGCTAAGGGTCTTGGACCCCATGGCGGCCTGGAGAATCGGAACGTTGGACGCCGAGTAGCGGATGACCAGCGGAGGGGTGGAGCCGGGGGGCAGGATTCTCAGAATGGTCTGGTTGATGGCGGAGATCTGGGCGACGGCGGCCTCGATCTTGGTGCCGGGCTGAAAGTAGACGCGGATCACTGCCACGCCGTTGAGGGAGGTGCTCTCGATGTGCTCGATGCCGTTGACCGTGGTGGTCATGGCACGCTCGGATATGGTGAGGATGCGCCCTTCCATCTCGGTGGGCGAGATGCCACCATAAGACCAGATGACGCTGACGACCGGGATATCGATTTCGGGAAAGATGTCGACCGGCGTGCGCCGGATGGTGACGACGCCGAGCAACACCAGCACCATGGCCGCGACCACGAAGGTGTAGGGCCGACGCAGCGCCAAGCGCACAATCCACATCGCTCGAAGCTCCAGCCGCGAACGGGCGGCAATCAGCGGATGGTCCGGAAACTTGCCAAAGCAGACTTCAAACGCCTATTTGGTTCGCAATCGAACTATCTTCAGATGCTAGTCGGCTCGCCCATTGAATCAAGTTTGTTCTTGTTTTGGACGGGTACCGTCAAACGCTCCCTGCCGTAGTCTCGGATGCCGTTCGCAAGCGTTGCGCAACGAATCCCAAAGGTTGGTCATGAAGTGTGAAGGCACCAATCGGCGAGTTTCCAGGACACCCGCTCGGGCGTGGTTGGCGTTGGCTGGGGGCGTGGCCGCGGGGTACGCGATGCTCGCGGCGCTGTACTTCGTGTTCGTGCGTTAGCGTTCTGGCAGGGAACGCAGGTGGCGAGTGCGGGCGGGCGGCTAGTCCCGATATTCGTGGTGGCAAGCGACGCAGTTGGCGCTCAGAGAGGTCATTCTCGCGTCGAGCACGCCTGCGTTCGCGTCGGGAAGGTTGAGATCGTCCTCCAGGGCCTGCGATTCGCGGGCCGCGAGTTCGGCGTGCTGCCAGAAGCCCGACGGCTTGGCGGCAAAGAAGGGGATGTCGTGCAGCGTGCGAAAGTGGTCCGCCAGTTGGGCGGCCTCTGAGACCGGCACGAGGTCGGGATGGCCTGCGGGCGTTTTCCACCCCGCCTTCTGAATCTCTTTCAGATGATCGAAGGTCTGATCAACCTGCACCATGCGCTGCACGGCGCTGCCGGTGTGCCAACGGGAAGGGAACTCGTTTGATGCTCCATCCAACTCGGCCTTGGAGGCGGCCTTTGCGACTTGAACGCAGGCGAACAGGCCGGTGTATGCCGGCGCCGTGCCCGAGATGTGCATCTTGGCGAGCGCGGCTTGGGGTGAGAGGTCGCCGAGCGTAACGGCGGTCGCGCCGGCCGCGGCAGCGCTGCGATGCTTCCCGTGATGGCAGTGAATGTAGATCGGGCCGGGCAAATCGCGCACAGCGCGGGCGATCTCGAGCGTTCGTTTCTCATCCATCCCGTCGTAACCGATCGGCAGGTGGACATATCGCAGCCCGTGACGCTGGGCGGCTTCGACATCGGGCAGCATCCCGTCTACCGAGATGACGGTGCGGATTCCAAGACGCTCAAGCGTCTGAAAGCCGGTGTCGCCCTCGGGCAGTCCGCCGCTGTAGAGGCCAGGGGCATACGCCACCACGTTGGGCAGACCAGGGTAGTTGGTGACGCGGGTATCACTGAGGGCAGGAAGCGAGAGGGTCGCGCTAGCGGCAACGCCGTCGGAAGCGCCGCGGGCCGGAGCGGAGTCGGCGCAGCCAGCCCCGAAGAGCAAGGCCAGCACGCCTGTCGCGCAAACGGTTCGCAAAGCGACGTTCTTCATCCGGATATCTCGATCGCGACACGTCATCAGGTTGCTGTCTTGGGCTGCGATTTTAGGGGTTGCGTCTCGGGCATCTGAACGGGCCTTTCCAGCGTAACATTGTTCGTGAACGAAGCTCCGAAGTTTCAGCCTGCTCAATCGCCCAGCGAGGCATCGCGCCCTCGTGCGGCGGTCGATGATGCGAACCCGCCGCACGGGGCCGCTTCGCCGCTTGATTCCACCGCGGGGCAGGATGCGCTGCGCTCCCTTCTGCGCGCCCACGGCATATTTCGGCGGGTGTTCGATCCGCACCTGGCTCGCTTCGGTCTTACCGGCTGCCAGTGGGGAGTGTTGCGGGCTCTCGCTCGTCACGAGGCGAGAGGCATGCCCCCGATGCGGATGAACGAGTTGGGAGCCGCGACCTTCGTGCAGCCCCCAAGCATGAGCGCGACGCTGACCCGCATGGAGCGGCAGGGCCTGATCGAGCGGCACCCCGATCCGACCGACTCTCGCTCGCGACTGGTGTTGCTCACCCCCAAGGCACGCGAGGCCATGGCGCGGGTGCTGACGGTGCACGGGGCGTGGATCGATCGGGTGACATCAGGCTTGACGTCGACCGAGTGCGAAAAGCTGCACGAGCTGCTGACACGCCTGGCGGATCACATCGAAACGGTCGACGTCGTGCGACTGAGCGAAGATTCAACGGCCGATACAGACGCCGAAGGCACCGAGGGAGAAGCCGGGTGCGAAGGGTGCGAACCACCTTCGGCCCCCCACGCATGACGCGATTCATTGTGTTTCTGATCATCGTGTGCGCCTGCGCGGGCGGGACGTATGCCGGCTGGAAGTGGTACACATCGCGCGAACAGCCCAAGGCGATGTCCTATCGCGTGGCCAAGGCACGAGTGGCCGACATCATTTCAACGATCGGCGCGACCGGCACCGTGGTGCCGGAGGATGTCGTGGACGTCGGAGCCCAGATCAACGGCCCGATCGCGACGTTCGGCAAGGACGTGAACGGCAAGGAAGTGGATTACCGGTCAGAAGTCGACGAGGGCATGGTGCTCGCGAAAATCGACGACACGATCTACGCAGCCCAGGTCGCGTCCGACGAGGCCTCACTGGCGCAGGCCGAGGCGCAGGAACAGCTGGCACAGGCAAACAAGCAGGCGGCCGAGGCGAAGCTGGATCAGGCCCGTCGCGACTGGGAGCGGGCACAGAAACTGACCGAGACGCGGGCGCTGGCGCAGGCGGATTATGACGCCGCCAAGAGCATGTTCGAGCAGTCGCAGGCCGGAGTGGCGCAAGCCCAGGCGTCGATCGAGTCCGCGAAGGCGAGCATCCAGATCGCGAAGGCGGCGCTGATGCGCTCCAAGCGAAACCTTTTCTACTGCACCATCACCTCTCCCGTGAAGGGGGTGATCATCGATCGGAAGGTCGAGATCGGTCAGACGGTCGTTTCGAGTCTCAACGCGCCGAGCCTGTTCCTGATCGCCAAGGACCTGGCGCGGATGCAGGTGCTGGTGCAGGTGAATGAGGCCGACATCGGTCACGTGCAGCCGGGTGAACCGGTGACGTTTACCGTCGATGCGTTCCCGGGCGAGACCTTTGCGGGCGAAGTTCGCAAGGTGCGCCTCAACGCCACGATGACGCAGAACGTCGTGACGTACACCGTCGAGATCGTCACCGACAACTCGAACCTGCGCCTGCTGCCATATCTCACGGCCAACGTGCAGTTCATCATCGACAAGCGCGAGCAGGTGCTGGCGGTGCCCAACTCGGCGCTGAGATTTACACCCTCGGGGACAGAGGCCGCCTCGGCCGATCCCGGCGACGTGGGCGCAGCCCCGGCCAGCGGACGAGGGCGGGGCGCCAGCCCCGGCGCCCCCAAGGAGGGCGGCAAGAGCTCGCGGGGCAAGCCCGCGGGCGATGCCGGCGACACGACCAAGGCGGGCGTTGTATGGGTGATGGACGCGGGTGCCCCGCGCCGCGTCGAAGTACGCATCGGCCTCTCCGACGGCACGCTGACGGAGATCAAGAGCGACGCCATCCATGATGGAGACGAGGTCATCACGGGCGAAGCGGCGCCGTCTTCGGCCCGGGGCGGAGCCGCCGCGAGCACCAACCCGTTTGCCCCGAGTTTCGGGCGGGGAAGGCGCTAGCAGGCCGGCGCTCGGCGCCCTCACCCACGGAAGCGCGAAGCCTTGACCGACGCACTCATCAAACTCCGCGACATCCGGCGCACGTTTCACCTGGGGGAGATCGATCTGCAGGTGCTTCGGGGCATTTCGCTGGACATCAATCGCGGCGAACTGGTGTCGCTGACCGGCCCATCGGGCTCGGGCAAGTCGACGCTGATGAACATCCTGGGATGCCTCGACCGTCCGACCAGCGGCGAGTACTGGCTGGACGGCGTCGAGACGAGCGGGCTGAGCAACGACCGGCGGGCGATGATCCGGAACCAGAAGATCGGCTTCGTGTTTCAGAGCTTCAATCTGCTCCCCCGCACCAGCGCGCTCGAGCAGGTGATGATGCCGCTGGCGTATACCGCCAGCGGGCTGAGCGAGCGCGAGGCCAAGAAGCGGGCGGTGGCGCTTCTCGATCGCGTCGGCCTGGCCCAGCGTCTGGACCACACCCCGGCGCAGCTTTCGGGCGGGCAGCAGCAGCGCATCGCCATCGCCCGGGCGCTGATCAATCATCCGCCGGTGCTCTTTGCCGACGAGCCCACGGGCAACCTCGACAGCAAGACCACCAACGAGATCCTGGCGATGTTCCAGGCGCTCAACGCCGATGAGGGGATCACCATCGTCATCGTCACGCACGATCCGTTCGTCGCGTCGCACACCAAGCGCAACGTGCACCTCATCGACGGACTGATCGATTCGGACACGCCCAATGAGCGGATGGCGCGCCTGACGGCGGGCGAGGCCGCGCAGCGGGCGCCCGCGAGCATGAGCCCGTCTGCGACCGGAGCAACGCCATGACGCTGACCAAGACCTTTGCGACCTCGCTCAAGGCGCTGACGCGGAACATCACCCGCAGTGCGCTGACGGTGCTGGGGATCGTCATCGGGATCGCGGCGGTCATCGCGATGATGGAGATCGGCAAGGGCTCGTCGTCGAGCATCTCCAAGACCATCTCGAGCATGGGCGCGAACAACCTGCTGCTCTTCCCGGGCACCGCGGCCAGCGGCGGGGTGAGCTTCGGCGCTGGCAGCAGCCTGACCATGACCGCGGAGGACTGCGAGGCGATCTTGCGTGACTGCCCGGCCGTCGCACACGCCGCCCCGCTGGTGCGCGCCCGCGTGCAGGTGATCTACCAGGACAAGAACTGGGTGCCCAATCAGATCGCCGGCACCACGCCGGAGTACCTGGCGGCTCGTGACTGGCTTCCCCTCGCCGAGGGGGAGGTTTTCTCAGAGGGTGAGGTCCGCAACTCGTCGCGCGTGTGCCTCGTCGGCCAGACCATCGTGCGTGAGCTGTTCGGCGGCAAGAGCCCGGTGGGGGCCGAGATTCGCCTGCAGGGCGTGGGGTTTCGGGTGCTGGGCGTGCTGACTTCGAAGGGCGCGAACGCCTTCGGCCAGGATCAGGACGATGTGGTCGTCGCGCCGTGGACGACCATCAAGTATCGGGTGAATGGATCGGGCGGCTCGGGCGGGTCGTCCGGCTCCTCGGGCTCTTCGGGCGGATCCGCGTCGGGGGGTTCATCGAGCGGGTCGGTGTATCCCGGGGCTGCAAGCGTGTTTCCGCCTCCGAATACGACCGGGGGTCAGGCGGCGATGCCGGTGCGTTTTGCAAATGTCGACCAGATCTACTGCTCGGCGGTGGGGCCGGACCAGATCCAGCCGGCAATCCGGCAGATCACGCAACTGCTTCGCGAGCGTCACCGGCTCCGAGAGGGCGAACCGGATGATTTTTCAATCCGCGACATGACGGAGATGGCCAAGGCATTGTCGGGCTCGACGAGCACAATGACCAACCTGCTGCTGGCGGTGGCGCTGATCTCGCTGGTCGTCGGGGGCGTGGGGATCATGAACATCATGCTGGTGTCGGTGACGGAGCGCACGCGGGAGATCGGCTTGCGGATGGCCGTGGGGGCTCGAGCTCGCGACATCCTGACGCAGTTTCTGATGGAGGCGACGCTGCTTTGCCTGATCGGGGGCATCACCGGGCTCGCGCTCGGGCGCGGAGCCGCGATGATGGTCAAGGAGTTCCTGCACTGGCCCGTCGAAGCGTCGGTGGAGGCAGTGGTTGCGTCGATTTTCGTGTCCGCCAGCGTGGGCATGGTTTTTGGTTTCTACCCGGCCTGGAAGGCCTCGCGCCTGGATCCCATCGAGGCCCTTCGCTATGAGTGAACGTTCAACGGCGGTCCGGTACGCACGCACACTTGGCAGCGTCGGAGCGATGGCGATGATCGGCGCGTTGCTCAGTGCCTGCACGCTCGGCCCCGACTACGCGCGCCCACAGACCCCGACCCCCGGTCAGTTTCACGAGGTCGAGGCGGGGGCAGCGCTGCCGGCCGGCGCGAGCGGAGTCACCTCCTCACCCGCGGATGTCGCGAAGTGGTGGACGGCGCTGGGAGACAACCAGCTTTCCTCGCTCATCGAGCGTGCGCTGGCGAACAACTTCGATGTCGCGCAGGCGGAAGCCCGGATCCGGCAGGCGCGCGCGAGCCGGGAGATCACCGCCGCGGGGCTGCTGCCGCATCTGAACTTTCAGGGCTCGGCGAGCCGCAGCCGCAGCTCGTCCGGGCGCGGGCTGCAGCGCCGGGCCTCGACTGGCAACTTCTTTCGAGAGGGGTTTGACGCGTCGTGGGAGCTGGACGTGTTCGGGGGGATCCGGCGCAACGTCGAAGCGGGCGACGCAACGATTCAGGCCCGGGTCGAAGACCGCAACGACGTCTGGGTATCGCTCGCGGCCGAGGTCGCGACCAACTATGCCGAACTGCGTGGAGCCCAGGAGCAACTGGAAATCGCCAGGCGAAACCTGAAGGCACAGCAGGAAACGCTGGACGTCACCAGCCAGCGACTGGCCGCCGGGTATGTGAGCGCCCTGGACGAGGCCAACGCCCGCTCGCAGGTCGCGACCACCACCTCGCAGATTCCAACCTACGAAGCAACGGTGCGGGCCAACGCCTACGCCATCGGCGTGCTGCTGGGCGAGCAACCCGAGTCGCTCGTTCCCGAACTGGAATCGTCCCGACCGCTGCCGACAGTGCCCGCCACCATCGCGGTGGGACTCCCCTCGGAGTTGCTTGAGCGGCGCCCGGACATACGGCGTGCGGCCAGCGACGTGCACGCAGCGACCGCTCGCATCGGGGCGGCTACCGCGGATTTGTTCCCGAAGTTCTCGCTTGTCGGCTCGCTCGGCACCCAGGGCACCGAGTTCGGCCAACTGGGCACCATCGCGGACAGGTACTGGTCGTTCGGGCCCTCGATCAGTTGGCCCGTCTTCCAGGGTGGGCAGATCACGGCGAACATCGAGTTGCAGAAGGCGGCGGCCGAGGAATCCGTCGCGGCGTACAAGGGTGTGGTGCTCACGGCGCTGCGCGACGTCGAGACATCGCTCTCCAACTTCTCGCGCGAGCAGGTGCGCCAGGCGGCGCTGGTCGAGGCGGTGGCCGCCAACCGCCAGGCCGTGGACTACTCGCTCCAGCTCTACACGGGCGGCAAGACCGATTTTCTGAACGTGCTCAACGCCCAGCGCCAGCTTCTGGGCTCCGAGGCCAGCCTCTCGCAGAGCCGCACGGCGGTGATGACCGACCTGATCTCGCTGTACAAGGCCCTGGGAGGAGGCTGGGCTCCCCCGGAGCAGCAGCCCGATGCGTTCAAAAGCATCGAGAGCCCGGCGTCCGCCGGGCCCTCGGGGAATGCAGGCATGTGAGACATCCGTGTCTGTCAGAAATCGTGCGTGAGCTCAGGCGGTGAGGTCAACGCTCGCCGCGGCCGCCGACGCGCTGGGCGTCGCCGCCGAGGTGGGGTGATCGTCGCCATCGCCGTCGTTGGTGTGCCCGCCGCCCTGGTGCTGCGCGCGGATGGCGTCCTGGAGTTTCTGGGGATCCACGCCGTTCTTCTGCAGGATCGAATCGATCGTGCTCTTGACGGCCTGGCGGCTGCTCGCCCCGCCGCTGGCGCGGGCGGACTTGAGGGCATCGTCGATCTGCTTCTGAATGTCCGCGGCCTTCTTGTCGTCCACGCCGAGCGACTTCAGCGCATTGGTGAACTCCTGCCGGCGATGAGCGCGATGATTCTGCTGGGTGCCCGACGCGGCGGCGATCGGCGAAGAACTGGTCCCGGAAATCGATGACATGCCTTGTCTCCTGTTCTGACGGACGCGGTCGGCTCGTCGCAACCATGCGATGGTCGCCGCGTTCAACTCATCGGCGCGCAAACCCGCCCGCACTTGCGTTTGCGGACCCGAATAACGCGTGCGTAAGACGCTGCCCCCGAGGCGGGTGGAGATTCACATCGATATGCAGCAAACCCCGGGCATTTCTTAGTATCTGGAGGCGATCCCGGCCTCGATGGGCCGAGCAATGTATTGGCACATCCGCGCCAACGCGTAGACGCCCAGTACGGTCATGGGCGCGTAAAACGGCTCGATGTACCGCGATTCGCCCCCGTACGCCAGGTAGCAATAGGCCAGAATCGTCAGCGCACAGACGCCCCACACCACCAGCAGCGGGCGGTTCCACTCCCGCAGCGCGATGAGCCCGCCAGCCAGGAACGACACGCCGAGCACCATCCGCACGTAGTCGAAACCCAGAAACATCGCGTGAAACAGCTTGGCGTTTGGTGAAGTCTTCAGGTAGCTCACGTCCCGCCGCGTGCGCTCGTAAACGCGCTGCAGCGCTTCAGGCTGCCGCGCATGCAGCGAGTGCCTCTGCGGCCCCACCTCCCAGTTCATGTCTCCGAGCGCGTCGATGTTCTGCCCGAAAAGGTGCGAACCCCAGTAGCTCGTGCTCGCAAAGGGCGATCGCCCCAGCCTCGCTGTCTGGTGCACGAACCCCGTCCACATGTGCCAGAGCACCCGGGGCCCCGCCCGCGCCCGGCTCTCGGCCGACACGATCGCGCAGCGAGCATCCTGTCGGCTCCAAGCATCGCCCCCGGGAACATCCGCCAGGCCTGACGCGTTGTTCACCCGTTCGGCCAGCGGAAAGGGGTCCTTGGTCGAGTTGGCCAGCGTTCGCGCTGACTCGTATTCCGCGGCGTCGAACACACGGGTCTGGTTAATGTCCGCCAGACCGGCAATGTACGTGAACGCAAAGTCCGCGAAGCCGGCGCCGATGAACACAGCGGGGCGTCCGTACTGCGCCCGCACGTGCAACGCCCAGGGACCGACGACCACTCCAGACGAAAGCAGGGCGACCGCCGCCAGCGCCGCCACCCGCTTGAGAGGCGCCGCGCCCAGCAGGGCGAACACGATGGCCGGGGGCGTGGCAACCACCAGCAACTGGGCGTTTCCCCGGATCAAGGGCGAGAACCCCGCCACCAGCCCGAGCGCCAGCGACCAACCCAGCAGCGCCCACGACGGGGCCGAACTTCGGCGGGCCGCGATCACGAGCCTCACCAGCAGCCACATCCACAGCACCACCGCGAAGGTGAGCGTGCCCTCAGACATGATGTGGCGTTCCCAGATCAGCCCGGGGGGATCGAGCCCGACCAGCAGCATCGCGATCAGCGCCGCCCCGCGCGGCATGAACCGCCGCGCCACGTCGTAGCACATCACCGCGATCAGCACTCCCCCTGCCGACTGCGCGAGCGCCATCGCTTCCTCAGGACGCGAAAACACCGCGATGAATGGCACGAGCAGGAACGACACGCCAGGCAGGCGATACGCCCCCAGGTGGGCAAACGACCCGCTGATGTGATCCCACCAAGACTCTGAGGGCCCCAGGGGCATCGACAGTTTTTGCCACATCACCTGCCCGTTCACGACATAGTCCACACTGTCGGGCAAGTAGATGACCGGCGCCCACATCGCGACCCAGAGGTGAACTGCCGAGATCATCGCGAGCGCAAACCAGAAACCTCCGCCAAACGGCCGCCCAGCCCGCACCGCCAGCACCTGTTCACCTCGCCATCGATGAAACGCCACGCGTGCCCGTCGCAGCATCCACCCGCACCCGGGAATGGCAACCCGGAACACGAAGAGCCAGACCAGCGCCGATCCCGCGGCGACGATGCCAACGCCCAACAGGTGTACCGGGATGGTCGTCTTGATCGGTTGCGTCAGGCGCCGTTCAAGCTCATCGCGCCGGCTCCACTCAAATGTTCGGTCAGGAAGCGAAAGGCCGAAGAGCCGCGTGTGGAGCACGAGGGGCGATACCTCCGCCTCGTCGCCGGGGCTTCCCTTTCGAAGCCTGACATCCGCGATGGGCAAGGCAGGCAGCGTCGCCCGCAAGGTCAGCGTTTCACCGGCCACGTCCACGCCGCGCCGTCGAAGCGGCACTTTGAGCGGTTCCCACTTTGCCGCGTGCGTGTTGGCCCGGGTCGCATCGCCTCCGAAGGTGAGTTCGATGTCGCCCCCGTGAACCGTCTTCTCAGTCTCAACGCCGATTCCCACCCGCGCCGCCTCCGCGGGGATCGGGATCCGTATGCGCCCTGCGCTTGAGCAGAACACGCCGCCCCCATCGCCCACGCCCGGGATCCACGCTCCTTCGAAAACCCATCCTTGAGCCCGCAGCGGCGCAGGGTCTCGCCCCCACTGCGCCAGCGCTGCCTTCAGGTCAGCACGCGAGACCGACCACGCAGAGCCCGCCGTCACCTGGTAAAGGTGAAATCCGAACTGCTGCCGCCCGGGATCGGAGCAGACGCCGCTGAGGCGAATCTCGAGCGCATCCGGCCGATCCGAAAGTTCACCCAGATCGACCCATCGCCCGTTCCACGCCCCGCCCCCCCACTCCTGCCAGTCGATCCGCCAGAGGTCCTTCGACGTCGCGTTGGGCGTCAGTTTTACCTCGAGCGATCGCGTCCACACGAAGGGCTTGATTGCCAGCCACGCCGCGGGCGAAGCCACCACCAGCAGCGCCAGCAGCAACAGCCGCACGCGTCGGGTCAGCACTCGGTCCATCAGCGGCTCAACCGGGGGCAAACTCTCAAACTCGGAAACACTCACCTTGTCGCCTCGTCTCTTTTGGTTTCAGTAGACAATAAGTCATTCAGACTCTGGCCCGCGTCACGCACCTGCAGGCCCAATCTTTCCAGGCTAAGCCGGCTGTCCACCCGCTCAAGACTCCTCAAGCCCAGCAAATTCTCCGACGACACGGGCAGCCTGAGGCCCAGCGCCTCCGCCGCCCGGAGCATGAGCAGCACCGGCGCAAACGGCAAGGGCACGATGCGGACCGGCCGCCCGAGCCGCCTGCCCATCTCGCGGAACAGGTCGCGCATCTCCAGGCCCCGGTGCTCACAGACCACCAGCGTGCCCGTGAGATCCATCTCGATCGCCCGCGCGAACGCCGCCGTCAGGTCGTCGATGTGCACCGTCTGGATCACCTGCCGCCCGCCCCCGAACATCGGCGCCAGGCCGGTCGATCGCACAGTCTTGAGCATCCGCACGAACAGACCTGCCTTCGAATCGAGGATCAATCCGGGGCGCACGATCAGATCCCGCGACGGATCAAGTTCCTGCTCCAGCATGTACTTGCTCTGTCCATAAAACCCCTGCGCCCGCGGATGCGCCGACGTCGTCGACACAAACACAAATCGATGTACCCCCGCTTCCCGCGCCAACTCCAGCACTCGGCGCGATCCTCGCAAGTTCACCTGCTCATCCGCCGCGCGGCTCGTGCTCCTCATCGAGTACGCCGCGTGGATCACCACCCTCGCGCCGGCGAACGCGCCCGCGTCGATTCTCTCGGGCAGATCGCACGCGTGCACGCTCACGCCCGGGTGATTGAACTTTGCCCCCGCATCGCGGCACAACGCACGCACATGCCAACCGTCCCTCGCAAACACCCCGCACAGCGCCCGCCCCAAAAGGCCCGTGGCGCCGGTAATCACCATGATGCCCCGGGTGCCGCTCATGCCCCTCCGCCGATCTCGCCCGCCAGCAGCGTGCCCACGCGATGCGCGTTGGCCATCATCGAAAACGTCACACCCTTGGCCGGCAGCCTTGCAAACACCGCGCTGTCCGCCACCCTCACGCGCGGGTGCCCGCTCAACCGACACTCCCCGTCGCACTCCATCTCCCCAGGCGACGCCCGCATCGGCAGCGGCCCGGCGTAGTGAATGCTCGCCCCTGGCCCCAGCCTCACGGCGCGGCTGTGCAGCGTGTAGCAACCGAGCCGCCGGAACAGCCCCAGCACCTCCCGCTCCGTGCGATGCTGCCGCTGCGTCTCCTCTTTCGTCGCCTCGTACCGAATCCGCAGACGATCCCGCGGCACGCCTGCCTCCGTCACCCCCTCGTCCGCCTCCAAGCTCACCCACTTCTCCGCCGATGGCTCATCCGCGTGGTGCACCGCCAGCACCGACATCGCGGGCGTGAGCGCCTGAAAGATCCGGCGCGAGTTCGCCAGCGCCAGCGGCACCTCCTTGAGCAACTTGAACAGCAGCAGCGACCGATACGAATAGCACTGCAACTGCACCGGCTCCGCCTCCGCCCCCGCGCCCCCGGGCCGATAGAACCCGGTGATCTGCGTAAGGCTGTGCCGCCGGTCGCTCGATTCCTTCCCCAGCACCCGGGTGTTGAGCATCGGAAAATAAGGCGAGTGATTGCTCACCAGCGGGCGGCGGACCCCCAGCTTCCCCAGGCTCCTCAGCACGATGCGGGTGGTTCCCAGCGCCCCAGCCGCCAGCACCAGGTGCGCCGCCTCGAAGCGCTCACCCCGCCCCGTCGCCAGATCGACCGCCTGCACAACGACGCCCGAAGCGTGCGATTCAAACCGCGTCGCCAGGCGCCCGGTCACGCTCTCGAAACTCGCAGCTTCCAGCAGCTCTCGCAGCGTGTAGCGCGGGCGATACACGCTCTCCCCGTGATCCGACCAGAAGTCCATGTCGTGGTACGGTTGCGGCCCGCGCCGCCGGTGCTCGCGCGAGCACGCCGCCAGCCGCGCGTGCCCCAGCGCCAGCCCCGCCCGCTTCATCTCCTCCCGCCGCGACAGGTACGCCTCAAAGACCGCCCTTGAAGGCGTGTCCATCTCCAGAGGAGGCATCATGCTCGGAGAGTCGTGCAGGTGCGCCGACAGATCATCCCCCGCCTGCCCGCTCACCCCGATCAGCTCCGCCACCCCGTCGTAGTGGGGCTTCATCTCCTCCAGCGTCACCGGCAGCCCCGCGAGATCTTCACTCGCCCAGGGCGACACCGCCGCCCCCCAGGCGCTCGCCAGTCCGCCCTGCGCCACGCTCTCGAGCCCGACGAACCCCGGCGCATCCCGAGGCAGCAGGCGGGGCGCGTCCGCCGCCACATACGCCCGGGGCGGGCTGATCTGGGCCCCGACCCGCACCTTTCCGTCGGGCACGCCTTCGAATCGCTCACCCAGAAAATAAAGGTGCTGGTTGGCGTCCGACCGGCGCAGCTTCGACCATGGCTCCGCGGGGATCATCGCCCCGGCCCCCTGGTCCGTCACGCCAACGTCGATCATCGTCACCCGCAGCCCGCGCTGGACCAGTGGCCACGCCGCGCACACCCCCGCCGCCCCCGAGCCGATGACGATCACATCGCTCATGCCCGCGCTTCCCGCGGGGCGCTCGCCAGCAGCAGCATGCCCATGGCCAGGTTCACCACCGCCGCCACACCCTCCACCACGCACACCGCGATCACGCTCCCCACCCCGCGGCGTTGAGGCATGTAGTCGTCGGTGTGGGCGGTAGACGCCTCCAGAATCGCGGACAAAAGCACCAGACGTCGCCGCAGCGCCCACCCGGGATGCCGCAGCGCGCACGCCGCGTCCAGGGGCCCGATCGTCCAAGGCCACCTGATCGCCATGCCCAGCGCCCATGCGTCGCCGGCGTCGCACGGGTTCGCGTTCAGCACCGAGATCGCACGCAGGTAGCGCTCGCACAGCGCGGGCGACGCCTCCCGCCCCACCAGATAGCGCGAAAATACTTCTGCCTCACGCAGCCCGGCGGTCGTCGTCGCGCTGGACGTGGGAGCGGTCATACCGGGGTCGTCTGCCCTTCCGTGAGCGTGTCGATTTCGTCAGCCATGCCAAGCCGCACCAGCCAGCCGACCCGCCGAGCCGCCCCACCCAGGTCGCCCGTCAGATCTTCCGCCGATACTTGATGCTGAACATGCTCATCACAAAGCTCATCAGCACCGTCTGCGCTCCAAGCGCCACCAGAGTGCTGCCGATGATCATGTACCGCAGCGTCACGCTCGGGTCGTGGATCGGCCCCAGCCCGCCCCGCGCCCACTGCACCGTCGGCACGCCCAGCAGCAGCAGCCCCGCCAGCAGGCCCAGCCCGCCCGCGATGAGCCCACGCTCCAGCGTGAAGATGCCGTGCGCCTTCTCCAGCACTTCCGGCACCGGCCCGACCTCTTCCGCCAGCGTGTACAGCCGCATCGCCGCCGCCGTCACCGCGAACTGATATCCGACCACCAGCATCAGGCTCGCGGCCACCAGCGTGTGCAGATCCAGCCCGACGCCCGAGATCGTCACCGGCCCCGCCGCCACCAGCGCCATCAGCACCAGGCCCAGCACCGCCAGCGTCAGCCCCGGCACCAGCAGCGTCCACCTCGGGCTCATCACCAGCATGAACCGCAGGTGCCGCCAGCCGTCGCGCCAACTCCGAAGATGGGGCGGCCTGCCCCGCTGATCCTTGTGCAGCGTGATCGGCACCTCCGCGAACTTCATCCCCTTCAACTGGCTCTTGATCACCAGCTCGCTGGCGAACTCCATCCCCAGCGTGCGGATGTCCATCCGCTGAAACGCTTCCTTGCTGAACGCCCGCAGCCCGCAGTGAAAATCCCCCACCGGGCAGCCGAACAGAAACTTCCCGATGAAGCTCAGCACCGGGTTGCCCAGGTACCGGTGCAAAGGCGGCATCGCCCCCGGATCAATCCCGCCCTGGAAGCGATTGCCCATCACGATGTCCGCCCCTTCGCGGAGGCGAGTCACAAACTTCATCCCTTCCCCGAAGTCGTACGACATGTCGCTGTCGCCCATGATGACGTACTTGCCGCGGGCCGCGACGATTCCGCCCGCCAGCGCGCTGCCATACCCCTTCACCTTGATGTCTACGACCCTCGCCCCCAGCGACCGGGCGATCTCCTGCGAGCCGTCGGTCGATCCGTTATCCGCGATGACGACCTCCGCCGAAAGGTTGTTCTGCGTGATGCAGGCCTGCGCCGCCTTGATGCACCCTGCCAGGCTGTTCGCCTCGTTGAGGCAGGGCATCAGAAACGTCACCTCGCATTCGCCCAACTCCGACCCCATCGGATGGGTATCCACGATCGGCATCGTGGGCGACAACGCGGCTCGCTCAGCGACGGGCGTTTGGCTCATGTTCGTTCGTCTCCAATCCCCGGGCCAGCGCGGCTCTCAGGACCATCATTCTTGCGCCCTCCCGCCCCCAAGCAACCCAGAGTGTCCCGACAACTTCACCCCAACCACGATGTGATTCACATTCGTCCCCGTCGGCCCAGTCTTCACCAGCCCCCCCACTCGCCCCAACGCCGCGTGACTGTCGTGGTCGCGCAGCGCCTCCTCCGCGTGACACCCGGCCTGGGCCAACTCCATCTGCGTCCGGCTCGACACCTCCGCCCCCGCCGCGTCCGTCGGCCCATCTACTCCATCGGTCGAGAACGCCATGGCGTGGCACCCGTCAAAACCCGCGCTGTGCGCAGCCCACGCCAGCGCCAGCTCCTGGCTCGGGCCTCCCTTACCCCCCGCCCCCCGCGCCTCCACCACCCATTCGCCCCCCACCACCCACGCCCGATCCCCCTCCCCCGCCCCATCGCGGCTCATGTCGTGCGCCAGTGAGATGCCCACCTCCGCCGCCGCCCCCTCCACCCGCCGCCTGGTCTGCACCACCTTCACCCCCGCGCTCTCCAGCGCCGCGCACGCCGCATCCACCGCGGCATCATTCCCCGCCACCACCTCGTGCTCGATGCGCCCCGCCCCCACCTCGCGCGCGTGCTTGGGCGTCTCGGGCACGTCCCCCCTCGCGCCGGCCTCCAGGTGCCGCGTGATCGACGCCGACACATCCCTCAGCCCATAGCGTGTCAGCGTCTCCAGCGCCTCGCGGTACGTACTTTGGTCCGGCGCGAACGGCCCCGACGCGATCACATCCAACCGGTCCCCAATCACATCCGACAACACGTACACCCTTGCCGAGCACGCACACCCCTGTCCCAGCCGCCCGCCTTTGAGCTGCTCGACATGCTTGCGCACCGCGTTGAGTTCCCGAATGTCCGCCCCGCTGGCCTGCAGCGCCTTCGTGAGCGCCACCAGTTCCTCCAGCGGCACACCCTCCACCGGCAGCGTCAAGTACGCCGAGCCCCCGCCGCTGACGCACGACACCAGCGTCTCGGTCGCGGGGATCTGCGCCACCCACGCCGCTACCCGCTTTGCCGCTTCCACATTCCGCGCCGTCGGCAACGGATGGTCGCATCCGAACAGCTCGAACCCGTCGCCCCCATCCCCTTTCAGCTCCAGCACCTCGGGCGCGCCCGTCATCGCGTGCGGGCACAGCACCAGGGTCCGCTTCGGGGGCGACCCGTCCGCGTTCAAGCCATCCATCGCCCCCCGCCCCATCGCAAGCGCGGCCTTGCCCACGCACAGCAGGTGCGACGGCGTCACCACCGGCCGCCAGGCCCGCGACACCGCCTGCCGCGGGTCCGCGGCTTCCAGCACCGCCCGCCTCACCTCCTCAAACAACTTCGCAACTTCATCCTCGCCACGCACCATGCCGCCCAGTATCCGTCATCCCATCCACACCCGCAATCGCACGCCCATTCTCCAAACAAGATCTGGTAACATCTCCCGACACTCGGAGCACCACCCATGAGCCAGTTTCCTCCCAACGTCACCCGCGACCCCTCGCCCTACAGCAACCTCCGCCCCCATCGCGGCACCCTCATTCTCGTCTTCGGCATCCTCGGCCTGGTCATGTGTTTCGCGTTCGGCGTCGCCGCGTGGATCATGGGCAGCAGCGACCTGCGCGAGATGAACGCCGGCAGCATGGACCCCTCGGGGCGCGAGATGACCAACGCCGGCAAGATCCTCGGCATCATCTCGGTTTGCCTGCAGGGGCTCGGCCTCCTCATCGCCATCGCAGTTTTCGCGATGGGCATCATCGGCGCCGCCGCCGCCGCGGGCAGCCACCCCTGACCTGCGCTCACACGCCCGGCGCATCCAGATCCACCACCATCACCCGGTGCGGGCCAAGCCCGGGGGGCGTGAACTCCTCGCTCACCACCCTCAGCCCATACCGCTCATAAAACCCCAGCACGGGCGTGCGGGCGTTGCACCACAACAGCCCGCCGCCGCTGTCTCGCGCGTGCGACAGGCACGCGTCCAGAATCAGCCCCCCCAGCCCGCACCCTCGCCCCGCGTCCGCCGTCGCCATGCCGCGCAGTTGCCATTGCCGCCGCGCGGCTTCGAACATCGCGTTCGCCTTCAAGTACACCGACGCCACCCCGAGCAGTTCCTCACCCACGAACCCGCCGAAGTGCGCCGTCGTCTCGTCGAAATCACCCGGGAAGTTCATCTCCGCCACAGTCTGTTGTGGCCGCAAGATCCGCTGCCGCAGCGCCCACGTCCGCTCCGCCTCGACCCGCCTCACCGACAGCATCGCGCCCCCGCTCTCTCGCCCAGGCGTCGCTCGACCACTTCCTATTCCCCGACCGCGGCACTAAACGCCCGGATCGCCGCATCGATTCCGTCCTGATTCACGTCCAGGTGCGTCACCGCGCGGATCCGATGCTCGCCGGTTGCCAGCACCAGCACGCCCTGCGCCGCCACCCGCTCGCACAGCGCCGCCGCGCTCAGGCGCAGCGTGGGCGACACGTCGAAGTACACGATGTTCGTCTCCACCCCGTGGGCAGCCTGCTCCGGATCGATCGTCAAACCCTTGATCTTGCCTAGCCCCGCCGCCAGGCGCCGGGCGTGCTCATGATCCTGCGCCAGCCGCGACACATGGTGCTCCATCGCAAATCGTGCGGCCGCCGCCAGCAGCCCGCTCTGTCGCATCCCGCCCCCGAACATCTTTCGGAACCGCCGCGCCCGCCGGATCGTCTCGCCATCCCCCGCCAGCGCCGACCCCACCGGCGCCCCCAGCCCCTTCGAGAAGCAGCACGACACCGTGTCAAACAGCGCCCCGTAGCGCGACATCGCCACCCCGCTCGCGACGTGCGCGTTCCACAGCCGCGCCCCATCGAGGTGCAGCCTCAGCCCGCGCGACCGCGCCGCGTGCGAAAGCTCCTCCAGCACCCCGATCGGCCACACCGCCCCGCCCCCGCGGTTCTGCGTGTTCTCCGCCACCACCAGTTTCGTCACGGGAAAGTGATCGTTCACCGAGCGGACCGCCTGCAGCGCATCCTGCGGCGCAAACATCCCCCTCGCTCCCCGTAGCACCCGCACCAGGCACCCTGAGAGCGCCGCCGGCGCCCCGCCCTCGTACAGCACGATGTGGCTGTCCTCGTGCGCGATGATCTCATCGCCCGGCTCGGTCTGCGCCCGGATCGCCGTCTGGTTTGCCATCGTTCCGCTGGGCATGAAGCACGCCGCGGGCTTGCCCATGAGGGCCGCGAACCGCTCCTCCAGGTCTCGCACCGTCGGGTCATCCCCCAGCACGTCGTCGCCCAGCGGGGCGGCCATCATCGCCTCGCGCATCGAGGGCGTGGGCCGGGTCACCGTGTCGCTCCGCAGATCAACAACCTGTGTCATGCCCGGACGATAGCGAGCCTGCCCAGCCGGCAGGACGCCAGCCAACGTGCCTCAGGGCGACCCCCGCATCAGCCGCCGCATCCGACGCATCATCTCATCCTGGCGCTTCTGCATATCCCGAAAGATCGGGTCGTTCATGCCTCCGAACGGATCCTGATAGCGCTCCACCGGCACATCCGGGATCACGATCTCATCGTTGTAGTACTTCTTCTGATCGCTATTGCCCAGCGCCACCGTCGCGCGTGGCCGGAGGATGATGTCCGCCGTCGAAGCGTCAAATCCCGGCGCCTTTCCGCTCACCGTTTTGTCGTCCCCGCCGCTCGAGGTCGACCTGACCTGCCGCCCGTTGATGATGATCATCGGCGAAAAGCTGCTTCGGATGTTCGTGCCAGTCGGCTTGGACTTGTCCGGCTCGCTGCTCAGCTCGCCGATCTTCCACTCCCGCGTGCCGCTCCTCAGGATCACATCGCACGCCAGGGGCACGTTCAAGTCCTTCACGTCCTGCAGCGGGAACGACACTTCCGCCCTGGTCTGCGATCCATCTCCCCCGTCCGGCTCTGCGATGATCGCCCCGGGGCGCAATCTCTTGGCAAACTGCTTGGTCAGTTCCGCATCCGGCGCGACCGCTTCCACCAGCTCGTCCACCGGCGCGATCGTCACCTTGGTCTTCAGCGTCAGGGGCGTCCCCTGCCCGCCGGGCGCCGGAAATCCAAACGCCACCCGCCCCGTATTCACATCGCGTTCCAAATCCAACTCGATCGTGTGCTCGCCGGGCGAGAGATCCCCGGGCAGCGACACCACCGCGTCCACCCCCTGCGTGCCCGCGCCGAACACGTTCAGCGGCACCCTCGACCCCGCCGCATTCACCTGCCCCAGCAGCCCCGAGTCACCGTCGCCTCCATCCGGCTGCACCGGTACGCCGTTGATCGTCATTTGAATCATCCCACGCCCCGACCACCCGCCCAGCAAGCCCCCCGCGCTCTCCCCGGGCTTGGCCTCCACCTTCTTCCCATCCACCTTCGCCCCCACCAGCGTCAGCGTGTGAACAAACAAATCCCCCGAGCCCACCCGGGCCTGATCCAGCGCGATCGTCACCGGCAGCCTCGTCCCCGCCGCCGTCTTCGCCCGCGTTTCGAGCTTCAGCAGCGCCGAGTTCTCCTCAAACCGCTCGTCCGCGGCCTTCGCCAGCGTGCCGTCAAGTTTGGCGTTGCCGATGAAGTTCCCCCACGCCTCCGACCACGGCGCCGCCGCATCCGCCTGCATCGCCAGCGCCGTCTCGATCGCGCGGCTGTACTGCGACGCGCTCAAGCCCTTCTTCTGGGCCCGCCGCGTCAGCTCGTCCGCGATCTTCCCGGCGCTGGCGGGCGTCCCGTGCTTGGCCTCCCACAGCAGCACACCCACAGGCATGTACGCGTTCACATCCGCGCCGGTGAGCGCCGCATACCCAACCACGCCGAGCGGGGCCAGGGGCATCATCGCCAGCACCACCCCGGTCACCACCATCGCCGGGTACCGCCGGCGCACGCCGATGCGGATCGAGTTATCCCGCTTCAGCCCCGCCCCGCACTCCGGACACGTCACCGACTCCGGATACACGCCCTCCAAATCAAACCCGCACTGACGGCACACCGGGTGGTCGTTCAGCCGCCGCCCGCGCCGCCCCGCCCAGATGAGCAGCAGCCCGCCCACCAACGCAACACCCAAAATGGCCAGAAAAATCGGAGGCATGGTGTTTCAGAATAGCGCCGCCGCGCGCGAGCCCCGCCCGCGGCTTCCGTTCTCACGCCCTCATCCCTGCATCCAGATGCGCCCCGCGCCCGGTTCCGTCACGCGGAAGTTCGCTCCCGAACACCCGCCCGGGAATCTCCCCCACGCTGCCATTTTGACCCCCGCGGCACCCACGCCCTTCCGCCCTGACAGCCTCACACGCCCTCACGGCCCAACGCCCGTGCCCCCCCTCGCTGGCACGCCACTTGTTTCCCTCCCTACGCACGCGGCTCCACGCCCCCGAACACGTGTTCGTAGGGCTTTTCAGGCGTTATGAGCCGTCGACAAGCACCGAGCGTCACATGCGAAACAACTGCACAGGAGGATCACCGATGAGCATCATGCACAACACCGGCGGCCGCGTTCAAGGCATCCCCATGGCGGCCGTGCTCGACCGCTTCTTCCAGGACCCCTTCTTCGCCGACACGCCCAACTTCATCAGCCGCGTCGAAGAAGGCTCGCTGCCGCTCGACGTCTCCGAAGACGACCGCAGCGTCATCGTGCGTGCCTCGCTGCCGGGCTTCAAGCGCGAGGATGTCACCATCGAAGTGCACGAGGGAGTGCTGACCATCAAGGCCCAGCACCGCGAAGAGCGTGAGCAGAACGGCGAGCGCTACTACCGCAAGGAACGCCGCGAATCTTCCATGAGCCGCCGCGTCGCCCTGCCCAGCACCGTCGCAGAGCACCAGGCCGAGGCCACGCTCGCCGACGGCGTCCTCACGCTGCGCCTCCCCAAGAACGAAAAGGCACAACCCCGCAAGATCGCCATCAACTAACCGGGTGGCCCCTCTCTCCGAGAGGGGCCTCTTCCTTTTCTTCGGTCACCTCGTCGGCGTCAGGCTCGGCATCGTCGACACGCCGTCGGGCTTGTCGCCCAGCAGCGTGCGTTCCAGCAGCGTGTGGTCCTTGCGGTCGGTGATCGGCCCCTCGGCGTCACCCCTCAGGAACTGCCGGATCAGCCGATCCTGCACGCTGCGCCCCGCCGCCTCGTCGTGCGAGAGCTTGCGAAGTTCGTCGTACCACTCCCGCGTCTCGACCTTGATCATCCGTCCCTTGTCCAGCATCGCCATCCGGTCGGCGATCGTAAAAGCACTGTCCATCTCGTGCGTCACCACCACGCTGGTCACGCCCAGTTTCCGCGTCAAGTCGAGAATCAACTGGTCGATCTGCGCGCTCGTCACCGGGTCCAGCCCCGCGCTGGGCTCGTCGTAAAACAAAATCTCCGGGTCCAGCGCCAGCGCCCTGGCCAGCCCCGCCCGCTTCTTCATACCCCCCGAGATCTGCGCCGGGTACTTGTCCGCGTGCTCCAGCAGCCCCACCAGTTCGAGCTTGATCTTCACCTGGATATCGATGATGTTCGCGTCCAGGTCCGTGTGCTCGCGGATCGGCAGGGCGACATTCTCATACAGCGTCATCGAGTTGAACAGCGCCCCGGACTGGAACAGGATCCCAAACCTCGTCCGCACCGAGTCCATCGCCTCTTCGCCCATCGAGCAGATCGACTTTCCGAAAAGCTGAATGTCCCCCGCCTCGGGCGCGAATGACCCGATGATCAGCCGCAGCAGCGTGCTCTTGCCCGAGCCCGAGCCGCCCATGATGATCATGGTCTCGCCCCGCTTCACCTGCAGGTTGATCCCGTCCAACACCGCCCGCCCGTCAAACCGCTTCACGACGTCCGTGCACGAGATCACGATGTCCTCGGCCATGCCAGTCCTTCCCGCATTCCGCTCTTCGCGTTCCGCCCGAATCCCTCACACTTTACCTCTTCCCCCTGCGTCCTGCGTCAGTGCACCGCCCCGGGGTCTTCCGGCGCCGGCGCCGCCTTGCCGACGCTGTCACACGTCTTGACCCCGCCCCGCATCAGGTTGTCCAATCGCTCACCCTCCAGGGTCTTGTCCTTGTTGTTCCAGATCGCCACCACCACAAACCACCGCCCGTCATCGCGTCGCATCATGAGCGCCGCCGCCGCCACACCCGGCTCCGCACCCCAGGCCCCATACGCTCGGGGCCACCTCGATGCATCCAGTTCAATCCCCACCCCCGCCGCAAGCCCGTCCAGGAGGTGCTCGCAGCCGGGCCGCTCGCTCAGCGTCTTCAGGTGCGCCATCGTCGCCGCCAGCGTCTCGGGCAGCGCGAAGTACCCAACCTTGTCCAGCAGCCGGGGTTCCGTCCAATCCTCCAGCTTCGCCCACTGCGGCTCAAGCCCCGCGATTTCACCCCCCGCCTCCAGCTTCGCCCGCTTCTGCTCAGGTAGGTCGGTCACAAAATCCGTCACCAGCGCGTCCCGATCCGTCAGCTTGAGCGCGAACATCTCCCGCGGCGACAGCAGCGGCAACCTCGCCCCGGCGGTGCGGGGCGTGTCCCTCTCCACCACCTTCTCAACTTCCTCCCGCCCCACCAGCCGAAAAACGTGCTCCATCGCCGTCGTGTCCGCGCTGGCGCACATCCGCCGCACCATTTCTCCCAGCGCCAGCGTCTGGCCCGCTTCCATCCCGCTGGTCTCGCCACCCGGGATGCACTTGTACTCGTCCTTCACCGTCACAGGCTGATCCCACGCGAGCGCTCTGCCCGCCACGCGCGATCCGACCGCGTCCAGCAGCCACAACCTCATCAGCCCGGCGATCGCACCATCTTCCGCCCGCCCAAACTCGTAAATCACCCTCAGGATCCGCCGGCTCGGATCCGGAGCGACTTCATCCTCCGTCGCAGGCGTGGCGTCGCCGCTCTTTGCCGGTGCCCCTCCGGCCGCACCTTCCCGGGCCTGCTCCTCCCCGGGCTTGTTGGCCCCGCCATCGGTTCCCACGATCTCATACGCCCCGAACAGCACGCTGCCCCCGACGTCCGACTCCACCTCGTCCGGCGCCTCCGCCCCCTTCCCGACTGACGAGAACCCCGCGGGATTGAAATACAAACCCGCGATCTTCTTCGTCTGGTCATGCAGCGACAGAAACACGATGAAAAATCGCCGGGTGTTCTCACCCTTCAGCGTCCCCGAGAGCGCCAGGCGGTTCAGGTCCTCCTCTTCCACCCGCACGAGTTCCACCTTCGCACCACCAAACGTTTTTTCCCGCAGCGTCGTCAAGACCTCCCGGATCTTCTCGACCGGGTAGATCTGCAGGTACCGGGGGGTGAAGTGCGACGCGATGTCCCCCGGGTCCGCCCCGTTGATCACCCCAAGCACCCACGCCAGCTCCCGCCCCGCATCGCTGTCCGGAGGCTCCACGGGCGTCGCATCCGCGCCATCCTCACCATCACCGCCTTCGGGCGGGCTCACCGGCGCCGGCCGGTCCTGGTGTCGGGCCGGCGCATCCTGCCCAAGGGCCGCGCCCCCAATCATGCTGACCGCCAGCCACCCGAGAAGGACGAGCCGCCACGCCGCACCCATCGCCGCTTTCATGGCCTGTCCTTCCCGTGGCTTGGCCACGCGTGAATTTCCCTCGGCCCCGACATAACGTTACGTCCGATGATCAAGCAAGTTGCAGTCACCGGCCTCGGCGTCGTCACCCCATACGGTGTCGGCATCGACGCCCTCTGGTCCGGCCTCACCTCCGGCCTCTCCACCCTCGGCCCCTGCACCCGCCTTGATCTCTCGGGTTTCCCCTGCCGCCTGGCAGGCGAGATCAAAGACTTCTCTGCCAAAGACCACGTCCCCAAGCACTACCGCAAGGCCGTCAAGGTCATGGCCCGCGACACCGAGATGGCCGTCGCCGCCGCCAAGGCCGCCGTTGAAGACGCCCGCCTCTTCACCCGCGCCCACGCCGACACCCAGCCCACGCCCACCTACCCCGCCGATCGCACCGGCTGTCACATCGGCGCTGGCCTCATCGCCGCCGAGACCCTCGAGCTCACCCAGGCCCTCGCCACCGCCACCGCCCCCTCTGGCGAGTTCAGCCTGAAGGACTGGGGCACCATCGACGCCCCCGGCGGCATGAACAACCTCCAACCCCTCTGGCTCCTCAAGTACCTCCCCAACATGCTCGCCTGCCACGTCTCCATCATCCACGGAGCCGAGGGCGCCTCCAACACCATCACCTGCGGCGAGGCCTCCGGCCTCCTCTGCCTCGGCGAAAGCCGTCGCGTCATCGAACGCGGCGAATGCGACCTCTGCTTCTCCGGCAGCGCCGAATCCAAGCTCTGCCACATGGGCGTCCTCCGCGCCGCCCTCGCCGGGCGCCTCGCCGATACCTCCGGCCTCGCTTCCGGCCCCGACGCCGTCAGACCCTTCGACCCCGCCTCCCGTGGCACCCTCGTCGGCGAAGGTGGCGGCATCACCATCCTTGAAGAACTCACCCACGCCAAGTCCCGCAACGCCACCATCTACGCGCACCTCACCGGCTTCGGTGCCGCCCACAGCGTCCCCGCCCCAATCCCCCCCGCCTCCGGGGCCGCAGCCCCAGATGGTTCGCACGCGAACCTTGGCCTCGCCCGGGCCATCCGTTCTGCCCTGGCCGATGCCAAGCTCCAGCCTGCGGACATCGACCTGATCGTCACCCAGGGCACAGGCGTGCCCATGCTCGACAGCGCCGAACTCGCCGCCTTGCAGCAGGTGTTCGCCGGCTCGCTCCAAAAAATCCCGCTCTTTTCGCTCGCCCCCTTCATGGGCGACCTCGCCGCCGGGCAGGGGGGCGTTCAGGTCGCGGTCGCCGCCCTTGCGCTTCACCGCCAAACCCTTCCCCCGCAACTCCACGGGGGTGCTCCCACGCCAAGCGCAAATGTCCGCGCCCGCCCGGCCACGCCCGCCCGCCTGCGAAACGTGCTCATACAATCCGGCTCCCTCACGGGCCAGAACGCCGCCATGATCCTGAGCGCCGCAACCGCCTGACAAAAAAAACTTCGACTTCGACGCGCCGGGCGGATTTCGGCATCCAACACTCACGCGGCACTCGAACCGATTGGTCCGGCAGACCGCAACACCTCATTCACCCCACGCACCCCACCCAACAGCCGAGCACACACTCACCCACCGCCGACCAACGCTTTCCAGGCCCGCCGCATTCCGCGGCCCCCTCACAAACCCGCACCCCACACCCCATCTTCCTCACGAAGCCGCGCACCCGCCGCGAACACGTCCCCGCGAACACCAATCCGTTTCACACAGTTCAAATCAGCACAGTTTTCGAAACCCCTCTGGGAGACTCAACCATGTCCAACGAATACTCACAAGGCGATTACCGCGATTCCGGGCGTCACGGCCCGTCCCGTGGTGGACGAGGCGGCTACGGCGGCGGGCACGGTGGCCATGGCGGCCACGGCGGCCCTCGCGAACGCCGGGGCGTGCCGCTGTCGGATCTCGACCCCACCACCACCGAGGCCTCTCGCAAGGTCATCGGCGCCGCCATCGAAGTGCACCGTGCCCTTGGCCCGGGCTTCACCCGCGACGTCTACGCCGCCGCTCTCAAGAGCGAGCTCAAGGCCCTCGCCGTCACCTTCGAAGAGCAGCACCCCATCACCGTCCGCTACAAGGACGTCGAGATCGGCAAGGTCTACGCCGACATGTGGGTCGAAAACCGCTTCATCGTCTCCGTCTCCGCCTCGCCCGGCCAGGTGAGCACCGGCGAACGCCTCGCCCTGCGGGCCCAGCTCAAGGCCGCCGACTTCGAACTCGGCCTCATCATCAACTTCGGCGAGCGCCGCCTGAAGGACGGGCTGGTCCGCGTCGTCAACATCGATAAGATTCGCGCCGAGAAGGGCCTGCCCGACGATTACGAGGAAGAGGGCAACACCCACGAGTTCGACCAGTAGCCGGCGCTCCCGCCGGCGGGAGCAGTTGGCCAAGATGAGCACACGCGTCGTCATCACCGGGATGGGCTGGGTGACCCCCTTGGGCGTCACCATCGACGAAGTCTGGTCTCGCCTCATCCGGGGCGAGAACGGCTTCGGGCCCGTTTCCCATTTCGACGCGTCCACCTTCGCTACCAACTTCGCCGCTCAGGTCCGGGGCTTCCGCCTCTCAGATCACCTTGATCACTGGCAGCCCCACGCCCGCGCCGGCCTCAGCACCCAGTTCGCCCTTGCCGCCGCCGCTCGCGCCGTCCGCCAATCCGGCCTCTCCCAAGGCAAGGTCGATCCCGGGCGCGTCGGGCTCTACATGGGCTCGGGCGAGGGGTCGCTCGACTTTGCGAACTTCGTCTCCACCAACCTCGCCGCGTACGACGCATCCACCAAGACACTCTCCGACGCTTCCTGGGCCCGCGCCGGCCTCGCCAAGATGTCCGCCGTCGCCGAAATCGAGCAGGAACCCAGCGCGACCCTGGCCCACGTCGCCACCGAGTTCGGATGCGAAGGCCCGGCGTACAACTGCATGACCGCCTGCGCCGCCGGCACCCAGGCCCTGGGCGAAGCCTTCGAACTCATCCGGCGGGGCGACGCCGACGCAATGCTCGCGGGTGGCTCGCACAGCATGATCCACCCGCTGGGCATGACCGGGTTCATCCGCCTGACCGCCATGTCCACCCGTCGCGACGACCCCGCCCACTCCAGCCGCCCATTCGACGCCAACCGAGATGGCTTTGCCATGGGCGAGGGCGCGGGCATGCTGGTCATCGAATCCCTCGACCACGCATTGGCCCGGGGGGCCACGCCGCTCGCCGAGATCGCCGGCTTCGGTTCCTCCGCAGATGCCTTCCGCATTACCGACATCCAGCCCGAGGGCAAGGGCGCCCAGGCCGCGATGCTCAAGGCCTGCCGCCAGGCGGGCGTAAACCCGCGCGAGCCGGGGGCCGATGGCCGCCCGCAGGTTCACTACATCTCCGCCCACGGCACCGGCACGCAGGAAAACGACCGGATCGAAACCATCGCCGTCAAGGGCGTCTTCGGGCCCCTGGCGTCCAAAGTCCCCTTCAGCAGCGTCAAGAGTTCTCTGGGCCACCTCATCCAGGCGGCGGGCGCGGTCGAGGCGATCACCTGCGTGCAGGCGATCCGCACCGGAATCCTGCCACCCACGATGAACCTGTCGTCCCCCGACCCCGAGTGCGATCTCGACTACGTGCCCAACGCCGCCCGCGACGTCAACGCCCAGGGCGGCGTCGAAGTCTGCCTGTCCAACTCATTTGGCTTCGGCGGCCAGAACAACACCATCTGCATCCGCCGCTACCGGGCGTGAGTGCTTTGGGTGGCCCTCTTGGGTGGCCCGGCGGTCCCCGCCGGCCTTCCCCCACTTCCCTTCCTACTTCAGCGTCTCGTACAACCTGACGACCTCCGCCCGAATCCGCGCCAGCGCCCCCTCCGCCCCATCCTTCATCAGTTCCTCGTACGAGATCGGCTCGCCATACGCCACCCGCACCTTCGCCCTCCAAGGCACGGGCAGCTTCCGCCGCCTGGGCCACGCCTCATACGCCCCGCGGATCGCCACCGGCAGCACCGGGCATTTGGCCTTCTTGAGTAGCAACGCCACGCCCCGCTTGAACTCGTCGATCTCGCCGTTCTCGGTGCGCGAGCCCTCCGGAAAGATCAGCACCGCGTGCCCCGCCTCCAGCCGCCGGATCGTCTCCCGAATAGCCGCGGCATCCCCCTTGTCCTCTGCCAGGGGCACCGAGTTGAGCATCCCGATCACCCACCCAAAGGGACCGAACGAAAACAGCCCCGCTCGCGCAATGAAACTCAAATGCCGCTGCGTGATCGGGCACCCGATCGAAGGCGGATCCAGATACGACTGGTGGTTCGCCGCGATCAGCAGTGGCCCCTTCGCGGGCACGCGCTCCGCCCCGATCGCCCGCAGCCCAAAGAGCAGCCACAATATCGCCCGCAGCGTGCGCCGAAACGCCTCGTAAAACAGAATCCGCCCGAGGTGTCCCTCGGGCTGCTGCTCACGCAATCGGGTCGTGTTCTCGCTCATCAGGCCCGGGCCGCCAGCTCGCGCACCTGCCGCTCCAGCTCCTCGATCACCTGCTCGCGCGACTTGTCCGAGGTATCAATCAAGATCGAGCCCGCCGGGCGCACCAGTGGCCCATCCACTCGCCCCATGTCGCTCTTGTCCCGCGCGATGATCTCCTCCCGCAGTGCCGCGACATCAACCTTCTGACCCAGCTCCTCCAGCTGCCGCGCCCGCCGCTCCGCCCGCACCGCGGGCGACGCATCGAGGTAGAACTTCACCTTGGCATCCGGGAAGACCACCGACCCCTGGTCGCGTCCCTCGGTCACAAGCCTCGGATGCTTGGCGGCAATCGCCCTCTGACGCTCCACCATCAGCTCGCGCAGCGCGCGAATCCCCGCCACCCCCGACACGATCGCCGTCACCGCGGCCGACCGGATCCGCTCGCCCATGATCTCGCCAAACACGAGCAAGCCGGGCGGATCCAGCGACCAGTCGAATCCAATCTCCGCCTCCCGCGCGGCCGCGACAATGCCCGCGTGATCTCCCAGCGAGAGGCGACGGTCCAGCGCCACCGCCGCCGCCGCCCGGTACATCGCGCCCGTATCCAGAAAATCCAGCCCCAGCCTGGCCGCCAGCGCCCGCGCGACCGACGACTTGCCCGTCCCCGCCGGGCCGTCGATCGTGATCACGATTGGTTGGTCAAGTCGAAACACGAGCGCTCCGGGATCGGGCAGTAGAACCTCGACGGCCCCGAGGGTATCCGGCGAAGTCTCACGCTGTGTTGCGCCGATTCCCACGCCGCTCACTCCGGCTCTTCGACCAGTTCCTCGCTCAGGGCCATCAGCATCGCTTCTTTGCTCAGCAGAAGCCCCAAAGTCACGTCCCCGCTGCCACGATAATCCAGCGCGATCGGCCCGTCGTAACCGACAGCCTGGATCGCCCCCACCATCTGCTTCAGGTTGTAGGGCTCGTGCACCAAGAGCCCGTCCCGCACCGCCTGCGGCGTCGGCTCCGGCACCGCCTTCTTGCCCGCGGGCACAAACTTCACACTCGTCGCTGATACCACCGTCGCGTACGGCGTCAGCCGATGCAAGTACGCCGCCGGGTCCTTCGCCCTGCTCGCGGCCTCGAAATCCGGATACGTCCCGACCCGGAAGCCGCCCACCTTCTTCAGCAGTTCCGTCACCCGCTCGGGCCGCTCCGTCAGCCCCGCGCCGGGCGAGATCACCAGATTGATATCGAGCTTCTCGGCCCGCTCCACGACGGGCTTCAACGACGCGGCGACCTTCGTCAGCGAGACATCATCGTCGGGCGCCTCGATCCGCACCGACGCCGCGGTGCACCCCAAGATCTGCGCCGCCTCCACCACGCGCTGCATGCGCAGGGCCGCGGCCGCCGCCCCGGCGCCCGCCAGGCTCTGCGCCTCGGGCTCCACCAGCAGCAGGCACGAGCAGCTCGCCCGGTCCGCCCGCTCGCGGATCGACACCAGCCTCGATGCATCCGACCCCGCCAGCATGTCCGTGCTCAGGTTGAGCCCGGTCAGCCCCAGCTCGTTACGCGTAAAACTCGGCAAATCCAGCAGATCAAGTTTGCCCGACTTCTTGGTCTTGGCCGGGCCCATCAGGGGTTTCAGGCATCGCGCAGAAAGAGTGAGTAGCACGCCTCAAACTGTACGGGATTTCGGCGCTCGACGCCATGCCACGCGGAAACCGCAACCGCAGCGCAAAATCATCCCCTCAAACCCCAAAAAGCAAGACGGCCGGGCCCTTAGGCGCCGGCCGTCCGGAGGGGAGAAACCCGGTAAGAACCGCCACTTTACAAATAGTTCGATGCCTAGTCAAACCCACCCGTGATCGAAATCCCTTCAATGGGGTGAGTTCCTCACCCGCCAACCGCCAGCCGCCGCCGCCGCCGACTCACTCCCCGCCCCCGCTACCATACACCCAACGGGCCCCGCTCCATGGTTTTCGGCCCATCTCCCAGAACCCCAGGAATCTCCCCATGCCCAGCCCCGCCGATCGCGTCTACTCCGCCTCCCACGAATGGCACAAGCTCGAAGGCGACACCCTCACCCTGGGCATCACCCAGTTCGCCGTCGACCAGCTCACCGACGTCACCTACGTCGAAATGAAAAAACCCGGCACCAAAATCAACGCCGGCGACAATGTGGGCGAAGTCGAATCCGTCAAGACCACCAGCGACATCTACTCCGCCGTTGGCGGCGAAATCACCGAGGTGAACAAAGCCCTCGCCGACGACCCCAGCCTCCTCAACTCCGACCCCTACGGCAAGGGATGGCTGCTCAAACTCAAAATCACCGACAAATCCGGCCTCGACAAGTGCGTCGACGCCAAAACCTACGACGCCCAGCAACACTGACCTCCGTCCTCCGACTCTTCTTGGCTTTGGTGGCACCGCTCTCCAGAGCGGTGCTCCCCTTCCACATCTCGTGGCACAGGCGTCCTGCCTGTGCTCTACGCCCCCTTCTCTCCTCCTGCCTCCTGTCCCGGATCCGCCCCCATGCTCCGATGCCTCGACGTTCACAAGTCCTACAAGCTCGCCGGCCGCTCCGTCCCCGCCCTCCGCGGCGTTGATCTTTCCATCGAACAACCCGGCTACTACGCCATCATGGGCCAATCAGGCAGCGGCAAGAGCACCCTGCTCCACCTCCTGGCCGCCCTCGATCGCCCCGACAAGGGCGAAATCCACCTTGCCGGCCGGGCGATCCACACGCTCTCCGAGCGCGACGCCACCCTCCTCCGCCGCAAAGAAATCGGCATCGTCTTCCAGCAGTTCAACCTCATCCCCACCCTCTCCGCCCGCGAAAACGTCGAGCTTCCGGGCAGCCTCGCGGGCGACGACCCCCGCACCCTCGAACGCCGCAGCCGCGAACTGCTCGATCGCCTGGGCCTGGGCGATCGCGCCGACCATCGCCCCGACGCCCTCAGTGGCGGCGAGCAACAACGCGTCGCCATCGCGCGTGCGCTCCTGTACAGCCCGCCAGTCCTCTTCGCCGACGAACCCACCGGCAACCTCGATTCCGCCAGCAGCCACAAACTCTGGACGATGCTCGGCGACATCGCCAACGAACAGAAGATGCTCGTGATCATGGTCACCCACGAGCCCGCGGCCGCCGCACACTGCCGCCGCATCTATGTTCTCCAAGACGGTCGTTTCCGCACCACCATTGACACGGAGGGCCTCGATGCGTCCGGCGTGGCGGCTCGCTATCAGCAATCTGTCGGGGCGGCCTAGCCGCTCCATTCTCCTCGCCACCACCGTGGCCCTCTCCGCGGCTCTCATCGCCGCGGTCGCCTGCGCCATGAACAGCATGCAGGCCCAGGCCCGCCAGCAAATCAGCGAAACCGTGGGCGCCGCCGATGTCACCTTGAAGCCCGTCTCGGGCGGCCCCACCCTGCCCGCGTCCCTTCTGCCCGGCGTCCGCGGCTGGCCCGAAACCCTCGCCGCCGCCGGCAAACGCGAAGAAGCCCTCACCGTCGCCGCCAACCTGCCGGTCATGGTCAAAGCCGGCGACACCTGGAAGCCCGGCACCAAGCGACTCGCCATCAACGTCGTCGCGCTTGGAGAAACCAGCGCCGACACCAACGCCCCCAGCGTCATCGGCCGCCCCCGCCTCATCGCTGGGCGCTGGGCCAGCGCCCCCGACGAGGTCGTCGTCGATACCTCGCTGATGGTCCGCCTGAGCATCAAGGGTGTTGAAGCGACGACCCCTTTCGAACGTCGTCGCCAGCGCAAACAACTCGAAGCCGCGCTGCCCGTCGATCGCCCCCCGCTGCCCGCCAGCGCCGACGACGACGCCGCCAGCGCCATCAACGACGCCGCGGGCCTGCGCCTGGGCGACCAGATCGAAGTGGTGCAGCGCGCTGGCCCCACCATCAAGATCGCCGCCGCCGTCATGGACCCCAAAAAGGCCCTCGAACTCGCCAAGGCCGCCAACATCTCCCCCATCGAGATGGGCCTGAGCACCCTGTCCAACTTCTTCCACAAGCCCACGCTCGTCAAGGTCGTCGGCATCGTCGCCCCGCCCCCCTTCGGCGGCAAGCCCCGCGCCATCTTCACCCTGCAAGGCCTGGAGCGCGTCCTGCCCGACGGCGCCGCCACCAAAGACCATCTCAGCTCCATCGAGGTCATGGTGAAGCCCGGCTTCACGCCCCAGCAGGTCGTCGCCGCCCACGCCCCCGCGCTGGGCAACAGCGTCCTGCTCACCACCAGCACCAAGGTCACCGCCGGCCTGGAAAACAACATCGAAGCCAGCCGCCTGGGCTTCCTCCTCGCCACCGTCATGGCGTACCTGGCCGCCACCTTCATCATCACGACCGCCATGAGCACGGGCGTCACCGAGCGCCTGCGCGAGCTGGGCATGCTCCGCGCCATCGGCGCGTTCAAACTCCAACTCGCCCAGAGCCAACTGGTCGCCGGGCTGCTCATCGGCGCTCTTGGCGCCGTCGTCGGCGTGCCGCTGGGCGTCTTCATGGCCTGGGGGTTGTTCCGCTACTTCCGCGACACGCTCGATGTAACCCTCATCGTCCCCTGGTGGGGAGTCCTCGCCAGTGGGGGCGGGGCCATCCTCGCCGGCCTCCTGGGCAGTGCCTTTCCCGCCTGGCGTGCCTCGCGCGTGTCGCCTCTCGAAGCCCTCGCCGCCCGCGCCCAAGCCCCGCACCGCCGGGGCGTCCTGCTCATGCTCGCCATCGGCCTCGCCCTCGCCGTGCTACACGTCAGCGTGGTTCTGGGCGTGCAAGACGGCCAGGCCCGCTTCTGGGCCTACCTGTTTGTCGGCCTGCCCGCCCTCTTCGTCGGCTTCTTCATGCTCAGCGTGCCCATCCTCAGCGCCGTCGCGTGGCTTTTCTCCTCGCCCGTCTCGCGCTTGCTTGGTCTGCCCCGCACCGTCCTCAAGCGCACCCTCCTCGCCACCCCCTATCGCTATGGCTTCACGGCGGGCTCCATGATGATGGGACTGGCCCTCATGGTCGGCATCTGGACCCAGGGCCGCTCCATCCGCCAAGATTGGCTCGGCAAACTCGAGTTCCCGGATGCCTTCGTCGCCGGGCTCAACCTCAGCGAAACCAGCTTGCAGACCGTTCGGGCCCTCCCCGAAGTCAAAGACGCCTGCGCCATCACCCTCCTCCCCGTCCAGACCGACACCTTCGGCGTCCAGGCCATCAACAAGCTCGGCTCCACCTTCATCGCCTTCGAGCCCGAAAAGTTCTTCGAGATGGCCAAGCCCACCTGGGTGCAAGGCGACGAAAAATCCGCCCTCGCCAAGCTCCACGCGGGGGGCTCCATCATCGTCGCCAAGGAGTTCACCGTCGCCCGCGGGCTAGGCCTGGGCGATCACATCACCATCAAGGCCAACGGACGCGAGTTTCCCTTCGAAATCGCCGGCGTCGTCACGAGCCCAGGTCTTGAAGTCGTCAGCCAGTTCTTCAGCATCGGCGAAGACTTCACCCAGCAATCCGTCCACGCGGTCTTCGGCACGCGCGAAGACCTCAAAGAGAAGTTCGGCAACGACTCAGTCCACCTCATCCAGGTCAGCCTCAAGCCCGGCGTCGACGACGCCGCCGCCGTGACCCATCTCAAAGAAGCCCTCGCCGGTGGCGGCATCCTCGACGCCGGCAGCGGCCGCAAAATCAAGAATCAAATCAACGAGTTCGTCCACAACGGCCTCTTCGCCTTCTCACTCGTCGCGCTCGCCGCCATGCTCATCGCAGGCCTGGGCGTCGCCAACCTCATCATCGCCGGCATCAACGCCCGCCAATACGAGTTCGGCGTGCTCGAAGCCATCGGCGCCTCGCGCGGGCTCGTCGGCCGCCTCGTCTTGGCCGAAGCCGTCCTCGTCGCCATCGCCGCCGCGGCCCTCGGCACCTGGATGGGCCTGCAAGGCGTCTTCGCCGTCCAGCAAATCGACCGCAAACTCCTCGGCGTCACCTTCAGCGTCCACCCGCCCTGGGACGCCCTCGCCATGGGCTGGGGCATCACCCTGCTGCTCACCCTCGGCGCCGCCTACCCCGCCGTCTGGTGGCTCACCCGCCAACGCCCCCGCGAACTGCTGGGCGCGGTGCGGGGGTAGTCTCTCTCTTGGGTGGCCCCTCTCTCCGAGAGGGGCGTACGTCTCTTCCCCTCTCTAGATGGCCCGGCGGTCCCCGCCGCTCTTCTCTGATCTCCCCGCTCAACCTACCCCAACCGTGGCGTCGGCTCCCGCTCGCTCCACCTCACCGCCCGCCTCACCAAAATTCCAATCACAAACACCATCACCCCGACGAACACCAGCAGGGGCAGCCTCGCCAGCCCCGTCTCCACACACCACGCCAGCGCATCCCCCAACCCCGCCGTCCCGTTCTTCCACGCTTCTCCCATCTTCTCCCCAAACCCGCTCTTCGCGGGCTCGGGCTTGGGCTCCTCCGACGGCTTGTGGTGCAGCGTCAGCACGATCGCCGAGTACGCCACCTGCTTGCCCGCGTTGGCCTTCTGCGCCTCCAACCGCTCGATCCGCGCCCGCGACTGCGACAGTTGGTCCCTGAGCTCCAGCACTTCCTTCAGCGGCGCGTCCTTCCGCTTGTCCGCCAAGTCCAGCAACTCCGCCTCGATCTTCCGCTCATTGCGAATCGTCGCGTCCAAATCCGTCAGCCGGTCCGTCACATCCAAACTGCTCAGGTTCTCGCTCGTGGGCTTGCCCAGCCCGCGCAGTTGATTCATGACCAAGGACAACCTCGACGCCTGCACCCGCAGCGTGATATCCCCCCGCATCGCATCCCCATCGCCCGTCAGCGACCCGCTCTCGATGAATTCCCCCAACGCATCCGACGCCAGCGCCGTCGCCTTTGCATACGCCCCGCGCACATCCTCACACTCCACCTCCATGCTCGCCCGCCGAACAATCGCCCGATCCGCGGCTACCTCCCCATTGCCCGGCTGCCCAGCATCAAGTTCGCCGCCGGCCACCCCGCGAATCGTCTGATTAGAATCCCCAGACTCATGCCACTTGACCTTCGCGTCGCCCACAGGCGGCATCATCGCATAGTCAAAACTCTCACCGCCCCCCGGAGCGCCCGCCACCTTGCCCAACTCGGCAGGCTCGCTCCTGGCCGCGAGCGCTTGCGACGCAACCATCCCCGGCGAAGCATCCCACCTCGCCCCCACCCTCCCCACCTGCGGCACCATCACCAACGCCCCGCCCGCCAACACCACCAGCGCCGCCGCCACGCTCGCCGCCGGCACCCACCACTTCCGCCGCCACTTCGACCGCGCCGCCCCCCGCCCCCCCGCCTTCGCCAACGCATCCTTCCAAATCTCCCGCGAAGGCGACACCGGCTCACTCGCCGCGGCCAGCCCCGCAGCCATCTCCCCCGCATCAACATTCAGGTTTTCAGGTTCGGTCGTCATGGCATCATCACCTCTTGGGTGGCCCGGCGGTCCCCGCCGGTCTTCCCCTCTACCCCATCTCGTGGCACGGGCCTCTGGCCTGTGTCCTACTCACCCTTCTCCCCACCCTCCCCCATCATTCCCCGCAGCGCCTCCAACCCCGCATTTAGCCGGCTCTTCAGCGTCCCCAGCGGCAATCCCAACACCTCCGCCGCCTGCGCATGCGTCAACCCTCGGTGATAGCAAAGCAACACCACCACCCGCTGCGCCACCGTCAGCCGCTCGATCGCCCCCGCCAACCCCTCCGCTCGCGCGTCCGATTCCTCCACGCCATACCCCGCTCCGCCCGCCTCCACCACCCCGATCCGCATCCGCTTCTGCCTCGCCTCACGCTCCGAAATATCCAAACACCGGTTCACCAAGATCCGGTACACCCACGTCTTGAAGGAACTCTCTCCCCGAAACGCCCCGGCCCCGCGGATCACCCGCACCCACGTCTCCTGCACCGCCTCTTGCGCCAGGTCATCCCGCCGCCCGAGCACCCCGCGCGCCAGCCCGAACAGATACGCCTCATAGCCCCGCGCCAGCATCGCAAACGCCTGCTGATCCCCCGCCGCGAATCGCTTCATCAGCGCCGCATCGCGCGCGGCATCTCCCACCTGCATCTCCGCCACCGGCGGCTTCTGCGAACCCACGCTCACTGGCATCGTCGTCATAGGTGAGGCCTCGCCCTCTTTGACCGCCCAACCGCCCCGCCGGTTCTCCCTCGTCAAACAAAAATCCCGCCCGCATCATCCCCCAGCGACCCGCTACCCTCCCTCTCCATGGAATCGGCCGCCCCCCTCAACCCGCGCGAACACGAATACGCGCCTGGCCAACTGCCCCCCGTGCCGGACGCCCCGCCCCCCGACGCGCAAGGCCCCAAGTCCGGCGCCCTCAAGTTCATCTTCATCACGCTCCTCCTCGAGGTCCTCGGCTTCGGTCTCTTCATCCCCGTCGGCCCCAAACTCATCCAGGAACTCCTCGACAAGGCCAACCCGGGCTCCGGCACGCCCGACGAGGCGGCCAGATATTTCGGCCTGCTCGTCGCCAGCTTCGCCCTCATGCAGTTCTTCTTCGCGCCCGTGCTCGGCGCCGTCTCCGACCGTTTCGGCCGCCGCCCCGTCCTGCTCATCTCCATCCTTGGCTCCGGCCTCGACTACTTCGCCATGGCCCTCTCCCCTTTCCTCTGGGTGCTCTACATCACCCGCATGCTCAACGGCATGTCCGGCGCCACCATCAGCGTCTGCAACGCCTACATCGCCGACATCACCCCGCCCCACAAGCGCGCCGGCGCCTACGGCATCGTCGGCGCCGCCTTTGGCCTGGGCTTCGTCATCGGCCCCGCCGTCGGCGGCTTGCTCGGCGAGTACGACATCCGCCTTCCCTTCTACGTCGCCGGCTCCCTCGCCATCATCAACTGGCTCTACGGCTGCTTCGTCCTCCCCGAATCCCTCCGCCCCGAAAACCGCAGCCGCCTCTCCATCCGTCGCATGAACCCCGTCGCCGTCTTCGGCGGCTTGCGCGACCACCCCCTCGCCAAATCCATGGCCGGTTCCTTCTTCCTCCTCAACATGGCCATGTTCGGCTTGCAATCCACCTGGGTGCTCTACACCGCCAGTCGCTACCACTGGACCGAGTTCCAGGTCGGCCTCTCTCTCACCTGCGTCGGCATCGGCGCGGCAATCGTCCAAGGGGGCCTCGCCCGCAAGATCATCCCCGCCCTCGGCCCCGGCCCCGTCGGCGAACGCCGCGCCGTGCTGATTGGCCTGCTCATCGGCTGCTGCGCCTACATCGGCTACGGCGCCGCCGACAAAGGCTGGATGATCTACACCATCATCTCCGTCGCCAGCCTCGGCGGCATCGCCCAGCCCGCCGCCATGGCCCTCATCACCCGCACCGTCCGCCCCGATGAACAAGGCGCCGTCCAGGGCGGCATCGCCGGCATCAACAGCATCGCCATGATCATCGCCCCGCTCATCGCCACCAAAATCTTCAGCCTCGCCAACCCCTCATCCCCCAATACCTCCCTCTGGGCCCAACACCCCGGCCTCTCCTTCTACTACTGCTCCTTCATGGCCTTCCTGGGCCTCCTCGCCGCCTTGTGGGCCACCCGCCACGTCGAACGCGACACCCTCGCGCAAGCCGCCTCCTAGTGGGCCCCTCTCATCTGGGTGCCCCCTCTCTCCGAAAGGGGCGTCGACCTCTCTGGCTGAGGTCTCATCTCACCCAGAATCACCCAGGTTCTGACGCCGGACCTGAGTCTTCGAAGGTCCGGGTCGAACACCCGCGACTCCCGGAACTTCGCCAAGCCTCCGTTCCGGCGTCAACAGCAGGGCCACCTCTCCCCCCGTACCCTCCCCACCATGCACAAGCCCATCATCGCCCTCTCCCTCGCCGCCTTCGCCGCCGCCGCCCAAGCCCAATCCCTCGAAAACCTCTACAAAAACTCCTGCGTCGTCTGCCACGCCGCCGACGGCCACGGGGGCGGCGCCGGCGCCACCACCTTCAACACCAAGGAACTCTTCGACGAATCCCACGACCGCCCCTTCTTCGACACCATCAAAAACGGCAACAAGGAAAAGGGCATGCCCGCCTTCGGCGCCACCCTCTCCAACGCCCAAATCTGGGGCCTGGTCGTCCACATCCGCGAACTCCAGTCCCAGGCGCTCCGCAAGGACTACGGCTCCCCCCACCCCGATACCCAGGGCGTCTACACCTCCCAGCACGCCAAGTTCAAACTCGAAACCCTCGTCCCCAAGGGCAAGCTCGACGTCCCCTGGGCCATCGACTTCTTCCCCGACTCAGCCCCCGACTCAAAGTACAAATCCCCCGCCACCTTCATCGTCACCGAGCGCGAGGGAAACGTCCGCCTCGGCCACGCCGACGGCTCCCTCTCCGAGCCCCTCACCGGCACACCCGCCGTCCGCCCCGTCGGCCAGGGCGGCATGCTCGATGTCACCGTCCACCCCGACTTCCCCTCCAACGGCTACGTCTACCTCTCCTTCTCCGACCCCGACACCCCCGCCAAGAAAAACGGCATGACCAAGATCGTCCGTGGCCGCGTCGACCTCTCCGACCCCGCCCACCCCGCCTGGACCGACCAGCAAACCATCTTCGAAGCCAAGAAAGAACACTACCTCCCCACCGCCATCCACTTCGGCTCCCGCATCGTCTTCACCAAGCCCATCGCCTCCGGCCCCGACCAGGGCAAGCGCTACGTCTTCTTCAGCATCGGCGAGCGTGGCCACATGGAAATGGCCCAGGACACCAGCCGCCCCAACGGCAAAATCCACCGCCTCTTCGACGACGGCTCACTCCCCTCCGACAACCCCTTCCCCTCCGGCCCCTACCCCTCCATCTGGACGTTCGGCCACCGCAACCCTCAGGCCCTCACCATCGACCTCGATGGCCGCCTCTGGGAAACCGAGCACGGCCCCCGGGGCGGCGACGAACTCAACCTCATCGACGCCCGCGGCAAGAAAAACTACGGCTGGCCCACCCTCTGCTACGGCATCAACTACAACGGCTCCGCCTTCGACACCCCGTGGCCAGATGTCGTCACCGACAAGAAAGCCGCCGACACCGCCAAAGACCTCGTCCCACCGGTCTCCCGCTGGCTTCCCTCCATCGCCACCTGCGGCATGGACTGCATGCGCCCCGGTCCCAAGGGCGAAGCCTTCCCCGCATGGCGCAACGATCTCTTCGCCGGCGGCCTCGCCGGCCAGACTCTTCAACGCATTCGCACCAAAGACGGCAAGCTCATCGAACGCGAGGAAATCCTCCAGGGCATGGGCCGCGTCCGCGACGTCCAGACCGGCCCCGATGGCTCCCTCTACCTCGTCCTCAACGAACCCGACGAAATCGTCCGCCTCGTCCCCGCCGAGTAAGCGAACCGGTTCGAGTCCACGCGCGGCACACGACCGCTCGCGACGGCATCACATCTCCGTCGTCCGATCGCAAATCGCTTCAGGCCGAAGGCCTGGACGCCAGTAGCCAGCCGGGGGTCGGAGCGAGTCTTCGAGCGACACCCTCGGAAAGTGGCCGCGCAAACACTTCGACCCTGAAAGGGTCGTCGTAGCAATCACGCGATTCATCTCAGCAACGATCAGTGCCGGCAATCGGCACCGCAAGCCGCCCGGCGGTCCCCGCCGGTCTTCACTTCTTCTTCGCCGGCACCTTCACACCCTTCTCCTCCAGCAGCGCCCGCCACGCCACCGACGCCGTACTGCCGCGCTCGCTGAAACTCCCGCTCTCCGCCCGATGGATCATCGTCACGATGTCCTCGAACGGAAACATCCACCGCAGGCCCCCGTGGCTCGGCCCCTTCACCCGCGCCGCCTTCCGAATCGCATCAAAAACCTTCGCGCTCATGGACGCCGCCTCCATGAGCTCCCCTTTGCTGAACCCCTTGTCCTCCCCCATCTCCTCCCGCGGCTCCTGTCCTCGCCTCATGCACGCTCCCTCGTTCCCGCAATCATCACTTTGCCACTCTGCCACTCTGCCACTTTGCCACTTCCTCCTACTTCAACTCCACCAACCCGATGTTCCGGAACTGAATCTCCGCCCCCTCGCTCTGCAGCCCGATGTACCCGGGAATCTCCTCGGCCTTGGTGCCGTGGTTCACTTCTTCGCCGTTGACGAACAACGTCACGTTGCCGTGATCCACCACGATCTCATACTGGTTCCACTCGCCCACCTCGCGCTCCGCCATGTGCGTCTTCTTGCGGTTGCGTCCCTTGGCCAGCGCGGGGTCGGTTGTCATCTCAAACCCATTCATCAGCCAGAAGTCGCCCGCGTTCCCCGACCAGATCTGCGCCTCGATCGTCTTGGGCCACACCTGGTCCGGCTCGCCCATCCGCAGCATGATGCCGCTGTTGCCGGGCTTCTTGGTCACGGGGTTGAACCGCCACTCCGCCCGCAGCACGTAGTTGGTGTACTTCTTGTCCGTGCGCAGATACCCCGTCGGCGTCCCCGTGCAATACAGAATCCCGTCCTTCACCGTCCACACCGGCGTCTGCGTCGCCTTGTCCTTGGGCGTAAACGCCGTCCACCCCGTCAGGTCCTTGCCGTTGAACAGCATCACTTCGCCGGGCCGTTGCCCCGCCAGGTCGCGCACGCGCACATTCCGGTACGCCACATCCCCCGGGTGCTCCTGCAGATCAATATGCCCCGTCGTCTGGATCCCGAATCCCTTCCAGTCCTTGAACTTGCTCTTGGCGATCTTCTCCGCCCACGCCGCGTCCACCTTCCCGTCATCGTCAAACATCCGCTGCTCGACCAGCTTCTGCCCGTTCAACCAGTGCTGCACCACGCCATTCCTGAAATAGATCCGGCCGTGGTTCCACTCGTTCACCGGGTTGAGCTTCTTGTCCGCCGGCGGCCCATCGATGTCATACAGCGCCCCCGCCGAGTGCACCCCCTCGGGCTTCTCGCCGTTGCTCGCGTCCTCCAGAATCTGATACTCCGGCCCCGTCATGTAGGGCTCGTCCGTCGCCTGCCCCTCCGCCCCCTTCTCCGCCACCCGATACATCACCCCTGAGTTCGCCTTGGGCCCGGTCTTGAAATCAAACTCCAGCTCGAAGTCCGTGTACTCCGCCCGCGTCACGATGTCCCCGCCCCCGCCCCCCGCCGCGTGCCGGATCTCCCCGTTCTCCACCACCCACCCCTTCTCCGGAAACGCCTCGCGCTTGTACCCACGCCACACCTGCGTCGCGTCGGCGCCCGACAGCTCCTTCCACCCCTGCGCCGCCCGCGCCGCCTGGCTCAGCCCCTCATCCCCGCCAAACGTCGTCACGCTCGCACTCACCATCATCACCATCACGGGCGTCAGCATGGGCAAACTCCATTTGAAAAACCACAACCGCGGCTCGTCACGCAGCCGCCTCCGATCCTCTTCACTTCACCAGGAGTGAGCCTACCGCGCCCCGTTCCGCCCCGCCAGCGCCGCGTCATACGTCTCGACGCACTTGCCCGCCGCCCCGTCCCACGTCAGCCGATGCACCTCGATCGACCCGTGCTCACGCAGCGTCTGGCTCAAGGGCGGGTGCTTCAGCACCGCCACGATCTTGTTCGCCATCTCGTCGATGTCCCAGAAGTCCACCTTCAGAACATGACTCAAGACCTCGCTCGCCCCGCTCGTCTTGCTCAGGATCACCGGCACATCGTGGCTGATCGCCTCCAGCGCCGCGATCCCGAAGGGCTCGCTCACGCTGGGCATCACGTAGCAGTCCGCCATCCGGTACACCCGGTCCACGTCCTTGCCCCGCAAAAACCCGGTAAACAGCACCCGGTGCCCGATCCCCATCCCCGCCGCAAGCTCGATCATCCGCAGCGCCATGTCCCCGCTGCCCGCCAGCACGAACTTCGCATTGGGCACCTTCTCCAGCACGCGCTTCGCCGCCGCGATGAAGTACTCCGGCCCCTTCTGCATCGTGATGCGGCCAAGGAACAGCACCAGCTTGTCCGTACTTTCGATCTTCGCCCCCGCCGCCGGCTGAATCGCCTCCCGCTCCACCCCGTTGTACACCACATCCACCTTGTCCGGCCTCACCCCATACCGCCGCACGCAGATCGACTTGGTCATCTGGCTCACCGCGACCACCCGGTCCGCCGCGTGCATCCCCGCCCGCTCGATGTCGTACACCCGCTGATTGACGTTGTTCCCCGAGCGATCAAACTCGGTGCTGTGCACGTGCACCACCAGTGGCTTGCCGGTCACGTGCGCCAGCGCGATCCCCGCCGGATACGTCAGCCAGTCGTGCGCGTGAATCACATCAAACTGCTCGCGCCGCGTCAGCGCCACCACCAGCCGCGCATACCGCTCGCTGTCCCCGATCAGATCCATCCCGTACCCGTGCCCCGCCCCCACCCCCAGCACCCCGCTCGGCGGCGCCGCCGCCCCCCCACCCGAATGGCTCGATAGCTCGGGTATCGATTCGCTCCCCTCCAGCACCGCCCCCGCGGCCGCGCCAAAGCCCGCGAACCCGGCGCCCGCGCCCGACAATCTCACAAAGTCCGCCGGAGCCCCGCCCGGATACGGGCTCGAAAACGACGCCGGCACGCCCCGAAACGTCGCGTGCTGAAACCCTGTCAGCGGCTGCCCCTCATCATCCAAGATCTCATCGCCCGCCACTTCCCCGCCCATCGCCCCGCCCGACATCGCCCCCGCCGCCGCCCGCGCGCGCAGCACGTCCGGGCTCAGCAGCCGCACATGGCTCGCGTGCCGCCGATCCACCGGCTTGGGCAACACAAAGATCACCTGATGCCCCTGCTTATCCAGAGCTTTGGTCAATCCATAGCAGGCCACGCCCAGCCCGCCGGCGATAAACGGAGGAAACTCCCATCCAAGCATCAAAACGCGCATCAGGCCTCCATCAAGACCCCATAATAGGAAGGACTTCCCATCTCCTTCGAGTGCGCTGCCCGCAAAACGTCTCACCTCGCCAAAATTTCCCCGCCCAACATCCGCCCATCATCCTTTCGCGCAACTGGAAGCGTTTACCCTCAGGCTTTCCCCCGGCCTCAAACTGGCGGTCTACTTCTCGCCCCGCCCCATCACGCCTCCTCCGCACCCGCCTCCATATCCCCCAACCGCCGAAAGCACGCTTCATACGCCACCATCAGCCGCACGATCGCTTCCGCACGCGCCACGTGCGCACTGCCCGCTGCGCTCCGAAACGTGTACAGCTTCCCCGCGTCCCGGTAGTGCTCACACGCCAGCGCCGGCCCCTCATACCCCAACTCGATCAACTCCTCCAGAATCAACTCTTCGAGCTTGTCGCCCGTATTCACCAAATCTGCCTCGATCGACTGGCTCAAGTACCGCGCCGGCGTCTGCAGGCCCACCCACACCTTCCCCCCCTCTTCCCACGCCACGTAAAACGCCTCATCCCCCGCACCCTTCGCTGCCGCCCACACCTTCCCATCCCGCACCACCACCTCGCCGAACACCCCGGCCGCCTCCGCACCCTTCCTCACGTCTTCCAGCATCGCGTTCATATTCGTCCCCGTCTCTTCCTTCCGGTTCCTGGGTGGCCCGGCGTCCCCGCCGGCGTTCCTTCTCGGTCACGCCGCTCTCCAGAGCGGTGCTGCCCTTCCCAATCGCGTGGCACAGGCCTCCGGCCTGTGTCCGACCCGTCCTTCTATTCCCGGCTCGCGCCCACCATAGCCCCCGCTATTGAGTTCCTCCGCCACCTGCGTATATTTCTCCCCACCCGCGGCTTCCCGCCGCGACGCCCAGGTGGCGAAATTGGCAGACGCACTACCTTGAGGTGGTAGCGCCCGCAAGGGCATGGAGGTTCAAGTCCTCTCCTGGGCACTTTTTCGTGTTCTTCACACCCGCCCCGCCCACATCCGGCGGGGTCATTTTTTTTCTGCACCTCTCGCCCGCTTCGCCGAGATCGTCATCCGCCGCAACAGCCCATCGCGAAGCACCAGCGCGTGGTACAGCACCGCCCCGATGTGCCCCAGCACCACCACCATGAACGCGTACGCCAGCACCGTGTGCAACGGCCGCAGCACCGAATAAAGCCACGGGCTCGCCGGCAAGATCCGCGGCAAGTGCACCGCTCCCCACATCTCAACCGGATACCCGCCCGCCGACAGCATCCCCCACCCCACCAGCGGCTGCGCAAAGAACAGTCCATACATCAGCCGCTCAGACCACGTCGCCATCTTCCGCTCCGCCGCCGACATCGTCTCCGGAAACGGCGGCAACTGCGAAAAGTGCCGGTTCAGCGTCCGTATCACCGCCAGCACCAAAATCCCCACGCCCAGCGGCCGGTGCCACGCCAGCAGCGCGTGATACACCCCGAGCCGCGCCACCATCGCCATCCCGATCGCCAGCATCGCCAAGATCATCGCCGCCATCACCCAGTGCAGCACGCGCGAACGCACCGCAAACGCCTGTGGAGTTTCGCCGCTCACTTGGCCACCTCCGCCGGTGTCACGGCGCTCGGCGTCTTCTTCTCCCCCTCGCGCCGCGTAAACGACTCCGAATACACCGCCGACCTCGCGCTCAGCAACGGATCATCCGACCCCGCGATTCCGTCGGGCAAGATCAGCGGGTCAAAGTTCACATCCCGCACCGGGCTCGTGTCCTCAGATTCAATCCGGTCCAGCGTCAGCGTCCCCGCCATGATCTGCCGCCGCCCGCTCGGCCACGCCAGCGTCGCATCGCTCGTCTGGTCCGCCGCATCACCCACCGTGATCACCAGGCTCCACTTGAGCGCTCCCGCGTGCATCGCCTTCGCGAGCCCATCAAACAGCGCGTTCGGGCTGTTCACGCCCGTCTCCCCCGCCGCCGCCACGTTCTGCAGCGGCACCATCGCCCATCGCACCTTTGTCCGCTGCCCCGCCGCGTTCGTCATCCAAAACGCGTTCAGACTGTTGTACGTGTCAAACTCAAACCCCGGCGTGACGAGCCTCGCCCCGATCACCTTCAGCGCCGTCGCCGTCGACGGATACGCCGCCAGGTACGCCGCCCCCTTCGCCGGGTCAGGCTTGCCCGTCTTCGGGTCCGGCGCAGACGCAACCAGGTTGTCATAAAACGCCTGGGGCGTCGCGAACGGAAACACGGGAATGTTGTTCATCCCCGTCCGCCACTCCTGCCCGTCGCTCATCTTGAACTGCAGCGCCAGGCTCCGCACGTTCGCCAGCGTGTCCGGCGCCGCGGGGTTGCCCCCGGCCAGCGCAAACCGCCCCACCACCTCCGTCACGCCCTTGCGAAACACCGTCGCCTTGCAGATCGCTTCCGCATCCCCACTACTCTCAAACCTCCCCGCCACGCACACACCCTTGGCGTGATTCCGCCTGAACCCCGCGTGCGTCCCGTTCGCTCCTTCAAACCCATCCACAAACTTTTCCGGCGTCAGCAGCCCCGGCGAGAACCATCCCCCCGCCGCGCCCAATCCCGCCACAATCCCTCCCAGAATCATCGCGATCCCCGCGAGCCTCGCGCCCCGCGCCCCCGCCGACAACTTCGTGCCCCCCGACGACGGTGCTCGGTCCTGATGCATGTGTGCGTCCCCCGCCGCCCCTTCGCGGCTACCGCGAGTCTATCTCACCCCTACCCCACCGCCCCGCTCCTCCTCAACGTGTTCACCAGCAGCTCCCGCACCCCCGTCGCCGTGCTCACCACCACATGCCCCACCCCGCGGCTCGCACACCCCGCGTGCAACACCTCGATCTTCTCCCGCAGCACCTCCCGATACCGCGCCACCGATTCCGGCGTCACCGTCACCGCCAAACTCTTCCCCGTCTCCACATCCTCCAACTGCAAATCTCCCACCAGCCCGCGCTCCATCTCCCCGCTCGGGTCCAACTCCCCCGGGCTCAACACCTGCAGCGCGTACGCGTCCAACCCGCCGCTCGCGACCGCCGGCGTCAAAAAGTTCATCCCCGCCTCGCCATCAAACAAGAAATCACTCAGCACCACCAGCACGCCCCGCAGCGTCCCCTCCGACGCGATCGCCCGCACCTGCGACGCAAACGCCCGCCCCGGCTCGCGCTCCCTGCTCGGGTTCCGCAGCGTCCGCTGCATTTCCTCTAGCAAGAACGCTCCCACCCGATGCACCGCCGCCCGACCCCGCAGCGGCATCATCCTCTTCAATCCCTCCGCCCCGCCCACCGTCGCCACCGTCACCCGATTCTGATTCACCAGCGCCACATACGCCAGCGCCATCGCCGCCCGCGCCGCGAACGCCAACTTGTTGGGCGAGCCGGCGTTCATCGACGCCGACACATCCACGATCACATGCAGCCCCAGATCCTCCTCCTCGCGAAACAACTTCACGATCAGGCGATCCAGCCGCGCCACAATGTTCCAATCAATCGTCCGCGGATCATCCCCGGGCGTGTACTGCCGAAAATCATCAAACTCCACGCTCCGCCCCCGCCGCTTGCTCCGCCGCTCCCCAGGCAACTTCCCCGCCAGCACCTTGCGGCTCAACACATCCAACCCATCAATCGCCCCCGCCAACTCCGGGGGCAACAACTCCTCCATCGTCCGAGGCAACGGCGCAGTCGCTCCAGCAATCATGAGCAATCATTGGACGTCCGCCTTTCCAGGGTGGCCCTTCCTGGGTGGCCCGGCGGTCCCCGCCGGTCTTCCCTCCCTTCCTGCTCTTCCAACTTCCTCCTGCACTCCCCTACCCTTCCCCCCTCATGCCCGATCCCTCCCCCGCCGACCTTCACGCCCTCATCTCCCACCTCGCGGCCGAGGTCAATCGCCTCTCCGCCAACTCCATCGAACTCCGCCGCCAAATCACCGGCCTGCAAGTCGAGCGCCTCCTCGCCTCCCGCCAGCAAACCCCGCGCTACCCCGTCGAGTTCACCAGCCAGAACGGCGAAGACCTCTTCCTCTGGCATCTCTTCCACGACCAGCCCCGCGGCTTCTTCATCGAGGTCGGCGCCTACGACGGCTACCGCGACTCCGTCTCCTACGCCTTCGAGTGCGTCGGCTGGCAGGGCCTGCTCATCGAGGCCAACCCCGCCCGCGCCGCCCAGTGCAAAGCCCGCCGCACCGCCAGCCGCGTCGAGCACTTCGCCCTCTTGGCCCCCAACACCCCCGGCCCCGTCCGCTTCACCGTGGTCCAAGACCCGGCGTGGGACGCCAGTTCCTACGCCCTCGACCGCCCCATGCACCGCGAAGCCCTCGACACCACCACGCTCCCACGCGCCACCGTCGAAGTCCCCGTCACCACCATGGACGCCCTCCTCGCCCAACACCAGGGCCCGATCGACTTCGCCTCCATCGACGTCGAAGGCGCCGAACTCGAACTCCTCAAGGGCTTCACCCTCACCCGCCACCGCCCCCGCGTGCTTCTCTTAGAAGACAACACCCTCGGCCGCGACCAGGCCCTGGCCAACTACATGAAGTCCCAGCCCTACCGCTTCCTCGGCTACCTCGCCGTCAACCAGGTCTACATCCACGAATCCGAACCAGACCTCCTCGCCCGCGCCGCCATGTTCCGCATCTAACGCACCATCAACGCAACCTACATAGACGCGACCGCCACCGCCTTCACCCTCGAGCCTCGCGCAGCGAGGCTTCCTCTTATCAGGCCAGGCCTTCAGGCCTGGTAATCGGTCCCACCCCACGCCCGCATTTCCAATGCCCAAGCCCGTTTCAACGGGCTTCCCCAAAACGCCTTCAGGCCAACACAACCTGTACACTGCCAACATGCCCCGCAATGTGTATTGGGAACTTTATTTTCACCTCGTCTGGCGGACCAAACACAGCCAACCACTCTTGACCCCCGACGTCGAACGCGAAACACACCGCTACCTCATCCACCGCGCGCTCCGCACCACCGGGGTGATCGTCCACGCCGTCGGCGGCATCGAAGACCACGTGCACATGGCCGTCAGCGTGCCACCCACCGTCGAACTCGCCACGTGGATCGGCGACCTCAAGGGCTCGTGCTCGCACGCGATCAACCACGGGCCGTGCGGCCTGGGCTCCCTCGCGTGGCAGACCGGCTACGGCGTCGTCTCCTTCGGCAAACGCGACCTGCCGTGGGTCGTCGAGTACATCAAGAACCAACGCGAACACCACCACGCCGGCCGCGCCGTCGAGCGCCTCGAAGCCATCGAGGTCGATGAGGACGATGCCGGCTGAGCCGGGCGGGCATCCATCGGGGGCAACGGCAGCGGCGCGGGGAAGGTTGGGAATGTATTTGCGGTGAACGCGATCGCGCGGGCGTACGGCGTGAACGCCGGGGCGAAATGTCGGATCGCCCATGTACCAGCCGTGAACGACGCAGCACACGGCGTAAACGCCGGGACGAAATGTTGGGGCGCCCGTGTACCAGGCGTAAACGCCTGGCCTAATAGCCAGAAGCCCGGCGACCGGGCTTTCGATCCTCAGCCAACGCATTTGCGACCGGCGCCACCACGCACAAAGCCCGGCGACCAGGCTATCCGCAATCGGTCGCCACAATCGCGCCGCGTGCCCCCGAACACAAAGCCCGGCAGCCGGGCTTGCTCCTTTCAGCCCAGGCGTTCACGCCTGGGCCCCATGCCCACCCCCGATTCGCATCCGCCGTTTTCCCCCAGCCCGTTTCAACGGGCTTCCAACACCCGCCTTCAGCCCCCCACCCGCCACGCACCACGCGCAACCCCTAAACTCCCCCTCACCCAAACCCGCCCGCGGCGTTCCGCGGGCGACACTCTCGGAGCCCATCCCCATGCCCACCCCCATCACCATGTCCGCCGGCAAGCTCAACGTCCCCCACGATCCCATCATCCCTTTTATTGAAGGCGACGGCACCGGCCCCGACATCTGGCGTGCCTCCGTCCGTGTCCTCGACGCCGCCGTCGCCAAGGCCTCCGGCGGCAAATACAAAATCCACTGGCACGAAGTCCTCGCCGGCGAAAAAGCCTTCAACAAAACCGGCAACTGGCTCCCCGACCAGACCATCACCGACTTCAAGCAGTACCTCGTCGGCATCAAAGGACCGCTCACGACCCCCGTCGGCGGCGGCATCCGTTCCTTGAACGTCGCCCTCCGCCAACTCCTCGACCTCTACGTCTGCCTCCGCCCCGTCCGCTGGTTCAAGGGCGTGCCTTCCCCCGTCAAGCGCCCGCAGGACTGCGACATGGTGATCTTCCGCGAGAACACCGAGGACATTTACGCCGGCATCGAGTGGGCCGGCGGCACTCCCGAGTGCCAGAAAATCCTCGACTTCCTCGCCAAAGAGTTCCCCAAGGAGTTCAAGAAGATCCGCTTCGGCACCAAGGAAGCCGCCCGCGAGTTCGCCGCCGCCGCCATGGGCGGGGCCGATCACGTCACCGACGACGACGCCAAGGTCATGGTCGGCCTGGGCATCAAGCCCGTCTCGCGCCTCGGCTCACAGCGCCTCGTCCACGCCGCCATCGAGTACGCCCTGAAGGAAAAACGCAAGTCCGTCACCCTTGTCCACAAGGGCAACATCATGAAGTTCACCTCCGGCGCCTTCAAAGACTGGGGCTACCAGCTCGCCGTCATGCCCGACAACCAGGGCGGCTTCCGCTCCCGCATCGTCACCGAGCGCGAGTCGTGGATCCTCGGCAACAAGGACGCCAACCCCGACCTCTCCGCCGAGGCCAACGCCAAGATGATCGACCCCGGCTACGACATGATGACCCCCGACCAGAAGGCCAAACTCGTCAAAGAAGTCGAGGGCGTCCTCTCCTCCATCTACCCCACCCACGGCAAGTCCCAATGGAAGTCCAAACTCCTCGTCAAAGACTCCATCGCCGACATCACGCTTCAGCAGGTCCTCACCCGCCCGCGCGACTTCGACGTCATCGCCACGCTCAACTTGAACGGCGACTACCTCAGCGACGCCCTCGCCGCCCAGATCGGCGGCATCGGCATCGCCCCCGGCGCCAACATCAACTACGTCACCGGCCACGCCATCTTCGAAGCCACCCACGGCACCGCACCCAAATACGCCAACCTCGACCAGGTCAACCCAGGCTCGGTCATCCTCAGCGGCGAAATGATGCTCCGCTACCTCGGCGGCGGCGGCGACCAGACCTGGACCCACGCCGCCGACCTCATCATCAAAGGCATGGACGGCGCCATCACCGCCAAAACCGTCACCTACGACTTCGAACGCCTCATGAAGGCCGAAGGCGACACCGGCGTCACCAAGGTCAAGTGCTCAGAGTTCGGCGATGCGGTGATTGGGAAAATGTGATTGACCGCATCTCTTCTGCGAGGACGCAGAGTATAAGCACCAGAAAGCATCACCACATCGAGGTCACTAAATGGCAAAAAAAACCACTAGCAAAACACAGTCCTCAAAGCCGATCAATCACAATCCAAGCATCAAGGATTATACCCTTCCCTGCAAATCCTTCACGCAAGGCAAACACCACATGTATGTCTTTGCAATGAGCGCCAAGACCTTGTGGTCTATTGTAAAGATCAATCGCCGCGAGGAAGACAAAGACAAAGGCTATCAACGCACACTGTCTGCAAGCCGAGTCAAGAAAATCGCGAAGTACCTCAACGAAGGTCATTCCATTCCCGGCGCGATTCTGGTTTCTTTTGATAAATCCTCGGTTTCCGCTAATGGCTCGCAAATCACGATCACAAACGATCGCGATGCGGGTTGGGTAATCGACGGTCAACATCGTTTGGCGGGCGCACACGAGGCTGATAACGATATTGAAGTTCCTGTTGTTGCCTACACGGCTCTGAAGCCTGACGAGCAAATTGAATTATTTGTAACTATCAACCGTGAGCAAAAAGGTGTGCCGACATCACTATATTATGACTTGCTTAAGCATCTCCCAGGCCGGTTGACAGAAACCGAGATTTTGCAGGACCGGGCCAATGATCTTGCTACCGCGCTCCGACAGGATGACAATTCTCCCTTTTACCAGAGAATCCGAGTGACCACCTCCCCCAAGCAGGGGCAACTCTCATCCACAAACGTCGTTCGCAAGTTGGTGCCGCATCTCAGACGAGACGGACGTTTGGCTCAGTTTAACGATGAGGAGCGAGCGGGCATTCTCAATAACGTCTACAAGGCGCTAGAGCAAGTGTTCCCGGAAGAGTATTCCAAACCCGATTCTGTGTTCATGCGCACAATCGGGTTCGGCGCCATATTAGATGCACTTCCAGTAATTCTTGACGTGACTTTTCGCATAGCCGGTACAGTTACTGCTCGTGTCGGTGATTTGGTAAATACATTTACATTAGTGCGCAGCTTCGACTTTGGTGCTTGGAGGCAGATGGGCACCGGTAGTGCAGCGGAGAAGCAGGCGGCGGATGATTTGCGAACCCAACTTGAAGATGAGGCTAAAGCCGCTAAAGCTCGAGGGATCGCGTTGTAATGTCATACATAGATCGAACAGCAGAGAAAATCCAGTTGCGCGACTGGTCGAAGATCCGCCAAGAGTGGAAGAGTTATGTTCCAAATCACAAGTCGCCGATTCCGCTCCCTGAAGATGAAATCTACGAACTAACTTCCATGGCAAGCGAGCTGAAGCGGATGAGTGGTGTGGACTGCCGTGACGATTTGATTGAATACGAGATCGAAGGGCTTAGAACCGCTGTTTTTCAGGAAGGAATCGGACTGCTTCACAAAGCGTGCAACGTATTGAGGGCCGGTGCTGATGCGGGTACAGCTGGCTATCGAACTTGGAGTAGATCGAACGCATATCACGCTGCCTTTTTCGGCATGCGATCCGTCTTAGCGCTACTTGGGGTAATTGTGTCGAGAAGCAAAGATCGAGGCGCTGATTACCAAACAGATATTTGGCATGAACGACGTACCAAGCGGCCACCATCATTGACGGGATGTCCGTTTGCCATTCGGGTCATTCAAAGAGACCGTGTGGAGCACAAGGAACTCTGGGGTGTTTTTTCACGGGTTCTGCGAGTTACCAAGATTGACGATTCGGTGTGGCCTAAGTCTAAACAGAATCCATTGAGAACGATGGCCCCTGGTGACTTTGGCAAGTTTCGTCACAAGGTCCATTATCGCTCGGTTGGATGGTGTTTTCTAGACGTAGACGACGTCTCCGAGCGGGACGACCTCTCAGCACTTGCGAAAGATGCAGTGGAATTTCGTGGGTTAGGCAACGCGGACGATCCTGATTTTCCATTTGCGCTTGGCGTCCACGTCACCTCCCTAGCGGCGGCACTTGTGTTCGACCTAGGCAAAGACATTCCACTCTTGGCTCAAGAGGCGGCTCGTAATCAGTCATGGATGCAGCACACTCCATGGGGGGTGGCAAATGCATTCGCGTAAGTCTAGGCAAACAAGGAACATCCGGGCTCGATGTCGGTCGCTTGATAATCCGGGAAAGGCGCTGCCGAGACACGCGGTCTGGACCGGCGATTGCCATGAACTGCTCCGATTGTTGCCCAAAGCCACAAAGTTTGACCTAGTCGTTGCTTCTCCTCCCTACAACCTCGGAAAGGAGTATGAAAGCCGGGCTTCTTTTAAGAAGTACTTGCGAATGCAGGCAGACTTGATCGAAGAATTAGTCCCACGAGTCAAGATGAACGGTAGCCTGTGTTGGCAGGTAGGAAATTATGTTGAAAACGGATTTATTGAACCATTAGATATTCATCTGCATCCGCTATTTTCGGAACACGGTCTAATACTGAGAAATCGCATTATCTGGCGATTCGGGCACGGCTTGCATTGTAAACGTCGATTCAGTGGACGATACGAAGTCGTATTGTGGTACACTCGATCTGAGAATTACGTTTTTAATTTAGACTCTGTTCGCATTCCAAGCAAGTATCCGGGAAAGCGAAACTCGAGGGGAGTATATACCGGTCATCCCAGTGGCCGCAAGAATCCCGAAGACGTCTGGGATATTCCCAATGTCGTTGGCAATCACAGAGAAAAGACTATCCATCCATGCCAATTCCCCGTTGGCCTAATTGAACGACTAATACTCGCGTTAACGAACGCTCGAGGTCTCGTGTTCGATCCATTCTGCGGCGTGGGATCTGCGGGAGTCGCTGCAGCTATTCACGCTAGGCGGTTTTTAGGGGCAGAGTGCGTGAGGTCATATGCAGCGATCGCGCGACGCCGAATTTCTGCAGCGCTTTGTGGTGAGGCAGACTATCGACCGCACGATCAACCCATTTATGACCACCGCAAGTCAAAATTGTCAGTGCTACCACATAGCCGCGCTGCGACAGTAACCCGCTCTCGCTAAAGCAGGTGCATCATTGCTTTGCATTGGTGACCGCCCTCCGCGTACCCAACCACCCCCCCGCCGTCCCGTGCCTGACACCGAGCGTGCGAGTCCTCGGACGGCCCCTGAAAAGGTCAGGGTCTGAAACCAGATACCCCGGGCCGCCACTCTCTCCCACCCCCAGCCCACATCAACCGCCTTTGCGCGCGCAAATCGCGTCCAACTTCCCCCACCCTCCCCCAAAATCCCACAAAATCCAAAACATATTTCTGCCACCTCCAAACCCCCATTTCCCAAGCACAAAACCCCACTTTCCACCCCAACACCCCCACCCCCGCCACCCCCCAACCCCCCGCGCATCTACCACATCTGCGCGCGCAAACCGCGTCGCACCCTGTCTAGTTAGAGGCGCCGCGCACCCACGGGCAGCCGACCTACGCGGGCATCCAAAGGCTGAGCGACGAACTCAGGCTGGTCTCCCCCGCAACACCGTCGGCCCCCACAAGTTCGCGGCTCCAAAGCGGTGCCCGGGCCGACACACGCCCTCGCAACGCGTTCGGGAAACCCGCGGCGTGGGCACGTCAAACCCGCTCACGCCGCGACCAACAGAGGCCGCTCGGGACCGCCCACCGATCACGCCCTCGCCCGCACGCCACGCGAGGTCACGGTGCCGCCCAAAGACCCTCGCGGCGTCGGCCGGGTCGGTCCGCCCAGGCCCCGCCGCCGGCAGCCCGTGCCCACGGATCCTCGTTGGCCAAAAGCCAACAAGGTGAGACCAGCCACGCGCCCAGCGGAAACCAACCCACCCCCCGCCCACTGACTCACCAAGAGCCAGCGTGTATTACTTTCCCCCCAACGCTCCTGGCCCACTTCGAGTAAACTCCCCACACTTCCCCCGCCCGGAGCCCCCCATGCCCCTCCCCACCGACATCAAGGACTACCACGCCGCCCTCTCCCCCGGCGATCGCAACATCTGCAACGCCCTCGCCAAACACATCGCCGCCCACTTTGATTCCCTCGCCGACTCCGCCGGCAAAGTCGAATGCAAAGTCTGGCACCGCCACCCCGTCTGGTTTCTCGATGGCAACCCCATCGTCGGCTACAGCACCCTCAAGGGCCCGCCGCCGTGCGTCCGCCTCCTCTTCTGGAGCGGCCAATCCTTCGACGAACCCGCCCTCACCCCCGAAGGCTCCTTCAAGGCCGCCGAAGCCCGCTTCACCACCGCCGCCGACATCCCCGAAAAGGACCTCGCCCGCTGGCTCACCAAATCCGTCGCCATCCAATGGGATTACAAGAACATCGTGAAACGCAAAGGCAAACTGGATCGCCTGCCATGATCCCCGCATCACATCATTCTTACATTCGTCTTCGCACAGCCGCCGGCCTGCTCCTCGCCGCGCTCTTCACACTCTCCCTTCCCTCCTGCGGCCGCCCCACCACGCTCTACGCCGCCCGCGCCCAGCTCTCCGACCGCGAACGCACCATGGTCGCCGAACTCACCCACACTTCCCCCTCCGACGCCGCCCTGCTCCGCGACTATCTCGCCTCCCGCGCCGCTCCCGAGTTCGCCGACGCCGTCCGCGCCGGCCGCCTCTCCCGCGGCCTGCCCGCACGTGAACTGCTCCGCTCCTGGGGCGAGCCCGACGAAGCCTCCCGCCCCTGGTTGTACAACTTCGAAGCCTGGACTTACAACCTCAATGGCGACAGCGACTACCCCATCACGGTCAAATTCACCCCCGAAGGCGAAGTCTCCGACTTCGGCGGCAACCTGAATTCCTGGAGCGATTGGAGCGACAATAAGAAACCGATCGACAGGCGCACAAACAGCTCGTTCCTCATCGCCCCCAACGCAACCCCACTCACCCCACGTCCGCAAACTCAATAGGGCGCTCCGTCATCCCGCCCCAAAACTGCCGCCTATACTTCCGTCGTATCCAGTGGCCTCCCACCCCGCTTCGCCGCACTCTAAGCGGCTTTCCCGGGGAATACGAGAATCCGCTGGTGGCATCAGCCGCTGTCTGGCCGATGCTAGAAACCAGCGCGGCCTGCACTGTTCCAACCACCAATTGGCGCACGCATCACCCGCCAAACCATGGCCCCCGTCGCCTCAGCGCGCCGTGCGGCCTCACAAGTTGATTCCGCGCACCCGGCCACACGCCGCGACGCGCCGAATCAAAGGAGTCTCTCTCTCTTGATGTCCTTCGCCGAACTCAACCTCGCTTCCCCCATCGCCGAATCCCTCCGCCAAGAGGGCTACACCATCCCCACGCCCATCCAGGCCCAGACCATCCCGCCGATCCTGCTCGGCAAAGACGTGCTTGGCTGTGCCCAGACCGGCACCGGCAAAACCGCCGCGTTCGCACTCCCACTCCTCCACAATCTCCTCACCCAACAGCCCGACCCCGCTCGCCGCGGCCCGGTCCTCCCCCGCGTCCTCGTCCTCTCCCCCACGCGCGAACTCGCGACCCAGATCGCCGATAGTTTCGCGACCTACGGCCGCCACACCGGCCTCTCCCTCACCGCCATCTTCGGGGGCGTCAGCCAGTTTCACCAGGTCCGCGCCCTCCATCGCGGCGTCGACATCCTCGTCGCCACCCCGGGCCGCCTCATGGACCTCATGGGCCAAGGCCTCGTCAACCTCACGCACGTCAAAACCCTCGTGCTCGACGAAGCCGACCGCATGCTCGACATGGGCTTCATCGCGCCCATCCGCAAGATCGCCGCGGCGATCCCCGCCCAGCGTCAAACCCTGATGTTCTCCGCCACCATGCCGGCGCCCATCATGCAGCTCGCCAACTCGCTGCTTCGCGACCCCGTCAAGGTCGCCGTCACGCCCGTCGCCTCGGCCGCCCCGCTCATCGACCAATCCGTCTACATGGTCCCGCGCCAGCAGAAGCGTGCCCTGCTCGTCCACTTCCTGCGCCAGCCCGGCACCGATCGCGCCGTCGTCTTCACCCGCACCAAGCACGGCGCCGAAAAGCTCATGAAGAGCCTCGTGCGCCAGGGCGTTTCGGCCCAGGCCATCCACGGCAACAAGGGCCAGGGTCAGCGCCAGCGCGCCCTGGATGCCTTCCGCTCCGGCCGCGCCCAGGCCCTCATCGCCACCGACGTCGCCGCCCGCGGGCTCGATGTCGACGGCGTCACCCACGTCTTCAACTTTGAGTTGCCCGACGACCCGGACTCCTACGTCCACCGCATCGGCCGCACCGGCCGCGCGGGCGCGACCGGCATCGCGATCTCCTTCGTCGATCACGACGAGCGCGTATTGCTCCGCGACGTCGAGCGTCTCACCGGCAAGCGCATCCCGCTCGTCACGCAACTGCCCGAGTTGCCGGAACTCGAACGCGAACACCCCGAACCCCGCGAGGGCGAACGCGACCGGGGCGACCGCGCACCTCGCTCGGGCCACCCGCACCCGCGAGCCGGGCAACATAACAATACCAACCCGCGATCGTCACACCCGCGCAGCGCCCCCCAGCACAACACTTCATATAACACCAGTCACCCAGCCCCGCGCACGCCCGCGCCGAGCGAAGGCTGGAACGAGCCCCGCGGCAATCGCAACGCCAGCCTGCCCGGCACGGGCGGCAACCGCCCGCGCCACGGCCCACCCGCCAAGCCCGGCCACCGGGGCGGCCCGCCGCGATTGACCCTCGCCGATCTCGACGGCACAGCCCCGACCCCGCAATCTCACACCCAGAAATCCCACGCCCCCAAGCCCCACGGCCATCAGGGCGGCCACCGCGCCGCATCGCCCCACCCCCGCGCCAACACCCCCAAGCACAAGGGCGCGAAGCCGGACCACGGCAGTCACTCGGGTAGCAACGCGGGCGGCCGAGGCGGCTCAACGCAACATCGCGGCCAGCGCAGCGGTCATCGCGGTCAGCGCTGATGCACCGCCTTCCTTCAGCGCGCGTCTTGTTCTCGGATGGGGCCGTAGCGAAAGATTGCCGCCGCGGCGGACTCTTCCAGACCGAGTGCTTTGTGAGAGCGAATGCGTGCGTCGGCCTCGATCACACAGAGCACCACGAGCGTGAACGGGGGTGGCACGCGATCGGAATGGGCCGCGAGAACGCCACGCAGCTTCGTCCACCACGCGAGATCGAACGCCGGCAAGTGGCACGTGGGCTCCACACAGCAGTACGACTTGCCCGCTTCGAATCGCAGTTCGATTTCGAGGTGCGTTCCGCCGTCACTCACAGACAGCAAGCGCATGCTGGGGCGCGAGCGTCCGCTGGTTGAATTGCCTTCGCCAGCGACCAACATTTCCGCCAATGCACCTTGCAGGTGCTTCGCCCACTCTTCGAGGAGGCGTCGTTGCCGACGGCGACGTTTTGAGCCAGGGACGAACATAACCACTTTTCGAACACATCCAGAGAACTTGTGCACAGTTACTAATGCTAAAAGGGATCGGGAAGACCGGCGGGGACCGCCGGGCCACCCAAGCACACGAACCACAAGTCCGCCGCGCTACCCCCCGTGCGCCGCGTCCCACTCTGCTTCGAGGTCGCGCACCGCGCTCCGGTTTTTCATTCGGTAGATCTGGGTCATGCGGTCGAGAATGAGCACGCCGTCGAGGTGGTCGAGTTCGTGTTGCCAGCAGCGGGCGAGCAAGCCGCTGGCGCGGCGTTCGATCTTGTTGCCGTGCTCATCCAGCGCCCGGATCGTCACGCTGTCGGGTCGATTGACAACGCCCCGGATGTCCGGCAGACTCAGGCACCCCTCCTCCAGCGGCACCAGGTCGCCCCCGGGCTCCACGATCACCGGGTTGATGTACACCATCGGCCGCTCGTCCGCCTGCAACGGTTCGGCGCCGGCAACTCGCTTTTCGCTCGGCGGCACGAACGTCACGAACAGGCGCCAGGGCAGGCCCACCTGGGGGGCGGCCAGGCCGATGCCCTCTTCCTGGTGCATCAGTTCGATCATGCGCCGGGTGACCGCGCGGACCTGGTCGTTTACCTGGATTTCCGCGGCTTTTCGCCGCAGAATGGGATCCGGATAGTGCACCACGCGAAGGTTGGATGGGTCGATGTTCACGGACGTTGATGGTAGCGGGCGGCCCGGACAAGCGCGGCGGGCCGGCGAGTTTACTACAATCGGCCCGAACCGCCGGGCCGGCCGGCGACTCCATCAACCCACTCGCGACGGGGACATACCTTGGGCTTGTTCGGCAGAAAATCGGGCGACGGCGGCGGCAACGAGAAACCGGGCGGCAACAACTGGGAGTTCAGCCCGGACAAGGCCAAGGTCTTCTTCGAGCGCGCCGACACTGTCGACCAGACCGGCAACTACGAGTACGCCATTTCCCTCTGGCTGCAGGGCCTCATGCACGACGCCAGCAGCATGGCCGGCATCGAGGGCTTCTTCTCCAGCGTCGCCAAGTTTCTGTCCGAGGGGAGCGGGCGCAAGAGCGTCTCAAAGGATGTCATCAAGGCGATCTCCGACAAGGGCGACCTGAGCAAGTATCTCATCGCCATACTCGAGTGGGGCCTGAAGCCCAAGGACGCCGCGTACGCGGTGCGGGCGTTCGAAGCGGCGACCAAGATCCGCGCGATCGAGCCGGCGTTTTTCATCGGCATCCGCGCGATGGGATTCACGCTGCAGGAAAAGAAGGTCCGCAAGGACCTGCTGGTGAAGTGCATGGAGTGCTTCGACGCGATCGGGTCGTACGAGCAGGCGATCAATGCCGCGGAGCAGGCGTACAAGGTTGATCCGTCGGACGGCGAGCTGGGCGCGAAGATCCGCGAACTGGCGGCCAAGGCGACGATGAACCGGGGCGGTTATGACCAGACCGGGCAGGCGGGCGGCTTCCGCGCCAACATCCGCGATGCGGACAAGCAGCGCCAGCTGGAGGAGCAGGAGCGGATCGTCAAGACCGAGGAGACGATCGACCGGCTGATCGCCAGCGCGAAAGAAGAGCTGGCCAAGCGCCCGGACGATCTGCCGACGATCGACCGGTACTGCAAGGCGCTGCTGGAGCGGGGCAAACCCGAGGACGAAACCGCGGCGTTCAAGCTGCTGATGAAGACCTACGAGGCCACCAAGCAGTTCCGCTATCGCGAGATGGCCGGGCAGATCAAGGTGCGGCAGTCGCGGCGCAAGGTGATGGATCTTCGCAAGATGCTCGACAGCGCGCCGGGCAACGAGATGATCGAGCGCATGCTCGGCCAGGCCAACGAGGAGCATCTGCTGCTCGAAATCGAAGAGCTCAAGCTGCAGGTCGAAAACTATCCGACGGATCTCACCCGCAAGTTCGAACTCGGGCGGCGGTATTTCGAGCTGGGCAAGGCGCAGGAGGCGATCGAGTTCTTCCAGGAGTCGCAGAACGACCCCAAGAACCGGGCGGCTTCGCTGCACATGCTGGGGCAGAGTTTTCTCAAGATCGGCTGGAACGACGAGGCGGTGGGCGCACTCCGCACCGCGCTCGAGATCCGCGACATCATGCCTGAACTGCAGTTGGAGATGCGCTACTGGCTGATGGTGGCGCAGCAGGCCAAGGCGGAGGCGGAGCGGGATCTGGAAGCCGCGATCGAGGCCGACAAGCTGTCGTCGGGCATCGCGATGCAGCAGATCGGCTATCGGGACATTCGCGTGCGGCGCGACGCGATCAAGAAGCTGCTGGCCGACCTGCGGGCGGGCAAGGCGGGGGGCGCGTGAGGCGGCGGCACGCGGCATGGCCATGAGCGTGGTGGCGATCATCCCGGCGCGGCTGGCGAGCACGAGGTTCCCTCGCAAGGTGCTGGCGAGCGACACGGGCTGGCCCTTGATCCGGCACGTGTGCGAGCGGGTGAAGATGTGCCCGGACATCGGCGAGGTGGTGGTGGCGACGGACGCGGCGGAGGTGCAGGGCGCGGTGCAGGGCTTCGGCGTGCGCTGCGTGATGACGCGGGAAGATCACCCCAACGGGACCAGCCGGCTGGCGGAAGCCGCGGCGACGCTAGGGCTGGGGCCCGAGGCGCTGGTGGTGAACGTGCAGGGGGATGAGCCCGAGATCGAGCCGGGGGCGATCAGCGCGGCGATCGCGGCAAGCCGACGGACGGGCGCCGAGGTGGCGACGATCGCGTCGCCGTTTACCCCGGACGAAGACGCGGGAAATCCGAACGTGGTGAAGGTGGTGGCGGGCGTGAACGGGCTGGCGATGTATTTTTCGCGGGCGCTGATCCCCCACCACCGGGACGCGAACTCGCCCAGAGCCGCGGCGGCGATGAAACACGTTGGTTTGTATGTGTATCGGGCCGAGTTTCTGAATACCTATGTTATGTTATCTCCGACGCCTCTCGAACGCACCGAGATGCTGGAGCAGTTAAGAGTGCTGGAGCACGGCTACCGCATCGCGGTGGCGGAGTTCGCGTGCACGACGCAGGGAATCGATACTCCCGAGCAGTATGCGGGGTTTGTGTCGCGGTGGCGAGCGAGCAGGAAGTAGGGCGGGAAGAGAACCGCTCCAGAAGAGCTACAGAAGAACTAGAACAGAAGAAGAAGAAGAAGAAGAAGAAGAAGCCCCTCTCGGAGAGAGGGGCTACCCAAGTCTCTGGGCCACTCAGATCTCTGGGCCACCCAAGACATCGGGCGGCACCATATTACTTTGCCTTCGCGTCGAGCTGCTTGATCCAGTCGTTCACAAGCTCGGTCCACTCCATGGTGCGGCTGGACTTGAGCTGCGCCTGAAGCATCGGCTTTGCCTTCGCGTCGCCCAGCTCGACCAGCGCCTCGCCCGCGGCACGGCGGGTGCGGAGTTCGGGGTCGTTCAGCAGTTCGCCCAGGCGGGCGAGGGCCTTGTCGGGGTTGTGCTTGCCGAGCGAGCCCAGGGCGCGGGTCGATTGCTCGCGCAGGCGGGCGAGCCACTTCGCGTCGGTGAGGGTCAGGACCTTGTTGAGGGCCCACTCGCTGTCGAGTGATTTGGCGGCGTCGACGGCTGCCTGGCGGAGTTCGTCGCTGAATGAGTCGGTGGCGAAGGCGTCGGCGATCATCTGCGGGCGGCTGGCGGGCTTGAGCTTGCCCACCAGGCGCACCGTGGCGCAGCGGACCTTGAGCGATTTGTCCCGCCCGGCGGCGTAGGTGACCTGCTCGGCGATGCCTAGGGCGAGCTCGGTGCCGGGCTTGACCTTGCCGCTGTCGACCATGGAGGCCAGGGCGTTGACGGCCGCCTCCCGGACTTCCCAACTGTCGGGGCAGGTGGTGATGAGCGAGCGCAGGTCGCTGAGGTCGCCCCGGTCGGCCAGGGTCTTGGCGGCTTCCTGGCGAAGCTCGACGGGCGCGGAGGCGGTCTGCGCAAGCGTGCGCAGCGCGACGGTGGCGGAGGTGTCGCCCGGCGCGGCCAGGCCTCGCGCGGCGTCGATCTTTGCCTGCGTGGTCGGGGCGCCGGCGAGCTGGGCGAGCCAGGAGGCTTCGCTCTGGTTGATGCTGACGGCGGAGAGCACCGTGAGGTCGGGGTTCAGCGCGACGAAGCGGGGTGCGCCGGGGAGGGAGACGGCGGCGGTGGCCTGCTTGCCACGGAACTGCAGCACGCCCCGGACGGAGGCGCCGGCGGCGCTGTCGGCGATGAAGGGAAGATCGAACTCGAATGCGGGGTTGTCGCCATCGAGGCGCTGGGTCTGCTGGCCGCTGAGCGTGAGCGTGCCGTCTTTGTAGGAGGTGGTGATGGTGACGTGGGGCACGCCGGGGCGGGTGCACCACTGGCTGAAGAACTGCTCGAGGCTTTCGCCCGAGACATCTTCGAGGGCCATGCGCAGGTCGGCGGTTTCGGCGGTCTTGAACTTGCGGCGTTCCAAGTATTCGTGCACGCCCTTGAAGAAGAGATCATCGCCCAGGCGGCAGCGCAGCATGTGGAGGATGGAGGCGCCCTTGCCGTAGGGGTTGGCGGCGCGGCGGAAGGGCTCCCAGGTGTTGTTGTAGGCCTTGCTGCACATACCGACTTCTTGCGGGGCGTCGGCGTGGTCGGCGTTGATGATGCCGTCGAAGTGGCCACGGATGCTGCGGAGGTAGGCGTCGCGGCCGTCGCGGTGTTCCATCCAGAGATCGGAGAGGTAGGTGGCGAAGCCTTCGTTGAGCCAGATGTGCTCCCAGGAGTTGCAGGTGGCCAGGTCGCCGAACCACTGGTGGCCGAGTTCGTGGGAGATGAGGCCGTCGAGGTCGTGGTCGTTGAGGACGTCGGGGGAGAGGATGGCGGTGTCGTAGAGGGTGGTGCAGGAGGTGTTTTCCATGCCGCCCGAGGCGAAGTTCCAGACGATGGCTTGGGAGTATTTGTCCCAGGCGTAGGGCTCGTTGAAGAGTTTTTCGTTCAGGGCGACCATGTCGGGGGTGCGGCCGAAGGTGGCGGCGACGTCCGAGCCGCGACCGAGGGGGGCGTAGACGGGCATGGGGAGGTTGGGGCGGGCGGTGGACGGGCCGCCGACGTCGACGATGTCGAACTTTCCGACGATGAGGGAGACGAGGTAGGGGACGTGGGGCTTGTCCTGCACCCAGTGGAAGCGTTCGACGGGGGTCATGCCGTGCGTGTCGTCGCCCGGGAGGATGGACTTGGCGTGCTCGGCGAGGTGGCCGTTGGAGAGGACGGTGAACCCGGCGGGGACGGTGGCGATGATCTCGGTGGTGAGCTTGATGTTGGGGAAGTCGTGGCAGGGGAACCAGTAGCTGTTGGTTTCGGGCTGACCCTGGCTGTGGAGCTGGGCGGGGCGGCCGGGCCAGGCGGGGCTCTCGGGGGTCCAGGTGAGGCCGATCTGCGGATCGGTCACGTTGTAGTCGATGCGGACGCTGGCGTCTTTGCCCGCGGGCAGCGCGGGGTCGAAGGAGATTTCGAGCGTGGCGTTGTCGGTGTACTTGAAGGTGGCTTTGGCGGCGTCGCAGGAGACGGCGCTGATGGTCATGCTGCGGGCGTTCAGGGGAAGCACGTAGAGGTCGTTGCCGGTGGGCGCCAGCGTCAGCGTCTCGGTGGCGCTGAAGCGGGGCGTGTTCATGTCGGGAATCGTGAGCTCGAGCAGCATGTGCTTGAAGTCGGCGAGCGGATGGGGCGGGTAGTGGCGGGTGTCGCGCCCGGTGGCGGCATCGAAGCCCTTGGCGGGTGACGCGGCGTCGGGGACGGCGGGCCAGCGGGCGTGGAGCGACTGGCAGTCGTCGTCGCCCGGGAAGGCGAGGGCGGGGGCGGCGGTTAGGCTGGCGGCCAGGCCGGCGGCGAAAAGGAGCGTGAGGGCGCGGGGCGTGTGCAGTTTCATTCGGTGTCTTCCTGCGGAACTCAGCGCGAGGGCGCGGGGGGTGCGTGGGTTTAGCGGGCCGCGATGCGGGTGGTTGATTCGAGCATGGCGAGCGTGCGCTGCGCGGCGGACTTGATGGAGGCGATGACGCGGTTGGTGCTGGCGGCGCCCTGGGCGGCGTTACGCAGCGTGTCGAGTTGGTTGGTGTCCGACGCGAGGTTGGCGAGCACCGCGGCGGCGCGGTTGTCGCCCGCCCAGGCCAGGTGCTCGACGGCGTCGAGCTTGGCGGCGTAGGTGACGCCATCGGCGGCTTCGTGCAGCCACATCGAGAGGTCTTTCTTGGTGTCGTAGCCCGCGAAGACCTCGACGTTGGGATCGACGGTCTCCTGGGTGGGTTTGGAGTCGAGCTTGAAGGAGGCGGAGGCGGACTTGGCGTCCATCGCGACCTCGACCCACTTGCTGGAGCCGTCTTCGAACTTCAGGTAGATCGGCAGCACGAAGGCGTAGGCGGGGTTGAGGTAGTTGATCTCCTGGGTCTGGCGGGCGTCGACCTTCAGGGTCTTGCTCGCGTCGTCCCACGCGAACTCGACGGTGACGCGGGGCATGCCCGAGCGGTAAAGCCACTCGGCGAAGAAGCGCTCGAGGCTCTGGCCCGAGGCGGCTTCCAGGCAGCGGCGGAAGTCGTCGGTCTGCACGGTCTTGAACTTGTATTTTTCGAGGTAGTTGGCGACGCCGGTGAAGAAAGCGTCGTCACCCAGGCGTTCGCGGAGCATGTGGAGGATGACGGCGCCCTTGGCGTAGGGGTCGTCGGTCTTGGTGAAGGTGGAATCGGGGTTGTTGTAGCGGTTGCTGACGATGGGGGCCTGGTTGGGAAGGTCGCCGTGGTTGCGGGCGCGCTGCTGACGCAGGAAGCCGAGCACGGTGCGCATGTAGAGGTCGCGCGAGCGGGCGTCGCTGGGCTTGTCGCCCAGGTGGCCACCTTTGTATTCGTTCCAGAGGGCTTCGCAGTAGCTGGCCCAGCCTTCGTTGAGCCAGATGTGCTCCCACGAGTTGCAGGTGACGAGGTCGCCGAACCACTGGTGGGCCAGTTCGTGGCTGACGAGGTCGTCGCGGTCGCCCTTGTCGGCGGGGCTGCTGGTGTTCTCGGTGAGCAGGGTGCAGGAGGTGTTTTCCATGCCGCCCGCGGCGAAGTCGCGGACCATCACCTGGGCGTACTTGTCCCAGGCGTAGGGCTGATGGAATCGCTTCTCGAAGAAGGCGATCATGTCGGGCGTGTAGCCGAAGACATCGGGGACGTTCTTCTCGTCGCCCTTGGGGACGTAGACGGGCATGGGCAGGCCGGGGCGGGCGGTGTTGGGCCCGCCGACGTCGACGATGCCGAACTTGGCGATGGCGACGGTGACGAGGTAGTAGGTGTGGGGCTTGTCCTGCACCCAGTGCCACTTCACGCGCCCGTCGGGCTGGGGTTGCTTGGATTCGAGGTGGCCGTTGGAGACGACTTCGTAGCCGTCGGCGACGGTGACGGAGAGTTCGGTGGTGAGGCGGTCGTTGGGAAAATCGTGGCAGGGGAACCACTTGCTGTTGAGCTCGGCCTCGCCCTGGGCGTGGATCTGGACGTTCGCGCGGGTTTCGCTCTTGGAGCCTTCGATGGCGCGGGACCACGTGAGGCCTTCGCCCCGGTTCTTGGAGAAGTCGAGGGTGTAGGCGATGGTGACGTCGATGTTCTGGCCCGGGCTGGCGGGGCTGGGCAGGTCGATGAGCAGTTTGCCGGCGTCCTGGTGGAAGGTGGCGGGCGCCCCCTGGACGGAGACGCGCGAGACGACCGGGCCCTTGCAGTCGAGGGAGAGGGTGGTGCGGGTCTGGCCGATGGGGGTCAGGGTGAGGGTCTCGAGGCCGGTGAGGTTGGGGGAGTTGATGTCGGGGATGTCCAACTCCAGGTTCATGTGGAGGTGGTCAAAGAGGCGATCCTGCGGCCAGACGGCGTGCTGGCGGAAGGTGACGGGATCGATGCGGGGGTCTTTGGTGGCGTCGGCGGGGGCGTCGACGTCGGGGGTCTGGCTTTGGGTGTCTTGGGCAAGGGAGAGGCTGGGGCGGAGGGAGAGGGTGATAGCCGCCATGGCGAGGCGGCACCAGGGGAGAGGGCGGAGGGTCATACCGGAGGATTCCTTGCGAAGGGCGAACGGAGGCCACCCCGGCCTTGCCGCCACTTGAGCCGCTGCGGGGTTGGTCGTAGAATAACGACCCCACCCGGAGCGAGAGGCTGCCTGGCGGGAGAAATACTGTCGGATGCGGACGCCGCCGGGGGCGTGCTGTGGTACGATGCGCTATGCGCACGTCGCCGAACCAGGATGGCCCCGGCAATCCCTCGTCTCAATCACAAGTCAGGAATGGTGGCGGTACCGGGGCGTCTCGCCCGGAGGTGCCGCCGGAGTTCACGCGCGGGCACCGGCCCAGCTCGCTGGCCGAGCAGGTGGAAGGTGGCGGGGACTCGGAGTTTTACAGTCCCATACCTGATGGCTACCAGAAGGGGCACCACAAGTACGTGGTGGTCGTGGGCACGGTGATGTCGGGGCTGGGCAAGGGCATTTTTGCCAGCAGCCTGGCGAAGATGCTCAAGGAGAAAGGGTTGACGGTCGCCCCCATCAAGATGGAGGGGTACCTCAACATGGACTCGGGGACGCTAAACCCGTATCGGCACGGCGAGGTGTTCGTGCTGGACGACGGGACCGAGTGCGACATGGACCTGGGGACCTACGAGCGGCTGCTGGACCAGAACCTGAGCCGCTGGAACTTCACGACATCGGGGCGGATCTTCGGTGAGATTCTGGAGCGAGAGCGGCGGGGCGCGTATCTCGGGCGCGATGTGCAGATGATCCCGCATGTGACGGGGGAAGTGAAGCGGAAGCTGCGCGAGCTGGCGGTGCGGGGTGATGGGACGCGCCCGGCGGACGTGGTGTTTGTCGAGGTCGGCGGCACGGTGGGCGACTACGAGAACGGGTTTTACATCGAGGCTCTGCGCGAGCTGGCGTTTGAAGAGGGCCCGGGCTCGGTGTGCTTTGTGGCGCTGACGTACATCATCGAGCCCCCGGCGCTGGGGGAGCAGAAGAGCAAGGCGGCGCAGTTGGGGATCAAGCGGGCGATGGAGGCGGGGATCCAGCCTCACATGATCGCGTGCCGTGCGAGCCGCCCGGTGACGCCAAAGGTGATGCAGAAGATCGCGATGTTCAGCAATGTGCCGATGCGCCGGGTCTTCTCGCTGCATGATCGCGAGAGCATCTACACGATTCCGGAAGAGATGCGCCAGGACGGACTGGACCGGGAGATTCTGTCCATCCTGGGCCTGCACGACCGGGTGGACAACTCGCAGGAGGACCGGCACCGGGAGAAGTGGATGGGCTTCGTGCGGCGGTTGACGGCGCCCAAGAAGCGCGAGGTGCGGGTGGGCGTGCTGGGCAAGTACGCGAACCTGCGGGACGCGTACGCGAGCATCGATAAGGCGGTGGAGCATTGCGAGGCGCACCTGGGCGTGCGGGTGGAGCTTGATTGGAGCGACACGACGGACGTGAATGACGCGAACGTGGAGTCGTCGCTGAATGATCACGATGCGGTGATCGTGCCGGGCGGGTTTGGCAGCCGCGGGGTGGAGGGGAAGATCGCGTGCGTGAAGTACTGCCGCGAGCACGGGGTGCCGTACTTGGGGATTTGCCTGGGCTTCCAGGTGGCGGTGATCGAGTTCTGCCGCAATGTGCTGGGGCTGAGCGACGCGAACTCAACGGAGTTTGCAGCGGGGACTTCGGCCCCGGTCATCAGCGAACTGCCCGAGCAGAAGCGGATCGAGGGATTGGGCGGCACGATGCGGCTTGGGGCGCAGGACGTGCAGATTCTGCCCGGCACGCTGGCGGCGAACTTGTTTGGGAACAAGGGCACGGTGCACGAGCGGTTCCGGCACCGGTATGAAGTGGACCCCGAGTTCATCGAGCGGATCGAGGCGGCGGGGATGATCTTCAGCGGCAGGCACCCGACGCGGCCGATCATGCAGTTTTTGGAGTTGAAGCGCGAGGGGGCGGGGCAGACGCATCCGTTCTTTATCGGGGCGCAGTTCCATCCGGAACTCACGAGCCGTCCCTTGCGGCCGCAGCCGATGTTCATGGGGTTGGTAGCCGCGGCGATTCAGCGGAAGTATGGGGCGAACGTGGATTTGAATGATCCGTGGGCGCCGGAGCTGAAGCGGTGGATGTTGAGCAATCACGAGCGGCCGCAGCCGGTGTGAGATGGCGTGGGTGCGGGGTGGGCCGCGCTGTCCGGGCGCGGCGAGCGCGCGCACCGGCACGGCGCGAGGCCCTCCGTGACGGTCGGGCTACTGATGATGCGGCGAGGACAACCAGTTGGCCGCGTCCCACAAGATGAAGGCACTCAGCACGTCTGGCTCTGTGCGGCCGGCGAGCGCGTTGTGCAGCAGGGTCTGGGCGTAGAGGTCGGCCTCGGGGTCGTCTTGCCCCAGCCACGCGAAGACATGGACGCCCCAGGGGCGGCCGGTGGCGTTGTCGGGTTGGATGTTCTCGATGAGCCATTGGGCGGCGGCGCGGAGGCGGGCTTGATCGGCGGTTGAGCCGAGCGCGAGCCAGGCGAGGGCGTGGAGGCCGCAGAGCTCGCCTTCGGTCCAGGTTTCGATGGCCTCGTGATGGAGCGATGGGTAGAGGGGGCCGGTGGGCTGCTCGTAGCAGGGTTCGATGAGTTCGGCAGCGGCGAGGGCGTGCCACCAGGTGAGCCAGGGTTGGCGGGCCGCGTCGGCGGGGGGAAGAGGTGGAAGACCGGCGGGGACCGCCGGGCCACCCAAAGAACCACGCAGGACATGCGAGAGAAAGTACGGGTCGACGCGGCGGCGGTTGCCGGCGGAGTCGCGGAAGGATTGGATCCAGGTTGAGATAGACGCGGCGTCGCCGGTGAAGGCGGGGTCGAGGGGTGTGCGTCGCAGGCCGGGGGTGGCGGCGCCGCGCAACAGTTTGATCCAGTCCAGTCTTCGCACGGGTGCCTCCATGCGGTGCGGTGCGGGGCGTTGTGGCGGCGCGGGCGGCCGCGATGAACGCATCTACCATCGCGGCGTGATACTTGCCACGAATCTTGAAGCGTACGAGGGTGTTCGGCGCGGGCTGGCGGGCGGATGCGTGCTGGTGCCGACGATGGGGGCGCTGCATGAGGGGCACGCGAGCCTGGTGCGGCAGGGGGCGGCGTTTGCCGCGAAGCACGGGCTGGGCGGGTGCGTCGTCACGGTGTTCGTGAACCCGACACAGTTTGGGGATCCGGCGGATTTTTCGAGGTATCCAAAGACGCTGGAGGCGGATTGCAAGCTGTGCGAAGCCGCGGGGGCGGCGTGCGTGTTGGCGCCGGGGGTGGAGGATGTGTACCCACCGGGGGCCCCCACTGTGGTGCCGCCCTTGCCACGCGTGGCGACTGAGCCGGGGCTGGAGGATGCGCTGCGCCCCGGGCACTTTGCGGGCGTGTGCCAGGTGGTGAAGAGGTTGTTCGAGATCACGCGGCCGGCGGCGGCGGTGTTTGGGGAAAAGGACTGGCAGCAACTGGCGGTCGTGAGCGCGATGGTGCGGGAACTTGGGATGGGGATTGAGATTGTGCCCGGGCCCACGGTGCGGGATGCGGACGGGATGGCGATGAGCAGCAGGAATCGGTTTTTGTCGGCGGAGGACCGGGCGCGGGGGCTGTCGCTGTCGCGGGCGCTGCGGCGAGCGCGAGGGGCAAAGACGCCCGACGACGCGGAGGCGGCGATGCGGGATGAACTGGCGAAAGTGGGCGTGACGCCGGATTACGCGGTGGTGCGGAACGCGGCGACGCTGGGGCCAAGGCGCGAGGCGGGCGATGCGGGGCCCTGGCGGGCGGTGATCGCGGCGAAGGTGGGGAGCGTGCGGCTGTTGGATAACGCGGCGTGGGGGGTTGGGTGACGGGAGTAGAGGTGTGAGCGCCGCGGGCCCATGGGCTCAGGCGCCGGACGAGGCGCCGGGCGCGGACGCGGGCTTCTGGGGCTCGTCGGGCTTGGGGGTTGCGGGCGGCTTCTTGGACTTGGCGGGCGGGGGCGAGCCGTCGGGAGTGGCGAGCCATTGGCCGTCGCGCCAGTAGACGAGGGCGGGGTCGATGCTGAAGAGTTCGGGGATGGCGTCGGGGCTGGCCTCGATGAGCGGGGCGCCGGCGTCGGAGGCGACCTGGGCGGCCCAGGAGCGCTGGGAGCCCTGCAAGAGCCAGCTTTCGAAGCGGAGGTGGCCGATGAGCTGGGCGTTGGTGAGTTGGGGGCCGGGCGTGCCGCGGCAGTTGACGCAGAGACGGGGCTGGTTGCTGGCGTAGCCACGGCGCTGGATGCGTTCGTTGCCGCAATCCGGGCAGGGCCAGCGCTGGGCTTCGCGTTCGAGGCTGCTGGCTCCGCCTGAGATGCCCAGGCGTTCGAGCAGGCTGTCGTAGCTTTCGAGGAGGCGTTCGACGCCGGGCTTGTCGAGGGTGTTGCGGGCCTGCACGCCGTCGCCCGAGCGGACCAGGCCCATGAAGGTGGCGAGCTGGACGGAGACGGAGTCGTCGGCGGGGGTTTCGGGGCGGCGGGTCCAGGCGGGGGGGACGGACTGCGGGCTGAGGAGGCGCGCGGTGCTGACCAGCCAGCGGCGGTCGCGGTCGTTGGTGGCGAGGTCGGCCAGGGCGAAGCAGGCGGAGGAGGCGACACGGCCGCCATGGGATGAGTCGAGCGCGGCGGCGAGGACGTAGATGTGTCGGGCCAGGGCGATGCCGTCGCGGGTGGTGGCGGCGTCGGCGACTTCTTCGCCCAGGAGGAAGTAGGCGAGGGGGTTGTCGGGCTTGAGCGCGCGAAGGCGATCGGCGAAGCGCGACTCGATGGGGGAGAGATCTCGCGGAATGCCGCGGGAGGCGGGCGCGGCGGGCGCTGACGGCCCGGGCTGGGTGGTGGGCGCGGGCTGGGCGAGGGCGAGCCCAGAGACGAGCGTGAGGGCGGCGATGGCGAGGGCGCGGATCATGTCTGGCCCTCCCCGAACCTCAGGAGCCAGAGGCGGAGGATGGCGCGCTCGTTGGTGTCGAGCTGATCGAAGACGTGGGCGGCGGCGCGGCGCTGCTGGTCGAGATCCTGCAGGACGGCGCGGACCTGAGCCTCGCGGGTCGGTTGCTCGGCGACGCAGATGAACGCGAGGGTCTCGGCGATGTCGGCCTGGCTGGCGGCGAAACGCTGGAGCTGGCCCGCGGCGACGGCGCGACGCGCAAGCGAGCGGCGCTGGATCTCGAGCAGGCCCAGCGGCTCGCGCCCGCTGGCGATCATGCCCGAGGCCTGGTGCATGAGGCGGGCGGCGAACTCGGAGGCGAGGGCCTCGGGGGTGTCGGCCTGATTCGCGTCGGGCGCGGAGCGGAAGAGTCGCGGGCCAGCGGGCGCGGCGCTGCCCGAGTTGTCGTCTGCGTTCTCGTCGGCGCTGCGCGGGCGGAACTGGGCGTACTCGTCAGCGAGCTGCTTGGCGAGGCTGTCGATCTGGCCGAGCTCGGTCTGGCCCGCCGCGAGCTGGAGCAGGCGTTCGACGAGGGCGCGGCGGACGGCCACGCGCCAGGTCGGGTCGCGTGGACCGGGGATCTGGCCGAGCGAGACGCGGCGCAAGAGGTCGGTGTTGGGGAGCGTCGGCGGAATGAAGGGGGCGAGGCGGAGGAGCGAGTTGACGATGGTGGGCGAGGAGGAGAAGCGATCGACGATGGCCGCGGCATCGGCGCGGACCTGGGCGGGGGAACCCCGCACGGCTTCGCCGACGATGAGATCGGCCTCGAAGGCGTTGGGGGGCGTCTGGACGGCGGCGAGGATTTCGCGGCGGGCGGGGATGTTGTGCCCGGCCAGGACGTACTTGACGCCCCAGGAGGCGTCGGTGGCGACGGGCAGGATCGGCGCGTCGTCCGGGCCGGAGATGAGGCCGAGCTTGGGGACGGGGGCTTCGATGAGGTCTTTGACGCCCGCCACGTCGCCCGAGCGGAGCTTGAAGGCGGCGAGGTTGAGCCCGGCGTCGCGCACGGTGATGGCCAGGCGCCCGGGGCCGGGGCCGGGGTTGGACTGCTCGCCCAGGGCGTTGCGGGCGGCGGTGATCCACTGGGTGGTCAGGGCGTCGCGCGAGGCGGCGGGGGCCAGGCCCCAGATGGCGGCGTAGCGGTCGCGCAGCTCGGCGCGGGCGGAGTCGCTGGCGCCGATGGAGAGGACCATGCTGTAGTCGACGCCCGGGGCGGCGCTCTGGGTGGCGAGGGTGGAAGTGATGGCCTGCAGGTCGGCGGAGCTGATGTCGGGGGAATCGAACCAGCGAACCAGGGTGGGGCGAGATTCGTCGCCCTTGCGCCAAGTGATGCGGGTGGTGAGGAGCGAGATGGCGTCGAAGACGACCTGATCCTGCGAGGGCTCGGGGCTGGCGGTCAGCAGGCGCTCGAGGGTGTTGAGCATGAGGCGCTGGGTGAAGGGGCCGTCCTTGCCGTCGAGGGCGGAGAGGGCGTCGGCCCAGTCGCGCCAGGCCTGGGAGGCGGTTTTGGTTTGCTCGTCGGTGCGGCCCAGGCGGGGGGGGATGAGCCGGTCGGGCATGGAGGCGAGAGCCGCGAAGGCGCCGCTGCGGAAGTCGGAGTCGGCGGGGCCGGGGGAGTTTTTGAAGATGGAGAGGAAGGCGTCGCGCACCTGTTCGCGGCGGGCGCTGGGCAGGTCGCGCTCGCGGAGCAGACGGGTGAGCACGCCCGCGGACCAGGCCAGGGGCGCGGCGGCGTTCTGGTGGATGCCGCTGGCGGAGGGCGGGGCGAGCGGGTCTTCTTTGCTTGGGGCGGCGAGCGCGGCCAGAGCGCGGGCGAGCACCTCGTCCTGATCGCCCGCGCGGTACATGAACTCGACGATGCTGTTCATCGCGGCGATGAGCGCGTCGGGCTTGGCCTCCACCCAGCGGTGGGCGGCGGCGGCGGCGGCGGATTCGAAGCGCTCGATGGCGGCCTTGGGATCGACCTCGAGCCCGTGCGAGGCGGCGTCGAAGTCGCGCAGGACATCGCCGAAGTCGCCCACGCGGGGCGGGGGAGCATCGAGCTTGGTGACCGGGGGCGCGGGCGGGGGCTTGAGGGTCGGGAAGATTTCTTTGTCGGAGGCGTCGCCGGCGGGGGTAGTGGCGGCGGCAGATGGGCCAGGGCCGGGGGCGGGCGTGGCGCCGGGCTTGCCCCCCAGGGCGAGGACCGCGACGACGGCGCCGATGGTGACGAGCCCGACCAGGCCGACACCGGCGAAGACCAGCACGGCGCGGACAGCGCGGGCCTGCTCGCGGCGCTGGATGACGGATTCTTCCCACTCGGAGGCGGCCGCGGGAATGGAAGGGGCGACGCGGGGAGCGGGGGCGGGGCGCGGCGCGGGGGCGGCGGGGCTGGCGGAGGTCTGCGCGGCGCGGATGGCTTCGCGCGGGTCGATGCCCTGGGCGGCGGCGAGGCGGGCGGCCTGTTCGATGGACTCGCGGCTGTAGCCGCCGATCGCGAGGGTGGCGTGGACTCGGGGCGGGAGGGGCGGGGCGAGCGCGACGGGCGGAGCATCGTCCGGGGCGGGGGTGTCGGTGGTCTCGTGGCGGTGGATGACGCCAAGCAGGCGCGCGGCGGCGGCGTGGAGCACCAGGCGGATGCGATCGGCGTCGCGGGTGTCGGCATCGACGGAGGCGTTGAGCGTGTCGAGGCGGCGGCGAAGGGCCTGGAGCACGCCCGACTCAGTGAGTTCGTCGGGGGCGGCGCCGATGATGAGCAGCGGGTCTTCGGAGGTGATGGACTCGCCGAAGAAATGGCGCATGAGATCGGCGACGGTGTCGAGCGCGGGGGGCGTGTTTGGCGCGTCGGTCATTTGCCACCTCCCGCGGCGGGCGTGCCGGCTGGAGCGGGGGCGGCGGGCGAAGGGGCGGGCGCGGGGCCGGAAGGCTCGGGCTTCTGGGCGGGCGGGGGCGCGACCTTGAGCGCCCGCTCGAGCTCTTCGTAGCGGTCTTTCCAGGGGCCCGGGCCGATTTGCGGGTAGAGCACCTTGTGCTGGTTGAGGGCTTCGAGGGCGGCGGCGGGGTCGGACTTGCCCAGCAGGCGGATGGCGTTGTAGCGGGCCTCGAACCAGGGCTCGGTGCCGGCCTGAAGGCCACCGACCAGTTCCTGCCAGGCGGCCAGGCTGCCGGCGATGTCGCCCTGATCTTCGAGCAGGATGCCCAGGCGGTGCAGGCTGGAGGCGGTGCGCAGGCCCGCGGCGAGCTGAGCCTTGTCCAGCGAGATGGCGAGGTCGCGCATCAGCGTGTCGTGCTGCTGGGTCGCGAGGAAGGCGGCGGCGTCGGCGACGCTGTCGCGCACCGAGACGGTGGCGGCGTCGGAGAGGCCCTTCTTGTCGGCCTCCGCAAGCACGCGTTGGCCGTGACGGACGACATCGCGGGCGTGGATGGGGTCGGTGGGCGACTGCTTCCAGAGCTGGAGGGAGCGGCGGTAGAGCACGCGGTCGGCGATGGAGGCGAAGGGGCCGTCGCTGGCCCGCAACTGGCCGATGAGCTTTTCGGAGGTGAGTGAGTCGCCATTGGCCAGGGCGATCTGCAGGCGGCGGAAGGCGAGCTCGTCGGCGATCGGCGCGGTGTCGATGCCCTGGTAGGCGGCGGCGGAGTCGAGGGCGTCGAGGGCGGATTGGGCGCGGGTGACGTCGGGGGCGTTCATGCCCAGCAGCGCGTCGGCGAGCTGGCGGGCGCGGAGCACGACGGACTCGGCGGCGTCCTTGCCCTCGGCGTCGCGGTCGGCCAGGGCGCGGGTGTGATCGCTCTTGAGCAGCGGCTCGGCGAGATCGGCGAAACGCAGGGCGGCGAAGTCGCGCTGCGCGTCGGGGGCGCGCTTGAACGCGAGATAGAGAAGGCGGCAGGCCTGGCGGCGCGAAGCGGCGTAGAGGGGGGATTCGGGAGGGACCTTGAGGAGAATGTCGAGCGACTGCGTCTCGCTGAGCGCTTCGGTGCGGGTCTGGCGCAGCAGCAGCTTGGCGGCGTTCTCGGTGGAGGGAAACTCCTTCAAGTAGAGCGTCGCGACGGCGTCACGGGCGGGAACGGCGGAGGGCTTGCCCGAATCCACGGCCTTGTCGAGCGCGACGACGGCGTACCAGAGGGCGTCGCGGCGGAGGTCGGCGGGGGCGCCGTCGGCGGCGGACTGGAAGACGGTGGCCGCGGGGACGAAATCCGCGGCGTAGAAGCGGGCGAGGCCTTCGCGGATGAGGGCACGGACGCGTTCCTGCGGAAAGCGCTTGGAGTCGGAGCTTTCGGCGGCGCTGTGCAGCAGGTCGGCGGCCTGGCGGTATTCGTTGATGACCTCGGGCGCGGCGGCGGGGTCGTCGATGGTGGCGTCGCCCTGCAGGTGGGTCTTGTGGAGGTCGCGGGCGCGGTCGTAGGCCTGCAGGGCGCGGACGTAGGTGACGATGAAGCCCTCGCTGCCGATGGGGGCGGTGCCGAACTGCTTGACCAGGTCGAGCACGTGCCCCACTTCACCCTTGACGACGAGGTCGCCCATTGCGATCTGAGCGATTTTTTCGGCCTCGGCCTTCAGGCCCGGGCGGACGCCGGGGTCCTTAATCGCTTCGAGAGACAGCACAGCGACCAGGCGCGCGTCGGCGAGGCTGAGGGGCACGTTGACGTCCGAGCCATCGGGAGAGGTGCGGCGGCGGCGCACGGCCAGCTCGAGATCCGCCCAGCGCTGGGTGGCGGCGGCGACGATGACGCGGCGGCTGAAGAGCTGGTCTTGCACCACCTTGGGGACGCCCTCGGCGGTCTCGACCATGTCGATCCAGCGCATGGCTTCGACGTCGTTGCCGAGCATGGCGTTGCACAAGCCGCAGGCGAGGGCGGCGCGGGCGACATGCTCGTAACGGAGGAGGCTCTTGGGGGAGCGTTCGATGCTGGCGGGCTTGCCCGGGACGGCGTTGAGGAGGGAACCGAAGTCTTCGAGTGCCTTGCGGCAGAGGTTGGGCTGGTTGTTGAGCAGGGCGGTGTAGTAGTCGGACCACCCGCTGTAGTACTTGGCGAGGGAGCGGAGGCGCCGGGCGTCGGCCAGTTCGGCGCGGATGGCTTCGAGGTCGCTCTCCTTGGCGACGGACTCGCGGCGTTCGAGCTGCTCGACGCGGCGGTTGAGGCGGTTGCCCATGTCCTCAAAGGTGGGCGAGACCTGGCGAAGCACGCGGCCGGCTTCGGCCTTTTCGTCGTCGGTGGCGAGGCGCAGGCGGTCTTTCTCGACGATTTCCTCCACCTGGAGATACGTCGCCTTCGCGAGGTCGAGGCGCAGGTCGTAGCTGTTGGCCTCGGGGACCTTGGCGAGCAGGTCGCGGCTCAGGGCCTCGAGGCGTTGACGGGCGGCGGGGTCGGTGGTGGCGCCGAGCATCTTGACGTAGAGCTTGCCCAGCAGGTCGGCGGTCTTGAGCTGTTCGTCGCGCGGGCCCTGGTTGAGGCGGGCGCGGAGGTGGGCGGCGAGGACGTCGAGCAGGCCCCGATCGGCGAGATAGGACTCGATGGCTTCGTCGGGAGAGACGGCGGGGGAGGCGGGGGAGGCGTCGGCGGGCGCGTCTTCGGGCTGGGCGCGGGCGATGCCGCTGGAAGCGAGCAGCAGCCAGCACGCCAGCGCGGCGAGCGGGCGGGGGCGGAGCGGGAATGGGTTACGAGCCGGGGACATAGCTGATCTTGACGAAGCCGGCCTGGCGACCGGCGGAGACGGCGGCGGCGGCGGCGTCGACCGGGACGCGGCTGGAGACCCGCACGACGATGCCCGCCTCCTTGGGGAGCTGTTGGAGGAGGGCGAGCAGCCCGTCGGGCGAGGTAACGACGCGGTCGCCCATGCGGAAGACGACGCCCGAGGCGTTGGACTCTACGTTGAGAATCTGGGGGGTGAGCGCGGCGGCCTGGCCGCCGCCCTTGGAATCGGTGCGGAGTGCGGAGCCGAGCTCGCCTTCGGGGGGGTTGACGCTGGTGGCGACGACGAAGTAGAGGAGCAGGAAGAGCACGACGTCGATGAACGCGACCAGCGGGAGTCGCGGGATGACGTATCGGCGGGCTTTGCTGCGGCGGGTGAAGTTCATGAGGCGTTCACCTCGGTGGCGAGCTTCCAGGTCTTGACGCCCACGCGGGTGAGCTCGGAGGCGAGGGCGTTGAGCGGGGCGGCGGTGCCCCGGCGGTCGGCACGCACGATGACCTCGAGGTTGGCCGAGTCGCCCGCGCGGTGGACGTCGGCGGCGACCATCTGAGTGAGGACATCGAGCGGAACGTCGCGCCCGGCGACGCGGAAGGTGCCTTCCCTGGTGATGTCGATGACGATGGACTGCTTGGAGGAGGTGTCGGGGCGGGCGTCGGCCTTCTGCTTGGGCAGCTCGACGGGCGTGGCGAGGGACTTGTTGAACTGGGCGGTGAAGGCGAAGAAGATGATGAGCAGCAGCACCACGTCGATCATCGGCGTGAGGTCGAAGCCGGCCTCCTTGGTGTGCTCGGGGCTGTGCATGTTCATTGCACGGAGACTCCGCCCTGCGGGCCGATGGACGGGGCCGGGGCCGGCGCGGGGGCCGGACGCAGCACCGGGGCGGGACGCGACGGGGCCGGGGCAACGGGACGTGGGGCGGCGCCGGCGGCGGCGACGCGCTGCTCAAGGGGCGAGGTCAGGCCCTCGATGAGCAGCCCGCAGCGCATGGCCAGGGTGTCGACCTTGCGGCGCAGGATGGAGTAGAAGGCGGTGCAGGGGATGGCGACGGTCAGACCCTCGGCGGTGTTGACCAGGGCGAGGGACATGAAGTCGGCGAGTTCCTTGGAACGCGAGGCGCCTTCGAGCTGCGAGAGCGTGCCGAACGCGCCGATGAGGCCGATGACGGTGCCCAGCAGCCCGAGCATGGGGCCGAGGGCGGCGATGAGGGCGATGTGCTCCAGGGCGCGGTAGCGGCGTTCGACTTCTTGTCCGCCGGCCTCTTCGAGGGCGGAGCGCAGTTCGAGGAAGCCCAGCGAGGAGCGGGAGCAGCGCTGGATGGCGGCGCCGATGACGTTGGCGACGAAGTTGTCGTTTTCGGGAGCGCCGGCGTAGCGCTTGACGCTTTCGATGTCACCATCGCGGAGCATGCGGCCCAGGAGTTCGATGGCCGCGGGCGGGGCCCAGGCTTCGAGGCGGTTGCGGTAGAAGTTGGTGATGACCAGGGCGAGGGCGGTGATGGAGAGGGCGATGAGGACGTAGCTGAGGAAGCCGCCCGATTGGATGTACTCGAGGAGCGAGCGTCCGTGGGCGGCCGGGGCGGAGGCGCCGGCGGAGTTGGCGGCGTCCTGGAACGCCAGCACAGCGGCGGTGAGCGGGCCGACGAATGACACTGTCAAGGTGAACCTCCCTGGTCTTTGGCCTGGTCTTTGGCTGTCGCGGGCGCGGCGGCGCTGACCCGCAGGATCGCATCCCAGCCCAGCGCCGGGTGCGACGGAAACGCTTCGATCAACTCGTACTTGATGCGGGCGGCGCCCTCGGCGTCGCCCAGCGCGGCGAGCTGCACGCTCGCTTCGGCCATGGCCAGGCCGGTGAGATACGGATGTTCGCGGGGGTACCGCGCTTCGGGCTCCAGCAGTTGGGCGATGCCCAGCAGTTTCTGGTCGCGCTCGGTCTCGCGCACCAGCGAGCGGCCGATAGCGACCTTGCACCAGATCTCCTGCCACAGGGGGCCGGGGCGCTGGGCACGCTCGCGCAGGCGGGCGCGGGCGACGCTGCGGTCGGTCGGCTGGCCGCTGCGGGAGGCGACGATGTCCCAGACCAGCGCGAGGCCTTCGTCGCTGCTGGGGCGGTCGGGCAGGGGGGCGGGGGAATCGGCCTGGCCCTCCTGGGTGGCGGCGAGGCGGTACAGGGCCGCGAGCTGGGCGGCCCTTGAGCCGGCGGGGGCGGCGTTGGTCCAGTCTTCGTTGGCCAGGACGCGGGTGGCCGGCACATTCAAGAACATGGGTGGGATGGCGGGGCTCAAGCCCAGCTTGTCGTCGAAGAACATCGGGTCGCCCAGGTCGATCTCGCGGATCTCGTCGCGCTTGGGCGTCGGGCGGGGCCACCAGTCCTGCGTGCCGGCGGAGATGGCATGGGCGTAGGCGAGCATGGGGCGCACGGCGGTCGCCCAGGCGCCGCGCCAGAGGGCGCAGCGCATCGCCCCGGCGGCTTCGATGGCGGGCGTCGGGCCGGTGCGCCCGGACAGAGCCTGCTGGTGGAGTTCAAAGAGCGGCTCGGCGCCGGGGATGTCGCCCCGCTCGAGGCGGGTGCGGGCACGCCACAGGTCGTCGGCGATTGCGATGTAGGGCGCGGCGTCGGCCGAGGCCGGGCCGCTGATGGACTGCACGCGGTCCCACGCGACCCACCGGGGGGGCTCTTCGTGTTCGCTGGCGAGGACGCCTTCGGGGCCTACCTCGTGGACGTGGAGCGAGGGCAAGTCCTGCCCGGCGCGAGGGGTGGCGATGCTGGAGGGGGCGAGGGAGGGGGTGTCGGCGGGCGGCGCGGCGGCGGGCTGCACGGCGGCGGGCTGAGCCGCCACCGGCGCGGCGAGCGCGCCGGCGAGCAGCAGGAGTTGGAAGGGGCGGGGATTCACGGGGTTAGTTTTTGGGCGGGACGTAGGTGTACGTGCCACGGGTGATCTTGGCGATCTGCTTCATGCGCAGCTCGCCTTCGCGGCTTTCGAGGCAGATGCAGTGGATGGGGATCTTGAGCTGGCGGTCGAGGGTGGTGATGCGCTCGGCCTCGTCGTCGGTGAACTCGCCGTCGGTGAGGAAGTAGATCGCGTCGGGCGGCGGCCGCAGGCGGAGGGCGAACTTCTCGAAGGCGGGGAGGGGGTGGGTCGAGCCGTTGGCGACCATGAGTTCGATGCGCGCATGGGCGGAGCGCTTGCCGGCTGGAGAGGCCTGGTTCCAGCCGTCTTTTTCCATGACCGGGCTGGCGTCGTCGGAGTACTGGTAGATCTGGAACTCGCTGGTCTCGAGAAGTTCGTCGATGGAGCGTTCGAGCTCGTGTTGCAGGCTCTCGATGCGGCCCCCTTCCATGGAGGAGGAGACGTCGACGATGTAGGCGAAGCGGTTGCCGTGGGCCTCGATGCCGAAGAAGGAGGTGCCCTTGCCGCCCCCGGAGCCGCCCGAGCCGCCGATGCCCAGACCTTCGCCCCCGCCGACGTCGCCGCCGCCGGCGAGCGGGCCGACATCGCTGACCGAGACGGCGCCGGGGTCACCCGGGCCTTCGCCCGGCTCGACGAGGTTTTTGAGATCGACATCGACCTTGGGGAGGGCGTCGGGCACGGCGGGGGTTTCGAGGGAGAGTCCGTTGGAGGCTTCGAGGGCCTGGACGTCGCCCTGGCTCATGATGGCCATCTCGACGGCGCCGGAGCCGGGTTCGCCCGAGCCGCTGCCGGGGCCGTGACCGACGAGAATGAAGGCGGCGATGATCCATCCCGCGAGGTGAACCAGGAGGGAGATGGAGGTGCCGGCGATGGTGGCGTTGCGCAGCCAGCGCTTGAGGCGATCGGGCAGCGCGGGTTCGGGCGTGACGGAGTCGGCGATGCCATCGGCGGAGATGGCGTCGTGAGCCTGCAGAGATTCGGTTGGGCGGTCGGTATTCATCGTGGCGCGATCCTTGCAAAGTCACCCCGGACCTGATGGATTGCCGCAAGGACTCTATGGATGCGATCGTCGAGGCAAGCCGTCGCGGGGGCGGTTCGATCGGCTACGCTACGGGAGATTCTCCGGAGAACACAATGCCCACACTTCGATCGGCCAAACAGCCCGCCGACAGCAGTTCGCCCGCGCAGCCTCATTACCGCCGAATCCTGCTCAAGTTGAGCGGCGAGGCGTTTTGCAAGCCCGGGGGCTTTGGGATCGACCCCTCGGAGCTGGACCTGATCGCCGGGGAACTCAAGAGTGCCGCGGCGGTCGGCGCCCAACTGGCGATCGTGGTGGGCGGGGGCAACATCATCCGCGGGGCGGAGCTGGCGGCTGAGGGGCACATCGTGCAGGCGACGGCCGACCACATGGGGATGCTGGGGACGGTGATCAACGCCCTGGCACTCAAGGAAAAGCTGGTGTCGATCGGGGTGGATTGCCGGGTGATGAGCGCGATCGAGATCCGGGCCGTGGCCGAGGTGTTTATTCGTGGGCGGGCGCTGCGGCACATGGAAAAGGGGCGCGTGGTGATCCTGGCGGCGGGGACGGGCAATCCGTTCTTCACGACCGACACGTGTGCCGCGCTGCGGGCGACGGAGCTGGACTGCGACATTCTGCTGAAGGCGACCAAGGTGGACGGGGTGTACACGGCGGACCCGAAGAAGGACCCGAGCGCGACGAAGTATGACGAGCTCAGTTTCGCGGATGCGATGACCAAGCGGCTGCGGGTGATGGACATGACGGCCTTGGCGATGTGCGGCGAGCACAAGATCCCCGTGATCGTGTTCGACTTCAAAAAGCCCGGGAACATCACCCGGGTCGCGCGCGGCGAGCGCATCGGCACCCTGCTGCGCAGCGTGTGAGCGGCACGTCGCCGCCCGTGGCCCTTCGCACGCCCTTTCGGGCAGGCACGGGGCCTCTCTGCTGATTCATACCGGGGCGGGTGGGCGAGAGGTTGCAGGAGAACGGATTTTCGTGGGAATCCTTTGCGAGTGCGGGAGTACCTAACGCAATCCTCCTTTTTGGGCCATCAGAGAGTGTCCGAGGCTATGGGAGTCCTACCCTCTTGATCCGCCGCGCATGAGGCGCTGCCCGGAGAAACCGACCATGAGCGACCCTGACACGATACTTCTCGAAACCGAAGAGGCGATGGAAAAGGCCCTTGAGTACCTCAAGTCCGAGCTGCGGGGCGTGCGCACCGGGCGGGCGTCTCCCGCGATGGTCGAGCTGCTGAAGGTCGAGTGCTACGACAGCCAGAGCGAACTCAAAAGCCTGGCGGCGATCAGCGTGCCGGAGCCCAGCCAGTTGCTGATCAAGCCGTTTGATGCGAGCATTGTGCACGCCATCAAGCAGGCGATCGAGAAGTCGGGGCTGGGGATCAATCCGCTGGTGGAGGGCAAGCAGTTGCGGCTGAACATTCCGCCGATGTCGGCGGATCGGCGTGCCAAGGACGCGGCCCGCGTGCGGAAGATGGGCGAAGAGGCGAAGGTGGTGCTGCGGAACGTCCGCCGCGACGGCAACAAGCACGCGGACGGGCTGAAGAACCAGCCCGGGGCCCACTTCCCTGAGGACGAGATCGAGACGCTGAAGGAAGAAGTTCAGGGCCTGCTCAAGAAGTTTGAGGAGGACGTGGACAAGCGGGTGGAAGAGAAGGTCAAAGAGATCACGACGCTGTGACCCTTCGCGGGTGAGGCGAGCGGATTTGAGAACGCTGCGACACGCCCCGGAAAGCCGGGGCATTTTTCATGCGCCCGGAGTTGCGGTGCCGGGCAACTGCTCGGGACGCCCGCACTCGAAGGCGCGGATGAAGCAATGACCGGCGGCGGCGACGCCAATGACGGCCACGAGCGCCCCGATGGCGAAGATGACGCCCCGAACGGCGCCGGGCATGGAGTTGAGGGCGTTGCGGCCGACGTACATCCCCCCCACCACCAGGGCGAGGACGACGGAGGCGACAAGGCCCCGAACGATGTAGGCGCGGGATTTCGGGTTGCGGCGGAGAACGGCGTAAGCCGCGAAGGAGAGGAAACAGAGTCCCAGGGCTATGCGAGAGACGAACCAGGGGGTCATGGAGGTAGCGGCCGCGTTGGTGCGGAAGACGATGCCGCCGGGGCCGTAGGTCGAGAGGAAGGAGAGAAAGCCGGCAAAGAGCACGGTTCCCCCGACGCAGAGGAGGGTCATGCCCTGGCCTTCCTGGAACTGGCCGCGGGCGAAGAGCAGACCGACGACGCCAGCCAGGCACATGATGAGTTCAAAACCGAACACAACCCATACGGCGTGAGGGGGGAAGATGGTGCAAGCGACGCCCATTCCCGCGGCGGAGAGGGCAAGAGCCGCGCTCAGCAGGCCGATCGTGCGCATTACCGGTTTGGGGAGGCTCATGGGCGAAGGGATCATCGGCTGAATTTCCGGACGTCATCACCGGGCATCGGGCGCCATCACTAAGGCGGGGGGTGGGCCGGATGACCTGAGGCAGGTGAGTACGTTCCGTGAAGAGGGGTTGATCGGCGGACCGATGTCAGAATATGCCGTTCTGGGGCCTGGAGGTCGGAGCGGCGGCAGCCATGACAGATCCAAACCGAGAGAAGGACGCGGTCCGCCGCATGTTTGCGAAGGTCATGGCCCAATGGGCGATGGACACGCTGGAACTGCGCCGCAGCGGCCTGAACCGGCCGGGGGCTCGGGTGGGGACGGGACAACCGATCGGGCCGTCGGAGCCTTGGCGGGTGGTTGGGCGCGGGTACGAGGCGGGAGCGCAGGCGCGGGCTTTGCTGGTGTGGAGGCCGGCTGGTCGCCGGGCGGCGTAGCGCTTCGTGCGGAGCGGAAGGAAGGAGGCTGCAATGGCCGGGATCACGACCGGGACGGGCATTTTCAGCGGCATCAACACCTCGCAGTTGATCGACCAGCTGATCCAGGCGGCAAGCGGGCCCAAGATTCAGGCACAGAACCGCCAGCAGCAGCTGCAGTTTCAGCAGGCGGCGTACCTGGACATCAACACGCGCTTGAGCGCGCTGCGCGACGCGGCCCAGGCGTTCCGCACCAACAAGACGTTTCAGTTGAAGACGGCGGCGGCCTCGAACACCGACGCGGTGTCGGTGTCGGCGGACACGACGGCGGCGCAGGGGTCGTACACGTTCCTGGTGGACCGGCTGGTGACGACGCAGCAGGCGCTGTCGCGCGGGTTTTCGGACAAGGACGTGTCGCCGCTGGGTGCGACGGCGTTTACCTTCGAGGGGAGCGAGGCGCGGCTGGACAAGGACGTGAACCTGTCGGACCTGAACAACGGCGAGGGGGTCGCGCGCGGGAAGATCGTGATCACCGACCGGGCGGGCAACAGCGGGACGGTGGACCTTTCTCGCACCACCACGGTGAACGAGGTGCTGGACGCGATCAACAACAACACCGGGGGCGTGCACGTGAGCGCCTCGGTGCAGGGCGGGAAGTTCGTGATCGCGGACACCAGCGGCGGCACGGGGTCATTGACCATCGCCAACGGCACGGGCTACTCGACGGCGGACAGCCTGGGGATTTCGGGCTCGAACGCGGGGGGCACGATCACCGGCAGCGACGTGTACACCCTGAGCGGAAACTCGCCCCTGGCGGCGTTGAACGACGGGCGGGGCGTGTTCATCCGGAACACCATCGGCGACACGGCGTTCAACTTCAAGATCGACGTGTCCGACCAGTTTGGCGGGTCGGACAGCGTGAAGGTGAACATCGGGGACGTGTACGAGAACCAGACGCAGTCGGACGGCACCCAGAAGCTGGTCAAGACGCAGGGCGCCGTGACGACGGTGCAGGGGGTCCTTGACCGGATCAACAGCGCCCTGACTGCGGCGGGCGTGAACAACGTCTCGGCGAGCATCGACACTGCCAACGGGCGGATCGTGATCAACGATCCGGACGGGACGCACACGATCAGCGTGAGCGAGAACACCGACAGCACCGCGGCCGACCTGGGGCTTATCAGCGGGCCCAGCACCACGGGCGTGCAGGGCAAGCGGATCTTTGCGGGGCTGAACTCGACCCTGGCCCGGGGGCTCAATGGCGGGGCGGGCATCGGGGGCGACGGGGTGCTCAACTTCACCCTGCGGGACGGGAGCTCGTTCAGCACCACGGTGGACACCACCGGCAGCCTGTCGGACATCTTCGCGCAGGTGAAGTCGGCCAGCGGGGGCAAGGTGAACATCGGGCTGGACAGCAACGGGACGGGGATCGTGGTGCAGGATCTGACGACGGGGTCGGGCAGCCTGCAGATCTCGGGCACCAGCGGCAGCGACACTGCGGCGGGGCTCAAGATCTCGGGCACGAGCACGACGGGCACGATCAAGTCGGGGAATCTGCAGCGGCAGTACATCAGCCAGGCGACGCTGCTGAGCTCGCTCAACGACGGGAGCGGGATCGGCACGGGTTCATTCCGAGTGACCGACGCGCTGGGCAACACGCAGGATTTCAACGTCAACAGCAACGTGCAGACGGTGGGCGACCTGCTGCGGCTGCTGAACAACTCGAGCGTGAAAGTGAAGTTTGCGATCAACGCGAATGGCGACGGGATCGAGGCGACGGAGGACACGTCGCAGAATGCCGCGGGGGCGCTCAAGATCAAGATCGAAGACACCAGCGGGACGGTGGCCAAGAGCCTGACGCTGGCGGGCGAGGCCTCGGGCACGGGAACGGACAACAAGATCACCGGGTCGTTCGAGCGGAAGGTGACGTTCGCGGTGGGCGACACGCTGCAGCAGACGATCGACAAGATCAACGCGGCGGGCGTGGGCGTAACGGCGTCCCTGGTTCAGGACGGCAGCGGGACAACGCCCTACCGGATTTCGCTGACCAGCCAGCAGAGCGGGGCGGGCGGGCGGTTCATCATTGACACGGGCGGGTTTGACCTGGGCCTGCAGACGCTGGAGAAGGGGCAGGACAGCCGCGTGTTTTACGGGAGCGCGGACGCCTCGCGTGCGATCGCGGTGACGGGCTCGACCAACACGCTGAACACGGTGGTGCAGGGGGTGAGCCTGAACCTGAAGGCGACCTCGAGCACGCCGGTGACGGTGAGCGTCACCAGCGACACGGACTCGATCGTGGCGGCGGTCAAAACGTTCATCTCGACGTTCAATACGGCGGTGACGCGGATTGACGCGCAATCGAACTACGACGAGAACTCGAACCGGGGAGGGCCGCTGCTGGGGGATTCAACGACAAGCTCGCTGCGGGCGGCGTTGTTCCAGACGCTGCAGAAGCCGGCGCAGGGTGTGTCGGGGCGGTACCAGTCGCTGCTGGACGTCGGGGTGACGATCGGGGACGGGGGCTCGGTGTCGCTGGACGAGACCAAGTTCCGGAATGCGCTGAGCACGGATTTCAACGCGGTGGCGAGCCTGTTTTCAGCGCGGGTGCAGGTGAACGACCAGTACCTGGACGTGGCGGGGACCGACGGGCAGGTCAAAGTGAAGAACCAGAACTCGGGCACGACGTTCTCGAGCCTGGGCATCGCGGGGATCTTCGAGAACTTCGCGAACCGGTACATCGACACGACCAGCGGCATCCTGACGATCGCGAGCAACAACCTGACGGACCAGATCAACCTGCAGGGCGACCGGATCACCAACTTCAACGATCAGCTGGACCGGAAGCGGCAGACGCTGCAGGACCAGTTCACGGCCATGGAGGAAGCGATCGCCAAGCTGCAGACGGCGCAGTCGTCGCTGAGCTCGATCGGCTAGGCGGGGTGACGAACGGGACGGGTGGGGGTTTTTCGTCGCGGGGTCAAGTCGGTGCCGGGTACGTTCGATAAAAACGCTGCATGAGCGCTGCCGCCAACATGTCGTCGAACGCGAACGCCTACCTGCGGACGCGCGTCTTGACCGCGACGCCCGAAGAGCTGCGGCTGATGCTGCTGGACGGGGCGATCAAGTTCTGCCGCCAGGGGCGGGAGGCGCTGGCGAACAAGCAGTGGGAAGCGGCGCACAACGGGATCAGCCAGTGCCGCGACATCATCTTTGAGTTGCTGACGACGATCCGAGCGGACGTGGACCCCGAACTGGCCAACAACGCCAAGGCGCTGTACTCGTACATGTACCGCACGCTGGTCGAGGGGAAGTTTGAGAAGGATCTGGGGAAGATCGACAGCGTGATCAAGCTGCTGGAGTTTGAGCGCGAGACGTGGGTGATGCTGATGGCGAAGCTGGCGGAAGAGCGGGGGCAGCGGCCGGCGGGCGGCACGCCCGCGAAGCCCGAAGAGCGCGGGCCGCTGAGCCTGCAGGCGTAGCCCCTTGCGGCGATGGCGAGCCAGCCCGACGTCGCCGGATCTAGCTGAGAACTTGGTTCAGGAAGACCCGGACACGCGGATGCGCATGCCCGGGCGGATTTGTTTTTGAATGTGCGTGATGCGTGGGGGCAAGGGCGCCGGCTCGCGAGGGGCCAGCGGCTCGCCGGTGCTGGTTACTTGATGATCACGACCTGGGGCGACATGAGCAGGACGGGGTCCTTTCGCAGTTGCAAAAGGCCCTGGAGGCTGGGGGCGAGCTGGCGCCAGGCGTCGTCGCCCACGAGCGTGCGGATGCTTTGGATGGCGCCCTGTGAGAGGCCGGAGGCGGGGAGGGGCGAAGAGGCGCCGCCGAAGCCTTGCATCGCGTCTTCGATGACTTCGCTGAGCGGGCGAGGGGCGGGGAACTCGAAGACTTCGTAGTCGTCGGGGAGGTTGACGGCGGCGGCGAGGGCGTCGAGGGCTTCGCTTTCACCACCGATTTCGTCGGCGAGGCCCATGTCGATGGCTTTTTGGCCGGCGAAGAGCCAGCCGCCGGCGGTCTTGGAGAGATCGGTGTTGGGCCTTCCGGCGGCGACGCGGGACTTGAAGAGCTCGAAGGTCTGAGTCATCTTGGCGCGGACGCTGGCGAGTTCGTCGGGGGTCCAGGGCTGGTCGGAGGCGAACATGCCGGCCTTGGGGCCGCGGGAGCGAGAGGTGATGTGGACCTTGAGGGTGTCGTAGAGGCCCTTCATGCTGTACTTGCCGCCGACGACGCCGATGGAGCCGACGATGCTGGAGGGATCGACGAAGATCTTGTCGCCGGCGGAGGCGATGTAGTACCCGCCGCTGGCGGCCATGTCGCCGACGCTGACCCAGACGGGCTTTTTGGCGGCGAGGCGCTTGAGGCCTTGCCACATGACTTCGGAGGCGTTGGCGGAGCCGCCCGGGGAGTTGATGCGGAGCAGGACGCCCTTGAACTTGTCGTCGGCGGCGATGTCTTCGAGGGCATTTCGGATGGTGCGGCTGCCGACGCTGGCTTCGCTCATGAAGCCTCCCTCGGTGGAGTCGCCGTCGATGATGGCGCCGTCGACGTGGACGATGGCGAGGGCGGGGCCCTTGGGGGAGGTTTCGGGGGCTTTTTTGAAGATGGACATGATGGCGAAGGGGTTCATGGTGGCGGGGTCGAGCTGGCCCTCCTCGCCCACGTCGATGTCGTCGAGTTCGACGTCCTTGCCGTAGGCGTCGCTGAGGGCGCTGGTGAGGTCGGGCAGATCGACGGCGCGGTCGATGAGGCCGAGCTTGACGGCGTCGTCCATGTCGGCGAGCCACGATTCGCTCATGGCGCTGTCGAGCCGTTCGTTGGTCATGTGGCGGCCATCGAGGATCGGCCGGCGGGCGGCGGCGTAGAGGGTGTCGAGAAGCTGGTCGATGTTCTCCGACCATTCGGGGCTGGGGGCGCTGCGGGTCATCTGCTCGTTGGCGCCCTTGTAGGGGCCGACCTGCACCATGTCGGCCTTGACGCCCGCCCAGGCGAGGGTGTCGGCGAGATACATTTCTTCCATGTAGACGCCCGAGACGGAGACGCCTCCCCCGGTCTGACCGAAGACCCCTTCGGCGTAGCTGCCGAGCTTGACCTCGTGCATGCCGAAGTTTTCGGCGAAGAGGTGGACGTGCTTGCCGGCCTCGCGGACGCGCTTCATGGCGGAGCCGATCTCTTCGATCTGCGAGCCGGTGAGCTGGGCGTCGCGCACGCGGATGAGCAGGCCCGGCGACTGATCGTCGTCGGCCACGTCGTCGATGGCCTCGACGATCTGGCGGAGGGTTGGGTGCTTGGAGCTGCCGGTGAGCCAGTCGAGCTGGCCGGGCTTTTCGCGCGGGGGCTCGTCCAGGGTGATCATGGTGACGGTGGCCTTGGCCTTGGCGGGGGTGACGGCGGCGGGGCTGGCCAACGATGAATCGGACCCGGCGGCGAAGAGGCGCGGGGCGGGCAGCAGGACGGCGGCCCCGGCGATGGCGAGGCAGAGGGTGAGGCGGGCACAACGCATGTCGATCTCCTTGAGCGGGGCGCGGAGCCGCGAAACTCACGGGCCGCGTCGGGCGGGCCAAAGAACACCATTCGGGTCATTCGTAGCCGAGTTCTTCCAGGTCGTCTTCATCCAGCCCGAACTGATGACCGAGTTCGTGCAAGAGGGTGATACGGATTTCCTCGGCGATTCGTTCAGGGGCTCCGGGCTGATCCCACCCGCCCGCATGATCCACGATCGCACGGCGGAAGAGGCGGATCTCGCTGGGGGCGTCTTCGGAGTCGATGGATCGCTCGGTGATGGGCACGCCCGTGTGCAGACCCAGGAGGTCGTCTTCGCCGGTCTCGCCAAGTTCATCGAGCAGGGCCTGCTCGGGGGCGTCGTCAACGACGACGGGCACCTCGTCGAGCATCCGGCGCAGGGCGGGCGGGAGATCGTCGATGGTCCGTTCCACGAGTTCGTCGAAAATATTTCGCTGGTCGTCGGTCATGGGCTGGGGGCGTCTTGGCCCGGTTCAACAGTACTCAGCAGGTCGGTCAGGGAGAGTGGAGGCTCGAGGATCACGCCGATAAGCCTCACGCAATCAACGCAGACCCCCACGAGCCCGACGGTGAAGAGCACGCTGCCGACCAGGACAAGGAGTTGGCCGACCTCGTCGGTGAGCTGGGCGGAGCCGCCCTCGAACTGGATGGCGGCCAGTCGGACAAGGTCGCCCGCGATGCAGAGGACGAGCACGCTGGCCAGGGCCCGGAGCGTCTGGCGGTCGGTGCGGCCGGTGCGCATCAGGAAGCTGCGGGCGGCGAGCATGCGGGCGTTGGGCCTGAGCAGCACCGCGACCAGGGCGATGAGGACGCTGATGCCGATGCGCAGAAGGAGGCGCTGGGGATCGGAGACTTCTCGCGGGCCATAGGCGGCGCTCGCGAAGGGGTCGATCCGGGCGTGGACGAGGAACAGAAGGATGGCGAGGGGTGCATAGGCGAGTACGCCGAAGAGTGCGGCGCGCGACCCTCGTCCGAAATCGCTCATCGCGTGAGGACGGATGAGGGCGATGGCCCCGACGCCGGAGAAGAGGGCGAAGGCTGCAGGGGCGGCCGCGAGCCAGCCGGCGGGGCGGGCGTGGCCGGTGAGTTCGAGCAAGGCGAGCACCCAGGCGCACGCGGTGGCACCGGCACCGGCCAGACCCCAGGCAAGCAGGCCGGCGGCGACGAGGCGGGGGTGTCGGATGGGGCGGAGTTCGTTGGCGCGGGGATCGACGACGGCGAGCAGCGTGGCACGGACCGGGAGGGCGCACTCGGGGCAGACGCCCCGGATGGAGAGGCCCTTGAGGTTGTATTTGCAGCGGGCGCAGGGCAAATCGCCGCCCAGTTCACGGGCGATCACGGTCTTCCCACGAGTTTCCCGCGCCGGGGCGGCGGGCGGGTTGGGCTCGGCCATTCCGGAGTCAGTCTAACGCGTTTTTCGATCTTTGTTGAGTTCGACCTATAGTCGGCTCCGCCGCCGGGGACGCGGCGAAAAACCCGGTGAAACACACTGCATGAACCAAGAACTGCGCGATCTTCGCGAAAACGTGAGCAAGGTGTTCTTCGGCGAGCCAAGTGTGCTCGACCGAGTGTTGTGCTGCCTGCTGGCCCGCGGGCACCTGCTGCTGGAAGACGTGCCCGGCGTGGGCAAGACGGTGCTGGCGACGGCGCTGGCCAAGAGCCTGGACTGCACGTTCAGCCGGCTGCAGTTGACGCCCGACCTCTTGCCCAGCGACATTCTGGGCGTGGAGATTTTCAACCGGAACACGAACGAGTTCGTGTTCAAGCGGGGGCCGATCTTTGCGAACGTGGTGCTGGCGGATGAGATCAATCGCACGCCACCCCGCACGCAGTCGGCGCTGCTGGAGGCGATGAACGAGGCGACGGTGTCGGTGGAAGGGCGGGTTCTGGAGTTGGAACGCCCGTTCATGGTGATCGCGACGCAGAACCCCTATGACTTCGAGGGGACGTATTTTCTGCCCGAGAACCAGTTGGACCGGTTTCTCATGCGGCTGAGTCTGGGGTATCCGACGCCGGAGGCCGAGGCGCGGGTGCTGGAGGTGAGGCCGGCGAATGTGCCGCTACACGAACTCAAGCCCGTGCTCACGCGGCAGGCGCTGCTGGAGTTGCAGGCGAGGGTCGATCGCGTGACGCTGTCCGAGCCTCTGCGGCAGTACATCGTGAGGTTCGCCAACGCGAGCCGGAGCAGTGAAGCCTTGCTGCACGGGCTGTCGCCCCGGGGGTCATTGGCGCTGGCGCAGGCGTCGCGGGCGACGGCGCTGCTGGCGGAGCGCGACTACTGCACGCCCGACGACGTGGTGCAGAACGTCGTGCCGGTGTGCGCTCACCGGGTGATCGCGCGGACTTCGCCGGGCCAGGCGCCGGTGCGGACCGAGGCGCTGCTGGAGACGATTTTGCACAGCGTGCCGAGCCCGACGTAAGGCGCTGCTGATGCACAGAGATGGATGGTAGAGAAATAGGGGAAGGCCGCCGGGGACCGGCGGGCCACCCAAAGCCGCCCGGAGAACGAACTGATGGCCCGCGACGTGCGATTTACCGCGACCGCCCCGATCAAGTTTGACCCGAACCTGAAGCCGGGCGATGTGCCGCCCGCGCCGAATGTGTTTCCGTGGCCGCGGGATGAGCAGGGGAACTTGAAGACGCTGTCGATCTGTGCGTGCGGGATTTCGGCGAAGTTTCCGATTTGTGATGGGGCGCACAAGGTGTGCCGCGAGGCGGAGGAGCCGGGGCACGTACATGTGTGGGATGTGGCGACGCGGAAGGTGGTGCGGAAGACGGTCGACGAGAAGAAGGCATGAGACACACGGCATCGAGGCGTCAAGGCTTCACGTGCGCGGCCAACCTCGCCAATGCGTCCCCACTGAGTCGGTGAATGGTCCAACCGGCGAGAGGCTCGGCGCCGAGCGAGCGGTAGAACTTCAGCGCGGGCTCGTTCCAATCGAGCACGTTCCATTCGAGGCGCGGGCAGCCGCGGTCGAGGGCGATCTGGGCCAGTCGCGCGAGCAGGGCTTTACCAAGGCCGACGCCCCGGGCGCTTGGCCGGACGAAGAGGTCTTCGAGGTAGACGCCCCGGCGGCCTTTCCAGGTTGAGAAGTTGTGAAAGAACAGCGCAAAGCCCTCAGGGCGGCCATCGACCAGGCCGATCAGGCATTCGCACGCGGGGCGGCCAGCGAACAGCGCCTCGTCGATCATCGCGGGCGTCGCCTCGGCGGCCTGCGGCTCGCGCTCGTACTCGGCCAGGTCTTTAATGAACTGCACGATCAGCGGCACGTCGTCGCGCGTGGCGAGGCGGACCTCAACTCGGCTCATGGCTTGGTCTCCGGGCGCTTGGCCAGAAGCGAGTGCACCAGTTCGATCGGGTGCAGTGCCCGGCGGCCCACGCCGTCGTGAATCTGATGGCGGCAACTGGTGCCCGGGGCGCACACGGTCGCTTCGGGTGATTTTCGCACGGCGGGGAACAGCACCAACTCGCCGATGCGATTGGAGAGGTCGAAGCGGTCGCGCGTGTAGCCGAACGAGCCAGCCATGCCGCAGCAGCCGCTGTCGAGGATGGTGAGCTTGTCGCCTGCGAGTCGCTTGAGAAGAGCGCCGCTGGTCTGCACGCCCCACAGTGCTTTCTGGTGACAGTGGCCATGGAGGATGACGGCCTCGCTCGGCGCGGCGAAAGCGGGGCGTTTCGGGTGCGCGTCCCAGCGGCGCTCGAGGAAGTCCTCGGGCAGCCAGGCCTTGGCGGCGATGGCCTTGCGGAGCGTCGCGGGGGCGGCGAGTTTCAGGCTCTGCCAATCGTCCTTGAGGGCCGAGAGGCACGAGGGCTCGGTGACGAGGATCGCGACGACTGATTCGTCGTTCGCGTACGGCGCGAGGCGTTCGATGGTCGCGTCGACTTCGTGCTGGGCTTGCTCGAGCAGGCCCATGGAGATCTTGGCGCGGCCGCAGCAGCCGGCGTTGGCGAGTTCGACGCGATAGCCGAAGGCTTCGAACACCTCGCGCGTGGCCAGGCCGACGCCGGGCTCGTTGTACATCGTGAAGCAGTCGCCGAAGAGGACGACGCGCGGGGCGGCGGGGCTGGTGTTCGCTTGCGGGGTGGCACGACTCCCCCACTGCGACGTCAGCGACCTCGCGAACGGCGGCAGCGAACGGCGTGGGTGGAGTTTCAGCATCGCGTTGATGATGGAGCGCACCGGGCCCCAGCGGTTCGCGGCGTTCGCGAGCCTGGGCGCGATGGAGCCGAGCCGGTTGAGCAGGCGCACCTCGCCCATGAGGCGTTTGTCGAGCGGCACACCTTGCGTGCGGTATCGCTGGGCGGTGTATTCGGCCTTGAGCCGCGAGATGTCGACGTTGCTGGGGCACTCGGTTTTGCAGGCCTTGCACGAGAGGCAAAGATCGAGCGTGGCGATGGTCTCGGGGTCGTTCCAGTCGGGGTCGTGCCCATCGCCGAACTGGCCTGTGATGGCGAGGCGCAACGCGTTGCCCCGCCCGCGCGTGCTGTGGCGTTCGTCGAGCGTCGCTTGGTAACTGGGGCACATGGTGCCGCCCTGCTTCTTGCGGCACACCCCCGAGCCGTTGCACATCTCGACCGCGCCGCCGAAATCGTGCTGATCGGTGTAGTCGAAGTAGGTCGGCACGTCGTGCGGCACGCCGACGGCGCGACCACTGGGCAGCACGCGCAGCCGCTGGGTGATGCTCTCGACCGGGCGCGGGTTGTCGCCGGACAGATCGACGATGTTGCCGGGGTTCAGGAGGTTTTTGGGGTCGAAGATGCGTTTGATATCGCGGAAGGCCTGCATGAGTTCGGGGCCGTAGTAGTCGGTGAGGAAGGGCGTGCGGACGCGGCCATCGCCGTGCTCGCCGCTCATGACGCCACCGAACTTTTTCGCCAGGGCCGCGGCTCCGGCGGCGATGCGGCGCATGCGTTCGCGATCTCGCTCGTCGTGGATGTCGATGAGCGGGCGGATGTGGAGCACGCCGACGCTGGCGTGGGCGTAGTACGCGGCGACGGTGCCCTCGCGGGACACCAGGTCGCGGAACTCTTTCACGAACTGTGAGAGATGCTCGACGGGCACGGCGTTGTCTTCGACGAAGGTGATGGGCTTGCGCGTGCCGGGGATGCCGTGCAGCAGCGGCTCACCCGCCTTGCGGAGTTTCCAGGCTTGCAGTTGCTCGGCTGTGTGGGTGTAGACGCTGACGCCGATCGCGCCCGGCGCGGCGTGCTCGCGTTCGAAGCGTGCGATGACCTCGCGCAAGGCCGCGACTGAGGCGGCGGTTTCCGTGTCGCTGGCACCGAAATACTCGACGTACAGCACGGCCTTCAGAGGCTTGCCCTCGCCCGGCTTGGGCATGAGTTCGGCGTAGCGGCGATACTCGGCGTTGGCGAGGGCGAGGTCGATCACCGTGTCGTCGAGCAGTTCGACGGCAGTAGGGTTGGTCGCGAGGATTGGCAAGGTCGCGGCGATCGCCTCATCGAGGGACGCGAAGCCGAGGGTGGCGAGGGCCTTGCTCTTGGGGCGGGGGTGGAGCGCGAGGGTTGCACCGAGGGAGAAGGCAAGCGTGCCTTCGCTGCCGCAGAGCAGGGGCGAGAGGTTAATCGCTGCCAGAACTTCGGTGGGCACGGCGTCGCGGCAATCGCCCGCCGCCCAGGCGTCAATCCAGCCCGGCGCCGCTTCATCGACCTGCTTGAGCACCACATCAAGTTGATACCCCGCGCTGCGACGCAGGGTCTTGGGAAAGCGCTCACGAATGAGCGGCGCGTTTCGCGCGATCACGCGCAGCACGCCCAGGGTGAGATCGCGAACCACGTCATCGCGAGTCGCGGCACCCTTGCGAAACTCCACCCGTCGCCCGTCCGCCAGGCAGGCGTTGATCGCTAGCACGTTTTCGCTGGTGCGCTTGTAGCGAATGCTGCGAGCCCCCGCCGCGTTGTTGCCGATGCAGCCCCCGAGGTTGGCGTGTTTGCTCGTCGCGGGGTCGGGCGCGAAAAACAATCCACTACCGGCGATCTGGTCGTTCAGGTCGTCCAGCGTCACGCCGGGCTCGGCTCGCACCGTCCGCGCCCCGACATCGACCGCGCCCACGCCCCGGCAGTTGGGCGAAAAATCGATCACCATCGCGCGATTGGTGCATTGGCCCGCGAGGCTGGTGCCGCCGCCCCGCGGGAGCATCGCGATCCCCTCGCGCCAACACCACTCGATCGCGCGGCACGCGTCGTCGACGTTCGCGGGGATGATGACGCCCAGCGGCTCAACTTGATAGAGCGAGGCATCGGTGGCGTAGAGCATGCGGTCGTGCACGCCCAGGCGCACTTCGCCTTCGATGAGGTTTGTCAGTTCGCGGGCCTTGGCGGGGTCGAGCAGGGGCGCCTCGTGGGTGGCGTGGCTCGCGGGGGTCGGGCCGGAATGTGTCGCAGTTTCGGTCATGCCCCGCGACTATACGGGGATGCTGGCCACACCCGAAAGGAGTGCAACCGCCCGGTCACGGCGATGTAACTGGCATTCATATTTGAAACTGCGCGAACCAAACGGCGGTACGCTGGTCGAAGATGGTCGCGGGTGAGCCGGCGCAGACGCGCACGCCACCCCTTCTTGTTGACCCCCTTGGCCGCACGCACCCAGGAGACCCGCGTATGCGCACCCGCCCTCTCGCCCCGTCGATGCTTGTTCTTGCCGCCGGTCTGGTTCTTTGCGTGGCGGCGCCTGGGGCGCTCGCCCAGCGGGCCAACGCGGGCGACAAAGCCGCCCAGCCCGCCGACAACCCCAAGGCGTTCACGCGCGAGCAGCTCGACATCAAGCGGATCACGCTGTATCGCTCGGGCGTCGCGGCGTTCGAACGTCACGGCCTCATCAGCGGCAACGCCCGCATTCAACTGCAGTTTGACACCGACCAGATCAACGACATTCTGAAATCCATGTTCGTGCTGGATCTGTCGAAGGGGCAGGGTCGCATCGACAACGTGAGTTACGCCCCGCGCGAGCCGCTGGCGAAGCGGCTGAGTTCGTTCGGGGTTGATCTCTCCGACGACCCGGCGCTGCCCACCCTGCTGGGGCGCCTGCGTGGGGCCCGGGTGAAGATCGCGCTTCCCGACGGCACGATCGAGGGGACGATCCTGGGCCAGGAGACCCGCGAAGTGGCGGGCGCGACCCGCGAGCGCCCGGTGGAGCGGGTCCCTTTCCTGAATGTTGTGACTGCCAGCGGCATTCGCTCGATCGATCTGCGCACCACCACCAGCATCTCACTGCTCGACGCGACGCTGAACGAAGAACTGAACAAGGCCCTCGCTGCGATGGCCGAGCACCGGGCCGATCGCGTGAAGACTGTCGATGTCAATGTCTCGGGCGAGGGGGCCCGCGACATCGTGGTGGGCTATGTGCAGGAGTCGCCCGTGTGGAAAACGAGTTATCGCCTGGTGCTGGGCGATGAGGCGGCGACGCAGGCCGCCGCATCAAAGGATGCCAAAGACCGCTTCACGATGCAGGGTTGGGCGATTGTCGAGAACACGTCGGATGAAGACTGGCGCGATGTGACGCTGGCGCTGGTGTCGGGACGGCCCGTGAGTTTCAGGATGGACCTGTATGAGCCGCTGTACGTCTCAAGGCCAGATGTGCCGGTGCCCACGGTGCCGGGGGTCGCGCCCAAGACATACGCCGCCAGCACGGGCGGAAGCGGATCGTCGCCGTTCCGCGATTCGAATGCCGACTATTACCAATTGGCTCCGTCCGCGCTTGCGCCCGCGGCCGGAAAAGCCGTGGCGGGGGGCGGCGGTGAGCAGGATGGCCGCAGAAGAGGCTTCGAGGCGAGGTTTCCAGCCTCCGCCAACATCGCCGACTACTCACCCGCCTCCCAAGCCACCGCCGGCGAAGTGGGCGAGGTCTTCCAGTTCGAGATCGACCACCCCGTCACCATTGAACGCCAGCGCTCCGCCATGCTGCCGATCATCAACTCGGGCGTCGACGGGCGGCGGGTGAGCATCTTCACGGCCGCCGACAACCCGGATCACCCGCTGCGGGGCGTGGAGTTCACCAACACCACCGGCTCGCAACTCATCCCGGGCCCGATCGCGGTGTACGACAGCGGCGCCTACGCGGGCGACGCGGTGATCAATCATGTGCCCGAGGGCGACAAGCGACTCGTCTCGTATGCCGTCGACCTCGATGTCGATGTCACTCACACCAGCGACGCGGACCGGCAGGTGCGGAAGGTACGGATCGCCAAGGGCCTGCTGGTCACGACGTTTACGTCCAAGAGCAGCCAGACGTTTACGTTCACGAACAAAGACACCAAGCGCGGGCGGACGATTGTTCTTGAGTTCCCCAAGAGCCCGGGGTGGGACCTGGAAGGCCAGCCCGCTGCAAGTGAGACCAAAGACAGTTATCGCTTTGAACTGCAGGCCGACGCGGGCAAGAACGTCGGCAAGACCATCGCCCAAAGCCGTACGGATAGCACGCAGGTGGCGCTGGTGCAGGCCGACGCCCGCGTGCTGGCGCAGTATGTCTCGGGCGGGCAGGCGAGCAAGGCGGTGCTCGACGCCTACACCCAGGCCGCGGCCAAGCAGGCGACCATCGACGACCTGGGCCGGAAGATCAGCGGGCTGGAGAGCGACCGCTCGGACATCGACCGAGATCAGTCTCGCATCCGCCAGAACATGAACGGCTCGATCGATCGCCAGAGCGACCTTTACTCGCGGTACATGAAGAAGCTGGGCGAGCAGGAGACGCAACTCGAAAAGATCCAGCAGCAACTGGAGCAGGCGAAGACCGACAAGGCCAAGGCGGAGACGGAACTGAGCGAGTACATCGCGGGGCTTGACGTGGAGTAGGCGAAGCGACGGGCGGTCGGGGCGAGGGCGGTCAGGAGGCGGCCTGCGGCTCGGCGATGAGCAGGAAGACCGGGCCGTCGCGCTTGAGTTCGACGACGCGCAGGCCAGAGGCCTTGCACAGGTCGAGGATGGATTGGCGGGTGGAAAACGCGATGTCCCAGCCGTGCAGCTTCCACCAGAGCCATCGCACGGGCACGCGCCAGGCCCACAGGCAGGGAAAGGATGCGATGATCCGGCCACGGCAGAAGGAGCGGAACTGGGTCATGAGCGGCACCTGGGCCTTGACGTAATCGAAGAATCCCATGGCGATCACCGCGTCGAAGAGCTCCGGGGGGGAGTACTTCATAGCGTCTTCCTGGACGAACTGGCACCGGTCGGCCACGCCCGCGGACTGGGCGATTTCGCCCGCGAGCTTGAGCATGAGGGGCGAGACGTCCAGCCCGACGACTTTGGCCGCCCCCTGCTGGGCGAGGGCCACGCAGTAGCGGCCCGAGCCGCAGCCGACATCGAGCACTCGCTTGTTGGCGGCTGGTGCGACGGCGGCGAGGGTGAAATCGAATCGCCGGTAGATGTTGCGGCGGGTGAGCGAATCCCACCATCGCTGGACGGGGCCTTTGCAGCGGGAATAGATGGCGTCGAAGCTTGCCGCCGCTTCATCGAACAGTTTGGCCATGCGTTCGGGCGTGTTCACAGGTTGAGAACCTCCGAGAGGGTGCCGAATCGAAACTCGCGGCAGAGCGCTTCCAGCTTGGGGCCGGCGGGCCCGAGCGCGTGGTAATGGCGCAGACGCAGCGACCAGGGAAGCGGAATTCTGGGCTGTCCCTCGTCGATCTCCCACGGATGGAAATAGAACACCACGCGCTCGCCCCGTGCTTCCAGTCGGCGGAAGCAGCGGCGGATGAGGAACATCGGAAAGGCACGGAAGTACACGCCGCCGGCGAATGGCAGGTTGAGGAGGCGCAGCGGCAGCGTGGAGATTGGGGCTTCGATCAGCCCGGAGGGCAGCGCGTGGGGCAAGCGAGCCGCCCCGGGAATGCCGTAGCGGTGGTTGTGCACGGGATGGATGCTTGAGTCGTACGCGAAGCCGAGGTTGCGAAGCGTGTCCAGCGCCCAGAGTGATTGGAGTGTGATGGAGAAGTACGGGGCGCGATAGCCGCGGGGAGTCTCGCCCGTGATCGCGCGGAGCGTCTCGACAGAGCGGCGGACATCGCGCTCGAACTCTTCGGGCGTCTGGCGGTACACGAATCGGTGCTCGGTGCCGTGGCTGGCGATTTCGTGCCCGGCTTTCTGGATTTCTTCGACCAGGCCCGGCTCGCGCTCGGCGACGGCGCCCAGGATGAAGAACGTGGCGCGGGTGCTGGTGCGGGCGAAGATCTCCAGGACCCGGCGCGTCGACTCGACGATGCGGTGTTCGAAGCTGGGCCATGTGGCCGGATCCGGGCTGAGGCAGTGATACCAGTCCTCGACATCGATCGACATCGCGTGGACCACCGGGCGGGCCGCGGCCGGGCCGGCGCCGGACGGCGTGCCGCGACGCAACGACGAGGACTGGGGTTCAACCACTGGTGCTGGCACGCGGGTGTCTCGGGGTGGGTGGGTTTGGCGCGTCGCCGCCGGCGGGCATCCTACACGGGGTGGGGCTGATCGCCCGTCGCCGTGGACGCAGCGGGGGCCGCGGCGGTGCCTGGACGTGGCGGGCGTTTCACTTCCCACTTGAGCAACTGCCGGGCGGCGAGGGCGCTCGCGAGCGCCGCTCCGGCGACGATCGCCAGGCGCCCAGTGAGGCCCGACCGCTGCACCCCCAGCGCGCCCACGCCGAACAACGCGGCGAACCCGCAGGCGATCGCGTCGGTCTGGAAACGGGTAAAGCCGCCAGCTTGCATCCGCAGCGAGAAGTGATCCGGACTGCCCCGCCACCACGCCAGGCCTTTGCGCGTGCGGACGACAACAAGGAAGGCGAGCTCAAACAGCGGCACACCCACCAGCAGCACCGACACCAAGACCGTCGGGAATGGGTCGATACTTCCGGCGCGAGCGCCTGCGATGGTGAGGGTGGCGGCGAGCGCGCCAAGCAAATGGCTCCCCGCGTCACCCATGAAGATCGTCGCCGGGGGCCGATTGAACACCAGGAACCCGCAGCAGCTCGCGATGAGCACCACGCACAGCGGGGTCAACGCATGGAATGCCAGCGCGAAAAACAGAAACGTCACGGCGCTGAGGCTGCCCAGGAGCCCGTCGCACACGTCGGTCAGATTGAACGCGTTCACGAGCGTGACGATCCAGAACCAGCACACGACGCGATCAATGACTGGCACGCCAAAGACCGGCGACCACTGCCCAAGCGCCACCGCGAGCGCTGCAACCGCGGCTTGAAACAGAAACTTGCGCGCCGGGGGCAGCGCAACAAGGTCGTCGTACACCCCAAGGGCGAGATACAACGCGGCGGGAATCCACACGCCGGCCCAGGGCAGCCCGATCGCGTCGAAGTCGGGGCGAAACCAGGCGAGCAGGATGAGCACGCCGCACGCAACGCCAAGCCCCAAGCCGACGCCTCCGAGATACGCCACCGGGCGGGTGTGCTGAGGAACGATGGGGTTGGGCTTGTTGACGATGCCGAAACGGCGCGCGAAGGTTCGCACCAGCCAAGTAGCGAACGTGCCGACGAGGAGAGCGGCGGCGCCGGGGGCGAGGTTCGGCCACGCCTGCGTGCTCATGCGTTCTCCCGCGTCTCCCCATCACGGACGAGGTCCTTTTCGCGAGGGACGACCACATCCAAAGCGGGCGGGTTGAATCGCAAGAACTCGGCGGCCCACTGGAAGCCATCGTACAGGCACGAGGACATGCCCGAGTATTCCCAGCTCCCATAGCGGCCCAGCGAGGTAACTCGGTACGCCTCCAGAAAGTTGATCGCATCCTCGATGATCTGCTGATTCTGCAGGCTGAAGACGACGTACGCGGGATTGACCTCCCACATCTTTGACGCCACCACCTCGCTGCCGGGCGGCAAAAAGCCGACGCGGGCAACGTCGGCGAGCACGCGGGCGATCAGCGTATCGGCGTCGGGCATGGGCTCTTCGGCGGGCTGGGTGATCTCCACCAGCAGGCTCCACCCTTCGGGCGGAGCGCACATGGGATCAAACTCGTGCATGAAGATGAGGCGCGTGAAAACCATTGACTCGTCGGAGTAATAGCGCCAGTGCCCGGGAGCTTCGGGGCGGGGGCCACGAATGGCCAGGGCGACCGACACCACCCGGTTCCACGTCAGACGCTCGCAGCGTTCCTTGAGTTCCGGCGGCGCCTGCTCGCAGATGCGAACAAGCGTGGGGAGCGGGAGCGAGGAGAGCATCGCCTCGTTGTAGCCGACTTGAATGGTTGGCGCCTCGGGGCCACCCCCGCAGCGCACCGTGACGCTCTGATCGTCGAGATCGACCGAGGTCACGGTGTGCTGCAGTCGCAGATCCGCGGCCTTCTCGGCCAGGGCGATGGGCATGAGCTCCATGCCCCTGACAGGGGCGCCCTCTTCCGGGCGCGGATACCAGCCGGCGGAGTTGTACGCCGGGGCACGGGTTGTTGGCGACACGGCGCCGCGCAGCACCTTTTCGAAGTCGGGGCGGGCGATGTTCCACGTGAAACCGCTTGGCGCAAGCTCGTTCAGCGGGCGTTTCCACATCTTGCGGTTGTACGGGAACATGAATACATCGCACAGTGCTTTGCCGAACGTCAGCTCGAGCATCTCCTCAAAGTTGGTCGGCTTCGCGGCGGGCGGCCGGAAGGTCAGTTCCGCCATGTCCCTGAGGCAGGCAACGCACGTTTCAGAGTCCAGACCGTTGAGGTGCAGTTGGATCGGAAATCTGGCGGTGCCGCGAGTGGTTTCGACCCAGGCCCGAGGCGGGCAAGGCGCCAGCAGGTCGCCCATCAGATCGCGGATGCATCGCTCGGTTTCGGCGTCCTGAAAGTACAGCAGGTGCACCACATGATCAAACCAATAGTCGCCCAGTCGCTCGGTCCTCACCAAGCCTCCCGGACGCGACTCGCGTTCGAGCACCGTGGCACGCTCGCCCAGCAGCGAAGCCGCGGCCAGGCCCGTGAGCCCAGCACCCAGGACAAGTACATCACGCCTCTCAGTCACATCGCCTCCTGGGTTCTTGGAGTTCGCCTCGACGCGACGCGATCACGCACGGGACTGCTCGGGGTGAGGCCCCTTCGGCATGACAGGCGAGTGCAACGATGCTCAGCAGCGCCCGAACGAGCTCGAGCGAGCGATACATGAAAGATGGCCGCGGACTCGTATTGCGTTGGGAGAATGACATGGCCGATCCATGATGACACCAGGCCACTGGGCCAATGAAGCAAGACTTGGATGACTTCCCAATGATCCAAGTCTCCAGTGTACATTGTACAGGCCGATATGCGAACATCATTTCTAGATTTCGAGCGATGCTCAGGAATCGTGTTTCGAGTTGCTTCAGATTCTCGGGCCCAAGCAGCGCGCAGGGCCAGACTGGCCGCGCATTCAGATCGTCGCCGCTTCCCCAATCGGTTCGACGATTCCCGCGGATCGGTTCCGGGCAATTTATCGCCCGGGTTGCTGGGGGTCGATCTTTGCGCTTTTCCGGTCCGCGATCGCGGCTTCAAGCACTTCGGCGTGTTTCCCCGTGAGCGGCCCACGAGCGTGATGCTGCTCGACGTAACGCCTCCCACGCAGACCCATCTCTTCGAGATCGACGCTGGTCATGGCGTTTCGGATGACCCGGGCGACTTCGTCGGGCCGGTCGGCGGGGACGCACCAGCCGCAGTCGGCATCGCGGACGATTCTCGCGACTTCGTTGTCCTGGCTCATGGCCGCCAGCACGGGCCGGGCGCTGGCCATGATTGCGAACGCCTTGCTAGGCACGCTCGTGCGCGCGAGCCTGGGGTCGAGCGTCACCAGTGAAACGTCGGCGGCGGCCAGCATCTCGGGCAACACCTCGCGGGGCTGGGTGTCGAGGAACATCACATTCTTCAGGCCCAACGCGTCGGCCTGGTCCATCAGGTAGCGCTTCGAGTAGCCCCGGCCGACCACAAGGAACTGCACACGAGCGTCGTCTGCAAGAAGTGCCGCGGCCTGGATCACGACGCCCACTCCCCCGAACGTGCCGATGTTGCCCGAGTACAGCACGACGAACTTCTCGGTCAGCGAGTGGCGAGCACGGAACGCGTTGTGTTTCTCGCCCGGGCGCACATGCTCGGTGTCGGTCCACATCGGCACAATGTCGAGACGCTCTCCGACAGCGCCCCGCTCCAGCACCTCGTGCCCCAGCCCTTCCGACAGCGCCGTCACGCGGGCTGCGCTGCGGAGCACCACACGTTCGAGCGTTCCGATCAGCCTCGCGCTCAGGCGGCTGCGGAAGATCGAGTCGGGGTAGACATCCTGCACGTTCACCACCAGCGGCACCCCGCGCCACCACTTCACCAGCCACGCGGCAATCCCCGTCGTCGCCGGCGGCAGCAGGCACAGCACGACGTCCGGCTTGCGGGCCCGCAGGCCGGCGGGCACCGCCAGCAGCGTGTAACTCAAATACTTGCCGGCCCGCGCTAAGACACCTCTGCGGGGCCAGCTCGGCACCCCGGTGCGCAACACCCGCACGCCCTCCCACTGCTCCTCAGCAATCAGCCTGCCGGCGTACTTCGCCCCGTCCGCGTCGACGCCGTAGTGAGGGCGGGTGGTCACGACCGTCACCTCGTGCCCCATCGCGGCCAAATCCGTCGCGAGCTGGCCGACGACAAGCCCGGTGCCCGTGGGCTCGGGATGGAAGTAGATGTTGAAGATCAACACGTGCATGGCTCGCGGATCACTCCGCCTTTGTCCGATCGCTCAACACGCGGTCACGCACCACCCGCGCGGGCGAGCCGTGACAGATCTTCCACGCCGGCACATCGCGGAACACACTCGAGCGAGCCCCCACTATTGTGCCCTCCCCGACCGTCACGCCCGGCCCGATGAACGCGTCCGCGGCGATCCATGCATCGGCGCCGATTCGCACGGGAACGCGCAGCAGCATCATCTCGCGTGTCGAGTGATCGTGGCTGCCGCCGCAGAGGTGTGCGTATTGGCTCACCATGGCGCGATCGCCGATGATCATCGGACCAAGGTTGTAGATGATGCAGTGCTCGCCAAGCATGACACCATCGCCCAGCGTGAGGTTCCAGGGCAGCTCGATCCAGGCCGTGCGCCGGATCAGGCAGCCCCGCCCCACCCTGGCCCCAAAGCAGCGCAGCAGAAAAACCCGCCAACCGTCGGCCCGCCGGATGGGAATGCGAAAGAGCGTGCCCGCAACCAGGTACCACAACGCCCGCCGAAACTTCTCGCGTGTTGAAAAGAACGCGGCCACGGTGCCCGACGGATGCTCCCCGATCGCGCTTCCTTCCGCGTCGCCGCTCGCCATTCGGGTATGATGACCCAAGCCCGATCGGTTGTCAAACCTGACGCTCGTCCCTGCATTCGTTGCCCCTCCGCCGCTGCCCGGGGCCGACCTCACCAGAGAACGCGCCGTGCGAATTCTTCATGTCGTCTGGACGCTCGAGCTCGTCGCGGGCGGCCCGCCCGTCGTCGTCACGCGTCTGGCGGGCGCTCAGGCCCGGCTTGGGCACCAGGTCACCATCCTGACCCATGCACCCCGCGTCGGGCAAGCCGAGGTGGCGCTTCCACGGGACGACCACGCCACACCGATAGCCATCGAACACGTGCCAGGGTCGGGGCGCGAGCGAGTCTTCTGCCGCGTCGCGCGGCTGCGCCTTCGAGAGCTCGTTCCCCGCGTCGACATCGTCCACGTCCATGGCGTGTGGGCGCCGATCGGCTGGGCCGCGAGCGTCATCGCCCGCCGCAGCGGCACCCCGTGCTGCATCGCCCCGCATGGGATGCTCGACCCATGGGCGCTCAACTCTCAAGGATGGGCCAAGCGTCTGAAAAAGCACTTGGCCTTGTCGCTTGGTCTAAGGCGACTGCTGAACGACGCCGCCTTCATTCACGTGCTGAATCACGACGAGGGCAGTCTGCTTGCGCCGCTGAGGCTGCGCGGCCCCTTCGAAATCGTTCCCAACGGGGTGACGCCCGAAGAGTTTCATCCGCCGCCGCCTTCCCACGCCTTTATCGATCTTCACCCTGCGCTCCGCGGGCAAACCTACATCCTCTCACTCTGCCGCCTTCATGCCAAGAAGGGACTGGAAGTGCTTCTGGCCGCCTTCGCGAAACTCTCCAAAGCCCGTTCGGACGTCGACCTGGTGCTCGCGGGTCCGGATGGCGGCGTCGAAGCGGAGCTGCGTCGACAGGCGCTGAGCCTCGGGCTCCAGTCGCGGATCCACTTCGTCGGCGCCCTCGACGGGCCCGCCAAGCTCGCCGCCCTCGCAGGGTGCGCGTGCTTCTGCCTGCCCAGCAGGCAGGAGGGCTTCAGCATGGCGGTCTTGGAGGCGATGATGGTCGGACGTCCCGTCGTGATCACGCCCGCGTGCCATTTCCCCGAAGTTGAATCCTCCAACGCCGGCTTCGTGGCGCCGTGCGAGCCAGACGCGATCTGCGACTCGCTCTCGCGGCTTTTGTCGGACCAGCCGTTGGCGCACCTGCAGGGTGAGAACGCCCAACGCCTCGTGCGAGAGCACTTTTCTTGGAGCGCGGCGGCCTCACGCAGCATCGCCGCCTACCAGCGTGCCGCCGCAGGCGGCAGGTAGACGCCGTTGCGGATCAGCCTCGCGCAGCGCGAAAGTCCGCGAAGGCACGAGAATGAAGAATGGAGCCGGGGGGAATCGAACCCCCGTCCCGAGGCAGTCGGCACGACGCTTCTACGCGTGTGTCGGGCGATTTGATCTCGGCATGCGTCGCGAGCGCCCGCGCCCTTTCCGCATGCCCAGCCCCCGGTGTTGTCTCGCAGGTGACCCCCGAAGGCGGCGGATCTCTGCCAGCCTGATGTTTTTGACCCCCTCCCCATCAGGCATCGGGTGGGGGTCATGCAGCCTTAGTTAGGCCGCGAGAGCGTAATTGCTGTTAGCAATTAATATTTTGCACGTTTTTTTACGAGGCCAACGTGCACCTCGACGCGCCACGTCGTGCGTTCCCTGTCCGGTCGAATCCAGTTCGGCCCCTCAGTTCTCAAAGAACAAACCACTCGCAGATCGGACCATCCTATGCCCCGCGCCCGCGGGAGCAGGCCGGGGCTCGCCGCCTGTCCGCTGCCCGTTGCCCTTTCAGGCGGCCCCGCCGATATCATCAACTTCGCGAAGGCACGCACGCAAGCGTGTGCCGCTGCCAACGCCCTCGGAAACCACGCCCATGAAGACCCGCCGTCCCGCACGATTCTTCACCTCACTCGCGATTTTTGCCGCACTCTTCGCCGCTGGCGGCTGCGAACCCTCGATCCGCACGCAAGGCGCCTCGGCGATTCGCGCGTCGTACTCCTACCCCAGCCTGGAGACCGACCTCCCCGACGCCAGCCGCGCGCCCGCGGTCATCGCCGCCGCCGAATCCACCATGCGGGCCCGGGGCTACAGCATCACCAAGTCGGTCGCCACCGAGGAGGGCGGCACCGTCACGGGCCTGCCGCCGCGCAGCTCCGATTACCCGAACGTCGAGATCATCGCCACCCGCACGACCACCGGCACGCACGTCAAGATCTCCATCACGCCCTTCGGCGATGAAGAACTGAGCCGCAGCCTGCTCGACGGCATTCTCACGCGGCTCGGGCTGTAGGGAGTCGTCCCGACGAGGGTGGCCCCTCTCTCCGAGAGGGGCACACTTCGACCACTGCCAGCACCGGCGCGAACACGAGATCTTGAGTTCGCAACAACGCCCCTCTCGGAGAGAGGGGCCACCCAGAGCCGCCCTACCAAAAACTCACCACGACTTGGGTTTGCGCGACATCGCCCGCTGCAGGTCGCGGTCCGCGTCGCGCTTGGCGATGGTCTGGCGCTTGTCGTGCGCCTGCTTGCCCTTGGCGACGCCGATCAGCACTTTGGCCCAGCCATCCTTGAAGTACAACTTCAGGGGCACGATGGTCATGCCCTTCACCTGGCTCTGCTTGGCGAGCTTGCGGATTTCCTTGGCATGGGCCAACAGCGCCCGGGCCCGCTTGGGCCGATGCCCCAGCGCCCCGCTGGCGGCGTATTCGCCAATGTTGACGTTCATCAACTCCAGCGTCAGCGGCTCGTCCTTGGCGACGACGTACCCCTCGCCCAGCGACACCTCGCCGCCGCGGACGCTCTTGACCTCCGACCCGCGCAGGGCGATGCCGACCTCCAGCGTGTCGGAGATGTGATACTCGAACCGCGCCTTGCGGTTCTCGATCACGCGTTCCTGGTTGGGGTCTTTTTTCTTCGACATCGCTTCCTTGCGTCGGCCGCTTGCCGCCGTGTCGCGGGTTTACTCGAACTCCACTCGATTTTTCAGCACCCCGATGCCCGGGATCTCCACCTCGACCACGTCGCCATCCTTCAGATACTCGGGCGGGTTGCGGGCCATGCCCACCCCCGAGGGCGTGCCGGTCATGATCACTGTCCCGGGCCAGAGGGTCGAGCCCCGCGACAGGTCCGACACCAGCGTCGCCACCGAGAAGATCATGTCCTTCGTGTTCCCGTGCTGCATCTCCCGCCCGTTCACGCGACAGATCACATCCAGGTTCTGCGGATCGCGGATCGCCTCCCGCGCCACCACCCTTGGCCCCAGCGGGCAGAAGGTGTCGAACGACTTGCCGCGCGTGAACTGGCCCCCCGAGCCTTCCTTCTGCCACCAGCGGGCCGAGACGTCGTTGCCGCACACGTACCCGAGCACAAACTCCATCGCCCTTTCCAGCGGCACATCGCGGCAGGGTTCGCCCGTGGGCCCCGCGCCGATGACGACGCCCAACTCCGCCTCAAAATCCACCTGCGCCCGGTCCTGGCACACCTTGGGCACGCGGATCGCCGCCCCGTTCACGCTGGCGCTGCCCGGGTGTTTCGTAAACACCATGGGCATGGTCGGCAACGCCGCCCCCTGCTCCTTGGCGTGCTCGGCATAGTTCCGCCCGATGCCCAGGATGAGCCGGATCAACGTGAGCGAGCCATCCGCCCGCTCGATCGCCACGCCGCTGGATGTCTGGATGAGATTCATGGGGGGAAGTCTAGAGGAGGCACTGGGGATCGGGGACTGGGGACTGGGGCCGGAACAAGAAAAGAGGTCTATCAAGCAAAAGTCTCGTCACCCCCTCACCCAATCACCCCCTCATGCTCATCCCAGCACATCCAACCGCCGTGGCGCCGGGCACAAACCCTGCGCCGCCCCCTCTTCAAGCAACCTTCGAATCGCCTCAAGCCCGGTCTCGCCAAGGTCGCGCGTCAGCCCGGTCACATACATGTCCAGGTACTGCCGCACCGTCGCCTCGCTGGGCCTGGACATGTGCTGCGTGCCGGCGTTGTGGGCGGCATAGGGCATGCAATATGCCACCGATTCATCCCTGTGCTCGAGCGCGTACGCGAGCGAATCGTGCAGGTCGCGTGCCACGCTCGCCAGCGTGCCGGGCCCGATGGTCGCGTCAAGGTCGCGCTTGACCGCGTTCACGCCCAGGGGCAGGGGCAGCCCGCGCGTGGCCTGCCACCACTCGCCCAGATCCAGCAGCGAGCGCAGGTTCGCCTCACCAAACGTGATCTGGCCTTCATGGATCACAAGCCCCGCCGCCGCCCTGCCGCTGCACACAAACGGGATGATCTGATCAAACGGCAGCTCGACGAACCTCGCCCGGTCGCGCAGCCGCTCTTCTCCCAAATACAGCCCGAGTGCGAGAAAAGCGCTGGTCTCAAATCCCGGAATAGCGATCATCGCGCCGGGGTCTCGCAAAATGTCCTCGGGTTGGCGAGCGTCATCCGCCGGAGCAATCACCCGGGGCCCATACCCCTCGCCGAACGACGCCCCCATTCGCGTAATGACGTACTTCTCCTGCACGTCCGCGTATGCCCGCACCGAGAGGGCCGTCAGGTCGTAGCGGGCGCCCGCCTTTGCGATTCGGTTGAACACCGCGATATCGCCCGGCACGGCGCGGTACCGCCTGGCACGGGTCGTGATCCGAGGCTCCGCGTCCGCCCCCGGCCAGGGCGTCCCATCCGGCATCACCTTGCCGGTGATGGGCCACCACATGAAGGCGTCGTCCGGGTCGCCAGAGTGGGCCAGCAGCAGGGTGGGCTTGGTCATGTCACAATCGCGATCACGACTTCTTGTCTTCAGACTTGGACTTGTACCCCAGCCGCTCCTTCATCGCGTCGAACGAGAAGGGGTTCGTCGGCTGCGGCACCACCTCGCGCTGCTCGCTCCTCAGCAGCGACGTTACCACGTCGTGCGACAACAGCCGCACGTCTTCCTTGGCCATGAACACCGGCTGCGTCTGCTGAATGACCGCGACGCACAGCGACTTGGGCACGGGAACGACGCTGGTGCGGGCCGCCGCGTTCTCGGGCGTCGCTTCGGCCTTGGGGCCCAGCGCGTCCGCCTGCTTCATCACCTCATCGCGCACCTCGGGGACATCCAGCGTCTGCGTCGTTGCGTCTGGACGCGAGAACTCCTTGCCCACGCTCGTGCGGCTGATCCGCAGATCATCCAGCACCTGCAGCGCCGGAATCGGCGGCGTCGTCCCCGACGCGGGCTTTTCAAACATCTTCGCGACGGCCTCCAAACCCTCCGATACCGCGGTCGACTTGAACTGCTCGACCTCGCCCTTGAGCTTCTCGAACGCCGCGATTCGCTTGAAGTCGGCGATCGCCCGATCGCGCACCTCGTCGAGCGACTCGGCCGGCGCCTCACCCTTGGTGGCGAGCACGCAGAAGTAGAACCGGTTCTGGCCGCTCTCAACCGGCGTATCCAGGGGCACCAGGGTCTGCAATCCCAGCGGGGCCTTGGGGTCAAAGTCCGCGTCCGAGGCGAGCACCTGCTCCAGCGAGCTGCTGTTGCTGCCAAGGCGAACCGTTCCGCGGCCGATGCCGGGCATGTTCGAGACCTCGTCCAGCCGCACCCAGCGGTCCGCCAGGCGAACCACCCTGAAGGTCGGCAGTTTCAGGCCCTCGCTCTCTTCCACCGCCTGACGCACGTCGTTGGCCAGCGATTCCATCGTGGGGCGCTGCGATTCCCAATCGGCCGGCAGCTTGCGGATCGGCCCGTCAGCCTCCAGGCTGCGCGTCGCCGCCCGCACCCGGGCCTTGTACACCCGGTCGATCTCGGCCATCACCTCGTCGGTCTTGCTCTTGATCAGCGCCTGCTCGATTTTGCCCTTTTCCGCCGCGAACTCGCCCGGGTACTTGTCCCGGTTGAGCTGGTACTCCTTGCTCACCGCGATCGGATCGGGCTTCACGATCTTGGCGATCTCGCCCGCATCCGCCTCGAACCACTCGAGCTTCACCCGCTCGGGCAGCACGTAGCCGATGCCGTATTCGCCATCCTGGGGCTTGACCTTCTGATACTTCTCGAAGTGGGCCTTGAGCTGCTCCTCGGTCGGCTCGGCGATCTCCGACACCAGCCGGTCGGCCGGGATGATCACCGCCTTGGCGATGACCCCGTCGAGCCGCTCGCGGGCGTCGAGCACCAGGCGCCGGTCCGACATCCGGGCGGCTCCGTCGTACGCGTTGATCAGGCGCGAGACGCCCCGCAGGCGGCTCAGCGCGTGCTCAAACTCCTCGGTCGTCATGCGGTTGCGGGCCGCCACGATCGGCAGCGCCTGGCTCAACTGCGTCTGGATGCGATCTACCTGCTGCTGCATGAAGTTGCGGTTCTGAATCAACTGCTGGGCGAACGAGCCATACTGGCTAACCACCTCGGCCACCGCCTCGCTCTGCGCGAGTTCGGGCAGCCAATCGGCCCCGTCGCGGGCCTCGCCCACCAGCCCGGCACTCTCGGCCTCGCGCACCAGCAGCATCCAGTGCGTCCCGTTCTCGACGCCCAGCTGCAGCCTCACAACCCCGGGCACAAACTCCTTGAGCGCGTCGAACTCGATCGAGAACTTGCCCGCCTCCTTGCGCTGCACAGGCTTGCCCATCATCTCGGCGACGGCCATCTTGTCCGGATCGGGCGCGAAGGGGTTGTTGCTGCCGCTGATGAGGAAGGTCAGCATCAGTAGCGACCCGCCGATCGCCATCAGCCACTTGCTGTTCTTGCGAAGGATTTTGACCATTGCTTCCTGCCGAAAGAGTGTGGAATCGCCCGAGCCGACATGGTACGCGCACGGAACAACCGGGGGCGTGCCCCACGTTGCTCCAAAGTCCCTCGCCCGCAACGCCAGATGAATGAAGGCGCCCGCGGGCGCAAGGCCCCGGAACTCGTCCCGCCAAACCCGACGTGGATTAGCGATAGAACTCGATGATCAGGTTGGTGTTCACGTCGAACGGAATCTGATCCGTCGCCGGCACCGCCAGAATCTTGATCGTCAGCTCGGACGGATTCAGCTCAATCCAGCCCGGCACCTCGAACCCCGCCAGGCTTTCCATCGCCTCCTTGGCGAGCTTCTGAGCCTTGGGCTTCAGCGAAATCACATCACCCACGTGCACCTGGGCGCTCGGGCGGTCCGTCTTGCGGCCGTTCAGGAACACATGCCCGTGCGCCACCATCTGCCGGGCGCCCCAGATCGTCCTCGACAGGCCCGCGCGACGGATCACGTTGTCCAATCGCCGCTCCATCAACTGCAGAAGCATGTCGCCCGTGTTGCCGGGCATGCTGCCGGCGTGCTCCAGATAGCGGCGGAACTGCTTCTCCAGCACCGAGTAGTGGTACTTGAGCTTCTGCTTCTCGTTCATGCGCACGCCGTAGTCACGCAGGCGACGCCCGCGATACCCGTGCATGCCGGGGAACGTCAGCGCACGCTTGGACGTGTGCTTGGGGCTGTCCGCGATCGGAGCGCCCACGCGACGAGACAACTTGAGCTTGGGACCGGTGTAACGAGCCATATCAAACCTCCGTCTCCCGCGTGCCGCACGCCCAAGGGGGCGCCCGCCGCGGGGTGTCGCTCTTTGTCCGCCAAAGGCGGCAAGGCGACGATCTGCCGGTGAACCGAGACTTCGGGCCGGCCGCTGATCCGGAAGAGCCCAAGGCACATCGCCTCGGGGTTCAGGGCCTGAATGAAAGCCCGCTGCCGCTCCCAAGTCAAGTACGAAACCCGAACGCCGCCACCAGCACAAACGAACCGGCTCTTGATAGGCTGAGCGCATGCTTACTCGCCGCCAGTTCACCAAGCTCGCCGCCGCGTCCGCCTTCGCCCCCACTGCCTTGGCCGCCGCGCAGCCGGCCAAAGCCTCCAAGCCAGAACCGATCAAGGTCGACCGCTGGAAGGCCAAAGCTCCGACGCAGCCCAAGGGCCGCGACCTCACTGGCGCCGCGGCCCTGGGCTGGCAGCTCGGTTGCCAGTCCTGGACCTTCCGCGACCGCACCGTCTTCGAATCCATCGAGACCATGGGCCGCCTGGGCCTCACGCACGCCGAGTTCTACCCGGGCCAGAAACTCGCCCCCCAGTTCGGCGACGCCGTCATCGACGCCAACATGTCCGACGAGCACTTCAGGGCGCTCCAAGAGCACCTCAACAAAAACCACGTCATCGCCAACAGCTACGGCGTCATCGCCATCACCAAGGACGAAAAGGCCAACCACGCCAACTTCGAGTTCGCCAAGAAGATGGGCATGCACACAGTCTCCTGCGAGCCCGAGCGCGAAATGTGGGACGCCGCCGCCTCGCTGGGCAAGCAATACGGCATCCGCCTGGCCATCCACAATCACCCCAAGCCCAGCACCTTCTGGGATCCCGACGTCGAACTCGAAGCGATCAAGGGCCGCGAGGAATGGATCGGCTCGTGCAGCGACGTGGGCCACTGGCCGCGCTCCGGCCTGAACTCGCTCGAATGCCTGAAGAAGCTCGATGGCCACATCTTCGAACTGCACTTCAAAGACGTCGCCAAGGTCGACGACAAGCCCACCTACGAAGACCGTCCCTGGGGCACCGGCGGCAACGACGTCAAGGGCATGCTCACCGAGCTCAAGCGCCAGAAGTTCAAGGGCGTCTTCCTCGTCGAATACGAGATCACCAGCGGCAAGGAACTCGAAGAGAACGTCGCCAAGAGCGTCGCCTTCTTCGACACGACCGCCAACGAACTCGCCAAAGGCTGAGGCGAGGCACTGAGGACCGGGCACTAGGCACTGGGGCCTGCGCTCGCGTTCGGAAGCGCCGCTCGCAAGCGATTGCAGACTCCGGCTGGGTCCTTCGCACCGCACACGATGCTCGACACCGCCACGCCTCGCGCCCCCGCCGCCGCGACTTCGCCCACGTTCTCGACTGAGATCCCCCCGATCGCCAGGTGAGGCCGCCCACCCACGCCAGCATCCGCCCGGAATTCGCTCACATATCCCGGCCCTGCCAGTCGCGGCTTGTCCTTCGTCGTCGTGACAAACATCGGCCCCAGCCCGACGTAATCCGCCCCAGCCTCGAACGCCGCGCGGGCCATCTCCACCCGCTCCGTGCTCACGCCGATCAGCAGCCGCCGCCCCCCCGCCCGCGCGACATCCGCCAACCGCCGCGCCTCGGCACACACCAGGTCCGTCTGCCCGAGGTGCACGCCGTCCGCGTCCGCGATCAGCGCCACATCCAATCGATCATTCACCACCACGCTCGCGCCCCGCGGCCGCGCCACTTCCACCAGCGCCCGAGCCCGCCTCACCAACTCCCCCCCGTCCATCTCCTTCTCGCGCAACTGCACGCAGTCGGCCCCGCCTTCGATCGCCGCCTTCGCCACCTCCAGCCAACCCATGTGCCCGCACAGCCGCTCGCTCACCAGCACGCACAGCGTCCACTGCCGCGCCTCCGCATGCGGCAACCTCTGCACCAACCTCTGCGTCAGCGTGTAACTCTCGTACCGCGCCTTCTCGCACGCCGCCGCCACCTCCGCCTTGCCCATCACCTTCGCCGCCTCTTCCATCGCCCGCAGCGCCTCCCCCACCCTCGAACCCGCGGCCATGCACGCCCCGCGCCAATCCGCCCGCCGCATCTCCGACGCCACCTTCACCCCCACCCCCACATCCCCCTGCGTGTCTCTGGCCGCCAGCAGCGCCGCCTCGCCCACGCTCGTCACCGCCAGCGTCACCGCGTGCCGCACCGCCTTGAAGCCCCCCGACAATCCCGCATCATCCATCCCAAACCGTGCGGCATCCTCCAAAACCCGCAAGCCCTCCCGGGCCCGGTTCGCGTTCGCATCCATCACCCGCAACAACGCCAGCATCACTCACGCCTCCACGTGCTTCACACGCTCACCCCATCACCCCGGGCCCGCAAACGCCAGCCGCCGCTTCATCACCTCCACCGCCTCCGCGCTGCTGTCGATGAGCACCGCATCCCGCCCCAGCCGCGCCGCCGCCTCGCCCAGCGTCCCGCTGCCCGCAAAGAAGTCCAGCACCCGCTCTCCCGGGTTGCTGTGCACCCGCACGATCCGCTCCAGAATCCCCAGCGGCTTCTGCGTCGGATATCCAGTCTTCTCCTTGCCCGTCGGGCTCACGATCGTGTGCCACCACACGTCCGTAGGCGTCTTGCCCCGGGCCGCCTTCTCCGGCCCCACGAGCTTTGGAGCCATGTACGGAATCCGATCAATCTCCGCGTACCGGAATGTGTACCTCTTGGGGTCCTTCGCGTACCACAAAATCGTGTCGTGCTTGGACGACCACTTCTTGCGAGTCCTGGCCCCGTAGTCATACGCCCACACGATCTCGTTCATGAACGACCCGCGTCCGAACACCTGGTCGAGCAGCACCTTGCAGTAATGACTCTCCCGGCAATCAATGTGCAGGAAAAACGATCCGTCCGGCGTCAGCAGCCGATGAGCCTCTCGCAATCGAGGCTCCAGAAACCCCGCATAGTCATCGAACGCATCGGCGTACGCGGGGCTGTTGAGCCACGTCACCTTGAACCGCTCACCCCGGAAGCCGCGGCGCTCTCCCGCCTCATCTTTCTCCACGCTCATACGGCGTCGAGCCTGCGGACGTCCGGTGTTGAAGGGCGGATCGATGTAGATCAGGTTGAACGCCCCAGACTCCAGCGTGGGCAACAGCCGCAGGTTGTCGCCCAGCCGGATCTCGACGCGGCCGAACGGCGTTGGACGCACCACCGGCGGGCTCACCCCGCCTGCTCCGGAAACAGCTCGCGCTCGATCCCCGCGATCAACGCGTGCATGATCACCTGGTGCACCTCCTGCACCCGCTCCGCCTTCTTGGAGGGCACAATCCACTCCACGTCGCAGCGTCCCGCCAGCTGCCCCCCGCTCCCGCCCAGCAGCGCCAGCGTGTACAAGCCCCGCTGCTTGGCCGCCCCCACCGCCTCGATCACATTCTTCGAGTTCCCGCTGGTCGAGAACACCACCAGGGTGTCCCCCTTAACCCCCAGTGCCTCCACCCACCTGGCGAACACCCGCTCATAGCCATAGTCATTGCCCACGCACGTCAGGTGCCCGCTGTCCACGCACGCGATCGCCGGCAGCGCCGGCCGATCATGCCGAAACCGCCCGGTCAGCTCCTCGCACAGGTGCATCGCCTCGCACGCCGAACCCCCGTTGCCGCACGCCAGCACCTTGCCCCCGATCCGGAACCCGGCGGCCATCCTCCGTGTCGCCTCATCGATCCGGGCGATCTGATCCCCCAACGCCGCGAACTGGGCCAGCACCTGCGAGGCCTCAAGAAACACTTCATGACTGGTCACTGGCATGAAGTCAGTTTATGCGGCCCGTGCCATCGCCCCGCCCACAGGCCCGACCAATCCCGCTTGAGCCCCGCGCCGGGATGGACCGATATCTCCAGCAGCATGCGCGGCCCATGGCCCCACAAGCAGCGTTTCGGTCGCACGCCCTCGTGCCTGTGGGCTGCGCTGTCGTTTGCGCTGCTTCCTTTCACCCTTGCCGCCCACGCCCAAACCATCAGCGTCAACCCGCCCGTGGTTCCACCCGACGCCCCGACGGGCATCCAGCGCCCCGCCGCGGCCGGGCGCGTCGTCAAAGTCTTCGACTTCGAAGAACGCGACACAAACCCGGGCGAAGTGCCCCGCGATTGGTTCCGCGACCAGGATGACCCGCAGGGAGTCCGCCGCCCTGGGTTCCCCTCGTGGAACCAGGCCCACCTCTCCTATACCTCCGAAAAGGGAGAGGCCTACGCCGGCGTCGGCAGCGTCTACCTCCCCACCCGTGGCGGCTCCACCTCACTGCTGCTCGCCCCCGGCGCCGTACCGATCTTCCCCAGCGCCGACTACCGCGTGCACGCCAAGGTCCGCACCGTCGACCTCGACCACGCCCGGGGAGAGTTGGTCGCCCGCATGCTCGACAAGGCGGGCAAACTGATCCCCGGCAGCGAAGTCCGCTCCGCGCCCTTTACGACCGGGGGCGACTGGGGTGACGCGAGCCTCGAAGTCGTCGGCAGCTTCGATTCCGCCGCCTGGATGCAGATCGAACTGCTGCTCCTCCAGCCCAGCCAGTTGCAGGCCGGGCACACGGATCCCTCGCGCGTGGAGCTCGAAGACTACAAGGGCGGGGTCTACTTCGACGACCTCTCCATCGAACAACTGCCCCGCGTGGAAATCTCCACGCTGTCACCCGCGAACATCGTCCTCTCGGACGAAAAGCCCACCCTCCGCATGCTCGTGCGCGACCTCGCCGGCGAAGCCCTCACCATGGAGGCTCGCGTCTTCGACGTCAATGGCCGTGAGATGGACCGCATGGAGCACCGCGTCGCCGGGGGCTCCGCCGCCATCCAGTGGTCGCCGAAGGTTTCTTCCCTGGGCTGGTACCGGGGCGTCATGAACCTCAGTGCCGGAGGGCGCGTCGTGAGCGGCGCCAGCGTGGATTTCGTCTGGGTGCAGGGCGCCACGACCCTGGCCGCCCCCGGCGGCAGCGCAGGGCGCGCAGGCGAAGATCGCGGGCAGGACCGAGGCCGCTTCGGGCTGGTCGTCGAACACCTGCCCCCGGGCCTGCTCGAACTCATCAACCCCATCGCCAGCCGCACCGGCGCCGGGCAGATCAGCCTGCCCGCATGGGAAGATTCACTCACCCAGCCCGCCATCTCCCAACGCGCCAAGGCCCTGGAGCCGGTGCTGAGCGGGCTCAACGACAACTGGACCGATGTCACCTTGAGCCTGCCGGGCACCCCCGCCTCGCTCGCCGCCGCCGCCCAGGTCGATATCGACGACCCCTGGAACGCCCTGCTCAGCGACCCATCCCTCTGGACCCCCTACGGCACGGATCTCTTCGACGTGCTGGGCCAGCGCATCGGCCGCTGGCGAGTCGGCAGCGTCGGCGACAGTCGAATCTTCTGGCGCCTCACCTCATCCAGCGTTGCCAGCGTGCGAGGCTCATTGGCCAAGCTCATGCCCACCCCCACGCTCTACGTCGGAGGTCGCCTCGACCAGGCCTGGCGTGCCAGCGAAGGCGCCAAGGTCCAGGCGCTTGCCCCTTCCTCCATGACCCCCGAAGGCGTGGGCCTCGCGGTCGCCAGTTGGAGGGGAGACCACGCCCCGGCCCGCGACGCCTCCCTCGACGTCGTGTTCGAGTGCGCCGACGCCCCGCGGATGGGCGAGGCCGCCGGACCGGGAGACCTCGTCAAGCGCGCCGTCTACTTCTGGGCCAACGCGGGCGATCGCGAGCACGGTCTGGCCCCCGGCCTGTCGATGTCCCTGCTCGACCCCTGGGTGTGGGACGCCTCCCGCCGCCCTCAGGCCAACCCCAAGCCCGAACTGGCCGCGTGGCGGGCGCTCCTTGAGCGCCTCGGCGAGCGCCGCGTCGTAGGTCAATACCCCGCGGGCGAAGGAATCGTCGCGTTCATCCTCGCCCCGCTCCCCGGCGCCCCCGCCGATCGTGGCGGCGCGCTCGCCGTTTGGAACGAATCCTCCGAAGACACCTCGTTCCGCGCCTACTTGGGCGAAGGACCGCTGCGGGTCGTCGATGTCTTTGGCAACTCCAAGCCCCTGCCCCAGCACGTGGACGACCGTCGCCGCCCGGGGGCCGACGTGCCAGTCGGCAATGACCCCGTGTTCATCGAAGGCATCGATATTGACCTGGTTCGATGCCTCGCCTCGATCATGATCGACCCCCCCACGCTCGAATCCGGGGGCGATCAGCAGGACCTTGCCCTCGTCGTCAACAACCCCTGGCCCGTCACCCTCAGCGGGCGTTTCGCCATCCTCGAACCCGGCGGCTTCGACACCGGGCACAAGGACCGCTCCTGGCGCATCTCCCCCCGGGGCGGGTCCTTCACCGTGCAGCCCGGCAAGACCGAGCGGATCCCCGTCAGCGTCGCCTTCAGCGCCAGCGAGGAAGCCGGCGAAAAGCCCTTCGTGCTCGACATGCAACTGGCCGCGGAACGCACCTACGCCTCCATCGAGATCACCCGCCCGGTGGAACTCGGCCTCAAGGGCCTGAAGGTCAGTGTCTCGGCGGTGCAGGCCGACGCCACGGGCGAAACCCACGTCGACATCCGCGTCGCCAACACGGGCTCCGAAACCCGCTCGCTGGACCTGACCGTCTTCGCCCCGGACCTGCCCCGCAACAAGGGCGTCATGCCCGATCTCGGCCCCGGCCGCCAAACCACCAAACGCTTCGTCTTCAAAAGCGCCGACCTTCGCGGCAAGCGCGTGCTCGTCAGCGTCGAAGACCCCGACGCCAGCCTGCGCGTCACCCGAAGCACCGTCGTGCGATAGCCGCCGTGCCCTGTGCCCAACTCTCGCCGCTCAAAACCGCTTGTGCACCGCCCGGCCCTCCGGCTCCTTCAGGCCCATCACCTGCCGCGCCATCGCCAGGTCCGCCGCGCGCGTGATCTTGATGTTCCTCGCCTCGCCTTCGACGATCACCACCCGCGCCGCCTTGTCCCCGCTCGCCCCCAGCCGCTCGATCAGGCTCGCATCATCCGTGCTCGATAAGTCCGCCTGCGAATACGCCCGCCTCAGCAGCTCCACCTCAAACACCTGGGGCGTCTGCACCAGCACCAGCCCCTCGCGGGGCACCGTCGCCTCCACCACCCGCACCGTCCGCCCCTTCGGGGCCGCGCCGAGGATCGCCGCGGCCGGGTCGTTATCCACCTCCGCCTCGCCCGTGTCCCGCACCCGCTTGATCGTGTCCGGCACGTCGATCGCCGGGATCACCGCCGGGTGGCGAGTCGCCGCGTCGAAGACCCGGTCCAGCAACTCCAAACTCGCGCAGGGCCGGGCGGCATCATGCACCGCCACGTGCGTGCACTCCGGCGGCACCAGCGCCAACGCATTCCGCACCGTCTCCCACCGGTGCGTCGCCCCCCCGCGGCAGATGCTCGCCCCGAGCAACGCCAGCCGATCCGCGTGCCGATCTTTGAACTCGGCAAACGCGTCGTCGTCCGCCGGCCCGGCCACGATGATCGCCCCGATCGACCCCTCCCGGGGCTCGAACTTGGTAAATAACTCCACGGTGCGCTGCAGCACGGGCTTCCCGCCCAGGTCTTCGTCCAGCTTGTGACGCAGCCCCCCGGAGGCGGCATACCTGGAAGAAGCCCCGGCGGCCGGCAAGATCACGGCAAACTTCATGCCCCAAGCCTACCCGACCAGCCGCCTTCCCGGCGCCCGCATCGACCGGGTTTGCGCGCCAAAATCCGGTGATTGGCCGTCGTTTGCCCTTTGGGGCTTGATCGGCCCCTGTTTGCCTGCTTTACTTTGGGCCACACCGGGCACGGTCGCCCGGCGGGTGTGGGCAAGAAACAGACGGGGCGGGGTTCGGGTCGAACGTCGCGGCCGGGGCATGTGGCCCTGGTCTCCTTCGATTGTCCGACGCGTTCCGAGCGTGAGGTGAGCATGTCGATCCGAGTGAAGGCTCGTAGCGGGGAGAGCGTGGAAGGCCTGATGCGCCGCTTCAAGAAGCTGTGCGAGAAGGAGGGCCTCACCAAGGACATCAAGCGCAAGGAGTTCTACGAGAAGCCCTCCGAGCGTGCCCGCCGCGATGCCCGCAAGAGCCAGGTCCGCCGCGTCAAGCCCGAGATGGGCATGATGCCCCCGCGCCGCGAAAAGGTCGAACGCTAAGTTTCTCCCCCGGTTGGGGCGCGAAACGTGCGCGGCGTTGACAAACGCCCGCCGCTGACGCACACTGTGCCTCCACGACTGGGCAAAAGCCTCTCGCGTGCGGGGCTGAAAACGTTTTCTCTCGAATCCGGCTTGCGATTGGCATTCTCGTTTTCGCCGCGAGCCGGAACCCACGGACAACCTCGCCGCCCCGCCGAAAGCGTCGGGCGGCCTGTATTTACCGGAGGCCAACACCCGTGCCACACGCTGTCGCCGCCATCGCTCCCCTCGCGAGCCTGAAGTCGCTCGCCCGCCGCACACCCATGCTGCTGGCGTGCCTCATCGCCTTCCTGTCGCTGAGTCCCATGGCCCGTGCCGCCGAAGGCGAGCACAAAGCCGGGGGCGAGGTCAACATCGTCCTTCCTGACCTCACCAACAGCGCCGTCAAAGTTTCGTTCCTTGGGGGCTTCAGCGGGCACAATCTGCTGCTGGTCGGCATCCTCGTCGCGGCTCTGGGCCTGGGCTTCGGGCTGTTCATCTACACCCAGCTCAAGAACATGCCCGTGCACAAGAGCATGCTCGAGGTCTCCGAACTCATCTACGAAACCTGCAAGGCCTACCTGCTGCGCCAAGGCAAGTTTCTGCTCATCCTCTGGGCCTTCGTGGCCGCGGCCATGACCGCGTACTTCCTGCTGCTGGTCAAGGTCTCGGTCCCCGAGATGGCGATCATTCTGCTGTTCAGCCTCATCGGCATCGCCGGCTCCTACGGCGTCGCGTGGTTCGGCATCCGCGTGAACACCTTCGCCAACAGCCGTGCCGCGTTCGGCTCGCTGCGTGGCCGCCCCTGGCCCTGCTACGACATCCCCCTGAAGGCCGGCATGAGCATCGGCATGGCGCTCATCAGCGTCGAGCTGCTGATCATGCTCATCATTCTGCTGTTCCTGCCCAGCGCCATCGCGGGCAAGTGCTTCATCGGGTTCGCCATCGGCGAGTCGCTCGGCGCCGCCGCCCTCCGCATCGCGGGCGGCATCTTCACCAAGATCGCCGACATCGGCTCCGACCTCATGAAGATCGTCTTCAAGATCAAAGAAGACGACGCCCGCAACCCCGGCGTCATCGCCGACTGCGTGGGCGATAACGCCGGCGACAGCGTCGGCCCCTCCGCCGACGGCTTCGAGACCTATGGCGTGACCGGCGTCGCCCTCATCTCGTTCATCATGCTGGCGATCTTCCCCAGCCTCTACACCAACGCGGGCACGCCCGAAGCCGCCCAGGCGGCTGCTGCCACCGTGCAGGTCCAGCTCCTCGTCTGGATCTTCATGATGCGAATTATCATGGTCATCGCCTCGGCGGGCGCGTACTTCTTCAACCAGTTCCTGGCCAAGGGCAAGTACGGCAACGCCGCGGCCATGAACTTCGAGGCGCCGCTGACCAATCTGGTGTTCATCACCTCGGGTGTCTCGATCGTCCTCACTTACCTCGCCAGCTACCTGTTGATTCCGAATATCAATGGCGACACCACGCTGTGGTGGAAACTCTCCACCATCATCACCTGCGGCACGCTCGCGGGCGCGATCATCCCCGAACTCGTCAAGGCCTTCACCAGCACCCACAGCCGCCATGTGCGCGAGGTCGTCACCAGCTCCAAGCAGGGTGGCGCGTCGCTCAACATCCTGTCGGGTTTCGTTGCCGGCAACTTCTCGGCGTACTGGCTGGGCATCGCCATCATGCTGCTCATGGGAGCCGCGTACTACATCACCGGCTTTGCTGATTCGAATGGCCACACCCTGGGCAACCTGATGGTCGCCCCCGCCGTGTTCGCGTTCGGCCTGGTCGCGTTCGGCTTCCTGGGCATGGGCCCGGTGACGATCGCCGTCGACTCCTATGGCCCGGTGACCGACAACGCCCAGAGCGTGTTTGAGCTCTCGACCATCGAGACCATCCCCGGCATCGAGGGCGAAGTGCAGAGCCAGTTCGGCTTCAAGCCCGACTTCGAGAAGGGCAAGGAGTTCCTGGAAGAGAACGACGGCGCGGGCAACACCTTCAAGGCGACCGCCAAACCCGTGCTCATCGGCACCGCCGTGGTGGGCGCGACGACCATGATCTTCGCCCTCATCGTCGGCCTGACGCACGGGCTGACCGACAAGGACGAGATCGCCAAGCTGGGCCTGCTGCACCCGCCGTTCCTCCTGGGCCTCATCGCGGGCGGGGCGCTCATCTACTGGTTCACCGGCGCCTCCACTCAGGCCGTGAGCACCGGCGCGTACCGCGCCGTGGAGTTCATCAAGGCGAATATCAAGCTCGATGGCGCCACCAAGGCCAGCGTCGAAGACAGCAAGAAGGTCGTGGACATTTGCACCCGGTACGCCCAGGCCGGCATGTTCAACATCTTCCTGGGAGTCTTCTTCGCCACCCTCGCGTTCGCCTTCTACGACTCGTACTTCTTCATTGGGTTCTTGATCGCCACCGCCCTGTTCGGCCTCTTCCAAGCCATCTTCATGGCCAACGCGGGCGGCGCTTGGGACAACGCCAAGAAGATCGTCGAGACCGAACTCAAGGCCAAGGGCACGCCACTGCACGACGCCTGCGTCGTGGGCGACACCGTGGGCGACCCGTTCAAGGACACCAGCAGCGTGGCCATGAACCCGGTCATCAAGTTCTCGACGTTGTTCGGCTTGCTCGCCGTCGAGTTGGCCATCAGCCTGCGGGCCAGCCAGGGCGCCACCTTCACCCTCATCCTCGCGGCTATCTTCTTCGCGATCAGCGCCTTCTTCGTCTACCGCAGTTTCTACGGCATGATGATCGGCGGCAAGACCGAGCACTGAATCTGAAGCCTTTGCAAGTTCCGAGCCCGGCGAGCAATCGCCGGGCTTTTTTCATGCTCGGCATTCGGCATTCGTGATTCGGCATTCGTTGTTTGGCTTCCGATGTCTTCCCTAGTGCCTAGTGCCTGATCCCTCATGCCTCTGTCTTCTTCCGCACCAGTCCCCAGTCCCAGATCCCCAGTGCCTTCCCGCAAAACAACAACCGCCGCCCCTGAGGGACGGCGGCCGTAGGAGTCATTTCTCCTGTTCGTGGGCTGGGCCAAAGGCCAGCTCCGTCGAGCGGCCGTTTTAGCGGCTCAGCCCCTTCGTACAGCTAACTTGCGTCACTGGATCACCTCCTTCGTGTAAGAGCCTCCCCGGTCGCCTGCGGTTGTATCTCCGCATCGCCGGGCTCCACACCCGCGAGCCGTCGCTCGCAGCACATCGCCCGCAGGGGCGCCCCCGCGGTCGTCGCGGGCCGCTCGCCGGGCCTGGTTCCCCAGGGTCGCCGGAGCAATCACCCGCACCAGCAGTATCGCATCTCTTTACGCGATCTCAACAGCGAAAGTTCCCCTGTCGGTTGTGATCGGCTTCAGAACTCCCGAGGTCCGGAAATCAGGGCGTCAGGGCAATGCTGGCAGCGGTGTTCTCCAAGAAGTCGGGGTGCTCGGGTACTCAGGCAGCTTGCCGCGTCGGTCGCGGGTGTCACCCCCGGGTTCGCCCGGCCGGAAACGCAAGCCGCGGCTCGGGCTCGACGCTCATGCGGGAGCGTGGCTGCTCAAGGCCAGCATCCGCGCCAGTCTCTTGTCCCACGTGTGGTCCCGCATCGCCCGCTCCCGCATCGCCCACGCCATGTCGCCCCGGCGAAGACACGCCGCCCCCACCGCTTCCAGCAACTCCGGCCCGCGCGTAAACGTCAGCACCTCGTTTGGCGATGCGAACAGATCTTCCAGACCGCGCGTCGCGTGATGCACACACGCACTGCCGCTGGCCGCGATCTGGAAGGGCTTGTGCGTGCACCCCTCCTCGTCGTGGGCCGCGTTCGTGTTTATCACGCAGCGCCCGAGCCCATACACCTTCGCCTGCTGGTCGTACGCCACCCAACCCCGCGCGAACTCGGGCTGATCGGGCGTGAGCATTCGGGCGTCGCAGCCGCACAGCAGCAGGGTGCGCCGCCGTGCCAGCCACGCGAGCCAGAAGTTTCGACGCCAGTCCCCCTGCATGCGGATCGCCGCCCCGACCGCGTACCACCGCCGCGCGTCCTGCGTCAGCCATGCCGGCGCCTGCATGCCCTCCTCGCGGGTAATCCGCCACACGGCATCCAGGGGCCTCGATTGCTTGGCCTCCATCACCCGCCCCGCCCACGCCATGACGCCATCTCGCTCCGCATCCGGGCACTGCTGCGCATCCAGCGCCGTGCGCAGCGCGACGGTCGCCCGCTCCGCGCACCCGGCATCGATCTCCGCCGGGTCCGGATCGTCCGCGTCGATGAACTTCATCGCCGCGGCTGCGGGCTTCCACGCGGCTCCGATGATCGCCACCACATCGTGCGTCGGCGACACCTCCGCCGCCGGCGTCAACAACTCGTAGTCCTCCGCCATCGCCAGCCCGTGCACTCGGGGCCACCCCAGCATCGCACAGCACTCCGCCGCCGCGATCTCCGATTTCACAAAGTGCACATGCCGCGGGTTGGCCAGCAGCCTCGCCATCTCGGGCCGCATCGATTGTCCATCCAAAAACCAGTTCGGGTGATCAGTCCACAGCATCAGGTGCGTAAGCCCCAGCGACGCGAACAGGGGCTCCACGCCGTGACCGAACACCTGCCCCAACTCCGCGCCGTTCGACCCATACCCCAGCACGTGCGTGATTCGCTCGCGTGCCACCAGCCCCCGCAACTGCCGCCCCACTTCCAGCGTCGCGTCAATCTTCTGTGAAGCCTTGTTCACGTGCTCCCAAATCGGCGCCAACTCCAGCGGCACCACATGCAGGCCCAGGCGCTGGGCCGCCCGCACCAGCCCAACCAAGTAAAACCGGCTCTGGCGCCCGGGATTCATTAGAACCAGAAGTCGCGTGGGCTCGGACATACGTGTGCACAGCCTAGCGAGCGCGCCGAGGGACGCCGAGCTCCTCGCCGCCAAAGGCCTCGCCCCTTGACGAGCGACGACCCAATGTCTAGCCTCTTCTCCGTTGCATCAAGAGTCCCGGGACGCACTTCGCGATTCCGGGCGGCAACCGAGCCGCGTGCCAATCACGCGAGCCACGGTGCCGAGTCCAACCCCGGCGTGGGGGACGATGCGGACGACCGGCTCACCTGTGAGCACGTCGTCAAAAACCAGCGGCGATCGTTCGCCGCGACCCCACGCCACAGTTGGTCACCCTCGGTGCGACGCCGGAGTGCTCGCATCATGTCGTCGCCCGTTTCCCTCGACTCACTCTCCCCCGACATCCTCTGCCCTGGCCTCGGCCGCCCCAGCATCGATGGCCACCCCGCCGTCACGCCCCTCGTCCAATCCACCACCTTCTCGCGCGAAGGCATCGGCAGCACCTGCGAACACCAGTACAGCCGCGTGTCGAACCCCACCGTCGCGGAACTCGAACGCGTGCTGGGCGAACTCGAAGCCTCGCCCCCCGCCGTCACGTTCAGCACGGGCCTGGCCGCCGAGACGGCGCTGTTCCTCTCGCTGGTCCGCGCGGGCGATCACGTCGTCTGCGGCCAGTCCGTCTATGGCGGCACCACCCGCCTGCTCCGCCAAATCCTTGAACCCCTGGGCGTCTCCTCGACCTTCGTCGACGCCACCTGCCCCGACGCGGTCGCCCGCGCCATCCGCCCCAATACCCGCCTGGTCTTCGCTGAAACCCCCGCCAATCCGTCGCTCGAGATCTGCGACATCCAAGCCCTCGCGAATGTCGCCCACGTCGCGGGCGCCAAGCTCGTCGTCGACAACACCTTCCTCACGCCGATCCTGCAGCGCCCGCTTGACCTCGGCGCCGACATCGTTGTGTATTCGACGACCAAGTTCATCGAGGGCCACTCGGTCGCACTCGGGGGCTCGGTCACCTCGCGCGACGCCGCGTTCCTCGAGCGCCTGCGTTTCATCCGCAAGTGCACCGGCGCGATCCAGACTCCCTTCGGCGCCTGGCTCACGCTGCAGGGGATCCGCACGCTGCCGCTGCGCATCCGCCATCAGTCCGCCACCGCGGGCGTCATCGCCGATTGGCTTTCGCGCCAGCCCGGCATCACCCGCGTCAACTACCCAAGCCTCGCCCAGGGCGAAGCCCGCCGCCTGGCCCACGCACAGCACATCGGGGGCCACGGCGCCGTCGTCTCCTTCGACGCCGGCTCACTCGATGCCGCCCGCACAATCGCTACCAGCGTCACACTCTGCCGCCTGGCCGAGCATGTGGGGTCGGTCGAAACCCTGCTGACCCACCCCGCCACCATGACCCACGCCGACGTGCCCCGCGAGCAGCGTGTGCAGGCGGGCATCACCGATGGCCTCTTGCGTCTGAGCGTCGGGCTTGAGCCGGCGCAGGCGATCACCGATGACTTGGCGTGCGCGCTGGCCAAGGCCGCGTGTTGTTCATCCCCCGCGGAGGTCGCAGCGTGTCTCTGAATCAACAGTCCGAAAAGATTGTCGTCTTGAAGTTCGGTGGTTCGGTCCTGCGCGACGTCCACGCCCTGCGCGGAGCCGTGCACGAGATCTACCGCTGGCGCCGCGATGGCTACAAGGTCGTCGCCGTCGTCTCCGCGCTCTACGGCGAGACCAACCGCCTCCTCGCCCTGTGCGAATCCGTCTGCGAAGACGTGTCGGGCCAGGCCAAGGCCAGCGTCGCCGCCATCGGTGAACTCACCAGCGCCGGCATTTTGGGCGTCCAACTCGAACGCGCGGGCGTGCCCGCTTGCGTCATCACCCCGGCCTCGGCCCACATGCTCGCCAGTGGCGACCCCTTCGACGCCACGCCCATCAGCATCAACGCCCAGGCCATCCGCGACGCGCTCGATCGCGAAGGCGTCGTGGTCTTCCCAGGCTTCGTCGCCGTCGATGAACACGCCCGCCTCGTCCTCCTGGGCCGGGGCGGCAGCGACCTCACCGCACTCTTCCTCGCCGCCTCACTCGGCAACGCCCGCTGCCGCCTGCTCAAAGACGTCAACGGTCTCTACGAGCGCGACCCTCAGGGCCTCACCCCGCCCCCGCCCCGCTTCGCCGACGCCACCTACGACGACGCCCTCAACACCGACGGCTCCATCATCCAGCACAAGGCCGTCAACTTCGCGAGAAGCCGCTCGCTCGCCTTCGAACTCGGCGCACTCAACGCGACCACCTTCACCCGCATCGGCCCGGGCCCCACCCACCTCGTCCAAGAGCCCGCGCCCCCCGCGCCCCGCACCGTCGCGCTCCTGGGCGCCGGCGTCGTCGGTGGCGGCGTCTTCGATCTCCTTTCCAAACACCCCGATCGCGTCCGCGTCACCGCCGCCGCCGTGCGCGATGTCTCCCGCCACGCCCTGCCCGGCGTCCGCATCAGTGGCGACGCCCTCGAAGTCGCCGCCTCCGGCGCCGACATCGTCGTCGAAGCCATGGGCGGCATCGACATTCCCCTGGAAGCCATCAAGCGTGCCCTCGCCGCCGGCTCGCACGTCGTCACCGCCAACAAGGCCGTCATCGCCGCCCACGGGCCGGAACTCCACGCCCTCGCCGCGTCGCGCGGCGTCCGCCTCCTCTACTCCGCCAGCGTCGGGGGCTCCACCCCCGTGCTCGAAGCCATCGCCAATCGCGCCGCCCAGCCCAACGCCCCACGCCTCACCCGCGTGCGAGGCATCCTCAACGGCACCACCAACTTCGTCCTCTCGCGTGTCGCCCATGGCGACACCTTCGCCGAAGCCGTGCGCGAAGCCCAACGCCGGGGCTTCGCCGAAGCCGACCCCTCGCGCGACCTCGGAGGCCTCGACGCCCTCGACAAACTCCGCGTCATCGCGCTGGCCGCGGGGCTTGGCGAGATCCACAACCCCTCGCTGCAGCCCCTGAGCGACGCCGCCCTCGCCGGCTTCATCACCCGTCCCGCCAACACCGTGCTCCGCCACGTCGCCTGGCTCGACGCCTACGAAGGCACGCCCAAGGCCGGCGTGCACCTGGGCGCGATCGACGCGGGCGACGCGCTCTTCGATTGTCCGGGCGCGAAAAACACCGTCACCCTCGAATGGTCCGATGGCCTCACCCACACCATTCGCGGCAGCGGCGCCGGCCGCTGGCCCACCAGCGAGTCCGTCGTCGCCGACATCTTCACGCTGCTGCGCGAAACCCGCGCCCGCCAGGCCGCCTCCCATCACCCGGGAGCCGTCGCGTGAAAACTCAATCCCACCCCCATCCCAAGTACTGCGTCGTCGGCGCCACCGGCGCCGTGGGCCGCGAGGCGCTCGCCATCCTCGCCTCGCGGGGCGTCCCCGCCAGTCACATCGTCGCCGCCGCCTCGCCGCGATCGGTCGGCACCACAGTCCCCTACGCCGACACCACGCTGCCGATCGTCCTCGCCGAGCCCCGCGCCGCCCGCGGCTGTGACGTCGCGCTTCTCTGCGCTTCGTCAGACGTCGCCCGCCAACTCGCCCACCCGATGGTGAGCGAAGGCGCGCTCGTGGTCGACAACTCCTCTGCGTTTCGCCACGACCCCGCCGTGCCGCTGGTCGTCCCCGAGGTCAACCTCCACGCCGTGCAGCCCCACCACCGCCTCATCGCCAACCCCAACTGCTCGACCATCCTGCTGGTCATGGCCGTCGCCCCGCTCCGCGCCCGCTTCGGCCTCACTCGCATCGACGTCGCCACCTATCAGGCCGTCTCCGGCGCGGGCGCCGGAGCGATGCACGAACTGCGCGACAACGCCCACGCCACGCTGCACGGGCACGAGCAGGCTCCCAAGGTCTTCAAAGAACCCTGCGCCTTCAACGTCTTCAGCCACAACTCGCACGTCGACGAATCCACCGGCCTCAACGGCGAAGAAACCAAGATCATCCGCGAAACCCGCCGCATCTTCGCCGATGAGTCCCTGGAAGTCTGCCCGATGTGCGTGCGCGTCCCCGTTTTCCGAGCCCACGCCGAGGCCGTCACGCTCACCCTCGCCCGCGACGCCAGCGTGCCCGAAGTGCTCGACGCGCTCCGCACCTTCCCCGGCCTCCGCATCATCGACGACCGGCACGCCAACGACTTCCCGACCTCCCTCAAAGCCGCGCACGGCGACGACGTGCTGGTCGGCCGCGTCCGCCTCGACCCCTCGTCCCCCAACCCCGACCGCTCGCGCCGGGTCTGCCTCTTCCTGGCGGGCGACCAACTGCGCAAGGGCGCCGCCCAGAACGCCATCCAGATCGCCGACCACATCCGCCGCCCCGCCGTCCGGGTCGCGTGAACATCCCGCCCCCGCCGGGTTCCCCTCAAGTGCCCCTCGCTTCCGCCCGAGAACATCGGGGATGCGCGTCGTTGCCGGCGCTTCAGGGGAGCAGCACATGATCGATCCGGCCGGAAACCTCAACGTCCGCCAGCACGTGCGCCGCCAGTGCCGCATCGACGCCCGCGCCCGCCTCGACGGCCCGGGCGCCTCCCAGGTCGCGCTCGCCCGCTCCATCACCGACGCCGGCCGCTGGTTCTCCGTGCGCGTCGTCGACATCTCCGAGGGCGGCCTGGGTCTCGAAAGCCCGGTCTTCCTCCCCCGCGCCTGCACCCTGCTGGTCCGCACCACACCCACCTCTCAAGACGACAACTGCCAGGTCCCCTTCGAGTGCCGCGTCCAGCGCGTCACCATGATCGACCGAACGCCCCTCTACTACCTGGGGCTCTCGTTCGTGGGCGATCTCCGCGCCCAGGCGCAGGCCGCCTGTCGCGTGAGCGCCCCCGCCGGGGGTGAGCCGTGATCCGCGCCGACGACTTTGTCATCGCCGCGATGGTCGACGACGGCGTCCTCTCCCCCGAAGCCGCCGAACGCGCCAACAAGTACGCCCGCGAGCACGCCTGCCAGCCCCGCGACGCCGTCGTCGCCCTGGCCCTCGCCCCCTCCCGCACCGTCGCGCTCTTTGCCGCCCAGGTGAGCGAATACCCCTTCGTCGACCCCGAGTGCTTCGACATCGACTACAACCACGCTTCTCTGCTGCCCCGCGCCACCGCCGAGCGCCTCCGCGCCTTTCCCCTCTTCGTCACCGACGGCATCGCCACCGTCGGCATGCTTGATCCCCTCGATCTCCGCGCCGTCGATCAGCTCCGCACCTGCCTCAAGCTCGACATCGACCCCGTCCTCTGCGAGCCCGACGCCCTCGCCGGCCTCATCGAGCGTGCCTACTCCATCACCGGCTCGGGCGCCCGCGCCTCCGCCCCGCGCGACCGCGACGAACCCGACGACCCCTCCCTCAGCCGCGAGCCCGTCGTCCTCGCTCTCAACGAAATCCTCGCCCAGGCCATCGAGCTCGGCGCCAGCGACATCCACCTGGGCCCCGACGAGCGCGAACTCCACCTTCGCTACCGCGTCGACGGGGGCCTTCTCGTCCACCGCGGGCCCGCCCTCGACATGCACCAGGGCCTCGTCCAGCGACTCAAGATCATGGCCGGGCTCGACGTCACCCAGACCCGCCGCCCCCAGGACGGCAAGTTCCGCTTCACCCACAATGGCCGCTCCGTGGACGTCCGCCTCGCGCTCATCCCCACCGTCAGCGGCGAGAACGCCGTCATGCGCATCCTCTCCTCCGCCGCCTCCATCCGGGGCTTCGCGGAACTCGGCATGCCCCCCGCCATGATCCGCCGCTTCGAGCAATCCATCGACAGCCCGCACGGCATGGTCCTGGTCAGCGGCCCCACCGGCTCGGGCAAAACCACCACCCTCTACACCGCCCTCAAACATCTCAACTCCGCCGACCTCAACATCATGACCATCGAAGATCCGGTCGAGATCCGGATGCCCCTCATCCGTCAGGTCCAGACCAACCCCGACATCGGCCTCACCTTCGCCGGCGCCCTCCGCTCCATCCTCCGCCAGGATCCCGACGTCGTCTTCGTGGGCGAAATCCGCGACGAAGAAACCGCCCGCATCTGTGTACAGGCCGCCCTCACGGGCCACCTCGTCCTCTCCAGCATCCACACCAACGACGCCGCCAGCGCCATCCCGCGCCTGCGCGACCTCAACTGCCCCGGCTTCGCCATCAACGCCGCACTCCTCTGCGTCCTGGCCCAGCGGCTCATCAAGCGCGTCTGCCCCGACTGCGCCCACCCCGCCCAGCCCGCGCCCGACCTCGCCGCCCGCTTCGGGCTCGCCCCCACCGACACCGGCTTTGTCCAAGCCGCCGGCTGCGCCCGCTGCGGCCACCTCGGCACTCGAGGCCGCATGGGCATTTACGAGTTCCTCGAACTCAGCCCCGCCATCCGCCGCCTCATCGACGCCGACGCCACCCTCGCCCAGATCAGCGATGGCGCCACCCGCGAAGGCATGCGCCTCATGTGGCAAGACGGGCTCGACAAAGCCCGCGTCGGCCTGACGACCCTCGACGAAATCAGCCGCGTATTCGCCGTCCAATCCGTCGAAGACGCCCCCGCCCCCACCCGGAGGGCCGCGTGACCCCCCTCACCTTCGAATACCGGGGCTTCGACCGAACCGGCAAGGCCCGCGACGGGTCCGTGCAGGCCCCCACCCGCAACGACGCCTTCCGCGCCCTGGTCGCCCAGGGCCTTACACCAACACACCTGACTCCCGCCCGCCGCGCCGCCGCCTCCGCCGAACGATCCGGCGGCTGCTTCAGCGCCGACAAACTCGCCGACTTCACCCACGCCATCGGCGTGCTCATCGACGCTCATGTGCCTCTCTCCGAGGGCCTGCGCTCCATCGCCGAGCAGGAGCCCGACGCCGCCATGAGATTCTTCGCCCTGGAGATCGCCCGACGCATCGAGGGGGGCGACTCGATCGCCACTGCTCTGGACGCCCACCGCGCCCAGGTCGGCCCCGTCTACGTCGAAGCGGTCCGGGCCGCCGAACGCAACGGCAAACTCCCGCGCGTCCTGGCCCACCTCTCCGACATGCTCGAGCGTTCCCAGGAAACCATCCGCATCATCCGCTCCGCCCTCACCTACCCCGCCTGCGTCATCGGGGCGCTTTTCGCCGGCATGGTCGTCCTCACCGGCCTCATCATGCCCAGGTTCGCCGCGATCTTCGCGCAGCGCGACGCCCAACTCCCCCAGATGACCCGCTCCCTCATGGCCCTGGGCCAGAGCGTGCACGACTTCTGGTTCATCTACCTCGGCGCCGCGCTCGCCCTCGTCGTTATCTTCCGTCTCGCCCTCACCGACGCCGCCTGGCGCGAGCGCTTCGACGCCCTCCTTCACCGCGTCCCAATCATCAAAACCATGCTCATCGGCGTCGCCCTCTCCCGCTTCTGCCGCATCTGCGGCCTCTCTGTCTCCTCCGGCATCCCCCTCGTCGAATCCATCGAACTCGCCGGCGCCGCCGCCGGCCGCCCGCTGCTCGCCGCCGCGAGCGCCTCCCTGGCCCGCAGCGTCAACGCCGGCGAAAGCCTCAGCGACAGCCTCGCCAAGGCCCCCTACTTCACCCCGTTCGCCAAGCGGATGCTCGCCGCGGGCGAACGCGCGGGCGACCTGCCCCGCATGTGCGATGTCATCGCCAGGCACTACGAGCGCGAGTGCAATCACCTCGCCAGGAACATCCGCACCGTCATTGAACCCCTTGTGATTATCGGAGTCGCCTCACTTTTCCTCCTCATCGCCCTGTCCGTCTTCCTGCCCGCGTGGGAAGTGACTCGCGCGATCGGCTGACCAGGCTTCCGCCCCCTGCCTCACCCCCCTCGCGCCTGAGGCCTCGCGCCCCATCACCCCGATCCACCCCTCCGCCCGAACATCCCCACCCGCTCCGGGCCCCTCTCGTTCCAAATCCACGCCCCGCCCAAAGCGCCGAGCAACGTCCGCCGATATTCCCCGTACGGGCCCGCTCCGCCCACCGAGGATCCGCTCGCGCATGTCCAGAGTCGTCGTAGAACTGGGTCCGACAGGGGTCGAGGTCATCGGTCTCAAGGCCGGCTCGCCCTCGGGGTCCCATGCGCGACGAGTCATCGGGTTCGATCGCTCCAACAACACCGCCGGCGCCCTCATCTCCCTCGAAAAGCCCCTGCGTGACTGCATCGGCGAACTCGGCCTGCGGGGCTCCCGCGCCTGCGTCGTCTACGTCTCCCCCTTCGGCGCCTCCCAACTCGTCTCCTGTCCCAAGGCCGTCGGCATCCGCAACGCCGAGCCCGCCGCACTGCTCGCCCTCACCACCTCCGTCGACATCGCCCCCACCAGCCTGTGCCTCTCCTCCGCACCCGTCCACGAAGACGGTCCCTACGGCATCGGGGGCGACGCCGGCCCCCAACTCCACGTCATGGCCAGCGCGGACGAAGAAGACACGATCGGCATGATCTTCGGCATGTGCAGCCGCGCCGGGCTGCTCGTCGATCGCATCGTCCCCGCCGAAGCCGCCGGCATGGCCCAGGCCATCAGCATCGCCATCGGCGCCTCCGGCGCCGGGCCCATCGCCGTCCTCTGGCTCGGACGTCACGGCTCGGCGCTGGCCGCCGCCGAAGCCGACGTCTTGGCCCTGGCCCGCAGCGTCTCCCTCGGGCTCTCAACCCTGGCCGCCTCGCTCACCCGCGAAATCCGCCCCAGGGCCCCCCATGGCTCGGGCCCACTCCCCGCCTTCACCCTTTCCGACGCCCAGGCCTGGGACGTTCTCTTCCAAGTCGGCATCCCCTCCCAGGACGCGCCCGTCGACGGGCTGCCCGACTTCACCAGCGCCTCCCTTTTGCCCTTGCTTCAGCCCGCGCTCCAGCGTCTCTCCGTCGAAGTCAAGCAGTCGCTCCGGTTCGGCCTGCCCGAGCGCGCCCGCTCGCGGGTCCGCCTGCTCGTCGCCGGCCCCGGGGGCGATGTCCCCGGCCTCGCCCAAGCCATCGCCAACCACGTCGGCTGCGAACTCTTCCAGAAGTCCGCCCACCCCGATGCCCAGCCCTCCCGCTGGATCGATCCGCGCCGCATCCCCGCCGAGTTCAACTTCCTTCCGCGCTCCATCCGCGATGCCCACCTTGCCCGCCGCCTGCGCACCTCCATCCTTGTCGGCGCGGCCATCGCCCTGGCCGCCATCGCGGGCGAATACCTCTGGACACGCCGCGTCATCGGTGAGCAGGCGTTGCTGCTCTCAAAGCTCAACCAGAACCGTGGCCCGCTCGATCAGGCCAAGCACGACCGCGACGAAGCCCTGGCGCTTCGTGAGAAACTCGATTCGCTGCGCGCCGCCATCAGCTCCGCCACCGGCGACCGCCCCGAAACCGCCGCCCTGCTCGCCCTGCTCGCAGACGCCACGCCCGACGCCGCCGCCCTCCGCTCCATCGAGCTGACCAGCGCCCCCTCCCACGCGACCATCGAGGGCTTCGTCCCGAATCTCCCCAACACCGACCCCGCCCAAGTCATCCACGACTTCGTCGAACGCCTTTCCGCCGCCCCCATCATCGCCTCCGCCCGACTCACCAGCTCCTCCCGCGGCAGCGGCCCCACCGGCGATTGCCAGATCTTCAGCATCGATCTCAATCTCGTGGCTCTTCCGCCCTCGGCCGTCCTCGCGCCCACCATCGCCGCCACGACGGAGCCGCCCTCGCCATGAGCCGCCCACCCAATCCTCTCCGCGCTTTGCCCGCGTATCTGCTCGGCGCCTGCGCCCTGTGCGCGACGGCCCAGTACCTCGTCGTCCGACCCGAACTTCAGCGCCTCGATACCATGCGTGCCCAGATCAACGCACTGCTCGAGAGCGGCGCCGCCGCCACCCGCACCCCCGTCACCTCGCCCCTGGCCGTGGGGCGCATCCGCGCCCAGACCCTCGCCGAACTGTCGCAGCTTCGCCAACACGTCAAGGGCCCCGCCGACGAGAGCGAGATGTTCGCCGCCGTCTCACGCCTGGCCGCACAGAGCCGCGTGCGTGTCGACAGCATGTCCCCCGGCTCCGCCGACCAGAAGCCGCTTCCCGATCGCGGCTCGCCCGCCGCCCGCGAGATCATCCTGCAGATGAGCGCCGTCGGCTCCTATCAGAACCTGGCGTCCTTTCTCGCCAATCTCGAGCACAACCTGGGCGTCTGCGAGGTCGCTTCGCTGCGCATGACCCCGATCACTCCCGACGATCCCTCCACCATCCGCGCCGTCCTCCGCGTGCGCCACCTGATCATCGCAGACCCGGGCGAGCACCCCGCCTCGCCCATCGCCTTCAATCTTCAGGGAGCCCACCCGTGAACCTCTCGCAAGGCTCCAGCGCCACCTACTTCAAGGCTGCCGCCCTGCTGCTGCCGCTTCTCGCCGCCCAGGCCGTCCGCCTCGCGGAGTTCACCGGCCCCGCCGCCGCCCGCGCCCAGGCCCCCGCGCCCGCCCTCGCGCCCGCGCCGCCCCAGGCGCCCCTTACCCAGCCCCAGCTCGCGGCCATCCACTGGCTCTCCCAGCCCGACCACCTCCATCCCACCACCTCGCCTCTCGATCGCTTCCGCCCAGCCCAACCCACAGCACCGGCACCGACGCCGACGCCGCCCCCACCCCAACCAACCTCCAGCGACGAACCAAGCGGCCTGCACATCACCAGCCTCATGGGCCGCGACCGTGCCTACCTCATCGGCATCGACCACAAGACCTACCGCCTGGGCGACGAAGTCGCCCCCAAGTGGCGCATCACCGACGTCGACCCCGATCGCCGCGTGATCATCCTCACCCACGACGACGGACGCACCACCGAGATACCCATCGATCCCCCCGCCGACGAACACGCGTCCCGGCCCCGCACCCGCTAGCCCTCGCGTATATTTGCGGCTCTCTATCCAAGGAGGCCGCACTTTGACCACCACCAGCTCCACCCCCACGTCCTACGTCCTCGCACCCGGCCAGGGCGAACGCCTCAACGTCGTGGGCGACGACGTCCGCGTCCTCGCCGACGCCTCCAACACCGACGGGCGCTGCTTCATCTTCGAGCTGCGCACCCCCGCCGGGGGCGGCCCGCCCCTCCACCGCCACACCATCGACGCCGAATATTTCTTCGTCATCGAAGGCACCTACAAGTTCGTCATCGACGGTCGCGAATACGCCGCCTCGCCCGGCAGCTTCATCCACGCCGCCCGGGGCTCGCTTCACACCTTCATGAACTCCGGCTCCACCACCGGCCGGATGCTGATCGTGACCTCGCCCGCCGGGCTCGAAGCCCCGTTCCGCAAGACCCATGAGGCGTCCGCGGGCGGCCCCCCGCCCATTCCCGCACTCGTAGAGATCTTCGCGAAGTTCAACCTCTCGATCGAAGGCCCGCCACTGGGCAAGGCCTGACAATCATGCGTGAGGTCTGAAATGCCGAGGGGCGGACTCGAACCGCCGACCTCCGGGTTATGAATCCAGCGCTCTAAACCAGCTGAGCTACCTCGGCGTCGGGGCAAGTCTACGCACCTATCCCCTCGGGGGAAATCACCATCCCGTCACTCCCGGCCCCCTGCCCCTCCACCGGCCCTTTTTGCGCCGCCGGGAGTCCCCCCAGTTTCGCGCCAGGCTGTTGATCGCCCCCCTCGCACCCGGTACTGTGGCCGCTCGTGACGAGGCTTTGGCACCGGGAGTTGTTCTCCCGGCGTGCGCTGCAAGCCCCGTCGCTCGTGACCAGGGGAGGACGGCGGGCGGCTTCATGTCCGGCCCGCGAGGAGGATTTCTCGAATGGCTCGTTCTCTGTCAAGGTTGCTCGCCGGCTCGATCGTGGCGGGCGTGATGCTCGCCGGGGCGGCCCCCGCCCGCGCCGATGACTTCATCCAGCTCTCCACGGGCGAAGTGCTCAAGGGCAAAATCCTGAGCCAGACCGACACCGAGATCCGCTTCCAGCACCCCGTGCTGGGCGAGTGGGTCTTCCAGAAGAACGCTGTGACCATCCTCCCCGGCCCGCCCGCCGCCGCCGCCGCTCCCGCAGCGCCCGCGGCCCCAGCGCAACCCGCCGCCCCCGGCGCACCGGCCGCGGCGCCCGCGCCCGCCGCCGTGCCCCCGGCTCCGCCCGCGCCCCCCGCCCCGCCGCCCAAGCCCCCGGAGCCCGACAGCTTCTGGGATGGCTGGAAGCACTCCGTCGACGCCGGCATCAGCGGCGCCAACGGCAACTCCGAAAACCTCAACATCCGGGGCGGCATCAAGGTCAAACGCACCGTCGAAGCCATGGAAACCGCCGCCGACGCCGGGTACATCTACAACTCCTCCGACGGCAAGAAAGACAAGTCCCGCTTCGAGGCCAACGCCCGCAACGACTGGTTCTTCAAAGACTCCAACTGGGGCCTCTTCGTCCTGGGCAAGGCCGAATACGACGAGTTCCAGGACTGGGACTACCGCCTCTCCGCCAGCGCCGGCCCCAGCTACACCTTCATCAAGGACGACCAGACCCTCCTGCGCGGGCGCATCGGCGCCGGCATCAGCAAAGAGTTCGGCGGCCAGAACAACGACATCATGCCCGAGGGCTACCTCGGCTTCGACTTCGAACACAAGTTCACCGACCGCCAGAGCGTCTACGTCAGTGGCGACTACCTCCCCAGCTTCAAAAACATCAGCAACTACCGCCTGAACGGCAAAGCCGGCTACAAGATCATCGTCGACCCCGAAACCAAGATGAACCTCCAGCTCGGCGTCGCCGACCGCTACGACTCCAACCCGGGCGGGGGCGCCAAGAAAAACGACGTCGAGTACTTCGTCACCATCGGCTGGGAGTTCTGAGTTTCGAACCGTGCCCCATTGGGGGGCCGCACATGGAGCACACACATGGGTTTCATCCAGGAGTTTCGTGATTTCGCCGTCAAGGGCAACGTCTTCGACATGGCCGTCGGCGTCATCGTGGGCGGCGCCTTCGGCAAGCTCGCCGGGTCGTTCGTCAACGACATCATGCTGCCCCCCATCGGCATGGCCGCCGGCAAGGTCGACTTCAGCGACCTCAAGCTCGTGCTGCAGAAAGCCGAGCCGGCAACCGAAACGACCAAGGCCGTCGCCGAAGTCGCCATCAGCTACGGCAAGTTCATCTCCACCAGCATCGACTTCATCCTGATGGCCTTCGCCGTCTTCCTGCTCGTCAAGGTGGTCGCCTCGCTCAAGAAGAAGGAACCCGCGGCCGCCCCGCCCCCGCCCCCCGGTCCCACCAAAGACCAGCAGCTGCTCATGGAAATCCGCGACCTGCTGAAGCGGTAAGCCTTCACCCACAACGCCCGCTCACTGCCCCAAGCCCGCAAAGCCCCTCTCTTCGAGAGGGGCTTTTTCATGCGCCCGGCTTCACCACGTCCTCCACCGCGCGCCTCGCCTCACCCTCTGCGATTACATCTCCGATCACCAGCACCCGCCGCGTCCATGATTCCAGCTTCCATTCATCCGAGGGCATCGCCGCGAACATCACGCACTCCGTCGCTTCCACAAACGACTCCCGCTCGTGCCATGCCGTCATCAGCAACCTGCCCAGCGGCCGCCCGCCGATCTCCCGCATCACCAGTTCCATATCCACCGCATCATCCACGTGCGAACACCCCGGCCCCCACGCCGACATCCAAAAACACCCGCTATCAACAATCGCCGCGCTCAGCCTCCCAAGGTCCGCCGCACCGGCGCGCTCGGCATCCATCGCCACCAGCAGCGAGTGTGGCGTGTGGCCCTCGCGCAGCAGTACGCACGCATCCGCGAGCGACTCCACCATCGCGAACTCGACCGGTGCAATCCGCTCGTCACTCTGAATGCGCCGCCACATGGATTGCGTCTCGCCAGTCGCCCCCGCGTGCCTCACACGAGCAAACTCTTCCCCGTCATCTCGCTAGGTTGCTTCATCCCCATCATCGCCAGCGCCGTCGGAAAGACATCCGCCAATCGCCCGCGCCCGGCCCGCACGCTGGGATCAAACCATCCCGCCGTGTTGGTGTCGCCACGCAGTTTCCGCCCCTTGAACTTCTCCCCCACCACGATCAGCGGCACGTCATACACCGTGTGGCTCGTGTGCGGCGCGTTCGTCGTGGGGTCAAACATCTGCTCCGCATTCCCGTGATCCGCAAATACAACTAACGCCCCGCCCCGCGCCAGCGTCGCCTCCACCACCCGCCCGACGCACCCGTCCACCGTCTCGCACGCTTTGATCGCCGCCTGCAGGTTGCCCGTGTGCCCCACCATGTCGCCGTTCGCAAAGTTCACGACGATCAGGTCCTCGCAGTCCTTGGCCGCCAATCGCCGCAGCACCGCCTGGCACACCTCTTCCGCCGACATCTCGGGCTTCATGTCATACGTCTTCACCTTGGGGCTAGGCGGGTTCTCGCGCGTCTCGCCCGGGAAGGGCTCCTCGCGATAGTCGTTGAAAAAGAACGTCACGTGCGGGTACTTCTCGGTCTCCGCGCACCGGAACTGCCGCAATCCCGCGTCGCTGATCGTCGCGCCGCCAATCTTCGGCATCTTCGCCGCCCGCGGAAACGCCACGCCCGACACCAGCGGCGTCAACGCCTCCCAGTAATCCGTCATCGTCACATAGTGCAGGTTCAGCTTGGCCCCGCGGTCAAATCCGTTCTTCCCGCTGTCCGGGCTGGGCTTCACCTTCGCCCACTTGTCATCCGGAAACACGAACGCCGCAGAAATCTCGCGGGGCCGGTCACCGCGGTAGTTGTAGAAAATCACGCTGTCGCCATCGCGCACCCGCGACGCCGCCACCTGCGCCTCACTGCCGATCGCCTTGGGCGTGATGAACTCGTCGCCCTTGAGCGTCTCGCCGCTGGGGTGGTCGTAATAGTTCTGTATCGCCGCCGGCGTGCTCGGCGCGACGCCCCACCCCTGCCCCGCGTTCCGCCCCGTCAGGCAGTCATACGCCTGCTGCACCCGCTCCCACCGGTGATCCCGATCCATCGCGTAATACCGCCCCATCACCGACGCCACCCGCCCCACGCCCAGCTCCGCGCACTTGGCTTCCACCGACTTGGCAAACGCCAACCCCGCGAACGGCCCGCTGTCGCGCCCATCGCTGAACAAGTGCACGAACACCCGGTTCCCCGCCAGCCCCAGCGTCTTGCACGCTTTCAAAATCGCAAACAGATGCTCCAGCAACCCGTGCACGCCCGCGTCGGAGTTGATCCCCATCAGGTGCAGGTTCGCACTGCCAGTCTTGCACCGCGCAATCGCCCCCGCAATCGCCGCGTTGTCCTGCAAGCCCTTCTCGCACGCCTTGGTCATCACCAGCGACTCCTGCGGCACCACCCGCCCCGCCCCAATATTCTGGTGCCCCACCTCGCTGTTGCCCATCGTCCCGTCCGGCAACCCCACATCCTCGCCGCTGGTCTTCACCAGCGTCCACGGATACTCCTTCATCAACCGATCCGCCACCGGCGTCTTCGCCAGGTGCACGGCATTGAACGAATCATGCGAAGGGTTTGGGTTCTGTCCCCAGCCATCGCGGATAATCAGCACAACGGGTGTGTTTTCGAGCATGGTTTCGCAGCGTAGCCCCAAACTCCCCCTCAGAGAAGTCCCGCGCCCGGCTCCCGTCTCAGTCTCAGTCTCCGTTCTCCTGTCTCCGTTCTCCTGTCTCCTGCCTCCGATCCAGTTCTCCAGTTTCCTGTTCCTGTCTCTCCCCTCCTCATCTTCCTCTTCGCTCTGTTCTTCGTTCCCTTCTTCCTCTGTGCCTCTGTGCCTTGTATGTTTCCCCCGTCATCCCGCCCCATGGGGCGGGATGACGCCGGCCGCGTGATCCGTGTGTGCCTCGGCCGTCCCGGCCGTCACAGAGCCTGATCCCGGCCGGCCGTTCTTTGTGTCCGCCCGAACAGTCGCCT
>WGNV01000006.1 GCA_016124375.1 Tepidisphaera sp.
CAGGCGACTGTTCGGGCGGACACAAAGAACGGCCGGCCGGGATCAGGCTCTGTGACGGCCGGGACGGCCGAGGCACACACGGATCACGCGGCCGGCGTCATCCCGCCCCATGGGGCGGGATGACGGGGGAAACATACAAGAGGCACAGAGAAGAAGGGGAATGAGAAGAAAAGGCAGAAGAACAGAGCGGCGAGCAAAATGAGGAAGAAGAGACCGGAGTTGCGTTGAGTTTGTCGTGCGGCGTGTGCTTGTTTTCACCAGTCCCCAGTCCCCAGTGCCTTCCCCATGTCTCGCCTTCCATTTGATCCATCGAAGATGACGGGTGCGCCGCCTCGAGGGCCGGACGAGCCGCTGAGCGTGACGGCGCTGGCTGGACGCATCGACGCCGCCCTGCGCAGTGGCTTCCCCGAGGCGGTGCGGGTCGTCGGCGAGGTGAGTGGATTCTCGGATCGCACGCACTGGTATTTTTCGCTGAAGGACGCGGGGGCGGTGGTGCCGTGTGTGATGTTCGCGTCCGCTGCTCGCAAGGCGGGCTTCACGCCTTCGCACGGGCAGCAGGTGGTGGCCAGGGGCCGCGTGGAGTTCTACGCGCCGTCGGGGCGGGTGTCGTTCGTCGTGGAAAAGCTCGAGCCGGTGGGCGAGGGGGCGCGGGAACTCGCACTGCGGAAGTTGGTGGAGGAAATTCGAGGGCTCGGGTGGTTGTCGCCGGAACGCAAGCGGGCGTTGCCGGGTTTCCCGCGGCGAATCGCGGTCATCACCAGCGCGGGCGGGGCCGCCTTGCAGGATGTCATCGTGACGCTGCGCAAGCGCTGCCCGGCGATCGGGGTGCTCGTGTGCGATGTACGCGTGCAGGGTGAAAAGGCAGCCAGCGAAGTCACGGCGATGATCCGGCGCGTCGGGCGCGAAGCGAAGCGACTGCGCGTCGATGCCGTGCTCGTGACCCGCGGCGGGGGTTCGGCCGAGGATCTCTGGGCCTTCAACGACAGGGAGATGGCCCGGGCGATCGTCGAGTGCCCGGTGCCGGTAGTCGCTGCCATCGGGCACGAGACCGACACCTCCATCGCCGAGTTGGTGGCCGACGAGCGCTGCGCCACGCCCACGCAGGCCGCGATGCGATTGTCGCCCGATGCATCGGCCCTGCTGCGCGAACTGGCATCGCAAGGACGACGCCTGCAGACAGTGGCGGCGCGGCGGGTTCGCGACGAACACGAGCGCGTGCGCGAGCTGGGTGTCGATCTGCGGCGGGCGCCGGCGGGGCGGCTGGCGGTGCTCTCGTCGCGGCTGGATCAACTGAGCGTGCGGCTGGCGCGGCGCAGCCCCGCGGCGTGGTACGCCCAGAGTTTGCAGCGAGCGGCGGCCGCGGAGCGGGCCCTCCAACGCGCGATCGGTGTTTCGCTCAAGGGTCGAGATGCCACGCCCACCTCGCAGCGACTGCAGCGAGCGATGGCTGCGCGGGTCAAGAGCATGGACGCGGCCATGGCCGCATCTGTGCGCACGCTCGAGAGCGTGAGCCCGCTGCGGGTGCTGGAGCGCGGGTATTCGGTGACGCTGAACGCCGCCGGAGCGGCAGTGCGGCAGCCGGGCGACGTCCGCCCCGGCGAGACGCTCGACACCAGGCTGGCCTCGGGCACAATCCGCTCGATCGTAGAGGGGGCAAAGCTCGTGCCGTTGCGGGCAAGGCGTGCGAAAGACGACCCGAATCAGCAGGGGCTGTTCTGACCCCGCGCACGACCTGTTTCAGCCCTTGATCGTGTTCGATCTTCGCGATCGAGTTCGCCCCGCCGCCGACGCCTTCCAGCCGCACTGTCCACAAATCCGGCTCTCACTCCGGTGACCCGTCGGGAGCTTTTGCCTCTAGCACGTTCGTGCACGCGTACACTCGTCATCATGAGCCAAACGCCCAGCACGACCCCCCCGACGCCCACCCCCGCCAAGCCCGAGCCCAAGCCCACCATCACCTTCGATGAGTTCGCCAAGGTTGACCTGCGCGTGGCCAAAATCCTCCACGCCGAGCCCCACCCCGGCGCCGACCGCCTGTTCAAGCTCCAGCTTGATGACGGTTCGGGCACGCCGCGGCAAATCTGCGCCGGCATCCGTCAGCACTACACCACCGAGCAACTCATCGGCAAGAGCATCATCATCGTCGCCAACCTCGCGCCGCGCGTCATTCGGGGCGAGGAATCCCGGGGCATGTTGCTGGCCGCGAGCAGCGCGCCCAAGGACGCGGGCGACGAACACCGCGCCGTCGTCATCCTGACCCCCGCGTCAGACATCGCCCCGGGCGCGATCGTCTCCTGAGCAGGCCTGCCCGTACCTGCTCCGCTTCCATCATCCCGCCACCAAACAAAAACGCCCCCGAATCTTCGGGGGCGTTCGCGTTTACTGAGTCGCTCGCGAATCCACGCTACCTCCCAACATCATCATCGCCGGGCCGGGGAGGCGGGGGCGGCCCATCCCTGGGCCCGAACTTCTGGATCTTCTTGAGTTCCCCGTCCACCTTCTTCTCCCGGTCCGCCTTCTGCTTCTCCAGTTCGCTCCGCATCTTCTCGATGCGCTTGGCCAGCAGATCGATCTCGCGCTCACGCACCTTGTCGCGGGCCGCCATGGCGTTGTTCAGTGCGTCGCGCAACTTGTCCGTCGCGTCTTTCACCTTCGAATCGTGATCCGGCCCGTCGGCCTTGGCCGCGTCTCGATACGCCTTCACCGCGTCAAACACCACCAGCCCGGACTGAATCTCCTGCTCGCGGCATTCGAACAGCTCCGGGTCGCGACGCTTGGCCGCCATCGCGTCCTCGATGCGCGGGGCCAGTCGTTCCAGCATCCGGCCTCGCTCGCCCCGGTCTTCGCCGGCCATCTCCAGCCGCCGCGCGAGCACCGGCATGTTCTCCTTCACAAACGCCTCGATCTCCTGCCGATGCTCCGGCGTCAGCCGCTCGCCCGGCTTCCCCGGCGGACCATCGCGCCCGCCCGGCCCCGGACTTCCCCGTCCCCCGGGGCCATCGTCGTCAGGGGCCATGTCGTCGCCGCCCGGGCGTCCGCCTCGGTCTCCCCGCTCTGCCCTGTCGCCTCTAGCCCGATCGCGCAGCCGCTGGGCCAGGGGCCCGCGCCGCCCGCCATCATCCGGCCCTGCGCCCTCGCCCATCCGGTCGGTCATGTCGCGCAAAATCTCGTCGGGCGCTTCGCCCTTGTTCAGGCGGTCCAGCGCCTCTTGCAGCCGCGACTCGCGCGACCGAGTCTCCTTCAGCATCCGCTCCACCCACTTCTTCGCCCGCTCCGGGTCGCGGGGTGGACCGTCGTCACGCGGGCCCGCGTCATCCCGAGGTGGCGGCGGGGCGCCATCGCCCGGTTCACGCTGAGGTGGGGGCTGCCCCGGCCCGGGCTGCGCAACCGCACCACCCGCGAACAACACCAGCGCCGCGATCATCGCGGCCCCACAGCGGTTGGTATTCATCACAACGATCCCTCCGAGGTAAGCAAATCAGAACTCGACGGGCCCGACTTGATGCGTTCATCCAGCGACGCCGTGTCCGTCCACAAGTCGCGCATGTCGCTTGCCGGCGTATCGCCCAGCACCGCCGTCACGATCGCCCAGTCCGATGTATCCGCGCTCGTGCCGGCGTTTGCGTTCTGCGCGGCCTTTCCTCCCGGCTTTGCCGTTGCGGTGCTCGCGACCTGCGTGCCGCCTGAGTTGGGGCCCGTGCTCCCGCCCTCGCGCCGTGCCAGCGTCGCAAGCCCGGCCACCAGCACCAGCCCTGCTGCCAGCTTCATCGCCGTGGCGTGCCAGCGCTGCGTGCGAGCCACCCTCGCCCCCGCATCATGCACCCGAGCCTCGCCCGCGATCCGCAACGCCGGCGCCGCGGCTGCCGCCTTCGCCGCCGCCACGCTCGCCTTCACCAGCGTCGTCTCAAAGCCATCCGGCATCGCCAGCCCGTCCATGCGGGCCAAGATCGCCAACTGCGCGTCCAGCGCCGCATCGGCGGGGTTGTCAAACGTCATCTCATTCATGTTGGGGGTGTTGTCCGTCATGATTTCACGCTCCCGCCGCCTTCGCCCGCGGCTGTTTCTTCCCCTCCGCCCCACCTTCACCACTCTCCAAGAGCTCCCGCAGCTTCTTCAGCGCCCGATGATGCCTCGCCAGCAGCGTTCCCAAGGGCTCATTCAACATCTCGGCGATCTGCTTGAAACTCAGCCCGCCGTGATGCCTGAGCTCCACGATCTCCCGGTCCGCCGGCGCCAACTGCTCCATTGCTTCGCGCAAACCATCCAGTTCCGCCCTCGAAACCCCAGACCCGGCCTGGGGCGAAGCCGCCCCTTCGATCGCCCCGTCGTCGCTCGAGACCGGCCGCCGCTTCACCCGGCGCACATGGTCCCGTAGGCGGTTCATCGCCACCCGAAACAACCAAGGCTCAAACTTCCCCTGTTCCGCATACTCGCCCCCGCCCAGCTTTGCCGCCACGGTCGCAAACACCGACTGGGTGATCTCTTCCGCGACGTCCACGTCCCCGCAGCGGCTCTTCACCAGCGCGAAGACCCGGCGCCCGTACCGATGCACAAGCTCTCGCCACGCGGGCTCTTCACCCCGGGCGGCGGCGGCCAAGAGGGTCGCCATGTCGTCGGTTCCGGGCTCGGTCACTGACGAAAAACTCCAGATTCCCAGCGCACAACGCCTTGCCGGGCTTCGTATTGCCGCAACCTTTCGGGCTTCATCACGTTCCGACCCCCTGTACCCAGCGATGTCCGAAAATACCCCTCGCCGCAAACCTTAGAACGGCACGCCGCCCGCCGCTCCGCTAGGCTTTCGTTCATGATCTCTTCGAGGCCAGTCTCCTACGCCGTGACCGCCACCCTCCCCAATGAAACCATGGTGGGGGAGTACGTCGCCTGGCTCACGGGCGGGCATATTCAGCAGGTCATCTCGGGTGGGGCAATCCGTGCCGAAGTTGTTCGAATCACCGATCCCACGTCACCGCTCAGGGTGCAAGCCCGGTATGTTTTCCCTGACCGGACAGCCCTCGACCGCTACGTCACCCAGTTCGCTCCCGCCCTCCGCGCCGAGGGGGTCGCCAAGTGGGGCGATCGCGTCACCTTCGTCCGAGAAGTTGGCGACATCGTCGGCGGCTAGCCCCGACATCACCCGTTCCGTTCGTCAACAAAGGAATCCGCTTCGTGCCAGATACCAGCGACGAAATCCTCTTTGACCGATATCGCAAAGGCGACCGGGCCGCGCTGCGCACCCTGATCGACCGGCACAAGGTCGAGCTCATGCGCTTCCTGACCCGCCTTGTGGGCGAAACCGCCGGGGCCGAGGATGTATTTCAGGACGCGTTCCTGCAGGTGCACCTGTCGGCGGACACCTTCGACGCCACCCGCAGATTTCGCCCATGGCTTTTTACGATTGCCGCGAACAAGGCCCGGGACTACCTGCGTAGAAAAGGCCGCCGGCGGATGCTCGAACTCTCAGCTCCGCTGGACGGAAAGCGCGGAACCGATGGACAGGACGGAGGCGGCAGTTTCGTTGACCTCTTGGAGATCGACATCCCCGCGCCCGACGCGAGGCTGTCGGCGGAAGAGACCAGTCAACTCGTGCAGCGGGCGCTCGACATGCTCCCGCCCATCCTCAAGGAGATCCTTCTGTTGGCGTACTTCCAGCGGCTCAGCTACGTCCAGATGCACGAGGAACTCGGCATCCCGCTGGGGACGGTGAAGTCACGATTGCACGCCGCCGTCGCCACCTTCGCCAAGAAGTGGGCGCTGGTGACGGGCGAAACCCGCAAGCCTGTCAAGCCGGGCGAGGCTTCGGAAGGCTCCGGTCCGCGTGCCAGCGAGAGGCGAGTGAACGAAAAGGCTCCAGAAAATGACGGGCCCGAGCGTGGATCAAAGTAACGGACAGCCGCGTGCAGCGGAATCAGGGAGGCCCTCGGGCCAAGTTCGGTCTTCAGGTCGGATCAAGTCCAATCGGGGTGAAGTGGCGTATGGCTGAGTTCACGGATTCCATGTCTCAAGACGGTCCGCAGCACGTCGAGTTCGATCTGTCGCCCGCCGATGCGCTCACGCTCGATGCGCTTCTCGACTCGCGATCGAACCCCGGCCGGGCTCATCTTCATCAGGACGCCCGCGCCGTTAGGGTTGCCTCGCTCCTGTCCCTGCTCGACCTTCCAGTTCCGGGCGAAACCGCCGATCAGGGAGCCCTGACCGACATCACCCTGGCCCGCATCGATCGTTCCTCATCGCAGTCGTCTCCCCTGGTGCAGCCGCCGGAAGAGTTCGAACTCTCGGAAGACGATGCCGAAGCCTTCGACGCACTGATCACGGCCAACTACGACCTTTCCCGGGTGCCGGGCGTGCTTCGCGAGCGGGCCACCCGAATCAGCGATCTGCTCGCCCTGGCTGGCACGCCTTCGCCCTCGACGAATCAATACGCCCAGGCCCAGGGCGAAGACCTTGTCGCCCGCACCATGGCCAATGTTCCCATGCGCGTCCGCCCGCGCGAGCGGCTGGGTTTCAGCGTGGGCGGCTTCCGCATGGCCGACCTCGTGTCAGTCGCCGCCGTCCTGCTCATCGCCGCCTCGGTGGTCTGGCCGCTGCTTTCCACACTCCGCGCTCAGCAGCACCAGGCGGCGTGCGGCTCAAACTTCGCCAGCCTTTCCGGTGCCATGGGTTCCTACGCGGGCGACTATCGCGACCGCTTCCCCATGGCCGCCGCCAGCCTTGGCGGGCCCACGTGGTGGAACGTCGGCGCCGGCCCGGGCCAGTCCAACTCCGCCAACCTCTACCAGCTTCCCAAACTTCAATACACCACGCTCGCAAAGCTCGCCTGCCCCAACAACGCGCAGGCCCCCCGCGGCTCGTGCACCAAGTCGAGCAACGACTGGTCGGATCTTGGCGCCGTCTCATACAGCTACCAGGTGATGTTTGGCGAGGACCGCCCCGCCTGGCATCAGGACAAGCCGGTCGTGATTCTGGCCGACGCCTCGCCCGTGACCCGTCGGGCCGCCCGGGGCGAAGTGATCTATCCCGACCAGAACTCCCAGAACCATGATGGGCGGGGCCAGTGGGCGCTCTTGACCGATGGCTCGGGCCGCTGGCTGACCAGCCCCAACGTGGGTGGGGACAACATCTGGTTGCCTGCCGCCCTTGAGGTGGCGTTGCAGAGGGCCGCCGAGCGGATCAAGTCTGGCGAGACCAGCGGAACCGTAGAAATCCACGGGAATGAGCTGCCCGGCTCGGCCCGAGATTCATTCCTGGGCCCGTGAACGTTCATCGCCCTCACGAATACTTGAACTACGCCCAACAGACCCCTAGAGTCTTGGCCCGGTCCAAGCCGGTCCGGTTTTTTCGTCTTTGCTCGCTGGAGCCTTGCGACATGTCCAAGAACAAAAGCCATAAGGGTCTGCAGAAGCGGATCCGTATCACCAAGTCCGGCAAGGTGCGTCACCGCATGGCCGGCCACAAGCACTTGCGCTCCGGCAAGGGGGGCAAGCGCCTCCGGCAGATGCGCAAGGATCCCTACATGGCGTCGGCCGACACCAAGCGGCTCGAGAAGCTGCTGTATCGCCGTCTCCGTGGGCGTTCGCAGCCGAAGAGCGCGATGCGTCGCAGCCCGTCGCCCGCGCAGAAGCGTGCGATGCGCGAGGCCGCCAAGGCCGCGAGCAAGGAATAGTTCGCTTCTCAGTGTTCACCTCTCGGCGCCCGCGTTGGTGCGCAGGGTGTTGAGGTTGAAAGGTTCAATCCGTCCGAGTCTGACTCGGGCGAGGGCGAGCCTGCCGGGTTTCAAAGCCGATCCGCGAGTGAAGCAGTGGGGGTCTTTTCGCCCCACATCGCGGCCGCCCCGCAGCAGGCCGAACGTGTGAAGGAGTTTGACTCATGCCTCGTGTTCGCAAAGGCGCCGCCAAGACCCAAGCCCGCCGTCGTATTCTCCGTAAAGCCCGCGGCTACTACGGCGTCAAGAGCCGCCACAAGTACCAGGCCGAGAACACGCTCATCCGCGCGGGCGTGTACCAGTTCCGCGACCGTCGCCGCCGCAAGCGCGACTACCGCCGCCTCTGGGTCACCCGCATCACCGCCGCCTGCAAGATGCGCGGCACCCGCTACAGCCTGTTCATCAACGGCCTGAAGCGGATCGGCGTCGTCCTCAACCGCAAGATGCTCAGCCAGATCGCCATCGAAGACCCCAAGCTCTTCGACAAGATCTGCCAGATGGGTGTGAAGGCCAGCAAGGCCACGCCCGCCAAGGCCGCCTGAGGCAACTCAGGTCTGCGACGCACATTCAACTTCGCACCACGCACCCGGCGTCCATCGCCGGGTGTTTTCGTTCGTGCCGACGAGGCACTTTCTCAATCCGCGATACGAATCGTCGCCGCGATCAACGGCTGGCTCCGCGGCACGCTCGCCGGCCCTTCATGGTTCAGACGCTGGCCGCCATCCGGGCCAAGACCTGTATGCGATCAAAGGTTGCTCAGAGCATCGCGCCACTGAAGAGCACGGGCTCAAGCAAGTCTCTGAGCAGTTGGCGTGCGCGATGCAGCCGCGTCTTCGCCGCGGCCGCGGAGATATCCAGTGCGTGAGCCGCTTCCTCGGTTGACAACCCTTCGACGTCGCGCAGAATCAGGATGACGCGGAATGGCTCGGGGAGCGTCGCGATGTTTGATCGAACCAGGTCGCAGACCTCCTCGCGGAGGAGGTCGGAGTCCGCGTCTTCGCCGCCTGCGCGAAAGGGCGGTTCGACCGGGAGGTCGTTCAGCGCTTCGGGGGGGACATCGCCGAGCAGCCTGGCGGGGCGGCGCCCCATTCTGCGAAGTCTCATCAGGCATGCGTTCACGGTGATCCGGTGCAGCCAGGTCGAGAGCAGGGCATTCCCATCGAACTGGTCGATGCATCGAACGGCGCCGGCGAAGGCATCCTGGACGGCGTCCTCGGCATCCTGCTCGCACCGCAGAAGGCGACGGGCGACACAGAACATCCTTCCGCCCATCGACTGCGCGAGTTCCTCGAAGGCGCCGGGCTCGCGGGCTTTCAGCCTTCGCGCCAGACAGGCCTGCGCCTCGGCTTCGAGCGCCGCGATGGGGGCCGTCAGCGTGGCCGCGTCGCCGCCGTGTACATCCGAATCGGGGGTCCATTGATCGGGTTGGAGAGTGGTGAGCATTGATCGCATGAGCGACCAAAGGCAACCGCGATGCCAATCGTGGCCCGAAGGCTACGTGAGTGTAAGTTCCTGTTGCAAATGAACTTGCGTTAAATGGGCGTGGCGGGCGTTCAGAGGCTTGGGCGCGGCCCGTCGCGCTGGGCGCGACGGGTCGTGGCGAGGGCTAAGGCTTGATACCCAGTCGCGCCATCGTGCTGCGCAAAGTGCTGGGCGGCACGCCCAGGATTTTCGCGGCTCCCGTCGGTCCCGCGATCGTTCCATCGGTCTGCTTGAGCACCGCCAGGATGTGCGCCCGCTCGACCTCTTCGAGCGTGAGCGCGGCCGATCCAATTTGCGGCTCGGCAGGCGTCGGTTCGCCCGAGGCCCGCAGGTCCGCATCCATTACCTTCAGAATCGGCCCGTCGCAGAGGATCGCCGCCCGCTCCAGAACGTTGCGCAGCTCGCGAATGTTCCCGGGCCACGGATACCGCTGCAGGCGCTCCATCGTGGAAGCTTCAATCTGGTCAAACCGGCGCCCGATGGTGCCGGCGAGCTGGGTTGCAAAGTGCGTCGCGAGAATGGGGATGTCTGACGCACGCTCACGCAGGGGCGGCACCGCGATGGGGAACACGCTCAGGCGATAGAACAGATCGGCCCGGAACTTGCCGGCCCGCACGTCGGCCGCCAGGTCGCGGTTGGTCGCCGCGATCACCCGCACGTTGACCTTGACGGTCTCGGTGCCGCCGACGCGCTCAAACTCGCTTTCCTGCAGCACGCGCAGGAGCTTCACCTGCACATCCGGGGCGACCTCGCCGACCTCGTCCAGGAAGATCGTGCCCCCGTCGGCCAGTTCGAACCGACCTCGCCTGGCGCTCACGGCTCCCGTGAACGAGCCTTTTTCGTGCCCGAAAAACTCGCTCTCCACCAGCCCGACCGGCAACGCCGCGCAGTTGACCTTCACAAACGGCATCGCACGCCGGGCGCTTCGATCATGAATGGCCCGGGCGATGAGCTCCTTGCCGGTGCCCGTCTCACCCCGGATGAGCACGGTGGAATCCGTCGGCGCCACCCGCTCCACATTGTCCAGCACCGAGAGCAGGGTCGGGTGAGCGCCCACGATCTCGCCAAAGTTGTGCGACGCCTTGATCTCGTCGCGCAGGTACTTGTTCTGAGCGCGCAGCCGCGCCTGCTCCTGCTCCATCAGCACGCGATCGGTGATGTCCAGGAACATGGTGCGGGTGAACGTGCCGCTGCGATCCGGGCTCGACCACCACTCGATCCACAGCGGCTTGCCGTTGTCGCGCCGGCGCAGTTCGAGCACCACGCCCCGCGTGTCGGTTCCGCGGCCCACCGCTTCGAACGCCTCGCGCATGCGGCGCTGCGCATCCGGCGTGTCGGGTGCGAGCGATCGGCCGTAGGTGCTCGTGACTTCTTCGGGCTTCAGTCCCAGGCTCCGCAGCGCCGCCCGGTTCGCCTTGATGAGTTTCGAGTCGAGTTCTTCCAGCACGTACGCGATCGGCGCTTCCTCGAACAAATCGCGGAACTTCTCCTCGCTCTCGCGCAGGCGCTGCTCGGCCCGCAGGCGCAGCAGTTCCGCCGTGGCGCGCTGGGCGAAGATGTGGAAGATGAACGACCGCCGCGGATCGTCGGGCATCGGCCGATCGTCAAAGACGCACAGGTGCCCGAGCGTGTTTCCGTCTGCGTCGAGCAGGGGGACACCGAGATAACTTTCGATGCCCAGCCTGACGAGGGGCTCGTCGGTGGGAAACTTGCTGCTCACCCCGCTGGGGTAGTGGCATCGGCCGCCATACACGACGTCCTGGCAAGGCGTGCCGCGCACATCCCACTCAACGTTTTCGGAGAAATGATCGACAAACCAGAACGCCTGGGTTCGCGCCCGGTAGTCGCCCAGGAACTCCGCGATGAACGCGTAGCGGCATCCCGTCGCCGCGGCCAGGTGCTTCACCAGCGAGCTGAAGAACTCCGGCCCGGTCGCGGTGGCGGTGCCGACAACGATGGACCGCAGCGCCGTCAGCTCGGGCGGCTCGCCCGGAGTGGGCGCCAGGTTGACGCCTGGAATCATGTTGGACGGCGTGTTCGACATGGCGGACGCCCGGGGAGTCTAGCAGAACCCGTGCGCCCGACCCCGTTGTGCAAGCCTCTATCTGCCGGGCGCCCGCAGCCCCGAGACCCCCAGCCGCAGTTTGTACAAGCCCGTGCGGGCGGTGCAGTAGAGCGACTTTCCATCCTCATCGCCAAAGGCGAAGTTCGCCGGGAGTTCCGGGAGGCCGATCACCCCCAGCGGCTTGCCCTCGCCGGAAAAGACGCGGATGCCTCCCGGCGCGGACACAAAGATGTCCCCTCTGGAGTCCACCTTCAGGCCATCCAGGCAAATCTCGCCGGGAATCGAGGTGAGGTCGATGAGCGTTGTCGGGTCCGACAGCGAGCCATCGGTCGCGACCGCGTATCGCATTACCACCTTGCGATGGACGTCCCAGTTGTCGACGTAGAGAAACTTTTCGTCGGGCGAAAACGCCAGGCCGTTGGGGCCGGCGAGATCGCTGACGACCTGCGAGAGGACACCGTCGTGCAGGCAGTACACGCCGCTGACGCTCAGTTCCTTCGCGGGGTCATCAAAGGTTTTGGGAAGCCCGTATGGCGGGTCGGTGAAGTACAGCGTTCCATCGGACCGGTAGACCAGGTCGTTGGGGCTGTTGAGCCGCTTGCCTTCGAAGCGGTCTGCCAAGACCGTGATGGTGCCGTTTGGCTCAAGGCGGGTCACGCGGCGGTTGCCGTGCTCGCAGATCGTCAGCCGCCCCTGCGGATCAAGGGTCAACCCATTCGAGCCGGGTTGGTGATACTCGCCGATGTTGACCCCGCCCACGCCGGTGTAGCCGCTCTTGGTGCGGAAGATGGACACCTCGCCGTTGGAGGGGTTCCAGCGGTGGATGACGTTCTTGTTGGGGTCGCTGAAGAGGAGGTAGCCGCCGCTGCCTCCGCCGCCGTATCGAGTGTCGGTGACGGCAGGCAGCCAGACGGGTCCTTCGACGAATGAAAAGCCGTCGGCCAATCGCTCCGCCGCCGTGCCCGGCGCCACAATCTCGTCGAAGCTCGAGTCCAAGCGAGTGAGCTCGGTCTTGACCAGCGTTGGCGGGTTGATCATCGCTCGCCCCGAGCGGTAGAAATCAAGCGTTGCCGATCGAATCCACACGTAGTTGGCGGGTGGCTTGGAGAGTGGCCCGTTGGCCGCGAACACCGCGAGATGGATCACCTGCCCGGGCCTCGCGTCGTGCGCCACCGTGACGCGATTGGGTGAGTTCCATCCCTTGATGAGCGGCCCGCCGGACTCACCCAGCACCTGGGGCAACGCCCCATCCACCCACACCTCGGCATAGTCGTCCACCACGATTTCGAACACCACATCGGCCCCGCGGGTCTCGAGGTAACCGATCTTCTCGGGCAGCGTCAGGTCGATGCGATACCACCCAAAGGCAAGCCGTCCGTTGGTGCGCCGCTGCTCCAGAGATTCCGGCGCCACGCTCTCCCAAGGGGCCTGGTCAAAGGCGCTGGTGCCGACCTGTGGCTGGATGTCGTGAGTCTTGGCGGGTGCGCCGGTCGGCCGATGGTCCTTTCCGGCCGGCGAGTTCTGGGCGTCCACGATCTGGGCGTCGGTCCACTGCCATTGCCCATGCAGGGCGTTGATCCCCGCGACCGAGCGCAGGTCGATCACCGCGTCAGGCACCGGTGGAGATTGATCCGGGCCCGCGGCCGCAAGCGGCGCACCAACGCACGCCGCGAGTATGAATGATGAGATCAGGTGCTGCATAGTCTGAGTTCTCCGTTGGCGTGCGATCACCCTCGCGATCGACGTGACCAGCGACACGCGCCCGAGGAATCCGGATGTCCGAAAGGTGTTTCGCGCCTTGGCCGTTCGTCACTCGCCGCAACGCTCGTGCGAGAGCCCGGGCCAGTTCTTCTCGGCCTTGGCGTAGTTGCCCGCGGGGTCTTCGTTGAACAACCGGTAGGCCTCGGGCGTGTGTTGCAGCACCAGACGCCCGTTCTGAATCTGCCAGATCTCGGGGTTCACAGGCGAGACGACCTCGATGCTCGCCGCATAGCCGCAAAACCCGCCGAACTGCGGCACATACTTGCTCGGAGACTTCTCGAACGCGTTCTTGTGCGCTGCATCCACGAAGTAATACGTCGCGCCGTTATAGACGCGTGCAAGCGAAGGGTCGCCCTTTCGCGGCTTGCCGTCGATGAAGTACGCCGTCGGGTCGTACCCCTCCAGCGCCAGCCCCTTCTCATCCACATTCAGCAACGCCCGCGGCGGCGCGCCTTCGCGAGCCACCAGCCCAGGCCAGTTCGCGTCGGCCTTCACCAGGTTGCCCTTCGGATCCTCATGCCACAGGTCCCACGCCTTCTGGTTGTGCTGCAGCAGCAGGCGGCCGTCCACGATTTCCCACTTATTCGGATCGATCGGCGAAAGCGTGTCGATCGATGCGGCATACGCGCACCAGCCGCCGAACTGGGGCTCATACTTCGCCGGGTTCGCATCAAACGCCTTCTTGTGCTCCTCGCTGGCGAACTGATACACCGCTCCGTCGCGCTCGCTGCGGAACTGAGGATTGCCCAGCACGGGCTTCGAATCGGTGAAATACGCGACCGGGTCGTACCCCTCAATCGCCAGGCCGTCGCTCTGCACGTTGACAAGCACGTTGCGCGACGAATCGCCCCCGGCGCTGATGCCGACGCACCGGCCCGGGCTCGAACACCCCTGCAGCACCGCGGCCACACCCAGCACCATCCCGCACACAACAATCGCGCTCGCACGCGATGCGCCGTACATCATGACCAATCTCCTTCTGTGACACTTGTTTCGATATGAACGCCGCGCCGAAGGGCTAGTGCGCCCCCGCACGCCTGCAGCGATGGCGGTCGCTCGCGTCGCCTACTTGCCCGATGTCTCGACGTCGCCCAGAATCGCCGCGGCTCCCGCGATGGCGATTTCTTCGTCCTCCACCTGGCTGTGCGCCCCGCTTACGCCGATGCCCCCGATCACAAACCCATCGTGCATGATGGGGATGCCGCCCTGCAGGGGCGTCATCTCGCGCACCGACCCCAGGGCAAACCGCCCGCCGTTGATCGAGTCTTCAAACACCTTCGTTGGCTTCTTGAAGACCGCCGCGGTGCGGGCTTTGCCGGTCGAAACCTCAGACCCCGCGGCAAAAGTTCCATCCAGCCTCTGCAGCGCGATCAAGTGCCCGCCATCATCAACCACAGCGATGGCCGCGCCGGCATGCCGCTCCGTCGCCTTGGCGACCGCCGCGGCGATCACCAGGTTCGCCCCCTCCAGCGTGAGCGTGTGCTTCGTCGCCACACCATGATGTGTTGTGGTATCGGACACGACATTCGCCGCCGGTTCCGGTGGCTGCTCGCCCCGCTCGGCGCGAGCGCCGTACACGACGGCGACCGCCAAGCCGCCTGCGAAGAGTGTGCTCAGCAACGAAAGCTCGGATCGCTTCATCTGTGTCTTCCTGATGGAGGAGTCGGACCGACGCCGATACGTCCGCCCTGCTCCCTGTGTACCTGAGTGGACCGGAGGTGAAATGCCGCCGAACCAAGAAGGTTTCAGGTTCGGCTCCGAAGCAGGCGAAAGCCCCGAACGAGCTCGACCACCAATCCCTGCGGCATCTCCAACCAACTAGAGTGTGCGCTGGGCATATCGAAGTACGACTTCCGCCGAAACCGATGCGAAGACGAAGATGGAGGCCATCGTCATCGGACGCGGTGGGCGGCTGCGATCCGGGGTTCGAGGTGCCGCTAGGACTTCAAGCGACCAACGACTTTGAGATCAGTCAGCAGATTGATGTTCTCAATGAGCTGCACTTCTTCGGCCTGACCTGCGAGAGCCTCGCTCCCAGGTTTTCTCAATCCCGACGCAAAGTAAGCCCGCTGTTCGGGTGTGAGATATTTGGCCGGTGGCGGGTCGAGGCGGAAAGTTGCTACCAGCCTCGTGATCCCCATCATCATCGTCTCAGCGTCCCTGCGGCTGTCCGCCTCGAAGTAGCAATCAGCGAGCAGTTTATGTACATACGGCGGCAAAGAGGTGTCGGTCGGCATCATTCGGGTTACTGCGGTGTGTGCGTATATGAGCCGCGTCTCGCCGTCGCTGACTCGATGTTCCGGCGCATTCGCTCCGCCCAGTTTGCGCATGGCACGCACCACGGTCGGTCGCCCTGGCCGAGAACACGGAAGCTACGGCGGTAAGGAAGCCGTGCGTCACGGTTTCAGGCGGCTGCGACCTCGAGCGGGTGGTGGCTTTCAACAACGCCGCGATTCTGGCTTGGACGGCGGGCGGTAAACGCCTGGATGTATCGGAGGGGCAAGGCCGGTGATGACTACCCGGGCGTGAGTTGGGTGTACAACTTTTCGCACATCCGGGTCATGGACGAGTCGGGCATTTGTTCCCGGATGAGCGGGCAGGCGAGGTCGAGCAGCGTGCGGGCCTGGTTGGTGTGCTGGTTGATGATGTAGACCTCGGCGATCGCGAGTGCGAAGCTGGCCCTTTGCGTCGGTTCGAACTTTTGCTCGACGAGCCACTGCACGACCTCGTGCGCGATTCGATCCGCGTCGGCATCGCGTCCCACGTCCACGTACATCTCGGCCAGCGACGGGTACCACGCGGCGATCTGCACCTCGGGGAGGCCTTGCCTGCGTGCCCTGGCGATCTCGGCTTCCCAGGCGTCCGGCGCGGCACGGTCGCCCGAGGCGGCGAGGATTGTGTAGTAGATTCCCCTGGGTCGGTACGAGTTGATGTGCGTGGGGCCGTAGAGAGCGTCGCACTTTCGGATGTTCTCTTCGGCAAGGCGCCGGGCCTCGGGGAGGCGCTTCAGTCGCAGCAGGGAGTTGGCCATGTCCGTTTCGACGCCCAGGACGGTCGGATCGCGGTCGCGCGTGGTGGGGTCGGCGTCGTCGATAAGGGCGCGTCCAGCCTCCAGCACTTCCTCGTAGCGCCCCTGCGAAAAGAGGCCCCGCACCAGCGAACCCTGGGCCCAGACCAGCCACTTCCGGTCGGCGCCCTCGGTCCTTGCGGTGCTGATGAGGCGCTGGCGGAGGGTGACTGCGTCGGCCTCCGCACGGTTCATCATCAGCAACTCGGCGCGATAGATGCCGGCACGCAGTCGTTCGTTGGGGCCCAGGGTGGTTGCCAGATCGGCGGCTCGCTTGAATGACGCGTCGGCCTGGTCGGTGTGTCTGGCGGCCAAGGCGGCCAGGCCGCGTTGCAGAGCGCTCTCGAATCGCAGCGCGTCGGCGCCGGGGGAGTTGTCCGAGGTGAGAACCTGGTCGGCGACGTCGAGCAATCGCTGGCAGAGATCGAGCTGCGCGTAGTCGACCATGGATTCGGCGAGGGCCTGGGCGACGCGTGCCCGGACGATGGGGCGCTGGGGGGGCGATTCGAGGAAGAGGGTGGCTTCTCTGATGGCCGCGTCTTTGAGGGAGGCGTCCGGGCCGAGAGCGTCGGGCCTGCCCAGGGCCAGAACGTGTCGGAGATTGACGGCGACTTCTTCGGCGTCGGAGCGGGCCTGCTCGGCGAGCTGGCGCGCGTTGTCGGCGTCGGCCCTTGCCCTGGCCGCGGCCAGGGCTTCGTGCTCGGCGTGGTCGAGCGAGATGGTGAGGATGATGATGCCCACGAGGAGGACGACGACCGAAAAGGAGCCGGCGAAGACGGGGCCCTTATGGCGCTGAACGAACTTTCGGGCGAGATAGCCGCGATTGGGGGAGCGGGCGGCGACGGGTTCTCCCCGGCGGAAGCGAGCGAGGTCTTCGCGGAGTTCGCGGACGCCGGCGTAGCGGGCGGCGCGGTCGGGCTCGAGGCATTTTCGGGTGATGCAATCGAGTTCTGCGGGCACGGCGAAGTCGGGGCGGCGGGTGGAGCTTCGCGCGCGGGCCGCGGGGCCGGCGGGGCGAAGGGAGCGGAGCAGGTCTGAGATCTGGGTGGACGACTTGTCCTTGAAGAGCGCGTCGTCGAAGGGGCGGACGCCGGCGAGCAGCTCGTGGAAGACGACGCCGAGCGAGTAGACGTCGGAGCGGACGTCGGCGTCGGGCATGAGGGGGTTGGCCTGCTCGGGGCTCATGTAGCCGAGTGTGCCGAGGACCTGGCCATCGATGGTGTTGCGGACGGCACCGGGCTGAGGGAGCAGCAGGCGTGAGACACCGAAGTCGATCACCTTGGCGACGGCGGCGCCGTCTTCGAGCATGACGAGCATGTTCGAAGGCTTGAGATCGCGGTGGAGAACGCCCCGGTCGTGGGCGTGCTGCACGGCGCGGCAGACCTGATCCATGAGTTCGAGGCGGGCGGAAAGGTCGAGCTTGTGGAGTTCGGCGTGCTCGGTGATCGGAAGCCCGTCGACGAGTTCGACGGCGAGGTAGACCTGGCCGTCGGCGGTACGGCCGGCGTCGAGCAGGCGTGCGATGTTCCGGTGCTCGAGCTTCGAGAGGACATCACGCTCGCTCTCGAAGCGGCGGATCATGCGACCCTCGGGGTCGGTGAGGCGAAGCACCTTGAGCGCGACTTCGCGCGTGATGGGGGATCGCTGGCGGGCGCGATAGACGTTGGCCATGCCGCCCGTGCCCAGGAGGCCGAGCAGTTCGTAGGGTCCGATGGCGGACTTGTCCAAGGCCGCGTCGTTCGGGAGCGAGGACTCGACGGGGGGCGTGAGGATTCCATCGCGAGCCGCGGCTTCTGCGAGCGAGAGGCATTCATCGAGCAGCGCGGGATCGTCTTTGAGGCGCTGGGTGATCCACTCGCGGCGGCGTTCTCTGGGGATGCCTTCGACGAGCAGGAGCGTTTCCTTCAGGCGTTCCCGGCGATGATCGATCATGGCGTCTCATCCCGGCGAGTCTGTGCTGAAGGTGGAAGCGGCGCGGCGAGCTGCCTCTGCAGCCAGGCCCTGGCGAATGCCCAATCCCGGCGCACGGTTCGCTCGGTGACGCCCAGGGTGTGGGCGATGGCGGAATCACCCAGGCCGAGATAGAAACGCAAAACGACGACCTGCGCGGACCTGGGATCCTCCTTTTCGAGCTGAGCGATGGCGAGATCGACTTCGAGCAGATGCTCGGAGAGCTGGATGTCGGCGATGCCCAGGCCGTCGAGGCTGATGCGAACCGACTCGCCGCCACGCTTGAGCGCGGTGCGCGAGCGGGCTCGATCGACGAGGATGCTGCGCATGGCGAGTGCCGCGGCGGCGATGAAGTGTCGCTTTGATGCCCATGCCTTGTCGTGGGTGTTGTCGAGGCGAAGGAAGACTTCGTGCACCAGCTCGGTGGGCTGGACCGAGGCGCCGGGCGAGAGAGATCGGATGCGTGCCGCGGCCAGTTCGCGAAGCTCTTGGTAGACCCGGGGCAGCAGCTCTCGGACGCCGGAAAGCCCCTCAACGGGTTCCGTATTTGCAGAAGTCGCGTTCGGGATGTGATTGGACCCGCGCACTGGGGGCAAGTGTACTCGCGGGTGCGGGCTTCATGGCAAATCTGACGCAGGGCCGGAGCTGCTGAGGGCGCATGAGCCGCGGCGACGGGTGGGTGGTGCGCGAGCGGGAGGGAATAGCGGAGCACTTTGGCGGGTATTTCGGGGGGAGGCCGCGGGGGCAGCGCGGCGGACCGGAGTGGGTGCTCGATGTCCGCGCGATGACGCGGATTGCGTTTTGAGTCGTGCCGGCGGCTCGCCCGGGGAAGGAGCGGGGCGCGGCATGAACGCAACAGGAGAAGCCTGAAATGAAGTACACGGACATGATCTCGCCGGACAATGCCGCGATGGTGCTGATCGATTTTCAGCCCGCGATGTGGCAGGGTGTCGAGTCGCACCAGAGGGTCGAGGTGTTCCAGAACGTGCAGGTGCTGGCGAAGACGGCCAAGCTGTTCAAGCTGCCGACGGTGCTCTCGACGGTGGCGAAGGATTCCTTTTCGGGGCCGTTCATGCCCGAGGTGACGGACCTGTTCCCCGGCCAGCAGATCGTCGATCGCACGAGCATCAACTCGTGGGTGGATGCGAGCTTCCGGAAGGCGATCGAGGCGACCAAGCGGAAGAAGATCGTGCTCGCGGGGCTGTGGACCGAGGCGTGCGTGATGTTCCCGTCGCTGGATCTGCTCAAGAACGGGTACGAGGTCTACATCCCGTTTGACGCGTGCGGCGATGTGTCGAAGGAAGCGCACGAGCGGGCGGCGCAGCGGCTGGTGCAGGCCGGCGCGGTGCCGATGACTTCGCTGCAGGTGTGCTTTGAGCTGCAGCAGGACTGGGCCCGAGGTGAGACATACGAGGGTGTGATGAACATCCTTCGCGCTCACACGCCCTATGGCATCCAGGTGCGGTTCAGCAAATGGGCACTGGGCGAGCACGCGAGCGAGGGCGGGAAGCACTGAGGCGGGTATCGGGCGGGGCGCGTCCGCCGGCGCGGGTTTTAGTGATTGCGGCGTGGCGCGGAACGGAACGCTCGCCCTGAGAACGGGCGAGGGGTTGCTGATTGGAGTGTGCACCATGACTCGGCGAACGAACGAAGCGGAGGCCGTTTCAACGCCCGAGATCATCGTGCACCGGGCCAAGATCGCGACGATGGATCGCTCGGCGCCCGCGGCGTCGGCGCTGGCCATCGCGGGAGGCCGATTTGTCGCGGTGGGTGATGAGGCGAGCGTGCTGGCGATGCAGGGCCCGGGCACGCGACTGATCGACGCGGGCGGCCGGCGTGTGATCCCCGGCTTGTACGACTCGCACCTGCACATCATCCGGGGCGGGCTCAACTACAACCTCGAGCTTCGCTGGGATGGCGTGCCGAGCCTGGCGGACGCGATGCGGATGCTGCGCGAGCAGGCGTCGCGCACGCCGCAGGGTCAGTGGGTGCGCGTGGTGGGGGGGTTTGCGGAGCTGCAGTTCGCGGAGCGGCGCCTGCCGACGCTCGACGAGCTGAACGAGGCGGCGCCGGACACGCCGGTGTTCATTCTGCACCTGTACGACCGCGTGTTGCTGAACCGGGCGGCGCTGCGGGCGGTCGGGTACACCAAGGACACGCCCGATCCGCCCGGCGGGCTGATCGAGCGTGACGCGCGGGGCAACCCCACCGGGCTGCTGGTGGCCAACCCGAACGCGTGGATTCTCTACAAGACGCTTTCGCTCGGGCCAAGGCTGCCGCTCGAACACCAGGTGAACTCGACGCGTCACTTCATGCGTGAGCTGAATCGGCTGGGCGTGACGAGCGTGTGCGACGCGGGCGGCGGGTTTCAGAACTATCCCGACGATTACGTGGTGATTCAGGAGCTGCAGCGACTGGGCGAGCTGACGGTGCGGATCGCGTACAACCTGTTCACGCAGCGTCCGAAGCAGGAGCGGGAGGACTTTGCAAACTGGGCGACGAACAACCGGATGTACCAGGGGGATGAGTTTCTGCGGCTGAACGGCGCGGGGGAGATGCTGGTGTATTCAGCCGCGGACTTTGAGGACTTCAAGGTCGATCTCCCGGACATGCCGCCGAACATGGAGGCGGATCTGGAAGGGGTTGTCGGGCTCCTGGCGCGTAACCGATGGGCGTTTCGTCTTCACGCGACGTACGACCAGACGATCTCGCGGGCACTGGATGTCTTCGAGCGGGTTGATCGCGAGGCGCCGCTGCGCGACCTGCGATGGTTCTTCGATCACTGCGAGACGATCAGCGATCGAAACATCGAGCGTGTGAAAGCGCTGGGGGGCGGCATCGCGGTGCAGCATCGCATGGCCTTCCAGGGTGAGTACTTCATTGATCGCTATGGCAGGCAGGCGGCGGAGCGCACGCCGCCCGTGAAACGCATGCTCGAGATGGGTGTGCCGGTCGGAGCGGGAACGGACGCGACGCGGGTGGCGAGTTACAACCCGTGGACGAGCCTGAGCTGGCTCGTGACCGGCAAGACGGTGGGTGGGACCTCGCTGTATCCGGAGCGGAATCTGCTCGCACGGGAGGAGGCGTTGCGGCTGTACACGAGCGGGAGTGCGTGGTTCAGCCGCGAGGAGTCGGTGAAGGGACGGATCGCGCAGGGATGCATGGCGGACCTGGCGATCCTCAGTGAGGACTACTTCGAAGTTCCCGAGGAGCGCATTCGGGGAATCGAGAGCCTGCTGACGGTGGTGGGCGGCAAGGCTGTTCATGGTGCGGGCGTGTTCGCGCCGCTGGCGCCGCCGCCTGTTCCTGTGCTTCCCGAGTGGTCGCCCGTGGGCAGGTTCGGGGGGCATTGGCGGACCGCGGCCGGGGCGGCGGTCGCACCGCTGCCGGTGTGCTGCCCGCACGGGCTGCTTGGCGCTCCGCTCGGGCGGGATGGACTGTCGGGCGGGGCGGGGTGTTCGTGCTGGGCGTTTTGACCGACGATGCGAACGGAGGGCGGGGGCGGCGATGGACTGGGCCGGGCCGCGGGTGGCGTCGATCCTGCGGAGCATCTGAGAAGAAGTGGCGAAGCGATTGGTGGAAGCGAGAATGACGAGTGATTTTTCGTACCAACGAAAGAGCCGCCCGGGGAGATGGTCGCCAGCGATCGCGGTCTTGGTGTGGGTCGGCGGGGCGGCGAGCGGCGAGGTGGATGGTCCGTCGTCGACGCCCGCACGCCCTGGCTACAAGAGCTTCCGCTTCGACGAGGATTTTTCGGCGCTCGCCGATCCGACGCTGCGAACCCAGCCCCTGGATGATCTGAAGTACATTCCGCTCGGGGATGAGCCGAGGACGTGGCTGACGCTGGGCGGCGAGGCGCGGACGCGGTACGAGTATTTCAACGAGCCTGGCTTTGGGCTGCGCGGGCTTTCCAAGGACGATTTCGTTCTGCAGCGTCTGCTGTTTCACGCCGATCTGCACGTGGGTGATCATTTTCGGGTCTTTGCGCAGAGCGTGTCGGCATGGCAGATCGATCCGGAGAGCGCGACCTCGCCATTGCAGGACGACGCGCTCGACGTGCAGCAGGCGTTCGCCGATGTGGTGATCGGTGATCCCCGGGGCGACCGGCTCCTGCTGCGCGGGGGGCGCATGGAGATGGGCTTCGGTTCGTTCCGACTGGTGACGCCCCGGGACCCGACCAACGTTCGCCTGAACTTCGACGGCGTCCGAGCGACGCTGCACCTGGGCCAGGCGACGATCGACGCCTTTCTGACGCGCCCGGTCGAGCAGAAGAGGGGCATCTTCAATGACGGCGAGAATGACGCGCAGACCTTCTGGGGGGTCTATTCGTCGGTGCCGATCGACGGGCCCGCCCTGAATCTTGACGCGTATTACCTCGGGCTGCGGCGAGAGAACGCCCGCTTCGACGCAGGCAGCGGCACCGATGAACGACACTCGCTCGGCGCCCGCGCGTGGGGAAGGGCGGGTGGCTTTGACTATGACCTCGAGGGGGTGTTTCAGTTTGGAGATTTCGCCGGACGCAGCATCCGTGCCTGGACGGTGGCGTCCAACGTCGGACACACCTGGGAACAGGCGGCGTGGAAGCCCCGGCTGGGTATCAAGGCCAACATCGCGAGCGGCGATACGGATCGCGCTGATTCGCGCGAGGGAACTTTCTACGCGCTCTTCCCGCGGCAGAGCTACTTCAGCGAGATCAATCTGCTGGCGCCGTCGAACTTCTTTGATCTGCATCCCTCATTCCAAGTGAGGCCCAGCGAATCGCTCCTGATCACGGCGTCATGGGATCCGTTCTGGCGATACACCGAGAACGACGGCGTGTATGGCCCGGGGCGGGTTGCGATCCCGGCGTCGGCGACGAGCGGGCGATTTGTCGGCAGCACGATCGACCTGCAGGCGGACTGGACGCTCACGCCCCAGCTGACGATGAGCGCGTTTTACGCTCACTTCTTTGCCGGGGAAGCAGTGAGCAAGGCCGGGGGAAAGAGCGCCGACTTCTTTGGTACGTGGGTCACGTACAAGTTCTGAGGAGCCATGATGACTCCGCACATCAACCCGGACGTTGCGACGCTCATCGGGCGGGGACTGCTGTCGGCGCTGTTTGTGCAGAGCGGGCTGACAAAGCCGCTGCACTGGCAGGAAGCGCTGGACGAGATAAAGAGCTTCGGGCTGCCGCGATCGCCCCTGCTGCTGGTGCCGGCGCTGGGTGTTCAACTGCTGGGAGGGCTGGGTGTGGCGCTGGGGCTTTGCACGTTCTGGTGCTCGTTGGCGCTGCTGATGTTCATGCTGCCGACGACGCTCATCGCGCATGGCTTCTGGCGGTATCGCGGGGAGGCGAGGGCGCATCACGTCACCGGGTTCTTCCAGAATCTCACGATGTCGGGAGGGCTCGTCATCCTGATGGCGGTGGGGGCGGGCGGTCTGTCCCTGGACGCGATGCTGCTGAGCGCGGGGGTGCAGAGATGACCGTACTTTCGGCGTCAGGCGTCGCCGGGCCTTCAAAGGGGCCATCCGGGCCGGCGTGGATAGCGTCGTTGCTGGCGGGCGTTGCGGGTGCTGTCGACACCACGGGGTTCATTGCGCTGGGAGGGATCTTCTGCGCGCATGTCACGGGCAACTTCGTGCTGCTCGGAGCCTCGCTCGGCACCGCCGAGCATGAGCTGCTGGGGCCGAAGCTGGCGGTGCTGCCGCTGTTCATCGTGGGCGTGTGCGCCGGGTGGTGGCTGGCGCGGGTCGGTCGTTTCAGGGGCGTGGTCGTGCTCGCGGCGTGCGAAGCCCTGCTGCTCGCGGCGGCGGCGGGCTGTGCCGCGCTGCAGGGGAACGATCCGGCGAGCCGCATGCTCTGGTGGGCCCAGCTCAGCGCTGCGGTCTTTGCGATGGGCGTGCAAGCCGTGCTTTCGCGCATCTCCAAGCTGCCGATGACCAACGTGATGACCGGAAACGTCACGCAGTTGACGATTGACGTCCTCGAGCGCGGGCAAAGACCCGAAGCGCTGCGCTCGGCGATGAACGGCCTGATGCTCGTTGGCGCTTTTGCGGCTGGAGCCGCGGGGGCTGGCCTGGGTGCGACCAGATTTGGGATGAAGGTATTGATTGTTCCTGCGGGGCTGCTCGCGCTGGTCGTGGGCGCTTCGCTGCTGAGCGGTCGCCGAGGTGCGGGAGCGCACGGTCAAACATGAGCTCGGGGAAGCGGCTGACGCGGAAAGCGGCGAGTCGCAAGACGAGCGCGTGCGGTGCTGTACCCATGAAGAGTGCACGGAGCGTTCATCGTGCGGTGCCGGAAAGTCAGAGCCAGCGCCGGGTGGAGGCTCGGTAGGCGGCGTACTCGCTGCCGAACTTTTCGAGCATCACCCGCTCCTCCGGGACGATCTGAAACCGAGTGATGAACATCGCAAACAGCATCGGGCCGAGCATCGTCCAGATGCCTCCGAGCACGACCGCCCAGCCAAGAAGCATGACGGTAAAGCCCACGTACATCGGGTTGCGCGTCAGGCGGAAGATGCCGGTGCGGACGAGCGATGAGGCCCGCCCGATGTTGACTGGGTCGATCGTCGTTCGGGCATTTCGGAACGCCAGAAAGCCCGCCGCGAGGACGAGCACGCCGAGCACGCAAACGGCAACACCAATTCCCAGACGCGCTGGCCGCCCCAGCGGGATCGAAGGCCCAAACTGTGCCAGCCCCCACATGCCGGCGCCACAGATCACCACGAGAATGGGCGGCGGGATTCTGTTTTCAAGTGATTTCATCGATCGACTCCGTGGAGGTTTTGTTCCTGGTTCATGTTGCCAACTCGTCGCCAGCCGGCATGCTCACGGGTGCACCGGTGCGCCCGCGCCCGGCCCTGCCTGACGCTGATCACCGTCGATATAGACGTCGACTTGTTGACCCACCAGCACCCCGGGCGCGGGTCCCTCGATCCTGAAGATCACCTGCATCACCCGGGTGTCCACGCGCTCGGGCGCAAACCCCGACAGCGCCCGCTTGGGAGTCACTAAAGGCTCCACGCGCACGAACGACAGCGGAATCCTCGTCGCGGCATCTCCTCGGACCATCGCCACCGCCGCGGCGCCCGCCGAAACCCGCGGCACATCCTCCTCGTTGACGTCCGCACGGATGTTGAGCGGGCCGGCGCTCCCCAGCGTCGCGAGCGGCTCTTCCAGAACACCCGCGGGTGCATATTGCCCGGCCCGGGCAGTCAGCCGCAGCACCACCGCGTCCAGCGGCGCCCGCGTCGTGAGCCGATCGATGTCCGCCTGGGTGCGGGCGACCGCCGCCCTGGCCATGCTGACTTCGCTTTCAGCCACGGCGATGTCCTGTTTCCAGGCCCCGGCGAGGAGTTTGTCAAGCTCGGCCTGGCGGGCCGCCAGGTCGGCTTCGTTGCGGGCCACCGTCTGGCGTCGCTCGGTCCGTTCCTCATCGCTCACGGCCCGCGCGTCGCTCATCGTGTCAACCCGCGTAAGGCGGGAGCGAGAATCTTCCAGCGTCGCCCGCGCTTCATCCACCAGGGCGCGAGCGATCGGGATGTCCTCCGGCCGGGGCGAGGCCCGCAGGCGCGCCAGGCGTGCCTCCGCGACGCCCACTGCCTGTTCGCGAAGCGCCAGCTCCGCGCGCAGATCGGTATCGTCCAGCGTGAACAGCGCATCGCCCGCGTTCACCCTCTGGCCCGCGGCCACATGCACCGTCCTGATCCAGCCCGGCACGCGCGGCGCGATCGCCACCAGCTCGCTCGCTGGTTCGACCAGGCCCACCGCCGCCACCGAGCGTGGGTATGGACTCTCCGGAGGCGGTGAGAGCGGCGGCTCGGCGATGGAGCGGGGACGCATCACCCCGGTCGCGTACAACGCATAGCCGAGCGAGGTCAGCGCCAGCATGGGAATGATTGCCTTGTTGAGCAGCGGGGCGTGATACATGACGATCTCCTTCGTGGCCCGAAGTGCCGGACCGATCGGTGTTCAGGCGACGAGGGCGGCTTCCTGGCGGCGTTCGACGCTGGTGATCCGCCCGTCTTCCATGTGCACGATCTGATGTGCGAAATCGAAGATGCGGCTGTCGTGCGTCACGATGAGCACCGCGCGATCTTCACGCACCGCCACCTGCGCCATCATCTCCATCACGGCGCGCCCGCTCTTGCCGTCAAGAGCCGCGGTCGGTTCGTCGCAGAGCACGATGCGGGGCTCGTGCACCAGGGCGCGGGCCACGGCCACGCGCTGCTGCTGGCCCCCGGAGAGCGTGCGGGGCAGGCTGTCCAGCTTCTGCTCCAGGCCCAGGGTTTTCAGAGACTCTGACGCGCGCTTCACCGCCTCCCGCCGCTCGACGCCGGCGGCGAGAAGCCCCACCGCGGCGTTTTCCGCGGCGGACAGCGAGGGCAGCAGGTTGTACTGCTGGAAAATGAACCCCATGTTTCGCCGTCGGAACTCGACCTGCGCGGCGTCGGACATGCCGAAGATGTCGCGATCGAGCACTGACACCTTGCCGGAGGTGGGCCTGAGCAGACCTGCGATGATCGACAGCAGCGTGGTCTTGCCGCAGCCGCTGGGCCCGACGAGCATGGTGATGCTGCCGAAGGGCACGCGGATGTCGGCGCCGCGCAGGGCCCAGGCGGCTCCGGGCCCGACGCCGAACTGCTTTTCCGCGCCGACAACTTCGATGGCATGGGCAGTGTGCATAGAGAGTCTCTCTTACAAGCGGGGGTCATCAACGGAACACGGTCGCGGGCTCGAGCGACACCACGCGTTGCACGCTGAGCACGCTGGCGCCGACGACGATCATGGCCATGAGGGCGGCTGTGCCCGCCAGGATCTCGTAGTGCGTGATGAAGCCTCGAAGGTGGGGCATGTCCTTGGTGAAGAAGAAAAACGAGACGCACATCGCCGCGCCGAATCCGTAGCCGATCGCGCCGACGACCGAGGATTGCAGCAGCACCATGGCCCCGAGCATCAGGTTCTTGACGCCGATCGCCTTGAGCGCCGCGTACTGCTTGAGGTTGTCGAGCGTGAACAGGTACAGCGTCTGGGCCGCGACCACTGTGCCCACCAGAATGCCCACGATGATGATCACCCCGAAGTTCACCGGAATGCCCGTGTTCTTGATGTAGAACCAGATGGTTTGCCAGCCGAAAGATCGCGACGACATCGCCGTCAGCCCCGTGCGCTCGTGTATTCTGGCTGCCAGCTGGTCCGGCGTGATTCCCTCCTCGGGCTGGGCCAGAATCAGGCTCAGGGTGTTGCGTTCCTGCCCCGCGTAGGTCAGCGCCAGCGAATAGCGCGTGTAGATCACGGGGAACGTCACGAACGGCGCCGATGAATCGATGATTCCCGCCACGCGCCCGCGCCGATCGTTCAGTTCGAGTTCTGCGCCCAGCTTGAACGCCTGCCCCGGGAAGAAATACGAATAGCCGAATCGGTCGAGGAAGATCGCGTCGGGCTGCCGCAGCGATTCCACATCGCCCAGCACCATCTTGCGGGGCAGCCCCACCAGCGTCGCGTCATCCACGCCCATCGTGATGCACGTGCGGAACGTGCCGTCCGGGGCCTTGGCACGAGACAAGCCCCGGTACAGCCGCACCGCCCACTTGACCCCCTCCACACCCCGCACATCGGTGAGCGCGCTCTCCGGCATGGGCTTGATCTCGTCGATGTAGCGATGCTCGGGATGCGCCACCCACACCGAGGCGTCGCTGACGTCGCGGATCTGGCTGGTGGTGCGGGTCATCAGGCTGGCGAAGACCGACGCCTGCTGCGAGATCAGAAAGGTCGAGAACGCGATGGTGAAGATCAGCCCGAGATACTTGGCAGTGTCGAAGGTGAGCATGCGGAGTGCGATGAAAAACACGGCTATCCCCAAGAGTTGTACATACAACAACGACGTAAAAAACTTACGCCTTCAACGCCGCCAACGCCAAGTCAGGAAGCTGCCTGCGCACCGACTCGAACCCGCCCGCCGGGAGCGCCTTTCGCATCCGCTGCTGCGCCCGCTCCCAGTATGGGCGGGCCTGGGCGAGCTTCTTCGCGCCCGCCTCGGTGAGCAGCGCGATCCGCTCCCGCCCGTCCTCGCCACGCGCCAGCGACAGCCAGCCATTGCGCACCAGAATCTTCGCGTTGCGGCTCACCGTGGTCTTGTCCAGCGCCAGCCGCTCGCCTAGCTCCCCCAGCGTCATCGAGCCGATGCTCTTCACCATCAACAGCATCCCGTGCTGCGTCGGCTCCAGCCCAACCGTCCGGAGCTCCTCGTCATAGAGCCGCGTCACCGTCCGCGTCGCGAGCATCAGCACGCTGCACAGGCAGGGGATGTGCCGGAATACCTGCTCGGGGTTGGGGAGTTCGTCCGCCATCGAAAGTAGCATATACAACTATCGGCGGTGTGTCAAGCGGACTGAAGCGACTCTCATTTGGGTCGGCATGGCGGCGGGAACGGGGCATTCCCCCGAGCCGAGGGGCAGATTCGTAGGGTGTTTGCACTGCGGAAGGTTGGAGCACCGCGGCTGGGAGGAGTGAAGTCCGATAGCCGCGAATCGCATCGAAGGCAGAAACACCGCCGGATCGCGACGGCCAAATTCTGCTCGCACATCCGGCGGAGAACCGCGCAGGCCGCTGCGGCAAAGTCCACCCAGCGATCCGCTTCGATCTCCCTTTACATGGGACTGGGCATGCTCTAAAGTCTCGATGTCGGAAGCACTTGCGTGCGTCCGCGTGTACTTCAAGTTGTCAAGGAGAGAGACATGATGATCCGTTTTGCCCGCGTTGCGTCGTGCGCTGCCGCGCTTATTGCGTCCGCCCAGGTGTGCCTGGCTGGCTACGTGATGGTTCCCAACATTTCGAGCGGTCACCAGGCGATCTCGCTGTTCGATTCGAACAACGGGGCGTTGATCAACGCCAACTTTATCGTGGGCGATGCCAGCAACGTCTTTTCCAGCCCGCGCGAGGCCATCCAGGTCGGCCACCAGGTCTGGATCAGCGATCAGGTCGCCAACAAGGTCTTCCGCTACGACCTCGATTCGCAGTCGTTCCTGCCCGCCATCACGGGCGACGGCACCACCTCGCTCAGCAACCTGCGCGGGCTGGAGGTCGTCGGCAACACCGTCTTCGTCGCCAACGCCGGCAGCGGCTTTGGCAACTCGGTGGTCATGATCAACGCGACCACCGGCAGCGTGACGGGTTCCTTCCCCGTCGGCTCGAACCTCGGCCCGTGGGACGTTCAGGCCTACAACGGCAACCTGCTGGTGAGCAACTACTCCTCGTCGTCCAGCGGCATGAGCCGCGTCGACGTGTACGACACCGGCGGCAACTTCGTCAACAGCCTCGTCACCACCACCAACAACGCGGGCGGCCTCTTCGGGCCTCAGCAGGTGACGGTCGAGGCCAACGGAAACGTGCTCGTGGGCGGCTTCTCGGGCGGGGCGAACAGCGGCGTCTACGAGTTCGACAGCGCGGGCGTGCAGCAGGGCCGCGTCGCGTCGGCCTTGGGCCCGCGGGGCGGCTACCGCCTGGGCAACGGCAACATCATGTTCACCAAGGGCGATGGCGTGTGGGCGTGGGACACCAATACCAACGCCGCCGTCGGCTTGTACACCGGCACGGGCCTGGTGAACTCGACCTACATCTCGCCGATCACCTACATCCCCGCTCCGGGCGTCGCGGCTTTCGGCGTGGTGCTGTGCCTGGGCGCTCGTCGCCGTTCGCGCTGACCAAACTCCCGCAAGCCGACTCGCTGCGCTCCGCCGCGATGATTCCGGTCCGCCCTGAGCCTGGGCGGAACCCCGCAGCTCCAAAAGCACACAACCCCGAGCCCACCCGGGCCGGGGTTGTTTTCTAAGCGGAGAGGGGGAGATTCGAACTCCCGAAGACGACGAGCGCCTTACTGGTTTTCGAGACCAGCCCATTCAACCGCTCTGGCACCTCTCCAAAGGCGAACGGTGAAGATCCATCTTTGTATCGGGCCACCCACGGGTCAACGTCAATCGTCGGATTTCGCCCCGCGACCAGCCGCCCGCGCCACTGCCAGCAGCAACGCCTCGGGCTCGCTCATCCGCCCCGCGCCCACCTGGCGGCAGGCCTGCCACCCGTCGTCCGGGCCCACCAGCTCAAACCCGTCCTCAACAAGCTGCGCCACGTTCCGCTGGGTGCTTTTCTGCGCCCACATCACCTTGTTCATCGAGGGCGCCAGCAGCACTGGCGTCCTCGCCCGATCCACCGCGCTCACGATCAGCGTCACCACATCATCCGTCCGCCCCGTCGCCAGTTTCGCCAGGCAGTCCATCGTGCACGGCGCGATCAGCACGCACGCCGCGGCACTCGCCAGCGAGATGTGCTGCGGGTCGCTCGACTCGATGTGCTCCCACGCGCTCGTGTACACCGGCCGTCCCGACAACGCCTGAAACGTCAGGGGCGTCACAAAGTGCGTCGCGGCCTGCGTCATCGCGACCGTCACCTGCGCTCCCGCCTGCGCCAGGCGGCTCACCACCGTCGCGGTCTTGTACGCCGCGATGCCCCCCGTCACGCCCACCAAAATGCGACGACCACCGACGAGAGGCCGCAGCGCCTCCACATCGAGCATCCCGGTCCCGGTTTGGTCCGGACCCTGATCAGCGTTGGACATGCCCCCCGCCTTACTCGGCGGCCGGCGCCGTCTGGTCCACCGGCAGGCCCTCGAGCGTGATCTTGTCCTGACGGATCTCTTCGATCGCGATCTCGATATCGGACCGTCCGTTGCGGGCGATCAGGGGGCGGGCCCCCTCCATCAACTGCACGGCCCGACGCTGCACCAGCGTGCAAAGCTTGAAGCGGCCGCCGGTCTTGAGGGCGATTTCGTCGTTCTTGAGGGCTTCGATCATGCCTGGCTAGGCTCCCAAAGCACAGTGCTATCGACGGCCCGAATGGCACATCTTGCACCCTTGCTCCCGGGATGTTATGCTCCCTCCCGGAGCCGGACAACGAGGGTCAGTGCTCGTCGAATCTCGTGGGTTCTTTCTTTCCCGTTGCTCTTGCCCAGACATTCGCATCAAGGCGTCCGATCGCGTCCGGCGGGGTGCCGCACGCGCGGGCGCAGCGTGGCCGCCGGGGCATTCGCTCCGCGCCGGGCCGGGCTCCGTCGCGGGGCCCGCGGGGGTTTTGATTTATGGCCGGTGCATCTGAGTGGAATAAGGGTGACAGCGTGGTCCACGCCGCACGCCCGGAGTGGGGTGCGGGCGAGGTGCTGGTCGCAGAACCAGTCGTGCACGAAGGCCGCAAGTGTCAGCGGCTCACCATCCGCTTCTCCAGGGGCGGCACCAAAACCATCTCCACAGCCTTCGCCGAACTCAAGCCCGCCTCCGAGCTGCCCCGCATTCCCAGGCTCCTCGACCCCGACGAAGCCCCGGACCACCCCGCGCCCTCCGCCGGCGCATCCAAACCCCGCCAACAGTCCGCCCCGTCGGCGCCCCCGGAGCCCGATCCGCTGGCCCTTTCCGCCATGCAATCCGAGATCGCGGCCATCATGAACAAGCTGCCCGAAAAGGCGACCGATCCCTTCACCAGCGGCAAGGCCCGCCTGGCCGCCACGCTCGACCTGTACAAATACACCGACTCGGGCGGCTCACTCCTCGACTGGGCCGCCATCCAGACCGGCCTGGCCGACCCCCTTTCCCGCTTCAGTCGCCACGAGCTCGAGCAGTGGTTCGCACGCTTCAAGATCGAGCTCGACGCCCACCTGCGAAAGCTGGTGCGCGATGTTCGCAAGGCCGACCCCGCCGGCTACGCCGAGGCCACCGCATCAGTCTCCGGAGCCGCCAAGGGCGCCTTGCGCAAAGCCGAGGCGATGGCCTGATACCCTCGCTCTGGGGTTTCCTCCCCAGCGCATGACGAACAATCCCAACCAGCACGCACCGCCTCTCGCGCCTTCCGCGTCTCAGGCTCATCAGCCCGTGATGCCCGTCGAGGCGATCCGCATGCTCTCGCCCGCCCCAGGCGAAACCTACGTCGACGCGACGGCCGGTCTGGGCGGACATGCCAGCCTGTTTGCACGGGCGGTCGGGCCCGCGGGCGTGGTCATTCTGAACGACACCGACGCGAGCAATCTGGCCAAAGCGCAGGCGAACGTGCGAGCCGCCTGCCTGCCCGGCCAGCCCCCGCAAATCCACGCCATCCACGCCAACTTTGCGGATCTGCCCTGGCGCGTCTCCCAACTGGGCCTCAAGGCCGATCTGGTCTTCGCGGATCTCGGGTTCGCGTCCAATCAGGTCGATGACCCGGCCCGAGGCCTGTCATTTATGCGCGATGGTCCCCTCGACATGCGCTTGGATGCGTCCAAAGGCCTGACAGCGGCCGACCTGGTCAACAACATGCCCGAGCACGAACTGACCCAGATCATCAGCGAATATGGCGAAGAACGCCTGGCCTCGCGCATCGCCCGAAAACTTGTTCAGGCGAGAGCCACTGGGCCGATATCCACCACCGGCCGGCTGGCGGAACTGGTTCGCTCGGTTGTGCCGCGTTCGGGCGGAAAGATCGATCCCGCGACTCGCACCTTCCAGGCGTTGCGCATCGCGGTCAATGACGAGCTGGGGTCGCTGGAGGCGCTGCTGGCCGGGCTTGGTGCTTCCCGGCGGAGCGAATGGCTGGAGACGGGGTGCCGCGTCGGGTTTCTGACGTTTCACTCGCTGGAGGATCGTGCGGTCAAACGGGCGTTTGCGGAAGGTATCGAGCAGGGCGCGTACGACGTTTCTGGCGGGGCGGCCGCCGCGAGCGAGGCGGAAATACAGGCAAACGCCAGAGCGCGTTCGGCCAAGTTGCGGGTGGTTCGATATTCCTGAGCGGGCGACAGCCACTCATGAAGATTTGCCGGTACAAATGACCGGGTCGATCGCGGCCTCTAAGGTCAATCAGGGGAACTGACAGGCGGCACGCCCCCGGGCTTCACACCCCGTCGGGGCGGCACACGCCGCTTCTACAGTCGGTCTTCAAAACTGGTCCCCTTCATCGCGGGACCAATCGGAAAACGCACACTTCGTCGCGCTGGACGGGCGGCACGGATCGCCTCCCGAACCAACTCGACAGCAACAGCAGCGGGCGGAGGATCACGCCCAGCGAAGGACGGACCAAGGTGACCAGGGAACTCAAACTCTCGCTGATCGTCGGCTTTGTGCTCGTGCTTGTGGTCGCCATGCTCTTCAGCGACTACCTCTCCAAGGCCAACCACACTGAGCTCGAAGCCAAGCTCACCCCCCAGCCCCAGCTCACCCACCCCGCGCCCCAGGAGCCGGTCGTCACCCTCACCGGTCGCGAGTCCGCTCAGCCCGGCCCCATGCTGGACGTGCCGCCCCAGAATCCCTCGCCCGCCGGCCCCGCGAACAGCCCGGCCCCCTCAGCTTCCGCCTCCGAGCAGGCCACACCCTTCACGCTCGTGCAGGGCAAAGGTCAGTCGGGGAGTGACTTCAGCGGGCTCAAGAACGCCGTCGAACAGATCGGTGGCAAGATCGCCAATGGCGAAATCCATGTGCCCGGCGCCGTCTCGACCACCCTCAAAGAGCCCCCGGCCGCCCAGCCCGGTCCCTCTGCCCAGCCCACCCCAACCGACCACAGCGGCGACATCCGCCGTCCAAACACGCCGGTACCGCACGAAGTGGCGCCCCGCGAGACATCGCCCGCCTCCGCGATGCGTGAATACACCATCGCCGAGGGAGACTCGGTTTACAAGATCGCCAAGAAGTTCTACAACGATGGCGAGCAGTGGAAGAAGATCGCCGCGGCCAACCCCGGGAAGATCGGCCCCAAGGGCGAAATCCGCGTCGGCGTACTCCTGAAGATTCCGGACGTTGCTCCGGCCGCCGGCTCCACGCCCGCGGCCTCTCCCGCCAAAGCCGAATCGTCCAAAAACTCCGGCGCGACCGGCACCGCCCGCACCTACACCGTGCAGAAGGGCGACTCTCTGCAGTCGATCGCGGCCAAGCAACTCAAGTCGGCCTCCCGTGCCGATGAACTCCTGAAGTTGAACTCCGATCAAGTCAAGGACGCCGACATGATCCGCGTCGGCATGGTGCTGAAACTCCCCGCCAAGTAAGCGATTCGCAGGAGCGAGCTGGTGCTCATCAAGTGCGGCATGTTGGTGCTGACCATCGGGGCGACTGCCTGCGGGCTGCTCACCCTGCGCCAGGCCCGCCTTCAGGCCGCGAGCGAGCTGGCCCAGGCCCAGATCCGCATCGGACGCTCCGACGAACGCCTGTGGGCCCTGCGGTCGCAGATCGCCGCCCAGGTCACGCCCTCCAATGTCGAGCGCATGGCCCAGACCCTGGGCCCCCTTCAGCCGATCATCGCCCCGCCCCTGATGAGACCCCAGCCGGGCGATGCGCTGCCCGTGATCGCATCCACCGAAGAGCCCGACGCCGCCCTGCCCCCGGGCGTGCGGGTCGTCGTCAACACCGCCTCGTCGCACATCCCGCAGCCCACCGACGGCATCGGTCTGGTCGCCAAGGCCGACCCGCCGGCTTCGCCCGTGGAGAAGGCTCCCAGGTCCAGGGGCTCCGACAAGGCCTCAGCCAAGTCCGCGACCAAGGCCGGCTCCAAGCCCGCGTCCAAAGCCGGCAACACGCCTGCCCCGGGCTCGACGGGCAAAGCCCGAAAGCCCCAGCCTCCGGCCGACACGCTGATCCGCGCCCAGTCAAAGCCGCCCGCCGCCCGCTACGCAAAGGCCGGCAAGTCGACAAAGCCCGGCTCGCCCCTGGGCACGCCATCACGTGCTTCGACACCCACGCAGATCGCCATGCAGACCGGGCGGCAATAGTCTCGCCCTGGCGCTTCGCCGGACGGATCCGGCGTCTCCAGCCCCGGGCCGCACCGATCGAGGCCTGACCAGATGCTCCCAGACTCAGCCAACTCTCAGCCTGCCCCGCAGGTTCCCCGGCAGTTTCGGGTCGTCACCTCCTTCCTGGGCGGCATCGTCACGCTCAGCCTGCTGGTGATGCTTGGGCGCGTCGCCCAGCTCCAGCTCGCCCCCTCGCCCGCATTGCAGGACCAGATGGAGCCCCGCGTCAGCGTGCGCCCGGATCCGCCCCTGCGGGGTGACATCATGGACCGCAACTGCCGCGTGCTGGCCGCCAGCCGATTCGCATACCGCGTGGTGATCGACCCGGTGAACTTCCCCGAAAAAGACCAGGACAAGGCGCTGGTGGGCCTCGCCCATGCCGTGGGCATGCCGACCGAGGCCGTCGCCACTCGCATCCTGGGCGCGATCGAGACCAACCGTCAGCGGGCCCTGCTCGCCGGCGATTCCCAGGCCCCGCAGCCGGGCGCCTCCCCCTCACCTCGCCCGCCAGCCCCCTCCGGCTCACCCACGATCCGCGACGTCGCGCTCCGTGACGCAGATCGCGCCGCCGAGCCCCCGGCCGAGCCGCCGGACGTCGCCGAGAGCGGCCCGGCCAAGACCCGCGGCCCGATCCGCTACCTCCCGCTTACCGGCGTGCTGACCGACTCCCAGGCCCAGGCCGTGCGCGACCTCAAGCTCAAGGGCGTGATCATCGAGAAACGCCCGGTGCGCGAGTACCCGGGGGGCGACGAGGTCGCCTCGCTCATCGGCAAAGTCGGCTCCGAGCGCAAGTTCACCATCGGCCTTGAGTCGCTCCTGAACAGCGTCCTGGAAGGCACCAGCGGCTCGCTCCGCTACGTTCGCGATGCCTCCGGCCGCCCGCTCTGGATGAACCCCGGCTCGGTGCAGCCGGCGATCCCCGGGCAGGATGTCCGCCTGTCCATCGACCTGGAAATTCAGCGCATCGGCTACGAAGAACTGCAGGCGCAGGTCGAGTCCGAAGACGCCGCGGGCGGACGCCTGGTCATCGCCGACCCCAACACGGGCGAGATCCTCGCAATGGTCGACATAGTGCGCGATCTGCCCGAGCTCGAGCCCTACCCGTGGATCCCCAAGTCCGCAAAGACCGGCAAGAACGAAAAGCCCGAGCCCGACCACCCCGAACTGCTGCTGGGCCACCATCGCTACATCACCATCAAGGAAGACCCTGCGCGGCTCCTTCACCCCGCCCTTGCCCGCAACCGCTGCATCGAAGACGTCTACGAGCCCGGCTCCACCTTCAAGCCCTTCGTCTGGTCCACCATCACCGAGCTGGGCCTGGCCAAGGTCGACGAGATCTTCGACACCGAGGGCGGGCGCTGGACCTTCCCTGTCGGCCCGCACTCCATGCGCCACATCGAGGACGTGACCAAACGCGCCACCATGACCTGGCACGACGTGCTGGTGAACTCTTCGAACATCGGCATGATCAAGGGCGCCTCGCGCCTCAGCTTCGAGCAACTGCACGACACCGTCGTGCGTTTCGGCTTTGGCAAGCCCACCGGGCTGGGCGTGCCGGGCCACCCCTTCCCGGGCGAAGCCGCCGGCCTCGTCACGCCGCTCTCCAAATGGAGCAAGTACACCCAGACATCCGTCCCCTACGGGCACGAGATCGCCGTCACCCCGGTGCAGATGGTCCGGGCGTTCAGCGCCTTCGCCCGCAGCGGCGAGCTCGCCGGCACGCTGCCCCGCCTCCGGTTCACCGCCCTCTCGCCGGGTGAAAGCGAGGGCGTCATCTACCGCGTCCTCCCCAAGGAGATCGCCATCCTCACCCGCGACCCGATGTGCGGCGTCGTCGAAAACATGGAAAAGGGCATCATCACCCGGCACGAACCCATCCCCGAGGGTGGCTGGCGCTACAGGATGTTCGGCAAGTCCGGCACCGCCGAGATTCCACTGGGAGCCCCTCCGAAGGACATGCGCGCCCCCGACCGGCACAAGGGCTTTTACGACGATCAGTTCAACGTGAGTTTCATCGCTGCCGCCCCCGCTGAGAATCCGCGTTTGGTCGTTCTGGTCGTCATCGACGACCCCGGGCCCAGGCCCGGCCCCCGCAACCTTCGTTACGGCTCAGCCGCCGCCGGACCCTGCGTCCGCCGAATCATGGAACGGTCGCTGACCTACTTGGGCGTGCCCCCCAGCCCCAAGCCCGAGCCGGAAGCGGCGACGACTCCGAAGCAGTAAGGCGATTCAGAAGCAGGCATTCGGCATTCGGCATTCGGTTGAGTCCGGGCGCCGTCGGGTTTCCGCGCCTTTCAACGAATGCCGAATCACGAATGCCGAATGCCGAATGCCGAAAAGAAAACACCCCGCGCCGTGACAGCGCGGGGTGCTGAAGAACTCAGAACTCACTTCAAACTCAAGCCCGACGACGGCGAGCCGCAGCCAGCCCCGCCAGACCGATCACACTCACCACGCCCGGGGTGGGGACGATCGTCACATACTGATTGCCGGCGAACTGGGTGAAGTCGATGCCACCCACCGAGCCGTTGTAGTTGCCGGCGCCGTCGCCGCCGAGGTTGCCGGTGCCCGCGGGCAGCCCGCCCAGCACCTGGTTGGAGAGGTAATCCCAGTTGGCGCCGTTGACGAACGCGGCGATCTTCAGGCCGTTGGCGCTCGCCACGCCCAGGCTGGCCAGGGGAATCTGCACTTCGATGCCGGTCAGAACGCCCGCCGGGCCGGTGCCCAGGCCGCTGCCGTCAACGCCAGCGGTGTTGCTGTTGTTGATGGCGACCAGGGCGCCCAGCCAGTTGTTGCCGCCGAACAGGTTCAGCGCGCCGCCGTTCTGGCCGTCGTTACCACCGAGGTAATCGCCATCCATCGCGTTGCCGCCCACGCCCGCCGTGCGGCCGGCGTTGACGAACAGGCCGTAGCCGCTGGGCGTGCTCTGCCCGCCGCCGCCGGTGATCGAGATGTGGTGGGTGGGGGAGAAGCCGGAGTCAAACTTCATCCCGTTGAACTGGCCCTCGAGCCCGAAGAACGTGGAGTTGTCCAGCACGTTCTGGCCCTGGCCCGACCCGTTGTCGATGAAGATGCTGAGCTTGTTGTAGTTGGATTCCAGGTTGCCCGTGAGCAGCAGGTTGAGGTTGCCGCCCGCGGCGTACGCGTACACGCCGTCCAGCTCCGAGCCGTTGGCGAAGAGGGCATCGCCGCTCGTCGAGTTGCCGAAGCCGGTGCCGTTGGTCTGCAGCGCCAGCGGGGCGCCGTAGGCGGGCTTGTACTGCCCATTGACCTGGGCATTCGCCATACCGGCAGCCAGCGCGAGCGCGGCCGCCCCGACAAACACAAAAGTCTTCATCTGTCTCTGTCTCCTTCAACCCATCACGGCGTTAGCCGGGACTGTGAGGTTGTGTCGGCGCCCCGAACATCAGGGCGCATCTCTCCTACGCACCCCGATCTTAGTGATCCAAAGACGCCATGCAAGAAAATCACATGCTGTAAGGGCTTACATTTGTACCGACATGGTTATCGGTCGTCGAGCCAACGCTTCCCGGAACTCGCCCCCGAACCCCGATCCTGGTGTTCTTACTGGATCGGCGACTTCCCCTGCACCACCAGTTGCTTCGACCCCACCCGCACGCACCGTTCGATGAACGCCTGATACGCCCCGTTCAGCTCGCTGGCGCTGTGAGTCGTGTACAGCTCCAGCAGGTCCACGCCCGTGCTGCGCGTCGAATACGCGCTCGCCGCCCGCGGGCCGTATTTCGCGCGGATCTTCCCCAGCAGGTCGCCTCGGGCCGCGTCGGTGAGCAGCATGCGCAGCGCCCCGCGATACGCCCCGCCCTCGCCCTCATTCAGAAAGTGGATCAGCGCCCACACCTGCGCGTAATAGGTCAGCGCCGCCGTCTGGTCGTCCTTGAGCAGCTCCTGTGGCGTGGAGTGCAGGATGACGTCCAGCGGCATCAGCGTGCCGTCCGCCGCCGCGTCGCGCAGTTGCTCAAACCGCTCGAGGTTCGCCCATGGCAAAAAGATCGGCGTCATCGCCCCGCTGCCCCGCTCCCAGCGGAAGCCCTCCATGTACGTCGCCAGGCCTTCCTCCAAGCTCGTGGGCAAGCGCGTCTTGAAGGTGCTCTGCGTGTACTGGTGCCATCCCTCGTGGGCGGCGATCGCAAACGTGTCGCGCGGGCCGATGTCGTAGAGGATCGCCTTGCCGTTGGCCGCGAATCCGCCACGCTGTATCCGCAGATACACCTCCGCCTGATCGCCCATGACTCTCTGCGTCACCCGCGCCCACTGCGGCCGATTGCCGAGCAGATACGTCTCCAGCGAGCCCGCCGGTGGCGGCAACTCCGCCAGCGACGACGTGTAGTTGCCCATCGCCGCTTCCATGAAGCCGGGCATCCGATCCAGCAGGAATGACTTGTCGATCGTCGTGAACAGGCGATAGTGGGGGGTCGTCAGCACCTGCCCGGCTCGCCCTTCGAGTGTCCACGTCTCCGTGTTCAGAATCACCGATGAAACGGGCGAAGAGACCGCAGGCGAGGCGGCGTCCGCCTTGGATGGCTCGATCCTGCCGATCGTGTCGGGTGGCGACGCGCAGCCGACCAACGCCGCGCACAGCAGAGAAGCCACAAGCAGCGGCCGCACCCGCCCGCCCGTCCCGCGACGCCCCGTCATGGCAGCGCCGCCAGTGCGGCCGCCGCCGTTGCTCGCTCTGTCTGGGCCTTGGCAAGCTGGTCTTTGCTCTGCTGCACCATGTGGGGCGGTGCCTTCTGGGCATAGCCCGGATTGTTCAGTCGCCCTTCCAGCGTGGCGATGGATTTGTCCAGGTCCGCGACCAGTTTGGTGAGGCGCGCCTTCTCGGCGCCGGTGTCCACTTCGTCCGCCAGGTTGCTCAGGCGATACTCGTGCGTGTCGGCGACGAACGTCACGCTCGGCCCGGCGGGGCCAGCGTGCGAAATCGCCTCGAGCCCCGCGAGCGTGCTGGTGAGGTCCGCCGAGGGGACGACCGACATGCCGCTGGGCGGGTGCAGCGTGATCTTGCGTTTGAAGGGCACGTTGTGCTGGGCGCGAACCTCGCGGATGGCGCTCACCAGCATGCGCATCTTTTCGAACTCGCCCTCGGCGTGAGGGTCATGCAGCGCGGCGTCGGCGATGGGCCAGCCCGCCAGGCACAGGAGCCCGCTGCGCCGGGGCGGCGTGAGCGACAGGCCCGCGGGAGCCGCGCCGGAGAACTTGGCGAGCGCGTCGAAAATCGTCTCGGTGACGAAGGGCATCACCGGGTGCAGCAGGCGCAGGATCGCGTCGAGCGTGCCTCGCAGCACCGCCCGCGTGCCGGGATTGCTCGCCACGCTGGGCTTGATCGCTTCCAGGTACCAATCGCAGAAATCGTTCCACAGCAGCGAGTACATGGTCTGGGCGTAGACGCTGAACTCGTAGTCCTTGAGGGCTTTGTCGCAGGTGCTGATGGCCGCGTGCAGGCGCGAGAGCATCCACTTGTCGGCGAGCGACAGCGACTCGCGCGAGGGAGTCTCTTGCGGCGCCGGGTTCGCACTCAAGATCGTCATCGCAAACTTCGCGGCGTTCCACAACTTCGTCGCAAAGTTGCGCCCAAGATCAAACTTCGGGCTGGTGTTCTTGCCCGTCGCGGAGTCTTTGATGACCGGCAGGCGCACGTCCTGGGTGTTGGTCGCCATCTGGCACAGCGTGAAGCGCATGGCGTCGGTGCCGTGCGTGGCGATGATGTCGAGCGGATCCACGCCATTGCCCAGGCTCTTGGACATCTTGCGGCCTTCGCCGTCCTGGATGACGGCGTGGATGAAGACATCGCGGAAGGGCGCGGGGCCGTGGCCGCGGCCGGAGGCGGAGGCACTGGGGACTTGGGACTGGGGACTGGCGGCGGAACCAGGCCAGCCCTCGGGCAGAAAGTAGCGATTGAACATCACCATGCGGCTCACCCACAGCGTGATGATCTCGCGGGCGGTGCACAGCGTGGTGGTGGGGTTGAAGGCCGCGAGCAGGTCTTTCATGGAGGCATCGCGCGTGATCGCCGCGGCGGCCTCGGGGTTTGGCCAGCCCATGGTGGAGAGGGGCCAGAGGGCGGAAGAGAACCAGGTGTCGAGGACGTCGGGGTCTTGGGTGAAGCCCAACTGCGATAAACGTCCCGCAACGGAGGGATCATCAACCGCGCAGACCACATCAAAGCGTTCGTCCAAATCAGAGTCGTCTTGAAGGTTAAAGTTCTCAGGTCGAAATCCACTATTCTTGACAGCCATCCAAATCTGGCCTGGGTATTCCTTCATGAGCTCTTCAACGCCGTTGAGAATTCCGGAATCGCGTTCGGACAGTGAAGTGTTGAAGTCTGGCTCTCCGTCTTGGTCCAAGTGGCCCGTAGGAGTATGGACAAGCGGGTCGCGAAACTGGCTCCACACCGGAATCCGATGCCCCCACCAAAGCTGCCGACTGATACACCAGTCCCGAATGTTCTCGTGCCACTGCTCGTACGTCTTCGTGTAGCGACTCGGGAAAAACTCCAAAGGCCGCTTCTTCTCCTTGAGCGCCTCGTTCGCCGCCTTCGCCATGCTCGGGTCGGTCACCTTCACATACCACTGATCGCTCAGGTAAGGCTCGATGATCGCCTTGCTGCGGTCGCTGTGCTTCACGCTGTGCCGGTGGGGCTTGTTCCCCTCGTACAGCCCGCGGGCGTCGAACTCTTGTTTGACGAGTTTGCGAGCCTCTTCGCGCTTCTTGCCCACGAAGATGTGCGCGTCGCCCACGTCGTTCCAGCCGTGCTTGTCGGACACGGTCCCGTCTTTTGCCATCATGTTGATGTAGATGGGTAGATTGGCAGCCTCGATCTCCGCGCGGTGTGCGAGGCCGAGCTTTTCATCGTTGAAATCGTGCGCAGGCGTCACCTTCAAGAACCCCGTCGCCATCGCCGCCTTGGGGTCGTTCTTTTCTTCTTCGGTGCGTGCGTAGCGCTCGGGCAGCACCACGTACGCGTCTTCGATGATCGGAATCACCCGCCCGACCAGCGGCAACTCCACGCTCAGCCCGCGCAGCGCCTTCGCCCGCGGGTCGTGCGGATTGAGCGCCACCGCCGTGTCGCCCAGGTACGTCTCGGGGCGCGTGGTCGCCACCGTCACCCACGCGGGCTGGTCGGCGGGGTGCTGGCTCGCGTCGGGGTAGCCCCGGGCGACCAACTCATCCCACGTCACCGGCTGCGGGTCGGCACCGGCGGCCGCCGGGTGCACCAGCGGATATCGCAGGTAATGGAACGCCCCGTCGATCTCCTCGTCGTAGCACTCGTCGTCCGCCACGGCGGTCTGCAACACCGGGTCCCAGTTCACCAGGCGCTTTCCCCGATAGATCAAGCCGTCTTTGAACAGCCGAAAGAACGCCTCGCGCACCGCGCTCGCGCACACCTCGTCCATGGTGAAGCGCTGGCGGTCCCAATCGCACGAGCACCCCATGGCCTTGAGCTGATTGGTGATCACCGCCTCGTACTCGTCCTTGAACGCCTGAATCTTCTCGACGAACGCCTCGCGGGTGAAATCTGTGCGCCGTTTCTTTTCTTCCTTGAGCACCCGCTTCTCGACCACCGCCTGCGTCGCGATCCCCGCGTGGTCCGTCCCGGGCATCCACAGCGTCTCGAAGCCCATCATCCGGTGGGCCCGCACGAGAATGTCCTGGAGCGTGTTGTTGAGCGCGTGCCCCAGGTGCAGGGCCGCCGTCACGTTGGGGGGCGGGATCAAGACGCAATACGGCGCGGCTTCACCCCGCAAAACCCGCCCGGGGTCGGCGTGAAACGCCTTCGCGTCGGTCCAGGCCTTCCAAATTCTCGGTTCGTGCTCGCTCGGCCGATACTGTTTGGGCAGTTCGTTGGCCGAAGAATCCACACCGGCGGCTTCATGCTGGGACATTTGCTCCAGTGTACGCCGCTTGAAAAGCACCCCCGCGAGGCATCACGCATGAAGCACTCCAACAACACCCCGCCAACCCGGCTCACCCACCCCGCCCGCCGGCCCCGCGCCTCCCGTCGTGCCTCCGCCCGCCCCGCCATCCTCGCCGCCCTGGCCATCACCTTTGTCGGCGCCGGCCTGTTGGTTGTGGTCGGCCTCAAGGGGGCCGGCGCTCCGAGTCAGGGGATGTCCGCCAAGGACATCCCGACTTCACCCGCCGCCACCACGCCCCAGCCCGGAAGTTCCGGAGTCGCGCCGGCCGCCCCCAGCGCCGCCGACACGGCCAAGATCGACGCCATCCAGAACTCCGTGCTCGAACTGCTCCGCCGGGGCGAAGACAAGCAGGCCGAGGCTGTGCTCCGGGCGGCGATCGCCGAGCACCTCACCGAGCAGCGTCTCTACGTCCAGCTTGGCGACCTCCTCGCCAGCCAGAAACGCTGGCAGGAGGCCTACGCCACCTATGAACAGGCCCTCGCCAGCGCCCCGGGCGACGCCGATCTCGAGTTCGCCGCCGGCACCGCCGCCACCGGCGCCGGCAAGCTCGAACGTGCCGAAGAGCACTACCAGGCGTCGATGACCAAGCGCCCGACCGACTTTCGCGGCCCGCTGTACCTCGCCCAGGTTCAGATCAAACAGGAAAAGCTCGACCAAGCCGCGGCCAATCTGCTCCTGGCCGCCAAGCTCAAGCCCGACGCCGCGATCATCTGGGGCAGCATGGCCGAGATCGCCTATCGCCAGAACAAGCTCACCCTCGCCGAGCAGCACGCCAGAAAAGCCCGCGAACTCGAACCCCGCGTCACGCTCTGGCGCCTCATCGAGGCCCGCGCCCTGAAGCGCGAAGGCAAACCCGAAGAAGCCCTGCAACTGCTCGTCGGCCTCGACGAAGCCGCCCTGCGCGAGCCCGGCGTCGATCTCCTCCAGGCCGAGTGCTACGGCATGCTCAACCGCCCCCAAGACGCCGCGGCCGTCTACCTGGCCGAACTCAAGATCGACCCGGCCAACCCCGGCGCCACGATGCAGGCGGCGATCTGGCTCGAAAAAGCCGGCGACCTCGCCAAGGCCAAAGACCTCGCCCAGCGTGCTCAGTTCATGGGCGTGCCCGAGGCCAAGGACATGGTCGAACGCCTCGCAAAGTAGCGTCGCATGCATGTGTACGTGCCCGAAGCGCGAGCGAGGGTCTCAGTTGCTTCCGAATGCGAATGAACCGGCTATCACCGCCCACGCCGTCATCGCTGGCACTCGGCGCCTAGGCCTCCGGCCCACGCCTCGCCGGCCCCATGGCCTTCACGCCCAGACACAAGTACACCGCCGCCACCACGCCCAGCAAGTACGCCACGCGTTCCTAGTGAAAATAGAAATACACCACGCCCGCGACGATCGCGAACCCCACGCCGCTGCCGATCTCATCCCACTTCGGCGGCAACAGATGCCCGACGACAATGACCCCCGCGATGCTGCCCACCAGCACCGGGTGCAGGCCCAGCAGATACCACGCCGCCCCCAGCAGCCCCAGGGTCACAAGAAGCGAACTCACGCGGCTCTTCACCAAAGGGCTCATGCAACCCTCCTGTGTTCCGACGGCCCCGCGCTGCCTCGTCGCCTCAACCCACGTTCGAAAACGCCTGATCTGGACGCCGGACCTGAGTCTTCGAAGGTCCGGGTCGAACACCCACATCACCGGGACCTTCGCAAAGCCTCAGTTCCGGCGTCACACAAAGGGGTTTCCACAAAGTGATCCCAGAGTTTTACCCCCGCGCCTTCTCCCGCTCCAGCCGCCGTCGCTTCAGTTCCGCATCGATGAACGGCGCGATCTCGCCCCGCAACACCGCTTCGTAATCCGTCTCTTCATATCCCGTGCGATGGTCTTTCACCCGGTTGTCATAAAACACATAACTGCGGATCTGCGTCCCCCAGCCCTGCGCCAGCGAGCCGCCCTGAGCCGCGGCGATCTCCTGCTCCCGCTTCTCTTCCGCCATCTGCTGCAACTTGGCTTGAAGCACCCTGAGCGCCTGCGCCTTGTTCTGCGGCTGATCTCGAAACGTGCTCGCCACCACCTGAATGCCCGTGGGCTTGTGCACCACGCGCACCGCGCTCGCCACCTTGTTCACGTTCTGCCCGCCCGGACCGCTGGCCCGCACAAAGGGCGTGATCTCCACCTCGGTGTCGGGAATCGTCACGTCCACGTCTTCAAACTCGGGCGTCACTTCCACCGTGCAGAAACTCGTCTGACGCTTGCCCTGGGCGTTGAAGGGCGACACGCGGGCCAGCCGGTGAGAGCCCCGCTCGCACTTGAGATATCCAAAGGCCAGCGGCCCCTTCACGTGCAGCGTCACCGAGTCGATGCCGACATCCGGGCCAAAGCCCTTGTCGACTTCCTCGACCTCAAAGCCCATCTTCTCGCAGTAGAAGAGATACATGCGGAACAGCATCTCGGCCCAGTCGTTGGCCTCGGTGCCGCCCACGCCCGCGTTGATGGTCAAGAAGCAGTTCCGCGTGTCGTGCTCGCCCGACAGCAGCGAGCGCAGCTCGACCTTCTCCATCCGCCCGACCAGCTTGAAAAGCTGTTCATCGGCCTCGACGAGAAGCTCTTTGTCGCCTGCTTCCTTGGACATCTCGTACGCCACCTTGGCGTCCTCGAAGTCCTTCATCACGCTGGTCAGGGGCTCGGTCTGGGCCTTCAGGCCCTTCACCGACGCGACGACCCTCTTGGCGCGGTCCTGGTCGTTCCAAAAAGTCTCGGAGCCCATTTCGGCTTCGAGATCCTTCAACTGCTGAATCCGGATGGGGTAGTTAAAGAGAGTCGCGGATCGTCAAAATCCGCGCCTCAAGATCGGCGATCACGGGTTGATGGGCGTCAAAGTGCATGGGCAGAGGATAGACCGCCCGCCGGACGCCGGACCTGAGCGCGTTGACGCCGGACGTGAGCGCAGCGAACGTCCGGGTCTCGCCCACCCCCCGTCCACCATCTACCACCTTTGCGCGCGCATGTGACGACATCACGCACTTTGCGCGCACTTTTCCCGCGATACGCGCCAAATCCCGATCCCGGCGTCGTTCTGGTGCGTCAGATACCCGTGTCGCCGCCGACGCCGATTCGCCCCCGCCCGAACCCAACCAGGAGCGCCCGTCCATGGATACTCGCCCCCTGCCCCGCGTCATCGCCGCTTTCGCCCTGCTGCTGGCCGCGGGCCTCGCCAGCGCCCAGGCACAGCCCCAGCCTCAACAGCCGCCCGGCCAGGTCGAAGGCGCAAAGCCCAGCGGGGCAAAGGTCAGCCAGCCCGCCGAGCCCGAAGTCCACGAAAACCTCCTCAGCGTCAACTTCCCGGGCGGCAGCGTCGCAGACTATGTGAAGTACCTCAAGAGCTCCGCTTCGTTTCCCGTCAATGTCGTCCTCTCGCCCGCCGCCCGCGACGTCGACCTCGCGCCCATCGAACTCGAGAGCGTTGACGTGCAGACCGCGATCGAGAGCATCGCCGCGGCCACTGACCAGGATCGCGGCTCATGGCACATCGAGCGAATCGGGCCCGAAGTTCAGTACCGCACGCTTCCGAGCGGCACCATGGTGCCAATGCTGCCCTCAAGCCAGCCCGCCTTCAAGGTCGAGTTACTGGCGGCTCCCCCCGCCTCGCAGAGCAATCGTGCGAGCAGGCCGGGCGGACAGCTCTTTCCGTCGGTACCGGACTCACGCCCGATGGTCAGCGTCAACTCCGTCCGCGACCTGCTCAAGGATCCCGCTTCTCCCAGCAACTCCGCCGGCGTCACGCCCCAGACGCTGCTCAGCGCCGTCGAAGCCGCGCTTCAGATGACCATGCAGGAGAATGAGGCAGCGCCCGATGTGAAGTTTCATCCCGAGGCCTCCCTGCTCATTGTCCGGGGCGATGCTTCTCAGCAGGGCGCGGTGAAGTCGGTTCTGGATCAGCTCCGCCAGGACGCCGCCTCGCGAAACGCGGCTCAGGACTCCCGAAAGCAGGACGCGATCCGCGAAATTCAGATGAAAGCCGCGATGGACGAGGCCAGAACGCAGCGGCGCGCGGCAGAAGACCGCCTCGCCGCCGCCGTTGAGCGCATGAATCGCGTACGAAAGCTCCAGGAGTCCGGTACCGCCGCCGCCGAGGAACTCGACGCGGCCACCGCAGAGTTTCAGAAAGCCCGAACCGAGCGAGATCTGGCCATGCTCAAGGAAGAGCAGCAGGGCCAGGTTGCCAAGGTCATGGCCGGCCGTGCCGATTCCTGGATCGCCCTGCTGATCAATACCAAGTCCCTCTCCCCGGCCGACTTCGACCGCTTTGACAAAGCCATTCAAACGATTATCTTCTCAGGTCAGGATCACTTCGGGGGGCACTTCCCCGCCGCGGATCGATCGAACATCCGCGTGTGGACCGACGACCAGATGGCCACTCGCCTGGACCAACTCGCCAAGGAATTCGGGTGTGACTCCTACCGCGATTTCCCATCCGATCCCCCCGCCGCGGCTTCGATTCCCTCCGCCCCCGCTCCGGCCCCTGCAGTTCAGCCCAAGTAACCCCGGAGGTCTCATGCCCCCCGGGCAGGCGTTGGCTGCCGACCTCACGCGGCGCGTCGCCCATGGCGACGCTGTCGCCTTTGAAATGCTCTACCGCCTCTGGTTCCCGCGCGTGCTCACCCTCACCATGGCCGCCACCGGCCGCGACGAATCCTTCTGCCTCGATGTGACCCAGGAAACCATGCTGCGAGCGGCCAAGTCAATCCCCGTGCTGAACAGCGACGCCGCCCTCGGCGCCTGGTTCGCCCGTGTTTCGCTGCGCATCGCGATCGACCTGATGAAATCCGACACGCGCCGGCGCCGGCGCGAACGCCAAACCCTCGCCACCTCAGCCTCCGCGCACATCACCCCAGAACCCGTCGCCGAGTCGCTCGACCACGCCGCGTGGCTTCGGGCCGTGCTCCCCACCCTGCCTCTGCACGACTACGAACTGCTGATCCAGCGACTCGCCGCCGACCGCACACTCGCCCAGGCCGGGCGTTCGCTCTCAACAAGCCCCCACGCCGCCCACGGGCGCCTTCGCCGCCTGCTCGCCCGGCTGCGTGACCTGGCCAACGGAGTCGTGCCGTGAATCGCCCCCCGCCCGATCAGCCCCGCCTGAGCCCGCGTGCCGCCGCCCAGCGCGACGCGCTGCTCGAATCGCTGCGCCCGATCGTCGAGCGGCGCGGCCAGCGCCGCCGGCTGCGCCGCCGCGCCTTCGGCGCCGCCCTGCTCCTGCTTGCGCTCGCCGGCACTTGGTGGTTCTCTCGCCCCACCCCCCAGCAGGCGTCCCCGCCCTCGCGCCTCGCGGCCAACACCACCCCGCCCGCGCCGATTTCCCCGCCAGCGCCCGCGCTCACCAGTCCGCCCGCGACGCCCCCCCGCGTCGCCATCGCCATCATCAAGAACGACCCCTCGATCCTGGCCCGCTGCACGGTGCGCTCCGGCGCCGATGTCCCGATCGCGACCGACGCCGAACTGCAAGCCGCCCTCATCGCCACCGGCCAGCGCCCCGGCCTCATCAAGACCCGCGGCTCCGTCCTCCTCGCCTCCCAGTTCAAGAAGTAGCCCCGGCCCGACGCGCCAACAGCGCCGCGCTCGCGGCTTGTATAGTGCCGCTCATGCAGCAGGCCGGAACGCCATCCACCACGCAGCCCGCTTCGCCGCCCCTCTCGCGCGACCAGCAGTGGAAGCTGATCCAGCAGAGCTCGCCCCTGCTGCTGATTCTGCTGTTGGTCGCGATCGCCGCGATCGTCGTCGCGCTCGTCACCCGCTCGATTCTGAAGGCCTCCCGCGCCCGCCAGGCCCGCCTCGACCGCGCCGCCGACCAGGACGCCGCCAAGGTGCCCAAGGTCGATCCCTGGACCGAGTCCGCACGCCGCATGACGATCGACAAGATCGAGGGCGCCCCGGCGCCCGCCGGCGCACAGGCACCCCCCCCGGTGCCAAAGCCCGACGCTCCTCGCCCCCTCGCCCTCATCACCGGTGCCGCCCGACGCGTCGGACGCGCGGTCGCGCTCGAGCTCGCCCGTCGCGGCTGCGACGTGCTCTTCACCTTCAACGCCAGCGAAGAGGACGCGATCTCCCTCGCCAAAGAGCTGGCGGCGATGGGCGCCACCGCGTCGTTCTTCCGGCTTGATCTTGCCGACGCCGACGCCGTGGAGAGCTTCGCGAGCGAGCGGGCCGAGACGCTCAAGCGCCTGGACATCCTGGTGCACAACGCGTCGGTGTATGACCCCTCGCCCCTGACCGACGTGACGCCCGATCAGGCGATGCACCAGTATCGCATCAACGCGCTGGCCCCGCTGATGCTCACCGCCCGCCTCGCGCCGCTGCTCGAAGCCAGCGTGCTGCCCGGGGGCGGTTCGGTCGTCGCAATGGTCGACATCCACTCGATGGGCCGACCCCGCAAAGACTTCGCGGTCTACTCGATGTCCAAGGCCGCGCTCGCCGAGATGGTGCAGTGCCTGGCGCGAGACTTGGCGCCCCACGTGCGCGTGAACGGCGTGGCGCCGGGCGTCGTGGCGTGGCCCGAGAGCGGCGAAGAGAGCGAGCCCGAGGCTCAGAAGAAGTACACGAGACGCATCCCGCTCGAGCGAGCGGGCACGCCGGAAGACGCCGCCCGGACGGTGAGGTGGCTGGCGCTGGAAGCGACGTACGTGACCGGGGAGATCATCCGGGTGGATGGGGGGCGGTGGTTGACGTGATGCCACGCCGCCCCGGTCGCGATCATCGGTAGCCCGACCATCAGGGAGGGCGGCGCGGGCACTACGCCGCCTCTAGATCAGGTGCCATCACTCGCCGCCGCAGCTTTGTGAGGAAAATGAATACCAATATGCCCGCCGCCAGCGGTCCGAGCGCGATGAAGCACAATCCGAGGATGCTCAGCAGGGGTGCGAGCCACAGGAACGTCTTGCCTTGCCTGACCAGAGACGGGTCCGGGACGCACGCGGCGAGCCAGACGCTGTAATCGATCGACATGATGGCGCTGAGCAGAATCATGAGCACGCCCAGCGCCGCAAGCACGAACCCAAGACCCTCGGGGTTGTAAGTCGAAGATCTGAGCAGTGGGCTGAGCACGACACAAGCCACGCCGCCGGCGATCAGTACCCAGCCGCCCGCCAGCGCCGATCGCAGCCACTTGCGAGCGCTCTCCGCGATGGCATAGTTCACGAATGGCAGCACCGGCGTCGCCATCAGAAACAGACCCGACGAGAACACCACCAGGCTAAGCGCCAGGTACACCCACATCGCCGTCACAAACGCGTCGTATCCGACCATGGCCGGGAGTTTTTCGCCTGTGACGAAATACACGAACGGCGCCGCGCCGAACCCCAGAATCCCGAATCGCAGCAAGTTAAGCGCCAGCCGCAGTCGCGCCCGGTACCACGCCGGCGTCCGCCGAAGCAGCGACGCCTGCATCCGCTCCATGCCGCCACACTCCGGGCACGGGGCCTCCGGCGGCAAGCCCGCGAGGTCGTACTCGCAGTTCGCGCACAATGGGCTGGGCGCGGCCGCAACGTACGCACGTTTCGAAGCAGAAGCGTCGGGCTGTCGCGGCTCACTGTCCATGGGCGAAATCGCTGAAACGAACACTTGACTACGTCGTCGCGCCTGACTCACCCGGCAGTGACGTGTTCCTCGCCGCGGCCTGCTCAGCGATCGCCAGCGCCTTCACGATGTGGTCGCGCAGCCGCCACGAAATGTACCCGGCCCCGAAGATCGCGAACGCCCCGCCCCCACAAGTGCATAACACCAGAAGCGGCAGCGCCCACGCCGCCTTGCCCGCATACTTGGCCAGCGTGTCATCCGGCACGCGGGCGGCGAGCCACGCTGTGTAATCCATAAGCGTCGCCGACACGACCAGCAGCGACAAGACGAGTACCACGCCCGCTCCCACCTGCAACACCGTGATGAACGTGCTCCACCCGGGGCCCGCCAGCGGCGAAACCGCAAACAAGCCGCCCAGCCCCGCCGAGCACACCCACACAGAGACGACGGATCTTCGCAGCCATTTTCGTGCCAGCTCCGGTGCATAGACGCGGGCCATGGGCGGATAGGGCGACGCAAAGATGTATGCCCCGATGCTGAGCCCTATCAGCGCTGCCGCCCCAGCCCCGAGGTTCAGGAACGGAATCGGCAGGCTGGAGAACAGTCCACCGGAGAAACCTCCAAGGATGGCAATCGCCGCAACACCGATAAGCACCACGGTGCCCGACCAATGGTTCATCGTGTTCAGCCCGCGCAGCAGCGTGCGCAAATACTCTGGCGGCATCTGATGAAGCATGGGGACGTCTTGGCCCGGAGTCGCCACGAACCCGCACTCCGGACACGGCGCACCCGGCGCCAACCCCGCGAGGCTGTAGCCGCAGTTGTCGCAGTTGCGGGCTGGGGCGATGGCGTCGGGGGGAGCGTTCATGGGTGTGGCGGTCGGGCAACAAAGAATGTAAGCCCGCCGACGGCGAGGGAAAGTCTCGCCCCGCCGCGGCCGTCTCTCGCTGTCAGGCCGCCACCGATCTGGCCTCTCAGCGAGAGAGTATTGTGTGCCGCACCTTGTATTTTGCGAATCTTGATGTATGTTGTGGGTGTGAATCAGCACTTTGTCAAATCGGCAGCCGTCCTCGCCGCTGGTCTGCTCACCAGCGCCGCGACCGCCCAGAGCGTGACCATTCTGCCGTTCGATCAGCCTTTGGGCTACGGCACCTTGGTTTCAGGGCTGTCTTCTGATGGACTTACGGTCGCAGGCATCCGAGCTGTCGGACTGGGTAATCCAAATCACGTCTACCGGTGGACAGCGGCGACAGGGCTGTATGACATCTCGGCGAACGAAAGCGGGTTCTTCCTGCGTTCGAACTTCGTCGCTCTCTCCGGCGACGGACACACCATTGCCGCCGACGGCGGCTACCGCTGGACCGGCCCGGGCACGGGCCAGGCCATCGGCAACCTGCACTACCCGTTTGATTCCGACTCGGTCCCCTTCGCCCTCAGCAGCAACGGCAACGTGATCGTCGGCACCGACCACTACTCTCCCGGCGGCATGGGCGACAGCACGCAGGGCTACCGCTGGACGGCCTCGGGCGGGTATCAGGGCCTGCCGCTGCTGGAGGCGTACGGCTGCAGCGGCAATGGCAATCTGGTGATCGGTCTTACGAACTCAAACCACTCGGGCATCTGGAATGCCGCCACCGGAACAGTTCAATCGCTCCCGGCGGTAAGCGGTTCGGTTGGAACATCGACCTATGCCTCAGGGATCAACTTCGCCGGCAACATCGTGGTGGGCACCTCGGGCACCAATAAGGTGCCCACGCTCTGGCAGAATGGAGTTCCGCAGGCCCTCGGGTATGCGCCGGGCGGGATGGGCGCGTCACAGGAAAAAGGAGTGACGCCTGATGGCAGCGTCGTGATCGGCAATGTCGGTGGAGGCCTGCACGCCACGATCTGGACGCAGGCCACCGGCAACCTGCTGGCCACCGACTACCTGGCGCTGTTCGGCATCACGATCCCCGGCAGTTGGAACCTGATCGATGCCAAGGGCGTGTCGGATGATGGCCGCACGTTCTTGTTCCAGGCGTTCGGGCCGGTGCCGGGCGGCTTTACATCCACCGGCATCCTCGTGACGGTCCCCGCGCCGGCAACGTTGGCGATCGGAGGCGTGGCGCTCCTCGGCGCACGACGGCGGCGGCGGTAGATGAACCGGGGGGCGAACCGCCGCTAATGTGGGCCTCCGGACGAAGTTTATTTGTGCCACGCCTCGTATTTTGCGAATCTTGATGTATGTTGTGGGCGTGAATCAGCACTTTGTGAAGTCGGCCGCCCTCCTCCTCGCCGCCGGTCTGCTCACCAGCGCCGCGACCGCGCAGAGCGTGACCGTTCTGCCATTTGACCCGAGCGAAGGTCATGGCACCGGTGTGTATGGCCTTTCTTCAGATGGCCTCACGGTCGCCGGCATTCAAGGTGAGGGAGTAGGCAATCGAGTCCATGTATTCAGGTGGACTGCAGCCGCAGGGCTTTATGACATCACGGCCAACGAAAACGGCTTCTTCTCCGGCCTTGGCTCGGTTGCGATTTCCGGCGACGGACACACCATTGCTGCTCAGGCGGGCTATCGCTGGACCGGCCCGGGCACGGGCCAGTTCATCGGTAATCTGCACTTCCCCAACAACTCAGACTCGAACCCCTTCGCCCTCAGCAGCAACGGCAACGTGATCGTCGGCACCGACCACTATTCGCCCGGCGGCATGGGCGACAGCACGCAGGGTTACCGCTGGACGGCTTCGGGCGGGTATCAGGGCTTGCCTTTTCTTCAAGCTTCCGACTGCACGGCCGACGGCAACAAGGTGCTTGGTTTGTATTCAAACAATCACACCGGCATCTGGGACGCCGCCACGGGCCTAGTCACTCCATTGGCGCCGCTGCCGGGAGACCCGACCGGGTTCACGGGCGGCTACGCGATGAATCCCGCAGGAAACATCGTGGTGGGAATCACGGGGAACCAGAATCTTCCCACCATCTGGCGCAACGGCGTGCCAGAGTCGCTGGGATACGCGCCCAACGGCATCGGAAACTCGGGCGAGGTTGGGCTGACGCCCGATGGCAGTATCGTGCTCGGGAAGGTGGGTCTTCAGAATGCCGGCCGTGCCACGATCTGGACGCAGGCGACCGGCAACCTGTTGGCCACCGACTACCTGGCGTTGTTCGGCATCACGATCCCCGGCAGTTGGAACCTGGTCGATGCCAAGGGCGTGTCGGATGATGGCCGCACGTTCTTGTTCCAGGCGTTTGGGCCGGTGCCGGGCGGCTTTACATCCACCGGCATCTTGGTGACGATCCCCGCGCCGGCAACGCTGGCGATTGGAGGCGTGGCGCTCCTCGGCGCACGCCGACGGCGGTAGCTGGCCACTCTCGGCAGGTGCCGCGGGCTCACTTTGGGGTGATTTCCGCCACGGCGAACCCGTCTGCGCCCGCGATCGTGGTCTTCCACACGGGGCGGGTCGCGTCGTCGGCTCGCGCCTCCTCGCGCGGCCTAGTATGCGACTCCGGCTCGGGACCCCGGCAAATCGTGTGTGCTCGGGTTTTGATCGGGCGTTTGTATGGCCACGAACTTTTCGCCGCCGCATCCGGGCGGCGAACTAGCCGAAGAGGTTTTTGCTTGACCACGACCACGAGGCCGCCCATGAGCATGTCCAAGACCGCCCGCGCCAGCGATGCCCTTTCACCCGCCACGCTGGTGCGTTGGCTGCACGACATGTACCTGATCCGCGAGTTCGAGAACCGCTGCGGGCAGGCCTATCAGCAGGCCAAGATCGGCGGCTTTTGTCACCTCTACACCGGACAGGAAGCGACCGCCGTCGGCACCATCCAGTCGCTCGAGCCGGATGACCCGATCGTCACCGCCTACCGCGATCACGGGCACGCGCTCGCCCGCGGCATGGACCCCAAGGCGTGCATGGCCGAGATGTTCGGCAAGCTCGCTGGCTGCGCCAAAGGCAAGGGCGGCTCGATGCACATGTTCGACCGGCCGCACTGGATGTTCGGCGGGCACGGCATCGTGGGGGCGCAGACGCCCTTGGGCACCGGGCTGGCGTTTGCCGCGCGGTATGAGTGGGAAGTGCTGAACCGGGGCGTCAACGGCGGCCCGGCCAAAAAGAAGGTCGCGCTGGCGTATCTGGGCGATGGCGCCCTGAACCAGGGCGCGCTGCACGAGGCGATGAACCTCGCCGGGCTCTGGGATATCCCCGTGATCTACATCGTCGAGAATAACGGCTACAGCATGGGCACGGCCATCAGCCGCGGCACCACGATGGCCGACGATCTCACCAAAAAGGCCGACGCCTACGGCATCCGGGGCGAGATCATCGACGGGCTGGACGTGGTTGACTTGTACGACAGTTTCAAGCCGCTGGTTGATTGGTGTCGCGAGAACCAGAAGCCCGCGTTCGTCGATCTCAAGACGTACCGCTACCTCGGGCACTCGATGTCCGACCCGCAGAAGTACCGCACCAAGGAAGAAGTCGACCATTTCAAGGCGAAGGACTCGATCGATCGCCTGGCCCACCAGCTCATGAACGAGCGGAAGAACCCCGACGGCTCGCCCGCGATGACCGAGCAGCAGTTCATGGACATGCAGCACGAGATCAAGGAAATCGTGAAGCACGCCGTGGAGTTTGCCGAAGCCGCCGAAGCCCCGGGGCTGGACGAGCTCTACACCGACGTCCTCCACAACCCGATGCCGAACATGAGCCCCATCCAGGAATACAAGCACGGGGCCAAGAATCCGCTGCTCTGATCGTTCCCCCGGCGCTGCGACTTTCCCCAGGTTCGGGCCGACGCGGCGATCAGAATCTTGTCGATCCTCCGCAACCCCGCCGCACCCCGGCGGTAAGTCGCGGCATGGCTGTGAGCTTTGACGACGAGGGGTTGCCGCACTGCAGTCGATGCGGGCAATACCTGGGCCAGCAATCCGGCACCGGGCGTTGCCCGAAGTGCTCGCACTGGTTCAGCATGAGTTACGCCCGCGCCGCCTCCGGGCGTCCCCGGCTCATATCGCTGCTGGCCGCCGGGCCCCGCAAGATCGTCGACCAGAGTGACCGCTGGCAGTTCAGCGCGATCGTCTTCCTGCTCGCGCTCAACGCCGTCATCATCATGTCCATCACGCTCATGGCGTGGCGAGCGCTGATGCGCGACATGGGCATGCCCGGCTGGTAGCGAGGCCTGATTCGCCCGCGTGCGTGACCTCAGCCCTTGCTGGCGATCACCACTCGCCGCTTCATGTCGCTCACCCACGTGCCGCCCGGCTGCTCGATCGTCACGGCGAAGGCCGCGGCCCCGTCAACCTTGATCCCCGGCCTGATCGGGACGATCGTTTCGCCGCTCGACGCGTCGAAGATCGCCCCGCTGATCCGCTGCTGCATGCCGCGGCTGTCGATGATCCACAACTGATACTGCTCTTTGCTCGGGTCGTTGGGCTTCAGGCCTTTGAACGTCATGTAGCCGGTCTGGTTCGTTTCCGACCAGATCACCTGGCCGCTGACGCCGGGTTGTTCGGGGTTGTCCCAGGCGCCCCACGCCAGGTGCAGAGCCTTGGGGTCGGCATCGGCCACCTTCACCGGGTTGTACATGGTCCGGAAGCCGGGCCCGGCCTTGGGCAGCGGGAACCACGCGATCGCGGCCAGCGTCACGCCCGCCGCCGCCGCCAGCCAGGGCAGCCACCTGGGCGCCCCGCCATGCTTCCTCGCAGGGGTCAGCCGCGCGGGTGTGCCGGCCAGCGTGAGCCTGGTTTCGACGGCCGCCGCCGCGTCGCGTCGCGCCCCGCCCTCTCGCTTCACCGACTCACACCAGGCCCTGCCCGACGCCTCCAGCTTCGCCATGAGCGCCGCCGGCGGCGAGGCCACGCCCTCACCCGCCAGGAACGCCAGGGTGCACGCCGTCGCCGGCCCTTCCAGCGAGGCCGCCTGTTCCGACAGCCCGACCCTGCCCAGGGCCGCGTGAAGGCGCGTTTCGTCCGCTTCGTTCAGCCCGAACAAGGCCTGCTCGGTCAGCAGATCGAGCAGCAGCTCATCCTGCGGCAGTGGGGGAGGCGTGCGTGTCACTTGCCACCCTCCTCTGGCGTCCCATCACCATTGGCCGACAACATCTCCCGAAGCCTCATCAGCCCGCGCCTTGCGTGCGTCTTGACCGTGCCCAAAGGCAGCCCCGTCGCGCGTGCGATCGACTCGTGCGACAGCCCTTCGTATACGGACAGCCGCAGAACCCGTTGCTGCTCTGGGCTCAAAAGCTGCAGGGCTCGCGCCGCCTTGGTGGCTTCCTCACCCAGTTCGACCTTGGGCTCAGCCGCCGCCGGCGGAAGCGCCTCGTCCGCGATGATGCTCTGGGGCGCCGGGCGGCCACCCAGGCGACGTCGACGGTCGATCAGGCGCCGCCTGGCGATCGTCGCGATGAATGCCGTGTCCGACGCGATGCCGGGGTCGTACTTGGCGCCGTTTCGCCAGATCTCGGCGAAGATCTCCTGCACCGCGTCCTCGGCCTCGGCTCCGTTGAACCCGGCCCGGCGCGTCAGCGACCAGAGCAGCCCCGCGAACTTGGCGATGCACTCCTGCACCGCGCCGGGGTCGCCCTCACTCACTCGATGAAGCAGCGGCTTTTCCAAACGGTCATGCTTCTCGGACTTGCCCCGCGTGTGCGTTCGACTCGCCGAGGCCCTGCCTCGACGCACCGTGCGTCGGGCCGTTTCCGGGCGAGCGGGCCTCTGCGCGGGACCCCTGCGAACCACCATGACCTTATCGCGCTTCATAGCCGGATGCAAACCTCAACCCACAAACACTTCGCAAAGAAGGACGCGAGGGTTTCGCCCGCGTCCCTCAGGGGACTCCCCGCCCCGAAGCCCTGTGCCCCGGGGGGTGTGAGAGGGAGGATCACTTGGGGATTAGCACGGTGTCGATCACATGGATCACGCCGTTGCTCGCGTCGATGTCGGTCGCCGTCACCGTCGCGTTGTTCACCATCACCTTGCCGTGCTCGGTCTTGCTGGTCAGCTCGGCGCCGTTCAGCGTCCCGCTGCTCCAGCCCTTGCTCGCCACCTTGTCGGAGAAGATCCGGCCCTGCACGACGTGATAGGTCAGGATCTTGGTCAGCTTCTCCTTGCCCGCGGGGGTGAGCAGCTCGGCCACCGTCTCCTTGGGCAGCTTCGCAAACGCCTCATCCGTCGGGGCGAAGACCGTGAACGGGCCCGGGCCCGACAGGGCGTCGACCAGTCCGGCCTTCTCGATCAGCGTCGCCAGCGTCTTGAAGTGTCCGTTCTTGATCGCCGTCTGCACCACGTTCTGGTCGCTGGGCAGGATCACCTTGTCGATCACGTGGATCACGCCGTTGCTGGCCTTGACGTCCGCGGAGATCACATCGGCCCCGTCGACCGTCACCTTGCCGTCCTTGGCGACCAGATCCACCCGCTGCCCGTTCACCGTCACCGCCGCGCCCGTCTTGACGTCCTTGGCCAGCACCTCGCCGGGCACGACGTGGTAGGTGAGGATCGCGACCAGCTTGGCTTTGTTCTCGGGTTTCAGCAGCTCTTCGACCGTGCCCTTGGGCAGCTTGGCGAAGGCCTCATCGGTCGGGGCGAAGACCGTGAACGGCCCCGCGCCCTTCAGCGTCTCGATCAGCCCCGCCGCCTTCAGCGCCGCGGCCAGGGTGTTGAACTTCCCGGCCGCCACCGCCGTGTCCACGATGTCCTTGTCGGCCTGCTCATTCACATACGCCACCAGCGTCATCTTGTGCGCCGGCTTGGCCTCCGGCGCGGCCGCCTCGTGCGAGCCTCCGCCGCACTGCCCCCACGCCGACCCCGCCACGCCCGCCAAAGCCGCAGCCAACGACACCACCACCACGTCGAAACGCTTCATACTGGACACTCCTGTGTGAAATTGTGCTCGGCGAGACCATCCCCCGAGCAGAGGACGCCGCGGGCACGTTGGCAGGGGCCTTTTCGCTTCCCCGGCCTCGAATCCCAGACGCACGAGTGCTTCGCCGCCCGCCCGGCCGCGGATTCACCCGCCACGCAAAATCCGTGCAATTCCGGGCGTATCCGCCAATGCCGGATCGCGCGAACTGCCGCCTCGAAGCCTCGCCAAAAAACACAACGCCGCTGCATCCAGCGGCGTTGCGAAACTTCAGTTTGGTCGCCCGGGCCGAATACCGGTCACCGATCCTCGGCCCAGGACACATCGTCAGTTGACGATCACGATCTCCACCCGGCGGCTCAGCGCCTTGGTCGCCTTGGGGTCGGCCGAGCCCATGCCCACCGCCTCCACGCGGCCTTCGGAGATGCCCTTGCCGACGAGATACTTGCGGACCGCCTCAGCGCGCGCCTTGCTCAGCGCCTCGTTGCTCGCCCACTTGCTCTTCTTGATCGGATCCGAATCGGTGTACCCCTCGATCCGCACGTCCTCATTCTTGTACTTCCGCTTGATCTCGCCGGCCAGCTTGTCCAGCGCCTTCTTCGCGTCCGGCTTCAGCGTCGCCTGACCGGAGGCGAACAGCACATCGCCGCTGATCGTCGCCGTGGGACGTCCGCTGCGACCCTTCTTGAAGTCGCCATCATCGCCGCCGCTGTTGGAGGCCGTGCGCCCGCTGCGACCCTTGGTCACCGGCCCGTCACCCCCGTCGCCAGGCTGGATCGGCGCGGTCTGCATCGTGCTCAGCTTGCCCTCGAGCTCGGCGATCCGCTGATTCTTCTCGCCCACCTGCGCTTCAAGGCTGGCGTTCTTCTCGCGCAGCTCGCTCGATTCCTGCGTCGCCGCGTCAAGCTTCTTCTTGTCGTCGTTGCAGCCCCCCAGCAGCATCGACGCGCCGACGGCCAGCACCGCCACCAAGAGACCGGTACGCCGAATCGCCCCGTTGAGTACGTTCATCGAAAGACCCTTCTTGCCGAATGTGCGAGGATGCCCAGCGAGACACGGCCGCGGGCGTGATCCATGATATCGGCACACCATGCGCCAAAGCACGATTTTGTGCGCATACTTGACAGCACCCGGCGCAGTTACAGCCACACGCCTGGCGCTCGTACGACCAAATCGCTACGGCAACGCCATCGGGCCCGGCAGGTGCCCGATCACCCCGAGCAACCTCTCAATCAGCGGCTTCAAAAACCACACCAGCACCGTCGCGATCGCCAGATAAGGCCCGAACGGCATATGCCGCTTCAGCGCCCCACCGAACACCACCCCCAAAAACGCCCAGCCCGCCCCCACGAACGCAGCCCCAACGAACCCCAGCGCCGAATCGATCCACCCCAGGCACGCCCCGACCGCCGCCATCAGGTGCACGTCCCCGAGCCCCATCGCTTCCTTCCCCAGCGCCAGCGTCCCGGCGATCCGCATCAGCCACACCAAGCCGCCCCCGATGATGTACCCCATCAGGACGCCCGCCAGCACCTCCAGCCACAGCGGGGCGAAGACCTTGGGCGTCATCACCCCCGACAGCGGATCAACATGCCAAGGCCCCGCGAACTTCGCGGCAACCGCCGCCCCCAAAAGCCCCAGGCCCACGCACGGCGCCAGGAAGATCAACTCCCGCACCATCTCGCGCCTGGCGTGCGGATACGCGATCCACATCTCGGGCGAATCCGGGTTCGCGGGCTCCGCCGCCGGGGTCGCCGCAGCCTCGTCCGCCGGGCTCGTGTCGCCCGCCTCCGCCGCTTTGGGCTCCAGGGCCTTTGCTTCGGCCGCCTCCCGGCGGGTCGCCTCCTCCGCCGCCAGCCACTGGTCATAATCCGCAAAGCTCATCTTGAACACGCCCGCCGCGAGCAGCGCATTCGACAGCAGCAGCCCGACCGCCCCGCCGATCGACCCCCCGATCCACAGCCACCCGCCCGGGCCCGGCGTAGCGATCGCCCAATCCCACCCCCGGGCGGCATTGGGCAATCCACCCCCGTGATACTGCCGCCACAGCGCCCACAGCGGGTGCGCCAGCAGCGCGACGACCACCGGCGCCCAGTTCAGCGCCATGGGGATGTGAAACGTGCGAGCATCGATGATCGTCACCGCGATCAGGCACGAGAACAGGATCACCACCACGATGAACAGTGGCCAGGTCGCCCCGAACATCGCCCCATGCCCCCACGACGGCCCCAGCAGCCCCAGGTGCACCCAAAGAAACCGCCCGTTGTCCGAGTACAGCACCAGCCACACCACCGACCACAGCAGCGCCGTAAACGTCTCCACGATCGGATACTCAGGCGAAATCGGCACGCGGCAGAACGCGCACCTGCCCCGCAGCATCAGCCACCCGAAGATCGGCACATTCTCCCGCCACGTCAGCCGCGTCTCGCAGTTGGGGCACCTCGACTGCGGCGTCACCACGTCCAGCCCCAGGGGCAGGCGGTACACCAGCACATTCAGCAGCGACCCGATGCACGCGCCGAACGCGAACACAAACACCACCTGGATCAGCGCCGCGAAGAACAGCAGCACGTCAGGGTTCTGCATCCCGATGGTCACGGGCGGCATCAATCGTCCTCTTCGTGCTCGTCGGCCCCGTCCTGGGGCTCGTGGTCCGATTCATCCCCGACCCCCGCTCCCTCGCCAGCACCCTCCCGCGACAACTGCTCGATCCGCTGCTGGGCCTTGGTCAGCACCTCGCGGCAATGCCGCCCCAGCGCCACCCCTTCCTCATACAACGCGATCGAATCCTCCAGCCCAACCTCGCCAGACTCGATGCGGGCCACGATCTCCTCCAGCCGCTCCACCGCCTGCTCATACGAAAGATCGGCAGGGTCGGGCCGAGGCTTTGATGGACGCTTGGCAGTCACGGGCAGCAGGGTAGCAGGGACGCCCTCCGCGCATTTGCAGTCCACCCGGAGCGGCCGCTCAACGAGCGACAGGACGCCGCCGCGTCAGTCTCCGACGTGCCACCACGCGCACAACCCTCAGGAACTTCCCGCCCAGGTCCGCGGCTGTTGGGCAATCGGTCTTCGCTCCCCGCTACCATTGGCCCCATGAACCGCACGCCGCTCTATCAGTTTCATTTGGATCACAACGCCAAGATGGTCGACTTCGCCGGCTGGGAGATGCCGCTGACGTACGCCGGGCTGACCGAGGAGCACAAGCAGGTGCGGTCGTCGGGCGGGTTTTTCGACGTCTCGCACATGGGGCGGCTGAAGATTACGGGCGTCGGAGCACGGCGGTTTCTGGAGCGCGTGTGCACACGCCGGATCAGCGATATGACGGCGGGGCAGTGCCGCTACAGCCTCGTCTGCAACGAGCAGGGGGGCGTGAAGGACGACGTGATCGTGTATCGCCTGGACGACGACGAGTTCATGATGGTGGTGAACGCGTCGAATCGCGAGAAGATCGTGCAGCACTTTGAGAGCGTGCGCGCGGGCGGCGACTTCAAGGTGAAGATTGACGATCAGACGAAGTCGACGGCGATGGTGGCGTTGCAGGGGCCGAAGGTGTTTGGGATGGTGGGGAAGTTCAGCCGCGAGGTGGCGGAGCTGAAGAAGTATCGCTTCGCGGTCAAGAACCTGCTGATCATCAAGCTGGTAGTGAGCCGCACCGGGTACACGGGCGAGGACGGGGTGGAGATCATCCTGCCCGCGGGGTCGGTGGGCATGGCGATGAAGTTCCTGCTGCAAGATATTGACATGAAGAAGCCCGAGGCGATATTGAAGCCGGCGGGGCTGGGAGCGCGGGACACGCTGCGGACCGAGGCGGGGATGCCGCTGTATGGGCATGAACTGGGCGAGGAGATTCCGGCGCTGTGCTGCGGGGTGGACTTTGCGATCGCGATGGACAAGGACACGGGTGCGAAGCCCGAGACGTTCATCGGGATGGAGGCGCTCAAGAAGGTCCAGGCCTCGGGCGGACCGGCTCGAAAGCTCGCGGGGTTTGTGGTGGAAGGGAAACGCTCGGCACGCCAGGGCATGAAGATCATCAAGGACGGCAAGGAAGTCGGCGTCGTCACCAGCGGCTGCCCGAGCCCGACGCTGGGCGTGTGCATCGCGATGGGCCTGCTCGACACGCCCCTACACGCCCTCGACGCGACCTTCGAGATCGATACCGGCAAGGGGATGCTGCAGGCCAAGACCACGGCCCTGCCGTTCTATAAGGCGCCCAAGCCGGCGTAACGCGCAAGGGCGGCGATTCGCACAAGCAGCCGTCTCCAAAATGCCACATCGAGGCTTCGATGTCGCACGCTTGTGAGCCCCGCGTTCCCGCGTGGGCTCATCTCAAGCGCACGCCTCGATCGCTACCCAATCCTCTCCCGCCCGCCCATGTAAGGCCGCAGCGCCGCCGGAATCCTCACACTCCCATCCGCCTGCTGATGGTTTTCCAACAGCGGAATCAAAAACCGCGGGCTCGCCAGCACCGTGTTGTTCAGCGAGTGGCAGAACGTCGTCTCCCCCTTGCCCCCCGCCCCGCCCGCCCGATACCTCATGTTCAGCCGGCGGCACTGGTAGTCATACAACCGGCTCGCGCTGTGCGTCTCGCCATATTCCCCCTGCGGCACGCCATCCTTCACCTCGCCGCGCCCAGGCATCCAACTCTCGATGTCCACCATGTCCGCGTTCTTCACGCCCAGGTCGCCCGTGCAGCATTGCAACAACCGATACGGAATCTCCAGCCCCTGCAACAGTTCTTCCACAAACCCGATCATCCTCTTATGCCACTCGCGGCTCTTTGCTTCGTCCGCCTCACAGATAACCACCTGCTCCACCTTGTCAAACTGGTGAATCCGGTACAACCCCGCCGTGTCCTTGCCCGCCGCCCCCGCCTCACGCCGGAAACACGTCGACACCGTCACATACTTCAAAGGCAGGCTCGCCGTGTCGAGGATCTCATCCATATGGATCCCCATCAGCCCCACCTCGCCGGTTCCGGTCAAAAACTGGTCATACCCCCCGCCCCGCTTTGATTCCTCCACCATGTACGCCTGCTCGCGCCCCGCGGGGAAGAACCCCGTGCCCACCATCGCCTCCTCGCGCACTAACACCGGCACCGACATGGGCGAGAACCCCTGCTTGAGCGTCATGAAATCCACCGCATACCGCAGCACCGCCATGTGCAGCGCCATGCCGTCGCCGGTCAAGATGTAACTGCGCGTCCCCGCCAGCTTCACGCCCCGCTCAAAGTCGGCCAGTTTCAAATCCCGCACCAACTCGATATGGCTCTTGGGGCGAAACCCGCGCTGCGCCTCAAACGGCTTGCCCGCATCAAACCCCGCCGGATTCCAGCGCCGGATCTCGACGTTGTCCTCGCTCCCTTTGCCCTTGGGAACATCCCCATCCGGAGGCTGCGGCACCTGCAACAAGATCTCGCTGATCTTCGGCTCCAGCCCGCGAATCTTCTCTTCCAGTTCCTGCCCCGCCGCCTTGAGTGCCGCCGGCTTCTTCGACAGCGCCTCGATCTCCGCCTCGATCGCCGCCGCCTCCGCCCCGTGCTTGCCTTTGAGCTGCCCCTTCAACTTCCCAATCTGCGGCCCCGACTCCTTCGCCAGCCGATTCTGCTCCGCCCGCAGCTTCTCCGCCTCCGTTTGCAGGGCCCGCCGCTCCGCATCCAGCGCCACCAGCCGCTCGATGTCCACATGAATGCCCTTCTCCTTCGCGCCAAGGGCAAACCGGGCCGGATTCTCACGCAGTTGCTTCAGGTCAATCATGGGGCGAGGGTAGGGGCCGTCAAACCCGCCCGAAAAGCCCGATCACCCGTGCTCAGCCGCTCCGCCACGAGGCGACGAACCCGCACCAGCCGGCAGGTTCGCCGAGCCGTCCAGATAGCCGCATTCCGGGCAGCGGCTGTTCGCGGGCAAGCGATCTCGCGGATATCCGCATTGAACGCACTGGCGGCGGCGCCGGCGGATCGCGCGGACGCCAAGACGATACCCAAGCCGCGCATTGAACAGCACAACCATTCCCCCTGCGAAGACGAAAAGGTCAAGAAAAAGCGCCCACCATCGAATGCCAGTGGGCAAACCGGGAAGTGAGTGCAACTCCGTAAGAATCGACTCCGGGATCCACGGCACGCCATCCAACGCCGTGTTCGGACTCCCCGCCAAATACACGGGATCATGCCCGTTGGGAAACGTGCTGATCATCCAAAATGAACGAAAAGGCCACCCAACCGACCACCATTCGATCCTGCAATCCTTGCCCTTGCCCCGTATCGCCAGAGGCTCCATCATCTCCCATCCCTCTGGCCGCCAGGTAAAAAACTGGCGATTATTACCCTTCGAGGCGGCGACCCTCGCCTCGTACTTCGCACTCTCCTCAGCCCCTCCGGGCGAATCCGGTGACAAGTTGAATCCATCACCAGAACCAAGATTGATTCCGAACGAAATCTTCTCCCTGCACTGCCACATCCAGTTATACTTCGTCCGGATGACCGAGGCGCGATTCAACTTCCAGAGCACGCCTCCGGGCCCCGCAAGAAAACGGGCGGGCACCCCCGAGTTTCGAACATAAATACCCGCAACCGTTCCCGTGACCAGAAAAAATGCTGCAACACCCAAGAGGCTCGGCAGCAGGATTCTGAGGATGATGATTCGGAAGCGAGTCATCGATGCTCTCCCGCGGCTGTTATAGACCGTTCGTAGCGCACGGTCTGGAGTTGTGCGGGGCATCTTCATGCTGCTAACCGAGCGATTGTCTTTCAATGTGGCCCGAGGACGAGGTCCTTCTGTGTCTCCAATTATCCTATGTTTAGTCGCGAATGGAATAGTCGATTGCGGATACCCAACAGACGCCCGCCGCGTACCCTCTCCCCATGAGCGGCCTCTTCGCCGGCACACCCCTCGAACAACCCGTCACCTGCCCCCGCTGCAACCGCCGCATCGGCGACTGCACCTGCCCGCGCGACGACCAGGGCAAACTCCACGACCCTGCCCAGTGGCCCGCCCGCGTCCGCCGCGAAAAAAACCGCGGCAAATACCTCACCATCGCCTCCGGCCTCGGCCTGCGTGAGAAAGACCAAAAGGCCCTCCTCGCCCACCTCAAATCCAAACTCGGCGTCGGGGGCTCACTCAAAGACAACGAACTCACCCTCCAAGGCGATCACCGCGACACCCTCGTCGAACTCCTCAAAGCCCAGGGCTACCCCGCCAAACCCAGCGGCGGCTGACGCCCCCTCGGGTGCCTCTCGCTTGGGTGGCTCTCTTGGGTGGCCCGGCGGTCCCCGCCGGTCTTCACGTTCTTCACTTCCTACTTCCTCTCCCCCCTGCGCTTTCCCGCAACCCGCGCCCTCTCCAACCGGTAAAACTCCCGATGTCCTCAACATCGTCCAAACCGCGCGCTCATAGAGTTGGCCTCATGCCCGCGCTCAAACTCACCCCCATCCGTGGCCAGACCAAGCCCGTCCCCCTCACGGGCGGCCGCGTCACCATCGGCCGCAGCCCCGACTGCACCGTCGCCATCATCGACGAACGCGCCAGCCGCCAGCACTGCGTCCTCCAGCCCGACAACAAAGGCGGCTGGCTCGTCCGCGATCTCGGCTCCCGCAACGGCACCAAGGTCAACGACGTCCGCGTCATGGAATCCCCCCTCAACCCGGGCGACGTCCTCAAGGTCGGCTCGCACGAGTTCCTCATCGAACGCGACGGCAGCGATCCCACCGCAGGCGATACCGACGCCGAAGGTTCCTACCACGTCGGTTCCGCCCTCAAAGACCTTCCCGAAGGCGCCATGGCCCAGGCCGGCTCCCTCACCGCCAGCCGCGAGGTCGGCTGGATGTTCGAGCTCCAGGGCGTGATGACCAGCCTCCCGCCCCGCGACCAAGCCCCTGAAGAAATCAGCATCATCGACGCCAACGGCCGCCCCAGCGACGTCCTCGCCGGCACCGCCGACGGCCCCAACGCCGTCCGTCTCCTCTTCCAGACCGCCAGCAAGGCCCGCTCCACCGACATCCACATCGAGCCCAAGGGCGACAACTTCCAGGTCCGCATGCGCGTCGATGGAGACATGGTCTCCATCATGGATCTCCCCAAACGCGTCGGCGAACTCGTCTACGGCGTCATCAAGGCCGCCTGCCACATGCACGTCGCCGGCCGCGACGCCATTCAAGAAGGCCACTTCTCCGTCGTCTTCCCCGATCGCCGCGTCGAATACCGCATCAGCTTCACGCCCACTGTGCACGGGCAGAAACTCGTCGTCCGCATCCTCGACCAGAAGGGCCAGCCCGAGTCCATGGCCTCCCTCGGCCTCACCAGTTACGCCTTCGATCGCATCAACCAGGCGTGCCAGCAGGACAGCGGCCTCGTCCTCGCCTGCGGCCCCACCGGGTCGGGCAAAACCACCACCCTCTACAACTGCATCCGCACCATCGACCGCACCACCCGCAACGTCGTCACCATCGAAGACCCCGTCGAATACCAACTCGACAACGTCACCCAGATCCCCGTCGACGAACAAAAGAACAATACCTTTGGCCAGCTCCTCCGCAGCGTGCTCCGCCAGGACCCCGACGTCATCCTGGTCGGCGAAATCCGCGACGAAGAGACCGCCCGCACCGCCATGCAGGCCTCCCTCACCGGCCACCTCGTCTTCAGCAGCATCCACAGCAAAGAAACCATCTCCAGCGTCTTCCGCCTGCTTGACCTCAAGGTCGAGCCTTACTTGGTCGCCAACTCGCTTGACCTCGTCCTCGCCCAGCGCCTCGTCCGCATCCTCTGCGACACCTGCAAGCAGAAGATCCCCGTCTCCCCGGGCCAGGCCACGCGCCTGGGCAAATGGCTCGGCGGCAAGAGCGAGATCTACGCCGCCACCGGCTGCTCCCGTTGCCTGCGCACCGGCTACCGGGGCCGCCGCGCCCTCTTCGAACTTCTCGACTTCAACGACGAACTGCGCGACATCGTCCTCACCCGCCCCAGCATCCAGTCCATGAAAAAAGTCATCGAGCAGGGCCTCTTCACCACCCTGCAGCAGTTCGGCTGGAAACTCGTCGCCGACGGCATCACCAGCCTCGACGAAGTCGACCGCGTCGCGGGCATGGGCGGCTAACGCCCGGCTGCCTTCGGCTGTCGGTGGGACAGGCGTCCCGCCTGTCCGCACATCATCACCCACCCCCGCCCCCTCCTCGCCTCATGCCCCGATGCCGCATGCCTCGATGCCTTCTTCTACGTCCTTCTCTTCACCACCCGCAAAAAGAAAAACACCGGCCCAACAGCCGGTGTCGCAACCATTCCCTTTCGCGCCGCGATCCCTACGCGTACCGCGCCATGTTCCCGCCCCGCCCGCGCGTCGCCACCATGTACCGCTGCAGGTTCTGCCCAGGGCACTCCGTCGGCGCCATCTCCTGGTGCGTCTTCACGTGCCGCATGTCCACGTTGTACCGCCGCATCTGCTGGGCCACAAACGAATCCAGCGACTGCAGCGCCGCGCTGGTCGGCCGCTGAAACTCGAAGTTCCCCATCACCATGATGCCCATGTTGTTTTCGTTCTGACCCTTCACATGGGCGCCCTGGTAGTACAGGCTCCGCGCTTCCCACACGTTCCCCATCGGATCAATCACAAAGTGATAGCCGATGTCGGCAAACGGCTCGGGCCGCCGGGTGATATGCCCCTGCCGCACCGTCTGCAGCCGCCGCATCGCCTCGCCCCGCGTGTTGATCCTCGACGAATCCAGCGCATCATGGTGCACCGTGATCCGCAAAATCTTCCCCATCTTCCCGTCTTGGCCATTGGACGTCAGCCGACTCTTGATCAGCCCCTGGTCCGTCCACTGGCTCCGCGGGATCACATTGCTCGGCAGCGAGTAATACCCGCCCGGCGTCGGGGGCAGCGGCTCAACCTGCCGCGTCGGCGGCGTCCAGGGCGGCGTGGGCGACGGCGCGTCCTGATTCGGCCACGCAATCTGCGCCGTCTTCGCCGGCTGCCCATTGCGGCAGCCCGCCAGCAGCGCCATCCCGCCCAGCAGCAAGCCCTGCTGCATCAGCCGTCGACGATCGAAGTTGTTCTGGTCCTTTGAGCTCACAGCAATTTCATCGGAGAGCGACCGGCAACGGGTCCAATCTTGCCGCATTTCCCGCCAACCGCCCGCATGATACACGCCTCTTGGGTGGCCCGGCGGTCCCCGCCGGTCTTCTCCCCCTTCTTCCCCTGCCGATTTCTTGCCTCACAGCCCCCGACATTCTCGCACCCACAGCGCAAGAACCAGCAGCCCGAATAACCGCTGCCCGTGCTCCTCCCGCCCGCTCAAGTGCGCATCCCGCATCCGAACGATTTCCGATCGCTGCATCTCCACCCCCAAAAACTCCGCCGGATACGCCTCCGCCGCGCCGGTCGCGTCCACCAGCAGCCCCCGCAACCCCCCATAGTCACTCCGAAACCATTCCCCGATCGGCACCGCAAACCCCCGCTTGGGCCGCCCCGCCGCCCCCGGCGCCAGCCACTCCCCCGCCAGCCGCCGCAGCATCCCCTTGGGCCTTCCCCCATCCGTCAGCGTTCCCCACGCCGTCGCCTGCGCCCGCCTCACCAGCGTCGAATCCAGCAGCGGCGACCTCACCTCCAGCGCCACGCTCATCGACGCCCCGTCCGACTTCCGCATCAAATCCCACGGCAGGTACGTCGCAAAGTCCTCATCCCAAGGCCGCGCAGGCCACCCCGCCCCGCGCCCCAACGCCAGCCCCGGCGCGAGCCGCCGCAATTGCCCCCGCGTGAACATCGACCGCAGTTCCGCATAATCCCGCCACCACCCCGCCGACGCCAGCCGCGCCAGCTTGTCATTCCGCCACGACGTCGGCCGAACCCGCATCAATCCGACCAGCCTCGCCAGCGGCCCCAATCTCCGCATCCACCTCGCCGCCACGTGCCGCTGATACCCCGCGAACAACTCATCCCCGCCGTCCCCACTCAGCGCCACCGTCACATGCCGCCTCATCGCCCGACACAGCCAATACGTCGGCAGCACCGAACTATCCCCCAAGGGCGTCCCAAGCTCCCGCACCAGCCGCACCAAGTCCTCCGCCGCGTTTGCCTCGCAGGGCAGCGTCGTGTGCTCCGTCCCCAGGTGCGCCGCCGTCGCCGCCGCCGCCGCCGATTCATCCAACCCCGCGTCCGGCATCTTCACCGTGAACGTCCGCAGCTTCCGCCCCTGCCGCGCCAGCGCCCGCTGCGCGCACGCCGCCACCAGCCCCGAATCAATCCCCCCCGACAACATGCACCCAATCGGCACGTCGGCTTCCAGCCGCGACTCGACCCCGCGCGAAATCACCTCGCCCACATCCTCGCGCGTCAGCGCCGCGCCCTCCAGCACCGGCCGAGCATGCGAAGTCGGCGCGGCAGTGGGGGAGCCGCCTCCAAACACCAGCGTCTCTCCCGGCGCGACATCCGCCACACCCTCGAACGCCGCCACGCCACCCGCCCCAAACCTCAACCACACCTCCAGCCGCGCCGCTCGCACCTCAAACGCCCGCCCCAAGACCACCGGCGACGCCATCCGCATCACGTTCGCCACACCCACAGGCGAACTGCCAAACACCACCAGCCGCCGTCCCTCACCCTCGGCGCTCGCAAAACACAGCGGCTTCTCCCCCGCCAAGTCCCGCCCCAGCGTCAGCGTTCCATCCTCTCTGGCCCACAATCCAAACGCGAACATCCCCTCCAGGTGCCCCGCCAACCCCGCGCCCCACGCCTTGTGCCCGTGCAGCAACACCTCGGTATCGCTGTGATCCGTCGCAAACTTCGCCCCGCCGCTCGCCAGATTCCATCGCAGTTGCCGGTGGTTGTAAATGCACCCGTTGAACACCACCGCCCGTAGCCCGGCCGGCCCCTCATCCAGCACCATCGGCTGCCGCCCGCCCGCGAGGTCGATCACCGCCAGCCGCCGATGCACCAGCCCCACGCGCGCCTTGCGCCCATCCGCCCGCACCACCTCATCCCGCCACCGCCCCGCTCCATCCGGCCCCCGATGCGCCACCGCCGCCTCCAGCGCATCCAGCCACGACTCCGGAATCTCCGGCAACACCGCGCCCCGCGCCGTCGAGATGTACACCCCGCCGATCCCGCACATGGTGCCGCAGCGTACCCGCCTAGGGCCGCCCCGCGCCGGCCGCCCCCGCCCCGCCCCGCTTCTTCGCCACGTGGTCGGCCCGCAGCATCCACAGCGTGTGCAGCACCCGCGTCGTCAGCACCCCCGCCCCAAACGCCCCGACCGTCGACGAAAACACCGAGTACCCCATGTTCAGCAGCACGTTCTGCCCGCCCAGCGCGATGATGTACAGGATCGGGCTCAGAAGCATCCGCTGAAACTGCACATACGACGCATCCTTGAGAAACGCCTTCCGCGCATACTCCGGATTGATCAGCCTCTCCGTCGCCCGCGGCATGTGGTTCGCCACCCAGTGCAGCACGTAGTAGATAAACAGATCCACCACCAGGTCCACAAAGAACGTGATGCTCCCCACCAGGATCTTCTTCTGCTCAGGCAGCCCCATCAGCACCAACGCATGCATCACACCGCCCGTCGCAAACGCCGCCAGCGTGCTCGCCACGAGAATGTTCACGTTAATGTTCACGATGCGCCGGCTATACCAGCGCAGAAGAATCGACATGGGGCCAATGCTACCCCACCCATCGAGCCCCGTCAGTCGCCGCCCTCGGCCAAATCCTCTGCCTCGGACGCCGGACCTGAGTCTTGAAGACGCCGGACCTGAGTCTTCGAAGGTCCGGGTCGAACACCCGCGCCCCAACCTTCGAAAACATCCTCCGCCCTAGGTGGCACCGCTCTCCAGAGCGGTGCTCCCGCCTAGGCGGCCCCGCTCTCCAGCGCGGTGCCTTCCCCGCTTCCCCTCTACCTCTTCTCCCCCTCCACCCTCCCCCGCGCCACCCGCACCGCATCCGCGCTCACATCCAGCCCCACGCCCCGCCGCCCAGTCCGCATCGCCGCCACCACCGTCGTCCCGCTCCCGCAGCACGGGTCCAGCACCAGCCCGCCCGGCGGGCAACACGCCCTCGCCAGCATCTCCAACAACTCCAGGGGCTTCTGCGTCGGATACCCCGTCCGCTCCCCCGCCATGTTGTTGATCGCCGGCACATCCAGCACATCCGTCGCCTTCTTCATCTGCCCCTTCAGCCGCTGGCTCGTCGCCGGCACCAGTGGCGCCTCAAACCAATACTCCCGGGGCTCCAAGCAATACAACAAAATATCATCATGCTTCCGCGCAAACCGCCGGGGCGACGACCCCCCCAGCCCATACGCCCACACGAGATGATTCACAAACCGATCCTCCCCCAGCACCTCATCCAGCATCAGCCTCACATGATGGCTCGTCCGCCAATCCACGTGAATCGCCACCAGCCCCGTCCGCTTCATCAGGGGCAGGGCCGCCTCCACCCGCGGCCGCAACCACCCGATAAACCCCGCCGCCGACCCAAACGCATCCGCATACCCCGCCGCCCCCTCCCGCCCCAACTTCCCGCCCCCCGGCGGCGACCTCTTCGCCACCCCCGTATTGAACGGCGGATCCGCATACAAAAAATCCACGGTCGCCGGAGCAACGTGGTCAGCCGCATTCAGCCAATCGCAGAGGTGCACAGTCACGCTGGCATGATACAAAGCACGCCGCATCTTCAGCGAAACCCCAATCATCAGCCAGGAAAACCATCGTTGAGGCAAATTTGCTGGCTTTCCTTGAAATCGCGGGAAAGCCTATCGACCCGAGATGCCGAATAACGCTTTGCTGGCTTCCTTAGCCAGGTTCTCAATCGTAGACAAATCACTAATCAGAATATCAGTAACACTCACTAGGCGATCCTTGGCGTTATTTAGTCGCGACGTATATCGGGGGATCACGGAAACCGTGTCGCGGAATGACGCTATTCCAGACTTGGCTCCGTCTATCGATTCGCGAAGGGATTCAAGTGTATTCGCGGCGTCTCGAACCTCATCCAGGTTGTCGTCACGTAGATCGCTTGCGAGCGATGCTGATTTAACATAACCGTCAAGAGCAGAGCGGAACTTCTCTCGCATAACAGCAAAATACTTCTCCAGGTCCGTCGCTGCGATCTCCATATCTGCGGCAACTAAGTTAATGATTTGCTTCGCTACTCTCGCCGACTTCGAAGGATTATTTAGACTCTTAACCTTTTCGGTATGCGAATCCATTTTGTTATTTAATGAAGATAGTGTTTCGGATATTGATGTCATTGCGCTATTGGCAATGGCAATATCTTCTTCGGCTCGCTCTAATACATCAAGCCATCCGTCATCTGAAGTTGGCGGGTCTACAACGAGTTCCGCGACCGTTGAAGTAGCGGTTGAGACTAAAGGTGTTTCCGCATGGGGTGCGGGTTGAATCGGAACCTTCCATGCTCCATCCTTGTACTCGTGGGATAATTTCGAAAGATGCATTCTCAGCAAGCTTTCAAACTCTGCGGTATTGCTAAACTGCCACCAGAGCACTCCCTTTTCACCTAATTTGTTCTGGAATTCCCTAACTTTACGAAGCTGATCAATATCTATTGAGGCAGGGGATATGGGAGCGTCTTTTATGTATACCAGCAACTTGATGCGTCGTGAGTGTGCAAGTGAATAAGCGCGGTCAAACTCTTCCTGCGTTCCAGAAGCTGCTCGGGGAGTCGGAGTTCCGAATTTTGACCAAAGAATTCCCAGAAAAATGTCGTATTCATCTCCAATCTGTTCGTTTATCACGGCTTGGGGGTCTTTTCCAACGCCCGGAACCACGTCAGTTTCCCACAATAGCGGCTCAAGGCGAATGCCGAGTTTGGCGCTCCAAGTCTTATTGATTTCAGTGATTACGGCGACGACGGCCGAACGCTCATCGCGAACATCTGAAGGAGATGCCACAAAAACACGTAATTCGGTGATGCTCATTGGCATTTTCGACCTCCCTGACTCTAACTCTGTAAATTACATCATTTTGCTGCTAGGTGTCAAGCCTGTAGGAGGCTTTTTCCAAGGGCTGCGGGAGAGCGGCTCTCCCAAACCACGCGATTGGCGGATGGCTCGCTGGACTTCACCAAAAATCTGCACGCATCTACCACTTTTGCGCGCGCCTTTCGCGTGATGCGCGCTTTTCCCCTTCCATTCCACCCCGCCGCGCGTCAAACTTCTCACCATGCGCCACGCCGCCCCCAACCCCCTCACCCCCTTCACGCCCAGCCCCGCCGTCGCCGCCCAGGTCCTTGAGGCCCTGGGCAACCCCGACTTCACCCTCCGCGACGTCTCGCGCCAGCACAAAACCACCGTCGAGGCCCTGGCCCTGTGGATGACCCGCCCCGACATCGCGGCTCGCTTGCACGCCATCCACTCCGCCATCACCCATCGCGCCGCGCTCATGGCCAACAACTTCCTGCCCGGCGCCGTCAAGCTCCTGGTCAGCATCATCAACAACCACCTCGCCGACGAACACGCCCACGAGCCCCAGCCCCTCGCCCCCGAGCCCCGCCGCCATCGCGAAAACGCCCGCAAAGCCGCCAACACGCTCGTCCGCCTCGCCCGTCTCTCCGCCGCGCCTGCCGGTGGGACAGGCGTCCCGCCCGCCCACGACACGCCTGAAAACATCCAGACTTCACCCGCCCCAACTCATGCCCCGGTGCCTCATGCCTCGCTGCCTTCTTCTACGTCCCCCGCCCTCTCCGATCCCGCTCCGCCCGGCGCCTCACCTAAAATCTCCAGTCCCTCGTCCCCGAGTCACCGGGAGGCTCGCCCATGCAACCCATTTTCCCCCTCGCGGCCGTCCTCGCCTGCGCCTCCCTTGCCCACGCCTCCGCCACCGTTCAATCCATCACCTCCTCCTGGCACGCCTTCGTCACCGTCGATCGCGCCCTCTCCCTCGGTGGCGGCTCAGACACCGCCGGCTCCAGCGCTTCCTCCGCCGCCCTCAACCTCACCCAGCCCATCACCGGCCACGCCCACGTCGGCCCCGATTTCGCCGACATCAACGCCCTCATCAACCTCAACTCCGGCCCCGCCTCCGTCACCGCCCGCTACCAATACAACATCACCGGCCAAATCCAGCACCCTGTCGCCGCCGACTTTGGCCAGGCCCGCTTCGATCTCTCGCTCGACGTCCGCGTCTTCTTCACCCTCGACGCGCCCACCGACATCAGCCTCAGCGCCGCGACCGCCGACGCCTTCAACGTCTGCGAAGCGGCGGTCCTCGATTCCTCCAACGCCGCCGTCCTCTACGTCGGCGCATCGCAGTCCGACACGCAGACACTCGCCGCGGGTTCATACGAGGCTCGCTTCCTCTACCTCGGCCCCAGCCTGTACACCACCCTCTCCGCCGCCCCGCTCTCGTTCTCCGGCAGCCCGGAGTTCCACCTGACCCTGCCCGCCCCCCACACCCTGGCCATCTTCTCCCTCGCCGGCCTCTTCCGCCGCCACCGACCGCGGTGAGACGAAACAACAAATACAACAAATGTACTTGCTTTCGAATGTCGATACGATATACTCCTCCCCGTGGCCGATTGTCGGCCGCATTTCCCCGCCGGTCTCCCCGGCCTTCACACAGAAGGAGCCCACCCATGCGTGCGTCGGTTTCCAAATCCTGTGTGGCCCCTGTCGCCGCCTGAGCAAGTGCGACACCCCGCGTAACGCCAAGCGTGCAGCGCGTCCCGGCTATCGGTACGCGCGTGTCCGCCGGGCCCGCAGCGTGTCCCACCCTCCCGCGGCCACCCAAACGCCCTAAATCCAGTCAAAAACCACGCGCGGCGACCTTCGCCGCCGTCGGTCCTGTCTCTTGACCCACGCTCGGCTGCGGCCAAGCACAAGGAACGCCCATGGCACGCTCACGCAACCGCCGCGGGTGGCGCGATCAACGCGCCCACGCGCAAGACGATTTCAAACACGAACATAACACAGATCGAGAGTCCACAAGCATGCATCGCAAGGACGGCCAGATCATCGCCCAGGTCCACCGCGCGCTGGAGCACGTGCTCCGCGAGCGGGCCGGCACGCCGCTCACGGTGCTTGGCATCGACCCCATGCCCGACGCTCGCCGCCTGCTCATCACTCTGTGCCCAACCAGCCCCGGACCCGTGCCCGAGGGCGACGCGCTGGTGCCGGCCCTGCGCTGGGAGCTGGCGCGCATACTCAGCCGCAAGCGCCTGCCCGAGCTGCGGGTGGTGGTGCTGCCCGCGGCTCCGGTGTGGAAGGAGTCGACCGATGCCTGAGGACCTGGCCAACCGGCTTGGGCTCGCGTGCCCGTCGCCCGCGTGGCTGGCCGAGCCGCTGCCCGACGGCGTGCCCGAGGCGCTCGCGCGACTCGCCCGCGCCCCGGGCGTGGCGCGGCTGGCGATCATGCCCGACGTCCACCTGGCCGAGGCGGTGTGCGTGGGCGTGGTGGTCGCCACGCGCGGGGTGTTGTACCCGCAGGCGGTGGGGGCGGACATCGGGTGCGGGATCACGGCCGCGCCGCTGGATGCAGAGGCGGACCTGCTGCGGGGCAGCGACGCGCGCGAGGCGGCGCTGCGGGCGATGCAGGACGCGATCCCGGTGATCCGCTGGGGGCGGCGCGACGCGCCCTCCCTGCCGGGCGGCCCGCCGTCCGCAGCGTTGAGTCGGCTGGCACAGCGCGACGGGGTGACGCAGTTCGCCACGCTCGGGCGGGGCAACCACTTCGCGGAGGTGCAGGCGGCCAGCGACGGGCGGCTGTGGCTCACGGTGCACAGTGGGTCGCGGGCGATGGGGCCGGAGGTGATGCGCCGGGCGTGTGCCACGGCCCAGCGAGCCGCGGGTGGGCTGAGGTGGTTGGACGCGGCCAGCGAGGCCGGCCAGGAGTACCTGGCCGACGCGGCGTGGTGCGTGCAGTACGCGCGGATGAGCCGCGAGCGGATGATCGAGCATGCCGGCGAGGCGCTGCGGCGGGCGCTGGGAGCGCGGGTGCTCATGGACGAGGTCTTCGGCACCACGCACAACGGTGTGGCGTCGGAGACGCACATGGGTGAGCGGCTGATGGTGCATCGCAAGGGTGCCAGCCCGGCGGCAGTAGGGGAGCGATCGATCATCCCGGGATCGATGGGCGGCATGACCTTTCATGTGGTTGGGCGCGGCGTGGAGATGAGTTTGACGTCGAGTTCCCACGGCGCCGGGCGGCGGCTGTCACGGGGCGAAGCGCGGCGATACCTCACGCCCGAAGCGGTGAGGCGCCAGTTGCGGGAGGTGTGTTACGGCCCGCGCCTGGCCAAGGGGGCGCTGTGCGAGGAGGCGCCGGATGCGTATCGCGACATCACCAAGGTGATGCGGGCGCAGGGGGAGTTGGTGTCGATCATGCAGAGGCTGAGGACCGTCGTGTGTCACAAAGGGGGGTAGGAATGCGCGATCTGCGTCTAAACGCCGTAGGACTTGCGGATGAACCAATCCATCACGCGGGTGGGCAGGGCGGCTTTGAGGAGCGCGAGCACGCGGGCGTCGGCGCCGACCAGGGCGCGGGTGAAGGGGCGCCGGGCGCGCAGCGCACGGACGACGCGCGTCGCCACCTTGTCGGGGTCGATCGCTGTCTTTTCCATCATGCGCTTGCCGACTTTTTCGAGATTCCTGATCTTGGGCTCGTAGCGGGCCCGCGCGTAGGCGGGGATGGCGCGGATGCTCTCCTCGGCCTGCGACATCGACTTGTCGAAGATGGGCGTCTTGATCGCGCCGGGCTCGATGATCGAGACGGCGACGCCGGTGTCGGCGAGTTCCATGCGAAGCGCATCACTCAACGCCTCGAGCGCGAACTTCGACGCGGTGTACGCCCCCAGCAGCGGCTGGGCGACGCGGCCCCCGATGGAGGAGATGTTGATGACGCGGCCCTTGGCTTCGATGAGCGAGGGCAGCAGGGCCCGCGTGAGCGCGACCACGCCGAAGACGTTGATGTCAAACTGCCGCCGCCAGCCCGCAAGATCCAGCGTCTCGATGCCACCGAGCACGAAGACTCCGGCGTTGTTCACGAGCCCCACCAGCACGTCGCCCTGAGCACGCAACGCCTCCACCCGGGCGACGCACGCCTGGATGTCGCGCTCGTCGGTGACTTCAAGACGCAGGGGTTCGAGGCTTTGGCCCGCCCCCAGGGCGGCGGCGTCGGCCTTCAACTGCTCGGCGTGCTCGGGGCGGCGGTACCCCGCCAGCACGTGCCAGCCCTCGCGGGCCAGGCGAAGCGAGATCGCCCGGCCGATGCCGGTGGAGGCGCCCGAAACCACGACCCAGCGGCGAGACGGCATCTGCGGTTCCTTTCGTCAGTGTTCATGGCGGAAAAAGTATACACTGTAAACGTACGGTGTAAACACAGCGGAGTCAAGGTGCGGGCTACCATCGATGGTGGCAAAGAAGCGAACAGTCGTGAGCGCCGGCGGCGGGCGTCCCGGGCGGGGGCTGAGCAGAGATCGCATCCTGCAGGCGGCGATGTCGCTGGTGGACCAGGAGGGCGAGCAGGGCCTCTCCATGCGCCGCCTCGGGTCGTCGCTCGGCGTCGAGGCCATGGCGATCTACAACCACTTTGAGAATCGCGAAGCGATCCTGGACGCGATGGCGGACTGGCTGTTTTCGCAGATGAGCCCGCCCGGCGCGGGCGCCGGGTGGCGGAGCATGGTGCGCGGGCTGGCGATGGAGTTTCGGGGGCTGGCGTTGCGGCATCCGAACCGGTTTGGCGTTGCGATGAGCCGCCCGAGCAAGCCGGCGCGGGCCTTGCCGCTCATGGATGTGGTGCTCGGGGCGCTGGCGCAGGGGGGGATGTCTCCGGCGCGGCGGGTGCAGGTGTATCACGCGCTGGTTGGCTTCATCCGCGGGTTCCTGTTGTGGGAGATGGACATCCGCGCCGGGCGGTGCGCGCTGGAGTTGCCTCGCGAGATGCTGGCGGAGTTTCCGCACGTGAAAGCCGCGGCGGCGCGAATGGGGCTGAGCGACCTGGATCGGCTCTTCGCGGGCGGGGTCGATGTGATCCTGGAAGGCGGGCTCAGGTGAGTGGGCGGAAGGACGGGGTGGCGCGGGTTCGTGCGGCGGGCAGGATGGCCGGCTTGAAGCATGAATGCGCGGGGCGCTCATGTCAGCATCATCTTCCGTGCACACCGGCTCTGGCGGCGAAAAACGCAGTGAATAGCAGCAGTACACGATGAAGCGCTGGCCGCGGGTGGGGCGGAGTGCGGGGGTGCGGGGGCGGCCCAAGGGGCGTGAGCGCGGAGAGGCGAGGCTAAACTGCGGCATGAAAGCACGCGGATTTACGCTGATTGAGCTGCTGGTGTGCATTTTCGTGATCGGGGTGCTGGTGGGCCTGGTGGTGCCCGGGCTGGACCGGGTGCGTGAGCGGGGCTTGTTGACGCAGTCGATCGCGAACATGCACCAGGTGACGCTCGGGGGCGGCGCGTACCAGCAGGATTACAAGGATCGGCTGCCGTTCACGCCCGTGTTCCAGCGGGGGAGTGTGGCGGGTGCGACCTCCGGGCCGCTGGAGGGGTTGTGCCCGTGGTCGTTTGCGGGGGCGAACAACGCGGCGACGTGGGCCGGCAGGGCGTTTGACGTAGAGGCCGCGGACAGGCCGATGAACGCGTATGTGGCGGCGGGCCTGAGCCTGGATGCGCCGGCGGCGCCGGAGACGATGGGCGCGAACGACACGGCGCGGCGGCTGCAGATCCCGGTGTTACGCACGCGCGGGTTTGAGGATTCGCTGGAGCACACGTATCCGGGTGAGCCGGCGCAGACGACCGGGGTGACGTGCTGCGATGATGTTGGGACGTCGTACCTGCTGAACCTGCGCTGGCTGGACGGGTTTGATGGCGACGCGGTGAAGAAGGTGGAGACGGGGAGCCAGACGCTGGTGTCGTCGATCGGGAGGATCCGGACGGATCGGTTCGCGTGGGTGACGGATCAGAGCGGAGAGGCGCTGCCCAGGCTGACGCCCCCGGGGTTTGAGTGGAACAACGCGTTTGATGACGACGATCAGTCGGTGATGGGTTTTCTCGACGCGCACGTGGCGTACGTGAAGATCGAAGCCGGCAGGACCAGCGGCAAGGACTTCACGCTGCTGCTGGGGCCGTGAGTGGACTGGGGCGGACCTACTTGGCGATGATGGCGGCGCGGCCGACGCTGTAGTAGTTGAAGTTCACCTGGCGCATGCTGGCGGGCTTGTAGAGGTTTCGCCCGTCGAAGATGGTGCGGCTCTTCATGAGTTTGCCGATGCGCTCGAAGTCGGGGCTTTTGAACTCGTCCCAGTCGGTGGAGATGACCAGCGCGTCGGCGCCCTTCAGGGCCTCGTACATCTCGTTGACGATGGTGGCGGCCTTGCCCATCTCGCGGCCAACGTTTTCGCCTGCGACGGGGTCGAAGCCCCGCACGACGGCGCCGTAGCCCAGGGCCTTGCGCATGAGGGTGAGGGCGGGGGCTTCGCGGATGTCGTCGGTCTTGGGTTTGAAGGCCAGGCCCCAGAAGGCGAGGGTCTTGCCGGTGAGGCCGCCCTGGGGCTTGAAGTGGGCCTGGATCTTGTCGAAGAAGCGGTCGCGTTGGCGCTGGTTGACGCTGTGAACGCTCTTGCTGAGCGTGGCCTCGATGCCGGCCTTGTCGCCCATCATGATGCAGGCGAGGGTGTCCTTTGGGAAGCAGGAGCCGCCGTAGCCCAGGCCGGGGTACAAGAACGCGTTGCCGATGCGCTTATCGCTGCACATGCCCTCGCGGACGCGGTTGATGTCGGCGCCGTAGGCCTCGCAGAGATTGGCCATCTCATTGATGAAGCTGATCTTGGTGGCGAGGAAGTTGTTGCTCGCGTACTTGACCATCTCGGCGCTGAGGACATCCATGACGTAGATGGGGTGGCCGTTGCGGACGAAGGGGTCGTAGAGGTCGCGCATGAGCTGGCCGGTGCGATCGTTCTCGACGCCGACGACGACGCGGTCGGGCTTGTTGAAGTCATCGATGGCGGCGCCCTCTTTGAGGAACTCGGGGTTGTCGGCGACCTCGAAGGGGATGGTGGGCCCGACCTTGGCGCGGATGCGGTCGCGGACCATGAAGGTGGTGCCGACGGGGACGGTGCTCTTGACGACGACGACCTTGGGCTTCTGGTTGGGGCCGAGGGACTTGATGACGTCGGCGATGTCGTCGGCGGCGCCTTCGACGTAGCGCAGGTCGGTGTGGCCCCGCTCGTCGCTGGGGGTGCCGACGCAGATGAAGATCATGTCCGCGTCCTTGTACGCCGCGGCCTTGTCGAGGGTGTAGTGCAGTCGCCCGGCGGCGTGGTTGTGCTTCATGAGCTCGGTGAGGCCGGGCTCGTAGATGGGGCAGATGTCCTGCTTGAGTTTTTCGATTTTGGAGGGATCGACGTCGAGGCAGGTGACGTCGTTGCCGGTGTTCGCGAAGCAGACGCCTGTGACCAGGCCAACGTATCCGGTGCCAACCATCGTGAGCCGCATGCGAATCTCCCTTGGGGCCTCTCGGCCGGTGGGTGTGTGGGGGAACGGAAGGGGTGCGAACCCGCGGACGAGTCATCGGCCGTACGCGGCGGGCAACTGTAGGGTTTGGTGCGGGCTGAATGCCCGAGAACCGGCTATCTTCCGCGGTTGATCCGGCGTGGCTTGGCGGCCGCGGGTGCCGGCCCGCCCTTCTTGAGGACATGCATGGCGAATAAGAAAAAGGCGAGGTTGACGGCCAAGGCCGCGGACCCGCACGCGCTCTACCAGGCCGCGGTGCAGTGCCCCGAGGCGGAAATGAACTTTGTGGAGGCCCAGTTCCGCCGCCTGCGCGGGCGGGAGGCCCGGCGCATCCGCGAAGATTTCTGCGGGACGGCGTACTCGTCGTGCGAGTGGGTCCGGCGGCACCCGCAGAACTTGGCGGTGGGGCTGGATCTCGACCTCGACACGCTGCAGTGGGGGGCGGACCACAATGTTGCCGCCTTGCCCGCCGCCGCGCAGGAGCGGGTCCAGCTCCTGCGGCGCGATGTGCGGGAGCCGGGGCCGGGGGCGTCGAGCGGGTTTGACGCGGTTTTGGCGATGAACTTCAGTTACTGGATCTTCAAGACCCGGGAGGACCTGCGGGGCTATTTCAAGATCGTTCGGCGCAGCCTGAAGCCCGATGGGGTGCTCTTCATGGACGTCTGGGGCGGGTTTGAGTCCATGAAAGAGCAGGTCGAGAAGCGACGCTGCCGGGGCTTTGTGTATCAGTGGGAGCAGGCGGGGTACAACCCGGTGACGGGGGACCTCAAGTGCTACATCCACTTCGAGTTTCCGGACAAGACCCGACTCTTCCGGGCCTTCACCTACGAATGGAGATTGTGGACCGTCCCCGAAATTCGCGAGCTGCTGCTCGAGGCCGGCTTCCGCAAGGTCCGGTTCTTCGGCGAGGGCAACGACAAGAGCGGCGGGGGCAACGGGGTCTTCCGAGAAACCGCCAGGCACGACGCCGACGCGTCGTTCGTGGCGTACCTGGTGGCGGAGCGATAAGCGAAGGGAGCGGGCATGGCGGGCACATACGTCGTCACGGGAGCGTCGCGGGGCATCGGGCTGGAGTTCTGCCGCCAGTTGAGCAAGCGGGGCGAGCGCGTCATCGGCGTCACGCGCTCGCCCGCCCCGGCGCTGGCCGAACTGGGCGTGCGGACGGAGCTGGCGGACGTGACCAACCCGGCGCAGGTGGCCGCGCTCGGTCAGCGGCTGGCGGGCGAGGCGGTTGATGTGCTCATCAACAACGCGGGGGTCAGCAGCAAGGCCAATCGCCTCGATGACCTGTCGCTGGAAGAACTCGCCCGCGTCTTTGCGGTCAATGCGTCCAGCCCGCTGGTGGTGACGCGGGCGATGATGCCCGGCCTCCGGGCCGGCGCCCGGCGGCTCATCATCAACATCTCAAGCCAGCTCGGCAGCATCACGAACAACACCGGGGGCTCGAGCTATCCGTATCGGGCGAGCAAGGCGGCGCTGAACATGCTCACGGTCTCGCTGGCCAACGAACTGCGCCCCGAGGGCTTTACGTGCGTCACGGTGCATCCGGGCTGGGTGCAGACCGACATGGGCGGGCCGAATGCGACGCTCACGCCGCCGCAGGCAGTGGCGTCGATGCTCGGGGTCTTTGACAAGCTGACCGCGGGGGACACCGGGCGATTCCTGAACTATGACGGCAAGACGCTGCCCTGGTGAGCCGGCGTTCGCCGGGCACCCGGGGCGCTGCGTTGGACCACGAAAAACCCGAGTGCTGTCGGGCTCTTCGCGCCGGTTCTTGGACCCCGGATTATGCGACGGGGCCGAGGCTGGAAATCGCTGCCGCCGTCATTCCGGACCCGCGCGATCCCTCCCTCCTGCCCGATCCATCCCAGCCCCCGAAACGCCCCGGCAGGCAGGCGCGGCATGCCCGCCACGGGTTGCCCCGATCAGGGGTGCAGCCACCGTCACGCCCGTCAAGTCTCCGGCGCGGGGGCCCGATGCTCCGGGGCCAACAGCCCCACGGGAGTACCGCGTTGATGCACCCGATCCACCTCTTGATGCTTCGTCAGTGCTACGAAATGTTCGAGCCTTGCGGGACGGCCCTGATCGCCGGCGTCATTCGACGCCTGGGCGACGACCATCCCGACGTTCGCGCGCTCTTCCCCGACGACACGGGCGACCTCCACGAAGTGTGGTTCAAGACCCTGGGCCAGATCATCCGCAAGGCCAACCGGTTCTCGACCCTCGAAGCGCCGCTGGCGGAGCTTGGCAAACAGGCCGCCACCACCGGCGCCACCATCCGCGACTACGAGATCATCCGCTCCGAGCTGTTGGGAGCCATGGCGAGGCTGGCCGCGGACGACTGGACGCCCGAGCTCGCCCGCGCGTGGGGCCTGCTGCTTGAAAGCGTGACGGGCGCGATGCTCGCCGGCGCCGGCAAGTCTCGCATGGCGGCGTAGGCGGGCCCTCGCGATCGCGGGAGATGACGCCCCGCGCTCCCCGCGACGCCCAAACTCCGGTTCCCGCCCCGCACGCTCGCACCGACCGGCCCGCGCCCTTATAGTCCGCGCTTCCACGCCCCGGCCGTCGTGCCGGGCTGGGTTTTTCGTTCGGTTTCGAGGGTCCGGCCTCAGGGATTGATCCATGCTCATTCGCACGCACACGTGTGGTCAACTGCGCGAGTCTCACGTCGGACAGACTGTCCGCCTCAACGGCTGGGTGAACAGCTATCGCGACCACGGCAACCTCATCTTCATCGATCTGCGCGATCGGCACGGGCTGACGCAGCTCGTCTTCGACGCCGAGGCCAACAAGGCCGCCACCATGGCCGGAGCCGACAAGCTCCGCAACGAAGACGTCGTGGCGATCGAGGGCACGGTGCGCGTGCGCATCGGGGGCGAAAACCCCAAGCTCGCCACTGGCAAGGTCGAGGTCGTCGTCACCAGCCTTGAAGTGCTGGCCAAGACCGACAACCCGCCGTTTCTTCCCGAGGATCCGACGGCGGACGGCAAGATCAAGTTGCCCAACGAAGAGCTGCGCCTGACGCACCGGTACTTGGACCTGCGGCGGCCGGGCATGCAAAAAGTGCTGGCGCTGCGCCACAAGCTCTACCAGGTGACGCGCCGGTACTTCGACGAGAACGGGTTTCTGGAGATCGAGACGCCGATTCTCTACAAGAGCACGCCCGAGGGGGCGCGGGAGTTTCTGGTGCCGAGCCGCCATGTGCCGGGGACGTTTTACGCGTTGCCCCAGAGCCCGCAGCTCTTCAAGCAGATTCTCATGGTCAGCGGCTGCGACCGGTACATGCAGATCTGTCGGTGCTTCCGCGATGAAGACCCCCGCGCCGACCGGCAGGCGGAGTTCACGCAGATCGATCTCGAGATGAGTTTCGTGCGGCGTGAGCAGATCATGGACATGATGGAGGGGTTCGTCCGGCGCCTGTGGAAGGAGATGACCGGCTTCGATGTGCCGCCGGTGCAGCGCATGGGCTATCGCGAGGCGATGGAGGATTACGGGATCGATCGCCCCGACACGCGGTATGACCTCAAGATCAAGGACGTGACCGACCTCGCGGCCCGCACCGAGCTGGGCTTCTTCAAGGAGACGGCGGCGAAGAACGCCGACAAGAGCCGCTATTACAGCAAGCGGGGCGTCATCAAGGCGCTGCGCGTGCCGGGCGGCAGCGAGAAGCTCACACGGAAGATCACCGACGGCTACACCGAGTTTGTGAAAGGCTTCGGCGCTGGAGGCGTCGCTGTCGTCAAGGTCAATGCCCAGGGCGTCTTCGAGACGGGTGTGGCCAAGTTCCTGGAGCCGCTCAAGGCCGAGTTCGTCGAGCGGCTGGGGTTGAAGCCCGGCGACACGGTGCTGTTTGTCGCGGACACCTACGCCGTCTGCACCAAGGCGATGGGCGAACTGCGCCAGAAGGTGGCGCGGGACATGGGCATCGTGCCCAAGCCCGGGGCCGAGGGGGGGCCGTGGAACTTCCTGTGGGTCGTGGATTTCCCGATGTTCGAGAAGAACAAGGAAACCGGCAAGTGGGTCGCGATGCACCATCCGTTCACCGCCCCGCGCGACGACCAGCGCGACCTATTCGTCAACGCCGGTGTCGATGATGAGGAGGCCATCGAGAGCATCGTGTCGGCGGGCTACGACATTGTCTTGAACGGGCAGGAGATCGCGGGCGGGTCGGTGCGTATCCACGACAAGGCGGTGCAGAGCAAGGTCTTCCAGTTGCTGGGCATGACGCCCGAGCAGGCGAAGGAGAAGTTTTCGTTCCTGCTGGAGGCGTTGTCGTATGGGGCGCCGCCGCACGCGGGGATCGCGTTCGGGCTCGACCGGCTGGTGATGAACTTCGCGGGGACGGACAACATCCGCGATGTGATCGCCTTCCCCAAGACGCAGGTCGGCAGCGACCTGATGACGCGGGCGCCCAGCGGCGTGCCGGAGAATCAGTTGAAGGACGTGCACATCAAGACGATTTCGACGCCGGGGGCGTGAGGCGTCTATCCGGAAGCTGCATCGCGTTTTTCACATTCGAAGAACCATTTTCTTTTTGAGTTGTGGCGACGTTCGAGCGTGAGGAGCGAACCGTGTCCACGCCAAACAATCTTCTGGTTGCTATTCAGGTTCCCTGGATGGTGGACTTGAGTACGCCGTTTGTGAGCCTCATTGTGACGGAGGCTGCAGACGACGGAGATAACTATGTGCGATTTCTAGCGATGCCCATGGCGGGAATGTTGGATGGACCTGAAAGGGGATTCGAGTGGCAAGACGTTCGTGTTGTGGAGAGTAGCGACAAGGCCCCTACAGGCGGCGGAAGGGCCTCATACGACCCTTGTAGCTGGGTGAGAATTCAGTTGATTGGCCATGTTGCTAGCCGCATGCTCCCGGCTTTTTCTGACAGCAAGGTATTGGATCCGTCGCGATTCACTCTCGCGGCGGTGAACAATCTTGGCTATGCGCAAGACCCTTCGGGTTACGCGAAAAGATTTCGCGATGCCTGGATTGCGACAGGAATTTGTCCAGACCCCGGGGTGTATGAGGTCCGGGGGTCAGCGTGGCTTGCGGAGTGTGGGATTGAAGAGGGCTATGCGCATCTGGTCGTGCGGGGCCATGATGTGTTTGTCGAAGCGATTGCGAGCCGCTGGTCGTGGCGGTTTGAGGCTGACGGGTGAGTCCGCTATGCAGCGGGCATTACAAGTTTCGCCGCTTCGCGGCTGCATGTTCGGCTGTGAATGTCAAATGCTGGAGCTCGCGCCTCAGGCTCGTGACGCGCGGGCTTTCAAGCCGCCGGGAGCGCGGCGGGCTTGCGCCCGCGCACCGCGAGGCGGGCGAGCAGGAGGATGGCGACGCCCGGGGCGAGCCACATGGTGTGGCGTTCGATGAGGCCGAGCCAGAAGAAGGGGCCGGCCAGGGCGATGGTGATGGCGAGCACGACCAGCTTGTCCAATCGCGGCCCGCTGTGCCGGTCGCGCGTCGGGATGGCGCACAGCCACACGTACGTCGGGAAGATCAACGCGTAGAAGGTCATGAACAGGCGGTAGACGACCTCGGCGAAGTCCAGCCCTGCGTACGCCGCCAGGGCGTTGGCCCCGAACGCCGCCCCGACGCCGATGACCATGATGGCGAGCACTGGGCTGGTCTGCGGGCGGTCTGACGGCGGCACGAAGCGCTCGCTGATCCAGGCGGTGTGCAGGCGGATGGTGAAGGCCAGCTGCACCATCACGTGCACGAAGACCGCCGTCGGGCGCAGCGCTTCCCAGGGGTCGGGCGAGGTGGCCAGGCCGACTGTCATGTACACGTACGTGAAGCCGATCATCGCCGCGAACAGCACGCCGAAGCCGATGATGAACCCGAGCGTGCCCCGCGGCCCGGGCACCTGGCGCCGGGCCTGGTGGAATGTCAGGTCCAGCGCGGGGCACAGCATGAACCCCAGGATGCTCACCGGCGCCAGCATCACCAGTTCGCCCTTGGGCAAGAGCGACTTGGGAGACGCCGATGCGAACGCCTCCCAGTGGTCGTACGTGAAGATGCCCGCGCACGCCATCGAGAGCGCGAACACCAGCCCCGCGATCACCAGCGTCCACGCCCCGCTGCGGGTCGGCGTCGGCAGAAGCATGCTCAGCAGCGCCAGCCCCGCGATGGCGTAGATCACCGGGCTCCCGCTGATCTGCAGCGGCATGATCAGCCTGAACAGAAAGAACCACTGAAACGCCAGCGTCACGAACGAAAACGCGCGGCACGCCTCGCTGTGCGTCGCCACGAACGCCTCGCTCGAGCCCTCCTTGCGGAACACGATTCCGAACGCCGCCGCCCCGATGACGTTGGGCAGCGCAAACACCAGGAACGACGCGGGCCCGAAGTCGCGCAGCAGCAGCCCGGGCAGAAACATCCCGATGCACCACGTCCACGAGCACGCCAGAAACGCGCTCCATCCAAGCGTCCACAGCCACGCCGTCAACACATGCCGTTGACGGGCGGGCTGAACCAGCGGCACGGGAATCGGCAGGTGCGTCATCGGGTCGGGCTCACACGAGGAAGAAATCGGCCGAGAAAAACGGCCAGAACATATCGCGGGCTACTTCTTGGAAAACTGCGACCCCGGGCCCACCGCCCGGGCGTTGCCGCGCTTGGCCTTCTGGTGCAGCGCGGGGGTGAGGTGAAACGTCGCGACGCAGCGTCCGACGCGCCGCTCCTTGGCCGCGAGTTTCGCCAGCAGCGCGTCCTTGCTCCGGCGCTTGGCCACCGCCTCGGGCAGCAGCGCCTGCTGCACGATCTCCAGGTCCACGGTCAGGTTGAACTCCTTGCCCGCGGCGATCAACGCGTCCAGGTCCTCCCGGGGCGTCACCTTGTACAAGGCCGGGCCGAAGCAAGGCCGCAGAAACCGGTAGCCCAGCTCCTTGCACACGATCGTGTACCCGCCCCCGGTCCGGGCGAAGATGTACATCCCGCCGGCGATCTCGCTGTTGGCCAGGAGGCTTGCCCCGGCCATCGCGTTGTACCAGTTCCGGTTGAAGCGCCGGAAGGGCAGCTCCGCCGCGAACGTGCGGTCGTCCACCTTCTTCATCCGGATGCCGCTCTTGAACGCGTAAGGCAGCCAGATGAACGAGCACACCCGGTGCCAGAAGTGATTGCGGCTCGAGAGCTTCGCGATGAACGCCTCGATGCGTTCCCAGAACGACAGCCGCACCGGAGGCGCCACCGCCACCGTCCCGGTCTGCACGGCGATCTCTTCGCGCTCGGCCTCCGCCGCCAGGTCCTCGGCGTCGGGCCTGGGCATCTTCGACAGCCCCGGGCCGGCGTTGGCCTCGGGCGTTGCGCCATCAGGCGGCAAAATGGTGGGCGTTTCTGGCACTTTGTCGAGTTCCTTGCGTAACTGTAGGTCGGCGGTCCCGCCCGCCCCGCTCCTCTATTCGCCCCGCCGCCCCCCCTAGATCTCCTCGGGAATCAGGTCAAACCACCCTTTGGCGTTTGTTCGGACCCGGAAGCACGGGTGCCCCGGCTCGTGATCCAGCACCAGCACCCAGTCGTGCCGCGCCGCCTCCGTCAGCAGCCACAGGCGGCTCACCATGCTCGTGTAGGGCTCGACGTCGTACCCCAGGCTGTACGCCGCCCCGTTGTGCCACGCCGTCGGCAGCACGTCGGGCACGAACACCACGGTCCGCCCCTTCACATCCGTGAACTTCATCGCCTGCTGGCCCCAGGTGTGCCCGGGCACCAGAAACACGCTCACTCCTGGCGCCGTCTCCGTCTCCCGCGCCCACACCGGGCTCATCGGCAGTTCGTCCCGCCCCGGCACATACCCCATGGGCCAGGGTCTTGGCGAATCCACCAGCACCAGTTGCGGCTGCAGCGGCTCGATGTGATCCGCGAAGTACGTCCGCGTCATCACGCTGCGGTTCACCCGCCCGTCGTCCCACTCCCGGCTCTGCACGTACACCTTCGCGTTCGGAAACGTCCGCTTGACCTTTGATTCGCCCGCGCTGCCCGGGCCCACCCAGTCGGGCGTTTCTCCCGGCCTCAGGGCCCGCGTCAGGCCCCCCGCATGATCAAAGTGCAGGTGGGTCACGATCACCGCCCCGATGGAGCCCTCGTCGCAGTTCACACTGTGCAGCGACTTGATGATCGACTCGTCGCCGATCTGGAAGATCTCGCGGCTCTTGGCGTCCAGCTTGTCGCCGCTGCCGGTCTCCAGCAGCACCCGCGCCGGCCCTTGCCCCGCGCCGTCGCGCTGCAGCAGCAGGCAGTTGTGCTGCACCGGGATCCGGTGCTTCTCGTCGGGCGTCACGAACTTGGACCACACCACGCGCGGCACCAGCCCGAACATCGAGCCACCGTCCAGCTTGAACGCGCCAGCACGCAGCAACTGCCAGGAATAACGAGTCTCGCTCATGCGAAAGGGTATGGGACCGGCCCCGCACCTTCGTCGCTGGCCCGTCCCATCCCCGGGAAAGGTTTGGCCCCCTCGCCCGCGATCCCCCCCGCGACTGTCACTTGCGAACAAATCCGCGCGGCATTTTTCAAGGGCGGAAACGTTTACCCATCATTTTCAGCACGCCAAACCCCCTTTCGCCCCTTGCATGATCTTGACGCTTTTCTAGTCTTTCCGCGGCGTGTTGTCGTCGGCTTCGCGTGTTTGGAGGTGCCGCATGTCGCTGGGCGTGTCGCTTGTCGGGGTGGGAGTCAGAGCGTTGATGTGCGCGGCTCCGGCGCTGGCGCAGCCCGGCGAAGCCGGCGCAGCCGCGGCTCCGGGGCCGCAGATCGACGCCGGCAGCACCGCCTGGATGCTCACCAGTTCGGCGCTGGTGCTGCTCATGGTGCCCGGCCTGGCGCTGTTTTACGCCGGCATGGTGCGACGCAAGAACGTCCTCACCACCATGATGCACTCGTTCGTCGCGATGGGCGTCGTGGGTGTGCAGTGGATCCTCTTCGGCTACTGCCTCGCCTTCGGCAAGAGCCAGGGCGGGCTCATCGGGTGGGACCCCGCGCTGCTCGCGCTCAACGGCCTTGATCACACCAAGATGTTCGCCGACAAGGGCGTTCCCGAGCTTGTGTTTGTGATGTTCCAGGGCAAGTTCGCCATCATCACCCCCGCCCTCATCGCCGGCGCCGTCGCCGAGCGCATCAAGTTCAGCAGCTACCTCTGGTTCATCCTCATCTGGACCACCTTCGTCTACTGCCCGCTGGCCCACTGGGTCTGGGCGGACGGGGGCTGGCTCTTCAAGCTCGGGGTGCTCGACTTCGCGGGCGGCACCGTCGTTCACATCTCTGCCGGCTTCTCTGCCCTGGTTCTGGCGCTGCTCATCGGCAAGCGCAAAGACCTCGAAGGCAACTCGGTGATCCTGCCCCACAACCTCACGCTCACGCTGCTCGGCGCGGGGCTGCTCTGGTTCGGCTGGTTCGGCTTCAACGCCGGCAGCGCGGTCGCCGCCGACAAGCCCGTCGCCGGCGCCGTGGCGGGTCTGGCGTTCACCACCACGCAGTCCGCCGCCGCGGCTGCCGCGCTGGTGTGGATGCTGCTGGAGTGGCGCCATCACGGCAAGCCCACCAGCCTGGGCCTGGCCTCGGGCATCGTCGCGGGCCTGGTCGCCATCACCCCGGCCGCCGGGCACGTCCACCCCATGCACGCGCTCATCTTCGGGGCGCTCGCCTCGATCGTCTGCTACTGGGCCGTGCAGCTCAAGGGCAAGTTCGGCTACGACGACTCGCTGGACGCCTTCGGCGTTCACGGCGTCGGCGGGCTGCTGGGTGCGCTGCTTACCGGCGTCTTCTGCTTCACGCCCGAGCGGGGCCTCATCTACGGCAACGTCGGCCAGCTCGGGAAGCAAGCACTCGGGTCGTTCGCCGCCGTCGCGTTCGCGCTGCTCGGCACGCTGCTCATCGCCTGGGTCATCAGGGCGGCCAACGGCCTGCGCGTCAGCGACGCCCACGAGCGCGACGGGCTCGACATTACAATCCACGGCGAACGCGGGTACCACATGGAGTCATGACCCACCGGGCAGATCTCATCATGAAACTCATCCACGCCATCATCCGCCCCGAACGCCTCGAAGCCGTGCAGCGCGAACTCCGCGCCGTCCTCGACGAGCAGGACAACTACCGCATCACCGTTTCGCCCGTGCGGGGCCACGGCGCCCAGCGGGGAGAAATGGAATACGTCCGGGGCCAGGCCGTGCAGCCTCCGATGGTCGAACGCACCCAGGTGATGATCGCCGTCAACGACCAGTACGCCGAGCCCGCAGTCCAGGCCATCATGAAGGGCGCCCGCACCGGCACCGTCGGCGACGGCAAGATCTTCGTCCAGCCCCTCGAAGACTGCATCAAGATCCGCACCGGAGATCGCGGCAGCGCCGCCATCTGACTCGCCGCCCCGCCCGCCTCACGGCACCAGCATCATCCGCCGAATCGTCGCCGGGCTCTCCGGGTGCCCCGTCCTCGCGCTCAGCAGCGCCGCCTGGCTCATCGCCAGCACCGGCTCCAGCGGCATCGGCCCTAAGTCCGGCGACTGCACATCGACGAGCCGCGCCAAACTGTCCGCCGCCGTCGTCACCGCGTGGCTCTTCTTGCTCCCGCCCCGCGTGCGCCCGGTCATCCGCAACTCATCGCGCTTCGCCCCGTCCGGCCCGATCCACTCAAACCCGTCGTCATACAGCCGCAGGCGCCCCTCGTGAGACACCAGCGTCACCGTCGTGTTCCACCGCCCAGCCGCGTTGCTCGCGCTCACCACCCCCGCCCGCCCGTCCGCAAACCGCAGCGTCGCCGACAAATCCCCGTGCAGGTGCGCCAGCGTCTCGGGCGCCGCGGGCCGATGCCCCGTGTGCCACGCCGGCGCCACGATCGCCGCATCGATGCTCTCGGGCTCCGCGAGCAAGCCATACAGCAAATCCATCGCGCCCATGAGCCGCGCCGCCAGCGACCCGTGCTCGGGCGCACTCCACGTCTCCACCTGCACCAATCGCGGCCGCCCAAACGCCGTCAGCACCTCCGCCGCCTCGCGAAACCACCTCGCCCCGCGCAGCGTCCCCACAAATCGCAGCGTCGGCCCGGCCAGCCCCTCCGAATCTCCCCCCGCCCAGCCCCCCGGGCCCAGCAGTAACGCACTCGCCGGCACCGGCTCGGTGCACGCCACCCGCACGCCCCGCCCCGCGGCTGTCATCACCGCCCGCGCATCCAGCCCGTCGCTCTTGGTCCCAAAGTCCCCCGCGCTCGCCAGCCAAATGACATCCACCGCCATCTCGGTCAGCGCGCTGCGAAGATCATCAAACGGCTCGCACTTCAGCCGCGTCGCCGCGGCCGCGCTCTGGCCCTTGTTGGGCGACCCCGCGCCCACCAGCGTCAGCCCCGCGGCTTCCACCGTCTCCCCCACAAACTCCGCCTGCGCGGGCTCCAACCACACCGCGATCCGCTTCGCCGCCGCCCCGGGTTGAGATGATGTCGCGCTCATTCGTTGACGCATGGTACGTGCGTACGATCACACGTGAGTGCGGCAAGGCGGCCGCGAACGCGGGGGAAACCTCGCGGGCGAGGAAAGTCCGAGCACGGCAGGACACGGTGGTGGGTAACGCCCACCCGCCCGCACACTCAAAGTGGTCCGGGCGAGGGAAAGTGCCACAGAAACTCAAACCGCCTAAGCCTCTTTCGAGAGGCCGGCAAGGGTGAAAAGGTGGGGTAAGAGCCCACCGCCCGCGGCGTGAGTCGCGGGGCATGGCAAACCCCACCGCGTGCAAGGTCAAGCAGCCCTCAGCCTGGTCCGGGTAGTGGGGGCGGGTAGACTGCTCGAGCGTCGCGGCAACGCCACGCCTAGAGAAATGGTCGCCATCGCCGGAAGGCCCGTCAGCCCCCGTCAAAGGAGGCGGGAACCGCCGGCGAAACAGAACTCGGCTTACCGCCGCACCGACCGCGACACGGGCCTTGGGGAAAACCCTGAGGCCCGTGGCCATTTTGGGGGGCGGGAAAGAGAGAGACGGAGTTCCGGAGAGACGGAGAGACGAAGTTCAAAGGCACGCGCGTGCGAACGTCAACGGTGCCCGCCAACGCACTGCCTGATTTAGCAATTTAGCAATTTAGCCCTTTAGCAATTTCATCACGGGCACTCCCCACCCGCCACCACGTTGATCAACGCATCCACATCGCCCTGGTCCACGACCCCGTCCCGATTGAAGTCCGCATCGCGCCCCGTCGGGTTCTCGCCGCCCGCCGCGATGTTAATCAGGTAGTCAATGTCTCCCTGATCCGCCACACCGTCCCAATTGTAATCACCATTGCAATACGGCACGCCCGCGGGCTGGATGTGAAAGTTGAGCACGGCGCAGCGGTCGATGGCCGCAGGGTCGGCGTCCGTGGGCACTTCCCAATTGTGAAGATGAGGGTAGAGCCGGTGGCCAACCGCGAACCAATACACGTCGGCGGCGAGCGGACCGTCTTGGCCGGCGAAAGTCTCGGTGCAGAAGTAGGCGGGCTCGACTTGTGGGTATGCTAGATTCTGCAAACACACCGGGGAACGGATGTCGGTCGCAAGGCCGAAACTCAGGCGAACGATCGTTTCTAGCCCTTGCGGCATGAATGATTGTGTCAACCCTTCTCCGGCGGAAGAATACTGAATCAACTGGATTTCACCGAGATTCTGATGTTCTGGACAGCCGCTGTATTCCGGCGGATCTGACCAGATATCCACAAATCCGGCGTCTGCACTCGCCTCGGGCAACTCAATCCGAAACCACTGAATGTCGTCGCCGCTCTGCAGTTGGACCGGCACGCGAAAATTCTCCGGCGCCAAGTGCGGGCCGAGATCATTGAACTGCGTCGGCTGCGCGAACGCCGCCCCGCCCAAGCAGCCGCACGCGCATGCTGCCAGCATGGATACTCGATTCATGGGCACTCACCTCCCGCCACCACATTGATCAACGCATCCACATCGCCCTGATCCACCACGCCATCGTGGTTAAAGTCCGCATCGCGCCGGGTCGAGTTCTCGCCGCCCGCTACGACGTTGATCAGGTAGTCAATGTCTCCCTGATCCGCTACACCATCCCAGTTCATATCTCCATCGCAGTACGGCACGCCCGCGGGCTGGATGGTGAAGACCAGCGTCGTCAGGCGCTCAGTATTTGCGTTGGGCGCCACGGGCGAATGTACTCCAAACGGCTGCGCAGGAGTAAGCAGGTAGCCCTGTCCCACGGCAAGCCAATACACATCCGCAGTCAGATTGCCATCAAACCCATTGAAGTTCGGGCCGCATGCAAAATGGAGACCATATCCGGTATCTACATAGGCACATTGCGGTGGGCGCGGGTCCGTCAAACCCCAACTCAACGCGATCTGAGAAAACTCGGAAGAGAAACCATAGTTGCTGTCGATCTGTCCGCCATCGCTTCGGAATACACGCATATCTGGAAGCCCTAGCCACAGGTCGCCATAAGGTGGATCGCCGTTGATGGGTCCATGCGGATACTCGGACCGGATATCGACAAAGCCGCTGTCTGCAGTAACCGCGGGTAGTTCAATCCGGAACCACTGAATATCGTTCGCGGCTTGCAGCGTCACCTGCACAGAAAAAGTCTCGGGCGCCAGGTGAGC
>WGNV01000015.1 GCA_016124375.1 Tepidisphaera sp.
AACACTACTACTGATTGCACGGAAAAGCATGGTTTTCGCACGCACTTGCGAAACGCCCGGAAGTGGCGTATCTTCAAGCGCCCACGAGGCTTGGAGCATGTCGGTCAGAGGACGACTGGAAGTTTCGGGTCGAGAAGGTCGCAGGTTCAAATCCTGTCACCCCGACTTTTCGAGAGATCAAGCCCTTCGGCGAGCACGTCGAAGGGCTTTCTCATTGTGGGAACGAGACTTACGCCATCGAGCCGGCAGTTCAAACAGACGATTTCGAGGATTCGCCGTTTGGTGGCGTAATCAGCAGAAACCCACGTGTTTTGCAGGGTTTGCGAGAGTTCAAACACCTTGGCGGCCAGTTCCGCCGTTTCGTCGTGCGAGCGGTCCAAAACGTCCAGTTGTAGCTTGATGGATGCCAGCCGGTCCCGTAGCTCGGTGTGCTTGCGGGCAAAGGTGTCCTGATCCACGTCGTCGGCAATCCGCAGGTTCAGGAGCCGATCCTGCTGTGCGACCAGCAGCGACGCCTGCCGCGTCAGTTCCTCCCGCTGGGCGCGGGCGTCCTTTTGGGCGTCGCGGGTCTGAGAGGCCAGGACCATGCGGAACCAGTCGCGGACTTCCGGGTCCTCCACCTTCATCTTGCCGAACAGTTCGAGAATCTGCCGATCGAGCACAGGCTCTGGTACTCTGTCGCGGGGGTGCCCGGCCGCAGTGTACCCGCTGCACCGGTAGTACACGTACCGGCGCTCGGCGGTCGTCTTGAAGCGCTTCACCACCTGTTCGCCGGTGATCGCCCGGCCGCAGTGCCCGCAGGACATGAACTCGCCGGCGAAGGTCATCTGGTGGGCGTGGTAAACATGTCCGCCGAGAAGGGCCTGCGCCCGGTCCCAAGTGGACCGCTCGACAAGCGGCGTCTGCCTGCCGGGATACCACTGCCCCTTGAACGGAATCTCTCCGATGTACGCCCGATCGGTGAGGATCGCGTGCAGCTTGCTCCGGGTGAACTTCGGGGAATCCGCACGATACGTCAGGCCATCGGCGTGCAGGCGATCGCGAAGGGCATCGAGCGTCAGCGGCTCGTAGGCGTAGAGGTGGAAGACGCGCTTGACGTTCTCCGCCGCGGGCGGATCGACTTCGGTGACACATCGTCCCTCACGACGGACGTTGCGGTAACCGTAGGGCGCCTTGCCCACGAACCAGCCTTCCTGGACGCGACGGGCGAGGCCCTCGCGGACATCGACTGACTGTTGCTCGGTGTAGAAGCTCGCCATGTTGGCGAGCGTCCGCCGCATCATGCGACCGGCCGGGTTGTTCTCCGTCGGCTGCGAAACGGAGATGAACGCGAGACCGTACTCGCTTTCCAGCCGTTCAAGTTCCACGTAGTCGAACAGGTTGCGGGCCGCGCGATCGACCTTGTAGAAGAGCAGAGCGTCGAGTTCTTCGGCGTTCTTCTTCGCGTAGGCGATCAGCTCGCGGAACGTCTTCCGCTCATCGCTCTTGCTCGCCGTCTCGGCGATGCGGAACAGGCGGACAATCTCGCCGCTAGCGGAAGTCGCGTAGCGCTTGAGCGCATCCTCCTGGACTGCGAGCGAGAAACCCTCACGTTCTTGCTCCCGCGACGACACACGAGCCAGGGCGACGAACCGTTTCATGGCGAATCACTCCCGAGCGAGAAGATCGAACAACCGTCCAACGCTCAGGAGAATTGTAATCGCCTCATCGCGGGAAATCGCGCGCCGGTACCGCGGATTCCAGACATTCTGCGTCAGGCGGACGAGTTCCGGCGTGATCCACGCCGGCGTGCCGGCGGGCATGGCACGCTCGTCGCCATCGCGCTCGCGCGCGACATCGGGTTGTGGCCGTGCCAGATCCATCCCGCGAACTGCTCCGTCAGGCGTGCTGTGGTTGCCCCAGGCGGTCCTTGAGCCGCTGGTAGGCGGCTGAGACTTCCTTGAAGCGCTCGACCGCGAGTTCGACTAGGTGCGGCTCGACATTCTGGCCGTTGAGCCGGTCGGGATGGTACTTGCGGCAGGCGTCGCGGTACGCCGCCTGCACCTGCTCCCACGTCGCATCGCGCCTCAGCCCGAGCATTTCCAGGTCGGCGTCGTACACGCAGCCGCGTTCATCGTTTTCTGCGGCGCATGAACGCCGCTCGTTGCCATTGGCGGCACTATCCCGTTTCTGCGCCTCCGCATCTTCACGAAGGACGTGATTCACCAATGCCAAGGCGTCCTCGAACTCGGCGCGGGCCTGCCGCCAGAAGAAATCAGTCCCGGCGGCGGAGAACTGCACGGTGGACAGGGCGTTGAATGTCACCTTGGCCCACGCTCCGCCGGGTCGCTCCTGAAACATGGCGCCGAGAACCATCGGCACCTCCCGCCAGCCGATGTCTCTCTCGCACGGAATACTTCTCACCTGCGGGTCGCCGCGCCCGTAGATGTCGAACCCGTCTTTGGTTTCCAGGACAGTGCAACCACGGGTCACGAGGAACCGCCTCAGGATGGTGCGCAGCGCCGCTGCGGAAATCGGCGCCGTCAACTCGTTCGACCAGCGCACATTGACAGAGGTGCTGTCCTGTTGGCGGCGCACCCATTTCCAACCCTGCGCGGCCGCAGCGACGATCAGTATGAAGACCAGAAGTCCCATCGCTTCACTCCCTTTCCTGCTGCGGCGGCTCCGGCTCACGCTCCACGTCGCGCTGCTGCTCCGCCTGCTTCACCCGCTCGTCGATGATCGAGGGCGCCGGGTCGTCTCTCGACGGCGCGGCGTCCTTATCCGGCTCCAGTCCCGCCGAGACGAGACCGGGCGGCTTGGTCCCGATCATGCCGTACTCCGGGTGCTGCGCCGCCGTGTTCGGGCCGTAGAACACCGAGCCCAGCTCGTGCAGGCCGTGGCGCCAGTAGGCCGCCAGCACTTCGCGGCTCCGGCTGAGATTCTCGCGCAGGTTCATGGGTGAACTCCTTTCCTATGTCGTTACCGATCGCCGCGCATCCGGCGGAACTCTTCGGCCAGGCTGCGCTGCTCGATGAAGGCGTCGTGCATGTCCGCGGCGCGCCGGCCTTCATAGCCGGCGGCGGCGTTCGTCGAGATGAACAGACCGAGGCCCGCGAGCATGAGGTAGCCGCCGAGCGGTTCGCTCCACGCCATCACCGGCGGGCCGGACAGAAAGACGATGAGCGGCTCCAGGCAGCACTTCGCGAAGCGTTCCGAGAGACGGCGCGATATCCGCAGCAACCCTGGACGCCCGGAGTACCTGGTGTGCGGCTGACCGCCACCGCGCCTGACTCGCAGCGCCGTGCGCACACGCGCCCACAGCAGCATCAGCAGGTACGCGCCCAGGAACAGCAGCACGCCCGATACATCGTGTTCCTGCCAGAAAAGCGGGTAGAGCAGGATGAGCAGGAATCCCGCCGCAGCCTGAAACCCGAAGTAACGTTCGCCGAACGAGTCTGAGCGGTGCAGAAAGACCTCGACCGTCACCGCCAGCGATCTTGCCGCGAAAAGGATCCACGAAAGCGCGTTGCCGATTCCGTTGGTTGAAGAGACTGGCTGCTGCTGTTGCTGAGGGCCAAGCATGGTAGTTCCTTCCTGAAGCGGACGCGCCGGTCGCACCGGTGCCATCACAGGTCCTGCCGGAAAGTCACACGCAGCCACGTCGTGCCCGTGCTCCGGAACAGCTCTCCGCTCTTGACGACGATCGCATCGGCCTCCCAACCGTGCGCAGGGCCGCCGGAGCGCAGGCGACAAAACGCCGATGGTTCGACGGTGTACTGGCACTGCTCGCTGAATCCCATCGACGTGCCGCCGCCCTGCCCGAGCAGATCGAGTCCCATCATGGCCGACCACTCGTCGTCGGCGGAGCGGTTCACGTTGCCACTTGCCATGAGCGCGCGTTCGCGCCCGATCAGATCTGCGGCGAGAGTGTTGGTGCGCTGGCAGGTGTTGCAGTGGAATACGAGCGTGCCGAAGTTGGAGAGCAGGCTCTCGGCTTCCGCGCGGCCCGCGTCTCCCGTGCCCAGCGCCGCGTCAAGATTGGCGATATTCTGCGTGATCAGAATCGACGCGCACCGCGCGCTGCGACAGGTGGACTGGAAGAGACTGTCCTCACTGTGCAGCAGGTAGTGCCCCTCATCGGCCCACAAAAACACCGGGAGAGGACTCTTGCGGATATCGCGCCGCTCGATCGACCGCTGAAAGGCCGTTTTCCACAGAAGATTGGCGTAGAGGCCCGTGACGCCAAATTCCTTCAGCGAGAGGTCCACCAGGATGATGCGGCCCCGCTCCGCATCTACCGGCGTCACGTTACTGCCGGCGCAGAACAGGTCGCGCAGCGTCCCGCGCAGGAGGCAGTCGCACGTTGCGGTGAATTGCGACACGATGACGCTGCGCGTCTTTTCACTCAGCGCCGGGAACTCGACAAGCCAGTAGTCGGCGATGATCTCCAGGTCCGCCGATTGGCTTGGGGTTCGCGGGCGTTGCTCCGCCTCCGTCAGCAGCCTGAAGCAGCGCGCCGATGACCGCCACTGCTCCGACCGTACGTCGTCCAGCGATTGCGGCGCGCTGATGACCAGCCGGTACAGATCCAGCACGGACACGCGGCCGGTCGCGAGGATCAGCAGGCCCACGCCGTTCCTCAGCAGGCGCAGGCAGGCGTTGCGCCAGTACGGCTCGTTGTCGCGCCCGCCCTGGCTGCGGTCGCGCGACGAGAAGTCCACCAGCCGGGCCAGCAGGTGGACCACATTCTCCACCTGGCCCGCCCCGGGTCCCTCGCGTTCGACCTCGAAGGCGATCGGATCGAACCGCCAGTGATTCTGCGGGCCGAACGCCACGAGGTCGCCGCCGCGGCCTTCCTCGGCGCACAGTTTCTGCCACATCGGAAGCTCGTTCTTGACCGTGAGGATCAGCCCGCCGCAGCCGAGTCGCACCAGCGACCGAGCGGCGTGCTTGGCCGACGACGTGCTCTTCGAGCTGCCCGTCATGCCCGTGATGAAGATGCCGGACATGCTTCGCAGCAGGTCGATGCGTTCCCCGCCGGTCAGCCGCAGCACCGGCGCGGTCATGTCCCACGCGCCGTGGCTTCGATGAACGGGTTGCTTTCGCTTGAAACGCTCCAGCATGATCGTGACTCCTACCTGCCGTTGCCTGACACCGCCTTCACGACGTCCGCCAGCGCACCGCCACCCTCCGCGGCGTTCCTCACCCGTGTTGTGACATCGACGAGCAGGGCCACGACGCACTCGACCGAGAGGGTCGGTGCGGCGACGGACACCGATCGGCCCTTGCCCAGCGCGATGACGACGCGCTCGCGTGGTGTGCTCGCCCGGCGCCCCTGTCGTCGGCTGCCGGGAGCCTTTGCACGGGCCCTTGTCTGCTCGACAAGCTTCTGGCGAGTCATGCGTCCGCCGGCAATCTCGTCCGCGAGGCGTCGCTGCTCTGCCGGGTCGCTCACCTTCACCAACTCGTAGGCGCTGCTGTAGGGAATGCGGCCGTCATGGACGTGCGCAAGGATGTCGGGAGGCAGCAGCAGAAGTGACGTGAGCTTGGAGACCATCGCCGGTGACGACCCCGTGCGCCGTGCGGCCTCCGCAGCGGATCGCTGCGCGGCCTTCATCAGCCGGTCGTAGGCTTTCGCCTTCTCGACGGGGTTCAGGTCCTCTCTTGCGCAGTTCTCAATCAGTTGCAGTTCGATGATGTCCGCTTCGCTCAGGTCGCCCTCCACGACCACGGCGGGAATCGTCGTCAGCTCCGCCCGCTTCGCGGCCCGCCAGCGCCGCTCACCGGCGATGATTGCGTAGCCGCCATCGGCACGGCGTACGGAGATCGGCTGTTGTACGCCGACAGTCTTCATCGTCATCGCCAGCGACCGGAGTGATTCATCGTCGAATCGCTCCCGCACCTGCGGCGTGGGGTGCACGGTGTCGATCGGCAGATCATGAATCGTGCGCGTACGCATGGGCTACTTCCTTGTTCTGTCTTGCAGTTCCTGCACTTCAAGCTCGTCGTAGAGCAGACGCTTCTTCCGCTCGCCGAGAGCCGAGCGGACGGACGCGATCGCCGCAACGACGTAGCCAACGTCGTCAAGCCAGCCGATGCCAGGGACCACATCGGGGATCAGATCAACCGGACTCGGGATCAGCAGGAGGAGCCCCGCCGCCATCGCGTACTTGGCCAGCTCCAGGCCCACCGCCCGCAGCTTGCTCTGCGGCAGCGAGAGCAGGGCCATGAACGCCAGAATCAGCACCGTGCCGCAGATCAGGAACACTTTGAGAAACGAGAAGAACTCAGCCATGTGTTTGCCCTTTCAGCGTTCAGTTGCCGCGTGTCTCCATCGAGGCCCCCGTCGTAGCGCCTTGAGCTTCTGGACATGCGCCAGCCAACATCCCAACCCGCTCGGCCACCTGTGCGGCTGGTCAGCGAACCGTCGATAACGGGCTCCATCGAGCCCAGATGCCGGGGTGTTTCTGGCCCTTCAAGGAGCTTTCTGGCCTCTTCAAGCCCAGTTCTGACGACTTCAAGTGCGTTTCGGGCTTGAAAACGATGTCTTTGCGACCACGCGGCCCGTTCCACCGTGATCGCCTTGGCTAACCGCTTGGACTGCCGTTCTTCAATAAAGCATTGGCTCACAGCAGGAACTCGACGTACTCGCGCAGGTCGGCGCCGTAGCGCGCTCAGACATGCGAGCATCGCGAGTGCTGACTCGTCGGAATGTTCTCGTACCTTCGCGGCCGGAGTTCGGATACACTCATTCCGCATGTCTGGCAGGAGTCGCTGCGCCATGTTCCACTCCTTCGGAGGACAGCTCGACAACGTTCGTGAGTCGCCCGCTGCAGTCCGCTTTGAACATACGCAATAGCCCGCGATGATTCACCGACACGGAACCGTCGCCGTGCCGACACGGCACCGCCACAGGAGGCACCGAGTATGGCTGAGCGTCGAGGAGACTCTTACAAGCCCCGTGTTCTCGAGATTCGGCGTCTCCGTCTCGCCCGAGAGTGGACCATTGAGACTCTCGCCGACAAGGCTGACGTGCCCAAGAGAACTGTTGAGCGGATTTGCAGCGGCTCACCTGGGAGCCTTCGGAACTTCACGAAACTCGCGGAGGCGTTCGGAACGACCGCGGACAAGCTCTTTGTGGATGCGGTGAGATCAAATGATCCGCTGACCGGCCCGCTCGCCTTTCAGATGCGCCTGGATGTGGCAGGACAGCTCCCGTCGCTCAACCACTCGGCGGATCTCACAGAAGCGGCTGCCCGGAGTCTTGAGCACTTGAGGTCTTCCGGAATCCCGGTACATGATTCGCGCCTGGCACTCGCAATCGCGCAGTCGCCTATACCCGCGGAGTCTGGCGAGCACGGCACGTACATTCTCGTCGGGCTGGCTTGGTCACAGTTCGATAAGTTCTCAACATTGGCGCTCGTCCGAGAGGACAAGTATCGCGCCTTCTTTGATGCCGCCGTCGAGCGCACTCTCACGATCACATCGTTCGACGCTTATGGACGCTTATTTCCGCCAGCCCTCCAGCAGGGCGGCCCGTGGCCGGTGATACAGGCAGTACGGCAGCCGCCGCACTCGCTTGATCAGAAACACCACCCCCTGACGATCGTGGATATGCCGCAGGCGTTTCAGTACGTCCGCCCTTCCGACTTCGACAAGGGCGTCCATACAAGCTCGGTCCTTGCCTACTGCAACCAGATCGCGGAGATTGGAGCTCGCGAGTTTCAGCACGATACATGGGTCGACGACCTTACCGCTGTGCCGGCCGGTACGTATATCTGTTGCGGGTTGTCGTGGCGCAACAGCCTGGGCATAGAAGACGCAGCAGTCCTCATCAGGGCGGAGAAGTTCAACGACTTTGATCGAGCGGTCCGCTCCCGAACCATTGACCTCGACAACTTCGATGACTTCGGGCGCATCTACCCCTCGGACGAACAGTGGCCGGGGCAGATCTGGGAGTACCTGAAGCGTGACAAGCCCCTCCCGCACGGGCGCGACCTCGGGGATCGCCGCTACAACCTGACCGTCGCTTGGTTCTACTATGTATTCCCTCCCGCGGGCAACGATCGCTAGCGCGCTACGATCGATTCAGAGCTTGAATCCCTGTCGCCGTGTGATATTCTCGGTGCCACAACTGTCGCCGAGGGGGTGGTCTGAACAATCAGGAAATCGCGCTACTCATCACAGCCAACCGTGTGCTGGACAAATACAATCTCAGCCCGGCCGATGCCGACGTTGACCTTCAGCGCGCGGCGTCTGGTGAATACTCGCTGGTGTTTACGCCTGCGAGCTCTGATGCAACGGTGGTCAACGCCTTCCGCAGAGTGATCGCCGCGTTCGGACTCAGCGAGAACAGTGCCAGGCTGGACGGCACGTACGGCGAGCTTCACGCAGAGCTTGTCCGGGTTCTCCACCTTCTTCCTGACAGGCGCCCATTTGATGCCGTTGACAACGTCAACACCGCGCTCATGAACAAGGTTGTCGAACTGGCCGACCGCTACGGTATCAATCCCTGTGCATTCGTTGCGGGCATTCGATCGGAGGGAGCACGCTCCATGATTCAGTTTGACATGCCGCCCCAGGATGCCGCCGAGCAGACACGCTTCGGGCGCATGCTGGCCGCTGTGGGCCTGACTGTGGGTGCAGACACTCCCACGCTGCGAGGATCAGACGAAGAACTCTACGACAGTCTCCAGAGCGCCATTGACCGCGCACCGAAGGCGCGGCCACGATAGTTGGACACGGCGCCAGGAGCGAGGACGAGCGTTGTCACGACATGATCAGTGTGTTCAGTACCTCTGCCGGAATCCACGCCCGAAGTGGCATCCCCGGTGCGGCGCTGAAAAGCCGCACCCCGTACCCGCAACCAATCCGTCGGGGCGCGGAGAGCCTTCGTCGCAGTCGATCGTGTACGACAGCGTGGGCGCTCTCCACATCCGGGCTGCCGAACCGCAGTTCACGGAGCGGAGCCCCGACCCGGCCGTATCGTACCGTGACAACCCAGTGATCGAGCAGGTCACGCCCGACCGACACTTCGTACCGACGGTGATGATTCCGCTCATCGCTGTGCGCTTCGAGCGCGATCGTCAGGAGGTCGAGCATCCGGCCTCCGAGTTCTCCGGCTCGCGCAGATATTGGTAAAGCGTCTCCCGGCTGATCCCGAACTCGCGGGCCAGGCGTGCCTTCTTTTCTCCGGACGCCGCACGAGTCCGAAGCTCGGCGACCCGGTCCGCCGAAAGTTTGCGCTGCCGCCCGCGGTACACTCCCCGCTGCTTGGCCAGGGCAATCCCTTCCCGCTGTCGTTCCTTGATGAGGTCCCGCTCGAACTGCGCCACGGCGCCGAGCACCGTGAGCATGAGGTTCGCCATCGGCGACTCTTCGCCGGTGAAGAGCAGGTTCTCCTTGATGAACTGCACTCGGACGCCGCGCCGTGTCTGCTGCTGGACGAGACGGCGAAGGTCGTCCACGTTGCGGGCCAGCCGGTCCATGCTGTGGACGACGATCGCGTCGCCTTCACGGGCGTAGGCCAGCAACGAAATGAGCTGCGGACGATCCGTGTCTTTGCCGGAAGCGGCATCCGTGAACACGCGATCGAGCGGCACGCCTTCGAGTTGTCGCTCCGCGTTCTGATCGAGGGTACTGACCCGAATGTACCCGATGCGCTGTCCCTTCCCCGACACCAATCCTCCATGACTGTCAGGTCAGGTCTATGACATCGCGCCGCAGGTGTCAACAAATACTTGAATGGACTCATACCTGACGGCCTTCGCCGGAAGTGTCTGACATCAGGTTGGGGTAGACTCTATCCTTACAGGTGCCGCAACAGCGACTTGTTTCCGTGAGTGTCTGCCACTACCTGTCCAAGGGCGCCGATGACTGCGTCAGAGTGCATCGAGCCCCAAGGTACTGGTGTCGTTGTTGGACTCATCGGGCGACGACCATATGAGGCACTTCACATTGCCCCAGCCCTCCTTGGTGCACGTCTGCGTGCACCTCAATACCTTGCCGCTGCCCGCGACCATGTAACAGGCAATAGTACGTCCAGGGCGTTCTCCATTCTCGGTGCACGCGTCGCCGAACCTGTTACATGGCGGCAGCGTCCCGCCTTCTTGCGCAATTGCGAATGCCGGAGTCTGCACACCAAGCAGGGTGCTGATCGCGACGACGCATACTGTAAGTAGGGAAAGGCAACGCGTCTTCATAATGGACTCCTCCTAGGCTATGGCACTACATCTACACTACCAGTGAGAAGTAAAGAATGAGTTAACATGTCTCGTATCGTGTTACCTTCTTGGGGATGAGGCGCTTTCGGAGTTAGCGCATCTGCATCCGGGCGTGCTACGGCCGCCGCCAGCATCGCCTCCGCCTCACGCAGCTTGGTCACGATCTGCTCTGGCGTATGCCTCGTCCGCTTCATCGAGAGTCTCCTGGGCCCGACCGGGGCCCCGCGGGACTCTCATTGCACATGGATCAGGATTTCGGGGGCAGGCCAGAGAGCCTCGCCGGTCTATCCCGGAGCAGGCGACCGCCGCTACGAGACTATTCCGGGCTGCATGATGCTTCGATAGCATGGGGGTATGAGCGTCGGACCACGGAACGACAGTTCTATCAGCCCCAGCGAACGGCCACATTCCGCCAAGGGTTTGCCACAGACTCCCCCGGCCGACCTGCTGGCAGCCGTCTATGACCACCTTCGCGCCCTCGCCCAGCGGCAGCTCGCTTCCGAAAGACCGGGGCACACGCTCTCCGCCACCGCCCTGGTCCACGAAGCCTACCTCCGCCTGATGGGGCCCCGCCAAGCTCCCTGGGGGGCAGAAGCCCACTTCTGCGCCGCCGCGGCCGAGGCCATGCGGCGCATCCTGATCGATCATGCCCGCGCCCGATGCACCGCCAAGCGGGGCGGATCGGTCGGCCGGCGAGCCGCCCTGCGGCTCACCGAACTGCCCGACCCGGCGTCCGACGACGATTGCGCCGGATTCCTGATCCTCGACGAAGCCATTTCCCGCTTAGAGGGCGCTGACCCGCAGGCCGCGGCCGTCGTTCGGCTGCGGTACTTCGCAGGCCTGAGCATCGACGAAACCGCCCGCGCCCTGGGCGTCTCCGAGCCGACGGTCAAGCGGGCCTGGGCCTTCGCGCGGGCCTGGCTCAAGGAGGCCATCGAGCGCGAGCCGTAGGAGACCTGCAATGGATCACGACCTGGCGCGCGTTCGGGAAATCTTCGATGAACTGATCGAAGCGCCGCCGGAGGGTCGGTCGGCGCTGCTCGCCGAGCGTTGCGGAGACGACACCGCGCTCAAGCGCCGCGTCGAGGCGCTCATCGCCACCGCTGAATCGGATGATCCGTTCCTCTCACAGCCGACGCGATCCCGCGTGACGGCATCAACCGTGGAACTGCCACCCCTCGCTGAGCGGCCCGGGACTCGGATCGGTCCCTACAAGCTGCTCCAGGAAATCGGCGAGGGCGGCTTCGGCGTCGTGTTCATGGCCGAGCAGGACCAGCCCGTCCGTCGCCGTGTGGCGCTCAAGATCATCAAGCTCGGCATGGATACACGGCAGGTCGTGGCCCGCTTCGAGCAGGAGCGCCAGGCACTGGCGCTTATGGACCATCCCAACATCGCCAAGGTGCTGGACGCGGGCGCGACGGAATCCGGTCGACCGTACTTCGTGATGGAGTACGTGAAGGGTGATCCCATCACGGCATTCGCCGACGCCCATAAGCTCAGCCTGCCCGATCGGTTGGAACTGTTTGCCCAGGTGTGCGCCGCCGTGCAGCACGCCCACACGAAGGGCGTGCTCCACCGTGACCTGAAGCCCCGGAATGTGCTGGCGAGCATGAGCGACGGCAGGCCGTTCGCCAAGGTCATCGACTTCGGCATCGCCAAGGCCACCGGCGCCCGCCTGACCGACAAGACACTCTTTACCGAACACCGCCAGCTCATCGGCACGCCCGAGTACATGAGCCCGGAGCAGGCCGAGGGCTCGCCCGACATTGATACCCGTACCGATGTGTACTCACTCGGCGTGCTTCTCTACGAGTTATTGACCGGAGCAACGCCGTTCGACGCGCAGCGGCTTCGCTCCGCAGCGTACGCCGAGATGCAGCGGATCATCAAGGAGGAGGACCCGCCCGCTCCCAGCCTGCGGCTGTCGCGCGGGTTGGAGACGCTGGCCGCCGCCGCCGCCGCACGCCAGACCGAGCCCGCAAGGCTTGGCTCGCTGGTCAAGGGAGAGCTGGACTGGATCGTCATGAAGTCGCTGGACAAGGACCGCGCCCGGCGATACGAAAGCCCGAACCAGCTCGCGGCCGATGTGAGGCGGCACATATCCGGGGAGGCTGTCGAAGCAGCCCCGCCCAGCACGATCTATCGCTTCCGCAAGTTCATGCGACGTCACCAAGCGTCAGCATTGGCCGCGACCGCCGTGTCGGCAGCTTTGCTGCTCGGAACAGCGGGAACAAGCATTGGAATGTGGCGGGCGTCACACGCATACAGAACGGCGGATGAGAACCGCCGCCAGCTCGAAGCCGCGAATGCGACGCTGATTCAGCAGCGCGACCGCGCCCGACTGTCCGGGGCAGCGGCCGAGTACGCACGTTGGACTTGGTATGAAGACCCTTCGACATGGGGGACGGATGCGCGGCGCGCCTTCGAGGCGATCGTTTCGACTCGCACGGAACTGCTCGGTCCTGAGCACATCGACACCATCAAGGCCCGGTGGATGCTGACCGTTGCGCGCCGTGATGATGGAATTGGGGACGATGCCGCGTGGTGGCGAGCGACCGATGCCGACTTCACGGTGCTCGCCAATTGCCTGGAGCGAGCCGCCGGCCACGCCGACGCGGAGCTCTCCGACTGGTACGGGCGTGCCCTCCACTTCGCATTTGTGCGCCTTGATCCCGAAGCGACGATGCTCTGGGCGGGTCGGTGCGCCAGGGCCATGACCGAGATCCTCAAGACCGACGGCCTCAATGCGGCGTGCGTGCCGTACCGCCGACTCGCCGACATCCTCCCGGTGTCGCACGCTAATGAGATCACCGCGCCCATGATCGACGATATGGCGAGCCGAGTGGCGAACCTCACCCGCGCCGAGGTTCTCGAAATGATGGCGTTGATTACACGAGAGCAGTACGACGCCCTGGCCACGGCGGCAAATGATTGTCTGGCAGCATCACCCGGCGATCCCCATGCCCACACCGCCCTGGCGATCGCCTACCTTGGCATGCACATGCCCGATGAGGCGATGCGGACCGCTGCCATCGCTGCTTCGCAGCGAGCAAAGGCCGGGTTGGCCGAGTCGCCCGCTGACGCTGCGGTGGTCGCCATGTGCATGCAGCGTCTGGGCCGCGTGGATGAGGCGCGGGCGGAGCTGACGCGCGCCCGCGCGCTCGCCCAAGCCGATCCAACCCGACCGTGTGCCGACTTTCTGGCGCAGGCCGACGCCCTGATCGATCCGCAGCCGACGCCGGAGCAAAGGCTGGCCGAGGAGGCCCGGGCGCGCCAGGCCGCAGAGTATCGCGAGAACATCTCCGTCGCTTCGATGGCCATCGCCGTCGGCGATGTGGCGACCGCGCGCAACCGGCTCGATGCCTGTGATCCTGAGTCCCGCGGCTGGGAGTGGCATTACCTCACCGGCCGTTCGGATACAAGCGTACGTGTGCTGGAGGATGGCGCGGAGTGCGTGTACAGCATCGCCCTCTCGCCCGACGGCACGCGTGCTGCCACAGGCTATCGTGGAGGCCGACGAGACGCTCGTGTCTGGGACGTGGCTTCGGGAAAGCTTCTTGCGACGCTGCCCGCCGAAGGAGGCAGCAACATTGTCGACTTCTCGCCGGATGGCGCTCACCTTCTTGTCTGCGGCCTCGACAGTGCCGTCGTCTGGGACATCGCTGAGCAGCACGCAGTAGTCACTCTACCTGTCGCTCGGTCCGCTTCGCCCGAAGGCATGTTCTCGCCGGACGGTGCCCGCATCCTGACTTGGGAGTGGGCCAAGCCACCGCACGTCTGGGACTCCCGGACGGGCGCTCTCATCGCCACGATCCCACTTGCGATGGATGACGATAAGGCGAAGGACGGCCTCTCCGACGCCGCCTTCTTGGCCGACGGTACTCGCGTCGTCACCGGGCACATCGACCACGCGAAGATCTGGGACGTCGCAACCGGCTCTCTCCTGCACACCCTCGCGTGCGAAGATGAACAGGCCAGAGAGATCGAGGCCTCCCCCGACGGCCGTTCGATCATCGGCTTTGGCTTCAACAGCAAGGTCATCGTCTGGGATGCGGCAACAGGCGGTGTCCGGGCGACGCTCGTGATCCAGCATGACGGCGGGCTTGTCGATGCGGCGTTCTCGCGCGACGGCTCGCTCATCGTGACGTCCGGCTACGGCCGAGGGGTGCAGGTGTGGAATGCAAACACCGGCGCGTTGGTCCGCGACCTGGCAATCGAGCGGCCCGAGGGCGGGCATTTTGGCCGGTTCTCTCCCAATGCCACGCGCCTCGTCGTGTGGGGCGTGGGCACGCCCGCCGTGTTTGAGACTGCGACCGGCGAAAAGGTGCGCGACCTTGTCGGCGACGCGGGAGACGTCATGGAGGCACATTTCAGCCCGGATGGGTCGTCGATTGTGACGGCCTCCGACGATGGCACCGCGCGGCTTTGGAATACCGAGGCGCGACCGAACCCGCGTGTCCTGCATGCACATAATGACTCGGTCACTTCCCTCCAGTTCTCAGCCGACGGTCAGCATTTGCTCTCCGCGACCTCGAATCAGTGGCGCCTGTGGGATGCGCAGACATGGCAATCGGGTGCCTGCTTCACCGGCCCGCCCAACGATTATTTCCTGGGCTACGACCGGAAGGCCAGCATGCTTCCTGACGGACGCATCCTCTCCTGGATCAACGCAGCGGAGATCTTCGAGCCCGCCGATGCAGGCGTCTCGCTCACCATCGCGCCGCCATCGGAACGCATCCATGACGGGGACCTTCGCGGCCTTCCATCGAACCCGATTCGGACAGCGAGCGTCGGTGGGGTTCGCGTCCTCACCGCGACGCGAGACGGCTTCAGTATTACGGATGCCACGACCGGCGCCGTCGTGCTCACAAAGGAGGTCCCCGGCTCCAGTTTCGCCGAGCTCAGTCCCGATGGCTCCCGGGCACTCGCGGTGATCTTCAGGGATTCCATCGTTCGCGTCTTCGATGTCGCAACGGGCAAAGCCGTGTTCGATCTTCCGGGCCAAGTTGCGAAGTTTGACCCTTCTGGCACGCGCATCCTCACGCTGTCACGGAACAACCGCGGCGCACGCGTCTGGGATGCGCGTACCGGGCAGCCGGTCTGTGTGCTTGACCTCCCACCCGGCCAATGGAATGGCAACGCGACCAAGTGGGAGTATGAGCATTTGAGTTCGCCGTACAACCGGACGTGCTGCTTCAGCCCTGATGGGGCGCACGTAATTGTCCCGGCTGGTGTCGGCTGGGATGCGGACGTGGAGCAAATCAGTCACGCGTACGTTTACGACGTTTGCACGGGTAAACGACTGGCAAAGCTACAATCTGATGTCGGCGATTATTGCCGCATCGCCTACAGTCCCGACGGTACGCGGATCGCCACTTGCCGCTGGGTGGATCCAGACGGCGGCGGCTCCATCCGTGACGCTGGCATCCGCATCTTGGACGCCGATTCCGGCTCACAACTTCTGCAACTGCCGGTCCCCTCGAAGGACGGTTACGGGATCACTTCCGTCGCGTGGAGCCCCGACGGCACGCGCCTGGCTGCCGGCGGATACGACGGTCAGGTCACGATCTTCGAGGTTTCGTCTCCGACCAAACCTGGGTGGCATCCATGAGCTTGGTCCGAGCGCGTCGCTGTCTCCACAAGCATGTCCCGTGCATCATCAGGAGTCTCGCTGACATGGCAGTCGATGCTCTGCGATCTCAATCGAAGGGTTCAGCCCGCCCACCATCGGGACCGCTGGGAGCTACCACTCGATTGCATCGATTACCGTGTCGTTGTCGCCTGCTGTCAGCGCGGTGCTGCGGTCCGCTTCCCTGATCCACGGCACGCGGTGTCGCGTGATGCCCTCGAACAGGCTCACGGAAGGGCGCAACTCCGCGTTCAGGTTCCGGCCCTTGATGCGGACCTTCTGACCACCGATGGAGAGCGTGATGCCCTCCGAGGGGTCGAACGCGACGCGCTCAATCCAACCGTATCCGATGGCCAGGATACTGCCATCCTTGCGGCGCAGTTCCAGCATCACCGCTCTTTCGCGGATGCCTCTCAGCCAGCCGAATGGACCGAGGTCGTCGCAGGCGCCCCCGTCGCCGTGCTCGCCGGGGACGGCGAGCCGGGATTCCCGCCCGGTGACGTATCGCTGGAGCACGGCGCTATCGCTCATTGACTATCGCCTCCTGTTCGAGATACCCGCCGCGAGCGGCGTCAGAGAGTGCCAGACCCTCCATTCGCTGTATCGTTGCGGCACGCTCGCGAAGGTCGCGCCCCGCGACGAACTCCGTCGCCGTGAGCAGGTCATCGGATCGGCTTACCGCCTCCAGCAGAGCCGCCTTGTCGTCGGTGTAGATCGTCGCACGTTCGCGTCCGCGGCTGACACTGACGTAGAACTGCTCGCGCGACGATGCCGGCAGTGAGTCGGACGACTGACCAATGAACACACGGTCCACCGTCTTCCCCTGGGAGGCATGGCTGGTAACCACGTAGCCGTACGCCAAGTGGCCGTAGTCCTGCGACATCGTCCAGCCGTTGGCCAGCACGATGTTCCCGTCGGCATCAAAGCGCTTCACCGTGTAGAGCGCACCATTATTGAGGCGATGTTGCCCATCAGCAGTCGCGCCGTTGCGCGTGATGCGGATCACATCGCCGGGTGCTACCCCGAGCGCGGTCCGCCGATAGACCTGGAAGCGCTCGGCCTGGTCGAGGGGGAGCGGACGGTCGCCCACGATGACGCGTTCGCCCTTGCTGTGTCCTTTCGCGTTCTGGTGGTACACCAGCACGTCGCCGGGAGTGTAGTTCAGTGCGTCGGCCTTCTCCGCCTCGGTCAGATTGGCGCTCTCAAGCGCCAGAAATGTGCGCTCCCCTTCGCCCACCTTTCCCGATTGCTTCAGGCGGGCACGGATTTCATCCGTGATCCGTTCGCCTTCCCTGTGGGTGGGCGACACGACGAGTGCCGACTTCCCCTCTTCCACCGTTGCCACGTAATCGTTCGCCAGCGCCTTGTAACGCTCGGTCTCCCCGACCTCGCGTATCCAGCCCAGCCGGTCCAGCTCGCGGAAGCCGTCCTCCGTCCGGCCCTCCGAAAGCGCCCGCACGGCTTCCTTGTAGTCACCGCGCTGCCGCTGGATGTCCCGTATCTCGGCGGGGACCAGGCCGGCTTCCTCTTCCAGCAGCCGCAGCGCCGCTCCCCGTTCCACGCTGCCATGCTGGCGCCGATCGCCGGAGAGAATCACCCGCGCGCCCAGCCGGTCGGCCAGGTCAAAGACGCGGCCCATCGTCCGCGAGCCGAGCAGGCCCGCCTCGTCAATCCACAGCACCTGCCCGCTGGCCTGCGCCTGCAACCGCTCATCCACCAGCAGCCTTGCCACCGTGTCCGCGTCGGCGAATCCCTCGACTTCGCGCAACACCCCACGGCTGGCGTCGGCGGAGGGAGCGAACACCAAGACCCTCTTCCCGCCCGCTTCGATCCCTTCCACGGCCTCTTTCATCATCGTCGTCTTCCCCGTGCCGGCGGCGCCACGCACCAGGATCACGCGGTCGTTCGAATCCAGAATGTGCCGCACCGCACTCCGCTGGTCGGCATTCAGCCAATCGCGCTGCAAGACGTGGCCCGAGGCCCCGAGCGGTCGGCACGCCCCGCGTCCGCCGCGCGCGAAGGCAAGCATCCGCATCTCTTCGTCAAGAATGCTCCGCGTCGTAGCCAGCCGCCGGCCGTCGCGTTCGGCGACAAGCAGGTGCTCGCCCGCCAGGCTTCGGGTGAGGGACTCCGGCGATGCCTTCCCCACCGCCCGTTTCATGGCTTCGGTAAGCAGCTTCCGTTCCGGCACCACGGCGGAGCGCTCGAAGCAGTGCCCGACGGCGTGCAGCGCCGCCTCGCGCGCCGCCCTGTCGTCCTCCGGCAGGCTCTCCGCACCGAGCCGGGCCTTCACGCCGTCGAGCGCCGCCAGCTCATCGGCCGACATGCGCGACATCCACTCGCCGCGCAGCTCGTCGAACCCGAGATCCTTCTGCTTCTTCTCGCGCGTCTTCGCGCCGAGTGCGCCCTTTGCCTCCGCATCGGTGATGCCCGCTTCGCGTGCCTTCTCTTCGATCAACGCCGTCCTCCGCGAGAACCTGTCGATAGCCGCTTGCGGCACGCCTGCCAGCTCCCAGCCGTGCTTCGTGCGCTGCGTCGGCAACCCGAGTTCCTCGAGCCGCCTTGCGAGCCGCGCATGGAACACCGCCTCGAAAAAGGGCGCGTCCCGCTTCAGCCCAGCGAACTGTCCCGCCTTCCAGCGGGATTCCGCATCATCCCACGTCGTGTTGAACACGAAGCAGTGCGCGTGCAGGTGGGGGTCCGGCACGCCGTCAACCGGCCGCGCCGTGAAGTGCACGAACTCGCCCCACACCATGTTCCCGGTTGTTCGGTCCTCGTTACGGCCGCGCATGCGCACGCGCGTCTGCATCTCCGCTTCGATGTCCTCCATCGTCGCTTCGACCGAATCGCGGAAGGCATCCAGGATGCGATCGTCGCGCGTCACCCCGTACAGAATCGAAACCGACTTCGGCACGTGGAAGTTGAAGTCGTATCCGACGCGCCGTTCGCGCTTGGTGCGCGGCGTGAGCGCCTCGCCGCTCAGCGGATGGCGGTTGTCGCACAGCGCGTCCCAGTCGTCACGTGCCACCTGCCCCGACAGCCCGAGACGTGCGGCCGCCTTGCCTTTCCAGACGCCGACGAGTTCCTGCCCCTCGGCGTAGTAGTCTGCCGTGGAGTAGTAGCTCTTGGCGCCCGCGGGCGAATTGTTCTGCGTGATGCGAAGCATGGTGACGCGATAGTTCCTACCGCTTTGTTCGCAATGGTCAAGCAGATGTTCGCGTGGGAGTTGTTTCTTTCACGGCGATGTTTCACGACGGCAACACGCGGCCTTCCGACCCGACCGGCGGATGAGCCGTCCACTCTCGGCGTACGCGAAAGCAGGGCGGCCACGGCACGACCGCTGCCCATCACCCGTTGCTGCGCCATCGCCCGACGCCGGAGCAAGCGGTCACCCTTCGCGGCGCACACGCGGCGAGTCCGGTCGCCCGGCAGCAGTTCGTGGACCCGCTCGTCTCTGCCTTTGCCTTCCTGTTTCCTGCGCCCCGCACGGCCTGATTCACGGCACTGCTACAGCCGCCGCCGGTCAGGTCAAGCAGAAAACCGGTTCCTCCCAACATCTTCACTGCGTTGCAGACCTTGGGTCCCTCCCGTTTTCCGCTGTGACCCGTGCGCTCGCCGAGTCTCGCCCCGGCTGTGGCGGCTGCTTACCGCGTGCCATCAGGCCGCGATGGGCGCGGCCGGAAACGAAAGCAAAGGAGACTCACATGTCCGACACGAACAACACCGCTTCCAAGGCTCCCACCCACATCGCCTACCAGGTGCGCGACCGCGAAGGCAGGAAAGCCTTCTGGACCCGCATCGGCGCCGCGTGGCAGCACGCCGACGGCAAGGGCTTCAACATCCAGCTTGAAGTCGTGCCGCTCGACGGCCGCATCACGCTCCGCGTCGCCAGCGAGAAGAAGGACTGATTCAACCGGGAGGGCGGGTCGCAAGGCCCGCTCTCCCTTTCACGAAAGGATTTCACACTATGATCGACGATTTACCCGACATCACCAACGCCGAGCGCGCCCGACGCTTCGAGGAGGCGCTCACCCGCTACAACAACGAGTGGGACACCACCAGCAACCTGATCGACCTGCTCGCCGACGCGCGCCACTAGTGCGACCAGCACGACCAGTGCTACGGCGACCTGGACCGCATCGCCTACGACCACTACCTCGCGGAACTGTGGGAAGAACGGAGGGCGTCATGATGCTCGCCGTCAACCCGTTCTACGCCGCCCGGCGGGTGGTCCGACCTGTCGCGGCGCACGTACCCACCGGCATCACCAAGCGCGTCATCGGCAATGCGACGCTTTACCGCGCCGACTGCTTCGACGTGCTGCCGACTCTCTCCCGCATCGGCGCCGTCGTCACCGATCCGCCGTATGGCATCGGCTTCAGGTATCGCACGTACGACGATGCCCCCGAGAAGTACGACAGTCTCATGCGACGGCTCGTGCCGCAACTGGTCCGCATCACCGGCGACGGTCCGTGCTTTGTCTGGCAGAGCCCGCTCAAGGCGGAACTGTGGCACAGATACTTTCCCACCGGCTACCGCATCATCGCCGCGTGCAAGCTGCTCTCTCCGCAGCACGCGCGCCAGCTGTGTCTGAGCTGGGACCCTGTCATCTTCTGGAGCGGCTGTTCCCTGCTCAAGGACGAACTGCCGCGCGATTGGCACGTCTCCAACCTTCAGCCGTGGGACGGCTACCGTGGCGAGAACCCTGTTCCCTGCCCTCGCCCGCTTGCCCAGGTCCGCTACTTCTGTGACAGCATCCGAGCCGATTCCATTCTCGACCCGTTCATGGGCAGCGGCACCACCGGTGTCGCCACGATTCTTGCCGGCAAGCGTTTCGTCGGCATCGAGCGCGACCCCGTGTACTTCGAGTACGCCTGCAAGCGCATCGAGGCCGCCTGGATCGAGCAGCGTCATGCAGCCCGCTAAGCCCAATGACTGCGGCGTGCTGGAGCCCGCCGGCCGCGAGGTAGTCGCTTCCCGCGGGCGAGCGTTCGCCGCCGTCAACATCGCCCTGTGCGAGGACGGACTCTACCGCTACGGCGTGGACCTGATGTACGCCACCGGCGGATTCGGCTTTCCCATCCACGCCGACGAGCCGGGCTACTCCAGCCTGGACGCCGCCCGCACCGCCGCCCTGGAACGGCTGCTCCGCGCGTGGCACACCCCCTTCCCGTCCGACCCAGAGAGCGTCCGCGCTGAACTTGCCGACATGCGCCAGCAGATCGAGGCCCGCCTGCGCCAGCCGAGCCTGTTCTGAGGGAAGTTTCCGATTTACACCGGCGACGAATTGAGGCATGCTTGAGATGAACAGCACGAGCAGCACCATGCACCCTTCCGCCGACCACTCCGGCATTTTCGCTCTTCCCGTCGAGGAACGCATCGACCTGGCGCAGCGATTGTGGGACAGCGTGCGCGACGAGATCGACGCCCTGCCCCTGACTGCCGCCCAACGCGCCGAGATCGAGCGCCGCGTCGCTGAGATCGACGCGGGCGCCGTCCACTGCGAGCCGTTCGACGCATTGATGAAACGACTCCTGGCGGAATGACGCTCCCCGTATCCGTCGCGCCGGCCGCCGCCTTCGACATCGCCGATGCGACCACCGCGTATGAAGCCACTCGCCCCGGCCTGGGCCGCGAGTTCCTTCATGAACTGCGCCGGGCGCGTTTGCAGATCGAGCGGTTTCCCGCAGGCTCTCAGCAGGTGCTGCCCGGCGTGCGGCGCTGCCTGATCCGCCGATTTCCCTTCGGCGTCTTCTACCGCGCCTTCCCCGACCGCATCGAGATCGTCGCCATCCTGCCGACCCAGGCCGATCCCTTCCGGCTGGCCGTGCGGGCTGAAGCCGCGCGTTCGCAGTAGAGCCGCAACCCCGGATGCACGGTCCGCGCCAGGCGGGGCATCGCCTGTCACGTCCCATGCCCTTGAAATCCAAAGCAGAATGAACCCTCCGGCTCGGAGCCTTACCGGCAGATGGTGAGTGCCGAGCGGACGGCCGTTCGCGTCGGGTTCCGGCCCTTGCGAGAACCCGACGGCGACGGCCTTAGACGGCAGAATCCGCCCGCCTGTTCAATCAGTCAGATGACTGGCTTACCGGCTGCGCGCGGATAAACCCCGATGCCTGATTTGTTGTCAGACGTCTCCCCTAAGCGGTGCTTAGGCCGTCTTTCACCGTGAAAGCCATCCGGCCAGCATGACAGCAAGATTGCAAGCCAGCCATCCCGTGGGCTTGCTGTCCGGCATGATTGCAGTCATGCAAGACAGCAGGATGGAGAGCAAGGCATCCAGCAGGACAGTCGGCTGATGAGCCAGCTTGCCATCCCGCCAGCATGAAAGCATGATGACAGGTCAGCATGTCGGCAACACATTGTGCTTGCCAGACAACATGCAAACGTGCTAGCTATCTGGCATGACCATCATCGCCGTAGCGAACTCCAAGGGCGGCGTCGGCAAATCGACGCTCGCCGTCCACCTGGCGGCCTGGCTTGACAAGCAGGGCCACCGCGTGACGCTCGCCGACTGCGACACGCAGCAATCCTCATCGCAGTGGATTCGCGAGGCGGCGCCGCAGGTCAAGGCGTTGTGCCTGCGCGACCCCGATGACATCATCAACGACCTGCCGATGCTCGCCCAAGACACCGACTTCGTGGTGGCCGACGGGCCGGGAAGTCTGGCCGAGACGAGCAGGGCGCTGCTGCTCGTGGCGGATTCCGCCATCGTGCCGTGCAAAGCATCCATGCTGGAAATCCGCGCCCTGGACGCGGCCACCAAGGTGCTGCGCCAGGCACAGAAGATCCGTTCCGGCATGCCGCGGGCCACGATCGTCCTCAGCATGGTCGGCAAGAACTACCGTCTCACCCAGGACATGCACGAAGCGGCGGCGCTGCTCAAGCTGCCGATCGCCCGCACGTTCATGACGCTCCGCCAGATATACGCCGACGCGCCAGGACAGGCCGCCGTGGTGTGGAAGCTGGGCTCACGGGCGAGGGAGGCGGCGGCCGAAGTTGACCGCCTGTTCCACGAACTGCTGCCCGAGGCGGTCGGCGGCATCCGCAGTGACGCGATGCGCCGTCAGCCGGCGGTTTCGTAGGGGAGGGGACGCATGGCCGAACGCCGCTCACTCACCGATGGACTGAAGGCGACGCCGGCCGTCGATCCGGCCGTGGCCAGGGAGTTCATCCACTCCGGCAAGCCCGCCGTCGTCCGCCCGGCCCAGGAACCGGCAGCGCCGGCGCTCAGCCGCGCGCCGCTCAGCACACGCATCCGCGCCGACTTCGCCGCCGCGCTCAAGCGCGCTTCGCTAGAAAGGCAGTTGAAGGGCGTCGAGCCCCACACGCTCCAGGACATCCTAGAAGAGGCCATCGAGCCGTGGCTGCGCTCGAACGGTTACCTGTCCTGATCGCCGCCCCCGTCATCGCCGGCGGGAGGCGAGGGGAGGGCGGGGACCTCCTGGAGCGGCAACTCCGGCTGTCGCGACGGGTCCTTGAGGTGATACGAACGGACGAACGCCAGCCGGTCCCCGTTGAACATGAAGCGGATGTTGACGAAGAACACGCCGTCGCTCGGACTGCGGAAGAGGAACTCCTTTTCGAGGAGCTCCCGCACGCCACGCTGGTAGGTGCGGTCGCTGATGCCGTGATCGCGCGCGAGGTACTGGTTGAGCTTGATTTCGTCGGAGCCCGGATTTGCGCGCATCTCGTGGTAAACCAGCTCAAATACCTGCATCCCCGTCTTGGACAGGTCGGCAGCCTGCTTGATACCGTCGAGGAAGAGCTTGACGAAACGGGTGGAGTCCACTTCCTCTTCCCACCAGAAGCCCATCCCGCCGATGCCCTTGAGTTCTCCGGTGCTGTTATCGACGATGACGGAGCCCTTGCCGCCGGGCACATGGAAGCGCTTCGTCCGCGTCGCCATGCCACTGGCGACCGGAACGCTCGGGTTCGTCCGATAGACCGGGAATCCCCGCTTCGTGCTGATCTGGTTTTCGGCGAGTGCCGCTGTCTGTCGCTCATCCGTCATTTTCTGCCTCCGAAGTTGTCACAAGACAGACAGCACACTGGCACACAACCGACAAACGCGCAAGCGCTTTCTGACGGTGCAACGACCGATCCTGTCGGCCGGGCGACAGATCGTGACGGTTCGGCTTCTGGAATTTCAACAGCTTAGACCCGTCGCTCTTTCTTATACTGAATACACGCGCAAGCGTCCCGCCGCCGGAGCGCGCCCCCAAAGCGCTGGCGACGGCGGCGGCCTACAACCTTACTTGAAGAGCGGTTTCCAGCAGGCTGGACAGAAGTCTGACACATGTTCCCAATCCCGAACCGCTTCGAACGGGAGAGGGTGGATTGCATTCAGGAAAGAAGGGCAAGGCAGACGGTTCGAGAGAACGCCGTAGAACGTGTTTGAAGGCCTTGAGGTTACCCAGGCCCATCCGGATCGGTTTCGCTGTTGTGGCAGCCGTTTCCTGAACGATTCCGACGCACCCGCAATCACTAATAGCATCTACCACTTGAAGGTCGAATACGCGGGACGAGGGCACTACTTCTTGTCCAAATGGAGGTTCCTGGTCGCGTCCTTCGCCGCTTCACGGGCGGCTCGCTCCGCGGCTTGCTTCTCCGCGTTCTTGAATTCCTGACTCCCTCTGAATCTCTCTTCCGCCCTCTTGGTCGCCGCTTCGTCCATGCACGACTTGATGCCCGCGATCCCAAGCAGGAGAACGACAACAGACACGATGGTCAACACGCCGACGAGGAACTCCCTGCCGAACCCGCGAGTCGGCTTGGTCAGCTGAAACGATTTGTCACCCGTGGAGCCGGAAGTCTCGCCTTTGTCGTTCACAGCCTGGACGCCCGGTGCGCCCTTCTGGGTTTTCGTGGCGGTCGCAACGGGGCACCCGCAGTTGGGACATTGAGCGGCTCTCTCCGAAATCTCCCTGCTGCACTCCGGGCAAGCGATCAAGGCCATGGTCGTAATCTCCTCGGTTCGACGTGCGCTCGTGCTCGTCCCACCAGCTACGCTCCGGTCGTCGCCGACGCCGTATTTGATGACCGACACCCAGTTCGTTGGACGAGTTCGCCGTAGGCGTCCTTGAGATCCTTGACGCTCAAGGCACTTGATCTTGAGAGCCCAGCCTCCCTTGAGTTCGATGGCAAGGCTGTTCGGATCGTGCGTCACTGTCTGAGCGAATGCCGGCGCCAGGAGCCGCATGCCGAGGCCGATCCGGCGAAGCGCAATGCTCTTGACTTCCGCGTAGCGGACACTCATCCGCTTACCCGCGGACATAACGTACTCGAACCCATGCTCGTGCGCGACAGGCGGACGCGCCGCTGCCGCATGCCGAACACCAGCGCCGGGATGCCAAGCGGAAAGAAGATCGCCGCCATGAACAGCGCGAACTGAAACGGGGACCCGGACGGCTGGCGATCGAACGAGATTCCGATTCCCGCGAGCACCGGAACCGCCACGAGACACGCACCGAGGATCATGAGGCCCGTGGTTGAGTCGAAGCCCACCTGGTAGGTCCGGGTGTGCGGCCCGAGTTCCTGCTCCGCGCCCTTCCCGCCGGTTTCGCTCGTCATCGCCTTTGCAATCGCGCTCATTGCACTGCCTCCAGTTCGCGTCGCAGCCATTGGGCACGGCCCTCCAAGGACCGGCTGCTGCTAAACTAGCAGCAGGGCGAGGGCAGTTTAGCCTGCTGCCGTTATGGCAGCAAGGCCCCAGCACAAGACGGCCTATCGGAAAATGTGCGGGATGCTGCGCGCCATGCGTACAAAGGCCGAACTGACGCAGCGGGATCTGGCCCTGAGGCTCCGCATGCACAACACGATGGTCCACCGCTCCGAGATCGGCGATAGGCGCATCGACCCGGTGGAGTTTGCCGCGTGGTGCCGGGCATGCGATGTGGACCCGGGCGACGTGATCCGGCAGCTCTGACCGAGCACGGATGCCTGTGCCACCCTCGACCGCGCCCAGCGCTTGATGCCAGCCCTTCCGTCATTGCGGCCGCACCCAGTGTCAGTTGGCGAGCTGCGCCTGGCACACGAATCAATCCCGTCCTTCCCGTTGCCCGGAACCCACTCCGACCGGTAGCGTGTCAGTCGCTTTACCTTTTGTCGCATTCAGCTCAGTCGGGCCGTCGGCAACTGGCTTGATTCCGGCTTTCAGTCGCGCCGCTACGGCCGTCGCCGCGTTCGCTTCACGCCTCCAAGTCATGCACGCCTCACGCCGGACGCGGCTTCGCCGCCGTGCCGGTTCCGTCCGTCATTCGTCCTGCACCGCTTCACGGGACTCTCCGGCGTACCGCCGTCCTGCGCGCCGCTCGCTCCTTTGCCACCCGCGAGTGGCCCCTCGTGCCTTGCGAAGGGGCCGCACATCGCGGGTCCCGGCAGGGAGCAAACCATGAAAGCCGAACAAGCCAAGAAGATCGCCGACCAGGCCCTCGAACAACTCGCCGAAGCGCTCAAGAGCGGACGCAGCGAGGAACTCACCCGCTACCTCGCCATGCTGGCGCGGTTCCACAAGTACAGCTTCGGGAACGTCATGCTGATCCTCTCGCAGATGCCCGACGCGACCCACATCGCCGGCTTCAACACCTGGAAGCAGCTTGGGCGGTTCGTCAAGAAGGGCGAGAAGGGCATCGTCATCATCGCGCCCATGATGATCCGCAAGCAGGACGAGCAGGCGAAGGAGAGCGAGAAGCCGGAATCCATCCTGCGGTTCCGCTGCGTCTACGTCTTCGACGTGTCGCAGACCGACGGCCAACCGCTCCCCGAGCCTTCCACAGTCAACGGCGACCCGGGCCGGCACATCGACCGGCTCCGCAGCGTCATTGCAGAGCGCGGCATCGTGATCGACAACGATGACCTTCCGTTCGGCGCAGACGGCGTCTCACGCGGCGGCCGCATCAGCATCCGGGCCGGCCTTGCCCCGGCGCAAGAGTTCTCCGTGACCGTCCACGAGTTCGCCCACGAGCTGCTCCACCGCGGCGACGACCGCCCGGCCAGCAAGACCGTCCGCGAGACGGAAGCCGAAGCCGTCGCCTTCGTCGTCTGCCAGGCGATCGGCCTGGAGAACGGCACATCCTCCAGCGACTACATCCAGCTCTACAACGGCGAGACCGAGACGCTCGCCGCGTCGCTCGATCGCATCCAGAAGACCGCCGCCGAGATCATCGCGGCGCTCCACGCCCCCAACGAGCAGGCGCACGCCGCCTGACTCTTCACCGCGCCCCGGCGGGCGACCGCCGGAGTGCTTTCTTGCTTTGTGAGGACGCGTAATCGCGAATGAGATTCACTCTTGCGGCACGATGCCGAGCCACCCGCGCGGCACAAAGAACCCTTCCTCGAACAGCCGGTTCACCACGCTCCACAGGTCCGATGCGGGTTGACCGCGAACAAGCGTGCCCAACTCGAAGTGCTTAGTGAGACCATTCTCCGTGAAATTGGCACTTCCGATATATGCCGCTATGCCATCAGCTAAGCAGAACTTGGCGTGAGAACCCATGACTTCGGAGTTCACGAGGTTAGGTCTTGGCTGCGATACCCTGACAGTCATTGGTAAACGCTGCGGCGAAAGCGCCGCCGTGTCCAGTTCTGTGATGCTGCCGCTCATACTCACCACGTCAATGAGCACGCCGCGGGCGCCAGCCGATCCCAATGCGAGCCCAAGCGGCCCCCTACAAATGCTCGCTAGTTGCAGGAAGGGAGAAGCGAGGATTACACGATTGCGGCTTTCGGCGATGAGCTCGACCAGCACGCCCAGCGTCGTCCGCATCGCCGTTGGCACAAGGAGATCGCGAGGTAGCTCCTCCGGAACCGTCACAACGACTTCGACGCGGGGCTCCGTCATGGAGCGGCCTGTCCTGTTTGGCGGACAAAATCAAAGAACCCCATCCGGACCTGGCCCAACACTGCATCGTGGCCGCCAAATAGAAACTGCCTGCCAAGGTTCACATTGAAGAACCGGCAGCTTGTCTCGGAAGCGTGCGCGCATGCGTGACACGCACCGCCGTCAACAGCGCACACCGGGTCATACAGGCAACGGCGCGTTCCCGCGATTCGGCCGAGCCAATCCTCCATTGACTGCTCGAACAACGCCGTGAGCGCCCCGATCGTTGCGCCGAAGGATTGGTTCGAGTAAATGGCAAGGCTCAGCGCTCGTGGGAGGACGTACTCCGCCAGACTTGTCGGATCAAGTCCGCAAAGCATGCCGGCGTGCCGGAGCGCGGCATGGCTCAGAGTGTGAACGAGGCCAAAGACCATGCGGGCCTGCGGGTGCGCCGCATCGATCGTCTGCCGCAGATCAACTCCATCGAACATGGACACGAAGGAGGCACGCTCCGCCAGCACGCTCAGGATTTCCCGCCGCTGGACCCGGCGTAGGTTCCGCAGCACATAGGCCATGTCCTTCGTCAGCCGGTTCAGGTTGCCTTCCGTCATGCCGATGTAGTGCATCCCCGCCCGTTCAACGAACGGGACGTAACGCAGCATGTCTGCCGTGATTTCAATGAATAGCGGCTTGAGGCCGCCCACGTTCCAGTGCTCGCGCGCGTAGTTGGCGGCGTGCCGAGCAAGGAGGCTCGCGAGGCCAAGCCCTCGAAACTCCGGCGAAACTACCGTGCGAGCGATTCGGACCACGAGGTTCGTGTATTGACGAACGGTGTCCTTGTTCCACTCCGTCCAATGGATGCCGCTCTCCGGGTCGGTAAACGGCGCGCTTAGCACCGCCGCGCGCGGCTTGTTCATCAAGAACGCCGTCGCCAGTTCGATGTACCCAAGGACGTTGGGCAACAGAGGATCGTGGCACACCAGGATCAACGGCGAACGGCGGCCGTGCAACTCCTTTCCGCGATAGTGGTACTGAGAAAGCTGCACATAGCCGCGCAGTTCGGCTTCCGTCTCAATCTCTTTGACCGTTACCGAGACGCGCCGCTGCCCAACCTCGATATCGTCCACGGCTTGGTACGCCGGCAGCAGCTTTGCGATGCCGTTCCTGCACCGAACATGCGCGTCCTTTGCGCTGCGGTACACCACGTCATCGCCCGGCCCCAGGCACGCAAAACGATGGGTCTGAATCCGGCGGCCGTTATTCAGCCGATATCGCTTGGCGAGGTCTTTGAATTGGACGGACTTGACCTGCATCAGTCGTGACCCATGCTTTCCGCATCAGCGAGCCGGTAGCTAGTGCTTCTGCCCCTTCCAGTGTTTTGCGCGAGGATGCCGCGTTCCAGCAGTTCACGGATATCGCGCAGTGCCGTGTCGGTCGAGCATTTTGCCAGCTTCGCATATTTCGAGGTTGAAAGATATCCTTTGAAACCGTTGAGCATCCGGTTGATGACCAGCCGTTGACGGTCGTTGACCGGCGAGCGGTTGATCCGCTGCCACACGCGCGCCTTGTAGAGCACCGTCGAGAGCGTTTGCTCGGCCCCGTCGATAGCGCGTCCCAGGCATCCGAGAAACCAATCCAGCCATCGTGTAATGTCCAAATCACCGCGTTGCGCCGCCTCCAGCCGCAGGTAGTAATCCTTCCGCTCGGCCTCGATCTGCGACGACATGCTGTAGAAGCGGTCCTTGGTTCCGTCAGCGCGCGCGAGCGACATGTCTGCGATCGCGCGCGCGATGCGGCCGTTGCCGTCCTCGAACGGGTGGATGGTCACGAACCAGAAATGGGCGATGCCCGCCTTGAGCACGGGGTCTATAGATGCCGCGGCATTGAACCAGTCGATCAACCGGCGCATTTCCGATTCAAGACGATCCGCTTCCGGCGCTTCAAAGTGAACCTTCTCTCGCCCCATCGGACCGGAGACGACCTGCATCGGGCCGGATGCCTTCGTGCGCCACGCCCCGACGGTGATGCGGCCCATGCCGCTGCGCCCCGTTGGGAACAAGGCCGCGTGCCATCCGAACAGGCGCTCCTGCGTGAGCGGTGCCGCAAAGTTCTGCGTCGCGTCGAGCATCATCTCCACGACGCCCTCGACGTCCCGGCCCGCTTTGGGCAATCCGGCCACGTCGAGTCCCAGCCGTCGCGCGAGCGAGGACCGCACTTCGTCCGGATTCAGCTTCTCGCCCTCGATTGCCGACGACTTCACCACGTCGCTGGTGAGCACCGCCAAGCTCGCTTCTGCACGCAGGTCGAACCCGAGCGCCTCCATCTTGCCGAGAAGGCGCCCCTGCTTATGCCGCACACCGGCCAAAACACCAGCCAGCGTTTTTCCGTCCCAGGAGAACGTGGGCCAGTCCGTGATTTCGTGTATGTACACCATCGTTTGCCGCATATCCTGCGGTGATTATGGCAGCCAATCGCCGCAGCAGTCAAGCGTTTTCGCCGCAATTGTTGCGGCGAATGGACTGCTTATTTGCCGCATACGCCCGGTGAGGCGATTAGGACCGTAAGGCTCATCGAGACTAACCGCCCTGATGGAGCGGAAGACGCGGCCCCTCTCCCGCTCCAAACCTCGCCCTCTACCCCCCAACGAGCAGGTTCCTTCTCAGGCAATGCAGATAGACGGCAATCCCGTGACGCGGATGAGCGTCGGTGCTCTGTCGGCCTTGCCCCTCAGTCACGTTTCACGATTTCACGGGAGAGCAGACCCTTGATGCCAAGCTCCCAAGCCCGAATTCCTTGTACGAAGAGTTCAACTGGCGTACTGTCACCCCGATTCATGACGACCGGTGGCGTCGTCAAGTGCTTGATCCGCATGCATTTACGGCAAAGTTCAAACACATCCTGCCAACCGATGGCTAGGGCAGGAGTATTGAACCGCCGAACCTTGTACTGCAGTTCAAGGTCGTCTACACATTAACGGCATGGACGACCAGGCATTCACTATCGGGCAACTCGCCAAGGCAGTCGGAGTTCCAACCTCGTCGGTTCGCTACTACGAGCGGCGAGGGCTCCTGACGCCGGACCATCGCAGTCGCGGTAACTACCGGCTCTTTGGCGCGACCGCACTGGAACGACTGCGCTTCATCCGAGCCGCCCAGGCGGCGGGGTTCACGCTCAAAGATATTGGACTGCTGCTGGACTTCCGGGACGGCGATGCGTCGCCATGTCGCGAGGTCCAGAACGTGATCGAGGTGCGCCTCGCAAAGGTAGATCGGGAGTTCGAGCACCTGCACCACGTACGAGACGTGCTTGGCCAATGGCTCAAGGTCTGCCGGAACGCCAAACGGACCGGCCGGTGCGGGGTTTTGGAGCGGCTGAGCCGCCCCGATGAGCGCGGTATTTTCGAGAAGCGCGGGAGAAAACCGCGAGAACCCAGAGAATCCACTTGACATTGAACCAAGGTGCAAGGCCGATACTTCATGTATCGAGGCATTGAGGAACACGGATGACCGATTGCTGCAACTCCAATACGTATCAGCGCCAGCGCGCCGTCCGTCTCGTGATCATCGGCGGCGGGTCTGCCGCCTTTGCCGCGGCGATCCGTGCAACTGAACTGGGTGCTCGCGCGACGATCATCAATGACCGCCTGCCCATCGGCGGCACGTGCGTGAATGTGGGCTGCGTTCCATCGAAGACGCTGATCCGGGCGGCGGAGGCCCACCACCGCGCCGGGCACCACGCCTTCGCCGGCATCGAGTCACGCAGCCGGGTCACCAGTTTTCCGGCGATCATCCGTCAAAAGCGGGAACTGGTCGAGCAGCTCCGACAGGCCAAGTACCTTGATGTTGTCGATCCCCTGCCCGGCGTGCGTCTGGTCGAAGGTCGGGCGCGACTGGTCGCGCCCGAGACGGTCGAGGTCAATGGAGAGCGAATCATCGGCGATCGAGTGCTGATCGCAACCGGAGTCTCGCCGTTCGTGCCTGCGATTCCGGGCCTGGCGGACGCGGGCTACCTGACGAACGAGTCGCTTTTCGAACTGGATGATCTGCCGGAATCGCTCATCGTTCTCGGCGGGCGCTACGTGGCCTTCGAATGCGCCCAGATGATGGCACGGTTCGGATCTCGTGTGACCATCCTCCAGCGGTCAGACCGGATCCTGCCCACCGAGACGGCCGACATTACTGACGCGCTGACCGCGTACATCCACGCAGAGGGAATCGAGGTCGTCACTGGAGTGGAGACGCGCGGCGTGCGCCGCGAAGGCGATCGGCTTGTCATCGATGCCCGTGCGCGTGGTGAGGCTCGGAGGTTCGAGGCCTCTCACATCCTCGCAGCGACAGGCCGACGCCCGAACACGGCCGGCATGGGACTCGAAGAGGTCGGCGTCGATCTCGATCGTTCAGGATTCGTCGTGGTGAACGACGTGCTGCAAACGTCCGTGCCCGGCGTCTATGCCGCGGGAGATGTGATCGGAGATCCTGAGTTCGTCTACACGGCGGCGTATGAGGGCGCCCTGGCCGCGGAGAACGCGATCAACGGTGATGCGCGTCGGCGTGACTACACCGCGTTGCCGTGGGTGGTGTTCACCGATCCGCAACTGGCCGGCGTGGGGCTCGACGAGCAGCAGGCGGAAGAGCAGGGAATCGAGGTTGAGGTCGCCACGCTGCCCCTCAGTCACGTGCCGCGCTCGTTGGCAGCGCGGGACACGCGGGGGTTTATCAAACTGATCCGCGACCGGGCGACGGACCGGCTTGTCGGCGGGCGCATCCTGGCCCCCGAGGGCTCTGAACTGCTGATGGAGATCGCACTCGCGATCCGTTACGGCATCACCGTTGAGCAGATTCGGTCGAGCTTCCATCCCTACCTGACGCTCGGCGAGGGCGTCAAACTCGCGGCCATCGCGTTCGGCAAGGATGTCGCAACCCTGAGCTGCTGCGCAACATGAACGGAGGCTGTGGCATGTCAAACACTCCCAACGACAATCAATCGCATGACTGCTGCGGGAACAGCGGGAACAGCGAGCGCGGCGCACTGGCAGGAAACACAGGCAACCGGGCCGAGCGTGCATCGATCGGAGGCGCGGTCGCAGCCGCCGTCTTGTCGTCCGCCTGCTGTTGGCTGCCGCTCCTGCTGTTGGCGTTTGGAGCCTCGGCCGCGGGCGTGAGCGCCTTCTTCGAGCGTTGGCGGCCGCTGCTCGCGGCAGCGGCGCTCATCATGCTGGGCATCGGCTTCTACCTCGTGTACTTCCGACGGACCACATGCGCAGGCGAGGGCTGCGGGACCGCGGCCTGCGCCCCCAACGCTGGCGGGCGACATGTGTTCACACAGGTCATGCTGTGGGTTGCGGCGGTACTTGTCGTCGGGTTCGTCCTCTTTCCCCGCTACGCCGGCATTGTGGCGCGGGCTGCATACGGCGATAGCTCGGCTGCCGCTCCCTCCGGCGCGTCGCTCGCCGTGCAGCGGTACACGGTCGAAGGGATGACGTGCGAGGCGTGCGCGGTGACGCTCCAGGCGGACCTGGCGAAGATCGACGGCGTCGCCTCGGCCACGGTGGATTATGCGACAAAGTCCGCGCGGATCGAAACCGCCAAGCCAGAAATCGTGCAGGAGGTCTTGGCGGCAGCCAGACGACACGGCTACACGGCGAAGCCCGCACCCAACGAACCGTGATCAGGCGACACGCCGTACCCGTGAGGGGCCATTCATCGTCAGGTTTCACGGTTTCACGGCCAGCAGAACCCGCGTTTCCGGCCTCCAGGAGCGGATTCCTTGAACAAAAAGTTCTATTGGCGTACTGTCACCCCGACTTTTCAGAAGTTCAGCCGATCACGGGACTTACGTGAACCTCCCCCGACGGGGAGTGCGGCCCCAAGCCTCGAAAAGTAGTAGTTCCTACTACTCGACGGGCGGAGGTTCGCACCATGCCCCGGATCAC
>WGNV01000004.1 GCA_016124375.1 Tepidisphaera sp.
AGGTGGCCATGACCGCCTGCATGCGCAAACTGCTCACCATCCTCAACGCCCTGGTCCGCGATGACCTGCTGTGGAACCAAAAGAAAACCCCCAAAAACCCCCAACACCCTTGACTCAGAACACAGTCGCTCTGTGGTGAATTCTTCTTCGCGTGCTCACGTACCCGCGTTCAGCGCCTCGATCGCCCGCTTCACGAACCCCGCGTGCTTTGACACTCGGAAGTCCGCCACCACGCTGTCCAGCACCTTGCCGTCGCGTCCGATCAGGTACGTCACCCGCCGCCCGCCGAAGGGCAAGCCGAACCAGCCCGTCGCGCCGTATTGCTTCGCCACCACATTTCCCGGGTCCGCCAGCAGCGTGAAGTTGAGCCCGAGCTTGGCCTTGAACGACGCCTTGCTGGCCGAGCCTTGCGGGCTGACGCCCACCACCCGCGCGCCCACCGCCGCCAGTTCGCTGGCCGCATCCCGATACATGCACGCCTCGGCGGTGCACACGGGCGTGAAGTCGGCCGGATAGAAGTACAACACCAGCGGCCCCTGCGCCAGCAGATTCTCCAGCGACACCATCTCCCCCGTGTCGCTTGTCAACGTAAATGTCGGCGCCTGATCGCCCGGTGTGAGCATGACAGATGTAAGGCCATCGGCGCGGCCAAGGCGAGCCCCGCGGCATCGTCCGGGCGACAGGCCCGCGAGCGATACCCTGCGGCGTGCCCACGCGCCGCCTCAACTGGACCACGGTCTGGCTCGCCCTGCTGCTCGGCGCCTGGGCCCTCTCCGCCCTAGGCACCTACTGGCTCTCGCAGTCATCGGGCCAAGACATCATCCTCTGCCCACTTCGCCGCTACACCGGCGTGCCCTGCCCCACCTGCGGCGGCACCCGCGCCGCCGTCGCCCTCGCCACGCTCCACCCCATGCGGGCCCTGGCCTTTAACCCGCTGGTGACCGTCGCCCTGGTGGTTGTGCCGCTGTGGGCCCTGCGCCGCTGGACCAAAGGGCACAGCCCCATCGACTGGTTCCCCTCACGCCGCGTGGTGTGGTTTCTTCTCGCGCTGCTCATGCTCAACTGGGCGTATGTCCTGTGGCACCAGTACGGCGCAGCGCTCGCGCTTCGCCACAACTGAACTCTCTGCACGCTTCGGACACCGTCGGCCACCACCAGGCCACCCAAAGCCATCCACCCCAAGCCGCGCCGCGGCCATCCATCTACGCTCCCCTCATGTCCCACCCCGCCCCGCCCGTCGCCCAGCGCTTCCGCTCCTTCGGCAAGTCCATCTTTGCCGAGATGACCGCGATGGCGACCGCCCACAACGCCGTCAACCTCTCCCAGGGCTTCCCGGATTTCGACGGCCCGGACATCGCCCGCCTCGCCGCCATTGACGCGATCAACAAAGGCCACTCGCAATACGCTCCGATGACGGGCGTGCCGGTGCTGCGCCAAGCCATCGCCCGCGCCTGGGCCCGCGCGGGCCGCCCGACAATCGACCCCGACGCGCACATCACCGTCACTGCCGGCTGCTCCGAAGCCATCGGCGCCGCCCTCATGGGCCTGCTCGACCCGGGCGACGAAGTGATCATCTTCGAGCCTTACTTTGACTTCTACACCGCCGGCGCCGCCATGGCCGGGGCCGTGGCCAAACCCGTCACGCTCCATTCGCCGGATGCCGCCCACCCGCACGACTTCTGGTTCGACGAAGCCGCCCTCCGCGCCGCCTTCACTCCCCGCACGCGGGCGATCATGGTCAACACGCCCCACAATCCCACTGGCAAGGTCTACTCGCGCGCCGAACTCGAACTCATCGCCGCGCTTTGCCAACAACACAACGTCACCGCCATCAGCGACGAGGTCTACGAACAACTCACCTTTAACCCCGCCAAGCCCCACATCAGCCTCGCCACGCTTCCCGGCATGTGGGAGCGCACCATTACCCTCTCGAGCCTGGGCAAGACCTTCAGCCTCACGGGCTGGAAGGTCGGCTGGTCCATCGCCCCGCCCGCGCTCACGGCGTGCGTGCGAGCTGCCCATCAGTTCATGGTGTTCAGTGGCAGCACGCCCATGCAGCACGGCGCCGCCGCCGTCCTCGACGCGGGCGACGCCTACTGCGAAACCCTCCGCCGCCTCTTCGCTTCCAACCGCGACATACTGAGCGCCACGCTCACCCGCTGCGGGCTCACCGTGTACCCCAGCGACTCGACGTACTTCCTGATGGCCGACCACTCGGCTCTGGGCATCGGCACCGACCGCGCCTTCTGCGAGCACCTCACCAAGGTTGTCGGCGTCGCCGCGATCCCCCCCAGCGTCTTCTACCTCACCCCCGGCCTGGGCACCAACCTCGTGCGTTTCGCCTTCTGCAAGCGCGAAGAAACCATGCGCGAGGCCTGCCGGCGGCTCGAAGCCGGGCTCTTAAAGAACTAATCGCCTGTCTTGGTGGCACCGCTCTCCAGAGCGGTGCTCTTCCCCCCCACGCACCGCTCTGGAGAGCGGTGCCACCAAACATCCCCTCACCCAAACATCGCATCCAGCGCCCGCCCGTACACCTCTTCCGCCAAAGCCGCGCCCCCCGTCACGCCCGCCAACGCCTCCATCATCACGCCCGAGTTCACCTCCAACACCATCAACTTCCCACCCACCGACACCACATCCACGCTTCCGAACCTCAGGTTCAACGCCTTGGCCGCCGCCAGCGCCAGCCCCACGTGCGGCCGCAACATCTCCACCCCAATCAGCCGCACGCTTGCGCCCTGCCCCAGGTTGTGCCGCCAGTTGAGCAGCCTCGTTTCCCCCGCCCGCGGCACCTCCCCCAGCACCGCCGCCGCCTCCGCATCCACGCTCGCCAAATACCTCCCCAAATCCGCCGTCAACCCCTCGCCCGCCACCCGCCCCGCGACCAGTTCCAGCACCGTCCGCCGCCCGTCGCCCGTCACCGCCTGCCGCTCCTTCGCATACGCCGCCATCACTTCGCCATCCAGCAGCACCAGGCGCGTCTCCTGCTCCACCTCCACAAACGGGCACAGCGCCACCGCCGCCCCGCGTGAAAACAACTTCAGCACCGCCTCTTCCATCGCCACCAGCGACCGGGCCCGGAATACATCCCGCCCGCCCGTGCCGGTGTTGTCCTTGATGACAACATCCCGCCCGCAGCGCTCAAAGCACTCCAGCATCCCCGCCCAGTTCCCCGGGTGGCGCACATACCTCGCCATCTCCGGGTGCAAAAACAGCCTGTGTTCCACCCTCGCCACGCCCGCATCCAAGAGCACGTCGCTCGTCGCGGCCTTGTCGCAGGCGATCGCGTGCGTCGCCGCACCGTTCAGATCAAATGAATACCCGTGAATGTGCCGCACCGTCTCGCCCCGCGTGAGCCGCAAGATCCACCCCTCGCTCAAGTCCGCCACGCAAATGCCGCGGCGCTCGCACAACCGGCGAACAATGCGGCTCAGAACTCGTTGGGTGTTTGGGGTCGACATCTGACGGGATTTCTCCCGCCACTCTAGGGTGTCGCGAGACGTTTTGGTCCCGCCGGCATCCAACCAGCGCGAGTGCGGCAGCAGCTCGCTTCCTCATCCGTACGATCAACTTCGAAGAACCCTCAGGAGGGGCAACCATGGCCACCGACCGTTACGACGTCATCATCATCGGCACCGGCGCGGGCGGCGGCACCCTCGCCCGCCGACTCGCCCCCAGCGGCAAGCGCATCCTGATCCTCGAACGGGGTGGGTTCCTCCCCCGCGAACAGGAAAACTGGGATTCCCGCGCCGTCTTCATCGACGGCCGATACAAAGCCCACGAGCCCTGGATCGACAAGAACGGCAAGCCCTTCCACCCCGGCATCCACTACTACGTCGGCGGCAACACCAAGGTCTACGGCTCGGCCCTCTTCCGCCTCCGCCGCGAAGATTTCGGCGAGCTGCGCCACCACGGGGGCCTCTCCCCGGCCTGGCCCATCCAATACGAACACCTCGCACCCTACTACCTCGAAGCCGAAACGTGGTACCACGTGCACGGCCAGCGAGGCGGCGACCCGACCGAACCCCCCGAATCCGCCCCCTACCCCCACGCCCCGCTGCCCCACGAGCCGCGAATCCAGAAACTGAACGACGACCTCGTCAAGCTCGGCCTGCGTCCGTTCCACCTCCCCATCGGCGTCAACCTCGACGACGACACCGGCACGCCCACCGCGCCCCATGTCCTGGGCCACTTTGACGGCTTCCCCGACCCCACCGAGGCCAAGGCCGATTCACACGTCGTCGGCATCAAGCCCGCCCTCAAGCACCCCAACGTCACCCTCAAGACCCACACCTACGTCGAGCGCCTCGCCGTCAGCCCATCGGGCCGCGAAGTGACGGAAGTGCACGCCAAGGACCAGGACGGCAAAGCCGTCGTCTATCGCGCCGGCATCGTGGTGGTCGCGTGCGGGGCCATCAACTCCGCCGCGCTTCTTCTCCGCTCCGCGTGCGACACTCACCCGCAGGGTTTGGCCAACCGCTCGGGCGTCGTGGGCCGGCACTACATGTGCCACCACAACTCCGCGCTGCTGGCGATTTCGCTCGAGCCCAACCCCAGCCGGTTCCAGAAGACCCTGGGCATCAACGACTACTACTTCAAGAGCGACGACTTCGAGTTCCCGCTCGGGCACATCCAGATGCTGGGCAAGACCGACGCCGACCAACTTCGCTCCGACGCCCCCGGCTTCGCCCCCGGCATGGCCCTGGAGCAAATGGCCGCCCACTCCGTCGACTTCTGGCTGACGTCCGAAGACCTGCCCGAGCCGGACAACCGCGTCACGCTCGAGCCCGACGGCAACATCCGCCTGCGCTACACCAGCACCAACACCGAGGGCCACGACCGCCTCACCCGCAAGCTCAAGGGCCTGCTCAGCAAGATCGGCTTCCGCGAAGGTCTCTTCGCTCGCTCGGTCTATCTGGGTAAGAAGATCCCCATCGCCGGCACCGCCCACCAGTGCGGCACCGTCCGCTTCGGCACCGACCCCGCCGCTTCCGCACTCGATGTCAACTGCCGCGCCCACGACGTGGCCAATCTCTACGTCGTCGATGGCAGCTTCTTCCCCTCCAGCGGCGCGGTCAACCCCGCGCTCACCATCATGGCCAACGCCATCCGCGTGGGAGATCACATCCTGAAGCAGTTGTGAGCCGGCCTACTTGTACCGGGTAAGCAGTTCGAGGATGATCGGCTGATCGCGCTCGATCTGCAGGCTCTTGCGCCACTCGCTGAGCGCCTCCTGCCGCGCCGGCTCGTCGGTCTGGTTGCTGAAGATCCACTGGTTGATGAGGCACACGCCGATGCCGTTGTGCGCCGGGTAGTTGTTGGGGTCGATCTCCACCGCCTTGCGATACGCCCCGAGCGACTCGTCGTAGCGACGCAGCCGAAACAGCCCGGCGCCCAGACGCTCATACGCGTTGGCCGTCGGCTCCGTCTTGGTGAGCTGCTCCAGCGTGTTGACCATCTCCTCGTAGCGCCCGACGCGCCCGAGGCTGTTCGCCAGGTTCAGCAGCAGTGGCGCGCTCAGCTCGGTCAGTTCCGCCGCCTGCTGATACTCGACGATCGCCTCGGCGTGCCGGTTCAGCAGGCTGTAGGCGGCGCCCAGATTGGTGCGTGCCTCGGCGCTCTTGGGGTTCAGCTTGGCCGCGTGCTGGGCGAAGGGCAGCGCCTGGTCGGGCTCATTCAGCTGCAGGTAGGCGGTGCCCAGGTTCAAGTTGGCATTGAAATCATCCGGCCGGATCGTCAGCGCCCGCAGGTACGCCCGCACAGCGTCCGACAGGCGATTCAGAAGCTGCAGCGAAAGCCCGTGCAGATACTGCGCGCCGAAGTTCGTCGGCTCCAGGTCGGCCGCCTTGCCGTAGTTCTTTTCCGCGCTGCCGTAGTCGCCCTTCTCGCGGTAGATATCCCCCGCACCCAGGTACGCCACCGTCAGCGTCGGGTTCACCTCGATCGCCTTCTCAAACTCCATCAGCGCCGCGTCTTTGTCCCCCTTGGCCAACAGACTCTGCGCCTTGCTCACCGAATCCTGCCCCGCCGCCGCCGAGGGCATGGGTTTGTCCACCCCCGCGGGCGTCACCACCGCCTCTTTTCCGTTGTACTCCGGCGCCACCGTCGCCTTCTTGCGATACACCACCGAGTCGAGCGACTGGCAACCCGGGCCGAGCGCTGCCGCGATCATCGCGCACCCCGCCACCAAGGAACCCACGCGCCGAGTTGATACCCGCGATCGATCAGGCATTCCAGTCCCCTCGAACTACCCCGGCCAGCCGCGGCCTACGCACCCGCTCGCCGGAATACGACTCACCGGGCAATATCGGTCCAAAGCCTAGCGCACCCGCGATTTTGTGCCAGATGCCCGCTTCGTCACCGCGGAACTACCTGCCGCACTCTTGGATCTTTCCCGCCCCTTCGACACCTTCCCCGGCGACTCTACTAGCCCCAGCAGCCGCTCCATGTTCACCAGATCCCATGCTTTTCCGTCCTTCGTGTCCCCTTTGGGCGTCTCCAACAGTCGCGGCACCTTTGCCCACTCCCCCCGATTCATCACCTCCACAAACCCGCTGCGCCCCAGCTTCGCCGCCGAAAACTCCCCCTCTCCCGCGTGCGCCTTGGCCCCGCCCCCCACCCACCCGTGCCCGATGTGGTCGTGCCGGTCCAGGTGGCTGCCCAGCTTCCCCTTGCTGTCGTTCACATGCAGCGCCTTCACGCGCGACAACCCGCACACGCCGTCAAACCTGTCCAGCGTCGCCTGCGCCGCCTCCCGTGTTGACAGATCATGCCCGGCGGCGTGCAAGTGACACGTGTCCAGGCAATACCCCAGCCGCGAGTCGTCCCCAGCCGCCTCAGCCGTCCGCTCCCACAACGCGGCCAGATGCTCAAACGCCCCGCCGATCTGGCTCCCCGCACCCGCCGTGCCCTCAAAGCACGAGATCGTCTTGTACCCGGGCGTCGCCGCGAAGACCTTCTTCCACCCCGCCGCGATGCGGCTCAGCCCCTCCTCCAGCGTCCACCCCACGAACGACCCGGGATGAAACACCAGGTACGGAATCGCCAGCGCCTCGCAGCGTTCCACTTCATCGATCATGAGCGCCACGCTCTTCTCCCACAACTCGTCGTTGGGACTGGCCATGTTGATCAGATACGACGCGTGGCTGGTGATCCCGCCCCGCCCGTCCGGTCCTCCGGTGTTCCAGCCCAGGGCCGCCACCTTCGCGAGCCAGTCTTTCACCATCCCGGCGTCCAGGGGCTTGGCCTTCCACTGCTGCTGGTTCTTGGTGAACACCTGCACGCACGAGAGCCCGAGCGTCTCGCCCTGGTCGAGCGCGTTCACCATGGACCCCGCGATCGACAAGTGAGACCCGATCAGCATCGCGAAAGCCCTCCCTCCGTCACTCGATGCCTCGATGCCGCATGCCTCGATGCCTTCTTCGCATCAACCTGCTCTGCTCAGCCCTTGACGATCTCCGCCAGCATCGCATCGTCGATCCCCAAGTACTCCCGCATCTGCCGGTCATACGTCGCGGCGTCCTCATCCCGCGACAAATCCAGCCTCATCTCATTAATCACCTTCGTCCCCTGGCGAACCCATCCATCAAACGTCTCCTTCGAGATGTTCGCGCGGATCCACTCGCCCAAGGGCCCCTTAAACGGCGCCCGCGTCATCTGCGTGCCGGGCTTCCCAGAGCGTTTGCACACAAACGTGCCGCCGGGAGTCGTGGGGGTGTTCGCCGCCGCGGCTCCGGCCACCTCGGGCAACCTCTCTCCCAGCGCCTCCAGCAAATCGCCCATCGCCTTCATCGGCATGCGGTCACCCCGCGTCGCCGCCGACGCATACCCCGCCTTCAGCGTCGAGATGCCCGCCTCGCGCTCGCCGCTGTCGAGCAGCGCCTTGCCCGCCAGTTGATACGCCTTGCTCATCGCCGGGTTGAGTTCATAGCACTTGGTGTAGGCCTTGGCCGCGTCCGCGTGCCGCCCCGCCTGCGCGTAGGCCCCGCCCAGGCTAAACCACGCCATGTCGTTGTCGGGGTCGGCGCCGGGGCGCACCATGGTCTCGAACTGCGCGATGCGTTGGTTGATGTCCATGGAGAAAGTTAGGCGGAGGAATCGGCATTCGGCATTCGGCATTCGCTGGCGCGGCTGCCCGGTGGGTTTCCCTGTCTTTCAACGAATGCCGAATCACGAATGCCGAATGCCGGTTCCTCCTATCCTCCCTCCGCTTTGCCACCCGCCGATCCCATCCTCGCGACCGATCTCGCCGGGCTTGCGCTCCGCACTCCCGTCCTGCTGGCCGCCGGCACCGCGGGCACGCTCGACGAAATGCAGAACGCCGTCGACCTCGCCCGTGTCGGGGGCATCGTCACCAAGTCCATCACCCCGGCGCCCCGCGAGGGCAACGCCACCTGGCGCCTCTGGCCCGTCGAAGGCGGCATGCTCAACGCCATCGGGCTGGCCAACGTCGGGCTCGATGCCTTCCTGCGCGACTACGCCCCTCGCATCGCGTCTGTTCCCGCCGCCGTCGTCGGCTCCATCTCGGGCTTCTCGGTCGACGACTTTGTGCAAGTCGCCGCGGCGTTCGGCACAATCTCCGCCATGCCCGCCGTCGAGCTCAACGTCAGTTGCCCCAACGTCAAGCACGGCACCGAGTTCGGCTCATCCCCCGACCTGCTCGCCGAACTGGTGCGCGAGGTCCGCGCCGTCCTCCCCCGCACGCGCCTGTTCGTCAAGCTCAGCCCCATCGCCATGGGCCCCGTCAAACTCGCCGACATCGCCCGCGCCGCCGTCGAGCCCGCCAACTCATCCCCCAACGGCCCCAACCAGCGCCCCGGCGCCGACGCCCTCTGCATCGCCAACACCATGAGCGCCATGGCCATCGACGTCCGCACCCGCCGCCCCGTGCTCGCCAACACCACGGGCGGCCTCTCCGGCCCGGCCATCCACCCCATCGCCGTCAAACTCGTGTTTGATGTTTACCGCGCCCTGGCTCGCGACACCAAGACGCCCATCATCGGCCTGGGGGGCGTCCTCCACTGGCGGCACGCCGCAGAGTTCATCCTCGCCGGCGCGAGCGCCGTCGAAATCGGCACCGGCCTCTTCGTCGATCCGCGCAGCCCCGTCAAGGTCGCAAAGGGCCTGGCTAGTTGGGTGCGCTCGCAAGGCGCCGCATCGATCAAAGACTTGGTCGGCGCCGTCGCCGCCTGACTGGGTTTCGAGAGACTCAAGCGAGGGTGCATGGCAGTGGGCGCCGGTCGATACGCATCATCGAACAACTCAAGACCACCCTCAAAGCCTGCGCGACGACGAGCGTTGCGGATTTATCCTCCGACGCACCGAAATCATGCGCGACCTAGGGCGCCAGCGTCGCGAGGTCGACCGTGGCCCCGGGGGCGTCGACGATGCTCGCGGGGCCGGCGGCTCGCAGGGCGCGGACGGTTTCGAGCATGTCGCCTCGGAGCGGGGCGATGAACTGCATGGGTTCGTCGGTGGCGGGGTGGCGGAAGCCCAGGACCGTGGCGTGCAGGGCCTGGCGGGCGATGAGCAGGTTTTTGGTCATCCGCTCGCGCGAGAGTTTTTCGTGTGGGGTGGTTGGCGGGTTGGCAGGCGGGGCGGGGGCTTCTTCGAGTGAGTCAATCGTGAGGGCGCGGCCGCCATACATGTCGTCGCCGACGATTGGCCACTGGTTGTAACTGAGATGCACGCGGATCTGATGCGTGCGGCCTGTCTTGAGTTCCAGTTCGACGAGTGAGTAGGCGCGCGGGCGTGGGCCGGGCACGGTGTAGCGTTCGCGCACGCGGACGATGGTGATGGCCTCGCGTCCTTCGTCGTCGAAGCGGACGACGTTTTTTTCGCGGAAGCCTTTTTCGCGGCTGGGGTGCGGGCCCAGGGGCAGGTCGATTCGCTGGACGTCGGGCTCGACAGCGCCGTGGACGAGGGCGACGTAGCGCTTGTCGACGCGGCGGTGTTCGAACTGGCGTGAGAGTTTCCAGTGAGCTTCTTCGGTTTTGGCGAAGACGATGCAGCCGCTGGTCTGGCGATCGAGGCGATGAACGACGCCGGGACGGGCGAACTCCTGGCCGACGTTGGAGAGGGAGCCCCCGGTGGAAGAGTGATGGAGGAAGTGGAAGGCGAGGGCGGAGAGCATGGTGCCCTTGAGGTGGCTGCGGGCGGGATGCACGATGATGTCGGGCTGCTTGTTCAGCACGATCATGTGCTGATCTTCGAACATCACGTCGAGGGGAATGTCTTCGGGCTGGACGTTGCTGGGAGGCGGCTCGGGGACGACGACTTCGACGACGTCGCCTTTGTTGAGCTTGGTGGAGGCCTTGGGGGCGCGGGCGTTGACGGTGACGCCGCCATCGTCGATGAGGCGCTGGATCTGGTTGCGGCTGAGGAAGACGATGCGATCGACGAGGTATTTGTCGAGGCGCTTGTTGAGGTCGTGGCGCAGCGTGAGGCGGACGGTGCGCAGCGCGACTTCGTCGGCTTCTTCGCCGGTGGCTTCGGCGGCGTCGCGGGCTTGTTCGAGGGCGGCGCGGACGGTCTCGGCGTTGATGCGCCCGCCCGGGAGGATGAGGCCGGCGGCGGTCGCCTGGTCGGGGCTGGCGTCGTTGGCGGCGGCGGGATCTGGATCGCGGGGCTTCTTGGGCATCACGCCCCCGGGCTCATTTCGGGGTGGCCGGCGCGGGGGTGGCGGGAGACTCCGCGGGCTTGGCGGGTTCGGAGGAGGGCGTCGCGGGCGGCGTGGTGGCGGGGGCGGTGGCCGGAGCGGCGGCGGGCGTGCCTTCGGCGGGCTTGGCCGCGGGGCTGGGCTGGGCGCCCGGCGGACCGGGAACGGGCGTGAGCGTAGCGCCCGGCGGCAGGCCCGCGGGGGCCTTGGGCGCGGGTGGGGCCGGGGGCTCGGGGCGTTTGGGCAGTTCGGCCAGGCTCAGCACGGGCTGCAGGTTTTTCAGTGTGTCGAGCTTGGCGATGCGCTCCTTGGCGATGGCGGCGTGAGCGGCGTAGGGAGTCTTGTCGGTCAGTTGCTCGATCTTTTCGTACATGCTCTTGGCGACGTCGAACTTCTCCTGGCTCTCGGCGACCGCGGCCAGTCCATAGAGCGAGTTAAGCGTGAGCAGCGCCTTGGCCGAATCGGTCGAGGCCTTGTCGTAGACCTGCTGGTAGAGGTCAGCCGCGCTGGTGAGGTAGGTGGCCTTGAGTTCGGGAGTGAGGGCGTCGTCGGGGTTCTCGAGGGTGCCGTCGAGTTGGTTCTTGTCGTTGGGCTTGAGGGTGGCGCCGAGCTTGAGGCCCTTCTGAACGGCGCCCAGGTAGGCGTCGGCGGCTTGCAGGCGGGCGAGCAGGCCGACGGATTTGACGTTGTCAAAGTCGTGAGCGACGGCGGCGAGGGCGTCGGGGCTGGGGTTGTCGCCCTGGCTGGCGCTATCGAGCTGGACGAAGGCGTCGTCGATCTTTTCGGCCTTGGCCTTGGCCCAGCGCTGCTGGAGCGCGTACGCCGCGGCGACGAGGGCGAGGACGAGGAGGATGGGCGTGCCCCAGGTGCGGAGCCAGTCGATGAACTCCTGGTTCAGGCGCGATTCTTCAAGACCTGCCCGCTCGCGGATTTGTTGCTGCCGATCGTCCATGGGGTCGTGATGCCTTATGAATTGTGCGATTTCGGAGGTAAGCGGAAAGTGTAGGCTCGGGCGGGCGTGGGTCGGGTCAGTCCCAGAAGTTCCAGGCTACGCGAGCACGGAGGGCGTGATCGGGAACGATGGCGGCGCGGACTTTGAGTTTGAGCTCTTCGAGGCCGGTGTGCTGGTGGACGCTCACGAGATGGTCGAACCGGGATGCAAGGGCAGGTTGATCGCGGGCGAGGTCGGCGCGGAGTGAGATGCGCAGCAGGCGACCGGAGAGATCGCCGAGGGCTGCCGGAGGATCGAAATCCATCGTGTGCGGGTCGGCGGCGGCGATGACGAGGTCGGCGCTGGAGGCGATGCGCGTCGCGATCTCGACCGCGCGGCGTTCCAGCTCGGCGGACGCGGAGGCGGGCGAGTGCCCGAGGTCGCGGAAGCCCGGGCAGTCGACCAGGCGGATGGTGAGGCCGTCGAGCGTGACGGTGACGCCGACGTGGTCGCGGGTGGTGCCGGGCTGGTCGGCGACGATGCTGACGGCGCGATCGCACAGGGCGTTCACGAGGGTGCTCTTGCCGACGTTGGCGGGGCCGATGATGGCGACCAGCGGCGGATGGATCAGGCGATTGAGCAGGCGGTCGATGTCGGGGTCGTTGGGAAGGTTTTCGCGCCAGCGGCGGGGTTGATCGAGGAGGAGATCGACGCCTCGGGGAGAGGCGACGCGGGCGAGGGCGCGATCGAGGGCGGCGTCGGTGGGGTGGCTTGGGTGATTGGGGTGGCCCGGCGGTCCTCGCCGGTCCTCCGTTTCTACACCATCTTCTTCTTCGATCGCGCCGGCACGGGCGAGTGTTTCACGGAGTTGCTGGAGTTGGGCCAAGCCGCCGTGGGGCATCAGGTGGGCTTGGGTGTTGCTCCAGCGGGCGAGAACGAGGGAGCCGACGCCGGGGAGGTGGCGGAGCGCGACGCCCCCCACTGCTACCTGTGTGATGTTGATCGCGGCGAGGAGCGCGGCGATGTCACCCTGGATGCTCACGAGGCCGACGCCGCCGGGCGCGTGGGGGGACTCGAGGCGGAAGGTCGCCGCGGAGGCGGTCACGCGCGACTGTCCGGATCGGCGCCGGGCTCGGCGTCGAGTTCGGCGTTGGCGGCTTCGAGTATTCCCACCAGCTGCAGGTCGGGCACGATGTGCTCGATGAGGTCGTCGTTTTCGAAGAGAAGCGCCGCGTCGCCACCGGTCGCGACGATCTGCGGGTAGGCCTCGTACGCCTGGGCGTAGCGCTCGATCGCTTCGCGTACCAGCCCGCGAACCGCGGCTTGCACGCCCAGGATCATGGCGTGGCGGGTGTCGAGCCCGAAGACGCCCCGCGCGGGGTCGGGCGGCGCGAACTCGAGCAAGGGCAGGGCGGCGGTGTGCTCGTGCAGGCTCTTGAGCATCATGTTGAGGCCCGGGGCGATGACGCCGCCCTGGAAGATGCCTTCGCCATCGATGAAATCGACGGTGACAGCGGTGCCGACATCGACGACAACACAGGCCTGCTGGGCGCGGGCGTAGGCGGCCAGAGCGCACAGGGCGCGGTCCTGGCCCAGCGTCGAGGCGTCGTCGAGGGCGTGGGTGAGGGGGATCGGGATGTCGGAGCCGACCATGTACACGTCGCCCGCGGATTCGAGGGCGGTGCGGAGGGCTTCGCTGGCGGGGGTGTTCACGCTCGAGATGAGGATGGGCACACCCGCGTGGTTGACGAGCATGTCGGCGACGGCCTTGGCGATCGCGCCGGGCTGATCGCTGGGCAGCGACGAGGCCCCGGAGAGGTCTTTGCCCTCAAAGAGGCCGAAGCGGGTGCGGGTGTTTCCGACGGCAATCGCCAGCAGACTTTGCTCCATGCGAAAGAGCGTACGCGGCGGTGGGTTCGAGCGGGGCGGAAATGAAAAGCCGCCCCCAGGCCGTTGGGCGAGGGGGCGCCTTCGAGGGAGGCACGCGTTGGGAGGAGGCGAGGGTGCTTATGGGCACTGGCCGCCGGCGATGTCATTGATGAGGGCATCGACATCGCCTTGATCGGCGACGCCGTCCTGGTTGAAGTCGGGATCGGCGCCGGTGGGGTTGGAGCCGCCGGCGACGACGTTGATGAGGTAGTCGACGTCACCCTGATCGGCGACGCCGTCTTGGTTCATGTCGGGGTCGCAGGTGGGGTTGGTGTGGACGGGGGGCATGTTGTGCCCGGTGATGAAGACCAGGGCGTTGGTGGAGAAACGGGTGGCGCAGAAGTTGGTCATTTTAACGCTGTAGAAGCCTTCGTTGGCGGGTTGGAGGCTGTCGATGCGGAGGTGGTTGGAGGTGGAGCCGCTGATGCCGTTGCCGTCGACGAGTTCGACGCCGTCCTTGAGCCAGGCGTAGGTGAGGGGGGTGACGTCGTCGCCGTGGGCGGTGATGCGGAGGTCGACGCGGGTGCCCTGGTCCTGGGTGGTGCTCTGGGGCGGAGTCACGACGGTGGGCGGACCGTGGGGGCAGCCGAGATCCTGCGGGTTGGCCTGTGCGGCGGTCATGACATTGCCCAGCAGCGGGCCGGCGACGTGGGGTTGGAAGGGGTCGGCGTTTTCGAGGTCCTGGAAGTACTCGGCGGCGAAGACGGCGCTCTGGTCCTCTTCGATTTCGATGAGATCATGAGCCACGGTGAGTGACTGCAACGGATCGAGGCGCACGGGCGCGGAATCGATCGGGAGGGTGCTGGTGACCACCGGGTCGTTGGGCATGAGTGATTCGAGCGAGACGAGCCCGGCGGAGATGATGGCCCGGCGCTTCACCCAGATGATCTGGGAGGGGTCGGTGTTGGTGATGGTGAGGGTGACGCCTCCCTGGCCCTGGGACCCCTGGGTGACGGTGGCGGAGATGGCGGGGAGCATGGGCTGGGAGGCGTGGGTGGTGCCGCCGGCGGGGTTGGATACCTGGCCGTTGACGGTGGCAACGTGGCCATCGCGGTACCAGCGCACGTGTGTGGGGTAGTAGACGGCGGGCGGGCCGTAGTAGTACGCGCTGCGGACGGAGACGCCGAAGTGCTCGATGCTGTTGACGTGGGTGAGGTGGTTGGGGTTGCGGTAGTCGACGATGGTGGAGTGGCCGTCGGCGGAAAGGGTGACGGTGGGCGCGCCGTAGTTGCCGTTGGTGTAGGTGTGGACGATGTCGCTGGGCTGGGCGCCTTCGAGCTCAATCTCCATCTCGTCGCAGTCGTAATCGCAGTGGTTGGTGCAGTCAAAGTTCGACAAGGCACCGGTGATGGTGTATCCGGTTTGCGCGAACGCGGCGGCGGGCAGCACGCACAGGGCGAGCAGGCTCAAGGGGGAAAAGCGCATGCAATAACTCCTTCTCACTTCTCATCGACAGGCCATCGGTTCCACACCGATATGGCACCCCCGACGCCGACAGGGCGTTACGGGGTTACACATGTGGCTCGCGCGATGAGTGGGCAAGGAGCCCGCGCGAGGGACGGTTCGGATGGAACCGTCCGCGGAAATCACTGCACGATCTGTCGCCAGCCCGAACGCGTGATCGCCGCGGGGAGAAACGCGGGACGCACGTCCGAGGCAGGCGGAATCCCCGGCCCGGGATTCTGATCGCTGGGACCCAGGCACACGAGCCCGGCCGGCGCGTGTGCGTGATTGGGACACATCAATCCGCAATGAATGTCCGCTCGCATGGCGGGGCTTGCAAAATTTGTTCGCCCGGGCGCAGAATCCTTTTCGGGGGGGTGTGGCATCGACGGGCGGAGGCCTGCGGGAGGGGAACCGGGCCCCCCCCGCGACGTGCGAGCCGCCGAACGCGTCGGCGACGCTCATAGACTCCCGCCCAATGCCGACCTGCAAGGCCGACCCCAGCATCACGCGCCAGGAGAATGAGGGATTCAAGTTCCCGCTCGGGGCGTACCCCGTGGAGCCCATGAAGCCCAAGGCGGGGTACTCCATGCACTTTGAGCAGTCTGACGGAGGTGGGGAAGAGGGTGACTGGGAAGAATGGCCCGACCGCTACCTGTTTGACTGCGTGGTGTCTGCGGAGCGCGTCGAGCCGCTGTTTCGGATGCTCACGACGCTGCTGCCCGGGAGGGTGTACCCGATCCTGGACATCCTGGGGCACGACGCGTTCCGGGAGATCGATCCGTACATCTCGTACGACCTGGTCGGGCTCGACCGGATGACCGACGCGGTGCGGCGATACCGCGATTTTCTCTTCGAAGACGGCCTGTGCGGGTTTGGGGCGATGTCCGAAGAGCCCTTCGTCTACATCTTTGTGGATGAACACAAGATCATCACGGTGCGGGTGGAGCCTTCGCTCAAGGAGCGGGTGGAGAAGATCCTGGCGTCGTTTGATCTGGAGATGATGGATGAGCCGGCGGGCGCGGACGCGGCGGCGCACGAGCACCGGTCGGTGCTGTGGATGCCCGACGACCGCCCCGAACTGCTGGGACCCGACGAAGTGGTCGAGCAGTTGCGCGACGACTGGCAGTTGCTGCTGAATGTGGATCCTGACACGAACGTGGACGACGACGGGAAGGACCTGGGCATCACGCTGTGGCGCTGCGTGGCCCGCTGCGAGTTCGAGAAGCAGCCCCCGAAATACGCCGAGATCGTGCTCAGGGCGTCGAGCCTGCGGGCGGCGGAAGAAACGGCCTTTGACGCGGTCGCCGCGCTGGGCGGGGACGAGGCAGATAGCTGGCAGGATGTGTTCATTGTGGCCTCGGACCGGCTAAAGCCCGAACAGATCGGGGCATTGAAGGGCCCCGGAAAGCGCAGCAAGGTTCCCGGGGGCGGCTCGGGCTTCATCATTGCGTCGCGCTGGATGGAGGGGTGAAGGGCGGGATGGTGGTGAGGGAGTGTCGCCCGGCGGGGGTGAGGGGGGGCGGGTTGCATCTTGTATCGCGGGCGAGTATCTTCCGCGACTCGCTCAAGGTCGGTCGTCGCCGGGGGTTCGCCCTTGGTGGCGGCGATTGACACCCGGCGTCTCGCCTTCGGGGGCGTGTCGTTTCGGGGCGGCTCGGCGTGCAGACGGCGAATGCGGGACCTATGCTCCCGCCCCCCGGGGGCTCCGAAGGGGTTTCCGGGTACGTCAGTCGGTACGTCTGAAGACGCGAGCGAGGTTTGATTCCGGGCGGCCTGGGTTCGTTTTGTGCGGCCGCTTCGTGGTATGCCTGTTGGAGAAGCCAATGTTCAGCCGTGACATCTTCTGCGTTCGTTCCCTCTTCGCAGCCGCGGGCCTGGCGGTGGCCATCTCCGCCCCGCTCGCCTATTCGCAGGCCCAGCCCGGGCCGGACGCGGGCGCGGCCCGCGAGCGTTCGAACACAGAGATTCTGGACAAGGCGGCGGACCTGATCGCCGGCGGGCAGCCGGTCAAGGCCCGCAACTTGTTGAGCCCGTTGGCATCGCCCAACTCGGGGTTGTCGCTGAGCGATCACGAGCGTGCACGCCTGTACACGCTGCTGCGGAACGCGGATGTGCGGATCAAGGCGCTGAGCCAGGTGCAGGTGAGCCTGCAGGCCGCGGACGACGCCTTGTCGAACGACGACCTGGTGATCGCGACCCGTCAGGCCCGGGCGGTCGTTGATGCCCCGACGGCGACCAACGCCGAAGTGGCGCACGCCAAGGCGGTGCTGGCGGGCGTGGCGGCGCGGCAGGCGGCGCTGACTCCCTCGATTCCCGGGTTGATCGAGCAGGCGGGTCAGCAGTTGGATAGTGGCGAGCTGCGGACGTCTCGGGCGACGCTGGAGTCGATCACGCGTTCGGGCGTGGACCTGACGCCCGAGCAGACGCACCGGGTGAGCGAGCTGCAGTTGCGGGTGGTGGCGGCGTCGTCCGCGAACGCGGGCATGATGCAGCCGGGAGTCATTAAGAAGAGGGAGCCCGAGCCCGCTCCGGCACCCGCACCCGCACCCGCACCCGCTCCGGCTCCGGCCGCGAGCCCTGCGGCTGAGCCCGCACCGGCGGCGGCCCCTGCGGCTGAGCCCGCCCCCGCGGCTCCGGCGGCGCAGCCCATGAGCCAGCCTGAAACGACGCCGGCGGCGCAGCCCGAGGCGACTCCGGCCGCACAGCCCGCTGCCCCGATGCAGCCTCCGCCGGCGCAGCCGAGCGGACAGGGCGACTTGGTGCAGATGGCGCGGCATTTTGACGCGCAGTCGATCTTGAGCGAGGCGGACGCGGCGTATGAGCAGTCGCTGGTGAAGGACGCCGGGGACAAGTACCAGCGGGTGCTGAGCGAGTTTGCGAACGACATCAGCGCGGAAGAGAAGAGCCACGCGGAGCAGCGTCTGGCGGAATGCCGTGCACGCCTGAACCTGAACCCGGGCCAGCCCGAGGCGGGGATTCAGCAGGTTCTTGACAACAACGCCATCCGCAAGCAGGCCTTCCTGGCGGAGTTCAACAACGACCTGGATTCGGCCAAGCGGGCCCTGGGCAGCGGGGACACCTCCAAGGCGAGGGACCTGGCCGCGTCGGCGAATCTGCGGCTGAACACCAACAAGGATCTGACGGCCCAGGGCGAGTTCGAGGACCTTTCCAAGCAGATCTCCGACCTGCGGACGCAGATCGACAACACCGACAACGACATCCGCGCCAAGCAGGCGGCGGAACGGGCGGCGAAGCTGAAGGACGAGGCGGACCGGGCCGCGATGCAAGCGGCGGCGGCCAAGGCGAACAAGATCGCCGAGAGCATCGGGCGGGTGCGGGCGCTGCAGGCCGAGATGAAGTACGAGGAAGCGCTGCAGGTGTGCGACAACATCCTCTTCCTGGACCCGACGAACTCGACGGGGCTGGTGCTGAAGGATGTGCTGCGCGACATCGTGCTGCTGCGCCGGGCCCACCAGTCGGACATGGACCGGAACCGGGGCATTGCCGAGAACACGGCCGACAACATGGAGGCGATGGTGCCGAACAAGGGCATCGTCGACTACCCGGCGGAGTGGCCCCAGATCAGCGAGCTGCGGGGCGAGCCCTCGGCGTTCAACGATTCGCCCGACAATCGGCGGGCGCTGGCCAAGATCGACAGCACGCGGGTGCCGGTGAACTTCAACGACACCCCGCTGTCGAGCGTGGTGGCGTTCCTCTCGCAGATCACCAACCTGAGCGTCGATGTCGACTGGCAGAGCCTGAGCAACGCGGGTGTCGACAAGGAAACGCCCGTCACGCTGAACCTGAACAACGCGTCGGTGCGGACGGTGCTCGACCGGGTCGTTGAGAAGATCAGCCCGGATCCGCTGGGCACCAACGGGGCCGCGTGGTCGATGACCGACGGCATCCTGAACATCGCGTCGCGCGAGGTGATCAACAAGAACAAGGTGATCGCGATCTACGACATCCGCGATCTGCTGATCGAGGTTCCCAACTACACCAACGCCCCCGAGTTCGACCTGCAGCAGGTGCTGCAGTCGGCTTCGCAGCGCGGCGGCGGCAGCGGCCAGAGCCCGTTCCGCGATACCAACAACAACAACATTCAACGCCGCAGCCTGGAAGACCGCACCAACGACCTGATCCAGATCATCACCAACAACGTGGACAACCAGGGGTGGCGTGAGAACGGGGGCGACACCGGGTTCATCCAGCAGCTCCAGGGCGCGCTGATCATCACCAACACCCCGGCCAACCACCGGGCGATCCAGGGTCTCTTGAGCCAGCTGCGGGCCCAGCGGGCGCTGCAGGTGAACGTTGAGACCCGCTTCCTGCTGGTGGCGCAGGACTTCTTCGAGCAGATCGGGTTCGACCTCGACGTGTACTTCAACGCGAACAACAACCAGGTGCGTGCGGCCCGCGCGACGCAGCCCAACGCCCAGGCGTCGGACTTCTTCTCCAACACGGGCGAGTACCTGGGTGGACGGTTCCTGCCCAACGGCAGCAGCACGCCGGTGTTCGCCGGGGCGCGGCCCAGCCCGCTCTCGCCGATCTCCGCGGCCCAGGATTCGCTGGGAATCACCCAGGCCCTGACCACCAGCTCGTTCGCGAACACGATTCTGCAGGGCGCCCCGGCGCTGGGCGTGGCCGGTCAGTTCCTGGACGACGTGCAGGTCGACTTCCTGATCAAGGCGACGCAGGCGGATCGGCGGACGGTCTCGCTGACGGCGCCGCGCTTGACCTTCACCAACGGCCAGACCTCGTACATCGTCGTGGCGACCAGCGTCGCCTTCGTGTCGGACCTGACCCCGGTCGTGAGCGAGTCGGCGGTCGGCTTCGATCCGCAGACCAACGCGATTCCCGAGGGTGTGACGATGGGCGTGTCGGGCACGGTGTCGGCGGACCGCCGCTACGTGACGCTGGACATCGACACCGCCACCAACCGCATCGTGGGCTTCGCGACGCAGACGATCACGGCGGTCGCGGGCGGCCAGCTGCAGAACTCGGGCCAGGTCGGCTCGAACATCCAGCTGCCGACGGTGACGACAACTCGAGTTCAGACGACGGTCACGGTGCCCGACCAGGGCACGCTGCTGCTGGGCGGCCAGCGCATGGTGACCGAGCAGGAAGTCGAGAGCGGCGTGCCGGTGCTGTCCAAGATCCCGATCCTCAACCGCTTCTTCACCAACCGCACCACGACCAAGGAAGAGCAGACCCTGCTGATCCTGGTGAAGCCGACGATCCTGATCCAGAACGAGCAGGAGGAGCGTCACTTCCCCGGCCTGGCCGAGTCGCTCAAGCTGCCCGGCGGGCTGTAGGCTCCGGGAGCACGTCCACCCCCTTCGACCCGGGCTCGTCGAGCGCCCGGGTCTTTTTTTCCCGGTGGGCGGGACAGGTTTGGAGGGCGCCCGGACCCTCGCTATCATCGAACGATAAAGAGCTATTCAGGAGTCTCGAGCATGCCCGCTTCCGAGTCGCGCATCAGGGTCAAGAGGACCGACGGCCACATCCAGATCGAGTTCGTTGATCGGAACATTCTCGACGAAGGGAACATCCGGTCGATCAGCGACGAGATCGCGGCGATCATCGAGGCGGAGCCCAAGCCCCGCATGGTGATCAGCTTCGCCAACGTGGAGCACTTGTCGTCGGCCGCCCTGGGCGCGCTGATCACGCTGAACAACCGGATCCGGGCCCGCTCGGGTCAGTTGCGGCTGTCGAACATCAACCCGCAGATCTACGAGGTTTTCGCGATCACGCGGCTGAACACGATTCTGCAGATCCACCCCACCAACGAAGACGCCGCCAAGAGCTTCGTGTGAGCCCCATGGCCGCTCCCCATGGCCAGCATGATCGGGCCGTCATCACCGTCGTCAACGACGCCGCGGCCATCGAGCGCGCGGAAGACCGCGTCGTCGAGGCGCTCGCGCGATTCAACTATCCCCGGGCCTCGGTGTTCGCGGTGCGGCTGTCGCTGCACGAGGCGATGAGCAACGGCTTCCGGCACGGGCATCGGAGCCTGCCCGAGGACACGCCCATCTCGGTGAAGTTCGACGCGTCCGACGAGCACATCGAGATCGTGGTGGAAGATCAGGGACCAGGGTTTGACCCCAGTGCCATCCCGGATCCGACGCTGGAAGAGAATCTTGAGCGCGGCTCGGGACGCGGGCTGCTTCTGATCCGGGCCTACATGACCTCGGCCGAGTACAACCAGAAGGGCAACGTGCTGCGGATGACGTATCGGCGGCCGGCGGGGACGTGATCGGCATCCAAGCCGGGGGTCTGGCTCGAATGCAGGCTTGCAGGTCCATTTTCTTGAAGGATTCTAAATCGCAAGAGCGCCTACAGTCGGTCTAAAGCGACAGTGGGTGCCAAGCCACGTCCGTACACACTCCGAACTTTGATGTCGGCCGGGCGTATCAGATCTTGAGCCATTGGAGACGACGATGACCAGCCATCCCGAAACGATTTACCTTGATCATGCCGCCACGACGCCTTGCGACCCGCGGGTGGTGGAGGCGATGCTGCCGTATTTCACGACGATGTTCGGGAACCCGGGCAGCCGCAACCACCGGTTTGGATGGGACAGCGAGGCGGCGGTGGACAAGGCCCGCGAGCAGGTGGCGAGGCTGCTGGGCGCGGACGAGAAAGAGATCATTTTCACGTCCGGGGCGACGGAGAGCAACAACCTGGCGATCAAAGGGGCGGCGTACCTCTACGAGAAGGCCCCGGCGGGCTCGATGAATCGCGGGCACATCATCACCAGCATCATCGAGCACAAGGCCGTGCTGGACCCGTGCAAGCGGCTTCAAAAGGAAGGCTTTGAGGTGACGTTTCTGGAGCCGCCTCAGGATGGTGTGATCACCGCGGAGATGGTGAAGGCGGCGATGCGCGAGGACACCATCCTGGTGTCGCTGATGTGGGCGAACAACGAGATCGGCACGATCAACGAGATTCCGGAGATCGGGGCGCTGTGCCACGAGCGGGGCGTGATCTTCCACACCGACGCCACGCAGTGGGCGGGGAAGATGCCGACGGATGTGGAGAAGGCCCAGGTGGACCTGCTGAGCATGAGCGGGCACAAGATCTACGGGCCCAAGGGCGTGGGGGCGTTGTATGTTCGCCGCCGCAAGCCCCGCGTGCGGCTGCAGGCCCTGGCCGACGGCGGCGGGCAGGAACGCGGCTTCCGCTCCGGCACGCTGAACGTGACGGGGATCGTGGGGCTGGGCAAGGCGTGCGAGATCGCGATGGCGGAGATGGAGAAGGACGCGGCCAGATTGATCCAGTTGCGCGATCGCGTGGAGAAGACGATCACGAGCCAGCTCGACAGCTGCCAGGTAAACGGGCACGCGACCAAGCGCCTGCCCCACATCACGAACATCTCTTTCGGCTTCGTCGAGGGCGAGGGGCTGATGATGGCGATCAAGGACATCGCCTGCTCCAGCGGCAGCGCGTGCACCAGCGCCAGCCTGGAGCCGAGCTATGTGCTGAAGGGCCTGGGAGTGGGCGATGAACTGGCCCACAGCAGCCTGCGGCTGAGCATGGGCAAGTGGACGACGCCCGAGCAGGTGGAGTACGCGACGGCGAAGATCGTCGAGGCGGTGAAGCGCCTGCGCGAGATGAGCCCGCTGTACGACATGCATAAGGAAGGGATTGATTTGAGCAAGGTGGAATGGGCGCACCACTAGCGAAATTGCCAAAGGGCTAAATTGCTAAATGGCTAAATTTAGACCTTCGCGTATGGGCAGTTGACAGAACTTTGGAGCGAAGATGGCACGCGGGCGGTTGAAACCTGAGTTTTTGGAGCGAGCCGAATCGTTCAGCGATCGGTGCGTGGCAGTGGCGGAGCAACTGGCTGCGGACGGGAGGTTCTTGCGAATTGTGGAGCAGTTGGCCGCGGCTGGCTCGTCGGTGGGTGCGAACCTCGCTGAGGCTGACGAAGCCATGAGCACGAAGGACTTTCGGAAGTGTTTGGCGATCGCGACGAAAGAACTGGCAGAGACGCGGTTTTGGCTGCGGCTTTGTATTCGACGGAAGTGGGTGCCCGAAGGACGCCTTTCGTCGTTGCTCGAGGAACTCACAGAGATCAAGACGATCGTCGGTTCGATTCTGAAGGGCACGCAGTGGGAGTCCACGAAGAAACCCGCCCGAAGTTTCACGGGACGACCGATCCGAGAAACCCAATCGAATGCACGCCCGGCAATGGAATCTCGTCGCACCTCTGATTTAGCCATTTAGCAATTTGGTATTTAGCAATTTGGAGACTTCCCATGGCATACGGCCCGAAGATCATTGAGCATTACGAAAAACCCCGCAACGTCGGCTCCTTCGGCACGACCGCCGAAGTCAAGACTCGCAAGGACGTCGGCGTCGGGTTGGTCGGCGCGCCCGAGTGCGGCGACGTGATGCAGCTGCAGATCCGCGTCAACCCCACCACCGGCGTCATCGAGGACGCCAAGTTCAAGACCTTCGGCTGCGGCTCGGCGATCGCGTCGTCTTCGCTGGCGACCGAGTGGCTGAAGGGCAAGACGCTGGACGAGGCTGAGTCGATCAAGAACACGCAGATCGTCGAGGAACTAAGCCTGCCCCCGGTGAAGATTCACTGCTCGGTGCTGGCGGAAGATGCGATCCACGCCGCGATCAAGGATTATCAGGAGAAGAACGGGATCGCGGCCAAGGCCGGCGAGCAGTCCGCGGCTCATTAGGATGAGATGAGGACGCGTCTGCTCGGCGATCAAGCCTCGCGAACTCGATGCAATTGCTCTTGCGGCTGGGCCGAGAGGTGATAGCCTTTCTCCGTCGATGTCTCTTTTGATGAGATCGGCAGAGGAGGGACGCATGATCAAGATTGTGGCGATCGTGGCGGTGGCGGCGTTTGCCGGCGCGGCCTCGGCACAGAATCTGTTGGTCAATCCGAGTTTCGAATTCGGGACGTTCCTCCCGAATGGCGACAACACGATGGACCTTGGGCCCGGGTCGGCAAACATCGCCGGGTGGTCGGTGACGGGGCCGGGCGTCGCGTGGATCGGTACACCCAACCCGTTCAGCTTGCTGCCTTCGGACGGAACGAAATTTTTGGATTTGACGGACTACCCGGGCGTCGCGGGGGGCGTGTTCCAGGTGGTCGCACTCACGCCCGGCGCGACGTACCGGATCACGTTTGACCAGGGCTCGGGCTACTACGGCAACTCCTATCTGCGCGTGCTGGTGACCGACTCGATGGGCACGGTCGCATCGTCGGACTTTACCGAGATCGGCATCGCGCAGTCACGCTGGTTTGCGCACAGCGTTGATTTCGTCGCTCGCAGCGCGTCGACCACGATCACGTTCGGGCACTTTTTTGGGGACGGCAACTACACGGGATTGGACAACGTGAGCCTGGAACTTGCTGGCCCATCGTGCGACCCGGATGTGAACCAGGACGGCGTGGCGGATCAGGGAGATGTGGACTACCTGATCAACGTCATCGCCGGCGGCGACAATCCGACGGGGATCGACGCGGATTTCAATCAGGACGGCGTAGCCGACCAGGGCGACATCGACGCGCTGATCAACGTGATCGCGGGCGGGCCTTGCCCGTAATCCTCTGATCATGAGTCCTTGCGACGAAGGCTGTGCGATGCGGGGTTCTCAGGCGTCGGCGTAGCGAGCTGTGATCGAACACTTGCGAGTTTGTGTTGCACGGGCACCGGCGGCGGGTAAACTGACTTCTCCGCATTTCTGTTCGCGGCGTGAACTCTCCTCGGTCGAACTCACGTGCCGGAACGAGCCATGGCCGTGGCGCCTGGTTGCCTGTGGTTTCGGCTCGCCGCTGCTTCGCAGGTTCGGAGCCCGACGTTTTTCAGAGGAGCCAACGCATGAACTCGACGTGCTCGATCGTTTCGCTTGCCGCGTGCTTGGTGTGTGGTGGCGTGTGTGCGGCGGGGAACGTGGTGACGATCAACTTTGACGTGAACCCGGCGGGGCAGGCGATCTCCGCGCCCGCGGCGTTCGACAACGCATCGCCCTTGCATAACACATTCGCGGCGTGGGGCGTGCACTTTTCCGGAGCCAACAGCAACCAGGGCGGGGCGTTGCTGAACGATTCGACGTTCAGCGTGCGGGCGTTCAGCGGGCACAATTTTTTGGCGCTCTCGACGGTCGAGTCGACCGAGTTTGGCGGGCCGGAGACGATCACGTTTGATGTGCCGATGACCCAGGTGTCCATCGAGGCGTCGGGCATCGGGCACCCTCTGGCGTTTCAGATGCAGGCGTTCGATGCGAGCGGGGTGATGGTGGATTCCGACACGCTGACGACGGCCGGCTGGAGCCAGATGACCGTGGCATCGAACGCGGGGATTCGCAGCGTGACGCTGCGGGTGTTGACGTCGGGCGTGAACACCGTGACGTTCGATGACTTGCTTGCGGTGCCGGAGATGCCGCCCTCGTGCGACGCGGATGTGAATCAGGACGGCGTGGTTGATCAGGGGGACGTGGATTACCTCGTCAACGTGATCGCGGGGGGCGAAAACCCGACGGGCATCGACGCGGATTTCAACGGCGACGGCGTGGCAGACCAGGGGGATGTGGATGCGATCATCGATGTGATCGCCGGTGGTTCGTGCCCGTGAGCCGCGGGCGGGTCAGACTTCGATGACGCGCCCGGGCGCGATGGCGAACACCCGATCACCCGGTTGGCGGGCGTAGACGGTGCCCGCGGCCATGCGGGCGAAGGCGGGCAGCACGCCCACGCGGGGCGAGAGGTGAAAGCACGCGAGCTTGGTGGGCAGGCGCCCGCCGTGCAGCGTGACGGCCGGGTGCAGGTGCCCGCACCAGGCGTAGTCGGCGTCGTCGCCCGGGTTCTGCGGCTCGTGTGTGAACAGCGTGCGGTGCTCCAGGTGACGCTCACCCAGGACTTCGATGTTCCAGGCTTTCGTCGCCTCGCGCGAGCGGCGGTCGTGGTTGCCAACGACCAGTTGCATGGGGAGTGGGAACTCTTCGCGCCACGCGGCGACCGAGGCGAGCAGGGCGGGCGTTGTGCCGGCGGGTGCGTGGAGCAGGTCGCCAAGGATGAGGACGCGCCTGGGGGCGGCGGCGCGGATGGCGTCGCCGAGCCGCGCGAGCGTTTCGCTGTGCAGACCGGCGGGCACGGGCACGCCAGCCGCGTGGAAGGTTTCACTCTTGCCCAGGTGCAGGTCGGCGACGAGCAGCGTGTCGCCTCGCCACAGGGCGGCCCGGTGGGGCAGCAGCGTCACCACCTGGGAATCGTCGGGCGGGGCGGGCGGCGGCGCTTGGGTCGCGGCGAGGCCGGCTCCTGCTCGATCTTGGGAATCGGCAGTCCGTCGTCCCACGTTGGCGTGGGCAGGGTCGAACCGGAGTGTGACGCTGCCTTCCAAGGTGAGCCGGCTCCTTCCGGATCGGTTTGCCAGACGTCGCGCATGCGCTGCACGCGTTCCAGGATCGTTTCGCTGCTGAGGCGACCTGCTTGCCGCTCGATGAGGAGCGGAAACGACAGGGGCGTCGGGCGGCGAGTGACCACGATACGCAGGTGGCCCTCGCTCAGGCGCTGGCAGGTGCGCCCCAGGCGGCTTTCCTCGAAGTGGCGCTCCATGACTTCGCGCCGGGCCTGGGCAAGCAGCAGGTTGCCGGGGTCGAACTCGCTTAGCACGTCATAGATGAGAGACGAGTTGGCTTGCAGTTGCTTCCCGCTGCGAGCGCGGCCCGGCATGCTCTGAATGACCAGCCCCGACACGCGAGCCACCTCGCGGAACTGCAGTTTGGCGAGGAGGCTCGTGCCGGCACTCTCCGCGGCGTCGGCGGCGAGATTGGTCACGCTGAACAACTCGGGCGTGAGCAGCGTTTCGAAGGGCACGTCCTCGGCGGAGAGGATTTCGAAGCCGTAATCGTTGGCGGCGATGGAGAACGTGGCTTTGCGCTGACGCGTGAGGCGCAGGGCGATGATGGCCGCGAGGCCGCCGTGCACGAGGCGGCCCTCGAACGGGAACACGAACGCGTGCGTGCCCTCGCGGGTGCGGGTGATCTCGATCAGCACATCGCGGGCGGCGGGGATGATGCTCTCGCGTTGTTGAATCGCGGCAACGGGCAGGGCGTGGGCCAGTTCCGCACAATCGGCGCGGCCTTGGCCCAGTTCTTCGAGGGTTTGGCGGATGGCACGGGAGAGGGATTCGGAGATGGGGAGACGCGTGCCGCCCCAGATGGGCGTGAGGTGAGCCTGGCCGTAACCGGGGCGGACATACGCGACCATGTCCTGGAACATCACGTAGCGCAGCACTTTGCCCGCGAAGACGAACTTCTGGCCTTCGCTGAGCCCGGCGATGAAGTTCTCTTCGATGCGCCCGAGGCTGCGCCCGCCCAGGAAGCGGATCTCGACGGTGCTGTCGCCCGTGATGGTGCCGACGTTGAAGCGGTGCAGTTGGGCGATTCGCGGGGACTTGACGACCATGCGGCCATTGTCTTCTTCGACGCGCCGATAGTCCGGGTAGGCCTTGAGTGCTTCGCCCCCGTGGCGGACCTGGGCGAGGCACCAGTCGAAGTCGTTGCGGGAGAGATCGCGGAACGACCAGGCGCGGCGGACTTCGTCGTAGAGCGCCTCGGGCTCGAAGCCGCCACCTAAGGCGCAGGTGACCATGTGCTGCGTGAGCACGTCGAGCGGGGCGACGATCGCGTCGCGCGGCTCGACTTCGCCCCGCGACAGGGCGTCGCGGGCGGCGACGATCTCGATGAGTTCGAGCGCGTGCGTCGGTACGCACGTCACGCGGCAGGGCGTGCGGGGGCGATGGCTGGAGCGCCCGGCGCGCTGCACGAGCCGCGCGATGCCCTTGGGCGAACCGATCTGGAGGACACGCTCGACGGGCGCGAAGTCGACGCCGAGGTCGAGCGAGGAGGTGGCGACGACGATGCGGATGGCGCCGGACTTCAGGCCCGCCTCGACGCGCTCGCGTTCGGCGCGGTCGATGCTGCCGTGATGCAGGGCGGCGAGTTCGGTCCACTCGGGGCGAATCGCGAGCAGTGCGTGGAACCAGCGCTCGGCCTGACTGCGGGTGTTGGTGAAGATGAGCGTGGGCTCGCGCGGGTCGAGAGCCGCGGCGACTTCTTGGACCATGACGAGGCCCAGGTGCCCGGCGAGGGGTAGGCGCAAACCTTCGCGGGGCAGGATGCTGTCGATGACGACGGGACGATCCATGTCGGCGCGGATGACGACGGGGTCGGCTGTTTGGGTGGCACCTCTCTCCAGAGCGGTGCGGCGCGGGGCCCCCACTGCCGCCCGCGCGGCTTCGAGCGCGTTGGGCAGCGTGGCCGACAACGCCCACGTGCGGCACATAGGCGACAACTCGCGCAGGCGGGCCATGGCCAGTTCGGTCTGGCTGCCCCGCTTGCTGGCGAGCAGTTCGTGCCATTCGTCGAGGATGACGCAGCGGACGCCGCCAAGTTGGGCGCGGGCGTCGGGGCGGGTCAGCAGCAGCGTAAGCGACTCGGGCGTGGTGACCAGCACGTGGGGCAGGCGTTCGCGCTGGCGGGCGCGGACGCTCGAACTCGTGTCGCCCGTGCGGCTTTCGACGATGAGGCCGGTGTCGAGCTCGTCCACCGGCTCGCGCAGGGCCAGTTCGATGTCGCGCGACACAGCGCGGAGCGGCGTGACGTAGATGATCTTGAGCCCGGGGGACAGCCCCGCGGGCGAGCGCGAGTCGCGGATAAGTTCGGCCAGCGGGCCTAGATACGCGGCGTAGGTTTTTCCCGAGCCGGTAGCGACCTGCACCAAGCCGCTGCGGCCCGCCAAATAGGCTCGCCAGCAATCGCGCTGAAACTCCCAGGGCGTCCAGCCCTTGGAGGCGAACCAGGATTCGATCGGGGCGAGCGGGCCAGACTCGCTGTGCAGTCGTTGCTCGTTTCGTGACGCTTCAGGTGAGGCTTTGAGAAGTTTCGGGTGTCGCGGGCGTGGGACCCGGACCTTCGAAGACTCAGGTCCGGCGTCTGAGTCAGTCGCATCCGGACCTGGAGGCGTCGAGTCGAGCGGAGCGTGCGGCGAGCCTGTCGTGTCGCCCGCTCGCTTACGCGTCTTCCCCGAAGAGCCCGAGTTGTTGGTCGGTTTTCGCTTCGCCATGCCTTGCCTTCAGCAGTGCTCGCAGCGTGTCGAGCGTATCCGCCTCGCGGGCGGGCTTGTCGTCGCGGATGCGGCTGATGCGGGGGAATCGCAGGGCCACGCCTGATTTGTGGCGGGTCGAGGCCGCGATGCCTTCGAAGGCGATCTCGAAGACACGCTCGGGCTTCACCTCGCGGGCGCGGCCGTACCGCCCGGTGGTGTTGCGATGAATCCACGCGTCCAAGGTTTTGATCTCGTCGTGCGTCAGGCCCGAGTAGGCACGCGTCACGGGCACCAGTTTGCCCTGGTCCCACACGGCAAACGTGTAATCGGTAAGCAGCCCGGCGCGGCGGCCATGCCCGGGCTCGGCGTGGGTCATCACGGCGTCGAACGTGTACGGATCGATCTTCCACTTCCACCAGTCGCCCCGCGTGCGACCCGACGCGTAGGCCGAATCGAGACGTTTGAGCATGAGCCCTTCGACGCCGCGCTCGCGGCTGAGTTCGCGCTGCGAGCGGGCGCTGTCCCACGTCGGCGCATCCACGCGCTGCGAGAGACGCAGGCGCGAGGAGCCGAAGGTGGTGAGGAGTTGCTCGAGCCGGGCGCGGCGGTCGCGCAGCGGGGTTTGTCGAAGGTCGAAGCCGCCCTCTTCGAGCAGGTCGTAGGCGATGAACGCGGCGGGGAAGTTGCTGAGAATGCGGGGCGAAAGGGCGGTGCGGCCGATGCGGCGCTGCAAAGCCGCGAAGCCGAGGGGCGCGTCGCCTTTCCAGGCGAGCACTTCGCCATCGAGCACGGTGCCGCCGGGCAGGCGGGCGGCGGCGTCGACGATCTCGGGAAAGCGTGGCGTCAGCAGTTCATCGCCCCGCGACCAGAGGTGGGTGCTGACGCCCCGACGGATGAGTTGGGCGCGGATGCCGTCCCACTTCCACTCGAGCAGCCACTGCGAGGTGGGGCCGAGGGTGTCGTCGCTGGGCGGGGTGTCGATGGGGCTGGCGAGGAAGAACGGGTACGGCCGCGATGCTTCGCCCGCGTCGCCCGCGGCGCCTTCGCCCCGCATGAGGGCCTCGAAGAACGCGGGCGTGGGTTTCCAATCGCCCGCGAGGAGGTGGGCGGCGTGGTCTTTGGGGATGTTCGCGGCTTTGGCGATGGCGCGTTCGACCAGCGTGCGCGAGACGCCCACGCGCAGGCTGCCGGTGATCATCTTGAGCAGCAGGAATCGCTGCGTGCCGGGCAGCGCGGCCAGCCAGCCGAGAAGAGCCGCACGCTGCTCGGGCTCATCGAGCGTGCGGAGGTGCTGGGCGCGGTCGATCCACTCGTGCAGGGGCGTGTCGGGGGCCTCGCTCGGCGCGTCGCTTGAGGTCGCGATGTTGGCAGTCGAATCCAGCAGCAGGCACACCGTCTCGGCCAAGTCGCCCACAGCGCTGTAGCACTCGCGGAAGAGCCAGTCGGGGGTGTTGGTCGCGGCCCGCACCCAATCGGCGATTGCGCGCGAGGGGAGCAGGCGCTTGAGCTTCTGGCCCGTGAGCAGGAACAGGCCCCACGCGGCATCGGCGGGCGGCGCGCTCTTGAAGTACGAGGCCATGGCGTCGACCTTGGCGTTGGTCGAGTTGGTGGCGTCGAGGTCGTCGTAGAGAGCCGCGAGGCGTTTCAATCGTCTTCCTCCGGCGTGCTCGCGAACGCGGAGGAGAGCGGCGCGGCATCGAGCCCCTTTTCGCAGAGGAACCGGGCGAGCGGGGCGGCGTAGCCGTGCGTCGCGAGGACGCGCCGGCAGCCGGTCTCGCGGATGGTGTGCAACAGCCCGGGCCAATCCGCGTGGTCGGAGAGGACGAAGCCCCGGTCGTAGCCCTGGCGGCGGCGCACGCCCCGCACCCGCATCCACCCCGAGGCGAAGGCGGTGGCCGCGTCATCGCCGAAGCGGCGCATCCAAGGGCTGCCCGCGGCACTGGGCGGAGCGATGACGAGCGCACGGGCGAACTGGCCGGGATCGGAGCGATTGGCGCGGCGGGCGGCCTTTTCGCCTTCGGCGAGGTTGTCGGCCGGGACGGGTTCGTCGCGCTCGCTCACGGGCGAGGTGTCGAGCATCGGCACGCCCTGAGCACGGTACGCATCGGTGAGGGGGACGGCGGCGCCGTGCAGGCGCACGGGCTGGTCGCGCATCCAAGCCCAGGACGCATCGCACGAGAGCGACCACAGTTCGCCAAGCACGCGCTGGGCCTTGCCAAGCGAATACGTGAACAGGACGCTGGGGCGGCGTTGTTCGCGATTGCCCCGCCACCACGCGGCGAGCTCACGAGCCACCTCGCGCGGGTCGTCCCACTTGTAGATAGGCAGCGCGAAGGTCGCCTCGGTGATAAACGTGTCGCACGCCACGGGCTCGAAGGGTTCGGCGGTCGGGTCGGCGTCGCGTTTGTAGTCGCCCGAGGCGACCCACACCTGGCCGGCGTGCTCGACGCGCACCTGGGCGCTGCCCCGGATGTGCCCGGCGGGGTGGAATGACACGATCGCCTCGCCCAACGGCACGCGCTCGCCCCAGGGCGCGCTGCGGATGGTCGTGCCGGGCGGCAGTCGCAGCCTCAGGAACGGCTCGCACGCGCCGGCGCACAGATACTCGCGCGAGCCCGCGCGGGCGTGGTCGCTGTGGGCGTGGGTGATGACCGCGACCTTGGCCGCGCCCCAGGGGTCGATGTGGAAGCCGCCCGGCACACACGCCAGGCCGACGCCGTCGTTCATCAAGAGATCGGGCTTTGCCACATCGCCCTCCCGCCCGCATCAAGCAGGCCCGGCGGCATGGGCTTCAGCGACGCGAGGCCTTCGCGCTCGCCTGCGGGGGCTGCAGGGCCTTGGCCGCGTCTTCGCCGATGTACAGCAGGCACTGGCACGACGAGCACATGGTGAGGCGCCCGTTGGTCAAGAGCCCGTTGACGGCGTCCACGGGCAGGCTCATCTGGCAGGAGCCACAGGTGTATTCGTGGCGCTTGCGGTCCTGCACCTCGACACTGGCCATCGCCTCTTCGCCGCGGGTCGTCAGCAGGCGATTGAGAATCGTCAGAGCGTCCGCCGGCACCTCGGCGGCCATCGCGTCGCGCTTGGCCTTGAGCTCCTGCACCTGCGAGGCAATCTCGCCCGAGCGTGCGTCGCGATCACCAGCCGCCACTTGGCGCACCTGGTCTCGCTCCGCCCGCTGGCTGTCGAGCTCCGCGAGCTGCTTTTTCGCTTCGTCGGCCTTGGCCAGCAGTTCGAGTGCGGCGGTCTCGGCCCGATCGCGATCGGCCTTGTAGTTGTTGACCTCGGTCAGGAAGGCCTGGTATTCCTTGTTGGTCTGGGCCGAGTCGAGCTGCTTGCGGATCTGCTCCAGCCGGGCGTCGAGGCGCGCCACCTCGCCCTGGTGGTCGGCCGCCTGAGCGGTGATGTTCTTGATCTGTGTCTCGAGCGCGGTCCGCTTGGCGTCGATCTGCTGCAAGTCCTTGCTCTGCTGAGAGAGGAAGGATTCCGCCGCCCGTAACCGGGACTGCAGACCCCGCAGTTGCTTCTCTACTTGGTAGACGTTGACCAACTTCGCCGTAACGTGCATCGAGTGCTCCGTACCAGACCTGACGCAGTGTAGCGTGGTCAGGCGCCGCCGGCCACGCCGTCGCTCAGCGCCCCCACCCGCACCAGCGCGTGCAGCATCCAATAGGCCAGGGGGGCCACCAGCACGGGCGAATCGATCACATCGAGGATTCCGCCGAATCCCGGCAGCCCGCGCCCGGAATCCTTAATCCCCGCGTCACGCTTGTACATGCTCTCCAGCAGGTCACCCGCCTGCCCCACCAGCGCGCAACCGACACCCAGCACGATGCACCAGCCCGGGCCCGGGCCCCGCATCGGCGTCGTCGCGTGCAGCACCAGCGACCCCGCCCACGCCACCACCGCCGACAGCACCAGCCCGCCTCCGAGCCCCTCCCAGGTCTTGCCCGGGCTCAGCCAGGGGATCAGCTTGTGCCGCCCGATGGCCCGCCCGGTGAAGTACGCCCCGATGTCGCAGGCCTTGGTGATCAGCAGCACCCACAGCAGCACCCAGGCCGAGTGGTCGCGCCGAATCGCCAGCAGAAACCCGAACGTGAGGCCCAGATAGACGAAGCTCAGCAGCGCCCCGCCCGTGGCGGCCACCACACCCTCCACCGACTTGTGCCGCGAATAAAACGCCTGCGCCACCACCAGCACGCACACCGCCGCCGAACCCACCGCCGCCACCGCCACCGGCCCGGGCACGCCGATCGGCACGACGATGCTGACCACCAGCCCAAGCAGCGCGGCGAAGGTCATGATGCGTTTGGAAGCGACGACGCCGTTGGCGATGAGAATGGCCGCCAGTTCGCGAGCCGCGAGCACGCACACCAGCGTCATCACCACGAACTGCACGCTGCCCGGCGGAAAATGGGCCTGCCCGAGGCGCTCGCCCCAGGGCATCGGCACGCGCGTGAGGTATTCGTCCAGCCAGAGGGCGCCGATGAGCGCGGCAATCAGGATCGGCCCCAGCACCAGCCGATCACGCATTGCTGGGTCCTTCGCTGGCCGCCCCGAAGCGCCGCTTGCGGCTTGCAAAATCCCGCACTGCTTCCTCCAGATGGCTCGGGAGATAGTCAGGCCAAAGCACGGGCGTCACGAACAGCTCGGTGTAGCTGATCTGCCACAGCAGGTAGTTGCTCACGCGCATCTCGCCCCCGGTGCGGATCAAGAGATCCGGGTCGGGCAGGCCCGCGGTGTAGAGCCGGGCTTCCAACGCGGCCTCGTCCACGTCTTCGGGGTTCAGGCGCCCGGCCTTCACGTCGCGGGCGATCTGGCGGGCGGCGTGGGCGATCTCGTTGCGCGAGCCGTAGTTGATCGCGACGCACAGCGTGCCCCGCGTGCCCGCGGCGGTGCTGCCCTCGACCCGATCGATCCCCGCCACCACCTGAGCGGGCAACCCCTCGCGCTGGCCGATGACGCGGAACCGAATGCCCCGCCGGATCAGCTCGGGTTCTTCGCTGTCCAGGTACAGATTGCACAGGTGCATCAGGGCTTCGACTTCTTCCGCCGGTCGCCGCCAGTTCTCCAGCGAGAACGAATACAGCGTGACGACCTCAACCCCGATGCGGGCGGCATGCTCGACGACATCACGCACGCGGGTGGCCCCGTGAATGTGCCCCATGTGCCGGGGCATGCCCCGCTGCGTCGCCCAGCGGCCGTTGCCGTCCATGATGATCGCGATGTGGCGCGGGATGCGCTCGGGATTGACATCGGGCAGATAGCGGGCGGGGTCGGCCTCGGGGTTGCGGGCCCGCATGCGGGCCGCGGCGAGCGCGGCGGCCCCGTCGCGCCCCTCGAGCGCCTCACGCGAGACCAACGTGCTGACATGCTCCGAAGCCAGAAAGATCCCCTTGTGCGAGGCGTCCTTTGCTTGTGACACAGGCCTGCCGCCGGTTCACAGGGTAGGAACCCCTCGCCCCGCCATCGTCACCCGAGAATCGTCTGCTCGCGCCCCGGTCCGACGCTGACGACGTCAACCGGCACGCCCACCTCACGCTCGATGAACTCCACATATCGCCTGGCGCCGTCCGGAAGTTCGCGCCGAGCGCGGCAGGTCCCCAGTTCTTCTGTGAATCCCCGCACGGTTTCGTACACGGGCTCCGCCCTGGCCAGGTCAAAGGCATCGGGCGGGAAGTCCTTGATCACCTGCCCGTTGACGCGATACCCCGTGCACACGTTGATCTCGTCCAGCCCCGCCAGCACGTCAAGCATGGTGAGCGCGATCCCGGTCGCGCCATTGATCATCGCGGAATATCGGACTGCGACCAGATCCAGCCATCCCACCCGGCGCGGGCGCCCCGTCGTCGTGCCAAACTCACGCCCCTTTACCCGAATCTGGTCCCCCAGGGCGTTCTTAAGCTCTGTCGGCATCGGCCCGGAGCCCACGCGGGTCGAATAGGCCTTCATCACGCCCAGAACCCTTCCCAGGCGCGTGCTGGGGACGCCCGTGCCCGGGCCGACCCCCGATGCGATGCACGTCGAGCCCGTGACGTAGGGGTACGTGCCGTGATCGACATCCAGAAGCGATCCGTTGGCGCCCTCGAACAGGATCCGTTTACCCTCGCGAAGCATGGCGTGGAGCACCTGGGTGGTGTCGCGCACCATCGGCGAGAGGCGAGCGCCGATGGCCAGGGCCTGCTCGAGCATCTGGTTCAGGTTGAGCGCCGGCTCGTTGGGGGCGAGCACGCGCAGCATCGGGTCTTTGAGGGCCAGCGCCAGCGCGAGCTTTTCGCGGAGCTGCTCGGGACGGGAGAGATCGGACATTCGGACGCCGCAGGCACGCTGAACCTTGTCGGCGTAGGCCGGGCCGATGCCCCGACGGGTGGTTCCGATCTCCGACACCGGCACCGCGCCTTGGGCCTGATCCGGCCCCGAGGGGGCACGCTCAGCCCCGACGCGCTTCAGCAGGTCCTCGCGCAAGCCGTCTTCGAGCTTGTGGTATTGCAGCACGGCATGAGCGCGGCTGGAGATCACCAGGCCCGAGGTGTCGACCCCCTTGGCCGCCAGCCCATCGAGTTCTTCAGCAAGTTTCCAGGGATCGACCACGACCCCGTTGCCGATCACCGCCGCCTTGCCGGGGTACAGAATGCCCGAGGGGATCAGGTGCAGCGAGTAGCGTGTGCCCCCCACCACCACCGAATGCCCGGCGTTCGCGCCCCCGTTATATCGGACCACGGCGTGGTGATCCGCGGCCAGTAAATCCACCAGCTTGCCCTTGCCCTCATCTCCCCATTGCAGGCCAACCACCACAGAGCACATTGCCGGGGATGTCGAACTGCCAGAAGTCGATTGAGCCATGGGTGCCAGAATCCGGGGGTGAGGTGCTTGTGAAATTGGGTCAGCGGCGAGGGATATCACCGGGCGCGGTGCCAAGCCGCGTCGGATAACCCCCGTGGGTTCAGGATAGGGAGCGTCTTGAGTGGCAGGTTCGCAAGAGTCACGGACAACTTGGGACGATATCTGCTGGCGGCAGGTGTTGTCACCGGCCGAAAATCATCGGGGAGCGTGTAGGCCGATGGCAGAAACGACCGTGCGCATCATGTGTCCCAAGCTGACTTGCCGCAAGGTGTTGGCCGTGCCGACATCCTGCCGCGGGAAGACCGTGCGCTGCAAGTCGTGCGGCACGAACATCCGCGTGCCGTCGATCGGCGGCGGTGCGGCCAAGCCCGAGACCAAGGACGGAACGAAAGCAGCCTGATCGCGAAGGCCGGCTCGCTCAGAGCTTGGGCTGCTTCTTGATGTCCTCGTCTTCGTCGAGGAAATCGAAATCGACCACGCTGCTGTCGTCCAACAGGCCCTTCTTGGCCGCGGGCGGTGCAACGCGCGTCGGGGCGTCGGGCTTCGAGGCCTTGGCGGCCGGGGCGGACTTGACCGGAAGCACCTGCCCGTCGTCCAGCGCGTCATCGGAATCGACCGAAGCCGGCGTGCCGTCGATCTTCACGACCATCACCATGTCAGCGATGGCGATGAGGTCGCCCGGCGCGAGTTCGGACTGAGCGACGCGACGCTTGTTGACAAACGTGCCGTTACTCGAGCCCAGGTCGCGGATCGAAAGGCGCCCATCGGCAAGGGCGATCTCGCAGTGGTGACGCGACACGTCGGCGCTGGGGATGCGGATCTGGCAGTCGGTTTGGCGACCGACGACCATGACGCTCTTCTTGACGGGGATTTCGCTCTGCTTCCCGTCGGCTTGCACCAGCACCAGCGTGGCGTTCATTGTGGCTCCGTTCTTGCTGAGATCATGCATGGCCACGCCCGGCCGCCACGCTGGCGGGGGCGCTGAGGCAACTCCTTCACCCGCAATACTCTAGCACAATTTTCGCGGGCGGGAACCTCCAAGTTCTCGGCTATCCTCTGTTTCGAGTGCCAGAATCCGCCCCAATTTCGCTTCCTCAGCGCCCCGCCCGACAAAGCCCCCGCGCGACCCTGGCCGGCCTGTCGCTTCGCCCGGTTCGGCGACTGTACATCCATGTGCCATTCTGCTTTCACAAGTGTCACTACTGCGACTTTTACAGCCTGGTGGACACGCGCGATCGGCAGGGGCCGTTTATCAGACGCCTGACCAACGAACTGAGCGCCCTTGCGTCGCTCGCCGGGCCCGTGAAGAGCATTTTTGTCGGGGGCGGCACGCCCAGCCTGTTGGCTCCCACGCTGTGGCAGGACCTGCTGCGGGCGCTGGGTGAGCGATTCGATCTGGGGGAGATTCGAGCCGGGCGGGGGGAGTTCACCGTCGAGTGCAACCCCGAGACAGTGACACCGGAACTGATGGACACGCTGGCTGCCGGGGGCGTGAACCGCGTCAGCGTCGGTGCGCAGTCGTTCAACCCGGCGCACCTCAAGACCCTGGAACGCTGGCATGATCCGGCGAACGTGGGGCGGGCGATCGAGATGGCGCGAGCCGCGGGGATTCGGAGGCAGAGTGTGGACCTGATCTACGCCATCCCCGGGCAAACCCTCGCCGAGTGGCGCGACGACCTGAGGCAGGCGCTGGCCTTGGGCACCGAGCACGTGTCGGCGTATGCGCTGACGTACGAACCCGGCACGGCGATGACGGCAAGATTGGCGCGCGACGAGTTTGAACGGGCGGACGAAGACGTCGAAGCCGACATGTTCGAGGAGACGCTGCGGGTGCTCCGAGGGGCGGGGCTGGACCGGTATGAGGTGAGCAACTTCGCGCGGGCGGGCGCCGAGTGCGATCACAACCTGGGATACTGGCGGCACGAGGACTGGCTGGCGGCGGGCCCGGCGGCCAGCGCCCACGTGGGCGGGGCACGCTGGAAGAACGCCCCCCGGCTGGATGATTACCTTGATTTCAGCGACGAGGGCTTTGCGCCGGTGGTGGATCTGGAAACGCCCGACCCGAAGCGGGCGCTGATCGAGGCGATCATGACCGGTCTCAGGCTGCGCGAGGGGGTGGACTTATCTCGCGTGCGCGAGAGGGCGGAAGAACTGCGTCCCGGCGCGGGGGAGCGACTGCTCGCAAAGGCACAATCGCTCGCGGGCGAGGGGTTGCTGGTGTTCGCGCACAACGAGGCAGCCCACGCTCTGGAGCGAGTGGGCTACGTCTCACTCACCGACCGGGGGTTCCTCGTCGCCGACGGGGTCATCCGGCGGCTGGTTGGCGTGCTGGGGGTGTGAGGGCAGGTCGGGGCGATCGAGCTTGAGCCGCTTGAGCAGGCTGCGCAGATCGCTGGGCCAGGGGGTGTGCACGTCGACGCGCTTGCCGGTGATGGGGTGAGCGAAAGCGATGCGGTGGGCGTGCAGAGCCAAGCGAGAAGAGGCATGGCGGGCGGCGCTGGGGGCGTAGAAGGCGTCGCCCAAGATGGCGCAGCCGATAGATTCGAGGTGGACGCGGACCTGGTGGAGTCGCCCGGTGACGGCGCGGCACTCGAGGAGCGCCGAGTGGTCGTTGGCTTGCAAGACGCGATAGGCCGTCAGCGCCGGCTTGCCCGACGCGCCGACCTTGGCGAGCTTTTTCGTGCGGGTGTCGCCCGGAACCTTGCCGTCGTACTCGAGGATCGGGCGGCGGATCAGGCCCTTGGGCGTGCGCGGGGCACCCTTGGTGACGGCCCAGTAGTACTTCTCGATGGAGCGGGTTTCGAAGAGGGCGCGCAGGGCGTCGTAGGCGGCGGTGGTTTTGGCGACGATGACGAGGCCGCTGGTGTCGCGATCCAGGCGGTGCAGCAGCCCGAAGTCGCGCTGGCGGCCCAGGTTTTGCAGTTGCGGACCGAGCGTGGCGAAAAGTCCGTTCAGCAGCGAATCACGCTCATGCCCCAGCCCGGGCGTCGTGACAACGCCCGCGGGCTTGCCGACCAGCATGAGGTGGTCATCTTGATAGCGCACCTTGAAGGTGACGCGGTCGTTGGGCTCGATGGAGAGGGTGGGCATGGGGAGGGGAGAGAGACGAAGAGACGAAGTGCCGGAGAGACGAAGTTCAGGAGACACACGATACGGCGGCGACTGCACTTCCGAACTTCGTCTCTTCGTCTCTTCGGAACTTCGTCTCTTTCTTACTTCTTCGCCGGGCAGGCCGCGTGGTCCAAGTACCACCTGGCTTCGCCCGCGGCGGGCATGGGGACGAAGACGCCGCTGCCGGGGTGCGTGGGCCTCAGGGTGGCTTGTTCCTGGGCGAGCACGCCCGGCAGGCGCTCGGGGCCGGTGGCGAAGATGGCGACGAAGCGGCTCGAGTTGATGAGGCGACGGCCCATACCGACGCTCGCGCCGGGCTGGGTGGAGAGGAGTTGTTCGTCGTCGGCCCACGCGCCGACCGGGCCCAGCGAGCCATCGGGCTCGAGCGACAACAGCACAAAGTCGAGGCGGTCCTGGCCTGGGGGTCGCCAGCCCAGGGTTTCGCGGAGCGTCGCGGAATACTGGGCGGCGGCATCGGGGGCGAAGGGGATGGCGTGGGCCTGCTCGCGGGGGATGCCGCTGGCTTCGAGCATGACGTCGCACAGGGCGAGCCAGCGCGGGCCCGCGGGACCGGGGGATTGGCCCGGGGCGATGGCGGCTTCGTCGGTGAGCCACAGGCGGGTGCGCGACCACGGAAACTCGCGATAGGGCGGGTCGTACATCAGGCGCATGAGGACGGGTTCGAGGGCCGGGGCGGGGCTGGCGGCCAGGTGGAAGTCGCCAAAGGCGCGGACGCAGTTGGTGGCGTGGATGTAGAGATCGGCCAACAGGGCGTCGATGGCGGCGTCGGCGTCCTTGCGGATCATCACCTCGCCAGAGAGGCGGGGGCGACGGGGCACGGGCTGGGTGACCAGCTCAATCGGCGGTTCGTCGGGCACGCCTTATTGTGGAGCGCCGGGGCGGGGAATGCAAGGGGGAGAAGGTTGGGCTTCGCGAAGTTCCGGATGAAGCGGGCGTTCGACCCGGACCTTCGAAGACTCAGGTCCGGCGTCCAAGTGAGCGGATTTCGACAGGTACTGCAGCGCCTGTCCCGCCGACAGCCGGGCGGAGGCTCCCCCACTATTGTTGATGGTTTTGCGGCTGGGCGGACGATGCACCGGCCGGGCGAGGGGCTGAGGCTGGCCCAGCGCCACAATCGCCAAGGAGGGCGGGACGATGTCGACATTGGCTCTGGACGCGCCAACAAGGAATGAGATGAGCAAGAAGACGAGCGCCCCGAAGGTGACGGCCGAGACGATGGCCGCCAAGCAGCGGGATATTTCGGTTTCGGAGTTTTTCGCGAAGAATCGGCACTTGTTGGGGTTTGACAACCCTCGCAAGGCATTGCTGACGACGGTGAAGGAAGCCGTGGACAACTCGCTGGACGCGTGCGAGGAAGCGGGAATTCTGCCCGACATCACGGTGGTGATCGAAGACTTGCAGCCCGAACGGGCGGCGAGCGTGAAGAGCAGCCGCTATCGCATCACGGTGGTCGACAACGGGCCGGGGATCGTTCGCAAGCAGGTCGAGAACATCTTCGGCAGGCTGCTCTACGGCTCGAAGTTTCACCGGCTGAAGATGAGCCGCGGGCAGCAGGGAATCGGCATTTCGGCGGCCGGCATGTACGGGCTGATCACCACCGGCAAGCCCATGGTGATCCATACCAAGCCGAAAACGAATCAAGCGGCTCATCACATTGAGCTCGCGATGAACACCAAGACCAACCGGGCCGAGGTGACCGTCGACGACGAGACGGACGATTTTCCGCCCGGGCGATTGAGCGGGCTGGGCAAGGGGACTCGGGTTGAGACGTTTCTCGCGACGCGCGATTATCCGACGGGCACGAGCGTGTCGATCGAGTTGGAGGGGCGGTATCAGAAAGGCCGCGGGAGCGTTGATGAGTTTCTGGATCTGACGGCGATCGCGAACCCGCACGCGAAGATCACGTTTGTGCCGCCCACGCGTGAGAGCGCGGCTGAAGAAGAGGACGTGCCCCTGCTGAAGCAGGGCAAGGGCGCGAAGGACAAAGTCGACGACACCGACGACGAGCAGACGCCCGACCCGCGCTCGCTGGCGGATCCGTCGCTGACGCAGGCGGCCCCCACGGGCCCGACGGTGACGACCGAGCAGGACGGGGTGATCGTGTTTCCGCGAGCGGTGGACGAGTTGCCGCCGGAAACCAAGGAAATTCAGCCTCACCCCAAGGGGATCGAACTGGGCATTCTGCTGCAGATGCTCAAGGACTACGAGCTGGAGAACAAGGGCGGCACGCTCTATACGTTCTTGCAGGAGAAGTTCTGTCGCGTGAGCGCGGCGACCGCCAGCGGGTTCTGCGAGAAGATCGGCGTGACGAGCCGGACCAAGGCGGGCGATATCGAGCCGCCTCAGGTCGAGAAGTTGTTCCAGGAGTTTCAGGAAGCCAAGTTGGCGCCGCCTCCGACGGATTGCCTGGCGCCGATCGGGGTGCGGCAGCTCTTGGCGGGCATGCTCAAGGGCGTGCGGGCGGAGTTTTACGCGGCATCGTCGCGCGATGCGGCGATTTATCGCGGGAGGCCGTTTCAGATCGAAGCCGCGATCGCGTTCGGGGGTGACTTGCCGAGCGAGGATTCGGCGCGGGTGATCCGGTTTGCCAATCGCGTGCCGCTGTTGTTTCAGCAGAGCGCGTGCTCGAGTTTCAAGGCGGTGACGGAGACGGCGTGGAAGAACTACAGCCTGCAGCAGCCGCGGGGGAGTCTGCCCTTGGGCCCGCTGGTGATCATGCTGCACATGGCGAGCGTGTGGGTGCCGTTCACGAGCGAGAGCAAAGAGGCGATCGCGGACTACGACGAGATCCGCAAGGAGATGAAACTCGCGCTGATGGAGTGCGGGCGGAAACTCGGGACGTACTTGCGGAAGCGCCTGAAGATGAAGCGCGAGGCCGAGCGGCGCGACGTGTTTGAGCGGTACATCGGGGAGATCGCGCAGGCCGTGAGCGCGATCAATGGGACGGACGCGAAGAAGCTGTACGAGGCGCTGCAGGCGCAGGCGAGGCGGCACACGGCGATCGCGGACTTGCAACTCGATGAGGACGGCAAGGCGATCAAGGACGATGACCCGGCGGACCAGGACGGGGTGATCATCGTACAGGGCGCTTCGAAGGAAGAGCCGCCTTCGAACGAGCCCGAATCGCAGGCGAGGATCTCTTCGGCTCGCGGCAAGCGCGACGCCGACCCCTTTGCCCAGAGCAAGGCCGAAGCCGCGGCTCTCAAGGTGTCGTCCATTCGCGACGACGAGCAGCCGGAGTTGATCGATACCAAGCCCGTGAAGCGCCTGAACAAGAAGGGCGAGAAGCCCAAGGCGACAACAGCGACCAAGGCAGAGAAGCCGGCGAAAACAACGAAGGCGAAATCTCCCGAGCCGGCGCCGAGCCCGCCGGCTTCGAAGCCGGCGGCTTCCTCCAAACTGCGAATGCGCCTTGTGAACGGCAAACTCGAACGCGTGGATGAGCCGGGGCTGTTCTAGTTTTTTGCCTTGGGTGGCACCGGTCTCCAGACCGGTGCTCCGGAGATCGCGAACGAAGACGCACCGCTCTGGAGCGCGGTGCCACCAGGATCGAGCATCATGGCCAAGAAGACATCGAAGAAGGAATCCCCGCAGCGCGGCTCGGCCCTCAGCAAAGAGCGAGACGAGAAGACGCTGAAAAAGCTCATCGACCTAGCGGACGAGGTCGCCAAGAAAACTTTCGGCGGCAAGGACCCTCGCCTCGAAATCCCGCTGCGCACCAAGTCGAACACCATCTGGGAGTCGAAGAAGCGCATCCTGCAGATGGGCGATGCCACCAGCGACCGCGAACTGTTCAATCTGAACCAGGCCAAGCAGTTCATGCAGACGATGCTGCACGCCAGCATCATCCGCGGATTGATCGACGAGGGCAAGACGCACTCACTTCGTGGCGTGTACTACAAGGCCAAGCACACCGTTTCGGGCACCAAGGAGAACACGTTCGAGGATCAGGACGAGAGCGATCCCATCTTGGAGGACCTCGAAGTGTCGCTGGGCGTGCTTCGCGAGGAACTGCACATCTTCGCGTCCAAGCGGGGCGACCTGGTCGGCAACATCACGCTGGTGGACAAGGGCGACGAGATCGATTGCCGCCGCATGGGCTCGGGAGGCTACGGCATCCCGTCGATCGTCGAGCCCAGCGTGATCCAGTTCAAGAAGTGCGAGGCGAAGTTTGTGCTGCACGTCGAAAAGGACACGGTGTGGCAGCGGTTCAACGAGGACCGGTTCTGGGAGGTGAACAACTGCATCCTGACCCACGGCGGCGGACAGCCCCCTCGGGGCGTGCGTCGGCTCTTGCAGCGGCTGAACCAGGAACTCAAACTGCCGATCATCTGCCTGCTCGATTGCGACCCCTGGGGGCACTACATCTATAGCGTCATCAAGCAGGGCTCGATCTCGCTGGCGTTCGAAAGTTCGCGACTGGCGATTCCCGACGCCAAGTTCCTCGGCGTGCGTGCCAAGGACTACAAGGAGTGCGATCTGTCGGACGCGGTGAAGATCGACATGAACGACAACGACGTGAAGCGTGCCAAGGAGATCGCCGCGTACCCGTGGTTCGAGGGGCACAAGGGCTGGCAGCGCGAGATCAACACCATGCTGAGCAACGGCTTCAAGATGGAAGTGGAAGCGTTGGCGAATGAACACACGTCGTACGTCACCGAGGAGTATGTGCCGCAGCGGCTCAAGGCGCGGGACTGGCTGGAGTAGCGGACTGCCTGCCGGCGAGCCGCGCACTGCGGCCTCGCCGGTGGCACCCGGAGCCGTTCCTCAAGGCCGCCCGTACACGCTGACCCGGTCCTTGGATTTCAGCACCAGCGCCCGAGTGGTGGCGTAGACCACGGCGTATTCGCGGGCCGGCGGCGGTGCCTTGGTTTCCACCTCGTTGCCCTTCTCGTCGGTCCGCCTGCTGGTGAGGATCGGCGCCTCGGGCGTCAGCCGCAGCGTTGTCCCCTCGTGCGACCACTTGCCCGCTTCGCTGGCGCTCTGCGACACGAACGGCGCCGAGGCCGCGTACGTGCCATCGGCAAAGAGCACGATGAAGCGTGCGACTTGGTCCTTTTGCAGCGGCGCACGCTCGACCCAGGCGCCTTCGAGCACATCGCGACGGGCGGCGGGTACGGCCGTGGGTGCGGATGATGCGGCCTTGGCATCTGCGGAAGCGTTCGTGCCCTCGGGCTTTTCGCCTTCGGCGATAGTGGGCGTTGGGGCCGCCGCCGGCGCCGCCGCGGGCTGGGTCTCTTCCGGCCCGCCGCCCAGATCCATGAACGGGATCATCGAGTTGATCGAGCCGATGGTCTTGCGGACCGCGGCCAGGTGCTGGTCGAGGTGGCCGAGCGAGGTGTCGATCGAGCCGAGCAGAGCGAGTTGCTTTTCGAGCCCGTCGAGGGACTTGTTGGTCGTATCGATGCGGCTCAGGCCCGCTTCGACCTTGTCGAGCCGTTCGTTGGCCTTGGCAAGGTCGGCATTCGCCACGTCGATCGCGGCGTTGGCCTTGTCGAGGGCCTGCTTCACCTCGCCGATCTGTTGGTTGCTCTTGACCAGGTTGTCGCGGATGTCCCACACGACGCAGCCCGGCAGGAACACACAGGAGGCGGCGCACACGAGCACGATGGAGATGGCTTTGTGCATGGTCGAAGCGTATCGCGGACGGCACGGCGCTCGAAAGAAAATCATCACCCCGGAGGGGTCACGAAGCATGCCGAGCGCGATATGGTTGCGACATGCCTGACGCGAAACTCTTGGTTGCCTTCCCCACGCCCTCCGATACGCCGTTTGTGGTTGAGCACATCGCCGAGGAGTTCACGAGCGTGTGCCCGGAGACGGGTCACCCGGACTTCGGCACGGTGACGGTGCGGTTTGTGCCGCGGGCGAAGAAGGACGGCGGCACGTGTGTGGAACTGAAAAGCTTGAAGCTGTACCTCCAAAGTTTCCGCAACGAGGGAATCTACTACGAGGCGGTGACGAACCGGATCAGAGACGACATGGTCGGGCTGATGAAGCCGGTATGGGTTTTGATCAGGACGGATTGGCGGGGTCGGGGCGGAATTCGCTCGATTGTTCGGGCTTCGTCAGGTGATGTGCCCGCCGATGCCCGGTGGTAACCCCTGTTTTCAGGGGCGAGTTATCCACACCCCGGACAGGGACCGGAAAAATGCTTGTGTTTTTCTGTTGACAGGGCGTATACTTTCGCAGTCAGTGGGGTGCAGCCCGGGTCGTCCGGGGGCACGCTTCGCGGCCGGCGTGAGCTCTTGCCCGAGTCTTAGCTAGCGTTTCCGGATTCAGTAGATCTCGGGCAAAGGTTCGTGAAAGATGAAGAAGCTTTACGTCGGTAATTTGCCTTTCAGCACGGATGACACGCAGCTCCGCGAGTTGTTCTCGGCGAAGGGCGCCGTGGCCTCGGCCTCGGTGGTGATGGATCGTGAGACCGGCCGCAGCCGCGGCTTTGGTTTCGTGGAGATGAGCAACGACGCCGAGGCTGATGCCGCGGTGACCGCGCTCAACGGCCAGTCGTTCGGCGGCCGCGCCCTCGTGGTGAACGAGGCTCGCCCGAAGACCGAGGGCGGCGGCGGTGGTGGTCGTGGCGGCTTCGGTGGTGGCGGCGGTGGCCGCGGCCGTGGCGGCTTCGGTGGCGGCGGTGGTGGCGGCGGCCGCGGCGGGTGGTAATCACCTCGCCTCGACTGGCCTCACTTCGCTTCAGCACACGCTGAGACGACCACATAACTCAAACAGGATCCACCCCCGCGGCGACGCGGGGGTGTTTGTTTTTGGGCCCTGCGGTGTGCGGGACTTGAATCCGCGACTGCGCGTGATCGACGCACGCCGGAAACCCGCGAAGATCACGGCGCGTCGGGAGATGCAATCCGGCGCACGACGTCCTTGAGTTCCTGGCGCTTCGCCTCATCGGCGCGGCCTCGGATGGACCAGTACACCTTGCCCTCGCGATCGACAAGGCCCACCCAGATGCGATCCTGGCCGTCGATGCCGGCCAGGTCGCGGAACTTCTGGGTGTCCAGGTAAAGCGTGATCGTGCGCTCGCGGGCGGCGAAGGCGGGGATGCCGCTGCGCATGCCGCCGTCCAGGAACATCTTGAACAGCGGCCCGCCGTTGCGGACCGTGGGAAGTTCGTAGTACTCGACGTTGGCGTGATCGGCGGCGATCTCGCGAGCGGTGTCGAGCCAGGTGTCGACGTCCGCCTGCTGCTCGCGCAGGAACGCGACCATCAGGATGTTGTACGGCGCGTCGAGCCCGGCGGGGATTTCGATGCGGCGCTCGTTCAGGTTGTCGCCGGCGGTGGTTGGAAATCGCGGCGCGGCCGGGTCGTAGGGCTTGCCCGCAAGGGGCGAACCCGAGCACGAGGCGAGCAGGCCGATGGCCAGACCGGTGAGCAAGAGTGCGATTGATCTCAGGAGGCGTCGCATGGCGGTTGGTTCGGGGCGCGGCGCGGGGCCGATGCAGGCAGGTTGCGGTTTTGGAAAGGTGCCTGCCTGGAGAACGGGATTGACAGCCTTGGGGTATGTAGTTAGTATCTGCTAACTATGAGCACTCTCGCAGGAATCCAGATGAGACTGCATCGCCAGTTCCCGCGCTTTGACTGGCGGGCGGGCGTGATCTTGGGGATGGTGCTTGTCGCGGCCGGGATCTTGGCGTGCGTACCTCCGATCGCGCAGCCCGCGGCTTTTCACCGCTTCGCCGACGCACGAGCGTGGCTCGGCGTGCCGAACTTCGCGGATGTGGCGTCGAACGCGCCGTTCGCGCTCGCGGCAGTGGTTGGCATGTTGAACCTCTGGCGGCGGGTGCGCCGCGAGCGGGCGGGCGTGGGCGGCGCGTCTCTGCCACTGACGACCATTGACATCGTGTGCCTGGCCACGCTATTCAGCGGCGTCGGGCTCACGTCGATCGGATCGGCGTACTACCACCTCGCCCCGAGCAACGAGCGGCTGTTCTGGGATCGCCTGCCGATGATCCTGACATTCACAAGTTTGCTCGTCACGCTTATTGCCGAGCGCGTGAGCCCGAAGACGGCGGCATGGTTGCTCGGGCCGCTGCTTGTGGCAGGCACGGCGAGCCTGATGTATTGGCGACACACGGAGCGTCTGGGGCAGGGAGACCTTCGCGCGTACTTCTTGCTTGAGGGCGCGGCGCTGGTGAGTGTTCTGCTCATCGTCTTGCTTTATCCAGCGCGGTATTTGGCGACGAGGCGGCTGGGGTTGGGGCTGGCGTGCTATGCACTGGCGGTGGTGCTGGAGCAACTGGACCACGCGGTGTGGGATGCGTGGGGCACACTTGGGGTGCACATTGTGAGCGGGCACACGCTGAAGCACCTGGCGGCCGGGGCGGGGGCGATGGTGCTGGTGGGGGCGATCAGTGGTCCAGCGTCGCCTTCTTGCTGTGAACCTCCGGCTTGCCCCGGTCGTTGAAGAAGTTGGCGAAACAAGGCGTATCACGGAACATGCCAGTTTCGTTGTGTAGCCAAATGGACGCCGAGCGCCAGGAGTCATCGCTTACTCGGCAACGGGGCCACCCCAAACGACCGCCGTGCGAACAAGTTCGGCGATCTCCTTAATCGCATCTCGGCATCGCTCCGGGGTTGAAAGGTGCGGCACGATGGTCGCGTGGAAACTCGCCAAGCGAACGGTCCTCGGCGGCACCGCGCGACCGACGATCCAACTTGCAATTTCGATCACATGACCCCGTTCTTCCGCTCGTCGAACGCCCCGACTCGCCAGGAGTTGTCCCTCCGGCAATGGCACATTCTCGACATCCCGGAACGCAGGCGAACTCCGCAACACTCCCTCGGCAGACTCGGAATCGAAGGACCTTGGAGACTCCATCGTGAGTACGTTCAAGCGCAGGGTCACCGACTCATCTGCCGGGTCGTAATACACGCCGGTGCCGTCGCGCTCATGTTCTTGCACCCAATGGGAGAAAACGTTGAATATCACCAGCTGGCCGCGATAATGCACCAGTTTCATTGGCTTCGAGCGCTGCACTTGCCACTCCTTGGTTGCTCTTCGCCATAGATCGCTTTCAGTTCAGTCTATCGTTGCTTTCTTGCTGTGCACCACCGGCTCGCCCCGGTCGTTGATGACGTGGGCGATGCCGCTGTCGGGCAGGCCATTGAGGCGGATGGTGACGACGTGGTGGAACTTCACGCCTGAGGCCTGCGGACCCTCGGGCGCTTCGATAGCGGTGTGAGCGATGACGGGCGAGCCGCGGAAGACGCAGTAGATGCCCAGGCCCCAAGCCTCGTGCATGGTGACGTTGGGCGAGACCTTGTACGACGCGTAGCCGGTGATGCCGTCGTGCGACCAGGCCTGTGGGCTGGGCGGGTCGTAGGGCATTTCGGACTGGTAGAAATACACGCGCCCGCCGTTGGCGTTCCACAGGGTTTGGTATTGCTGCGTGTGCTCGGCGAAGAGGGCGTAGGCGGTGACGTCGTCGCCGTTCACGACCAGCGCGTTGCGGGTGGTGTTGCTGTCCCACGCGGCGCCCTCGCCGTGGTCGGCGCGCCAGAGCCAGGCGTTGTCGATGATGACGTCTTTGCTGTTGATCGTGAGCAGGCTGCCGGCGCGGCCGTTTCGGGCCCCACCCGTGCGGCAAGTGATATCGGCCAGCAGCGTGGGCGATTGCTTGTGAGAAGTGCTCGCGCCGGACGGCCCCACTTGCACCAGGTCGGGCGATTCGATCTCGCTGCCTTCGAAGATGATGCCGGCGATGGTGGCGCCATCGACATCGCCGACGGCGAGCGCGGCGTTACCTCGCGTGGGCGTGAGCGTCGGGTAGCCCAGGCCCAGCACCACGGTGCCCGGACGGGTGACTTCGATCGGCGCATCGAGTTCGTACAGCCCGGGCGTGAGCAGGAGATTTTTCCCGCTCGCGAGCGCCTCGTTGATGCTCGCGGCGGTGTCTCGCCCCGCGTGGGCGATGTAGAACGACTCGATGCCGAGCGACGTGCCTTCGCGAGGCGCTGTGGCGCTGACGGACGCGTCGTTGCCGCCCCACGTCGGGCCGCGTGCATCGCGCGTCAGCCCCGGCACCCGCACCGCGAATCGGTCGCCCTCCATGGAGAGGTACGGCTTCTCGCGGACCACCGGCGCGGCATCCACAGTGGTGTAGGGCTTCTCAGGCCACTGACCTGGCGGCGGGTTCTCAACGCCCACGAAGACCATGTTCCAGTTGCCGCCATGCCACTGGCCCCAGGAGGTGTTGCGTGAGAACCACTGCTGCTGCGTGCCGGAATCGACGATGCCGTCGATGCGCGAATCCGCGAGGAAGCCGCCGCTGGACCAGCCGCCGTCGGAGAAGATGATGTCGCCGCGAACATGCACGCGTCGCAGCCAGGTGCCCTGCGAGACCGCCCAGATGTTGGTGCCGCCGTCGGGCGTGAGCGTGAGGTTTTCGATGGATCGCCAGAAGTTGCAGGTGGCGTTGCGGTTCTTGAGAAACGGCTTAGAGGTGATCGACCCACGAACGCGCGTATCGGCGGGCGATGCGCCCAGGCCCAGCACCTGGGTGTAAAAGCCGACGGGGATGGTGACGTGATGCTCGCCCGGCGCGAGAAGGATGGCAAAACGATCCGGCCCGAACTGGCTGGACTCTTGCTGCGCGAAGATGCCGTCGACCTTGGCCTGCGCCGCGGGGTCGCCGGGGGCAAGGATGAGGACGTTGGGGCCGAAGTCAGGGGGCTGCTCGCCTCGCGGTTGGACGACCGAACGAGACGAAGTGCAACCAACCATCGCCCCCAAGGCGAGAAGTGGAACAAACAGCGCAGACAAACTGACGAGGTGAGTCATAGTTCCTTTCGGGTGGAGCGATGCCCACCCCAACCAGCAGTTGGTCCGGGTGAGCATATCGATTCAGCGAGACGGGATTGGGTCAGCGATGGCCGCGAAGTGCGGGTCGCGATTGGTGTTGCAGGGCTATCTACGGCGTCACAGCCGAGCCGCACTCCGTGCAGGTCGGGCTAGCGCCGATTGGGTAGCCGCAAGAAGCGCACTGGCGTCTCGTCCGCCGGCGTCTGCCAACCGCCGCGCGAATGCCGCGACGGACGAAGAGCGGGCCGAAGAGCAACGCCGCGGCCGCCACGGCGAAACACATCGTGTCGAGTACAAGCCCGCCGGGGAGAACCTCCACACCGGTCTGGTCGGGCGTGGAAGTCTTCCATTGTGGATCATTCCAGGGCCACCAGAACTGCGCATTCATCAGGCATGGCATCGGCCAGCCGTAGAGGTGGGCCTCGAAACTGTGCGTGGGCTGGCGCCCACTATCCCGATGCCAATAGTGGTAGTGGAGATGGGCGAAAGTCCGGCTCACCGACCACTGACTAGCCGGCGGCCAGGGTTTCGTGTGCGGGGTGGAAATCATGATCGCCATTTGAGCCGCCGCGGGGCCTTGCACATTGACGATCTGATTGCCTTGCCATGCCCGCTCTGGCCCCATCACTGATATCGCAACCAGCAGCGACACCGCCAGGCCAATCGCGAGACAGGCAAGGATCGCGATCAAGTGCGTGACGTTGAGTCGTCGCCGCTTTGCCTCAGTTGTGGGACCGGCATGAGGAACGCCATCGCTGTTCATGCTCCGCTCCCTTGCAGACCCAACTTGTTTCTCACCGGCGATCCGCACTCGGTGCACACGGATGAAGCCCCAACCGGGTAGCAGCACACCGGGCACAGCCCGCGGCGGCGTCGCCATGCGCGAACCAGCTTCCGCAGCAGGAGCGGCGTGAGAAACACCAACCCGATCGGAGCCGCAAATGTGAGGGTATCGACGAAAAGCCCGATCCATCGCACGTTGAGGGGGGTGCGGCTCGGCGGCGAGGTGTGCCGCTCCGGGTCGCCGTCCGGCCCCCAGCGATCGACCTCGATGAGGCACCCCATGGGCCAGCCGTACAGGTTTACACGAGCGGAATGGGTGATCGGCCTTCCCGGCGGAGCGAACGCGACCTCGTACTCGCGACGACCCAGTAAATAGAGCTCGAGGTACTCACGCGCAGGGGGCCAACCGACAGTATCGATGGGCAAAGGCTTGGCGGCCGCGGTCGCGTCATGAATGTTGGCAACCGTGAAAGGAGACCAGGGTTGGCCGGGGCGGGGAATCACCGAGACCGCGAAGATCAGGCTCACGCACATCGCGAACAGCAGAATGAGGGCGGCTACCACCGGCGGCGAATCGGTGACGGCCCGCCGATTGACCACTTCTTGCGACGCAATGTGGACAGGCTGAGTGTTCATAAGCGTGCGAAGTGCTGAAGTGTGACCGAGGCTACCCCACGAACTGCAATTCGTTCGGTATCTGCGTGGGTATATACGGGGATGCGGGTGCGAGGTTGCAGCTGGGCGGCGGCAGGGCGTGCCGCACGGTTCAACGGAGTTTGGCGGGAGTTATCCCCAACTGCCAGGAAGCGAGCTTGGGCAACCTGTCGGGAATGCGAGCCGCCTTCCGCCGAGCGTGCCCCGGCGCGCCGACACTTGCCCGGCATGACCGACGCCCCCACCCCACGCAGCCGCTTCCGCCAGCCGACTGTCACCATGCAGTCGCTCTTTGACAAGCAGCCTCCCGCCAGCCCCGAGGCGGAGATGAGCCTGCTGGGCTCGCTGATTCTCGATCCCGGCGTCATCCCCGACGTGCTGGGCATCGTGAAGGGCCCGGCCGACTTTTCCAGCGAGCGCCATAACCACATCTACAGCGCGGTCATCGACATCTACGACAAGCACCACAGCGGCGACCTGGTGCAGATCACCGACCTCTTGCGAGACCGGGGCGTGCTGGATCTTGTGGGCGGGGCGGATTACCTCGTCGAGCTCGCCAGCGCCGTGCCCGCTGCGGTCAACGCGCCGCACTTTGCTCGAATCGTGGCGGAAAAGGCCAAACTCAGGCGACTGATCGAAGCCGCGGGGCAGATCCTCTACGACGCGTATCACGCGGGAGATCTGGGCCCGGAGGGCGCTCGCGAGGTATTGGACAGCGCGGAGATGCGCGTGTTCGAGATCGCGCAGGAGCAGGCCGCGAGCGACCCGCAGAGTTTGACGGAACTGCTGGACCTGGAGCTGGCTCGGCTGGAAGCCGCGGATTTCGAAGGCGGCGGGCTCTCGGGTGTGCCCACGGGCTATCACGAACTGGACGAACTGCTGCGGGGCATGCAGCCGGGCGAAATGATCGTGCTGGCGGCTCGCCCCTCGATGGGCAAGACGGCACTCGCGCTCAACCTTGCCGAGCAGATGGCGATCGGGGGACTCCCGGTCGCGGGGGCGCCAGCGGGGAAGAAGAACCCAGTCGGTCTTTTCAGCCTGGAAATGAGCAAGAACGCGATCGTGCAGCGCTTGCTGTCGGCCCGCTCGGGGGTCAGCAGCCAGGCCCTGCGAGGCGGGCACAAGATCCCCGACGCGGACTTTCGCTCGCTGATGATGGCCGCGGAGGACTTGAAGGTTGCGCCTGTTTTCGTGGACGACACGCCCAACCTGACCGTGCTGAACCTGCGAGCCCGGGCCCGGCGCATGGTCGCCCAGCACGGGGTGAAGGTGATCATGATCGACTACCTGCAGTTGATGAGCGCTCCCGGCGCGGCTCGCGAAAGCCGCCAGGTGGAAGTGAGCGCGATCTCGCGCGGCATCAAGGCGCTGGCCCGCGAACTCAACGTGCCGGTGTTGTGCCTGAGCCAGTTGAACCGTGCGAGCGAAAGCCGCGAGGGGAACCGGCCCCGCATGAGCGACCTGCGCGAATCGGGCTCGATCGAGCAGGACGCGGACGTGATCATGCTGCTGCACCGCGAGGAGTATTACCACGTCCAAGACGAGGACTGGAAGATCGACAACCCGGACAAGATCGGAATCGCGGAAATCATCATCGCCAAGCAGCGAAACGGGCCGACGGGCGTCGTGAAGCTGAGCTGGGACAGCAAGACCACGCGCTTCAAGAGCTTCGACCCGCACGCACGGGCCCCGGGGGACATCGAGCGCGAGTTCGGCATGAGCACGCCCAGCCGCAGTTCCGGCGGCTCCATGGGCACTGGCGGCCCCGGCGGCGCCAAGCCCTGGACGCACCAGGCCGAGCCCAAACCCGGGGGCGAAGAGGCGCCCTTTTCGCCCGGCTATGGCGGGTTCGCGCCGGGCAAGAAGACGGGCCCGATCGAGAACCACCGCGACGGGGGCGGGCCGGAGATCGACGAAGAAACGGATCTGCCGGGGTGAGCGGGCTCAATGTGACGCCGGAGGTGAGTCTTCGAACCTCCGGGTCGATTCGGACCGCATCTCTCGCGTGCGACACTCAAGACATTCGCGAACTCGCTCGCTCGACCCGGATCTTCGCCAAGCCTCAGATCCGGCTTCTCCCGAGCGCTCACTTCGCAATCGTGCGCACCGACGCCAGCAGTTGCTTTTCGAAGGCCGCCGACGCGGCACTGGGCTCGCGATCGCGCCGCCTGATGATCGCCAGCTGGCGCGTGAGCCTCGCATCGCGGCACGTCAGCCCCTCGCCCGGGGGCAACGCAAACCGGCTCACCAGCGCCAGGCCGATGCCCGCCGCGACCATGCTCTTGATGGGCTCGATCGACCTGAGTTCCATCACGACATCGAGCGTGACGCCCGCGTTCCGCGACGCGGCATCCACCACCGCCCGCACCGCCGTCCCCGCCTCGAAGGCCACGAAGGGCTCGCGTTCGACGTCCTTCCACCGAAAGCCGCCGGTCTTTTTCTTGTCGGCGTCGATGTCGCGCAGCGGGTGGGCCGGAGGGGTGATCAACCTGAGTTCATCCTGCACCAGCGGGATACGAAGCAGCACATCCGAGTCGGGCACATCGACGGGCAGCGTGACGATGCCGAGGTCGAGCTCGCCCCGGATCACCGCCTCGGCGACCTGCGCCGAGCCGACCTCTCGCACGAAGAACCGCAGCCCGGGGTGCGCCCGCCGCAGAGCTCGCACCACGCCCGGGAGCAGGTAGGCCGTCGCCGTCGCGCCGCCCCCGACGCGAATCGACCCTTGCTCAAGACCTTGCAGGCGCCGCACCGCGGCCAGCCCCGCGTCAGCCGCGGCCAGCGCGTCCTTGGCATGCCGCAGAAACACCCGCCCCGCTTCGGTCAGTTCCACGCCCTTGCCGGTGCGATGCAACAGCGTCGCGCCTAGGTCGCGTTCAAGCTTCTTGACCACCGCCGACAGCGCCGGCTGCGTCACGCCCAGCGACCGAGCCGCTCGCGTCAGGTGCTGCTGCTCGCCGATCTCGCGGAAGTAGCGAAGGGGCGTGAGTTCCATGGGGTGAAGGGTAACGCGCGTGATCGCGACAACGGGTGGGTCGGGCTTGCCGGGCAATTGGCTTTCGGCATTCGGCATTCGTGATTCGGCATTCGTTGGAAGACAAGGCGCTCGCGGCCGCGCGTCTGCCGCCCGATCTCGCATCACGAATGCCGAATGCCTAATGCCGAATGCCGTCCCACTCATGCCCAATGCCGAATGCCGGCCTCGGCCGCCCCCACCACCAGCGCCGAGTTCTTCGCCCCGAACGCCAGGCAGTTGATCAGCGCCACCCTCGCCCGCGTGGGGCGGCTCTCCAGCGGCGTGTAATCCAAGTCACACGCCTCATCGCGCTCGCGCAGGTTGATCGTCGGCGGGGCAAACGGCTCGCCCCCGTCCGCGCCCGTCAGCGCCCCGAGCGTGCACACCAGGGCCGCGAGCCCGCACGCGCCCTGCGGGTGGCCGATGGCGCCCTTGACGCTGTGCCCGATGAGCCGCCGCGCATGCTCGCCAAACGCGAGCTTCACCGCCAGCGTCTCCAGTTCGTCGTTCATCTTGGTGGCGGTGCCGTGGTAGTGCACCATCTCGATCGCATCGGGCTCAAGCCCTGCGTCGGCGATGGCCAGGCGAATCGCGCGTGCCGACTCGGCCATGTCCGGCGCGGGCCTCACCCGGTGGAACGCGTCGCACGTCGCGCCGTAGCCAAGCATGCGGCCCACGGGCTTTGCCCCGCGCGCGGCCGCGTGGTCTTCACGCTCCAGCATCACAGCCCACGCCCCCTCGCCCAGCACAAAGCCGTCGCGCGTGGCGTCGAACGGGCGGGCCGCAGTCGGGGCCGCCTCCGGGTTCTCCGAAAAATCCCGCGTCGAGATCACCCGCAACAGCTCCATCCCCAGCAGCGTCTCCCAACGTACGTGCGCGTCGGCCCCCACCACCACCATCGCGCTGGGGGCGCCGGGCCGCGGGCTCCTCAGCAGTTCCATCGCCAGGCCCACGGCATCCGATGCGCTGGCGCATCCGTCCGACACGCACATGCTCGGGCCGTGCAGGCCAAGGCCAATCGACAGTTCGCCCGCCAGGTTGCCGTGCGTGGCGTTGGTGATGGTCCACAGGCTGGGGCGTCGCCCGGCGTGCCCGGCGTCGGATTGATCGAGCGTGAAGTCGATCCCCCCGGCACCGGTGCCCAGGAACAACCCAGTGTCCGAGGTATCGGTCTTGGACGCGTCCAGGCCCGCCCGCGCCATCGCCTCCCGGCACGCCGCCAGCGCCATCGGAATAAGCCGCGGCACCCGGGCCTGCTCCGCTGGAGGCATCACGCTGCCGGGATCAAATTCCGGGCAGGTCGCGGCGACCGTGCTGCGGATGCGATGGTCGGAAAATGTGAGCCGCCGCACGCCCGAGCGCCCAATCCGGCAGCCTCGCACGTACGCCTCAACGCCCACGCCAAGGGGCGAAACGGCGCCCATGCCAGTGATCACCACGCCGGGTCGAAGCAAGATGGGCCTCCATGCGGGTGTCGCCCAAGTCGGACCGGCATCTGCCGGAGGTGCCACCCCCGACGACCTCTGCCGCACCCCCCCGCGACCACCATGGCGAATCGCAGCGTGCCCCGGATTGGATGCGGACGCCTCTCAAGACGTGCCGCTCCCGGGCGTCCGAACTCAAGGTATGCTTGTCGCTCATGACCCGATGGCTTCTCGTATTCGGCATCGCAATGGCGGCTATCCCCGCCCGCGCCCAAACCTCGCTCACGCTGGACCCCGACGGACAGTGGCGGCCAGTGCAGCGGGCGGGCCAAGACGACCCCGACGCCAAGGTCATGGACCAGGCCCGACGCCTGTTGGCCGAGCGCAAGCCCGAAGAAGCGTTCGATCTGCTCGACGGGTGGATGAAGGCGGAAGACCGCAGAAAGAACCCCTACACGCCCGAGGCCCTGCTGCTCAAGGGCCAGGCCAAGCTCGACGACGACGAAGAGACCAACGCCCTGCGCGAGTGGGAGGAGATCGTCAAGAACTATCCGGAGTCGGAGCAGTTCGTCCCCGCGCTGGAGAATGAGTTCGAAGTCGCCAAGCTCTACATCAACGGGCTCAGCCCGCGCGTGCTCGGTCTGCGCATCGACGACGGCAAGCCCGTCGCCGAGGAGATCATTCTTCGGATCAACGAGCGGCTGCCCGGCAGCAAGCTGGCCGAAAAGGCACTGATCACGCTCGCCGACATGTATTACCGCATCCGCGACCTGCCGATCGCCGTGGAAACCTACGACGTGTTCCTGAGGCTCTACCCGCGCAGCGCCTATCGCTCGCGGGCGCTGCAGCGCCGGGCATTCGCCACGATCGCGCAGTTCCGCGGGCCCGGGCACGACCCCTCCGGGCTGCTGGAAGCCCGGTACCAGATCGAGGATTTCCAGAGGGAGTTTCCCTCCGAGGCAGATCGGCTGGGAATGAGCGACGCGCTGGTGGCAAGGCTCGATGACTCGGCCGCGGCCCACCTGCTGGAGGTCGCGCAGTGGTACGCGGACCGGGGTGACGTCACCTCCCAGAAATACATCCTGGGAAGGCTGATCACCAAACACCCCGGCAGCGGGGCGGCGGTCGAGGCGCTGGCGACCTTTGACAAGAACCACTGGCCGCTGCCCGGAGCGAAAAAAGGCCCAGACGCGGGCAACGCCGCCGCGCCTGCAGCCCCGGACCAGCCCGCCAAAGGTCAAGCAGGGCAGCCCGAGCAGGCCAATCCCAAGGAGCCCACGCCTTGAGCCCCAGATGGCGATCCCTCTTCATGGCCGGCGGCTCGCTCGTGCTGGGCTTTGCCTGCTGCCTGTCGCCCGGCTGCGCGTCCGAGCCCTCCGAGGGCTACTCCTTTCAGAGCACCTACCCCGCGGGCGTGCGGACCGTCAGCGTGCCGATCTTCGATAACTACTCGTTCGACACCGGGGTTGAAGTCGAGCTCACCGACGCCATCATCAAGGAGATTCAGCGCTCGACCGATCTCAAGGTCGTTCAGGGAGGCAGCGCCGAATCTCAGCTCAAGGGCGTCGTCACCAAGTCGCAGTTGCGACGCCTCTCCATCCAGCGCGGCAGCGGCTACGTGCAAGAGGTCGCCGTCACGCTCACCGTCGACTTTGACTGGAAGGACACCCGCACCGGCAAGCTGCTCACCAGCCGGCGCCAGTTCGCCGCCAGCGATTCATTTGTGCCCGTGCCAGGTTCCGGAGAGCGCATCGAGACGGGGCGGCATGGGGCGGTGCAGCGCCTGGCCCACGACATCGTCGCGGAACTTCGGGAAGGCTGGTAGCCCTCGGAGGCACTCCCCGCCGCCCGGCACCTCTCAGCAAGTTCCGGGCGGCGCGATCCATCACCCCACGAGTGACGTACAGATATAGACCATCGGTCCGTTCGTCGCCCTGGGGGAAACAGCGCAACCCCGCCGGGCGCCTACCTTTGTCCTACTCGAGCCCGAATGGCCGGGCCGGGGAGCTGATGGCGGGCTATTCCTGCTCTCGGACCTGACGCCCGCCCGCCCCGGTGCATCCCGGCGACGCGGCCGCCGAAAACATGACGTCCGGATCACACGTATACCTGTGTGCATCCGATACGGAGATCAAGCGTGCCGAGCATCGAAATCACCGCCTCAGCAATCCCGGAAACGTCACGCTCGCTGAGGCACTCCCTGGCGACTTTCATGGCCGGCCCCGACAAAGAAAATCGTCCGCAGCAGCGCCGAACCAAGCAGGGCCCGGAAGGCAAAGGCCAGGGCCCCGGCCGCCCGCCCTCGCTGGGCATCTTCGGCATGGTCGCGATGGCGGTGCTGGCGCTGTTCGTGGTGATGCTCTTCACCCAGCCCCGGGGCGAGAACATCGACCTGGCGAAGTTCAAGCAGCTTTGGGATGCGGGCCAGATCGCCAAGGACTCCGTCGTGATCCGTGACGACGCGATTCTCGCCAAGCAGGCCCCGGGCCCGGACAGCCAGACCAGCACCAGCGTCCGCATCCAACTCAACAGCGCCACCTCGAAGTCGACCGTCGACGAAGTCAAGGAAATCACCGGAGGGCAGTTCACCTCCCAGCCCACCTCGGCGCTCATGCAGCTGCTGATCGTCACGGCGCCCATCGTCATCGTGATCGGGTTCATCTACTTCTTGATCTCCCGCAGTCTGCGCGGGGCGGGAGGCGGCGCGGGCGTCTTGGGCAACTTCGGCAAGAGCCGCCACCGAACCCTCAACAAGGAAATGACCGGCATCACCTTCGCCGACGTCGCGGGCATCGACGAGGCCAAGGAAGAAGTCACCGAGATCATCGAGTTCCTCAAGAACCCCAAGAAGTTCACCAAGCTGGGCGGGCGCATCCCCCGGGGCGTGCTGCTCGTCGGCGAGCCGGGCTGCGGCAAAACCCTCCTCGCCAAGGCCATCGCGGGCGAGGCCGACGTGCCCTTCTTCTCGATCTCGGGCTCGGACTTTGTCGAGATGTTTGTGGGCGTCGGCGCCAGCCGCGTGCGCGACCTCTTCAAGCAGGCCAAGGACTCCGCCCCCTGCATCATCTTCCTCGACGAAATCGACGCCGTGGGCCGTCGTCGCGGCTCTGGCTTCAACCAGGGCGGACACGACGAGCGCGAGCAGACGTTGAACGCCATCCTGGTTGAGATGGATGGCTTTACGCCCAGCGACGGCGTGATCGTCGTCGCCGCGACCAACCGGGCCGACGTGCTGGACCCCGCGCTGGTCCGCCCCGGCCGGTTTGACCGCCAGGTGGTCGTGCCGCTGCCGGACCTCAAGGGCCGCCTCGAGATCCTGCGCGTGCACGCCAAGCGCGTGAAGATGGACCCCAGCGTCGACCTCGAAAAGATCGCCCGCGGCACCCCCATGTTCAGCGGGGCGGACCTCGCGGCCATCATCAACGAAGCCGCCATCTCCGCCACCATGCAGAACAAAGAGGCCGTCGAGCACGATGACCTCGAAGAAGCCCGCGACAAGATCAAGTTCGGCCGCTCCAAAAAGTCGCGCGTGCGTGAGAAGGAAGAAAACCGCCTGGTCGCCTACCACGAGGCCGGGCACGCCGTGCTGCAGATGCTGCTGAAGGACGCCGATCCGCTGCACAAGGTCACCATCATCCCGCGCGGGAACTACGGCGGCGCCACCTTCAGCCTGCCGCAGAAGGATCGCACGGGGTACTCGCTCAAGTGGCTCATCGCCTCGATGCGCGTCGTCTGTGGCGGGCGCATCGCCGAGGAACGCATCTCCAGCGACATCACCTCCGGCGCCTCGCAGGACATCACCCAGGCCACCACCATGGCCCGCGCGATGATCCTCGAATGGGGCATGAGCCCCAAGCTCGGGTTCGTGCGATACGCCCCGAGCGACACCAAGGATGTCTACCTGCGCGAGCGCGACTTCAGCGAAGAGACCGCACGGCTCATCGACGACGAGATCCGCCGCCTGGTCGACGAGGCGTTCATCGACGCCAAGCGCCTCATCGATGAGAACTGGGACAAGGTCGTCGCCGTGGCCGAGGCGCTCATCCGCTACGAGACGCTGAACGCCGAAGACGTCGAGCGCCTCATGCGGGGTGAGACCATCACCAAGCCCACGGTGAGCGAGCAGATCCGCGCCGAGGAACGCCGCAAGGCCGCCGCGGCGGTGCTGGAGCAGCTTGAAAAGAACCCCGCCGACAAGCCCGACATGCCCCCCGGGGGTCTGCCGACGCCGGCGTGAGCAGAACTCTGTCCGCCCTACTTCGCCAGCTTCGCCACCAGGCGCCACAGCGTGTGAGGCGTCAGGCTGCGCCCGGTCTGGCCGTTGAAGGCCGCGACGATCTGATCGAACTTTTCGTCGTACAGCAGTTGGTCGCGCTGGCCGAGCGTGCCGACCGCCCCCACCACCAGCTCGATCAGGAATCGTTCTTCCTCGGGCTCCACCACCGACGGCGCGCTCTCCGCTCGCCCCAGCTTGGGCAGTTTGCCGGCTTTGCGCAGGTTCTGGAGGCGGTGAAAGGTCTCCCGCCGCCGCGTGGCGCCCTCGCGGGGCGATTCGATGTTCCGCCCGACCTGCCCCGCCTGGGCCACCGGGCCGAACCCGCCCCCCGCCACCAGTTCGAGCAGTGATTCGAAGTCCTGGGTGTAAGGCAGATCGTCCAGCGTGCGTCCGATCTCGATGTACGCGTCGATCAATCGCGCATCGGCGCTGTGCTGCACAGCCCCGGCATCTTCAAAGAGCATTTCGCTCATACCGATCCCCCCGAAGCCGACGAAATCCTACACCTTGCCCGAGATCGCCTTGCGCACGTCTTCCAGCAGGCGCTCGACCTGGAAGGGCTTGAACAACACCGTCTGCAAGCCTTCCTGCGAAGCCCGCACGATCGAGTGGTGCGGGTCATACCCGAAGCCGGTCATGAGGATCACCGGGATCGACGCCGAGTTCTTTTTCGCGGCCGCGAAAATTTCATACCCGTTGTGGTCTGGCATGCGGATGTCGGAGATCACCAGGTCAAAAGCGCCGGGGCCGCTCTCTTCCAAAGTACGGATCGCCACGCCCCCATCCTCGCACACCGTGACCTTGGCGCCCCGCAGCGACAGCACGTCGCCGATGGTCTTGCGGATGCGGGGTTCGTCGTCGGCCACCAGGATCCGCCGCCCGGCGATGATCGGGTCGATCGTCTTCTCCGCGAGCGCCTTCTCGACGCCCAGCAGCGAACTCGGGCCCGCGGCACACTCGAGAATCCGCTGGCGGATCGACGCCAGATCGGTGTTGATCCGCTCCAGATGGGCGGCCGTGCCCGGATCCGTCGACGGGATCTGCGTGCGCAGCAGTTCCACTTCGTGGGCGATGTCCTCGAGCGGCTCTTTGATCTCGCTGGCAACGCGCCCCGTGATGGTCTGGTTGGTGGTGCTGCGTTCGACCACCAGCAGATCGAGCATGTGGATCGCCACCGCGATGTACCTGGCGAAGATCTCGGCCAGCTGGCGTTCCTCGTCGCCAAAGGCGTCGGTCGTCAGGCTCTCGACGTTCATGATGCCGATGACCTTGTCCTGCAGCCGCAGCGGGACAGTGAGGCTGGAGCGGGCGTCCTTGACGCCGGGCAGGTAGAGCGGGTCGGTCGTGGTGTCACCCGCGACGTAGCTGCGCCCGCTGGCGGCGACGTACCCCGAGATGCCGTAGCCCTCCAGCCCGGGCTTGATGACGAAGGAGTCAAACTCCGGGGGGAGGTTGCAGCCGATGACCAGCTCGAGCTTGCCGGTGCGATCATCAAGCAGCCGGATGGCGAAGTGGTCAAAGTGCAGCAGGTTTCGGGCAAAGCCCACGATCTTGGTTTCGAGCAGCTTTAGCCGCTCGTGGGCGTTGTGTTTTCGAACCAGTTCCGCGTCAAACCTCACGAGCTCGCTGCCGGCCTGATCGATGGTGTTGATGCGTTGCTGAAGTCGCCGGGCCGCCGTCACGTCTCGCACCACCACCAGCAGCCATTCCCCCTTGATCCCTTGCGCGACGCCGACGTCGGGCGGGAGCGAAAGGCCCAGCTCGTACCATCGCTCGCCGTCGGTCATCGAGATGTCGTCGTGGGGAGGCAAGGCGCCGCCCGCCGGTTTGACGCCCGGGGGAATCGCCGGGTGGTCGCGATCGAACTGTCGACACGCGCCGCTGATGCGTTCCTGCATCGCCCCGCCCAGGCGTTTCACGGGCTCATTGGCCCAGACGATCGAACCCCCGCGGGTAACGAGGGCCACGCCTTCACCGATGGCGTTGAGCAGGGCCAGACCAAGACCGCCCACTTTGAACTCGTGTTCACCGGCCGCGGGCGCGTTCCCCTGTTCCGGCGTCATCTGGGGATCAGAATCTGACAAACCACCGCTCCCACGCGCAGAAGCCGCGCTCCGCGATTGCGGGCCGGCCCCCGCCGACGACGCCACCGGGGTGCTAACTGGCACGTTGGCACCGCCTTGCGGCAAAGTTGGCCCACCGCCGCCGACCATGGCGCTGTGCTGCCTCCTGCATCCGCTCCAGTGTAGCGAGCCGACACGCTACTGTGTTTATCGCCCTGTTTGCAGTCATATCATCGACCGAGCCGACATTATCGTGCACTTCCACCTCGTTCGGGGCTACCGATAGGGAGAAACAGGTGCCGCGATGGTAGGTGTTTATCAGGTACACAAGGCCTTTGGGAACGTACAAGCCGTGCGTGGGCTGTCTTTTGAACTGCAGCCCGGACAGATCGCGGGGCTGCTGGGTCCAAACGGCGCCGGAAAGACAACCACTATACGAATGATCGCGGGATACCTGTTGCCGGATGCTGGCAAAGTTTTGGTCGCCGGCTTCGATACCGCGGCCCACCCCGCGATCGCACGCAGCAGCCTGGGCTATTTACCGGAGCACACGCCGCTGTACACCGAGATGCGGGTGGGCGAGTACCTGACCTATCGGGCCAAACTCTTCCGCGTGCCTCGCGATGTGCGCCGGCGCGCGGTCGACTGGGCCGCCACCCGCTGCTGGCTGGGTGATGTGCTCAAGCGTCGCATCGGGGCGCTGAGCAAGGGGTATCGGCAGCGGGTGGGCCTCGCCGGGGCGCTGCTGCACAACCCCAAGGTGCTGATCCTGGACGAACCCACCAACGGGCTCGATCCCACGCAGATCCGCGAGACGCGCCAGCTCATCCGCGAACTGGCGACCGACCGCACCATGCTCATCTGCTCGCACATCTTGCCCGAGGTCGAGCGACTGTGCCACCGCGTGCTGATCATCGCCGGGGGACAACTGCGGGCGGACGGCTCGCCTCAGGAGCTCACCAAGGCGGGCGGCTCCCGCTACTTCGTGCAGGCCCGCGAGGCCCGCGTCGGCGACGCCGAGCGCATCACCAAGCTCTGGGCGACGCTGCCGTTCGTTGGAGAAGTCACCAGCCGCCCCGCGGGCGACAAGCCCACCCAGAGCGTCGGTTGGATCGAGTGGACCATCGTCGCCCGTCCGGGTTCGCCTGACCTTCGCGAGCAGATCGCGGCCGCCGCCCAGCAGCAGGGCGTGCTGCTCCGCGAACTGCGCGCCCAGGCCCCGACCCTGGAGGGGGTGTTCATGGACATCATGGACAAGGCGGGCGAAGTGACCGAAGACCCTCGCGCACTGGGCGCCAAGGAGACCGCGGCGTGAAGGGCCTTGGCGTCATCGCGCGTCGCGAGCTTACGGCCTACTTCCGCGCCCCCGCGGGGTGGCTGATCATCGCGCTGTACATGCTCCTGGCGGGCGTCATCTTCTCGGTGTACGTGCTGCGTCCGGGCGGCCCGGCCTCGATGCGCGACTTCTTCGCCGTCTCGGGTTGGCTGCTCATGCCCGTCGCTCCGGCGGTCGCGATGCGGCTGTTTTCCGACGAGATCCGCTCCGGCACCCTCGAGGCGCTGCTGACCTCCCCCGTCTCCCCGGGCGCCATCGTCATCGGCAAGTTTCTCGGCGCCATGGGGTTCATCACCTGCATGCTGCTGCCCACGCTCCTCTATGTCGGCACGCTCTACCGCGTCGCCAACATCGCCCCCGATCCCGGACCCATCATCTGCGGCTACCTCTGCCTGTACCTCCTCAGCACGGCTTATCTCGGCATCGGCACGCTGGCCTCGAGCCTTACTTCCAACAGCACCCTGGCGTTCATGGTCACGCTCTTCGCGATTCTTGGGCTGCTCTTCGCGGCCGCCCCCGCCGACCTCGCGCCCGCGCCGGTGCGGACGGTCCTGTACGCGATCTCCATCGGCCCCAAGGTCAGCGAGTTTGCCCGCGGCGTGATCGACGCAGCGAACGTGGTCTACTTCCTTGGCATCGGGGTGTTCTGCCTGCTGGCCGCCACCTGCACGCTGGAGCTCCGCCGATGGGGGTGAACGCCGAAACTCCTCGTTCGACCAGCGGCCGGCGCAAGGCCAGGCTGTGGACCGCCATCGTCCTGCTTGCCGCGACGGCGCTGATCGTCATGGCCAACCTGCTGATGATGCGTTTCCCAATCCGGCGCGACGTGACTGCCCTGCGCGAGCAGTCGCTGGCCCCTCGCACCCAGCAGACGCTGTCGAAGCTGGACGGGACGTATCGGGTGGTGATCGCCGCCGATCTGCGGACGATCGACCCGCGGGCCCGCACCAACGCCTCGGACGTGCTCGACGCGATGTGGCGGTTCAGCCCGCAGGTAAAGAGTTCGTGGATCGACCTGGGCTCCAAGAGCGGGGTCACCACGTATCAGAACCTCATCGATGAACTGATCAAGCGCGACGAAAAGCCACTGTCGGATCAGACGACGTCCATCAACGCCGCTCTGGGGGGGTGCACGTCGATCGCGCTGTACCTGAACGACACCCTCTCGCCCGCGTTGCTGTCCGCCCGCGAAGCAATCGCGCCGACCGGCAACGCCGCGACGCAGCTCAGGAGCACCATCGAGCAGGTCGCCGCGGGCGCGCGCCTGGCTTCGCGTGATCTGTCGGATGCCGTCACCAAAGCCCGCGACGCCCTCAAGTACACCCTGGGCGACAAGCCCCTGCCCGCGACCGACAAGGCCTCGGCGGACCTGGCCGCGGCCCTCGACCCGGTCGTGCAGCTGCTCCAGACCCTTACGACCCAGGGTCGCAAGTGGGCGGCCTCCGAGCCCGCCGCCGGCCCGGGTGCCGATGCGCTGCGATCGCTGCTCCCCCAGGCCGACCAGATCCGCGATCAATCCTCGCAGATCCTCGACTCGATGCGGCACATGAAGCGCCCCGACATCCTGCGCGTGACCGACGTGCTGGAGCGCGGGTCCGCGGCCCTGGTCATCGGCCCGCCCGACGTCGGGCTCTCGGCCATCGACGTCAACGCGCTGCTGCCCCAGTCGCTGGTCTTCGACAATGGCCTGGCCAGCGCCGACGCCCACCGACGCTGCGAGGAACTGCTCGCCAGCTCGATCGCTGCCCTGCGCACGCCACTGCGTCCCATCGTCGTGGTAATGCACGGCGAAGCGGGCGAGTTTCTCTCCTCCACGCCCATCATCCAGCAGCTCACCGAACGCCTGCGCCTGCACGGGATCGACCTGGTCGAATGGGCGGCGGTCATCAACTCCGAGCCAAAGCTGGACGCCTTGAACCCGCTGGGCAAACGCCCGGTGGTGTACGTCGTGCTGTCGCCCGACGCCTCGGCAGCCGCCCCGCCCGGAGGGCTGAGCGGGGCGCAACGCGCCGCCAAGCTGGGGCAGGCGGTGAGCGAAGTCGCCGCGGCCAACAAGAGCCTGCTCATCGATCTCAACCCCTCCGTGCTTCCGACTTACGGCGACACAGACCCGGTGGCGGCGGTGCTGGGCCGCTTCGGCCTGGCGTGCGATTCGGGCCGCCCGCTGCTCCGCGAAGTCGTGACGCCGCGTGGGCGGAGTATCGAGACCGATCTGCAAGCCCAGGGCATCGACGCAAACTCCGGCCCGATCGCGGGCGCGATCCGGGGCCTGCCCGTGCTGCTGCCCTGGCCCGTGGCGATTCACGCCACGCCCGCCCCGGAAAAAGTGCGGCTCGAGCTGCAGCCGTTCCTGGTCATCCCCGCCAGCGAGAGCGTGTGGGCAGAATCGCAGTGGCTCAGGGTGTGGCAGACCCCGCGCGACAAGCGCGGGCTGATTCCCGACCTGCCGACCTTTGACGAAGGACGCGACAGCCGCTGGCCCGATGGCAAGGCCAGCAACGCTCCGCAGAAATGGCTGCTGGGAGCCCGGGTGGAGCGTTTCGAGCTTGGCGCTCCATCTCAGCGCGCGGTCGTGATCGGCTCGAACAGTTGGTTCATCGACGCCGTGACCCAGCAGGCCGTGAACGCAGACGGTCGGGCGGTTGCTCGCAACCCGGGCAACCTCGAGATGTTCGAGGCGGCGGTCTACTGGCTGGCGGGCCAGGAGAACCTCATCGCGCAGAGCCCCGAAGCGACCAAGGTCCCGGTGATCGTGCCGATCGACGACACCAACCTGGTTCGGGCCCGCCTGGCACTCATGCTGGGCATCCCGCTGATCGTGCTGGTCTTGGGCGGGATGTACCGGATGATCCGGGGGTAGCCTTGCTCCCTCGCCACGTCCTCAGGCCGCCGGCGCCGCCGCCGGGGGCAGGCAGCCTTTGCACAGGTTTCGCCCATCAGCGGCGGCTGGGACGTCCTGGCCGCAGCCGATGCACGGGGCCAGCTCAACCTTCGACGCGGCGTACGCAGTGCCGCATTCGGGGCAGGTGGGGTTGGCCACTTCCAGGCCATGCAGTTCGTAGCCGCAGCGACGGCAGGGTTGCACCGCCGCCGGGTGAGAGGGGACGAGCACCAGAATCGCCCCCACCATGCCCACGATGACGCCTTCGGAATAGAGCATGAATCTGAACAGCGGCCCGTCATCGTGCAGGTGCAGTGCACGCCGGATGGTCAGATCAAACTGCGCGAGCAGCGCGATGAGCATCACGCCGAGCACCAACGCCGCCACCCCCATGAGCTGGCGACGCCACCGCAGGCAGGCATACCAGACCAGAAAGGCATAAGCGGGAAAGAGAATCAACGAGAAGCCCTCAGCGGGCGAGCCAAACCAGGCCACGCTCACCATTGCATTCTACGAGACAGCCCGCGAAACAGAGCCACAAATTTCTCATCGGCGCGAGCGTTGGAGCGCTCGATCCGACGATTGCGGATACGCGTATCCACATGCGACGCTTGTCTGGGCGCTCACGCGAGCCGAGTTATCGCCCGCTCTTGAAGAATGTTCGCAAGGAGTCGAAAAGATCGTCGCGTCCGTTGACCTTACTGGTGATGAGCTTGGGCCCGGCGTCATCGGCCGCGCCATCGGCGAAGGCCTCGTGCAGCACATTGATGAAGCTGCCGCTGCCGTAGGCGCTCGCGACCTGGCAATAGCCGAAAAGGTTGCACACCGGCAAAAGGCCGTCCTTGATGATCTTGACGCACAGGCGATTGTCGGCGTCGGAACTGTTGTCGCCATCGCTGAAATGGAACAGGTACACGTTCCAGTCGCTGGGGTCGTAGTGGGCGTTCAGCAGTTCCTTGCAGCACTGGTAGGCGGCGCTGATGCGCGTGCCGCCATCTTCGCGGATGGAGAAAAAGGTCTTCTTGTCGACCTCGCCCGCCCGCACGTCGTGCACGATGTAGCGGCTTTCGATCCCCTCGTAGTTGCGGCGCAGCCACGTATCGATCCAGAAGGCCTCGAGCCTCACCAGTTCCTTCTGCTCATCGCCCATCGAGCCCGACACGTCCATCATGTACACGATCACCGCGTTGCTCTGAGGCTTTTTCACCTCGTTCCAGGTGCGGAAGCGCAGGTCATGGCGGATCGGCACGATGATCGGGTTGTCCGGGTCGTACTGGCCCAGCGCCAGTTGGCGCTTGAGCGCCTCGCGGTAGGTGCGTTTGAAGTGCCGCAGCGACGCGGGCCCCACCGGACGGATGCCGGTGTACTTGTCCTTGATGGTGGTGAGCTGGTGCTCGCCCCGGGGCTTGATGCGGGGCAAGGCCAGTTCCTCGGCCAAAATGTCCGCCAGTTCTTCCAGCGACACATCGACTTCGAGAATGTGCTTGCCTTCCTCGTCACCCCCGTGGGCCTTGTCGCCCGGCGTGGGCTTGCCCACGGTCTGCCCTTCGTCCCCCTCGCCCATGCCGACGCCCCCGCTGTTGTCGCCGTAACGAAACGTGGGGATGTCGATGTCGTGCACGGGGATCGAGACCGCCTTCTTCCCCTCGCGGCCCAGCAGTTCACCCCGCGAAAGAAACTTCCGCAGGTCCTTGCGGATCTTCCCGCGCACGATCTGGCGGAAGCGTTGATGGTCTTGTTCGATCTTGTTGACCATAAGGGCACCCTGCGTCCCCGCGTTCCATGCCTCATGCCGCGGCTATCGCATCCACTGTCTCTAATCTGTACGAGTTCGGCCGGTTGTCGGATCGCCTTGAGACGCACCCTCCGAAAGGGTTTCTATCGGCGAACGGACGCCGGATCGATCAGGCGGGTTCCGGACCGTGTGCAAGCGTGCCAACCACACCCCGCACAGCAGGCCAACCGGGAGGGCCGCCACGAGCTCGCCCGCCCGGTTCATCAGGTCCGCCCCCAGCCCCGTCGCCGTCGTCGCGGCCACCGGCAAAAGCCCGCTCAACAGCCCCACCGCCCACTCGCGGATGCCCAGGCCGTTCCCGATCAGCGGCACCAGCATTGCCGTCTGCGCCACCACCGCCACCGCCAACCCCTGCACCCAGCCGATCTCCACCCCCGCCAGATGAAACACCAGCACGTACCGCGCGGTCCACGTGAGCAGGTCGATCACCTTCATGGCGAACGCCAGTGACATCGCCCGTCCGACCGCGCCGCCGCGTGCCGCCACCCACGCCAGCCCGGCCAGCACCAGCACGGGCACGCACGCTGTCGCAATCGTCGCACCCGCGTCTTGCTCGCCCCGGGCCAGCAGCAATCCTGGCAGCGCCACGCCGATACTCGCCCACCCCAGCGCGATCGACTCGACGATGATCCGTCCGTTGGTGCGCACGCTCAGCCCGTGCAAGCGACGTTGATACTCCACGCGCCCCAGGAGCCCCGGGCTAAAGGGGACGAAGTTCAGCAGCCACGACGCCCCAACCAGCGCCGTCATTTCGCCCAGCGAGATCTGTACCCGCGGGCGTGTGAGCACGTAAAACACGCCGCTGGTCAAGAGCCAGTTAACGCAGGGCCCGGCAAGCAGCAGCGCCGCCGCCCACCATGGCGCCCCGAGCAGAGCGCCCCAGAATCGCAGCGTCGACATGGGGTCTCGCGCCACGCCCCATGCCGCGCCAATCAGCAGCAGCAGGCCCAGCAGCGCCGCGGCAAGGCGTGCGGCACGCGCGGACCGCCGGGCGGGGCTTGTCGCCGTGTCTGGCATGCGGCTCCTGGGCGCCATGCGATCGCGCCGCCCTTACTTGGAGGGAATTTCGATCGGCTTGGGCACGGCCACCAGCGTGTTGGGCCCGCGCTGGGCATAGGTCACTTCCCCGGCTTCGAGCCGGGCGATGTGAAGCTGTGCCAGGCGTGCCAGTCGCGGATCACTCGACTTGGCCGCATCCACGAGCCCGGGGTCGTTCGCCGCCGTCGCTCGCGTGACGAGCGCCAGCGCCCGCACCGTCGGATCCGGGTCGGCCTTGAGCACCTCATCCAGCGGCAGAAGCCCCTGCTGGATCGAGCCCGGGGGCATGGCCGCCACCGTGATGAGCCGCACCGGCACGGGCCACTTCGGATACTCGGCGATCAGCGTGGGCAGCACGCTGGCCGAATCCGGGTCGGCCGTGCCGTCGGGCAGCCCGCCCATGAAGCGCGATCGCATCGCCAACACCAGGGGTGCCAGCGCCTCGGGCTTGGCCCCCGCCAGCCGCTCGGCGATCTTCGGCAACGCCAGCCTCGCCTCCGGCAGCGCCTCGCGGCTCAGGATGCCCGTGGAGCACTCCAGGCTGCCCGGGCCCGCCTGACGCGAGCCGTCCGCCAGAATCTCAAACCCCTGCAGAATCCTCCAACGCAGGCGCGATGGCTCCATCGAACCAACTTCCGCCAGGTAGCCGATCAGCGCGCTGTCCGGCCACACGATCGACGTGAACTCTTCGTTTGGCGTCAGGCGCAGTCGCCGGTCCAGCTCGATCACTTCGCCCGCGGCCTGGTCGTTGCGGCTGCGCACACCCACCTCGAGCCCCGGGGCAAAGAACATCCGCGTGCTGATCACCCGCCCCGCACCCACACCCACAGGAATCGGCAGCAGATTCTTCAGCCGCACCTTGACGGGCACCCTCTGCAGCGCCGTCGCGCCCCAGTTGCCGAACTCGGCGGTCATCAGTTGCGTCCGACGGGGCTCCGTCACCAGCGAATCCAGCCATCGCGGCAACTGATCCGCATACCCCTCAAGCCGCTTGGCCTGCTCGAACCGCGCAAGCGTCGGGTCGAGTTCGATCGCCCGCTGCGCGGCGTACGCACCGACCGTCGTCAGCGGGAAGAGCTCGGCACAGCGCCCGAACGCCGCCGCAGCGCCCGACTTGTCGCCCTTGCCCGCCAGGGCCGCGCCCAGCGCCGCGCCGTTCCAGCTTGAGTCGTCGGCGTGGGTGCCGATCCGGGCGATCGCCTCGTCGAACTTCTGCTGGCGTACCAGCGCCCACGCATCCAGCGAGGCACGGCGCACGTCGTTGGCGGGCAGGCCGTCGATGGCCTGGTCCAGCGGGCCGGTGTCCATGTTCTGCTCGCTGCCGCACAGCCGCCTCAGCAGGCGAGTCTCGACCACGATGTTCACCGCGGTCTCGAACGCCTGCTGGTCGGACATTCCTTGCGGGCGGCGGGTGCGATCGAGCACGCCCTGGGCCTGGTTCTGCGTCGTCGCCCACAGGTCCTTCATCGAGTCTTCGATGGCGCCCTTGGTCGCCTCGCCCCCGGCCGTCGCCGCCACCAGCCGCATCTCTTCAAACGAGAGCGCCAGACGCACATCCTCGGGGCGAACCGTGCTGAGCGTCGTCGGCGAGTCGGAAGCGCTGTCGTTGGCCGCGGCCACCTTGTGCCGCTCGGTCGCCACCTGCAGCGACAGGTCGTCCACGACGGCCTTGGGCCCCTGCGTGAGCCACTTGAGCACCAGCCCTTCCAGCTGCTGCTGCTCCGTGGCCTGCGCACCCGTGGCCAACGTGATCGCGCTCAGCATCCGGTGAAAGCGGGCCGCGGCCTGATACGCCCCGGCTTTGGCGAACTCGTCGCGTATCAGGCGGATGGTCTTCTGATCCAGCGGGTCTGCATAGAGCAGATTCGTCAGCAGGTCCAGGCGTCCCTGCCGATCGTCGACGCGATCGGCGAAGTACGTGTACGCCAGCAGGGCCGCGTCCTTGTTGGTGCCGTCCAGCGAGATCGCCTTCTTCAGCCGGTCCACAAACCCCGGCGTATCGCCCCGCTCGCGGGCCAGCAGGCACGCGTCGAGGGCCAGACGGCTTCGGATCGACGCGTCCAGCGCCTCGCCCTTGGGGCCGGTCAGCGCGTCGTAGGCCTCCAGCCGCTGCTCGGCGGTCTGGTATTGCTCGATGCGCGAGGTGATGTACCGAAGCTGCGCGACCGTGTCCTTGGGATCGAGCTCGACCAGGCGCCGCGTGCACTCGTCCACCAGCGCGTTGTCGCCCGCTCCGTACGCCGCCTCGATCCGACGCCTCACGATGTCCGCATCGCTCGGCGCCTGCTCCTGGGCGATCGAGAGCAGCCCGGCGGCGATCGAAAAATCGCCGGGCTGCGGGCTGTCGAGCGAGCGAAGATCAAGCAGCGCGACCCGCGTCACCTCTCGCGCGGCCAACTCCACCGGATCCACCAGCGTCGGGGGGATCTCCTGCCCTTCGGGAACCACCTGCGCCGACGCGATTGCCGACGCCAGGAGCGTCGCCGCCAGCGGGGCCATCACGCGCATCCGTGCGAACTTGATCACGATCAACCTCCCAGGGCGATCACCGCCGCGGCCAGCAACCCTCCGACAAACACCGCGAAGGTTATCGCCTCCGCGACGCGCACGAAGCGGCGCGACGCCCTGGGGAACCAGCGATCCGCCACCAGCACCATAAACACGAACTGGCCCGCCGCCAGCCCGGCGAAACCCGCCGCCCGCACAGCGCCGGGGGCCAGAAATGCCGCCTGCGATTCACCCGCCCAGGCCAGACCAAGCACGCAGAGCGTCGCGCCCCAGGCAACCGCCATGAGGCCCGCAACAGCCCGGGCTGGCCCCGCGCCGCGAATCATGCCCCAGTAACCTAACCGGGGCACGCAACCCGTGTGGGGGCTGGCAGTTAGCAAGATTCCCTAAATGCGAGGTGCGTTCGGTCCCCTCACCGAATATCGACCGCGCCGGACTCGCGCAGGCTGATTTAGCAATTTAGCAATTTAGCCCTTTGGCAATTTCCCTTACCCCAGCGCCATCGTCATCAGGAACTCGGCGTTGGTCTTCACCTTCTTCAGGCGGCCCTTGAGCAGCTCCATCGCCTCGACGACGTTCATGTCGCTCAGCACCTTGCGGAGGCGATAGACCAACTCCAGTTCCTTGGGGTCCAAGAGCAGTTCTTCGCGCCGCGTGCCGCTGGCCGCCACGTCGATCGCCGGCCAGATTCGCTTCTCGACCAACTTGCGGTCCAAGTGAAGTTCGCTGTTGCCCGTGCCCTTGAACTCTTCGAAGATCACTTCGTCCATCTTGGAGCCCGTGTCGACCAGCGCGGTGCCGATGATCGTGAGGCTGCCGCCTTTCTCGATCGCCCGGGCGGCGCCGAAGAACTTCTTGGGGCGCTGCAGGGCGTTGCTGTCCAGGCCGCCGGTCATGATCTTGCCCGAGTGGGGCATCTCGGCGTTGTAGGCCCGGGCCATGCGGGTGATGCTGTCGAGCAGGATGACGACGTCATCGCCGAACTCGACCATGCGCTTGGCCTTCTCGATCACCATCTCGCACACCTGCACGTGCCGGTGGCTCTGTTCGTCGAACGTGCTCGCCACCACCTCGACCATCTTCCCGGCGCAGTTGCGCTTGAAGTCCGTCACTTCTTCAGGCCGCTCGTCCACCAGCAGCACGATGATGTGCACCTCGGGGTAGTTTTTCGTGATCGCCTTGGTGATCTTCTGCATCAGCACGGTCTTGCCCGTGCGGGGCGGGGCCACGATCAGCCCGCGCTGGCCCTTACCAATGGGCGTCACCAGGTCGATGATGCGGCACTCGATCTCGTCCGGGCTCGTCTCCAGCACGAACCGCTTCTCGGGGTGCAGGGGCGTCAGGTCTTCGAAGTTCCGCAGGTGATGCACCTTCTGCGGCTCGCGATCGTTCACCTGATCCACCCGCAGAAGCGCGAAGTAGCGTTCATTCTCCTTGGGAGGCCGCACGATGCCCCGCACGATCATGCCGCGACGCAACCCCCAGCGCCGCACCTGGGTGGGCGACACATAAATGTCATCCGGCCCGGGCAGGTAGCTCTGCTCGGCGCTGCGCAAGAACCCGAAGCCATCGGGCATTACTTCGAGCGTTCCTTCGCCCGACATCAGCCCTTGCCGCGCCGCACGGGCCTTCAGAATCTTGAAGATCAGTTCCTGCTTGGCGATGGTCTCGACGTCGGTGAAGCCTTCTTTGGCCGCGAACTTCCAGAGTTCTTCGGGCCCCATCCGCTGCAACTCGGCGATGCTCACCGGGGGGCCAAGGGCCGCACCCTCGGTGCTCTTGACGACGCGTTCCAGTTCCGCGGCTTCGCGTTCCAGTTCATCATCGCTGGGCAGGAAGCCATCAAACTGGCGCTGGCCGCCCCCACCCGGGCCGGGGCCCATGCCGGGGTTCATCCCCGGGCCCATGCCCATGCCGCCGCCCTTGCGACGCTTCTTCTTGCGACGCCCAAAGCCCATCTGGTTGGGATATCCACCGCCTTGATTCGGATACCCACCCCCACCGCCGCCTCCCTGGTTCGGATACCCCTGACCCTGGGGCCGGTCACCCTGAGGCGGCCGGTCGCCCTGGGGGCGGTCGCCCTGCGGGGGTCGGTCGCCTCGGGGGTCAAAGCCGCGATTCTGGTGCTGGGGGCGCTGGCCCTGGTCCGGGCGAGGGCCGTCGGGGCGAGGGCCGTCAAACCTCTGCCCGCCATCGGGCCGGGGCTGATCAGGTCGGGGCTGCTCCGGCCTGGCCTGGTCCGGTCTTGGTTGATCCTGACGCGGCTGTTCTTGCCGGGGCGGCTCCTGCCGAGGCTGGAATGACTCGGGCCGGGGTTCGGCGGGGCGAGGGGCCTCGGCCCGGGGCTCCGAACGCGGCGCGGGGATTTCCCGGGCATCCTGGCGCGGTTCGGGCCGGGGGGCATCAAGGCGCGGCGCGGGACGCGGAGCATCAGGGGCGGCCTTGGCGGCTTCCGGCGCCTCGCGCTTGGTCCGGGTGGTCTTGCGACCCTCGGTGGACTTGCCCGCCTTGTCTTCCGTCGCCGCGCTGGTGGTCTTGGCCATAAATCCTGACTTCCGGTGAGAAACTGCTGATCAAAGAGGGTGAGCGATAGGTGATGGTGGTAAACGGGTGAAAGAAATGCGGCAGGCTGCCAGCAGCCGCCTCACTCTGGGGGCTGCACGAGCACATGCGGAATGCACGGCCCGAGAGACGCGGCCCGGTTCTGGCGGGCCGCCGAAGGGTTCGGCCGCCGGAGCGATCGATCCGCCGCCAGCAGCCGCCGACATGAACTCGGTCAAACGTATTTCGATCAACGCTCGACGGCGCGTTCGATCGCACCGTGAACTTGCGACATATCACTCCGCCCCACCAACCAGCCGCGCCGACGCCCGTCGGGCCATCTGATTCATCGTGAGGCGAAATCCGCGGCTCTTCGTGCGAGTGCTCGCAGGGGACATCTGAAATCCCGCCCGACTGGGAGGCCAAATCGCCACACCAATCCACACACGCCGGCCGCCGGATTTTCTAGAGATCTGAGGCCGCGACTGCTTCGCCCGACCTCGACTGCATCAGTATACCCACGATTCGCGGGGCAAGTTGCAAGGGGTGCATCAATCTGGCGCTTGGGCCCCCGGGCCCATCTGGGGCGCCTGCCGGGCGTGAACGCGTGGAGCGCGGGCCGCGAGAACCGCCACCAGCCCCTCTACCTGTCGCCGAACGTCTTCCAACGTTCCGACGTTCTCAACCACAGCATCGGACATGGTCCGCTTTTGCTGAAGTGAAATCTGGGCTTTCTCGCGCCGCTCCAGTTCCGCCTCGTCCCAGCCCCGCGCCCGCACCCGCTCCAGGCGAAGTTCGCGCGGCGCGTCGACGAACAGCACGAAATCGCATTCCTTGTCGACGCCGGCTTCGAACAGGAGCGGGGCATCGACGATCACGCCCTTCTTGCCCGCCCGTCGGGCGTCGGCCGCCATCGCCGCCCGCCCGGCTTTGACCAGGGGATGCACCAGACCCTCCAGCCTCGCCCGCTGGCTGGCATCCGCAAAGATGATCTTGGCGACCTTCGACCGATCCACCCGTCCCTCGGGCGTGAGGATCTCCTGCCCCCACCACGACACAAGCTGCGCCCGCACCTCCGGTCGATCCAGCGCCTCCTTGGCCTCTTTGTCGGAATCGACCACCAGGAAACCCATTCCCTCAAAGGCCTTGGCCACGGCGCTCTTGCCCGCGCCGATGCCCCCCACCAGGCCGATCACCATGAAACGTTCGGACGGCGGCGGAAGCCCCCGGCCCTGGGCCGCCGCCCGAACCAGTGCCAGCACCCCCTCCGGGCGATCCACGGTGCGCCACACCAGCGCGTACCCATCGGTTCCGGCGGACGCAATCGCGATCGACCCCGCGCCCAGCAACCTCTCCAGCACGCTGCGCGTCATGGTCACGTGCTGGAGATTGGCCAGCGGCACCTCGACTACCACCCGGCGGATCACTCCCAAACGCACGCTGGCGTGCCGGTCGGTCAGGATGTACCGGCGGCACAGTGCCACGACCGCCGCCCAACCCAGGGCGCCCGCGATCAGGATGATCCCTGCCAGCACGCCCTCACGCACCCACCCGAGCCCCGCGATCACCGCCCCGATCGCGGCTCCGGCCGCCGCGCTCGGCCACGCCCACGCGATGATGAACGACGCCCCGGGGCGAAGGTCCAGAATCACCCGCTCCGTGTGCGCGGCGTTCGACCCCGGCGTCGCTTCGCGCGACAGCGTCATTCAGCGTGCCTCCGGGCGAAGCGTCGCGATCTCCGGGTAGTTGCGGTAAAACCCGTCGTAGTCAAGCCCGTAGCCCACCACAAACTCGTCCGGGATATCGAAGCCGACGTAGTCGGGCTCGAAGGCGACCTTCGCCTTGCCGGGCTTGCGCAGCAGGACGCAGGTGCGCAGCGACGCCGGCTCCTGCGTGCGGATCAGACGCGTCACCACGTCCAGCGTGTGCCCGCTGTCCAGAATGTCGTCAACCACCAGCACGTGCTTGCCCTTCAGGTTCTGCGGCAGTTCGCCCTGGATCGACACGCCCTTGCTCTCGACGCTCTTGCCCGGATAGCTCGATACCCCCACCAGCTCCAGGCTGAGCTTCAGCGGCAGTTGCCGCACCAGATCCGCCACGAAGATCATCGACCCGGTCAGCACCGGGATCAGCACCAGCTTGCCGTGCGATTGGTCCGTGCCGTCGCCCCCCAGGGCTCGCTCCAGGTCACGGGCGATCTGCTCGCCCAGCCCATGAACCCGTGCGGCTATCACGGTCCGATCGATGAGAATCCGCTCCAGATCCCGGCGCATGGGCGGAGTATACCGGTCGATCGGGCCGGGGCCGGGGGCCGGCGTACCCTGATCCCTGCGCTGTGACCCAGTCGACCACGACCAACCCGGGCCCGCCAGCCGACGCGCCAATGCCGGTCGTCCGCGTCTCTACGGACCTGTTCCTGCCCGCGGCCCGGCGCCTCGTCAGCCAAACCAACGCGAGCATCGAAGACGCCGCCCGGCGCCTGGTCGAATCGGCCCCGCGCCACGGGATCGACATGTCGCTGTGCTTTGTGACCCTCGAGGCTCCGTCTCGCCCGCTGCGGGCGGGGCGGGCGGGCAAGGCCCAGCCCGTCGTGCGCCAGGCGTGCCTGGCTGTCAAGGGCTCGGGACGCACCGCCATGCTGTTCATCAGCGAACCAAGCGTGGGCGAACTCGAAGCCCCGGAGGCACGCGACGAGCGTGTCGCCTGCATCCGGGCGGCGGTCGACCTCCTCGCCCGCGAACATGCCCGCGACGTGGGCCTGGTGCAGGCCCTGCCCGAGCCCGAAGAGATCTGGACCACCGAGGCGTGCGATCAGGCCGGGTTCATCCGCGTGGGCGATCTCTCGTACCTGCGCTGCCCGCCCCTCAAGGCCCGCGACGCGCAGCGCCTGGCCCATGAGTTCGACGATCGCGCCCCGTGGCCGGAGGGGGTCGAGATCCTTCGCTGCAGCGACCTCCCGCCCTCGCTCCTCGACGATCTGCTGGGAGAAGCCCTCGAATCGTCGTACGTCGACACGCTCGATTGCCCGGAGCTTTCCGGCCTGCGAAGCAAGGCCGACGTCATCGACAGCCACCGCTCGATTGGACGCTACGACCCCTCGACCTGGTGGCTGGTGCAACGCAACGGCAAGCCCCGCGGGTGCATGCTCCTCTCAGGCTGCCCTGATCAGCGCGCCACCGAGCTGGTGTACCTGGGACTGGCGCCGGAGCTCCGGCACGCCGGCATGGGCAAGCGCTTGCTCGCCATGGGCTTGCAGACCATGCGGCGAATCCACCCCACTTGGGGGGTCACCTGCGCCGTGGATGAGCGCAATACCCCGGCGCTGCGCCTGTACGACCGGCTGGGCTTTGAGCGGGTCGCACGACGCGTCGCGCTGGTGCGCCCGATCTGACCCGGGGCACCTCTCCACGCCAACACACCTCGAACCCGGAGTGACGGGCGGGTGATGACGGCGTCAAGGCACCGGGCCGGAAAAACATGTTTCCACCGCGCTACCGCCCGAACGAACAAGACTTGCGCGTCTTCACAGAACTTTTGCACAGAGTACATGACAAACGTGGACGAGAGGGGGACAACTTTTTCTCACGCCGCGCAAGTTCTTGTCCCAAAGACTCCAGTTCTCGCCAGCCGCCAATACCGGACAGAAAGCACTTGCTGCCGACAGGCGCGACCCGTATCTTCTCGCCCACTCAGTCGCCCACGGAGACGTGAAAGCGATTGCGGCGAGAACGATCGTGTATCTCGCCGGCCTTCAAGATTTGCGGTTTTTCTGGGGCATTTCACAAGGTTTCACGGGACCACCCGAACAGGTCTCATCTCCCGTGATGCGAGTTTGTCGGAGGCAGGAAATCGTCACGTGTTTGTTGCGGCCATGGATTCGGCCGCCGGCGGATCGGCTCTGCTCGGGCGTTCAGCGCCCTACTAGAACCATCTCGCGACGTTGCTCGGGGAGCGCCCGCTGGCTCTCAAGGTGACCGCTCGCGCTGTCGGGGGTGAAGGACTCAGTCTACATGCGAAGACCGTCGCGGGACGTGTCCCGCGGGAGGCGTGCAAAGGACCGCGCCCCCGTGATGACATCGCTCCGCGCGAGCATCGATCGCGTCGGCCCGGCCGGCGCGATGGACGCCGCACGCGTCGGCTTCGCGCATCATCCCGGTCCTTTGCGGAGGTATCAGCCTGTGGAGTCGCGCAACACATCCAGCGTTCGAGTTCGCGCCACCAACCTCGCGGCCGCACCCGCCGAAAGCACGGGGCGCGGCGCCGGCGAGCGAATGCAGGTTCGCTCCATGGCGCTCAACCAGGCCCGCGAAGCGGGCGGCCCGGTGACGCTCGCCGCCAAGGTGGCGCAGGCGGTCGGCCAGGCCAACTTCGACCGCTTCCTGAAGGGCCAGGCGACGTTCTCGATGATCGACGCCACGCTGGACGTGCTCGTGCCCACCACGGTGCTTCTCAACCTGGTCGAGCGGCGCTTCGCCGACCAGCTCAAGCAGGTTGCCCAGCGCGAGGCCCCGGGCAAGGCCGTGCACGTGCGGTATCGCGTCGATCGCGGCGCATTCGAGAGCGACGCGCCGCCCATGCCCCGCGCGACCCCCCTGCCCGTCACGCTGCCCCCGTCCTCAAACCTCGTCTCGACGCCCGTCAAGTACCGCTTCGATTCATTCATCGTCGGGCGGGCCAATCGCCTGGCGTGCTCCGCGGCCCAGCGCATCGCCGACGACGACGGGCCCGTGCCCCTGCTGTTCATTCACGGCTCGTGCGGGCTGGGCAAGACCCACCTGCTGCGGGCGGCCGCCGCCCGCTTCCAGGAGCGTCGCCCGGGCACGCTGGTGCGCTACACGACCGCCGAGGCGTTCACCAACGAGTACATCATGGCGATCCGCACAGGCAAGACCGACCAGTTCCGGAAGAACTATCGCAAGGTCGATTTTCTGTGCCTGGACGACGTGCACTTCTTTGCCCGCACCAACAAGGACTCGACGCAGAACGAGCTCATGAACACGCTGGACGCCGCGGGCGTCGACGGAGCCCGCATCATCGTCGCCAGCGACGAACACCCCAAGGAGATCACCAAGCTCTCTGACCGGCTGGTGTCGCGCTTCATGGCCGGGGCGGTGGTGAAGATCGAGCCCCCGGACGCGGACCTGCGCGGGCGGCTGATCCGGCACCTGGCCCAGAAGCGCAACCTGCCCCTGGATGACGAAGCCGCCACGTTGCTCGCGGAACGCAGCGGGCGCTCCGCCGGGGCCCTGGGGGGCTTTGGCGGCAGCGTGCGGGAGATGGAAGGCCTGCTCAACCAGGTCGACGCGGTGCACCGCCTGCTGCCCGAGTACGGGCTGGGCACGGGCACGATCGGTGTCGCGCTGGTGCGCAAGGCCCTGGGCATCGACCAGGAGCAGCAGGCCCCGATGCCGGCGGCCATGCGAGTCCGTCGCCCCACCAACGCCGAGAGCATCGTCGCCGAAGTCTGCCGCGAACTGGCGGTCGACCTGAACGACTTCATGGGCAAGGGGCGGCACAAGCGCGTGGTGCTGGCGCGTTCGCTGGTCGCGAGCCTCAGCCGCCGCCTGACGACCATGAGCTTCCCGGAGATCGCGCGGGCGATGGGGCGGAGCAACCACTCGACGATCATCACCGCCCAGAAGCGGATCGATCGGCAGATCGCCGAGGACGTGGGCAGGCCCCTGAGCGCCGAGCTGGCGGCCGGGCACGCGGGCCGCACGCTGCGGGAACTGAATGATCATCTGTTCAGGTCGCTGCAGCGGGGTTGAGGCTGGCGGATGGATTCACGCAACAGGTTCACCGAGGCCGCCGCTGGGGCGTCCTCGGTGTTCTTTCTCGCGCTCGGGTGGTCGCGCCGTCAGACGCGCGGTTCGCCAACGACGCTCTCCCAATGCACACCAAGGACGCATCGGCGTCCTTGGTGCTGCGTGACATTGATTGATCGATCAGGATTACTTCGGCCCGGGCGTCTTGGTCGCGGGCTGGGTCGGCGTGGTGCTGCCGCCCGGCGGGTTCTTGCGCGGGTCGGAGTTCACCAGTTGCCCGCCCGCCACCGCGGTCACGTCCTGGGTGCCGAAGCCGGTGAGGGTGGAGTTGGCGTTGTCCATGCCCAAGCTCACATAGCGGCGGCCGTGGACGGTGGAGACGTGGGTGTCTTCGTGGGGCCAGTAGGGGTAGCCGTCGATCCCGCGGTGCATGTAGTCCGGGGCGTTGACGATGAGGGTGCCCTGGAAGGCGCGGATGGAGCCGCCATCGCCGCCGGACTCCATCCACTGGTCGGGCTCTACGAGGGAGGTGATGAGGCTGACGAGGTCGTTGGTCTTGTCGTCCGGGCTGCGCCGGTTGACGTTGTTGTTGTTGGTGTCGCGGAAGGGGCTCTGGCCGCTGCCGCCGCCGCGCTGCGAGGCGGATTGCAGCACCTGCTGCAGGTCAAACTCGGGGGCATTGGTGTAGTTGGGCACTTCGAGGATGAGGTCCTGGATGGGGTAGAGCTGCACGCGCTTGTACTTGTTCAGGCGGTCCTTGGTGCCGACCTGCATCGCCCCGCTGGAGGACATCTGCCAGGTGGCGGCGCTGGCGCCCGACTGGCCCGAGGTCGCCTTCTCGAGCACGCGCTCAAGGAGCGAGAGGGCGGAGATGTTGTCGGCCTTGATGGAGATTTGGGCTTCCTTGTCGAGCCCGCCCGTGTTGCGGTCGTCGATCCACATCACCTCGAGGTCGGCCTGGGTGACGTCGGCGATGAACTTCATCGCGTCTTCCAGGCGCGTGTCCTTGAACTCGATCGACACCGGGCGAGACATCTTGATCAGCGTGTCACGCTGCGGGATGCCGGTGGTGCGCACCGCCGGGGTCGGCGCCGCGTTCACCTGCGCCAGGGCGAGCCCGGCTGAGATCATGCTGACGGCCAGGAAGGTGCTGCCGGCGAGAGCGGTCATGCTGCGGGCGTTCATCTCGAAGTCCTTTCCGCGTGCTGTGGGGCCTCTGCCCCATGTGGTCGTGCTCGGATTACCCGGTGCGGCCTTCGATTCGGCGCCGGCTTGAGCCGGTAGCCCGTGAGCGGATCCTTGCACCAAAGCTCCAGCGGTAACCCGCTCCACTCAACATCGTACTCCGCGACGGCCGTCTGCACGCAAGTACGATGCTGAACAAGGGTTCCCGATCGAAGGCCGTAGGGTTGGACTCCGTTACCACCGACCGGTTCCTCAAGTTGCCCCCGTCAACGCTGATATTTGCATCTGTCCAGAAGTTTGCATCTTGTTTGGATACTCAGAAAGGCCGCCATGCCCGCAGTTCATTTGACCGCATATCCGGTGAGTTCGACGCGTGGGTGGACGATCGAGCCTGCGCAGCCCCGTCGCGACTGGATGGACCAGACGACCGAGAAGTTCGCGTATCGCTGTCTGCCGCTGACGATGGCGAACCAGGCGGGGTGGGTGGTGGGAAGCCCGTTGACGTTCGCCGCGACGTGGAACGGAAAGAACGAGACGGGCAGCGTGAGCGTGCGGTTTCTCGACGAGGAGGGCGAGAACAAGGGGCAGATCAGCGGGCACTTCGGGCACGGGGTGGTCACCTTTACCTTGCCCTGGCTGTTTCGCACCACCCCGGGCTACGGCCTGTGGGTGCGCGGGCCCAGTAATCTGCCCAAGGACTCGATCGTGGCACTCGACGGCATCGTCGAGACGGACTGGGCGCCGTACACCTTCACCATGAACTGGCGGCTGACCCGACGCAACACCGAGGTCTTCTTCAAGAAGGGCGAGCCCATGTGCATGCTTGTGCCCTTCCCGCTTGCCATGCTGGAATCCGTCACGCCCACTTTCTCGACGCTCGACGCCAACCCAGTGCTGAAGGCGGACTACGCGGCCTTCACCGAACGCCGCAACGCCAACATCGCCAGCCTCAGGGCCGGTGGCCCTTCGTCGTGGTCCATGGACTACATGCGCGGGCACCTGCCCGACGGCACCGAGGTGACCGAGCACCGGCGAGGTTTCAAGTTGGAGGGGTTCGGGAACGCCCCCGCCCCGACACCAAACCCCGAATAGCATTCGCCGGGAACTTTTGAGGGGGCCACGCGTGACGACATCACCCGCGCAGAACATGACGTCAGCGGAACGGATCGCGTCGGAGGCCGGGCTGCTCGAGCGGCTGCGAGCTGGCGACGATGCGGCATTTGCTCAAATGGTTCGAGACCATACGGGTCGCATGCTCGTTGTGGCCCAGCGCATCGTCGGGTCGCAGGCCGAGGCCGAAGACGTGGTGCAGGAGGCGTTTCTCTCGGCGTTCAAGAACATCGGGAAGTTTGACGGGCGATCGACGCTGGGCACCTGGCTGCACCGGATCACGGTGAACGCGGGCCTGATGCGCCGGCGGCGGGCGAGGTCACGCCCGGAAACATCGATCGATGCGCTGCTGCCCCAGTTCGATAACGGGTACTTCAAGGAGCGCCCGCAGGCGTTCGATCCTGTCACAAACGATGGGGATGAAAGCATCCTAAGCCGGGAATCGGTACTTTCTGCGTTGGACGAACTGCCCGAGGATTTTCGCGCCGTCGTGGTTCTGCGCGATATTCAAGGGCTGGACTCGAAAGCCGCGGCTGAGTCGCTGGGTATCAGCGACAGCCTGGTGAGGCAGCGCTTGCATCGCGCCCGCCAGGCGCTGATGAAGTTGTTGGAGGCACGGATGAAAGGGGCCCGGGAATGACAACCAACCCACCTGCATGTGATCGAGGGGGGAAGGGGGAGGGGCCGCGGATCAGTTGCCAGGCGTGCGTTGATTTCATCATCGACTACCTGGAAGGGACGCTGCCGGCGGAAGAGAAGGCGAAGTTTCAGGAGCACCTGAACCTGTGCCGCGGCTGCGTGACGTACCTCGAAAACTACAAGCAGACGATGAACCTGTGCAAAGGTGCGTGCGAGTGCAACGAGAAGGCGCCGCCGGTGCCGGAGTACCTGGTGCAGGCGATCTTGAAGGCCCGCAAGCACGAGCACGGGTAAGGCGAGAGACGAAGTTCAGAAGAGACGAAGTTCTGAAGAGACGGAGAGACGAAGTTCAAGAAGGCACTCGGGCACGCGGCATCGAGCCTTGGAGTGCGTTCGATCAATAGCCCCAGTAGCGTGTGAACTCGTCGCCGCCGCGCCGATATTCCTGGCGGAAATAGATCTGATCGTCGTTGTACACCCGCACCCGCAGGTAGTAGGGCCTGAAGAGGTTGGGCCGGGTGGGCGAGGCGAACGCGGCCTGGGCATAGGCGGATTCGGGTTCGCGGATGGCCAGTCGGGTGTCGTTGCGCGAGGTTTCGGGGCCGGAGGCGACTTGCAACTCGGGCCCGGCAAAGACCACACTGGCGCTGGCCCCAGCATTGCCCGCGAAGACGCCGGCATTATGCCGCGGCACGGGGGACTGGCAGCCGGCAAGCAGCGAAAGCGAGAGGGCCGCGGCGAGCGCGTACCCGGGGCGAGCAGAAAAAATCGTCGAGTCTGCGGTTTTTGAAAGCATGACGAGGGACCAGTGTCAAACGCCGTGCCGGTCGGGGCGAGCGTCTGATTTTGCCGCGGCGGTCCGTCGCCTGGGTGGTTCGATGCGCCGCGGCAACATCCGGTGTTGCGTGGCGACAACGTGGAATGGTAGGTCCGCGAATGAAACGGCCCCGGAAAGCCAAGCACCCCGGGCAGGAGTCGAACCTGCGACCTCAGCTTTAGGAAAGCCGTGCTCTATCCAACTGAGCTACCGGGGCACAAAAAAAGCGTACGCCTCAAAATGGGCGACGCTCCGAGGTTCCGACCGGGGGCTTTCGCCGCGTGGGGTCGGGGGGTTCCCGGAGCATGGCCGAGCGTGTGCGTGTCTGAGAGAGAAAGCGGCGAAAAAGACCGGCGCTCACGCGAAAAGTCGTGAGCGCCGGCGAGGAAGTGTCAGTCGACCCGCACGTCATCCCACTGGATCATGTGGCGCCCGCCGGGGGTCACGAGGTGGACGCACACGCGGGCGTCACCATCGCAACCCCAATCCGGGCCGGCGTCGGCGGCGAACGTCGCGGCGCGGGGGTCGCAGCCGGCGCGGTCCAGGTCGGTCCGCCACCAGCGATGATCGCTCTTGACCGCGAGGTTCGCAGAGATGATCGGGGGCAGATCGCAGCGGTCGTCGCCGATGACCTTGGCGCTGGCGTTCCAGTGCCCGCACTCGTCGCGCCAGAGCGTGGCGCTCACGATTACCCATCGTCCGTCGATCTGGGTGCGCGTCGAGAGGTTGGTGTAGTGGGGCACGAAGACGGGGCGGGGCTCCGGGCGGGGGCGGTGCTCGATCACCACGACGCGCGGGCGGGGCCATTCGATGCGGGGCAGTTCGATGCGCTTGGGCTGGTAGCGCGGGTACTCGTAGCGGGGGAAATGGCCCCGCGAATCGTTGTCGCGCCGGTCGTTGTCGCGATGGTCGTTGTCCCTGCGGTCGTCTTCGCGCGATTTGCCGCGATCGTCGCGGTCGCCGCGGCTGTTGTCACGCGAGTTGCCGCGATCATCGCGGTCGCCGCCAATTCGGATCGAGACAGTCGCACGCTCGTCAGGGTGGTCTGCAAACGCCGGGGAAGCGAGCGAAAGGATACCCAGCGACGCCATTGCGCCGATCCGCCACATGGTCAACTCCTTTGACTGTTTTCGACCCGTTCGCCTCTGCGTTCCGGCCTCCACATCCGGCAAGCCGCGAGGGTGCGGGTCTGCCAAAGTGTGACGCACGAGTTGCGGTTTGGTTCCATGGCTTACCGACATCCCGAGTTCGGGTGACTTTCGGTAAACTTGCTCGGCTTTTAGACGTTGGACCGATCTCCCGCCAACCCCCGCGTGCGCCAAGGCAGGCACGGGGGCGACACAAGGAACTACACCGATGAAATCTCGAGCGTGTGTGCTGGTGATGGTGGCCGGAGCGAGCGTGGCGATGGGCCAGAGCCTTGACCTGTCGCGGGCCTACGAGGCCGAGCTGCGGGCGGACGCTGTGGCGCGGGAGAGCCTGCTGGGCGAATCGTCCTGCGGGTATGACGACGGCAAGTTCACCATCAGCGATGGCGGCAACAACACCCTGCGCCTGGGGGGCGTGATCCAGACCAGGTGGGAGGCCAACTTTCGTCAGGGAGCGGGTTCGCCCGACAACTTTACGAACGGCTTTTCGTTGCGGCGGGCGAGGCTGGACGCGACCGGGACGATCTTTGACAAGCGCCTGAGCTACGACGTGAGGATCGAATCCAGCCGCACAAACGGGAACTTCTCGCCGCTGGAGGTCTTCGGGCGCTACGCGCTCAGCGAGGAGTGGTACGTGCGGGCGGGGCAGTTCAAGGTGCCGCTGAATCGTGAGGAGGTGCTGTCGACGACGATGCAACTGGCGATCGAGCGCTCGGTCGTGGACGCGGTGTTCGCGGAGTCGTACTCGCAAGGGGCGGAGGTTGGGTATCAGGGCCAAGACGCGCGGGCGTTCCTGGCGGTGGGCGATGGGCTCAAGACCACTACCAGCGACTACACCAGCGCGGCCGAGGCGGATTACGCCGTGACCGGGCGGGCGGAGTTCAAGTGGGCGGGCAAGGGGTGGAAGTGGGCGAATGACTTCACGAGTTTCCGCGGGAGCGAATACGCTGCGATGGCGGGGCTGGCCGGGCACTGGCAGGCCGGGGGCGACACCGGGGGCACGGCGAACATCGACTTCTTCCAAGGCGAGGCGGACGTGCAGGTGGAAGGGGACGGCTGGAACTTCTTCGCGGCGGGCATCTGGCGCAGCTCGCGTCGGCCTGGGCTGGGCACGCGCGATGACTTCGGGGCGATCGTGCAGGGGGGCGTGTTCGTCAGCGACCAGGCGGAAATCTTCGCGAGATGGGACGGCGTCTTTCCGGATGACGCCAATGGCGACGCATTCAACACCCTGACGGCGGGTGTGAACTACTACGTGTCGCCCCACAGCCAGGCGGTGAAGCTCACCTGGGAGTTTGGCTACTTTTTCAACTCGACCACGGCGAACACGCTGGTGAAGGAGAGCACCCAGGCGGGGCTGCTGACGAGCACCGAGCCCGGGGAGTGGATGCTGCAGGGGCAGGTGCAGGTGATGTTCTAGACAGCCGGGAAGCACGGATGCGAAAACGCCCGCGACGCTGGTGCGCCGCGGGCGTTTGAGTTGATGATGGTCCAGACTGGTCCGCCCTGGGGTTCGCGTGACGCGGGGCGTGATTACGGAATCTGCCGCTGGTTGTCCTTGGTTTGAGCCGTCGCCTCGGGCATGTGCTGGGCGAGGACGCGGGCCTTGAGCAGCAGGACGGCGGTCTCGAGCTGCAGATCGGTGCCCTTGGTCAGCAGGTCGTCGGGGTTGGGGGGCGACTTGGCGCTCTGGTCGATGCCGTCCTTGGTGAGGGGCACGATGTCGGCGTCGCGGCGCAGCAGCAGGGCGTTGGTGGTCTGCTTGGGCAGCATCTCGACCTTGAGATCGGGCTCGATCCCCCACTCCTCGGCGCCGGGTAGGCGGTGGATGATCTTGTTGTTGGGGAGCATGTAGTAGGCGGTGGTGACCTTGATGATGCAGTTGGGAGTGACGGGCAGGACGTTCTGCACGCTGCCCTTGCCGTAACTGCGGGCGCCCAGGATCAGGGCGTCGAGCTGGCCCTTGTGGGCGTAGGTGGAGATGCAGCCCGAGACGATCTCGCTGGCGCTGGCCGAGCCCTGGTTGACCAGGACGATGACGGGAATGTTGGCCAGCGAGGCCTCGCTGGGGTCGCTCCACTCCGTGGATTCGAGGCGCTTGTTCGGGCCCTGGGTGCGGACGATTGGCCCGCCCTCGACGTTGACGAACTTGCGTGCGATGCACACGGCCTGGTCGAGCAGGCCACCCGGATCGAAACGGAGATCGAAGACCAGGGCGTTGAGGCCGTGCGACTTCATCTCGCTGATGGCGCGTTCAAGCTCGGCGCAGCTGGTGTCGGCGAACTGGGTGAGGCGGACGTAGCCGATCTTGTTGGCGGGGTCGATGTACCAGTCCCAGGCGTCTTCCTTGGCGCCTTCGCGCTTCCAGCCCTTGACGGTGACGACCTTGATGACGCTGCGGTGCAGCTTGAAGGTGAGGGTTTCCTTCTTCTGCTCGGGCTTCTTGTCGGCGGCTTTGGCGTCGCCCTTGGTCGCATCGTCCTTTGTGTCGGTTTTCGCGGCGTCCTTGCTCGGATCGTCGATCGGACGCTCGATGGTCAGCTCGACATCGGTGTTCTCCGGGCCGGTGATGACGTCGACCGCCTGGTCGAGCGAAAGGCCGAAGATGCTGCGGCCGTCGACCTTGGCGATGATGTCGCCCGGCTTGATGCCGGCCCGCTGGGCGGGCGTCCCTTCGATGGGCGACACCACGCGGATGTTCTGCAGCTCGTCGTACTCGATCTGGATGCCCACGCCCACGAAGCGGCCCTGGGTCGCCTTCTGGAAGCGGCGGACCTCATCGGGCCAGATGATCTCTGAGAACTCGTCGAGCCGCGACATCGCGCCCGAGCCAAACTCGTGCAGCAGCGCGGGCGTGGCGATGCCCACGGTGTCGTTGTTTTCTTCCATCAGGTCGCCGATGAGACGCGACACGTGCACCGGGTCGACTTCCTGCACGTTGGCCAGGCCCGCTTCCTTGTCGTCGATGAAGGCCAGCATTTTCTTGCGGGCGGCTTCGTCCTTGAGCTTCGGGAAGACCGCGCCCAGGTCCTGGGTCGTCACCATCGTGCGGATGTTGTCCAGGCCCCCCATCAGCAGCTCGCTCATCGGCTTCTGCGAGACGTGGCGCCGGGTGTACTGCAGGGCGCGTTCGAGCATCACGTCGTCGATGCTGGCGAGCTTGACCTTCCAGTCATCGCCGAAGGGGTTGTAGGGGGGAAGTGGCTTGTCGCCCCCGGCCTTGGCGCGTTCGTTCCGCAGCTCCCACAGTCGCTCGGGGACGTACAGACGCAGCATCTCCTGACGCTGGCCGAGCCGCCGGACGTCGGGCTTGTAGGTCCCCTTGACGTCCATCAGCAGATCGAGCAGCACGAACAGTTCGCCGGAGGTGAGCTGGTCGCCCCGTTCCTCGGCCTTGCGGGCGGCGGCGTCGCTGGCCGCGACGACCTCCTGCACGCGCGGGTCGGCGAGAACGGCGGCCTTGTCGGTCGCGAGTTCGTGCCACTCGAGCACCGAGCGCAGGGCTTTGGAGAGGGTGAGGTCGGTGCGGGGTTCGGCGAGGGCCTTGTCGAAATCGGTCTTGACTTCGGCGATGCGGTCGTTGCGGGTCTTTTCGCGGTCGGCGAAGTGGGCGTGCAAAGCCGCGGCGTCTTCGTGGAGCAGCGCGTGCGGCTCGGAAGCGATGCCGGCGAGGGCCTCGTCGAAGCCCTTGTTATCGCCGTCGTGGGCGAGCGACCAAAGATGGAGCAGTTCGGCCTGCTGGCCGACGGGGGCGGCTGCCGGGGCCGCGGCCACCTGGGGCTGGAGGGCGCTGGCCAGCGGAGTCGCGAAGCCGGCGAGCATGCAGACAGCCAAGCCCACGGAAATGCGGGCACGCAAGAACAGTCGGGTAGACATCAGGGGGGCTCCATGCGAGGGCGGTCGCCGCCCTGGGTTGGTGCGAATCGGTTGGACCCATCGTCCGTGTGGGGCACGGTCATCAGAGACGTCCGGGCCCGGGACTTCCGTCAGCATGATATAGGACGCTCGCACTCGATCCAAGGTTCGCGATTCGTACATCCGGCGCCCGCGGCAGTTTGGGCAAGGGGGCGGGGGGAGCCAGCCCGGTTAGGCCTGATCCGGTTTGGAATGGGCCGCGACGCGCAGGACGACGGCGATGGCGGTCGCGAGCGCGACGACAAGCACGCTGGCCAGGACGACCGGGTTGTAAGACTCTGGGGCGAGCAGGTGATTGGAGACGGCGAGCCCGGCGAAAAGTAGGAAGGCGGGCCCGGCCATGTAGCCGACGCCAATGAGGGCTTCGTGGGTGCCGCCGGCGTCGACCTCGGCCTGGCCGACTTCCATGGCGTAGTAGATGGCGCCGGCGTAGATGATGGACATGCCCAGGCCGAACAGGGCGAGGCCGGCGATGAGGGCGAAGAGGCCGATGGAGTCTCCCACGCCGAGCCAGCCCGGGAGGGACGTGGCGGTGATGGCGATGCTGAAGCCACCGATGAGGACGAGGCCGCCCAGGATGGGCACGAACCAGCGTCCGTGCCAGCCCTGCCAGCGTTGCATGAGGATGAAGCCGCAGACGCGGGGAAGGAGCCAGGCGATGGCGATCATGGCCTGGGCGGACTCGGCGACGTGCAACTGGACGGCGGCGCTGGGGAGGTATGGCCCCAGAGCGCTGCAGACGACATAGGACATCGGCAGCAGCATGCGGAAGGTGACGAGGAGCTTGGCGTAGACGGGGGGCGTCGCGGCGTGCTCTTCATGGACGTGCGGGGCGGGGAACGGGGTGAAGCGGGTAAGCACGCCGGCGGCGAGCAGGTGCCCGACGCCGACGCACGCGAGCACCAGCGAGGCATTCTTCTCGACCAGCGGGGCAACGAGCAGGGAGGCGAAGACGCCCGAGGAGGACCAGACGATGTTCCAGCGGCCGATGGTGGAGCGGAGGGGGCCGGCCTTGCGGCCGCCGCTGATGTAGGACTCGACGATGGGCCACAGCATGCCGGTGATGGGGGTGTAGCAGAGGACGATGGTCCAGATGGGCCAGGTGCTGGGGCGGGCAGGGTCGGAATCGAGGAAGCCGCCCAGGACGGGGACGCAGGCGAGCGCGGCGAGGCAGACCATGAAGGTGGCCAGGACGCCCCGCTGGGTGAGGCGCGGGAAGAGGCGTTTGAGCAGGCGCGGGACGCGGGAAGCGCAGAGAGCGCCGACGATGTAGGTGACGCCGAGCAGTACGCCCAGGAAGGAGTTCTGATTTTCGGAGAAGTGGTAGCCCTGCTTGGTGATGAAGAAGAGGGCGTTGCTGGTGACGGTCATGCAGCCGACGCTGTTGAGGAACGTGAAGAGGAAGGCGGCCCAGAGGGGGGTGATCGCGGCTTTGGGAGGGGAGGCGGTGCCCCGCAGGCCGGAGAGGGAGGGGGGCGGCAGGGTTTGGGAGGACATGGGGCTTTTTGGGGGGGGCGGCAGGGTGCGTGCGAGGTGCGAGCGGTCAGCGGTTGCTTGAGTGGCGGAGCGATCGTAGCATCGGGGGTGTCGTGCTCGTAGCTCAACTGGATAGAGCGTCGGCCTCCGAAGCCGAAGGTTGCAGGTTCGACTCCCGCCGAGCATATTCCGAAATTGCTAAAGGGCTCAATTGCCAAATTGCTAAATCGGAGGGGTGATGGCGAGGGCGGCACGGGTACGCCGTCTTATGCCTTTGAACTCCGTCTCTTCGTCTCTTCGGAACTTCGTCTCTTTGCTTCTCCCCGCAGTTCGCATCGCTCGCCGAACTCGCGGCAGATCGGGTTGTCGCTGCACTGCGGCATTCTCGCCTTGCACGCGCGGCGACCATGAAAAATGAGCTGGTGCGAGAGGTCGCACCACTGGTCGCGCGGGAAGAGCTGCATCAGGCGCTGCTCGATTCTCGCGACCGGCGAGCCAGGCGCGACAAGGCCGAGGCGAGTGCTCAGGCGCTCGACGTGGGTATCGACGACGAAGCCGACGTTGATGTTGAATGCGTTGCCAAGGACAACATTGGCGGTCTTGCGAGCAACGCCCCGCAGGGTGAGCAGTTCGTCCATGGTGCGGGGGACCTCGCCCCCGAACTGCTCGACCAGCGTCGTCATCGCCGCGTGCACGGCCTTGGCCTTGTTGCGGAAGAGGCCGATGGTCTTGATGAAGGGCTCGATGTCGGCGGGCGTGGCCTTGGCGTAGTCGGCGGGGGTGGGAAAGCGGGCGAAGAGCGCGGGCGTGGCCTGGTTCACGCTCACGTCGGTCGCCTGGGCCGAGAGGATGGTCGCGATGAGCAGCTCGTGCGGCGAGCGGTAGTCGAGCTCGCAGTGGGCGTCGGGGTAGTGAATCTTGAGCGCTTCGGCGAGGCGAGCGGCGCGGGCGATGTCTTTGGCGGACGCCTTGGCGATTGGGGTGCGTTTGACGCCGGAGGTGAGGCTCTGCGAACCTCCGGGTTTTTTCGAAGCTTTCGCGACAGGTTCGCGAGTCACGAGAGAGTCTCCGTTGGTCTCGGACGAACTGTCCACGCCCAGCGCAGACACTCGATGACCCCCAGCAGCGAGAAGAGCGCAGCCCCGGAGATGGCGCGGCTGGCAACCGGGTGGTCGGCGTCGAAGGCTGCTTTGGCGGAGAGGGCCAAGGTGGTGTCGCCCGCGCGAGCCGCGGCCCAGAATGAGTCGAGATTGTGATTCATGCGAGGGGTGAGGACGGCCAGCCACCAGGCGAGACACGCGGCGGCGAGCAGCGTCCACACGACGCGGGCCACGGGGCGGCCGCCGCCCGCGGGCCACATGACGCGGACACCTCCGGCGGCGAGCGCGATGAGCGCACAGGCCGACTGCACGTACGCACTGATGTCGAAGACCTTGCGAGCGACGGCGCCTGCGGCGATTTGCCAGTGGGGCTCGTGATATTGGGCGAAGTCGGGAAGCGTGGGGGCAAGGGCCTTCATGGTGGGGAAGGCGACGGCGGCGGTGACGCCAGTCATGCCCACGGCGCCGAGCCACAGGGCCAGGGCGAAGAGGCAGAGGGCGTCGAGGAGTTGGTGTCGGCGAAACACGGGCGATCGTAGAGGCGGGGAGATCGGGCAGGACACAGGCCCGACACGATCCGATCACAGCGTTTCTGTAGACGCCGGAACTGAGGCTTGGCGAAGTTCCGGGTCGGGTTCGTGATCTACCCGGACCTTCGGAGCCTCAGGTCCGGCGTCAGCGGATCCAAGGCTTCCCCGCCAACAATGGCGATGATGTTCCCGACGCTTCCACGAAGTTTGTCGCTTGCCGGGTTGGCCCGCAATGGGGGCGAGCCTTGGGCGGGGGGCCCGCGCGAAGCGATCCGGTGGGCGGCGGCGTGTGGGTATCGATGGGTGCAACTGGACGCCGCGAGCGTGCGGGCGCGGGAGATGGATCGCTCGGCCCGGCGCGATCTGGCGGCGACGCTGCGACGCGAGGGGTTGATGCTGTCGGGGTTGGACCTGTGGCTGCCCCCGACACACCTGGTGAGCGGGGCCGAGCAGGGGCGGGCGCTGGACGCGCTCTTGGGCGCGGCGGAACTGGCGAGCGAGTTGGCGGGGCTGCTGCCGGGCAGCAGCGTTGTGGTGTGCACCGCGCTGCACGCGGAGACGCCTGGCGAGGTGCTTCGGGAGCTGCGGGCAGGGTGTGAGCGCGTGGGGGCGGTGCTGGCGGATCATGCGTGGCCGGCGCGGGAGGCGACGCCGCCGGTGGGCGTGGGGATCGACCCCGCGGCGATCATCGCGGCCAAGGGGGACGTGTTGGGCGAGGTGTCGAAACTCGCGAGCGTGCCGTTGGCGGCGCGGCTGAGCGACTTTGCGGGGAGCACGCGCGTGCTTGCGGGCGAAGGGTCGCTGGATATCGCGGCGTACGAGGCGGTCATCACGACGCGGGGATTCAGGAGCGCGATGGTGGTGGACGTGCGGGGGCTGCGCGATCAGGCGACGGCGGCCAAGGCGCTGCGGGGTTAGTCGATCTTCGCGAAGTAGTCGAGCGAGGCGCTCAGGCCGCCTTCGCGGCTGGATGCAAGCCACAGGCGGCGGAACCATTTTTGGAGATCTGCTCGCTCCGCAGTGAAACGTGCTCCGGCCGCCGCGTCGCCGGCTCGCCGAGCGATCGCGCGGCGGCACGCGTGGCGGGCGAGCCCGAGCGTCAGGTCGAGTTCGTCGTTCGCCAATGGTCCAGCGTCGGGGCGACCTTTCGCGAGCGCGTCGAGCGTCGCAAGAGCCTCCTCCCACAACTCGACGGGGCCGATGCTGGTGTGTTGTGCCCACGGCGTGTGCAAGTCGGCGAAGAGGGCGGACTGGTTGCGGAGGTGGGTGAGGTCGGGGCGGGAGAGATGGCCACAGACGCGGCGGAGGGGTTCGTCGGCGTCGCCGAGTTTTTCAAGCCATGGTCCAAGCGGCCCGGTGCTGGCAGCGTCGAAGGTGGCAGCAGGGTTCCAGGCGGCAGCCGCGGCGTGAGAGATGGCGTGGGCGGCGATGGGCCACTGCTGCCAGTGACCAAGGTCGCCCCAATCGCAGATGAGAAAGCCCGTGGCGCCGCCCGCGAGGCCGGCGGTCGCCGCCGCGGCGATGTTGGCGGTGCGCTCACGCGTACGGCCGGTCAGGCTGCGCCAACTGCTCGTGCCCGGGCACACCCACACTTCGCGGCCCGCGAGTTGCGCAAGCCAGCGGTCGAAGGGGCTGTCGGGTTCGTAGCCCCAGGCCAGTGCGATCATGTCATCCGGGATGTCGCGCACGCACTCGGGGTGGGAGAGGGCGATGTCGCCCCAGAACATCGCGCGTTTGCCGTGCTCGCGGGCGATGGACGCGACCTTGGCCACGAACTCGAGGTAGACGGCGGCCCGCCCGCGGCGGCGGACTTCGTCGGCGCTGCGTCCGAAGGCGATGTCGTACGTTTCATCGCAGCCGATGTTGACGAACTCGCTTCGCGAAAGAGGCAGCAGTTCGTCGAGCAGCCCGCGAACGAAGGCGAGCGAGGCGGGGTCGGTGGGGCACAGGGAGAAGGGCCCGGAGCGGGGCCAGACGTCGAACATCCAGTCGCCGTGCGTTTCGGCCAGTTGCTGATATTCAGGCAATCTGAGCCAGGTGGAGAGATGCCCGAAGCAGTTCTGATTTGGGGCCAGATCGATGCCCAGCGAGCGGCAGTGATTGCCGAGCCGCTCGAATTCGTCGGGGGTGATGGGCGACCAGCCGGCCCACGCCGCCTCGTGCGCGGCATAGGCGAAGGTGTGCTCGGTGTACAACTGAACGTGGTTGATCTTGAGCGACGCGAGCCACTCGATGATCTCGAAGAGGCGCTGCATGCCCGGGATGCGGCAGCGCGAGACGTCGAGCATCACGCCCCGGGTGGCGAAGGCGGGCTGGTCGGTGATCTCGCACGGGCAGAGCGCGGGCGCGTCGAGCAGTTGGGCGAGCGTGGCGAGCGCGTGGCGGGCGCCGCTGGCGGTGGGAGCCTGGATGTGCGCGACGGGTGCGTCTGTGTTGGGCGAAGGTGGCGAGAGTTGGAGGGTGTAGCCCTGGAGTGAGGTGGGTGACGAGCCGCAGGCGGCACCGGTGATGACGACACGCACGTATCGGGCAATGTCAGGCGGCAGGCGGGCGGGCGTGGCGAGTGCTCGGCGGACGACACGGGGCGTGAGGCCGGGCGGGGGCGCGAAGGCTGTCCCCGTGGGCGTGAATCGGGCGGGCGCGGGGAGCAGCAGCGGGGTCATGTGAGCGATTGTTGGATGGCGCGGGGACGTAGACGGGTGCAATAGGAACGAGTCGAGTGAGAAGGCGAGGAAGGCCGGCGGGGACCCCCGGACCGCCCAGGAGCAAGACAACGCGTGCGGGCGCTCATGACTGCTTTCTCGGTGGAGCGGCGCAGACGAGCGTGGCGACGAGCGTACCGATGACCAGTTGCCACGGATAGGCCAGGGTAATGAGCGGCGGAATTTTCTCGCCCGGCGCGTGGGGCCCCGGCAGCCAGAGGGCCATCACTTCCGGCGTGCACGCGATGACGGCGAAGAACCCGGCGAAGAGACCGGCGATGACGCTGACGGAGTTGCCCCGGCGCGTGAGCAACGCCGTGAGGAAAACCCCGAGCAGCCCGGCGTAGGCATAGCCCATGACGTTGAGCGCGAAGTCGATCAACGTTTGATCCGGGCGAGCGGCTTTCCAAAAGACGCACACCACGGCGAAGGCGGTGAGCAGCACGCCGCAGAAGAGAACGCCGAGTCGCCCCGCGGCGAGGTAGTGCTGTTCGCTCTGGTTGGGGCGCGCGGGGCGATATAAGTCATTAATCAGCGTGCTGGCCATGCCGTTGAGCGTGGCGTTGATGCCGGCGGGCCCGATGGCCAGCACGCCGGCGATCATCAGGCCGCTGAGGCCGGCGGGCATGCCCGTGAGAATGAACGTCTGAAAGACGTCGCTGGCGCGGGTCGGCGCCATCGGGGGGTTGGGGCCCATCACCTGCGGGCACTGGTAGTACACATACAGCAGCGACCCGACGAGCAGAAACAGCACCACCACCGGGATGCCCACCAGCGTGCCCGTGAGGGCCGAGAGCGCGCCCTGGCGGGCGGACTTGCAGGTGAGGCATTTCTGGACGACATCTTGATCGGTGGCGAACACGGCCAGATTGAGCAGCATAAAGCCGGTGAGCGCGGTGAAGAGCGTCTGGTTGGCGCCAGGGTCAAACGGAATGCCGGGATCAACGACGCGCAGCTTGGAGCCCCCCGCGAGGCCGATGGAGGCGTCGGCGGGCGTGTGACGCAGGAGGTCGAAGATTTCCGGCACGGAGAGCGGGATGCGGTGCAGGAGCACAAGGAGAGCCGCGATGCCCGCGCCGACATAGACGGTGACTTGGATGACGTCGGTCCAGATGACGCTGCTGACGCCCCCCCACAGGGTGTAGACGGTGCCGACGAGCATGACGATGCACACGGAAATGACCAGATGCTGCGTGCTGGTGTCGCCGTAGACCGCGAGCGAGACCGGCAGCGCCCCGATGTAGGTGCGGGCCCCGCTGGCCATGACGCGCCCGACCAGAAAGGCCAGGCTGGTAGCACGGCGTGACGCGGGGCCGAAGCGGCGCTCCAGCAACTCGTAGGGCGTCACGACGCCCGCGCGGAAGTAGGCGGGGACAAAGATCCACGCGACGATGCACGCGGCGATGATGGGGCCGAGCGAGACCGAGAGGTAGGTGAGCGAGCCGCGATACGAAGCCGCGGGCACGCCGATGAACGTGGCGGCACTCTGGGTGGTCGCGAGAATCGAAAAAGTCACCGCCCAGACTGGCATTTTGTGCCCCGCGAGGAAGTAATCCAGGCTGGTCTTCTGGCGGTCCTTTCGATTGAAGTAGATGCCCGTGCCCAGCAGCAGGGCGAAGTAAGCCCCGAGCACTGCCCAATCCAGAGGTGTGAATGTCGTGGCGTGCATGGCGGGTGGGGCGTCTGCCCGGGGGCGATAGGTCCGAACCTCAAAGCACAGACTATCGGCTCGCACCCACCCTCCAACTTCTACACTCCCGCCATGTTCACGCTGGCCGCCTGGCTGCACGACCTGAGCCCGTTCCTGGTGCGCTTCACCGACGACTTCGGCCTGCGCTGGTACGGGCTGTCATACGCCGCGGGGTTTGTGGTGGCGTACGTGATGCTGCAGAAGTTCTCGAAGATGGGTCTGACGCCGCTCAGCCGCGAAAGGCTGGGCGACGCGATGATGACGCTGGTGCTGGGGGTCGTCGTGGGCGGGCGGCTGGGATATGCCTTGTTTTACGAGCCCGCGATGCTGTGGACCTTTGGGGGCGGGTTTCCGTGGTGGGGGCTGCTGCGGCTCAACCAGGGGGGCATGGCCTCGCACGGCGGCATGCTGGGCGTGCTGACCGCGACCTGGTTCATCACCCGCCGCGCCAAGCGCGACGGCACGCCCGTGCCCTGGCTGCACGTGTGCGACCTGACGGCGATCGCCTGCACGCCGGGGCTGTTCTTTGGGCGAATGGCCAACTTTGTGAACGCCGAACTGCTGGGCAAGATCGTCGCGATGCCGGGGCAGCCGGCGCCGTGGTGGGCGGTGAAGTATCCGACCGAGGCGTTCACGACGCAGGCCCCGCCCGGGCAGGCCGAGGCGCTCAAGCCCCTGATCGAACCGTTTCGGCTCAAGGGCGAGACGTACGAAGAGGGGTATCGGCACCTTCTGGAGGTGCTGCGCAGCGGCACACCCGAGGCGCATCGGCTGGCGGAGAAGCTCTCGCCGCTGATCTCGGCGCGGCACCCGAGCCAGCTCTACCAGGGCCTTACCGAGGGGCTGCTGGTGGGCCTGGTGCTGTGGTTCATCTGGCGCAAGCCCCGGCACGCGGGGGCGCTCACGTCGGCGTTCCTGGTGTGTTACGGCATCGTGCGGATTTTGACCGAGTTCATCCGATTGCCGGATGCGCAACTGGCGGTGCAGCGGATCATGGGGCTGAGCCGCGGACAGTGGCTGAGCGTGGCGATGATCGTGGCGGGGCTATTGGTGCAGGTGCTGGTGCCGCCGAGCAAGGAGTTGTTTGGAGGATGGGGGAAGAAGAGGGAAGTGACGAAGTAGCGGCGTAGCAGCGTGAAAAACGTCACGCCACAGCGTGTGCGAAGCGCAAAAGGAAGCCGCGACGTTTGAACGTCGCGGTTCCGTGCTCGAAAACGAGCAGTCTTTGGGTTTCCTACCTGGGAACTCCGGAACTTTGGATCTCCCGAACTCCGTGCTCCGTTACTTCACCTGCCCACTTTCTGCCACGACCTCAGTACGCACCTTTCCGAGCACGCTGGGGAGTTCCACGCCCGCCTGCTGGGCCAGCTCGTGCACCGGTGGCAGGGCCCCGATGAGCGAAGAGAGGAAATCAGCGGTCGTGCCCTTGCCGCCGGGCTTGACGGCACCCGAATCCCACACGGTGATCTTGTCGATCTTGAGATTCTGGACCGCCTTGACCTGCTGGGCGATGAGTTCGGGCAACTTCTCGATGAGCAGCAGCGTGGGCGCGACCTGCGGGTTCGCCGCGCATGCCTCCATCAGTTGGCGATAGCCCTCGGCCTTGGCTTCGAGCACTGCTTTGACACCCTCGGCCTCGGCGCGATATTTGGCGAGGATGGCGTCCGCCGCGCCCGCGGCTTCGAGCCTCTGGCGCTCGGCCTCAGCCGCCGCGGCCACTTCGATCCGGCGCTTCTCGATTTCTTGCGCCGCCAGTTGTTCCTTGCTCAGGCGGGCCAGTTCCTGCTCGCGCTGGGCGAGAAGGATTTTCTGAGCCGCCTCGGCGGACGCAACCTCAGCCCGGCGCCTTGCCTCGGCCTGCACTTCCGCAAGCTTGGCGTTGCTCTCGGCCATGCGGGCGCGGCTTTCGTTCTCGCCCGTCACAGCCGCGGCTTCGGCCGTCGCCACCTTCACGCGCTGCTCCTGCTCGAACTGCTTGGCCGCCGACACGGTTTCGGCGGTGCGCTGGGCCGTCACGATCTCCCTGTCGCGCTTGGCCTCCACTTCGCCCTTGACTGCCTCGGCCTCGAGCATGGCGACGCGGACGCGCTGCTGCTGCTCCAGTTCCTTCTGGCCCTGGATGGCCGCGGTCTGTTCACGCGTGACGTTGATGGTGCGTTCGCGCACCGCGATCGATTCGCCCGTGGCGCCCGCCTGCTCCTGCTGGGCGACCTCCACCTTGGCGCGCTGGATCGCCTCGGCCGCGGCTCGCTTGCCGATCGCCTCGATATACCCGCTCTCGTCGGTAATGTCGCGGATGTTGACGTTGATGAGTTCGAGGCCGAGCTTGTTGATCTCCTGCTCGACGTTCTCGTTGATGAGGCGCGTGAACTTCTCACGGTCCTTGTTGATCTCCTCGATCGACAGCGTGGCGATGACCAGGCGCAGCTGGCCCAGGATGATGTCCTGCGCCTGCTCGCGGATGGTCTGCTCGGGCAGGTTCAACAGCCTCTCGGCGGCATTGTGCATCAGCACCGGATCAGTCGACACACCCACAGTGAACGTCGAAGGTACGTTCACGCGGATGTTGTTGAGGGACAGCGCGCCTTCAAGCGGAATCTCGATGGCGATGGGGTCGAGGTTCAGGTAGGCGTAGTCCTGGATGAGGGGCGCAACGAACGCGCCGCCCCCGTGGATGCAGCGCGACGCCTTGTCGCCCCCCACCTTGCCGAAGATCACCAGGATCCGGTTGCTCGGGCAGCGCCGGTATTGCCTGGCGATCACCACCATCGCAAACAGAAAGACCAGCAGCACGGCGCCCACGATGAAGAGCACATAGCCCGGCTCCTCGGCGCCCCGACTGAGCTGCGCCAACGTCACGTTCGCAAGCACGTTCATGTGTTTCCCCCTTTTTTTGTAAAGACCGCTATGACGTACCGACATCGCTCTCGCGTCTCCGCTCCGGCGGCGACGCGGCTTTGGTGTTTGGCTTTGTGGGGCCATTCTCCGTTTACACGCGGGCCACGGTGACCGTGTTATCCGAGTTCACCCGCACCACGCGCACCCGTGTGCGAGTCGCGAGCGGCTCCTCGGCGGCGACCGCGTTCAGCAGCCTCTGTCGGCTGGAAATCACCAGCTTCACCTTTCCGAGTCCATCTCCCGCCAGCGGCACGTTCGCGTACACCTCGCCCTCGGTACCGACGGCTTGCCAGATTTCGATGGTGCCGGAGGCCGCCAGCGAATAGATCGCCCGGAACGTGATTCCCAGCAGATAGATCATGAACAACCCGCACGCCACGCCCGCCAGAACCGACATCCACCAGGACCAGCCGAAGCCCTTGAGCCCGGCGATGCCGCCCCAGCCGAAGCCCATGAGAAACCCCACGATGCTCTGCAGGCTGAGCAGCGAAAAGGTCTGGGTGGACTGGCCCTTGGCGTCGTGAGCACCGGAATGATGACCCGCGTCACCATGGCCGGCATCGTGACCTCCGAAGCCGGCGTGCCCGCTCAGGTCGACGCCGCCATCGTGCCCGCCATGCCCTCCCAGGAGCGCCATGGCGAGGCGAATCGAGAAGATGCCAGTGCCGATGAGGCCCGCGGCCGTGAACCAGGCCGCCGGAGGATTCAAGAGATCCGCAAGCATCGCGTTTCTCCTTTCTCGTGAGACCGCAAATCGTACGGTCTCACACATCTCTCGATGATATGTTCGTAACATGCTCGCACCGGTTTCGTTTGGGTCTTGCAAACAACAACCGCCCGCCGCCCGAGTGGCACGCGAAGTGCCTGCCGCTGCGTGGATTGACGCGACACCCTCGCCCCGCGATCTGTGTATCGCTCCGGCCCGCACGCTCGCGTAAGGCGAATGGTCGGAGTTCGTTCATGCGAACCGCAGACGCCCGCCGCGGCTACTACCCTCTTCCATGCGTCGTGCAGCCCGCGACGCGCTTCATGACGGCAGGGCAATCCGGGAGCACGGCATGACAGTCTTAGTCACAGGCGGCGCGGGGTACATCGGGTCTCATGCGGTGCAGCGGCTGCTGCGCGACGGCGAACGCGTCGTCGCCCTTGATAACGAGTTCCGCGGGCATGCCAAGGCCATGCAACTGCTCTCCCAGGCCCACCCCGGCAAGCTCACCTACGTGAAGGCCGACATCAACGACCGGACCAAGGTCCTCGCCACCATGGACGACCACGGCGTGCACACCGTGATGCACTTCGCGGCTCTGGCCTACGTGGGCGAATCCGTCAGCCAGCCCCTCAACTACTACCACAACAACGTGTCGGGACTCATCAGCGTGCTCGCGGCGTGCGACGCCGCCCGCGTGCCTGTGCAGAAGTTCGTGTTTTCGTCCAGTTGCGCGACGTATGGCCAGCCGCCCGCCAACATGATCCCCGTGCCCGAGACCTGCCCGCAGAGCCCTGTGAGCCCTTATGGCTGGACCAAGCTGCACGGGGAGCACATCCTGCGTGACTTCGCCGCGGCTCGCGCCAACGCCGGCAACCCCATCGCGCTCACGATGCTGCGCTACTTCAACGTTGCAGGTTCGGACCACACCGGGCTCATCGGCGAAGACCACACGCCCGAAACGCACATGATCCCCGTGGTGCTGCAGGCGGCGCTGGGCCTGCGCAGCGAGGTCGGCATCTTCGGCACCGACTACCCGACGCCCGACGGCACCTGCATCCGCGACTACGTGCACGTCGAAGATCTCATCGACGCCCACGTGCTGGCGATGGCGAAGGTCAAGCCCGGCACGCCCGCCGCGTACAACGTCGGCATCGGCAAGGGCTACTCGGTGCGCGAGATCATCGACGCCACGCGAAAGGTGACCGATCGGCAGTTCAAGATCGTCGAGCAACCTCGTCGCCCGGGCGACCCGCCCATGCTCTACAACGACTCGCGAAAGATCTCCAGCGAGCTGGGGTGGAAGGCGAAGTTCACTGACCTTCACGAGATCATCGGCACCGCCTGGCGCTGGTTCCAAAAGCACCCGCAGGGATATCGCTCATGAGATCCTCCGCTCGGGACGTTGCGACGCGACTGGGGCGGACGCTGGGCGTGCTTGCGCTCCTCGGCGGGCTCACCTGCGGCGCGTCGCCTCTGTTCGCGTTCCAGGGCACGCTCGCGCCGCCGAGTGCCGCCCCCGAGGGCGCGTGGGATCGCTTTCCAAAGGTCGATGCGGCCCAGCCATTCCTCGACTATGCCAAGGCCTGGCCCGCCCGGGTCGGAGACGCCGGGGCTCGGGGCATCTGCATCGACATCCCCGGACCGACCTTCCGGCCGCGGGCAATCACGATCTTCTTCGATCCCGAAGCGGTGCCCGCCGCGGATAACCCGGACGCCAAGGCGCTCTTCACGCGCTTCGGCCTGCCGCTGGATTCCAAGATCGTGCTCGAAGGAGCAAGAGCGTTCGTCGAATCCGCCGCCCCAGTGCCCGACGGCCCGCGCCCACCTCGGCGCCTCGTGAACCCGGCGGCCGCCACCTTCAAGTTTGTATCCGCGCGCGAGATCAAGCGCGACGACCACACCGTCTACGCGATCGATCACACGCTCTTCACCTACTTCGAGCCCGCGGGCGAAGCCGCACAGCACCCCAAGGGCCTGGTGCTGCTGCTGCCGGGGCTGCTCGCAACGCCCGAGGGCACGCTGTGGGGCCTGACGCGCACCCTTCAGTCCCGCGGCTACGGCGTCCTGCGCATGGTCGCTCAGCCCGCCCGCTTTCTCGAGCACACCAGCGTGACCGTCGACCCAGCTTCGCCCGAGCGAGCCGAACGCGAAATCAACGAGCTGTTTACCCAGCGACTGGCGGAGTGTGCCTACGCCTCCAAGGGCGCACTTGATCATCTGATCGAGCTCCACCCCGAGCTCAAGGCGCTGCCCCTGGCCGCCATCGGATTCAGCGGCGGGGCGATCACCCTCCCCACCATCGTCGCCCTTGAGCCCGAGCGATACCGGGCCGCCGTCATGGTCGGTGGCGGCGCCCATTTCTGGCAGATGCAGGAGTTCAGCAACTACTCGTCGATGATCGACGCGCTCGAGGTGAACTGGACGATACCCCCCACCGAGGAGTCCAAGCAAGCGATCCGCGACGCGTACGCCAAGGGCGTGCCGCTCGACGCGCTGCACACCTCCAAGGCGCTGCACGGCAAGCCCATGCTGGTGATCCAGGGCGATGCCGACCAGGCGGTCCCATCGCCGCTGGGAGATGTCCTGTGGGAGCGTCTGGGCAAGCCCGAACGCTGGCTGGAGCACTGCGGGCACGAAGATCTGTTCATCTCGCTGCCACTGAAGTTTGAGGCGATCGCTCAGTGGCTCGACAAGGCGCTCGGCGCTGATGCCGCGTCAGCGCCCTCGCCGTCTCCCTCCGGGAGCAACGAGACCCCGTGATTCTTGCAGTCAGCCCATATCACCTGACGACGCGCGAAGCCCCGGCCCTGGTGGCGCTGCTGCTCGCCGATGAGGTGGTCACACTCGTCCCCTCGCCCAGGGCGATCCTCGACGATACCCCCGCGCACATCGCGGCTCACGAGGCCTCGCGCCGCTCCGCCGCCTTCGCCGAGTTTGGCAAGGCCTGGGCGTGGTGCGCGCCGCTCTGGCGTGAGGGCGTGCTCCGTGCCGATCTCGGGGGCGTGAGCCCGGTCGCCGAGTTCGAGCGCGTGGCGGAGATGATCCGGATCGACGATCGGTTCTCCCCCCTCCGCGTGCTCATGCGCGACGAGGCCGATGCGGGCGTCATCCTCGATGCGATCTCGCGAGACCTGCTCAAGGGCGGGCCCGACCCTGCATACTCCGTCCCCATCGCCGCGGCCATGGACCGCTTCTCCACGCGCGAGGCGATCTTCGTGCTGCGGGCCGGCGCCCACTCCATCGCCCAGAAAGCCGAACAGCGATTCGCCAAGCCCCTCTTCTCCGCGGCGATCCCCGTGCTGGTGCAAGCCGACGCCGAACGACTCATGCACGCGCGACAGGTCCTGCGGACCCCGCGCGAAGACCTCGCCGCCGTATTTCAGGAAGTCCCGCTGATGTGCGGCAACTCCGGCATGCTCAACCCGCGCGCCGCCGAAGGTGTCGCCGGCGCCTGCGAGCGATTCAGCCTCGCCTTCGCCGAGCTGCGCGACGAGATCTTTCGGGGTTCCAAGGACGATGACGTGCGGGCGATCGAGGGGGTCGCCGTGCTCAGCGCGGCGGCGATGCCGTCGGACGCCGTGTTGCGCAGCAGCGTGCAGGCAATGCAGAGCTTCTCGGGGCGCAGGTCCCCGGCCGCGCCGACCAGCTCCACACCCTCGACACTGCCCGCAGTGTTCGACCCCGTCGAAGGCCGCTGGCTCGCCACGCTCGTCGTGAAGGTGGCCGGAGCGCCCAAGCGGCGGTAGGCCCCGGGGCCATCGCCTCTCCGCGGCCAGATGTCGACGGCAGACCGGTCCCCGCTTTGACGAATACTTAACCTGACGTGCGGGCTTGCCAAACGCCTGACACGCGAGAATGTGCGGTATTCTCGCCCTCCCGCACGCATGACTCCGCACGACCCCATTCTGTGCGCCCGCAACATCGGGATGATCTTCCCGGGCGGCACCATCGCGCTCGATGGCGTCAGTGTCGATGTCGGCCCCCGCGAGTTCCTCGTCATCCTCGGCTCCTCGGGCGCGGGCAAGTCCACGCTGCTGCGGATGTTCAATCGCCTTGGCACGCCCACGAGCGGCTCGATCATTTTTCGCGGGCGCGACATCACCCACGCAGGTGGAGGCACGCTGCGCGACCTCCGGCGACAGGTGGGTATGGTCTTCCAGCAGTTCAACCTCGTCGGGCGTCTGAGCGTGCTCGAAAATGTCCTGTGCGGGCGCCTTCGCAACTGCACGGGCCTGGCCCGCTGGGCGGGCTCGCACGCAAGGTGGTTCAGCGCTGCCGATCGCGAAGCGGCCATGGCGGCCCTCACACAGGTGGGCGTCGCGCACCTGGCCGGCCGACGCGCCGACGCTCTTTCAGGCGGGCAGCAGCAGCGGGTCGCCATCGCCCGCACGCTGGCCCAGGCCCCAAGCGTCGTGCTCGCGGATGAACCCATCGCCAGCCTCGACCCCAAGAGCGCCGAGACGGTGATGGACATCCTTCGCGATATTCACATTGAAAAAGGCCTGCCGGTCGTCGCGAATCTGCATCAGGTCGATGTCGCGCTCAGGTACGCCACTCGCATCGTGGGCATGCGGGCCGGCAAGATCGTCTTTTCCGCAGCGCCCGCCGAGCTTGATGCGTCGGCGATTCACTTGTTGTATCAGGGCCGAAGGCACGTCGAATCGGCCCCGGAAGTCGTGGAGCCCGCCGCATGAACCGCTTGGTTGCTTCTTCGTCGTCGTTGTCTTCAGAAGTTTCAAACGCGAACGCGAGCGTGCTCGGGCGCATGGGGTTCGCTGTGCTTCTGGCCGCCAGCCTCTTGGTGACCATCGCCGGCTGCGACAGCAAGGCCCCGCCGGCCGAGACGACACCGAAATCAGCTCCGCCCGCCGGGGTCAGCGCTGGCGAAGCCAAGCCCGCGGCCACGCAGACCGCCACGCAAGCCGCCGGAACCCAGGGCAAAAAGGCCTACGACCACACCGGCTGGCCCAAGACGATCCGGATGGGTCTGGTGCCCGCCGAGGGCAACGCCGACACCAAGAGCCGCTGGGCCCCACTTGGCGAAGCCCTCGAAAAGGGCCTCGGCGTGCCCGTCGAGCTCATCTCGGCGAGCACCTACCAGGGCATCATCACCGCCATGGGCAACGACCAGCTCGAGTTCGCCTACCTCGGCCCCAAGAGCTACATCGAAGCCGCCAACCGCGCCAAGGCCGAGGCCCTGCTCGTCGAAAAGGATCTCAAGGGCGAGCCCGGATACCACTGCATCTTCATCGTGCCGGCGTCTTCTGCCATCAACAACATCAAGGACGCCGCGGGCAAGAAGTTCGCGTTCACCGACGTCAACTCGACCTCGGGCTACCTCGTCCCCGCCGTCACCCTCATCGACCTGCTCGGCAAGCCCGCCGACAAGTTCTTTGGCCAGGTCACCTTCTCGGGCTCGCACTCCGCCTCTCTGCTGCAGGTCGCTGCGGGCGAGATCGACATCGCCGCCACCAACGACCTGGACATGAACGCCGCCATCGCCAGCGGCACCGCCAAGGCCGACGCCGTACGCGTCATCTACACCTCCGAGATGATCCCGGGCTCACCCATCGCCTGCCGCAAGGACATCCCGCAGTCGCTCAAGGACGCGTACGTGGACGTCGTGCTCGAGATGAGCAAGGACAAGGCGACGATCGAGAAGCTCCACAACGGGGGTTTCGAGAAGATCACCGACCAGCAGTTTGACGTGATGCGTGCCGCGCAGAAGTTCCTGGACTCGCAATCCAACGCCGATTCGCAGTCCAAGCCCGACTCGCCAACCCCCGCGCCCAAGCCCGCCGGCTGATCCTCTCAACATGACCAGCCCCGCGAACTCGCCCGCGCACCAGCGCCTCGCCCGCACGCTCAAACTCCTGGGCGGCGTGCTGCTGCTCGCCTGGGCCTTCCAAGTGTCGGGCATGTTGCAAGCCACCAAGCTCTGGACCAACCGTCATCGCGCCGCCGACTACATCCTGGGCCAGCGCATCGACGCCAGCACACTCGCCACCCGGCGCGACGAAGCCCTGCGCGAAGTCCGCACCGACATGCAACTCCACGCCCGGGACGAGATCGCCGCCGAACTCAAGGCCAAGGGCGAGCCCACGCCCAGCTTCATGAAGCTCATGAGCCTGGCCGAGGAAAAGACCAACGCCCACCTGCGAGAGATGAGCCAGGCCGAACTCGACGCCCTCGTCGATCAGCGCCTCGCCGCCCAGGGCGTCTCCGGCGATCGCCGGGGCGGCTACTTCCCCCCCGAAACCTCGCCCAAGGCGATCTTCGGCGACCCCGAAGACCTCGGACGCCTCAGCCCGCCCTTGCAATGGCTGGTGAACCGCGCCGATCACGCCGGATATTGGACACGCAGCGCCGTCCGCTGGACCATCTCCGCGCTCACAGGCGACGCGGGCTATACCGGGGCCCTGCTCGAGACCATCGCCATCGCCGTCTGGGGCACGCTCCTGGCCGTCCTCCTCGCCATTCCCACGGCGCTCTTCGGGGCCGATCGCACGCTGCACATCATCCTGCCCGGACAGGCCCGCTGGCAGCAGGGCGCTCGCGCCTCCGCGCGTTTCGTGGTCCGCCGCTCCTTCGACATCGCCCGCGGCTTCAACGAAATCGTCCTCGCGATGATCCTGGTCGCGGTGCTCGGCCTGGGCCCCTTGCCGGGCGTGCTCGCGCTCCTCATCCACACCTACGGCGTCCTGGGCAAGGTCTTCTCCGAAGCCATGGAAACCGCCGACTTCAAGCCCATCGAGGGCGTGCAATCCACCGGCGCCCGCTCCACGCAGGTAGTGATGTTCGCGGTGCTGCCGCAGATCACGCCTTATGTCGTCAGCCAGAGCCTGCTGAGGTTTGAGTCCAACGTGCGCGGCGCGACGATCCTGGGCGTCGTGGGCGCAGGCGGCATCGGCCAACTCCTGATGGACAAGTTCGGGGCCTACAAGTTCCCTGAGGTTGCGACCATGATGGCGATCATCATCGTGGTGGTCACGCTCATCGACTTCGCCTGCGGGCGAGTCATGAAGCGGGTCGCGTGAAAGCGGGCGAAGGGATTCGAACCCTCGACATTCTGCTTGGAAGGCAGAAACTCTACCACTGAGTTACGCCCGCGTGCCGCAAAGTCTACGCCGCCGGCTCCGCGTCGCCTACTGGCCCGCCTTGACGCCCCGGATCGCCAGGAACATAGGGATCTCGCGTCTGGCCCGGTTCTCTTCCGCCGCCCTTGGCCCGGGCTGGCTCAGCCGCAGACTCGGCCATTCCTCGAGCGCGCTCACCAGCAGCCCCGCCTGCGCAAACGCCTGCACATACGCCTGGATCGGCCGGTGATACGTCACCGTCGTCACCGCCGGCTTGCCCTGCGCCGCGGCCGCCGGATTCATCACAATCGCCTTGTGCCCTTGCGAGAGATACCCGTCGACGCGCCGGTACTGCCGCACGTCGCGTGACGCGGGGCGATCCTCACGCGCGTCTCGCGGCGGTCGCCCATCACGGCGACCACGCGCGTCGCGCCGCTCGTCCCCCCCACCATTGTCCCACTGCCAGCTTGTCTGTCCCGGGCTGCGGAACGCCGGGTGCAGCAAGACGGCGACCGCCACGCCCCCGGGGCGCAGTCGGCCCGCCATCCCCGCCAACACCGGGCTCAACGGATCAATGTTCATCAGCGCCATGATGCACGTCGCGGCATCAAAACCCTCGCCCGTGCCCTCGGGCAGGTTCCTCGCGTCGCCCACCAGGTACGTCCCCTTCGCGTCCCCGCGCTTCGCCGCCTCGATCAACCTCCCCGACGCGTCCACGCCCACCACGCTCGCGCCCAATCCCGCCATCACGCGGCACATCCCGCCCTGCCCGCACGCCACGTCCAGCACACGCCTCCCGCGCAGCTCTCCCAGCAGCCGCAGCGTCCCGGGCGCGATCACCCGCTGATGGTGGTCGCTGCCCCGGTCTTCGATCAGTTCGTCGTACCACTCGGCGACGTGATCCCACGAGCCGGTAGATTGCGATGGAGACGCCGTCAACTCTTCGCCCGCGCCGACGCCCGGAGCATTGCTCATCCCGACGCCGGAGATGAGGCTCTGCGAATCTCCGGGTGCAGCCCCCGTGCTCGCCAACATCTCGCGCACCCGGACCTTCGCTCCGCTCATGTCCGGCGTCCTGGGGGGTGCCACACCGGGCGATTCTGTCGGCCCTGCGCGATCACCCTCGCGCTCGCTCCTTGATTTTCCTTCACCCGCGCCCACCAGCCCGAAGTACGACCCCGGCGTCGGGCTTCGGAACCGAAGGCTCTGCCCCGTGCCGGGATCCGTAAAGCCCAGTTCGAACGCATGCAGGCACACGTGCCCGATGGGATCCGTTGTGGCGCCGTATCGCCGGTCACCCACGATCGGGTGCCCCAGCCCCGCCAGGTGCACGCGAATCTGGTTCTTGCGCCCGGTCTCCAGCCGCACCGTCAGCAAGGTCCGCCCGTGCCCCACGCGTTGCACCCGCCAGTGCGTCACCGCCAGTTTCGCGGCTCCGCCCGGCCCCACCGCCCCCGGCGCTTCCCGCACGATTCCCCGCTCATCCTCGACCAGGTAGTTCTGAATCGTGCCCTCATCGGGCGGACCGATCTCCCCCTCGACCACCGCCGAATACAGCCGGTGCGCCCGCTTGGTGCGGAACTCTTCCTTGAGCCAGGTGAACGCCTTCTCGGTCTTGGCGAACACCAGCAGCCCGCTCGCTTCCTTGTCCAGCCGATGCACGATCCACACCTGCGTGCCGCGACGCCGGACCTGATCCCGCACGTGCGCCTTGATCGCCCGGAAGACACTGGGAACATCCTCGCCCGGCATCCCCGCCGTCAGGATGCCCGCGGGCTTGTCGACGACGACCAGATCCGCATCTTCATGAACAATGCCGATGCCCCCCGGCAGAAAGACCTTCCGCGCCGAGTCCGCCTCGACCAGCGTCTCTTCGCCCCCCGGCCCACGCTGGCCCCGTGGTCCCGGTCGCGCGGATCCCTTCCTCGCCTTGGGGTCAACGGGCGGCGTGGAGCGTCTGTCGGGCTTGGCCGGACCGCCTTGGGGCGTACGGGCGGGCTTGCGTGCTGGCTTGTGTGGGCGGGGCATCGTGGGCTCCAGCATAGCCGGGGAGCACCTCACAGCCCGGCCAGTGCCCGCAGCGCCTTGTCCAGCGCCGGGGGCACCTGCATCGCGCTCAACCGACCCTGCTTCACCAGCGCGAACTCCTTGAACCGCGCATCCGCCTTGATCGCCCCGAGCGTCACCGGCGTCGCCGCCGCCCGCACCGGTCGCAGCTCGACGACCGCGAACTTCGGCTCACCCTTGTCGTTCACGCCGGGGTTCTGCGGATCTTCGAAGGCGCCACGCGTCACTTTCGCCAGCCCGACGATCGCCTTCTGGTCTCCTGTGTGGTAGATCAGCGCCTCGTCTCCCTCGCGCACTCCCCGCAGCACGATCAGCGCCCCCGGGTTGGTGACCCCGTCCCAGGTCGCCCGCCCATCGCGCACCAGATCCTCGAACGAGTACTCGCCGGGCTCGGTCTTGAGCAGAATCGTCGCCATGCCGCCTCCCTCTCCCCGGGGCCTACTCGCGCCACACCCGCACCGACCACGCTCCCCGCATCGTCTCCCCGCTCTGGAGCACCGCCACGCCCCCACGGGCCTGCGCCCGCGCGAGCATCTCAAACCCGCCCGGAGACATCGACACCGGGTGCACCTCGAAGCTGGTCGCCACGGGCTGGCTCCCCGCGCCCCGGGGCGTGCGCACCGATACATGCGAGAGCTCGGGCGTGCAGGTCCAGCCCGCCCTGAGCCCGCCCGGCTCCCAGCGGATCTCCCCGGCGCCATCAGCGCTGACGAAACACTCATCGATCATCGAGCCCTGCAGCCCTATCTCGATCCGCCCGCGCGACACCGTCGCCACACTCAGCCCCACCCGATCATCATCGCCCAGCACCCGTCGGTTCCACGCCGGCCCAAACCCCATGCCCAGCGGCATCGGCGAGCTGCTCCGACTCGTCACCTCCAGCCCCGCGCTCAGCCGGTCGCCCACAAGCTCGTACCTCACCCTCGCCACAAACCCCCAGGGCCACCCGGCCTGCCCGGGCTCCACCTCATGCTCCAGGCGCACCGACCGCGGCCCCCGATCCAGCACGCGCCACGCCCCATCCTTCACAATTCCCCCCGCCCCCTCCGACAGATTCCAGCGCCGCCCGGCGAACTCGATCCTCCCGCCGATCAGCCGCCCCGTCCACGGCGCCAGCACCACGCACGCCATCGCGTCCGCCCCCTCATCGCTCGCGCCCGCCCTCCGCCACACCGGCAACCACATCCCGCCCTCATCCCGCCACGAAAGGTCCGATACCGCGGCCCCAGTTTCCGGGCGAACCTCCAGCCGCAGCGACCGGCTTTCCAGCACAATCATTCCCAAAGCGTACCGGTTCTCGGACGACCCGTCCCACAAGATTCCGTGACATTCCCGGACGGCGTACAGCCGGCCCCCGTGGTTGCCGATAGACGCCACGACACGCCGGGCTGTGTGCCGGACCACCGAGAAGAGAATCGGAGCGAACCGCGATGACGTCTGAAGGGCCCAACCTCAACGATGCGACCGACACTGGCCAGGGCCCTGCCTTCACACCCGAAAACCCCGCGCAGCAGCGCACCCACGATGACATCCTGCAGGTACTCTCGGATTTCCAATCGGGCCTGCACAGCCTCAAGACCCTCCACGCCCATCGCCAGGAACTGCAGCTCAAGCTGATCGATCGCGAAAAGCAGCTCGCCGAACGCGAGGCCGAGCTCTCCCAGCGCAACGCCCAGCTCCAGACGCAGCAGGCGGACTTTGAAGAAGCCTCGGCCCGCTTCGCGCAGCACGTGCGGGAGCTGGAGAACCGCCGCGCCGAATCCGAATCCCGCGTCCAGCAGATCGAGCAGGAGATGGCCGCCCTGCGCGACAGCGCGGGCAAAGCTCAGGAGCTCGCCAAGGCGCTCGAAGACCTTCGCGCCCAGCACGAAGCAATCCGCCAGGAGCACGAATCCGGCCAGCGCGACCACGCGTCCATGCGCCAGACCATCGCGACCCGGGCCGCCGAACTGCAGGAAATGGCCGACCGGATCGCGGCCCAGAGCAAGGAAGACGCCCGCCTGCGCGAAGAGCTCGGCGCCAAGGAAGCCGAGCTGGTGCGCCTGCGCAGCGAGCTCGACCTCGCCGCCGCCGGCCTCAAGGAAAGCCACAGCCGCGCCGGCCAGACCGACGACGAACTCAACTCCCTACGTGCCTCCAGCCAGGCCCTGCAGGACCTGGTGCACGAGTTCGAGAGCCTCTGGGGCATCGAGCGCCGCGAGAGCGCCTCCCTCTCCCAGCGCCTTCAAGACGCCCACGCTGCCCATGAACGCCATCAGCAGGAACTCGAAAGCCTGCGGCAGGCCGCTAAGGACGCGCAGGCCAGTTCCGCCGCCGTCGAAGATCTGCGGCTGCAGCTCGACGCCGCCCGCCGCGAAGCCGACGCCCTGAAGAACGCCGCCACCTCCGCTCAAGGCGAAGACACCGCCAAGCTCCGCGCCGAGCACGCCGAACTCGAAACCGCGTTCGCGCGCCTTCGCGAGTCGCTCAAGAAAATGGTCGTGGAACGCGACCAGGCCCGCGAAGCGCTCGAGCAGGCCCAGAGCCAGGCCAAGGCCCGCGAGGACGAAGCCCAGGCGAAACTGGAAGAACTCACCTCGCACGTCGAGAGGCTGAAGGCCCAGGCCGCCAAGCCCGGCAAGGGCGGGGTTCCCGCGTCCAAGGGTGAACAGTGGGTCATCCGCCGCAAGGCCCGCCTCAAGAACTACCGCACGGGCCTGCGCCGCCAGGTGTCCAAGGTCAAGAAAGCCAGCGAGGCGCTGAGCAAGCGCTACGAGCAGTGCGAGGCCGTCCTCGCGCAGCGCCAGCAGCTGGCCGAGGTGCGGTCACGGGTGCTCGAGGCCGAACGCCGCGTGATGGGCGCCAAGGCCCGCAGCCGCGCCGGTCTCGTGACGCTGTGCGCCGTGCTCATCGTGAGCGTCATCGGCGCGATGTCCTGGGTGCTGGCCCGCGAGGTGGCCCCCGCGACCTTCCTCGCCGAATCACACGTCAAGGCCAGCGGGCGCGGGCGAGACCTCAACGAGGCCGAACTCGAGGAATGGCAGCGCTTCCACAGCGATCTGCTCACCGATCCCCGCTTCCACGAGGCCGCCGCCGATCGCTTCGCACGCCAGGGCATCCCCTCGCTCTCGACCCCCGCCGCTGTCGCCAACCTCATCACCTCGTCGGTCACCACCGACTCGACCACGCCGGACGAACTCAAGCTCACCCTCAAGGCCCAGGGACGCGACCGCACCCGTCGCACGCTGGAAGTGCTGACCTCGGCGCTCGCCAGCTACGCCAACGCCGCTCAGCAGCGTCGTATCGACGGCGGCGCCACGCTCTTCAACGACCCCGTGTCGGTCGGAAGCGACGCCATCGACCAGACCCAGATGTACTACGCGCTCGGCATGATGGGCGCGGGCGTCTTTGTCTCCGGCGCCTTCGCGTTCTTCATCTGGAACAAACTGTCCAACGCCAAGACCAGCTTCGAGAAGGACTCGGCCGCCACCGATCTCCTCGACGAATCCAACTGGGCCGAGTTCAAGACCGATCGCCCGCTGTCCAAAGCCGCGAAGCAGACGGGTTAAGGCGGAGGTCGACAGACAGGAAAAGTTCTGAAGAGACGAAGTTCCGAAGAGACGAAGTGCCGGAGTTCAAATCCGAACCACCCGCCGCGCTCAAACGCCCCGGATTTTCACTTCGCCACTCTGCCACTTCGCCACTCTGCCACTTCGCCACTTCGCTGCTTCGCTGCTTCCCGCCGCTCACACCAGCAGCGTCGCGGGCTTCTCCAGCAGGTTCTTCACCGTCGCCAGGTACGCCGCGGCCATCGCACCATCGACAACGCGATGGTCGCTGCTCATCGTGATCGACATCACCTTGCCCGGCACCACCTTGCCATCGCGAACAACGGCACGGTCGAGGGCCGCGCCGACGGCCAGGATCGCCACATTGGGCGGATTGATGATCGCATTGAAGTGCGCCACGCCGAACATGCCCAGGTTCGAGATGGTGAACGTCGAGTCGCTCATCTCCTGGGGCGAGAGGCCCTTGCCCCGCGCCTTCTCGGCCAGTTGCTTGCTCTGGGCCGAAATCTGGCGCAGGCCGATCTGATCCGCGTTGCGGATGGTGGCGACCAGCAGCCCGCCACCCTTTTCTTCGCTCAGCGCGATCGCGATGCCGATGTTCACCTGCCCGATGATCTCGATCGCTTCCTGCCCGGGCGTGCCCACCCAGCGGCTGTTCACATACGGGTGCTCGTGCATCCCCAGCGCACACGCCCGCACAATGAAATCGTTCACGCTCAGCTTCACGCCCTGCGTCGACAACTGCTCGTTGAGTTGCGCCCGCAGCGCCAGCAGCGCGTCCATGTCGATGTCGACTGTCACCTGATAGTGCGGAATCGTGCTCTTGCTTTCGCTCAGTCGCTGGGCGATGACACGCCGCATGTTGGAGAGCGTGACTCGCTTGGCTTCGAGCGACGCGCCCGCCGGGGGCAGCGGCGCCGGGGCCATGCGCTGAGGCGCCGCGGCCGCGCCGCCCGCCGCCGGGGCCATCTTCGCCCCGCCCGCGATCGCCTGCTCGACGTCCTTGCGGATGATCCGCCCCGAAGGCCCGGTGCCGTGCAGCCCCTGCAGGCTCACGCCCGCCTCCTCAGCGATTTTCTTCGCGAGGGGCGAGGCGAACACACGCCCACCGGCTTGCTCAGCCGCGCCGTGGTGGCCGTTGCTCTCGGGGGCCAGCGTCGCCGTGCCGCCGCTCGACGGCGTCGAGGCCGCAGTCTGGCCGCCCGCCGCGGCTTTGGACGGAGCCGCCGCCGGCGCCGCACCTGTGCCCGCGCTCGCCGCCGCGGCTTTCACATCCTCACCCGCCGCGGCCAGCACCAGGATCACCGTCCCGATCGGCACGCTCTGACCTTCCGGAACCGGAATCGCCGCCACCACGCCGTCGTCGAAACTCTGCAGTTCCATCGTGGCCTTGTCGGTCTCGATGTCGGCGATCGCCTGGCCGGATTTCACCGTGTCGCCCGGCTTGACGTTCCACTTCACAACCGTCCCGGCCTGCATGGTGTCCGAGAGACGGGGCATTTCGACCTTGATCGGCATACGTAATTCCTTGAGCGACGCGACCCTGTCACCGGCGACCCGTTCGATAATCCTCGGAAACGCTGATCACTTCCCCAGCGTCTTCTTCACCGCCGCCACAATCTTCCCCTTGTGGGGCAAAAACTCCTGCTCCAGGTTCTTCGCATACGGCGCCGGCACGTCATCGCTGTTCACCCGCAGCGGCTGGTGATCGAGCCAGTCAAAGCAGCGCTCGCAGATCTGCGTCACCACTTCGCTCGCCACGCTCGCAAACGGCCAGCACTGATCGACCACCACCACCCGCCCGGTCTTCTTCACGCTCTCGATGATCGCATCGATATCCAGCGGCCGGATCGTCCGCATGTCCAGCACGTCGACGTTGATCCCTTCCTTGGCCAGTTCCTCCGCCGCCTCCAGGCAGAAGTTCACGGGTCGCCCGAAGCTCACCAGCGTGCAGGCGTCACCCTCGTGGGCGAGCCGCGCCTGGCCGAAGGGGATGTAGTACTCCTCCTCGGGCACGTGGGCCTTGTCGCCCAGCATGCGCTCGCTCTCCAGGAAGAACACCGGATCCATCTCCCGCAGCGCCGTCTTCAGCAGCCCCTTGGCGTCATACGGGTTGCTGGGGATGACCATTTTCATCCCCGGCACGTTGCTGTACAGCCCCTCGACGCACCAACTGTGCGTGCTGCCCAGCTGCCCGCCCGCGCCATCGTTGCCGCGGAACACGATGGGGCACCCCCACTGCCCGCCGGACATGTACAGCATCTTGGGCACGTTGTTCAAGATCTGGTCCGCCGCCACCAGGCTGAACGACCAGCTCATGAACTCGATGACGGGCTTCAACCCATACATCGCGGCCCCCACCGCCAGGCCCGCGAACCCGTTCTCGCTGATCGGCGAATCGATGATCCGCTTGGGCCCAAACTCGTCGAGCATCCCCTGGCTCACCTTGTACGCGCCGTTGTACTGGGCCACTTCCTCGCCCATCAGGAAGATCCGGTCGTCGCGCCGCATCTCCTCGGTCAGCGCCTCCCGCAGCGCCTCGCGGAACTGGATGATCCGGTTCCCCTCCCGAGGCGGCAGGGGCTTGCTGAAGTCGGGCAACTCGAACGGTGCAGGGGCGAGCGTCGTCATGTGTCTTCGTTCCGTCGGCCGGGGCAGACCAGCCACCCGGCAGTTCGCAAAAAGTTCGTGATCAGATGCGAGCGGCCCGCAGTCGAGCCAAGCCATGCTAGGCGTCTCTCTTCCGCGCGGGGGGTCGGCCCTGTAAACCCTCTACGCGTCCCATATCCCCCCTCGCCCCACGCCCTTCTCCGGTTATTCACTCCAAACCCTACAAAACACTGGCATTTTCCGCGTTTTCGCGCATCTTATTCAAGGAGCCGCCCGCCGCGCGTGGCCCGGCGGCTCCTCACGCACGAAGGACGCACCCATGATCATCGAAACCCTCGCCCTCGCCGCGGCCATCACCGCCACCGATCCCTTCAACCACCCCGGGTACACCATCCCCGGCGGCGCCAGCGGCACCCGCCTTATCGACGGCCCGCCCCCCTACCCCTACGCCCGCGTCGATTCCACCAGCCGCCCCGGATTCGGTGGCCGCCTCTGGCTCACCCTGCCCTACATGGGCGGCGTGGACGTCTACCCCACCGGCATCGACGACACCGCCGAGGCCCACGGCGTCATCGAGCGCGGCCAGACCCTCTACGCCCGCGTCGGCGAAAACTCCATCCCCCTCAACCCCTGGCGCACCTGGAACGATCGCTCCTACCCCCGCTTCGAAGCCGCCCGCGAGCAGTGGCTCGCCGAAAACGGCTTCACGGGCGGCGTGCGCACCTTCGTCAACGACGCCAACTTCAACTGGACCGGCTCCGGCCCCGGCTCCTACGAGGTCGCCCAGGCCCAGCCCGCCCGCATCGACCCCGCCACCATCCAGCCCCGCGCGATCATCGAGCTCTCACCCGAAGTAACCAAGTTCCGCAGCCGCATGCACGTCAACGCGGCGGACGTCACCAAGGCCCTCGCCCGCGCCGGCGCCCAAGTCCACACCTTCACCAAGGTCGTCGTGCCCGACCAGAAGGTCGCCCAGGCGAAGTAACCTTGACGGTGTGAACGGTCGAACACGCTGCGGCCTGTGGCGACAACCCCATCCGCGCACCAAGGACGAGCAACAACCGCTCCGAAACAAAAAGGCCTGGAGGCCATTCCCTCCAGGCCTTTTCTCTTCCCTAGTGCCTAATGCCTAGTGCCTAGTGCCTCTCCCTCACGGACACTCCCCGCCCGCAATCACATTCACCAGCGCATCCACATCCCCTTGGTCCGCGGCTCCATCATGATTGAAATCCGGGTTCACCCCCGGCACCGCACCGCCGCCGGCGATGATGTCGATCAAGGCGTCCATGTCGCCCTGGTCGAGAGCGCCGTCGCCATTGATGTCCGCATCGCACGGGTCATGACACAAGGTGGTCCAGCGAGCAAAGCCCGCGGCCACGCTATCACCTGCCCGCGGAAAGTCCCCCACAAGAATGATGTCGCCCCCGGGCAGTTCGACGGCCGAATACAGGTAGCCGCCCGATTGCAAGTCACCGGTCGTCGCCTCCCACGTGCCCGTCCGCCACGCGTATCGATACACCACTCCAGCCCCGGATGGTGTCGTTCCACCAAACAGCAAGTCACCATCGCCCACAAGCGGGGGATTGAGAGGTGTCCACGCCACGCTCGCACCCTCCGGCAAGGGCTGCGGCACCCATTCGCCGAATTGGTATCGCACCCAAGACGGAGGCTGGAAGGGTCCGGATCCCAGGTAATCCACCAGTGCGAAGATGTCACCATCCGGGAACGCCTTGATGTTTCTCAGGCGATCAAACTCAGCAGTCGGAATCGCAATCGTCTCGCCGGTGTGCGGATCCATGATCGAGAGCGACTCGACGAATCGCCCGGTCCCATCGACGCACCCCTGGCGAACGAGCACGCGCCCGCCAGGATACGCGTCGATTTCATAACTGCAGTTCCGCGGATCGTCCACGGGTGTCCAGGCGCCTGTGGCGGGGTCGAGAAGCGCCAACTGACTCGGATCCTGGTTTGGAATCGGGGGTAGTTCCAACACCGCGATGATCTCGCCGCTCGGCAGCGGCAACGCCGAAAAAACCCACGAGCCCTCCGGCGGATCGATGACATAGCCGGCTCGCGCCACAGGGTCATACACCCCGACGCCTTGCAGCGAGGCAGAGCCGGACAACGCGGCAACGCCGTACGACGCGACCAGTGTGCCATCTGGGAGCGGGCTGAAGCTTCGCGCCCAGGTTCCGATCAGGTTCGAGCACGCCCGCACCCGGTCCGTGCTGGGGTCATAGGTCGCCAGCCCGGGCGCATCAACGCCTTGGAGCCGCGTGAACTGTCCCGAAGCGACCACTTCGCCGTTGGGCATCAGCGCCAGCGTGTCCGCGTATCCCGCATCGCCGTCTGTCACCAGCGTCCAGTGATCGGCGCCGGGCGGCAACAGCGTCATGCCTCTGGGCGGCAGCGTGCCACCCGAAGCGTGATCCATCCCCATCAACACGCCTCCGTCGGGCAACACCGTCATCGGGGGTTGTCCCAGATACGAAAACACGCTGCCACCCAGCGACAAGGGCGTCACCTCGCCAGTATCCAAACGGACCCGAACCGTCGAAGCCGTTTCGCCATCTGCCAGCCGAATCGACCCCGCGACGATGACGCTGCCATCAGGCATCGCTGTCATCGCCTCTACAAATACGCTGGTCCCTATCTGCGGCACGGAAACCCATTGCCCGGTTGCGAAGCTGTAGCGAGCCAGTCCGTTCACCGCCAACTCGCCCGCGATGGAGAACTTTCCACCCACCAGCACATCACCATTCGGCAACTCGATCATCGCGTCGACTACAGACTCGGAAGCCGTCGGGTCACCACTCGGCCACACGCCCCCACCCAACGGCTGCCACCTGTGCGTTCCAGCATCCCACCGGAACACCCCGCCGTGCAGGTAGGGCAATCCTTGGACATCTTCGAACCCGATCAGCAGTTCGCCCGAGGAGTGCGCGAGCGCAGCGTGCAGATTGGTCCAGTACTGCACCGTTTCATCCATCAAAGGCTCAAACCCATTGGTCGCAGGGTCCCAGATGCCCGCCGGAGTGAAGACCGCGCCGGAGTTCATGTTGAACCCGCCGCCGAGCAATGCTCGCCCGTCCGGAGTGAGCGAGATGCAAGACACAGAAGCAGACCAGGGCAACGAAACCGGGGTCGTGCGAGCGTCGATAAGGTCCACAAACGCAAGCCCGCGCGCTTCGTATTGCTCGTCATAGCCAAATGATCCCCCCGCGACGATTCGTCCATCGGGAAGTCGCGTGAGGCAACTCAGCAGAATGCTTTGCCCGCCAAACCCAAACGACGGCACCGCTCGGAAACTCCCAAGCCTTCGGTCCCAGATCGCCAGGTCCTTGGCCGGCGTCGTGCCCGCGAGCGAAAACAAGCCGCCCACCAACACCGTGTCATCATCCAAACTCAGAAACGCGCGGGCGCTCCCATCCAGTCCCGCCACGCCCCGGGTTTCGGTCCATCTCCCCTCACACTGCCCCCACCCCACCCCCGAAGCCACCATCACCACCGCCGCGATCACCCCCGCCAGCCCCCGACCCCGCGCAACATGATCCATGGAATCCTCCCGTGGTTTTCCAGAGATCGACCCCCGCTCACCGCCGCGCACCACATTTTCGGGCACGCCCCTCGTTTCTTATCGAAATCCCGTAATCGCCCGGGTGCGTCATGTCATGACGACTCCCGACGTGGTGCGCGGCTCGCCTCCCAACCGCGTCGGCCCAGCCCCGCCCGTTTTCCACCCCTACGCTTGTCCCGGTTCGTCCGTGCCGATCGGCCCCAGGACGACCCCGGCGTGCCCCGTGCCCGCCGGGTTTCTGTCAGTTCGCGCCTCTGTCTGCCAAGGACCGTCGATGATCAAGACCCTGATCAATGTGTTCAAAGTTCCCGAGCTCCGCAACAAGGTGCTCTTCACCATCGCGATGCTGGTCGTCTTCCGCATCGGCCACTGGATTCCCCTGCCCGGCCTCAATGGCGAAGAGCTCGAACGCTCCATGAAGCTGGCCCAGCAGAGCGGCAACGCCCTGGCCAAGGCCGCCAGCTTCGTCTCGATCTTCACGGGCGGCTCCCTCGCCCACTCCACCATCTTCGGCCTGGGCATCATGCCCTACATCACCGCCGGCATCATCTTCCAGTTGCTGGGCCAGGCCATCCCGCAGATCAAGAAACTGCAGGACGAAGGCGCCACCGGCCGCCAGAAGATCGCCGAATACACCCGCTACCTCACCCTGGGCCTGTGCATCTTCCAGGGCTTCACCTGGCTGGGCATCCTGGGCAAGCAGAACCTCATCTACCTCTCCGCCTATCAGAATCCGCTCTGGTGGATCATGTCCATCACCGTCCTCACCGCCGGCAGCATGTTCCTCATGTGGCTGGGCGAGCAGATCGACAAGCACGGCATCGGAAACGGCGCCTCCATGATCATCATGGCCGGCATCTTGACCGGCATGCCCAAGGCCATCAGCACCGTCCGCCAGTCCTATAACCCGGGCGATCCCAACTCCCTGGGCCCGATGGGCGTCATCCTCCTCATCGCCGGCTTCGTCTTCGTCGTCGCGGGGGCCGTCCTCATGACCGTCGCCCAGCGGCGAATCCCCGTTCAGCAGGCCAAGCACACCCGCGGCCGCAAGGTCTATGGCGGCCAGAAGTCCTACCTCCCCCTCCGCGTCAACCACGGGGGCGTCATGCCCATCATCTTCGCCAGCTCGCTGATGGTCATCCCCACCATCGTCATCGCCCAGCTTCGCTCCTGGGCCGCCGCCTCCAACCCCGGCGGCTGGTGGTACACCACCCTCACCTTCCTCGACTCCAACCTCCACCCCGGCGCGTTCATCTATGTCCTCATCTACATCGCCATGATCTACGTCTTCAGCTACTTCTGGATCACCGTCCAGTTCAACCCCGAGGAAATGTCCAAGCAGCTCAAGGAGCACGGCTCGTTCATCCCCGGCCTGCGCCCCGGCCCCCGCACCGCCGAATACCTCGAAACCGTGATGACCCGCATCACCTTCGTCGGTGCCGCCTTCCTCGCCGTCATCGCCGTGCTGCCCGCCGTCGTGCAGCGGGGTGTCAACATCGACTTCACCGTCACCCAGTTCCTGGGGGGCACGGGCCTGCTCATCGTCGTGTCCGTCGCCATGGACTTCCTCCAACGCGTCGAGGCCAACCTGCTGATGCGCAACTACCAAGGCTTCCTGGGCGGCGAAGACGGCTCCTCCGGCCCCCGCCTGCGTGGCCCCAGGCCCGCCTAAGGACCTGCGACTTGCCATCTTTCAGCCACGCCGCCCGATCGGCGGCTGGCTATAGTTCGGTCTGTAGTTTTCGGCCGGGTTTCGGGCGGTTTCGCCCGGGCAGGCCCACGCCATCTCACCCGGTCCGCACAAGGAACACTCACGATTGGCTAAGCAGGACGACAAGTTCACCTTCGAAGCGGAAGTCATCGAGGCGCTCCCCAACGCCATGTTCAAGGTCCGCCTCCCCAACGAACAGAAATCCGAGATCCTCGCCTACGTCTCAGGCAAGATGCGCATGAACTACATCCGCATCCTCCCGGGTGACCGTGTCACCGTCGAGATCACCCCCTACGACCTCTCCAAGGCTCGCATCACCTTCAGACATTGAGTTACCTGAAGGCGCTGATTTCAGGCTAGGAGCCTGATTCGTTCCCTCGCCTTCATCTGACAGCCAATCGCCCGGCACTTCTTCCACGTCCGTCGCGTCACCCTCCCAAGCGGGCCCGATGTCCAAAAAGCCAGTATTTTCACTAGCCCCCCGAGGTCAAGTTTCGGTTTTGGACGCAAAAAAGTTTGACATTTTTTCAGGCGTGACTCGTCCCGAGCCGGTGCCTACAATCGCGGCCCAGAAGGGCGCGGGCCGGTTCGGGGGCGTTCGTTCATCCCAGTTGGGCGGCTCAATCTCGACGAAAAAACCTCGAAGGACTTCCTCGGGGCTCATTCTCAAAGAAGGTGTGAAGTGAAGGTCAAGGCGAGCGTCAAGCGTATGTGCACCGGCTGCCAGATTGTCCGCCGCAAGGGCAAGCTGCGGGTCATCTGCAAGTCCGACCCCAAGCACAAGCAGGTCCAGGGCTGATTTCATCTGGACCTCGGGGCTGGGCCCCGTGCCGTCCGGGCGGGTTTTTCGAGCAAGCGCAGAATGCCGGGCGGGAGCGTCCCCGGCGAGGAGCGAATCACAGTGCCACGCGTTGCCGGTATCGATATCCCCGACACGAAGAAGATCTACTTCGCGCTGCAGTACATCCACGGCATCGGCCCCAAGTTCGCCAAGGACATCCTGGCCGAAGCGGGCGTCGATCCGGATCAGCGTTCCAACGAAGTTGACGAGGCCAAGCTGGCCCAGATCAACGGCATCATCGACAACTCCTACATCGTCGAGGGTGCGCTCCGCCGCCAGGTCTCGCAGAACATCCAGCGCTTGAAGGACATCCGCAGCTACCGGGGCGATCGTCACCGCAAGGGCCTGCCGGTCCGCGGGCAGCGCACCCAGTCCAACGCCCGCACCCGCAAGGGCAAGAAGAAGACCGTGGCCGGCAAGAAGGGCGTCAAGGCCAAGTAAGTCGGCCAAGTAAGAAGTGCAAACATCGTGAGTATCGCGCGACGCGGGTTTTCCGCCTCGCGAGTCTGGTGGGGAGCGTCGGGGATTCACAACTGAAAGTTCCGGGGACGACCCAGTGGGTCGGAGGATCCGAGGAAAGGCGATATGGCCAAGGCAAAGGTTCGCAAGAACGTGACTCGTGGGATCGTGCACATCCGCGCGACCTCGAACAACACCATCGTGACGATCACGGACATGAACGGCGAGACGGTGTGCTGGGATTCGGCCGGCACCATCGGCTTCAAGGGCGCCCGCAAGAGCACCCCCTTCGCCGCCACCCGCGCCGCGGAAACCGCCGCCGGCAAGGCCCGCAAGATGGGCATGAGCGAGGTGGAGATCCGCATCAAGGGTTCGGGCTCCGGGCGCGAGTCGGCCGTCAATGGCCTGGTCGCCGCCGGCATGCGTGTGACGGCTGTGGAAGACCACACGCCGGTCCCGCACAACGGCTGCCGCCCCCGCAAGCGTCGTCGCGTCTAAGGCATAGTTTCGAGGGCTGGCCGCGAACACGTGCATTCCGCCGTGCTCGCGACGCACGCCCGTGTGGCGAATGTCCCGGAAGAAGAGGTCTTGTTCACTCGGCCGAGCAAGCTTGCCTCGTGATCCGGTTCGCCTTGGTTCCAGTTGAGTGGGTCGAGCACGGAAAGACACACACATGACCATGCGCGTTCGCTGGCGGGGGCTCGAACTGCCGACCCGGGTCGTTGCCGACTCCAAGTTCAAGAACGACACCTACGGCCGCTTCGTGGTCGAGCCGTTCGAGCACGGCTTCGGCACCACCGTCGGTAACAGCCTGCGCCGCGTGCTGCTCAGCTCCCTCGAAGGGGCCGCGGTCAAGTTCATCAAGATCAAGGGCGTGCAGCACGAGTTTTCCCCGCTCAAGGGCGTGATGGAAGACGTCGTTGACATCGTCTTGAACGTCAAGAACCTCATCGTCAAGCTCGAAGGCGATGAGCCCAAGACCATGAAGCTCGCCGCCCGCGGGCCCGGCGAAGTCACCGCCGACATGATCCAGGCCGACACCGCCGTCACCATCCTCAACAAGGACCTGGTGATCGCGACGCTGACCGAACCCATCGAGTTCGAGATGGAACTGACCGTCGCCAAGGGTCGGGGCTACGTCCCCGCCAGCGAGCAGTACAACTCGGGCGAAGAGCAGGAAATCGGCGTCATCCACGTCGACAGCATCTACTCCCCCGTCCAGCGCGTCCGCTACAAGGTCGAGGACACCCGCGTCGGCCAGCGCACCAACTACGACAAGCTCACCCTCGAAATCTGGACCAACGGCACCGTCGCGCCCGACCTCGCGCTCGTCGAAGCCGCCAAGATCCTCCGCAAGCACCTGAACCCCTTCGTGCAGTACTTCGAGATCGGCGAAGAGCGCGTGAGCGAAGCCGCCGCGGCTGCCGCCAGCGTCGACGAAGAACTCATCCGCAAGCTCAACATGTCCATCAACGAACTGGAACTCTCGGTCCGCGCCTCCAACTGCCTGGAGTCCGCCCGCATCGAGACCGTCGGCCAGCTCGTCACCCAGACCGATGCCGAACTCCTGAAGCTCCGTTCCTTCGGCCGCACCTCGCTGCGTGAAGTGAAGCGCAAGCTGCAGGACATCAGCCTGGACCTGGGCATGACCCTGCCCGAGGGGTATTCGGTGGCCCCAACCCAGATGCCGACGGTGTAAGTGCCTTTTCGAACCGACTTTTGAGGTTCTCCGGAAACGGAGGGCCTACACTCTCAGTCCTTCCCGGGGTGGCAGCCTGCTTCCCCGGAAGTTTCTCCGGCCAGCGTGCCTGGTCGGATCTTGATAGACGAACCCGGGCCGCTTCGGCCCGTTTCTTCGCAGCGGAGTATCGATCATGCGTCACGGCAGGGCTGGATATCGACTCGGACGGAAGACCGCGCACCGCACCTCGACGCTGCGCAACTTGGCGGCTGGCCTCTTCGAGCACGGTCAGATCGTCACCACCATTCCCAAGGCCAAGGCCGTGCAGCCCATGATCGAGAAGATCATCACCGCCGCCAAGAGCGGCACGCTCGCCGACCGCCGCCGCATCATCGCCAAGCTCGGCGGCGACCGCCTGGGCTTCGATTGGCTCTACCTCCCCAAGAAGGCCAGCGACGCCGAGCAGGAAGCCGTCCAAAAGCTCCGCGACCAGACCACGCCCTTCTTTGACCTCCCCGAGAGCAGCCAGGTCGAGCGTAACCGCTACGGCGAACTGCGCAAGGCCCCCAAGCTGGTCAAGCACATCTTCGACCGCGTCGCCCCCCGCTTCGCGGATCGCCAGGGCGGCTACACCCGCATCGTCAAGCTCGGCCGCCACCGCATCGGCGACGGCACCGAACTCTGCGTGCTCCAGTTCGTGGGCGCCGAAGACGGCGCCGAGATCAGCGGCCAGCGCAGCACCCGCCGCAAGACCGCCGACAAGCGCCGCGAATACGCCGCGTCGCTCAAGAAGGCCTGAAAAGCAGCCACATCTCCAATCAAACGAAAACCCCGCGACTGCTCGCGGGGTTTTTCTATTCCCTGAAGCCTCGTCCGCACTTCAGAACCGGGGCCCCCTGAGCTGATTTTCGCTCACATCCGCCTTGGGAGTAATCACAATCGCGTCCAGCATGCCATTGGGTCCCATGATGAGTTTGACCTGACATTGATCCAGCGTCAGCACCCAGTGCCCCTCGTATTCGGCGAGGGGCTTGAACGCCATGCCTGCGGGCAATCGTTTGTTCACGCTCTGCGGCGTGTCAACGTCCGTGATGGTTGTTCCCAGCAGTTCGAACTCGCCGCCGAAATCAGCACTCTTGGGGCTATCGCTGATCCCGAAATCGTTCATGGAGAGAGCGATCAACTCGATGGTCTGCGTCTTGGGAATCACATACGCATAGACGCCAAGCGAATCCCACGCCCGCAGGTCGACTCCGTCGGTCACGCGCCGCTCGTTGGACCCTATCGCCGCCACCAGGTCGGGGGCCTGAGGCGAGGACGCCAGCGGCTTGCCGTTGACTGTCAAGGCTCCGCTTGTGATCTTGAACTTGATCGAACGCGGAGCGCGATCGCCTTGCAGATCGTTCAACGCTTTGGCGTCGCCGGATTCCCCGGCCTTTCGAAACGCCTCGCTCGCGGCCTTGGCCCGCTCTTCACCTGCTCGATGCAGGGAGTCCTGTTTCGATGCCATCGCCACGTACCGATTCAGGGACTGCCTGTAGCGCTCCAACGCGTCAGTATCTGCAAACTGCAGCTGCCCGAGATGGAGGCGAACGTTGCTCCCCTGCGAATCCATCAGTGCCAGAATGGCCGAGACTTCATCAAACATCGCGTCGTCGTAGCGATGGCACGCGTCGAGGGTCGAGCGCAGGCTGTCCATCTGGCCGCTCATGACGCGACGTGCCTCGGCCTCCTCGCCACGCGTGGTCGCGGTCTTCACGATGTCCTCGACCACCTTGGACATCATCGTGCGCATGTGATCATGAAACTCCTGAGACGCCTGCCGCGCCTTGGCAACGTTTAGGCGGGTCTCGAGCCTCGCTTGTGGGTTGGCAAGGTTTTTCGGGAGCAGCCACGTCTCCGGTTTGAGCGCGACCAACCGCCTCTGGTAGTTGACCGCTTCGCGGGCTATTGATTCAAGAAAAGCCTTCAGCGCCAGTTCCTCGTCGCTCAGGGTTTGGCCTTTGCCGATGATGCCTTCCGGCATCGCTGGATGGGCCTGAGACTGGTTGTCGATCGCCTGCTTCGTAAAGGTCGCCACCGACTTTGAGAACTGTTGCTCGTGTCGCGTCATGGCCCCGGCGCTTTGGGGCGCGAACGCCCCAGCGACGCAACTGATCGACAGCCCCAGCCCGGCCCCGGCCATCTGGCGACCAAGTTTGTCTTTGCCGAGTTTCCTAAGCGTGTACCCGCAGCCAGCCGCCAAAATCCCCATCAGCGCCGCACCGAACAGAAACTTGATTCCTTCCGCCATCTGCTCGCCGTTCTGTGAGTTGACCAGCGCCTCCACCGCGTGGCTGCGGGGTGTGCTCGGAAGCCAAAGATGCACCGCGTTCGCCGCGGCCAGCAGCAGGCACAAGCCGCCGAATACGCTCACGATCACCAATCGCGTACGCCGCAGCGGCGGGGGCTTGGCCACAGTGTCGTTCGAAGGCGTCGGCCCCGACTCGACAGTCTCCACCGGCGGGCGCACGGCTCCAAAAGACACCTCTGACTCATGATTCATGATTCGTTCCTCGCGCTGACGGGCCGCCGCATTCAAGGGTTCGGCATGTCCAGGCGGTCCGATACCGCCTGGCCCATCGCCGCCCGGGACAACCCCCGAGTGCATCGAGCGTCTGACTCGCACGCGTGAGATTGATCGCCGAGCCCGGGTGGCCGAAGTCGGTTTATCCCGCGCGTGCCGCCATGAGCGACCGTCATGAACTCAATGAGATCAGGAAGTTCTTGGACCTCGTTGCGGAAAGGCGCAAAGCCGCACATCAAACATGGAAACCATGTCCGACTCGTCGCTCGCGTCGCATGTCAACGTACTACGCCCGCAGCGACGCCAGATCGATCACAAACCGGTACTTCACGTCGCTCTTGAGCATCCGCTCGTACGCCTCGTTGATCTGCTGCACCTTGATGATCTCGATATCGCACTGCACGTTGTGCTTGCCGCAGAAATCGAGCATTTCCTGCGTCTCGGCGATGCCCCCGATGAGCGAGCCCGCCAGTTGGCGCCGGGGCATGATCAGGCTGAACGCCTGCACAGGCTGCGCATTGGGCGGCACGCCCACCAGCACCATCGTGCCGTCCAGCTTCAGCAGCGACAGATACGCATTCAAGTCATGATCTGCCGACACCGTGTCGAGGATCATGTCGAAACTGGCGGCGTGCTTCTGCACCGCGTCGGGGTTCTTGGAGATCACCACTTCATCCGCCCCAAGCCGCTTGCCGTCGGCGATCTTGCTCTCCGACGTCGTGAACAGCACGGTGTGCGCGCCCATCGCGTGCGCGAACTTCACGCCCATGTGCCCCAAACCACCAAGCCCAACAATGCCGACCTTCTTGCCCTTGCCCGCGCCCCAGTGCTTCAGGGGCGAGTACGTCGTAATCCCCGCGCACAGCAGGGGCGAAGCCCGCGCCGGGTCCAGGTTCGCCGGCACTTTCAGCGTAAACGCCTCGTCGCACACCACCCGCTCGGAGTACCCGCCATAGGTGATTCCGCCCGAGTGCTTGTCGGCCCCGTTGTACGAGAACACCGTGCCGCCCGGCCCAACGCAGAACTGTTCGAGCCCCTTCTTGCAGCAATCGCACGTGCGGCACGAATCCACCATGCACCCGACCGCCGCCAGGTCGCCCACCTTGAACTTCTTCACCTTGGCCCCGACCTTGGTCACCTTGCCCAGCATCTCGTGCCCGGGCACCACGGGGTACTGCGTGAAGCCCCATTCGTTCTTGGCAAAGTGAAGGTCCGAGTGGCACACGCCGCAGTACATCAGCTCGATCGCGACGTCGTGCTCCGTCGGCTCGCGACGATCAATCGCGAAGGGGCCAAGAGGCGAAGTAGGCGAAGTCGCGGCAAATGCTTTGGTATTCATGGCCCAAGCATACGGCCCGCCTTCCCGCTGTCGCCCCCGCCCTCGCGCTCAGGTTTCATCAAGCCAGCCGCGTCACCTTCCGATCCACGCCGACAGCTCCGCCCACGCCCCTTCCGGGTAAATCCACGTCACCTTCCCGTCGCTCACCAGCAGCACGGGCTGGTTTCCCTCCTTCAGCGGCACCTGCGCCCGCGACAGCGTCAACTCCACGCTGGCGTCCTTGCTCGCCCCCAGGCGCAGCGTCGCCGCCTTCTTGACGCCCGAAGGCGTGTCCGTCACCGCCGTCGCCGCGTCGGTCTCGCAGAGCATCTTGATGAGCCCCGCCACCCCCGCCCCGTCCGTGCTGCTCAGCGGCACATCGCCGCTCTTCCACCCATCAATCCCCCGCGTCGCGCTCAACGCCCCCGCCGCCTCATCGCCGCGGATCACCGACACATACCGAATGTCCGCCCCCGTCGCATCCATCGCCCGCCGGCTCAGCAGCGAGCCGGGTTTCACATCAAACGCCCCCGCGTCCGCGTCGGAGATGATCGCCACACGCGGGCCCCAACTCACGCCCTGCGATTTGTCGCCATCCCGCTCCACCATTCCCCCCACCCGCGCATATCGCTGCCCGCTGCCGGCGATCGCCCCAAGTTCCAGCCGCTGAATCACCAGCCATTTCGAAACCTCACCCCCCGGCCCCGCGGCCCGCACCTCGGTGCTCACGCTCACCGCCGCCTGCGGCTTCGCGAAGCCCATGTCATCACTCGCCGTGCCCCCGAGCCAACGCACGCCTTGAACTTCGCCCCACCTCTGCACCACGCTTCGGCACGCCGTCGCATCGCAGCGCGCCAGCAGCGGCGACAGCAAACTCCATCTCGTCTGCGTGCGGCTCAACGTCACCTTCGCATCGCTCACATCCAACTCGACTGCCGACGGCTCCCCAAACCCCATCAGCAGCGTCGGCTCTCCCCACGCCGCCACGCCCTCGGGCTGAAAAATCTTCGCCAAGTCCGCGTCCGCCAGAATACTCCCGCCCCCCTCCACCACCAGCGGCACCCTTCCACCCAGCGCCGCCCGCCCCACGCGCACCGCGCGCGACGTGCCCGCCTCGTCGGTGATCACGACATCCGTCGACTCGTTCTTGTCGATCGTCGTCGGCCCCGACGGTCCGCTGGCTTCACCAATGAGCCGCAGCGCCGCCCGCACCCGCGTCGGCGGCACGGGCCACGCCGGTTCATCCCGCAGCCTCATCAACCATTCGTCCCCGGCTGGCAGGCGCGTGAACTCCGCTTGCCCGCCTTGAGGCCACACCACCTTGACCGTCTTCACCAAATCCGGCTGGAGCACGCCAACCCACGCGCGGGCCTCCGTGGGAGCCGCCACCCGCGGCCGCGTGAGCACCCACGTGACCAACCCCCCCACCGCCACGAGCACGAGCATGACAAGCGCGAGTTTCTTCACGCCACAAAGATACCGCGCTTCTCACGCCCGGGATGAGCGAAGCGAATCCCGAGATCGGAGGCCCGACGCAAGAAGAATTCACCACAGAGTCACAGAGGCACAGAGAAGAAGAAAACCCGGAGCAAAGAGAAAGACGAGAGAAGCGGAGACAGAAAAGCAGTCCAGAGAAGACTCGTCTCGATGCCTCGATGCCGCATCCCTCGATGCCTTCTTGAACTTCTTCTCTCCGTCTCTTCGGAACTTCGTCTCTCTTCCTACTTCCCCACCAAATCGTGCGAATCCCTCACCCCCAGCGTCGAGTAGATATCCCGCGTCGCCGTCGAGCGATTCAGCGTGTAAAAGTGAATCCCCGCCACGTCATGATCCAGCAAATCGCGGCACTGCTCCGTCGCCCAGTGCACCCCCACCCGCCGCACCGCCGCCTCATCGCCCCCCGTCCGGTTCACCGCCCGAATGAGCGGCGCCGGAAACCTCGACCCCAGCGACAGCTCCGCCATGCGTCTCATCCCCGCCATCGACGTCAGCGGCATCACCCCCGCGATGATCGGCACCTTGATCCCCGCCATCTCGCAGCGCGACCGGAAGTCATAAAAGTCCCGGTTGTCGAAGAACAACTGCGTCACGATGAAATCCGCACCCTCGTCCACCTTCGCCTTCAGTCGCTCCAGCTCCAGCAGCCGGTTGGGCGTCTCGGCGTGTCCTTCCGGGTAGCCCGCGACGCCGATGCCGAAGCCCCGCCGATCCGGATGCGTGTGCCGCCCGTTGAAATCTCGAATGCACTTCACCAGCTCGCTGGCGTAGCGAAAGTCCTTCCACGGGTTCTCGCCCGCTGGCAAGTTCTTGGGCACATCTCCCCGCAGCGCCATGATGTTGCTGATTCCCGCCGCGGCATACCGCTCCAGGATCCCCTCGATCTCGGCTCGCGTGTGCCCCACGCACGTCAAGTGCGGCACCGGATCCAAGGGCGTCGTCGTCCGCAGCTTCACTACCAGGTCGTGCGTCTGCTCACGCGTCGAGCCGCCAGCCCCATACGTCACCGACACAAACGCCGGCTTCAAGGGCTCCAGCTCGCGGATGTTCGCGAACAGCTCCGACACCCCGGTCTCCGCCTTGGGCGGAAAGAACTCGAAGGAGAACGTCGTCGTCCGGAGTTTGAAAATGTCCGCGATGTGCACTGGTTTCGTTCTTGGTACCGCGGCTCTCCGAGCCGCGCCCCTTCCTTGGCCTTCCCATCCACACTATACCCACGTATCCGGATAAACGGATGAAGCACGTCGCCTCGCCAACCCTCAATTTCTATCGGTCCTTCCCACCATCGCTATTGTGCCCATCGTGACCCCTTCCAAACCCATCCGAGGCCTTTCCCGGGCCGTCGCCCAAGGGCCCAAGGTCTTCCTCCGCCACCCGGGGGGCTCAGACATGGCCGAGTGGGTCAAGCTCCGCGAAGTCAGCGAAGCCTTCCTCGTCCCATGGGATCCCTCACCCCCCGGCGAAGACTTCCCCCGCCCGCCCGAAGAAATGTTCTATCGCCTGCTCGACACCGCCGACACCGAGCACTCCCAGCGCTTCCTCATCTGCACCCTCGCCGAGGGCGCAATCGTCGGCCAGGTCAGCCTCAACCAGATCTTCCGGGGCCCCTTCTGGAACTGCACCACCGGCTACTGGGTTGGCCAGCCCTTCGCCCGCAAGGGCTACATGACCGAGGGCCTGCGCCTGTGCCTGGCCATCGCCTTCCAGAAGTTCAACCTGCACCGCGTCGAAGCCAACATCATTCCCCGCAACGAGCCCAGCAAGGCCCTGGTCCGGCGCCTGGGCTTCCGTTACGAAGGTACCGCGCTCCGCTACCTCCGCATCAACGGCGTCTGGGAAGATCACGAGCACTGGGCGATCACCCGCGAAGAGTGGACGCCCATCGGCGCCTAGCAGCGCTCCGCGCGTCCGCTCGCCAGGCTCCGCACCTCCGCCTCCACGACCCGCGTCACCTCCAGCGCCTCGCGCAGCGTCGGGTGCTCGGGTGCCGCCTCCCCCCGCTTCCACGCCGCCACGCATTCCAGCGCCCGCTTCATCTGCGCCTCGTACGCCGTCTGCGTGCCCGCCTCCACGCCCCGCTGAGCACCCTCGCGCATCACCACCACGCCCGGCTCGCGCGTCAGATCAAACTCCGCAGTCGCCTCTTCAAACTCCGCGACAAACCGCATCCTGAAACCCCGCCCCGCCGACGCCAGCCACCCGCCCTCCGCCACCACCTGCAGTGACGCCTGCCCGTATCGGTACATCGTCGTCACATGGTCGCGCGTGCCGACGCTGATGACCTCCCTTGGGCATCCCAACAGCCACACCACAAAATCCACGTCGTGCACGTGCAGATCGAAAATCGCCCCGCCCGTGCGCGACACATCCTCATAAAACGCCCCCGACCATTCAGGGCGGCTGCCCAGCCTTGCCAGCTTGAGCGAGCACAACCCACCCCACTCCCCCGCCGCCACCCGCTCCCGCAGCCACGCCCACCCGGGCCAGAACCGCATGCACATCGCGGGGATCACCCGCCGCCCGCTGCTCGCCTCCGCCTCCATCAGCCGCGAAACCTCCGCCGATTTCGTCGCCACGGGCTTCTCCAGCAGCACATTCGCCCCCCGCGCGAGCGCCGCAGTCGCCATCTCCACATGCGAATCCGTGGGCGTGCAGATCACCACCAGGTCCAGCGCCTCGCGCTCGATCATCGCCGCCGCGTCCTCGTACGCCGTCACGCGCCCCGCATCGAACAGCCGCTCATCGCCCGCCAGCGCACTGAGGTTCCCGGGCACAAACGCCCGCCCCGCCCTGCGCTCCTCTTTCGGGTCCGCCACCGCCACCAGTTCGGCCCCGCCCACCTTGGCCAGCGCCCGCACGTGCACCGCGCCCATCAACCCCAGCCCGGCAACACCCACACGCAGCGCGTCATTCATGAAACAAGTGTCCTTCAAGTCCGATTCACCTGCACTCGAACGGTTCTTCTTAGACGCCGGAGGTGAGCGAAGCGAACCTCCGGGTTCCTGTCTCGCACGCGGGTTTGTCTCGCGCACCCATCATCCCCACCACCCGGACCTTCGCTTCGCTCAGGTCCGGCGTCCGATCTGCCGCACCACCCGCGCCGCCTCGCGAATGTCCTCCACGCGCGTCTCTCCCGCCTCCCGCTCAATCACCAAAGGCGGCATCGCCCCCTCCCGCAACACCTCAAAGAACTCCATCCACCTCACGCCGCCCGTCCCCACCACCACCTCCCGCCCCCACTCGCCCGGCGTCGCACTCGGCAGCGCATCCTTGATGTGCACCTGCACCACCCGCCGCCGCAGCAGCCGCAACGCCTCGATCGGATCCCCCATCCCGTACAAGATCATGTTCGCCGGGTCGAAGTTCACCCCGACCCTCTCCACGCCCGCGGCATCCGTCGCCCGATCCACATCTTCCAAAAACCGCACCAGCGTCTCCGCGCGCTCCTGCCCCGTCTCCAGCGCCAGCCGCGCCCCGTGCCCGCCAAAGCACCCCGCCAGCCACGCCACCCGCTCCACCATCACCCCGTGCTCCGGGTCCCCCCCGTCCGGCGGCACAAACCCCGCGTGCAACGTCACCAGCCCAACCGACAGCTTTTTGCACCACGCCGCCGCCTTCTCCGCCGCCTGTCGGTTCGCGTCCCACATCTCCGTCATCCGAACACCACCCGTACGTCGAATGGTCTCCAGCGTGCTGTAGTCCTCCCCCAGCGGCCCAAACATGCCGCTGACCACTTGGAGCCCCCCGAGCGACGCCCGCAGGTTATCCATCGTCCAAGGTGCTTGCCCCAATGGGTTTAGGTGCAACTGCACCCCCTGCACTCCCGCCAGCGCCAGGTCCCGCGCCAGCCCCTCCGGCCCCTCCGGCCTCAGCGACCAACTGCACGCCGCCAGCAAACCCTGCCCGTCCCGATGATCGATGCGCGAAGAAATGGGTGCACCCTCCGATATTTTTGAACTTTCTCGCCGTTCCCGCAACAGAACCCCGTTGACACGCGGATAGTTTTCGGTACATTAACCGCTTGCGTATACGGGTAGGAAGCGACGTTATCCTGGGCATGTTCGGTGATTCGGTTTGAATGCACTTGTCGGCGGGTTTCACACCCGCCCCAAATGATCCCCGCCCGGGGTTTCTGAGCCTCCTGCCGACATTCTGGATGATTCCTCCGCCCGCACGCCAGGCGTTTCGACGGCTGGTGTTTGACGTGCGGCCGGTCGAGGAATCAAGCCCGGTCATCGGGTCGCGTGTGCCGCTCTGAAGCACACGCCCTCCCGCTGACTGAGTCGGTTCAGGTGGGCTCGTTCCAAACGAGTCGCCAGCCGCGTGTGGAGCCTTCCCCACGGGCCTTGAGTTGTGCCAGCGCACCCTTCGGGTGCCCTCGCCACGCTCGACGCCTCGAAGAGGTTCCTCCCGCGAACGGTGACGCCGCACGGGCGAGCGAGACTTCCGGCCGTCATGGTTTGGATGGCGTTCCTGGCGGGTTTTCAAATATTTGGCATCGCTCGATGCCGCCCCGTCCGGGAACACAAGGAGACAGCAATGAAGAATCGTAAGGGGTTCACCCTCATCGAGCTGCTGGTGGTGATCGCGATCATCGCCCTGCTCATCGGCATCCTGCTGCCCGCTCTGGGCAAGGCCCGCGCCGCCGCTCGTCAGATCAAGGACAGCACCCAGGTGCGCGGCGTCCACCAAGGCATGGTGCTCTTCGCCCAGAACAACGGCGATAGCTACCCCCTGCCCAGCCAGATCGACAAGTCCGGCACCACCGTTCTCAACTCCGGTGGCTCCAAGGACCTGCCCCGCCACATCATCTCCGTCCTCATCTACAACGGCTTCTTCAGCCCCGAGCTGTGCGTCAGCCCCGCTGAAGCCAACGGCGTGATCAAGGTCTTCGACAAGTACTCCTACTCCGAGCCCCAGGGCGCGGTCGGCACCGACAAGAAGCAGGCCCTCTGGGACCCCGCGTTCCGCGTCACCACCACTCCGCTGGACACCGTGCAGTACAACCCCACGGTTGACACCGGCACCACCGGCAACTTCTCCTACGCCATGATGCCCCCGATCGGCAACCGCCGCGTCAAGTGGAGCAACACCTTCAACGCCACCGAGGCCATCCTCGGCAACCGCGGCCCGGTGTACTCCGCCCAGGGCTCCGGCTCGAACCTCACCTGGGTTCTCGCCAACGCCATCACCAGCTCCTTCAACGGCTTCACCACCACCACCTTCGGCATCGGTTCCAACACCCTGCTGATCCACGGCGGCCGCACCACCTGGGAAGGCAACATCGCCTACAACGACAACCACGTCAACTTCGAAACCCGTCCTGACCCCGAGACCACCCCCTACACCTTCACCACCCTCCCCGCTGGCTACAAGACCCAGCTGGACAACATCTTCGTGAACGAGAAGGACACCGATCGCACGCCGGACAGCGAGTTCCTCGATGCCACCGGCACCGCCACCAGCGGCGCGCAGGCCAACAACTTCCTCCGCGTCTGGTTCAAGGGCACGCCGACCGTCGCCGGCTCCGGCACCACCCCGCAGGGCGTGATCGGCAAGATCGACAGCAACGGTATCGCTTATGACTAAATCATCGCCTTGCACCCGGCCCTGCCGGGAGCACAGGTGCTGATCGTCAGAAGTTCGTAATCAAGGCCCCGCGTCCGCAAGGATGCGGGGCTTTTTTTCGCTTCCGTCACAGCACGCCAAGCCGCCGCATCTCACCGCCCAGCCGCGGCCCGATGGTCTCGAAGGCGACTCTCGGAAGAGTCTGGCAGTGCGGCTCTCTCGCGGCGAATTCGAACGTCGCGGGGCGAAGACGGATCCACAATCACGGGAAGAGGCACCGATGTCTGACTCACGCACCCCCTCCGGGGCGAACGATCAGTGGCTGGGTGTTTTCAAAGGGCGCACGGCGCTGGTCACGGGCGGCACCAGCGGCATCGGCCGGGCCACGGCCCTGGCGCTGGCCAGGGCAGGCGCGAACGTCGTCATCACCGGCCGCCGGCAGAAAGAAGGCGAGCAGGTAGCCTCGGAGATCAAGGCCCGGGGCGTGCAGGGCGTCTTCGTGCAGGGCGACGTGACGGACGAAGCCCACGTGCGCCGGGCGGTGGAAACAGCGGAAAAGATCACGGGCAAGCTGCACTACGCCTTCAACAACGCGGGCGTCGAGTTGGCCGGCGTATCGACCGCCGAATCGACCATCGACCAGTACCGCAGGGTCATGGACATCAACGTGCTGGGCGTGCTGCTCAGCATGAAGCACGAGATCCCGGCGCTGGTGCGGGCCGGGCACGGGGCGATCGTCAACAACGCGTCCATCGCCGGGCGCATCGGCATGGCCGGCCTGGGCATCTACATCGCCAGCAAGCACGCAGTAGTCGGGTTGACCAAGAGCGCCGCGCTCGAAGTCGCCAAGCAGGGCGTGCGCGTCAACGCCGTCAGCCCGGGCGGCGTCCACTCCGAGATGCTGGAGCGATTCACCAACAACGACGCCAACGCCCTGGCATGGATGGAGAGCATGCACCCGGTGGGACGCATCGGCAAGCCCGATGAGATCGCCAACCCCGTGCTGTTCCTGCTCAGCGACGCGGCCAGCTTCATCACCGGGCACGATCTGCTCGTCGATGGCGGGTTCACCGTTCCGTAAGCACGCGCCTGGCGCGCTCAGCGCACACCCACTCACAGCACTCACACCAAGGAAGCACACCTCATGACCACCCAGCGCATCGCACTCATCACCGGCGGCAACAAGGGCATCGGCCTCGAGACCGGGCGCCAGCTTGGCGCCCAGGGCGTCACCATCATCATCGGCGCCCGCGACGCCGCCAAAGGCAAGGCCGCGGCCGACCAACTCAAGGCCAAGGGCGTCGACGCCCGCAGCGTGGTGCTGGAGGTGACCAACAAGGCGTCGATCGACGCCGCGGCCGAGCACGTCGGGCGCGAGTTCGGACGCCTCGACATCCTCATCAACAACGCGGGCGTCCTGAACTACGCCAACGAGCACGTCGCCAGCGGCGTCGACCTCGGAGCCCTGCGCGAAACCTTCGAGACCAACTTCTTCGGGCTGGTCGCGGTCACGCAGGCCTTCCTGCCCCTCATCAAGAAGAGCCCGGCCGGACGCATCGTGAACCTCACGAGCATTCTCGGCAGCATCGCCGAGCACGCCGACCCCAACAGCCCGATCTATCACGCGAAGTTCGCGGCCTATGACAGCAGCAAAGCCGCGGTGAACATGTTCACCCAGCACCTGGCCCACGAGCTGCGCGGCACCAGCATCAAGGTGAACGCCGCCCACCCGGGCTGGGTCAAGACCGACATGGGCGGGCCCGAAGCGCCCATGGAACTGGTGGACGGCGCCAAGACCAGCGTGGCCCTCGCAACGCTGCCCGACAGCGGGCCCAGCGGCGGGTTCTACCACATGGGCGTGCACATGAGGTGGTAAGAGTGTGATCGCGGGTGGCCCCTCTCTGCGAGAGGGGCGTTTTCATTTGGCGCCCGCGTCGCGTGGGCGCCTGCATTTCTGCTACAAGGAGTTGGATCGCATGAAGACTCTGGCAATGGTCGCGTCCGGCCCCAAGGCCAAGCTCGAAAAACGCGAGATCGATCTGGGCCCGATCGGCGACGATCAGGTCGAGATCGCCGTCGAATCCTGCGGCATCTGCCACAGCGATCTCTCGCTGCTCAACAACGATTGGGGCATCACCTCGTACCCGTTCGTGCCTGGGCACGAGGCGGTGGGCCGCATCGTCGCCGTCGGCGCCCACGTCAAGCACCGCAAGGTCGGCGAGAAGGTGGGCCTGGGGTGGTACAGCGGCTCGTGCCTGGGTTGCCGCTCGTGCCTGGCGGGAGATCACAACCTGTGCCCGACCGCCGAGCAGACCATCGTCGGACGCCACGGCGCGTTCGCCCAGCGGGTGCGCACGCACTGGGTGTGGGCCACGCCCCTGCCCAGCGGCATCGATGAAGCCAAAGCCGGCCCGCTCTTCTGCGGCGGCATCACCGTGTTCAACCCGATCGTGCAGAACAACATCAAGGCGACCGACCGCGTGGGCGTCGTGGGCATCGGCGGCCTCGGGCACCTCGCCCTGCAGTTCCTGAACAAGTGGGGCTGCGAAGTGACGGCGTTTACGAGCTCATCCGCCAAAGCCGCCGAGGCCAAGAGCCTGGGGGCGCACGACACCATCAACTCCACGAGCGATGCCGACCTGGCCAAGAACAAAGGCCGCTTCGACATGGTGCTGGTGACGGCCAACGTCGACCTCAACTGGCCGGCGTACCTCGACACGCTGGCGCCCAAGGGCAAGCTGCACGTGGTCGGGGCCGTGCCCAACCCCATCGCCCTGCCCGCGTTCCCGATGCTGGTGGGCCAGAAGAGCCTGGGGGGCTCGCCCCTGGGCAGCCCCGGGCTGACGGCGAAAATGCTCGAGTTCTGCGGGCGGCACAAGATCGCGCCCGTGACCGAAACGTTCCCCATGAGCAAGGCCAACGAGGCGCTGCATCACCTGGAGAGCGGCAAGGCGCGGTATCGCATCGTGCTGACCAATGACCTTGGGTAAGAAGAGACGGAGTTCTGGAGAGGCGACGAGACGAAGTTCAAAGAACAGGAAGCCGAGGCGTTCGAACGCCACGGTTTCCTTCGGAGACCATGACATGTCCGATCTGTTTACACCGCTCAAGGTGGGCGCGATCACCGTACCCAATCGGGTGTGGATGGCTCCGCTGACGCGATGCCGTGCGGGCGAGGGCAACGTCCCCACCCCGCTCAACCCCACGTATTACGCCCAGCGCGCGGGCGCCGGGCTCATCATCAGCGAGGCGACGCAGATCAGCCCCAGCGGCCAGGGCTACCCGTTCACCCCCGGGATTCACTCGAGCGCACAGCGCGACGGCTGGTCGCTGGTGACCAAGGCAGTGCACGCGGCCGGCGGGCGGATGGTCCTGCAGCTCTGGCACGTCGGGCGCGTGTCGCACCCGGACTTTCAGCCCGGTGGTGCGGCCCCGCTGGCGCCCTCGCCCATCGAACTGACCACCGAGGCGCACACGCCGCAAGGCAAGAAACGCCGCGGCACGCCTCACGAAATGACGCAGCCGGAGATTCGCGCGTGCATCGAGGATTATCGCAACGCCGCCCGCCTGGCCAAGCAGGCGGGCTTTGACGGCGTCGAACTGCACGGGGCCAACGGGTATCTGCCCGATCAGTTCCTGCGCGACGGCACCAACCGCCGTACCGACGCGTATGGCGGCAGCATCGCCAACCGCGCCCGCTTCATGCTCGAAGCGCTCGATGCGATCATCGACGTGTGGGGGCCAGAGCGCGTCGGCGTCAGGCTGTCCCCCTCCGGCACGTTCAACCAGATGGAAGACTCAACGCCGCGCGAGACCTTCGGGCACGCGGTGCGCGAACTCTCCGCCCGACGCATCGCCTACGCGCACATCACCGAGAGCACACAGCAAGACGCCCCGCCCAAGGACGCCATCCCCGTGTCGTTCTTCCGGCCGCTATTCGAGGGCGTGCTCGTCACCAATGGGGGCTTCACGTACGAAAAGGCGATGGCGTACCTGAAAGAAGGCTGGGCCGATGCGTTTGCGTTCGGCGTGCCGTACATCGCCAATCCGGACCTGGCGCAGCGCTTCCAGAAGTTCGGGGCCAAGGCGCCGCTGAACACGCCCCGACCAGACTCGTTCTATGGCGGAACCGACGTGGGGTACACGGATTACCCGGCGTTATAGGGGAAGAGACGAAGTTGTGAAGAGACGAAGTTGCAAACGGAGGAAGTTCGGAGATCTAAAGTTGTGAAACGCAGAGAAGCAAGGCCAAAAAGCCACGTCGTTTGAACGCCCCAGCTTCCTCTCCGTCACGCTGCCACTTTGCCACTCTGCCGCTTCGCCACTTTGCCACTTCTACTTCTTCTCCGCCACCTTCGCCTTCACATACACCGAGCCGTTGGTGGTTTCGAGGCTGCCCTTGTGCTCCCCAGCGCCAAAGACGCACACCACGTGGGTCTTGCCCGCTTGCGTCGTCTTCGCGCCCGGGGCTTCGCACTTCACGGCTCCGTTGGTCGTCTGGCAGTCGAGGGTCTGATTGAATGCGGCGGGCACAAAGAGCGTGACCGAGCCGTTGGTTGTCTCGCAGGTGACCGGGCCCGAGGGTGCGTCCGACAGGGTGACATTCACCGAGCCGTTGACGGTGCTCGCGTGAGCGCTGGGCACATCCACGAGTTCGACGTTGCCGTTGATGGTGCTCGCCTTCAACTCGCCCGGCATGGCCCAGACCTTCACCGAGCCGTTGTCCGTCGAGAGATCGCCCTTCACGCCGATGTTCTTGCAGGTGACGTTGCCGTTGGTGGTGTGGACATGCACGTCGGAGGCGTCGGGGATCTTCACGACCAGGGCCGCCCCTTCGTTGTTCTGACGCTTCCCGTCGGGCCACTTGACGGAGACATGCAAAGCGCCGTCCGTGTCGCGCGTCGCGACGATCGCCGCCTTGTCGGCGCGGTCCTGGGTCTTGCCCTGGATGTCCGCGTGGATCGTGACCTTGTCTCCCTCGGCCTGGACGATTTCAATCGAGCCGTTCTCGGAATCCACGTACAACGCCTTGGCCTTTTCCTGTGGCACGCTGGCGTCCTTGGCGGCTTTGAACGTCGGATCCATGCCGACCAAGCCGCACCCCGAGAGCGACGACCCCATAGCGCCCAGCACCCCCACCACCCCCACCACCGGCGCACTCACGACACACAAACGGCCGGCGGCACACAACACTGAGATCGTCTTTCGCATTCGGTCCCTCCACGATTGATCACGTTCGAGCATGATTCAGGTCAGACTGGCTTGAGCGTTGGTCGGAATGTGCGTCGGGCGGTTTCGTGGCTGAAAGAAGAAGACGGCACGAGGCACGCGGCATAAGGGCATCAAGTAGACGCCTTCATGGTGGCGGCCGCCGCGAACACCTCGTCGGCCTTGGGCATGCTGGCGATCGCGCCCAGCTTGGTGGTTGCCAGCGCCCCGGCCGCCGACGCGACCTTCAGGGCTTCTTCCGCGTCGCGGAACTCCTCATGGCTGCGGGCGACGGCCTTGAAGGGCCAGACCGCCGCGAGGGCGCCGCAGAAGGCGTCGCCCGCGCCGGTGGCGTCGGTGGGCGTCACCGGGTGCGCCGGCACTCGCCGCGGGCGCCCACGGTGGTTCAGAATCGCCCCTTGCGAACCCTGCGTCAGCACCACCACGGGCACGCCCAGTTCGGGCAATCGCAGCGCCAGTCGCGCGGGGTCGATGGTCGAATCAAGCCCCAGCAGGCGGGCGGCCTCCGAACGATTCACCACGAGCACATCGATGGTTTTCATCACCTCGGGCGGCAGGGCCCGGGCCGGGGCGGCGTTCAGAATGCTGACCTTGCCCAGTTCGCGGGCGAGGCTGGCCGCGGCGATCACCGCCGGGTTGGGCACTTCCAACTGCATCAGCACCACGTCGCACGCTTCGATCGCCCCGCGAGCCGACGCAACGTCGTCGGCGCTGAAGGCCGCGTTGCACCCGGGCGACACGACGATGGTGTTTTCGCCGCCTTCGGCGACGGTGATGAGCGCCAGGCCGGTGGCCTCGCCCGCCCGCGTGCGCAGGTGCGTCAGGTCGATGCCCTCGGCTTCGAGCGTCTGGCGCACCTTGATGCCGTGCGGGTCGTCGCCGATGCAGCCGACCAGGGTCACGTGGCAGCCCATGCGCCGGGCGGCGACGGCCTGGTTGGCGCCCTTGCCGCCGGGAAAAGTTCGGTAGGCTCCGCCCAGCACCGTCTCGCCCGGCACGGGCAGACGGGGGGCGCGGACCACCAGGTCCATGTTCAGCGAACCGACCACGCACACGCGAGCGGTTTCGGGCATGGGAAGAGTGTACAGACTGGCGGCCGGTCGGTCGAAGCGAGTTCGGAGCGCATTCGGGGCTGTCGGCTGGCGGGGGGGTGGTCAGAGGGTCTTGGCCAGGTCGATGGCGTCGTCGACGGTCGCGAGGAAATCGGTGATGGAGGCCAAGGCGTCGGCAAAAGCCGCGGCTTCGCGGATGGCTTTGGCGGCCTGGTTCGACGCCTTGTTGACCAGGGCGACCTTGTCGGACAGGGCCTGGGTGTCGGCGGCAAAGAGCAGCGAGCCCGCCAGCGTGACGCGGTGACTGACCTCCTGCATCTCGCGGACGATCGCCATGGCTTCGTCGGTGTCGGTCGCATCGTCGAGCCGTTTCTGGAGCTGGGCGAAACGCTTGAGAAGTGCGGCCTGGATATCACGGATGCTCTGGTTCTGGGTGTTGGGCATGGCGGGGCTCCGGGGGGCGGGGTGCGGGCGGCGGCGGCTCACTTCGCGGGCTGCAGGTCTTTGAGCACATCGCGGGCGAGCGCGGCGTATTCGCGGGCCTGGGCGAGGATGTGCGTGGCGTCGACGGTCTGGCCTTGCGCGAGCTGGGCGTGAGCGAGCGCCAAGGCGTCGAGAGATTGCTGCAAGTCGAGCAGGGTCTGGACGGATTGGTCGCGCTTGTCCAGCATCTCGGCGTATTGAGCCGCGAGCTCGACACGATTGGCGCTGGGAGACAGGTACGCGGCCTGAACTTCGGCCAGGCGCAGCGACCAGTTGGTCTGCACGGTGGCGATGATGCCGGTGTCGGTGCCGTCGGCGGCGGGCGCGGCGATGGTGTCGCGCAGGGCGTGCAGCAGATCCTGCACCGCGGGGTCGGCCTGGGCGATGATGTCGCGGGCGGCGGCGCTGGCGTGGGCCTGGGCGATGGCCGCGGCGACGCCGGCGATGGCGTGGGAGAGCCCGGGACGATCGGTGAACACAGTGGAGCGGGCCTGCAAGGCGATGCGCTCAGACAGGGCCGCGGCGTTTTGGCCGGTGGATTGCGAGCTGGCAGGATCGACGAGTGTCGCGATCGCGGCGGCATAGGAGGAGAGGGCATCAAGCGCGGTATCCCACGCGCGGATGCTGGGCGCGTCCAGCGCGGGGCGGAGGAGGGCCTCGCTCAGGCGAGGCTGCGTCACGGCGTAGTTGATCTGGTTGTCCCGCGCGAGCGCGTTGGTGGCGGCGAAGGCGGCGTTGGATTGATCGCGCACCGCCACGATGGCGTCGCGCCATGGCGTGACCTGGGCGGAGCCGGGGCCAGCGGCGCAGGCGCCAAGCAGCGCCAGGAGCGGCGAAAGGAGCAGAAGCGCGAGCGAGCGTGGGGCGCGGGAGCTGGGGCGTGACGAGCCGCGATGGTGAGGCATGGACGCTTCCTCCGAGTGTGACGCACGAGCTTCGAGCACGACCGGCGGCCGAGGGAGAGCAGAAAAGAAGAGCGGGGAGCCGGCGGGAAGCGCCGGGGCCAAGGCAAGCAAACTCTACCTTGTGCGTGTCGCGGCTGGAAGGGGGAATGTGCGCATCACGCGAAAAGCGCGCATAACCGGGTGATGCACGCACAATTTTCGCGTGCGGCGGTCAGGCGGCCTGGTCGTGGCGATCTGTGCCATCGCGGAACGAGAGATCGGGGATCTTCTCGGGGGGCACGGGGCGGCTGAAGTAATACCCCTGGCCGAAGTCGCACCCGAGGCTCTGCAGAAGCGCGAGCTGGGTTTCGTCTTCGATGCCCTCGGCCACGACCCGGATGCCCAGGTTGCGGGCGAGCTGCGTGACCGAGTGGAGCAGGGCGATGAGGTCGCGGCCCTCGTTGACCGCGGCAACAAAGGCGCGGTCGATCTTGAGCACATCGATGGGGAACTGGCGCAGGCAGGCCAGGGATGAGTAGCCCGTGCCGAAGTCGTCCATGTCGATCTTGACGCCGAGTTCCTTGAGCTGATGGAGCACGTTGACGGCGGTGCGCTCGTCGTGCATGATCTCGGACTCGGTGATCTCCAGGTGCAGTCGCTCGGGGGTGATGCGAAACTCTTCAAGAACGGCGCGGACGCGGGTCACGATGTCGGCGCGGAGCAGCTGCTGGCGGGCGAGGTTGACGCTGATGCTGGGGGGAGCGGCGGGGCCGAGCTCGGCGCGCCACTGGGCGAGCTGGCGACAGGCCTCGCGCAGCACCCAGTCGCCGATGTCGAGGATGAGGCCGGATTCTTCGGCGATGGGGATGAAGCGGGAGGGAGGGATCAGGCCGCGGGTGGGGTGCTCCCAGCGGACGAGGGCCTCGACGCTTTCGAGCGAGCCGTCGTAGAGGGCGACGATGGGCTGGTAGTGCACGCGGAGTTCGCGATTGGCGATGGCGGAGCGCAGATCGTTCTCGATGGCCATGCGATCGCGCACACGCATGCGCATGGACGCGTCGAAGACGACGTAGCGGCCCTTGCCCGCGGTCTTGGCCTCGTACATGGCGGTGTCGGCGTCGCGCAGGACATCATCGGGCGTGCCTTCGGCGAGGTCGCTGGTGACGATGCCGATGCTGGCGCCGGAGAAGATCTCGTGGCCTTCGAGCTTGTATGGGGCGGCGAGGGCCGCGAGCAGGCGGTTGGCGACGCGGGCGGCGTGGTCGGAATCGGCGAGGGCATCGAGGACGATGACGAACTCATCGCCCCCGAAGCGGGCGACCATGGTGTCGTCGCCGCGGCCGGAGACCTGTCCGCTGGCGCGAACGTTGGTGCAGAGTCGCTGGCCGATCTCGACCAGGAGCATGTCGCCGAAGCGATGCCCCATGCTGTCGTTGACGAGCTTGAAGCGGTCGAAGTCGATGAAGAGCACGGCGAACCGGAACGAGCGGTCTTCGCGGGCGCGATCGACCGAAGCGCCCAGGCGCGCCACCAGCGCCTCGCGGTTGGCCAGGCCGGTCAGCTTGTCGGTGAGGGCGGCGGCGCGGAGCTGCTCGGCCAGGCGGCGCTGCTGGGTGGTCTCTCGCTCGATGGCGATGAAGTGGGTGACGCGGCCCTGTTCGTCGCGAACGGGCTGAGTCTCCACGTGGACCCAGTAGGGCTGGCCCTGCTTGGAGTAGTTGACGATCTCCTCTTCGAACGCCTCGCCCCTGCCGATGGCCGCACGCATGCGAGCGATGGTGACCGGATCGCTCTCGGGCCCCTGCAGCACCGAGCCCGGGGTCTTGCCCGCGACTTCGTCGAGGGTGTAGCCGGTCAGGCGGGAGAAGCCGTCGTTGACCCACTCGATGCGTCCCATCGCGTCGGCGATGATGACGGTGTTGTCGGTGCGGCGGGCGACGGTGGCGAGCTTTCGGGCCTTGGCCTCGCTCTCGGCCAGGGCGTGGGTGCGCTCGGCGACCAGCTGCTCGAGCTCGCGGTTTTTCTGGGCCAGGGCGTCGTCGAGTTGTCGCTGCAGGGCCTTGGCGGAGAGGCTGACCTTGAGGTCGCGAAGGTTGGCGGCGAAGCGCCACGAGAACCAGTTGAGGGCGACGAGGAAGATGGCGAGGAGGCGGTAGGCGGGCCAGAAGAACATGATGATGGACATGGCGTAGCCGCAGATGGCGCACCAGAGGAAGATGTAGGCCAGGTCCATGAGTTTGTTGTTGCGGTCGCGCTCGGGGACTTCGAGATAGGCGCGGCGCCAGAAGACGAAGATGCGGGCGTAGGCGATGACGATGCCCAGGGTGAGCCCGATGAGCGAGATGATCCAGGGCCAGTCGGGCTGGCCACCGGCGGTGCTCATGCAATGGACGCGGGGCATGTAGTTGCCGAAGTTGGTGAAGAAGTCGAAGTGGCTGACGAACCCGGCCTCGTGCGCCGTGCAGGTGCCGGTGTCGGCGGGCGTCGGCCCGGCGCCGGCGGGAGCCGCGAGGAGGAGGACAAGCGCTCCCGCCAGGGTTCGTGCGACCCCCTGGAGCCTGGCAAGGCGAAGGGGCGAACGCAAGGGTGTGGGAAGCGATGGGTGCATGTTGGGCGCGGCTGCGTATTCAACTGATGTCGGTACCGGAAAGGGATCGGGCGGGCCCGCGCCGGACTTCAAACGCCTGCGAACAAACGGCCAAGCGGGGCGGGAAGAACGCCGGTGGGACCCCTTGGTTGGGGTGGGTGAAGGCCGGAAAGGGTCGGGTTTGCGCGGAATCTCGCGGGCGTTCGAATAATGGACACGCGGGTGAGTTGGAACGGGACTGAGAGTCCGTCATCGAAGGGGGCATGATGAAGGTCGCGATGGGGCAGGTTGCGCCGGTGATTTTGGATCGCGAGGCGACGCTGCGGCGGGTGGAGCGCGCGGTGCGCGAGGCCGCTGCGGGAGGGGCGAAGCTGGTCGCCTTCGGCGAGAGCCTGGTGCCGGGCTATCCGGTGTGGCTGAGCCGCACCGACGCGGCCCGGTTTGATGAGCCAGAGGTCAAGGCGATGCACGCGCTGTACCTCGATCAGGCGGTGCGATTGGGGCACGACGGGGGAGACCTGGAGGGCGTGTGCCGCGCGGCTCGGGAGGGCGGCATCGGGGTGGTCCTGGGTGTGGCCGAGCGGGGTGTGGATCGGGGCGGGCATTCGATTTATTGCTCGCGGGTGTTCATCGGGGGCGAAGGGGAGGAGGCGGGGCGTGTGCTGTCGGTGCATCGCAAGCTGATGCCGACGTATGAGGAACGCCTGAGTTGGGCGATCGGTGATGGTGCGGGGCTCGTCACGCACCACGTCGGCGAGTTTGAGGTCGGGGCGCTCAACTGCTGGGAGAACTGGATGCCTTTGGCGCGGGCGGCGCTGTACGCGCAGGGGGAGACGCTGCATGTGGCGCTGTGGCCGGGCTCGGAGCGCAACACGCGGGACATCACGCGGATGATCGCGAAGGAGAGCCGGTCTTACGTGATGTCGGTGAGCGCGATGATGCGCGCGAGCGACGTGCCGGCGGGCGTGCCGGGGCGCGAACGATGGGTGCACGAGGGGGAGGTGTACTGCGACGGGGGCTCGGCGATCGCGGGGCCGGACGGGCAGTGGGTGGTGGAGCCGGTGGTCGGGCGCGAGGGGGTGTTTGTGGCGGAGATCGACGCGGCGCGAGTGCGGGAGGAACGCCAGAACTTCGACCCCAGCGGGCACTACTCGCGCCCCGACGTGCTGAGGCTGACGGTGGACCGGCGGCGGCAGCGTGCGGCGGAGTTCATCGACGATCAGCACGCCGACGCAGGCGAGCGAAGCGGCGCCGATCGCAAGGCGTAGGTCGACGTGATGTGGGCCGTGGCGTCGGGTGATTGGATCCACCAGCGCATGACCAGCGCGTCGGGCTCGGGGAAGATCTGCAGCGAGTAGAGATCGTGCCCGCAGACGTGGGGAGAGGTCGAGACCAGCGCGTCGGAGCTTGCATGCAGCACGACGAGCGGAACGGGGTTCTGCGGGCCGAAGCGCAGGTGAGCCACGTGGAGGGTGTGCTCGCGCCGATCGAAGCGGTAGGCATTGACGCCGGGGAATCGGCGGCCGAGGAAGGAGGAGTGGCCTCGTTCGAGCCAATCGAGGCGGGCGGTGGCGGCTCCGGGGCCGGGGGTCTGAAAGACGTCGGCTTCGAAGGTCATTTCCCGATCGCCAACCCGCGAGGCCGAGCAGACGCGGCAGACGCGCGGGAGGCAGTGCCACACCCGATCGAGCATGCCCGGACATTACGAGGTGGGGCGCGGCGAGCGGGGAAAAACCGGCAGGAACCGACGGACCCGGACGCCGGAGCGGCTTGACACACGGGAAGAACGCGCCGACAGTAGATTAGAACGTTTCTAGACCGTGATCGAAGGCTTGATCGTTCATCCGCACGACCCACACACCTTGGAGGCGACATCATGGCTCAGGGCAACGGCACGACCAACGGCGCGGCGAACACCCCGAAGCTGACCAACGCGGACGGGGCTCCGCTGGGCACGCAGCAGAGCCTGACCGCCGGCCCTCGCGGCCCGCTGCTGATGCAGGATGTGACGCTGCTGGAGCAGATGCAGCACTTCAACCGCGAGCGCATCCCCGAGCGCGTGGTGCACGCCAAGGGCTCGGCCGCGTACGGCACGTTCACCGTCACCAACGACATCACTAAGTACACCAAGGCGTCGCTGTTCGCCAAGGTGGGCAAGAAGACCGAGGCGTTCCTGCGGTTCTCGACGGTGGCGGGCGAGCGCGGGGCGGCGGACGCGGAGCGCGACGTGCGCGGGTTCGCGGTGAAGTTCTACACCGACGAAGGCAACTGGGACCTGGTGGGCAACAACACGCCGGTCTTCTTCGTGCGCGATCCGTACAAGTTCCAGATGTTCATCCACACGCAGAAGCGCCACCCCGAGACCAACCTGCGGAACATGGACATGCAGTGGGACTTCTGGAGCCAGTGCCCCGAGTCGCTGCATCAGGTGACGATCCTGTTTTCGGATCGCGGGATTCCGGCCAGCTACCGGCACCTCAACGGCTACGGAAGCCACACCTATTCGTTTATCAATGCGGGCGGCGAGCGGGTGTGGTGCAAGTTCCATTTCAAGACGATGCAGGGGATCAAAAACTGGATGGATGATGAGGGGGCGGGGAAGATCGCCGCGGATCGTGAGACGCACCAGCGCGATTTGTTCGAGTCGATCGCCAAGGGCGACTTCCCCAAGTGGCGGATGTGCGTGCAGATCATGACGCAGGGGCAGGCGGATGCGTTCCGCTGGAATCCGTTTGACCTGACCAAGGTGTGGCCCCACGGGGCGTTCCCGCTGATCGAGGTGGGCGTGCTGGAGCTCAACCGGAACCCGGCGAACTACTTCGCCGAGGTGGAGCAGGCGGCGTTCAACCCCAGCGCGCTGGTGCCGGGCATCGGCCCCAGCCCCGACAAGATGCTGCAGGCGCGGCTCATGAGCTACCAGGACACACACCTGCACCGCCTGGGCGTCAACTACCGGCAGATCCCGGTGAACAAGCCCCGCTGCCCGGTGATGAACTACATGCGCGACGGGGCGATGACCGACGGCTCGTACGGCAGCGCGCCGAACTACTTCCCCAACACCGTGCCGGGCGCACCCAAGCCCGCGGCCCAGTTCGATGAGCCCGCGTGGAACCTGGGCCAGGCGATCGTGGCACGGTACGACTCGACGATCGATCACGACGACTACACCCAGGTGGCGAACCTGTACAAGCTCTTTGACGAAGGCCATCGCGAGCGCCTCACCAAGCGCATCGCGGGCGTCCTGGGCCAGGCGCGGATCGAGGTTCAGCACCGCCAGTTGTGCCACTTTTTCCGGGCGGATGCGGATTACGGGCAGCGGGTGGCCAAGCACCTGGGCGTGGACATCGAGGCGGCGATGAAGGCGGCGCCCCGGGCCGAGCATGCGGGAACGATGTGAAACGCCTCGTGACAGCCGCTGTGGCCCTCGGAGTGCTCGTGTCGGGCCTGATGGTCGCGGGCTGCGCTGCGGCACCGAGAGACTACCGGGCCGAACTGGATCGTTTGGACGCGGAGCGCGACGCCCAGATCGCGGCGCTGGGCGAGAAGCGGGACGCCGAGATCAAACGCTGTGCGCACGAGCCCGACGCCGAGCGCTGCAGCAAGCGAGCTTGGGACCGCTATTTCGCCAGCGTGCAGGAGACGCGGACGGAACATCTGGCCGCGGTGCAACGAGTGTGGGACGGGCTGCCACCAAAAGAACCGTCGTCGGACACGATCCGCTGAAAATCAGCGCGTGGGGGGAGCATCCGGACCCCGGCCCGGTCCGGCCTTGTGCTCCCGCCCACTACAAAACCCCTTGAGCTCCGCAAACACAAGAGCTCACAGGGAGCGCCGGAACAACCCCCACGGCAGAACCGGCTTCCTGTGATCGCGGCCAGGGGTAGGCCGCGACGTTCGATGGGGCGCCAAACGCTGGTCGGCGCCGCTCGCGGCCCAGAACGGGGCCACGGTGAGTCTTACCCGGACAAGGGTATCAAGTTTCGCCGAAAATACAACGTTTTGCTGACGATGTTTGCCAACGCCGGGATTTGTACGCCTTCGAAGTATTTCCCACCCTCGACGGGGCGAACCGGGGCTTTGCTGGGCCAGCGCGGGGTAATCATCAAGGGAGCTTTTCGAGGCATTGCCTACGCTGCCACGGCATGGAGGCGACGCCCGAAAACCTGGAAAATCCCCAGGGTTCGCGATCGTGGATCGCGGCCCGCGCGGGGGCGGATGACGCGCTGGTGCGTGACCTGACCGGGCCGCAGCGCGAGGCGGTGCTGTGCACGCAGGGGCCGCTGCTGGTGCTGGCGGCGGCGGGGTCGGGCAAGACCCGCGTCATCACGCGGCGGATCGCACACCTGCTCGCGACGGGCGTGAAGCCCTGGCAGATTCTGGCGCTGACGTTTACGAACAAAGCCGCGGGTGAGATGCGGGAGCGCATCGGCAAGTTGCTGGAGGAGACGGCGGGCGGGGGCGGAGCGGTGCGCGGGCTGACGGTGACGACGTTTCACTCGCTGTGCGCACGCCTGCTGCGGAAGTACGCCGAGGCGGCGGGGCTGAAGCCTGATTTCACGATCTACGACAGCGACGACCAGAGCAAGCTGTGCAAGAAGGTGATCGAGCAGTTGCAGCTCAGCACGGCGAACTTTCCGCCGCGGAGCGTGCTGAGCGCGGTGAGCCGCGCGAAGAACGAACTGATGGACGCTGAGAGCTTCGCCGCGAGAGCGACGGACTTTTCGAGCAAGAACATCGCGCGGGTGTATAAGGCGTACAGCGCGGCATTGCGGGCGGCCAACGCGGTGGACTTTGATGATCTGCTTTTGCTCACGGCCCGCACGCTGGAGCGGAACGCGCAGGTGCGGGGGGAGTGTCAGGCGAGGTGGCGGTATTTGCTCGTGGACGAGTATCAGGACACGAACCGGGCGCAGTTTTTGATCGCGGCGATGATCGCGGGGGACGGGGAGAGGGCGAGTGGTGGTGAGTTGCCGGCGAGTTCGCTGCCTGGGGTGGAGGATGAAGAAGAAGGGGAGGGCACAGGCGGGACGCCCGTGCCACGAGATGGGATAGGGAAGAAAGTCGGCCCGAACATCTGCGTGGTGGGCGATCCGGATCAGGCGATTTATGGCTGGCGCGGGGCGGACATTTCGAACATCCTGGACTTTGAGCGCAGTTACCCCGGTTGCCGGGTGATCACGCTGGGGGAGAACTTCCGCAGCACGGCGCCGATTTTGGAGGCGGCGGACACGCTGATCCGGCACAACAAGCGGCGCAAGCACAAGGATTTGTTTACGAGCCGCAAGGGCGGCGAGAAGCCCGAGGCGATTCTCACGAGCAACGAGAAGGCCGAGGCGCGGGTGGTGGCGGACTGGCTCAAGGCGCGGCACGAAGCCGGCGCGGCGTGGCGCGACATGGCGATTTTTTACCGCACCAACTCGCTGTCGCGGGTGATGGAGGAATCACTGCGGGCGTTCAATGTGCCGTACAGCATCGCGCGGGGCACGGCGTTTTACGATCGCGAAGAGGTGCGCAGCGCGCTGGCGTACTTAAGAATCGTGGCCAACCCGGCGGACGGGGTATCGCTTTCACGGATCATCAACGTGCCGGCGCGGGGGATCTCCAAGGCGACGCAGGACGTGCTGGAAGCGTTTGCCGAGCGTGACGAGATGCCCTTGATGGAGGCGTGCCGCGGGGCGGGGGGCGTGGCGGAACTGAACGCGCGGGCGCAGGCGGCGGTGGCGAAGTTCGTCGCGATGGTCGACGCGTGGACGGGCGGGGGCACGTTCATGGGTTCGGACATCTCCGGCTCGCTGGCCGACCTGGTGGACCGGATCATTCGGGAGAGCGGGCTGCGGGCGATGTATGTGGCGCAGGCCAACACCAGCAAGAGCGAGACCGACGCCGAGCGCGTGGACAACCTGGACGAACTGGTCAGCAGCGCCCGGCAGTTTGAGCAGGAGTACGACGCCGCGGCGGACGCGGCCAACGACCCGCTGGCCGCGGATGGGCTGGTCGAGACTCCCCCACTGCTGGCGATGCTGCGGGCGTACCTGGAATCGATCGCGCTGGTGGCCGACGCCGACAGCGTGGACCCGACGCAGGGCAGCGTGACGCTGATGACGCTGCACGCGGCCAAGGGGCTGGAGTTTGATTCGGTCGCGATGATCGGCATGGAAGAGGGGCTGCTGCCGCATAGTCGGGCGATCAGCATGCCCGTGGCGGGCGACGCGGAGCTGGAGGAGGAACGCCGCCTGTGTTTCGTGGGCATCACGCGTGCCATGCGACGGCTGTTGATGACGAGCGCCAAATATCGCACCATCCGCGGCGTACCGGAACGCACCATTCCCAGCCGGTTTCTCGGAGAGATTCCCGAGCGAGGGCTGATCGTCAGCGATCAGTCCGAGACGTTCGCCGAGGACTATGACGCGCCGGCAGGCGGCTGGGGCGTCGACACCGGGCGCTATTCGCCGCCCCGCGGCGGGGGTTTCAGTGCCGTCTCGCCTTCGAGCGGCGCGTCGTCTGGCAGCGGGTCGTCAAGCGGCGCATCGCGCGGCCCCGCCGGCGAGTTCCCGGTCGGCTCCAAGGTGCGACACCCGCAGTTCGGCCTGGGCATCGTCGAATCCATCAGCGGCGGGCCATCGCCCCGCGCGGTGATCAAGTTCAAGGACGTGGGCAGCAAAACCATGGTCCTGGAATACGCCCGGCTGGTCCGCGTCCAGGGATAGTCGATTCGCAGCGCCCGCGAAGCCATGCCTCTTCGGGGATTGGCGGCTTGACCCTTCCTGTTGTACCTACAACAATGCGGCATGAAGCACGCCACAGCAGCCATCGAGGAGATCGCGGACGGTTGCATCGCCTTCCGGGCCCGGATCCTGGGTCGGGCGATCAGCGCGATCTACGACCGGACCATGGGGCCTTGCGGGATGAGCATCGCGCAGGTGAACATCTTGGTGTTTGTGGGGAAGGTGGGCGAGGTGTCGCCAGCATTGATCGGCGAGAAGATGGCGATGGAGAAGTCGACGGTGAGCCGCAACCTGCGGGGGCTGATCGACGACGGGCTGCTGGATGCGGACACCAGCGACGCTCAGCGGGTGCGGGGCGTTCGCCTGTCGGCCAAGGGGCGGCGCCGGGTCGAAGCGGTGCTGCCGGAGTGGCGCAGAGCCCAGCGTGAGGCGCTGGAGCTGCTGGGGTCGGGCGGATCGGCGGCCATCAAGAGCCTGGGCGACAAACTCCTGCACACCTCGGCCTCGGTGTGAATCCCCGGCCAGCGTTCGCCAGCTCACGCACGCGTACAGGCGCGAGCATCAACGTCAAGCCCGGCCAGCACGGGCAGGCGGAGATGGTTGAGTACGCCGCGGGGCGGGCGTGGAGCAGGCATCTGCCGCGCGAGTGATCACGGGCCCGGCTGCTGCACAGCGGGGGCCGCGGCTATCGCCCATGTCCAAGGGCGCGAGGCTGCTGGGGCCGTTCGGAAAGTGCTTCCCGAGTTAGTCCACGAGCGTCGTCGTCACCGGCACGTTGTTGCGGATGGCGTACGAATACGGGCACACCTTGTGGGCGGCTTCGATCAGCGCCTGGCCGTCGGCCTTCGAGACGCCGGGCAGGCGCACGCGCATCGCGACCTCGAGTTCGAAGCCGCTGCCGTCGTCGCGCTGACCGACGGTCACATCGGCCGTGACTTCAACGGTCTCGATGTGCTTCTTTTGGAGTTTCGCGACATAGTCGAGGGCGCTGCCGTAGCACGCCGCGTAGCCGCTGGCGAAGAGGTGTTCGGGCGTCGTGGTGTTGGGCTTGCCGGGGCCGCCCATCGCCTTGGGCACGGAGAGATCGACTGACACGGAGTTGTCGCTGGCCTGAGCGTGACCATTGCGGCCCCCGGCGGCGGTAGAGGTGGCGGTGAAGAGCTTTTTCATGCAGGTGTCCTTTCGGAGCGGGGTGGGTGGCGGCGAGATGCGACGCGAGAAGGCAGCATAGTTCGACAAGAGTGATGCGGCTCGGGCGACTCAGCCCCGCACCGTTCTCGCCCATCGACGCAGGGTTTCGGAGAGGTCGGCGTCTGCATTCGTCGTGCCGTTCTGCGGGCCGAAGTATTTCATCTCGATGAGCGCAATGTCCTGCGCCAGCGCCCCGCGCCGGGTTTCGTCCAGGCTCGGCCCATGCTCCACCTGCAGGCGTCGCAGGGCCATGACCGTGCTCAGGGGCGTCACGCGCGCGGGCAGCGCCAGTTCGTCGCGGGCCTCGCTCGGGCGCGACGCCCGCCGGCGCCACCAGAGCATCGCCCCGGCGACGAGCGCCAGCAGCGCGCCGGTCACCACCAGCGGCATGGTCCAAGTCCGGCGTTCCACCGGCACACTGGCCCCCTTCACCGGCACGATGTCGAGATCTGAGTAGTACTTTGAATCGAGTTCCGCCTTGAGCCCGCTCTTGAGCGTCGGCAGCGTGAACGCGCCGGCCAGCGAGCCCTCGCCGGGCGTGTACGTCACCAGCCAGGAGCGCTCGATGGGCAGGCGGTAGATGCCGTGGTCGTCGGCCTCGGGGTAGCCGCCGTCCGGGGCCTTGGGGGGCCCGCCCCAGAAGTAGCGCGAGTTGCTGCTGGTGCCTTCCTGCACCACGCTGATGGGCCGGACCTCGATTCCCTTGTCGTGATCGATGGTGTAGCCGGGCAGCGCGTCGTCCACTCCAGCGAGCAGATCATTCAGTTCCGGAATCGCGCCCTTGCCGCGGGCGACGACCTCCAGCGTGACCGTCTTGGCCTTCTGCTGATCGCGCGCGTCGCGCGGGTCCACCACCTGCGTGATCTTGAGATCCGGGCACGGGCGCAGCGCGGCAGAGGCCGGCCCCACCGCCAGCCCCGGGCTGTTGGAGGGCAGCACCAGCGTCACCGGCCCGGTGCTGTCCTCGAACTGCATGTCCATCGAGATCTGCGGCAAGCGGTCCGCCGCCGGGTCCTTGCGGGTCAGCACCAGGTACGCCAGCGGCTTTTCGAGCCACCCTTCCTGCCCTCCTTCGCTGACGCCCCGCGCGGGCATGTAGGGCTCGAAGAAGCCGATGGACTCGACACTGAAGCCCTTGGACAGCGACTCGCGGATGTTCTTTTCCAGCTTCTCGCGATAGTTGATCTCCTGGTACTGGCGGCCCACGCGGGTGAAGGCGTTGGTCTGCAGGTACTTCGAGAAGCCGCCCGTCTCGCGATCCACCGAGTTGGTGTATCGCAGCGACAGCAGCACGCAGAACGGGCGGGCGGCACCGACGTCATCGGGCCCGTCGATCGAAAGGCGAAGCTTGATCTCGTCCTTCACGAGATCCCGGTAGAGTTCGTCCAGCGATCGCAGCGACGCGCCCGCGGGGTCGTCGCGCACGATCCGCAGCGCCTGCTTCACCAGCTTGGGCTTGACCTCGGGATCGGACCTCGACACTGCCAGCCCGATCGCCCGCGCAAACTCGCCGATGTGGCGCGAGCGGCTTTCGGCGGGCAGCGCGTCGATCTCATCGCGGATGGCGTCGACCTGGTCGCTCTCCTTGGAGCCTTCGACAGGCATCTCATCGCTGGCGATGAAGTTGAGCTGCGAGGTGCCCATCGCCGCACCGAACCAGCGGAGGAATATCGTCGGGTCCTCGCGTTCCTCGCCCGCGCTGACCGCCTTCACGTATCGCTGCGCCGCGTCCTTGAACGCCGCGAACGCCGCGAGCTTCACCTCGGCGTCCTTGGTGGTGTCGCCGGTTTTCTTCTTCTGGAGCGCCCGGAACTGCAGCCGGTCGTACGTCAGGGCCGCCTGCAGGACGGCGCACCGCCACGAATCAGGCTGCTGCGTCAGCGCACTTCGAGAAAGATCGATCGCCAGCTCATACCCCCGGTCCACGAGCGTGGCGATCTCCGCGTCGGTGCGCTTCACGCCGTTCTCCACCTGCACCGCCCGGTTGCGCCAGTCGCCGTTCAGGCTCCCGGCCATGGTCGAGGCCAGCGCCATGCACGTGGTCGCGGGGATCTTGTCGATCGGCCCGAACACGTGCTCGATCTCGCCCCGCTCGTACACCTCGGTGACGCCGTGGCACGCCTTGAAGACCGGGGCGATTGCCGGCAGCGTGCGGGGCTCGAGCCCCGCGTCGCGCATGGTCTGCATCAACTGGCTGAGGCGATCGAGGTTCCGGCGCTGGCGCCCGCGAGTCAGCGGCGCCTGGGCGACGTAATCCCGCCACCAGTAGTACATCATCGAGTCATCGTCGTAGTCGTTGCCGGGCGATAGCCGCTGCTGCCAGGTCGTCAGGAACGCGTTGGCCAGCTCCCTCGCCTCCTCGGGCGTGCGCTTCACGGCGCTCGCCACCAGCTGCAGCGCCATGTCCGTCTCGTCGCAGGTGGTCGCGAGCTGGATGCACGCCTTCTCCGCCCGGGCGGCCAGGCTCGGCTCCAGCGCGTCCATCCACTTCCCGCCGGGAATCGCCCGCAGCAGCAGCTGCAGGTCCTTCGAGACCGTCCGCTGCCGCCCCTTCTGCGTCACGCTGGTCTCCATCTGCGTCACCAGCGCCGTCGTCAGCATCCGCAGCGGCACCTGCAGCACCGACCGATTGATCTCCTGGTGATCCAGCAGGATGTCCACCGCTTGCTTGAGCGTCACGATCGCCTGCGCGCGGTCGTCCTCGGCGACGCCGTTTCCCTCGCTGATCGCCGCGGCACTCGTCGCGATCCCCTCCAGCGCCGCCGGTGCCAGCGTGTCGTCCGCAAACACGACGTTCAGCCACGGATCAACCTTCGACCGGGGCATGCGCCCCATCATCCCCAGGGCCAGGCGCACCGCCTCGCGCCGCGAGTCCGTCGAGGCCCGCCCCATCTGCGACACCTCGGTGTACAGGTCCCATGCCCGCGCCCGCTCGCCCTCCGCCGCCGGGTCGTCGCCCGCCCGGTCCGCAAGGTCCGCCTGATACTGCCCGTGCGCCAGCAGCAGCTCGCCATCGCCCGCGGCTCGGGCCTCGTCCAGCGGCGGCAGATAGTCGTACGCCTCCTGCATCAGCCCCGCGCCGGTCAGCAGCTCCACGGTCCGCCGGCGCTTTTCCGCCGTCCCGGGCCCGAAGAACCGCGTGCCGCTCTTGATGCGCTCCAGCATCGTCGTCGGGCTGTTCTTGACGCACGCCACCTTGGTCATCGCGGTCCACGCCTTGATCACCCACTCCTTGGGCTCCTCGTCCGGGCACGCCTCGGAGAGCGCCAGCACCTCTTCGGGCAGCAGCCCCGCCCCCACGCCCCGGTTCAGCATCTGCACCACCGTGCCGTACAGCGACGACGCATCCTTGGGCGGCAACTGCTGAAAAAACTCGCCGAGCTGCCGCCACTCGCCCGCCATCGTCAGCAGGTGAATCCAGCGGGTGATGTCGCCGCCCTGCGCGCTGCTCACGTTGGGCCTGGGCACCTGGCCAAAGCCCAGCTTGGCCCGCGCGCTCAGCACGTTGTTGGGCGAGCGCGTGAAGTCCAGCTCGCGCATCGTGTTCGAGGCTTCCTGAAACCGCTGCATCGCCTCGTTGGCCGCGTTCGCCAGCCCGAGCACCTGGTCCAGGTCCACGCCCAGGTCCTTGTAGTACGCCCGCATCTCATCCTGCCCTTCCTTGGGCAAGGCCTCGAACTGCGCCTTGAGGTCGGCCGTCTCTTCCTTCGAGACCGCCGCAGGCGGCCCGCCCGCCGGCGCCGGGGCGGCTCCCTCCGCGCCATCCGGGGGCGAATCCATCTCCGGCGGCGGCGCTGGCGCCTCGCCTTCGTCCGGCGCAGCTTGCGCCGGCTCGGCCGGGCCCGAGATCACCGTCACGCTCGGGCCGCCGCGGATGATCGTCACCCCGCCCTGGCCCAGCGCCACGCCCGGCCCAGCGCCCGCCAGCGCGACCAGCACCCCGCCCACGATCACTGCCCGAAGTTGCTGCTGCATGCCCGATACTCCGCCCAAAGTGTGTCCGCCCGTGCCCGACGTTCGATCCCTTCACGCTCGACCCCGCCATCCCGCGCCCGGCTCACCAACCAGCAGGGATATCGCTCTCGCCCCCGGCCCCGCGGGCGTCCTTGGGCTGGCCCGGCTTCTTGCCGGGCTTCTTGCCCTTGCCGAGCTTGTTGATCCCGTCGCACTTTCCATTGCAGGGCGAGTTCTTCAGCAGCGGCATCGCCACCAGGTCGTCCGAGTCGCTCTGCTCCAGGTTCAGCGCGATCTCCAGGTTCTTCTGCTGATCGCCGATGTCCCCGCCCGCGGCGTCCAGCTCCGCGACAAACCGGAAGTCCTGCCTCGCCCACGACGCCGCCTCCATCCACTCGCTGGCGGGCTTGCCCGCCAGCCGCATCAGCCGCGCCGCGTAGTAATACCCCGCCGCCGCCTCCGCCCGCGCGCTCTTGGCGATCGGCGTCTGCGACTGGCCCTTCTCCGTCAGCTCGTCGAGCCATCCGTCCAGGTCATTGACGCCCGCCGCGATGTCGCCGCTGCGGATCAGCGCCCGGTCGCGTGCGATGCGTGCCTCACCCGCCTTGGGTGATTCCAGCGTCTCCAGCATTCCCTGCGCCTTGCCCAGCGTGTCCGCCGCGGCGTGCCAGGCGCCGCTCGCCTTCGCGTACGCCTCGTCGGCCTCCTTGGCCGCGGCTTCGGCGGCCCGCTGGTCATCCGCGTTCTGCGTCTTGATCGCCCGTCGCCGCGCCGCCACCCACGCCAGGTGCTTCTCGTGGGCCGCGTCCTGCGCCGCCTGCGCCGTGTCCTGCTGCGTGCCCGCCTGCGCGAGCAGCTGCGCCGCCTTGTCACGCTGATAGATCGCCTGCCCCGGACCGAAGTGATACGCCAGCACGATCACCGGCAGGATCGACCACGCCGCCCACGCGAGTTTGCCCGTGTTCATCGTTCACGCTCCCTTGGCGCCTCACACCGGCGCCGACACGCCTTCACGCTCCCGCCGCCCCGACACGCCGCTCGACTCAACCCGCTTCGCCCGCACCCTCGCTCCCTCCCGCTCACGCACCACGCTGCGCTTCAGCCCCAGCACCAGCAGCGCCGGGCCCGTCAGCCCCACCAGCCCGCCGCCAACCCCCACGCACACCAGCGCCGCCTCGCGCAGGCCGATGCCCAGCCCCGCGTCGGGCGTGCTCATCGTCAGCCGCCCCACCACCGACGACGGCAGCTGCAGCCGGTTCCCCTGGTGGTAATACCCGCCCAGGCGAGCCGCCAACTGCTTCAAGTTCAGCGGCTCCTGCTTCGAGCTGTGCCCCGACACCAGCGTCGGCGTGAACGGATCACCCACGCCGATCACGATCGCATCCGCGATCGCCGGGGGCATTCGAATATTCCCGATGTTCGTGCTCGCGTCCCCGTCGCTCACCACCACCAGCGTCGTCGACCCCCGCGCCCACGCGCGGCTCGCGTCCAGCGCCGCGTTCACCCCCCCCGCCAAATCCGTCGGCCCGCCCTCGAACGCCACGTACAGCTCCAGCCCATCAAACACGTTCGCCACCACGTTCCGGTCCGTCGTCTGGTCCAGCACCGTCAGCGCCTTGGTGTAAAAGCCCACCAGCGAGATGCGCGTCTGCTTCATGTCCAATCGGTCGAGTATCCCCTCCACCACCTTGCCCGCCCACTGGCTGCGCGACACCTTGGGCGTGTCGGGCCCCGCGTCCTTGATGAGCATGCTGGGCGACACGTCCAGCGCGATCAGCACGTGCCGCGACGCCTTGGGGTCCGGCGCTCCTTCGCCCCCCTGTGGCTGCATCCGCATCAGCACCGTGCACCCGAACGCGCACAACACCACCCCAAGCACCCGCGCCAGAGGCGCCAGCCGCGCCCACGCCGCCGGCCCCGCCGAAGGCCCGAACGCCAATCGCGCCACCCGCGCCACCCGCCGTGCGTGCAGGCGCTCGCCCAGCACCGCGGCCACCAGCGCGACGCCCGCCGCGCCCATCGCCCAGCTCAGCACCGGGTCGCGCACCATCGCCCCAAGCCAGCCGCCCGCCATGTCGCCCAGTGTCACCATGGCGTGTACCTCAGGCCCAGCAGCCCCAGCCCGTGCACGCCCAGCAGCACCAGCGCCGCGATCGCGAACGGCCGGAACGCGTCCAGCGGCAGCGCCCCCACCGGCCGGAACGTCGCCGGCTTCATCTTGTCGATGTGCCGGAACACCTCCTTGATGCTCGCCGGGTCCGTCGCGGCCATCGCGTCCCCGCCCGTCTCCCGCGCCATGTCGATCACCTCCGACGGGATCGGTTCATCCTCCGCCACGTGGATGTGGTACAGCGTGATCCCCGCGTCGCGCAGCTCCGCCGCCACCTTGTCGTTCTCGCCCCCATCAAGGTCCGGGCTCTGCCCGTCCGACACCATGATGATCAGCCGATCGCCCGGCGCGGCTTCCGCCAGCATGTTGTCCTTGCAAAATCGCAGCGCCGCCGCGATCCGCGTCCCGCCCATGTGCGATGGCTGGTGCGACGGATCCGCAAACGGCATCGCGTTGCGGATCACCGACAAGTCCTTGGTCAGAGGCACCCACCGGATCTGCTCGGTGCCGAACAGCGTCAGCCCGAACGCATCACCCTCGCGCGTCCTCGTGAAGTCCTTGATCGCTTTGGCCGCCAGCTCGTACCTCGCCCCCTCCATGCTGCCAGACACGTCCAGGCACAACTGGATGTTGGTCAGGCTCCGCTCCGCCTTGGGCTGCTGCAGCATCCTGGGCCCGGCCAGCATCACGATCACCAGCGCCAGCACGCCCAGCGGCGCCAGCTCAAACCCGCCCAGCAGCCACTTCAGCCAGCGACGCCTGACGTGCGGGCGATGGTCAAAGGGCATCACCACCGACGCCCGCCGCCCCAGCACCACCCACAGCAGCAGCACCGGCACACACAGCAGCAGCAGCACCAGGGGGTGCGTGAAACTCATGCGTGCACCTCCCGCGCTTCCGCGTTCAAGGCCGCCACGCCCCCACCCTCTGCCCGTGCCGCCCCCAGCCCCGAGATCGCTTCGATCGCCCCGCGCCCGGCCTCGGCCCGCTGAGCCTGCGTGCCCCCGGCGTGCAGCCATCGCTCGATCGCCACCAGCACCGGCCCGGTGCGCTGGTCTTCGCGCAGCGCCCGCAGCGTTCGGGCATGATCCGCTTCGGGCACCATGGGCCGCCCGCTGCGCTCGCTCAGGTAGCGGATCACCAGCAACTCCAGCCCCGCGCGATCCTTGGGGCTCATCTCGCGCCCGCCGGCCTCGCGGATCGCCAGCGCCAGCCGCTCGCCCAGCGTCGGTTCGCGTGCCGGCGCTTCAGCCGGCGGCTCCGGTGGTTTGGCCCGCATCGCCCGGCGCACCAGCACCACGCAGGGCACCATCGCCCACGCCACGCCCAGCGCGACCAGCACCGCCGTGTAGCCCCCGCCCGTCAGCGTCGGGCGTTCATCCTCGCCAAAGAACTCCCCCGCATGGTCCCGCGGCAATCTCGACACGATGTGCACCGGCATCGGCGGCAGATCGGAAGTGCTCCCCCCGTCCTCGCGCTCGAGCGCATCGCGCAGGTCAAAGTCACCCGCGACGTTGCCGATGAACACGATCGTCTGCATGCCGGGCTTGCCGCCCGAAGCGCCCGCGTCCCCGGCTTCCACCCGCACCCGCACGGGCGAGCGCGAGGTCTGGTCCCCCTTGGGCCGCAGCGTGTGGGGGTATTCCACGTTCACCCGCGTCGCCAGGCCCCGCGTGGCCTGCGTCGGCTCGGAGATCGCGCCCCACGCGGGCACGGCACTCCCCGCGCCGGCGCCCAGCGCCAGCATCAACACCGCCACGCTCACTCGCCCGCGCCTCATCCGCGCCCCCTGAGCAGACCGCCCCGCGCCCGCAGAAACTGCCGCAGCACCGGGATCACCCGCTCGTCCGTCCTCAGCAGCAGGTAGTCGACGCCCGCGCGGATCAGGTCCCGCCGCACGTGGTCGTGCGCCCACGCCGAGCCCGAATGCGCCAGAAACGCCCGGCCCGTCTCGGACTCCTGCCCTGCGAAGAACCCCGCGCCCAGCCGCCCGGTCTCGGCCGGGTCCATCAGGTGCACCACCATGCAGTCGTGGGCGTGCCCGGCCTGCCGCAGCGCCGCCAGCGCGTCGGGGTCGTGCAAGTCGCTCAGCACCACCAGCACGCTGGATCGGTCCAGCCGCGAGAGCAGCGTTCGCAGGCGCTCGCCCAGCAGCGTCCGCTCTCCCAGGTCCCCCCTTCGCAGAGGCTCGATCGTCCGCCACAGGTCAGACCTCACCAGGCTCGGGTTCACCCGCGTTGCGCGTTCCCCTGCGCCCACCACCGCCACCGGGCTCAGCCGCCGCTGGGCAATCAGCCCGACGCCCGACGCGATCCACACCGCAAGATCATGCTTGGACAACTCCGTCGAGCTCACCGCCATCGACGCCGACGTGTCCACCACGACGTACACGCTCGTCCGCTTCAGCGCCTCGTATTCCTTGATGAACGGCTTGCCGGTACGCGCCGACAGCCGCCAATCCAGCAATCGCACCGAGTCGCCCGGCTGGTAAGGCCTCGAGGCCGCGTACTCCAGCCCGCCCCCCATGAACAGCGAGTTGTCGGCCCCGAACGCGATGTCGTCCGCCAGGCGCCTCACCACCATGTCAAAGTCGCCCCGGGCCAGTTCGTCCGGGCGGCGAAGTTGGGCTGACGCTTCAACCGGCATGTTCGCTCCGCGCTCGCGTTCCCACCCGAACTACGACAGACTCTCCAGAATCTCCCGCAGCACCTCCGGCCCCTTCACCCCGTCCGCCAGCGCCTCATACGTCAGCCGCATGCGGTGCAGCATCACGTCCTCCGCCAAGGCGAAGATGTCCTCGGGAATCACATACTCCCGCCCATGAATGAACGCCCGCGCACGGCTCGCGTGCGTCAGCGCCAGGGCCGCCCGCGGGCTGCACCCCAGCTCGATGCTCTTGTGCCGTCGCGTCAGGCCCACCAGCTCCACGCAGTCGCGCACGAACACATCGCTCACGTGCACCGCCTGCACCCGGGCCATCGCTTCCGACAAGTCCCTCACGCTCTGCCTCGCGCCGTCGGTGATGGCGTCAAAGGCCGACATCGGCACCGCGCCCTCGCCCTGTCGCTTGAGCTTCAGCTCCAGGCTGCGCCGCACGACCTCCGCCTCGTCGTCGGGCATCGGGTACGTCAGGCGATGCCGCAGCATGAAGCGGTCGAGCTGCGCCTCGGGCAGTTCGAACGTGCCCGCCTGCTCCACCGGGTTCTGCGTCGCGATCACCAGGAACGGCGCCGGCAGGTCGTGCGTCGTGTCGCCGATCGACACCCGCCGCTCCTGCATCGCCTCCAAGAGCGCCGACTGCACCTTGGGGCTTGCGCGATTGATCTCGTCGGCCAGCAGCAGGTTGGTGAAGATCGGCCCCTTGTGCACGCGGAACTCGCCCGTGCGCTGCTCCAGGATCTCCGCCCCCACGATGTCCGCCGGCAACAGGTCGATCGTGAACTGCACCCGCGCGAACTTCAGGTCGATCGCCTTGGCCACCGACTGCACCATCAGCGTCTTGGCGATTCCCGGCACGCCTTCCAGCAGCAGATGCCCGCCCGTCAGCAGCGCGATCATCACCCGCTCGACGACCACATCCTGCCCCACCACCGTCTTGGCCACGTGCCCCCGCACCGAATCCGCAAACGCGCACTTGCCGGGCGACCACGCGGGCGCTCCAGGCCGGGCGCCCTTCGCCGCCGCACCCCCGGAGCTCTCGATCCCAGGCCGCCCGTCAACCGCCGCGCCGCTCGTCGCCGCTGGAGTCACGTTGCCCCCTTTGCACCTTCGGGTGTCTCGATCCCACGCCCGCCCGCGTTCGGCCTAGTTCCCGCCAGCCGCCCCCGGCTTCTTCGCCCCGTCACCCGTGCCCTCGGCCAGCAGCTTTTCGACGATCGGCTTGACCTTGTCCGCCTTCACGCCCGCGGCTCGCACCACCCCATTCCGATCCACCACGAACGTCGCCGGGCACATCGACACCCCATACGCCGCCAGCGTCACGCTGGTCTTTCCCGCGCCCTTGCCGGTCTGCACCTCGTCGCGCACCACCGGCTCTTCCAGCTTCTTGGCCGTCAGGTGCTCGCCCAGCTTCGTCCACATCGCGTCGGGCGACCGCCCGTCCGCCACGCCGACAAACGTCACGCCCTGCGCCGAAAACTCCTTGTACGCCGGCGCCAGCTTGTCCAGCTCATTCACCGACATCGCCAGCGCGGGCGACACGAACGTCACCACGCTCACGCTCCCCTTGAGCGCCATGTGCTCCAGGGGCTTGCCCGCCCACGTCCCGCCCTTGAGGTCCGGCGCAGGCTTGCCCTCCATCTGCCGCAGCGCCGCCGGGCGGCTCTTCCCGCCGTAATAAAACTCCGGGCCGAACTCCGCCTCCTTCTCCGCCGTCCCCGCCGGCGCCGGCTCGGCCAGCAACACCTTCACCGCATCCTCCACATGGTCGGGCAACAGCCCCGCCGCCCGCACCACCCCCGCCCGGTCGATCGCCACGTACGTGGGCCAGAACTGCAGGCCAAACGCCTTCACCGAATCACCGTTCTGGTCCTTGCCCACCGGATACGCGATCCCCTGCGAGCGAATCACCTCCGGGGCCCGATCCCACCCGCTGTTGGAATCATGCACCCCGATGATCACCAGCCCCTTGTCCTTGTACTGCTTGTAAAGCTCGACATTGTGGGGCAGCGACCTCATGCACGGCCCGCACCACGTCGCCCAGAAGTCCACCACCACCACCTTGCCCCGGTTCTCCTCGATCGTCGTCGGCGTCCCGATCCAGTTCGAGATCGCCAGCTTCGGCGCAGGCTTGCCCTCGATCGCCTTCAACGCCTGCGAGTGCCGCGCTTCGTTGAAATACCACTCGTCCGGAAAGGGCTTGAACTTTCCATCCCCCGCCGCCTGCGCCCGCGCCACCCCTGGCCCGCCGCTCCAGCACACCCCGACCTGCGACGCCACCACAGCAGCCAAGCCCCACACCAAGACCGCGGCTTTCATGCGCATGCCCGCCCCCATTTCAACGCGTGTTCGTGCGAAAGACACCCCGACGCGAGTATACCGGAAGCTTCCGGCGCGGGTTCACACGCCTCGCCAAAAAGTTGCAAACGCCGCAGCCCTTCGCGCTACTTCGGCGCCTGTGGCTTCTCCGCGGCCTTGCCGCCCGAGGGCTCGCCCTCCGGCGTCTTCTCGCCCCCCGCCGCCTTCTTCCCCTCTTCCTTCCCGTTCACCAGCGTTTCCAGCAGCCCCTTCAACTTCTCCGGGCGCACCGCCGCCGCCACGATCGTCCCCTTCGGGTCCGACACAAACGTCACCGGGGGCTTGCTCACCCCGTACGTCGTCGCCGTCGCGCCCTTCTGCCGCCCTTCCGCCCCCGCCAGCTCATCCTTCGCCAGGATCACCCCGCCCCCCATCCCCTTCGCCTTCTCCAACATCTTGCCCCACGCCGCATCCTCCGTCTTGGCGTCGGCGACAAACGTAAACCGCACCTTACGCGAGGCGAACTCCTGCGCCACCGGCGCCAACGCCTCCATCTGCGCCAGCGGCGCCTCGGCACTCAGGAACGTCAACACCCCGTATCCGTCCGTCTCCCCGGGCTGTGACGCGTGCTCCTCCGACCACGCCCCCGCGATCACGTGAGGTGATGGCTTGCCTTCCATCTTCGCGATCTCGGGCGTCCGCACCACCTCCGGCATGTAAAACTCCGCGGGGAACTTCGCCGCCTTGCCGTCCTCATCGAGCAGTTTCTTGACGACGTCTTCCAGGCGCTCGGGCACCAGCCCCGCCGCCCGCACGATCCCCTCGCGATCGACCACGATGTACGTCGGCCAGTTCTTGACGCCCGTCTCGCGCTGCGAGAGCCCGGCCGAATCCTTCGCGACCGTGTAGTTGATCTGCTTCTCCCGCACCGTCGGCAGCGCCTTGTCATAGCCGCTCTGCGAATCGTGCACGCCCAGGAAGATCAGCCCCTTGGGCCGGTACTTGTTCACCAGCGCGATGTTGTCAGGAATCGCCCGCATGCACGGCCCGCACCACGTCGCCCAGAAGTCCACCACCAACACATAACCCTTGGCCTTCTGCACATCAAACCGCGGGCCGATCCACGACGTCAGGTACAGCTTCGGCACCGGCTTTCCCACCAGCGACTGCAGCTTCTCGTTGTCCAGCATGTCCTGGTAGTACCAGTCCTTGGGAAACTCGTGGCCGCCGGGCTCGCGCGCCGCACGCGCTGCCTGCTGCCCCATCGCCCGCCCCGCCCCGGCATACTCGAGCAGACCCTGCCCCAGGCCAAACGCTCCCAGCGCGACCAACCCCGCCATCCACACGTTCGTCTTTCCGCGCATCGTCATCTCCCGGAACAAAGCCACCGACCCGCACGCTGAACCAGTTCGGCCATTATACAAGACGCCCCGCGCCCGCCCCGGTTCACGCGGCGTGCAAAATCCTGTCACACCGCGCTCGCCGCCGCATCGAACCCCTTGCAAGACATGAACAACGCGGGCTGAGCCGAACGGCACGAAGGGCTCGTGGCCCATCGAGATGGACGCCGCTCGCGCTCCCAAGTCCCGCACGAACGCATCGAACAAAGGAACCCGTCATGGCACGCATCGCAACCATCAACCCCGCCACCGCCACCGGCAGCGTCAAGCACACCTTCGACAACCTCCAGAAGGCCCTGGGCCTGGTGCCCAACCTGCACAAGACCGTCGCCAACTCCCCCGCCGCCCTCCAGGCCTACGTCAGCTTCGCCGGCGCCCTCGCCGGCGGCGTGCTCGACCCCAAAATCCGCGAGCAGATCGCCATCCTCTCCGCCCAGACCAACTCCTGCGAATACTGCCTCTCCGCCCACACCCTGCTCGGCAAGGGCGCCGGCGTCAGCGCGGCTGACCTCGACGGCGCCCGCAAGGCCACCGCCACCGACCCCAAGGCCGCCGCCGCCCTCGCCTTCGCCCAGCGCGTCCTGAGCGACCGGGGCCAGATCTCGCCCGAAGACGTCCAAAAGGCCCGCAAGGCCGGCCTCTCCGACGCCGAACTCTCCGAGATCGTCGCCCACGTCGGCCTCAACGTCTTCACCAACTACTTCAACTCCGCCTTCGACACCGACCTCGACTTCCCCCGCGTCGCCATCAACCGCTGATCGCCGACCCTCGCTCCCACGCACACCACCGCGTCGGCTTCCTTCCGGAAGCGGCGCGGCTTTTTCTTCCCCACCCTCCCGAGCCCCCCAATGACCACCCCCACCACGCCCACCACCCCCTCCACCCCCACCATCATCCGCCCACCCTTCACCCTCGACTCCGCCCGCCAGAAGGTCCGCTTCGCCGAAGACGCCTGGAACTCCCGCGACCCCCAGCGCGTCGCCCTCGCCTACACGCCCGACAGCCAGTGGCGCAACCGGGGCGAACACATCGTCGGCCGCGACGCCATCGAGCAGTTCCTCACTCGCAAGTGGCGCCGCGAACTCGACTATCGCCTCGTGAAAGAACTCTGGGGATGCCGCGAAAACCGCTGCGCCGTCCGCTTCCAATACGAATACCACGACGACACCGGCAACTGGTTCCGCGCCTACGGCAACGAACTCTGGGAGTTCGACGACGCGGGCCTCATGCGCCGGCGCGAGGCCAGCATCAACGAGATCCCCATCCGCCCCGAAGACCGCCGCTTCTTCTGGCCCCTCTCCGCCCCGCGCCCAACAGACCACCCCGGCATCCCCGACATCTTCTAGCGCGGGCGGCCGCCGGGCACGCCCGACCCGTGCGCATCAATCCACGCCGCGATCTGGTCCCCCCAGTTCGGCAGCAGATACACCATCATCTCGTGCCCCACGTCCAGCTCCCAGCGCTCAGGCTCGCCCAGCATCTTCCACAGCGCCAGGCGGCTGGGCCTCCTCACCACCTCGTCCTGCGTCGCCGTCACCAGCAGCGACGGGCGCGACGCCAGCGCCGGCGCCAGCTTCACCGGGCACAACGCCGACGCCTCGTCAAAATCCTTCGTCAAGAGCGCCCGCTCGTCCGCCGTCAGCCCCCGGCCGCTCACCTTCAGATCCTTCACGTCCGGCCCGGTCGACCTGAAGTTCAACACCCCGAACGTCACCCGCGCGTTGGGCAAGGGCGAGTGCTCGAACAGGTCGATCATGTCCGAACCGGTATCGATGAACACCGTCGCCTCGGGCGGGCGGTCCAGCCCCGCGCACGCCGCCGGCGCCGTAAAGCCCCCCAGGCTCGCCCCCACCACCACCCGGGGCAGCCCCTTGAGCCCGCGCGATTTTTCCAGCAGCGCCAGCGACGTGTTCACCGCGTCGCTGACGATCATCATCCGCTCATCCACCTCACGCGCCACATCCTGCGCCGTGTTCCGGATCGCCTCGGGCCCCTCCGAAAACATCAGGAACGCCTGGCTCCGCCTCAATGGCCACGGAAACTCGCTCTCCAGCACCCACCAGCCCAGCTTGACCAGCCTCTTGCAAATGGTCGCCTCGTACGCCGTGCCCCCCGCGCTGTGCAGCCACACCACCACGCCCTTGGCATTCTCCCTGGGCCCATACGCCCACAACACCAGCGTCTGGGTGGGCATGTTCAGAAACACCGACGGGTCCGCCGCCGGCGCGCTGCCCGGGTCAAACGTCCCCCCGGTTCCAAACCGCTCCGCCAGCGTCGCCGACACCCCCGTGTACAGCAGCGTCGCGTCATCCGGCAAGGGCCCGCGCCAGTTCGGAAACCGGGGCCGGTTCGCCCTGCGATGTGCAGGGATCACCTCCTCCACCACCCCCCGCTTCCCCTCTTCCACCCGCTCCACCGACACCCGCGAGAAATACGTCTGCACCACCGTCTGCGGCGGTCCACTCTCGTTCGCCTGCGTCCCCTCGCGCCCGTCGATCCACCTCCACCCGTCCCCCCGCGCCGCCAGCCCCCGGATCTTCTCCGCATCCGCGCGCCGATTCAGCACCTCGCTCGCCTCAGAAGGCACCGCCGCTCGCTCCACCTTCGCCCCGGCTCCCATCCCTTCACCCACGCTCGGCCCCAGCGCCGGATACTGCACCATCGTGCAGCCGCCCGGCAGCGCCGCCGCCGCGAGCAGCATCGCCAGCCCCAGCCCGCCCGCCGCCTTCTTGAGCGCCTTCACTCCCATCCCTCCTCAAACACCACCTTCACCTCGCCCGGATCAAACCCCGGCGGCGGCGCCAGCGGCACCGGCTGCAGCTCTCCCCCCACCACCACCGGCACCAGCAAAGGCTGCCCCCCGGGCAGCTCGCTCCGCATCGACACCACCAGGTCCCGCCTCACCCGCCCCGTTCCAAAATCAAACTGCCGATACGCCTGCCGCATCCCCGCCACCCGCACCCCCTTGCCCACCCGCGCGCCTGTCTGCTCCAGAAACTCCCGCACCACACCCAGCACGTCCTTCCCCGGCTTCGCCCCGGTCCGCGACCTCACAAACCCCGCCGGGCATCCCTCAAACAGCGGCACCCCCGGCGCCGGCAAATACACATCCCCCGCAAACCCCTGCGCCACCAGCCCCGCGCCCAGTTCGCCCGGATGCTCCGCGATCAGCGGCTCATCCCCCACGCGAAACTCGACCCCAGCCTCACGCGTCGCCCGCAGCGCCAGCCGCGCATCCCCGATCAACTCACCCAGCGCCTCGGGCAGTGGCTCAGCCCCCCACGCGCCGTGAATCTCCCCCGCGTGCCGCTTGATCACGACCTCCGCCCGGTCCTGCCCCAGCGCGTACTCATCCTCCGGCAGCGCGTCCAGCTCCGCCAGCGCATGGGTGATCGCCTGCAGGCCGATGATCGACGGCACGCACGCCCGCAGCCGCTCGCCCGCTTCGGTCTTGGGCAGCGCCGCCGCGCTCTGCGCAAACTCCGTCCACTTGGCCAACAGCCCCGCCCAGGTGATCACGCGATCGGTCATGTCGAATGCTACGGAGCGCCCACCGACCCGAATCCACGCCACCAGCCGCGCCGCCAGCGCAACCAAAAAAGCCGCGAGCCCGCCGGAACTTCCGGCAGGCTCGAAAGCGGGCGACGGGGGTCGAACCCGCGACCTACGCGTTGGGAACGCGTCGCTCTACCACTGAGCTACGCCCGCACGCCGGCAGTATAGCCGTGCGAAATCCCGGTCAATCACGCCCACCTACTTGACGCCCATGTCCGCCAGGTGCGCCCTGGCGTCCTTCTGCGTGTCGGGATACTGCGCCGCCTTCTTCAGCATCTCGATGCACCCCTTGGTGTCGCCCGTCTCGTCCAGCGCCCCCGCCAGCAGCAAGTAAGGCCGCCCCGAGTTAAACGTGTTCCCCCCCGCCTCCAGCTCCGCCACCGCCGCCTTGAACTCCGTCACCGCATCCCGGGGCCGGTCCAGGTCGCTGATGTACAACAGCCCCAGCGCCAGGTGCGACTGCAGCTTGTTCAAGATCAAATCCCGCGAGTTCTTGAGCGCCGCCTCCGACTTCGCGTACAGCTCCCTGGCCTTGGCCTCATCCCCAGACGCCCGCGCCGCCCGCGCCAGATCGCGCAGCTCCACCCCCAGCCCATACCACCCGGGCACGTACGTCTGCGCCATCTGCACGCTTCGCAGGAAGTGCTCCGCCGCCCGGGCCTTCATCGCCAGCTTCCGCGCCGGGTCGCGCTCCGCCTCCGCCTCCCGCGACAGGTTCTGCCCCAGGAAGTCGCGCAGCACCGGCCCATCCCACCCCGAATCAAACTCGTGCTGCAGCAGCGTCAGATCGCTCTTCCATCGCGCCGTCTGCTGCCACGTCAGCGCCCCCAGCAGCAGCGCCAGCCCCGCCACCACCACCCCCGCCTGCTTCGCCCGCCGCACCCCCCACTCCGTCAGCGCTCCCACCCCCAGCATCACCAGCGGCATGATCGCCACGTACGAATACCGGTCCGCCACCAACTGCGGCCCGCTCTGCAGAAAACCCAGCACCGGCCCGATCAACACCCCGTAGGCCGCCAGCGCCGCGATCAGCGCCGGCCGCTTCCGCCACCACGCGATTGCCAGCCCGCCCACCGCCAGCACGATCGCCCACGGCACAATCCACCTCGCCCGCGCGGGCGAAAAATCCGTCGGCAACTCGTACATCGGCCCCAGCCCCACCGGCAGCAGCGTCTTCCACACATAAAACACCAGCCCGTACCCCGCCTGGCAGATCCGCGCCGTGACGCTCCACTGCTCCAGCGTCCGCATCGTGTACGCCGCCGACGCCTGCGCCCGCCCCGCCACCATCGCCGTCGCCACGCCGATCACGACCAATGGCCACTTCTCGATCAGCACCCCGCGGCTCGCCCGCCCCAGCCACTTCCAGGGCTCCCTCGCCAGCCGCCCAAAGGGATACCAGTCCATCACCAGCGCCACCACGAAGAACGTCATCCCCCACGCCTTGCACAACACCGAGATCAGCAGCAGCCCGATCGTCAGGCCATACCACTTCCCGTCCAGCGGCGCAGGCCTCCCGTCCACCGGCACATCCGCCTCCGCCCTGCCCGCCCCGCTCCCGCTCGCTCCTCGCGTCGCCCGCTCATACGCCAGCGCCGCGCCCAGCAAAAACGCCACCGACAGCACGTCGCGCCGCTCGGTGATCCACGCGACGCTCTCGACCCGCAACGGGTGCAGCCCCCACAGGAGCGCCACCACCAGCCCCGCCCACGCCGCCGTCGCCCCGGCCCACGCGGGCCGAGCCCGCCCGAACAGCACCGCCGCCAGCCACCACACCAGCAGCGTGTCGATCGCGTGCAGCACCACGTTGGTCACGTGGAAGACGCGCTCGTCATCGCCCGCGATCGCGTGATCCAGCGCGTACGACAGGTACGTCAATGGCTCATAGTGCCCCGCCCGGAACGTCGTGAACATCCACGCGATGTTCGCCGGGAAGGGGCGAAGCCACCCCTTGTCCTCGATCAGCACCGTCAGGTCGTCAAGATTCGAGAGCCCGTGCCCGAACGCGGGCGCAAACGCCGCCCCCACGCACAGCACAACGCCCAGGGCCAGCAGCCCCCACATCCATCGCGAGTTTCGGAATTCAGGGGCGGCCATGCGTCGGGGCCATCGTACCCGTCACGCCGGCGATCGCCCCTGCGCGCCTAGTACCCGGCCTTCAGCTCGCGCATCGCCCCGGGCTTGTTCTTGATCAGCCCGAACCACACCATCAGAAACAGCGGCCAAGGCAACCCCAGCACCACCGCCACGCCCAGCCCGATGTAGATCCCCGCCGTGCCGCCCTTCGCAAACGGGCTCGATTGGTTCGCCGCGATCCACGCCTCCATCGCCTTCGCATCCCCGAACTGCACCCACAACTGCAGCAGCAGCACCAGCAAACCCCCAAACGCCCACACCAGGTGCGCCAGCCGCCCCACATCCCTGCGACCCACCGTCGTGATCCCCGCGAACAGCAGCAGCCCCGACATGCAGAAGCCCAGCGTAAAGAGCAGGATCTTCAGCGGGCCCATCACCATCGTCGGGGGCATGTTGTTGGGGTCAAAGCCCGGCGCGTTCGCCATCAGAATCGGCGTCGCCACCAACCCGATCACCCCGCACACCCCGCCCAGCAACCCCAGCGAGCCCCACACGATCGACAAAATCCCCACCACCTTGGGCCACCCCACCGGCTCGCCCAACTGCACATCCCCCAGCACATCCGCATCCGTCGGCGGCGTCGCGCCCCCGGCCATCGCCATCGGTTGCTGCTCGTGTTCGGTCATGCACCCCTCCCGAGAAAAAACGTGCGTCTTCGCGCCCGCTCCGTCACACGCGGCCGCTCCGAGGGTGTTGGGAACTCCGCCCGCACACTTGCACACCGCCCCGCCCGCTCGACAATCTACAACTGCCGCAGGAATCGCAGGTCGTTGTCAAAGAGCAACCGAATATCCGGAATCCGATACTTGCTCATCGCCAGCCGTTCGACGCCGAAGCCGAACGCAAAGCCGGTCCACTCCTCCGGATCCACCCCGCAGGCCTGAAACACCGCCGGATCGACCATGCCGCACCCGCCCAGTTCGATCCACCGGGGCGGCGCGTCGGGGTTGAGCCTCGCATAAATCTCGAACTGGGCGCTGGGCTCTGTGAAGGGGTAAAACGTCGGCGTGAAGCGCACGTTCGCCTCGTCGCCGAAGTACGCCTTGACGAACTGGAACAGCGTCGTCTTGAGATCGCTCATGCTCAAGTCGCGATCCACCGCCAGCCCTTCGATCTGGTGGAACATGAACGAGTGCGTCGCGTCCACGGTGTCGGGCCGATACACCCGCCCCGGCGACACGATGCGGATCGGCCCGGGCAGCTTGCCCCCGCCCCGCCGCACCGCCTCTTCCATCACCCGCGCCTGCACCGTGCTGGTCTGGCTGCGCAGCATCCGCGCCACGCCCTCGGCGCTGGGGTCATCCACGTAAAAATTATCGCCCGGGTCCCGCGCCGGATGCCCGGGCGGAATGTTCAGCATCACGAAGTTGTGCGCGTCATCCTCGAGCTCCGGCCCCTCGGCCACCTCGAAGCCCATGCGGGCAAACACGCCCACCAGTTCATCGCGCACTCTCGAGATGACGTGCCGCCGCCCAAGCGCCTGCGTCTGAATCAACCCCGGCTCGGTGACGTCGATCACGTCCTTGGGCCCCGCGGCTCCCGCCGCCTCCTTCCGGGCCGCGAACGCCGCTTCCAGCTCCGCCTTGATCGCGTTCAGCCGCTGTCCGACCGTCGGCTTCTGGTCCTTGGGCACCTCTTTGAGCCGCGCCATCAGGCCCTTGAGCCGCCCGTTGGCACCCAGATACGCGACGCGCCAGGTCTCCAGCGCCTCGTGCCCGGCGGCCGTCAGCTCGTCCCTCGCCTGCTTCGCCAGTTGTTCGAGTTCCTCGATCACGGGCCAAGCGTATCCGCACGCGCCCCGCCAAGGCGGCGAACGCCAAAAACCCACCAAGGCCGGCGTCTGCCGGCCCCGGTAGGCATGCGCTTCACCAGAGGAGAAACGAAAGAGGAGTCCTGATACTCAGTTCGGGTGCGAGGCGCTGTCGCAGCAGGCCGAGCCCGTGCCGCAGCACGAGCCGCCAGCTTCGCAGCAGCCCGACGCCTTTGCCTTGGAGCCCACCATGCCCATGCTGCCGCCGGCGTCCTTGTGATCGGTGCATTCCTTGGCGCCCTCGTGGCACGAGGCCGCACCCTCAGAGCACCCGCCGCCGCTGCTGCACGAGCCGGCCTTGGCATCGGTGCCCAGGTCGCCCGGGTTGGCCCCGCCGCTGGTCGTCGAGCACGCACCCAAAATGCCCAGGCCCGCCACACACGCGCACACGCCGAGAAGGTTCGAGATCCGCTTCATGAATCGTGCTCCCTGTTCGTTCGACCAAGACAATTGACCGCTCACGCAACGCTCACACTTCGATGCTCTCGGGGCGGGCCAGTCACAGGCACGCCGCTCCATCGACCTCCATCATTACGACCCGCCCAATCCAAGGTTCGCGGCTTACCGCCGAACTCTCCCAAACCCCAGCCGCTCAAGGCGTTACAAACCCACTCCAAGACCGATAACCCTCACCCCGCCGCGTTCGCGGCGTTCTCGCCCGCCGTCGCCGGCAACTGCTGCTCCGGCTCATCGCGCAGCCTGAGCAAAATCCTCGCGTCGCTCTCCTGCCGCACCGCGATCCGCCGATGCCGCACCAGGTCCAGCACCGCCAAAAACAGCCCGATCATCTCGTGCCGCTTCTTGCCCGTGAAGATGCTGGCAAACTCCATCTCGCCCCGCTCGGGCACCTGGCTCAGCGTCTGCACGATCGCCTCGGCATGCACCTCGATCGGCGTGTCGTCGTACGTCACCTGGTGCTCGCCCAGGCGATCGAAGTTCACCGTCTCGGCGATCCTTCGAAACGCCTCGGCCAGGTCCGCCAGGTCCAGGTCTTCCAGCTCCACATCCTGCGAGTTCTCGATCGCCGCCTGCAGCGCGTCATCCGGCACCCCCGCCGGAGCCGCCGCATACCGCCGCCGCCACGTCTCGGCCCGCTGGTCCAGCGCGTCGGCCGCGTCGCGATATTTCTTGTATTCGAGCAACTGCCGCACCAGTTCGGCCCGCGGGTCGGTCGCTTCTTTCGCCGGCGCGTCGCCCGCCGCCGCCACCACCGGCTTGGGCCCCAGCATGCGGCTCTTGATCTCCATCAGCGTCGCCGCCACCACCAGAAACTCCCCCGCCAGGTCAATATCAATCAGCCCGCTGCCGTGCCCGCGCAGGTCCTCCAGATACTTCAAGTACTGGTCGGTGATCGACGCGATCGGGATGTCATGGATATCGACCTCATCCTTGCGGATGAGGAACAGCAAGAGGTCCATCGGACCTTCAAAGACTTCCAGGCGTACTCGATAGTCGTGATCCGTCACGGGCGTTGCCGCTCCTTCGCCGCTTCTTCGCCGCTCGTCGCGCCGGCGTCACGAGCCGACACCGGAGGGTATGGCCCGCCCGCGCCCGCTCGCCCCGAGGCGTTTACCCTTCGCCATGGCCAATGCTCCCCGCGCTCCGCTCGCCGGCCGCGCCCCCGTCGGGGTTCACCTCTCTCCCCCCGTCCGCGGCTCCGACGGCATCACCCACCCCGTCGACACCCTCGAAGAACTCCAGTTCGCCCGCGGCATCGTCCGCGATGAATCCGACGCCCTCGCCCACCTCGCGTCCATTCTCGGCGCCGACTTCACCCTGGCCGTCGATCTCATCGTCGCATGCGCAGAGGCCGGCGGCACGCTCATGGTCTGCGGGCTGGGCAAGTCCGGCCTCGTCGGCGCCAAGATCTCCGCCACCCTCGCGTCGCTTGGCATTCCATCTCACTCGGTGCACCCCTCCGAAGCCGCCCACGGCGACCTCGGCCGCTTCCGCCACACCGACACCGTCATCTGCATCTCCTTCTCGGGCGAGACCGACGAGGTCGTCGCCCTGGCCGCGACCCTCAAGCAAGACGGCTTGCCCATCATCGCCATCGTCGGGGGCGACAAGGCCAACACCCCCGACCACAAGCCCAGCAGCCTCGAGCGCCTCGCGACCGTCACCCTCCACCTGGGCGTCCGCACCGAAGCCGGCGGGCCCTACTTCGTCGCGCCCACGTCCTCAACCACCGCGACCCTCGCCCTGGGCGACGCCCTCGCGCTCGCCGCGGCCAAGCGCCGCAACTTCACCGACGAAGACTTCGCCCGCCGCCACCCGGGCGGGGCGCTGGGCGAACTGCTGCGCCCCATCACCGAAATCCTCCGGTACACCGTCCCCAAAAACCTTCCCCTGGTGCCCCACACCGTGAGCGTGAGCGAAGCCCTGGCCAAGGGCCAGGGCCCCGGGCGCCGCCCCGGCGCCATCATGCTGGTCGACGACAAGAGCCACCTCGTCGGCATCTTCACCGATGGCGACCTGCGCCGCCTGGTGCTGCGCGACCGCACGGAACTCTCGCGCCCCATCGGCGAAGTGATGACCAAGGCCCCCCGCACGCTGCCCGACACCGCCCTGGTGCGCGACGCCGTCGCCATGTTCCGCGAGTTCCGCCAGGACGAAATCCCGGTCGTGAATAGCGACAACCACCCCATCGGCATGCTCGACGTGCAGGACCTCATCGCCATGAAACTGGTGCGCGACTGATGAAGCACGCCCCCCGCCGCTCTTCCCTCCATCGCACCACGGGCTCGGCCCGCGCCACCGGTCTCTTCGCGGCCGCCTTCCTGCTCCTGGGCTTCGCGGGCGTGATCATCTTCTTCGCCCGCCGCGAGCGGGCCGGCGCCGTCCCGCCCCCGATGACCGATACCTCCCGCCCGCCCGACATCACCAAGATCCCCACCGGCAACGGCGGCGGCATGGCCACCGGCCTGGTGCAGGGCAGCGCGATGCAGGTGCAACTCGTCGACGACAAGGACCCCTCGCGCGTCCAGGCCGAGATCACCGCCGACCGCTCCACCCCGCTGGCCAACGACGAGTTCAGTTTCGTGAAGCCCAAGGCCCGCGTCTACCTGCGCGACGGGCGCACCGTCGTCGTCGACGCCGACAAGGGCCGGGCCCGGATGCCCCAGGGCGCCGCCGGACGCCCGCAGAACGGCCTGCTCGAGGGCAACGTCGTCATTCGCCTCTTCCCGCCGACGCCCGGGCACAAGATCTCCCCCACCGACACGCCCCTGCTCACCACCACCGCCCCAAGCGTCAAGTTCGACGCGTCGCTCGGACGCCTCGAGTTTCCCGCCGGCGTCAAAACCGTGGGCGATCAGATCGACTTCGAAGGCCAGGGCCTGACCGTCCTCTACGACGAAGCCAAGAAGCGCATCGACGGCGCCCACCTCGAACATCTCACCCGCCTCATCATCTACCCCGGGCCCGCGCGCCCCGCGCCCCGCATCGCCGCTGCACCCGCGCCGCCCGCGCCCGCTGCGCCGCAGGCGCCCGCCGCCTCCACCGCCTCGCCTGCCGCAGCGACGATCGCCCCACCCCAACCCGTCGAGACGCTCTACCGCCTCGTCGCCCACGACCAGGTCAGCGTGCGCCAGGGCGCTCGCTCCATCACCTCCGACGACATGCTCGCGTGGTTGCGCCTGGTCGACGGCAAGCTGCGCCCCGCCGCCGTCGCCTCCCTCGCCCCGCCGACAGCGCCCGACATCCCCGCTTCGCACGCCTCCGCCTTCCGCGTGCTCCCCGCCGCCTATCAGCCCGTCGGCGCCGCCGTCAAGCTTCCCGCTCCTTCCGCCAAGCCCGCCTCGCCCGACGACCCGATCGAGATTCACTGGTCGGGCGCGATGGACGCCGCGCTCGAATCCTCCACCCCGGGCGAACTGGCCCGCAACGACGTCTTCGTCCGCTTCACCTCCCCGCGCCCGCTCGGCGTCCTCGCTCGCGACGAAGCCTCCCGCGCCTCCGCCCGCGGCTCGCTCATCGACTACGGCGCCACCGTTCGCGAAGCCACCGTCTCGGGCGCCGACACCCAAGGCGCCAAGCTCGAATCCGACGGCCGGGGCGAGGCCCTGGGCCAGCGCTTCGAGATCGCGCTCAACACCGGCCTCGTGCGCTCCCCCGGCCCCGGCCAGCTCCGCGCCCTTGGCAAAGCCAACGCCCCCCAAGGCACCCTCGCCTGGGCCAACGACGCCGAGTTCCAGATGGCCATGGATAGGGGCCAGATCCAGCCCCGCCCCACCAGCGCCAAGCTCCGCGGCAAGGTCCACGCCTCCGACGGCGCCGCCACCGTCAACGCCGAGTCGCTCGACGCCACCTTCTTCCCCGGCACCTCCGCGCTCTCCTACGTCAAGATGGTCGGCAACGCCACCGCCGATGACGGCAAGCCCGACGCCGGCCGCCTCTCCGCCGACACGCTCGACCTGAACTTCGAACCGCTCGCCGGGGGCGACTCGCGTCCCAGCCGGGTAGACCTCAACGGTCACGCCAGCGTTGCCCAGCGCGACCAGTCCCTCGCCGCCGGCCGCATCATCGCCGATCTCTCCCCGGGCGAGAACGGCCGCACCGACGTCACCGCCATGAACGCCACGCAGGACGTGACGGTGCGTGGCAAGGACGGCCTGACCATCACAGGCGACGAAGTTCGCGCCACGCCCGCCGACGACTGGGCCGAGGTGCGCAGCCGCGCCGTCGACGGCGTGCGGATGTGCCAGGGCGCCTCGACGATTCTGACCTCGCACGTGCAGTTCGACGGGCGCAGCCGCCTGGTGCACGTCCCCGCGCCGGGCACGCTGTGGCACGAGATCACCCCTTCGCCAAGCGACGCTTCCAATCCGAACGACGCGCCCTCCAACCTCCAGCTGACCTGGGGCGACTGGCTGGAGTTTGACGACGCCGCGGGCGTCGGGCGCTGCCAGGGCGCCACCGTCGCCATCCTCACCCGCCCGGGCAGCGAGCGCGACACGCTGCGGGCCGACAGCGCCGAGATACGCCTTTCCCAGCCCGCGCCCGGCCAGCGCCGCGTGCTCGATACCGCCATCGCCATCGGCACGCCGCAGCGCCCGGCCAGCGCCGAATCCAAGCACTTCGCCCCCGGGGGCGAGCAGGTGGTGCAGGCGATGTACGTCGAGGGCGCCCGCATCGAAGCCGATCAGTCCCGCCAGCAGTTCAGCGTTCCCGGCGCCGGCAAGGCCCTGCTCGCCGACCACCGCGAGGCCGACCCCGGCACGCAAGCCCAAGCCAGCCCGGGCGCCCGGCCGGGCCTGGCCCTGGGCAACACCTCCGCCCGGGGCGACACGCTCCTCACGTGGAACGACTCCATGCAGTACGACCGCAGCGCCGGTCGCCTGCACGTCGTCGGCAAGGTGCGCTCCATCCACGTGCTCGACCAGGAACGCATGCAGCTCGACTGCGAAGACCTCGTCGCCAATCTGTCGACCGACGCCGCGCCCGATCGCCAGGGCCGCCTCACCAGCGCCCTGGCCAGCGGCGGCGCGTGGCTGCGCACCCAGGGGCGCGAGCTGGCCGCGGGCCAGGTCAGCTTCGACGCGATCAACCAGATCGCCACCGCCGACGCCAACATCGGCGGGCCCGTGACGATCACCGACCCCAAAACCGGGGTGCCGGTCAAGGCTTCGCACGTCACCTGGTACATGAAAGACGATCGCATCGAGGCCAAGGGCGTTCAGCAGATCGCCGCGCCCAAATAATCCTCCCCGCGTCACCCGCCGCCAACGCCGGCATCGGAACGCCGAGGGCGGTCGCGCCCGGTCCGCTCCCCGCCTCACAATCCATCGCCACGCGTTCGCTCGCACACGTCGTCAACAAAGACCACCGCCACCAGGGAGACCCTCGCATGAAGGCTTACCGCGTCGAGAGCGATCAGGGGTTCGGCGCTATCCGCATGGTCGATCTCGCCCCCCCGCTGCCCGGCCCCGGGCAGGTGCGTGTGAGCCTCAAGGCCGCGTCGCTCAACTATCGCGACCTGGTCATCGCCAAAGGTGGCTACCTGCGCAACCAGACCCGCCCGGTGATCCCCCTCTCCGACGGCGCCGGGGTCATCGACGCCGTGGGCGAGGGCGTCACCTCCTGGCGCGCGGGCGATTGCGTCGTCGCCAACTTCCTGCGCGACTGGGTCCATGGCCCGCTCCACGAACGCGTGCTGCACAGCGCGCTGGGCGGGGCCATCGACGGCGTGCTCGCCGAGCAGTTTGTCGTCCCGGCCCACGCGCTCGTGCGCATCCCCGATCATCTCGACTTCGCCGAGGCCTCGACCCTTCCCTGCGCCGCGCTCACGGCGTGGAATGCCCTCACCGCCGCCAACACCCGCGCGGGCGACAACGTGCTCGTGCTCGGCACCGGGGGCGTGAGCATCTTCGCGCTGCAGCTCGCCCGCGCCATGGGCGCCCGCGTCATCGCCACCTCCTCCAGCGACGCCAAGCTGGCCAAGGCCCGCGAGCTGGGCGCCCACGCCGCCATCAACTACAAATCCCACCCGCTGTGGTCCTCCAAGGTGCTCGAACTCACCGGGGGCGTCGGCGTCGATCACGTCATCGAGATCGGCGGGCCCGGCACCTTCGAACAATCCTTGAAGTCCACCCGCGTGGGCGGCACCGTCAGCCTCATCGGCTTCCTCGCCTCGGGCGACAACCCCGGCATCGTCCCCGCCATCCTGAACGCCCAGACCGTTCGCGGCATCTACGTGGGCTCCGTCGAGATGTTCGAGGCGATGAACCGCGCCATCAGCGTCGCCAGGCTGCGCCCGGTCATCGACCGCAAGTTCGCCTTCGCCGACGCCATCAAGGCCTACGAGTACTTCGCCAGCCAGGCCCACGTCGGCAAGGTCGTCATCACGCGCGATGAGCCCGCCGCCGCCTCATAACCCGGGCGAGGGCATCACGCCCGTCGCGTCGCCCACGCGGTGGATCATCACCGTGTTGGTGCGCTTGGCCTGCCCCAGGGGCCGCCCGCCGAGCAAGACGATCGGGTCCCCCGCCTGCGCCAGCCCGCGCGACGTCAGGTACCTGTCGACGGTCGGGATCCACGCCGTCATCGAGCCATCGGGCGAGCCCGGGGCGCACACCGGCGTTACGCCCCGCAACAGCGCCATCCGACGGCAACTGTGCGGGTCGCTCGAATACGCGACGATCGGAATCTGAAAACGGTTCTGGCTCAGGTATCGCGCCGTGCCGCCATTCTCCGACCAGCACACCACGACCTTCGCGCCCAAGTCCTTGGCGATGCCCCACGCCCCGTGCGCCAGCGCCGCCACGCCCCGGTGCTCGGCGATCAGCCGCGTCGGCGGATGCTCATGCTGGGTCATCTTCCGCACCCGCTCCTCCGCCGCCGCCACGATGCGGGCCATCGTCTCGACCACCAGCGCCGGGTGCTTCCCGCTGGCGGTCTCGGCCGACAGCATCACCGCGTCGGCCCCGTCGAAGATGGCATTCGCCACGTCGCTCGCCTCCGCGCGAGTCGGAATCGCGTTGTCGATCATCGTCTCCAGCATCTGCGTCGCAACGATGCAGGGCTTGCCGTACGCCGCGCTCACCTCGACGATGCGCTTCTGCTCCACCGGCACCTGGGCGATATCCATCTCCACCCCCAGGTCACCCCGCGCGACCATGATCCCATCCGACTCGTGCACGATCGCCTCGAGATTCTCCAGCGCCTGGGGCATCTCGATCTTCGACACCACCGGAATCCAGGGCGATTCGCCCGCGTCCGACGCCTTCGCCAGATAATCCCGCAGTTCCTTCACCTCTCGCGCGTGCCGCACGAACGACAGCGCCAGCCAATCCAGCTCGTTCTTGCACGCCCAGCGCACGCACTCCCAGTCGCGCTCCGTAATCGCCGGGGCCGACAGGCGGCTGTGCGGCACATTGATCCCCTTGCCGCTCGTGATCTTCCCCCCCACCACCACGCGGCAGCGCAGCTCCCCCGCTTCCGGGTTCCGCTCCACCGCGATCATCCGGATCGCCCCGTCGTTGATCAGCACCTTGTGCCCGGGCTCCACCTCATCCACCAAGGGCTGGTACGTGATCGACAACACCGGCTCATCCTGGCCGTCGTGCTTTCGCACCAGCGACTCCGTGATCCCCTGCTTGAACACCACATCCTGCCCGGCGCTCACCACGATCGTCCCGCCGCCGCTGGGCGAATCCGGCCCCACGCCCGCCGGCACCTTTCCCACCCGAATCTTGGGCCCCTGCAAGTCGCCCAGGCACGCCACGCTCACGCCCATGCCGGCCGCGACCTCGCGAACCACCTTGAGGCGTTTCTCGTGGGCCGCGAAGTCGCCATGGCTGAAGTTAAACCTGAACACCGCGACGCCGGTCTCGATCAGCCGCCGCACGATCTCGGGCGTTTCGCTGGCCGGGCCGATCGTCGCCACGATGCTGGCCAGGATGGGCGGCGCCGGCAGATCACAATCCTTGCTGCTCGCGGGCCTGGGTGCGGTTCCGGTGGGCGTCGCCATGGTCTTCGTCTCTCCTTGCGTCACTGCTCGCGTTCAGCCGCAGACATCCCGCCGCGCCGCTCTACCGCCCCATCTCGATCACCTTCCGATAGGTATCGGCAAAGAAGCGGGTGTACTGAATCTCGCATTCGCTCCGGCGCTTGGGGTCCTTCCACACATCGCTGATCTTCGCGAAGTTTTCCGGCGTGAACGCCAACGTGTGCCCGTCCGCCGTGGTCGTTTCCGGAAAGGCGTAAAACAGCCTCTCCATCTCCGGCACCTTGCTCGAACCCGCCTGCCTCGCCCGGATGAGCGCCGCCCACGCCTCGCGCAGGTCGTGCCCGGTATCCACGCCAAACGCCCCCATCATGATCCCCAGCGCCCCGCGCCAGCCCGCGGGCTTGGCCTGGCTGGCGGACCCGAACGGATCCAACTGGTCCACCATGTACTTCGCGTACTTGTCGTACGTCTCGCGCCGCACCGGCATCCGCCGCAGCTCATAGTGCGCCGGGCCCATCAGCGCTCCATCCTCCCCCCGAGGGTTGGATGCCCCCTGGGGCGTGTCGGTCGCATGAAACTGCCACAGCGCCTGCCCCTCTTCGCTCAGGCAAAACTCGATGAAGTGCCTGGCCAGCTCCGGGTGCGGCGCCCCGCGCAGCATCGCGATCGGGTCCGCATCCACATACACCGCGCCCTTGGGGTCCACATACCCCACGCGGCTCTTCGCCGGATCCTCCCCCGGCTTGGCCACCGCCTGCGCCTGCCCGCGCCCGTAAAAATCAATCGCAAACCCCGCCGCCGCCTCGCCGAAACTCACATCAATCGGCGGCTTGGGCGACGAGTTCGTGAAATACCGCGCGTTGGCCGAGATCTCCCGCAGGAGCCGCCACCCCGCGTCCCAACCCTTCGCCGACAAAATCGCATCCAGGCTCGTCGCCACCGACCCCGACTGCCGCGGATCCGCCAGCGCCACCTTGCCGAACAACCTCGGGTCCGCCAGATCGTCGAAACTCGACACGCTCGCCATGCCCGCCTTCGCGAGCTCATCTCGGTTGAACACGATGCCGAAGCTCGACAGCGCCGCCCCGAACCAATACTTCTGCGGGTCATAGAGCTGCTGCGTGCCCACCTTGTTCTCGCCGTACCACGCGTCGAGCTGACTCTGCGAAAAATCCACCGGCGCCGCCAGCGGAATCGTCCGCTCGACCGGCTTGCCGTCGGCCCCCGGCACCGCGACCTTGATCCCCTTCTTCAGCTTGCCGAACTCGTACGACCCGCCCCCGAACATCATGTCGTACGACACCGTGCCGGGCTTGCACGCCGGGTTGGCCGCGTCGGAAAAATCAAACGCCCCGCCCTTGGCCGCCGCCGAATAACTCGCGGTCAGCAGCGCGCTGATCTCCGTCGTCCCGCCCGGCGTGCGCCAGTCGATGAACGCGGGCGACCCATACTTCGCCTGGTGCCACCTCAGAAAACCCTGCGAAAACTCCGACTGGATCTGCGGCACGTGGGGCGTCACGATGATCAGCGTCTGATGCTCGGGAAACCTCACCGTTCCCGCGTCCTTCGGGCGCATCGCCAGCGGCACGCCCAAGATCAGCGCGAACACCACCAACAACACCACGTGCGAGGCTTTCATCGACGCACAGTGTAGAGGTTCCGGCTCCCCCCACGCCGCCCTGGCGAATATCGTCCCGCATGACCCCCGTCGCCCTCATCACCGGCGGCTCCTCCGGCATCGGCCTCGCCGCCGCCTCCCTCCTCATCGCGCGTGGCTACCACGCCGCCATCTCCGCCCGCGACCCCGCCAAACTCGCCGCCGCCGCCAACGCGCTCGGGCCCCGCTGCACCACCTTTTTCGCCGATCTCGAAGACCCCGCCCAGGCCGAACACCTGGTCGACGACGTGCTCGCCCGCCACGCCCGCCTCGACGCCATCGTCAACAACGCCGGCTGGTCCCCCGCCGCGACCATTCCCGAAACCACCCGCGACATCGCCTCGCGCGTCTTTGCGCTTAACGCCATCGCGCCCACGCTGATCATCAGCCGCGCCTGGCCCGCGATGGTGCGCCAGGCCGAGCAAGAAGGCTCCGGGGGCGTCATCGTCAACGTGTCATCGATGGCGACGGTGGATCCCTTCCCCATCCTCTACGCCTACGCCGCGGCAAAGTCGGCAGTGAACTCCCTCGCCCTCTCCGTCTCCATCCAAGGCAAGCCCCACGGCATCCGAGGCTTCGCAGTCGCCCCCGGCGCCGTCGAAACACCCCTCCTCCGCTCGCTCATCCCGCACGAATCAGTGCCCCAAAACCGCACGCTGGCGCCGCAAGACGTCGCCAGCGTCATCGTCGATTGCATCACCGGCAAGCGCGCCAACGACAACGGCAAAACCATCCTCATCCCCAGCCCAGCCTGAATCGCATTCTTCCTGAACTTCGTCTCTCCGTCTCTCCGGAACTTCGTCTCTCCGTCTCTCCGGAACTTCGTCTCTCCGTCTCTCCGGAACTTCGTCTCTCCGTCTCTCCGGAACTTCGTCTCTTCTTCCCTCCGGAACTTCGTCTCTTCCCCCCTCACGCCTTGTCCAGCGCGATGTCCAACTCCACCACCGCCGGCTCCAGGCACTCCGTGTCGCTGCACGCCTGGTACGCCACGCTCAAAATCGGCGTGCCCTTCCACGCCCCGTCGCGCTCCATCGCCACTCGCAGCTCGATCGTGCCGGTGTTCACCTTGATGCGTTGCTCGCCTTCGCCAAAGTCCTCGCCCGCCGGGTAATCCGCGTACACCTTCACGCCCTGGCCATGCACCACGTCGATCCGCAAAGGCCTCATCGCCCTGGCCACGGCTGTCTCCCCCGGCTCCGCCGCCACGATGTGCCACCCCTCCGCCACCTTGATCACAACGCCCATCTCGACCGGCTCCAAGGGACGCAGCGCCACGCGATCGACCGCCGCGTAAATCTCCACGACGCCCATCGCCGCCGGGTGCTGCCGCTGCGCGGGCACCGCCCGCGCCGTGTGCACTTCCGCCGCGCTCGAGGGCCGCATCGCCCCCGGGCCGCTCTCCGCATCCAGCAACATCCGCAGCAGCGCCCGCACGCTGGCCGCACACCCCACGGGCGAACTGCTCACGTGCCCGCTGATCGCATCGATCGCCCGCCGCGCCGCCTCGCGATACCGCTCGCCCCGCGCCGCATCCCCCGCTTCCTCCACCAGTTCCGCCCCATCCAGCAGCGCGTGCAGCATCATCGCCGTGCCGCTGGGCATCGCCCCGTCGTGCGTGCTGCGGGCCCGCACAAACAAGTCCGTGGCCCCCTCGCGCGTGTCGAACAACCCGCCCGCCTCGTCGGCGAACAGCGTGAGGCCCCGCTCCAGCATCGCCGCCCCCTGTGACACTCGCTTCGCCCGCGCCGCGCCCTCTTCACATCGCGCGATCTCAAACAACCCCAGCGCCACGCTCGCGTAATCCTCGAGAAACCCCGGCGTGTGCGCCTTCCCATCTCGCCACGCCCGCATCAGCTCGCCCTTCGGTTCCACCATCGCGCCCAGCAACCAATCCGCCGCCCGCCTCGCCGCGGCGACCATCGCCCCATCCTCCAGCGCCCGCCCCGCGCTCGCCAGCGCCCCGATCATCATGCCGTTCCACGCGGCGATCACCTTGTCATCGCGCCGTGGCTGCGCCCGCCCGTTCCGCGCCTCCAGCAGCGCCGCGTTCAGCCTCGTCAGCTTCTCCACCAGCGCCGCAGGCGACGTCTGAAACCCCGCCGCGATCGCCTCCATCCGCCCGCTCAGCCTCAGCACGTTGCTCGCTTCGCCCGGGTGATGCGGGTCGCGAAAGTTCGGCCCTCCATCCAGCCCATACACCTTCGTCGCAAACTCCAGCGCGTCCAGCGCCGCCTGCCTCGTGCCTTCAAACTCCAGCACCGCCGCGGGCGCAAGAGCCTCCCTCAGCGACTCAACCGTCCACACGTAGTTCGCGCCCTCTTTCCCATCCACCTCCGCATCCTGCGCGCTGTAAAAGCCGCCCCCCGGCGACGTCATCTCGCGCGACACATACGCAAAGACCTCACGCGCCGCCCGCGCGTATTCGCTGTCGCCGTCCCTCCTCGCCGCCCGCGCAAACACCTCCAGCAACTGCGCCTGGTCATACAGCATCTTCTCAAAATGCGGCACCGTCCACGTCGCATCCACCGCATACCGATGAAACCCGCCCCCCACATGATCGCGAATCCCCCCGATCATGATCTGGTTCAGCGTCGTCCGCAGCGCAATATCAATCGCGTCCGCCGTCGAGTCGTCCGCCGCCCGCTCCCGCACCTCCTGCAGCAGCCGGATCAGCGAGCACTGCGGAAACTTCGGCGCCGCCCCAAAGCCCCCGTTCGCCCGATCAAACATCCGCAGCACGCCCGCCACAGCGTCCGCCACCTGGCTCTGGCCCAGTTCCTGCCCGGGCGTCGCCGTCGCCAAATGGTCCGCCACACCGAGCGCCAACTGCTCGGCCTGCCTCACCACCCCCTCGCGCTGATCGCGCCACGCGTTCCGCATCGCCTCCAGCACCTTCGGAAACGTCGGCACGCCGGGCCTTGGCTCCAGCGGGTAATACGTCCCGCAAAAGAACGGCTTCAGCGACTTTGGCTCCACAAACACCGACATGGGCCACCCCCCGTGCCCATTCATCAGCACCGTCGCCGCCATGTACAACTCATCCACATCTGGCCGCTCCTCGCGGTCCACCTTCACGCACACGAACCCCTCGTTCATCTGCGCCGCCACCTGTTCATTCTCAAAGCTCTCCCGCTCCATCACGTGGCACCAATAGCACGTCGAATACCCGATCGACACGAACAGCGGCACATCCCGCCGCCGCGCCTCCTCAATCGCCCCCTCACCCCAAGGCCACCAATCCACCGGGTTGTGCGCATGCTGCAGCAAGTACGGACTCGTCGACGCCGCCAGCCGATTGGTGTGTGCCATGCACCACTCTAGAGACCGTCTCGGGCGGACTGTTTTTGTTTCACCTTCCTGAGTGGACCTTCCTGGGTGGACCGGCGGCCCCCGCCGGGCTCTTAATCCCCCTTCCTCTCACACAACCCCACCCGCCGTAAACTCGCCCCATGGGCCGACGCGTCGTCATGTTCGTGAACCCCACCAAGCCCGCCGCCTCCCAGGCCGCGGCTACCGTCCGCGCCCTCATCCAGCGCCACGGCTCCCTGCTCGGCGAGTTCCCCGCCGACGGCTCCGACCTCCCGCCTCAAGCCGCCGACGCCGACCTCATCCTCGTCTTCGGCGGCGACGGCACCCTCCTCAGCCAGTGCCGCCGCTGCGTCGGGCTCCACGCCCCCCTGCTGGGCGTCAACCTCGGCCGCCTTGGCTTCCTCGCCGAGTTCGACGTCAAGTGCCTGCAGGACGAAGCCGCCACCATCTTCGGCGACGGCCCGCTCCGCACCGACACGCTCAGTTTCATCAAGATCGAAGTCTTCTCGCGCGACGCGTCAACGCCCCGCTTCTCGGGCATCGCGCTCAACGACGCCGTCGTCACCGCCGGCCCCCCCTTCCGCGTCATCGCGCTCAGCATCTCCATCGACGGGCACATGGGCCCCAGCATGCGGGGCGATGGCCTGGTCGTCAGCACCTCGCTGGGCTCCACCGCCTACAACCTTTCCGCAGGCGGGCCCATCATGTCCCCCCGCGTCGACGCCCTGGCCATCACGCCCATCGCGCCCCAGTCTCTCTCCTTCCGCCCCGTCGTCGTCAGCGCCGACAGCCGCGTCGAAATCACCGTCGACAAAGCCAACCAGGAAGGCGGCAGCGACATGGGCACCACGCTCGTGCTCGATGGCCAAACCATGGCCGGCCTCGACGCCAAAGACCGCATCCTCATCACCCGCAACCACACCAGCGTGCGCCTCGTCCAGAACCCCCGCAGCGGCTACTGGGCCCGCCTCATCGGCAAGCTCCAGTGGGCCGCCTCCCCACGCATGGAAGCCTGAGCCGCCCGCTGCGCTCGCGTCACGCCGCCTTCCTCTCCCCTCTTCTGCTTCGAACTTCGTCTCTCCGTCTCTTCGGCACTTCGTCTCTACGCTTGACCGTGCGTCGCGCCTTCACGCTCATCGAGCTCCTCGTCGTCATCGCCATCATCGGCGTGCTGCTGGGCGTCCTCCTCCCCGCCCTCTCCAAGGCCCGCGACAACGCCCGCGCCGTCGTCTGTCTTTCCAACCTCCGCTCCTGCGGCTCCGTCCTCGCCGCCTACGCCAACGACTACAAAGGCCTCGCCCCCGCCCTGGGCGTGCCCTACGGCTCCATCCCCAACTGGCGACTCGTCATCCAATCCAGCGTCGGCCTCAGCGGCTCCACCGGCACCGACCTCTACGCCGTGCGCTCCGTCCTGGTCTGCCCCGCCGCCGCCGCCCGCTTCAGCCGCGACATGAATCGCACCTACGCCACCAACGTCACCGGCCACGCGGGCCAGCCGGGCGACCCGGACAACTACGACACGACCGAGGTCCACCTGCGCCCGGACCGCGTCGAGATGCCCTCGCTCACACCGCAACTCTTCGACGCCCTGCCCGACCCCGCCGACCCCACCCACCGCTGCTGGAGCGTGCTGGACTTCCGCCAGAGCGACCACATCGCCCAGCGTCTGGGCATCTACCACCCGCGCAACACCTTCAACGCGGCGATGTTCGACACCAGCGCCCGCCCCTGGTCCGCCGCGCTCCCGGAATGGTCCCAGCCCCTGCCCTGACCCCCCACGCCGCGCCGGCACGCCCCATCACGGACACCCGCCCCCCGCCACGGCGTTGATCAACGCATCCACGTCCGTCTGGTCCGCCACGCCGTCGTGGTTGAAGTCCGTGTCGACGTTCTCCGGGTTGTCGCCGCCGGCGATCACGTTGATCAGGTAATCAACATCGCCCGCATCCACAACGCCGTCGTTGTTCAAGTCCGGGTCGCACGGCGGATTCACAAACAAATACGTCGGCGCGAGATAGAGACTCATCTCACACGCGTCCCGCACCGAGCCGCTGATCAGCCCGGTCGCCGCCGGCTCCAACTGATCGATGCGCAGATGCCCAGTGGTGGCACCGCTCACAACACCAACCCCCGGCATCGCGCCATCAGTCAGCGCTGTTGAGCCAATCGACCAGAAATACCGAGTCGGCGTCGCCGACAGCGTCCACGTCAGGTCCACGCTCTGCCCCGCGTCGCGCACCAGCGTTGCCGGCGGCGCTTCCAGCGTCACCGCCCTCGACGGCGTTTCGATGCGTCCGAAATACGCAGCAGGGATCTTCGCTGGCGAATAGATCGCGTCGAATCGATTCGATTCAAACGCGCCCCCGACGAACACCTCATGCTCGCCGTGCGACGTCACCAATGGCGTCCCTTGCCCGGCGATCATAATACCGGTTGGATACGCCGGATTGAGTGATAACCCCGCAGTGATACCCCAGGCGTGTCCATCCCACGACACCACCCGTCCTGCATCGTAAACTCCTGAACCACCCACGCCAAGATACATAACACCGCTCGATTCGGCGTAACTTCCATCCGTTTGCTGTCCCCTCACGGTCGGCGGCAAGCTTCCCGCGCTCGTCCACCCCGCGCCGTTCCACCGATAAAGCCGCTCGTCACCGCTCACGCCGAGCAACTCTCCCTGATACCCGCCGAAGGCTCGCACGTCGGTCTCGAACTCCGGCAAAGGAAGCGCTTCCGGCCCCGAGGCGGTCAGCCTCACAATTCGGCTCGCGTCCGCGTCGGTCGCAAACAACTCCGCTCCCACCCGCAGCATCCGAGCATCGCCGAGAAATCCCACCCGCATCGGATACACATCCCAGGCAGCCCCGTTCCAGCGCCCAAGCCGCGTCACTCCATACTGGCTCCCGCTCGTCGAAAACGCGCCCCACAACTCACTTCCCGCAGACACCAGGCGAAGCGGGATGGCCGTCGCTCCCGCCGACATGTCGTGCCACGACGCGCCATCCCACCCCGCCACCAGCGCATTCGTCACGCCGCCGACATTGAATGGCTCCCCGCCGATGATAAGTTGATTCTCATAACTCGTTGCCGCCCAAATATTATTATCCGGCAGCCCGCCCGCGAACGGCGCCCAGAATCCGTCCTCGCCCATCTCCGCCAGGTGCCCCGGCGTACCCGGCGCCTGCGGCCCGTTTCCCGAGGTTCCGATCGTCACGAACCGCCCCGCCGCGATCGTCTTCCCCTGAAACTCCGCAAACGCCATCACCCTCCCCCCCAGCCCGCGGCTGATCGGCGTCACATGCTCGGCCGCGTCCATCCACGCCAGGCCGTACATCAACCGTGGATACTGGTTCACCGGATTCGCCGCCGAATACACCCCGGAAAACGAACCGCCCAGCACCAGGTGATCCTGAAAAGCACCAATGATCTGAACTTCCGGAGCCAGCCCGTTCCCCGCAAATGCATCCGCAGGATTAACGCCAATCCACCCCTGACCATCCCATCGCAACAGTGTGTTCGGCGAATACAGCCCGCTCGGGGTCAGATACAACGTGGAGTTCAAGCTGCCGATGCGGTAAATGCCCGACGTTGAGGGCGCGGGCATCGCCGTCCACGCCGTCCCGTCCCAGTGCATCGCGCCGGGGCTCGTTCCGGTCGCCAGTCGAAAACCCCCGGCGATATAGACATCCGCGCCGCTCGCGTAGATGCTCGTCACGCCGCCGCTCTGCGAAAACTGCGCCGCCAGAGGTGGCCCAACCAGCGAACGATTCCCGCCCGCGTCCTGCCGTATCAAATACTGCGAGAATGTCCCGCCGATCAGCAGCCACTCACCCTGCACCGCCAGACTGTCCACGCGCCTGCTGCTGTCCTCAATCGCGCCCGGCGGCGGAACTTGCGGCCCGACTGCCACCCAGTTGCCGCCCGAGAGCTTCGCAAAGTTGTGCAGATTCCCGATCGAAAACTGCCCTCCCACGAACAACTCGCCGTTGAACGCCGCCAGCGACGTCACCGCCCCGCTCAGGTTTGCACCCACCTGCGTCCACGACGTTCCGTTCCATTTCGCCACGCGCGCGTACCCGGACGGATCGCTCGAAGCGACCTTGAACTGTCCCGCCGCGTACAGCTCACCATTGAGCACCGCCAGCGCGCTCGTCCCTGCCGTGCCGGTGCTCGATGCGAACGCAAGCCCGCCCCCGATCGCGTGCCACTCCCGCCCATTCCACATCGCCACGCCATTCGCCAGCACACCATCAACACTGCTGAACCCGCCTAGCACCACCAGCACCTCGGGCAGCGGGCCATCACCATCCGGGTCCCAGTTCACCGCCGAAGTGGCGCTCGGCGCCATATTCCCAAACGTGCCCAGCCCCCCCAGCCCCGGATACCCATCCCCGTGCTGAAACCCCGCAGTGCAGGTCTGCCCGACCGCCGCCGTCGGCAGCATCACCAGCCCCGCGCACGCCGCCAACGCCACGCACGCCGAACCGACCCGCCCACTGACGCGTTGAATCACGCATTGAACTTGCCGCATGTGCTGACTCCTGAACTGCCCGGACCGCGATCGCGCCCGTCACGCCCCACCGCACAGATCAGGGTGATACCGACGACCCCTCAAGAAAGATGCACCCCCCGGCCAGATGGTGCCTCGGGGTTGAGCACGCAACGCCGCGGCCAGCGCCACCCAGGGCGCCATCAGCCGCGTTCGCCACCGTGCCATTTCACTCTCAAGCCCGCCGCGCTACGGACACCCGCCCCCCGCCACGGCGTTGACCAGTGCCTCCACATCCGTCTGGTCCGCCACGCCGTCGTGGTTGAAGTCCGGATCCACGCTCTCCGGGTTCTCGCCGCCGGCAATCACGTTGATCAAGTAATCAACATCGCCCTCGTCCACGACACCATCATTATTAACATCAGGCGAGCACGAGGCCGCCACCGACAGATACATTCGACTCAGCGATATCGTTCCGCACGCACTCACCGCCTGGCATGAGTAGTACCCGGACATGGTGGGGATGAGCTGCTCCAGCCGCAGGGCGTTGGTCGTCGCGCCGCTTACCACCCCGAAGTTCGAATACGCCCCGTCATAGATTCTGCCAAGTGGTCCGGTCCACTCGTAGCTCGCTCCATCGGGCGGCGGCGACAACTCCCACTCGAGCACCACCGACTGACCGGCATCGCGCTCGATCATCGAAGGCGGGCGAGACGTCGTCACCGACACAGGCTCCACCGACCATACCGCGGCATACGCCGCCCGCTGCACAGCCTGCGCCGGCTGCTGGAGCCCGGGTGGGAAGACAGAGTCAAACGCACCCCCGATGAGAACGCGCCCATCTCCGACCGGCAACATCGAAGGTGGACGAGCACTGCCGACACTGGCCGGCATCTGAGCCGCAACTCGCCAGGAACGAGCCAGCCCATCCCACGCGAGAATCTCCTCAAGGCCCCCCTGGGCGCCGACATACATCACGCCGTCGATTTCCAGCGGCAGACTCAGGCGGGAGGTCGCAACAGTCGCCACGATCGAAGCGTCTCCCGCTTCCGCCCAACTTTGCCCGTTCCATCGATACAAGTTTGAGCCGCTCGCGCACACCAGGTCACCTTGCACCGCGCCGATAATCCGATCCGTCGTCTCCGAAGGCGGCAGCGGCAATACCGACAAGCCCTCCGGCGTCAGCACGTACGTCTGCGATGTCGAATCATCGGTGGCATACACCTCGGCCCCCGTCGAGAGCAGCCCCGAATAGCCCCCCGCGCTGCTGAACATCTGCCACGCCGCCCCGTTCCAGCGGCCGAGCGCCGCCGCGCTGGAAGGCGCGCCGCCGCTCGGCACGAACTCACCCCACAACTGCCCGCCCGCCGCCACCAACCTCACCGGGTATCCTGCCGCCCCCGCCGACATGTCGTGCCACGCCGCCCCGTCCCACGCCGCGACCGTCGTATTCGTCACGCCGCCCACCGAGAAGGGCTCGCCGCCAACCACAAGTTGATTCTCGAAGACTTCCGTCGCCCAGATGTTGTTCGTCGGCAAGCCGCCCGTAAACGGAAGCCAGAATCCATCCGCGTCCATCTCCGCCAGCCGCCCGGGCGAGCCCGGCAGCATCGGCCCGCCCATCCAAGGCCCGATCGTCGTGAACCGGCCCGCCGCGATCACCTTGCCGTGATACACCGACAAGCTCGCCACCCGCGCCCCCAGCGCATGACTGATCGGCCCGAGATTCCCCGCGCCATCCATCCACGCCAGCGATGTCATGAGTCTTGTAACCGTCGTTGATGCTGTGTTGTCTCTCACACCAGTAAACGAGCCGCCCAGAATCAAGTGTCCGTCAAATACACCAAGCACCTCGGGGTCGTACACGCCAACGCTACTCTGAAACTGCGCCGCCGGAAACACCGCCGTCCACGCGCTCCCGGTCCATCGGTAGAGCGGTTCCGTGGTCGTGCTCGCCCCCGAAGACAAGTACAAGTCCGAGTTGAAACTCACCAATCGCCGCGTCCCGGTCGTCGCGGGCGCGGCCAGCGCCGTCCACGCCGCGCCGTCCCAGTGCATCACGCCGGGCGTCGCAGTTCCCCTCGCAAAGCTCCCGGCGATGTACACATCCTGCCCGTTCGCGTAGATGCTGGTCACCGTGCCGCTGAACGAGGTTGCCAGCGCCGGACCGACCTGCGTGCGCACGCCCGCGGCATCCTGCCGCATGATGTACCGTGCAAACGATCCGCCGACCAGCAGCGAATCTCCCTGCACAGCGAGACTATCAACACTCTTATTGAATTCCTCAATTGACCCGGGCAGCGCCGCGCCGAACCCGACCCAGTCGTTTCCAACCAGCTTGGCCAGGTGAGCGCCCGTCGGCACAACAAAGTCGCCGCCGACGTACAACTCGCCACCGAGTGAGGCCAGCGCGTTGACCGAGCTCAGCGTCGGCCCCACCTGCACCCACGCGCTGCCATTCCACTTCGCCACCCTTCCGACGTACGTCGCATCCGAGGCGGCGATCCCAAACTTCCCGCCCGCGTACAGCTCGCCGTTGTGCACAGCCAGGCACGTCACCCCGTGGCCCACCGACAAGCTCGGCGACAACAGACCGCCGCCAAGCGCATGCCACTGCCGCCCATCCCATGCCGCCACGTCGTTCGCGGCGACTCCGTCCGCACTGCCGAAGATGCCGCCCACAACAAGCATTTCGGGTTGCGGACCGTCGCCATCCGGGTCCCAAGCGATCGCCGCCGCCGCTCGCGGACCGAAAGGACCGTTCGGACCCGTTGTACCCAAGCCCGGAAACCCAGCGCTCAACTCAAACCCGCCCGGACACGACTGCCCCGCCGCGCGGCCGCCCGACCCGAGCACGACCACCCCCACAGCCAGAACCGCCGCCCACGCCGCCTTCGCACCGAGTCGGGCCATAGGTCACCCCTTTTGTGAATGCAGCCTTACTCCGAAAGAACTTTCGGACCTTACCTATACCACATTCTCGATTGCGGAGATCCCGCAATTCGGCGTTGATTGCCGCGATCATGCGGCCGCCCGCGCCACCTGCCTACTATCCCCTCCTGCCGGAAGGTGGATCCGGCCCGCGTTTTTCCCGCGTTCGCGGGGGCGGTTTTCAAAGCACGACCAGCCCGCCCGTCACAGGGCAGGACCGACCCGGCAGCGGGCCGCGTCCGGCGGCGTGAGCCTCTTCGCGTTCCACCCGCGTTGGCGCTCTCCCGCAGCGTTCGCAGGCATGCGCTGGTTGCCCCCGTGGCAATCCCGCGCACTCCCACGCGACGCACCAAGGAACACACATGATTGATGAAACGCTTATCGCCTCTCTCGGATTGGCCGACGACGAAGCCACGCGCATGCTTCGCGACGCCTTCGGCGCCGAAGTCGCCAAGGCCGCGCCCGACGAGTACATGGACTCGCTGCTCAAGGAGCAGATCGCAGACCTGGTGCCGGGCAAGCTGATCAAGGGCAAGATCATCGGCATGGCGGGCGATGACGTGGTGGTCGAGGTGGGCCTGAAGAGCGAAGGCCTGATCCCCAAGGAAGAGTTCGAAGGCGCCGACATCAAGCCGGGCGAGATGGTCGACGTGCTGCTCGAAGGCCTCGAGGGTGACGAAGGCGTCATCCAGCTCTCGAAGCGCAAGGCCGACCGCATGATGGCGTGGCAGCGCGTCGTCGACACCGCCAAAGAGGGCGACGTCGTCGAGGGCACGGTCTCCAAGAAGATCAAGGGCGGGTTGCTGGTGGACATCGGCGGGGTGTTCGTCTTCCTGCCGGCCAGCCAGGTGGATGTCCGCCGCCCGGGCGAAGTGGGCGACTTCATCGGCCGCAAGGTGCGGGCCGAGATCCTCAAAATTGACCTCGAACGCAAGAACATCGTGATCAGCCGCCGGAAGCTGATCGAGACCGAGCGCGACTCGGCCAAGAAGCGCCTGCTCGAGAACATCAAGGAAGGCGACATCGTCAAGGGCGAGGTCAAGAACATCGCCGACTTCGGCGCGTTCGTCGACCTGGGCGGCATCGACGGCCTGCTGCACATCACCGACATGTCGTGGAGCCGCATTAATCACCCGAGCGAGCTGCTCAAGCTGGGGCAGACGGTCGAGGTGAAGGTGCTGAACGTCGACCGCGACAAGGAGAAGATCGCGCTGGGCCTGAAGCAGCGCGAGGCCAGCCCTTGGGAAGAGATCGAGAAGAAGTACCCGGTGGGCAGCCGCATCCGCGGGGCGGTCGTCAACATCATGTCCTACGGCGCGTTCGTGCGGCTCGAAGACGGCATCGAGGGCCTGGTGCACATCTCCGAGATGTCCTGGACTCGCCGTGTCAATCACCCCAGCGAAATGGTGCAGCCCAACCAGGAGGTCGATGTGGTTGTCCTTGAGATCAACAAGGACAAGCAGGAGATCAGCCTGGGCATGAAGCAGACGGAAGTGAACCCGTGGGAGCTGGTGGGCGACAAGTACCCGCCGGGCACGATGATCGAGGGCAAGGTGCGGAACCTGGCCAACTACGGCGCGTTCGTCGAGATCGAGCCGGGCATCGACGGGTTGCTGCACATCTCGGACATGTCGTGGACCAAGAAGGTCACGCACCCCAACGAGATCATCAAGAAGGGCGACAGCGTGAAGTGCGTGGTGCTCGAGGTCGATCGCGACAAGCAGCGCATCAGCCTGGGCGTCAAGCAGCTCACCGAAGATCCGTGGCTCAACGCGATTCCCGAGCACTACAAGCCCGGCATGGTCGTTCGCGGCACGGTCACCAAGATCACCAACTTCGGCGTGTTCGTCGAACTCGAATCCGAACTGGAAGGCCTGCTGCACATCAGCGAACTGGCCGACCACAAGGTCGAGAACCCGCAGGACGTCGTCAAGGCGGGCGATGAGATCGACGTCAAGATCCTGCGCGTCGACAAGGCCGATCGCAAGATCGGGCTGTCCTTGAAGCGGGCCCAGTGGGGCGATTCGTCGGCGGGCGGCAGCCCGAGCGAGGAAGCCGAAACGCCCAAGAAGGGCAAGCGCGGCGGCGACAGCCCGACCCGCGGCGGCATGGACACCCACGGCGCCATGGGCACCGACAAGATCCGGTTCAACTGAGTTTGAACGCGGCTGCGTGATTCAAGGCCCGGGCGAAATCGCCTGGGCCTTTTTCGTTTTGTGGGCGCGTGCGAAGTTCGCGGCCTGCGGCGAGGCGTAGAGGTTGGGCGGGAGTCGGGTTCCGCTGGGGCGTGGCTGGTCTTCCCCGGTGAGCGTTTTTGAGGCGCTCGAGCGGGACCCGGTAGGCACACGGTCTAGCGGCGATGTGTGGGCGAGTTCATCGGGCCGACGCCCTTTGGACTTTTTTCGGCGCTGCTTGCGTGAGGCGGGTCGTGGCGAGGGGCTGCCCGGTTGGATGTCCCGAGTCGGAGCCTCTGTTGGTCGCGGGTGTGGCGGGTAATGAACCCATCTCACCAGGCGAGTGTTCCCCGATGCTTCACGCGAGCGAGGGCCGGCCCACGCACCGCTTCGGCGGCCGCGTTTCGAGTCGGGGCACGTTGCCGGGGAAGACCAGCCTGAGTTCGTGGCTCAGCCTGTTGGATGCCCGGCGAGGGTGACCTGACGGAAACGCGGGACGCTTCTATATGGACGGGGGGCGACGCGATTTGCGCGCGCAAGTGAGGTAGATGCGCTCGGGCCCTCCCTTACGGTCGGGCTACTGATGAGGCGGGAAGTGGCGTTTTGGGGGTGGTTTTGAGGGTTTTGGGGACGGGAAGATTTTTTGAGATTTTGGGGTGGGGGGGGGTTTTGAGGGCGTGATTTGCGCGCGCAAACTGCGTCGATGCGCGCCGGCCCTCCCTGACGGTCGGGCTACTGACGAACGCGGGCTGTGCGCAAACGACGTCGATGCGGGGCGGATAGGTGACGAGAAGAGGGCATCGGGGCATGAGGCACCGAGGCATCGAGATAGAGGGGTGGTAAGACATCGGCGGGACGCCTGTCCCACCGGCAGCCTTGGAAGCACCGCTCTGGAGAGCGGTGCCACCAAGAGCGGCGGAAGAGGAGGAGAGAGGAAGAAGCCCCTCTCGGAGAGAGGGGCCACCCAAGAGGAGAGAGGGGGCACCCGGGTGCGGGGAGGTGGTTCGGGCGGGTGGATCGCTATGCTCAAAAATGGCGAAAGGCACGCGGGCGGGCGGTGGTGGCCGCGGGGCGTGCGTGGGGGCGCGGGAGGGCGCTGGGAGGCGTGAGGCGCGGCCGCGGCGTGGGGCGTTGGTCGGCGTCTGGCGGAGCTTCTAGCAGAGGGCGAGGAAGCTGAGGAGGCAGAGGATGGCGACTTGCTTGCGACGGTCGGTCATGGCGAGGACGAGTTTCATGTTTTTCTCCCTCAAGTCTTTGGATATCTGGCGGCGGACGGGGAACAAGGAACAAGCGGCGTGCCGCGAGGCGGCGGGGAAGCGGCCGGCGGGGCTGGGGCTTCTGGCGGCGGTTTTTTCGGGCGTCGAGGGGTGGAGGCGCGAGATGGTGATGCGGACACGCTACATGATGTGTTGCGTTGTTGCAACGTTGATTTGGGCTTCGGGGGCGTGGGGGCAGTTTGGCGGGGCGCAGGCGCCGGCGGGTGGGGGATTTCCGGACGCGGGGGATGCGGCGCCGTCGCCGGATGAGACGATGGCGGCGTTCATGTATGTGCGGGCGCGGGTGAGGGGGGAGGAGGCACCGGCGGCGCCGGCGATGGCGGGCGCGGGGGTGGTGCTGCGGCTGCACGGGGAGATTGTGGGGCGGGGGTGGTCGGTGGCGGAGAAGGGGGCGTTGGCGGAGGCGACGGAGGGGGCGCTGCGGGAGATGGAGAGGAGGTTGCCGCCGATGGGGGATGCGCTGGAGGCGGAGCGGCGGCCGGGGTTGTTGAGGGAGGTGACGATCAGCGTGGAGGCGGCGGGGCGGGCGGTGCCGATTTCGCTGGGGACGTATGACGATGCGGATCTGACGCTGTCGCCCGGGGTGGATGGGGTGGCGGTGCGGGGGCAGGACGGGGTGGAGGCGGTGTTTCCGAGCCAGATGCTGTACGCAGGGCTGACGCCGAGCGCGGGGTATACGTCGTGCGTGGTGAAGCTGTCGGGGGATGCGGGGTTGGCGGTGCGGCACATGCCGGGGCGCGAGGCGGGGGACATCGCGGCGGGGAAGCACTACACGTTTCTGCACTTTCGGGTGAGGCAACTGGCGCAGGGAGAGGGGGCGCTGACGCCGTCGTTTTTGTATCGCGGGGCGCGGGTGGTGCGTGGGGAGGAGATGACGACGCCGGCGATGGAGGCGTGGCGGGAGAAGTTGGCGGCGGGGCTGCTGCGGAGCGTTCGGGAGGGGCGGGTGGGGCCGGAGTATGACTTTGCGCGGAACATCGAGATGCGGGAGGAGGATTCGCCGGAGGTGAATGCGCTGGTGGCGCTGGCGCTGGCGGAGTATGCGCGGGGGGTGCGGGGGGAGGGGGAGACGGCGCGCGGGGCGGTGAAGGGGGCGGCGGGGTTGCTGGGGTCGGTGTTGGCGCGGGCGGGGGGAATCGGAGGGAGGCCTCGGGCGCTGGGGCAGGCGGCGACGGCGCTGGCGGCGCTGGGAACGCTGCGTCTGGCGGACGCTGGGGCGGCGATCGAGGTGGAGGCGGCGCACCCTGGGGCGAGGGAGGCGCTGGAGGGGGTGGTGCGAGGGGCGCTGGAAGAGGGCGCGGGCGGGACGCGGGCGTGGAAGGCGGGGAGCGGGGATTCGGAGCGGGGGCTGGCGTGCTGGGCGCTGGCGATGATGGAGGATCCGTTGACGCCGCCGGCGATGGTGGCGACGTTTCGGGATGCGCCGGGGGGGAAGCTGATGGGTGCGATGCCCTGGCTGCAGTGGGCGGCGTCGAGCTGGGGGGGCGGGGAGGGGGAGCTGGCGAGCGCGCCGGCGATGCGGGACTTGCGAGATACGTTGTCGCAGGCGCAGCTGAAGCCGGGGCAGTGTGACCCGGATGAGGAGGGGGCGATCATGTTTTCGCGGGGCGGGGGGGTGAGGCCGACGTGGCAGAGTGCGCGGGGGAGTTTGTTGCTGGCGGGGATGCTGGGGGATGGGCGGTTGACTGGGAAGGGGGAGATATTGCCGCAGGTGGTGAAGCTGGTGGGGTCGCTGAGGTATCTGCGGCAGTTGACGGTGGATGAGTCGCTGGGGTGGATCGCGGTGGATCCGGCGCGGGCGGAATGGACGGTGAGGCCGGCGCTGTGGGAGATGAAGTCGAGCCCGGAGGCGGGGGCGATGGTGCTGTTGAGCGTGACGCGGAGCCTGGAGGCGATGGAGGGGGCGGCGGGGAGATTGGGAGCGGGGCGGTAGCGGGGCGTTGGGGGGCGTTGGGGGGACGTACTGTCGGGCATGGTGATCAAGCGACCCTGGCGTGAGCAACTGGCGATCGTGGATGCGCTGATGCGCGAGGTGAGTCACTCGAGCGATCCGGCGGAGATGATCCGGATCTATGCGGCGGGGGTGCAGAAGCTGTCGGCGCGGGATCGGCTGGTGACGCTGAGCCGGCGGAACGAGCGGAAGCCGGAGTTTCGGGTGACGCGGAGCAGCACGTGGGCGCAGATGCCGGACACGTGGCGGGAGCGGCACAAGCTGCCCTTGCTGAGCGGGGGGCTCCTGGGGGAGCTGATCTACGCGAATGAGCCGCGGCTGATCTTGGATTTGAAGCCCGACCCGGCGGACCCGGGGTATGAGTATCTGCAGGGGATGAAGGCGCTGATGACGCTGCCTCAATATGAGAACGGCGAGTCGCTGAATCTGGCGATCATGTTATATGACGATCCGGAGAAGGTGGACCAGGAGGGATTCCCCAACGCGGTGTGGCAGGCGAACCTGTTCGGACGCGGGACGGCGAGCATGGTGCTGCGGCGGGAGCTGCGCGAGGCGTATGACGCCTTGGACAGGGAGATGCGGGCGGTGGGCGAGATTCAGAGGTCGCTGCTGCCGGCGAGCCTGCCGGAGATTCCTGGGGTGGAGCTGGCGGCGAGTTATGACACATCGCAGCGGGCGGGCGGGGATTATTACGATTTGTTTCCGATGGGGGGCGACCGCTGGGGGTTGTTTATTGCGGATGTGAGCGGGCACGGGACGCCGGCGGCGGTGATGATGGCGATCACGCACGCGGTGGCGCATGCGCGGCCGGGGGAGCCGGCGCCGCCGGATGAGATGCTGACGTATCTGAATGAGTCGTTGTCGCGGCGGTACACGTTGGATACCGGGGCGTTTGTGACGGCGTTTTATGGGGTTTTGGACCCGGCGAACCGGACGCTGACGTATGCGAACGCGGGGCACCCGCCGCCGCGGATTTATCTGCCGGGTGTGGCGGCGCCGCTGGATGGTGACGCGGGGTTGCCGCTGGGCGTGATGGATGGGGAGCGGTATGCGCTGAACGAGGTGGCGCTGATGCCGGGGAGTCAGTTGTTGTTATTTACGGATGGGATTACCGAGGCGTTTTCGAAGGATGGAGAGATGTTCGGGATGGAGAGATTGGACGCGCTGGGGCGGCGGCATGTGGGGTCGGCGAAGGACTTGGTGGCGGCGATCGCGGCGGAGTTGGATGGGTTTACGGGGGGCGGGGCGCCGAGCGATGACCGGACGCTGCTGGCGGCGGCGCTGCGGGGGTGAGTGCGGAGAGCGCGAGGGCGTTATTCGCGCGAGGTTGATTTCACAAACCCCTCCGGGGTGTGGCCGGGAGGACGGGGATGGGTGTGTGGGGGATTGCTACCAGGGGTGCAGAGCCACCCCTGGCAACATTCGGTCATCCCGCTGGGATGACGGAGTGGGCGGGAAGGACACGGGCGGGACGACTGTGCCACAGGCGGCCGTGGAAGCGAAGACCGGCGGGGACCGCGGGGCCACCCGGGAGAAGAGCACCGCTCTGGAGAGCGGTGCCACCAAGAGCGGAGGAAGAGGAAGACGCCCCTCTCGGAGAGAGGGGCCACCCTGGAAGAGCGGCGGGGACCGGCGGGCGACCCGGGGACGGAGCACCCCGGAAGGAGGCACGCAAGCCTATAGGTGACAGACACCTATCGGAAGTTGGGGAAGCGGGGTGATACGGTTGGGTCGCGGCTAGAATCGATGCTTTCCCCGGGCAGGGGAGGGTATTGGGGACGCGAAGAGAGATGCGATCTGGCGGGAGAACTGCACGGGTGGTGCGGGCGCGAGGGTCGCGGCGGCGGGAGTCCCCGAGCAACGGATTGGAACGAATGAACGACCTTGTGCTGAGATCGGCCGCCCCGACGCCATTGCCGGCGCTTTTGAGCCCGGTGCATCTGGTGAGGACGCTGGGGCGGAGTTCGGATTTGATACGGCAGTTTGCGCTGCGGTATTTTCATGCGCGGTATCGGGGGACGCAGCTTGGGTTTTTGTGGGCGTTGGTGTTGCCGCTGCTGACGCTGACGATTTATATGTTTCTGTTCAATGTGATCATGGCGCCGAAGATCGGGACGGTGCTGGAGCAGACGCAGAGCCAGTTTGCGGTGTCGCTGTTCTGCAAGATCACGGTGTTTGCGATGTTTTCGGAGACGGTGATCCGGAGCTGCGGGCTGGTCCTGGACAACCCGAACTATGTGACGAAGGTGGTGTTTCCGCTGGAGATTTTGCCGGTGGCGAACGTGCTGTCGACGCTGATGTTCAGCGGGTTCGGGCTGTCGCTGGTGCTGATCGGGCGGGCGGTGTTTTATCACGGGCTGACGTGGACGGCGGCGTTGCTGCCGCTGATCGTGCTGCCGATGGTGCTGATGGGGCTGGGGCTGAGCTGGTTTCTGGCGTCGCTGACGGTGTTTGTGCGCGACGTTGGGAACTTGACGGTGGTGGTGGTGTCGCAGTTTTTGCTGTTTCTGACGCCGATTTTCTTTTCGCTGAGCAACGTGCCGGAGCCTTGGCATTCGATCGCGGGGCTGAACCCGCTGGCGCCGATCGTGACGGCGGCGGAGCTGGCGGTGGTGCAGGGGAAGGTGCCGGAGTGGCAGGGGGTGGTGGCGTCCGGGGTGTTTGGGCTGGTGTTGATGCAGCTTGGGTTTGCGTGGTTCATGAAGAGCAAGCGGGGGTTTGCGGATGTCCTCTGAGGCTGCTCGACAGAACGGGGCGGGGGCGCAGGTGGAAGCGAAGCCTGCGGGCGAGGTGGTGATTTCGGCGCACAACCTGGGGAAGCGGTACCAGATTTATAAGAAGCCGCAGGACAGGTTGAAGCAGGGGCTGCTGAGGTGGACGGGCAAGCAGTATTACCGGGACTTCTGGGCGCTGAAGAATGTGAGCTTTGAGGTGAGGCGGGGCGAGGCGGTGGGCGTCCTGGGGCGGAACGGCGCGGGCAAGAGCACGCTGCTGCAACTGGTGGCGGGGACGCTGGCGCCGAGCGAAGGGGACGTGCAGGTGCGGGGGCGGGTGGCGGCGATGCTGCAGCTGGGCAGCGGGTTTTCGCCCGAGTTTACCGGGCGCGAGAATGTGTTTTTGGCCGGGTCGATCCTGGGGATCCCGCGGAAGGAGATGGAGAAGCGGTTCGACGCGATCGCGGCGTTCGCGGACATCGGGTCGTTCATGGATCAGCCGATCAAGACGTACAGCAGCGGCATGGGAGCGCGGCTGGCGTTCGCGGTGTCGTTCTCGGTGGAGCCGGATCTGTTGATCGTGGATGAGATCCTGGCGGTGGGCGACATCGGGTTTCAGCAGAAGTGCGTGTCGAGGCTGCGGGCGCTGCGGGACAGCGGGCTGACGATGCTGTTCGTGAGCCACTCGCCCGACGCGGTGCGGAGCGTGTGCAACCGGGCGCTGTTCCTGGTGGATGGGCAGATGGTGTACTTTGGCCCGTCGGAGCAGACGGTGAACCAGTACTTGTCGTATGTGCGGGAGCAGACGAACAAGGAGACGCTGGCGGGGGACCAGAAGCTCGGGGCGCCGGTGCCGTTCAAGGTGAATGTGCCGGGGAACCTGCGGTATGGCACCGGGCACGCGCAGATCGAGAAGGTGGAGATCCTGAATCACCTGGGCGAACCGACGCGGGCGTTCGTGCTGGGCGAGCGGATCACGATCGAGGCGACGCTGCGGGCGCACGCGGCGGTGAAGGACCTGAACGCGAGTTTCCTGATCCGCGACATGGTGGGGATTGACCTGATGGGGACGACGTGCTTTGACGAGGGCGTGAAGCTGCCCGCGCTCAGGGCGGGGGAGAAGACGGTGATCCGGTTTGAGTTCGAGAACGCGCTGCGGCCCGGGAACTTCGGGGTGTGCATGGCGGTAAACCGGGTGTCGTCGCGGGATTACTCGGACACGGTGCTGTTTGACCAGGTTGACGGGTGCGCGGCGTTCGCGGTGATGGGGAACCCGGACCGGCCGGTGCATTACAAGTTTCACCAGCCGGTGAGCATCAGTGTTCACGCGGGGGATGGAGCGCTGCAGGCATGACGAGCGGGCCGGGGAAGACGGTGGCGGCGGCGGGCGTGGACCCGAACTACGCCTATTGGCGCGAGCACGGCGCCTCGTGGGTGCAGGAGTATGACAAACGCAAGCGCGTGCAGGTGTATTACCACATCCAGGAGCTGATGCTGACGGAGTACGTGCAGCAGTCGGCGGCGATCGCGCGGCAGGCCCGGGGTGAGACGCCCCTGCGGGTGCTGGAGTTCGGGTGCGGGGTGGGGCGGCACCTGGCGAACCTCTCGAGGCTGCCCGGGGTGGACGCGCACGGGTATGACCAGTCGCCCACGATGGTGCAGGGGATCCTGAGGTGGACCGGGCAGGAGTGGTTTGACGGGCATGTGAAGGTGGGAGCGCCGGTGGGGCGGCTGCCTTATGAGGATGCGTCGTTCGACATTGTCTATACGAGCGAAGTGATCATTCATGTGAGGCCCGAGCACGTGCCGGGGATACTCGCGGAGCTGATGCGGGTGGCGAAGTGGCAGGTGCTGCACTTTGAGCCCGCGGAGCACACGCCGATCAGCACGGACTCGCACGATGGGTGCTGGCGGCATGATTTGCCCGCGGCGTACGCGGGGCTGGGGGCGACGTGCCAGACGCTGGCATCGGGGTTCAGGCTGCAGGCGCCGTACCGCGTGATGCTGGGGGGGCCGGCGCCGTTCACGTGGTCGCCCGTGCTGCTGGACATGTATCGGCGGCTGGACCGGGACATCGATGCGGGGATCGGGGAGCTGCGCGAGCGGCTGCAGGTGCAGACGCAACTGGCGGCGACCCTGGAGGCACGCCTGGCGGATGCGGGACGGGCGGCGGCGGCGGCGAAGGACGCGATGCACGAGGCGATGAAGCGCGAGAGCGCGGCGCGCGCGGCGGGAGAAGAGGCGGGGCTTGAGAAGGCGACGGAGATGTTCGTGAGCCGCCTGGGGAAGATCGAAGCCGCCCATGCGGTGAAGGTGGCGGAGCTGGAGCGGGCGGCGGAGGAGGCGCGGGCGGCGAAGGGGGCGGCGGAAGCGACGATGGCGGGGATGCGCGAGGAGATGGCCGACGCGTGGCGGACGTATACGCAGGCGATCGACCGGGCGAACTCGCTGGCGGGCGAGGTGGAGAGGCTGATGGCGGAGCGGCGGGCGATCGTGAAGGAGCTGGAATCGCGGCTGGCGATGGGCTGAGCGTGCGCTGGGCGGCGGCGGTGGACGTGGGTTGTCTGATCACAGGGAACTATGACAAATCCGCAGATCAATACGAACGACGTGATCGCACCGGACGTGCGGCAACTGCTGGATCGCGTGGCGGACCAGCGGTTCGAACTGGCGTACATCAAGTCGAGCTCGACGTATCGGCTGTCGGAGCGGCTGCGGCGCGGGGCGGGGCTGAGGCGGCGGGCGCGGACGGTCGTGGTGCGGGTCTTGGGGAGGAATGGGCGCGGGCAGGGGCCGGAGGCGTGGCTGCTGCGGGCCAGCGGGAGCGCGGGCGAGCCGGGCGTGCCGTGGGATTTCGCGGCGGCTTCGGGGTTCGAGCGGCGCGCAAGCAAGTATGCCTCGCACGGGCAGAGCCTGTTTTCGCGGCAGGGCGAGGTGTCGTTCGTCGCGGGGCGCGATCCGGAACTGGTGTTCATGACCCACCCCTGGAGCGGGCTGGTGGAGGTGGAGTTTGAGGGGCGGCGGGAGACGATCGATCTGTTTTCGGAGGTGAACGGGCACGTGTCGGTGTATCCGGCGCGTTCGCCCATGATCGGCGTGCCGGAGGCGGGCGGGGGAGGCGAAGGGGCCGGGGCGGGACGCAGGGCGTCGAGCGATGAGGCGATGACGGCGCGGGACATGGAGTTTCTGCGGCATTGCCAGCATCACGAGCCCGAGACGGTGGCGGTGCACTGCCCGAGGTGGCTGGGGATCTCGGCATCGACGCGGGCGCTGTTTGACACGCGGTATTGCGTGCCCGAGACGCCCGAGATCGATCCGGCGGCGCTGTCGCGGGGGGCGATTTTGCGGCACGCGCGGGTGTTGGCGGAGAGCGGGGTGCCGCACGTGGTGGTGTCGGGGGGAGATCTGGCGCAGCTGGCGCTGGTGGAGGAGTTGAAGCGGCTGAAGCCCGGGGTGCAGGTGGATGTGATCTATCACGGGGGGTATGTCGCGTTCCAGCTTGGGTATGAGTGGCAGGTGGTGAAGACGTGGATTGATGCGTGCAAGAAGGGGCTGGTGCGGGGGATCTGCACGGTGAAGGCGGGGATGGAGGATTTCTTCCGCAGCCAGGGCGTGCCCTCGGCGCTGGTGTTGAACATGGTGCCTGGGGAGGTGATGGCGCCGAGCGAGCCGGCCGAGCCCGGGCTGCACGCGGGGATCTGGACGAGCGGGACGGGGAGCAAGACGCCCCACGTGATGCTGAGCGCGCTGAAGATGATGGGCGATGTGAGGCTGCACGCGGCGGGGATGGATCAGCGGGCGCGCGAGGTGATCGAGCTCCTGGGGCTGGCCAAGGCGGAGGTGCACCCCAGGCCCTTGCCCCATGCGCTGCTGCTGGAGGCGATGCGGCGGACGCATCTGACGCTGTACGTGACGTTTCACGAGTGCTGCCCGATGCTGCCCCTGGAGAGCCTGACGCAGGGGGTGCCGAGCCTGCTGGGGCCGGTGAGCCACTTGTTCGAGGATTGTCCGTATCTGTTTGAGCGGCTGGTGGTGCCGTTTCCGGATCGGGCGGACGTGGTAGCGAAGTATGCGAGGCGGGCGATCGAAGAGCGGCGGGAGATCGTGGCGGCGTATGCCGCGTATGCGCCGGAGTACAACGAACGGGCGCGGCGGAGCGTGCGGGAGCTGGCGGAGAACGGACCGACGCTGGAGATGAGCCGGCGGTATTAGGTTCGGCGGGCGGGAGGGGGGATTCGGGAATGGCACGGATTTGCTTTGTGAGTTATGAGATTCACCCGACGACGCCGGGCGGGGCGGGGGTGCTGATCCATCACGCGATCGATCTCCTGACCGGGGCGGGGCACGAGGCGCTGCTGCTGCTGGACATGGACCAGGCGTCGTTCGCGAGGTTTGCCGAGCATGACCGGCTGACGTTTGCGCATCCGGGGCGGGTGCGGGCGTTCAGGGTGGATGACCTGTGCGGGGACTTTGCGGCGCCGGGCGGGGCGAGCGTGTTTCAGGTGAAGAGCCTGCGGTTTGCGCATGCGCTGGGGCGGCTGCGGGCGGCGCACCAGATCGACCTGGTGGAGTTTTTCGAGTATTGCGGGCCGGGGTATTACGCGTTTGTGCAGCGGCTGTTTGAGCCGAGCTTTGCGGCGGGGCCGGTCTTGGCGAGCCGGGTGCACGGGTCGGTGGAGGTGCTGGAGCGCTTTGGCAACGGGCTGGTGCGGGACGTTGACCACTTCATGCAGCACTCGATCGAGCGGCGTGGGCTGGCGCTGGCGGAGACGCTGCTGGTGCCGACGCGGGCGTATTACGACGCGTATTACAGGCCGCTGTACGGGCTGGGGCCCGAGCGGGCGCTGGTGAGCACGCCTCCGAAGCAGTCGCTGCCCCGGGTCACGGGCCGGCCGGCGCCGGGCGAGCCGTTCTCGATCGCGTTCGTGGGGCGGATGTTTCACCTGAAGGGGGTGGATCAGCTGGTGCACGCGGCGGTGGCGCTGATGAAGGATCGGCCGGGGCTGGACTTCACGGTTGACCTGATCGGGTATGACAGCGCGGACGGGCCTTTGGGCAGTTACGAGGCGTACCTGCGGACGCTGATCCCGACGGGGCTGCGGGGGCGGTTCGTGTTTCACGGGCAGCAGGCGCACGGGAGAATCGCGGAGCTGCTGGGGCGGGCGCTGTTCGCGGTGTTTCCGAACCGGGTGGAATCGTTCTGCTATGCACTGCACGAGGTGTATGACGCGGGGGTGCCGGTGATCGCGAACGCCTTGCCGGCGTTCACGGATTTCTTCACGCACGAGAAGAACTGCCTGTTGTACGACGGCACGACGGCGGGGCTGACGCGGGCGATGGAGCGGATGATCGATGATGAGGGGCTGAGGGGGCGGGTGAGGCGGCCTTACGGGGTGGCGGAGGAGGCGTTGGGCGGTGTGTACGAGTCGCCGAGGGCGTTGATGCCGCTGGCGAACGGGGTGGAGCCCGTGCCGACGGATCCGTCGCTGGTGATGGTGGTGTTTGGGACTGCGCACGCGGATATCGGGGCGAGCGCGGCGGTGAGGTCGATGCGGGCGCAGGCGAGCCGCGAGTTTCGGGTGCTGTGCCTGATGCCGGGGGCGTCGGAGCAGGGCGGGACGCTGTGGTGGTGCGGATCGCCCTATACGGTGCGGGACTGGGAAGGGCGGGTGCTGGACGCGTCGGAGCTGGTGACGACGTCGTCGCTGGCGCAGTTCAGGGCGGGGGATGTGATTCACCCCTCGTGGCTGATGCTGTGCCGGCGTGCGCTGGCGCGGCGGGCGGACCTGGGCTTCGCGGGGACGTGGACCGAGCACAACGGGGTGACCGAGCCGGGAACGCTGGATTTGACGCCTGAGCTCACGCCCTTTGTGGATGGGCAGCGGCTGCAGCGGGTGCTGCTGCGGACGACGCCGGGGCGGCCGGTGGGTGAGCTGTTGGACGCGAGCCTTGGGAGGCTGGGGCACCTGGGGTTGATCTGGGAGACGATCGGGCGGGTGGGGCCGGGGGTGCTGCTGCCCAGGGCGCTGGTGCGGGTGAGCGTGGTGGCGGGGCCGGCGTCGGACGCGGACCTGCAGAGCCTGATCCTGCGGCACGGGGGCGTGTTTGGAGATCGGATGGCGATCGCGGCGTCGCTGATGGCACGGCGCGGAAGGGCGCCGGCGGGGACTGCGGCCCCGATGATGGTGGAGCCGTCGCTGGCGTCGGCGCCGGCGGCGACGCTGGAGCACAAGATCGCGATGGCGGACGAACTGGGCGCGACGCTGCTGGCGAAGATGGCGGTGAAGAAGATGGCGAAGCGGATGATGGCGCCGGATCGGATGAATGGGGAGGGATAGAGGACGGCATTCGGCATTCGTGATTCGGCATTCGTTGAAAGCGAATGCGCCCAACACGAGGCAACGAATGCCGAATGCCGAATGCCGAGTGACTAGTGACTAGTGCCTCGTGCCTTCTCGCAGCAGCGTGAGCTTCCGCAAGTACTCCATCACGACCATGATGAACGTCGCGTGGCTCCAGGTGAGGGGGCTGACGCTGATGGCTTCGCCGGTGTGGGGGTGGTGCTGCTCGGCGAGGACGCCGCTCTTTTCGGCGCGGGCGACGCACCAGTTGAGGATGTCCATGGCTTCGGAGAGTTCGGCCTCGCTGGTGGCGCGGGCGATGGCGTACTGGGCGCGCCAGAGGGTGCAGATGACCCAGGGGTTGCCGGGGACGTCGGCGATGTTGTCGCGTTCGACCTGGTGATAGTAGTCGTGGTAGTAGCGGGCGTAGCCCCCGATGGGGGTGCGGACGGTGACGCGCTGGCGGGTGGCTTCCATCTCGGCGGCGACCATGGGGTCGTTGATGGGCAGGCCGGCGAAGGCGAAGACGGCGTAGTTGGCGCTGTCGGCGGTCATGTCCATGCGGTAGGAGCCGTCGGGGAGGGGGACGACGTTGCGGGCGAAGCGCTTTTCTTCTTCGTTCCACATGAAGCGGCGCATGGCGCCGGTCATCTTTTCGGCGCACTCGCGGTAGAGGGCGGCGCGGTCGTGTTCGCCGAAGTCGGTGGCGAAGGCGGCGGCGGCGTGCAGGGCGCCGATGGTGGTGGCGACGGTGAAGAGGTGCACGCCCCGGCGTTCTTCCCACAGGTCCCAGCTCTGCTGGGGCAGGCCCCGGGCGTCGCGGTACTTCAAGATCCAGTCGGCGGGCTTCACGACGAGGGCTTGATACAAGGGCTTGACGAACTCGACGTCGCGGAAGGCCTCGAAGTGGCGGCGGAGGGCCCAGACGACCAGGCTGGTCTCGTCCTGCTGGATGGGGAGGACGCGCTGGCCCTCGATCATCCAGGGGTGCCAGCTGCTGGCCAGCTCGGCGGCGGGGGTGTACTTGTGAAGGAAGTACGCGTCGTTCTTCAGGGCCTTGGCGCAGTAGCGGAAGAAGTTGCGGGAGAGCTCGCTCTGGCCGGTGATGATGAGGGAGTAGGCGACCAGCGCGCCGTCGCGGGGCCAGCAGTAGGAGTAGTGGTCGCCTCCGAACTGGGTGATGTCGCTGTCGTTGGCGGCGATGATGGCCCCGCCGTTGTCGACCTGGGTGCGGAGGACGAGCTGGCTGCGGTTGAAGAGATCACGGATGGGCATGGGAAGCCCGTCGAGATCGATCTGTTCCTTGGTGACCCAGAGGCTCCAGTAGGAACTGGTGCGCTCGATCATCCGATCGGGGCCTTTTTCGAGGATGCGCTGGTTGAGGGCTTTGACTTCGGAGTAGGAGTTGCCGCAGGCGAGCCAACTGGTGACGTAGGACGAGCCGCCGGCGGGGACCTGGAGGTTGAAGCCGATGGTGGCGTCGACGCTGCCCTGGCTGATGGCGTTGCGGCCGAGCTGTCCGTCTTCGGCGTCGCGCCAGGTGCCTTCGGCGCCGCGGACGCGCTTGGTGCCGATGGCCCAGTTGTCGATGCCGCACTTGTTTTCGTCGCAGGCGTTGAAGAGGAAGTACATGTCGTCCTTGTAGACGACGACGCTGCTGGTGGCGGGGTCGTAGTTGGCGGTGTCGCCGACGGGTGAGCCGCGGATGGAGAGATCCCAGTGGTTGAAGAGGCGGACGTCTCGGTCGCGGCCCAGGAGGTCCTTGACGACGGCGCGGCGGAGGTAGGCGGGCTCGTGGAAGTCGACGGCGTCGCTGCAGGTGATCTCGAGACCCAGGGCGGCGTGGCGGAGGGTGACGTTGGTGACGAGCGTGTCGCGGCGGTATTCGAGGTGGCGTTCCCAACCGGGCTCTTCGATCCAGGCGAAGCGGCCATCGACCCAGACGCCGAAGCGCTGGAGGTGGCCGTCGGTGTGGTTGTAGCGGCCGACGTGGGGATAGTGGATATCGCGGACGCGATAGAGGCGGTCAAAGGTGATGAGGAGATCGCCGTTGCCGACGGGAATATCGCGGGGCATGCAATGGGCAGCGTAGGGGGTGCGGGGGGAACGCCTGTGGACAACCCATGGTGTCGTCCGAAAAGACGCGGGGAATGAGCGAAAGGCGGGGGAAGAGGCGAGGTTTATTGGCCGGCGAGCATGGCGGCGGCCAGGGCCTCGGCCTCGGCGTCGTCGACGGCTGCGCCGGATTCGGGTGCGGCGGCCTCGAGGCGTTCGGTGGCGTCGCCCACGTAGGAGATGCGGAGGCCGAAGTTTTCGCCGACCTTGACGGCGGTGCCGCTGCCGATGACGCGGTTGTTGACGAGGAGTTCGAGCTCGGCGTCAGCGGTCTTGGGCAGTTCGATGATGGCGCCGGGAGCGATGCCCATGAACTCGGAGACTTTCATGAGGCGTTCGGCGAGAACGACGACGATCGGCACTTCCAGCCGCTTGATCTGATCGATGTTGCGCTTCTGGGCCTGCATGGGGCGTCTCGTGGGTGCTGGGTTTGGGGGGAGCTGGTGAGCGGTGTGGGAGAGCAAGCTCTGTGCCAGGGGGAGACGTCGGTTTGGGTGTCGGCGGGGTTGGACTTCGGCGTTGGGGCAACGTAGAGTTTGGGCCCGGCCCAGATTGGGTTGATCGGGCGGGTCGGGGAGCCGATTGAGAGTCGAGCCGCGGTTTGAGCGGCGTTGCGGAGCTTTGCGTCATGGCACACAAAAAGGGTCAGGGTTCAACCAAGAACGGGCGTGACAGCAATCCGCAGTATCGCGGCGTGAAGCTGTTCGGCGGCGAGATGGCCAAGAGCGGCTCGATCATCGTCCGCCAGGTGGGCACGCCGTTCCTCCCCGGGTTCAACGTGCGTCGCGGCAAAGACGACACGCTCTTCTCGGTGGCTGAGGGCTCGGTGCTGTTCCGCGGGCGGCTGGTGCACGTGCAGCCGACGGACCCCAAGGCGGCTCGCCCGGCTTGGATGACGACGGAAGCCGCGGCGAAGGCCTGAGAATCGAACCGGATCGATCGTTCGGTCGGATTCAAACAAAATCCGAAAACCCTGTGGTGTGAACCACAGGGTTTATTGTTTTTGAGCGTCAGAGAGGCGTCGCTGGAAGAGGGTCTTACTTGGCCTTTTCGAGCAGGGCGGCCTTCTGGTCATCGGTCTTGTGATCCCACTCGTCGATGCAGCCCGGGCAGCAGAAGGCGACCTTCTTGCCGTGCCACATCGTGTAGACGCTGGGATTGACCGGGTCGTCGGCCTGGATGGGGCAGTGAGAGTTGACGGCGGCCATGTTGGCCTCCTTGGGGGCCTGGTCGCTGGCGCAGGCGGACATGAGCGTGGAGAGGCCAGCCAGACCGGCGAGGAGGAGGGCCGCAGAGAGTGATTTTTGGATGTTCCGCATCGAGTGATTCTCCTTGAAAGGGGTTGATTCGGGGAATGGTAGCCGATCGGGACCCGGGATTTGTATCCAATCTTGGGCAACCCGTACTTTTGACAGGCGATCCACTTGCAACTTCTGCGCGATCGGTTATCGTCCCAGACCGCCGGTCTGAGGGGCTGAAGTGCTCCGGGGCCGCGGGCGAACGGGGAGCGAGGGCTCCAGAGAGCTGGGGTCCGGGGCTCCGGGATGGAGTGATGGGCTTCAGAGAGAGGGTTCGAACAAGATGATGCGCTGGGTCTTTTCGATGGCCGTGGTGGTCACGGCGTCGGTCTTGTGTGCGCAGCCCGACCCGCGACTGCCGGATATCCCTGTTCAGGTCGCGAGCGTGCGGCTGGACAGCGGCGTGCGTACGCCCAAGGCACCGGGGCAGGTGCTGGCACGCTTTGACGTGTCGCAGCCTGGTGCGGCGTGGATGCGCCTGTACTTTGGCGAGTGCCGCTTCAGCGCTTCGCGGGCGGAGGGGGGCTCGTACCTGCGTCTGACGGGGCGGCAGGACGGGGCGGTGCAGATCCTGGATGCGGATGGGTTTGCCCAGTGGGGCGCGACCTCGGCGTATTTCAACGGGTCGGTGGTGACGGTGGAGCTGGTGGCGGGGGTGGACCAGTATCCATCGCGGGTTTCGGTGGATTCGGTGAAGTTTGAGGCGCTGGGGGGCGTGTCGAGCCGTTCGATCTGCGGGCCGACGGATGATCGGCAGGCGTCGGCAGAGGCGGCGAATGCGCGGCTGCTGCCGGCGGGGTGCACGGCGTGGATTTTTTCTGACGCGAACCACACGCTGCTGACGGCGGGGCACTGCAACGTGGGGCAGAGCACGGTGATCGAGTTCAACGTGCCGCCTTCGAACGGCGACGGCACGCTGGTGCATCCGCTGCCTCAGTATCAGTTTGTGGCGGATCCGACGTCGGTGCAGGCGTCGACGGCGGCGGTGGGAAATGACTGGTGCTATTTCGGGGTGTTTCCGAACGCGAACACGGGGCTGACGGCGTATCAGACGCAGCAGGATTTCTATCTGATTGATGATGAGGCGCCGGCGGTAGATGGGCAGATGGTGCGGATCACGGGGTATGGGACCGTGTCGCTGCCGCTGCCCCGGACGTGGAACCAGACGCAGCGGACGGCGGCGGGGAGCTACCTGGCGCTGGACGGCACGCAGGTGGAGTATGACGCGGATACGACGGGTGGGGACTCGGGCTCGCCGGTGTACGTGTTGGACAGCCGCACCGTGGTGGGGATTCACACCAACGCCGGGTGCGATGCATCTGGCGGTTTCAACAGCGGGACGGCGATCCAGTGCGCGGGGCTGCAGGCGGCGCTGGCGTGGCCTCGCGGGGTGTGCGGCTCGGGCACCGGGGCGGTGTGGGGAACGCTGTTCGTGGTTGGAGACCTGTCGAACAACCTGGGCGCCGTGGACACGGAGAGCGCGACGTTCGGTCAGTTGTCGCAGGTGGGTCCTTCGATGCAGGGGCTGGCGTATGACTGGAATCACGACCGGCTGCTGGCGATCGACCTGGCGCGGAACCTGTATGAGATGAACCCGGAGTCGGGGGCGGCGACGCTGCTGGGGCCCTTGGTGGCGGAGGGCGCCCCGATCACCGAGCCCGTGAACGGGCTGGGGTTTGACCCGTGGACCGGGTGGCTGTACGGGGTGTCGCAGTCGAGCGGGCAGTTGTATGAGATTGATCCGGCGACGCGGGTGACGCGGCGGATCGGGGTGCCGAGCGGGCCGGGGATCGGCGGGCTGGACTTTGACTCTGATCGGCGGCGGCTTGTGGGGATCGACTCCAGCGGGGCGGCGCCGGTGCTGGTGATGATCAACACCGACACGGGAGCCAAGACGACGCTGGGGGCGCTGGGGATCACGGGGAGCAACTTTGGGGGGCTGGCGTACAACAGCGATGACGGAGGGTTGTACTCGATCGCCGCGTCGAGCGGAAACCTGTACCGGATCGATCCGGTGACGGGGGCGGCGACGCTGGTGGGCCCGACGGGCGGGGCGTTCGGGAGCGGGTTTGGGCTGGCGGCGAGATCGACGCCCCCGTTGTGCGCCCGGCTGGATTACAACCGCGACGGGGTGTTTGACCAGGGGGATGTGGACGCGCTGATCCAGGCGATCAGCAGCGGGCACTGGACGGTGTCGCCCGATGTGAACCGGGATGGGGTGGCGGACCAGACGGACGTGAACGCCCTGATCGCGGCGATCGCCGGGGACTGCCGATAACTCAACCGCGGGATTGAAGTGACGCAACGACGCCTTCGGCATCCAACGCTGCACGCGCGCGGCATTCACCCCGCGCGGCAGGAGGCGGTGCCATGGAAGCCAAGCAGAACGTGATGAACGCGGCGGCGGACCTTGCGCACGGGGCGGCTGGGGCGGGGGCGCTGGGCAAGTGGACGCTGATCGCGGTGTGGATCGCCCAGTTGGTCGTCGCGGGCATTCTCGCCCAGACGCTGTTCTTCAAGTTCACCGGGGCGGAGGAGTCGGTGTACATCTTCAAGACCCTGGGCATGGAGCCCTGGGGGCGGATCGGCTCGGGCGTGGCGGAACTGATCGCGGCGATCCTGCTGCTGATTCCGCAGACGTCGGCGATCGGGGCGATCCTGTCCTTGGGGGTGATTTCCGGGGCGATCATCAGCCACCTCACCAAGCTGGGGATCGAGGTGAAGGGGGATCACGGGCTGCTGTTCATCCTGGCGTGCGTGGTGTTCGTGGGGTCGCTGGTGATCCTGTTCATCCGGCGCGGGCAGGTGCCGATCGTCGGGTCGACGCTGGCGGCGTGGCCCGGGAAGTGAGGCTGGCGGACACGCGACCGGTGGGATCGGATACGCTCATTGCAACTGCATGCCTTCGGTGAATGAAACGTTTGAGAGTGCTCGCCGCCCTGCGACGCCGGGGATGGATGTGGCGCGCGAATGGCTCGAGGCGGACGGGCTCGGGGGGTTTGCGAGCGGCACGCCCGGGCTGGTGCGCACGAGGCGGTATCACGCGCTGCTGCTGGCGGCGGCGAAGCCCCCGGTCGAGCGGTATGTGCTGGTGAACGGGCTTGAGGTGTGGGTGCAGACGCCGACCGGGAGGTGGGCGTTGTCGGCGCATCGGTACGGGGGCGGGGCGGGGGTGGTCGGGGGCGTGATGCACCCGGACGGGAACACGCGGATCACGTCGTTCACGCATGAGCCCTGGCCGACGTGGATCTTTGCGTTGCCGGACGGGACGCGGGTGAGGTATGAGCTGGTGGTGCCGCGGGGCAGCCCGGTGGTGTGCCTGAGGTGGTCGCTGCCGGAGCCGGGGGCGAACGTGACGCTGCGGGTCAGGCCCCTGATCTCGGGGCGGGACTATCACGCGCTGCACCGGGAGAACGGGAACTTTGCCGCCGAGGCGTGCGTGCACGGGCAGGGGGCGGGCGGGGGCGCAGTGGAATGGCGGCCATACCACGACGCGACGCCTCACATCTGGGCGAGCCACAGCGGGGTGTATCAGCCCGGGCTGGTGTGGTATCGCAACTTCTGGTACGCGGAAGAGGCGGCGCGGGGCATGGAGGCGTGCGAGGATCTGGCGTCGCCGGGGGAGATCGTGATGCCGCTGAACGGGGCGGCGTACCTGGCGCTGGGCGCGACGACGCCGGGCGCGCCGGAGATTCCGTCGGAGGCGGCGGGGTATGTGAACGGGGTGTTTGATCGGGAGCGCGACCGTCGGGCGGGGCTGGGCACGGGGCTGGCGCGGGCGGCGGATGCGTACCTGGTGAAGCGGGGCGAGGGGCGGACGATCGTGGCGGGGTATCCGTGGTTCACGGATTGGGGGCGGGACACGTTCATCGCGCTGCGCGGGCTGTGCCTGGCGACGGGGCGGCTGGAGGAAGCCGGGAAGATCGTGCTCGAGTGGGCCGGGGCGGTCGACCAGGGGATGCTGCCGAATCGGTTCGCGGATTCCGGGCAGACGCCGGAGTTCAACGCGGCGGATGCGTCGCTGTGGTTCGTGGTGGCGGCGCAGGAGTGGCTGACGCTGGCGCGGGCTTCGGCGCGGGACAAGGCACGGGTGCAGGACGCGATCCTGGCGATCGTGCGCGGGTACACGGCGGGGACGCGGTTTGGAATCCGGCGCGAGGCGGACGGATTGCTGCACGCGGGGGCACAAGGGCAGCAACTGACGTGGATGGACGCGAAGATCGGCGACTGGGTGGTGACGCCCCGGGCGGGCAAGCCCGTGGAGCTGCAGGCGCTGTGGATCAATGCGCTCAGGATTGCCGGGGAGATCGACCGCGCGTTTGTCGCGGCGGCGCGGCAGGCGCAGGAGAGCTTCGAGAAGCGATTCTGGAACGCGAGCGCGGGGTGCCTGTTTGACGTGGTGGACAGCGAGGATGTGGACGTGCCGGGGCGGGCGATGAACGTGGAGTTCATGGATGATCCGCGGCTGCGGCCGAATCAGCTGTTTGCGATCGGCGGGCTGCCCTACCAGGTGCTGAGCGGCGAGAAGGCGGCGCGGGTGGTGCAGGTGTGCGAGAAGGAACTGTGGACGCCGATGGGGCCTCGCACGCTGGGGCCGAGCGAGCCGAACTACCGGGCCAGGTACGCGGGCGGGCCCTTGGAACGGGACGGGGCGTATCACCAGGGGACGGCGTGGCCCTGGCTGGCGGGGGCGTTCATCGAGGCGTGGGTGCGGGTCAAGGGCGGAACGCCCCAGGCCAAGCGCGAGGCGAGGGAGAAGTTCTTTGAGCCGCTGATGGCGAACGTGTCGCGGCTGGGGCTGGGGCACCTGGCGGAGGTGGCGGAAGGGGATGCGCCGCACGCGCCCGGGGGGTGCCCGTTCCAGGCGTGGTCGGTGGGCGAGGCGATCAGGCTGGACCGGGTGGTGTTGGCATAGGCATGCCGCCTTTCTGGACGAGGTACATGCCGGCCAGCAGCAGCGCGACGCCGGCGAGCTTTTGCCAGGAGATCGGCTGGGGCGAAATGCCTACCAGGCCGAAGTGATCGACGATGAGCCCCCCCACCATCTGGCCCACGATGAGGCCTGAGAGGTAGAGGGTGGCGCCCAGGCGAGGGGCGGCGAACAGGCCGACGCAGACGAAGGTGGCGCCGATGAGGCCCCCGATCCAGGCCCACCAGGGGGCTTCGCGAACGTTGGAGAGGGAGAAGCCCCGCCAACCGACGAGGCTGGTCACCACGAGCATGACGAAACACCCGACGGAAAAACTGACGAGGGCGCCGTGGAAACCACTTGGCAGCAGGCGCCCCAGGCGGGCGTTGGCGCCGGCCTGGAAGGGGAGAATCCCGCCGGCGATGATGGTGAACGCGATCAACACAATGTTTCCCATGGGGTCTCCTGATGCACAGGGCTGAGCGTAGACAGGGAGTTTTCGCTAGATTCCTGCGAAGGAATGCGGCACGGAGATTCGAATTCGCGGGAGGTGTGTTGGATGTCCCAAGCGAGCGACTTTGATGAACTGGTGGAGCGGTCGAGGATGATCGCGAACAAACTGGGCGAGCAGGCACTGTGGAAGGCGGCGGTGAGCCTGGAGTCGTGGTACTTCCTGGGCGCGGGGCCGGAGGGGGACGAAGCGCCCGCGATCGGCTCGCTGGAGGGCAAGCCCTTTGTGCTGGTGTTCACGGATCAGGACCGGGCGTCGGACTTTGGCCGCCGGCAGAACATGAGGCGGTCGGATGCGCGTGGGGCGTCGCGCTCGGCGGAGGAGATGGACCCGCTGGTGATGAACATGGACTTGCCCGACGCGATCGATTACATGAGGCAACTCAAGGACGCGGGCGTGGAGGGCGCGCTGTTCAACTCGGGGGCGTATGCGTTCCAGAGCTCGCTGATCGAGTTGATCGACCGGTATGAGCGCGCCAGTCGCGGGTGAGGCGGCGAAGCGCCCGAGCGGCCAAGGTGCGGGCGGCCAATATGGAGTCGAAGGTCTGATAGCCCCCGAGTCGGGTGGGTTCGGCGTTGGCGAATCCTGCGATTGGGGGTAACCTGGGGCCCGGCGGGGCGTAGGTAGCGGGTACGCGGGCGAGGGGCGCGCTGGCCTCCGGCGGGGGTTTGCACGCTGGCGGGGCGCCCTGGTGAACTGTTCATGGGAAGCTGCTTTGTTGAGGACTCGATCGAGCCATCTTGCGGTGCTGGCGGGCGGGCTTGGCCTGGGGGTGGTCGGGCTGGCGACGTCCGTGGCCCTGGCTGGGCCATTGGATCCGGCGCGGCTGCCGGTGGATGCGCGGCTGGTGGCGCACGCGGATGTGGATGCGATCCGGGCGTCTGAGGCTGGGCGGCTGCTGCTGGAGAACGCGGGGCCGGGGCCTCTGGGGATGCTGGAGAGGCTCAGGCGGGATGTGGGGATCGACCCGGTGCGCGAGGTGCACGACATCACGGTGTATTCGAGCGAGCCGTGCCTGGCGCACAGCGTGGCGGTGATGACGTGCTCTGGGCAGGGGGCGATGAACTTCCTGGACCGGATGCACGCGGGGACGCTGCCCGAGTTTGAGCGCGGGGGCGAGTCGGGGATGGAGTATTGGTCGTGGAGGCGGGGCGAGGCGCGGACGTATGCGGCGCTCTACCAGGGCGAAACGGACGATGAGCGGCAGGTGGTGTTTGCGGACAGCACGGCCGCGCTGCGCGAGGCGCTGGGCAGGCTGGGGCCGGCGGCGGTGAAGGGGCATGATGGGGCGCCGGCGACGGCGACATGGCCCGCCCCCAGGGCCGGCTCGTGCGTGTATGTGTGGATTCAGCACTTTGGCGAATGCGACGTGTGGCGGCCCCAGGCGGAGGTGATGCGGCACACGACAAGCGTGCTGCTGGATGTGGGGTTTGCGCCGCCGCCGGTGGATGGGAAGGTTGAGCCTCCGGAGTCGTTTGGGGTGGTGAAGGTGAGTTCGGACTCGGCGGAGAATGCGGAGCGGATCCGGAGGATTTTGGACGGGACGCTGGCGATGTGGGAGATGCAGGCGCAGGATCGCCCGGACGGGCAGGAGGCGCTGGACCTGCTGAGGCGGGTGCGGCACGAGGCGGACGGGGGCGAACTGGACGTGCACTGGGACGCGCCGGGCGGGCGGCTGACGGCGGCGCTGAAGACGCTGTTTTTCCGGCCTGAAGAGAAGGACGCGCGGGCGCAGGAGCCGGGTGATACGATTTCGAGAGGTACGCCTTGAGCGGGATTGATCCCAAGTCGAAGGAGCTGGCGCCGATTGCTTCGATGAGCTCGGAGGAGATCGCGCTGCGCGTGCAGCGGGGCGGGGGCGCGGCGACGTGGTACTTCGCGGCCCTGGTGGAGCGGTATCAGGACCGGCTGTACAACTTCCTGGCCAGGCGCGCCGGACGGCAGGCGGCGGAAGACCTGACGCAGGAGACGTTCGTGCGGGCGTGGGAGCAGATCGCCCGGTACAACCCGACGTGGCGTTTCTCGACGTGGCTGTTCACCATCGGGGCCCGGCTCGCGATCACCCAGCACCGGCGGACCCGCCGGACGGTGGGGTCGGCGGCGATGGAGGCGGCGCAGGCCAAGCCGGTGCGGGATGCATCGACGGACCTGGGCTCGCGGCTGTGGACGCTCGCGGGCAGCCACCTGAGCCCGGACCAGCACACAGCGCTGTGGCTCAGGTATGCCGAGGACATGGCCATCGGTGACATCGCGCGGGTGATGGACAAGAGCGAGGTGAGTGTTCGCGTGTGCCTGTTCCGCGCAAGGCAGAGCCTGGCGCGGCTGGTGGGGGCGGACGCGGCGCGGAACCTGGATGCAACCATGCCAGAGGACGCGCCTGCCGAGCCGGAAGTCGTGGTTGTGCCGGGACGAGCAGTGACGAACTCGGGGCCGGAACTGTCTGGGGGTGTTTCGTGAACGAACGCACGCATGCATCGCGGATTTCGCGAGAGCTGGACGATCAGAAATCGCCCGGGGCGGCGACGCCAGCCCCTCAGCGCCTGGTGCACAGGGCGCTGTCGAGGCGGGAGAGCCAGCCCTGGCTCACGCCCCCTGCGAAGATGCGCGAGGACATCCTGAACGCGGTCAGCGAGTCGACCTCGACGCCGATTCCGCTGGAACTGCCCCGTTTGCGCCCGACGCCCTGGGGACTGCTGACGGCGGCGAGCGTGCTGGCGGCGCTGGGCGTGGGTGTGCTGGTGGGGCTGAGGCTGGCGCCCTTGACGCAGACGCCCAGGCCGATCGCCCAGGCACCGGTGGTGAGCGCGCCGGAGCGGCAGCCGCTGGCGGCCGAGGCGCGGGAGGATGTGGAGCTGGCGGAAGGGCCGACGCGGACGGTGGTCGATCCGCTGGCGTTTGTGCCGTCGGCGACGTCGGGCTCACCCGAGCGTTACGGCATCGCGGGGCCGCTGCGGGGCGAAGTGAGCCGCATGTCGCTCGATGCGAAGCGAACGCTGGGCACGCTGCTGAAGCCGCTGCCTTGGGCGGATGAGTAGACGGTCTGCGTCACAACGTGCAACACGACGACGCGAGACGCGTCGTCGTGGCATAGGCACACTTTGGCGTGCGGATTCCGCTTCGATCAGCTCTTGCCGATGGTGAGCGTCGCGGTTTGCGTGCGCTTCTCGGCGGCGATCTTCTCCCAGCCGCTGCCGAGCTCGCCGATGGGGTCGGGCGGCACGATGTCGACCTTCTTTTCGCCCAGTTTCACTTCGCCCCGCAGCACCTTGCCCTGGAACTCCAGGCACTCGTGCAGGAGGCGAGGCAGGATTTCGGCCTCGGGGACGTTGGCGACTTTTTCGCCCTGCACGTAGATGATGCCGCGGCGGTCGCCCGCGAAGACGGCGACGTCGGCGCCCTCGGCTTCGCCCGGGCCGTTGACGATGCAGCCCATGACGGCGACCTTCATCGGCACGGTGACCTTTTCGGCCAGTTGCTTGCGGACGTCCTGGACGAGCGTGAAGAGGTCGACCTGGATGCGCCCGCAGGTGGGGCAGGCGATGAGATCGACACCCTTGCGCTCGCGCAGGCCCAGGCAGTACAAGAGTTCGAGGCCGTCCTGGACTTCGTAAATCGGGTCGTTGGCGTACGAGATGCGCAGCGTGTCGCCGATGCCCTGCGTGAGCAAGGAGCCCAGCGCGACGACGCTGCGGATGGTGCCGGTTTCCTTGGGGCCGGCGTGCGTCACGCCCAGGTGCAGCGGGTGGTCGAAGCGCTTGGAGATTTCGGTGTACGCGTCGATGGTGAGGGCGGCGTCCATGCTCTTGGCGCTGATGCCGATGTCGTAGAAATCCTGCTCGTAGAAGATGTCGAGGTATTCCTCGAGCTTGGCGATCATGATGGCGAGCATGTAGCCGTGCTTGTGGTCGCTGAAGACGGCGCCCAGCTCCTTGGCGCGCTTCTGCTTGTCTTTACGCTCGATGATCGAGCCTTCGTTGACGCCCACGCGGATGGGGATGCCCTTGCCGCCGTTGGCGGCCTTGCACGCCTTGATGACTTCGATCACCTGGGCCCGGTCGTTGATGTTGCCGGGGTTAAGGCGGATCTTGTGGACGCCGGACTCGACGGCGTCCAAGGCCCGCTGGAAGTGGAAGTGGACGTCGGCGACGATCGGCACCTTGATCTGCGGGATGATGTGCTTGAGGGCGTCGGTGTCCTTCTTCTCGGGCACGGCGACGCGGACGACATCGGCCCCGCCGGCGGCGAGTTTGTGGATCTCCGCCACGCACTTATCGATGTCGTGGGTGTACCCCGCGGTCATGGTTTGGACGCTGACCGGGGCGGGCGTGGTGGGGTTGCCGTGGCGGTCGGGCTTGCCGCCGCCGATCTTGACGAAACCGACTCGGTCGTCGCCGAGGGTGATTTGGCGCGTGGGGCGTCGTGGGGTCATGGAATGGAAGTGTATTCCGACCGAAGGGAGCGGGCGAAGCCGCCCCTGGCATGCTGTCTGTTTACGCCTTTGCCTGATCGGACTTACCGCACTCCGGGCAGATGGCGGTACTGTCGCGGGTATATCCGCAATCGGGGCAACGGGACTGCCTCCGACGCCAAAGGCCAATCAGGTGGCTACCGAGGTAGAAAACACCTCGTGTGAGCGCGAACACGCAAAGGAAGTCCGGAATGATCCACCAGTTTGGCAGGATCGGCAGTAGATCGCCTTGAAACATGACGCCGTTATGCAGGCGGACAATCTTGTGGTGAGGGCTGTCTAACTCGGCAAGGCACCAGAATGACGGAAAGAAGACGCCGATCTGCAGATCCCAGACCAGGTTTACCTGAGGCGACGAGAGGTTGTGGAGAACGCCGCTAGTTAGTGAGACAGATCCGATTGGGAATCGGTGTCCCGATAGTGTCGAGCGTGACTCGGTCGTCGGGTGCTCTCCAATGCGGGGAAGAACTCGAAACTGATCAGTGGCGCGTGCGTAGTCGGTCACGCTCCAAAGCGACGTTCCGTCAAAATACACGTAGTCCCAGGAGTGGTGAGGAAAGTGCTTCGCAAGGGGCGGGACGCTGATGACGTAGGCAAGAACGATAACAAGTATCGGGATGCCGATACCGGAGAGCGGCCGCCACTTGAACTTGCGGAGCATGGCAGAATGCTATTCGATTTAAGTGCTTAAAGGCTGCGGTTGAGGATAGTTACTTCCCCGCCGCCAGTTCCGGCTCCGGGCGTTTCGGGGCCGCCGCCGCGGGGGGGACGTTCAGCAACTGCGACGGTGGCGTGCGGCTTTCGCACCTGGGGCAGAGGACGGTGTCGTCGATGAGGAAGGCGTTGCCCAGCGGCAGGTTGCACTCCGGGCAGCGCGGGCCTGCGGGGGTGGGCTTGTGGGCCCAGGCGAGCACGCCCCGGATGAAGCCGGGGCGGCGGGCGTGGCCGGCTTGGCCGGGCGTGAGCCCGTCGACCTCGGGGGTGCGCCAGATGAGCATGACGATGCCCGCGCCGACGAGGAAGATCGAGACGGTCGCGATGCCGATCTGGGTGGAGAGGCCGCTGTTCCACCAGGTGGGGTCGTGGCGCTTGACGAGGGCGGCGCCCGCTTCGCCGATGCCGGTGGCGACGAAGGCCCCCACCGGCATGAGGCCGAGCGAGACGGTGTTGCAGACGGAGAGGACGCGGCCCCGCTCTTTGTCTTCGACGAGCATCTGGAGCGCGGCCATGGAGGAGTTGAAGGCCCACATCCAGAAGAGGCCGACGAAGTACATGAACACGCAGGCGACGTAGACGTTGTCTTCGAGCGAGAACAGGAAGATCCAGAGCCCGCCCATCATCACTGAAAGTGGAATGAAATGGTGCTTGGGGTACCAGGAGGGGACGAGGCGCATGGCAAAGCCGCCGCTGACGGCGCCGATGCCCATGATGGCGGTCATGACGCCGAAGGTCGCTTCGCTGCGGCCGTAGACCTCGCTGACGAAGAGGGAGAGGAAGCGGAGAACGGGGGTGGCGAAGGAAGCGAAGACCAAGGTGGCGAGCATCGCGGCGCGGATGCCCTTGTGGGTGAAGACGGTGCGGATGGCGGCCCTGGTGTCCTCGCGGATGACCTTCAGGTCGAACAAACCCTTGGAACTGATGAGGGCGGGGGCGTCGGGGCTTTTGAAGGTGGCGAACATGACGCCGATGAAACTGAGGGCGTTGACGAAGAACAGCACGCTGGGGTCAGCCGCGGCCATGATGAAGCCGGCGATGGCGGGGCCGATGGCCCGGGCGGTATTAAAACTCATGCCCTGCAGCGTGATGGCCTTGGTGAGGTCCTCACGCGGGACCAGGCGCGGCACCATGACCTGCCAGGCGGGGTTGTTGAAGACGATGGTGATGCCTTGGGCGAGGGAGAGGCCAAGCAGCACCCACGGGGTGGCGAGGTTGAAGTGGACGACCGCCGCGAAGGCCAGGGCGATGACCATCATGATGCCCTGGGTCACGACGAGGAGTTTGCGGCGGTTGACGCGGTCGGCGACGACGCCGCCAAAGAGGCCGAGGACGAGGGTGGGGACGAGTTGCGCGGCCCCGAGCATGCTGGCCCACAAGGGGGACTTGGTCTTCTCGGCGACGAGCCACTGCGTGCCGACGAACTCGAACCAGTCGCCCAGGAACGAGACGAAGGCGGCGGTCCAGAAGATGCGGAAGTGCTTGTGGCGGAGGACGCCCCAGCGCGCGAAGCGGGGGTCTGGCTCTTCACCCGCGCCGGGCAGCGGGGGTAGGGCTGGGCTTTCGTGTTCGGTTGAGACCGGGGCGGCATCCACGGCGCGGATTCCATTCCGCAGGTGCGGGGCGCGGGGGGCGTGGGGTGCGGACGATTCGGAAAGGAACCCGGCGGGCGGCGGCCAGCCGGGAACACTGAAGTGGGCGCGGAGGGATTCGAACCCCCGTAGGCTTACGCCAACAGATTTACAGTCTGCCCCGTTTGGCCACTCCGGCACACGCCCAGGGACCCCAGGCCTTGCGTCTGGGGCCGGGATGGTAGCGCTGATGGGCGGCGTGGGGCAAATGCGAAGGGCGGCGCGGGCAGATGATCCGCGCCAAAGGGGAGATCGTTGGAGCGGCCCGCCCCCCACCACCACCGGCGGGCAGCCTCGGCATGCCGGGGCGGCGGCCCGAAGCGCCTCGGCTAGGGCCGACGAAGGACGCAGATCATGTGGTCGGCGGAGGCGATCCAGCTTGGCGCCCCGCGGCGGGCGAAGCGGCGTTTGAGGATGGGCAGATGCAGGCCGCCGATCGAACGAACGGCAGCGAACGCGAGGTTGCGGGCGGTCTGCCCGAGCCAGTCGCGGCGGTAGAGGCGATCGTGGCTCATGCGGCGGTGTTCGATGATGCCAAGGCCGCAGCGCTTACCGGCGGCATTGAGCGATGAGCGATTCCAGAAGGAGACATGCTCGGGAAGGGCGCTGACGTACCAATGGAGGCCGCCATTCAGACGGAACGCGGGGGCGTCGGCATCCCCGGTCATGCAGATGAAGACGCCAGGGTGTTGGCCGCCTTGCAGGAGCCGAGAGACGCGTTGGAAGAAGGGATCGGGATCGTTGATGTGTTCGAGAACGTCGACGGAGATGATGACATCGAAGAATCCGTCGCGGCCTTCGATGTGTTCGATGGTGTCGCCAAGCATGTTGATGCCGCGACTGGAGGCCATGGCGGCGGCTTCGCGGCTGGGCTCGACTCCGAAGCGCTCGAATGAATCGCCGAAGTGCTTGAGCATGGCGCCGTTGAAGCACCCGACATCGAGCACGCGAATCGGGCGGGAGAGGGTGGACGGGGCGTGGCGGCGGACAACGTTCAGCAGGTCGTCGAACCGACGGCCGATTGGGTCGGGCTCGACGCCCCAGTTGCCGGCGTCGGCCTTGGCGTAGCAATCGAGGAGCATCTGGTCTGGAATTGCGGGCCTCTTGAACCGGAATCGGCACGATTCGCATTCGAGCAGGCGGAACTCCATCCCGCGGAGATCGATGGCGACACCTGCGACCAGCGCGGGTTCGGGATGAAACACCGGGCCGACATCCCGAACTCGCGCTGAACCACAGACTGGACAGCCTTGGGTCCCGGCATCCATAAGGTCCTTTCGTGCGGCCTTGGTCGGATCTGCTCGGCGGGCGTGACGAGGGGTGGGGCTTGCGGCGAAGACTCTGCCATTTCCGATGCGAACGCGGAAGGGAGGGTAGCACAGCGACTTTGATCGACTGCCGCCCCGATGTTTTCGCGGCTGAGGCACTACGGCGAACGCAGCGAAGGAACGCCGCGGTCCGGGTGCTTATGCGTGTTTGACGGCTGGTCGACTATCGCGGCAGGGCTTCGGCGACGACGTCGACGCCTTCGGGCAGGCAGCGGAGGGCGTCGCTGGCGTAGCACGCGCTGTCGCTGCCGCAGGAGGGCTGGCTTTGGGCGACGCAGGAGGCGAGCGCCTCTGCGGCGGCGTGGCCGGCGGGCAGGGCTTCGCCGGGGCCTTCAAGGCCCATGACGAAGGTGAGCGAGCCGCCGGCGGCGCAGCGATCGTGCTGGCCGGCCTTGTAGGCGGCGGCGACGAGTTCAGCACGGCTGACCTCGGTGAGCGGGCGGCCGCCGAAGTTGGCGGGTTTCCACAGGACGCACCCGCAGGGTGCATCGCCATCTTTGAAGACTGCCAGGAGCATGGAGCGATCGGCGGCCGAGTCGGCGGCTTGGCCTGAGACGGGGCGGATCTCGTAGGGATCGCGGAACTTGGCGATCATCGCGGTGATGATGTCGTCCAGGCCAGTGGTATCGGCGGCGCCGGCTTGAGCGAGCTGCCGCCCGGATTGCGGACCGGCGGGGGTGCTGGGCGCAAAGCCGCGGGCGGCGACGAAGGCCAGACCCAGGCACGCGGCCAAGCCCGCGGCGCCTGCGATGAGGCGTTGGAAGACGCGGGCGTCGGAGCGGCGGGTGGGCAACTGGCGAACCAGCCCGGGGGGCGTCTGGCCCGAATCGTGCCCGAGTTCTTCGAAGCTGGCTTCGAGTTCGAAGCGTTCGGCTTCGCCGGCCATGCGGAGAAGCGTGTCGAGGCTTTCGTCGCGGATTGCCATCTGCCCACCACCCGGGCGATTGTCGCCCCTGAACCGAGCCCGGGCCGGCGCCAGCACGCACGGCGGGGGGCTCTTGATGACTGCGTTGCCACACCGACACGCTCACACACGCTCGCGCTCGGGGCGAATGCTCTCTCCTCCCGGCGCCGACTGACCCGACGCCTGGCCGGCCTCTGCCCTGTCGGGCGCGGCCTCGCCCCGGCGCGAACGCATGTTTCCGACAGGGTTATTCCCGCTCGGGCTGGCCGCGCTCGCCGGAGTTGCCGGGTTCCGCGTCGTCGTTTTCATCGCCCAGCCCCTGACGCCCGAGAAGACGCCGGAGCTTGGCCATAGCCGAGCGCCGGGCCTGGTGGGCGGTGCTGGGCGAGACGCCCATGCGGGAGGCCAGGGCGCGGTCGGTCAGGCCGTCGCGGGCGTGACGCAGCAGCCAGCGCTCCTGCTCGGTGAGGTCGCCCGCCTCGCCCGCGACCGCCTTGCGGATGGCTTCCAGCACTTCGGAGAGGGCCACGCTGTCGTGCGCGGCGGTGTGGGAGGAAGCAACGAAGTCTTCGGCCAGGCTGGTGGCGGAGTTGGTGGTGCGCTTGGATCGGAGATGCTTGAGCCAGGCGTGGTGGGCGACGGCGTAGACAAAGGTCGAGATGGCGCTCTTGTCCGGGTCGTATCGCCGGGCGAGCACGGCCTCCCAGACCCCGGCCCAGGCCTTCTGGGCCAGCTCCTCGGCCAGCTCGGGGTCGTTGCAGCGCTGGGTGAGCAGGCGGCGGAGGCTGGCGCCCAGGCGCTCATGCACCTGCGCAAAGGCCTGCGCGTCGGCCTGGGCGACGCGGCGGGCGAGGTCGGTCAGTGTTTCACGCTCGTAGGCCATGCACGAAGCGGCGGGCGCCGAGGGCGGGTCCTGGTCGGTGTGGGGCCAAGGGAAAACGGGCGGTCAGCGCGGCGCGATGGTGTACTCCGCCTTGTGGGTCTGGTCGTTGGTGCCGTCGATGAACTCCAGACGCACAAGGATCGACGATTCGCGGGCGGCATCGGCCATGTCGGGCGGGATCGGGACGACGGCTTCGTAATACGTGCCCAGCATGCCGGCCCGGTAGGCGTCGCGCAGGGCGGGCGGGTCGAGCGAGATCGCGCCCAGGCGCTTGGGCTCGCCCTGGCCGACCTCGGCGGGCAGCAGCAGGGCCTCGATCTTCACCGCGCCGACGCACTGGACGAAGCGGTCGCGTCCGTCCTTGGGGTAGAACTCCACGCGAACGCCCGACGCGGCGCCCATCGGAGGGATCAGCCCGCTGAAGCCGCCGATCTCGATGTGCGTCACGACGGGCAGGGCCTCGATGACGTCGGGCTTCATGCCCTCGGCCTTGGAGGCGGCGGCGAGCTTGGCCTTGAGCTCGTCGGTCTCGCCCTTGAGCTTGGCGATCTGGTCCTTGAGGTCGATGGCCTCGCGGCGGAGGCGGTCGTTCTCGGCGGAGGCGGAGGTGGAGCCGCCCAGCGTGCAGCCCGAGAGCAGCGGCAGGCACGCGAGCAACGCGAGACGAGCGGGTTTGAAAGTCGGCGTCGGGCGGTTCATGGGCAAGTCTAGATCTTGGCTGGGGCGATGGGTTGGAGAGGCGTTACGACGACGCTGAGCGCGACATGCAATCTTCGGGAGGTTTTTCATCTCGCCAACTTGCGATACATCAGGCCGAGCTCGATCACCAGCCACGCGGCGGCGGCGGGCAGGGCCCACCAGGCGTTGGGGTCCACGCGATCAACCAGGCGAGTGACCAGCTTGGCGCCGTTGCCCTTCCAGACCGCCTTGGCCAGCCCCAGCAGCGGGTGCGGACGCAGCATCAATCGCCCGGCGCGGCTCGCGAGCAGACGGACGCCCGCCGGCCCTTTTTCCGCGGCTTTGGCAAGGGCGGCGTCGGCACGGGCAAGGTCTTGCCCCGACTTGCCGGCCTCTCGAAGGAAGGCGGCGGATTCTTCGGCCGCGGCGTGCATGGCGAACGCGCCGCGCGAGCCTTCGCGTTCGACAAAGCGGCCGACGCGGGCGAGTTCCTCGGGCGACTCGACGACGCCCAAGAGGCGCATGGCCGCGCCGGGGGAGGAGCGCTTGGCAACCTTGGCGACGTCCTCGCACATGACGCCGAGTTTTTCGTATTTGCCGGTGCGCCCGGCTTTCAGGATCACCTGGGCGATGCCCTCGGTCATGTGCCCGGCGCGCCGGGCGGCCTTGAGGATCGAGGGCACCCAATCGATCTCCGGCGCGACGGTAGTCGCGACGCCCGCGGCGCTCAGCGTGAGGATGACGGGGTCGCTCTCGCCATCGACGGCCTGGCGCGTCCCCTGGATGATGAGGTCGCGCACGTCGCCCACGACGAAGAAGTCGGCCGTTACCGCCCCCACCAGACCCTCCAGCGAATCCGCCTTGCCCAGGATCGCCCCGAGCCCCACGTCCTTGGCGCGGCGGACCCAACTCTGTTCTTCCTGCTGCGCCAGGTCGCGCTCGGCGCGAACCTGCGCGAGCGCGTCGGAATCGGCGGAGGTGTCGCCATCGCTGGTCGCGTTGGCGAGAGCCGCGTCGGCGACCATGATCGCTTCGCCAAATCGCCCTTCGAGCCTGAGCGCCCGCACTTCCGAGGCGTAGTCAAAGTCCGGAAGCTGGCGCATGGCCAGGCGCGCCAGGCGCGGGCCGGTGTCGGCGGCCAGCACCCAGACGACAAAGCCCGCGGCCAGCAGGCGCGCGAGGTTCCACTTGGCGTGCCAGAGCTTGAGCGCGGCGCGGAGCATCAGGAGGGCTCCTTGCCGGGCGCGGGCGCATCGGCGGCGTCGGCGACGGCTTCGTCGAAGACGACACGAACCTTGGCGCCGTCGCCCACGATCGTGCGCATGAGCTTCTCGACCTGCTCGCGGGTGATCGAACGCACCTGGTCGGCGTCTTCGGGGCGGAGTTCGAGGTCGCGGGCGGCCGCCCCGGCGTCGCGGCGGGCTAGGCCCAGGTAATACTCGCCCGAGCGGCTGCGGAGGCGCAGGCCTCCGGCGATCACATCGGTCTTTTCCTTCTCGCTGAAGACTTCGGTGGAGACGCGCTGCGGCTCGGGCACGCGCACGATGTACGCGCCCGCGCCGCCGGCAGCCAGAGGTGAAAAGCCGACATCGCGCACACGCAGCTTTGAGAGGTCTGTCCCGTAAGAGAGCCTGACGGGCACGGTGAGCGTGGCCGAGACGTCGCCCCGCCAGCTGGTGTCGCCCCGTTCGAGCGTCACGGAGGAATCGATCTCGACGGTGATGAGCTTCATGCTCCGCAGGGCGCTGGTGACCTGCGCGAGGGGGCGGGGCTTCGCGCGATCCACACTCGGGGCCGTGACGAGCGCCTGCTGGGCACGCATGAAGACGACCAGCGTGCCGAAGACCACCAGGGCGATGCCCAGCAGCGCGGCGTGGAACTTCCAGAACCCCGCGCGGGGGCGGGGGGAATCAGGTTGGGCCCATCCGTGGTCCATGCTGCAAGGCTATCGGCATGGGGGTGCCCGCGGGAAGAATCGGGCGGAATGTCCGGCGGGTCGTACAGTCAACGCATGAAGCCGGCCGTGTTCTTTGATCGCGACGACACGCTGATGGAGTGCAACAGCCTGCCCGCGCCGCCTCCCCCCGCCAAGCAGGGGGACGTGATCGATCCGAAGCTGGTTCGCGTTCTGCCCGGTGTTGCGGCGGGGTTGGAATCGTTGGCGCAGGCGGGGTTTGCGCTGGTGGTCGTCTCAAACCAGGGCGTGGTGGCGCGGGGCGGGGGAACCTGCGAGCAGGTCGAGGCGGTGAACGACCGGCTGCGCGAGCAGATTTTGCTCGAGGGGGGGCCCGTGCTGGCGGGCATGTATTACTGCCCGTTTCACCCGCAGGGCAGGGTGCCTGAGTTTGCGTGCGAGCACGAGTGGCGCAAGCCCGCGCCGGGCATGCTGCTGGCGGCGGAGCGAGAACTGGGCATTGACCTGTCGCGTAGCTGGCTGGTGGGTGATGCGACGCGGGACATCGAGGCGGGCGTCAACGCCGGGCTGGCGCCGGAGCGCTGTCTGCTGATCGGACCCGAGGCTCCCTTCGCCGACGCGGGTGCCGCGGCCTCGTGGATCTTGTCCCAAAGCGGCGCGACGCGCACGCCCAGCACCACGATGTCAATGGTCGCGGCCTCGCCCGACGGGCTGAGCGATCCGGGCGTGCGCGCGACGGTGGTCGCGACGGCGCACGGCGTGGCGGAGCGGGCGGGGGTGCGGCTGCTCAAGGCCGCGATCTCGCCCGGCATGCTCGAGGTGACGATCGAGGGCGGGCGCCTGGCGTGCCTTGGGCTGCTGACGGAAGTGAGGCGGATCACCAACCACTGGAGCGGGACGCGCGGCGGCGGGCCGCTGTGGGCAGGGGAAGAGGGATAGGGAAGAGACGGAGTTCCGAAGCGACGAAGTTCCGAAGAGACGAAGTTCCGAAGAGACGGAGAGACGAAGTTCAAGAGGGCAGCGAGGTCCGCGACATCGAGGCATCGAGTGGGCGCTCAGCGAGCAGCGTCTCCGCGACTCGCGTCGCGCCGTCAGCGGGGCCCAGGCGTTCGAGGGCGGCACGCATGTGGACGAGTTTCGCGGCGTCACTGAGGAGAGCCGCGATCCTCGGGCCCGCGTCGGCGGCGTTGCGTTTCGTGTCGATGTGATCGGTGGCGATGATCGCCCCGCCCGCTTCGACCAGCACGCGGGCGTTGTGCTTCTGGTGCTGGTCTTTGTGATACGGGTAGGGCAGAAAGACGCACGGCACGCGGCTGCACCAGGCCTCGGCGACGCTGCCGGCCCCGGCGCGGCTGATGGCCAGGTCGGCGGCCCCCCACGCTTCGCCCATGGTGGTAATGAACTCGTTGACCCAGGCCCGCACGCCCGCGGCGGCGTAGGCGGCGCGGAGACGATCGATCTCGCTGGCAGCCGCGGGCGAGGCGTCGCGGGGCTTGCCCGCTTGGTGAATCACCTGCCAGCCCGCCAGCGGCGTCGGGGTCTGCTTGGCCAGGTGTTCCAGCAGGCTGTTGATCGTGCCCGCGCCCTGGCTGCCGCCGGTGACGAGCAGCGTGGGCGTGTCGGGATCAAGATCGAATGCGGCGCGACAGTCGGGCTTTGGGCGGCGGGTCATCGCCTGGGGGCGGACGATCGGGGGAATCTGGGTCCACCCGGGCTGGGCGTGCCCCGGAGCGAGGGGCGCCGCGGTGAGCACACGCCCCGCGTGGCGCGCGGCCCAGCGGTTGGCCTTGCCCGGCACGGCGTCGAGATTGACCATCACGACGGGGCACTTGTGCACGCGGGCAGCCTGGACGACGGGAGCCGCGACGAAGCCCCCCATGGCGACGACGGTCACCGGGGCCGGCCCCTCGCGGATGATGACACGCCCGGCGCGCACCGCAGCGCCCCAGTTGGTGATGAAGCGGTACAGGGCGCGGGGCCGCACGCCGAAGGGCTGGGCAGGCAGGGTCTCGAACTGGACGGGCTGGCCCAGCAGCGTCTCGCGCGACAGGATCTGGGTGTCGATAGGGCGGCGGGAGACGGCGAAGCGCACGCGGGCGCCGGGCTCGCGGGCCAGCAGTTCGTGGGCGATGGCCAGGGCGGGGTAGATGTGCCCGCCTGTGCCGCCCCCGGCGAAGACAAAGGTCCTGCTCATGCCGTCGCCAGCGGGGCGTGGATGCGGGGCTCGGCGGCGTGCTGGGTGCGCGAGACGGCAACGACCAGCCCGAGGCAGAACGACGTCAGAATCCAGCCCGTGCCGCCGTAACTGATGAGCGGAAGCGCGATGCCCTTGGTGGGGGCCAGCGCGGTCACGACAGCCAGGTTCATGACGGCCTGGAGCGACACGGTGGCGATGACCCCAAGGGTGAAGAGGCGCAGCAACGGGTGGCGTTCTTCACGCATGACGGCGTAGCCGCTCCAGAAGAGACCGGCGAAGAGGAGGATGACGAAAGCGGCCCCGGCGACGCCGAGTTCTTCGCAGATGATCGGGAAGATGAAGTCGGTGCGGTCTTCGGGCAGGTAGCCGAACTTCTGAAGGCCGTTGCCCAGGCCCCGCCCAAAGACTTCGCCCCCGGAGATGGCGATGAGGGATTGGACGGTGTGGTAGCCGATGCCGCGGGGGTCGGCGTAGGGGTCGACAAACGCCATGACGCGTTTCATGCGGTACGAGCTGTGGAGGATGGCGTAGGCGACGCCCCCCAGGCCCAGCGGGGCAAACATGAGGAACTGCCACAGGCGGGCCCCGCCCCCGAGCAGCACCAGGGCCGCGACCGAGGCGATGAGCACGCCGGTGCCGAGGTCTTCCACGACGATGAACGCGGCGACGGCGCCGACCGCCGCCAAGGCGGGGACGAGGCCTGTCCAGAACCGCTGCAGTTTTTCGCCCAGGCTGGCGGCCCACCACGCCACGACCCCGACCAGGGCCCACTTGGCGATCTCGCTGGGCTGCAGGGTGAGGGCGTCGCCCAGGCCGGGCGCGGGCAGGTGAATCCAGCGGTGCGAGCCGTTGCGGTTAATGCCGATGCCGGGCACATACACCAGGGCGCACACGCCCACCAGCGCCACAGCGCTGAGCACCAGCACGCCCCGGCCCCGCTCGCCCACGGCCATCGCGCGGTCGGCCAGTTGACGCACCGGCATGAACGCCGCGGCCACCATGGCCAGCACCGCCAGGGCCATGTAGATCGTGGCGCGAGACTTGAGGATCGTCAGGGGCGTGATGGCCGCGGCCACGGTCTGCCCCTCCGCGACCTTGACCACCTGCATATCCGTGGAGTTGACCATGACCACGCCCAGCGTGAGCAGGGTGAGGACGCACAGGGAGATGACGTGGCCGGCGCGCATCGAGGGGAGTTTATCGGCCGGGGGAGGGGGAATTGGACAGGATTCGGGCGGGCGGATGAGGGGGTGAGTGGATGAAGGGGTGATGGGGTGAAAAGGCGACGTTGGTTGTCACCCTGTCACCCCCTCACCCTCTCACCCAATCAGACTCACGAAATGACCTTCAGCCCTACGCGTTTCTCCGCCTCGGCCACGGGACGGGCGATGAGGTCATACCCGTCGCTGCCGACGACGACGCACGGGATGAGTTCGCCCGGGGCCAGGGGTTCTTGGGAGTGGACGAAGGTGACGCCGTCAATTTGGGGGGCTTGGAAGCGGGTGCGGCCTTGGTACAGGCGGCCGGCTTCGGAGACGCCGCTGGTCTTTTTGCCTTGGGTGCGGAGCGGGGCGTCGATGAGGACGTCCAACCGCGTCGCCTTGGTGGGGCCGCCCTGCTCGAACGGGGCGGCCAGGGCGGCGGCTCGCTCGAAGGCGACCTTCTGTTGCAACGCCATGATCTCGCCACGCCGGCGGGCCTTGGTTTCTTCCGGCACTGCGAGGGTGGCGTCGGCCTCCATGGTGCCGGCGACGGTGCCGGGCTCGCGGCTGTACTCGAACACCCCCACTGCTTCGAACTTCATCCGCTCAACGAACGCGAGCAGTTCCTGGTGGTCGGCCTCGGTCTCTCCCGGGAAGCCTGAGATGAACGTGGTGCGCACGGCCATGCCCGGCACGCGCTCGCGCAGGCGATTGATGAGCCGCTCTTGCTGCTCGCTGGTGACGTGCCGACGCATGAGCGACAGCACGCGCGTGCTGGCGTGCTGCAGCGGGATATCGAGGTACGGAAGAAGTCGGCCACGCTTGGCGAGGGCCGCGAAGGCGTCGATCATCTCGTCGGAGAAGTTGCTGGGGTAGGCGTACATGAGGCGCAGCCAGCCCTTGCAGCCCATGTCGTCCATGACTTCGGAGAGGCCGGCGAGCAGGCCCGGCAGGCCGCGGGTGGGGTCGGAGGGTGCCATTCCCCAGCCGATGTCGTCGCCGAAACTCGTGGTGTCTTGGCCGATGAGAAGGAGTTCGAACGCGCCGTCCGCGATGAGTTCGCGTGCCTCGGCGAGGATCTTGTCCGGGCTCTTGCTGCGCATCTTGCCCCGGATGCTGGGGATGGTGCAGAAGGCGCAGTTCTGGTTGCACCCTTCGCTGATGCGGAGGTAGGCGTAATGGCGGGGCGTCAGACGCAGGCGGGCGCCGTCGTCCTCGAAGTAGCCGATGCCCTTGCCGTCTTTGCCGTTGACGGTGAGGCCGGTGGTTTTGAGGCCCCGCTCGGCGGCGGCCTTCAGGGCGTTGCCGGCGATCCAATACCGGGGCGTGTCGGCGTCGCCCGGGGCAGCGTGGTCGTGCTGATCGGGCCCGAAGACGGCCTCGACCACCTTGTCGCGATCGAAGACCCCCACCATCGCGTCGATGCCCGGGGCCCAGTCAAGCATCTTGGCCCGGTGGCGCTGCACCAAACACCCCGCGACGATGACCTTCTTGACCTCGCCCCGCTCCTTGGCGGCGATGGCTTCCTTGATGACGCCGAGCGATTCGTCTTTGGAGGCTTCGAGAAAGCCGCAGGTGTTGACGACGACGGCGTCGGCGTCGCCAAAGCCGCCGGTCGAGGGGTCGTAGGAGACGGGCATCACGCCATGCTCGGCGAGCAGGCCAAGCATTTTTTCGCTGTCGACGAGGTTTTTGGGGCAGCCCAGGCTCACGAGGGAGACGGTGCGCAGGGGCTCGGGGGCCTGCTGCTTTTTCTTGGCCTGCTTGGCTGCCGGTGGGACAGGCGTCCCGCCCGTCCGCGCCTTGGGCGCGTCACCCCGGGGCTTTGCTCCAGTGCCGGGCTTGGTGCCGCCACGGCCTTTGGAGCCTTTGAGGGTGCGGAGTTTCTTGCCCCCGGGGCGGCGGGGCGGCTTTGGTTTCGAGCGTTTTTCCACGTGGCGATGATATGGCGGCGGACGCGCGAACTTGGCTACAAAACTCCCGCGATGACCAGCCCATAGATCGCGTGGAAGAAGAACACCCCCGCGAACAGCACGAAGGCCCGGTGCCACTGGGCACGCCGGGGCATCGCAAGGAACCGGTGCCGACGCCGGTACATCGCCTGCAGCACCACGAGTTGGACCAACGCCAGCACGACGAAGATGCTCAGAATGGTGAGCATGCGGTACACGGCCCCGCCCCGGGGAGGGAACGCGACCAGGCCAAAGGCGAGCAGAATCGAAACAACGCCGTCAAACCCGGCCCCTAGGGCAAAGGGCAGGGCGGCGGTCGCCCACGGACCCAGCCGGGCCTGCTCTGAATGCAGCGCCAGCGTGAGCGGGGCGTTGCACTCCGGGCAGGCCGGGCGGGTGAGGGCGTGGCAGTTGTAGCCGCAGGCAGGGCACGGCGCGTCGGTGCGCGACAGAAACTCGAGCACCAACGCGTCGTCTCGATCGGTCATGCCGCGAAGTACGAAGCCCGGCTCCGCCGGGTTCAACGTGTGTCAGGCGCTCATGCGCTCGCTCACGCTGGCCGCGCTCATGCCGTCCATCGGGTAGTGGCGCTCCAGGGCTTCGCCGAGCTGCTGAGGCTCGCAGATGACGAACTGGCAGACGTGGGCCAGGCGCCAGCCTGCGAATCGCAGGGCCTTGGGCAGGGCCTCCTGGGTCGTGCACATCACCAGTTCATCGCCCTTGAAGGAGATCGGCAGCACGCGGAACTGCCAGGCCTGGCGCCGCGAGATCATCTCCAGCACCCGATGCGGCACCTCGAGCGAACGCGGGTCCACGTGCGGCGCGAGCGTCGCGTACTGCTCCGCCCACGCGGCTTCGACGGCGGCGGCGCTGACGCCGAACATCTGCTCGGCGATGGCGCCGAATGGCCCGCCCCGCGTCTTCTGCGCGATGAGCACTTCATCACGCTGCGAGGGGGTCAAGACTCCGTGCTGAACGAGAAGATCGCCGAGGTGCACCGTGCGCATGGATCCACGCTCCCTTTCCCCCACTCTCGTGGGCGAACATGGAATCGGAGCCTGAGGCCCCAGGCGTGATGCAAAGCGTGTCGGTCCGGTCGGACGTGCCCCGCCTGGAATGAGAATCCGTGATTCAGCGGCCTTGGGGGTGGTGCCGCGGGCGTTCAAGATTTTTGAGCCCGCGCCGCTTGACGAAACGCCAAACGAATTGCAAGGGGCCCCTGCGCGCCGTCGAGGCCAAGCGCGAACCAACCCAAAAACAGACCCGCCCGAGGCAAGGGCCCCGGGCGGAGGAGAGTGACTAGCACTGGTCAGATCAGATCAAACTCGGACCAACCGCGACTCGGACCAACTGAAATTCGGACGACGCAGGCAGGAATCCAACTGCCTCACGCGATCTCGAGGCCATCCTCGCGGGTGTCGGCGCGGGATTCGGAACGCATCGCATCCAGCGCGAGCACCGGCAGCACCATCATGGCAGCCAGAATCAGCTTGATTCGAGAGACCGCGACCTTCATAAAGCACCCCGTACGAAAGTCACCCGCCTGATGCGAGGACTACTTCCAGTATAGCAAAGAGTCATCGGCGTTGCACCTCTGACTGACCACCCACAACATGCATCAGGAATCTGAAAGTGCCAGTAAAATGCCCAGAAAATCCGGAAAAGCAAGAAAATTCCGTTCAGGTCGTGCCGCCGGACTCCCTCGCGATGCTGAATAACATCGGCCAATGCGTATTCGCAATGCCGATTGAATATTTATGTTTGCATATGCAGGTTCGCCGCCTGCCGCCCTTAGTTTCCACCGGCCTCGGCTTCGGCGAATCGGCTGACGGCAACGCTCGCGGCGTCGGTCGCGGCCGACATCGCCTCGCGGGCCCTTGCCATCGCCTCCACCCGTTGCGGCGTTCGCACCGGCTCAACCAAGTCCGGCTGGTCTCGGTGATGCTTGAAGTACAACATGCGGTCCGATAACTCAACTAGCAGCGGCGGCGTCAGCTCGTTGGCCTTCACGAGCGCCTGCAACGCCTCGTCGAATCTTGCCTTGGCCTGGTTGTACCCCGCGCGGGCCTGGGCCTCCAGGGCGCTGTCCGCGTAGTAACCGATTTCCTTGTCCCACTCGGCGAAGAGGTCGGTGCCGCGGCGCTCCGCCTGGGTGAGACGCTCGCGAGCGACGCGAACCCGGGTCTGGTTGGTGGCCAGGTCGCGACGGGCGAGGTCGTACGCGTCTTCAAGTTGCTGGCGGCCCGCATCGACAGGCAGCAGATCGAGCGATGTCTGCTCGAAGGACTGACTGATCCCATCGCGGCTCGCCTGTTGCGCCTGGCGGGCGGCGTCCAGCGCCCTTGACAGCGACTCCAACCGGTGGCGCTTGAAGGGCTCCATCGGCGCGGGCGTGGTGGTTTCGCATGCGGGGACCAAGACGAGGGGAAGAATGGCCGCGAATGAGCAGAGGAGGGCGCGGGAGGCGCGGGCGAGTGGACGGGGCGTACGCATCGGGACAATGTACACGGCCGGGAGCGCGGCAGGAACCTGGGCGTCACGCGTGAGCCGCAAAACCGAGGAAGAAGATCATCGCTTCCACGCGGCTTGAAGAAGCGAACGCTGCTCGTCACTGCCGACGCCCGCGAGCGAGGCGGCTAGAGCCGCATCGCGTCGAGCGCGATCGTCGGACCCGTCGAGCTCGTTCAGCCAGCGCTTGGTATAGGCCAGGGCGTGCCGGGGTTTCGCGGCCAGGGCCGTGGCCAGCGCGATGGCGTGGGCTTCGCACTCGCCCGGCGCGGGCAGGCTTGCGGCGGCCAGGCCCAGACGCAGGGCGTCGCGGCCAGAGATCACGCGGGGGTCGAGCATGAGCGCCCGAGCGGGGCCGAAGCCGGCGAGCGGCGTGAAGTGCGGCGCGCTCACGGCAGGGGAGATGCCAAGCTTGACGGCCGGGTAGCCCAGTTTGGCGTCGTCGTTGGTGACGAGGAAATCACACGCGCTGGCGAGGGCGCAGCCTCCGGCGATCGCCGCCCCGTGGGCGCTGCAGACCACCGGGCAGGGGGCCTGACGCAGCGCGTCGCAGGCTTTGGAGAGTTGGTCGAGCAGCGCGGGCAGCACCGTGTCGTCGTTCTGGCTGGCGGCGAGATCAAAGCCGGCGCAGAAGACATCGCCGACGCCCGAGAGGACGATGGCGCGGGCGCTGGCGGCGGTGGAGATCGCGCTGACGAGCGACGCGAGCATCTTTGGCGTGAGGGCGTTGCGTTTGGCCGCCCGATCGAGGCGGATGACGCTGACGGTGCCGATTGGCTCGGTGAGGATCATGCGGCGAAGAGGGTGGATGGTGAGGAAGGCATCGAGGCACACGGCATCGAGGCATCCAGCAATGAAGGTCAGCCCGCGCCGCCGACGAGCGTGGCGTTGGTGGGGAAGCGTTTGAGGGCGGCGAGCAACTGCTCGACTTGCTGATGGGGCGGCATGGCCAGCAAGCGGCGCCGCAGCGCGGACATGGTCTTGAGTTCGTCCTCGGTGAGGAGGAGGTTCTCTTTGCGGGTGCCGCTGGCGGCGAGATCGATGGCGGGGAAGAGCCTTCGCTCTGAGATCTTGCGATCCAAGATCAGTTCCATGTTGCCGCTGCCCTTGAACTCTTCGAAGATGACTTGATCGGCCTGGCTGCCGGTATCAACCAGGCAACTGGCGATGATGGTGAGGCTGCCGGCTTCTTCGGTGTTGCGGGCGGCGCCGAAGAGCTGGCGGGGGACTTCCAAGGCCTTGCTGTCGAGCCCGCCGCTGAGCGTGCGGCCTGAGTTGGCGTGACGCCGGCTGTTGTTGAACGCCCGGCCCAGGCGCGTCAGCGAATCGAGCAGCACGACGACGTGCTTGCCCGCTTCGACCATGCGCTTGCAGCGGTCGATGGCGGTGGTTGAGATCTCGATGTGCTTTTCGACCTGGTGGTCGTTGCTGCTGGCGATGACCCGCACGCGCAGCGGGGCGGGGGGCGCGGCGGGCACGGGCTGGCCCGCCTCCTTGAAGGCGGCTTCGCCCCGGGCCAGCATCTCGCGCTCCACCTGCTGGCTCTCGGGCTGGACAAACGTGCGGCGGAAGTCGGTGACCTCTTCGGGGCGCTCGTCGACGAGCAGGACAACGACCTCGACGTCCGGGTGGTTGCGGAGCAGCGCAGTGGCGATGTCTTTGAGAAGGGTGGTCTTGCCAGCCTTGGGGGGTGAGACGATGAGGCCGCGCTGGCCGCGACCGATGGGGCAGAAGAGGTCGATGAGGCGGCACGACGCCGGGCAGCCCGGGTATTCGAGGGTGAGGCGGGGCGCGGGGTCGACAGAGGTGAGTTCGTCGAAGCGTTTGGCGCCGGGGGGGAGCGGGAGCGGCTTGCCGTCAACGTCGATGGGGCCTTGGTCGCGCTGGGGCTGCTGGGGGCGGGGCTGGTTCCAGTTCTGGCGCTGGCCCTGGTGGCCGTTCTGGTGGCCCCGATAGGGCCCGCGCTGGGGCCCGCGGCCGCCTCGTCTGTTGTTGCCGAATCCGTTCACACGACCTCCCGTAGCCGGGCGCTGCGCGGGGCATAAGTGCCCCCGCCGAGCACCCGCGATGTGATCTCAAAGGTCGATCGGGGCGTCTTGAGCCCTGATCTGAATATGCCGCGCCCCTGGTAAGGAGCGTCCTGTTTCGTTCGAACCCGCGAGGCGGAAGGCCTTTGGGCCGACCCAAGGGGCACCTTCCGAGCGGCGGATACACGGTTTCTGTCGAGCCTGCGTTCTGTCGAGAAGGATGGGGCGAAGATGGCCGCCCGCATACCCACGAGCCTGGAGCGGGCGACGAAGGGGACGCCCGCCGAACAAAGGCATGATAGCAGGTCTGGGGCGGGTGCAAGTGGCCGCGATGGGGTGTCTGTTGGTGCGGGATCGGGCCCAACCCGGGCTTTTCGAATGCCGAAAGATACTCGGCTGAATCGCGTTAGAATCCTCGCCCGTGCCCGAAACTCCTCCAACACCACCCGGCGACATGAGCGGCATGATCCTTGTGAAGGGTCTGCCTGTGTCCACGGGCATTGTGATCGGGCGGGCGCTGGTGATTGATGATGATCGACGGCGGGTGACGCGCCGGACGATTCCCCGGGAGCTCGTGAACGCCGAGGTGCAACGCCTCAAGGCGGCGATCTCGGCGTCGATCGAGGACATCCTGCGGGTGCACGAAAACGCCACGCGGGAGATGGGGCACGAAGCTGCCAAGATCTTCCTGTTCCACGTCGGCATGCTGCAGGACCCGACGCTCATTAAGCAGATCCAGGGGCAGATCGAGCGTGAGCAGGTGTCGGCGGAGTTCGCGGTCAGCGCGGTCTTCGCGGCCCTGGCCGAGCGATTCCGGGCGACGGGCGACAGTGTGTTCGCGACCAAGGTGAATGATCTCGAGGACCTGGCCCATCGCCTGAACAAGCACCTGGTGGGCGCCAAGGCCAGCCCCATCGCGGATGCAGAGGAAGGGACGATTCTGCTGGCCCGCGACCTGACGCCCTCGCAGACGGCCCAGTTCGATCGGCGGCGGATCCTGGGCTTCGCCACCGACCTGGGCGGGGCGACCAGCCACACCGCGATCATCGCCAAGGCGCTGGACATCCCGGCGGTTGTCGGCTGCAAGACGCTGCTCAAGCACGCCCGCGACGGCATGCCCGTGGTGCTGGATGGTGATCGCGGGGCGATCATCCTGAACCCGGACGCGGCGACAGTCTCGGAGTATCGGCGGTTCATCGAGCAACGGCGCTTGTTCCGCGTGTCGCTCAACGAGCTCAGCGATTTGCCCCCGGTGACGACCGACGGCACGCACATCTCGATTCTGGGCAACATCGAGCTGGCGGAAGAGGCGGCCAAGGTGGTGGCGGCGGGCGGAGAGGGCGTGGGCCTGTACCGCACGGAATACCTGTATCTGACCAACGCCAGCGAGCCGACCGAAGAGGACCACTACCACGCGTACGCCCGGTGCGTGGAACTGTGCAAGGGCAAAGAGCTGGTCATCCGCACGGTGGACCTGGGGGCGGACAAGTACACCCAGGCGCAGGAGGAGATCCCCGAGCGCAACCCGTTCCTGGGCAACCGCTCGATCCGGTATTGCCTCAAGAACACGCCGATGTTCAAGCGGCAACTGAGAGCGCTGCTGCGGGCCTCGGCCCTGGGCAAGATCAAGATCATGTTCCCGCTGGTGTCGGCGATCAGCGAACTGCGCCAAGCGAAGTTTCTGGTGCGCGAGGTGATGGAGGACCTCTCGGAAGAGGGGATTCCGTTCGACGCCAACCTGCCCATCGGCATGATGGTCGAGGTGCCCAGTGCCGCGATCCAGGCCGAGGCCTTTGCCCGCGAGGTGGATTTCTTCTCGATTGGGACGAATGACCTGGTGCAGTACACCCTGGCGGTCGATCGTATTAATGAGCGGGTGTCGCACCTGTACACCCCGATGCACCCGGCGGTCATCCGGCTGATTCGCGATGTGGCGCGGGTGGCGAGGCGGCACGAGACCCCCCTGTCGGCTTGTGGCGAATCCTCGTCTGACCTCGAATATGCCCTGTTGCTGATCGGTTTGGGGCTGCGTACCCTTTCAGTGTCCGCGGGGAGCATTCCCCAACTCAAGCGGTTTGTCCGCAGCGTGAGTGTTCAGCAGTGCGAGCGCGTGGCCCGACAGGTCCTCGCCCTTGATTCCAGCGACCAGGTGGCGCGATTGTTGCGTGACCGGGCGCGAACGTTTGTTCCTGAGGCATTCGACGGTCGTTCCGCCGAGTAGCCGATGGAGAAAAGACACGCGGTTTGACGCCGCGGCCTTTCGCGAGGCCCGCCGGCGCTCTCAAACCCGACAAACTCCCCGCCTTTTCGGGCGGCTTCGCACGGGTGACAATCGGGTCACTGGCGCGGCCAAGCGAGCGGGCGGAGTCTCCGGCGATGCGGGCCTTGTTTCAAGGGCACCTCCCGCCGGCGAAGAGAGCGCTCCCTCGCGAGCGCGGGCCCGGCGGGGTGACCTCGATACGAGGAACCAAGCCAAGGGACCGAGGCGCGAGCGGGCGGGCCCCCTTCCAACAGGGCGGCCGGATTCGGGCCTGTTTCAGGCTCATCCCGAGTTTGACGGAGCAAAGAGCGCTGTGTCCGGGCGATCTCGGCTGAAGGGCCAGGGCGGGTGAATCGCGCGAGGCGATCGTTCGGGAGGCAGCACGCCACCCGGGTCGCCGCGGCTGGGAGAGCCCGCCGCAGAAAGCGATACATGTCCGTCAATCAGATGCTTATTAACTATGTCCCTGGCGAAGAGTGCCGCGTGGCCATCGTCGAGGATGGGAAACTCGAAGAACTCTTTGTCGAGCGCCACGCGCAGGCCAGCCGGGTGGGCAACATCTACGTCGGCAAGGTGGTCAACGTCGAGCCGGCGATTCAGGCCGCGTTCGTCGACTTTGGGGTTGAAGACAACGGCTTCCTGCATGTGACCGACCTGCACCCGCGCTACTTCCCGGGTGAGGACGACGAGACCACCGAGCGGGTGGGGTTCAAGACGCCCCGGCGCGAGCGGCCTCCGATTCAAGCCGCCCTGCGGCGGGGTGATGAGGTCATCGTGCAGGTGCTGAAGGAGGGCGTGGGCACCAAGGGCCCCACCGTCACCAGTTACCTCAGCATTCCGGGCCGGTTCCTCGTGATGATGCCCGGCATGGACAAGGTCGGCGTGTCGCGCAAGGTCGAAGACGAGGACCAGCGCCGCAAGATGCGGGAGATTCTCGATCAGCTCGACCTGCCCGAGGGCTTCGGGTTCATCCTGCGCACGGCGGGCTTTCAGCGCAACAAGGCCGAGCTGAAGCGTGACCTGGCGTACCTGCAGCGCCTGTGGAAGGACATGGACCGGCGCCTGCGCGTCGGGGGCAAGCCACGGCTGCTGTACAGCGAGAGCGACCTGCTGGTGAGGTCGCTGCGCGACATGCTGACCAACGACATCTCGGAAGTCATCATCGACAGCGAGGTGGCGCTCAAGCGAGCCAGCCGCTTCATGAAGATCGTGGCGCCCCGCGGCACCACCAAACTGCTGCACTACCCCGGCACCACACCCGTCTTCCATGCCTTCGGCATCGAAAATCAGATCAGCCTGATCCATGCCCGCGAGGTGCCCCTGCCCAGCGGCGGGCGGCTCGTCATCGATCAAACTGAAGCCCTGGTCGCCATCGACGTGAACAGCGGCAAGAGCCGCGACGCGCGCGACGCCGAGGCCAACGCGTATCAGACCAACATCGAGGCGGTCGATGAAATCTGCCGCCAGCTTCGCCTGCGCGACATGGGCGGCATCGTCATCAACGACCTGATCGACATGCGCCACGCCTCGCACCGCAAGGACATCGAGAACCGCTTCAAAGAGCGCCTCAAGCGCGACCGGGCCAAGAGCACCGTCACGCCCATCAGCGAGTTCGGCATCCTCGAGATGACGCGCCAGCGGATGAGGCCCAGCCACGAGAGCACGCACTTTACGGATTGCCCGACCTGCCGCGGGCGCGGGCTGCTGCAGAGGCCCGATTCGCTCGCGGGCGATGCCCTGCGCCAACTCGCGGCGATCCTCGACCTGCACAACGTGCACAAGGTCGAGATGGCCGTCGCCCCGCGCGTCGCGGGCGAACTGCTCAGCACCAAGCGGGCGCTGCTCGGACGCATCGAGCGCTCGTACGGCAAGCACGTCGACGTGCGCGTGAGCGAGGCGGTCGCCGTCGATCGGGTGTCGTTCTATGCGTACGACGCCAACGGCGCTGACATCGACGTGACCAACCTGCCCACGCCCAAGGGGACCAAGAACCTGGTGGCGTGGGACGATCCGCAGGCCAGCGCCGACTGGGCGCTCAGCGAGGACGAAAAACTCGCCTTCGCCGAGCCCGAACCCGAGGCCGACGAACCCGCCGACACGCACCCGATCGAACTGGACGAGGCGCCCGACGACGGCTCGCCCATGCCGACGCTCGAGGGCACGGGGCGCAAGCGCCGCCGGCGCGGGCGCCGTGGACGCGGGCGCGATGGCGAGCAGGGCGAAGGCGGGCGCGAAGGGTCGCGCGACGGCCAGCGCCGCGATGATCGCGGGTCGCAGCCGCCGCAGCTCGCGCCGCCTCAGAATGGTGATCAGCCCGCGACCGACGACGCCTCCGAGCGTGCGGCCAGCGACGCCCAGGAGCAGATGCAGCGTGAGGGCCTGGCCCCGATGGGCGACCCGCAGCAGGGCGAAGGCGGCGGACGCCGCCGTCGGCGCCGGCGTGGGCGCGGGCGTGGAGGCCGTGGCGGCGAGGGTGGCCCGCCGCCGCGCGATGGGCAGGCACAGAGCCGGGGCGACGACCCGCGTCGCGAACCCAGCCGCCCGCAGTTCGCCGAGAACACGCCCGACACGGGCGGGGATTGGGGCGATGGGTTTGTGCCTTCACCTGATGCGCCGGCTGCCGGCGACGAAGGCGCCGACGAGACGAATGACGCCGCAGCCCCCGCGGCCGCACGCGAACGCGTGATGGACGACCACGACGAAGCCGGGCGCGATATCGCGGCGACCCCCGCGCCCGCTCCGCTACCCGACGACGCCATCGGCCCCGACGAGATGGTCGCCGAGGACGACATGGAGTCCGAAGAGGGCGGCTTCGAAGACGCTCCCGCCGGGCAGCCTCAGGGTGAGCAAGGCGAACAGGGCGAGGGTGGCGGGCGCCGTCGCCGTCGGCGTCGCCGCCGGCGGGGCGGTCGTGGCGGCCAAGGTGGACAGGGTGGGCCGAACAACGGGCAGGCCGGCCCGCAGAATGGCCAGCAAAGCGGGCCAATGCAGGGTCAACAGGGCGGCTCCCAAGGTGGAGAGCCGCGCCGCGATGACCGCCCTCGGCGTGATCAGCGCCCGAGGCGCGACGATCGCCCGCGCGAGCAGCGTCCGCCCGAGCCGCCCCGCCCGATCGTCGAGGCCAAGCCGACGCCCCCCGCGCCGGCGAAGCCCGCGGCCCCCGCGACGCCGGCCGCGCCCAAGATCCGCACGCTCTACGGCGCGGTCAAACGCAAACTCAGCGCGAGCGAGCTGAACAAGCGGCCCAAGCCGGAGTGAGCCGGCTCGCGCAGGGCGGCGTGACCACGCAGCCTTGAGTCCAGCATCCATTCATGCAAAAGCCCCGCATTCGCGGGGCTTTTTTCTTCCCTGGTGTCCGGCGCCGAGCGCCTGGCGCCTTCCGATTACGGGCAAGGCCCGCCCGCGATCACGTTGATCAGTCCATCGATGTCTCCCTGGTCGGCAACGCCATCCTGGTTGAAGTCGGGGTCGATGCCGGTGGGGTTGGGCCCGCCCGCGATCACGTTGATGAGGTAGTCCACGTCACCTTGATCGGCGACGCCGTCCTGGTTGACGTCGGGGTCGCAAGCATCGCCATACGTGAACGTAAAACTATCGTCCTGCGTGTAGACCTCCGGCACGGCGCCAGCCGCCGGCGTGAGCGACACCGTGACGGGCTCGTGGGGGAGGATGCGGGCGAAGTACGTAGGGTTGCCGTTGGGCGTCACGATGATGTCGCAGGCGCAGCCTTGGCCGCCATAGGGGCTGAAGTCGGAGCATTCCGAACCGGGGCAGTTGCCCGTGGGGCACGAACCGCCGCAGGTCTGGCCGCCTCCGATGATGATCGAGACGGGAGCCTCGACCAGGATCATGCCTTGGCCGAATAGATGAATGGTGCAACTGAGGTTGGTGATCGCCGGGAGCTGGTTGGCGGCGCGACAACGCACCGTGATGGCGACGATGTCGGGCATCGATGTCGGCTGCACGGTAACGTCGCTCGACAGGATCCGACGGTTGTAGAGCACCTGTGAAAATGATGGAGCGGCGGCAGCGCACAACAGCACGGCGGACAAAAGAACGCGATTCATAAACGGCCTCCTCGTCGAGAAACCAGTGCCGGGCCCCCACGACAGGCAGCCCGTTCGAGATCCACGGCTCCGCCCGGCGGAACCATGAAGACTGGACCGAAAAATCACCAGGCGTGCTGCTGACGTGCGTGCGATGCTGACCACCGGTGACCAAAGAAGAAGTGCCGCACAGCCAGCATCGGTGTCGATCATGACCGGTTTGCCCTCGATCGGGCGCTCACATTCCGCTCCGAGGCGGATCCGCTTCGCCAGCCTACGTCAATTGTTAAGAAATCGCAAAGGTAAATGCACGCTCGAGGTGAAACGGGCTCGCATTCACCATGAATCGCCCACGGCGACGGAACCTCTCGCAGCCATCGCGGCAACATGATTCGTCGCCTGTCGATCTTCGCGTTCGGCCGCCATTCGCAGAAATGCGCTCAAAAACAAAGCCCGGCAAAGGGTTTCCTTTGCCGGGCCGAGTTGATCGTCATGTCGTGGCGAGTCGGTTGTGATCCGGCTGCGCCGTGCGCGAATGAAAAAGTTACGGGCAAGGACCGCCGGCGATGACGTTGATGATCGCATCCACGTCACCCTGGTCGGCCACGCCGTCGCCGTTGAAGTCCGCGTCGATGCCGGTGGGGTTTTCGCCGCCCGCGATCACGTTGATGAGGTAGTCGACGTCGCCCTGATCGGCGACGCCGTCCTGGTTGACGTCGGGGTTGCACATCGGGGGCGGGTTGCCGTAGACGCCCGTCGGGCTGACGTTCTGGGCGTACATGTTCTGGCTACCGGTGGCCCCGCCGCTGAAGGCCATGAAGACGTCGCCGCTGGTGCTGTTGCAGCTCGTCAGGCGAGACTTGGTCTCGATGGTGGAGGATGCGAGGCTGGACCATGTGACCGACGCGGACTCGCTGTCAACGCCGGCGGCGAAGACGACGCCGGTGGTAGCGCTGCGAGAATCGATGCCCGTCACGACGCAGCCCCCGGCAATCGCCTGCACCTGCACGAAAGAGGGCTGGTTGCCGGTGCCGGTAGGAAGGATGGTCAGGCCGGAGTCGGTGAAGGTGCGCTGGCCGGCAGCGGTGAAGTGCTGGACGAAGGCGCTGTAGTTGCCCTGCGTGGGGTTGGCGCTCTCGGCGCTGGCGGAGTAGTACTCGCCGGTCGCGCGGTCATACGCGACGGTGCCGCTGATCCGGATGCGGGTGGAATCGGTGACGGCGTTGGGCAGCCCGTTGGCCTGGAACTTGGCCGTGCCGTCGGCCAGGATGTGCTGGATGTAGGCGTTGCGGGGCCCGGCGTTTTCGTACCACCCGAAGACGCCGCCGCCCGCACCGTCGCTCACGAACGTGGGGAAGTAGCCGTTCTGGATGGAGCCGCCCTGCGTGCCGTAGGTCCCGCTGCCGGTGGGCCACGGAGTGCTGGGCTGAGGGGCGTACACGGGCACCGCGGCGTAGCCGACCGGGGGCGTCCACAAGGCCGTCAGGCTCGAGTCATACTTCTGCGTGTACAGGTACTTGCTGCTGAGGAACGACGTGGTGAACGGGCGCACCCACAGGGCGATGACGCTGCCGTTGTCGCCCGGCTGCAGGTCGCTCAGCGTCACCGTGCGCCCGCTCTCGCTGATCGCCACCGGCCCGGCGACCACGTGACCGTCGGTCGGGTCAAGCCGCACCAGCGTGAAGCCGCTGCCCACGCTATAGCCCGAGGCGATGGACCCATCAGAAAGCACGGCGACATGGGGGTTGTTGGCGTTGGTGGTGCCGGGGGGCTGCACGCCGCTGGCGCCCCAGGGCTGATCGCCGCTGGGCGTGACCTTGGTGACGGTAACCAGGCTGGTGCCGGAGCGATTGTCGCGGAACGTCACGATGGCGTTGTCGCTCGCGTCGACGACCATGTCGTAATCGACCGTCGACGAGTAGCTGCGGTCGGCGAGCAGGATGCCGTTGTGCGGGAACTGCTCGAAGCCCTGGCGGTCCAGGCGTTGGATCTTGACGTCGTACCCGCCGGTGGCGTTGTCGAACCAGGTGATGTAGCACCCGCCATCGGAAGTGGGCTTGATCTTGGCCTGCACCTGGTCGTTGGCGAGGTCGCCGATGGCAAGGTTGTTGCCCGGGTCAGCCGACCACTGAGCAAGAGCCGCGGGCGCCGCGGCGCACAGGGCGGCCACGCACAGGAGGTGAATGGGCGAGCGACGAACGAAAAGGGTCGAGTTGTTCATGGTCGATCTTGTACGGCATCGCGCAGGTTTTGTTCCCCCTTTCTTGGGGAACAGCATCGCTGCGTAACCCGGCCCGAGTGCATACTCACGCGGGCGACTGGAGCACCAGCGTCACCGGGCCATCATTCACAAGTTCGACGTGCATATGAGCACGGAATACCCCGCCAGCGACCACCACGCCCGGTCCAGCCGCGGCTCGAATGAGCTCCAAAATCCGCGCAAACAACGGCTCCGCGGCTTCAGGACGCATTGCCGAATCAAAACTCGGCCGCCGCCCTTTGCTCGCATCGCCGGCAACCGTGAAGTTGGGCACCACAAGCAAACCCGGGCTCGCGGCAGTCTGGGCAAGATCGCGCACGCTCAGGTTCATTTTGCCGCCCGCGTCCGAGAACACGCGCAAATTCGCGGCTTTGTCTGCGGTCCACGCCGCCTGCGGCTCGCCGTCGGCGATCTCGATGCCGACGAGCAACAGCAGGCCGGGGCCGATCGCGCCGACCTCGCGGCCGTCGACGGTGACACTGGCGCGGGAGACTCGTTGGACGATGGTGCGCATGAATCGTCTTGCGTTGTCTTGGTGGCACCGCTCTCCAGAGCGGTGCGCCTTGATAATCGTGCACCGCTCTGGAGAGCGGTGCCACCCAAACCCCTACTCCGTCACGCCCAGATCGCGCGTCGTGAACAACGCATCAAACGCCAGCCCCGCCTTCTCGATGTTCTCGCGAGCCCCCTCCAAACGATCGATCGTCGCGATGACGCCCCGCACGTCCGCCCCGCTCTCACGCAGCGACGCGACGGCCTCGAGGGCCTGGCCCCCGGTCGTCGCGACGTCCTCCAGCAGCGCGATCACGTCGCCCTTGGTGACGGCGCCTTCGATCTGTTTCGACGTGCCGTAGTCCTTTTTCTTGTTGCGTACGAAGATGCTGGGCAGGCCGGTGTGCAAACTGGCGGCCGTCACCAGCGGAATGCCGCCGAGCTCCGCCCCGGCCAGACGCACGAACTTGACGCCCAGTTTGGTTTCCATGGCCTTGAGACGCTCGCCAAAGAGCGGCGCGAGTTGCCGCAGCAGTTCGGGGCGGGTGGAGAAGAGGTACTTGTCCAGGTAGTACGTGCTGGTGCGACCCGAGCGAAGCGTGAAGTTGCCCCGCAGCAGGGCGACTTGGGCGATCTCGCGGGCAAGGGACGACGAATACGGGGTGGCGGCACTCATGCGGGCAGGGTAGAGGCGCCGGAGCGAGACCGGGTCAGTCCTGCGGGTCGAGGGTTGCCAATTGATCGATCTCGAACCGGCGTCCGTCAGCGAAGGAAGCGGTCAGGTGCAGTTCGCCCCCGAGGGACTCCACGTACTTGCGGAGCGTGGTCAGGTACATGTCCGCGGCATGCTCCAACTTGGAGACATTGCCCTGGGCGACATCCAGCCGCCCGGCCAACTCGGCCTGCGTGAGCCCGATGGCCTTGCGAATCTCGTGCAGGGGCATGGACCTGAGCGTGTCGGCGATGCGGGCATCGACCCGAGCGCGGGCCGCGGGGCTGAGTTTGTTTTTGAGATTCTTCCAGGGTTTGGCCATAGGGTCCTCGCGCTTACAGCAGTCCTTCTCGCTTTAGCTCATCCAGGTGTGCCTGATACAGGGCATCGGCCTGAGGAACGAACTTCTCGTAAAACCGGCGATCGCCTTGCTTGCTGCCCCCGATGAGCAGGATCGCGTGCCGCCGAGGGTCAAAGGCGAAGAAGGTGCGGTAGGGCTCGCCGTCGTGCTGGGTCCGAAGCTCCTTCATGTTTCCAAAACGCGAACCCTTGACCGTGTCGACCAGCGGGCGTCCGAGTCCCGGCCCGATCGCCTCCAGCACGCCCACGTCATGGGCGATCGCCTCCTGGGCGGCTTCCGACAGAGTCTCCCACCACGCCCCGAACTCGTCGGTGTATTCGATCTCCCACATCATGGTATTCCATATCGTATATATTCGTCAAAGCGCATGTCCGGGTTCACTGGTGCACAGATTTTTTCCATTCACGTGGGCCTCTTGACGCCGCTTCTTGATGCGGGGAGATTATCGGTAAGCCCGTTCGCCCACGCGTCCCAACCGAGGTCCACAAAATCCACGTGCCCGCCGTCGTGCGAATCGCCCCTGTCGTCCTTGCCCTGATCGATCTCCTATCCTCTCCCCGCCATGCCACGCCACCCTCAAGGCCTCACCACCTCCTCCCCCTCCGGCAAGTTCAATCCCCACCTGGATGAACTCGGCGGGCCAGTGCTCACCCAGCGAATCCCCTGCTGGCCTTACGCCGACCCCAAGGGCCGCCATGTCGTCGGCATCGACGAATACATGCAGACCGGCGGCTACGAGGGCCTGCGCAAAGCCATCGCCCTGAAGCCCGACGCCGTGACCGAAGAGGTCAAGAAGTCCGTCCTGCGGGGTCGCGGCGGCGCAGGCTTCCCGACCGGTCTCAAATGGACCTTCCTGCCCAAACTGACGACCGACGAGCAGGGCAACGAGGCCGATCCGGGCCAGCGCTATCTCGCGGTGAACGCCGACGAATCCGAGCCCGGCACTTTCAAAGACCGCCTGCTCATGGACTTTGACCCGCACCTGATGCTGGAAGGCATTGCGATCGCGTGCTATGCCTGCCGCATCCGCACGGCGTACGTCTTCATTCGAGGCGAATACCACCACCAGGCCCACGTCGTCGAGAAGGCCATCCAAGAGGCCTACGCCAAGGGCATCTTCGGCAAGCAGGGCCTCCTGGGCGGGGCCAGCACCGGTCGCGGCGGGTCGTTCGCCGTCGAGTGCTACCTGCATCGCGGCGCCGGCGCCTACATCTGTGGCGAAGAGACCGGCCTGCTCGAAGCCATCGAAGGAAAACGCGGCTGGCCCCGCATCAAGCCCCCCTTCCCCGCCATCAAGGGCCTCTTCGGCAAGCCGACGATCATTAACAACGTCGAAACCCTGGCCCACCTCCCCAGCATCGTGAGCAAGGGCGCCGATTGGTTCATGAAGCAGGGCGTGGCGAGCACCTTCCAGGGCGCCCCGCCCAGCTTCGGCACCAAGCTCATGGGCGTATCAGGCCACGTCAATCGCCCGGGCGTGTACGAGTGCGAACTCGGCATCCCGCTGCGGGTGATGGTCGAGGAACTCTGTGGCGGCATCCGCAACGGCAAGAAGTTCAAGGGCGCCATCGCCGGCGGCATCAGCATGGGCGTGCTCGGGCCCGATCAGTACGAGGCCGAGATGGATTTCGACATCGGGCGCAAGTACAACGTGCTCGGCCTGGGCACCGCCTGCCCCACCATCTTCGACGAAGACACCGACATGGTGGCGGTCTGCCGCAACATCACCCGGTTCTTCAAGCACGAGAGTTGCGGCCAGTGCACGCCGTGCCGCGAAGGCTCCGGGTGGCTGTATCAACTGATGTGCCGCATCGAAGAGGGCAACGCCAAGACCAAGGACCTGGATCTGGCCCTTGAAGTGGCCACCAGCATGGGCAGCATGCCGGGGACCACGATTTGTGGCCTGGCCGACGGCACCAACTGGGCGACTCGCACCATCATGAACAAGTACTGGAGCGAGTTTGAGAAGCGCGTCAAGCCCTCATTCGTCGCGGTGAAGGTGAGCGTCGGCGCCAGCGCCAAAGAGACGGCCGGCGCCAAGGCGTAGCGCCGACCGACATCCGTGCGAGCGACAGCCGTTCCCGACGTCCGGAGAGCGCGGCAAGCTAGGGGTGAGACTCCTCGTCGCCGGGTCTTTGCGTGGTAACCTTACCCCCCTGTTCAAGGGGGTAAACGTCACCAACTTGAGATCGATTCCTAACCCGATGCAAACAAACGGTTTCCGTCGGGCTTGCCCAATCGGAACAATCCTCGCACCCGGGCGTCTCACATTACGTAGATATTTGAAAGATGCTCAGCCGTCTGACCAATCAGTCTGGAGGGACTGGGCCGGGCGGCCGGGAAGTTCAGAAACGAGGCGAGGTATGGCACGGTTCACTACGTCTTGTGCATCGCGGGTCTTGGCGGTTTCGATGGCCGCGGGTCTGTTCGCGGCCATGCAGGGGTGCACTGTCGTGCAGGAGCGTCGGGTATACGTTCCCGCCCCGCTGCCACCCCAACCCGACGTGTACGTGGCTCAGGGTCCTCAGGCCAATCCGCCCGCCGGCCCCCAGGCTGGGCCGGGCGTGACGATCTACTCGCCGCCCCCCGAGCCGGTGGTGGTGTATCAGCCCCAGGTGGTCTACGAGCCCGCGCCGGTGTATCTGCCCGATCCGGTCGTGACGACCTACGAGACGACGGTGATCGGGGGCGGGGTGTATCTCGATCACGACTACGGCGCGCGGAGTTTCCGCGATCGCCGCTATCCCTATCGCGGCGGTGGATACGTCCGCTTCGACGGGCACGACGACGATCATCGGGGCGACCGACACGATGATCATGGTGGCTGGAGCCACGGACGGGATGACGACCACGGCAATCACAACGACCACGGCAATCACAACGACCGCGGCAATCACGGCGATCAGGGCAATCACAACGACCACGCGGGCGGCCCGCGCGGGCAGCGCGACGATCATAGTTCGGGCCAACCCAGGCCGCGTCCGGTGACACCCGCGCCCGCTCCGGCCCCGAGTCGCCCGCAGCCGCCGCGCCAGAACCCGGTGGCGGGGCCGATGCCGCGCCCGGCACCGGCGCCCGCCTCGACGCAGGCGGGCCCGCAGAGGAACAACCCGCTCCTGGCCCAGCCGACGCGCGACACGCAGCAGAACCGGGCGCGGCAGGAGAAGGACCAGGACAAGGGGGGAAGCCCTCGCAGGGGCGGCAGCCCGTTCGCGCCGCTCTGAGCGTGCTCGGCCCTACGCGTGCCTGATATGCTGTGCGCATGACGTCACTCGCGTCGCTTTCGATCTCGGGCAAGGTCGGCACGCTGGCTCTGAACCGTCCCGAGTCGCGCAACGCGCTGTCTCTCCAGGTACTGCGCGACGCGCACGAACGCCTCGACGAACTGGAAAAGTCGCAGGGCGTCGTGGTGCTGGTCGTGACGGGCACCGGGCCGGCGTTTTGTGCGGGCATGGATCTCAAGGCGGTGATGAACGATCCGGCGGCTCCGGGCGTGCTGCTTCATTCGCTGGCGGACCTCACGCTGCGGGTGCGCAAGCTGCCCCAGGTGACCGTCGCAAAGGTGCAGGGGGCCGCGATCGGCGGGGGCTGCGGCCTGGCGTGCGTGTGCGATGTCGCGATCACCCACGCCGACAGCAAGATGGGCTATCCGGAGGTGGACCTGGGCGTGTGCCCCGCGGTCGTCGCACCCTGGGTGGTGCGGAAGATCGGCCCGGGGCGTGCGCGGCGGGTGCTGCTCTCGGGCGGCACCATGAGCGGGCGCGAGGCCTATGAGATGGGCATGGTGGATGTGCTGGTCGAGTCTCGCGAAGCGTTGGACGGGGCGTGCGAGGACCTGGTGCAGCGCCTGGCGAGCGGGGGGCCAGGGGCGCTGGCCGCGACCAAGGATCTGCTGAATCAACTGGACGGCTCGCTGGCGGACGCGGTGATCAAGCGCGGCGCCGACCTTTCGGCCAAGGTGATCGCCACGCCCGAGACGCGGGCGATGCTGATGGCCAAGATGGGCGGAGCGGCCAAGAGTTAGCTTGGGACCACCGGCCAAGCCGGTGGAGGACAATCGGAGGGCTCAGGCGCGATGCGGAACGCAAAGAGACTCAACCTGGTGCTGCTGGGCGTGATGGTGGCATGGCTAGCGGGGTGCTCGCTGAACAAGACCACGGGCCGATCGCAGCTCAATGTGCTGAGCCGCGATGAGGAGATCCAGATCGGCACGCAGGGCAAGGCGGAGATGGTGAAGGAGTATGGCGGGGAAGTGGCGAAGGCGGACCTGCGCCAGTACGTCACCGAGGTCGGGATGAAACTGGTCAAGACCACGGCGGTGGACGACCCGACCTACCAGACGCTGCCCTGGGAGTTCACGCTGCTGGACAGCGATGTGATCAACGCGTTTGCGCTACCCGGGGGCAAGGTGTTCATGTCGCGCGGGCTGGCGGTGAAACTGTCCAACGAGGCCGAGCTCGCCGGCGTGCTCGGGCACGAGATCGGGCACGTGATGGCGCGGCACACCAACGAGCGCTTCGCCGACGCGCTCAAGATGCAGGTCGGGGCTGGGCTGATCGACGCCATCGTGGGGGGCAACATCGCCACCACGCTCACCAACAACTTCGGTGACATCGCGCTCAAGAGCTACGGACGGGCCCAGGAGAGCGAGGCGGATTCGCTGGGCGTCCGATACATGGTCCGGGCCAACTACAACCCGTACGGCCAGCAGCAGGTGATGGAGCTGCTGGACCAGGTGACGGGCAAGGACGGGCGGCCCCCGGAGTTTCTCTCGACCCACCCCGACCCGGGCAAGCGGGCCAAGGCGGTGGCGGCGCTGATCGCCAAGGACTACCCCCAGACCCAGAACAACCCGGCCTACGGGCTGCACGAGGCGGAGTTCAAATCCCGATTTCTCAGCAAGGTGTCGCTGGCCTTCCCCGGCGCTGGCCCATCGAGGCTGGCCCGAACCCGGGCGGAGCTGGGCCCGGCTGACGCGATCGGGATCCTTGGATCCGCTATTCCGGGCAGGGCGTGTGCGGCGTGCGGGACGGCTGGCCGATAGGTGACCGGTCGATTTTGGTTCGGCAGCGAGCGCGGCATTCTCGGCCGGAAAGAACTCTGGGCCCTCGGGGAGTGGTCTCTCGAGCAGATTTTTGCAAAGCACTGGCATCCGGTCACTTGGCGGGGCTGTCTGGCCTTCGCCCATCTCAGGAGGTTGGATCATGAACTCGAAGTCTCGCGTCGGCACGATGGGCGTCTGGATGGCGGCGGGTCTGGCGGTGGCGGTCTTCGGCTCGATCAGCCTTGCTCAGGCGGATCAGCCCGATCAGACGCGTGAGCAGCCCAGCGCGGCCAAGCCCGCGACGCCGGCGGGAGACGCCCCCGAGATCACCTTCGACGAGAAGGTTCACGAGTTCGGGGTGATCTCCGACGACAAGAACGTGAACTACCAGTTCAAGTTCAAGAACACGGGCAAAGGAACGCTGACGATCAGCAACACGCAGGGCTCGTGCGGGTGCACGGTGCCGCAGCTTGAGAAGAAGGAATACGCCCCGGGCGAAGAGGGCCTGATTAAGGTCGAGTATCACCCGCAGAACCGCAACGGCCCGCAGCACACCACAGTGACCGTGACCTCGAACGACCCGACCAAGCCCCAGGTTGTGCTGGAAATCAAGAGCGACGTGCGCCCGCTGGTGGCGATCGAGCCCAAGGTGCTGAACATCGGCCAGGTGCCCAAGGGCAAGGCCCAGACGCTCAAGGCCGTCATCACCTCGCGCCTGCCGGACGTGAAGATCGTGTCGGCGACCCCCACCATCGCGGCGATCGACGCCAAGGTCGGGCCTGGCCAGGAGGCCGACGTCAATGGCGAGAAGGTGATGCAGTTCCCGATCGAGATCACGGTGCCGGCGACGGCCCCGGTGGGCCAGGTGATCGGCAACGTGGCGATCCGCACCAGCGACGCCGCCCGCCTGCTGAACCTGACGGTCACGGGCGAAGTGGTGGGCGACATCGTGCCCAACCCGGCCCGCGTGCAGCTCGGGGCCCTGCAGCCCGGGCAGACGTTCACCAGCGAGCTGCGGCTGTCTTCCCGCAACGGCAAGCCGTTCAAGGTGACCAAGGTCGAAGAGCAGTCGGGCACGCCCGGTCGCTCGTTCAGCGACATCCAGGTGAAGGAAGACACCAACACCACCCCGCCCAGCTACGTGGTGACGATGACGGGCACCGCGCCGACGACGCCCGGCGCGGTTCGCGGGGATCTGCTGATCTCCAGCGACCTGGAGGGCGAGTCGCAGTTCAAGGTGCAGTACTTCGGCTTCATCCGCCAGTTGCCCCAGACGCCGGCGCAGCCCCGCGGCTTTGAGGGCGACAGCACCCTGGTGCCCGGGCCCCGCTAAAGTGCGAGGGGCGTATGGGCCAACCGAGGACGCGCCCCGCGAGGGCTTGAGCATGGGGTTCATGATCATGGTGCAGCGCGCGTGCACACTGGCGCTGGTGGGGATTCTCGCCGGCGCCATTCACTCTGCGCTCTCCAAGCCCCTGCAACTGGCCCCCAAGCCCCCGGCCCCGCCCGAGCCCACGCCGACCGTGGCCAACCCGGGCGTGGTTTCTCCCAAGGCGGGCGCGTCGGCCGAGACGCCCAAGCCCGCGGCCCTGGGGCTTGACATCAGCGTGGAGCAGGCGTGGGAGCTCTTCCAGTCGGGGACGCCCTTTGTCGACGCCCGCGCGATGAATGAGTACGAGGAAGGGCACATCGACAGCGCGCTGTGGATGCCCAGCGAGGAGTTCATGAACGGGCACACCCCCGAGGCGCTGCAGCTTCTGGACGCCAAGGCGCCGGTCGTCGTCTATTGCGATGGCGGGCTGTGCGATGCGAGCAAGAACGTGGTGGTGCTGCTCCAGCAGGCGGGGTTTACCCGGTGCCACATCCTGACCGACGGGTACCCGGGGTGGGTGAAGGCCAAGCACCCGATCGCGACGGGCAAGCCGCAGATCGGGGGACACTGAATGGGCTCCAAGGTGCGTCCCGTGGGGTGGCTGGTGCTGCCGTGCCGGCTGATTTTGGGCGGGCTGTTCGTGTTCGCGGGGGTGATGAAACTGCTGAACCCGCAGTTGTTCCAGCAGTCGATCGGGGCGTTCAAGGTCGGGCTGCCTGAGCACCTGGAGATTCTGCTGACCTTCGTGGTGCCCTGGTGCGAGATCGCCGCGGGCTCGGCGCTGCTGCTGGGGCTGTGGACGCGTTCGGCGGCCATGATGCTGTGCACGCTGCTGGTGGGGTTCATCGGGCTGATCGCCAGCGTGCTCATCCGCGGGATGGACGTGAAGTGCTCGTGCTTCGGGAAGTTTGAGATTCCGTGCACCGGACCGGTGGGCGTCTGCCATTTGGTGCGCAACGGGGTGATGCTGGCGCTGGGGCTGGTGGTGGTCTTCTTCGGGCCCGGGCCGCTGGCGATCGATCGCGAATCGACCAAGTGATCTAGCGTGCCGGGCGCACGACATCGCGATCCACCGGGCGGGCGGCCGGGCTGTTCTCGGCTTCCTTCTCGATGCGGTCGAGGCGCTGCTGCTGCTCGGTTGGCGACTCGCCGAAGATGCGCCCCACAAACCGCGTGGTGCCGCTGAGGGTCTTCATCTCGACCTCGGGCTGGGCGAGCGTGCCCTGCACCTGGGCGGCGAGCAACTCGTCGCGCACGCTCTCCACAAGGCTGGTGACCAGGGGGATGCGATTGCGGGCCTTGGGGCGGAAGCGCATGTCGAGCTGCATGCCGGGCCACTCCAGCGTGCCGAAGCCGGTGATCTGCACACTCTTGCTGAAGACCGAGAGCTGTTCGAAGTTCACGTACGGCCCTTGGATGAAGAACTCGGCGTTGGCGAAATCCAGCGGCTCGTCGACCGGCAGTTCGAGGTTGCTCACGCGCACCAGCGGCACAATCAGGGGCAGCGTGAGCACCGTGCCCCCGGCGATGGCGCCCGAGCCCCGCCCGCGCCGGGACGCGGCGTCGCCGATCACCCCGGCCAGCGTCACATTGGCATCAAGCTCGCCCCGCGAGCGGTCGGGCTCGGCGGAGGAAGGCTCGCGGGAGGCCGCGGGCAGGGCCTTCCAGTCTTGAAGCAGGGAGGCGAACCGCACGCCCGAAGCCCGTACGGAGACCTGGTATTCGCGCCCGTGCACACCGCCGGGCGCAAGCGGGGCGTTCTGAGTTTCGCCGGCGCTCGCGCTCACGGTTGCGTCGCCGGTGATCTTGCCGCCGTGGCAGTCGGCGCTGAACTGAGGAACGATGACGCGTCCGTCGGGGGTGCCGGCGACGCGGACGCGGGCGCCCGTGACATCGACCCCGCCGACGCGGGCCGCCGGCAGCACACCGAAGAGTTCGTATGAAACGGGGGTGCCGGGGCTTCGCTGGGCGGAGAAGTCGATCGCCCCTTCGGCGCGATCGATGTTGACGCCGGGCTCGATGGTGAGCCCGCGCACCTGCGAGTTGCCGTCAACCGTCAGATCGGAGATCGCCCCTTGCGGATCCATCGCCAGACGCACCTGGATTTCAGGGATGCTGAGCTGGCCAGTGATGCCCACGCTCAGGTCGGAGGCGGCGGTGCGCAGAACCTTGGGCAGCACCGCGACAAGATCCGGCGTGAGGGAATCGGCGTTCACCGAGCCCGCGGCCTCAAGCCTCGTCGTGCCCGAGGCCTCGCGCACGAACGACCCGTCCAGCCTGGCTTCCCACGATGGGGCCTTGGCGACGATGTGGTCGATGCGCCCGGATTCACCGTCGAACTCGAGCCGCCCGGACATCTGGGGCCATTGAACGTCGACGCCGTCGAAGGCGAGGGTGAGGCTCTTGGGCGAGAGGCTGCCCCGGGCGTTCCAGCCCGAGCGGTCGGGCGTGCTGGAGAGCGAAAGGTCAAGATCGAACACGCCCCGCGGACGCGCGGAATCAAAGAAATCCGTCGCGCCGTGCACGCCCGCGTCCTGGGCGGCCATCCGCAGCAGCCCGCAATCAAAGCGCGCGTCGGTGAGCTTGAGCGAGACGCTGCGCCCCTCCTCGTCGGGGCGGCCGTCAACCCGGAGCCCGCCCGAAACCAGGAAACTGCCGGCGGGCTGGGCATCGAAGGTGGAGGTTCCCGCCGCGGCGTCGAAGGTGAGCTTGGCGGGCGCGTCCGGCCCCTGGGGCATCGAGACGCCGATGGTGCCCTGGTTGAGCGAGATGCCCACGCGGCCGTTTTCCATCATCGCCGACGCGTCGGAGGTCTTGGTGATGGTGGCGACGAGGCGCACCGGAGCGTCCGGCGGGCTCAGAACTTCCAGGTGCCCATCGAGCGAGCCCGCGGGGTGTCGCGAGGCTCGCAGGCCCGCCACCTGCGCCGCGGCCTGCGGCGCGAGCGGATCAATGATGTCTTCGATCGGCAGAGCGAGATCGAGCTGCGTGGCGTCGATAGCCGCTTCGAGCGTTCCGGCCCGGTAGGTGGCCTTCACGCGGGTGCGTCCGCTGGGTGGGCCCCGATCAGGCGGATTGACGCGCCCGGTGAGATCGGCAGTCACCTGCTCAGGCGAGGCGTCGACCGAGCCGTCGATGTCGCGCCACGCCACGCGGGGCGCGCCGTCTGGCCCAAGGGGCGCCGCCAGGCACTGCGACGCGTCGACCTGCACGCGATAGTCCACGTCGTCGTTCTTGTTGTGGAGCTTGGCGGCCAGGTTGATCAGCCCGCGAAGGTTGAGCTTCCGCAGCCGATCCACCAGCCCGACGCGCTCCAGCCCGGCGGTGTGGGGGATCGCATCGAGCAGCATCGCGTCCAGCGGCAGGTCGGTGGCGCTGAGCTCGAGATCCGGCACGGCGGGAGTCTCGGGCTTCAGCAGCGCGTTGATGTCCGCATCGGCGTGCAGGCGGATCTGTCCACCCTTGGGGCCGGTCAGCGTGCCGCCCGAAACGGTGATGCGCTCGTCGTCCTTCACGATGTGCAGGCCCTTGGCCAGCACCGGATAGGGAACCTTGTCGGTGAGCAGGCCGGCGTCGAGAAGGTCGATCTCGACCTTGTCGTGCCACGGGCTCTCTTTGCCCGGCGGGCTGTAGACGTGGGTGTGCACGTTGGCCCGGCCCCCAAGCTCGAAGCGGGGTCGTTCGCGCGATTCGCCCTCGCCCCCGGGCCCGGCGATGTACCCCTTGTCGACCAGCTTCCGGTACTGCGCACGGCTGAAGACCGCGTCGATCAGCGCGACGCGTTCCTTCATCGCCTCACGCAGCGCATCGTCCACCGGCAGGTTGTTCACGGTCACGTCCACGTCGACGGCGGCGTCGTCATTGGGCGGGGCGACCACCACCCGCGCCGACATCGTCACGCCCCCGGGAGCCTCGCCCTTGATGTCCTCGATCACCACCTCGGACTCACTGAACCGGACTACCCCGCTCATGTTGTAGAAGCGATACGGGAAGCGGGTGAACGCCGCGGTGGTCTTGCGGAAGTTCAGCGAGCCCGTGACGACGATGTCGCTGGGCGTGCCTCCCTTGGGCGCACCCCGGTCGAGGTGTATCTCCGCGTCGAGCACGCCCGTGGGATCTGAAAACTGGGCGAGGCGCTCGCGCACCTTGTCGGGCGCAAACCGCAGAATCTCGGGGTTTTTGCCGAGCGTGAAGTCGGTGCAGCGCATCAGCCCGGTGAACGGGGCGTCGGCGCTGGTGCCCTTGTATTCGAGTTCGACGTGGTAGGGAAGTTCTTCGAGCAGGCCGTCGACGTCGGCAGAAAGGCCCGAGTTGCGGATGGCCAGCGTGCCCCGCACGTCTTGCATGCGCAAGCGCCGGGGCGGGCCTGCTTCGCCCGGCTTTTCGCTTCGTGCCTCCACGGGCAACGTGACGGCAACGCCCGACAGCGAGGCCTTGGCCTCGACGTTGCCGCTGAACTCGTAGGTGAGCTGCGCGTCGTACACGCGGCCCTGGAGGTTCAGCGATTCATACGTCTTTCGAAGCGGGCGGGGCATGGCCGCGGCCGGCCAGTCGGCCAGATCCAGCACGCCCAGATCGATCGTCACGGCGTCCTTGGAGAGACTCCCCTCGACCTGCAGGCCCCCGGGGCCGGCCAGTGGCTGCCCGTTCTGATCGAGCTCGTGGAACGCGATGTCCATGCGCCCGGATTCATCGCGCGACCGCTCGACCTCGCCCTCGACCGGGATGCGTCGAAGGCTCGTGAACACCGGGGCGGACGGGGCCCCCCCTCCGCTGCCCTTGGAGTGTTCGCCGAGTTCGATGACCCCGTCGCGCACGATCATCCGCGGGATTTCGATGGGGCCGCCCGCGCTCTTTTCGGGCGTGAGCGCCGCCACGTTCACGCTGCCGTCGTCCAGCGACTGGCTCAGTCGCGCGAGTGGCTGATCAAGCGTGATGGTGTCGAGCCTGGGCGAGCCCGAGAGCAGCGTGCGAAGTTCCAGATGCACCACGATGCGCTGGGCGCGGAAGATCACGCCCCCTTCGCCCGGCACACCCGGGGCGCGGATCTCGACATTCTCCATCGCCAGCGTGCCATCGCGCGACAGGCTCACCCCCGTCGCCCGCGCCTGCCCCCCCACCCTCGCTCCCAGCTGCGACATCACCACCCAGCGGGTGAGGAACGAATCGGTCGCGAGGAACCATCCCCCTACCAGCACCCCGGTGGTGACGACGCCACGCACCAGCCACCTGGCGCGGCGTTTCTTTCGCGGCGGGTCATTCTTCGGCGTTGGAACGGGCGTTGGCTGCATTCGCGCCGCCGCCCTCGGGCGGCTTGCCACAGCGTAGCGGGCAGTTCACGGGTCGTAGCGGGCGGCCTGACGGCGTACGGTTGCCTCATGGCCAAGGTTCGGCGGGTTTTCGTGTGTCGAAGCTGCGGGTCGGCCCAAAGCCGCTGGCAGGGAAAGTGCCCGGACTGCGGCACCTGGGACTCGCTCGAGGAAACCACGTTCGATCCCGCCCTCGAAAAAGACACCCACAAAGGCCTGGCCGCGGCTTTCACGCCGGGCAGTGACAGCGACGATGCCCACAGCCCCGCTGGTTCGCCCGCCGCCGCCGTCTCCCTGGGCGACTTGGCCTCGTCACCCGAGTCGCTTCAGCGCGTGCCCAGCGGCATCGGCGAACTCGACCGGGTGCTGGGCGGGCAGGGCGACCACCGGGGCTTGGTGCCCGGCAGCGTGGTGCTCATCGGGGGCGAGCCGGGCATCGGCAAATCGACCCTGCTGCTGCAAGCCGCTGGGGCGTGGGCGGCCCGCGGGCAACGGGTGATGTACGTCACCAGCGAGGAATCCGCCCAGCAGGTGGGATCGCGGGCCCAGCGCCTGGGTGCGGCCGCGGGCGACGCGACCAAGAACCTCTTCGTCCTGGCCGACACCAACCTCGCGCGCATCGTCGAGCAGGCCCGCAAGATCGGCCCCGCGCTGCTGGTCGTCGATTCCATCCAGATGGTCTACAAGCCCGACGTGCCCGCCAGCCCCGGCAGCGTCACCCAGCTTCGGCGCTGCTGCGCCGACCTCGTGACGATCGCAAAGTCCAGCGGCATCGGCGTCGTGCTCGTCGGCCATGTCACCAAGGACGGCCAACTCGCCGGGCCCCGATTGCTTGAGCACCTGGTGGACGCGGTGCTTTCGTTCGAGGGCGATCGTCACCACGCTCACCGCATCGTGCGGGCCGTGAAGAACCGCTTCGGCACGACGCTCGAAATCGGGCTCTTCGAGATGACCGGCGCGGGCCTGCGCGAGTCTCCCGACGGCGCGGGCCTGCCCGCCGCCCAGGCCACGCCCCGCCCCGGCTCGGCGGTGTGCCCGGTGCTCAGCGGCTCGCGATGCATGCTCGTGGAACTGCAGGCGCTGACGGCGACCGGCTTCCTGGGAGCCGCCAAGCGCAAGGCCTCGGGCATCGACCCCAATCGCCTCGCCATGCTCATCGCCGTGCTCGAGCAGCACGCCCAACTGCGCCTGGCCGATCGCGATGTCTTCGCCAGCAGCGTGGGCGGGGTGCGCGTCGTCGAGCCCGCGGCCGACCTCGCGCTGCTCCTCGCCATCGCCGGCGCGCATCTGCGCCGCAGCCTTCAAGCCCGAACCGCGGTGGTGGGCGAGGTCGGCCTGGGGGGCGAGATCCGCCCGGTGCCGGCGCTGGATCAGCGGGTCCGCGAAGCCGCCCGCCTGGGATATCAGCGCCTCATCGTTCCCAAGGGGGCGAGAATCAGCATCCCGGGCGCGGAACTTGCGGAAGTGAAGAACATCGACGCCGCCATCGAGCACCTGGGCTAGACCCCGCCGCAGGCCGCCCTGGGGGGCCCCGGTCCTGCGGACGACTGAATCCGAGATTGTTCATTGCGAGAAATTCGAACAGCCGCGAGCGAGACAGGCAGCAGGCCTACCATCCGCTCCTACATCGGCCCCGTCGTCTAGCCCGGTCTAGGACACTACCCTTTCACGGTAGGGACATGGGTTCGAATCCCATCGGGGTCACTTGTTTCGCTTTTCACGCCGGGCTTTTGGGCCCGTGCCTGCTCAGCCGCCTCTGGCGGCCTGGTCCAGCAGTTGCCCGACCCGATACTGCCGATACGCCTCTCCCGAGAAGATCGTCGGCGTGATCTGTTGCGACAAGTTCTGCGACGGGCGCGGGCCGGGCGGCTTGAGGTTCTGCTCCATCGCCGAGCGATCGACCGCCAGGATGCTCGGGCCCCGCGCCTGATACGTCGAACTCAGCACCGACTCCGGACTGCCCAGATAAAACACCGTGCCCGCGGGGATGTCGGCGCTCAGCACGCCTCGCGCCGCCCGCGAGTATTCCGAGCGATCGAACACCGCGATCACCCCGTTGTCGATCCGCGCGAACTTCCGCGAGCCCCCGAACAGGTCCGGCGTCGGATCAATCCGGTACACCCGGTCAAACTCGATGGGCCGCCTCAAATCCAGCGGCTGCACCCGAAGGCTGTTGCCCAGGGGCGAGACATCATCAAACTGCTGATCCACCGGGTTGAGCCCGGGCTGCGCGGGGGCCAGGCCTCCCCAGAGGCCCAGGGCCGCGATGCACGCCGCGCGAGTTGTTCGAGCTCTTCGCCTCACGCGTTGTCCTTCGCCGAAACGCCGCACCGAGTTCGGCTACCGCAAGATAAACCGGATCTTCACCGTCAGTCCAGCATCGGGTTTTCCGGGGGGGATCCTTTCGAGTTCCTGCCCCGCGGCTTCCCACCGATACGTCGACCTCAGCAGCACGTCGTCGATCTCCTGCGAACCCGTGGTCTCGCCCTTGCCGAACTGGGCCCGGATCACGCTGCCGTCGCGTCCGAACACGATCTCGATGGTCGCGTCGCGGGGCGAGGCCACCAGCATGGTCGTGAGTGAGAACCGCGGGCGCACCGTGCGGATCTTGAGCCCCTGGCGTGCGAGAACCTTGCCGAACTGAAGGCTCGTGACTTCGAACGTGGACGACGCGATAGATTCCGAATCGCTCTTGAGCCCCGGGGTGTCGCCGGCCGCGGGCGCACCGGCCGCGGGCAGGGGCTTGGGCGCCGCGCTGGCGTGCTCGGGGTTCGGCGCCTGCGGGCCTGGCCGGCCGGGCTGAGACGCAGCCGCCGGGGGCTGGGCCGCGGCGGCCGCCTGCCGAAGCCACTCGGGCACCGGCGGACCAACCTCCTGCGCCAAGGCGTCTCCCAATGGCGCCTGCGCCTGAGCGGGCGCGGCTTGCGCCAGTCGCTGTGCGGGCTTGGCCTCGGGCAAGACGCCTAACTCGTCGTGCGCCTTCGCGCCCTTCACCTCATCTTGGGCCGCGTCGGCGATCTCGCCCTTGGCGTCCGGCGTGGCTGGCTTCTCGCCCTGTTCGTCTTTGGCGTCGGCCTGCGCGGCCTTGGTCGCCTTGGCCGCGCCGGGCTCGGGTTGCGTGCCGCCCTCGACGCCCTTTTCAGGCGGCGTCTCGCGGGGCGTGGCGTCGGCCGCGCCCCCTTCCAGACCCTTCACCCCTTTGGCGTCCGCCTCCGGCCCTGGGGTCATTTGCTGCGGCGCCGTCTTGGCGTCCGGCGGGCGGTCTGCTTCCTTAGCGTCAGCCGGCGCCTGCTCGGCGGGCGGCTTGGAGGGCGCTGCCGGGGTCTGAGCCGCGGCTCCGCCTCCCGCTGGCGCCCGTTGCTCGGCAGGGTCGGGCGCGGGCACGTCCGGCTCGGCCGGCGCGGGAGGGGCGTTTTGAGCCTGGGCCTGCGGCGGCGGGGCCGGGACCTGAACCTGCGCCGGCAGCCCGGGCTGCGGGCTCATTGCCGATTGATCCACTTCAGATTTCCGGGCCTTCTGCTCGGTCGCCTCTGCAAACCCCACCCACGCCTGGGTTTGCGCCTTGGAGTTGTCAATTCCCGGGGTCACCTCGGGGGGGGCCTTTTCCGCCGGAGGCGGGGGTGGCGGCGGCGTCACCTCAGCGACTTTGGGTGGTTCGGGCTTGGGCTCCGGAGCTGGGGCCTTCTCCGCCGGGGGCGGAGCGGCGGACGCCAGCGGGATCACCAACGACGTATCTGCTTGATTTGCAGACCTTTGCGGCGGAATCCCAAACGTCGATACCGCCATCACCCACGCCAGCCCGACGTGGATCGCCACGCTGGCCAGCGTGGCCCCCATGACCCGGAGTTGCAGGCCTTCTTCGCGCACGACAGGAAACTCTAGCCGCTGCCGACATCGGGGCGAACCGAACCCGGTCTCACGCATCTAATGTGGTAACAATGCGGTAGGATTGGGGGGTGTGTTGGCCGCGACCCCGCGGCCACCCGGCAGGCGTTGGGCGTGTGCCCGCGTCGGTCCTCGCACCCACAGGTTCGCAAGGCCCGGTTCGGGCCACTCTGGAGTCTCGAATGAAACATTCTCGTCTGACGCGCAACGCGGCTGGTCTTCTGGCGATTCTGGTGGCCGGCGCGGCGCTGCCCGCGGCTGTCATGGCGCAGCCCTCCGACGCCAAGCCCGCCGCCGCCGCCAACGAAGTGCTGGCCGTCGGCAGCAAGGCCCCGGCCATCAAGGTCAACAAGTGGGTCAAGGGCGAGGCGATCGACAAGTTCGACCCCAGCACCGTCTACGTCGTCGAGTTCTGGGCGACCTGGTGCGGCCCGTGCAAGCAGAGCATCCCCCACCTCACCGAACTGGCCAACGAATACAAGGACAAGGGCGTCAAGTTCATCGGTGTCAGCGTGTGGGAAGACAACGTCAAGGCCAAGAGCGGCCAGACCTACCTCGAACGCGTCGATGAGTTCGCCAACAAGGGCCCCCTCAGCAGCAAGATGCTCTACAACGTCGCCTACGACGGCGAGCACGGCGAAATGGCCAAGACCTGGATGGAAGCCAGCAACTCCGGCGGCATCCCCACCGCCTTCATCGTCGACAAGACCCAGCACATCGCCTACATCGGCCACCCGATGAACCCCAAGTTCGCCGAGACGCTTGAGAAGGTGACCAGCGGCAAGTTTGACATGAAGGCCGCCCAGGAAGAGGCGAAGAAGGCCGCCGAAGTGCAGGAAAAGGCCGAGCAGATCGGCCCGCAGTGGCAGAGCGCGATGCAGTCGGGCAACGTGGATGAGGCGATCAAGTACGCCGATCAGCTGCTGGATCTCGACGCCGAGCAGTTCGGCCAGATCGGGGGCTACACGTTCCAGATGGCCCTGGGCAAGGATCAGCCCAAGGCCTACGCCTTCGCCAACAAGCTCGTGGGCGGCGCTCTCAAGGACAACGCCGAAGGCCTGAACGCCATCGCCTGGGCGATCGTCGACCCCAGCCACCCGATCGAGAAGCCCGACGTCGCGCTGGCCGCCAAGGCCGCGGATCACGCGGTGGAACTGACCAAGGGCAAGGAGCCCGCGATTCTGGACACCCAGGCGCGGGTCTACTTCGTCAAGGGCGACGTGACCAAGGCCATCGAAATCCAGCAGAAGGTCGTCGAGCTCTCGACCGACAAGGCCAAGACCGAGGCCGAGAAGACGCTGGCGGAATACAAGGCCAAGGCCGCCAAGTAACTCCGAACCACCGAAGGGATTTGCCTCTCGGCCCCGCTCGCAGGAGCGGGGCTTTTTTTCGCGCATTCGCCGCTGGGCACACTCGCGCGACCGGCACGCCGGCGCCACACATCCTTCCCGCTGCGGGTACACTGCTCCCCGCATGGCCCGCCCCGCCGAAGATCTCTTCCTGTTCACGCGCGACCAGGTGCGCAGCCTTGATCGCCTGGCCATCGACGAGTTCGGCATCCCCGGCATCGTGCTGATGGAAAATGCCGCCCGGCACGCGGCCGACGTCGCCCTCGACGGCGTCGAAGGCGAGGACGACCCGGCCGCCCTCATCGTCTGCGGGCCGGGCAACAACGGGGGCGACGGGCTGGCCGTCGCCCGGCACCTGCATAACGCCGGGCTCGACGTTTCGATCGTGCTGCTGGGCCACCCCGAGCCCGGCACCGACGCCGCCATCCAACTCGACATCGCTCGGCGCATGCACCTGCCCATCCGGCACGCGGAAGGGGACGACGCCGGGCAGGTGGTGCTGGAAGCCGCCCGGGCGCTGGGCGGCCCAAGCGTGATCATCGACGCGATCTTCGGCACCGGGCTCTCGCGGGCGCCGGCCGGCGCCGGGGCGGGGGCGATCGCCGCCATCAATCAGCTCGCCTCCGACACCTGCCCGGTGCTGGCGATCGACTGCCCCAGCGGGATGAACGTGGACACGGGCGAACCCCTGGGCGAATGCGTGCGGGCAAGCGTCACGGTCACGTTCGCCGGCCTCAAGCCCGGTTTCCTGTCGCTGGACGCTCAGGGGTGGCTGGGCGAGGTGATCGTGGCCGACATCGGAGCCCCGCGCGAGCTGCTGGCCCGCATCGGCACCCGGTTATCGGCGCTCGCGAATCAGGAACCTCGCGGGCTGGGGGGCGAAGAGTCGATAGACGCTGAACCCCCGCCACGTCAGCGGCGGCGGGGCTAGGCGTCTCAGATGGTGCCGCGCTCCGGCGTGGAAGAGATTCGCTCCGGCTTTTCGCGGCTAGTATGCCCCGCCGGCCCAAGGCCGGCCAGTTTCGGGAGGACCGTCGCCATGGCGGTACGCATGGAGCTCTCGCGGATCCTGATCCGCGAACTCAACGACTACCAGATCATCGAGCTGCGCGAAGTCGCGCCGGGTGGCAGCACCGACGGCGCGGGTGCGCCCGACAGCACACCCACCGACGAACTTGGCGAGTCAGGCGGGCAGATCGAGGGCGGGCGCGCCTTTCCCATCGTCATCGGCCTGCCCGAGGCCCAGGCCATCGAACGCCGGCTCAAGGGCATCCAGATCAAGCGCCCCATGACCCACGAACTGCTCGCCAGCGTCATCGAGGCGCTCGGGGGCAAGCTCGTCTCCATCACCATCAACGACCTGGCCGACCACACGTTCTTCGCGACGCTCGACATCAGGAAGGCCGACGGCACCCTCGCTCACATCGATTCGCGCCCCAGCGACGCGATCGCGCTGGGCATCGCCGGCAGCGTGCCGATCTTCGTCGCAGAGCACGTGCTGGAGGCGGCCAAGAACGACGAACCGTGAACGCCATGACCCCCGACCAGCCCGCGGGCGCCGCCCGCCCCGATCCGCGCATCGCCCCGCGCGCATACGCCACGCCCGACCTGCCGCCCGTCGGCGGCGTCATCAAGCAGCGCCCGGAAGACTTCCTCGTCGACGAGATCCCGCTCTATCAACCCTCGGGCCAGGGCGAACACATCTACCTGCTGGTGCAGAAACGGGGCCTGTCCACGATGGACATGGTGAACATCGTGGCCCGGCACTTCAAAGTGAGCCGGGGCGCCGTGGGCTACGCGGGCCTCAAAGACAAGCACGCCATCACCCGCCAGGTCGTCTCTGTCCACGTGCCGGGCAAGAAGCTCGACGACTTTCCGATGCTGCAGCACGATCAACTGAGCGTGCTGTGGACCGACATGCACGCCAACAAGCTGCGCCCGGGGCACCTCAAGGGCAACCGCTTCAGCATCCGCATCCGCGACGTCAAGCCCACCGACGTCGTGATTGCCAACAAGGTGCTGCAGCGACTGGTGACGACCGGCGTGCCCAACCGCGTGGGCGAGCAGCGCTTCGGCATGCTCGAGAACAACCACCTCGTCGGGCGGCACATGATCGCGGGTGATTACGACGCCGCGGTGCGCGAGCTGCTGGGGCCCAACGAGCGCTTCCCGCAGTACAACACCGACGCGCGGCGGCTGTTCCTGGAAGGCCGCTTCAAGGAAGCCATCCAGCTCTACCCGCCGGGCGCGCGCACCGAGATGATCGTGCTGAATGCGCTCTCCAAGGGCAATCGCCCCAAGTACGCGATGATGGCGCTGGACGAACCCGTGCTGCGGTACTACCTCTCCGCCTTCCAGTCCGCCGTTTTCAACGCCGTGCTTGATGATCGCCTGGAGCGGGGCGAGTTCTCCAAGCTGGTCCCGGGCGACGTCGCGGTCAAGCACGCCAACGGCGCCGCGTTCGCGGTCACCGATGAGATTGCCGCTGACCCCACCACTGCTCAACGCCTCGCCACCTTCGAGATCAGCCCGAGCGGGCCGATGTGGGGCGGGGGCATGCTGCGGGCCCAGGGCGAGGTCGCGCAGCGAGAGCTGGCCGCGCTGACGCCCTACCAGATCACCGAAGAACACCTGGCCGCCTTCGACATGCACAGCCGTGGGTCCTTGGACGGCAAACGCCGCCCGCTGCGAGTGCCGCTCACCGACCCCGAGGTCGAAGGGGGCGTCGACGAGCACGGGGCGTACATCCGCTGCGCGTTCGAACTGCCCCGGGGCAGCTTCGCCACGGTGGTGCTGCGCGAAATCATGAAGCCAGCGTCGAACCTGAGCCTGCCGGACGACGAATGATGCGGGCCATGACGCACGTGCCCGCCGCCGACCCTGCTCCGCCCACGCTGGTCGTCTTCGACATCGGAGGCGTGCTGATCCGGCACCATCGCGCCTGGGCTCCGGCGTGCCGTGCGGTTGGTCTGCCCGTGCCGGAGAACGTCGACGAGCCCTCGTTTCTCGCCGCCCGGCGCCGCCTGCATCACCTCTTCGGCATCGGCGAGATCGACGAGGACGCCTTCTACGCCGGGATGGCCAGCGCGGACACGCAGCGCCTGTACACCCCGGCCGACATCCGTCGCCTGCACGAAGGCTGGCTGCTGGACGAGTACGCGGGCGTGGCCTCGCTGCTGGCCTCGCTCCGCCGGGCCGCCCGCGCCCGCACCGCGACGCTGAGCAACACCAACGCCGGCCACTGGCGCCAGATGAATGCCCTCCCCGACTCGCGCTCCCGCTACGCCTCGCTCACGCACATCGAGCACCTGCACGCCAGCCACCTGCTGCGGGCCGCCAAGCCCGACGCGCTGATCTACGAGCGCTTCGAGGTGGCGATGAACGCCAAGCCCCACGAGATTCTCTTCTTCGACGACCTCAAGGAGAACATCGCGGCCGCCTCCTCGCGGGGCTGGCGCACGGTGCTCGTCGATCACACCCAGGAGACCGAGCCGCAGATCCGGGCCGCGCTCATCGCGCATCGCCTGCTGGATTAGCGCCGCATCAGCTCGCTGGCTACGCCACGGCTCCCGCGTTCTTCGCCGCCTCGACGGCGTTACGGAAGATCCTGAGCCCGGGCGTGTCGCCCTTGCGCGTGCCCGCGTCCAGCCGCGTCCAGAACGGGTGCCTCGTCCAATCCAGATACCGCTCCGGGTGCGGCATCAGCCCAAACACCCGCCCGCTCGCATCGCAGATGCCCGCGACGCTGGCCATCGAGCCGTTGTAGTTGTCGGTGTATCGCAGCGCGATCTGCCCGGCCTTCTCCATCGCGCCCATCGCGTCGTCGGTCGTCACGAAGCGCCCCTCGCCGTGCGCCGCCGGAAGCTGCGACACCGCCCGCGCCAGCGCCGGCTCGGCGGGCAGGCTCTCGGCCAGGCCCTTCGTCCACACGCATACCGACGAGGGCTCGAACTTCACGCCCACCCAGCGATCGCAGAACCGTGCGTCCTGGTTGTCCGTCAGCGACGCGATCTGCATCGGCGGCTCATCGGGCCAGCCCTCCCCAGCCCACGGCCCGGGCAGCAGCCCCATCTGCGCCAGCACCTGAAACCCGTTGCACGCGCCGATGACGAGCGCCCCGCGCTCGATCGCCGCCCGCAGATGCGGGTAGAGCGCCTCGCGGGCCTTCATCGCGAAGATTCGCCCCGACGCCACGTCGTCGCCATAGCTGAACCCGCCCGGGAAGCCGAAGAGCTCGTGCTCACCGATCACGTCCGGGGCGGCGATCACTTCGTCCAGGTGCGACAGCGTCACCCCGGCCCCGGCCATCGCAAACGCGCGGCACATCTCGCTGTCGCAGTTCGTTCCCGGAGCACGGATGACCAGCGCCTTGACCATGTCGCAGGATATGGCCCCCGACGCTCGCAGCGCCGGGTCCCTGGGTCGACAGCCGCTCGCCCGGCCCGGAAAGCAGGGCGAACACAAAAAGGCAAGAAGCCCCGGCCAAGGCCGGGGCTTCCTGCGATCTCGATCAGTTGCCCGAGTCAGAGGCACTCAGGCGATGATGCACACTTACGGGCACATGCCGCTGGCGATGGTGTTGATGAGGGCATCAACGTCGCCCTGGTCGGCCACGCCGTCACTGTTGAAGTCGGGGTTGATACCGGTGGGGTTGTCGCCGCCGGCGATGACGTTGATCAGGTAGTCCACGTCGCCCTGGTCGGCCACGCCGTCCTGGTTGACGTCGGGGTCGCAGGCCACGCCGCCGGCGGTGCCGGCGTGCAGGTCGGCGGTGACGGTCAGGTTCGAGCCCGAGGTCTCACGCACGTGCCAACGGTGGCCGGAGGTGAGGCCGAGCTGGAGCAGGTCGTCGGTCGCGAACAGGCCGTCGGCCAGGTAGTAGGTGCCAGCGGGCAGACCGGCCGAAGCGCCGGTGGGCTGGTCGCCGTTGAAGGGCAGCAAGCAGCCGTAGTCGCGAGGACCGGCGTTGCCGATGGAGAACTGGGGCAGACCGGCGGGGGTGCCGCCGTCATCGTCAGAGAAGTACACGATGTCGCCCTGATCGTTGAAGATGTACGCCACGCCGTCGGCCTGAGCGGTCGACTGGGTGCAGTAGACCAGGTCGAGGAAGTGGTTGGAATCGATATCGCTGGTGATGGTGAAGCGGCTCCAGGCGATCACGCCGCCCGCACCCGCGGTGTGCGCCGGAATCGTGCGCACTTCGTCGGACGAGGCGTTGGGATCGATCGGGCCGAACAGGCCGTCATAGTCGTTGGTGGAGGCGATGATCGGGGCCACCGAAGGCGCCAGCGGGGTGCCGTTGACGTTGGTGTGCATGTTGAGGGTGAACGCGCCGCCCGGGTTGGTCGCGGCGATCACGTTGAAGCCCGAGCCGAAGGTCGAGCCGCCCGGAGCAACCGCGATGAAGTAGTTGCCGGCGGTCAGCTGGCCGCTGCGGCCATCGTACTGCTGGCCATCGCCCACCGCGGCGCGACGACCCACACCGAAGGACATCTGGGCGTTGTTGCCCGAGCCGCTGTTGTCGTCGCTGGAGATCAGCCCGCCCGCGTCGTTGTAGATGCCGATGGCGACGTCGGTGGCCGAGCCTTCCGTGTCAGCATCGAAGAAGGACAGGTTGGCGTCGGTCGCATCGTTGGGCAGCGTCAGGCAGTACCACTGCGTGGCGCCGGAGGCGACCATGCCGTTCTGGGGAGCCTGGGTGTCGCTGATGACGCCGATGGTCGTACAGGCGGGCGGCGGAACCGAGATATCGCCCTGGAGCTGGATCTGGTAGCCGTACTGCGTCGGCAGCCCGCCGGTGGGGGTGACGACGATCTGACGGTGCTCGTTCTGGCCGCCGGTCGCCGCGGTGCCGGGGGTGCCGAGGAAGATGCCGCCGTCGGTGCAGGCGCCGGGGGCGGTGGTGAACGCGCCGGAGTAGATGTCACGCCCGTAGTCGATCGCGGTGGTTCCGACGGTCGCGGCGTTGCCGCCCGCGCCGGCGAGGCTGTTGCTGCCGAAGGCCAGGCCGCGCGTGCCCGAGGTCGAGCCGCAGGTCTCGTCGAGCAGACCGTTCAGGTTGGCCCAGTCGGTGACGGTGGAGCCGGGCTTGATCCAGCCGACCTGCACAACCACGCCGTTGGCAGTGGTCGGGACGGTCACGCTGAGGCCGGTGAAGGTGAACTGCCAGATGAAGCCGGCGGCCACCGTGCCCTGATCGAACACATAGGAGGCGAGCGGGGTGCTGCCCGGGGTGATCATGCGGGTGTTCGCGCCGCTGGAGCCGGCGTAGTTCACGTTCGCGGGATCCCAGAAGACGATGAACAGGTTGTCAGAGGTGCTGGCGGTGGGGTTGGTCAGCACCGCGGTGCCGATCGTCGCCTGCGTGATCACGCGGGGGTTGGCGTAAGGCAGGGCCCAGGGGCTGCCGACGAAGCTGATGTCCTCGAGAACCTGGTTGCAGTTGCCCAGGAACGTGCCGCCCGTGCCGTTGCCGAACACGTTGGACGTGTTGTCGTACACGGCGCCGAGGGCGCGGCTCTCAAAGCCGCCCTGGATGGGGGGGTTGGCGTACACGATGTGGCTGGAGTCGAGGACGACGTTGCCACCAACGGGCAGCGTGCCCACTTCCTGGCCGTACGCGGACATGCCGCAAGCCGCGCCAGCGATCAGAGACAGAAGACTAATCTTTGACATCGAAAAACTCCTCTCAACTTTCTCGGGCCGCATACAACGGCCCAAACCCTGGTTTCACCACACACGCACACTCGTTCACGACGACCCTGTCACAACCCGCGGCCGGCCTTCACCCCAGTGGGGGGGTTGGAGCGAGCCCGAGAGATTGATCCTTCCAGACCGATCCCTTCGATCGGCCAAACCGCAAGGTTGCTTTCGGGACGTTCGAAAAACGCAGATCTATGACCGACAGACTTCCCCTTCCCGGGATACTCCGCACCCGGTGCTTCGACGCTCATCTGCGCTCTAGACCTCCATCGGAACACAAACCCGATGGGCGCAAACTTCGCACCGGTACTTCCCTCATCCAACAATCTAACGCGCGATTCGGACCGTGCAATGGGATTTCGAGGAAAATTCACAATCCAGCGCTTGACCAGCGGTAAACCCTTGGGATTTCTACAATAAGCCCCACTGGAGCGACATTACGCCGTCTCGCTCACCTGCCCCGATTGCCCATGTTTACACCGGTCGCCGACGAGTATTCATGCTCTCCACAAACTGATCAAACAGGTACCCCGCGTCGTGCGGCCCGGGGGAAGCCTCGGGGTGATACTGCACACAAAACACCGGCTTCCCCTTCAAGCGGAATCCCGCTAAGGTGTTGTCGTTCAAGTGGATGTGCGTTGGCTCGCCTCCGGCGGCCTTCAGGCTCTCGGTGTCCACCGCGAACCCGTGGTTCTGGCTGGTGATCTCCACCCGCCCAGTCGTCGCATTCAGAATCGGCTGATTCGCACCGCGGTGGCCGAACTTAAGCTTATAGGTCCTTGCCCCGGCGGCCAGCGCCAAAAGTTGGTGTCCCAGGCAGATCCCAAATGTGGGGATTGTCTCGTTCTCGGACGTCCCGAGCAGTTCTCGCAGGGTCGCGACGGTCTTTTCAACGGCGGCGGGATCGCCCGGGCCGTTTGAGATGAACAGGCCGTCGATCTCGCCCGCGCGATATCGGCGCAGGATTTCCGAAGCGGGCGTGTCGTGGGGCACCACGATCACTTCGCACCCTCGCTCCGCGAGATTGCGCAGGATGTTTGCCTTGGCGCCGCAGTCGAGCGTCAGCACCCGCAAGGGCTTGGCGGCGTGCCCTGTTCCGGGGACGGCCCAGTCACCCAGGGTCTCCTTCCAGGTCGAGCCGCTGGTGCAGCCGACCTTGGGGACCAGGTTCTGCCCGGCCATGGAGGGGGCCTTGCGGGCCATCTCGACGAGTTGTTCGTCGGTGAGGTCGGTGCGATCGGTGAGGGCCCCCACCATCGAGCCGCCCGAGCGGAGGATGCGTGTCAGGGCGCGGGTGTCGATTCCCTCAAGCCCCAGCACGCCGGCGGCCTTCAGGTAGTCGGGCAGGCTCTGGTTGGCCCGGTAGTTGGAGTGGCTCCTGGCCAGCTCCCGCACGATGAATCCCGAGACCTGGACTTTGACGGATTCGACGTCGTCGGCGTTGACGCCGTAGTTCCCGATCATGGGGAACGTCTGGACGAGGATCTGCCCGGTGTAGGACGGGTCGGTGAGCGACTCCTGGTAGCCGCACATGGAGGTGTTGAAGACGACCTCGGCGAGGCTGACGATCTGTCTTCCGGTAGCACCGAAGGGGATGCCGGAAAAAACGTCGCCGCTGGCAAGTGCGAGGCGGCCTGAGGGCCCGGCCTGGCGGGCTACGGTGGGATTGGTTGTCATCAAAACCCAGTGTAGCGCGGCATGACGGATCAATCACTCTTTTCGGCTGAAATCGAAGCGACAGCGGGCGTGTTCGCACGCGTCGCGGTGGCGCGGGGGATCGAGCGCCTGGATGGGGACGGGGCACTGACGTATCGCTGCGAGGGGGAAGCGCCGGATGTGGGCGAACTGGTGCGGGTGCCGCTGGGCAAGGGAGAGGCTGATGGGATCGTGGTGGCGCTGGGTGGGGCGGATCTGCTGGATGGGGTGCCGGCGTGGAAGGCCAAGGCGATCATCGGGAAGAGCGGGGCCAAGTTGCCCCGGGCATTGATCGAGCTGGCGCGCTGGATGGCGGGGTACTACGTGTGCCCGTTGGGGATGGTGCTGGCGACGATGATGCCCGCGGCGGTCAAGCACGGCACCGGCACGCGGATGGTGGAGATGGTGCGGCGGCTGGGGAAGAAAGAAGGAGATGGGGCAGGCACAGGCGGGACGCCTGTGCCACGAGATGGGGTAGAGGAAGGCGAGGAAGCGGCGGAAGGCACTGCTCTGGAGAGCAGTGCCACCAAAGAAAAGAAGCAAGGCAGGCTGTCGCCCGCGGCCCGACGCGCCTGGGCGGCGATTGAGGCGATGCCCGAGCGCGACTTTCCGCTGGCCCTGAACGAACTGGCGCTGCGGGCGGGGGTCAAGAGCCCGGCGCCGATTCGAGGCCTGGCCAAGGCTGGATTGGTCGAGATCACGCGCGAAACAACGGTGCGCTCGGGGGAGGTGGCGGGGCTGGCGGGGTTGGTTGAGCCGACCGAGAAGTCGCTCGCGCCGACGCTCGACCAAGCGAACGCGATCGAAGGCGTGTGGGCGTCGCGGGCCACCTTCGGCGTGCACCTGCTGCACGGCATCACGGGCTCGGGCAAGACCGAGGTGTATTTGCAACTGATCGCGCGGGTGCTGGCGCAGGGGCAAAGCGCCCTGGTGTTGGTGCCGGAGATCGCGCTGACGCCTCAGACCAGCGTGAGGTTCACCCGGCGCTTCGGGCGCGGGGCGGTGGCGGTGCTGCACTCGGGCTTGACAGCGTCGCAGCGGCACAAGGAGTGGGCGAGAGCCGCGGGGGGCGGGGCGAGGGTGGTCGTGGGCGCGAGATCGGCAGTGTTCGCGCCGCTGGAGAGCCTGGGCCTGATCGTCGTGGATGAGGAGCACGACGGGTCGTACAAGCAGGATCGCCTGCCCCGGTACAACGCGCGGGACGTGGCCATCAAGCGGGCGCACCAGGCCGGGTGTCCGGTGGTGCTGGGCAGCGCGACGCCGAGCCTGGAAAGCTGGGCCAATGCCCGCCCCGCCGGGGTGCGGCGCTACACGCTGTGGACGCTGGCGTCGCGGGCCGGGGGCGCGAGGCTGCCGGAGGTCGCGATCGTCGATCTGGCGGCGGAACGCCATCTGCGGCGCGAGATGGATGGGCGCGACGACGGGCGATTGCACATGCTGGGCCCGACTCTGGAGCGGGAACTGGAACGCACGCTGAGCGAAGGGGGGCAGGCGATCCTGCTGCTGAATCGGCGTGGGCTTGCGAGCCAGGTGTGGTGCCGTGCGCCCCGGTGCGGGTTTGTGCTGCGCTGCGATCAGTGCGATGCCAACCTGATCGTGCACAAGGTGCCCGAAGCGGGGCGGCTGCTGGTGGTGCGCTGCCACCACTGCCTGAGCGAGCAGCGTGTGCCGAGCCTTTGCCCGCAGTGCGGCGGGCGGCTGGCGCACTTCGGGGGGGGCACGCAGCGGGCGGAAGAGGAGCTTTCCCGCAAGTTCGCGAGCATGGGGCTGGTGGATGGCCAGACGCTGCGTCGCATCGACGCGGACACGATGCGCACGGGGCGGGATTACTTCAGCGTGCTGGAGGCATTTTCGCGGGGCGAGGTGCGGGTGTTGCTGGGCACGCAGATGATCGCCAAGGGGCTGGATTTTCCGAATGTGAGATTGGTGGGCGTCGTCGACGCGGACACGGCGCTCAGCCTGCCCGACTTTCGCGCGGGCGAGCGGACGTTTCAGTTGGTCAGCCAGGTGGCGGGGCGCGCGGGGCGGGGCGAACACGCGGGGCGGGTCATCATTCAGACCATGTCGCCCGAGGCACCGGCGATCCGGCTCGCGGCGGCGCACGACTATGTCGCGTTTGCAGAGCGCGAATGGGCGGATCGTGTGCGGTTTGAACTGCCCCCGGCGACGCGCATGGCCAGGGTGGTGTGCCGCGATGAGCGGAGCGACAAGGCGAAGGCAGCGGCGGCGGAGCTGGCCCAGGCGATCCACGCCGCGGGGGGCGTGAAGGTGCGCGGGCCGCTCCCGTGCACGGTGTCTCGGGTTGCGGGGCAGTTCAGGTTCGCGGTGGATTTGCTGGGCGGCAAGGCGGGGGATGTGCAGGCGGCGCTGGGAGAGGTGCGGCGGCGCGGGCTGCTTACCAGCGACGCGAAGACGGCGGTGGATGTGGACCCGCTTTCGCTGATGTGAGAACCCACGCGACGCGGTTCATACCATCAAACTGTGAGCGAGCGATTCGATGTCATCGTGATCGGTGGCGGGCACGCGGGGGCCGAGGCGGCATGGGCCGCGGCCAACGTGCTGGCGGCGCACCGTCCCGGCGCGGGGCGTGTCGCGCTTGTGACGGCGGACCCGGCGAAGATCGGCGTGATGTCGTGCAACCCGGCGATCGGCGGGCTGGCCAAGGGCCAACTGGTGCGGGAGATCGATGCGCTGGGCGGGCTGATGGGCCTGGCGACCGACGCGACGGGAATCCAGTTTCGCGTGCTGAACACCAGCAAGGGCCCGGCGGTGCACGGGCCCAGGGCGCAGTGCGACAAGCACGCGTACGCCGAGCAGGTGCAGAGGATGATCGCGTCGCGCGAGAACATTCGCGTGGTGGCGGGCAGCGTCGAGGCGTTGCTGGTGGAGGCGGGGGCGGTGCGGGGCGTGCGGATCATGACGCCCGAGGGGCGCAGCGTCGATCTCGCGTGCCAGCAGGTGGTGCTCACAACCGGCACGTTCATGCGGGGCTTGATGCACAGCGGCGAAACGCAGACCCCGGGCGGGCGCTTCGGCGAGGCCCCGGCGGTGGGCATCAGCGCGTCGCTGCGCGAACTGGGGTTTGAACTCGGGCGACTCAAGACCGGCACGCCCCCCAGGCTTCGGCGCGGGACGATCGATTGGGACGGGCTGGAGAGCCAGCACGGGGACGCCGAGCCCACGCCCTTCAGCGATCTGACATTGGCGTGCGAGGACCTGGGGGAAAACGGCGGCGGGCCCGTCTCGGCGCTGGCGGAGCGCTTTCCGCTGCTCACGCAGGTGGCGTGCAAGCAGACCCGGACGACGCTCGATGCGCACGAGGCGATCCGCGCGAATCTGCACCGGGCGCCGATGTTCAGCGGGCAGATCGAGGGCGTCGGGCCCCGGTATTGCCCGAGCATCGAAGACAAGGTGGTGCGCTTCGCCGATCGCGACGCCCACGGGGTGTTTCTGGAGCCCGAGAGCCTGCGCGACGACTGGGTGTACTGCAACGGGATCTCGACCAGCCTACCCCGGGATGTGCAGGAGACGATCGTGCGCACGATGCCCGGGTGCGAGCGGGCGGAGATTTTGCGTTTCGGCTACGCGGTGGAGTATGACATGGTGCGCCCGCACCAGATCGAGGTGACCGGGCAGACGCGCCTGGTGCGGGGGCTGTATCTGGCGGGGCAGATCAACGGGACCAGCGGCTACGAAGAAGCCGCGGCTCAGGGATTGGTGGCGGGCGCGAACGCGGCGCTGGCGGCGGTCGGTCACGAAGCGTGGGTGCTGGGGCGCAGCGAGGCGTACATCGGCGTCTTGATGGATGACCTGGTGACCAAGACGCCGGTGGAGCCATACCGGATGTTCACAAGCCGCGCCGAGCATCGGTTGCTTTTGCGGGCCGACAACGCGGGAGAGCGGCTGACGCCGGTGGCGCAGAGGCTGGGGATGCTCGAGGGCACGGCACTGGGGCGGGCGCGGGCCCGGGTGTTCGAGCGCCGGCGCGGGCAGGGGGCGGCGCTGGGCCTGGCAATCGACGCCCAGCCGGGGCTGGCCAAGCGCATCCGCGCGCAGGACTTTGACCTGGAGCAACTGAAAGCCGCTCTGCCCGGGGTGGAGGCCGACGGGCCGGTGTGGCGGACGACCCATGCGCAGCGCCGCTACGAGGCGTACGTGATTCGGGAAGTGGCGGAGATCAAGCGGCACGCGGCGATGGAGGGCAAGCGCCTGCCCGAGACGATCGACTATCGCGTGTTCACGCAGATGCGCACCGAGGCGCGCGAGTCGCTGGCACGCTTTCGCCCGCGTACCTTTGGCCAGGCCGGACGTCTCGAAGGAATCACCCCCGCCGACCTCACGCTGCTGATGGTGCTGGTCGAACGACTCGGCCGGTCGGGCGGCCAGGCCCCGCGATAAGAACCCAACCCCACATGCTGCTCACCATCGCCGAATCCGCCCAGGCACCCCTCGCGGTGCAGTTGCTCGTGATGCTCGCGACCGCCGCGCTGGTCGCGACGCTGTTCCGCAGGCTGAAGCTCGAACTCATCCCGGGCTACCTGATGGCGGGCGTGCTGGTGGGGCCGCACGCGATCGGGGTGGTGCACGACGCCCACGCCGTCGAGTCGATCTCCGAGCTGGCGATCATCCTGCTGATGTTCGCGATCGGGCTGCACCTGGACGTCTCGAGCATCCGGCGGGGGCTAGCGCCGATCCTGGCGGTCGGGGCGATCTCCACGCTGCTGGTGACGCTCGCGGCCTGGGGCGCGATGTCGCTGGCGGGCGTCAGCGCCCCGCGCGGGCTGGTGATGGCCATGGCCCTCAGCATGTCGTCGACCGCGGTTGCGGTGCGCGTGCTGATGACTCGGCGCGAGGGACGCACGCCCCACGGGCGGGTGACGCTGGGCGTGGCGATCGTGCAGGACCTCATCAGCGTCGTCGTCATGGCGCTCCTGCCCCCGATCGCCAAGTGGGCGGGCGTGGCGGATGCGATGGTGACCAGCGGAAAGTCGCTGCCCAGGTGGGCGGAGTTTGTATCGGCCGCGGGCATCGGGCTGGGCGGCATCACCGTGATGATCCTGGGCGGGCGGGTGCTGCTGCCGCGCCTGCTGGGGTATGTCGCGAAGGTTGGAAGTTCTGAGCTGGTGCTGGTGGTGTCGGCGGCGGTCGCGCTGGGTGCGGCGATCGGCACCAGCGTCATCGGCTTCAGCAACGAGATGGGGGCGTTCCTGGCGGGCTTCCTGCTCGCGGGCACGCCATTCAGGTATCAACTGTCGGGCCAGCTCGCGCCGATGCGCGACCTCCTGATGGCGATCTTCTTCACGGCGGTGGGCATGAACGTGTCGCCCGTGATGGTGGGGTCGCACCTGTTTGTGGTCATCGCGGGGGCGGTGGGCGTGGTGCTGATGAAGGCGGCGTGCATCGGGCTCACATCGTGGAGCGCCGGGCTGGCCGCCCGGTCCAGCCTGTTGACCGGCGTGTACCTCGCCAGCGCGGGGGAGTTCAGCCTGGTGGTGCTGGCCGCCGCCGGCACCGCGGGCATCCTGGGCAGCGAGCAGCTTGGCACGTGCATCGCCGTGGTCATCCTGTCGCTGGTGGTGGCGCCGATGCTCATCGTGCCCGCCAACGCGCTGGGCGCATCGCTGGTGGGCGTCAAGCCCCCGCCCTGGGCGGTGCGGTCGTCGCTCAACACCACGCCGGGCGAAGAAGCCCACGCGACGCCGGTCGGGCGGCACGTCATCATCGCCGGGTTCGGCCCGGTGGGGCGCACGCTGGCGGACCGCTTCAGCGTGCTGAACATTCCGTTCACGGTGATCGAGCTCAACCCGCGCACCGTGCAGCGCCAGGCGACGCTCGGGCGGCTGATCGTCTATGGAGACGTGACCAACCCCGACGTGCTCGAGAGCGCGGGCATCGAGCACGCCGACGCGATCATTCTGACGATCCCCGACGACGAAGCGACGCTGCGGGCGTGCCAGGCGGTGCGGGCGGTGGCGCCGGATGTGTTCATCGCCGCCCGGACGAACTTCCTCAGCGGCAAGTTCCTCGCCCACCAGCTGGGCGCGGACCTGGTCACGGTCGAAGAGATCGCCACGGCACAGGCGATGGAGCGCGAGGTGCTGGAGCAGCTGCAGCGCTTCAGGAAGCCGGGCGAGGGGTACCCGCCCCCGGCGACCTATGGCGAGCCCGAGCCCGCCCACCCGGCGGACGGCCCCGGCGCGTGACGCGTCAGTGGGCGTTGGGGTGCACAAAGCCCCGGAAGAGCGTGAGCCAGAGGATCTTGATGTCGAACCCGAGCGACCAGTGCCGGATGTAGAAGAGATCCAGCTGGAGTCGCTTGCGCAGGTCGGTATCACCCCGCATGCCGTTGACCTGGGCCCAGCCCGTGATGCCGGCCTTCACGTGTTGCCTCAGCATGTAGCCCCGCCAGTCTTCGCGGAAACGGGCGATCAGTTCCGGGCGCTCGGGCCGCGGGCCCACCAGGCTCATCTCCCCCGCCAGCACGTTGAACAGCTGGGGAAGTTCGTCGAGGCTGGTGCGGCGCAGCCAGCGCCCCACTGGGGTGACGCGCGGATCATCGCGGCTGGTCCACGCTGCGGGAGGCTGCTCGTCGCGCTCGTGGAACATCGTGCGGAACTTGAGAATCTCGAACTCTTCGCCCCCGAGGCTCACCCGCCTCTGGCGGAAAATGACCGGCCCAGGCCCGCTGAGCCTGACAAGAAGCGAGACCAGCAGCAGCACGGGGCTGAAGACCACCAGCCCGGCCAGCGAGCCGGCGATGTCGATGGCGCGCTTGAGGATGCCGCTGACACCTTCCATCGGGCTCTCGCGCACGCTCAGGATGGGCATGCCGTCAAGTTCGCTCACGACCATGCTCTGGGGCATGTAGCGCGGATTCACGTCGGGAATGAGGCGGACGCTCACGGGGAAGCGGTCGAGGCGGCTCAGCAGGGCGCGGGTGAGCCCGGCCTTGCCGGTGGGCAGCGCGATGTACACCGCGTCGGGCGGGCGCCGGTCGAGAATCGCCTCCAGATCATCCATCCCGCCCAGCACGGGCTTGCCCAGCACCTGCGCGGGGCCGAGGTTTTTTTCCTGGTGAGAGATGAAGTAGGCGACGTGGATGCCGGTCCATGAGTTGCGTTCGAGGGTGCGGGCGGTGACCTTGGCCAGGCGCCCGGTGCCGATGATCGCTACGTGGCGCAGGTTCAGCCCGTGACGCCGGATGTATCGCAGCCCGAGCCGGAAGAACCCGCGCTCGGCGATGAGCATCGCGGGCAGCACCAACGCCAGCAGACCCAGCTGCACCCGCCCGGCTTCGAGCATCAGCGGGCCGGACGACGGCCCCGGGTTCCACCCGACGAACTCGCGCGGCGCAAACGCGAAGACCGTGGCGATCAGCACCACGATCGTGAGCAGCGACGCCTTGACGACCTGCGCAAACTCCGAGAGCACGCGTCCGTCACGGCGCGGGCGATAGAGGCCGAACAGACGCATGGCTACCAGCACGATCGGCACCGCGAACAAGGCCAGCGGCTCGCGCATCCACGCGACGACGCCCGCCCCCTCGGGCGAGGGAATGCTGCCGTCGATCATCTGCCGCCGAATCAGCCAGGCGCCGTAGCACGCCAGGCCCGCCACGAGCCCGTCCACGGCTCCCAGCAGCGCGACAAAGAGTTGGTGTCGTTGCTTCAGCACTGCGTGTGCCTCGCTGCGCGGCCGCGCTGGGGCTGTCCCCGCGCGACACGGTGTGCGCCGCGTCCGATCCTCGAACGCGGCCTGATCTCCCCGGACGTACTTTCACGAAGCCCCGGGGGTCTGTCAAGCCCTGTTGGCGCAGAATCCCGAAGGCACGAACTCTAGCCCCGCGGCCAGCCCGCGCCCAGTCGCGGCGAAGGCTCGCGCTCGCACATCTCGCGCAGCATCGCCTGCTCGGGCGCGCTCAGCGGGCACGTCGGCGTCACCACCTTCGCGATCAGGTACAGATCTCCCTCGCGCCCTTTCTCGTCGCGCAGCCCCTTGCCCCGCAGCCGCAGCTTGCGCCCGCTGCCAGTCCCCGGCGGCACGCTCACTTCCACGCCTCCCCACAGCGTCGGCACGTTCAACGCCGCGCCCAGCGTCGCCTCGGCGATGGTCAGCGGCAGGTCCATGAACAGGTCCAGCCCTTTGCCCGTCTCCGCAAACTCGCCGCGCCTGTACAGCGGGTGCGCGCCGATCCGCACCGTGATGAGCACCTCCGGCATCGTGCGCGACGCCCGCACCCGCAGCTGCGTGCCGTCATCCACCCCGGGGGGCACCTTCACCTCGATGCTCTTGGTGCTTCCGTCCGAGGTCGTGAGGCGCACGGTTTCGAGGCTGCCCCGGGCCGCGGCTTCGAAGCTCACCAGCAGCTCGTGCCTCAGGGTTTCGTCCGGCGCCGGCTGGGGCCCGCGCCCGGGCCTGGCCCCGCGGGCCCGCCCGCCCCCGAAGCCCCCGCCCATCCCCGCGCCGCCAAAGATCGACTCAAAGACCTCTTTGAGTTCCTCGTCGTCCATGTTGATGCCGTTGACGTCGACGTAGCTTCGCCCGCCCGGCCTGGCGCCCTGAGGCGGCGGGGCGCCCTTCACGCCCGCCTGACCGAACTGGTCGTAGAGCTTGCGCTTGGCGTCGTCGGACAAGACGTCGTAGGCCTCCTGCACCTCGGTGAACTTCTTCTGGGCGTCGGGGGCTTTGTTGACGTCGGGGTGGAGCTTGCGGACCAGGCCCCGGTAGGCCTTGCGGATGTCGTCGGCGCTGGCGCCCTTCGGCACGCCCAGCACCTCGTAATAGTCCCTTTGAGACATGGCAGGATGGTAGGTGGGCGTCGCGAGAAGAAAACAAAAACGCCGACGCAAGTGCGTCGGCGCGGGGGAGTTCGGGCGTTGAAATCTCGCTCAGTGCGGCGCGTGCCCGCCATCGCCCGGCGCGTCCTTGGGCGTGCCTGCCGGAACCTCCTTCATCGGCGAGGGAGTCATCTCCTTGGTCTGCGGCGCGGGCGGGGCCTGCACGCTCACAACGTCGATGTCGTAGATCAGCGTCGCGTCAGGCGGGATGTGATCGCGCCGGCGGCCCTGCTCGCCATACGCGAACTTCGGGGGCAGCACCAGGCGACGCAGCATGCCCGCCTGCACGTCCTCCATCATCATGTTCCAGCCCGGCAGCAGCTTGGCGCCCTGGGGGAAGGTCAGCGGGTGCTGCTTCTCGTAGCTGCTGTCCACCTCGCTCCCGTTCTCCAGGTACGCGACGTAGTTCACCGTCACCTGCTCGTCCTTCTTGGCGGGCTCGCCCTGCAGCTTGCTCGGGTAGGTGATCGTCAGCAGCCCGTCCTCGCCCTTGACCACCCGCACGGGAATCTCGGCGTGGACGAACTTGGTGAACTGGCCCGCCTGCGGGCCCCACACCTGCTTGCCGCTGGCGTCAAAGCCGCGGTCCGCCACCTCAAAGCCGTTCTTGGAGATCGAGATCTCGCTGGTCATCTCGATGGCGCCGCTGATCCCCGTGGGGTAGGCGTGCGGCGTCTTGCCCATGTAGCTGTCGCCGCTGCCGTTCAGATCGAACGCCAGCGTGGCGACCAGGTCATCGGCCCCCGCCCGCCAGGGGAACGACTCCGGCGCGGCCCACATGGTGTACGCGGGCGGGAAGAGCCCGTGCGAACGCCGGTACTCAAACGTCGTCATGCGGATCTTGCCGCCCACGCGCGTGAACGACAGGATCGTCTGGCGGATCGGCACCCGCAGTTGATCAGCGCGGCAGACCTCGCAGTAGAGGGTGTTCGACAGACCCTCGACCGCGACCGGGGCGATGCCCATCACCAGCTCGACGGGCGAACCCCCGTCGCTGGGCACCGCCTGGCTCGTCTTCCACTGACCGCTCATCAGCGTCGCGAGGTTCTTGATGTCCGCGTCGGAGAAGGTCGGCTCGGGGGGCTTGCCGGTTGTCTTGACGCGGTCGGCCAGATCCTGGCTCGCCATTTCCTTCTTGACCATTTCGTTGGTCGAAGGCACCTGGCTGGCCTGGAAGGCCAGCGCCGGCACCGTCATGCCCGCCACCACCAGCAATGAGAGCACGTTGAGTTTCATGAGTTCCTCTTTGCGAAAGCGATCGTTGCGAACGTCAAAGTTTCCAAAGCCTTCCCGGGGCGACAGCGCCCGGGCCTGGGTCCTGCCTTGCGACTTCCAATGCCAACCCCCCGGGGCTTGCAGCCGCCGGGCCGGGGGTTCTTTCCGGATCAGGGCCGGGTGTTCGGCAGAAAGGCCCGCCCACCCGCCAAACCCGATCCCCCACCACCAACGCAACCCCTTCAAATCGGCAATCTCAACCCAGATCGGGCAACAACTTGCGTGTGACGCCGATCAGATCGCGAACATGGCTGATCGACTCGTTCATGAACTTCTGTTCCTCGGCGTCCATCGGGAAGGTAATCACCCGCTCAACGCCGTTGGCCCCAAGCACGCACGGCACACCCACGAACAAGCCCTGCCCCTTCTGGCCCGGGGCGACGCCGAACTCATTCTCGCAATAAGCGGCACACGCGATCACCCGCTTCTTGTCGCGCACGATCGCCTCGACCATCTCGATGGTGCCGGCGCTGGGGGCGTACCAGGCGCTGGTGCCCATCAGCTTGACGACTTCGCCGCCGCCGCCCTTGGCGCGATCGACGCACGCCTGGATCTTCTCGGCGGGCAAGAGGTCCGTCACCGGGATGCCGTTGACGCTGGTGCGCCGGGGCAGGGGCACCATGTCGTCGCCGTGGCCACCCAGCAAGAGGCCCTGGATATCTTCGACGCTGACGCCCAGTTCCCAGGCGAGGAACGTCTTGTAGCGGGCAACGTCGAGCGCGCCGGCCTGGCCCATCACGCGATTGGCCGGGAAGCCGGTCGCCTTCCACATCACGTACACCATCGCGTCCAGCGGGTTGCTGACGACGATCACAATCGCGTTGGGGGCGTGCTGCTTGATGTTCAGCGCCACGTTCTTGACGATGCCGGCGTTGATCGCGACCAGGTCATCGCGGCTCTGCCCGGGCTTCCGGGGCACGCCCGCCGTCACCACCACCACGTCGCTCCCCTCGATGTCCTTGTAATCAAACGTGCCGGTGATCTTGGCGTCGAAATTCTCGACCGGCCCGCAGCAGGCCAGGTCCAGCGCCTTGCCCTTGGGCATGTGCAGTTCGGGCTTGTCCTTGTTGGCGATGTCCACCAGCACCACGTCGCCCAGTTCCTTCATGGCGATGGACCGGGCGCACTCGCCCCCGATGTTTCCGGCTCCGATCACGCTGATTTTCGCTCGACGCATGGGCATGAATCAATCCTTTCCTGTCGTGGAAGTGCGGCTGTCACCCAGCCAATGCCGGGGCTGCGATTCCTCCAAGCCCCAACCGGCCATCGAGCCGCATCGTACCCGCGCCAAACCCGCCTTCGGCGGCATCAGAACGCGACACGCCGCTCGCCCCTAGAATGATGAATCGCGATGGTGCATGTCAAAGACATCCCCCGCTATGAAGCCCTGGGCGAATACGCCCGGCGATACCCCGACCTCGACCCCGCGTCGTACGAGGCGTTCCTTGTCCTTATGCACACAGGCGAACGCATCAAGGCCCTGGTCGAGCAGCGCTTGGCCAAAGAGGGCACCAGCCACGCACGGTTCATCGTGCTCGCCAAGCTGAACCGCGAGCCCGCCACACGCATGCAGGCCAGTGATCTGGCGTCGCGCATCGGAGTCACCAAGCAAACGATGAGCAGCCTGATCGACGGGCTCGAAAAAGACGGGTTTGTCCGCCGCGAGGAAGACCCTTCCGACCGGCGCGTGACGCTTGTGGCCCTGACGGAATCGGGCCAGGCATTCGTAAACCGAGTCCTACCAGGACTTTATCGCACCCAAGCGGCCATGATGAAGGCGCTGACGCGAGACGAGCTCATCAACTTGAGCAGCGTGCTCCGCCGGTTGTGGGTCTCCTTCGATGAAGCCACCTGCGACGGATCCCCCATTTTGGGTGGTCAGGCCACGGAGCAGCCCATCGCGGACGTCACCCCCCAAACGGGTGGTTCCGCGGCTTCCAGCGGGCAATAAGCCGCACATCTGTCACATCCTCACCATGTTCGTGATCGAACTTTCTGTCGGAACGCGCATACAGTTCGATGGCTGACGAAGATGATCGTCTCGCCTGCAGGGAGGTTCCCGCATGTCCAGCAACGGCACAGCAACTGTGGATCAGACCATGGCGATCTCGGGTACGGAGGATCGGGGGATCGGCACTCGGGTGGTCGGCCCGCGGGTAGCACCGGCTGCTCCGACCCCAACCTCACCCACGGCCCCGCGGGCCCCCGCCAAGCCCGGACGCACCAAGAAGATCGTCGGCCTGAGCGTGCTGGGTGTCGCGATCATCGCGGGAGGAATCGCGGGTGCGATGCTGTATGAGCACTCCCTGCGATTTGTCGGCACCGATGACGCGTACGTCGACGGGCACATCGAGCGTGTGGCGCCGCAGGTGACGGGGCGGGTGCTGCGGGTGCTGGTGCAGGACAATGAAGAGGTGAAGGCCGGGCAGGTGGTGGTCGAGCTCGATCCTGCGGAATACGCGGCGATGGTCGATCAGGCCAAGGGTGAGATCGCGTCGGCCGCGAGCGCAGTGCAGCAGGCAACGGCCCAGGCCAAGGCGGCCCAGGCGACGCTGGCGTCGGCGCAGGCGGACGCGATGGTCGCGCAGGCCGGGCTGGAACAGGCCAGAGCCCAGGTGACCCTGGCGCAGGCGAACGCGGCCAACGCGGCGACGCAGCGGGATCGGTACATCGACATTCAGAAGAACAGTCCCAACGCCGTGGCGGAGCAGCAGATCGATGATGCTCGCACGGCCGCGGAAACGACGGCGGCCCAGTTGGCGAGCGCGCAGAGCAATGTGGCGCTGGCGCAGGCGAAGATCACGCAATCGCGGGCGGGAATCGAGCAGGCGAACGCGGCGTTGGCGCAGGCCGACGCGGTGATGGCCGCGGCCAGGGCGCAGCAACTGACCGCGCAGGCGCGGCTGGAGCGAGCCCAGATCGACCTGGACCGGACGAAGGTCGTCGCGCAGACGTCGGGGCGCGTGACCAGGCGCACCGTGGACGCTGGCAACATCGTTCAGCCCGGGCAGGGGCTCATGGCGATCGTGAGCGATGACGTGTGGGTGACGGCCAACCTGAAGGAAACCCAGCTGGCGCACGTGAAGCCCGGGCAGGTGGTGGATGTGTCGATTGATGCCGTGCCGGGGCATGTCTTCAGGGGCAGAGTGGACAGCATCATGGCTGGCACCGGGGCGGCGTTCAGTCTGCTGCCCGCGGAAAACGCCACGGGAAACTTCGTGAAGGTGGTGCAGCGCGTGCCGGTGAAGATCGTGTTTGATGCGAGCGACCCGCGCACGAAAACGCTGAGCATCGGCATGAGCGTGGAGCCTGAGATTCACATCGCGGGCGAGCGGAACGACTCGCAGACCCAGACAGCGAGCGCGGACTGAAGGCGTTGACGCCGGAAGTGAAGCTCTGCAATCTTCCGGGCGATTCGCGAGCCTTACCGGGACCTTCGAAGATTCAGGTCCGGCGTCAGAAAGAGTTCACCCCCTCATCCCATCACCCTCTCACCCCCTCATCCGCCATGAGCGCCGCTCTTACTCAACCCGCCCTGCCGGCCCCTGCCCGGGTGTACAACCCTTGGACGATCGCGGTGGTGATCACCATGGCGACGTTCATGGAGCTGCTGGACACGTCGATCGCGAACGTGGCGCTGCCGCACATCGGGGGGAGCCTGGGGGCGGACGCGAGCGAGAGCACGTGGGTCTTGACGAGTTACCTGGTGGCGAACGCGGTGGTGCTGCCCCTGAGCGCGTGGCTGAGCACGCTGATCGGGCGCAAGCGGTTCTACATGCTGTGCGTGCTGCTGTTCACGATCAGCAGCCTGCTGTGCAGCATGGCCCCGACGCTGGGGTGGCTGGTGTTTTTCCGCGTGCTGCAGGGCGTGGGGGGCGGGGGCCTGGCGCCCAGCGAGCAGGCGATGCTGGTGGATGCGTTCCCGGCGAGCAAACGAGCCGCGGCGTTTGCGCTCTACTCGATGGCGATCGTGGCGGCCCCGGCGATCGGCCCGACGTTTGGCGGCTGGCTGACGGACAATCTTTCCTGGCACTGGTGCTTCATCATCAACGTGCCCATCGGCGTGCTGAGCCTGATGCTCACCAGCATCGTCGTGCCCAGCGGGCTGGGCGAAGTGAAGCACGCCCGCAAGCCCCGAATTGACGTCATCGGCATCGTCCTGGTGGCGGTGGGCTTCGGGTGCCTGGAGGCGGTGCTCGACACGGGCCAGGAGCACGACTGGTTCGGTTCGACCATGGTGACGGCGTTCGCCGTCATCGCGGGGGCGGCGATCCTGGGGCTGGTCGTCTGGGAGCTGTGCTTCGCCAAGGACCCGGTGGTGGAGCTGCAACTGTTGAAGGACCGCAACTTCGCGATCTCGTGCGCGCTCTATTTCTCGATGGGCTTTTCGCTGTTCGGAACCACGGTGCTGCTGCCCCAGATGTTTCAGCAACTGTTCGGCTACACCGCCACCGACGCGGGGATGATCCTGTCGCCCGGGGCGATCGTCGTGGTGGCGCTGGCGCCGTTCGTCGCGCGAAGCCTGAAGCACGCGCAGGCGAAGTGGGTCGCGCTGGGAGGATTCATCTTCATCCTGGGGGCGGTGTGGCAGATGATGGGCTTCAACCTCGAGTCGCCCTATCGCCAGGCGGTCGAGGCTCGCATGACCCAGGGCCTGGGCATCGCGATGGTGTTCGTTTCCATCACCCAGATCGCGTATTCGTATCTGCCCAAGGAAAAGAACACGCAGGCCAGCAGCCTGACCAATCTCTTCCGGAATCTGGGGGGCAGCTTCGGCATCGCGTTCGTCGCGACGATGCTGCAGCGCCGCTCGCAGGTGAACCAGACCTACCTGGGCGAGCATCTGACGGCGTTCGACCAGCAATCCACCCAGCGGCTCGCCAACATGGCGGACGCGCTGCACCGCGCCGGGGCAACGCTCGCAGACGCCTCGCGCCAGGCGCAGGGGGAGCTCGGCCAGGTGCTGGGGCGGAACGCCTCCATGGCGGCGTATCTCGATGTGCTGGAGTATCTGTTCCTGTCGGTGATCGTCGCGATCGTCCTGTGCGTGTTCGTGCGGCCATTCCGGGCCGTGCCGGGCGAGGGGGGCGGGCACTAACCCCGGTGTCGACAGACTTGGTGTAACTGAGCGGGCGAGCGGGAATCCAAACGGGCTGGCCGTGGTTGCGGCGGACGAGTGTCGTCCGGCCGTGCGGCTGGAACGGTGTTTCTACTGGAGCATTCGCATGAAGGCCTTAAACCTGATCCTGGTGCTGGGAGCCGCGGCGTCGCTGAACAGCGTGGTGGCGGCGCAGCAGTCGCAGCCTGCACCCGCGAACGAAAAGATGAGCCAGCCCGCCCACGACAAGGCGCCGGAAAAGGCGGGCGAGAAGGCCCCCAAGGAGATCAAGGTCGGCGACACCCTGCCCGAGATGAAGTTCAAGGACGCCGACGGCAAGGAGGTCGACAGCAAGAGCCTCTACGCCAAGGAGCCCGCGGTGATCATGTTCTATCGCGGCAACTGGTGCCCCTTCTGCAACAAGAGCCTGCAGGCGTTCCAGACCAAGGTGAGCGAGGCCAAGGACCTGGGCGCGACGATCACGGCGATCTCCCCCGAGAAGCCCGAGGAACTGAAGGAAACCGCCAAGAAGGACGGCCTGACCTACGCCCTGCTCAGCGACAGCACGGGCGAGGGGATGAAGTCGCTGGGCCTGGCGTTTGACCTCGACGACGCCACGCAGACCAAGTACAAGGGCTTTGGCGTCAACCTGGCCAGCCACAACGCCAACGGCAAGTGGCAACTGCCCCACCCCGCGACGCTGGTGGTCGATACCAAGGGCGTGGTGCGGTATGCGTACGTGAACGAGGACTACCAGCAGCGGGCCGACCCGAACACGGTCATCGAAGCCGTTCGGAAGTTGAAGGCGGAAGAGGGTGGGAAGACTGAGAAGGGGGCGAAGTAAGAAGGCACTGGGGACTAGGCATTAGGCACTAGGGTCGGCAAATACAAAAACCCCGCGTCATCGCGGGGTTTTTTTGTTTTCACCAGTCCCAGATCCCCAGTCCCCGGTGCCTCTCTCTCACATCCCCGTCAGCGAGCCCGTCCGCCTGGCCTTGAAGTACCGGTCCATGCAATCCTCGATCACCGAGTGGGCGGCTTCCGCGGGCATGATCTCGTCGACCTCGACCTCTTTGCCCTCCAGTTGCTTGTAATCCTGGAAGAACCGGCGCAGCATCTTGAAGATGTGCTTGGGGAAGTCGCTGGCCTTCTGAAACTCGCTGTAGATCGGATCTTGCATCAGCACCGCGATGATCTTGTGGTCGGGCGAGCCGTGATCGACCATCGTCATCATCCCCACGGCCCGCGCGTGGCACAGGCACAAGGGCGGTATCTCCTCGGTGCAGTAGACAAGCACGTCCAAGGGGTCGTCGTCCTCGGCCAGGGTCTGCGGGATGAACCCGTAGTTGGCGGGGTAATACACCGCGCTGCTCAGCACCCGGTCGAGGGCGAGCAGGCCGGTGGATTTGTCGAGCTCGTACTTGTTGTTCGAGCCCTTGGGGATCTCGATGATCGCGCGAAAGTGCGAGGGCAGGGTGTGGCCTTCGATGCCGGGGGTCACGTCGTGCCAGGGGTGGATCATGGGGAACGGTAGGGAGAGGGACTGGGGACTGGGCACTGGGGACTGGTGAAAGGCGCTCGCGTTCGGGGGTGCTTGGGTTTTCACCAGTCCCCAGTCCCCGATCCCCAGTGCCTTCCGCCGCTATCCTCCGCCCATGATCTCGATCGACTTCGCAAACTGTCTCTCCTCGCGCGTCGGCGCTCATGGCGTGGACCCGGCCAAGATCTCCCCCGGGTCGGCGGCGGCGGATGCGATTCAGTCGCACACCGCCCGCCTGGCCAAGACCCGCGGCACGGGCTGGGAACGCTGGCGCGAACTGCCCTTTGACCCCATGAAGAAGGATCACCTCGCCCAGGTGAAGGCGGCGGTGAAAGCCGCCCACGGCAAGTTCGACAACCTCGTCGTTCTGGGCATCGGGGGCTCGGCCCTGGGCAACATCGCCCTGCAGAGCGCCCTCAACCCCGCGACGTACAACCTGCAGGCGCCGGTGGATCGCAAAGGCCCGCGCCTGTTCGTCATCGACAACGTGGATCCGGCGTACTTCGCCAGCGTGCTCGACCTGTGCGAGCAACAGGGCGGGCTTGGGCGAACCTTGTTCAACGTCATCAGCAAGAGCGGCGAGACCGCCGAGACCGCCGCCCAGTTCATGGTGATTCGCGACCTTCTCAAGAAGGCCCTGGGCCCTAACTACGGCTCGAACATCGTGGCAGTGACCGACCCCGCCAAGGGCACCATGCGGCAGATCTGCGAGCGCGAAAAGTTCACCACCCTGCCCGTGCCCGATGGCGTGGGCGGGCGATTCAGCGTGCTCAGCCCGGTCGGGCTCTTCTCCGCGGCGATGTGCGGGATTGATATTGACGCGCTCCTCGCCGGAGCCGCGGCTATGGACACCCGCTGCTCCAACCCCACGCTCGCCCAGAACCCGGCCGCGATGCTGGCGACGCTGCTGGTGGAACTGGGAACGAGCCTGGGCAAGCCCAATCACGTGCTGATGCCGTATTGCAATCAACTTTACCTGCTGGCGGATTGGTACCGGCAGTTGTGGGCCGAGAGCCTGGGCAAGAAGAACGACGCGACGGGCAACCCCGTGTACGCCGGGTTCACGCCCATCAAGGCCCTGGGCACGACCGACCAGCACAGCCAGGTGCAGTTGTATCGCGAAGGCCCCAACGACAAGGTGCTGGGGATGATCGAGGTCGAGCACTTCTCGCGCGACGTCACGATCCCCACCGGGCTGGGGGTCGACGCGTTGCAGTACCTGGAGGGCAAGCACATGTCGGCGTTGCTGGCCGCCGAGAAACGGGCGACCGAGTACGCGTTTGTCGACAGCCTGAGGCCCAACTACACGATCCGCATGCCACGGGTCGACGCGCACCACGTGGGCGAGTTCATCTCGCTGTGGCAGATCGCAACCGCGTACGCGGGGCTGCTGCTGAACATTGACGCGTACGACCAGCCGGCGGTGGAGCTGGGCAAGCAGGCGACGTTCGGGCTGATGGGCCGCGCGGGGTACGAGCGCTTCCAGACGCAGGTGCACGGGGCGCTTGGGGCGACGGAGTGGGTGGTGTAGTTGGTAGGTCGGTTCTCCGAACCGATCCATACAGGAATCAAAGGTTTCTTCGGCTATGTTTCGTTGGCATCCTGCGTAGCAACGAGAGGGAAGATATACTATGTTTGCACATTTCTCGCATGCGGCGCGTCTTTCGGCGGCGATTCTCATCGCCGGGTGTCCTGGGCTCGCGCTCGCATCATTTCAACCAAAGTCCGCGGGTGACTCCGGGTCCAAACAACCCGACACCACGGGCACGACCCAAGCGATCGTCGATCACTTGAGTACCTCGCTTCACGATGCAAGCAGTCTGCCGGACGAGGAGCAGGCGGCTCGATACGCCCGGGCGAGGGTTGATCTCTCTGAAGCAATCGGCGATCCTGAGCAGGCCAATGTCGAGGTCTGGTATTGGGCGGGTGTGGTCGCGGTGCACACCCATAACGAGGATCTGGCAGGCTTTGCGCGCGAGGCGATTGAGCGGCTTGAGCCGAATTATTCGAATCAGCCTCGTTTCGCTTCGCTTGTCGCCGAACTCGATCAGGCAACGAGCATGGATGACGTCACGAAGATCCGCGAGAATCGGCCCGGCGTGCTCGAACTCAACAAGGCGGCGAAGACCGACGGCGAGGCTGCCCTGACGCTGGCACGGTACTACGACACCGCGTTCAAGGACGAATCACACGTTCGCCGAGTCCCCAAGGACGACGCGCAGGCCGTGCGTCTTTACACGCGCGCCGTCGAGGCCGGCAGCAGCAAGGCGATGAACAACCTCGCCGCCGCGTATGAGTTGGGCAAAGGCGGCCTGGAAAAAGACGGGGCGAAGGCGGTCGAGCTCTACCGCAAGGCGGCCGAGGCGGGCGAGGTCAACGGCATGATGAACTTGGCCTACGCCTATGAGACCGGGCTTGGAGGCCTGCAAGGTGGGAGCGACGAGGCCATCGTCTGGTTCCAGAAAGCAGCCGACAAGGGTAACGCCGCCGCGATGACCAAGGTGGGAATGGCCTATTTGAATGAATGGGGTACCTATCCCAAAGACGACGCCAAGGCAGTCGAGTGGTTTCGCAAAGGGGCGGACGGGGGCGACGGGAGCGGGATGAACGACTTGGGAAATGCCTATCTCCATGGCATCGGGGGCCTGCCGCAGGACAATGCCAAGGCCCTTGAGTGGACTTTGCGGGGTGCCAAAGCGGGGAATGCTATCGCGATGGTGAATCTCGGCGGCGCGTACGAGGACGGCGAGATGGGCCTTGCGAAAGACGAAGCCAAAGCCGTGCAGTGGTACACGATGGCCGCGCGAAAGGGTCATCGCGCTGGCCTCTCGAACCTCGGTCGGGCATACGAGAATGGTTTCGGCGGCTTGCCGAAAGACCCGACCAAAGCGGTGGAGTTGTACCAGCAAGCCGCTCAAAAGGGCGACGCCGGAGCGATGAACGGCCTGGGTGTCGCCTACACGCTGGGCGTTGGCGGCCTGCCCAAGGATGAAGCCAAAGCCGCGGCTTGGTTCGTTCGCTCGGCCCAATATGGCGACATGTCGGGCATGACCAACCTGGCTCACTGCTACGAGGTCGGGTCGGGCGGCTTGCCCCAAGACATGAAGTTGGCGTCAGCCTGGTATCACCAAGCGGCGGAACACGGCTCCAAGCCCGCGCAAGATTGGGTCAAGGCGCACCCCTAATCCGGGCCGACCGAGACACGACGCACTCGATCCCCGCGTTTCCTCGTTTTAACGCTACGAAATCACGAACCACCCGTGCGTGAAAACGCGTCGGGCCGTTTCATCGAACCGACGGGGCAAGGGCTGCGAAGAGTTTGGCACCCGCCGGTCTTTGGGCCAAACTACCTTGCGGACCTTGCGGAACCTACTACGGGATGGCGTGCTAGACTCCCTGCTAGGCCGCGGGGACGTGCGCGGCCGGTAGGAGCCCGGGCAGCGGCCAACGAGCCGCCGCGGGGAACAAGCCGAACAGATGACGATCAGCCAGACCACGCTTCCGGAACTTGAAGGCCCGCAGCCTGCGGATGCTTCGTCGCCAGCCGCGGGGCCCGAGCCGCTACGCGAACTGCGCGAGATGCTCACACGCCTGCTGGCCACGCAGTGTTCGCTGGTCGGGGGCATCGCCGGGGCGGCGTTCACCACCTCCGGAGCCGCCCGGCAGGCGGGCATCCTGGCGACCTTCCAGGTGGAAGGCCAATCGATCATATCGCCCCCGTTGCTCGCTCGCATCGAGCGGCTGGCGGTCGAGACGTGCCAGGATTCGCCTCCGTCTCTTGGTCGCGCGGATGCGATGGCCCTGCCCCGCACCGGCACCACGATGTATGGCGATGAAGCCCGCGTGAGGCTGCTCGCGACGCCCTTGGTCGCCGAGGGCGTGACCGAGGGGGCGTGCGTGATCGTGCTGCCCCCCACTGCCGGCGCGGGGCCTGAGGCCCTGCGCGTGCTCGCGGCCAGCGCCGCCGCGTTCGAGGCGTACCTGTGGCGCCGCCAGGCGATGCTCGAAGGCGAGCAGAAGGCGATCCTTCGCCAGACGCTGGAACTTCTCGACGCCTCGCAGCAGGGCCAGAGCGCGCCGTCGATGGGCGCGATCATGTGCCACGAGCTCAAGCGCCGCTTCGGATGCACGCGGGTGTCGATCGGCCTGTTCCATCGCGAGGTGGTTCGCGTGACGGCGATCAGCGACATCGACAACGTGGTGCGCACCGCGCCGGGCGTCGAGTCGCTCGAGAGCGCGATGGAAGAGTGTGCCGCCCAGGACATCGAGATCATCCATCCGTTGCCGCCTCAGCTCGAGGCGGACCCGTCGCAGCGGCGCGTGACGCGGGCGCACGAGGAACTGAGCCGGCGGTACGGGCCTTCGTCGCTGCTCAGCCTGCCCTTGCGGGTCGAGGGGAGCATGGTGGGCGTGCTGCTGCTTGAGCGTCCGGCGAGCGACCCGTTTCCCCCCGGGGCGGCCGGGCTGCTCAGGCTGGTGGCCGAGACCATCGGCCCGGCGATCTGGACGCGGCGATTAGCCGATCGGGGAATTCTTGCCGTCACGCGCGACCGGGTGCTGGAACTCGGCGAGACGCTGGTGGGCCCGCGCCACACCGCGGCCAAGCTGATCGGCGCGATCATCGCCGCGGCGCTGATCTTCGCGACGGTCGTGCCCGTGCCCAGCCGCGTGACGGCCAACGCCGAGATCCGCGCCGAGACCACGCGCACCGTGGTGCCCCCGTTCACCGGGTACCTGGAGAGCGTGGACGTCAAACCGGGCGATGTCGTCAAGAAGGGCCAGGTGCTGGCGACGATGGACGACAGCGACCTCAAGATGAACCTTGAGCAGGCCGAGAGCAACCTGGCCTCCGCCAAGGCCCAGCGCGACGAGGCGCTGAGCCGGGGCGATCTGTCAAAGGCGACGCCCCTGACATGGCAGGCGGCCGGGCTGCAGGCGCAGGCGGCGATGCTGCGTGAACACGTGAGCCGCAGTCAGATTCTCTCCCCCATCGACGGGCTGGTGGGCAAGGGCGACCTTGACCAGTACCTGGGCGCCCGCGTCGAGCCGACGCAGGCGCTGTTCGAGATCGTGAGCCCCACCGAGCGGGCGACGGTGTACATCGACGAGCGCGACGTGCAGCGCGTGCACGCCGGACAGACCGGCAGGCTCAGCGTCAAGGCCCAGCCCGGCAAAACCGTGCAGATCCGCGTGGTCCGCATCAACCCGGCGGCCGACGTGGTGCACGGCAAGAACATCTACGCCGCCGAAGTCGAGATCGTGAACCAGGACAAGGCCCCGTGGCTCCGCCCCGGGATGAGCGCGACCGCCAAGCTCGACGACGGGCTGACGACGACGCTCGCGGCCATCCTCCGCCCGATCGCCGACGAACTGCGCATGAGGCTGTGGTGGTGAGCACGCTGGCACGACACAACTCGGGGCGGCGCGAGGTGTCGAGCTTCTTCGACGAGGTGCTGCGGGCCGATCCCGGGGCGTCATTCAGCGACCTGTGGTACAAGGTCGGACCCACCCGCCCGACCCTCAGCCCCCACGCCCAGGTCATCCGCCAGCGACTGGGCGACCGGGCCTATTACGTCGTCGAAGACCCCGCGGGCGGGCAGTTCTATCGCCTCAGCGAGCCGGCGTACTTCTTCCTGGGCATGCTCAATGGCCGCCGCACCGTCGATGACGCGTGGCAGGCGTGCAACGCGCAGATGGGCGACGACGCGCCCACCCAGCGTGAGTGCGTGGACCTGCTGAGCCGCCTCCAACTCTTCGGCCTGCTGTCGGGCGATCTTCCCCTCGCTCCGGACATGATCGAAGAGCGGCGGCGGGATCTGCTGGGCCGGCGCCTGGCCCAGCGCACCGGACGCGGGCTCACCCCCACCATCCCGCTGCTGAACCCCGAGCCCTTCCTTGAGCAAGCAGCCCATCTCATCCGGCCTTTGTTCTCGGCTCCCGCGCTCGTCCTGTGGGTGCTGCTTGTGAGCGCGGCGTTTTACCGCGTCTTCATCGCGCGGGACGAACTCTTCAGCCAGCTCAACTCGCTCCTGGAGCCCGGCAACCTGCCCCTGATCGGCGTTGTCTTTCTGCTGCTGCGGGCGTGGCACGAGCTCGGCCACGCCTGCGCCGCCAAGGCAATGGGCGGGCGCTGCACCGAGATCGGCCTCATGTTCGTGGTCTATCTGCTCCCATTCCCCTACTGCGATACCTCCAGCGCCTGGCGCTTCCCCGAGGTGTACAAGCGCGTGGTGGTGTCGATGGGCGGCGTGCTGTTCGAATCCGTGCCCGCCGCCTTGTGCGCCATCATCTGGTCATACCAGGACCCGACCTCCGCCGGCGCTGCCCGCGCCATCTGCTACTACACCATGATCGTGTCGGGCATCACGACCCTCATGTTCAACCTCAACCCGCTTCTGCGCTACGACGGGTACTACGCACTCTCCGACCTCCTGGGAATCCCCAACCTCAGCCAACGCGCGACCGAGAGTTGGGGCTTCCTCTGGCGGCGCTACGTGCTCAAGCTCGGCGGGGTCAGGCCTCCCTCCGTGCGCGGGCGGGGTGAGTTTCTCACGCTGCTTGCCTACGCCGCCCTGTCATGGCCCTACCGGGTCTTCGTGCTGGTTTCCATCGTGCTGGTGCTGTGGTCCAGCCCCAGATATCTCACGCTGGGCATGGTGCTCGCCGTCGTCACCGGCTGTGCCTGGGGCGTCTACCCGCTGCTCAAGGGCGCGTGGTTCCTGCTCACCAGCCCTCGCCTGCTCGGCCGCCGCGCCAGGGCCATCGGCCTCATCGGCGGCACGCTCGCGGTTCTGCTGGTCGTGCTCGGGCTGGTGCCCATGCCCGCCGCCGGCTACGCCAGCGGGACCGTCGAGGCCTTGGTCAACGATCCCATCCGCGCGGGCGAAGACGGCTTCGTCGATCAGGTGCTCGTGAAGCCCGGGCAAAACGTCAAGAAGGGCGACCCGCTCGTCAAGATGCGCAACCCCGAGATCGACGCCGAGGTCGAAACCGCCCGGGCCGAACTGGCCAAGGCGCAGTCCGAGGCCGACGCCGCCGCCGCCGAGGCCCCCACCAAGCAGGCCCTGGCCCGCACCGCCGTCGAACAGGCTCAGAGCCGTCTGCGGCACGCCCTGGAACGCCAGACCAACCTCACGATCCTCGCCTCCTCCGACGGGCAGGTCGTGGAGCCCGCCACCGAAGGGCTCGACACGCTCGAGGGCCGGTTCGTCCGACGCGGCACCCAGCTCGGTTCCGTCGTCTCCACCGACCAGCTCATCGTCCGGTGCATGGTGCCCGATCGCGAGCGCGGCTACATCTTCGATTCCGCCCCGGGTCAGGAAGCCTCCAGCGACGTCCGTGCCAGCGTGCGCGTGCGCGGACGCTCCTGGACCAAGGTGCCCGTACGGATCGTGCGGGCCGCGGCCGCCGGATCCAAAACCCTCGACCGCCCGCAGCTCGGCTCCGACGCGGGCGGCGAAGTGATGCTCGACCCCACCGACCCGCAGCGCCGCCAGACGCTCAACTCCCAGTTCCTGGTCGAGCTGCAGCCCAAGAAGCAACCCGAAGGCTGGCAGCCCGGGCTGCGGGCCCGCGTGCGCCTGGGCATCGCCCCGCGCCCGCTGCTCGTGCAGGGGTGGCGCTGGTTCTGGCAGTTCCTGGATGAAAGGGCGCGATGAGCAGCGCCGCCGCCACGCCATCGCCGACCTTCGACCCCGCGCCCGGCGCGGCGTTCGCCCCCCGGTCGCAGGCGGAGATCCCCACCCATCGCCTGTGGGGCCCGCTCGCCAGGCCCGGGCGGCGCCGCCCGCCCGCCAAGGGCTTCGACGTCTTCGGCGAATCCGTCGTCGGATGGTTCGAGCGCCGCCGCGCCAAAAAACTGGACTGGATCCGCGCCAAGGCGATCCTGGCCGCGGCCCGGCAGATCTCCAACCGCAGCGACGCCGCCCTCGACGAGGAAGTGGCCGACGCCAAGGCCGACACGCTCTTGCGCAGCGACGAAAAGGGCGTGGTCGATCGCGCCTTCGCGCTGGGCTACGAGGTCATCAGGCGGGAGATCGGCCTGGCCCTGCACCCCGAGCAGGTGCTGGGCGCCCTGGCCCTGCACGCCGGCTGCTGCGCCGAACTCGCCACGGGCGAAGGCAAGACCGTGACGGCGATCCTCCCCGCCGCCATCGCCGGCTGGCGCGGGCGGGGCGTGCACGTGGTCACCGTCAACGACTACCTCGCCTCGCGCGACGCCGCCACCACCCTGCCCGCCTTTCATCGCCTGGGGCTCACACTCGGCGTCATCCGCCACGAGGACGACAACGACGCTCGCCGGCGCGCCTACGCCTGCGACCTCACCTACGTCGCCGACAAGGAACTGATCTTCGATCACCTGCGCGACCGCCTGGTCTCGCCCCTCACCCCCCGCCTCACCGGCCTGCTCATCGACACCCTCACCGGCCCTGGAGCCGCGTGGGGCGAGCGGGTCGTGCAGCGCGGGCTCGAGTACGCCATCATCGACGAGGCCGACAGCGTGCTCATCGACGAAGCCGTGACCCCGGCCATCATCAGCGGGCCGGGCGAAGGCGTCGCGGGCGGGGGGGAGCACTACCGCATGGCCGCCCTCCTGGCCCAGCGCTACGTGCTCGACGAGCACTTCACCCTCGAACAGCGCGTCGTACGCCTCACCGAAGCCGGGCGGAACAAGCTCGCGGACGAGGCAGCCTCGCTGCCCCCGTTCTGGGCCGGGCCCAAGCGCCGCGAGGAACTGCTGTGCCTGGCCCTTTCCGCCCGCGAGATCTACAAGCGGGGCGAAGACTACCTGGTCCGCAACGGCAAGATCGAGATCATCGATCGCTCGACCGGGCGCGTGCTCGCGGGGCGGCAGTGGCAGTTGGGCGTGCACCAGGCGGTTGAGGCCAAGGAAGGCCTCGAACTCTCGCGCGACAACGTGGCCATGGCCCGCTCGAGCTACCAGGGCTTTTTTCAGCGCTACCGCAAGCTCTCGGGCATGACGGGCACCGCCAAGGAAGTCGCCGACGAACTGTGGCGATGGTACCGCCTGCCCGTCGTGCAGATCCCCACCCACAAGCGCGTCCTCCGCGTCCACGCCCCGCAGCGGGTCTTCCGCACCCAGGAAGACAAGCTTCAAGCCGCGGCCGACCGCGTCGCCCAGGCCCACGAACAGGGCCAGCCCGTGCTGGTGGGCACCTGGAGCGTGACGACCTCCGAGCGCATGGCCGCATTGCTGGGCGCGCGGGGCATCTCGTGCGCCGTCATCAACGCCGTGCGCGAGCAAGAGGAAGCATCGATCGTCGAGCACGCCGGCCTGCCCGGCTCCGTCACCGTCGCGACTAACATGGCCGGGCGCGGCACCGACATCAGGCTCGACGACCAGAGCCGCGCCGCCGGCGGGCTGCTCGTCATCGCCACCGAACGCAACGACGAACGGCGCGTCGACCGCCAGCTCGCCGGGCGTGCCGGACGCCAGGGCGACCCGGGGCGCGTCGAGACCTTCGTGTCATTCGAAGACCGCCTCATCCAGCTCCACGGCTGGAAACCTCTGGTGCGCCTGGCCCAGAAGGTCAAGCCCGCGTGGATGGGGCGGGTTTCGAGCCTGCTGTGGTGGACCGCCCAGCGCGACGCCAGCCTCAGGTGGGCCGCGGTGCGCGACGACGTCGCCAAGAGCGACGCCTGGTTCGACATGGCCCTGCACAGCGTGACGCGATGAGCGGGCGCGAAGTCACGCTGATCGCGTGGAACATCCTCCACGGGGGCGGGCCGCAGCGCACGCCCTGGATTGGCCTCGCGCTGATCGACCACGCCCCGGACATCGTGATGCTCTGCGAGTTTCGCCCCGGGCGGGGATCGCAGCTGCGGGCTCAACTGGCCGACGCCGGGCTGGTGCACCAGCGCGTGAGCGACGTCGAGCCGACCCGCAACGGCATCCTGATCGCCTCCAGGTTCGACCTGCGCGAAGCGGGGAACGACGCCCGCGAGGCCGAATCCGCCTGCGCCGGACGCCTGCTGACGGCGATCGCCGCGGGCGTGCTGGTGGTGGGCGTTCATGTGCCGGACGACAACGAACTGGGGAAAAAGGCGGGTTTTTTCCACCAGTTGACAGCGCTCGCGCGAAAAAATCGTGATCTTCCCTGCGTGATTCTGGGGGATTTCAACACCCAGCGCCGCGGGCTTGACGCCGACGGGCGTGCGTTCCGCCTCGAATCCAAGCTGGGCGTTCTCGCCTCGCTGGGATACGCCGACGCCTGGCGAAAAAAGCACCCGGGAGAACGCGAAGATTCATGGGTTTCTGCCCATGCGAGCGGGCGTCTCGACGGCGCGTATCTCTCTGCGCCGCTGGCACATGCGCTCATCGATGCCCGCTACGAACACGCCCCGCGCGGGGCCGGGCTGTCGGATCACTCGATGCTGGTGCTCAAGCTGGCGTTGGAGCCGCGCGAGGAGGGTGCGAAGTCGCCTCGCGGGCTCTTCGGCGGGGCCGAAGGCCGAGCGGGGTGAAGAAAAACATGAAGGGGCGAGAGGGCGAATGCCGAAAAACCGCCCGCAAATCCGGGGTTTTTGAGCCTCGGGCAACTTGCGACTTTGTTTCGGGGCTGCTACAACAGACCCCTCGTAGGTCGGAGACCGAGTAGAGGTTTCATTTTCAAGGAGTTCGAAGATGGCGAAGAAGATGGCCGCCAAGGCCGCCCCCAAGCCCGCGAAACTGACCCAGTCCGCCAAGCTGCGCAAGAAGAGCGAGCTGTACAACACCATCGCGGAGCACACCGGCCTGGCCCGCAAGCAGGTCGCCTCGGTGTTCGACACCCTGTCGCAGGTGATGGTGGTCGACCTGGCCAAGCCCAAGGCCGACAGCCCCCGCATGTTCGTGGTGCCGGGCCTGATGAAGGTCACCGCCATCCACAAGCCCGCCACCAAGGCGACGCAGAAGGCCAACCCCTTCAAGCCGGGCGAGATGATGACCGTCAAGGCCAAGCCCGCCCGCACCGTCGTCAAGGTGCGCCCGCTCAAGGGCCTGAAGTCCGCGGTGTGAGCCGCGCCTCGCTCCCGCGAGGCCATGATCGCACAACTCAAACGCCGCTCCGCACGCGGGGCGGCGTTTATCTTTTCATGAGCCGGCGCCCGCCGTCCGTCGCGGCGTCCAACAACCAACTCGCCGGCCTCGGCCGCCTTCTATTTCCGCGTTCGCGCCTTGCCGCGCTTTGCGACTTTCGTTGCCGCCTTCTTGCCCGGCTTCTTTGCCGGCTTTTTTGCCGGCTTCTTCACCGTCTTCCTCGCGGCTTTCTTCACCTCGCGCTCCGACACCCCCATCTCCTCACCGCGAACATACCCCAGCACCGCCGCCACGTGCCCCGTCACCGACACCTTGTCCCACCGACGCTCCACCTTCCCATCCGCCCCCACCACGTACGTCGTCCGCACCACCCCCATGTACTTCCGCCCGTACATGCTCTTTTCCTGCCACACCCCGAACGCATCGCACACCCGCGGCGTGCCCTTCGCGTCGCGTTCATCCACGATCAGCGGCACCCCCAGCCCGTGCTTTGCCACGAACTTCTGATGGTCCTTCAGCGTGTCCGGGCTCACCCCGAACACCTTCACCCCCGCCTTCGCAAACTGCGAGGCGGCATCGCTGAACTCGCACGCCTGCGTCGTGCAATCCTTCGAATCGTCCTTGGGGTAGAAAAACAGCACATACCGCTCCCCCGCCAAGGCCGAAGCCCCGACCTGGGCTCCGGTATGGTCCTGGGCTTCAAACCGCGGCACCGGCTGGCCGACATCGATCAACGCCATGGGCATCTTCCTCACTGTGGGTGACTCGGGAGCAACAACCAACGCCCCAAGTGTTCGGGGCCAACGCCGCGCCGGATGACGCCGAGCCAAGCCAAAAACACAGAACCCCGCCGACGGCGGCGGGGCCCAAGGAGGGATGCAGATTCGCTGACCTCGCCCGCACTCAGCGTCTGCGACGCCCGAGCACAAGCCCTGCCACGCCCGCCAAGCCCAAGGCCCCCGGCGCGGGCACCACCGCCCCGCCGAAACTCAGGTCATCCAGCAGCGCCGCGTGCTTCACGATCACCACCCGCGCGATCGGCGCTTCCAGCGAGTACAAGCCCGCGTACCCATAATCGGCAGTGGTGTTGCCGGAGACGATCGTGCCGCGAATGAACTGAGCACCCCACTGGACGCTCTGGATCACGTTGCCCGAGGCGTCGTACGCCGTGATCGTCGGCCCGGCGGCATCGCTGCGCGAGTTGTTCACGACAAACATCCCGAACGCGTGCACCGTGCCCGTGAAACTGAAATCAACCGTGGAGGCGTACGAACTCGGAATGCCGATGTTGCCCGAGCCGAGCGCCGACTGCGCCCCGTCGAACGCGGCGTTGCCGTCGTTCACCCAGCGGATCTGGCTGTTGAACATCACGCCCTGGGGCGCGTACGCGTTCAAGGGCATCACCTGGCTCTGGCCCTGGATCAGGTTGATCGCATTGCCCTGGCCGTCGGTCTCGAAGTTGATCAGCGTGTGCGGCGTTGACGCGAAGTAGTCGCGGGAGGTGATGATGCCCGCCTGCGCGGCCCCGGCAGCCAGCCCCGACACGACCACAAGACAGCCAACCCGGGCCAATAGCCCGGACGAACCACAAGTCTGCGACATTGCTGCTCCCTTCCCAAGTCTGCGGATGTACGGCCGCCCAACCCGGGTGTTTTCCGCAAGTCGATACGCAACTCGCGCGAGAACGGATCCGAGCAAGGCTTCACCCACAACATGCACCACGAGAAGCGAAGGGCAAGCAAAGTGGCGGGAATGCGTCAAAAGTCGTCTGGATGAAGGCCGCACAGACGGCGCGTCTCGCATGCGAGGGTCTGATATCTCTGCGAGTTCGAGCGACGAAATCTCGAGACGAGCCCGAAGCGCCAGCGAGGGTCTCAGCGAAGTTCCGACACCGACGAGACCCTCGCTCGCGCTTCGGGCTCGTGCCGCTCAACTCTTCGCGAATCGCTCGCGTGACAGCCCGAGAAACTGCAGCGGGGCGTTGCACAGCACGTCGGCCAGCGCCATCGGCCCCAGTTCCTTGGCCATCGACGCCACCAGTGCCCCGGGGCGTTCTTCGCCCAAGGGGAACGGGTAGTCGCTGCCAAGCGCCACGCGCGAGGAGCCGAAAAGTTCAACAAGTTCGCGCAGGATGATCTCGTCGTGCACCAGCGAATCGACGAACACCCGCGCGGGCGTGGTCCCCTGCCGCAGGTAGCGGCGTGGGTCGCCCGCTTCGGGCGGAAACAAGTCAGGCCGGCACGCCAGGCCGTGGGCCAGGCGACCGATGGTGCCCGGGAACGACCCGCCCCCGTGCGCAAAGCACACCCGCAGCGTGGGCAAGCGATCGAGCATGCCGCTGAAGAAGACGCTCGCCATCGCGATCGCCGTCTCGGCGGGCATGCCCACCAGCCACGGCATCCAGTAGCGCTGCATCCGGTCGACATACGACCCGTGCCGCCCCTTGCCGAACTGCACCATCTCCCACGGGTGCACGAACACGCACGCTCCAACTTTGGCCGCGTGGGCCAGCACGCGCTCGATCTCGGGCTCGTCCAGATTCGCCCCGTTCACGTTGGTCCCGATCTCGATCCCCGGCAGGCCGAGTTCCTTCACGCACCGATCGATCTCGGCGCACGCCATCTCGGGGTCCTGCATCGGCACTGTGCCCAGCCCGACGAAGCGGCTGGGGTTTGCACGGCACGTCTCGGCCAGGTGATCGTTGACCAGCATCGCCAGGTCGCGCGCGTCGGCTGGCTTGGCCCAGTAACTGAACATCACCGGCACGGTGCTGAGCGCCTGCACCCGCACGCCGTGGCCGTCCATCTCGCGCACGCGCACGCTTGGGTCCCAGCAGTTGGAGCGGATCTCACGGAAGGCGGTATAGCCGCCCCCGGGCTCGGTGCGGATCATCTTGCCGCAGCCGGGCTCCAAATGGGCCAACTCGATCCACCCCGCGTAGCCCGTGCGCTTGGTCCAACTGGGCCATTTTTCGGGCAGAATGTGGGTGTGAAGGTCGATCGCCGGGAAACCGGCGGGCAGCACCGACGCGGGCGAGATGGGAGCGGGAGCGTTCATGAGGTTGCCAGTGAAAGACCAAGTCGCGATTGCGTTGAACGTGTTTCCAAGATCAGACGCCGGAGGTGAGCAGAGCGAACCTCCGGATGGCGCACCCCGCGCCTCACCCCGTGCCTCACCCGGACCTTCGCTTCGCTCAGGTCCGGCGTCAACAGCACGTCGCCGATCGTTCGTGCGTATCCCACCCAACCATCATGACTTCTTGCGAGCCTTCTTCTTGCTGCGCGTCGCCTTCGCCTTGCCCGCGGCGTGCACCGTCTTGCCCTTGAGCTTGATCGCGCCCGCGCGCTGAATCACCGTTCCGCAGTGCTTGCACGTGCGGCGGCTCTCCGGCCCGCCCCAGAAGTCTTCCATGATGACCGCGAGGTCTTCGTCGATCTTCTTGAGCCGCCATCGGGCCTCGTGCACCAGTTCGTCGCACGTTGGGCAGTACCAGCGCAACCCATCCAGCCCGCCCTTGGGGCGAGGGAACTCGATGATGAGCCCCAGCGTCCCCGCCGGTCTCTGCGGGCGGTGCGGCACCCAGCGATCCAGCAGGAACAACTCCCCCTCCTTCACGACCACATCGTGAGGCTTGGACCCATCCAGAGGTCGCACGCGCACCGCGATGTCCCCCTTGAGCTGGTAGAACAGTTCCTCGGTGGGGTTCACGTGGTAGTCGTTGCGGGTGTTGGGCCCGCCGCTGACGAAGATGATCGCGTCGGTGCTGCCCGCGAAGAGCTGCTTGTTGCTGACCGGGGGCTTGAGCGAGGCCTTGTTGGCCTTGATCCAGCGATCAAGGTGGGTGAGGGGGAAGGAAAGCCCGCGCGGGGGCTTGGACGATGACTTGGACGACTTTGAGGATGAGGTGGTGTGCTTGGCCATGACCTCAAGCATACCGATCGCCGCCTCCACACGCGGCCCCCGATCTACCGACTTTGCGCGCTCATTTCGCGTGATGCGCCCCAGGCTGTAACCCCGGGGATAGACGCGTCGTCTAACCCTGGTGGGCCCGGGCAGGTCGCCGGGCCGATGGAGCACGCCTTGCGGGTACACATCATCAACGAGCATCCGGATTGGATCGTCACGCTGGGACGAGCGCTGGACGGCGCTGGCATCCCCTGGGCGGAGTGGTACACCGACGCGGGGAGCTTCGACCTTGAGGCTGCGCCGCCCCAGGGCGTGTGGTTCAACCGCATGAGCGCCAGCTCGCACACCCGCGGGCATGTGCACGCTGTCAATCACGCGCGAGAACTGGTCGGCTGGCTCGAAAGCCACGGGCGTCGCGTGCTCAACGGCACGCGGGCCCTCACCCTAGAAATGTCCAAGGTTCAGCAAGCCGCGGCTCTGCGTGCAGCGGGGCTGCTCACGCCCCGCACCATCGCGGTGGTGGGCGGGCGGGCGGAGATCATGGACGCGGCCCGGCGAGCGGCTGCCGGCGAGATCGGTCTGCCTTTCATCCTGAAGCCCAACCGGGGCGGCAAGGGTCTGGGCGTGCGCCTCGTTTCCGAGTTGTCGCAGCTCGAGGCCTACCTCGCCAGCGCCGATCTCAGCGAATCACCCGACAACGTGTGGCTGATCCAGCAGTACATTCGGGCCGCCGAGCCTTTCATCACGCGCTGCGAGTTCGTCGGGGGCGAGTTTGTCTACGCCATCCGCTCCAGCACCGCCGAGGGGTTTGAGCTGTGCCCTGCCGACGGCTGCGGCACGTGCAGCACGGCTCCCGCCAGGTTTTCGCTGCGGGCCGGGTTTGATGGCGAAATCGTTGATTCGCTGCGCGCGTTCGTACGCGAGCAGAGTCTTGACGTCTGCGGCATCGAGTTCGTCGAAGACGTATCGGGCAATCAGTTCGTGTACGACATCAACGGCACCACCAACTACAACCCGCAGATCGAGGCGGAGGCGGGCCAGGGCGGGGCCACGGGGCGCCTGATGGAACTCTTCGCCCGCGAACTGGCCGCGGCGAACACGGGCGAGCGATGCCCGGCGGGGCACGTGTAGTCGGCTCGCGTCATCCGTTTCGCATTCGAGAATTTCAATTGTTCAATCAGCACTCGCGCGCCGGAGCCCGGGGAGACCCTCGCTTGCGCTTCGGGCTCGTCACATACAGGAGAAACACATGTCAACCCGCATCGGTTTGTGGCTGCCCATCTTCGGCGCCTGGCTTCGCAACGTGCCCGACGAGGGCATGGACTGGAACTTCGACTACAACAAGCGCGTCGCCCAGCTCGCCGACGAACTCGACTTCGAGACCCTGCTCGTCGCGGAACTCAACCTCAACGACATCAAGGGGCACGACGCGCCGGTGCTGGAGTGCTGGACGACGATCGCGGCCCTCGCGGCGGTCACGCGCCGCGTGCGACTGATGGCCGCCATCCGCCCGGGCTTCCGCCTGCCCGCCATCGTCGCCAAAATGGCCTCCAACATCGACCACATCTCGCAGGGCCGCTTCGAACTGAACCTGGTGTCGGCGTGGTGGAAAGAAGAAATGCAGATGTACACCGGCGCGTGGCTGGATCACACCCAGCGCTACCAGCGCTCGGCGGAGTTCGCCCGCGTGCTCAAGGGCATGTGGAGCCAGCCCGTGTTCAACTTCGACGGCGCGTTCTACAAGAACCAGGCGGCGGTGCTCTCCCCCAAGCCTGTGCAGCGGCCCGGGCCGCCGATCTGGGCCGGGGGCGAATCCGACGAAGGGCGCGAGATGATCGCCCGCGAGTGCGATGGGTACCTGATGCATGGCGATACGCCCGAGGCGATCGGCACACTCATCGATGACATGCGTCGGCGCCGCGAGCGGCTCGGGCTCGCGCCCCTCAAGTTCGGCATGGCGGCGTACGTCATCAGCCGCGAGACGGAGCGCGAGGCCCAGCAGGAACTGGCCCGCATCACCAACGTCCACGCCGACGCCAAGAGTTACGAAACCTACAAGGCCTTCGTCAGCGGCTCCAAGCTCCGCACCAACATCAGCCTCGAGGACTATTCGGTCTCCAACCGAGGCCTGCGACCCAAGTTCGTCGGCACGCCCACGCAGATCGCCGAGCGCGTGGCCGAGTACGCAAGACTCGGCATCGACCTGGTGCTCGCCCAGTGCAGCCCGATGCACGACGAGGTGCGGAACATCGGGGAGAACCTGCTGCCTTTGCTGCCCGGGCACGCGAACGCCGCGACCATGGCCGGGGCCAAGTAAGTCGGCGGGCAAAGCCAGGTGGCCAGCATCGGGGTGGCGTGAAAACCGCCCGAGCGGTTTCCCATACCATTCCTTTTCCATGGAGCGGGTTTTCCGGGGGCCTTCGGCCGTGTCGGCGGGGTGAAGCGCCCGGAACTGGAGCACGAACGATGAAGCACTTCACGTGGGCGTTGCTGGCGACTTCGATGGCGGCGGGATCGGCGGCGTGGGCGGGGGATGTGCCGCTGATCCCGCGGGATGTTCTGTTCGGCAACCCGGACCGGGCGGCCGCCCAGATCAGCTTTGATGGCAAGTGGATCAGCTACCTCGCCCCGGTCGACAACGTGATGAACGTGTGGGTCGCGCCGAGCGACGACATCGCCAAGGCGACGCCGATCACCCACGACAAAGTCCGAGGCATCCGCCAGTATTCCTGGGCCTACGACAACCAGCACATCATCTATCGCCAGGACCAGGGGGGCGATGAAAACTGGAAGATCTACTCCGTGCCCGTCAGCGGCGGCGACGCCAAAGACCTCACGCCCTTCGAAGACATCAAGGGCCCTGATGGCAAGCCCATCATGTTGCCCAGCGGGCAGCCCCTGCGCCCCGCGGCCAACATCAGCGCCACCAGCCCCAACTTTCCCGGCACCATCGTCATCGGCCTCAACAACCGCAACCCGCAGTATCACGACCAGTACAAGGTCGATCTCGCCACCGGCAAGATGGACCTGCTCGAGAAGAACGATGAGTACGCCGGCTTCGTCATCGATGATGACTTCAAGGTGCGCCTGGCGTTCAAGCAGACCGAAGACGGCGGCAGCGAGATTCTGAAGGCCGACGGCAAGGGGGGCTTTGAGCCGTGGCAGAAGGTGTCGATGGCGGATTCGCTGTCGACGCAGCCTGTGGACTTCAGCAAGGATGGCAAGACGGTGTACATGACCGACAGCCGCAGCAGCGATACGGCGGAGCTGACGGCGGTGAACCTGGACACGGGCAAGACCGAAGTCATCGCGTCGGACCCCAAGGCCGACGTGGGCGGCTTGCTGGTGCACCCAACCAAGAAGACGATCCAGGCCGCGAGCTTCAACTACGAGAAAAACGAATGGAAGGTGCTGGACAAGAGCATCCAGGCCGACCTGGATTACCTCAAGACCGTGAGCAACGGCGAGGTGGCGGTGCAGAGCCGCAGCCTGGATGACTCGAAGTGGATCGTCGGCTTCGCGCCCGACGACGGGCCGGCCAAGGTGTATCTCTACGAGCGCGACCCCGCGGGCGGCAAGGCGGGCAAGGCGAAGTTCCTCTACACCAACCGGACCAAGCTGGAGGGCGTGAAGCTCTCGCCCATGAACCCAGTGGTGATTAAGAGCCGCGATGGGTTGGACATGGTGGCGTATGTGACGCTGCCGGCTGAGCACAGCGACATGGCGGCCAAGATCGACGGCAAGGGCGAGGTCGGCGGCAAGCCCCTCCCCACCATTCTCTTCGTCCATGGCGGCCCGTGGGCCCGCGACAACTGGGGCTTCAACCCCTACCACCAGTGGCTCGCAAACCGTGGCTACGCCGTCATCAGCGTCAACTACCGGGGCTCCACCGGCTTTGGCAAGAAGTTCCTGAACGCCGGCAACAAAGAGTGGGCCGGCAAGATGCACGACGACCTCATCGACACCGTCGACTGGGCCGTCAAGAAGGGCCTGGCCGACAAGGACAAGATCGCCATCATGGGCGGCTCCTACGGCGGCTACGCCACGCTGGTGGGGCTCACGTTCACGCCCGACACCTTCGCCTGCGGCGTCGACATCGTCGGCCCGAGCAACATTCTGACGCTGCTCAGCACGATTCCTCCGTATTGGCAGCCGCTGGTCGAGCAGTTCACCCAGCGCGTGGGTGATTTCCGGAGCGAAGAGGGCAAGAAGTTCCTGGCCAGCCGCAGCCCGATTAACTTCGTGGACAAGATCAAGAAGCCGCTGCTGATCGGCCAGGGCGCCAACGACCCGCGCGTGAAGCAGGCCGAGGCAGATCAGATCGTCTCGGCGATGCAGGGCAAGAGCATCCCGGTGACGTACGTGCTGTTCCCGGACGAAGGGCACGGCTTTGCCCGGCCCGCCAACAACATGGCGTTCAACGCCATCACCGAGTCGTTCCTGGCGGAGCACCTGGGCGGGCGCTTCCAGCCCTTGGGCGACGACGTGAAGCAGAGCACGGCGCAGGTGCGGACCGGGGCCGAGCAGATTCCCGGACTCGCCAACGCCATGGGTCCAAAGAACTCGGCGCCCGCGGCCGGCGATAAGCCAGCGCACTGACGCTTCTATATAGATTCAAGGTCGCGTCGCACCTGCGTGGCGACCCCAGAGAACACCCAGAACCGGCGTCCGACAAGGGCGCCGGTTTTGGCTTTTTTGAGCATCCCGCGGGTCCTCGCGCTGAACCCTCCCGCGCTTCGCTCCGATGCTTGGGGTATCGGATAAACCGGGCGGCGCACCAAGCCGCGGCTGCGGGGGGCTGTACACGTGGGCACACAGAGCTATGGACACCGGGTGCTGGTCGTGGACGATTCGGCGTTCATGCGCAAGGCGATCCCGATGCTGCTGGCCAACGAGCCGGGGCTGGAGGTGGTGGGCACGGCCCGCGACGGCCAGGACGCGCTGGACAAGATCCGGCAGTTGCAGCCCGACGCCGTCACACTCGACATCGAAATGCCGGTGATGGACGGGCTCACCGCCCTGGCCAAGATCATGGCGATGCCCGACCCGCGCCCGGTCGTCATCGTTTGCAGCACGCTGACCACCAAAGGGAGCCACGAGGCGCTCAAGGCCCTGCGCCTGGGGGCGACGGACTTCATCACCAAGGATCCGCAGGCGATCGGGGGCTCGCAGGAGTCTTTCCGGTCGGATCTGGTGGGCAAGCTTCGCGCGGTGCTTGAGCATCGCCCGCGGCGCGCCCTGGGGGTCGTGAAGACCCCGCTGCCGATACCGACGACCAAGCCTGTCACGCTTCCCAAGCAGGCCCCGACGAGCTTCTCGCTGGGCAGCCGCGAGTTCGGCCTGGTGCTGATCGGCTCGAGCACCGGGGGCCCGCCGATCCTCGAGACGGTCATCAAGCGGCTGCCGCAGCGGTTTTCGGCGCCGGTGGTGGTCGCGCAGCACATGCCGGCGTTGTTCACCACGAGCCTGGCAACGCGTCTCAACGAGGAATGCCAAGTGCGGGTCGAGCACGCGGACAGCTCCCGCCCCCTGGAACGTGGGGTGGTGTACATCGTCAAGGGCGGGATGCACGGGGTGATTCGTCGTCAGGGGGGCTACTCCCTGGAGATCACGGACCGCCCCACCGACGCGCTGTACAAGCCGAGTGTGGACGTGCTGCTCGGTTCGGCGGCGACGCCCGCGGGCAAGGACGCGCTGGGGATCGTGCTGACGGGCATGGGCGCGGACGGGGCGATCGGGGCGAAGCGCCTGCACGAGTGCGGCGGGATGATCCTGGCCCAGGCCGCCGAAAGTTGCGCGGTGTACGGCATGCCCCGGGCAACCTTTGAAGCCGGGGTGACCAGCGCGATGCTGCTGCCCGAGCAAATCGGCCAGGCGCTGTCGCGGATGGCTGCAACCGGGCTCCGCGCGGCGTAGTTGGCGCAAACGGATCCGCCCTGAGGTGCTTTCTGCCCCTGACAAGGCGGGTCCGGGTAAATCCGGTGGGGGCGAGCGTCGATAGAGGACACGTTTGGGTGTGAAAGTGATGTGGGGCCGGCGGGGGGCCGCTCGTGCCGAGTTGCATGGAGAATCGAACATGAGCGAAGCAACACAGACGACGAACAACACGGGTTTCGCGGGGCGTCAACTTCAGCTTGTGACGTTCGACGTCGCGGGCGAGGAGTTCGCGGTCGACATCCTGGCTGTCCAGGAAATCAACCGCATGATGGAGCTGACCCGCGTGCCGCAGAGCCCGCCCGAGGTCGAGGGCGTGATCAACCTGCGGGGCAAGATCATCCCGGTGCTTGACCTTCGCAAGAAGTTCGGCCAGCCCAGCGCCGAGCGCACCGAGACCAGCCGGATCGTGGTCATCGAGGTGCACAAGCGCGTGCTCGGGTTCATCGTTGATCGCGTGCACGAGGTGCTGCGCATCAGCGGCGACATCGTGGAGCCCGCGCCCCCGATGGCGTGCTCGATCGACGCCGAGTTCATCGCCGGCGTGGGCAAGCTGCCCGACCGCCTGCTGATCCTGCTGGACATCGACAAGCTGTTCAGCGCCGAGGCGGCCCACGCCGCGGCCAACGCGAGCAAGTCCAAGGCTGCCTGAGTTCTTCCCGGTCGCATGCCGCGGCCCGATTTTTCCCCGCCCGCCGAGAGAGGACCCTATGGCGACGACGATGGTGTCCATGTCCGACAAGCAGTTCGCCGACCTGCGGAAGATCATCTACGACCGCAGCGGCATCCACTTTCCGGACACCAAGAAGTACGTGCTCGAGTCGCGCCTGGGCCACCGGCTGGGCGAACTCGAGATGGAAACCTACGACGACTACCTGGCCTTCCTCACCATGGGACCGTACCAGATGGACGAGTTCCAGGAGATGTTCAACCGCATCACCATCAACGAGACCTCGTTCTTCCGCAACGAGCCTCAGTTGGACGTCTTCGAGAAGACCGTGCTGCCCGAGATGCTGGAGAAGCGCAAGGGCGTGAAGCGTCTGCGCCTGTGGTCGGCCGCGTGCTCGACGGGCGAGGAGCCCTACACGCTGGCGATCCAGGTGCACCGCACGCTGGGCGTGCGCCTGGCGGATTGGCGCATCGAGATCCTGGGCACGGACATCTCCGAGAAGGTGCTGGATCAAGCCCAGACCGGCAAGTACACCGACTACGCGGTGCGTTCAACGCCCGCCGTGGTCAAGCAGCGGTACTTCCGCCAGGACGGCCCCTATTGGAACCTCGACGAAACGGTGCGCAGCATGGTGCACTTCGAACTGCACAACCTGAAGGACCGGGCGGGCTCGAAGCGCTTTGGCACCTTTGACGTCATCTTCTGCCGCAACGTGATGATCTACTTCGACGACGCGATGAAGGCCCAGGTGCTGACCACCTTCGCCGACCAGCTGGCGCCCGACGGCTCGCTGTTCATCGGACACTCCGAAACGATTCGCCCCGGCACGACGCCGTTCTCGGCGATGCCGATCTCGCACGCGTTCTGCTACCGCAAGGCGGCGGCCTGAAGCCACACAACCGAAGGAGAGCCAGCCGTGACCATGGGCGGGTTTGATGCCGAAATCGTGCGAGACTTCCTGACCGAGTCGGGCGAGCTGATCAACCAGCTCGAGAGCGACCTGGTGGTCTTGGAGCGCGCGCCCAAAGACGAGGCGATGCTCAACCAGGTGTTCAGGGCGTTGCACACCATCAAAGGGAGCGCTTCGTTCCTGGCGATCACCCCGCTGGTGCGCGTGGCCCACGCCGCCGAGACCGCCCTCAACGCCGCCCGCGCCGGCCAGGCCGAGGTCGACCGCGCCGCGATGGACCTGCTGCTGGAAGCCGTCGACCTCATCAAGAGCCAGCTCGGCCAGATCGAAGCGGGCAGCGCCCTCTCCGAGGCCCGCGAGGCGCTCGTGAGCGGGCTGGTGGCGATCGGCGAGGGCGGCGCCAAGCCCGCGGCCGCGCCGGTCGCGCCCGCACTTGCAACGCCCGAGCCCGCGTCGATTGCATCCCAAACGCCCGCGCCGGCCGCCCCGCCCGCGCCGGCCACCCCGGGCGAAATGGCCCGCACCCCGCTGAAACTCGAAGGGGGCAAGGCAGACCTGCTCGAGTTTCTCATCTCCGACCTTGACGAATCAACGGCCAAAGTCGCGGCTCTGGTTTCGGGTCTGAGCCAGACCCCGGGCCAGAAGCCCGCCAAGCAATCCTGCGAGCAGCTGGGCGACCTGGGCGAACAACTGGTGCGCACTGCGCAGTTCTTCGAGTTCGGTCCGCTGGTGGCGATGTCCAACGCGGTGCACCAGGCCGGGCTCCAACTGCCCGACCTGAACGCCGAGGGCGTGGGCCAGGTGCTGCCGCGCCTCGGGCTGGTCTGTCGCCATCTGGAAGAAATGGCCCGGGGTGTGCGCGCCGGCGAACTGCGCTCTCCCACTCCCGGCACCCTGCTGGAGAGCCTTGGCTCACTGCTGCACGGGGTTGACATCCCCGAAGACCGCACGGTTGGGCCCGCGACGCCGCTCAGCGAGATCGCACGCCTCGAGCACGCCTGGTGCGACGAGCAGGCCACAACGGCCCCGACAGCCGCCACGCCGGCTGCGAGCGCGCCCGAGACCGTCGCAGCGTCGCCCGAACTTGAAGCACCGGCGGCGCCGGTCGCGCCCGCGATCTCGCAGGCCAGCGCCGGTGCCGACCATCCCGCCGCCCCCAAGGGCGAAGCGGCGACCACCAAAGCCGCGGCTACCGAGAACACCATCCGCGTCGACGTCTCGCGTCTCGAGGCGCTCATGAACCTGGTTGGCGAACTGGTGCTGCAGAAGAATCGGGTGTCGGCGCTGACCCGTCGCGCTCAGATGCTCGAGTGTGCCGATTCGGACTTCAGCGAGGCGATCACCCTGACCGCGGGGGCGCTCGACCGTGTGACGGGCGAGATCCAGACCGCGGTGATGCGGACCCGCCTGCAGCCCCTGGACAAACTGTTCGGCCGCTACCCGCGATTGATCCGCGACCTGGCGGGCAAGACCGGCAAGAAGATGCGCCTGGTCATCGAGGGCGGCGAGACCGAAGTCGACAAGTCGGTGATGGAAGAACTGGGCGACCCGCTCGTCCACCTGCTGCGCAACTCCGCCGACCACGGGCTCGAGATGCCCGATGAACGCGCGAAGAACGGCAAGGACGAGACCGGCACGATCACGCTCCGCGCCAGCCACGAGGGGAGCCACGTGCGCGTGCAGGTCGCCGACGACGGACGGGGCCTGCTCCGAGAGAAGATCGCCAGGAAGGCGGTGGAGCGGGGCCTGGTGACGCCCGAGCGCGCCCAGGCGATGTCCGACCGCGAGATCTTCAACTTCATCTTCGAAGCCGGGTTCTCCACCGCCGAGAAGGTCAGCGACCTTTCGGGACGCGGCGTCGGCATGGATGTCGTCCGCACCAACATCCAGAAGGTCAAGGGCGAGATCGAGCTCGCCAGCGAGCCCGGGCGCGGCACGACCGTCACGATCAGCATCCCCCTCACGGTCGCCATCCTCCCCGCCATGATGGTCGGCGTCGGGAAGGAAACCTACGCGATTCCGCTCACCAATATCTTGGAGATCGTCCGCCCGCAGGCCGATCAACTCAGCAGCATCGGCGAACACCCCGTGATGCGACTGCGCAACACGGTGCTGCCGCTGGTCAGCGGTTCGGAAGTGATGGAGCAGGCATCGGGCGGCGAGAAGGTTCCGGAACCCTTCGCGGTGGTCCTCTCGATGAACGACCGGCGCATCGGGCTAATGGTCTCGAAGTTGATCGGGCAGCAGGAGGTGGTGATCAAGCCGCTGGACGACTCGCAGGCCGCCTCCAAGCGGGCGGTCAGCGGGGCGACGGTCCGGGACGACGGCGGAGTGAGTCTGATTATCGACGTCGCGGAGTTGATGCGCCGCGCTGAAACACTGCATCACGCATCGGCCGCCTGAGGCGGCACCTGACACGGAGCACGGACGCACATGGACGCGATGTACATCAAGCCGTTTATCGCCAGCATCTCCAACGTTTTCTCGACGATGATGCAGCTGCCGGTCAAGGTCGGTGAGCCGTTCGTCAAGCCGGGCGAAGGCCCCAGCAGCGACGTATCGGGCATCATCGGCATGAGCGGAGACGTCATCGGCAGCGTGGTCTTGAGCTTCTCAAACCCCACCGCCGAGAACATCGTCGCCCTCTTCTGCGGGCAGAAGTATGCCGCCGGCAGCCCCGACTTCGCCGACGCCATCGGCGAGCTGGTCAACATGGTCAGCGGCGGGGCCAAGGCGCTCTTCAAAGACCGCAAGGTCTCGATCAGCTGCCCCAGCGTGGTGCTGGGGGCCAATCACATCGTCGCCAAGCAGAGCGATGTGCCGACCGTCGTCATCCCGTGCGTCACCGACTGCGGGACCGTGAACATCGAGGTTTCGATCAAGGACACCCGCGCTGCCGCCGCGAACGCCGCCGGCGCCGCGGCCAAGGCCTAAGACCGTTTCGGGGGACGCCGCCCTGCGCGGCTGTGGAGTGCATGACCATGCGGATTCTGCTGGTAGACGATTCCAAGACGATGCGCAACATCCAGAAGGCGGTGCTTGCCCAGCTCGGGCACACCGACGTGCTGGAAGCCTGCGACGGCCAGGACGCCCTGAGCAAGGCCCCGGCCTTCAAGCCCGAGCTCATGCTCGTGGACTGGAACATGCCCAACATGGACGGGCTGACCTTTGTGAAGACGTGGCGCCAACAGAACAAGTCGACGCCGATCATCATGGTCACCACCGAGGCCGAGAAGAGCCGGGTGATCGAGGCGATCAAGGCCGGCGTCAACAACTACGTCGTCAAGCCCTTCACGCCCGACCTGCTCAGCCAGCGCATCCAGGAAACCCTGCAGCGCGCCGCCGCCCAGGCCGCCGCTCAGCCCGCGCCCACCGCCGCCTGAATCACCCGGGAATCGTGACGGCATCACAGTGACTTCGACGCGCCGGGGGGCGCGGAGACACGGATGAGCCAGACTGAAACCACCTTGCGCGTGGACGTGTCGCCCGACGGATTGTCGGCGACACTTGTCATCGCGCCCCAGACTCCCAAAGCCCAGATCGACGCGATGCACGTTCAGGCCCTCCTCGCCGAACGCGGCATCGCCGTCACGCCCATGCGCGTTGCCGCCATCGACATCGCCCTCGCCTCGTATCAACCCTCCGAAAACCCCACCCGCGTCGTCATCGCCCAGGGCCAGGCCCCGGCGCACGGCCAGGACGGCGCCATCGAACTCCTCCCCGAGGTTCTGCGCCCGCCCGCGCCCACTCCCGAAGCCCTCGCCAGCGCTCGCGCCAAAAAAGACTCGCACCGCACCGCGCGCATCGTCAGCGTGCAGAGGGGCCAGCCCCTCGGCCAGCGTCGCCAGCCCACCCCCGGCACCGACGGCGTGGACGTCCGGGGTCGCTCCATCGCCGCCACGCCGGGTCGGGCTTCGCCCATCAAGGTCGACGCCTCGGTGCAGGTGAAAGGCGACGGCACGCTGCTGGCCGCGCACGATGGCGTCGTCGAGCTGGAGGCCGACCTGCTGCGGGTATCCACCACGCTCAAGCTCGACTGCGTGGACTTCTCCACCGGGCACGTCGACTTCCCGTGCGATGTGCTCGTCATGGGCGAAGTGCGCGACGGCTTCCGCATTCACGCCGCCCGCGACCTGGAAGTGCGCGGGCTGATCGACGCCGCGAACATCGACGCCGGGCGCGACGTGCGCCTGGTCAAGGGCATGGCCTGCCCAAAGGGGGGCTCGCTCGAGTGCGGGCGCGACCTCTTCGCCGCGTGCCTCAACAACGTCACGGTGCAGGTCGCGCGCGACGCCACCATCGAGAAGGAACTCCAGGACTGCCGCCTGCTCGTGGGGCGGCGTCTGATCGCCCCCCGCGCCGCCATGCTCCGGGGTGAGCTGATGGCCGCGGGCGGGGCCGAGCTCGACACCGCGGGCTGCGAATCGCACACACCCACGCTCATCATCGTCGGGCACACGCCCAGGCTCGACGACCTGGCCCAGGAGATCGGCCGCCTGGCGCCGAAGATCACCCAACAGCGCGACGACGCCGCCGCCCGCCTCGCCGAACTCTCCGCCCAGAAAGCCACCTCCCACAAGATCGCCGAGCGTCAGACCGAACTGCGCTTCATGATCGACTCGGCGACCTCGCTGGCGACCAAGCTCTGCCAGGGGTGCGAGCGCCTGATCGACTGGTCCGCCAACTGGACCCGCGCCGAACTCATCGTCCGGCGCGAGCTCTTTCCCGGCCTGCGCCTGGTGCAAGGCCCGTGGACGCTCGACTTCCACAAGCGCATCGTCGGCCCGGTCAAGTTCCACCTGGGCCCCGACTTCGCGCCCCTCGTCAGCGACCTGGCCGTCGGGCGTACCTACCCAGCCTCGGACATCGCCAAGGTGAGCCCCGCCGACCGGATGCCGGACCTGCGCCATCTGGTCGCGACCCTGCGGGGCGATGCCAAGGCCGCGTAAACACCGAACCAGCCGATCTCCACCGCAAAGCCGCCCGCCAAATCCGGGCCGGCCGGCCCGGGAATGCGGAATCGGGGACGAAATCGCAACGTCGGCGGGCGTCGGGCTTTACAACTGACCGGTGACCGGTCACAATGACGCCATGTTCCGACGCTCGGGCCCCGAAAGACGCATGGCCACCCGCCACGCGCTGGTTGCCGTCGCCGCGTTGCTCGCGTGCGCCGGGTCATCGCGCGCCCAGCCCACGCCCGACGCCCCCAACACCGAGGCCACGCCTCAGCCCACGCCCGCGCTGGCCGGCTCGGCCCCGGGCATCGACCTGGGCGACTCGGTCGAGGTCACGCTGAACGACGGGCGCCGCATCGTCGGCGAACTCGTCGAGGACAACGGCGCCCGCTACGTCATCCGCATCGGCGCCGTGCCCACGCCTTTCGACAAGGGCGACGTCCGCTCGCTGCGCCGCCTGCCCAGCGTTGAGGAGATGTACGAAGAGCGGCGCGCCTCGATCGCCGACGAAGACGTCGAGGGCCGCCTGCGCCTGGCCGAATGGTGCCGCGCCCACAACCGGATCGACCTCGCCCTGTGGGAGACCGACCAGGCGCTCGAGGTCGAGCCCGCCAACCCCCGCGCCAAAGAACTCCAGAACCAGCTCATCGCCCAGGCCAAGCTCAACCAGGAAAGCGGCAAGAGCCCCACCGACCAGGTCAACGCCAACCAGGCCCAGAAATCCCGCCAGGCCGACGCCGCCCGCATCGCCTTCCCGCTCCTCACCCCGGAGCAGATCAACCTCATCCGCGTCTTCGAGATCGACCTGCGCGATCCCCCCCGCATGGTCGTTCCCCGCGGCACCATGGAAGCCTTCCTCGACGCCTACAAGGGCAAAGTCATCCCCGGCCGCGGCATCGTCCCCGTCACCCCCGAAGCCCGCGACATGTTCCTGCACCAGTCCGCGCCCGAGGCCCTGGGCTGGTTCTTCGACGCCCGCGCCCGCGAGCTCTATCCGAAAGTCCAGGTCCTTCAGAACCCCAAGTCCTTCAACCTCTTCCGCGACAGCGTGAACCGCACCTGGCTCACCAACGCCTGCGCCACCAACCGCTGCCACGGGGGCGAAGAAGCCGGGCGCCTGTGGCTCTACAACCTCCGCTCCTCCACCGACGCCGCCGTCTACACCAACTTCTTCATCCTCGACCGCTTCCGCACCAGCACCGGCGCCAAGCTCATCAACTACGACAAGCCCGAGGACTCCATCCTCCTGCAGATGGCCCTGCCCCGCGATCAGGCCCTGACCCCCCATCCCGAAGTCAGCGGCCCCGGCAAAGGCCGCTGGCACCCGGTCTTCTCCAACACCCGCGACCCTCGCTACCAGCGCGTCGTCGAGTGGATCCGCTCGATGTACCCCCAGCGCCCCGATTACCCGATCGACTACACCCCCCCTACCCCTCGCGCCGTCGATTCGAACGGCCAGCGATGAGCCGCCCGGTGCCCCGCCCCATTTGCCACCCTCACCGATTCCAAACCAGAGCGAAGTCGGCGTCCGTTTGCTACAGTCTCTGCTCGACATCGGCGGGCGTCACAGTCGACGCTCCCGCGCACACGTTGGTCCTCACGCGAAGGAACCGGGCTCTGTTGCGCCCGGATGGCACATCATGAAGCAGGCCACTCCCATCTCTCTCCGTTCCCGGCACCGTCTTCAAGCCTCCCTGCTGCCCGTCGCGGCACTGCTGATGCTCGCCGGCGGGTGCGACCAGCGCACCCCCGCCGCCAAGGCCGTCGAGAAGGGCACCATCCAGCTCGAGGCCCTCAACGCCTCCGGCTCGACCCCCGCGCCCGAGGCCACCCGCCAGAAGACCTACACCGACGTGGTGAGCATCGCCAACGGGGCGACCAGCGGCTCGCCCGGCGAGCTCGCCGCCGCCAAGCTCCTTATCGCCAGCGCCCAGCGGGGCCTGAGCGAAGCCCCGGCGCTGGCCGCCGTCCAGGCCGAGGGCAAGCAGCGGGCGCTGATCAACCTCACCGAGGTGAGCCTGGGCAACTGGAACAGCTCGAACGCCTCGGCCGACGCCGCCGCCGCCTTCGACGTGAGCAAGCAGCTCGGCGAGATCGCGTCTTCCAAGCTCGATCGCGAGAAAGAGATCTCCCAGGCGACGACGCGGAAGAACAACCTTCAGAAGAAGATCGCTGACCTTCGCTCGCTCGCCAAGGCCAAGCTCGAACAGGCCGACGCCAAGCAGGCCGAGTACGTGAAGCAGATGGCGAGCACCCAGCAGATGGACGCCGTCGCCGCCACCCCCGTGGTCGAGGCCGCCAACAAGGTCCGCCGCGAGGGCGACCAGTTGCGCCTGGAAGGCTCGACCATCAGCGCCCAGGCCGACCTTGTCGAACCCGAACTGGCGGACGCGACCGCCCAGCTCGAAAAAGCCACCAAGCAGCGCGCCGATCTCGACGACATTGAGAAGTCGCTCAACGCCCGCCTGGCCGCGGCTCAGAAGGAAGCCGCCGACATGCGTTCCCTCGCCCAGAACGCCGCGGGTGAGATCGACAAGGGCGTCAGCGACATCGAAGCCATCCGCGCGGGCGACCTCGCAACCAACTACTCCAAGACGCTCGACGCCCTGAAGAAGGCCCTGAGCGCCGCCAAGGAAGCCCAGCAAGAGGGCGGCCCGAGCGCCAAGATGTCCATGGGCCTGGCCCAGATCGACATGGCCGAGACGCTTTGGGCCCGCGCCCAGGGCACCCAGGCCTTCGCCACGCTGCTGGATGAACTGGCCCACGCCCCCCACGCCCTGCCCAACGCGAGCACCTACGCCACCAAGCTCGAAGCCGTGCAGAAGGAATACGCCGACCTCATGACGCAAACCAGCGACGCCTTCCAGGCCGCGCAGACCGCCGTGCAGGGCGTGCGCGTGCAGGACAAGAGCGTCACCGAACGCCTCGACAAACTCAAGGAACTCCTCGAAGGCGCCACCAAGTACCTGAAGGGCGAAGAAAAGGACCTGTCGGCGGCCTTCAAGATCCAGGCCCAGTCGGCGACCATGGCCGCGACGGGCGCCGACGCTCCATCTGCCGCTCCTGCAGGTGACGAAACCGCCGCGGTCCGCGCGGCAGTGGCCAACTACATCAATGTCGCGAAGTCTGGAAATGCTTCGGCACTCGCAGCGATTTCCAACTTGAGCTCAGCACCGGCTGGAAACGTGCTGTTGGACGTGTCCAAAGCCACCGCGAAGGCTGACGCCGCATGCCGAGCCAAGTTTCAGAAGTCGTACACCGATGTGATTTCAACGATTCCCGGTATTGGCTCAATGGCGGCTCAGATGGCCGCTGCTCAGTTCGCTGCGATCAGCGCGATCGACGCAAGCAAGCTCGATATTCAGATCGCTGGCGATAAGGCTCGTGTGACCGGTGCCGGCATGCCGCAACCCATCTCTCTCGTAAAAGTGGGACAATCTTGGGTGATCGACGTGCTCGCGTTCGCAAACAGCGTGCAACTACCTGCTCCGCAGGCCAAGGTGATTGGGATCTTTGGCACGGCGCTTAATGGCTGGGCTGACGACATCAACTCCGGTAAGTTCGCAGACGCTACTGCCGCGAGTCAGGGTTTCGTCTCTCGGATACAACCCATGATGGCCGAGATGCAGAAAATGACTCCAGGCGGCGGTGGCGGCTAATTCCTTTCGCCCCAACTCACATCCGCTCTCTCGCCAATTTAGGGTTACCGTTCCCGCAATGACTGAAACCACCCACCCCGGCCCGGCCCTCGCGGCCGCCAAGATGCACCTCTTGACCCCCGCCAACCCCGGCGTGGGCACCGTCGTCTCCTCCGAGCGATGCACCGCCACCAAAAAAGCCGCGGGCATCGTCCGCCACGTCGCCATCGATGTCTCGGGCACGCCCCTGGCCGGCAACTTCATCGCGGGCCAATCCTTCGGCGTCATCCCCCCCGGCACCGACGCCAACGGCAAACCCCACAAACTTCGCCTCTACTCCATCGCCAGCCCCAGCTTCGGCGAAGATGGCCAAGGCAACGTCCTGGCCACCACCGTCAAGCGCGTCATCGACGAGCACGACGACAACCACAAGCTCTTCTTGGGCGTGTGCAGCAACTACCTCTGCGACCTCCAACTGGGCGACAAGGTCACCGTCACCGGGCCCAGCGGCAAGCGCTTCGTCCTGCCAGCCGCTCCCGCCGATCATGACTACGTCTTCTTCGCCACCGGCACCGGCATCGCCCCCTTCCGGGGCATGGTGATGGACCTGCTGCGGGCCGGCGTCACCAGCAACATCACCCTGGTCATGGGCTCTCCCTACGCCAGCGACCTGCTGTACGACGCCCAGCTCCGCGACCTCGCCATCAAACACCCCAACTTCCGCTACATCACCGCCCTGAGCCGTGAGAAACAACTCGACGGCTCCCCCGCCATGTACGTGCACGACCGCATCCGCCACAGCCGCGATGTGCTGGTGCCCCTGCTCAGCAGCGAGCGCACCCTGGTCTACATCTGCGGCATCGCCGGCATGGAACTGGGCGTCATCCAGCGCATGGCCGAGCTGCTGCCCCCCGCCGCCCGCGAGCAGTTCATCCAGGCCGATGCCGCGACCCTGGCCAGCATCCCGGGCTGGAAGCGCACCATGCTCCACAAAGAAGTCTCCCTCACCCGGCGGATGTTCCTGGAGGTCTACTAGTGATTCCGCGTGAAGCCGGCACTCCCCCCTGCCCGCCGACAGCTCGGCCCGGGAGTTGACCACCAGCCCGGCGGGTGGTAGCGTGCCCGCCCGCGTTTCGCCGCGGTGCTAGGCTTCTCGCCTTGGTCTGATCGTTGGTTTGGTTTCGGAAACTGTTCGGGCTCTTCGCCCTGGGCCCACAAAGCCCCGGCCGCGGCCCGCGACCCGTTGAGAGGAACGCACGTGGCGCTGATCGACGCGAGACGGAAAAGTTGGATTCCCGCCGCACTGGCCGCCATGTCATTGGCGTTGATGTCGTCCGCACTTCGCGCCCAGAGCGTGACGCTGCCCGCGGGAATCACCTCGACCATCCAGCTTTCCGAGGCCGACGCCGGCGCGATCAAGACGTTCGTCGACGCCAGCACGCCCGACCTGTCGGGCAGCGACCCGACCAAAGTTCACAACGCGATGGACGCCTTGCGTTCCCCCTTCTCCACCACCAACATCAGATCGATGTCGATCTCCTTCCGTCATCGCTACTCCGACGCGTTGATGCCCACGCTGCAGGGCATGATCACCCCCGCCCTGCTCGCCGATGCCTCCAGCGATCTGCCCGTTCGCGCCCTCTCGGTCGCCGGCGAGCTCGGCACCGATGACGCCGCCGACCTGCTTGTCGCCCAGATCGATGCCCAGCGGGCCGATGTGCGTTACCAGGCTGCCTACGGCCTGCGCCGCACCTTCTACATGGTCAACAACAACACCATCACCCCGATCATGACCGACACCAAGGTCGCTTCGCTGATCAAAGCGATCGGAGCGCGGGCCGCCACCGAGACCGATCCGCTCGTGCTCGACGGGCTGATCCGGGCGCTCGACGAGGCCGGCAAGAGCGACGCCGCCCGCCCCCAGGTGGTCCGCGTGCTGGGCGGAGCCATCTCCACCAACTTCAAGAGCAAGCACCCCAGCGCCCAGCCCGCCGAAGCCGCCGCCCTCGTGCGGGCCGCCCTCGCCATGCGGGGCATGCTCTCCGATCCCGCGGCGATTCCCGCGTCTGATGTTCGTATCGGCGCCGAAATGGCCGGCCAGCTCGCCGCCTACGCCGCCCGCGCCGTGAACGACAAGGTCGTCTCCGCCGGCGGCAACCAGGAACTCCGCCGCGCCCTGGCCGACCTCGCCACCGCCTCCCAGAACGCGGTGCTGGTCGCCTACTCCAAGCTCAACATCGGCCAGCAGGCCCCCAAGGCCGCCCCCCTGGGCGACACGCTGCGGACCGGCACCGTCGCCAACGACGCGCAGTTCGTGGTCGACGTCGGCTCGTTCGTGAACGACGTGCTTGCCAAGGCCCCGTACAACTTCCCCGCCAGCTCCTTCCAACTCAAGTAAGTCCCGGCTTTTCCTTCCGCCACCGCGGGATGCGCCGATAAAGTTCGGCATGGGCAGGCTCGTTCTCGCCGCGTTTCTCGTCGTCGCGCTCCTGGCCATGGCCATGCGCTCGCCCGCAGAGCCCCGCGCCGATTTCGTCTTCCTCAACCGGGGCGGCATCAGCACCCTCGACTACTCCCAGATGTCCTGGATGCAGGACTTCCGCGTCGCCCGCCTCCTCTCCGAGGGCCTGTGCCGGCGCGATGTCCTGAGCCCCGCCTACGCCACCATCCCCGGCGTCGCCGAATCCTGGGACATCTCCCCCGACGGCCTCACCTACACCTTCCACCTGCGCGACAACGCCAGATGGTCCAACGGCGACCCCGTGACCGCCCCCGACTTCGTCTACACCTGGCGCCGCGCCATGCTCCCCGAACTGGGCAGCGACTACGCCAAGCTCTTCGGGCTCATCAAGGGCGCCGGGCCCTTCATGAAGGCCCGCGCCGACGCGCTGAAGTCCTTTTCACAGGACACCCTCATCGCCGACCGTTCCCAAGCCGCGGCCCGCCTCTGGGCCGACACCTGCCGCCAGTTCGACGCCTCCGTCGGCATCCACGCCCTCGGCCCGCGCACCCTCCAGGTCCAGCTCGAACACCCCACCCCCTACTTCCTCGACCTCATGGCCTTCCCCGCCTTCTTCCCCATGCACCTGGAGAGCCTCGAGTCCTTCATCACCCTCGACCCCGCGACCGGCGGCCAGCGTCTCGCCCCCGGGGCGTTTGAACCCCCGCGCCTCACCACCAACGGCCCTTTCACCCTTGCCCGCTGGCGCTTCAAGCGCGACATGCGCTTCGAGAAGAACCCCCACTACTGGAACACCCAGCGCCTGGCCATCGACAGCATCTCCATCCCCACCATCGAAGACGGCAACGCCCAGGTCATGGCCTTCCGCACTGGCGTTGCCGATTGGACCAGCGATGTCCCCGGCAACTACGTCGCCAAGCTCCTCGCCGACAAAGAGGCCTTCCTGGCCGAACACGCGAGCGAAGTCGCCGCCCTGAGGGCCCAGGGCCTGAACGACCTCGAGATCGACCAGCACCTGCCCGCCGACCCGCGCGACAACATCCACGCCTTCCCCAGCTTCGGCACCTACTTCTACAACTTCAACTGCCGCGAGCGCCTGCAAGACGGCCGCCCCAACCCCTTCGCCGACGCCCGCGTCCGCCGCGCCTTTGCCATGAGCGTCGACAAGCAGTCGCTGGTGGACAACGTCCGCCGCACGGGCGAGCCCGCCGCCACCACGCTCATCCCCCCCGGCTCGATCCCCGGCTACACCTCGCCCAAGGGCCTCGCCTACGACCCCGCCGCCGCCCGCTCGCTCCTTGACAGCGCGCTCGCGGGCCGCCCCATGCCCGAGGTCGAAATCCTGTTCAATCAGGAAGGCGGGCACGATCTCATCGCCCAGGCCATCGCCCGCGACTGGCAGAAGAACCTCGGCGTCAGCGTGCGCCTCGTGCAAAAAGAAGTCCGCGCCTTCCGCGAGGACGTCAAATCCGGCAACTTCATGGTCAGCCGCGCCACCTGGTTCGGCGATTATGGCGACCCCACCACCTTCCTCGACATCAACGTCACGGGCAACGGCAACAACGACCGGGGCTATTCCAACCCCCGATACGATTCGCTGCTCGATCAGGCCTCCAGCGAACTTAACCCCGCCGCCCGCATGCGCCTGCTCGAAGCCGCAGAGTCCATCCTCGACGAACAAGACCTGCCGCTCATGCCCCTCTTCCGCTACCGCCAGATCTACCTCTTCGACGCCCATCGCGTGCGGGGCATCACCACCAATCCGCGCCAGGAACAATCCCTCGACCTCGTCGACATCCAAGGCGACGGCAAGGGGGCGTGGTGAATGAACAAAGTTCAAACCCAGCGAAGCCCGACTCCGAGGCGAACAAACCGCCATCAGAGCAGACGCGGCAGGCCATTCGCGCGTTTGGTGGCATGTTTCAAGTCGAAGACGAGCAGCACGGCATAGACGACACGCACTGGACTTTCCGGCGTATTGCGCTCACATGTTGGTACGGCGTGCTCGGCGTGATCGTCGCAGGACTCTTGGGACTTGTCGACATGTTCTTCGTAGCCTCGGTCTATCACACCCGAGACGACTGGGTGTTTTTCGCAGGCATGATGGCCCTGCCGTTGAGCATCTGCGGCGCATATCGAGGTGCTTATGGCACCTGTCGCGCCAATCCGGTCGCACCGCTTGGCGTCAGCATTGGTCTCTTTCTCGGTGCCCAGATCTACACCGTTCTGCTGCTTGCCAACGGCTGGCTGGTGTGGGAAGGCGCCGGAACACTCATCTTGGGCCTCTGCTTCGCCCTCGCCGGCTACTACGGCGGCAAGCGCGGCGTCCGTCGCCGCTTCGGCCTCCCACAGCTCGGCGTCGGAATCGTCTGCGCCCACTGCGGCTACGACCTCAGCGCCACCCCCGCTCACGCCGTCTGCCCCGAGTGCGGCGGCCACTACCGCTACGCCGCCATGCCCCCGCAATAACTCGCTACCCTCACCCCATGCTCCGCATGGTGCTGTGGCGCCTCCTCCAACTCCCCCTCATCCTCCTCATCGTCGCCACCATCACCCTCGCGCTCGCCTGGGGTGTGCCCGGCAACCCGCTCGAAAACCCCGAGGGCCGCCGCCCACCCCCCGAAGTCGCCGAGGCCATGGCCCGCCAATACCGCCTCGACAGCTTCTGGTCCTTCTACGCCTCATACCTCCGCGATGCCAGCGGCATCGGCTACCTCAAAGACCATCTCTCCCACACCCCCAACCCCAGCCACGCCGTCTTCGATCTCGGACCCTCCCTGCAATACCGCGACAAGCGCGTCGCCGACATCATCGCCGCCGCGCTCCCCGTCTCCATGACCCTGGGCGCCGCCGCCGTCCTCGTCGCCCTCGTCATCGGCGTGCCCGCGGGCGTCCTCGGCGCCGCCCGCGCCGGCGGCTTCATCGACCACGCCACCACCCTCATGGTCCTCGTCGGCGTCAGCCTGCCCGGCTTTGTCGTCGGCTCCGTGCTGCTGCTGGTTTTTTCCTTGTGGCTAGGGTGGTTCCCGGTCGGCTCGTGGGGCTCGCTGCGAGATCTCGCGCTCCCCGCCCTCACCCTCGGCCTGCCCATCGCCGCCTATCTCGCCCGCCTCACCCGCATCGGCATGCTCGAGGCCTTGGCCTCCGACTACGTGCGCACCGCCCGCGCCAAGGGCCTCTCCGAATCCAGCGTCATCTGGCGGCACGCGCTCAAGAACGCCCTGCTGCCCGTGCTCAGTTACCTCGGCCCAGCCGCGGCCGGCGCCATGACCGGCAGCTTCGTCGTCGAGAGCGTCTTCAGCGTCCCCGGCCTGGGCCAGCACTTCGTCAACGCCGTGCAGAACAAAGACCTGTTCCTCATCATGGGCGTGGTACTGGTCTTCGCCACCATGCTGGTGGTGTTTAACCTCATCGTGGACGTGCTCTACCGCTGGGTCGACCCGCGCGTCGCGTAGTCACTCCGAACGCTTGTCCCCCGCTGCCGCTCGCTCCAACTCGCCCCACAACGCGGGTGAAATGTCGATCGGCCCATGCCTTGCAATATCGCGAGCCACCTCCGAGGGCGCCCGCCCCTGCACCCGCGCAAGCGCGAACGCCACCACACCAGGCGAGCGGCTCAGCCCCGCGCTGCACACCACCAGCGTCGGCATTGCGTCCATCGTCAGTTTCGCGACCACATCGATCGCCAGCCGCAGCGTGCCCGGCCCGTTTCCCGCGCCGTCTTCAAGCGGCACCCGCAGCACAACCCCTTCGTGTCCCCACACGAACGGCCGTTCTTCCACCGCAAGATCCACGACCACCGCTACCCCCGCCCGGCGCAAGTTCGCCGGGTGGTCAAGGTCGCCCCGATTTCCAATCCAGAGCACATTCGGCGCGATCTGTCGCACGCATCACCGCCCGGCTCATTGCCCGCCATCATCCTTCGCGGGTGCATCCTCTTTCGCGGGCGCGTCCGTCGCCGCCGGCGCCTCGCTCTTGGGCGCTGCTTCCTGCGTCGCGGGCTGAGCCGCCGCCGCCGGCACGCTGCGCAGCGCATCCACCTGCACCGGCGTGATGATGTTCAACTGCAGCGACCGGTCCAACTGCGCCTCGCCGATGATCCCCACCACCGTGCCCACCATCTTGTCGAGTTCGAACTTGTCGGTCTTCCGCAGGTAGCCCAGCGTCCGCGGCGCCGTGCCGCCCACGCTCACCACGCGGTACATCTGGGGCAGGTCCCGCCCGTTATACACCAGGCTCGGCTGCAACTGCCCGACGATCGTGTAGTACCGGTTCTTGGCGATGTCATCGAGTTGGGCCTTCAACCGAATCGTGGTGCTGTCGATCTTCGCCTTGGCGTCCGCCTGCTCACGCAGCTTGTTGCGGAAGTCCTGGCGGAGCTTCAGCGCGTCAATCCGTGCCTGCGCCTGCTGCCGCAGCCGCGCGTCGCTCTCGGGAATCGCATCGTGGGCCCGCTCGTACTCGCTGAGCAGTTCGTCAACTTCCGCCGAGAGCACAGGCTGCTTCCACACCGCCTGGAACGTCGGCTCCAGCCGCTGCAGGTCGCTCACGGGCCGCTCGGGCGCGGGCGCCACCACCGGCGCTGTTGCCGTCGTCGTCACGGGCGTCGCGCCCTCGGCGGGCGTCTGCCCCGCGGGCGAGTTGGGGTCGGTCTTCTGAATCACTTCCACCGGCTTGTCAGTCCCCGGCGTCGCGCCCGGCGTCGGGGGCGTCGCCGTCAGGTCCACGCCCGGGGTGGCCGGTTGCGCGGGCTTGCTCTCCGCTGGCTTGGCTTCACTGGGCTTGGTCTCGCTGGGCTTGGCCGTCACGCCGCCGGTCGGCAGCGGCCCGACCTGCCCCTTCGCCTTGGCCGCCGCCACTTCCGCGTCCGTCGCACGCCGCAGCGCCCGCAGCTCGATATACCCCTTGGACCCCTCCGGCGCCGCGACCTTGTACCCCACCACCGGCCCGTCATTCTCCTTGGCCGGCTCCAGCACCTTCAGCACCGTGCCCGGCGCCAGCTCGCCCATGAACAGCGACATGTACGACCCGCTGTACCCGCTCACGGAGTTGGCCGCCTTCAGCTTGCTGGGCTTTGAGAGCGTCGCGTTGCTCCCCTCGATCGTGACATCCTCGGCCCGCACAAACGCCGCCAGCCCCGGCGGATACATCACCCGCGCCCATTCCTTGCCCTCGCCATCCACAATCACCACCTGGTTCGCATCCAGGTCGGCCACGCTGTAAAACCGCTCTCCATCCCGGGAGCGCAAAGCTTGCTTGCTCTGCACGACGCCGTAATACGGCGCCACATCCTGCACCTGCGCCAGCGCCGGCGCCGCCACGAACGCCGCCACGCCCACGATCGCCGTCTTCCACGCCCCGTCGTGCATCCCAAGCTTCATGATCAATCTCCCGACATCGTGTGCCAGTCTGTGCCTTGCGTTGCAACGCGCGGCCACCCGTCCATCTTCCCAGTTCGTCCCGGCGGCCCGCAGGTTCGGACCCTTCCAACTGGCCCGAACATCTCCCGTTAGGCCAATCTGATCCAATCCGGCCGCTCTTTCCGAACATCGACCGGATCCGCCGCGCCGCTGGAAATACCGACCTTTCGTCGTCCCAGCGTAGGCCCGCGCCCACCCTCAGAGCCGCGCGCCCGCGCCCTCGCTTTGACGAACCGCCCCAACCTCGCTACGTTCCCCTTCCCATGAAGGCCCCAAAAACCTGGGCCGCCCACCCGGCGGCGTTGGCAGCCCCCATGCTGGTGCTGCTGGCCGGATGCACATCCTCCTCCCTCTCCAACCAGACCGAAACCAACCTCCGCCGGAGCGTGGTCGAGTCCGTCAAGCGAGAGGTCGCCGACGCTGAGGCCTTCCCTCAGCCCGTCGTCACCACGCGCGAAGACTACTCCAATCGCCTGGGCATCAAGCCCGAGATCATGCCCGAGATCGACAAGATGGCCGGGCCCAAGAGCTACGACCCCAAGACCATCGACCTGGGGCTCGACCTCTATGGCCGCCCCGTCCGCACCGCCGCCATCAGCCTGAAGAATGCCGTCCACTCCGCCGTCGCCAACAACATCGCCGTCCAGTTCGCCCGCCTGGGCCCCGCCGTCAACGAGGCCCAGGTCCAGTCCGCCGAAGCCGCCTTCGACTGGGACCTCTTCTCCAACCTCAGCTACACCCGCACCGACACCCCCATCCCCAACTCCACCCAGACCGGCTCCACCAGCACCGTCAACAGCACCGACCAATACAACTTCGCGGCTCAGGCCGGCGTCCGGCGCACCCTCCTGAGTGGCGGCCGCCTGACCGCCCAGCTCGATGAAAACCTCATCGAGAACAACACCCCCGGTCTCACCGTCCGCCCCAACCCCGCCCAGACCGTCGCCTTCACGCTCCAATGGGACCAGCCCCTGCTGCGCAACGCCGGCAGCGAAGTAAGCCAGGCCCAGATCCGCATCGCCCGCAACGCCGAACGCACCGCCGTCCAGCAGCTGCGCCGCGACATGATCCGCACCGTCACCGACACCGAGAAGGCCTACTGGGACCTCGTCCGCGCCCACCGCGACGTCTTCATCCTGAAGCGCCTGCAGGAACGGGGCGAGAAAGTCCGCGACCAGCTCGAGCAGCGTGCCAAGATCGACGCCAACCAGGCCCAGATCGCCGACGCCCGCGCCCGCGTCGAACGCCGCCGCGCCGACGTGCAGCGCGCCCAGACCCAGCTTCGCCTCACCAGCGACCGCCTCAAGGCCCTGATGAACAACCCCGACCTGCCGGTCGGCTCCGAGATCGTCATCCTCCCCGCCGACTTCCCGCCCGATGAGCCCGTCCGCTTCAGCCTGCTCGACAGCATCCGCCAGACCGTCGCCTACCGCCCCGAAGTTCAGCAGGCCGTCATCGCCATCGACGACGCGTCCATCCGCCGCACCGTCGCGGCCAACGGTCGCCTCCCCGATCTCTCCGCCCGCCTTCAGGCCCGCTGGTCCGCCCTCGATAACACCCCGAGCGAGGCCTACAACCGGCTCTTCGAGGGCCGCTTCCTCGACTACCTCTTCCAGCTCTCCTTCGAGCAGCCCATCGGCAACCGCGCCGCCGAAGCCGAGTACCGCCGGCGCAGCCTGGAGCGCATGCAGACCGTGCTCGCCTACCGCAACGCCCTGCAGCAGGCCACGCAGGAGGTCAAGTCCGCGCTCGACCGCATCCAGCTCAACTATCGCCTGATCGCCCAGACCAAGGTCAGCCGCATCGCCTCCGCCGAATCGCTGCGCGTGCTGCTCGTGGAAAAAGACATCTCGCAGTACACCGTCGAACGCCTCGACGCCGAGTTCCAGCGCGAGGAAGAAGTCGCCTCCTCCGAGCGCGACGAGATCCAGTCGCTCACCGACTACAACTCCTCGATCGCGGACCTCTTCGCCGCCATCGGCACCGCGCTCGAACGCAACAACATCCACATCGACACGCCCACCGCCGACCAAACCAGCGACCAATGGCGCGAGATGAACCCCGACGACTGATCGCCGAGCCGCGCAACGCCCGCAACAATCCCGCGTGACCTCCACCCCCGCCGACATCGCCCTCGCCGCCGAGCGTCTGCGCCAAGGCCGCGTCGTCGCATTCCCCACCGAGACCGTCTACGGCCTGGGCGCCGACGCCCTCTCGCAGGCCGCCGTTCGCCGAGTCTTCGCCCTCAAAGACCGTCCCGCCAACAACCCGCTCATCGTCCACGTCGCCGATGCCGCCATGGCCGCCCGTTGCGTTCACGCCTGGCCCACGTCCGCCCAAGCCCTCGCCGACGCCTTCTGGCCCGGGCCCCTCTCCATCGTCCTCCCCAAGGCCTCTTCCATCCCGTCCATCGTCACCGCCTCCGGACCCAACGTCGCCGTGCGCTGCCCGGATCACCCCGTCGCCCTCGCGCTGCTCGCGGCCTTCGGCAGTCCCCTCGTCGGCCCCAGCGCCAATCGCTCCGGCTCCATCTCCCCCACCTGCGCCGCCCACGTGCGAGGCGTCTGGACCGAGGACGACGTATTCATCCTGGACGGCGGCCCCTGCCGCATCGGCATCGAGTCCACCGTCATCTCCCTCGCCGGCGCCACCCCCCGCGTGCTGCGCCCGGGCATGATCACGCCCCACGACCTCGCCCGCGTACTTGGCCAGGGCGTCACCTTCGACGATGCGCCCGCAGCCCCCAACGCCGCCAACGCCCCCCTCGACAGCCCGGGCCGCCTCCTCTCCCACTACGCCCCCGCCGCCGATGCCATCCTCGTCGCGCGCGAGTCGCTCGAGGCCTCGCTAACGCACGGCTGCGCCTGCCTCCTCATCGACGCCGACCCGCCCCCCGGCGTCCTCTGCCTCCGCATGCCCTCCGACCCACAGGCCTACGCCGCCGCCCTCTACGACGCCCTGCGTCGCGCCGACGCCGAACGCCCCACCCGCATCATCATCGAGCGCCCGCCCGCCGCGCCCGACGACCAGCGCTGGGCCGCGATCCTGGACCGCCTCACCCGCGCCTGCGCCCCGCGCTAACCGCGCGAGCCCACCACCCGCCCCACCTCAATCATCATCCAGCATCCGGTGCGCCGGCGTCTCCACGTCGTCATATTGCCCGCGCCTCACCGACCAGATAAACCCCGCCAAAAACGCCCCCGCGATCACCACCGCCAGCGGCACCGCGATGTACAGCACGCTCATTCGCCGCCCCCTTCCGCCCCATTCCCAAACGTGCGGCTGCGCATCGACACCCCCACCGCCGTCAGCGAACTCACCGGCATCACCAACGCCGCCACCAGCGGCGACACCAGCCCCAGCATCGCCAACGCCCCCGCCACCCCGTTGTAAAACACCGATATCACCAGGTTCCGCCGGATCGTCCCCATCGTCCGCCCGCTCGCCTCCACCAACTCCACCAGCGGCATCAACCCCGCCCTCCCCAAATACACGTCCGCCGCCGCTAGCGACGCCTCCACCCCGCCGTGCACCGCCACGCCAACATCCGCCGCTGCCAGCGCCGCCGCGTCATTCACCCCGTCCCCCACCATCACCACCAGCCCCTCCCGCTTCGCCGCTTCCACCGCCGCCAACTTCTGCTCCGGGCTCCGCCCGCCCAGCGCCTCGCTCGCACCAATCCCCACCTTCGCCGCCACGGCCTCCACCACCCGCGCCTCATCTCCCGACAACACCGCGACTCGATACCCCATCGCCTTGAGTCTCGCCACCGCCGCCGCCGCATCTTCCCGCACCACATCCCCCAGCCCCGCGACCGCGACCAACGCCCCATCTACCACCACGCCCACCGGCGTCAGCCCGCGCCGCGTCATCGCGTCAAACGCCCCCGCCATCGCGCCCGCCGCCCCGCCCGCCGCCTCCATCACAAACCCCCGCGAGCCCACCACCACGCGCCGCCCGTCAATCACCCCGCTCAAGCCGCCGCCCACGCGCATGGTCACATCCGTGACCACGCCCGCCGCCGCCGGCCCGCAGTCCCGCGCCAGCGCCACGCCCACCGGGTGATTGCTCTGGCGTTCCAGCGCTGCGACCAGGGGCTTGGCCCACGCCGCGCCTTCCCACGCCGCCAGCGACAACCCGCCCTGCGTGATCGTGCCGGTCTTGTCCAGGAAAATCGTCCCGCGATTTCGCCCTGCCTGCCCTTGCTTCGGCCCCGCCAATCGCTGAATCGCTTCGCCCCCCTTGATCAGCATCCGCCGCTTGGCCGCCCGCCCCATCGCGATCGTCATCGTGAGAGGCGTCGCCAGCCCCAACGCGCACGGGCACGTCACCACCAGCAGCGCCACCGCGTGATCCAGCGCCCGCGAAGGCTCAACAAACAACCACACGCCCAGCGTCAGCCCCGCCAGCACCAGCATCCCGCCCGCGAAGTACGCCGCGACCTTGTCCGCGAACTCCACGATTGGCGCCCGCCGCCGTGCCCCTTCTTCCACCAGCCTCATCAGCTTCGCGATCCGCGTCGCTTCCCCCGCCGCGCTCACCCGCACCCGCACGACGCTCGTCACGTTCGTCGTCCCCGCCGCCACATTCGCGCCGACGCCCACCTCCACCGCCCGCGATTCGCCGGTCAGTACGGCCGCATCCACCGCGCTCTGCCCCTTCTCCACCTCGCCATCCGCCGGAAAACACTCGCCCGGGCGCACCTCCACCACATCACCCACGACAAGATTCTCAACCGGCACCTCTTCGACTCGCTCTTCCGCCTCCTCGTCCGCGCCCCGCACCCGGCGCGCCGCGCCCGGCGTCAGCGAGAACAGCAACTCCACGCTGTCCGCCGCCTGCCGTTGCTGCCTGGCCTGCAAAAACCTGCCCACCAGCAGCGCGAACACCAGCACCGCCACGCTGTCGAAGTAACTCCCCCGCAGCGTCGTCTCCAGCCCCAGCGTCGCCAGCACCGTGGTCCACGCCGCCCACCCCGCCCCCGCCGCCAGCGCTAGCGCAATCGGCACATCAAAGTGCGCCGACCTCGTCCGGATCGCATACCACGCGCTCGCGAAAAACACCCGCCCGGGCCACGCCAGCGACACCACCGTGAGCACCAAGCTCGCCCACCGGAAAAACACCCGGTATTCCTGCTCCATCGCCGAGAACGCGCCCGCGTACAGCGCGATCGAGAACAGCATCACGTTGCCCGCGCACGCCCCGGCCACCGCCAGCCGCACCAGTTGCCGCCGATCCTCCACCCTTCGCCCCGCCCGCGCCTTGGCGTCCCGCGCGGGGCTGGGCGGATACCCGATCGCCTCCAACTCCCGCGCCACCTCCGACAGCCGCGTCCGCGCATCATCCCACGTGATCACCACCAGCGACCGCCCCAGATCCACCCGCGCCGACACCACCCCATCCAGCAGCCGCGGCAACCTCTCCACCAACCACACGCACGCCGCGCAGTGCATCCCCGTCAAATACAACTCCGCCCGCCACAACCCCCGCGCATCCCGCGTCGCGTACAGCGTCCTGAACGTCGCATCGTCAAACTCCGCATACGACCGCCCGCTCGACCTGACCGCCCCCTCGCTCCCCTCGCGCATCTGGTAATACCGCCCCAGCCCGCAGCGATGGATCACCTCGTACGCCGTCTCGCACCCGTGACAGCAAAACTGCTCGCTTCGCCCCTCCCTCACCAATCCGCGCGCCACCGCCAGCCCGCAGTGCGCACACCGCACCGGCAACGCGCACGCCTCCGAAGCCTGCTCACTCGCCTCGCCCCTCGCCTCTCGCGTCGGCGCCAAAGCCTCAGTGAGCATTGCACACCGCCCTCGGCGCCGCCTCACCCGGCACCGGAATCAGCCGCACCCGCCCCGCCAGCGTCAACCCGCCCATCACAATCAACACCACCGCCGTCAACAGCGGCATCACCCTCCTCACCGGCCCCAGGCTCCGCTGCAACGCCAACCCCAAGGACGCCATCACCGGCAGCGTCCCCACCCAAAACACGCCCATCGCCAGCGCGCCCGCGCCGGGCGAACCCGTGCCCGCCGCCGTCGCCGCAAACGCATACAGCCACCCGCAAGGCAGCAGCGTCGTCAGCAGCCCGATCACGCCCGCCCTTCCCAGCGGCCCCAACCGGTCCGCCACCGAATACCCCCGCATCACCGTGTTCTTCAGCACGCCCGGCAGCGGCAATCGCGGCACCTTCACCCCCAACACCCGCGCCACCATCACCCCGCCAAACACGAGCATCCACGCCCCCGCGCACACCGCCGCCAGCCGCTGCACGCCCGCCATGTCCCCCGCGACATCCAGCCCCTTGCCCGCCGCCCCCGCGATCGCCCCCAGCATCACATACGTCGCCAGGCGCCCGAGGTTGTACGACGCGTTCAGCCCCCACCCCGGCACCCGCCGCGCCTCATCCTCGCCCACCGGGCTCACCGCCATCGCCAGAAAACCGCCGCACATCCCCGCGCAGTGCAGGCTGCCCAGCAGGCTCGCAGACAAAATGGCAAGCATCATCGCCAGCATGCAACTCCCTACCGCTTCGCCTCCACCGTCTCCTCACACGTAAATCTCGTCCCCAGCGAATCCACCACCGCGTGCACCCGCCAGCGCCCGCTCCTATGCAGCGGCACCACCGCCCCGTACACCCCCGCCTCGCGCTCCGGCATCACCCCATTCACCCGCGCCGTGTCGTCCGACTCGTGAAACACCTCAAACTCCACCTTCGCCGCCCGGATCGCCTTCCCCGCGCCATCCACCAGCGTCATCTCCAGATCGCCCGGCGCTCCCTTTTCCCCCGCCCGCGCCCGCCACGCCGCCTTCCACCCCAGCGCCCGGTTCGTCGCCTGCTGGCGCTGCGTGTCCTCCCAGTGCACCGCCTTGGTGTAGTAATCCGGCACCACGGCACTCGTCTTCGACGTCGTCGCGAAGTACACCGTCACGCCCACGATCGCCATGTTCATCCCCAGCAACCCCACGATCGCCAAGGGCCAACCACTTCCCGGTTTCATCAGTCGTTCTCCTTGTGCTCGTGCTCCTTGTGCTCGCGCTCCGGCTCCGTGCGCTCTCGCTCTTCGTGTTCATGCGTCGCCGGCCCCACCAGCTTGAAGTCCGCCGCCGTGCTGAACTTCTCCCCATCGCTCAGCCTCACCCGCACATCCAGCGTGCCATGTCCACTGAACGCCGCCATCGGCGCCACGATCTGCGCCGGCACCGTCCGCATCTCCCCCGGCCCCAGCGTTACCGGGTTGTCCTCCGCGTGCAGCGCCACGCCCGCCGCACTCCTCTCACCCTGCGTCCCCTCCGCCGACAGCGTGTACGTCTCCTTCCGCGCCGTGCGATTCACCACCTTGATCTTGACCTGGTTCGCCACCGTCGCGACATCCAACATCGCAAACGGCGCCCCACGCCCGCGCACCACCGTCAGATCCGCCGCCCCCCGCCCCAGAAACACCACCAAAAACCCCGTCATCAACGCCGCCACGATCACCGGATAGATCACCACCCGGGGCCGCAACACCTTGGGCTTCTCCCCGGCCAGCGCCGCCTGCGACGTATACCGAATCAGTCCCAATGGCCGCCCCAGCTTCGCCATCACGCCGTCGCACGCATCGATGCACTGCGTGCAGCTCACGCACTCCATCTGCAGGCCGTTGCGAATGTCAATCCCCGTCGGGCACGTCGTCACGCACAGCTTGCAATCCACACAATCACCCGTGCGGCTGTCCCCATCCCCCACCACCTTCAAATGCACGTTCGTCTTCCGCCCCCGGGGCTCCCCCCGCCGCTCGTCATAACTCACGATCAGCGACTGCCGGTCCAGCATCACCGACTGAAACCGCCCGTACGGACACGCCACCAGGCACGTCTGCTCGCGAAAGAACGCGAAGTCAAACATCATCAGCCCGGTCACCACCGCCATCACCATGAACGGCCCCGGGTGCTCCAGGGGCGACTGCGTCACCCAGTGCTCGAGCTGCTCCACGCCGACGAAATACGCCAGAAACGTGTGCGCCAGATAACACGAACACACGAAGTACACCACGTACTTCAGCACCCGCGCCAGCCCCGACCCCTGAAACTTGTTTCTGGCCGCCCGCCCGGGCGTTCCATCAAACAGCCGCTCCAGCGGCCGGTACAAAAACTCCATGTACACCGTCTGCGGACACGCCCACCCGCACCACACCCGCCCGAACATCGCCGTCAGGAAGAACACCGTCAAAAACAGCGACACCATGAACAGCGCCAGCATCAGCGTGTCGGTGGGCAAGAACGTCACGCCGAAGATGTGGAACCGCCGCGCCGACAAGTCCAGCAACATCGCCGGCCAACCATTGATCTTCACATACGGAATCAGCGTGAACAGCGCGATCAGCACATACGCCGCCGCCCGCCGCCGCGTGAGAAACCGCCCGTGGCTCAATCGGGGCCTAATCCACCGCCTGCTGCCATCCTCATTCAGCGTGGCCAGCGCCGCCTTCGCCTTTTCCTGCGAGGCCGCCGCCACGCTCTCCCGCGCCCCGCCCGCCCCGGCCTCGTCCATGGTCTGCTTCATCGCCAACGTCCTTGCTCACCCCACGCGCTCGCCGCCCCGCTGCCGCCTCACTTCGTCGGCCACGCGGGAATCTCCACCCCCTCGGGCGCCTTCGGGTTCGCCGGCTTCGTCCCACGCAGGCTCGCGATGTACGACGCGATCAACACCCGCTCCTTGTCCGAAAAGTTGTTCCGCCAGCTCGGCATCGCCCCGTTGTTCGCGCCGTTCGTGATCACGTTGTAGATATCCGGCATCACCTTCACGTTCTTATAGAAGTTATCCGTCAGGTTCACGCCGTTGATGCCACCGCCGTCCTTCGCATGACACTGCGCACAGTTTGATTGAAACACGCCTTGCGCATATTGCATCAGCTTCTCATCACCCATCAGCTTCAGCATGTCCGGCACATCCGCCTTCACGTCCCCCAGCGCCGCGAACAGCTTCTTCGTCTCCGCGCTCTGCTTCATCTGCCACGCCTCCTGGGGCGTATACGCCAAGGGGCTGAACTGCCAGAACCCGAAGTAAAACACCGAAAACAGCACCGACCCCAGAAAGATCGCGTGCCACCACCCCGGCGTCGGGTTGTCATACTCCCGGATCCCGTCATACTCGTGATCCAGCAAGAAGTCCTTGCCTCGCTTCGCCGGCGGCATCTCACCCTCAGCCCCGTGTGTCGTCACTTCAGACATCGCCAGTCCTCCTTCGTCTGCTCGCCGCTCCCGCCACATCACTCACTTCGTCCCCGTCCGCCCCACCACACCCTCCTCCTCCAGCGGCAACCTCCCCGCCCGCTCCATCTCCTCGCGGCTCGTCCTCGCATACAGCCGCCACACCACGCTCGCAAACACCGCCAGAAAAATCACAAGCGCCGCCTGCGGCCAGAACGCCAAGTCCAGCCTCCCCATGATCTCGCTCAGTCGCATGCGTCCGCTCCTCTGCTTCGCGTGGCCCGACGCTCCCCGCCGGTCTTCTTCCCTCTCCATTGGTGGCACCGCTCTCCAGAGCGGTGCTTCCCCCTCCCGCGGCTGCCGGTGGGACAGGCGTCCCGCCTGTCCGCCTCACCTCGTGCTCGCTACCGACCCGCCAGCGCCCCCCGCCTCCGCCTTCTTCGGCTCCTCCGCCGCAGGCGTCGCTGGTGCCGCGGGCGCCGCGGGCGCCGCGTCCGCCGGCTTACTAATATCCGTCCCAATACGCTGCAGATACGCCACCAGCGCGATCACCTTCTTGTCGCCCAGGTCCGCATACCCGCCCTGCTTTACGATCGTGTCGGCGATCTCCATCGCCTGCTTCCTGGCCATCTTCACCGCTTCGCCAGGCTTCACCGCATCCCCATAAGGCACGCCCAGCATCGCCATCGCGTCCACCCGCCCCTGGATGCTCTCAAAGTCGAGCTTCTCCGTAAGCAGGTGCGCATACGTCGGCATCAGGCTCTGCCCATTGATGTTCCGCGGGTTCTCCAGGTGCCTCACGTGCCAGTCAAAGCTCTGCCGCCCGCCTTCCCTGGCCAGGTCCGGCCCGATTCGGCGGCTGCCCCACTGGAACGGATGGTCATACACAAACTCGCCCGGCTTGCTGTACTCCCCATACCGCACCGTCTCGTGCCACAGGGGCCGGATCATCTGCGAGTGGCAGTTGTAACACCCTTCCCCCACATAAATATCCCGTCCCACCAGCTCCAGGGGCGTATAAGGCTTCACGCTCGCGATCGTCGGCACGTTGCTGCGAATCAGGAACGTCGGGATGATCTCGAACAGCGACGCCGTCGCCACCGCCGCCACCACCCACACCGTGAACTTCAAGGGCTTGCGCTCCCACACCCGGTGGAACCACCCCTGCAGGTACTTTGAGTCCCACTGCTTAGCCGCGTCGATGTTCGCCGTCAGCCTCGTCTCCGGCAGCGGCCCATCGTCATACTCCCGCTCCAGCGCCGGCGCCTCGTGCACTTCCTCGACATACGTCTCAGGCCGCGCCCGCCACGTCATGAACGCGTTGTACCCCATCATCACAATGCCGACGACATACAGCAGCCCCCCCACCACGCGGATCCAGTAGAACGGCACCAGCCGCACCACCGTCTCCACAAAGTCCGGGTACTGCAGCCGCCCCGATTCATCGAACGCCCGCCACATCAGCCCCTGCGTGATGCCCGCGGTGTAGATCGCCAGCACGTACAGCAGAATCCCCACCGTCGCCACATAGAAGTGCGTGCTCATCAGCCGCTTGCTGTACAAGGGCGCCTGGAAGAGCCGGGGCAGCAGCCAATAAATCATCCCGAACGAAAGGAACCCGTTCCACCCCAGCGCCCCGCCGTGCACGTGCGCGATCGTCCAGTCCGTGTAGTGCGACAGGCTGTTCACGCTCTTCACACTGAGCATCGGCCCTTCGAACGTGCTCATGCCGTAGAACGTCACGCCCACCACGAAGAACTTCAAGATGGGATCGCTCGTCACCTTGTGCCAGGCGCCCCGCAGCGTCATCAACCCGTTGATCATCCCGCCCCAGCTCGGCATCCACAGCATCACCGAGAACACCATCCCCAAACTCGACGCCCACCCCGGCAGCGCCGTGTAATGCAAATGGTGCGGCCCCGCCCAGATGTAAATGAACACCAGCGACCAGAAGTGCACGATCGACAACCGATACGAATACACCGGCCGCTCCGCCGCCTTGGGCATGAAGTAGTACATCAGCCCCAGGAACGGCGTCGTCAGGAAGAACGCCACCGCGTTGTGCCCATACCACCACTGCATGAACGCGTCCTGCACCCCCGCGTACACCGGCCAGCTCTTCATCCATTCCTCGCCCCGCGGCCAGTGCCCCGTCTTCACCAGCTCCACCACCGCCAGCGGCAGCGACAGGTTGTTGAACACGTGCAAAATCGTCACCGTCACGATCGTCGCGATGTAGAACCACAGCGCCACATACATGTGCCGCTCACGCCTGACCGCCAGCGTCCCGAAAAAGTTCACCCCGAAGAACCCCAGCCACACCACCGCGATCGCCAGATCGATCGGCCACTCCAGCTCCGCATACTCCTTGCCCTGCGTGATGCCGAAGGGCAGCGTCAACGCCGCCGACACGATGATCGCCTGCCACCCCCAGAAGTGCAGGCGGCTCAGCACATCCGAATACATCCGCGTCTTGCACAGCCGCTGCGTCGAGTAATAAATCGCTGCGAAGATCGAGTTGCCGGCAAACGCAAAGATCGCCGCGTTCGTGTGCAATGGCCGCAGCCGCCCAAAGCTGAACCACTCCAGCCCCAGGTTCGCCTTCGGAAACGCCAGCTCCACCCCGATGAACACCCCCGCCAGCGTCGCCACCAGCCCCCAGATCATCGTCGCCAGGACGAACATCCGGACAATCTGGTCGTCATAGACAAACCGCTCCACCACCGAGCCGGGCCGCCGCCCAAGTTGGGGCTCGATCGCCGCAGTCCTCACCACGTCCGTGCGAGCCGCTGAGGTAGACATCGACCTTCACCTCCGACCGCCGTACCCGGCCCGGCGTCCCCAAATGACCTATGAAACTTCGGACAAGAAACTCCTCTGATCGTCTATTGTGGACTTCTTGGTCGGCTTGGTCAAGCCAAATCACAGACTCCACTCACGATTTTTTCGAAAAAACAGCAAAAAGACCCTGACACCGGGGTCTTTTTACGATAAACTTGACCAACTATTCCCTTTGTCTGATATACTCGCCGCGCGACAATAGCCGCGCGCCTGTTTCTGAAGGAGCTCACGCATGCTCAGCCAAGCTGTCGGATACGCCGTGACCGCCATGGGCCACATCGCCTCCGCTGGCGGCAACCCCGTCCTCGTGCGCGAAGTCGCCACCGCCGCGGAAATCCCCGCCCCCTACCTCGCCAAAATCGTCCAGATGCTCGCCCGCCGCGGGCTCGTCACCACCCAACGCGGCGTCGGGGGCGGCGTCACCCTCGCCAAGCCCGCCACCGGCATCACCATGTACGACGTCTGCGTCGCCCTCGACGACCCCATCGTCCGCCCCACCTGCATGCTCGGCACCACCGAGTGCTCCGAAGAACGCGCCTGCCCCGCCCACAAGTTCTGGTCCGCCTCCCGCGCCAAAGTCCTCGACTTCCTCCAGGCCACCAGCGTCGCCGACATCGCCGCCTTCGAATCCAAACGCCGCTGGAAACGCGAAGTCCCCCTCACCGTCTCCATCGAGCGCCCAGCTTCACCCCAATAACCTGGTTCTGACCCAAGACTTTCCTTGGGCATAGCATGTATACCGGAGGTATACATGTCCACGCGCGTCGACTACATCAAAGCTTCTCCAGAGTGCTTCCAGGCCATGCTCGCCCTGGACTCCAAACTCAAATCCAAGCTCGACCACGCCCTCTTCCACCTCGTCAAGCTCCGCGCCTCCCAGATCAACGGCTGCGCCTACTGCATCGACATGCACTGGAAGGACGCCCGCGCCGGCGGCGAGACCGAACAACGTCTCTATGGCCTGGCCGCCTGGCGCGAAAGCCCCTACTACACCAACGCCGAACGCGCCGCCCTCGAATGGACCGAATGCCTCACCCGCGTCGAAGCCAAGGGCGCCCCGGACGCCGCCTACGACGCTCTCCGCCCCCACTTCAACGACGCCCAGATCGCCGACCTCTCCTGGACCATCGCCGCCATCAACGCCTGGAACCGCATGGGCATCGGTTTCCAGCCTCGCCCGGGCGTCTACCAGCCCCCCAAGCACGCGCACTAATTCCTGGCCTTTCCAGCCGCCCGGCGCCGCCTGCCGATATTCCCTCGGCATGCAGTTCGAGCGTCCCGATCTCTCCCAGGGCCGGTTTCCCACCGCCCCGCTGGGCTCCACCGTCGTCCTCGCGCAGGCCGACCCCGAGCCCGACCACTTCGCCGGGCTCGACGCCGCGCTGATGGACCGCGACATCTGGGTCGATCGCATCCTCGCCGACCAATCCCCCGTCTGCTTCGGCCCCAAGACGCGCGTGGTCATCATCAAAGACCAGCGCACCTTCGTCGCCCGCTACGCCGTCGAGCAGGCCCAGCGCGTGGGCGCCTGCGTCGTCCTGCTCATGGACGGCATCGTCGAGTATCGCAATACGTTCCTGAACCCCGGCGCGGGCGCCAACTTCCTGCGCCCCGCCCCGGCCGACGTCATCGCCTGCGCGGGCGAGATGGACCGGCGCACGCTCGCCGCCCTCGGCAACGACGCCGTCGCCACCGGCCTGCCGCGCCTCGCGCCGCTGCACAACCTCGGCCCGCTCACCGACCGCCGCGCCATCATGGTCGCGACCGCCAACACCCCCGCCTTTACCGACGACGAGCGCACCCGCCTGCTGGCCGCCCTCACCCGCATCCGCGACGCCTGCGCCGCCGCCCACATCCGCATCCACTGGCGTCTCACGGGCGGCCTCGAACTCCCCCTCGGCGTCACCTGCGATCGCCGCCCGCTGGCCCAGGTCCTCACCGACGTCCGCGCCGTCATCGCCACGCCCACCACGCTGCTGGTCGAATCCATGCTCGCGGGCCGCCCCACCATTCTTCTGGACCCCTTCACCACCCCATGCTGGCAGGTCGCGCCGTGGATCATCCAGACCGCGCCAAAACTCGAACCCGCCAATCACCGCCCCGACCTCGCCGCCCTGCACAAGCCACTGCAAGAACTCTCGCTCCCCTACGCCGATATCGACCGCGCCATCGGCGCCGCTCTCGCCGCCACCCGCGACGACCTCGCCCGCCAGCGCGCCATCCTCGAACACATGCACCCCGCGTGCGAGCGCACCAGCGACCACCCCGCCGAGCGCCTCGCCGACCTCTGCCTTGATCTCTGCGCAAAGCCACGCCGCAAGTCGCACCCCAAGCGCGTCTACGCCCCCACCCGCACCCCCGCGCCGGAGCCTCGCACGAGTCACCGCCCGCGCGTCGTCAATATGGTCTACTGCGATGGCTCGCCCGTCGGGGGCGTCCAAACCTGGGCCCTGCGCCTGGCCCGCGAGTTCGCCTCGCGCGACGACCTCGCCTACGACGTCCGCACGCTGCTCGTCACCCCGCAGCCCGAGACCGTGCCCGCCTGGGCCGACGACCCCGCGACGCGCACTGGCGTCTGCGTCTTCGACCCCACCTCTGACCACACCGAGATCCTCGACACCGTCCGCCGCAGCGCCGCCGCGTTCGAGCCCTCCATCATCCTCCCCAACTTCACCGACCTCTGCTACATGGTCGCCCATCAACTCCGCGCCCTGGGCACGCGCATCCTCGCCATCGCCCACACCGACCACGCCTACTACCAGGACCTCATCCGCACCTACCACGCCTGGGACGCCGCGGTCGGCGTCAGCCACGCCTGCATGCAGTGGCTCGCGCCCATCGCGGCAAACCGCCCGCTCCACCAAATCGTCTACGGCGTACCCATCGCCGCGGCCCCGCGCGCCGCCTCTCCCGCCGCCGCGCCAATCCAACTCATGTACTGCGGCCGCATGGTCCAGGAACAAAAACGCATCTTCGACCTCCTCGACCTGCTCGACGAACTCGAGCATCTCGGCACCTCCTACACCCTGCACATGGTCGGCGATGGCGCCGAGCTGCCCGCCTGGCGACGCGAACTCTCGCAACGCACGCTCCGCGCCGGCCGCGTCGAGTTTCACGGGCGCCGCGAGCCCGCCTGGGTCGAAGCCTTCCTCTCCTCCATCGACGTCAGCGTCCTCGTCAGCGATTACGAAGGCACCAGCGTCTCGATGCTCGAAGCCATGGGCGCGGGCGTCGTCCCCGCCGTCACCCACGTTTCCAGCGGCGTCGACGAATGGCTCCGCGATGGCGACAACGCCATCATCGTCCCGCTGCGCTCCCCGCGCGAGATGGCCCGCCGCCTTGACGCCCTCGCCCGCGACCGCGCCGCCCTCGCCCGCATGGGCCACGCCGCGTGGCAATCCGCCCGCGCCACCTGCGGCACCTCCGCGATGGCCTCCGCCTACCAGCACATCTTCGACCTCGCCATGCAGTCCCCCGCCGTCCGCCCGCCCAACGACCTCGCCCTGCGCCCCCACGAACTCTGGCGCTGGCGCAAAACCTGGGTGCACGACAGCGAAGCCTCCCAAGCCTGGATGCACGCCACGCTCCGCACCGCCGGCTACAAGCACATCGCCCTCGACCGCCCCGCCCCCGGCTGCGACGCCGTGCTGGTGCGCAGCGAAGTCGTTGCCGTCACCGAATCAGAAGTGGAGCGCTGGCGCCGCCAGGGCCTGGGCGTCGCCTTTTCGCCCCACATTTGCCACGAGTCCGTGTGCGACATCCTGTACCGCGCCATCGCTGCCGCCAACTCGCAGGGCTTTTCACGCATCGCGATCTTCGGCACCGGCAAGCACACCCGCGCCCGCGCTCCCGTCTTTTACAACGAGCCGTCGATCGTCGGTTTCATCGACGACAACCCTCCCCCCTGCGGCCACATGTTCGGCCTGCCCGTCGTCACCCTCGACCACGCCCGCGACGCCCTCCAGCCCGACGCCGTTCTCCTCTCGAGCGACGCGTGGGAAGTCCAGATGTGGCAACGCTGCGAAGACCTCCGCCGCCAGGGCATCCGCACGATTCCCCTCTACGGCTCCTACACGGACGCGCCGCTGGCCACAGTGTGAGCATCGCCACGAACCCGAAGCGCCAGCGAGGGTCTCCCGTGCGACCGGACGTCGACGCGACCCGCGCTCACGCGCCCGCCTCGTATTCGCTCGCCGCCCCGCCCGCGCCACTCACCCCGCCAGGCGTGCCGCGGGCTTCGCCGCAGCCTCCGGCAGATACGCGCGGCTGAACACCTGCTTCACCGTCTTATCCAGGAAATCCTCCCGGATGTGCAGGAAATCGGGCTTGCCCAGCTTGTTCACGGGCTTGTACACGTCGTTATTCCGCTGATACGACACGATCTCGAAGCTCGGGAAGTAATCGATCTGCCGCAGCCCTGCGTCGTTCGCCTCGTCGATCGCCTCCTGCAGCGCCGACCTCAGCGTCGCCTTGCCGTACGACGTCGCCACGAACACGTCGTGAAAGCAGAACGTCGCCCTGAGCGGGATCGGCGACACCGAGCAGATCATCTTCATCGCCGGGTTCGCCTCGCGCACCAGCCTGAAGATCTCCCCGATCGCCGCCTTGTTCTCGCTCTGCTTCGTCCGATGCACGCTGAACCGCGCATCAAAATCAGGCAGGTGCTTCTTGGGCGGCATCAGGTTCAGCCACGTGCTGGTCCGGTCGTCGCGCCACGCCTCCACCAGCCCGAAGGTCAGCACCATCACCTGCGCCCCGCGCACCGCGCGGGCCACGTCGTCCAGCGTCTTGCGAAAGGTCGCCACGCCCTCGTCGAGGCTCGCGTAGCTGAACTCCGCCTCCTCGCGCCCGTGCGGGTCGAACACCCGCCCGTTGTCCATCTGAATCAAATGCTCGGGCCCAAAGCCGCCCTTGAGCGCCCACTTCAGCGTCTGCAGGATGTTGAACGCGTTGTACCGGTGATACAGCCCGCCGAACGTCACGTTCTGCCCGCGATGCGCCATGATGTACGCCACCGCTCGCGCAAAGCAGCTCCCGACGCCATAAACCGCGTCGGTCCGCTCGATCGCGAACGACGGCGTCGCCTCGATGCCCAAGGCGGGCAGCGAGAACCGTCGTCCGTTGAAGATCGCGCCCCGCGGCAAGCTTCTCGCGTTGTTCTCGAGCATGCCAAACCCTCCCCCGCGTGCGCTCACGCCTGGCAGATGAAAAACTGCAGCGACTGCCTCACGCTCCCGGGCGGCGTCGGCCGCACCGCGTGCAGCGACCGGTCCGTCACCAGGAAACTCGCCAGCGTGTTGGGCAGAAACTCGATCGTCTTGGCCGGGCGATACGCGTCCCACGACTCGTGCCCGGTCGGGTGATGGCTGTAGCCCTTGGCATCCGTCGGCACCACGATGCTCGTGCCCGCGCCCCGCTGCGACTCATCCTCAGGGAGATAAAACAGCATCGTCACCACCTTCTTCAGCGTGTCGGTGTGCGGGCCGATGCCGTAGCCCCCCGTGTCTCTGAACAAGTACGCCACGGGCTTCACGCTGTGCCCAAACCGGGGCCCAAGCACCGGCGCATAGCACTCCAGCACAAAGCTCATGAAGTCGCGCGAGCCGAAGCTGTTCATGAACCACTGCCAGAAGTCGCGCTGCTGCCGGGGCAACCTCGCCACCGACGCCGGGTCGTGCAGCTCGATCGTCCCTCGCTCCGGATACCCCTCGATCCGCGACTCAAAGAACCCCGCCGCCGGATAGTTCGCCAGCATCTGCCGGTAGTAATACTCCGGGAACACCCCGTTCACCTGCATGTGCGGAAACGGATATGGCCTCACCGGCGTGTTCGCGATCATGTACTTCACGTGCTCGTACGCGTGATCCTGCGCCACCCGCTGAGGCAGGTCGGCCAGCGTCTCCAGACGATCCACGTGATCAGCCGTTGCGGTCGTCATCGCGTCCACTCCTTCTCGTAGCGTGCCTCGCGTCCAACCCAACCCGCGGCCCGATAAGCCGCCCGGTTCTCAGACTTTCGACCCGCCACCCCCGCCCCTTGAGCCCGACCCGCCAGAATTCCGGACCCTCACTTCGCCATCGGCTTGTGCCAGAACAAATACAGGTCCTGATTGCGCCACATCACCCGCGTCTCGTCCGCGTCAAACAGCCCCGCCCACCAGTCCGGGGGCTTCACCGTCCGGTGCAGGTTGTCGCCGTGCTGGTCAAGCCCATACGCCAGCCGCGTCGCGATCGAGCAATACAGCAGCCCGCCCGGCTTCAGCACGCGACGCATCTCATCGCGGATCGGCCCAAGGTCGCGCTCATCCAGGTGCTCCAGCATGTCAAAGCACGTCACCAGCCCGAAGTGATTGTCCGGGTGCGGTATCCGCCCCGGCTCCATCGCCTTCAGCCACGCCTGCCCCAGCCGCCGGTTGCCGATCTCCACGCTCGCCGGGCTCACGTCCACGCCCCACGATTCCACTTGAAAGTGCGGCCCGCGCAGCAGCTCCACCGCGAAGCCCACCCCGCACCCCACGTCCAACGCCGGGCTCCCCGCCGCCCGAATCCGCGCGCTCTCCAGCCAGCACGCGTTATACCCGGGCGAATGCCCCGGGTCGGTGTACTTGGCGTTGCTGGTCACGACGTGGTCGTAGATCGCGCGATAATCGGTCTTTTCCGGGGCGGCATGTGCAGTCGGCATGCCAAGTGCATCGGCAACCTCCCCGCCCCGGGCACACATTCCCCGCCCGCCCGTCAGCCGCCCGCCAGCCCTCCCGCCACAAACCCCAGCATCTCCCCCGCGATCACGTCGTACGTCTGCCCCACCCTCGCCCGCGCCGCCGCCCGCTTGATCATCTCCCGTCGCTCCGCCTCGTGCTCCAGCGCCCACGCCGTCCGCGCCTCCAGCGTGGCCTCGCTGGCAAACAAAAACTCCGCCCGCCCGCCCAACTTGCAGAACGCGCTGTACTTCTCGGGTTCGCCCTTGGGCCAGCGATACCCCTCATTGAAACACGCGTTGTGCAGCATCAGCCCCAGCCGCAGCCCGCTGGAATCATGCACCACCCGTTCCCCCAGCCCCAGCGTCTCCCACACCTCGCGCCATTTCTCCAGGTGCGGGTTGTCCTCGAACCTCGCCAGCCGATGCCTGATCAGGGGCCACGCGCTCGCGCACTCCTTCAGCCGCGTCCCCGTCGCCTCGTGCAGCATCAACTGATACATCTGCGCAAACTCACCATCATTCACGCGGCACAGCGGGAAGCCGCCCGCCATCACGCACTCGAACAGGCGCTGATGCACCAGCGTGTGCCACGTCACCTGCAACTGCACCCCCGCCGCGCCGTACGCCTCGCGCAACTCCTCCCCGTGCCTCAGCTCCCCGGCCGCGAACGCCGCGAACTTCTCGTTCTTCTCCCACCCGCGCCCGAACAACTTCAGCCTCCACCCGCGCCGCTGGGCGATGTTCGCCGCCCACTCCAGCGTCTGGTGCCGCATCAGCCGATCCGCGTAAGGCTCCGCGAACTGGTGCATCACGGTGTCGACTAATCGCGCGTCCGGCTCCGCCCGCAGCGTGCCGCGAAGAATCTCGTGGACGCCGATGCGCAGCGCCTCGGGCGGGTTCGCGCCCGGCGCCGCCGACACCAGCCGCCCCGCCAGCGCCGCGATCTCTTCCGCCGCGGGCGCCAGCGCCCCGCTCATCACGGGTGACAGCCGCGCCAGTTGCGCCTCGGGCGACTCGGAGTGATTGCTCACGTACGCGATCTCGCACGCGTACGTGCTCTGGCGTCGCGCCGCCGCGAGTGCCTCGCCCCGCGAACCAAACTTCCCCTCATCCACCCCAACCGCGCACGACATCGCCCGCGACCTGTCAAACCCGAACCGCTCAAACAACTCGGGAAACACATGCCCGATCACGAAATCCAGCTCGCCCTGCCGCTTCCCCACCTCGGGGTCAAACAAGTGCGACATCGCGTCCTGAATCCAGCACACGAACGGCACATTCTCCGGAAACGGCGACACCGAATCGGCCCGCCCGTTCATGTTCGCACGCGTGTAGTTGATCGCGATCACCAGATCCGGCTCAAACTCCACCATCTCGCGCAAATACGCCACCACGCTCAGCGTCGTGTGGTCGTCGGGCTCCATCAGCACCTTGGCCTCGCAGCCGCTTCGCCTGAGTGCCGCCGCCAGGTCCGCCGTGGAGTGCTTCACGAACGTCGAGTACCGCGTCGTGGGCAGCAGCACCCGCAGCGCCTTGCCGCCGCTCTTCGCCTCCGCAAACCGCCGCGCCCACCAGGCCTTGTCGCGCCCGGCGTACTTCGCTTCGGCTCTCGCTTTGAGCGCCGCCGCCAAATCCCGCTGCGCCTCATCCACCCCCGCCATCACCTGCGCCACCGCAGGCATCGCCCGCAGTCGCACCGACGGCAGCGCCAGCGTCTGCCCCACCATCGCGTACGCCATCTGCTCCCGCAGCCGCTCGCGCAACGCCTCCCCCGCCCGTTGCCCCACGTACCACTCGCACCGCTCGCTGGCGATCACATCGCCCATCTCGCACAGCGACAACCCGTCCAGCAACTCCATCGCGCTCGCCTGCACCACCCGCAATCGCACCTGGAATCCATCGCTGCGCCGAGGCGTCGCATCGAACACGCCCCGCAGCAGCCAGGGCGGGTCCACGCCCTCCAGCACCAGGGGCTTCTCAAACGCCTGTCCGGCGCCGCGCACAAACTTCTCCGCCAGCCCCTTGTGGTCGCCCAACAGTTCCCACCTGCCGCCCGCTCGCCGGCGCACCACGTTGCCATCCAGCGCCCGGAAACACTCGCAGGCCGTCGCTTCCTCCGCCCACATCTCAACATCAGCGCTCACGTCCACGCCGCGCGTTCGCAGCGCCTGCGCTGCCGCCCGTCCGCGTGCCACGCGCTCAGCCGCCCCCATCTCATCCCGCGGCATGCTCGCCATCGCCTCCGCCAACGCCACGACATCCGCCTCGCGCTGCAACTCCCCGGGCAGCGCCGCCAACTGCTCCCGCGCCGCCGTCACCAGCCCCAGCCTCGCAAAGTTCGCCGCCAGCAGAAACCGCACGCCCGCATCGCCCGGGTTCGCGCCCACCACCTGCACGCCCAGCGCCACAAACTCCCAAGGCTTCCCAGCACGCCCAAGCGACACCACCTCCTCGCGCGTCATCGTCCGCCGCCCAGGTTGGCTCGCCAGCGTGCTCATGCACCGGCTTTATCGGTGATCGCGCCGCTCGCAGGTCAGAATCCGCCTGCTCCCCCTGACGCCGGAGGTGAGCGAAGCGAACCTCCGGGTACCAAGCGAACTTCCGGGTTCCAAGCGAACCTCCGGGTACACCCCGCGCCCCACCCGGACCTTCGCTTTGCTCAGGTCCGGCGTCATGACGCTCATCCCCACTCAACTCGCGCCCTCCTACCCTCGCACCCTGAGGAACCCCGCACAAACATGGCCAAAAACACCCACCAGCCCCCCACCGGCACCCGCGACGTCTACCCGCTCGACGCCGCCCGCCGCCGATTCATCACCGAGTCCTGGCGCCGCGCCTCCGTCCTCCACGGCTTCGAAGAAGTCGATGGCCCCACCTTCGAGCACCTGGACCTCTACACCGTCAAGAGCGGCGAGGGCATCATCAGCGAGCTCTTCTCCTTCACCCGCACCGGCGGCGAAAAGACCTACGCCCTCCGCCCCGAGTTCACCCCCACGCTCGCCCGCCTCTTCGCCGCCAAAGCCGGCAGCCTTCCCAAACCCACCAAGTGGTTCACCCTCGGCGCCTTCTTCCGCGCCGAACGCCCCCAGCGCGGCCGCCTGCGCGAGTTCCTTCAATGGAACGTCGACATGCTGGGCGACGACTCCCCCGCCGCCGACGCCGAAGTGATCGCCACCTGCGTTTCGCTGCTCAGTTCCCTCGGCCTCACGCCCGCCGACGTGCGCGTCAAGGTCAATCACCGCTACGCCCTGCAGCAGTGGCTCGTCCAACGCGGGCTCGAAGTCGACAAGCACGCCGACCTGTTCAAGATTCTCGACCAACGAGGCAAACTGCCCGAGGCCGACTTCGCCGCCGCCCTCGCGCCCTTCGGGTTCAACACCGAACAAGCCGAGATCTTCACCAAGGGCGTCGTGCGCCTCACCGTCGACGACCCCGCCCACAAGGGCCCGGGACCAAGCCCCGAAGTCGTCGACCTCACCTTCTTCGCCCAGGCCGTCACGCCCCTCGCCCAGCAGTTCACCCAGATGGGCATCATCGACTGGGTTGATTTCGACCTCAGCGTCGTCCGAGGCCTGGCCTACTACACCGGCATGGTCTTCGAAGTGCACGAAGCCAGCGGCGCCGAACGCGCCATCGCCGGCGGCGGACGCTACGACAACCTCGTCGAACTCTTCGGGGGCCCAAAGACCCCCGCCGTCGGCTTCGGCATGGGCGATGTCGTCCTCGCCCTCGTCCTGCAAGACCGGGGCCTCATGCCCACCGACGCCGAATTGCTCGATCGCGCCGGCTTCGCGCCCGACGTCTTTGTCATCAGCAACGGCCAACCCGAGAGCGACGAGATGGTCCGCCCGCTGTGCGCCGCCCTGCGCCGCGTGGGTCTGCACGCCCGCCACACCTACAAAGCCACCAAAAACGTCGGCAAGCTGCTCAAGGACGCCGCCGACAGCGGCGCCAAGTTCGTCGCCATCATCGAAAACGCCCAGCTGGCCACCCTGAAAGACCTCCGCAGCGGCCAGCAAGACCCCGCGCCCACGCCCATCTCCCTCGTTCCCGAAATGATCCGGCAACGTCTGGGCATGTGAATCGACAGTCACGCCTGCAAAATCTCGTAGAACTACGGGCGCACAATCACACCATCAAAATCATTACGGAAACCTACGTGCCTCGCGCTCGCTTTGCGGCGGCCCTCGCCGCCACACAATCTCTCAAACCCCTTTTTTTCAGGCCTTTGGAGTGATTTACGCGGCCATCGCACCACACTCCTTCAGCCGTCGAATCTTTATACCAGACAAACAGATGTGTAACGACCGATCCACCCCGCGCGCTGTAGTGGGGATTTTTTCTGTTGTTACTCGGATTCACCCGTCACCAGGCGAGAACCGGCCGGTACACTCTTCCACGAGGCGGCTCACCATCGGGTTTCATCCGGTGCGATCCGCCGCGGGGAGGATGAGAGATGGACATTCGTTGTGACTCACCGGCCATGGGCCGGCTGGTGGGCCAGTCCGCATCCATGAAAAGAGTTCGCGACCTGATCGGTGTCGTCGCGTCGTTCCCTTCCACCGTACTGGTGCGAGGCGAAAGCGGCACAGGCAAAGAGATCGTCGCCCGCGCCATCCACGAATGCAGCCCCCGCGCCCACGCCCCCTTCGTGCCCGTCGACTGCACCGTGCTCACCGAGAGCCTCTTCGAATCCCTGCTGTTCGGCCACGAAAAGGGCTCCTTCTCCGGCGCCGTCGCCACCACCACCGGCCTGGTCCGCGCTGCCGATGGCGGCACGCTCTTCCTCGACGAAATCGGTGAACTCCCCCTGCCCGAGCAGGCCAAGATGCTCCGCCTGCTGCAGGAACGCACAGTGCTGCCCGTCGGCGCCACCCGCCCCATCGGCGTAGACATCCGCGTGGTCGCCGCCACCCACCGCGACCTGCACGCAATGGCCCGCGAGGGCCGCTTCCGCGCCGATCTTCTGTACCGCCTGGATGTCATTCGCATCGGCACACCAGCGCTGCGCGACTGTCCGGAGGACATCCCGCTCATCGCCCGCTCGGTGCTCGAGCGACTCGAATCTCGCCTGGGAGTCAAGCGTGAACTCTCCGAAGAGGCGATGCTGCAGATCGTCAGTTACCCCTGGCCCGGCAACGTCCGCCAGCTCGCCGCCTGCCTCGAGCGCGGCGTCATCCTCGCCCAAAGCAGCCTCATCACCCCCGCCGACCTGGGCCTGGGCATCAACGCCGAGCCCGTCAAGCCCATGCTGGTCGCCAGCACCACCAGCACCGTGCTCGCCGCCCTCTCCGCCTGCCGGGGCAACCGCGCCGCCGCCGCCCGCCAACTGGGCATCGACCGGCGTCAGCTCTACCGCTTGATGGACCGCCTCAAGCTGCGCGAGCCCGAAACCTCCGGGGCCTGATACCCCCCACCCCCGCACCCCAGCCACCCGGCACGGCAACCACACCTCCAGGCCCGCGACCCACCCCTCGGCCCGTGCGAGGCGTGTTATCACATTCTTACCACGTGTGTCACACCATGCGCCACACCCCGTCGCACCCGGTGTGACATCGTGTCACACCTGTCGCGCGACATCTGTGACACATTGTCACACTTTGCCACGCTTCGCACGCCCCACACCGCCGTTTGGCGCCACAGCACCCGCCTTTGATCTTTGGCACGAGGGTTGCAATACACCTTTCGTGATCTCACTCGCTTCAACCAACTCCTCCACCTGGGCCGGCCTGATCGCAACCTCCGGCCACAACGAACAAGACACCCGCACGCTCCAAAGCCTGCTTGGCGTGCAGTCCCCGATCCTGCTTCTCGAAGCCGGCGAAGTGCCCCAGACCGTGATCCGCCAGCTCATCTCGCACCGCATCGCCAACGTTCTCGCCATCACCGACGCCGCGGGCCTTGAACGCCTGGGACCGGTCATGTCGCAAGCCGCGGCCATGGCTTCCTTTCGACGCCTCGTCGTGCTCCACGACAGCACGACCGACAACCTCGACGACCTGATCTCGCAGGGCGTACTTCTGCTCCGCGACTGTCCCGAAGTCCGCGCCGCCATTGCTTCCATTATCACTACCCCCGCCACCACCACTAACAACCCACTTCCTGCTTCCAACATCGCCCCCACACCCCTGCGTCCGCTGCCCGCTACCTCCGGCCACGTCGCTTAGACGCCGGCCTCTCGCTCACCGCTGTTGGTCGCCCCGCCCGGCCTCCAATGGCTTGCCCGCCCGCCGGAATGTTCCGGCGCCGCGCTCAGGAGTCTCACCCGTGGATCACAGCCTGGCCGAAATGCTGCGCGACGTCCCCCGGCACGAACTGCTGCTGCTCGCCGCCCGATCAAACCCCCGGATGCGGGAACGCATCACCCGCGCCATGCGGCTCAACAGCCGCACCGACCGCACGGCTCAACCTGTTTCCTCTCGCTCATCGGTCCCGGTGAGCTCTCCATCTCGCTCCTGAACTACGAGCGAGAGGAACCTCGGCCGGCGTGAAAACGCCGGCCCGGGGTTTAGATAACACAAGACTCTCTCTTTTTTCCTCCGCTCGTTGAGTCGCGGACACGCGGCTCGACGGCGTTCACACCGAACTCTCTCTTTTTTCCTCCGCTCGTTGAGTCGCGGACACGCGGCTCGACGGCGTTCAGACCGATGTTACGTCTGACCTGCTCCGACGCCGAACGGCCGCAGCCGGAGCGGAGGGGAGTTCGGTCGTGCGCTCAATCCTCGGAGTGCTTTTCATGTCTATTCGTTGTGTTATGTACGTGAGTCTTGCGGTGGCCGCGGCGGCAGGCCAGGCGTTGGCCATCGACGTCCGCTCCACCTTTGACTCGGTCAACCCCGGCATCGACTGCCAGATCACCTACAACTCCGGCACCACGGAAAACACCCGCGCCGGCCAGATGAACTGGACCCGCGTCGGCGGCACCTACGCCGGTCTCCAGGGCTCCTACTCCGCCTTCTGCATCGAAGTCACCCAGAACATCGGCTACGGCGGCACGTATGATTACGATGTTAACACCCTGAACAGCGCCCCCCGCCCCGCCGACGGTTCCAACTCCCCGATGGGCCAGGCCAAGGCCGACCGCATCGCCGAACTCTACGGCCGCCACTACGCCAGCCTCTCCACCAACTCCGACTTCGCCGCCTTCCAGAGCGCCATCTGGAACATCGTGTACGACACCGACAACACGATTGATACCGGGTCGTTCTCGGTGAACTCCTTCAACTCCAGCGACAGCACCACTCGCACCAAGGCCAACACCTGGCTCGCCGGCCTGAACGGCGACGCCAACTACTTCCGGCAAGGTCTCTTCGCCCTCACCAGCGACACCGTGCAGGACATGATCGTTCCCAGCCCGGGCAGCGCCGCGCTGCTGGGCCTGGGTGGCCTGGTCCTGTCGCGCCGCCGCCGCTGATCGATTCCTCCCTCTCGCTCACCCTCCTCGGGTGTTTCTCGCTCCCAGATCTACGAGCGAGAGGAACTCCGGCCGGTGATAACACACCGGCCAGGGGTTTGCTTCAGAAGTCCGCTGCTCGCCGCGCGTCAGACATGACACGGAGCGAGCTTCACGCGGGCCAACCTCGGCCCGTCGCCTCGGCCCTGACTCCAGCCGCCGCGAAACTGATTCACGGAGTCTGCTTTGGAGAGCATGAGATGATTCACACTCGCGTCGTGACGGCCACCTTCGCCATCGGCTTCGCCTCGGCAGCCGCCCTTGCTAATCCCGCAGGAATCGACGGGCAGATCGGCGCCGATTGGTCCGGCGCTGGCGTTACCCACCGCGTGGTCGACTCTTCTCTGACCGGCTACGCGTCGTACGACACCTACTTCCGCTCAGACGGCACCTACGTCTACTTCGGTCTCGACGCGCACACCACTCCCCAGGGCGGCTCGTTCGCCGGCCAGTTCGCCAACATCTACATCTCCACCACCACCGGCGGCTCCAACATCGGCATGGAAGTGACGAATGACCGCTTCTTTACGCCGGTGTCTTCTCCGAACCCGCTGCTTTCGAACAACCCCACCCCGGACGGCTATTACTACAGCCAGTACGTCTCGGGCGGCTTGGCTTCGCAGTATCAATGGTCCTGGGCCTCCAACCCCGTTGATCATGTGATCGAGGTTGCGATTCCCGTCGCATTCTTCACCGACGATCCGTTGAACATGGGCTTCGCCCCGGCGACCAACACGATTCGCTGGCGCACCAGCCAGTCCTTCGGTTACGACTTCGTCATCGGCAACTCGTTCGGCCCTGACTACTACGGCACGACGACCGTGCCCGCCCCCGGCGCCGCCGCCGCACTCGGCCTCGCGGGCCTGGTCGGCCTGCGTCGCCGCCGCTGATCGCATCTCTGAGCTTGCAACCCCGGGCCGGCATGACCGCCGTCCCGCGGGATTCCTCTCGGTCCCTCGCGGGCCGCGTCGGAGTGGGTGATACCCCGCCGCTCCGATCGGACATTCGGGGTCTGCTTTGGAGAGCATGAGATGAAGACTGTTATTCGCGCGATGTCGTTGGTTTCTGTTCTGGCGTCTGCTGCGGGCCTGGCCCACGCCTCCTCGGTGTACAACAGCATCGATAGCACGCTTTTGGATAGTTATCCGAGCCTCGGCTATCAGGCGACGTCCACAGCTGAGTTCGGCGATCGCGTCACCCTCGGCGGCACGGCACGTCAACTCACGAGCGCCACTGTCACGATGGTCGATTGGGCTCGCTATGAAGACTACAACGTTGGTGGCCAGTATTATGATAATGGTCAATGGGCCGGCAGCGGCTTTTATCACAACCTCACCTTGAACATCTACGACGGCGGCACCGGCAATGCTCCGGGCGCGCTCATCGCCTCAGTGACGCAGAACAGCTTCATCGCCTACCGCCCGACCGGGTGGAGCCGCAATGGCTACGCGCAGAATGTCACCTTTGATCTCAGCACGCTCAACGTCAACCTGCCCGAGAGCATCGTCTGGAGCATCGCATTCAACACGCAAACCCACGGATACAACCCCATCGGCGCCGCCGGTCCCTACAACTCGCTGAATCTCGGATTGAACGACGCTCCCGGTGGCGGCATCACCGTCGGCTCCACCGACCTGGACAAGACCTTCTGGAACACCAGCTACGGCCCCTTCTACGCGGACGGTGGCGCCTCCGGCGTCGGTACGTTCCGTGAAGACACCACCTGGACCGGTTACAACCCGATGATCGATATCCAGGCGGTTCCCGCCCCCGGCGCCGCCGCTGCCCTCGGCCTCGCGGGCCTGGTCGGCCTGCGTCGCCGCCGCTGATCGATCCCCTGCACATCCACCCGCACGCCGGCTCGACGGCCGGCACGCGGGCTTTCCTCCTGACGCCCCTATTGGGCACCGCGCCGGCGCCTGACCAACGCCGCCGGACTCACGACCGGTCGCACTACTGGAGAGCATGAGATGAAGACTTCCTTCCTTTTCGCAGCCGCGGGCCTTGCCGTCGCGATCGCCACCACGACGGTGAGCGCGAGCGGCTTCACGTCTTTCGTCATTCGTAAGGACGCCAGCAACAACTCCCCCACCATCCAATCCAACAACACGTACGTGCCGGGCGCCACCGAATTCATTATCAACGCCTCTTCGATGAAGGCCGGCTGGGGCACCAGCGACGTTGACGGCGCCACGCTGGGCAGCGTGAGCCTTTCGATCACGCGGCATGACGATTCCACGCGGTTCAGCGCCGGCTCGGGCCCGGCCGTCGCTCCGTATTTCAACATCTGGATCAGCGACGGCACGAACTATGCCGTGGTCGCGAATGAACCCTCGAATCCGAGCTTCGCCGCGTTCCGCACGAATCTCGGCAACGGTGCGTTCAGCTACTCGTTCTCGCTCGCGAGCATCGCCGGCGAGCAGTGCAACGTCTTCGAAACCCCCAACGCTTCGAGCAAGTCCGACTGGCTGCACACGGCCCTGGGCAAGGTCGGCCAGCAGCTCACGTTCGCCGATGTTCTTGGTTACTCGATCAGCGCCCCCAGCGCCGGCTACATCAGCGCTGGCAACGGCATCGGCGGCGGGGCGCCGCGTGAACTCGGCACCAACATCGCCTACGGCGTCAACTGGATTTTCGGCGACACGCTCTCCAACTACGTGTCCGGGGCGGAGGGTTATGTCGTCTCCAACCCCAGCGCCGTTCCCGCTCCGGGCGCCGCGGCCGCCCTCGGCCTGGCGGGCCTGATCGGCCTGCGTCGCCGCCGGTGAACAGACTCCAAAGCACGCTCGCCCGCCGGCTTGATCGCCGCCGGGCGGGATTCTCTCTCGCGCCCCAGAGGGGCTTCTCGCGGGCGGCGGACCGAGCCCGCGAGTGACCTGAATGGTCCGGTACATCGGAGACTTGGCATGAAACTTCAGAAGACGTTGGCTTTCGTGACGTGCGCGGCGGCGGGGATGGCCTTGGTCGCGAGCGCACAGGCGGGCGACACGTACACCACGATCCTGCCGACGTACAGCGGCGCCTTCAGCGTCGCGGGCAACAACACCGACGCCGCCCCGGGCTTCGGGCCCGGCTCGTTCCAGGCGTCGACCGCGACGCAGAGCAAGTCCGAGCTGTACATCCCGGCGTCGCAGATTTTCAACACCACGGTGCACATCAACGACATTCAGTCGATCTCGTACTGGACGAACAAGGGAACGACGGCGGCGGACCCGGACTGGACGTTCTACATCTATACCGCGCCGACGGGCGCGGACGACACCGCGAGCTGGTACAAGTCGCGCCTGAACTCGGAGCCCTATTTCACGGGCACGACGGGTGTGGCCGCGAACACCTGGCACCAGTGGTCGACCGGCGACGCGACCAACCCGATGCGCTTTTATGACCAGGCTCGCAGCGGCAACTTCGGGACGTACACCGATCCGACGCTGGCGGCGCTGCAGTCGGGCGCGGTGACCTGGGGCAACAACGCTTCGCGCGATTACGGCTCGGAGGTGGTGAACATCATCAGCCTGCAGACGGGCAGCGCGTGGGCGAACGGGTTTGCCGGGCTGGTGGACGGCGTGACGATCACGCTGAACAACGGCGACTCGGCGTACGTGAACCTGGTGCCGGCGCCCGGCGCGGCGGCGGCGATGGGGATGCTGGGCTTGGTCGGCCTGCGTCGCCGGCGGTAAGCGACTGGTTGGAGGAGATTGGATCCTGCCTTGCGGCTTTGGAAGCCGCGAGGCACTTACCCCGGTCGGCGCGGCAGCGCCGGGCGGGGTTTTTTGTTTTTGCGATCGGCGCAAAGGAAGATCGCGTCCCCGGGGCGGGGCGTTTGGGCTGGGAGGAGTTGGAGTTCCGCTGGGGCGTGGCTGGTCTGCCCCGGTTGGGGGCTGGTGAGGCTCCCCGCGCGGGATCCGTCGGGCACGCGTTCCGGCGGCGATGCTCGGGCGGTCCTTGGGGCCGACGCCCTGGGGACTTGTGACGACACTTGCGTGCCGGCCTGAACACCGCTTCGGCGGCCGCGGATGGGGCAGGAGACCGTGCCGGGCGAGACCAGCCTGAGTTCGTGGCTCAGCCTGTTGGATACCCGGCGAGGGTGACCTGACGCAACACGCGGGACGCTTCTATATGAACAGGGGGCGACGCGATTTGCGCGCGCGGAGGTGGTAGATAGGTCGAGGCCCTCACTGACGGTCGGGCTACTGATGGGCTTGGAAGTGGCGTTTTTGGGCTGTGAAGTGGGGTTTTGGGGAGGAGAGCATTTTTTGAGATTTTGGTCCAGGGGTGGATTTGGAGGGCGCGGTTTGCGCGCGCATAGGTGGTGGATGCGCGGAGGCCCTCCCTTACGGTCGGGCTACTGATGGGCGGAGCATTGAAGGAAGGGAAGGACACGGGCCAGAGGCCCGTGCCACGAGATGGGGTAGGGAAAACCGGCGGGGTCGGCCGGGCCACCCGAAGCGCGGACTATCACTGGCGTGGATGGGTGTCGACGGTTCGCCGGTGGGCGTTGTTGCAGAAGGGGAAAGTGGAGCGGAAGAGACTCGAACTCTCAACCCCTAGCTTGCAAAGCTAGTGCTCTACCAATTGAGCTACCGCCCCGGGGCTGCGGCGCGTGGCCGCGGCGGGGGATGGTAGGGATGGGCGGGGGCGATGGCGCGGCGGGGAGGCGGGTGTGGTGTGCGGAGGGCGGGCGTGGTGTGCGGGGGCGGGGCTGTCGGTCGTGCGGGCGGGGGGGGATTACAGTCGGCGAATCTGGCGGCGGATGCGTGGCGAAGCGGGGGACTGGTGTGGGCGGCTGAGGCCGCTGGAGCGGCCTGGCTCGCGGAGCGGCGGCGATGCGCGGGGCGAGGCGCGTTGGTGGTTTTACAGGAATTCTATTTTTTCAGGAGATCTACAAGATGCGACAGGACTTTTGGGGCGTGGGTGCGGGGCGGATGGTGATGATGGCGGGGTTGGCGGTGGGCGTGTGTGGCGGGCTGGCGCTGGGGCAGGCGGCGGCGGGCGCGGGGCCGGGGGGAGTGGAGGCGAAGGCAGCCGCGGGGAGCGCTGCGGGGACGGGTGATGCGTCGCCATCGGGGGAGGACCCGCTGGCGGTGAAGGCGACGCTGGATTTGTTTGGGTCGTACAGCGCGACGGCGGACTTTCATAACAATCGAGGCAGCCTGAGCACGGCGCGGGGCGGGGGACGGCTGGGCGTGCGGGTGCCGATCGAGGAGCGGCGGGCGGTGGGGTTCTCGTTCACAGGCGAGTATTCGAACTACGACTTCAGCAACGCGTCGGGATTTCCGGGGAGTGCGGCGGACGGGCCCTGGAAGGACGTGACCATCTTGACGGTGGAGGTGAACTACGTCGCGCCGATTAAAGAAAAGTGGAGTTATTTTGTGGGGTTGTCGGGGGATGCGTCGTATGAGCGCGGGGCGGACTTTGACAAATCGCTGACGCTGTCGGGGGCGGGGGGCGTGGCGTATCAGGTGTCGGATGATCTGCGGCTGGGGTTTGGGTTGGCGGCGGGGTCGCGGCTGGAGGATGACCCGTATGTGGTGCCGATCGTGACGGTGGATTGGCAGATTGATGAGAAGTGGTCGCTGAGTTCGTCGCCAGGGTTTGGCAGCCGCACGGCGGGGGTGGAGTTGACGTACGCGGTGACGGAGGATTTGAAGGTGGGGTTGGCGGCGGGGTTTGAGGATCGGGAGTTTCGGCTGGACCGGAACGGGCCGATCCCCAGTGGAGTGGGGCGGGACTATCGGTTGCCGGTGGCGGTGACGGCGCACTGGCGGGTGGACCCGCAGGTGGAGTTGTCGCTGGGGGTGGGTGCGAACGTGTGGGGGCAGGTTCGGGCGGAGAACAGCAACGGCGACCGGATCACGGAGGAGGACCTGGGGCCGGGGTTCTTCGTGGGCGGGCGGGCGTCGTTCCGGTTTTGATGCCGGGACGCGGGGCTATTTGGTGGGGCGGCGCGAGGCGGCGAAGCGGATGGCGGCCTCCATGCCGTCGACCATTTTGGAGATGTTGAAATCCTGGTGGACGGTGTCGAAGGCGCCCTGGCTGAGGCGGCGCTGATGGTTGCTGTCGGTGAGGATGGAGAGAAGGGTGTCGGCCATGGCGTCGACGCTGCCGTCGGCGTAGGCGAGGCCGTTGATGCCTTGGCGGAAGGCCTCGATCTCGGGGTTCTGAGCGGTCATTTTGTCGGAGGTGACGACGGGGAGGCCATAGGCCATGGCGTGGATGAGGCTGAGGCCGATGTTGACGGGGTAGCAGAAGGCGGAGGCGGAGAGGAAGTAGGGGGCGAGGTCGGCTTCGTCGTAGACGGCGCCGGCGAAGAGGATGGCGTCGGCCAGGCCGGAGGAAGCGGCGAGGGATTTGAGGGCGGCTTCTTCGGGGCCGGAGCCGACGATGACGACCTTGAGGTTGGGCAGTCGTTGGCGCATGCGGGCGGCGGACTGGACGAGCATGTCGACGCGGTTGTCGGCGTTGAGGCGGGAGACGAAGAGGACGACGGGGCCGGAGAGGTTGTGCTGCCGGCGGAAGGCGTCGAGGCGGGCGGGATCGGCCTGCCAGAGGGCGCGGGCGCGGTCGATGGCGGTGGTGTCGAGGGTGTTGAGGGCGACGAAGACACGGTCGGGGGAGGTGTAGCCCCCGTCGATGAATCGCTGGGCGGTGGTGTGGTTGTAGAAGAGGACGGCGTCGGCGAAGTCGGCGATGGCGCCGCGGGAGTTTTCGCGCAGGCGGGTTTCGGCCTTGGAGTAGCCGTGGCCCCAGAGAACGGTGCCGACGTTGTTCCAGCGGGCGCGGAGGATGGAGGGGACGAGGGTGAGGTAGCGGGTGCTCCAGGAGAGGACGACGACGTCGGCCTTGTGTCGGGAGGCGAAGCGGTATTGGGCGGCGTGCCAGCGGAACCTGGAGCCGAGGATGTCGAGGTCGTGGATGGGGACCTGGACGCCCTGGAAGCCGTCGGGGTTGACGCTGGCGATGCCTTGTTCGTTGCCGTAGGCGACGAGGAGATCGATGCCGGGGCGGGAGGCGAGCTCGCGGAAGACGGGGACGCGGTATTTGGCGAGCGCGGGCTGCTGGAAGACCACGCGGAGGGGAGCGCGGGAGGCGGGGGCGGGAGGTGTAGGTGCGGGTTTGTGCATCGTGATGCGGGCGGTGCTGGGAGTGGGGATGCGTGTAGGGGCGAGCATACGCGAAGCGGGGGCGTGGTTCTCAGCGGGGCGGAAATGAAAAGCCCGGCGGGCGATGGGCCGCCGGGCTTGTGGGGGCGGGGGGTCTGGGGATTACTGGCCGTTGTTGGTGAAGGTGTTGGGGGAGGTGGGTTGGGACTGGCCGCGGGTCAGGGCCATTTGGATGGCGCGAAGGAGGGCCTGGCGGCTGAGGGGCTGGGAAGAGGAGCCGCGATTGACCTGGCGAGGGTTATTGAGGTAGATGGGGACTGAAGGGGGCGGGGAGGCGGCACCACCAGAGAAAGGGCCGGAAGAAGAGGAGCCTGAGGAAGCACCGGAGGGGGCGCTGGGCGCCGAGGGTGCGGGGGCGGGAGCTGGGTTGGTCGGGCCGCTGGAGCCGCTGGAACCGGAAGAGCCGCTCGAGCCTGAGGAGCCTCGGCCGGAGACGACGACGGCGCGGAGGAAGGGGTTGCGGTTTGAGGAAGCGGAGCCGGAGCCACCCCTGGAGATGAAGGGGGAGGGGGGAGGCGTGGGCGCCTGGCCGCCGCCGGAGGTTGAGCCGCCGGAGGGGGTGGGCGGACCGGCGGGCTCGGTGGGGCTGGAGGAGCCGGAAGAGCCGGAGCCGGAGCCGGAAGAGCCGCCGGAGGTGATGGGGCTGGTGGGAGCGCCACCGGAGCCGGAGTCACCGGTGGAGCCGGAGCCGCCCGAGGAGCCGGAGCTGCCTGTGGAACCGGAGCCGCCGGAAGAGCCGGAGCTGCCGGTGGATCCGGAGCCGGAATCACCGGAGGATGGTGCGGGAGGGGGCGGCGGGGGCGGAGGCGGGGGGGGCGGAGGTGAGAGGGGCGGGAGGAGGGGCGAGCCGCCACCACCGCCGCCACCGGTGCCTGAGCCACCACTGCCACCGGAGCCGGTGTTGGGATCGGTTGGGGGCGGAGGGGGCGGAGGAGGCGGGGGCGGGGGCTGGGAGCCACCGGAGCCGGAGTTGGGGTCGGTCGGGGGCGGGGGCGGCGGAGGCGGAGGCGAGGAGCCACCGGAGCCGGAGTTGGGGTCGGTCGGGGGCGGGGGCGGCGGGGGCGGGTTTCGCAGGGCGTCGAGCTGGGAGTTGAAGGAAGTCCAGATGGGGGAGAGTTGGGAGTCGTAGTAGCTCTGGAGGGCGGCGCGATCGGCGGAGGAGCGCAAGGCACCCCAGATGATGAGGTCGTTGAGACCCTCTTCTTGAGGAGTCTGGATCGACTTGGTCAAGTTGTATTCGTTGAGGAATACGCCGGCGAGCTGGGGTGTGCCGTCGTGATACTGGTACCAGACGAAGGGGACGACGGGCTTGCCGCGGGCGATGCGCTTGGCTTCTTCGATGTTGCCGCGGAGGAAGGCGTCGTTGGCGGCGGGGCTATCTTCGGGGAAGCCCCAGCGCGGGCTGTCAACGGTGCGGAATGGGATGTAGAGGGAGGGGATGATGACATCGCACTCGTCGGCCATCCAGGAGTACGAGGCGTCGTCCTGCCCGGGGATCTCGGCACGCTGCTGATCGAAGGGGGCTTGGCTGAGGACGTAGGGGTAGTAGCGTTTGCTTGGGAAGCCGTAGTAACCCCATTTGGCGTTGGGGCGGAGGCGCTTGTACTCGCGGATGGTGCGAACGTAGAACTCGGTGGTGGCCTGGATCCAGGTGGTGCGGAAGACGTCTTCCTGCTCATCGAGGGTTTTGCCGGCGAGGAGGGAGGCGCGGTGCTGGCGGATGTAGTCGCGCCAGTCGTCGAGGTAGTCGCGATCTTCGGCGTCGTAGGCGCCGGAGGAAGCGACGTTGGTCTGGGCCCACCAGTTGGGAGTCCAGGCCTCATAGTCGATGACGGCGTAGCCGGAGTAGTTGACGTCGGGGATGGAGAAGCGGATGAGGTTGTCAATGTCCTGCAGGTGCTGGGCGTAGAACTGCTCGCGGCCACCGGGCCAGAGTTCGATCATGTGGGGGCCCTGATCGGGATATTCACCGATACTGGGGCCGATGAGGACAACATCTCCCGTGGAGATGGGAGAGCCGCGCATGTCGATCGGGGCTACGGGGCCGACGACGGCCCAGTGGAGGGCGTAGGGCCCTGGGGCTGTGGCGGTCTGCGCCTGAGCCAGGGCTGATCCGGCAAGAACCACGATCGCCGCAAGTCGGCTTGTCATCAGGATCGCCCTCATCGCACTACCTCCTGTGTTCGCGAGAATCCTCCGCGCGTCGTGGTGATCATCGACCTTGAGAGGGTGGAGCGCCACGTTGCTATAGGGAGATTGGTGTAAGGACCTCTGGCTGCGATGGGTGTGGCGTGTTCAGCGTCCCTGAGGGGCGCAGGGTCTGGGTCGGGCGGGCGGGGGACGCGGGACCGGAATTCGAACTCGGGCCTTGACAGGTCGTACGACCGAGAAAAGAGATGGTTCGCGCTGTGACTGGCCCGGTGGGAGCGGGTTGCCGATACAGTGAGGGGAATGAGGGTTGGTGTCGGATAGGCGTTTTGAGTCGAATAACCCGATCGGAGCCTGATCTTCGCCTGCAGGTCGCATCAAGATGACAATGGTTCTCGGAATCTCGGTGATGCTGCTGGTGGGCGTCTGGACGATCGCGTGCTTTTTTCGGCCGCAGATGGCGCTGCCGTTGCTGGTGGTGTTTTACCCCCTGAAGCAGAACGTGCAGTCGTACTTTTCGTTCTTCCTTGAGCATTCGTGGGTGTTCAACATCACGATGGCGATGGGGGTGTGCCTGGGGGTTGCTGGGATCCTTCGGAAGGATCCGTACGCGCTGAAGGGGTACAAGAGCGGGTATTTTGCGCTGCTGGGGTTTTTATTCTGCTACTGCTTGAGCGCGATGCTGTGGACGCCGGACGTGGCGAGGCCATACGCGGTGGAGCAGCTGCTTTCGGGCGCGCCGTACTGGATTTTGCAGGCGCTGCTGCTGCCGGCGATTTTTTCGTCGGTGGAGCGATTCCGCTCGTCGCTGGGGCCGACGCTGATTCTGTCGTGCATCGTTTCGGTGCTTTTCCTGACGAATCCGCACGGGACGGTGTTCAACCATCGGTACGTGATTCAGCTGGGCATCTTGACGGAGAAGGGGTTCGGCAACCCGCTGGCGAGTGCGCAGATGGGCGGGCAGATGGCGCTGATCGCGGCGCTGATGATTCCGAGCGGATCGAAGGCTTTCTGGTTGATGGTGCGCGGGGTGGCGATCGTTCTGGGACTGACGATGGCGGTGATGGCGGGTTCGCGCGGACAGTTGACGTCGTCGGTGTTTCTGGTGGTGCTGTTGTTCCCGTTGGCGCGGAAGGTGCGGAACCTGACGCAGTTCTTCCTGACGGCGGGCGGGCTGGGGGTGTTGGCGGTGATCGGGTATTTCACGATCACGCTGATCTTGAAGGAAGATACCGAGGTGACCGGGCGTTGGACGCTGGACGTGGCGACGCGGCACCTGGACGAGCGGTTTGAGACGGCGCTGGGGCTGATCCGGTGGTGGGCGAGCGAGCCGACGAGCTGGATGTTCGGGCTCGGGGCGAATGCGTTCAGCGCGCTGCCCGGGAACGCAGGCACGTATGTGCACAACGCGATCATCGAGATGTTCTGCGAGTATGGGCTGTTCGGGCTGGGTCTGTTCTGCACGCTGGCGTACCTGACGGTGCGTCACTCGCTGGACCTGTTCAGGCGGCACCGGGAATCGCCCCCGGAACGAACGACGGTGGCGATCCTGGTGGCGTTCGGGCTGTACTCGTTCATCCTGTGCCTGAAGCAGGGGGCGTTCCTGGGTGCGCCCGAGCCCTATTACCTGTGGCTGCTGATCGCGAAGATCAATCTGGGCGAGCGGGCGGCGTTGGCGAATCAGGCGGCGGCGATGGCCGAGCAGCAGCAGTATCAGCCGGACGGGGCGTATCCGGGGTATGAAGATGTGGCCGCGGCGTATGGGAACTCGTGAGGCGGGGCGCAGCGCTCAGGCTTCGGGCTCGGGCGCCTGCGGGGCGGGCTGATCGGGCTGGGGCTGATCTGGCTGGGAACGCCAGTGGAGATCATTGCGGCGGCGCTCGTCGGGCGTGACGGCCAGGACCGCGGACCAGATGTGCGCGGGGCGGTTTGGCGCGTCGATTCGGCGCAAGGCGCGGCAGGCTTCCGTCATGGTGGCCCCGGTGGTGCGCACATCGTCGAGGACGATCACGGTGAGGCCCGAGAGATCGCGGGCGCGGGCACGCATGGTGTCGCGCACGTTGGTGGCGCGGCGGGAGAGGGGCAGGGCGGATTGCGGCGGGCGGTGGCGGCGGGAGAGGACGGGGAGGATGGGGATGCCGGTGACGTCGCGGACGCCGCGGGCGATGCAGTGCGTGTGATCGATGCCGCGGCGCAGACGGCGGAGGAAGGTGCTGGGGACGGGCACGAGGGCGGCCTGGGCAGGAGAGAGGCCGGCGTGCTCGAGGGATTCGATGATGCGGGCGCCCAGCAGGCGACCCAGGTCTCGGCCCAGGCGGCGCCAGGCGGTGAACTTCACTTCGCAGATGCAGCGGCGGAGCAGGCCCTGGTACTCGGCCAGGCGGATGCAGCGCGACCAGGGGAGGCGGCGGTTGCGGCAGGCGGGGCAGCCCTCGTCGTCGGACTCGAAGGCGCCGACGGTGGAGGCGCAGCGCGGGCAGGCTTCGCCCGGGGCGTCGGCGCGCCAGCCGTGAAGGAGGGCACGCTGGGCCAGGGGCGGGGTGGTGAGGCCGAGCCAGGCGCGTTCGATCTGCTGCCAGGGGGAGAGGGCGGGGGCGGGAAGGTCGAGGGTGTGACGGGCCGGGGCGGGGGCGGGCAAGCGCGGGGGCGCGGTGAAGTCGACGGCGCGGCGGTCGGCGGGGGCGTCGGGGAGCGGCGCGGGGGGCCAGGCCGCGGACGATGGCTTGGGGATGGGAGCCTGGCCTGGCATGGCCCAGAGAAGATACCTCAGACGCGGGCGGTGTCGGGGGAGATCTTGGCGGAGATGCCCATGAGTTCGAGCATGCGGCTCATGGAGGCGGCGTCGTGCTCGTCGAAGGCGTTGAGGTCGTAGCTGTCGGCGTCGAGCACGCCCCAGCAGGAGCCGTCGGGGTTGATGACGGGGATGACAAGCTCGCTCTGGTCGCGGGGGTCGCAAGCGATGTAATCCGGGCCCAGGGTGCGGACGTCGGCGACCAAGAGGGGGCGGCGTTCTTTCCAGCCACGCCCGCACATGCCGAAGAGGCCGATGGGGGAGCACGCGGGCTTGGGCTCGCGGCAGATGAGGATCATCTCGTCGGCGTCGGGGGACTTTTCGTAGAAGCCGATCCAGGAGAGAGGTTTGTGGGCGAAGGCGTTCCAGAGGAGGGTGACGGCCTGCAGCATGCGCTGCTCGCGCGTTGCGGGGGGAGTGGCGGGGGCGGCGGCGGCGAGGGCCAGGACCTGGGCGTAATCGCGGCGGGGGGGGGTGCGGGGGTCGGACAGGGCGCTCATGCGTACCTCCGAAGAGGAGGGTACGCGCGGGCGGGGTGAGGCGCTAGTCGCGGCCTCGCTTGAGCCAGGCGTGGAGCTTGGCGGGGGCCCAGGTGTTGACGCACCGGGCGGGGGTGAGCCAGCCCCGGCGCCCGGTCATCACGCCGAAGGCGAGGTTGTCGTAGTCGGCTTTTTCGTGCACGTCGCAGTCGATGGCGATGAGGCAGCCGGCGTCGAGGGCGCCGCGGACGTGGGTGTCGCGGAGGTCGAGGCGCATCCAGTGGGCGTTGATCTCGAGGGCGACGCCGCAGGCGCTGGCGGCGGCGAAGAGGGCGGCCATGTCGGGCTCCAGGCCCTTGCGACGGTTGATGAGCCGCCCGGTGGGGTGGCCCAGGATATTGACGAGCGGGTGCTCGATGGCTTTTAGGAGCCTATTGGTGGCGGTCGGGCCGTCTTGGGTGAGGGCGGCGTGGGGGCTGGCGACGATGACGTCGAGTTCGGCGAGCAGGTCGTCGTCGTAGTCGAGGGAGCCGTCGGCGAGGATGTCGACCTCGCTGCCGGCGAGGAGGGTGATGCCCTTGAGTTGGGAGGCGGCTTCGCGGATGGCGTCGATGTGGCGGCGGAGGCGGTCGGGGCGGAGGCCGTTGGCGATGGTCGACGACTGCGAGTGGTCTGTCACTGCAATCGTGTGAAACCCGCGGCTCTTCGCCTCGGTCGCCAGTTCCACGATCGACAAACTGCCGTCCGACGCTGTGGTGTGGGCGTGCAACTCGGCCTTGATGTCCCCGAGTTCGATCAGCGCCCATGGCGTCGTCGCGATCTTTCCACTGTCCGCGGGTGGGACAGGAGTCCCGCCTGTCCGCGCTCTCGCCTTTGCGTCCGAACCGACCTTCACGGTCCCCAACTCGCTGCGCTCGATCTCGCCCCGATCTTCGCGGGCTTCGGGGGGGATCCACGCCAGGCCCAGGGCGTGGTAGACGTCTTCTTCGGTGGCGGCGGCGACGGGCTTGACGCCTCGCTGGTGGGGCGGGGTGTCGTGGTCGTCGTTGGGGAAGAGGCCCCACTCGCTGAGGGTCAGGCCCATTGAGAGGGCGCGTTCGCGCAGGCGGACGTTGTGTTCTTTGGAGCCTGTGAAGTACATGAGGGCGGCGCCCCAGCAGTCGAGCGGGAGGACGCGCATGTCGACCTGGATGCTGGGGCCGGCGGCGGGCGCGGGTGTTTCGGCGGCGTGTTCCTGGTCTTCCTTCTTCTTGGCACCCCAGCGGGCGAGGTCGTGGTTGATTTCCATGCGCACGGAGGATTTGGAATCGCCGGCGGCGAGCACAGCGACGACGCCGGGCATGGTGCGAAATGCGTCCATGACGGTGGGTGCGTTGGCGTCGTGCCCGTGCTTCATGGCGACCAGGACGTCGAGATCGCCGACGGTTTCTTTGCCCCGGCGCAGCGAGCCGGCGGGCATGACCTGAGCGACGCCGGGAAGGTGTCGGACGTGCGCGACGACGCGCGAGGCGACTTCGAAGGCGCGGCCGAGCCAGAGGCGCTGGTTGCCCTGCTTGGCGAACTCGATGCCCTGGCGGATCTTTTCGACGGCTTTTTCGCCCATGCGGGGGAGGGTGAGGAGGCGGCCGTCGGCGATGGCGGCTTCGAGGGCGGGGAGGTCGGTGATGTTGAGGGTGGTCCAGATGGCGCGGACGGTCTTGGGGCCCAGGCCGGGGATGGTGAGCATGGTGAGCAGGCCGGCGGGGACCTTGGCGCGAAGTTCCTGCTCTTCTTCGATGGAGCCGGTATTGACGAACTCGATGATCTTGTCGGCCATCTTGGCGCCGATGCCCTTGATGGCGAGGAGCTCATCGCGGGACATCTGGCTGACGTCGGTGGAGAGTCCTTCGATGAGGCGGGCGGCGCGGGCGTGGGCGCTGGCGCGAAAACTATCTTCGCCCAGGAGATCGAGCATTTGCGAGATGGTTTCCAGCCGCCCGGCTACTGCGTCGTTCGCACTCATGCGGCAGGGTAGAACCCCAACAGCAGACTACCCCGCCCGCCGAACCATCTGCCCGCGCGGGCGCTACAACTGATCCAAGCCGCCATCACACAGGCTTGCCCCAGAAGGAGGCACCCCATGCACACCCGCGTACTCGGCACGTCCGGCCTCAAGGTCTCGGCGATCGGTCTTGGCTGCATGGGCATGTCCCATGCGTTTGGCCAGCCCAAGCCAATCCCCGAGATGATTTCGCTGCTGCACGCGGCGGTGGAGCGGGGTGTCACGTTCTTCGACACCGCCGAGGTGTATGGCCCCTTCACCAATGAAGAGCTGCTGGGCCAGGCCCTCGCGCCGATCAAGGACAAGGTCGTCATCGCCACCAAGTTCGGGTTTGATCTGAGCGGGCCCGACCGGCGTCCGGGAGCGGCCGGCCTGAACAGCCGCCCGGATCACATCAGGCAGGCCGTCGAGGGTTCGCTCAAGCGGCTCCGGATCCAGACGATCGATCTGCTGTACCAGCACCGGGTGGACCCGAACGTGCCGATCGAAGAGGTGGCGGGCGCCGTGAAGGAGCTGATCCAGCAGGGCAAGGTGAAGCACTTCGGGCTGTCCGAGGCGGGGGCCAAGACGATCCGGCGCGCCCATGCGGTGCAGCCGGTCACGGCCCTCCAGAGCGAGTACTCCATCTGGTGGCGTCGCCCGGAGCCTGAGATCATTCCCACCCTGCAGGAACTGGGCATCGGGCTCGTGCCATACAGCCCGCTGGGCCGGGGCTTCCTGACCGGCGCGATGAACGCCCAGACCAAGCTCGACGACAACGACTTCCGCAAGAACCTGCCGAGGTTTGCCCCCGAGGCGATGCAGGCCAATCAGGCGATGGTCGATCTGCTTGCCGCCATCGGCACGCGCAAAGGGGCCACGCCCGCCCAGATCGCCCTGGCGTGGCTCTTGGCCCAGAAGCCTTGGATCGTGCCGATTCCCGGCACGACCAAACTCGCTCGCCTGGAGGAGAACCTGGGCGCGGCTGACCTCACCCTCACGCCCGCCGACCTGGCGGAGATTACCCAGGCCGCCAGCCAGATCGAGATCGTCGGCAATCGCTACCCCGCTCAGTTTGAGGCGATGAGCGAGCAGTGATCATCGAGCGATCACCTGCGGGACCAAGGGCAGGGTCCAGAAACGCGCGGCGGGCGGGCAAAGTGGCGTTCCAGCGCTCCACGGGCGGGCTTTGCTGGGTACACTTCCCCTTCCGCGGCTAGACGGAGGCGTCGGCCGGCCGCGGGCACACGAAACCCGCGGCCCGCCTCAAAGTCCCCCGGCGCTTCTCCACATGACCTCTGAACCGAACCACCAGACCGCCCCGCAGACCTCCACGCCTAACGCTTCGGCGGCCCCCGCGCCGGAGGCGCCGGGCGCGCCCACCAACCCCATGATCACGGAAGAGATGAACGCCGAGATCGAGGCGGCGATGAAGGACATGGAGAAGGCGCAGGCGGCGGCGCCCAAGCCGAAGGCGGCAGCGGCCCCCATCCGTGGACCGCGCGTGATCCAGGGCGGGCGTGAGCATCGGCCGGGCAAGGTGGTGTCGGTCGGGCCGGATGACATTTTCATCGAGTTTGGCCCCAAGGAACTCGGCGTCGTCCCCCGCATCCAGTTCACGGATGAGGATCTGCCCAAGGTGGGCGACACGCTGGAAGTGATCGTAAACAAGTTCGAGGCTTCCGAGAGCCTGTTCATTTGTTCGCGGCCCGGCAGCGTGCAGAAGGCCGACTGGGAAATGCTGGAGCCGGGCCAGGTGGTCGAGGCCCGCGTCACGGGCGTGAACAAGGGCGGGCTTGAGCTCGAACTTGCCGGGCACAAGGCCTTCATGCCCGCCGGCCAGGTGTCGGTCGAGCACATCAAGGACTTGTCGGTCTTCATCGGCGAGAAGATGAAGTGCGCCGTGTCGCGCATCGATCGCACCGGGCGGGGCAACATCATCCTGTCGCGCCGCGACGTGCTGGAGGTCGAGCGTCGCGAGCAGGCGTCGAAGCTGAAGGACACGCTGGCCGAGGGCCAGACCGTGCAGGGCACCGTCCGCAAGATCATGCCGTTCGGCGCGTTCGTGGACATCGGGGGCGTGGACGGGCTGGTGCACATCTCTGACCTGACGTACGACCGGGTGGGCTTTGGCGAGAAGGCCATCGAGAAGTTCATCAAGGAAGGCCAGCAGGTCAACGTGCGGATTCTGAAGCTCGACTGGGAGAACAAGCGCATCAGCCTGGGGCTGAAGCAGACCCAGAGCGACCCGTTCGCGACGGCGGTCAACGCCATCGCCGAGGGCGTCGAGGTGACCGGGCGCGTGACCAAGATCATGGAGTTCGGGGCGTTCGTCGAGATCGGCCCGGGCGTGGAAGGCCTTGTTCACATCTCGGAGCTGGACTACAAGCGGATCGCCAACGTGGGCGACGCGGTGAAGCAGGACGAGATCGTGCGGGCGAAGGTCATCAAGATCGACAAGGACAACCGGCGCATCAGCCTGTCCATCAAGGCGCTGAAGGCGCCGCCCGAAGCGCCCCCGAAGGCCGAGGGTGGCCCCGGTCGCGGCGGCCAGGGTGGCGGCGGCGGCGGTGGCGGCGGGCGGGGTGGGCGCGGGGGTCGTCGCGACGACTTCGGCGGGCGCACGGCCGAGGAGATCTTGAAGGAAACGCCGGCGCTGCGGCGGATGCGCGAGCAGGCGAAGCAGATGAAGTTCAAGGGTGGGTTGGGGTAAAGAGCCGCGAGGCGGCTCTTTGGAAATGGCTAAATGGCCAAATTGCCAAATTGCTAAACCGGCATTCGCACTCGGTCGCCAGACGCCATGCGCTGACTCTATTCCGGTCTCATGCTTCCTCGTCTTCCTCGCCAATCTTGTTTTCCGCGGCTTCTCTGTGCCACTGCGCTTCTGTGGTGAAATCCCCCGGTTCTCCCCGGGGCGTGAACGGACAATCCCGCTCGCGCCCTGCCGCCCTCGTGTACCATCCGCCGATGATCGCTCTTCGCCGCTGTCTGCCGCTGTTTCTGTGTGTCTTCGCCCTCGCCGGCTGCAGCGGCGACGGGATCAAGCCCGGGGCGCGGGGGTTGTTTGACCTGATCGCGCCGCCGACGCCGGCGGAAGCGGTGGAGATGGCGACGAATCGCTGGGACGCGGATCAGCGGTATCGGGGCACGCAGCTGCTTTCGAATGCGCCTTTCGCGGGCGAGGCGGTGTATTTGGCGCTGTTCCGGGACAACGCGAACGACAAGGACCCAGGGGTGCGGGCCGCGTCGATCCGGGCGCTGGGGCTGCACGGGGGCGTGGAGGATGTGCCGCTGCTGCTGACGCGGCTGAAGGATGAGGATCCGGGGGTGCGGACGGAGGCGGCGCGGTCGCTCCAGCGGATTCACAGCCCGGACGCGGTGTCGCCCTTGCTGGACGCGCTGGACCCGGCGAAGGAAGGCGAGGGGCAGGTGCGGGTGGAGGCGGCCAGCGCGCTGGGGCAGTATCCGCAGTCGCGGGTGGTGGAGGCGCTGATCGCGGCGATGGGCGATGAGAAGCTGGCGATCAACGCGGCGGTGCAGGACTCGCTGCGCACGCTGACGGGGCAGGATTTCGGGGTGGATCAGGCGGCCTGGCAGACGTGGTACAAGCAGAACCCGGGGCTGTTTGATGCGCGGGCGGCGTACATCTACCCGGTGTTTCGTCGGCCCCGGCGCTGGTGGGAGTATCTGCCGTTTGTGCCCCCGCCGCCGAACGAGGTGGCGGCGATGCCGGTGGGCGTGAACCCCAACGACATCGGGGCCGAACCCAGCGACAAGAAGTAAGGTCATGGGTGGAGGGCGCGGCGGGCGGGATGCGGCATTCCCCCACTTCTCGGACTGCCCGACACGGGAAAGGCGGCGTCGTACGCCCAAGGCGAGGTGCGCGGGCGGGGCGTGGCGGATTGGGCGCTGGGTGAGCGGGGCGGATCGCCGATATCCCGGCATGCCTACGGCGCGCCCACAACCTGCCCGCGTCGGCGCTGCCGCCGTCGCTCTTCGTGCGCTTCGATTGAGCGGGTCGCCCCGAAAAGTGACGCTCGACGTGGCGGCCTCGGCGCCGGTGCCTCAGCCGGGCGAGGCGCTGATACGCCCGCTGCGGGTGCCGCTCACGGAGGCGGACCTGGCGGCGGCGGCTGGGCAGACGGAGTTTGCGGGCGTGCTGGGGAGTGATTTCGTGGGCGTCGTGGAGGGCGTGCACCCGGTGTCCGGGCCGGAGGCGCAGGCGTGGGTGGGCAAGCGGGTGGTGGGGTCGCCCCTGATTCCGTGCGGGGCGTGCGACCTGTGCAGGCGCGGGCTCTCCCCCCACTGCCAGCAGCGGCGCGTGCTGGGGCTATGGAAGCAGGACGGGGCGCTGGCGGATCTGTTCACGCTGCCGATCGCGAACCTGGTGGAGGTGCCGCAGACGCTGGAGGATGACGCGGCGTCGTTCGCGAACCTGGTGGGGGCGTGCGTGCATGCCTCGCGGGTGACGCGGCTGGAGGGCAAGACGTACGTGACGATCCTGGGCGATGGCGCCTTCGCGCTGGTGGCGGCGCAGGTGATGGCGAAGCTGAACACCTCGACGCGGGTGCTGGGAACGCACAACGCGAAGTTCTCGCTGTGCGAGCGCGGGGGGATCCGGCACCGGCATGTTTCGGAGGTCGGGAGGCGGCACGACCAGGATGTGGTGGTGGAGACGAGCGGCGAGCCGGCGATGCTGGAGTTTGCCACGCACCTGTGCCGCCCGAGGGGGAAGGTGGTCGTGTGCGGAGGGGCGGGGCCGGTGCCGATGGAGGCGCTGACGCAGCGGGCACGGCAGCTCGATTTGACGGCGATCGCGTCGCAGGAGATCGAGGTGCTGGGAGCGTCGGGCGGGTCGGCGCGCGAGGGGCTGGATGCGCTGGCGGGGCGGGGTGTGGATGTGTCGGTGCTGGTGAGCCGCCGAGTGAGGCTGGCCGAGGGGCTGCGGGCGCTGAGCCTGGCGAAGGACCCCGAGTCGCTGCGGGTGCTGGTGGAGCCGTAACGCGTGTGAAACCGGGCGGGCGGCACACCCAATAAAGCCTGCGCCATGAGATACCTGCTTGCATTTCTGTTGCCGCCGTTGGCGGTGCTGCTCTGCGGGCGGCCGGTTCAGGCGCTGCTGAGCATTCCGCTGACGCTGTTTTTCTGGGTGCCTGGGATCATCCACGCGCTGCTGGTGGTGCATGACTACCACGAGCAGCAGCGGGCGGAGGCGATCATCCGGGCGATGCGGGGGGCGTAGAGCCAAGCCCGAGCATCGCGTCATCTTTTCGAATTCGTGCTTCGGCACTTCAGGTGCGGGTTGCGCCATAGTGTTTCTGGTGGAGATACACGATTCATCGCGGTTTCGCCCCGGACGCGTATTCGGCACCTCAAACCCTGAACGCGTTCGAAGCGGACAGCGCGACTACATGGTTCGGATACATGAAGACGCGGCCTTTCGAGAACGGTCCTTCGCTGACTATCCCGGTAACAACTTCGTGCGGGCGGATGAAGGCCACAAGTGGTTTTTTCATCGCTTCGGCATGTCACGAACGCGCATGCCCGATGGGCGGGTCATCTGCATCGCGGGGGAGCACGAGGATTACTACGACCCTGACTTTTGCATTTACAACGATGTGGTCGTGCTGAAACCGGGTGCGGGGCAAAGATCGGTGACCGAAACCAACGGCGATATCGAGTTCTACGATTATCCCTTCGAGGTCTTTCCCCCAACTGATTTTCATAGTGCCACGCTGGTCGGCGACAAGATCTACCTCATCGGCTCGCTTGGCTACCTCAGTTCTCGTCGCAAAGACTTCACGCCGGTGTTCCTCCTCGACACCCAGACTTATCGGATCACAGAACTTCAGACGCACGGCGAGTTTCCCGGCTGGATCTACGATCACCACGCCTCGTTCGATGAGCCGAACAACGCCATCATTGTTCGGGGCGGCTACTTCGATAGCGACTCGCGTTCAAAGATCGAGCGGTCCAACACCACCGCCTATCGACTGCGCCTGGATTCTCTCGAGTGGGAACTGGTCGATCCCGAGGACCAACACTCACGCTATCTCATCTCGCAGTCGCCGGAGTTGGAAGCACGTCCCGAGTGGGATCACCCGACGACGTTTCGGCCAAGTCGGGTCGCCCATCGGCTTCTGGAAACATGCCCCATTTTCTTCGACGTGGCGATCGAGGTGAGTGGAGTGCGTGTGATGCTGGAGGGGAGCTTTTCGGAAGTGAAGATGCTTATCGAAGGTGAGTTGCCGCGGGACACCCAGCAGCAACTCATCCAAGAAATCCTCAATAATCTCCGCGACCATCGAGGTGGCCAGTGGCGCGTCGAAGAGGTTGAATCGTTCCGTCACGAACAACCGTTCAAATAAGACGACGCGGTCCTCACCACAGCTTGCGCACGCGGATGGTTTCGGGGATGCTCTTGACGCGTTCGAGCACTTTTTCGCCGTCGGTCGGGTCGACGTCGAGCACGACGTAGCCGATCTCGGCGTTGGTGCGGAGGTATTCGGCGGAGATGTTGGCGCCGAGCTCGGCGATCAAGCCGTGCATTTTGCTTAGCACACCCGGCACGTTGCGGTGAAAATGCAGGATGCGGTGCTTGCGGGCGGCTTTCTTCGCCTCGCCCTCGGGGGTCGTCTGCTCGGGCAACTCCACCTCGGGCACGTTCACGGCGCCGGTCGTCGAGCCGACGTTGACGAACTTCAGGAACTTGCGGCAGACATCCTCGGCGATCGCCGCCTGGGCCTCTTCGGTGCTGCCACCCACGTGGGGCGTCAGGATGACGTTTTCGAGCCCTCGCACCGGGCTTTCGAAGGCTTCGCCTTTGGCGCTGGGCTCCTGGGGGAAGACATCGAGGGCGGCCCCGGCGAGATGGCCAGACTTGATGGCGTCGGCGAGGGCGGGGATGTGGACGACGCCGCCCCGGGCGTTGTTGATGAGCATCGCCCCGGGTTTCATTTTCTTGAGCTGGGCCGCCCCGATCATGCCCTTGGTCTCGCGCGTCGCGGGGACGTGCAGCGTCACGACGTCGGATTCTTGCAGCAGCTCGGAGAGGGACTTGACCTGTCGGGCGTTGCCCAGCGGCATCTTGGGCACGATGTCGAAGTAGATCACCCGCATGCCGAAGGCCTCGGCGAGCACCGAGACCTGGCTGCCGATGTGCCCGTAGCCCACAATGCCCAGCGTGCGGCCGCGCACCTCGTGGGCGCCTTCCGCGGATTTTTCCCAGACGCCCGCGTGCATGAGGCGCGACTTTTCGGTCAGGCGCCGGTAGAGCGCGACGATCTCGGCGAGAGTGAGCTCGGCGACGCTGCGGGTGTTGGAAAACGGCGAGTTGAAGACCGGCACGCCCCGGGCGGCGGCGGCCTCGAGCGCCACCTGGTTGGTGCCGATGCAGAAGCAGCCGATCGCGAGCAAGCGCGGGGCGGCGGCCAGCACCTGCTCGGTCACCTCGGTCTTGCTGCGGATGCCCAGCAGGTGGGCGTCGGCAACGAGCTTGAGCAGCTTGGCGGGGTCGGGAGCGCCGGCGAGGAGTTCGACCTGGAAGCCTTCGTCGCGCAGGGCGCGGGCGGCGCTGTCGTGCACACCTTCGAGAAGCACGGCGCGGATCTTGTTTTTGGGAAACGACGTCTTCACTTCACCCCTCCGCCGGAGGCGGGAACACTCGGGCTGGCGGGAGTGGTGCCCGGCTTGTTCCACTGGATGGGGTCCGCAAGCTTTTGGGTTGAGTCGTTCCGCACCGGGCCGGAATCGCCGATCTGCACGATGCCGGCGAGCACCAGCCCGCCCATCACGAAGGTGAGGACGATGCGGTACCAGCCGAAGGGGGAGAGGCCGTGCTTGGTGAGGAAGGTCACGAGCCAGCGGACCGCGATAGCCGCGGAGATGGCGGCGACGCCGATGCCGATGACACACGCCGTCGCCCCCAGGGCCTGAAACATGTTGGGCGTGCCGAGCTTGTGGCTTTCGTCGAGGTTCTTGTAGAGCTTGTACAGCGTGGCGGCGGTGAGGGTGGGCAGGCCCAGGAGGAAGCTGAACTCGGCGGCTTGCTTGGGGCGAAGGCCGCTGAAGAGACCGCCGGTGATGGTCATGAGGCTGCGGCTGGTGCCGGGCCAGAGGGCGAGGCACTGCATGAGGCCGATCTTGACCGCGTCACGCGGCGTCACGTCGTAGATCGATTTGTCAGGCAGTGAACTTGGCACGCGGGCGATCTTGCCTTTTTGCCAGCCGTCGACCAGGAGCATGTAGACCCCGCCCAGGAAGAGCGACAGCAGCACCGGGCCGGGCAGGAACAGGTGCTTCTCGAGGAAGTGGTTGAGCGCCAGGCCGATGACGGCGGAGGGGATGAAGGCGAGCACGAGGTTGACGAACAAGGCGAAGCCCTGCGGGTCTTTGCCCAGGAGGCCCTTGAGCATCTTGAGGACGCTGGGCCAGTAGAGCCCGAGCACGGCGAGAATCGCCCCGCCCTGGATGACGATCTCGAAATCGTCGAGGTCTTTCTTGGAGACCGTGCGGTCCAGGTGCATCAACGACGAGGCGAGGATGAGGTGCCCGGTCGAGCTCACGGGCAGGTATTCGGTGATGCCCTCCACCAGCCCGAGAACGACGGCATGCCACGCGTGCAACTGATCCAAAGCGGCTCTCCAGAGGGACGAAACCCGGGGCCAATATCGGCCCGCGGGACGGCCCGTCAACAGTCGGAGGCTGCCGCGGAGGTTTCAAGCGGCGGGGAGCATCAAGCGAAACGCGGGATTGATTACCGCAGGCCCACGGGCGTGCCCAACACTTCGGACATGATCATGGCGCGGCGCCACGGGCCGCCCGAGAAGCGGAGGCCCGAACGCTGGGCGGCGGGGCTGGTGGCGGCGGCCGCACGGGGCTCTTCGGCGGGTGGGGCCGTCGTGACTCGCTGACGCCTTGGCTCCGGTTCCGTGCGCTGGGCGGGCTCGGGCTGGCGGCGGGCTTCGCGGCGGTCGCGCTTTTCGCGGCGTGCAGGCTGGCCTTCGGCCTTGGCCCTGGGTTGACGGTCAGGAGCCGCGTCGACCGGGGCGGGGAGCTGGATCTCCATGCCGTTGGGCAGGCGCAGCTTGAAGACCTGCGGCGTGCCCTGGGCGGGGGCGGGGGCGGGGGGCGCGGTCATTCGCACCGACGCGGGCGAGGTTGCGGTGGTGATGGTGCTGGAGGAACGGGCGGAGCGCTGGGCGGCGGCGCGGCGCGCGGCCATTTCTTCCATGCGGCGCCGGGCAGCCATCGCCCCGGCCGCCTGGCTCGGGGAGGTTCGCGCGGCGGACGACGGAGCGGTCGATGAGGTCGGGTCGGAGATGGACGGGGAGAGGGGTTCGGGGCGGCCGGTGCGCAGGGCTTCGGCGCGGGCCCGCTCGAGAGCTTGGCGGCGGGCGCGGTCTTCCTTGTTCTTCTGAATGGCTTTGGAGATCGCCTTGACCACCGGGGCGCCAAGGAAGATCAGCGCCACGAGCAAGCGCGGGTCGTGCAGCAGGAAATTCATCAACTGGCTCATGCGACGAGTGTATCGCGGGTGACGAAGGTTGCCGTGCGACCGGGGTGCTCGGGGTCGGGAATGGCCCGGAAGGGAACGCCGAACGCGGCTTCGAGGGTGGCGGGCGTGAGGGCTTCGAGGGTCGGGCCGCTGGCGACGAGGCGTCCCGCCGGGCCGAGCAGGATCACCCGGCTGGCGCACTGCAGCACCAGCGATACGTCGTGGAGCACGACGCCCAGGGTGTGCCGGCGCGAGAGATCCACCATCAGGCGGATGCAGGCGAGGACGTGGGCGGGGTCCATGGCCGAGACGGGTTCATCGGCGAGCAGGCAGCGGGGCGCGTCGTCGATCTGGGCCATGGCGCGGGCGAGGGTGACGCGCTGCTGCTGGCCCGCGGACAGCGCGGCGAAGGGATCCTGAGCGCGATCGACCAGGTGGACTTGCGCGAGGGCTTCGTGCGCCCGGGTGCGGACCTCGCGGGCGCTGAGGCCGCGGGCGTAGAGCCCCAGCGCGACGACCTCAAGGGCGGTGAAGGCAAAGGAGACGTCGGCACGCTGGGGGACGTAACTGAGGAGCCGGGAACGGTCGGCGTGGGTCAGGTGGTGGGCGTCTTTCCCGCCCACCAGCACCCGGCCAGAGGCGGGGGCCAGCAGGCCAAGGCCCAGGCGCAGAAGCGTGGTCTTGCCGGCGCCGTTGGGCCCCAAAATCGCCGTGAGCCCGCCCGGGGCAAGCAGTGCGCTGACACCCTGCAGCACCGGGCGGCCTGGGAAGTCGAACGCGAGGTCTTCGAAGCGGAGGTCCACGGCGTCAGGGTACAGCGTCGGGTGGCGGCGGGCGCTCGGGTACCCTAGTCTGTCTGCGGAGTTGGAAGTCAGTTGGCACCGAACCTTGAGAGCACGCCACGCATGAACACCATTATGACCGTTGCCGTCACGGGCGCTACCGGATTTGTCGGGCGTTATGTGGTTCGGGAGCTGCTGCGGCAGGGGTACGCCGTCAAGGCGCTGGCGCGTGATCGCGCCAAGACCCGGGGCATCTTGCCCGAGAAGGCGCGGGTGGTGGTGGGTGATGTGCTCAACCAGGCGGACGTGGACGAGCTGCTGCAGGGGTGCCAGGCGTGCATCAATCTCGTCGGCATCATCCGTGAGGTGAGGTCGCCCGGGAACACCCAGACGTTCCGGTCGCTGCACGTGAAGGCGCCGCGCCTGCTGGTGTCGCGCTGCGAGGCGCTGGGCGTGACGCGGTTCATCGAGATGTCGGCCCTTGGCGCCCGCGACACCGGCGTGAGCGAATATCAGCGCACCAAGTGGGAGGGCGAGCAGGCGGTGCGGCTGAGCGAGCTGGAGTGGACGATTTTTCGCCCCAGCCTGATTCACGGGCCCGACGGGGAGTTTGTGAAGACGGCCAAGGGGTGGGTGAGCGGGCACGAGGCCCCGTGGGTGTTCATTCCGTACTTCACCCGCACTGTGGAAGACAAGCGGGTGCCGCTGGGGCCGGTGAGCCAGGTGGACCCGATGATCCAGCCGGTGGCGGTGCAGGACGTGGCGCGGGCGTTTGTCGCGGCGCTGGCGACGCCGGAATCGATCGGCGAGGTGTACAACCTCGTGGGGTCGGAGGTGCTGTCGTGGCCCAGGATGCTGACGCAGATGCGCGACCAGTTGCCCGGAGGCAACCCGACGCTGAAGCCAGTTGGCCTGCCGGGCGAGGTCGGGGCCATCGGGGCGATGATCGCCGGGCACCTGGGCATGGGCGCGATGCTGCCCTTTGACGCCGGGATGGCGAAGATGGGGGCGGAAGATTCCACCGCAGGGCTGGAGAAGTTCAAGGCCCACTTCGGGTTCACGCCCGCGGCCTTCAGCGAGGTCTTCTCGACCTACGCGTCCAGGGTGTGAGCTGCCGGCCCGACCGGGGCGCGATGCGCGATTGGGGCGATCGCCCCACGGCCAGTCACCATACCAAGTGTTCAATCCTTGCTAAGAAGTCTTAATACTGGCAGTTGCACCCGCCGAGAGATTCTCGGCCGGCGGGCGGTGCCGTTCACCCAACCATCTGAGAGCAAAGAGCTTGCGAATGCGGCGAAGGCGGCGGACGCTGCAGGTGCAGGATCTTTCCACAAGCCACGATCTGACATCTTAGGTTTTGGTTAATCTCGCCTTAGTTGCGCTAAGACGCGAGACTCAACATATACGCCGCAACTACCATCGATCTCACGAACAACCCTGATCGGTCGGAGCGGCACTCTTGGGGTGTGTCCTTCGCCGGTCCAGAGTCGGAGATTTTCATGTCCATGGACCGCTCCCGTCGCGGCTTCACGCTTATCGAGTTGCTGGTGGTCATCGCCATCATCGCCGTGCTGATCGGCGTGCTGCTGCCCGCCCTGGGCAAGGCACGCTCGGCGGCCCGCACCATCAAGTGCGCGGCCAACCTGCGCAGCGTCTGCCAGGGCGAAATCTCCTACACCGTCGACTTCAAAAACCTCTTCTCCTGCTCCTACTTCTACCCCAGCAGCGACGAAGGCCTCAACTGGAACATCCAGGACCAGGCCGACCCTCAGCCCAACCCCAGCTACGGCTACATGCAGTGGTCGTACTTCCTGCAGTCGTCGGGCAGCGTGAGCCAGGACGCCTTCACTTGCCCGGAAATCCCCACGCAGGGCGGGGCCCCGCGCACCAACCCGGGCGCGGACCAGAAGAACTGGGACTTCGCTCAGACCGACGGCACCGGGCACACGCTCACTTCGTCGGCCTCGGCGACGACGCAGGACCGGCAGGTGGCGCGGATCGCATTCGCCGCCAACCATGCGATCATCCCGCGAAACAAGCTGGTTGAGCCCGCGTCTCGCCAGAACCGGCAGGTCAAGATCGATGAGGTCGATCAGACCGGGCGGGGCGGCTCGGGCGTGATCATGTTCACCGAGATGCTGTACAAGAAGCGGGGCGGCTGGGACGCCTGGATCACCTCGGACAGCTCGCTGCTCAAGAGCCACCGGCCCATCACCCCGTTCCTCTCCGCCGGCGGCAACATCTACAACGAACCGGTCACCACGGGCGTGTTCCCCCGCTACTTCTACCCCTCGACCCAGGACATCCTGCAGCCTGACGATGTTCCCCCCGGCTCGGTCGAGGAATCGTCCGGTACCCCCCCTGCTCAACCTGATGGGTCGCCTGCACCCGGGCAAGGACGCGTCGGGCGGCTCGGCCAACGCCGGCTTTGCCGACGGTCACGTGCAGATCACCACGGTGCTCGAGACCATCGAGAAGAAGTGGTGGGGCACACGGTTCTTCTCGCTGACGGGTGATAACCGCGTGAGCGGGGCGCTGGGCCAGAAGGCGCTCGAGTAGTCAGTTTTTTCCCGAACGAGGCGTTGAAGAACGCCTCGTTCGCTTTTCCGCAGGATGCGACCGGAGAATCGCGTTTGAACACGGGCCGCGTGGCCTCGTGAGCGGAATCGGTGTGTCTGTGTGTTTCATCACCTTACATTGGGAGAGATCGTCATGAAGAACATGAACGTGAAGATGGCCGTGATCCTGGGCCTGGTCGGCGCGGCCGCCGGCATCGCCTCCGCCCAGCCCGCCCCGGTGGTCGTGACCGGCGCGACGCTGTTCGAGAGCTTCTTTGGCTCGGCCCCGCAGTCGACGATCGACGCGATCGACGCCAACCACGACGGCATCGCCCGTCTGACCGCCGACCCCAGCGTCACCCTGGGCGTTCAGCAGCTCGCCCCGACCGGCATCAACCCGGGCAGCGGCTACTGGGCCATCACCTACCGCTCCGTGGGCTCGGGCAACGGCTTTGCCGAACTCGTGAACTACGGCACCCGCTTCGCGTTCAACCCCGCCGATATCTCCAACACCCAGACGGCCACCGGCCCCAACCTGCTGCCCGGCCTGGACAACGCCTATGTCAACCGCGTGAAGTTCTACAACGGCGCCGCCACCGGCCCGGTCGCTGGCCTCTACAACGCCGGCAACCCCGGCGGGCACCCCTTCCGCTCCGACCTGACCACCCTGCTGGCGACCTACGCCTCGCCCGACACCCCCTCCGCCGGCGGCGTCCGCGCTGACCTGGCCATCATGGACGTGCCCCCCACCTGGTTCGTCACCGTCACGGGCGCCTCTTCGCCCGACGCCACCCCCACCGCTGCCGGCTACGGCAACAACAGCGTGGTCGCCCGCAACCTCAACGGCACGCTGACCACCTCGGGCGGCGGCAACAAGCTCAAGAGCCTGACCAGCGGCGACGGCACCATCACCCTCAACCAGAACGTCAACAGCCCCAACCAGTTCACCATCTTCCCCACCCCCATCGCCTCGGCCCCCATCGCCATTGTCAGCAACTACGGCAACGGGCACACCCAGGCCACCTACACCGAGCTGCGTCACCTCTTCGCCACGGGCCGCCTGCCCAGCGGCGAGAACCTGACCGTCGTCACCCGTGACTCGGGCTCGGGCACCCGCAACGGCTCGATGAACTCCCTGGGCCTTGACCCCTCCTTCGGCGTGGGCGACAACGTGGGCCCCAAGAACGACGACCCCGCCGGCAACCAGGCCGCGGACCGCAGCATCGCTGGCGCCAACTTCGTTCCGTCCAACAAGGGCGGCTCGGGCTCGCTGGAGCGCACCGTGCAGAACAGCCGCCTGGCCCTGGGCGTCACCGGCGCTGAGCGCGGCGCCAACGGCTGGCTCACGCCCAACGCCAACGGCAACAGCCGTATGAACCTGCTCGCCGTCGAGAACGACATCGCCGGCGGCAGCGTCTACGCCCGCCCGACGATCAACAACCTGCTCGACAACGATGTCAACGGCTACAACATCGCCGGCCCCGAGACCTTCGCCAGCATCGGCGATCCCCTCGCCGCCCCCGCCGCCAGCGGCGGCACGGGCTGGACGGGCGCGTTCGATCCGTTCATCGACGGCTCCAACGGCTTCCCCGCCGACGGCGTCTACCAGGTCGGTGAAACCTTCACCGACCTCAACGGCAACGGCGTGCGCGACGCCTTCAACGCCGAGGCCGGCCTCACCAACACCCACCCGGCGGTCCGCAGCGTCTACGCGGCCGAGTACCTGAACAACATCAGCCGTTCCATCCAGTCTTTCGTGTCGTTCGGCCAGAACCAGGCCGACTTCACCCCGGGCGAGTACCTGGCCCTCAACTTCATCCTGGTCGCGGCAACCGACAACATCCCCAGCCCGCTGGACCCCAAGGTGCTGATCCCCAACCCGCAGCTCAACCAGGCGCTGCAGGACAACATCCGCGCCAACAACGTCATCTTCACCCGCGCTGAGTACCAGAGCTACAACACCAACACCGCCGGCATCACCCCGGTGCGCACCCCGCTGACCACCGGCACCTACACCGACGGCAGCACCCAGAACTACGTGCAGCAGAACGGCACGGTGCTGGCCGCGGGCAGCTTCCTGCCCATCCGCAACAAGATCTCGGGCGACTTCAACCAGGACGGCGTTCGTGACGCGAACGACATCGCTCAGATGATGGCCGCCGTCGTCAGCCGCGCCACCTGGGTCGCCCCCACGGGCGTGTACGCCGCGGGCACCGAGGGCACCGTGGCCCTCGACGTCATGGGCGACTTCAACAGCGACGGCAACTTCGACAGCAAGGACGTCCGCTACTTCGCCGACGGCCTGGCCCTGAACGCTTCGGGTAACCTCGATCGCAAGGCCGCCTTCACCGCCGTCGACAACGCCTTCGGCGGCAACTACTTCGGCACCACCAAGGCCCACGGCACCTATCAGAACGGCGACAGCCGCGCTGACATCGCCGGCGCCGTCGGCACCACCCCCGGCTACGCCCCGGTCGGCAGCGACGGCACCATCGACGCCAAGGACATCGACTACGTCTACCGCCAGTTCAAGCAGAACCCCCGCGTCACCGACGGCGAACTCAACTGGTCCAACCTCGATGAAGCCGTGGGCGGCGACCTCTCCGCCGACATCAACGGCGACCTCAAGATCAACCAGGATGACATCACCGAGATCCTCTCGATCCTCGGCACCTCCATGGGCGACGTGAACCTCGACGGCACCGTCGACGCCTCCGACCTCGCCATCGCTCAGGCTCACCTGGGCCAGGCGGGCGGCTGGGCTTCGGGCGATGTCAACGGCGACGGCCAGATCTCCCAGGCCGACCTGGACATCATCAACGCCGCGATCGGGCCCGTCTGCGATCCCGACGTCAACCAGGACGGCGTGGCCGATCAGGGCGACGTCGACTACCTCATCAACGTCATCGCCGGCGGCGAAAACCCCACCAACATCAACGCCGACTTCAACCAGGACGGCGTGGCCGACCAGGGCGACGTCGACGCGATCGTCAACGTGATCGCCGGCGGCCCCTGCCCGCAGTAAGTAGCCTCGGGCACTAGGCACCAGGCCTAGAACAAAACCCCAAGCCCCGCGCTTCCGGCGCGGGGCTTTTCATTTTTGTGTCAGCTCGATGTCGGGCGTCAGAGACGCCGCTCCGCCGCCGCCCGAGAGCCGCGCGTGCTCAGTCCGGTTGATCGGCGCGGTCGATATCCCCCGCGGGCTGGTTGCGGCTGGGCCAAGCCTCGCCCAATCGCTCCCATCGCTTGCCCGTCTCGGAGATCTGATCGCCAAAGACATCCCAGTTGGCGCGATCGGGCGAGAAGAACCACCCCCACTGCTCCGCCCCGCGGCGTCTCGACGCATCGCTGAACAGGTCCGCCTGGTCTTCAAACACCCAGCGGGTGTTGTCAAGCACCTCCAGCCGATCGTCACGATCCGTCGCGACCGGCGAAGCGTGGCAACCTCCCAACCATGCCAGGGCGAGGAGACCCGCGACGGAGATGACTTTGGATGCGTCCGGCATGCAGGGCCGCCTGGTTCTTCGATTCATCGGCGCGGATTCCGGGGCGTGCCCCCTCGGATGGACACCGGTGGCTTGGGGGGGAACGGGCCGCGAGCCCCGGGTTGGGTTCGCTGGGCGGCCTCTGAGTCATTCTTGTGCTCGGCCCCGGCGCTCGGTGCTTCTTCAGCCGGCGCGGGCAGGGCGGGCGCGGGCGAGCCATTTTCAACGCGTGCAGTTTCGTCGTCGGGCGGCGGCGGCACATCGGGCACGGGCGCCTGGCGCGGGGGCGCGAGGTTGGCACGGGCAAAGATGAGCCTACCGGCGGAGGTTTGCAGCGAACTGGTGACCGTCAGCGACAGGGTTTCGCCGATGTGCCCGCCCCCATCCTCGGCGACGACCATCGTGCCGTCGGGCAGATAGCCCACGGCCTGGCCCGGCTGCTCGCCCGCGCGGAGCAGCTTGACCGTGACCGACTCGCCCGGCACGAGCGAGCTCTTGATGGCGTTGGCCAACTCGTTCAGGTTGAGGATGGGCACAGAGGAGATGGCCGCCACCTTGGCCAGGCCCGAATCGAGCGTCATGATCCCCGCGGACATCTCGCGGGCAAGCTCGACCAGGATTTGATCGACGGATTTGGCCTGAGCGCGGGAATCGTCGACCGTCAGATCAATGCGGGGCAATCGCTGCAGCCTCGTAATCATCTCCAGCCCCCGCCGCCCCTTCTGGCGCGTCAGGGTGTCGGGGCTGTCTGAGAGCAACTGCAGCTCGGCGATCACCGCGCGATGCACCACCATCGGGGCCTGCAGAAACCCGGTCGCGGCCACATCCGCCAATCGTCCGTCAATGAGCACGGACGTATCCAGCAGCACCGGACGCACACCCCGCAACTGCTTGACGAACTCGACATACGGGATGATCAGGCGAAAATCGTCCTGCGTCTGCAAAACCGTCGATACGCCCAGGTAGCAGAGCGTCGTGCCCAGGAGAATCTTGACGGCGTTCACGGTCGGCTTGACCGCCTCCAGCCCCTTGCCGGTGGGCACCCAGCTCTCGACGACCAGGTCGATGACAAAGCCCAGCGCGAGCGTCGCGATCATCCCCGCGATGACCCCCAGCACGATGCTGGTGATCGTGGCGATCTTCTTATTGGGCGTCAGGATGTCGACCAGCAGGGCGATGCCGAAGACCACCAGCGAGCCCAGGATGCCCGGGATGTACCAGTGGATCGATTCGCCCTCGCCCGCGCGGGCGGCGTCGAGCTGGCGGATCGCCCCCAGCAGCGTGACCGTGAGCACCAGCACGAAAAACGCCGCCCGTACGAATCGCAGCATCATCGCCCGCTGCTTGGCGAGAGCTTCGGCGGGGTGCAACTCGGGCTTGCTGGGCGGGAGATTCGGGTCGGGCGCGTCCTTCACGACAGCAGTGTACGTTCCGGATTGGAAGTCGGGTCCGTCGGGCGGTACTCTACCTGTCCCGTCCCCCCCATCGACGGCCGGGCCCGTTGCACGGGTGTGCGCGTGAACCTGGTCAGGGCTTGACCGCAGCAGCCATAAGCGTTGCGTGCCCGGTGCCGATGGTGTCCTGGCCGTCGATGGGTGGGATGGGGGAAGACGGGAGTTCCGGAGTTCCGGAGTTCCCAAGAGACGAAGAGACGAAGTTCCGAAGAGACGAAGGTCGAGGATGCAGGGCCCCTGGGCGTCGCGGCCTCGGTTTGTGGCGATTGCACTTTGCCACTCTGCCACTCTGCCACTCTGCCACTCTGCCACTTTGCCACTTTGCCACTTCGCGACTCTGCCGCTCGGCCCCTCCCTACGCCCGCACCTCGGCCCCAAGCTCCGCCCGAACCTTCTCGACCACGCTCGCGAACGGGGCGTCGATCTCCTCATTGGTCAGCGTGCGCGATGGATCGCGGAACGCCAGCCGCACCGTGACGCTCTTGGTGCCCGCCGCCAGGGGCTTGCCCCGATACGCCCCGACGAACTCCACGCCCTCGAGCTTCTGCACCCCCGCGCCGTGAGACGCGAAGCACGCGCGAATCGCGTCGTACGCCACGCGCTCGGGCACCACCAGCGACACGTCGCGCTCGATGCCCGGGAACGCCGGCAGCGCCTTCACCCTCGACGCGGGCGGATAGGCGTGCAGCAGCAGATCAAGATCCAGCTCGGCGCCGATCGCCGGGCGGGCCAGATCGAACTTGGCCAGCACATCCTTGGAAAAGAGCCCGAACCAGCCCAGGTCCGAGGCGGGGCGCGAGCCGTGGCCCGCGGGCGTCGGGCCGAGCCTGACGCTCGCAAAGCACGAGGCGTCGAAGCCGCTCATGGTCGGCGTGGCCTGCATGATCTCGATGGCCCGCTCGTGCCCAACCAGCGCGGCCGCCAGCGTCTCGATGACGCCCCGCATGAGTCGCACGCCCGCGCGAATGTCCTCGACGCCCTTGCCAGGGCAATCCAGGATCATCCCGAGGCGCCTTGATTCAACCGTCTCGGGGCGCGGGCCGCCGACACGGCGCTGCGCAAACACCGCGGCTGTCTCAAACAGGCGCACGCCCCCGGGCTGCTGCACGCCCGCGTGCTGATTGTGCCGCCGGCTGGCGAGCAGCCCCGCGAGTACGCTGGGGCGCAGGGCGGGCTCTTCGCCGCGACGGGCGTCGTCCATCACCACAGGCTCCAGGTCGCCCGGGCAGAAGGCGCGGGCCAACTCGGGCGTCGTGAAACTGAACGTCACGCCCTCGAAAAAGCCCAGCCCGGTCAGCACGCTGGCCAGTTCGGCGCGGGCCAGTTCCGTCGTCTGCGCCGGGCGGACGGCCACCTTCACCTGGGGCGGCTGCGGGATCGCTTCCAGGCCCATCACGCGCGCGACCTCCTCGATGAGGTCAACTTCGCGGGTGAGGTCGGGCCGCCACGCGGGGATGGTCGCCAGCAGCGTCTCGCCGCCGCGGCCCAGAGGCTGAACCACCACACCCAGGCGCGCCAGGCACCCGACCATGTCGTCGGTCGCAAAGTCGGTCCCCAGCAGCGCGTTGCATCGCGACGGACGGAACTGCACCTGCGTCGGCCGGGCGGCGGCCGCCCCGGCTTCGAGGACGCCAGCCGCCAGCTCACCCCCGGCCACCTGCAGCACGATCCCCGCCAGGCGGTTCATCGCGTCGTCCAGCGTGCCGGAGGTCACGATGCGTTCGAAGCGGTGCGAAGCGTCGGTGCGAAGCTGGTGATGGCGGGCGGCTCGGCGCACCGCGTTTGGGTCCCACGTCGCGACTTCCAACACAAGATCGGTCGTAGCGCTGGATACCTCGCTGTCGCCCCCGCCCATCACGCCCGCCAGGCTCTGGGCACGCTCCGCATCGGCGACGACCACCTGGTCGGGCCTGAGCGTGCGCTTCTTGCCATCGAGGGTGGTCAGCGCTTCGCCCTCGCGGGCGCGCCGGACCACCAGCGCCGGGCCGGCCAGCTTCTTGAGATCAAACGCGTGGCACGGGTTGCCCAGTTCCAGGCACACCCAGTTGGTCGCGTCCACGACGTTGTTGATCGATCGCTGGCCCGCGGCTTCCAGGGCCCCCGCCAGCCACGCCGGGCTCGGGCCCACCTTGATCCCCCGAATCACTCGCGCCAGAAACCGTGGGCACTCGTTCGGGGCGGCGTTTTCGAGCTTCAGCAGCGAACCCACCTCCGGTCCGGTCGCGACCGGAGCGCTCGTGTCCGGGGCCTTCAGGGCCAAGCGAAGCTTGGCGGCCAGCTCCCGCGCCAGCCCCAGGTGCGACAGGCAGTCGCCCCGGTTGCTCGTGATCTCCACATCCAGGCGGACATCCCCCCCCGAAAGCACCTCTCGCGACTCGATCGGAAACCCGGCGTGAATAAGGGCCTGCTCGGCCTGTTCGGGCGTGCCGTTCCACTGGGGCAGGTAGGACGTGATCCATCGCAGGCTGGTGTTCATAAGGGTGCAGACTTTAGAGCCTTCCGAGCCGCGGCGGGCGGAAAGCGGCCTGTGAAGGCGCCAGAAACCGCAACGCCCGAAATGATCAAAAATATTTGTAAAAATAACGTAAATCGGATTGACACCCCTCCAGATTTGGGCAAATTACAGCCGACGCTGGTGTGCGAGGAAGCGTCGCGATCGCGGTGGCCGCGGGGGGCACTCCCGCGGCCTCGCCCGGAACCGAATCTCGACCCTGGATTGCTCGTGTCAGAGGGGATTTTGAGAGGAGAACGAAGTGATGAACGCCCGGACCCAGAACGCCCACGGAATCAAGACCACCACCAGGCTGGCCCTTCTGGCGGGATTCGCCGGAATGGCGGCGGTCGCCTCGGCGCAGGTCTATTCCAGCAGCCCGAACCTTGAGATCCCCATCGCCGACTCCTTCCCGCTCATCTCCGACACCATCCACGTGTCGGGCGGGCCCGCCAGCATCGCCGACCTCAATGTCAACCTTCAGATCCAGCACGAGTACGACGAGGACGTGCACGCCGTGCTTCAGACGCCCAACGGCTACATCAGCCTGACCACCAGCAACGGCTTCGGGCAGGACTACATCACCACCCGCTTCGATGACTCAGCCTCGCTGAGCATCACCCAGGGCGCGTCGCCCTACGACGGCGACTTCCGCCCCGAGGGGATTCTGAACCAGTGGGCCGAGTATGACCCCACCAGCGCCGGCTTCTTCTTCGGGCCCAACTACGCGCGGCTGCGCGACCTGAACGGCCAGGCCGCCGACGGCGACTACACGCTGTACATCGAGGATTTCGACTCGCTCTACTTCAGCGGCACGCTGCTGTACTGGTCGCTCGAGTTCAACTACGCGAGCGACCCCAACAACCCGCGACCGGCGCCGGCCGCCCCCACTGCTCCGCAGGCCAAGGCCGCCATCAACTACCTCGCCTTCACCCCTGGCCAGACGGCCAGGTTCACGGTCGAGGTGACCCCGGCGTACCTCCCCACCCCCAGCACCGGCATCAGCGTCAGCGTCGATGCCTCGGCCCTGGGTCTGGGCACGCTCACCCTGCTCGACGACGGCAACCACGGCGACGGCGTCGCGGGCGACGGCATCTTCGGCGCCTCGGGCGTCGTCAACGCCCCGCTCGGCAGTGCTTCCGTCTCTTACACCGTCTCCGATGCTCAGGGCCGCAGCACCAACGGCTCGTTCCCCGCCATCAGCATCATCGGCCCCGGCCCCGGCTGCACCGATTACCAGCAGCCTCAGTCGTTCAGCGATCTCGCCGCCGCCGGCGGCTGGACGCAGGACCCCGCCAACGGAACGGCGCCGCTGTCGTTCAGCGGGTTTGATCAGATCACCGATCTGCACCTGAGCGGGCGCCTGGTGGGCGGGGGCGTGGGCAGTTCGCCCGACGAAGCGGGCATCGCGGTGTATCTCGCCGACGGGACGGCGGAACTATTCACGATCGTGCCCGACGTCAACGACCCGAACTTCCTGTATACCGACGTGACCGACGCAAGGCTCACCTTCTTCCAGCCCCACGCCGCGGGCGACATCGTGGGAATCGAAACCTACGACAACTACGAGAACCCTGGCATCGACGAGACGTGGCAGACGATGTGCCTTTCGTACGAGGCGAGAAACCTGCCCCCGGTCATGAACTTCGCCTACGACGATCCCATCTACGCCGACGCCGGCGGCCAGGGGTACGCCTACGCCAGTGTCCGCACCGGCGTGAACCCCTACAGCACCAACCTCACTGTCTCCGTCGACCTCTCCCCCCTGGGCGGCGGCAGCGCCTTCCTCTACGACGACGGCGCCCACAACGACGGCGACGCCGAGGACGGCTACTACGCCGGGCCGCTTGACATCCCCGCCAACGCGCCCCCGGGCTCCTACGAACTCACGGCCACCGTCTCCGACGACCAGGGCCGCAGCGATTCCACGTCCTTCACCTTCACCGTCACCGCCCCGGTGCAGTGGGACGAACTGGCCAACGGCGGCGGCGACGCCGGCCAGTTGCCCGGCTCAGAACTCCCGGTCTCGGGCAGCGGCACCCTCAGCAGCATGAGCGGGTTCCTCGACCTCGACGACACCGACATGTACCGCATCCAGATCTGCGACCCGACCAACTTCGTGGCCGACGCGGACGACCCGCGCACCCAGTTCGACACCCAGATGTGGCTCTTCAAGACCGACGGCACAGGCGTGGAGTTCAACGACGACGGACCCAACGGCAGCCGCTCGTATCTGGATGGCACATTCGTCACCGATCCGGGCGAGTACCTGCTGGCCATCACCAACTACGACCGCGACGCCCTCGACCAGAACGGCGACCTCATCTGGGAGAACACCCCCTTCATCACCGTCCGCCCGCCCGACGGCCCCGGTGCCGCGAACCCCGTCACCTCATGGGGCGGCTTCACCTTCGGCACCGGCGTCTACGTCATCCACCTCCAGGGCGCCTGCTTTGTCGGCGGGGCGGCGTGCGATCCCGATGTGAATCAGGACGGCGTCGCCGATCAGGGAGACGTCGACTACCTCATCAATGTTATTGCGGGGGGTGAAAACCCCACCGGCATCAACCCCGACTTCAACCAGGATGGGGTCGCGGATCAGGGTGACATCGATGCGCTGATCAACGTGGTTGCGGGCGGACCCTGCCCGTAAGCTCCGGCTCCAAAGCCGGTTCGAGGAGGCCGCCCCGTCACACGCCGGGGCGGCTTTTCTTTGTGCACCTCGAAGAAGTCACGCGGCGCAACTAGTTCGTTCTCGAACGAACTTTCATATGTCACACCCATTCGTCAGGTGGACGACAATATTGCATATGTACGATTTGGATTTGAGCCTCCCGAACACTCATAATGGTTTGACAATCCGTGTGATTTTGGTCTAATCACGTAACGCTTCAGTCATGACACGCCGTGCGTGAGCGGCGGACAAAGCTCGTGTCTTGCGTGGGTGCGAGCAACCTTGTGCCTGAAGAATCAGCGAGAGAGAAAGTGGGTGTGCGCATGAAGAAGACTTCGATGTTGGCAGCTTTGGCCGGGCTGGCGATGGCGGCGGGCGCGGCTTCGGCTCAGGTGTATTCCAGTTCTCCGTTCGCTCAGATCAGCGATCTGACGACGACCACCGACACGATCAACGTGTCGGGCGGACCTTCGAACGTGACCGACGTGAACGTGATCGTGCAGATCACCCACACCTGGGACGCGGACATCGACATGGTCCTGCAAGGCCCCTCGGGCTACGTCACCCTGAGCACCGACAACGGCGGCTCGGGCGACAACATGTTCACCACCCGCTTCGACGACGCGGCGACCACGTCGATCACCTCCGGCACCGCTCCCTTCGACGGCAACTACCGCCCGGAAACCACCTTCAACAACTACGGGGGCGGCAACCCCTTCACTGGCACCGCCTACGGCGCGCTGTCGGGCTTCAACGGCGGAGCCGCGGACGGCGCCTGGACGCTGTACATCTATGACGATGCGGGCGGCGACGTCGGCACCCTGCAGTACTGGTCCATGGAGTTCAACTACGCCGCGGATCCCAACGATCCGAACTCGCCCCCGCCGCCCCCCTCCGTGCCCTCGGGCTTGGGCTCGTACACCATCAACCCCGTGCCGATGGGCGGGACTTCGGCGTTCCGCGTGACGGCGACGCCGGCCATCAACCCTGACAGCACCGGCCTGGGCGTGACGGTCGACGCCAGCGCGCTGGGCCTGGGCACCGTGACCCTGCTCGATGACGGCGTGAACGACGACGGCATCGCCGGCAACAACGTCTTTGGCGCGAACTTCGTGGCCAACGCGTCCGCGGGCGATTATGTGCTGGCGTTCACCGTGACCGACGCGCAGAGCCGCTCGAGCACGGGCAACTTCCCCTCGCTCACGATTCAGCCTCCGCCCCCGGCGTGCCCCGAGGGCCTGCACCCCGTGTCGTTCGCGAACGTGATTTCCTTTGACGGCGCCGGAGCCGCGGGCAACACGTTCCTGGATCTCGGATGGAACACCCCCAACGAGTTCATCCAGACGGTGCACGTGAGCGGGCGCCTGACGCAGAACGTGGCCGGCACCTTCGCGAGCGAAGCCCGCATCCGCCTGCACTACACCGACGGCACCTTCAACGACATCCAGGCCTTCACCAACACCACCTGGACCGGCCCGCTGGATCAGTACGACTACGCGTACACCCTGCCGGTGGCCCGCCTGGCGACCGACATCGTCAACGCCGAACTCTTTGAGAGCTTCAACGACGCGGTGGGTGCGCCCGACGCGACGTGGAACGCCCTGTGCCTCACCTACGACGCGCTCACCCAGCCTTCGGACCCCGTGCTGCAGGCCGCGTCCATCGCGCCCGGCACCTCCTTCCCCGATGTCGACGTGCAGTTCAGCGCGACCGTCGCCCCCGGGGCCAACCCGATCAGCACCGGCCTGACGGCCAGCGTTGACGCCAGCCCCCTGGGTGGCGGCACCGTGACGCTCTTCGACGACGGCATCCACGACGACGGCATCGCCGGCAACCGCGTCTTCGGCAACTCGTTCCACATCCCCGCGGGCACCGCGGGCGGCACCTACACGCTGTCGTTCAGCGCCGGCGACGCGCAGGGCCGCAGCGCCGCGTCGATCACCGCCAGCGTCACCATCAACGCTCCCGCTCAGTGGGAAGAACACGTCAACGGCGGCGCTGACGCGGGTGAGACGCCCGACGCCGCCCAGGCCGTCACCGGCAGCGGCACCCTCAGCTCCATCGGCGGCGAGATCGAGAACGGCGGGGCCGACAGCGACCTCTTCGCCATCGACATCTGCGATCCGTCCAGCTTCTCGGCGACCACCGCGGGTGGCACCGGCACGCTGACGGATACCCAGCTCTGGCTCTTCAAGGCCGACGGCACCGGCGTTGAGTTCAACGACGACGCCGTGGGTGTCCGCTCCACGATCGACAACAGCTTTGTCTTTGAGCCCGGCACCTACCTCATCGGCGTCAGCGGCTACAACCGCGATGCGGTCGACGCCGACGGCAGCCTCCTCTGGAACAACACCCCCTTCACCGGCGTTCGCTCGCCCGACGGCCCGGGCGCCTTCAACCCCGTCTTCTCGTGGACTGGCACCAGCGCCAGCGGCACCTACCAGATCCAGCTCACCGGCGCCTGCTACTTCAGCGGCGGCCCGGCGTGCGATCCGGACTTCAACCAGGACGGCGTGGCCGATCAGGGCGACGTCGACTACCTCATCAACGCCGTCGCGGGTGGTGACAACCCCACCGGCCGCAACCTCGACTTCAACAACGACGGGGTCGCCGATCAGGGTGACGTTGACGCTCTGGTCAACGTGATCGCCGGCGGCAACTGCCCGTAAGTCCTTGGAAGGAAGGCACTGAGCACCAATCTCGGACCGCTCGGCGAGCTTCGCCGAGCGGCCCATTCTCGGTCAGAAGAGTTCCGATAACCACATCCTCTGGGGTTCATGTACGTCCAAATAATGATTAGCGTCTGATTTCGTTCCTGCAAATCCTGCCGGTTTGGGGTTGACGCGCTTCAGAAGTTTGGTCTAATGCCCATGAATCCAGTGGCTCCGACGCGCCGTGCGTGAGCGGCGTCTGATGCCCCGTTCTTCATTTGGCGGGAGCGTCGTCGGTTCCACGTTTAGCGCGAGAGGAAGTGGGTGCTCATATGAAGAAGACTTCGATGTTGGCGGCTTTGGCCGGTCTGGCCATGGTCGCCGGAGCGGCGTCCGCCCAGGTGTTCTCCAGTTCTCCGTTTGCACAGATCAGTGACCTGACGACCACCTCCGACACCATCAACGTGTCGGGCGGGCCGTCGAACATCACCAACGTGAACGTGATCGTGCAGATCACCCACACGTGGGATTCGGATATCGACATGGTCCTGCAGGGCCCGAACGGGTACATCGCGCTGGCCACCGATAACGGGGGTTCTGGCGACAACATGTTCACAACCCGCTTCACCGACGGCGCCACCACCGGCATCGGCGCCGGCACCGCCCCGTTCGATGGCAACTTTAAGCCCATCGGCACCACCGCGACGTACTCCGGCCCGGAAACGTTCTCGGGCACCCAGTACAGCGCCATGAGCGGGTTCAGCGGCTCAGACTCCAACGGCGCCTGGACCCTGTACATCTATGACGACGCCGGCGGCGACGTGGGCACCCTGCAGTACTGGTCCATGGAGTTCAACTACGCCTCGGATCCGAACGATCCGAACTCCCCCCCGCCCCCCCCCACCGTTCCCTCGGGCGTCGGCTCGATCACGGCGGCCTCGATCCCCACGGGCGGGATGACGGGCTTCCGCGTCGCGGTCACCCCCGCGATCAACCCCACGAGCACCGGCCTGAGCGTCTCGGTTGACGCCAGCAGCATCGGGCTGGGCACGATCAACCTGCTCGACGACGGCATCAACGATGACGGCGTCGCGGGCAACAACGTCTTCGGCCAGAACGTGACCGTGAACGCCGCCCCTGGCGACTACGTGCTGTCGTTCAACGTGACGGACGCGCAGAGCCGTTCGAGCACGGGCAACTTCCCGAACCTCAACATCCAGACCCCGGCGCCCAGCTGCCCCGAAGGCCTGAACGCGGTGTCGTTCTCCAACGTGGATTCGTTCGACGGCCCCGGCGCCGGCGGCAACACGTTCCTCGACCTGGGCTGGACCAGCACGTCGGACATCATTCAGACGGTGCACGTGAGCGGGCGCCTGATCCAGGACACCCCCTTCACCTACGCCAGCGAGGCTCGCATCCGCCTGCACTACACCGACGGGTCGTTTGACGACATCCAGACGTTCACCGACGCCACCTGGACCGGCCCTCTGGATCAGTTCGACTACGCCTATACCCTGCCCACCCCCCGCCACGCCAGCGACATCGTCAACGCCGAGCTCTTCGAGAGCTTCAACGACGTCACCGGCGCTGCTGACTCCACGTGGGTGGCGCTGTGCCTCACCTACGACGCCCTGACGGGCCCGACCGATCCGACGGCCGTCGGCTCGGCGACCCCCAGCGTGCTGGGCGAGGGCGACAGCACCCACTTCTCGGTGACCGTGACCCCGGGCCTGAACCCGGACAGCACCAACCTCGCGGTGACGCTGGACGGCAGCTCCATCGGTCTGGGCAGCATTCAGCTGCTGGATGACGGCGTCAACGACGACGGCATCCCCGGCAACAACGTCTTCGGCGCCAACGCCTCCGTGCCCACCGGCACCAGCGCTGGCGACTACACCCTGGGCTTCACCGTGACCGACGCGCAGTCGCGCTCGGCCTTCGGCAGCATCCCCGTCACCGTTCTTCCCCCGGTGCCCGCGTGCCCGGACTACAGCCAGCCCCAGTCCTTCAGCAACCTGATCTCTGACGGCGCGGCGGGCAACGGCGCCAACAGCTTCGTGAACCTCAACTTCACCGGCACCGAGATGGCGACCGAGCTCCACGTCAGCGGCCGCCTCGTCAGCCAGACCGCCTTCACCTGGCCCAACGATGCTCGCCTGCGGATCTCGTTCTCCGACGGCTCGTTCGAGGACCTCGTGGTGTTCACCGAAATCGGTGGCTTCACCACGATCGACGCGAACGACGTGCTGATCCCCTTCGCGGCTCCGCACGCTGCCAACACCATCGTCGGGATGGAAACCTTCGAGATCTTTGACGACACCCCCGGCCCCGATGCCATCTGGCAGGGCCTGTGCGTGGCGTACAAGGCCTCGAACACCAACCCGGTGATCACCGCGGCCAGCATCACCCCTGCCAACACCTTCCCCGATGTCGACGTGCAGTTCAGCGCCACCGTGGTGCCGGGTGCGAACCCGACCAGCACGGGCCTGACCGCCAACGTTGACGCCGGCCCGATCGGCGGCGGCACCATCACCCTGCTCGACGACGGCATCCACGATGACGGCATCGCGGGCAACGGCGTCTTCGGCGGGACCTACCACATCCCGGCTGGGGCCGCGGGTGGCGTCTACACCCTCAACTTCAACGCCAACGACGCCGAAGGTCGCTTCGCCAACCAGGTGACCGCCGACGTCACCATCAACGCTCCGGCGCAGTGGGAAGAGTCCATCCAGGGTGGCGGCGACGCGGGTGAGACCCCCGACACCGCCCAGGTGGTCTCGGGTTCGGGCACGATCGACACGATCGGTGGCTCGATCGATAACGGCGGGGCCGACAGCGACCTCTTCGCCATCGACATCTGCGATCCTTCCAGCTTCTCGGCGACCACCGCGGGTGGCACCGGCACGCTGACGGATACCCAGCTCTGGCTCTTCAAGGCCGACGGCACCGGCGTTGAGTTCAACGACGACACCGTGGGTGTCCGCTCCAGCATCGACAACAGCTTCGTCTTCGATCCGGGCACCTACCTCATCGGCGTCAGCGGCTACAACCGCGACGCGGTGGACTCCGACGGCAGCCTGATCTGGAACAACACGCCCTTCACCACCGTTCGCGCTCCCGACGGCCCCGGCGCCTTCAACCCCGTCTCTTCGTGGACCGGCACCAGCGCCACCGGCACCTACCAGATCACCCTCACCGGTGCCTGCTATGTCAGCGGCGGCCCGGCGTGCGATCCGGACTACAACCAGGACGGCGTGGCCGATCAGGGCGACGTCGACTACCTCATCAACGCCGTCGCGGGTGGTGACAACCCCACCGGCCGCAACCTCGACTTCAACAACGACGGTGTCGCCGATCAGGGTGACGTTGACGCTCTGGTCAACGTGATCGCCGGCGGCAACTGCCCATAAGTTGAAGTTCGCGACGGCGAGAGCCGTCCACACGTGATCAAGTAACTACCGACCCCCGAGGCCTTGCCGCCTCGGGGGTTTTTGCTTTCGGGTTGGTCGTTCGTCGATCTGCACGGGGCCCGCTTCAAGGATCAGAGCCGCCAAGGGATCGCTGCGGCTGCCGAACGAGGGCGTTTGGCGCGATCGGCCTGCCGCGCGGGGTGGAGCGGGGAGGGTGTGATGCCCCCGGCGCGGTATTGCCGGGAAGCGCGGCCGCCGGGAAGCCGGATGCGATCCGCCAGAAAGTTAGTAGTCAGGCAGTGTACCTTTTCTCATATGTTTGAATGAGATTGTATTACCGTGGCATCCAAGCAGATTCCCTGGCCCTGTCATATTTACGATTAGATGGATTGCGGTCGGTTCGTGTCGGGTATACGCGATGCGCTTGACTTGCGCGAAAATATTGTTGTAATGGTTGTCGAGAGATGGGGGGTTCCCATTGCGCGAGTTGTTCCCGCCTGCCGTCGGTGCGTGCCGCGGCGGCGTGAGCATCCATTGAGAAAGTGAGAGCTGTATGAAGAAGACGTCGATTCTGGCGGCGGCTGCGGGTCTGGCTGTTGCCACAGGCTTGGCTTCAGCCCAGGTGTATTCCGCTTCTCCGAACCTGCAGATCATCAATACGACGGCGCCCAGCGGCACGGTGAGCAGCACGATCGGGGTGTCGGGCGGCCCCAGCAGCATCACGGACATTAACGTGATCTTTCAGGCTACCCACACGTGGGATGCCGACATCGACGTGATCCTGCAGGGCCCTACGGGCTACATCTGCCTGACGACCGACAACGGCAGCAGCGGCGACAACTACCTGACCACCCGCTTTGACGACGCCTCCACGACCTCGATCACCTCGGGTACCGCCCCCTTCAACAACAACTACCGCCCCGAAGGGCTGATCAACGGCTGGACCGGCAGCCCCACGACCTTCACCGGCACCAACTACTCGAACCTCGCCGGCTTCAACGGCACCAACGCCAACGGCAACTGGACGATGTACGTCGCCGACGACACCAGCGGCGACAGCGGCACCTGGACCTACTGGTCGCTGGAGTTCAACGGCGCCGTCGACCCCGCCGGCCCACCCCCCTTGACCGCCCCCACCAACCCCTCGGGCGTCGGCTCGTACTCCGTCGCCAGCCTGCCCAACGGCGGCACGACCAACTTCCGGGTCACCGTCACCCCGGGCTCCAACCCCACCAGCACCGGCGTCGGCGTCACCGTCGATGGTTCACAGCTGGGCCTGGGCACGATCACCCTGCTCGATGACGGCACCAACGACGACGGCGTCGCGGGCAACAACATCTTCGGCAAGAACAACGTCGTGATCAACGGCGCGGTCGGCAGCTACACGCTGCCCTTCAGCATCACCGATGCGCAGAGCCGCACCGGCACGGGCAGCATGCCCGCGCTGACCATTCAGCCCCCGCCCCCGACCTGCCCCGAGGGCAACCAGCCGGCGTCGTTCAGCAACCTGAACTCCAACGACGGGCTGAACGCAGCGATCAACGTCCACCCGAGCCTGGGCTGGAGCGGGACCGACTTCATCCAGGACATCCACCTGAGCGGCCGCCTCACCAAGGTCGCCTCCGGCACCTTCGCCAGCGAGGCCCGCATCCAGATCACCTTCTCCGATGCGAGCACGATCACGCTGCAGCCCTTCACGACGACGTCGTACACGGGCTTCATCGATGTGGCTGACTACGTCTTCACGCTGCCCACGCCGAAGCTGGTGAGCAGCATCACCGACGTCCAGCTCTTCGAGTCCTTCGATGATGTCACGGGCTCGGCCGACTCGACCTGGACCACCCTCTGCCTCACCTGGAACCCGCTGCTGGTGCCCACGAACCCGACCGTGACCGGCTCGGCCACGCCGAGTTCCGCTGAAGCCGGCTCGACGGTGCACCTGGCGGCGATCGCCAGCCCCGGCGCGAACCCGACCAGCACCGGCATGGGTGTGACGGTTGACGGCAGCCTGATCGGCGCCGGCACCGTCACCCTGCTCGACGACGGCATCAACGACGACGGCATCGCGGGCAACAACGTCTTCGGCGCCAACGCCACGATCGACTCTGGCACGGCCGCGGGCAGCGTCTCTCTGCCCGTCACCGTGACCGACGCGCAGAGCCGCAGCGGCAGCAACACGATTTCGCTGAACATCGTGCCGCCCGCTCCGGGCTGCCCGGCGGGTCAGCAGCCCACCAGCTTCACGAACGTGCAGTCGTTTGGCCTGGCGGGCAACGCCGGCAATACCAGCATCTCCCTGGGCTGGACCAACCCCGACCTGCTGCTCGAGATCCACGTGAGCGGGCGCTTGACCAGCGAGACGTCCGGAACCTGGCCCAACGATTCGCGTCTGCGGGTCAAGTTCAGCGACGGCTCTTCGCAGGACATCGTGCCCTTCGCCCAGACCAGCGGGTTCACCTACGTCGATCTCACTGACTTCACCTACACCGTCACCGGCAGCCACCTGGCGAGCGACGTCACCAGCGTTGAACTCTTCGAGAGCTTCGACGACGCCAGCGGCGCCAACGACGCCGTGTGGAACAACCTGTGCCTGAGCTATGTGGCCCAGACGACGCCGACCAACCCGACCATCACGTCGGCGTCCATCACGCCCGACACGGTGCTCGAGGGCGGCGCCAATGTCCACGTGCTCGCGACGGTCAGCCCCGGTCAGAACCCCCTGAGCACCAACCTTTCGGTGGTGGCCGCGGGTGGCATCCAGATGCTGGACGACGGCATCAACGACGACGGCATTGCCGGCAACAACGTCTTCGGGGCCTTTGCCAACACCGGCAACCAGCCCGCCGGCGTCACGACCTACGGCATCACGGTGACCGACGACCAGGGCCGCTCCGGCACCGGCTCGGTCACGCTCAACATCATCCCCCGCGGGCAGTGGGAAGAGTCGATCGATGGCGCCGGCGACGCGGGTGAACTGCCCGCTTCGGCCCAGGCCATCACCGGCGCTGACGGCCCGCTCGCCAGCATCGGTGGCAGCATCGACAGCGGCGACACCGACATGTACGCGATCACGATCTGCGATCCGACCATGTTCAGCGCCAGCCTCGGCGTCGGCGGTCGCACCAACTTCGACACCCAGCTCTGGCTCTTCGATGCCAACGGCGTGGGCGTTGAGTTCAACGACGACAGCGTCGGCGCTGCCTCGGTGCTCGACAACAGCTTCGTGACCGCCCCCGGCCAGTACTACATCGCGGTCAGCGGCTACAACCGCGACGCGCTCGACTCCAGCGGCGCTCTGCTCTGGAACAACACGCCCTTCACCGGCGTGCGGGCCGCGGACGGCCCCGGCGCCGCCAACGCCGTCTCTTCGTGGACCGGCTCGGGCGCGAACGGCACCTACCTGCTGACCCTTTCGGGCGTCTGCATCCAAAACGGCCCGGCCTGCGACCCCGACGTCAACCAGGACGGCGTGGCCGACCAGGGCGACGTTGACTACCTGATCAACGTCATCGCGGGCGGCGAGAACCCCACCGGCATCGACTCCGACTTCAACGGCGACGGCGTCTCCGACCAGGGCGACATCGATGCCATCATCAACGTGGTTGCTGGCGGGCCCTGCCCGTAAGGGAAGGCACCAGGCACCAGGCATGAGGCACTAGGGCCGGAAGGAAACCTCCAAGCCCCGCGCTCACGAGCGCGGGGCTTTTCATTTGCACGTTGCTTAAGTGGTGCGCGGGCATGTCGCGCGGGCGGACATCGCCGGGCCATCGCGTCAGCCACGGCGCTGCGACATGTGTCGGCGGAAGGGGGCGCCATCGACCTTGACCTTCAGCGCCGGCGCGGGGGTGAGCAGCCCGGCCCACACACCCCGGGCGACCTGCGCGAGACGGCGGGGGCGGAGCCCGGCGTGCGCGACGGCCCTGGCCGCACCCCCGATGATGCCCAGCGGCTTGTGCAGCCCGCGTGCGTGTCGGCGGCAGAGCCAGAGCCAGTTGCGGGTCGCGAGGTTGAGCCATCGCTCGCTCTTGGCGGCGGTGAACTGGCTGTCGTGCCACGCCCGCCACGCCGGATCACAGCGCACGTTCAGGCCCAGGGCGCCAAGCGTCAGCGCGAGATCGGTGTCGTTGCGATAGAGGAAGTAGGCCGGTTCGTAGCCGCCCGCGGCACGCCAGGCGCTCGTTCGCACGAGGTTGGCGCAGCCCATGAAGCCAAAGGAGTCGACGCGTTGGCGCACGAACGACCACTCGGGCCGCTTGGAGTCGGGGTGCACGGGCACCAGCGAGATCGCGGCGAGGCTCGGGTCGGCGGCGAGCGCGGCCAGGGCCTCGGAGAGAGCGTGCTGGTCGGGCCAGGCGTCGTCGTCGAGGATCAGCAGCACATCGCCGGAGGCAGCCGCGGCTCCGCGATTGAAGGCGTCGACGCCCAGGTTGCTCTGGAGTTCGATCACTCGCACCAGCGGAAAGCGCTCGCGCAGGCGGTCGGGGGAGTTGTCGCCTGAGCCATTGTCGACGACGATCACCTCGCTGGTGGCATCGCAGCCGCGGACGTCGCCGGGGAGACCCAGGGCGGCGAGGTGGCCGAGCGTGCGCTCGAGCGCCTCGATGCGCCGGTAGGTCGCGATGACCACCGAGAGGTGCACGGGGGTCAAACCGATGAGGCCGCGACCGGTGCGCGGGCGGCGGCGGGGCGATACGCCGGCGCCTGGGGCAGGGGCATGATGTGCGGCCCGCGACGGCCGATCTGGGCGCAGAGCTTGAGCCCGCGCCAGAAGACGCTGATGGCGTCGCGCGTCGCCTTCCAGGGCTTCACCTCGCGAACGATCAGGCCTTCACTGGTGACCTGGATGAGGGTGCGACCGCGGAACCAGTTGGTGGGCCAGCCCGTGGGAACGATCGCCACATCCGCCCCGGGGCCGAACAGCAGTCTTCCGATCGCCTCGCGCATGTCGCGGAATGGCGTCGTCTCCTGCGAACGCCGGCGCCACAGCCGCCGCTCGGCCGGCCATTGAACGTCGAGCTTGTGCAGTTCACGCCGGAAGGACGCCAGACCCGGGATGCGGCTCTTGAGCAGCGGGTGAACATACAGCGTCCCGGCGCGTCCGGCGGCCTTGGCCTTGGCCTGTTCATCGGCCACGATCTGCTTGAGCTGGGTGAATGGCTTGAATCCGACCGGGGCGACGACGTCCTTGGGCTCGATGCGGGGGAAGTGCTTGTCGCGGGCGTCCTGCAGGCCCCGGAGGTGAAGCTCGGAGAGTTCGGGCAGGCCCATCATGGCCTGGCCGATGGCGCGAGGAACCTCGCGCCAGGCCCGCTTGGCACGCTTCCAGTTGCCCATCTTCATCACATCCATGTGCGAGAAGCAGTTGCGGGCGATGTAGTAGCGGGCCCAGGTGACGTAGCGCCGGTTGCCGGGCGGGTGAAAGGCACGGCTGCGAGGTGCACCCACGCACTTGAGCCCGGTGCGGGCGACCATCTGGATGCACCAGTCGACGTCGTCGTAGTAGATGAAGTTGTCGGGGAAGAGGCCGGTCGCTTCGATCGCCTCACGGCGCACCAGCCCGCTGCATGCGGCGATGTAGTGGGCCTTGACGAGAAACCGACGATCAAGATCGCCGCCCCCCGCGGGCCACACGCCGCCGTGTTCGGGGTTGATGCTGCCGCCGACTTCCCAGGTGTGCCCGGTCATAAGGTCGCCCATCGCCGAGCCGACGGCGCCGATCTTGGGCGAGCGGGCGAGGACCTTCACGAGTTCGATCAGGCAGCGGCGGCCGGCGCGGGCGTCGCTGTCGAGCCACCAGATGAAATCCGGACGGCCGTGGGATGCCGTGAGGCCAGCGCCGGAGAGCACATGGGCCATGCCGGCGTTGAACCCGCCCGAGCCGCCCGAGTTCTTGTCCAGGCGCACGAACTCGACCTCCAGCCCGGGGGGGACGGCGATCGTGCTCAGGGGCTGGGTCGAGGCGTTGTCGACCACGACGCACCAGAGCTCGATGCCGGTGAGAACCTGGGCGGCGACATCGCGGAGGAGGACCTCGAGATCGCTCCGTCGGTTGAAGCACGGAATGACGGCCGCGACCTTCCAAACGCGGGCCGGCCCGGAAGCGTCCGAGTGGCCATTGGAGGCCGGTTGGTGGCCATTGGCGTGACCATTGGAAGTCGGGGTCAGCGTTTCCAGCCCTAAAATCGCAGGCTTGGTGCTGAAAGTCTGGACGGGCGGATCAGATGACTGCATTGGGTCGCCATTATAGCCTTGGAATCAATCTACTTAGCTGACGCCAGGAACTTGTCGACAGAGGCCCGATTCCCGGACGTACTCCCGAGACGAGCCCGGGACGCCGCGGCGACGCTCGGGGCGGGGTTTACTTCGATTGTCCCAGGCGGTCCATGGCGAGCATCGCGGCCCCGTAGACGCCCGCGGTGTCTTCCAGCACGCTCTCGACGACGTCGACCTTCTTGCAGGCGTCCGGGAACGCGGTTTCTCGGACCTTCTTTTCGACCTGTTCGACAAACACCGGGCCGAGCGCTTCGGTGAGGCCGCCCCCCAGAACCACGCGCGGGAGGCTCAGCATGGTGACGACGCTGGCGATGGACTGCCCCAGCAGTTCGGCGGCGGAATCGATGACGTCGATCACCAGCTTGTCCTCGCGCTCACCCTCGCGGTAGTAGCGGGCCAGGGTGCGCGACTTGATCTTGTCGTAGTCCTCGCCCACCTCGGCGGTGATCTTCGACTTGTGGTTGGACTTGATGAGCTTGACCAGGCGATCAACGACGGCCGAGCGCGAGCAGTTCTGCTCGAGCTCGCGGATGCCGTCGGGCATGTTGGGCAGCAGGATGGTGTGGCCGATCTCGCCCGCGCTGCCGAAGTGCCCGTAGTAGAGGTCGCCGTTGAGGATGAGCCCGCCCCCGATGCCGGTGCCGAGCCAGACGCCGAGGAGGTTTTTGGCGTTTTTGCCGGCGCCGAGCTTGTTTTCGCCGTACACCGCGACGCGGACGTCGTTGTCGACGAGCACCCTTTGTTTGAGACGTTTGCCCAGGAGGTCGGCGAGGGGGACGTTGTCCCAACGCAGGTTGACGGCCTGGAGCACGACGCCCTTGACCAGGTCGATGGCGCCGGGAGCGCCGATGCCCACGCCCCCGAGGGCCGAAACTGGGATCCCGGCACCCTCGCAGGCTTCTTCGATGCCCGCGACGATGCGGCCCAGCACGCCCTCAACCTTCTCTTCGGCCTTGGTCTTGCGCTTGGCCTCGCCGATGAGCTTGAGGTCCGGGGAAACGACGCCAATCTGGATGTTCGTGCCGCCGAGGTCGATGCCGGCGAATGGTTTGGGGGGCATGCGGGTTCCTTTGGATGTGAGGCGCAGTGTACGTATCGGCGGGAAGGAAACGGCGGGTGAGAAGGTGGAAGCGTGGGGCGGGAAATCCCACCAAAGCCGCGGGAGCGGTAGATTGGTCTCACGCCGGGCCGGCGGTGCGCACGGCCTTTTCGAGCATGACGGGGTGGAGCATGGAACAGAACTACGGGCAAAATCAGAATCCCGGCGACCCGATGGCCGCGACGGGCGTGCAGGAGTGGGAACGCCACTACTCGCTGGCGATGCACCTGACGCTGCTGGCGTGGCATCTGGCGGTGCCGGTGATCCCGGTGCTGGTGATGTGGCTCATCAAGCGGGACGAATCCGCGTTCGTGCGCGATCACGGGCGCGAGGCGCTGAACTTTCAGATTTCGCTGCTCATCTACGGCATCATCGGCGTGGTGCTCATCCCTCTGCTGGGGCTGGGTATTCTGGTCATCATCGCGGCGTACGTGCTCGGGATCGTGGGGATGATCCTGGGTGCGGTGGCCGCCAGCAAGGGACGCTACTACCGCTACCCGGCGTGCCTGCGAATGATCGGGTAAGGTCGTCACGTGACGCGCACGCGAAAGTGTCTTCGCGCCTCCGCCACCCGGAGGTTCGCTGCGCTCACCTCCGGCGTCCCTTATAATGGCGAACGCTCGCACCTCACCCTGCTCCAGGAGCCCCCATGTCCACCTCGCACGACCTTGCGCTCTACACCAAGTTCTGGAACGACGCCTGGGCCGAGGGCCTGTGGGCGGCGAGTTGGCAGAAGTCTCTCGAAGGGCTGACCGCCACCCACGCCGCGTGGTCGCCCCCAAGCGCCCCGGGCGTCACCACCACGCGCCACAACATCTGGCAGCACGTGCTGCACCTCTGCTTCTGGCGCGAGGATGCGCTGAGGCGGCTGACCGACCCGGAGAAGCCGAGCAAGGAGGCGGTGGCCGCGGGGAACTTTCCGAAGGTGAGCGACACCAGCGAGGCGGCGTGGGCGGCGACCAAGGCACGGTTCGCAAAGTCGCAGGAAGCGGTGGCCGCGGCGTTGGCCAAGCCCGGGACGGACTGCTCGCGGCTGATCTACATGCTCCCCCACGACTGCTACCACATGGGGCAGATCAACCTGATCCGGGCGATGCTGGGGCTGCCGGCGATCGAGTGATCAGGCCCGGCGGCGGCGTGCCGCAAGGGCGCCGAGCGTGAGCAATGCGACTGCACCGGGCGCGGGAACGGGACGGGACCAGAGCAGGGCTTCATCGTTGCCCGAGATGTTGTTATGGCCATATCCGGCGATGAAAATGGTCGAACCATCACTCCAGATGCTGCGAGCACTCGTTAAACCCCAGGAGCCTGGGAGCGCCGTGGAAAGGTCTTCCCAGGACTCGGCCGTCCCGTTCCAGAGGCTTGCGCGCGGCTTGCCGCCGACGACGGCGTAACCGACTTGCCACCCATCTGCAACGTCGACTGCCACCGACTGAATCGCCCCGGCGGGATTGAGATCAACCCAGGAAGCCGCGCTGCCGGTCCAGACACTTGCGTGAGTCATTTGACTATTGAAGTTGAATGTGACCCAACCCGCCTGCTGCGATGCAGACATCCCGTACACGAGTGAACCAGTCAACGCGGCTGAGGATGGATGAAGATCGACCCAAGACGAGGCAGTGCCTGTCCACATGCCAGCGTGGGCATTACCGAATGAATTCGACAGAATTGCGTATCCCGCTTGCTGGCCGTCGAAGTTGGCGAGGGCATAGGACTGAGTAGCACCGGCGGGGCTGAGATCTTGCCAAGAGTCCGGGGTGCCGTTCCAAAGGCTCGCACGACGAACGCCGCCAACATCTGCATAACCGACCTGCTGGGTTCCCGAAGTTGAATAGGCTTGGGAGGACGTGGAAGTGGCCGGAGACAAATCGAGCCAGGAGTCTGCCGAGCCGCTCCACAGGCTGGCTTTGGTTCGCCCACCTGCAATCACATACCCAGCCTGCTGGATTCCGGACGTGGCGTTGATTCGAGAACTATCAGCGCCAGCTGGGTTCAGGTCAGTCCAGGAGGCAGCGGTGCCCGACCAGAGCCCCGCATGCTCCGGACCGGCAACCGAGAACGCGGCAAAGCCAGCTTGATTCGTTCCGCTCATGGCCAAGGCGGCCGAAGAAGTAGCGCCGGTCGGGGCGAGATTGGTCACGGTCCATTGAGCGTGAGCCACGCCTGAAATCAATGCCGACACCAGTGCGATCTTCACGACACCGTAGACGTAAGGCAAGGTTTGACTCCCGGGCCTCGCGATGCTCGGGACGGCCGGCAGCCAAGGCGCGGCAGTGTACTTGTGTTACGGATCTCGTCAAGCTAGAAAACAATCGTCACTATCACAATCGACCCGCAAGGGCTGAGATCCAACTCGGTATGTCTTTGTGGCTTGCCGCGGAGGTCCCATCACTCAGGCGTTGGTGCCATAGGGCATGAGTCCCGACTCGCGCCCGCGGTTGTACTGGTGCGAAACTGCTACCTCCCTAGATCGTTCGCGTGCTGTGTGCGAGACAAGGACGCTTGTCTCGTCAAGTCGCCCGCTTGCCAAGCCCGGGACGGACTGCTCGCGCCTGATCTACATGCTCCCCCACGACTGCTACCACATGGGGCAGATCAACCTGATCCGGGCGATGCTGGGGCTGCCGGCGATCGAGTGAGCTCCCCCGGGGCGCTCGCGCCGCGTGCCCTTGAGGTGCAGTCACTCCTCGCAGTGCGGGCCGAACGACAGGGTCTTGAGCGAGCGGCTCCTGGCACGCCACTTGGCGATGAACCCGGCGTACGCCGGCGAGGCGTTCAGTTCGTGCAGATGCGCCATCGTCGAGACATCCAGTTGCACCGCATTGTCGCCCGGGATCGCTTCGGGCGGGGCGGCGGCGCCCACCTCGGGCCCGATCACCGGCCCGGTGATGACATTCACCACCCCCGGCACGCCCAGCAGCGAGCCGGCGTCGGTGCTGAAATCTCGGGCGTCGGAGGGGTCGTTCAGTTGGGCGATCACGACATGCCGCAGCGGGGCGTAGCCGATGGTGCGCGGGCGCGAGGCGCAGCCGGCCAGCAGCGCCCAGAGCACGCCCAGAAACAGCACCTTTGCCAGACTGGCGGACACAACCCGAACCATGGGTACACCCTAGCCGCGACGCTTGCTGGCAGCAAGCCTTGCCCGGGGAAGGACATTTCGCCCCCGGGCGTCTACCCTTCTCCCCCTTCGGGAGTGGCCCCGGGGGTTGGACGCAACAGCGCGCCGGCGGCTCGCCGGGCAAAGGGAACCCACCGTGAAGATCAGAACCGACGAGATCGCCAGCGTCATCAAGTCCGAGATCGCCTCCTTCGGCGCCGAACTCGAAGTCTCCGAGGTCGGACGCGTCGTCGAGGTCGGTGACGGCATCGCCCGCATCTACGGCCTCTCCAAGGCCATGGCCGGCGAACTGCTGGAGTTCCAGACCTCCGACGGCGCCGTCATGGGCCAGGTGTTCAACCTCGAACTCGACACCGTCGGCGCGGTTATCTACGGCGACTACCTGCTCGTCAAAGAAGGCGACACCGTCAAGGCGACGGGCCGCCTGCTCGAAGTGCCGGTGGGCGAGGCGATGCTGGGCCGCGTGGTGAACCCGCTGGGCCAGCCGATCGACGACGCCGGGCCGATCAACGCGAGCGAAAGCCGCAAGGTGGACATCATCGCCCCGGGCATCGCCGAGCGTCAGCCGGTGCACGAGCCCCTGCAGACGGGCATCAAGGCGATCGACGCCATGATCCCCATCGGGCGTGGCCAGCGCGAACTGATCATCGGTGACCGCAAGACGGGCAAGACCGCCGTCGCCATCGACACGATCATCAACCAGAAGCAGTACTGGGGCACCAAGGACGCGGTGGTCTGCGTCTACGTCGCCGTCGGCCAGAAGGAATCGACGGTCGCGGGCGTCGTCGAGACGCTGCGCAAGGCCGGGGCGATGGATTACACCATCGTCGTCTCCGCCGGCAGCAGCGACCCCGCCCCGGTGCAGTACATCGCCCCCTACTCGGGCACGGCGATGGCCGAGTTCTTCATGTGGCAGGGCAAGAACGCCGGCGCGACGCTCGCCGACGGCAAGCCGATGCCCAAGCACGCCCTGTGCGTCTACGACGACCTCTCCAAGCAGGCCGTCGCCTATCGCCAGTTGTCGCTGCTGCTGCGTCGCCCCCCGGGCCGCGAGGCGTTCCCCGGCGACGTCTTCTATCTCCACTCCCGCCTCCTCGAACGCGCCACCAAGCTCAGCGATGAGAACGGCGCGGGCTCCCTCACCGCCCTCCCCGTCATCGAGACGCAGGAAGGCGACGTCTCCGCCTACATCCCCACCAACGTGATCTCGATCACCGACGGGCAGATCTACCTCGAGCCCGAACTCTTCTTCAGCGGCGTGCGCCCCGCCATCAACGTCGGTATCTCGGTCAGCCGCGTGGGTGGCAACGCCCAGATCAAGGCGATGAAGAAGATCGCCGGCTCCCTCCGCCTCGACCTCGCGGCTTTCCGCGAACTCGAAGCCTTCGCCCAGCTCGGCACCGAGCTCGACAAGGCCACGCAGCGCCAGCTCGACCGCGGTGCCGCGATGGTGGAACTGCTCAAGCAGCCCCAGTACGTGCCGCAGCACGTGGTGGACCAGGTGATCTCGATCTACGCCGGCACCAAGGGCTTCTTGGATGACGTCGAGGCCGCCGACGTGAAGCAGTTCGAGAAGGGCCTGCTGGATTCCTTCCGCGCCGGCAACAAGCCGATCTGGGAAGAACTCAACACCAAGCGCGCGCTCGACGCCGACCTTGAGAAGAAACTCACGAGCGCCATCACGGCGTACAAGGCCGGGTTCAAGCCGGGGGCGTGAGAAAGAGGCACTGGGGACTGGGTACTGGTGACTGGTGAAAACACAAAGCCCCGCGGGAGCGGGGCTTTTTCGTGCGCGCCGCTCGGGTGGCCCCTCTCTCCGAGAGGGGCGATGATCGGCGCGTCCCCCGCCGCGTCCGGGGCGGCGTATGGTCCCCGCATCCGCGTACCGCGCCTCGCTCACTGTCCGGAGCGGCCGCGATCACGCCCGCCCCCGGAGCGCCCCGTGGCCAAACTCCCCAATCCGTTCGGCAAGCCCCAAAAAATCGGCACGCCCACCTCCCCGCCCATGACCCCCGAGCAGGCCGCCGGGCACCAGAAGGGCGCGATGGCCCTCCAAAAGTTCCTCGCGCAGAAGCCCCCGGGCGCCGTCAAAAAGGCCCCGACGCCCACGCCCGCCGGCGGCTACAAGCCCGGCCTGAGCGGCCAGCAGGCGGCGCCGGGCGAAGTGCTCAAGGACTACAGCGCGATGCGCCCCAAGCAGTCAACCAAAAACAAAATCCTGAACCCCATCAAGAGCGCCGTCGGCCTGCCGGGCAAGCCCGCAAAGATGGTCCCCAAGAAGCCGGTGCAGTAATTAAGCCCAAGCCGCGGCGATTATCACAAGCGCCACCCCGCCGCCCCAAGGTGCCACCAAGCTGCCGCCGCGGCAGCGCGGTGCGCCCATGTGATTTTTTGCGAGCGAGAACCCGCGCCGATGCCAGGGGCTGCCGCCCCCGGCACCCCCGCTTAAGACATCCGCGCGTCGGCGTCGGTGCGCCGTGCCTTCTGCTGTTAAGCAGGAGAGGTGCCGGAGCGGGCGGCAGCCCTCTCTGGCATGAGCGACAGAACCGCGCACCACGTGTCTGCGAGCCGTCGGCCGATGTTGTCCCGCACCTCCAACTGCCAGTCGAAGGTGTTGCCATCTATTAACAGATCGCGGAACTTCGCTACCGCGACGTTGCCGCTGGCCGTATAGGGTTTGATTATGTGCGAATACAACGTGAATGCCGCGTGGCCCGTCGAGCGGATTGACAACGCCGAGGCCGTCCTTAAGCGGCTCGTTGAACTGCAACTCGTGGGCGGGCACGTGTTTCACGGGTCGCACGGAAACTGGGACACGCTGCCCACGCAGTTGGGCCGTATGCTCACAAAGCTGGATCCCGCCGAGGCGATGGCTTACGAGTCGCGCTTGCTTGAAAACTTCGTTACGCAGGCCTGGCCGCACTTGGAGCCGGGCGCTCGCCGCCATGTCGAGTTTTCCCGCGTGCGTTGGGGTACGCGGCGAAACAGCGGCACCATGTTCGTCGCACGGCACTTTGGCTTGCCTACACGCAGCCTGGACTGGACCCACGAATCGCTCATTGGGCTTTTCTTCGCGTGCAGGCGATATCCATCCAAGGAAGCCGTGGTGTGGTGGATGTCGCTGACGGAGTACGAAGCGGCTGCGGAAGCCAACTGGATGCGCGTCTACAAAAAGTCGGGGAAAATCCTAAATGATTTTGAGAGGAGCTTCACACAGAGCGTGGAGCAGGACGTCATCGTGACCATGGCTTTCCCCCCTTGGATGGTTCGACCCACCTTGCAGAGGGCGTTCGTCACCGTCTCCGGTAGGCTCGGAATGCTGCACGACGAGGAGCTCTGGAAGTTCGGCGTGAGAACCTGCGGGCGCATCGTCATCCCCTCCGACTGCAAGGCCGAGCTTGTGCAGCGCCTGAGCGCGATGGGATTCAGCGCAGACGCCCTCCAGATTGGTGAATCGACCATCGAGACGATCGCGTCGGATGTGGCGGAGGAAGTTCTGCAGCCGCGGACTACCGGGAACGCATGACCGCCCCACGCGCGAGCACCTGACGTTGCTCGCCTTGGCGCTTGAATCGCGGAGCGCGCAGCGCCTGAAGGTACGTTGACGCCGATGCCAGGGGCTGCCGCCCCCGGCACCCCCGCTTAAGAGGTGTGCGCGTCGGCGTTGATGCTGGGTGCCTGAATTCATTAAGCAGGTGAGGTGCTGCACAGGGCGGCAGCCCTCTCTGGCATGAGCGCCGCGCCCGCGAACAAAACGGCCGGCCACCCGCCCCCAACCTCCGCGCCCACCCCCCGCGCCTCCGCAACTGCCCCCCGCACCTCGCCGCCTGGTTTCGTCCGGAGTTTGGGTGCCCGCGGCGCGTATCTGGGCGAACACGGCGGGTGTTTGGGCAAACGCTACACGGGTTTGGAGGGCCGCGACGCCATCGCCCCCCCATTTCCCCCACGATCTTGGGAAAAGCGCAGGAATTTCCCGTCACGGGCCGCCCCGTCACGTATACATCATCTCGCTGCCACCCTCAGTTGGGTGGGGCCTGGTCCGTCGGGCGCGTGCCGCGTCCGCGCTACATGAGGAATCCGCATGCGTACCGCCCCCCTCTCGCTCGCCGTGCTCGCCTTCGCCGCCCCCGCCGTGCTCGCCCAGCCCTGCACCCCCGCCTGGGACTACACCCTCAGCAACACCGGGATCGCCACCGGCTACATCGGGGCGTTGACGGTCTATCAAGGCGACCTGATCGCCAGCGGCTCCTTCCCCGCCATGGGCGCAATCGAAAACACCAGTTACCTCGCCCGCTACGACTTTTCCACCGCATCGTGGCAGCCCCTGGGCGGCGGCCTCATCGCCGGGCCCAACAACGCCTTCGGCACCTCCTTCACGGAGATGAACGGCGAGCTGTACATCGCCGGGTTCTTCCAGACCGCCGCGGGCGTGCCGGGCACGCGCAGCCTGGCCCGCTGGGACGGCACGCAGTTCCTCCCGGTGAACACCGGCTGGGTGCTGCCCGATACCGGCGGGCCGGTCCACGCGGTGTGGAGCTGCACGACGAGCGATTTCCTGGGGTCGCCGCGCGTCTTCTTCGGGGGCTCGTTTGAGGAACTCAACGGCCTGCCCGCGGCCCACGTCGCGATGTGGGACGGCACCACCGCCACCAAAATCGTCACCTCCATGCCCACGCTGGTATCGTCGCAGGGGAGCATCAACCCGCTGGTCACGTCGATGACGGTCTTCGATGACGGGCAGGGCGGCGGGAAGCAACTCTACATCGGCGGGCGCTTCAACTCAGTGGACGGCGTGCCGGCCCTGACGGTCGCGCGCTGGAACGGCACGACCTGGTCCGTCGTCGGCACCAACCTGGGCAACACCATCATCACCGCCGAGGTGGACGCCATGAAGGTGTGGAACGGGGCGCTGTACATCGGCGGCACGAACCTTCGCGTGAACGGCACGCTGGCGCAGGTCGCCAAGTGGGACGGCACGACGTGGACCGCCGTCGGCCAGAACCCGGGCGGACGCATCTGGAGCCTCGAGACCTTCGACGACGGCAGCGGCGAGAAGCTCTACGCCACCGGCACGCCGATCACCGGCGGGATCAACCGCTTCTTCAGGCTCGAGGGGAACACCTGGACGGTCGTCGATGGAGGTGTCGACGCCCAGGGGATCAAACTGCTCAACTACGACAACACGCTGTACGTGGCGGGCTCCTTCGCCAACGCGGGCGGCCTGCCCGCAGGGCGCATCGCCGCCCGCACCTCGTGCCTGGGCGTGGCGTGCGACCCGGACACGAACCAGGACGGCGTGGCGGACCAGGGCGACGTGGATTACCTCATCAACGTCATCGCGGGCGGCGAAAACCCCACGGGCATCAACGCCGACTTCAACGCCGACGGCGTCGCGGACCAGGGCGACATCGACGCGCTCATCAACGTGATCGCCGGCGGGCCCTGCCCGTAAGCCTCACGGGCACCCTCACCCGCCCGGCGGCGCTCCGCCTCATCGCGCGGCTCAGCTGGCACCGGATCCGCCGCACTCGCTGATCCGGCCGTGCCAAAAAGATGTCGGCCCGAACGGCTTGGCGGCGTGCCGTTCCGACCCCCACGCAACATTCACGGCGTTCGACTCACGCGAGCCATCATGGCTCGTGTTTATTTTTTGGCAACATTAACATTCGCGGGTCTGGAGGGGGGGATTGTTGGAATACCGTTTGGTAGCGTGGCCGGCGCGGTCGGCCGCCAGGAGCCTTCATCGATGATCCGTCATTGTCCGCGTGCCGTCTCGCTCCGCGTTTGGCCATGTGTCGCGTTGCTGTGTTTCGTCGCGTCCTTGCGCGGCCAGGTGTGCTACCCCCAGTGGCTGCCCGGCGACGGCACCACCGGCGCTACCCGCGCGGTCTACACCTCCCTCCTCTGGGATCAAGACGGCGACGGCCCCCTGCCGCCGCGGCTCATCGTCGGGGGCACCTTCACCGCCGCCGGGGGCAGGCCGGGCACCTCCGCCATCGCCTCCTACGACCCGCAGTCCGGGCGCTGCGAGTCGATGGCGGGCGGCATCACCAACTTTTCTCAAGTCTTCGTCTATTGCCTCATCAAGATGCCCAATGGAGATCTTGTCGCCGGGGGCGACTTCACCTCCGCCGGGGGCGTCCCTTGCCAATACATCGCGCGATGGGACGGTGCCGCCTGGCATCCGCTCGGCGCAGGGCTGAACGGGCGGGTGAAGTCGCTCGCCCTTCTGCCCAACGGCGACCTGATCGCGGGCGGGGCCTTCGCTGCCTCGGGCCCCGCACCCCTCAGCCACGTCGCTCGCTGGGACGGCATCGCCTGGTCCGCCATCGGCAATCTCTCCAGCGTCGGAGTGGACGCCGTCACAGTCCGACCCAATGGCGACATCCTCGCCGCCGGAACCTTCAATCCCTCGCCCGGCAGCCTCCTCCACGACATCGCCAGGTGGGACGGCACGCAGTGGTCGTTCATCGCTGGCGCTGGCGTCATCGGAGGCGTCTACTGCTTCGCCAACATGCCCAATGGCGATCTCATCGCCGGCGGCCCCCTGGCGGGCATCGACGGCATCAGCCTCTCAGGCGTCGCCCGCTGGGATGGCGTCGCGTGGCATCCGCTCGGGGACGGCGTGCGGCTCCAGAATGGCAGCCAGGTCAACTCGCTCACCCTCATGCCCGACGGGCGCCTGCTGGTCACCGGCGACTTCACATCCGCCGGAGGCAACCCCGCCAGCGGCATCGCCATCTGGGACGGCGCCACCTGGTCCTCCTCTGAAGCCGCCTCTTCCATTCAGGTTCTCACCGCCACGCTGCTTCCCAGCGGCGATCTTTTCGCGGGCGGCCAGTTCACCTCCATCGGGGGCGTGGCCGCGTCGAACATCGCCGTCCGGCGCGACCAAGGCTGGCTCCCCTACGGCTCCGGGCTCGACGGCCCCGTGCGGGCGATGGCCTCGCTCCCCGATGGACGCCTGGTCGCGGGCGGCATGTTTGCAACCGCCGACGCCTCGCCCGCCGGCTCCATCGCGCTCTGGAACGGAACCGGATGGTCCACACTCGGGCGTGGCATGAACGGAAACGTCAACGCCGTCGCGACCACCCCCGCCGGTGACATCATCGCGGGCGGCTCCTTCACCGACGCCACCGGAACCCCCGCCAGCCGCATCGCCCGATGGAACGGCATCTCGTGGTCACCCCTTGGCACGGGTCTCGCGGACGAAGTGATCTCTGTCGCCATCATGCCCAACGGCGACGTCATCGCGGGTGGCAACTTCACGTTGGCAGGCGGCGTGGCCGCGGCCCACATCGCCCGATGGAACGGCGTCGACTGGTCGCCCCTCGGCCAGGGCACATTCGGCGCCGCCCCAACCGTGCGGACGCTCGTCGTGCTTCCCAATGGCGATCTCATCGCCGGCGGCGACTTCACCAGCGCGGGCGGGCTACCCGCCAACCACATCGCCCGCTGGGACGGCGCCGCCTGGTCACCCCTCGGCGCTGGCGTCAACGGTCCGGTATACGCACTGGCCCTCGCCCAGAACGGCGACCTCGTCGTCGCCGGGCACTTTTCCTCGGCAGGCGCCGCCGCCGCCGCCAACATCGCCCGCTGGAACGGAGCGGCCTGGGCCGCCATGGGCACCGGCACCAACGGAACCGTCAACGCGCTCAACATCAGGCCAAACGGCGACATCTTCGCCGCCGGCTCATTCACCACCGTGGGCTCCACGACCGTCAACGGAATCGCTCGATGGAACGGCGCAGCCTGGGTCGCCCTCGGCTCGGGCACCAATCCGACCACTTTCAACACGCTCGCGTCTCTACCCAATGGCGAGTTGGCCGCTGGCGGCACGTTCAGCATCGTCGGCGGTCAATCCTCCAACTACTTCGCGCGATACTCCTTGACGCAGGCCCCAACCGCCGCGTCCATCTCCCAGCACCAGGTCGTCGCGGCGGGACAACGCGTCGCGCTGGCCGCCCAGCCCGCGGGCGGCTACCAGAATGTCACCGCCCACTGGTATCGCGACAGCTCGCCCGTTGCCAACGGCATCGCCGGGGCCGCGCCCGGGGGCGGGCTCGTCACGGGCGCCACGACGACGCTCCCTTCGCCGACGTTCTCAACCCCCGCCGCGCTCGTGATCTCAGGCGCCACGCCCTCCGATGCCGGCACCTACACGTGCGTGTTCAGCAACGCCTGCGGCACAATCGAGACCCCGCCCGTCATGGTCGTGATCGCCCCACCCTGCGACCCCGACGTCAACCAGGACGGCGCCTCCGACCAAGGCGATGTCGACTACCTCATCAACGTCATCGCCGGCGGCGATAACCCCAACTCCATCAACCCCGACTTCAACAACGACGGCGCCTCCGACCAGGGCGACATCGACGCGCTCATCAACGTGATCGCCGGCGGGCCCTGCCCGTAATCGTTCAGCAATGCTGGCCCGGAGGCGCGGGCCGGCGCGGGTGAAAAAAGTGTCTTGACGTCCGAGCGTCCGGTGGTACCTTCGGCCCCGCGGCCGGGGGGCTGGGGGCCGCGCGCCCGCGACTACACAGGAGACTCCGCGTTGAACTTCACCCCGCCCGCCCGTCGCGTCTTGCCCCGGTGCCCGGGGCGGGGCTTTGCCCTGGCGTCACTGCTGGCCGCGTGCCTGGGCACGCTGCTGGCCCCGCGCGCCGCCCTGGCGCAGTGGTCCGCCACGGTCCTCGCACCGCCGGGCACCATCGGCTCGCAGGTCGATGGCATCGACGGCACCGACCAGGTCGGCTACTTCTTCTCCACCAGCATTTTCAGCGAGCACGCCGCCCTCTGGCACGGGTCGGCCGGCTCGGTGGTCGATCTCACGCCCCCGAGCGCCGGCTTCTTCGGCGCGCTCATCCACCGCACCGCCGGCGGCAACCAGGTCGGCGATGTCTACGTCGGCTCCGATCAGCACGCCGCCAGCTGGCACGGCACCGCCGCCTCGTGGGTCGACCTCAACCCCGCCGGCGCCACTTCGTCCTCGGCCCTGGGCACCAACGGCTCGCAGCAGGTCGGATTCGCCGTCATCGGAGGCGTGCAGAACGCCTCGCTCTGGTCCGGCACCGCGGCTTCGTGGATCAACCTCCACCCCGCCTCCTCCGGCGCCACCACCTCCGCGCTCAGCGCCGCCTACGGCACGCACCAAGTCGGCTCCGCCACCATCAGCGGCCAGCCCCACGCCAGCCTCTGGACCGGCACGCCTGAATCCTGGACCGACCTCAACCCCGCCGGGGCGCTCCTCTCCACCGTCACCTCGATCGACGCCGCCGAAGAGGGCGGCTACGCCTACCTCGGCAGCACCTTCCACGCTGGATTCTGGAAGGGCAGCGCGGCGTCCTGGATCGATCTTCACCCCGCCACCGCCTCGCAGTCGGGCGTCTACGCCGTCTTCGCCGGGCGCCAAGCCGGCTACGCCAGATTCGGAGGCGTCGACCACGCCTGCGTCTGGACTGGCGCGCCCGCCTCGTACGAAGACCTCTCCCACGCTCTCGCCAGCAACTACGGCACCTCGAGCGCCTACGCGATCTGGAGTGACGCGACCACCATCTACGTCGGAGGCTTTGCCCACAACAACACCACCGGCTACGACGAGGCCATCATCTGGTCCAAGCCCATCCCGCGCTGGGCTGTCGCCTATCTCCACCCCGCCGGCACCTACGGCTCCAAGGCTCTGGGCGTGCGCGACGGCAAGATCGTCGGTCAGGTCTCGGGCCTGGGCTCCTACGAAGCCGCCCTCTGGCGACAACTCGATACGAACTGGGTCAACCTGGATCCGGTCATCGCCTTTGGCGGCGGCGCCAGCGCGGTGCTGGGCGAGCAAAAGGTCGGGTACATTCAAGCCAACAGCGGCGGTACCCGCGCCTCCATCTGGAACGGCACCGCCAACTCCTGGGTCGACCTCACCCCGCCCATGATGAACACCAGCGGCGAGGCCTACATCTACGCCACCACCGGCCCCCAACAGGCCGGCACCACCTACGTCACCGGCCCCACCAACCACTACTCCGCCAGCCTCTGGAGCGGCACCGCCGCCTCGTGGGTAAACCTCAACCCCGCCGGCGCCACCTACTCCGAGGCGCTCGCCATGGACGCCACGCATCAATACGGAGACGCCGCATTCAACAACCACGCCCGGGCGAGCGCGTGGAGCGGCTCAGCCGCCTCTTGGACCGACCTCACTCCCGCCTCCGCTACCGACGCGCAGATCCTCGGCGCGGATGCGTTGCGCCAAGTGGGCCTTGCCTACTTCCCGGCCTCGCACGCCGGAATCTGGAGCGGCACGGCCACCTCCTTTGTTGACGTTCACCCCGCGAACTTCACCAACTCCTCGCTCGCGGCCATCGACGGCGACGCCCAGGTCGGCATGGTGTGGAACGCCGCCACGACGTTCTCACACGCCGGCATCTGGAACAACACCGCTGCTTCTTTCGAAGACCTGTCGCAATACCTCGGGGGCGACTGGCGCTCCTCCACCGCCACCGGCGTCTGGCACGACGCCACCACCATCTACGTCGTCGGCTGGGGCCACGACAACGTCTCCAATCTCGACCAGGCCCTCGTCTGGACCCGGCCTGTCGACGTCGCGCCGCCCGCCTGCGACCCCGACGTGAACCAGGACGGCGTCGCCGACCAGGGAGACATCGATTACCTCATCGACGTCGTCGCCGGCGGCAGCAACCCCACCGGCATCGACCCCGACTTCAACCAGGACGGCGTCGCGGACCAAGGCGACATCGACGCCCTCGTCAACGTCATCGCCGGAGGACCGTGCCCGTAAGCATCATCTCACACACGGGCTCGCGCCTCACACCTCGGCCGAAACAACCCCGCACCCTGGCAAGCCGGCGTCCCAGGTCAGAAATCGTCTTCCCGCCTGCTGCCGCAATCACGTTCCCCTTTTTCCAACGGAGCCATCATGAAAACCGCCCTCGCACTCACCATCCTCGCGTCGCTCAGCCCCGCCGCCCTCGCCCAGATCACCCCGATCTCCCAGACCCGCTCCATCTCGGGCGAAAGTTACTCCACCATTGACGGCCTCACCACCCACCAGGGCCCCTTCACCACCAGCGCTCCCGATGGCCAATACGACACCTGGACCGACGCCCTCTCCATCCCAGGCTTCATCTCCGGCACCGCCAACCAATCCGGCGGCGTCGTCAGCTCTGATCAGATCAGCCTCGACCAGCTCACCCTCTCCCTCGGCGGCGGCAATGCCCCGGGCACCTCCGCCGAATCCACCCAGTCCAACCAGTTCATCGTCACCTTCAACATCGACACGCCCTCTTCCTTCACCCTCTCCGGTGGTGGCGGCTGCGCCGGCCCCTCCGGCGCCCCCGATACCTCCATCGCCTTCTCCATCGTCTTCTCGCTCACCGGCCCCAACGGTGAAATGATCCACCTGGAAACCGGCGCCGAGAACGGCTACTCCATCGACTTCACCGGCCTCGCCGGCAACCTCGACCCCGGTCAGTACACCATCTCCTACGTCGGAACCGGCGACGTCTCCTTTGTCGCTCCTCCCGACGGCGCCGGCAATGGCGCAGGTGGCGGCGGCGCCGGCAACTTCGCCTTCATCGTCACCCCCAACGGCGCTCCCTGCGACCCCGACGTCAACCAGGACGGCGTTGCTGACCAGGGCGACGTCGATTACCTCATCAACGTCGTCGCCGGCGGCGAAAACCCCACCGGCGTCAACCCCGACTTCAACAACGACGGCGTCGCCGATCAGGGCGACATCGACGCGCTCGTCAACGTGATCGCCGGCGGGCAATGCCCGTAAGCCGGCGCCGCGAGGCCCTGCCGCCGCTACCCGGCCTCGCGCTGGCGCCGCCGCACGCGCGGGGTGTATCAAGCTCAACCGCTCGCTCCCAGGGCACAGGCTTTCCGCCTGTGCCTTCTTCATGGCTTGATTGAGCTGGCGCGCGACGTCCATCCGTGGCCGGATTCAGCGCTCTGAACCCCCCGCCGTAGCGCCGCCCGCTGCCTCCTTGAAACTTCTGCAAGCCCGCGATGCCCGGCGGACATCTTGTGTTGCAGCGGCGCGCCGCGCGTGAACACCAGAGCGCTCCCGCAACTGCGGTGACGCGGGTCACCGGCAGCGGTAGCACCACGCCCAGCACACGCCACCACCGGAGGACATCATGAAACTCACCCCGACCGTTCGAGCCGCGGCCCTCATCTCCATCTCGGGCCTCACGTGCGGCGTTCAGACCGCCCTCGCGCAGATCCCCGTCGGCAGCGTCTCGTTCGATCTCACCCCCATCGCCTCGGGCCTCACTTCGCCAGTGCAGCTCAAGGCCGCGCCCGACGACAGCGGCCGCCTCTTTATCGTCGATCAGGCCGGCACCATCCGAATTCTGAGCAACGGCACGCTGCTGCCGACGCCCTTTCTTGACGTGCGCCCGCTCATGGTCGCACTCAACCCGGGCTATGACGAACGCGGGCTGCTGGGCCTGGCCTTCCATCCAAACTTCGCGAGCAACGGCCGCTTCTTCGTCCACTACTCCGCCCCGCGCACCGGCAACCCGGGCGACCCATGCCTGGGCACCTCGCGCGGCTGCAGCAGCGAGGTCATCGCCGAGTATCACGTCTCCGCCGCCAACCCCAACATCGCCGACCCTGCCGGCATCGTGCTGCTGAGCATTCCCAAACCCCAGTTCAACCACGCCGGCGGCGGGCTCGACTTCGGCCCCGACGGCCTTCTCTACATCGCGCTGGGCGACGGCGGCGGCGCCAACGACGGGCTCGCCGACGTGCCCCCCAGCCACGGCCCCATCGGCAACGCCCAGAATCTCGGCGCGCTCCTGGGCAAGATCCTCCGCTTCAACGCCGACACCCCCGGCATGCTCGCCATCCCGCCCAACAACCCCTTCCTCGGCACCCCCGGCGCCAACCCCGCCGTTTACGCCTACGGCCTGCGAAACCCATACGCCTTCTCGTTCGACGACGTCGGCCCCGGCGCCACCGGCCAGTTCTGGGTGGGCGATGTCGGCCAGAACCTCTTCGAGGAAGTCGACAATGTCGTCGCCGGCGGCAACTACGGCTGGCCGCTCAAGGAAGGCACACACTGCTTCGATCCCTTTTCCCCGAATGTCGCCCCGCCCACCTGCCCGGGCGCCGACGCCACCCTGCCCCCCGTCGGCGACTACCCCCACGTCGACGGCTCAACCCCCGTGGGCATCGCGGTCGTCGGAGGCTACATCTACCGCGGCTCCGCCAATCCGTCGCTGACCGGGCTCTACCTCTTCGGCGATTTCAGCACCTCGTTCGGAAGCCCCGACGGCCAGGTCTTCTATCTCGACCCCGCCCAGCCCGGTCAGTTCCTTCGCGCCAACCTCAGCGGCACCAACCAGCCCCTGGGCAAATACCTCAAGGGAATGGGCCGCGACGCCCAGGGCGAGATCTACTACCTCACCAGCACCGTGCTCGGCCCCACCGGCACCACCGGCCAGGTGCTCCGCGTCACCGTGCCTCCCACCTGCGACCCCGACGTCAACCAGGACGGCGTCGCCGACCAGGGCGACGTCGATTACCTCATCAACGTCGTCGCGGGCGGCCAAAATCCCAGCGGCATCGACCCAGATTTCAACCAGGATGGGGTAGCAGACCAGGGCGACATTGACGCATTGATCAATGTGGTCGCGGGCGGGGTGTGCCCGTAAGCGCCCACGCGCTTCCGGAGTGCCCCCATGCTCAAGCAACACATCGGCTTCGGCCTTGCCCTCTGCGTGTTCGCCTCCGGTGCCTGGGCTCAGTCGTTCGTTCCGGGCGATGCCTACCTGATCTCAACCTCGCTGCCGCGGGCCGTCAACGGGTCGGAGCCCGGCATCGTCAAGATCAGCCCGTCGAACAACTGGGCAGTGACCAGGATCTACACCGGCTCCGAAGTCTCCTTCGGGCGAGCGACCTTCGACCCCTTCCGCGGCAAGATCGTGGTCGGCGCCGGAAGCACGTCGACGCTCACTTTCATCGATGCGGCCGGCACGCTCACTCACCTCAACATTCCCCGCTTGGGGATCGCCGGCAACGACGTGGCGAACCGCGCGGCGGCAGCCGCGGACGGGCGAATCTATTTCGTCCGCGGCGCGACCAACACGCTGGCGGTGCTCGACGGCGCTGGCGTCGTGCACGAGGTGCTCAATCAGGCGGGCACCGCGCCGGAAGCCGTGAGCAACAACACGCTGACCGCGTCATATTTCAGCATCGCCACCAACACCCTCATCTTCGCCGGAACTTCGGGGTCGAACGACACCTTCGAGCGGATCACCTTCACACCGAACGGCTTCCAGGTAGTCGACCGCACCAGCATCTCGACGCCCATGCTCCCATCTGCGGAAATCGTCACCGGCATGTCCGAAGGGCCCAACGGCACCGTGTTTGTCAAGAGCGATGACAACAGCAACGACACGCTCCGGCGCATGCGCCTGCTCGACCCCGCCACCATGACGCTCTCCGTCTTCGCCAGCAGCGGCTACTTCGGCGTCGCGGGCGAAGTCGCCGGGGCCTACGTCCCCGTTGCCGGCAAATCCCTCGTCCTCGATACGCTCAGCGATCAACTCCGCACCTTCACCCCCGGTGCGGCGGGCGCGGGCACCATCGTCGCGACCTCCGGCGTCTCCAGCGGCGGCGGCTCGGGCGAACTCGCCCAAATCATCGTTGTCCCCGATCTCGCGCCCCCCTGCGACCCCGACGTCAACCAAGACGGCGTCGCCGACCAGGGCGACGTCGACTACCTCGTCAACGTCGTCGCCGGCGGCGCCAATCCCACCGGCATCGACCCCGATTTCAACCAGGACGGCGTCTCCGACCAGGGCGACATCGACGCCCTCATCAACGTCATCGCCGGCGGCCAATGCCCATAATCCGCCACTCATCCCGCCCCCAGCTTCACCCTTCAACCAACTTTCCTTGACGCCCTAGCACAACCTGATACCTTTCGGTTTTCCGCCGGAGGTATGTATGTTGCTCGCCCCACTCGTCATCGCGGCAATCGCCCTCCAGCCAGGCCCATCGCTCGATCCCAGCGTCGCCCACCTGGTACCCGCCTCCGTCTCGCCGCCCCGCATCGAGGGCGCTGGCGACTGCATCAACCCCGCCGACCGCGCCGCCGGCCTTGCCGCCATCGCCGCCTGGCGAGCCGCCCACCCTTCGGGCTACCAATCGCGCTCCTTCCCCCTCACACCCTTCGTCCCCATCGGCGCCACGCTCTTCGCCGATCTCCTGCCCCCCGGCTACGTCGACCACGACCCGACCGCCGGCTTCCAGGACTACTCCTGCCACAACTTCACCTACGACGGCCACCAGGGCACCGACTTCGGCCTGCGTTCCTTCGCCGAGCAGGACATCGGCGTGCCCGACTTCGCCGTGCTCCCCGGCGTCGTCACCTACTACCACGATGGCGAGCCCGACCACTCCACCTGCCTCTGCGGCACCCTCGCCAACTCCATCATCGTCGATCACGGCAATGGCCTCTACGGCTGGTACTGGCACATGGCCACCGGCACCGTCGTGCCTCACCTGGGCGACAGCGTCGAGCAGGGCCAACAGATCGGCCTGGCCGCGTCCAGCGGCAACTCCGCCGGCCCCCACATCCACTTTCAACTCACCGACGCCACCGGCAACACCGTCTACGACCCCTTCGCCGGCCCCTGCGGCTCCGCCCAGTCCCTCTGGGTCAACCAGCCTCCTCTTAACTTGAACACCTACATCGCCGACTTCGGCTATTCCACCGACAATCTTTCCGGCATCCGGGGCTACCCCTCCCGATATCCCAACACCGGCCAGATGGGCTTCGACCAGTTCCTCTGGTTCTGGATGCAGATCGTCAACCTGCCCGCCAACGCCACCTGGCGCCAACGCTACTACCGCCCGGACGGCTCGCTCGCCTTCGACTCGGGCGCCATCGCCTTCGGCAACTCCGAACTCTACCGCAACTCGCAATATTGGTTCTATACCTATTACATCAACGACATGCGGACCATCGCCGGCACCTGGAGCATCCGCTTTGACATCAATGGCGTCGAAGCCATCACCGCGCCCATCCAGGTTCGCCCCCAGGCGACACCCGGCTTCAACCGCCCGCCCGCCGCCGTGACCGTCTCGTTTGATCCACCCAGCCCCACGCCCGGCGCCGCGCTCTTCGCCCGCGTCAACGCCCCCCTCGCCCTCGACGACCCCGACTACGACCTCGTCCGCTATCAATACACCTGGCTCATCAACGGCCAACAGGTGCGCAGCAACACCTTCGCCGGGCGCGCCGACGCCCTGCCCGCCAGCCTCGTCACGCCCGGCACGTTCATCGAATGCCGCGTCACGCCCAGCGACGGCCGGGCCGCAGCCCCCACCGCGATCGCTTCCGTCAGCCTTCCCGGCCAGTGCGACCCCGACGTCAACCAAGACGGCGTCGCCGACCAGGGCGATGTCGACTACCTCATCAACGTCGTCGCCGGCGGCTCCAATCCCAGCGGCATCGACCCAGACTTCAACCAGGACGGCGTCGCCGACCAGGGCGACATCGATGCGCTCATCAACGTGATCGCCGGCGGCCAGTGCCCCTGACAAGGTACCATTCAATCGGCGGCCGGCACTCCGCCAACTCAGCCTCGCACTCGTGCCTCCGGGGGGGAACTTTCATGCGCACTGCAGCGACTCCGCGCCTTCGTACGACGCTAACCACTCGCACCGCTTCTGCCGGCGCGTTCTGGTTTGCCGCCCTCCTCGCATGTTTCGCCCCCGGCAATTCCGCCGCCGCGCAAACCATCGATCTCGGCGCCCAGGGCAACTGCAGCCTCGATGGGCAGCAAGCCGTCACACTCGCGTTACCAACCGGCATCTACACCATGCAGCCTGTCCACGGCCTCTACGACGCCTGGTTCCGCTGGCCGGGCGGACCGGTGGGCTGCGACGGCTCCGGCGGCAACTGCGACAACGGCTGGACCGCCTACTGGGATGTCCGCCGCGCCGACGGGACCATCGAGCATTACCCCAACGCCGCAGTCCCCAACTCCGATCGCTGGGCGACGCCGGCCCTCGCCTTGGAACACTCAAGCCCCGCCTTCATCACCACCACCGAATACGAACTTCTCAACTTCTTCATTTATGATGCGCCGTGCAGCGACAACGCCGGAGGTGTTTCGCTCAACATCTCGCCGTGTCTGGCGATCGACATCCAACCCTCGGACGAAGCCGCCTGTGGCTCGTACGGCGTGTACTTTGGCACTCATGCCATCGGCCTCGAGCCCATCTCCTACGCATGGCAGATTCAGACGGCGCCCGATCAGTGGGTAGATCTTCACGATGGCGTCAACATCGGCGCGAACGCCGCGGCTTTCGAAGCGACGAATCCCACCGATCGCTACTTCCTTTTCCGCAGCCTCTCGGGTCAGGACGCTCTGCTCCGGTGCGTCATCTCCAACACCTGCGGCTCGATCGTCACCAACGCCGCCCCGTTCCACAACTTCGACCCCCACGACCCGGTCTGTCCTTCGTGCGATCCCGACACCAACCAAGACGGCGTCGCCGACCAAGGCGACGTCGACTACCTCATCAACGTCGTCGCCGGCGGCTCCAATCCCAGCGGCATCGACCCCGACTTCAACCAGGACGGCGTCGCCGACCAGGGCGACATCGACGCACTGATCAACGTGATCGCCGGCGGCCAGTGCCCCTGATCAATCGCGCTTTCCCTCTCCCCACTCACCGCTGCCCGGCCATCAGCTTGCGAATCGCCTCCAGCCGCTCCTTGTTCCGCGGGCGGTCGGGCTCGAGCACCACCATCGCCGCGATGTTTCGCTCCGCGTCGGCGTAGTCCTTCAGCCGCAGATACGTGGTCGCCGCGAACTCGCGGGTGGCCGGGTCATACGGGGCGATGGTCGTGGCCCGGGCCGTCTTTTCCATCGCCTTGGTCACGTCGCCCGCCGCGAGATACTGCCGGGCCAGTTCCACCGCGTACGCCGCCGAGTGCTGCTCGCGCGCGTCGAGATATTCCAAATGCGGAATCGCGAGCGCCGGCGTATCACTCGCCAGATAATGCGCCGCCAGAATCCGGTGCGGCAGCGGATCCACCGGCCGCGCCTTGGCGTACCGCTCGGCGAGTTCCATCACCTCGGGTGAGAGCGCTTTGTCACCCGCCGCCCGTCCTTTCAGTTTCTCCTGCAACACCTGCTCCAGCACGAACGGGTCCGCCGGGTGCGCCGCGAGCCACTTCTCCAGCAGCGCGGGTGTGGGCTCCTCCGGTGCCTTCGCGTCGGTCTTGCGTTCCGCCGCCATCAGCGTGTTGATGTCGGGCGAGGCATCGCTGGCCAGCATGCCCCACGACACCAGTTGGTCGCGTCCCCACGCCTTGAAATCCTCGAAGAACTTCTCGCGCGACACGCCCAGCACCTGCTGGAACGCCGCCTCCTCGCGCACGCCCTTGGCATACAGGTCCATCAGCTCCAGGGGTTTCTTCGCCCCAAAGTGCTCGATGATGTACTGGTACATGAAGTGGCCCTGCGCATACGCCAGCCCCCGGTCCGTCGGGCGCTTGGGCCGCGCAAACGCAATATTGATGTTCTCAAAGTCCAGCAGCGTGTCAGTATCAAACGTCCGCGTCAGCAACTGCACCGTGTTGTAATCGCGCGGCGCATCCTCCAGATACACCGCGCTCGCCTCCGTGAACCAGTGCGGCAACCGATTCCGCGTGCGGCTCAGCGTCACCGTGTGCGTGAACTCGTGCTGCACCACCCGCGCCCAGTCGTAAGGCCCCGTCAGGTGGTTCGGCCCGTCCCGCGGCGCCTCCATCGCGATCACCGGCCCCGTCGCCGCGGCGATCGTGTGCAGCGCCGGCATCCCCGTGATCCGCACGCCAAACCAGCGATGATCCGGGTACAACTCCACCACCGTCTTGTGCGACGGCTGATGATCAATCCCCCCCGGTCCGTTGCCCGTCACCCGCGCATAACTCCGCTCGAGCGGCTCGGGCATCTCCTTCGCCAACACCTCGTCCACCCCCGGCTTATATCGAATCACAAAATGCGGGCTCTCAACCGTCGCGTACGTCGCCAGTTCCTTCAACAGCGTCAAACTATTATCCGCGCGAACGTTATAAGGATCGAACTTTGTCGCCTTCTCCAGCGCCGCCAGCGACGCATCGTTGTGCCCCGCCTGCAACTCCGACAGCCCCAGCTCCACCACCGGGTCGCTCCAGTTCGGCGCCCGCTCAGCCGCAGTGCGCAGATACGCCGCCGCCTCGTCGTACTGCCGCGCCTCGGCCATCGCCTTGCCCGCCGCCAGATACGCCTGGGGCGACTTCGGCGCGATCGCATCAAACGCGTCCAGCCGGGCTTTGCACAGGTCAAAGTCGAACGACGCCGCCGTCGCCGCGATTTCCATCGCGCGCAATCCCCGATGGTTCGGATACTCCTTGAGCGCCGGCGCCAGCGCCGCCAGCGCCGCCTCGCCCTCAGTCTGCCTCAGCTGCACCCGCGCCCGCACGATCGCCCCCGCCGGCGATGCGCCACCCGCCAGCACATCCAGCCGCGCTGCCACCCCTTCCGCCTTGGGAAACTCGAGCCCATCCACCAGCACCTCGCCGAAGAGCGCCCAGCTCTCCGCCGCCCGCGGGTTCAGCGATATCGCCGTATCCAGCGCCGCCCCCGCATCCTGATACCGCCCCTTCTCGTGCAGCAGCAGCGCCTCGGCCAGAAACACCTGCCAACTCAATCGGTCGCGCGTATCTCTCGCCGCGGCCAGCGCATCCAGCATCCCCTGATACCCCACCACCTTCGCGTCATCCGCCCCCAACACATGCGTGATCAGCAGCATCGCCCGCACCGCGTGCGCCGTATCGGCCGCGGGCACGCTGGAATCCTTGATGATCGCGCTCGCCGCCGGCGCCAGCGCCGCAACGTCATCAAATCTCCCCAGGTCCGTCAGCGCCGCCGCCCGGATGTGCAGCGCCCTTGCGCTCGTATCTTCGCCCAGCAGTTCCAGCGCCTTGGCGGGCTCGCCCCGCAGTTCCATCGCTTCCGCCCGGTCGATCGCCGGCGTCGCCGGGTCCGTCAGCGACACATCCCCCAGCGCCCCAGTTGTGAGCGCCGCCCGCGCGTGCTCCGCCGGCGTCGTCAGGTCCGCGTCAGTCCATATGCCGTGATCGATCCGCAGCGCCCGCTGCTCATCCGCTTTCAGAAACGCCTGCGAAAGCAGGTCCGTCACCGATGGCGCCACGTCCGGCGGTTCCAGCGGCTCCGTCTGCCCCCGCGCCGCCGGCGCCGCGCCCACCCAAAGCAACACCGCCGCCGCCACGCCACACACCCGCCCGCAACGCCTTGCCACGCCCATGCCGCATCCCTTCGATCCGACATCGCGCCGGATACCTATCTATCGGTTCGCATCCGGACTTGGTTCGGTGCCGTCCTCCGCCGAGCGCCCGCTATTTCCCGCCGGTTTGGGCGCTGGACGGCTCACGCCCCGGCACCTCCAGCGCCTGGGGCTCCCCGGCCGGCGCCAAATCCTCAATCTGCACCTTCCAATCCCCCTTGGGCGTCGCGGTCGACGTCACACCCTCATCCACCGGCTCGTTCACCTTCACGTTGATCAACTGCACCAGCGTCACGTCGCCCGCCCGATTCACCGTCCTCGCCATTCGCGGCAGCAGCGTCGCCTCCCCCTTCGCCCCGCTTCCCGCCCGATACCACAACCGGATCTCCCGCAGCTCCTCCCCCTTGCGAATGCTCTCCTTGGGCGTCAGCTTCAACTGGTAACACCCCTTCACAAACCCGTCGAGCGCCTTCTGCGCCGCCGCGTCTTCCGGGTCATTCGGCTTCAGGTCCTGCGTCGCCGGCAGCAGCTCCACGTCATAGCGGCTCACAATGTCGCTCTTCTTCTGCCCGATCGGCAGCGGAAACGGCCCCTCGCCCAGGCGCAGCGGATCAAAGTGCTCCCCGGGCCGCGCCACCCTCCGCTTGGTGAACTGCTTCTGCGCATCCAGGCGCTCGACAAACCACTCGCCATCAAAGATCAGCCAGCGATCCTCCGCATCGCGCCGATCGCCGATCTGCACGCTCTTGATGTGGATCGCAAACCGGCGGCTGCCCGCAGCCCCTTCCCCCTCTGCCCCCTTCGCGTCCCTCGCCTCCCCCCGATCATCCACAAACACGAGCGACCCGTCGCGAATCTGCCGGTCACCCGCGATCTCAAACACCCGGTCGTACCGAATATCCGCCGTCAGCGTGCGCAGACCCACGTCCGCCTTCTCCAGCGCCTCCAGCAACTGGTCCGCCGTCGTGTACACGCCCTCGCCCGCCTGGGCTCCGGCAGGCGGCTCCGCGGGCTTGCCGGCGCTCGCGTCCGGCTGCAGCGCGAAACTCTGGGCCGCCAGCACCATCTGAATCACGGTTACCCGAAGAAAAACCAGTCCAATCTTCATCGATCGCTCCGATGGATAGTCACCAGGTCACAGCCTCTCAAGGAGTTTCGCATGGTCTGCGGCAAGCGCCGGTTGCTCATCATCCTCGCCACCGTCGCCGCCCTCACCCCCACGTTCATGCTATGGGACGCAACCGGCCGCCGCACCTTCACCTTCTTCCCTTCCGCCGACCTCGCCGCCCTCCAGCACCAGGACGGCTCGCTCACAGGCGTCTTCGGCCGGCCCAACGCCGGCCCGCCCATCAACAACACCTTTGGACTGGGCCTCTTGCCCAGCGGTTCGGGCGAAGGGCTCATCAGCGTGCTCATCATGGGCGTGCCGGTGCTCGCCCTGGCGCTGGTTGCCCTCCTCGGGGGCGGCAAGCACGAGGTGTGTGAAGTCGCGTATAACACTCCCGGTTAGACGCGGCCCACGCGGGGGTGTTCCGCCTGGCCGCAGGAGCAATCGCCATGCGTCGCAGCGTCTTTGCCCGTCTCCTTTTCGCCGCGCTTGCCCTGCCCGCCGCTCCAGCCGCGCTCGCCCAGCCCGCCGCGCCGCCCGAGCGCCCGCCGGCTTTTCCGGCCGAGCCCCGACGCCCCGACTTCACCCCGATTCCCGCCCAGTTCGCTCCGCCCGACCTGCCCGTGCCCGACGCCGCCAAAAAGCTCGGCGTGGTCTACAGCACCATCGCCGGCAAAGAGCGGCAGGTCACCTTCTCCTCCGACGCCCTGAACGAGCGCATCGACGGCTTCTCCAACCAGGTCCATGGCTACTGCGTCAAGGGCGACCCGGACGCGCCCGCCGCCCTCAAGGCCGGCCGCTGGCGACTGCGAGTCACCTCCCTCCACACCGGCATCGCCGCCCGCGATGAGCACCTCGCCCAGCCCATGTGGCTCGACGCCGCCCAGTTCCCGTTCATCGATTTCAACCTCACCAAGGTCACCGACCTCAAGCAGACCGACGCCGGCGTCAAGGACGCCAAGGCCTGGACCTGCACGCTCGAAGGCGATCTGACGCTCCACGGCGTCACCAAATCCGTCAAGCTCGCCGACGCCAAGATCACCCTCCTGCCGCGCAGCGACGAAACCGCCAAGGTCGCCCCGGGCGACCTCATGCGTCTCACCGTCTCTTACTCGGTGCTCCTCAGTGATTACGGCGTCACCAACGAAGTGATCACGCTCCGCAAGAAGGTCGCCGACCAGATCAGCATCGTCACCGATCTGGTGCTCAACGACGTGCCCCCGGACCAGGAAGCGCCCAAGATCATCGGCGCCGATCCCATGCCCGCCAGGCTCATCAAGCCCGACGCCAGGCCGCCCGCCGAACCCCCAGCGATCCGCTAGCGCCGCCGGTCACTTCTTCGCCTGCGTCAGGATCGACTTCACCGCGTCGCCCTGCGCGTCGGTCCGGTTCGCCGCCCAGTCCAGGGCCGTCATCCCGCCCTTGTCCTTCTGCGTCACGCTGGCGCCCGCCGTCAGCAGCGCCGTCACCATCTCCGCATCGCCCTTGAGCGACGCCTTCATGAGGGGCGTAGCCCCTTCACTGTCCGCCACATTCGGATCCGCGTGCGCCTTGAGCAGCGCCTTCACCGCCTCCACGCCATGGTCCGACTCCGCCGCCAGCAGCAGGGGCGACTTTCCGTCGCGGTCCTGATCGTTCGCGATGGCCCCGGCGCTCAGCAGCGATTCGATCTTCGCCGCATCGCCCGCGACCGCCGCGTTCATCAGCGCCGTCTGGCCCCACTTGTTGCGGGCCGCCACGTCCGCCCCGGCATTGCGGATCGCCGCCAGGCTCGTCATGTCGCCCCGCACCGCCGCCAGCATCAGCGCCGTCATCCCGTCCTCCGACCGATCATTCACCCGCGCGTTCGCGTCCAGCAGCGCCTGCACCGTCGCCGGATTTCCCCAGCCCGCGGCATACATCAGCGCCGTCTTCCCGTCCGCCGCCCTCGCATTCGGCGACGCCCCGCCCTTCAACAGCGCCTTCACCGCATCCGTCTTCCCAGACGCGCACGCCACCATCAGCGCCGTCATCCCCGATCGCCCGCCCGAGGTATCCACCAGCTGATCCGGCTTGGCCCCCGCCTTGAGCGCCGCATCAATCGCATTCACGTCACCCTTCTGGGCCGCCGACATCAGGTCGATCGTGCTCGCCGGCAACGCCGCCGCCGCGGCCTGCGGCATCTCGCTCGAAAGCTGGTTCACCGTGTACAGCAAAATCCCCCCCGCCGCCAGCAGCGCAATGCTGATCACCGCCAGCGACAGCCCCCGCCCCTCGGGCATCCCGAGCAACTCGCGATTCGTCTTCACACGCACCTCCACGCCTATTCCAACACCTCGCTCCTGCCCGTCATCGTACCCGAACCCCCCACCCCTCAATCCACCTCCGCCTTGGGCTTGTACGCCGCCACCACCCCCGCCTGCACCGTCGGCGGCGTCCGCTCATCATGGCTGTACTCCATCGCGTACGTCCCCGCCCCGCCCGTCATGCTCTTCAGCTCATTGCTGTAGTTCTGCAGCTCTCCCAGCGGCGCCTGCGCCTTCACCACGCACACGTCCCCCGCGATCACCTCGCTGCTCTGCACCCGGCCCCGCTTCGTCGCCAAGTGCCCCGCAAGGTCACCCATGTACCGCGCCGGCGCCGTGATCTCCAGCGCCACGAACGGCTCCATCAACACCGGCTTCGCCTTCTGAATCGCCTCCACAAACGCCCGCCGCCCCGCCGTAATGAACGCGATCTCCTTGCTGTCCACGTCGTGATACTTCCCGTCATACACCGCCACGCTCACGCCCGTGATCGGATACCCCGCGATCGCCCCCTCGCCCAAGACCTGCCGCACACCCTTCTCAACCGCCGGGATGTACTGCCGGGGAATCGACCCACCCACCGTCTCGTTCTTGAACTCAAACCCCACCGGATGATCCGCCGCCAAAGGCTCCACCCGCAGGTACACCTCGCCAAACTGCCCCGCCCCGCCCGTCTGCTTCTTGTGCCGGTAGTGCCCCTCGGCCCGTCCGGTGATGGTCTCCTTGTAAGGCACCTTCGGCGGCGCCGTGATCAGCTCGATCCCGAACTGGTTCTTGTACCGCTCGATCATGATCCGCAGGTGCAGCTCGCCCAGCCCGCGCATCACCGTCTGGTTCGTCGCGGCGATCCGCTCCACCGTGAAGCACGGGTCCTCCGCCACCATCTTGTGCGTCGCCGCCGCAAACTTCGTCTCATCCGCATGATTCTTCAGCGTCACCGCCAGCATGTACATCGGCTTGGGCAGGGGCAACGGCCGCAGATGCACGCTGTCCAGCTCATGGCTGTCGTGCAGGCACCCGTTGAACTTCAACTCATCGATCTTCGCGATCGCCCCGATCCCCCCCGGCCCGATCTCATGCACCTCGATGTGGTCCTTCCCCTGCAACACAAACAGGTGCGCCGCCTTGATCGGCTTCTTATTATCATCAATATACAGGTCGCTCTTGGCCTTCACCGTCCCCTGGTGAACCCGGAAGATCCCCACCTTCCCCAGAAACGGATCCGTGCTCACCCGGAACACGTGCGCCAGCACCTTCCCCGCCGGGTCCGGCCGGGCGTGCCATTCAAGGTCTTCGCCCGCCTGCCCATCCGCCCCCATCTCGCGCTTCATGAACTCGGGAGGGTTCACCTCTTCCGGGCTCGGGCACAGGCTCGCAAACACGTGCATCAGGTCGTCCACGCCCGCGCCCGTCTTCGCGCTCGTAAAGCACAGCGGCACCAGGTGCGCATCCTCCAGCGCCTTCTCAAACGCCCCGTGCAGCTTGCCCGGGTCAAAGCCCCCCTCGCCGCTTTCCAGATACTCCAGCGTCAGATCATCATCCACCTCGATCACCTGCTCCACAATCCGCTTGTGCGCCTCGTGCACCGACGAAAAATCCGTCTCATCCCCCGCCGCGTCGCTCCCGTCGTGCTCGAACACATTGATCACCTTCGCGCCCTTCTCCGTGGGCAAGTTGATCGGCAGCAGCGTCGGCCCCAGGATCGCCCGCAGGCGATCCACCAGGTCCTCCAGCCCCTCCGCCGACACCTCGTCGATCTTGTTCACGATCACCAGCCGCGGAATCCGCCGCTCCTCGGCGATCGCCAACAGCCGCCGCGCCACGCTGTCCGGCCCCTTGGCCGCATCGATCATCACCGCGATCGTCTCGCACGCCGGAAAGCACGCCACCGCGTGCCCCATGAAGTCCGCCAGCCCGGGCGTATCGATCACATTGATCAAATGCCCTTCATACTCAAAGTGCAGCACGCCGGGCTGCAATGAGTGCTTGTGCGCTTTCTCCTCGTCCGTGAAATCCGAAACCGTGTTCCCCTCGAGAATCGTCCCCAGCCGCTTCGTCGCCCCCGATGCGAACAGCAGCCGCTCGCTCAGCGTCGTCTTCCCCGCCGCCGTCGTCCCGCACAGACAGATGTTCCGAATGTTCGCCGGTGTTGCAGATGCCGCCATCGGACACACTCCTTTCACGCTCCCGCCCAAAGGCGCGGCGTGAGCGGCGTTGAAGGCGGTCGGCGGGTCCGGGTCGCCCCGGGCATTCGTCGGCCTTCATCAAGTGTAAACGTTTTTCCGCGGCGTTGCGAGCCCAAAGCCCCACCAAACTTTTTTTCCTTCCCCGCGTGAGCCCCTCCGCATTCCCCCGTTCCTCTCCTGGAACTGAATCGCCCCGCTTCCGGCCGACACGTGTCGCGCCAGGCAACGCGGCAAAACCGGGTCTCGTGAGGAGTTCATCATGAATCACGCCACGCTCAAACGTTCACTCGTCGCCCTCTCCCTCATCCTCTCCGCCGGATCCGCCGCCCACGCCGGCACCCTCCTCAAGCCAGGCGGCAACTGGCCCGGCGGCTCCGAGTTCGCCATGACCGGCAACGTCAAAGTCCGCTCCTACGCCCCCTCCAGCGCCACCACCAGCGATGTCGCCGGCTTCTCCGCCGCCCTCCAGAAACAAAACTTCACGCAAGACCCCGAAGGCACCGGCGTCCTCACCGGCGACCTCCGCCTGGATCAAAACACCGCCTGGGCCATCAACGAACCCGCTCAGAACTTCTACGGCTACAACTTCCCCGCCGCCAACCACCCCAACACCGTTGGCAACGCCTTCGCCGTCGGCTACGTCCCCATGGGCAACGACCCCGCCGCCGCCGACGCCCGCTGGCTCCAGGTCATCCGCACCAACTCCCCGCTCGCCTGGGGCCAGACCAACGGCACCCAAATCCCCGGCGACAACGGCTTCACCTGGTACATCGACAACGGCTGGACCGGCAACACCGCCGGCGCCGACCCCTTCTACGGCGCCGACGACAACACCAACAACACCGGCTACGCCGCCAACGGCCAAGGCCTCATCGACTCCCCCAGCCGCCCCGCCGCCGGCGGCATCGTCTGGGAAGCCTGGGCCTTCATCTCCACCCGCTCCAACGGCGCCCTCACTATCTACGACGGCGTCCACTGGGGCTGGGAAACCACCGTCGTCCCCGCCCCCGGCTCCCTCGCCCTCGCCTCCCTCGGCGGCATCCTCGCCCTCCGCCGCCGCCGCAACTAATCACCACCCACTCCCTACGAGCCCGAAGCGCCAGCGAGGGTCTCCCCGACTCCCAACCTCAAAAACCCCCGCCCTCACAACACCGCGCACCTCCCTACGAGCCCGAAGCGCCAGCGAGGGTCTCCCCGATTCCCAAACTCAAAACCCTCCCCACACCACACCCGCGCCGCCCTTCCCGGCGCGGCCCCGCACAGGGGAGAGAAACGAGCGCACGGCTACCGCCGTCGCTCGTTTTCTTTCACCCCCTCACCCTCTCACTCCCTCACCCCCTCCCACGTCACCCCAAACCGCGCCAGGTACTTCCGCAACCGATCCGCATCATTCAAACTCCTCTTCCTCTCGCGGCTCTTCGCAAACAACTCCCGCCCCGCCTCCGACAACGACCTCGCCCCCACACACACCTTCAACACCGCCTCCAACTGCGCCCGATCAAACAAATCCAACTCCGCCGCCCGCGCCGCCCCCATCACCTTCGCACACATCTCCTCCCCCGACACCTCGGGCGCGCCATGCCACGCCGCCTCCAACCTCGCAATCTCCCCCGCCACCACCTGCTCCCCAATCCGCCCCCCCGCCGCCAGCGTCGCCATCCGCGTCACCGACGCCGACAAATCACGAAAGTTCCCCCTCCACACACCACGCGGCCCCGTCGCAAACCCCACAAAAGCCTCCCGCGCCTCGGTCCCAAACCGCACCGTCCGCCCCGTGCGCCCCGCATACTGCGCCAACTCATACTCCAAGTTGGGCTCAATGTCCTCAGGCCGTTCCCGCAGCGCCGGCAACGAAAACGTCCACAGGTTGATCCGCGCCAGCAAATCCTCCCGAAACTGCCCCGCCCGCACCCGTGCCGCCAAGTCCCGATTCGTCCCGCCAATCAACTGAAACGCGCTGCCCACCTCCTCATCCGCGCCCAGCGGCAAGAATCGCTTCTCCTCCAGCGCCCGCAGCAGCATCGCCTGCTCATCCAACCCCAACTCGCCGATTTCGTCGAGAAACAACACGCCCTTGTCCGCCGAACGCAGCAGCCCCGCCCGCTCGGACGCCGCCCCGGTAAACGCCCCCTTCTTGTGTCCGAACAACGCCGACATCGCCGCGTCTCCGCGCAGCGTCGCGCAGTTCACCTCCACAAACGCGCCCTCGACCTGGCGCCGATGCTTTTTGAGTTCATAGATCCGCCGCGCCAGTTGGCTTTTCCCCGCGCCCGTCGGGCCCATCAAGAGAATCGGGTCCACCGAGTGCGCCGCCACCTGCTCGAGTTCTTCGATAAGCCGATTGAACGCCGGGTTCCGAGTCGCAATCCCGCTCTTGAGCCCCGCCACGTTGTCGCTGAATTCTCTTTGAAACCGGGCGGCGATCTTCTCGTACTTCGACAAGTCCAGATCGATGATCCGGTACTCGCCGATCGCCGTGGGACCATCACGCCTGGGGCTGGTCTGGATCAACTTCGCCGGGAACCGCCGTGTCTCGGTGAGCAGAAACAAACAAATCTGCGCCACGTGCGTGCCGGTCGTGATGTGCACCAGGTACTCGACATCGGGCTGAAACTCGTACCCAGCCGCGAAGTCGTGCAGGCTGGTGTACACCTCCTCAAAGTCCCATGGATCGCGCTGCCCCACCACGTGCCGGCACACCGTCGTCGCGGGCGACACCTGCGCGATGTCCGCGGCCACCAACTTCGCCAAGTTGGTGAACTGCCGATCATGCAGCAACTCCAACCGATCAACCATCAGGTCGTCCTGCTGGCACAGCGACACCGTCGGCCGCCACCGCTCCCACCGCCGCCCGGCCTGCCCGGCATCCAGCGACGTGCCCAAAATGGATATGACAGTCCGCTTCTTGACCATAGATGAAAGTATAAGCCTTATCCTGAAGTCTACATTGCATCACGCGGTGTGCGCGCGCAAAAGCCGTTATCCATCCAGAAACGACGTCCCCCGAGTTGGCACGCGGCATGCATTAGACCCCTGCCGCCCGGGGATTTGAGCCCCACCGGCCCGGCGGCGGGGAATCGGCCCCCCGCCGGCAAGGACCAGGAACTCACCATGTCAAACCCCGTAACTCCTTCCGCCGCAACCACTTTCATCCCCACCGGCGAAGCCACCGCCATCCTCCCCGTCCCGGGCGACCTTCCCCCAGTCAAGGTGGTCGGCACCCCCATCATCCGGGGAGGCTTCGACGCCCTCTGCATCAAGCAAGCCATCAACGCCCGGCTCTCACCCGGCGTCACCGAGGTTGTCCTAAACCCCGACGCCCACGCCGGTTACGGCGCGCCCATCGGCTGCGTCATGGTCGCCCCCAACCACATCTACCCCGGGCCAGTGGGCGTTGACATCAAGTGCTCGATGAGCCTGCTGCAACTGGACCTGCCCAAGGAGGCCGTGTCCGATAAAAAGACCCGCCGGGCGATCATCAACGCGATTCTGGAGCGCACCCCCACCGGCGCCGGCCGTGGTCAGCGGCAGGCCAAGAAGGGCCGCCACGTCGACGCTGCGCTCGGCATGCGGGTCGTCACCGAAGGCGCGTCCGAGGGCGTGCTCAACGAACTCGGCGTGCCCACGCAGTGGGCGCAGCGCTGCGAGGACAGCCACCATGTGGGGCACGACGAAACGACCGACGCGCTGCGCACGCGGCTCGAGCAACTCACGCATGAGCCGCGGCAGTATCAGACTTTCGCGGACAAGATGCGGCAACTCGGCTCGTACGGCGGCGGCAACCACTTCGGCGAGTGCGAGATCGTGCACGTTGAGCCTTCGCAGCGCGAGCGGGCCGATGTGTTTGGCCTGCGCGATCAGCACGTGGCGTTTCTCTCGCACTGCGGCTCGCGGGGCTGGGGTGCGCTGCTCGCCGACGGACAGTTCAAAAGCATGCAGCAGAAGTTCGCGACGTGGGGCATCCCGCTGCCCGGGGGCGACCGGCACATGGTGCACGCGCCGCTGGGCACGCCCGAAGCCAACGCGTACCTCGATGACATGGCGCTGGGCGCGAACTTCGCCACCGTCAACCACATGCTCATCAACGCGCTGGTGCTCGATGCGTTCCAGGAGGTCATCCCCGGCGTGAAGGGTGAGATGGTCTACTTCATCAGCCACAACATCGCGCGGCGGGAGATCGTGGACAACAAGCCCGCGTGGGTGCATCGCAAGGGGGCGACGCGGGCTTTCCCGGCGGGGCATCATGCGCTCAAGGGCGGGCCTTTCGAGAAGACCGGACATCCGATCTTGCTGCCGGGCAACCCGAAGGACGGCTCGAGCGTGATGGCGGCTGAAGAAGGCGCGAAGTTCTCGTGTTACAGCGTGAATCACGGGGCGGGACGGGCGATGAGCCGCACGGCGGCGAGCAAGACGCTGGACCAGCGGGAGATCGATGAATCGCTGCTGAAGGCGGACATCATGACGAACTGCCGCCAGTACCCCATTGACGAAGCGCCCAAGGCGTACAAGGACTTTGACGAGGTGATCAAGAGCGTGACCAAGGCGGGGCTGGCGAGCGAAGTGGCGCGGCTGAAGGCGACGTTCGTGATAAAGGATGGGGATAAGGCGGATGATTGAGTCAAACTCAAATAGCGACTCCTGGGAGGCTCGGGCGGCGGCACTCGATACATGTCGAGCGAAGGTTCATTCCTATGTTATCGAGGACAACCATCAGAGCCTTATTCGGCTTGATGAACATGTTTCCGCATTGGGTAACGATACCTCTCGGACTCTTTCGCAGGTTTTTGGTACGAGCACCCTCTACACCGAAGGCACTTTAATATTGTGCACTCCCGGGCAATGGATCACCCTTCGTCCACTCATGCGGGTACTTCTAGAAACCACGGCCAGATTTGTGTATCTTGCCGATGCCGACCGCTCTACTCGGGATCAGCGCGCCAGAGACTATTCGGGACCACTTGCTGACGTGTCGAAGCTTGAGCAACACAATCGCGCAAGCAAAGCAGCGAATCATGCTCGCGATGAGCCTTGGGCTGCGCTCAGTCTCTCACTTAGGCAGATCCCTCATCGTGAGGTGGAACGAATCAAGAAGTCAATGCCTCGCGACAAAGATCGACGAAACGTGACTCAAAGGTGGAGTTTCGGTACGATCGTATTCCAACTGGCACAACAGGCGGACGCCGCAGATGCGGCCATGTGGAAACGAGTAGGTAGTGAGTATGACATGGGTAGTCGGGCTACACATTGCGATCCAAACTTTGTCTTTGATGCCCAACACATATACTCTACGCCAGAGCCCGTGCGTGACACGATGCTCTGGTGTGGAGCGTGGACTGCTCTTGAAGACATCATGCTCCTCTCGATCACTCGACATCGCGCCATGCAAAGGATGTTCGTTTCAATAGGGATTCAAAGCACGCCGCTACCATCTGCACTCAGCGGTCTTCTGGATCTCGTGGTTCACACGGCAGCCCTTTGGAGGTTGCGATGCGCGAAACAACTAAATCTCTCATTGCCCCCAGAAGCCAGTACAACCTAAGTGCATCGCAGTTATTTTGTTATTGACTATGATGTTGATCGAACCAACGACGACCCCTTCGGGGTCGAGGATTTTGCGGGCGCTTCCGGGGGTGGCGCTCGAAGACTCGCTTCACCCCCTGCTACGGGCGATCAGGCCTTCGGTCTGAAAGCAAGATCAATGGAAGCAGAAGTGAAGGACGCAGGCGGGACCCTGTGCCACGAGATGGGAAAGGGGGCGAGGGTGTGAGAGGGGAGGCTCTGCGGGTTCGTGAGCCGGGGAGACCCTCGCTGGCGCTTCGGGCTCGTAGGGAGGGAATTTGGTTGTATGTACCGGGTTTGCGCGCATTTTTCGTGTGATGCGCGCTGGAGTACTTCAAACCGGGGCGGCTCGAATCTATGTTGAGATCATGGGACATGAATCAACGCGGTTCGAACCTACGGCGGAGCAAGCGGAGTCGCTGATTCACTGGCTGGGGAGTCCGGACGTGACGCTGCGGGACATTGCGGAGATGCATGATGTGTCGTTGGAGGCGCTGACGCAGTGGATGGGGCGGCCGGAGATTGGGGCGCGGCTGGACGCGGTGGAGAGCGCGGTGACGCGGCGGACGCGGTTTATTGCGACGGGGTTTTTGCCGGCGGCGGTGAAGATGCTGCACGCGGTGCTGATTAATCATGAGTCGAGGGAGTTGTCGAGCGGGGCGATGAACGCGGCGGCGAGGGAGAGGGCGAACGAGGCGGCGGAGTTGCTGTGGAAGTTGACGAGGGCGGCGGCGGCGCACGAGGCGGGGGAAGAGACGCGGGGACAGAGCGGAGCACGGGAGGGCGTGAGGTGGAGGGTGCCTGAGGTGCCGCTGTTGAGGAAGAGGGTGGAGTCGGTGGTGTCGGCGCGAGGGGCGGTGGAACCACGGATGTTGGCGCGGCTGCCGTCGGGTGGTGCGGAGGGGGAAGAGAAGATTGAGAAGGACACAGGCGGGACGCCTGTGCCACAAGATGGGGTAGGGGGAGGCACGGCGCTCGCGGGAGAGGCTTTGGCTCGTGAGCCGGGGAGACCCTCGCTGGCGCTTCGGGCTCGTCAGGAGATTGCGGTGACGGGAGAGAAGATGATTTATATCGACGGATCACAAGGCGAAGGCGGCGGGCAGATTCTTCGGTCGGCGTTGTCGCTATCGATGCTTACCGGCACGCCTTTTCGCATCGAGAAGATTCGGGCGGGGCGGGCCAAGCCGGGATTGATGCGGCAGCACCTGGCGTGTGTGATCGCGGCGCGGGAGATCTGCGGCGGGGGTGTGGAGGGGGCGGAGGTTGGTTCGCAGGCGCTGACGTTTTTCCCCGGGCAGGTGAGGCCGGGCTCGTATTGCTTTCCCATCGGCAGCGCGGGGGGCACCACGCTGGTGATGCAGGCGATTTTGCCGGCGTTGTTGGCGGCGGCGGGGCCGTCGACGGTGGTGGTCGAGGGCGGGACGCACAATGACATGGCGCCGCCGTTTGAGTTTTTTGAGCGGTGCCTGACGCCGCTGATCAATCGGGCGGGCGCGAACGTGACGGCGCGGCTTGAGCGGCACGGGTTTTATCCGGCGGGGGGCGGGCGGATCGTCGTTGAGGTTTCGCCCGCGGCGGAGCCCCGCGAAGTGGTGCTGCTTGAGCGCGGGGAGGCGGCGGCGAGGCGGGTGAAGGCGATCGTGTCGAAGCTGCCCCGGCATGTGGGGGAGCGCGAGGTGTCGCGGGTGTGCGAGAAGTTGGGGATGCCGCGTGAGGCGGGACGGGTCGACGACGCAACGGGCGCGCTGGGGCACGGCAACGCGCTGATCATCGAGTTGGTGTTTGGGGAGGTGACGGAGGTGGTGTCGAGCCTGGGCGAAGTGCGGAAGAGCGCCGAGGCGGTGGCGGACGAGGCGATCGCGCAGGCGAAGATGTACCTGGCGCATGGGGCGCCGGTGGGGGAGCACTTGGCGGATCAGTTGATGCTGCCGCTGGCGGCGATGGCGGGCGGGCGGTACGCGACGACGGCGCTCACGCCTCATTCGACGACCAACATGGAGGTGATCCGCGCATTTGGTGGCGAGGTTTCGCACGAGGCGGGGGTGGTGAGCGTGCGGGCGCTGCGGCGGAGCCGGGCCAAAGAAGATTGAAACGTGGGAAGGACACAGGCGGGACGCCTGTGCCACGAGATGGGGAAGAGGGAGGGAGGCAGACCGTCTGGAAGCAATGGCAAAACCTCAGGGTGGGTTGAGGAGCGGTGCGGCGTGAGGAGCGAGGGGATCGCGGGCGGATGTGCGATGCTTGCTACAGTGGCCGCGGATTGGAAAACGACCTTGTGAAACTGGTCGGCGAGGGGCCCGGCGTTGTCGGGCTTGGGGAGGCGCTCGCGCGCGGTTCGCGGTGCGTGGCGACCGGGGTCGTGGGGTCGGCGACGTCGCTGGTGGCGGGGGCAATCGCGCGGCGGCTGGGGCGGCCGGTGATTCTCGTGCTGGCGCACATCGATGAGTTGGATGAAGCGGCGGATGAGTTGGCGGGGCTGAATGTTGTGAGGTTTCCGGCGCTGGAGACGCTGCCCGGCGAGTCGGTGGCGTCGGTGGAGTTGTTCGCGGAGCGGCTGGCGGCGGCGCGGGCGGCGGTGACGCTGAAGGGCGCGAGCGTGGTGCTGTGCCCGGTGCAGGCGTTGATGCAGGCGATGCCGCAGATGGCGAAGCTGGAGGCGCTGGCGCGGACGCTGAAGAAGGGGGAGGATTGCCGCCCGACGGAGCTGGCCCAGTGGCTGGTGGGGGCGGGGTATTCGAGGCTGGAGGCGGTGGAAGAGCCCGGCGACTTCGCGGTGCGGGGCGGGATCATCGATGTGTTTCCGCCTTCGGGGCCGCCCGTGCGGCTGGATTTTTTCGGCGACACGCTGGACCGGATGAGCGAGATCGACGTCGAGTCGATGGCGTCGGATCGGGCGATCGAGAAGGTGGATTTGTTTGCGGTGGGGCAAGGGGCGCTGCGGCCTGGGGCGGATGGGATTAGTTTTCTGGAGTTGTTGCCCAAAGAGTGCGTGGTGTTGTTGGCGGAGACGGCGGAGATCATCGAGCAGGCGCGGGGGTATTACGAGCGGGTGTCGGATAGTCAGGGGATCTTTGGCCCGCCCGCGGTGTTGGCGGTGTTGCAGCAGCGGTTCGCGGCCTTGGCGGAGTTGAACCAGTTTTCAGCCGGGGCGGCGGCGGCGGACACGCGGGTGGACTTGCATGCCTCGCCCTTGCCGACGTTTTCGCGCGAGGTGAACCTGGCCATTGCGGAGTTGGCGCAGATGGCGGGGGGCGGGGCGGGCGGCGCGGGGGCGATCGTGTGCTGTCAGAACCAGGGGGAGTTTGATCGGCTGGGCGAGTTGCTGGCGGAGCACGCGCCCGGGGCGACGAAGATCCAGCGCGTGGTGCGGTATCTGCATCGTGGGTTTGTGTGGGCGGCGGGGGGCGGCGACGCGGGCGTGGCGGTGGTGCCTTATCACGAGTTGGTGTCGAGGTTTGGGGTGAAGCGGCGGGCGAGCCGCCTGCGGGCCGGGCGGGCGATGGACACGTTCCTGGACTTTGAGCCCGGGGACTATGTGGTGCACGCGGATCATGGGATTGCGCGGTACGTGGGCTTGCAGATGTTGAAGCCCCGTGATTTGCCGGTGCAACTTCAGGGGCTGCGCACGAGGCGCGAGAGTGAGCCTGAGGAGTATTTGACGCTGGAGTTCGCGGCCAAGGCGCGGCTGCACGTGCCGGCGACACAAGTGGACAAGGTGCAGAAGTACATCGGCGGGTTTCATGGGAAGCCGCCTTTGTCGACGCTGGGCGGGCAGAAGTGGCGGAATCAGAAGGATCGCGTGGCGGACAGCGTGCGCGATTTGGCGGGGGAGTTGATGCGGGTGCGGGCGGCCCGGGAACACTTGCCGGGGATTTCGTATCCGGCGGATACGGCGTGGCAGCGGGAGTTTGAGGAGGAGTTTCCGTATGAGGAGACGCCGGATCAGTTGGCGGCGATCGGCGAGATCAAGAAGGACATGACGCGGCCGCGGCCGATGGATCGGCTGTTGTGCGGCGACGTGGGGTTTGGGAAGACGGAGCTGGCGATCCGGGCGGCGTTCAAAGCCGCGGAGTACGGGAAGCAGGTGGCGGTGCTGGTGCCCACGACGGTGCTGGCTGAGCAGCACGAGCGGACGTTCCGGGCCCGGTTCGCGGGGTATCCGTTCAAGGTCGAGAGCATTTCGCGGTTCAAGACCGACCAGGAGATCAAGGCGACGCTTGAGGCGCTCAAGCGCGGGCACATCGATGTGATCATCGGCACGCACCGGCTGCTGTCGCAGGATGTGCAGTTCGCGGATCTGGGGCTGGTGGTGATCGATGAAGAGCAGCGGTTTGGCGTGGAGCACAAGGAGGCCCTGCTGCGGCTGCGGCTGACGGTCGATGTGCTCACGCTGTCGGCGACGCCCATCCCGCGCACGCTGCACATGGCGATGCTGGGGATTCGGGACATTTCGTCGTTGACGACGGCGCCGACGGATCGGCGGGCGATCGTGACCGAGGTGATTCCGTTCAACGCCATCCGCGTGCGGCAGGCGATCGAGCGCGAACTGGCCCGCGAGGGGCAGGTGTATTACGTGCACAACCGGGTGGGCGACATTCGCACCAAGGCCGACGATATTCAGAAACTGGCGCCCGACGCGCGAATCGTCGTGGGACACGGGCAGATGAACCCGCAGGAACTGGAAGCGGTGATGCTGAAGTTCATCCGGCGCGAGGCGGACATCCTGGTCGCGACCACGATCATCGAGAGCGGCATCGACATCGCGACGGCGAACACCATGATCATCGACGATGCGGACCGGTTTGGGCTGGCCGACCTGCACCAGCTTCGCGGGCGCGTGGGGCGCAGCAAGCACCGGGCGTATTGCTACCTGCTGCTGCCGGCGGACCGGGTCGTCAAGGAAGTTGCCCAGAAGCGGCTCAAGGCCATCGAGCAGTACAGCATGCTGGGGGCGGGGTTCAAGATCGCGATGCGGGACCTGGAGATTCGCGGGGCGGGGAACATTTTGGGCGCGGAGCAGAGCGGGCATATTGCGCTGGTGGGGTACGAGATGTATTGCCGCATTCTTGAAGACGCGGTGCGCGAGTTGTCGCAGCAGAAGCCGGTGCGAACCGTGAGCACCACCAGCGTCGAGATCGGCGTGAGCGGGTCGATACCAAAGTCATACATCCCCAGCGACGGGCGGCGGCTGGAGGCGTATCGGCGCATCGCGACGGCGTCGGACAGCGCGATGGTGCGCAAGGCGCTGGCGGACCTGACCGACGCGTACGGCGCGCCGCCTTCGCCCACGATGCGTTTGTTCGAACTCGCCGAGTTGCGGGTCGCGTGCGCGGCACTCAACGTGCACACCGTCACCATCCGCGAGCGCGACGTGGTGTTCGTGTGCGACGACGCGGCGGTGCTTGCCCACACCCTGTCGCAGCATTCGGGCGGGGGCAGCGCCACGGTGCGGGCGCTGGATGCCAAAACCGAAGGGGGCCACCCGGAGGTGTATTTCCGCCCGCCCGAGAACTACTTGGAGCCGGAGACGTTGCTGGCGGTGTTGAGGAAGCGCCTGGGGCTGGCGGAGTTGTCGGCTGGCGAGCATGCGAGCCCGCCGGCGACGCCCAAGCCCTTTGGCGTGAAGAAGACCCGTGTGCCGGGCGCCGGGGCGGCGAACACGACACCGCGGCCGCCAACGCGTGCGTCAGCCTTTGGGTCTGGCGAAGAGACCACACAGCCATCCAAGCCGCGGCGTCGGAGTTAGGCGGAGCGCCCGGGCTTAGCCCTTGTTCTTGTAGTAGTCCAAGTTGACCTGCACGTACTTCTTCCATTCCGCCGGGACATCTTCCTGCTGGAAGATGGCCTTGACCGGGCATTCGTCGACGCAGAGCGCGCAGTCGATGCAGGTGTCGGGGTCGATGAAGAGCTGGGTCGCCGCGGCGTAGTCCGGCTCGTTCTTGGTGGGGTGGATGCAGTCCACGGGGCAGACCGCGACGCACGCGGTGTCCTTGGTGGCGATGCAGGGTTCGGTGATCACGTGGGCCATGAGAGGAAATCCTGAGTCCCGGGCGTCCTTCCTGCCGGGTTATGCCCATGGTACGCCCGCCCACGCTGACAGGGGGCCAACATATCCTGCGTTGTGACCGAGCCCCCCCCACTTCTGCGCAAACCCCTTCAAAGGCTGGGCCAACTGGCGGGGGGATTGGGCGTTTTGCTTCTGGCCGCCTGGACCATCGGGCACGTGGTCACCGACCGGTGGTACCTGACGCAGTTTCTGTGGTGGCTGCCCACGCCCCTGGTGCTGCTGTCGTGCATTGGGGCCGGGGTGACCTGGCGGGTGCTGGCGCCGGGGCGGGTGCGGCAGGTGAAGCCCGATTTCACCAACGCCGAAGGGGCCGCGGCCAAGTTCGCCGCGTCCAGGGTGCAGTGGCTCTATGTGGCGGCGGTGGTGCTGACGGGCGTGTATGTGGGCGCGACGGAATGGCGGCTGGACAATGTCTTCAGGGCGCCGGCAGCCCCGAGCGCGGATGGGGTGCGGGTGGTGGCATGGAACGAATCGTGGGAGCCGATGAAGCCGATGTTCGACCGGCTGGTGGGGCTGAAGGCGGACATCATGATGATGGCCAACCCGCACTGGACCTTTGACGTCGTGAAGTACAGGGCGTCGATGGGCGAGCCGAACTTTTCGGTCCGGGGGGGAAACCTGGCGTTGTTTTCGAGGTATCCGATCCGGCGCAGCGGCTACTGCGACCTGCGGATCACGCCCGAGCCGAACCGGCCAGACTTTCCGGCGCAGGCCAAGGGGCCGCCAGATACCGGGAATGCGATGTGGGTGGAGCTGGAGGTGCCCGAGTTCGGGCGGCCGATCGTGGTGTGGTGCATCGACATGCCCAGTGATCCGTGGCTGGATCGCGCCCGGGCGTTTCGAGAGGCGCGGGCGGCGATCGACGCGTTTCGGGGGCCGGTGATGGAGCGGCTGGAGAACGGGCTGGACAAGCCCCGGCCGCTGGATGACCGGGCGATCGGCTTTCCCGATCCGGACATGATTCTGGGAGACTGCAATACCCCCCGGGGATCATGGTCGCTGACGCTGCTGCACCCGGGGATGCACAACGCGTTTGATGACGCGGGGTATGGCCCGGCGTACACGTATCCCCGGTCGTATCCGATCATCGCGATCGACCAGATGATGCTGAGCGAGCATCTGCGGGCGGACGAATACCGAATCATCGACATGCACGGGTCGCGGCACCGGGCCCAGTTTGGCCTGATCCACGCTGCCAAGTGACGGGTCACTACGATCTCCGCTGTGTCTGAACAAGCGCCCGCCAACTCCGATTCCGCCCCAGCCGCGTGGTCCGACGCGGAGCTGTCGAACCCGCATGCCCGGGAGGACAAGCCCGCCCGGGTGAGACGGATGTTCGACGCCATCGCCGGGTCGTACGACCTCAATAACCGGGTTCATTCGTTGTGGCAGGATCAGCGCTGGCGCCGGTTTGCGGTGCGGGCGGCGGCGGTGAAGCCGGGCGACATCGTGGTGGATGTCGCGTGCGGCACGGGGGACCTGACACAGGCCTTTGCACGGACCGGGGCGGCCCATGTCATCGGGATCGATTTCACGCACAACATGCTGAAGGTCGCGATGGAGAAGCGCAGGGGCGAGGCGCGGGCGGGGAAGATGTCGTATTTCGAGGGCGACGCGATGAACCTGCCGCTGGCGGATGGCTGCGCGGATGTGGTGTCGATCGCATTCGGGATTCGGAACGTGGCGGACCCGAAGAAGGCGCTGGGGGAGTTCGCGCGGGTGTTGCGCCCCGGCGGGCGTCTGGTGATCCTGGAGTTCGATCAGCCGCGGTTCCCCCTGATGCGGTGGTTCAATAACCTGTATTGTCGGCGGATCATGCCGGTGACAGCAACGGCGATCAGCGCGGATAAGACAGGTGCTTACAAGTACTTACCGGCGTCGGTGGGGACGTTTATGAGCCGGGAGGAGATGGTGGCGGCGATCGCGGCTGCGGGGTTTACCGGGGCGAAGGCGACTGGGCTTTCCCTTGGGATCTGCGCCTGTTATCGGGCTCTGCGATCGAATTAGGCAGGAATTCGTCCGCTTATACGGACCATCTCACGGCAAACAAGGTTATCAGACGCGCCAATTCTAGGACGACGAGATTGCGCGAAGATGATCGCAAAATCCACGCGCCGAGTGCTTGACTCCGATAGACCTCCCGCCGCACGCGACTGTGCGTGGGGGGCACCCGGCCAGGGGATCGAGGCCGGCAGACATCACTGGAGCAGCACGCCGTGGTGGAACCACGCCGACTTTGGTCGAGCACAACACACGGAGCGAGCCATGAGCCAGGAAGTTCTCGTCGAGCGTTTGTTTGAAGCCCTTGTCGCGGGAGATCGCCCCGCGGCCAGAGCGATCGTGCAGGAGACGACCAGCGTCCCTGCCGCCACCGTTCTCAGCGATCTGTTCTGGCCCGTGCATGAGCTCATCGAGAAGCTGCACCGCAACGACCAGATGACGCACATCAGCTACCAGATGTCGACGCGTCTGCTGCGGATGCTGGTGGACCAGGCGGCGGGCAAGTTGTCGGTGCAGGCGCCCTTTCGGGAAACTGTGTTTGCCGCCTGCGGCACCACCGAGGGCGAAGAGCTGGCCGCGCAGATCGCGTGCGATCTGCTCGAGGCGAACGGGTTCGCGGTGACCTTTGCCGGGGGCGGCGTGCCGGCGGACGAGCTGCTGGCGCAGGTGCAAGAGCGTCGCCCGAACATTCTGCTGCTGTTCGCGTCGTCGGCGAGCGACCTGCCGGGCGTGCGGCAGATCATCGACACGCTGAAGTCCAACGGCAGTTGCCGCGAGACGCGGGTGGTGGTGGGCGGCGGGGTCTTCAACCGGGCCGATGGGTTGGCCCAGGAGATCGGCGCCAGCCAGTGGGCGTATAGCCCGGCGGACCTGGTTGATATGTTGACGCTGAAGCCCGAGACGGATGTGCCGCTGGCCAAGCCGCAGCCCGCGGCGGAGAAGGCGCCGGTGAAGGTGAAGCGTCGCTTGGCGGCGTGAGTGATCGGAACAAGAACGTGACTTCCCTCGCGAGCCGCCCCGTGTGTATGGGGCGGCTTTTTCGTGCGCGCGGGGCACCCCGGAGGTTCGCGTTGCTCACCTCCGGCGTCTGGCGTGGGCGCTATTTCATCGGAATGTGCTCGCGTGTGATGGGCATGTCGGCCTGGGCGGGAGCTCGTAGGAGTTGCCCCACCACTGTTGCGAGTTCGAACGGGGCGAGGCCCGTGCCCGGGCGCTTGATGGTGAGGTCGGCAGCGGTGAGGGTGTGACCGGCGGGCAGGTCGCGCGTCGCGACGAGGGATTGGCGCGAGACGCGGCGGACGTCTTGCTCGATGTCGAAGACGCGCTTGGAGTCGCGGGCGGGTGAGGCGTGTTCACGGCCGGGCACGGTGCGCGGGGCGGCCTTCGCGGCCTCGCGGGCCAGATGGGCGTATCGGGCGAAGGCGTCGGGCTCGAGCGACGCGGCGTGGTCGGGGCCTTGGCGGGTGCGAGAGTCGGTGAAGTGTTTTTCGAGGATGCAGGCGCCGGCGCGGACGGCGGCGGCGCCGGTGTCGATGTCGCTCGTGTGGTCGCTGTAGCCGACGGGCTCGCCCGCGGCGGCTCGGACGCCGGCGATGCCGTCGATAGCCGCGAGCTCGGGGGGCGTGGGATACGCGCTCACGCATTGCAGGAACGCGATGCGCTCGCGCCAGGGCGCGAGCCACGTCGCGGCTCGCGCGATTTCGTCGGGCGTGCTTGCACCCGTGCTGACGATCAACGGCAAACCTGTCGCGGCCATCGCTTCCAGCAGCGGGCGATTGATGATGTCGGGGCTGGCGGCCTTGTACGCGTCCCACGTGGCGACGCGCGAGGGCTCGACGAGTTCGACGCTGAAGACGCTGACGATGGCGTGGATGCCTAGACCGCGGGCGACGGCGGCGCACTCGGCGAGGGCCGTGATTGGCAGTTCGAGGCGGCGGAGCATTTCGATGGGGTCGCGCTCGCCGGCGGCTTTTTGGTAAGCCGCGAGTTTGGCGGCGCGGCTCATGAGGCGATCGGCCTCGAAGAGTTGGAACTTGACGGCATCGGCGCCGGCCTGGGCGGCCAGGCGCGTGAGGGCGACGGCGCGGCTGGCGTCGCCATCGTGATTGACACCGATCTCGGCGATGATGTAGGGCGGGTGGGCAATGCTGATTTCGCGGCCGCGAATGTTCACGCGTGCTCCTTGCTGGCGCTCGCGGCGCGGCTTGGCGTCGTGGCGTGACTCGCCTGCTCGCGCAGGATTGCATCGGCGACCAAGAGGTCGGTGGCGGCGTCGATGTCGACGACCGAGCCTTCGGGGTTGATGATGCCCCGGCGGTCGCGCCCGAAGAAGGCGTGTGGCCCGCTGGGCACGCCGGGGATTTCGAGGCGGAGGGCGGCGGGGGTGAGGGCGATCACGGCGCCGTCGGGGATGAAGGCGGGGGGCAGGTCTTGGCGGCGGAAGACGCCGTGGTTGAGGATGTCGCCTTCCCAGGGCGCGACGTGGCCGGAGGCAGCGTCGACGCGGGCGGTCCACCAGGGGTGATGCTTCCCGACGGGCTGGTAGGTTTGCACGCTGTCGGCGCGGGTGTCGAGGAGGAGGTGGATGCAGCGGTCGATGACGCCTTGCGGGCGGACGGGGACGTTGGCGTAGAGGATGACGACGGGATCGCTCGCGTTGTGTTCGAGGCGGCTGAGCGCGTCGCGGGCGGCGTCGTCGACGCGGGCAGTGTCGTGGGCGAACTGGGGCGGGCGAGCGAGGGGCGTGGCGCCCATGGAGGCGGCGATGTCGCGGGCGTGGGCGTCGTCGGTGGAGACGATGACACGGGCGACGTGGCGGGCGGCGAGGGCGGCTTCGATGGTCCAGGCGATGCAGGGCTTGCCGGCGACGGGGCGGGTGTTCTTGCCGGGAACGCCTTTGCTGCCGGCGCGGGCGAGGATGATGGCGGTGGCGGCGGGGGTCACGCGAGGGCTCCGGCGGCGAGCCCGGCGAACTCGAGAATGCCGCGATCCAGGAGCGAGCCGAGCGGGCGGCCCGCGCCGTCGGAGACGTTGGCGTGTTCGTCGATGTCGAGCGTGGTGCTGGCGGCGAGGGCGGCGGCGTTGGCAGGCAGCGGCAGTCGCTGGATTCGCTGATCGGGGGAGGCATGGCGAGGCGGATCGATGACGCAGCAGCCGCTGGCGAGGAGCCAGCGGTGGTAGAAGTTTTCGATGTCGGCGTAGGTTTCGTCGCGGCGTTCGATGCGCGGAACGATCCAGGGGCGGGGGAGCAGCGCGGGGGGCTTTTCGGCGGCGGCCTGTGCTGAGGATGCGGCGTGGAGCGAGGCTTCGTCGCGATACGCTCGGCGGATGAGTTCGGCCACGCGGCTGCGCAGGTCGTCGAGCTGGCCCACGCCTCCGAGGAGCGCGTAGGTGGCTTGCGTGTCGCCCGGGATATCGATGCTGACGACATCGGCGTGGGTGAGGGCGGTGGCGGTGTGGGTGTCGACGTGCGGGGCGCTTGGGAGCGAGGTGCGGAGGTGCACGAAGGCGCCGAAGGCGCGGGCCATGGCGGCGGTCTCGCCCACGCCCGCGACCAGCAGCGGGTCGGGGCCGGCGTGGGGCGACGCGAGCGTGACGGCGAGGGCGGGCGTGACGCGGGCGAGGTCGCGCAGGGCCTCCTGCAGCAGGGCGCGGCGTTCATTTTGAGCCAGACGCAGCACGAGGTGGGTTGGCGGTTCGGGGTTGGCGAGCGGGGCGGTGATGGCGGCGGTCGTCGCGCCGGCGGCGAGGGCACGGCGGGCGAGAGAAAGGCCGGCGGGCGTGTCGGCGATGAAGCGGGCGAGCGTGTCGCGCACGCTCGGCGGCACGCTGACGCACATGGGCTTGGCGATAGGGTCGGCCTGCGGGGCGACGGGGACGTAGCCGAGCACGGCGCCGAGCGTGGCGGTGGGACCGCCGGCGTGGGCCATGTCGCGCAGGGCGGAGAGGGAGACGACGCAGCCGCAGAGTCCGGGCGGGGCTTGTGAGAAGGCGACGGGGCGGCCTTGGGGGTGTTCGGCGTAGCGCTCGATGGTGTCGGACATGAGCGCGGGGTCGAAGAGGCACCAGTCGGCACCGACGCACGCGGCGGCGTCGGCGCGGTACTTGTCGAGGAGCGGGGCGAGGAGGGCGGGCTCGCAGATTTCGTCGAAGACGCTCTGGCCGCCGATCGCGCCGCGCCAGCAGTGACGGGCGAAGGCGCGGGCGGCGGCGATGGCGCGGGCACGGCGATCGTCGAAGCGGACGACCTCGATGTCGCAGTCGCAGGTGAGGCCGGATTGGGAGATGAGTTGGCGGGCCTTGGGTGCGTCGTCGGTGAGGATGAGGATGGAGGCGACGCCCTTGACGCGGGCGGCGCGGGCGAGGGCTTCGGCGCCGACGGTGCGGCCATCGGCGAGGGGCGCGAAGAGATCGCGCGGCGTGTGCAAGCCTCCCTTGGTGAAGCGGGCGCGGACGCACAGCAGCACGCGGGGGCGGGTCTGGTTGGCGTCGCTGGGGGGCGGCGGGTCGTCGCGGGTTTTGGGCTGGCCGCTGCGGAGGGTGGCGAGCGCGTCGTCGATGAGTTCTTCGACCAGGTGCGAGGCGTCTTCCATCCACTTGACGTTCTTGGCGTCGCGCTCGATCTCGCGGCGCTGGCGCTGCATGGGCGAGAGGGCGGCGTCGGCCTCGATGGCGCGATCGGCCTTGAAGCGATTCAGTTGGCCGGTCTGATTGACATGATTGACGAGCCAGAAGGCGGGCTCGGCGACGGCGCGCTCGCCCATGTCGCGGGTGCGGGTGATCAGGGTGTTGACGTGCGACTGGTCATCGTGGCGGGCGAGCATCTCGCGGAGCGCGGCGCCGGCGTCACGGCTGAGCGCGGCGACACTGCCCGTGCTGCGGCGCAGTTCGCGCAGGCGATGCTCGCACTGGGCGAGGCGGCGGCGGGCGTCGGCGTCGGCGGGCGTCAAAGGCAGGGGCGGCAGGGGCTGGGTGGCGTAGGCGTCGAGGGCGTGAGCCAGGGTCATGGGCAGGGTGTGGCGCTTGGCGACGCCTCCCTCGGTGGCGTCGATGATGAGAAGCCCGTCGTGCGTGTCGCGCAGAAAGTCGCGCTCGAACTGGACGAGGTAGGTGCTCATCTGCTCGTCGGTGTAGATGCGGCGGCCCAGCGTGTCGGTCGCTGGGCGAAGCTGCGAGCCCAGGCGCATGATCCGCTGCCACTCAAGCATCTCGAGCGTGTTGAAGTCGTTGAGTTCGTTGGACCAGACCTGGTGGATCGCGGCCCCGGGGGCGTAGTACTGCCCGTCGGTGAAGCCCAGGTCCTGGCCGATGAAGATCGCGGGATCACACCCAAGGTGGCGGGCGAGGTAGTACGCCAGGTGCGCGACGGTGGCGCCGGGCGTGAGCTTGCCCAGCGGGCGATAGAGCGATTCGCCCAGGATGCGGTCCAGCGTGTCGTCGGCCACGCAGCGCAGCGCCCCGGGCCAGGCGGCCAGGATCGCCGGGTTGCACTTGGGCTCGGCGACGAGCGTGACGCCCTCGACGTCGGCGGCGGAAAGGCCTTCGTAGAAGCGCCGGCTGATCTCGTGATAGTCGAGCGCGGTCACGAAGTGCGGGCGGATGCCCTTGGCCAGCAGAGGCCTGAGCACCGTCTGCACCGCGATGATGACGACGCGGTCACGGATGCCCGGCTGGCTGAGCAGGTCGATGTTGCGGCGCAGGCTGGGGCCGGCGGCCACGATGATCGCTGGGCGGCCTTTGGCGGCGTCGCGCAGGTCGCGGATGCCCGGGGCCGTCGCGTACCAGCGGATGTTCTGCGTCAGGTTGCGCACCGTGACGTCCATCTGGACGAGGGTCGTCACGACCATGGTGCGGACGGCTTTCATCACGCCCGTGAAGTTGGCGATGAAGCGGTCGGCCTGGTCCGCGAGGCGGGCCTTGCTCGGCGGGTGTTGGAGGATCTTGGTGCCGCTGGCGAGGAGGGCCTCCAGCCCCTGCGTGCCCGCGGCCATGGCGCCGGTGTCGTCGGCGTCGGTGATGATCACGATGTTGCTGGCACCGAGCCAGGGGGTGCAGTCGGACTGCTCGAAGACCGCGCGGAGCAGGGCGACATCGGGCTCGAACACGAAGATCGCGCCGTCCTGCTTAAGGCGCATCGCGAGCGCGGCGACGTGGTGCCCGACGCCAAAGCCAGTGACCACGGTCGCGGCGCTCGCGATGATGTCCACAGTCGCGGCCAGCGCCCGCCCCTCGGCGATCGGCCCGCGGCGGCTGGCCAACTGGCGGGAGGTCGGGCCGTCGAGAACAACGCCCGTCAGCCCGCCATCGGGGGCGGATTCGAGGCGAATCGCCGGTGAGGGGAGCGTGGCCCGGATGCGTTCGGCGGCCAGCGGGCTGCGGCGGGCGATGATCGCCAGGTTCTTTTCGAGCAGGGTGTGCTGGGTCAGGCTCACGTGGTCTCCAACGCGGTGGGCTCTGGGGGATTCGGTTGTCGCTCGCGCGGGGAGCAGGGATCCATCCCGCGGCCAATGCACGTCCGCCGGGATCTCCCCCGGCGGGCTTGGTATCGGCGATTTGCGGGGAAAAGGGCGAGATTCCGGGGTGGTTCACAGGGCCGGGCGGCGGGGCGCGGGCCTGCACGTCTCGAGAGGTGTTCGACATTTGGGTGTCGCGGAGACCCTCGCTGGCGCTTCGGGCTCGTAGGCGCGGGGGCGTCAGCGTTTGCGGAGTCGCCAGATCCAGATGCCGTAGTCGAGGATGCTCTTGAGGGTTTCCCAGCGCGAGGGGTAGCCCCGTCCGAAAGCGGTGTGCAAGCGCCAGGTCCAGTAGGGGCCTTTGAAGCGGAAACCGGTGATGACGCCCAGGCGTGCGAGCTCATAGAGGCCGCCCAGGGTGTCGATGAGTCGTTGCATGGGTGGGTGGTCGGGTTTTCACCCGGACCTTCGCGTGGCTCAGGTCCGGCGTCCTGGGGGGGAGGGGGGGCTCAGGTGCCCGCGAAGACGCGCTTGTACCACTCCATGGTTTCGGCCAGGCCGTCTTCGAGTGTGGCGACGGGCTCGTAGCCGATCAGTTCCTTGGCCAGCGAAATATCGGCGAGGGAGTGCATGACGTCGCCGGCCCGCGCCGGGCGCATCACCGGGTGGACGTGGGGCGTGCCGGCCTGGCGGGCCATGACGGTGGCCAGCTCGGCGACGGTCACGCGTCGGCCGGTGCCGATGTTCATGACCTGGCCAGTCAGGCGCGTCGGCGCGCTGCCGGCGAGCAGGGTGGCGAGTACGGCGTTGCTGACGAAGGTGAAGTCGCGGGACTGGGAGCCATCGCCGAAGACGGTGGGCGCTTCGCCCGCGAAGAGGGCCTTGGCGAACGCCGCGACGACGGCGGCGTAGGCACTGTCGGCGCTCTGGCGGGGCCCGAAAATGTTGAAATACCGCAGCGAGGCGGTGGACAAGCCGTAGCACTTGCTCCAGACCGCCAGCAGTTGTTCGCCCGCCAGCTTGCTGGCGGCGTAGGGCGACAGGGGCTGGACGGGCATGCTCTCGACCTTGGGCAGCTCGGGCTGATCGCCATAGGCGCTGGACGAGGCGGCGAAGACCACCCGCAGGGCCTTGGCGGCGCGAGCCGCTTCCAGCACTCGGAGCGTGCCGGTGGCGTTGACGCTCCAAGTACGCTGGGGTTCCTCGACCGAGCGGGGAACAGAGCCAAGCGCGGCCAGGTGGAAGACGGTCTGAGCCCCCACCATCGCGGCCTTGAGCGCGTCGTCATCCAGCACCGAGGCGTGGATGAACTTGACGCGATCCGGCTCGAGCTCGATGAGGCCGGAGAGGTGCTCGAGCGACGAGTTCGAGAGGTCGTCGATGACGCGGATCTCGGCACCCATGGAGAGCAGGGCGTCGCACAGGTGCCCGCCGATGAACCCCGCTCCGCCCGTGACGCACACCGTTCTACCTTGGTAGAAGGTGCGGAGCTTGGTCACCTTGTCGGCCGGCAGCCTCATTGCAATATCCTAACCGGACTTTGACGCACGAGCGAGGGGTGCGTTCAAAGTTTGGATCTTTCGCCCGGGGGCCGGGATTGCACTCGCTCTGGCCGGTTACGGACAGGGGCCGCCCGCCACCACGTCGATGGCCGAGTCGATATCGCCCTGATCGGCAACGCCGTCATGATTGAAGTCGGGGTCGGCCCCGGTGGGGTTTTCTCCCCCGGCCACGACGTTGATGAGGTAGTCGATGTCGCCCTGATCGATGACGCCGTCCTGGTTGAAGTCGGGGTTGCAGCCTTCGGGGGTCACCACGTCCACAATCAGCGAGTCCTGACCCGTCAGGCCCTGCGCATCGGTGACGGTGAGCACGACGGTGTGCGTACCCACGGCGAAGAGCACATCGGCGATGGCGCTGCTGGCCAGGACGGTCGAGCCCTCGGTCCAGACGTAACTGACGATGCCCTGATCGTCGGTGCTGGCCGAGCCATCGAGGTGCGCGATTTCGTCCCCGCTGAAGTCGGTGTCGATGAGGGTGATGTCATCGCCCGCGTGGGCGACCGGGGGCTGGTTGGGGGCGGCGACGGTGCCGGTGAGGTTGATGACCAGCGCGGGCACGTCGGGGTCGTTGCTGTTGATGGTGACGGTGCCGGTGAAGGTGCCCGGGGTCGAGGTGTTCATGCTGACGACGTGGGTGTTGCCGTTGGCGCCGGGGGCGTCGATGAACGACCCAATCGGCGCGGCAAAGCCGCTGCTGGCAACCAGGGAGTAGCTGAGGTTGGCGATGCCCGCGGCGGTCCAGAGGTTCACGTCGCCGGCATTGGAGACGACGAGGTTGCGAGTGGCGACGCTGCCCTGGGGCACGGTGCCAAAGTCGAGGGTGAGGCTCGAGGCGCCGACCTTGGGTGGCACGCGCAGGTCGAGGTAGACGGGCAGGTGGCCGCCGGCGGTGGAGGCGCAGTTCTTCAGAGCCTGGGCGATGGTGGGGCCGACCTGGGTGTTGCCGGTGGTGGTGAGGGAGGCGTTGAAGCTGCTGCCGTCGTTGCCCCAGCAGCGGTAGGAGTGGTTGGGGTCGTTCCAGGTGCTGGTGCTGAAGCGGAGGTTGGGGTTGCCGATGTAGTCCATGCCCTGGCCGTCGATGAGGCCGGAGGTGAGGAGGATCTGGTCGTGCCGGTCGTCCATGCCGCCGGGGCCGGTGGGGTCTTGCGTGTGGATGGTGATGTAGGCGCTGTTGTTGTTCCAACTGCCGTTGTCGCTGCTGGAGGTGCTGTTCTGGCCGCAGTGGATGGGGTCGAAGAAACGACCGACGTTGTTGCCCAGGCTGCCGACCAGTTCGACGTAGGCGCTCTGGCTGGCGCTCTGGGTGTTGGTGTCGCCCGCGAAGATGGCGTGGTAGCCGGCGGGCAGGGCGGTGCCGGGGCCGTTGGTGTTCATGCCCATGGCGTTGTTGCGGATGTTGGTGGTTTCGACGAGGCGGCGCGAGATGTCGCTGCTGGTGGAGCCGCTCTTGAGGTGCACGCTGTAGAGCCCGATGTGGTTGGCGGGGTTGGCGGCGCCGTAGCCGACGGGGCGGAAGTCGTAGCGGTAGGTGTTGCGGGGCTGGTCGGTGGTGGCGGAAGAGCCCAGCGCGATGGTGACGGCTCGCTCGAAGGCGACCTTGCTGGTGCGGTAGACGAAGACGCTCTGCGTGTCAGGACCCGTGATGAAGGGCGCGGCGGCCCAGTCGCCCGGGCTGCCCGGCGCGGTGTTGAGGGCCTGCACGAAGGTGCTGAGAGCCGCGGCCGAGCCGAACTCCTGCGCGCCGATGATGTCCGGGGACATGCTGCGGCCCTGGAAGACGCCGTAGACCGCGGTCTGGATGTCGGTAAACCGGTCGGTGCCGTCGTAGTTGGAGATGTTCCAGGTGGCGACGCGGAGCTGGGCGTGGGCAAAGGCGGACAGACCCGCGACGGCGACAAGGGCGGATGTGATGCGAGCGCGGCGATGCATGCGATGATCTCTCTTTCGAAGATGTGAGCGGGCGGCCGAAGCACCGACAGCCCGGAACCGAGGGCCAACCTGACCCCCGTCCAAGCGCGGGCACTCCTCCTGCCCGCGAGGGAGCGATGATAGCCCCGTGGCTTTACAGAATCTTCTTCAAGTGCCTGTCAGGTGCAGGTTTGCGCGCGCGAGGAACGCCTGAAGCGTCCGAGAATCTGATGACCCTACCCCCCTTGGCACAGGTACAATGGCGACGCATGCCCCGATCGAAGGATGCCGACGAAAACGAACCGCGATCAATGGCGCCCCCCGGCACGAGTTCGGCGGGCGCGGCTTCGCGTGATGAAAACGAAGCCTTCCTGCTGGCGGGTCTGCGCCGGGGAGAGGCCGCCGCGTTTGAGCGACTGGTCCGCGACACGACCCCGCGGCTGCTCGCCATCGCGCGGCGAATGCTCCCCAACGAGGACGATGCGCTCGACGCGGTGCAGGAGGGGTACCTCGCGGCGTTCAAGGGGCTGCCCAGTTTCGACGGCAACTCGCGCCTGTCGACCTGGCTGCATCGGATCGTGGTGAACGCCTGCCTCATGAAGCTCCGATCGCGCCGGCGCCGGCCCGAGCGCTCCATCGAAGACATCTTGCCCAAGTTCAAGGAGGATGGGCACTCGTGGGAGCCGGGATCCGCCTGGCGGAATCCGTCGGAAAGTCTGGAGCAGGCGGAACTGTCGGCAAAGATACTGGAGGCGATCGACGAACTTCCCGAAAACTACCGAATCGTGCTCGTGCTGCGCGACATCCAAGGGTTGGACACGGCCGAAACAGGTGTGATCGTCGGCCTGTCTGAAAATGCCGTCAAAACGAGACTTCACCGGGCCCGTCAGGCCCTGCGTGAACTCGTGGATGGACGAGCACTGGGCAAAGACGGAGGTAACGATTGAATCACACCTCGATGACGTGCAAGCAGGTGTATGACCTTGTGATGGCCTACCTGGACAACGAACTGTCTGCACAAGATCGGGCCGAATTCGAGAATCATTTGTACAAATGCTGCCCGTCATGCGGGGCATATTTGGAGTCGTATAAGGAAACGGTGCGCCTGGCGCGTCAGGTTGGACGCTCGGTGTCTCAGGATGATGTGCCGCCCCGACTGATCGAGGCGATTCTCAAGCGCGTGCCTCAGGGCGATGACCTGGCTGATTGACGACGCGGGCCGCCGACGGCGTGGCGCGACGTCCTGTGCATTACCGGGCCCGTATGTTGGTCGCACGGCGAGTGATGCGGCGGGGCTTTGGGCCAACATCGTGCGAAAACGGTTGTCTGTGGTGCGTGTCTCGTGGTACGTTTGACGGCTTGAAGAAGTCGTGGCGGAACTGGGAGCAACACATGCACGCACGGGCAGCAGCGGCCGGCCTCATCATCGGTTCATCGGTTCTTTGTGCCGGCCTTCGGGCCCAGCCTTGCGAGCCCGCGAGCCAGACCAAGGCGAGCGACGCGCTCACGCGCACGCTGGCGACGCGGGGGGCATCCGTCCGCGCGTGGGTGATTTTTCAGGACAAGGGCCTGACGCCCGCGGACGAGGCCCTGGCCATCGCCGACCTTGAACACACGTACCCCGCGCGGGCGGTGGAGCGCCGGCGCCTGCGTCGGACCGACCCCGGGCTCTTCGACGCGCGCGACCTGCCGGTCAGTGCGAGGTATCAGGACCAGGTGCGGGGGCTGGGGCTGACGATCATCCAGGAGAGCCGCTGGGCCAACGCGGTGAGCGTGCAGGTGACCAGCGCGGACGTGCAGGCGCTGAGCGCGCTGCCGTGCGTGCGCGCGATCTCCCCGGTGCGGTTCGGCACGGGCGTGCCGCAGGTGGATGCGCACGACGCCGCGCCCGCCTACGGCGCCCGCGATTTCTACGGCCAATCCTCCAACCAGCTCACCCAGATCGACCTGCCCGCGCTGCACGCCCGGGGCTACACCGGTCAGGGCGTGATCATCGGCATTCTCGACACCGGCTTCCGGCGCGACCACGCCGCGTTCAACCAGGCCGGGCACGTCGTCAACGTGCTGGCCGAGTACGACTTCATCAATCACGACGGCAACGCGGGGATCGACCCCGGTGACCCGGCGGACCAGCACACGCACGGCACGCTCATCCTGGGCTGCATCGGGGCGTACCTGCCCGGCACGCTGGTGGGCGGGGCGTACGACGCGTCGTTCGTCCTGTGCAAGACCGAGGACGTGACCAGCGAGATGCCCATCGAAGAGGACAACTACGTCGCCGGGCTCGAGTTCATCGAGATGCACGGGGGCGACATGACGACTTCGTCCTTGGGCTACAGCGACTGGTACACGCAGGCGGACTTCGACGGCGTGACGGCGGTCACGACGATCGGCGTGAACACGGCGACGGCGAACGGGGTCTTTTGTTGCACCGCCGCGGGCAACGACGGACACGACAGCGACCCGGCCACCAGCCACCTCATCGCCCCGGCCGACGCCTTCAACGTCATCACCTGCGGGGCGGCCAACGGCTCGGGCAGCATCGCGGGATTCTCCTCCGACGGCCCCACCGCCGACGGACGCCTGAAGCCCGAGATCCTGGCCCGCGGCGTCAACACCTGGACGGTCTCGCCCAACGACGCGTCGAGCCTTTCGCAGGCCAGCGGCACGTCGCTGTCGACGCCCCTGGTAGCCGCGGCGGTGGCGTGCCTGGTGCAGGCCCACCCGAACTGGACGGTCGCGCAGATGCGCGAGGCGATCTTCCACACCGCCAGCGACTTCATCGCCAACGGCCAGCCCGACCCGCTGTTCGTGCGGGGCTACGGCGTGCTCGACGCGAACGCCGCGGCCGGGCCGGCGTGCGACCCGGATGTGAACCAGGACGGCGTGGCCGACCAGGGGGACGTGGACTACCTCATCAACGTCGTCGCGGGCGGGGGCAACCCGGCGGGGATTGATCCTGATTTCAACCACGACGGCGTCGCCGACCAGGGTGACGTCGACGCGCTGGTGAACGCGGTGGCGGGCGGCGGGTGTCCGTGAGCGGACTGCGGCGGGAAAAGTGAACAAACTCGTCCCGAATGACGCACCGAGCATTGCGTCTCGGCTGGGGACGATTTCTGCAAACTTAACTTTGCGGCCGCACCCCGACTTGATACACCATGGGTAACTTTCCCATAAGGAGCATTTCCCATGGTGCGTGCGCTGTCCGTGCGTCGATGTGCCCGAGTGTTCGCCCTGCTGGCCGGTCTGGCGGCGGCGCCGGCCTTGCTGGCCCAGACCGGGTCGTTCATGACCATCCCGGCGGAGCAAGGCTTTGACTATGCCGTGGTGCAGGACATCAGCGCCGACGGGCAGTTCGCCCTCGTCTCGCTGCAGAACTCCACCCAGCGCCCGTTCCCGCTGATCTCGTACATCCTGAACCTGCAGACGGGCGGCAAGACCTACCTGAATGGCCCGAACGGCGAAGACCTGAACGCCCTGGCGATCAACTACAACGGCACCACGGTGGTGGGCACGCTGGGGGGCGGGCCGCTGCAGGGCAGCGCGGCGTTTGTGTGGCACAACGGCGAGATCAACGTGATCGGGGGCCTGGGCACGGGCGAGATCAACTACGCCACGGGCGTGTCGGACACCGACCCGGCGGTCGTGGTGGGCGTGACGACCACCGCCTTCGGCGACGGCTACAGCCAGGGGTGGAAGTGGACCGAGCCGGACGGGTTCACGGCGCTGGACGACATCGGCAACGACGTGCTGACCTTCTCCAGCGTGCAGGGCGTTTCGGCCAGCGGCACCGTGATCGTGGGCTCGGGCACGATCGGCGACTTTGACCCCGACACCGACGACTTCATGTACGGCGCGGTGTGGGACAACAGCATCGTGCCGACCAACATCGGCAACCTGCCGAACCCTTTCAACGTGGGCTCGGAAGGATGGGCGGCGAGCGCGAACGGCGATGCCGTCGTGGGCTTTGGCGGGGGAACGTCCAGCACCGGGGCGTACGCCAACCGGGCGTTCCGCTACATCCGCGGCGGAGGCATCGAAAACCTGGGTGAGTTGCCCGGGCACCCCGAGGCCTCGATCTACGCGCTCGACTGCGACACGGCCGCGTTCACGGTTGTGGGCTACAGCGTTTCGGGCGGGCCCAGCACGTGGAACGCGGTGACATGGAACGAGATCGACGGCTGGCGCACCCTGCGGGATCAGCTGGCCGCGCGGGGTGTGACCTACCCCGCAGACCTGGCCCTGCGCGAGACCTTCTGCAGCGATGGCGGAGACGTGCTGGGCGGCTGGGCGTACAACACCACGACCCAGAAGTACGTGGGGTACGTCGCCACGCTGCCTTACATCCCCCCCTGCAGCGCGGACTTCAACCAGGACGGCGTCGCCGACCAGGGCGACCTGGACTACCTCATCGACATCATCGCCGGCGCCCCGAACATCCATGACGCCAACCCCGACTTCAACCGCGACGGCGTGGCCGACCAGGGGGACGTCGACGCGGCGATCAACGTGGTGGCGGGCGGAGATTGCGTGTACTAAGTCGGAGGTGACGGTGCCGGAGAATGGGCGCCGAAGCCGCGACGAAAGAAAGGAACGGTACAGAGCATCCCCCGGGGCGCACCCGGGGGTTTTCTGTTTGGCCGCCTCGAATGGCGCACGCCTACCCTCGCCCCATGGCCTGGATCACCAAGAACTCCGCGACGGCACGCATCGAGAAGCGCGATCAGCCCTACCTCACGGGGGAGATGAAGCAGCATCTCACCTCGACGGTGCTGCCCCGCTACGAGCGCAAGGCCGGGGCGCTCTTGCCCTGCCTGCACGCGGTGCAGCACGAGTATGGCTGGGTGCCCCACCAGGCGATGATGGAGATCGCGGCGTTCCTCTCGTTGCCCCCCGCCGAGGTCATCGACACGGCGAGTTTTTATGAGGAATACTGGCTGAAGCCCAAGGGCCAGCACCTGATCCAGGTCTGCCGCTCGATCGCGTGCGAGGTGTGCGGGCACGAGAAGATCACCCAAGCGATCAAGGACAAACTGGGCATCGACGTCGGCGAGACGACCGACGACGGGATGTTTACGCTGATCGAACTGGAATGCCTGGGCAGTTGCGGCACCGCCCCGGCGGCGCTCATCGACGAGACCCTGCACGAGAACCTGACGACCGAGGCGATCCTCAAGGCGATCGACCAGGTGAAGGCCGGGGGCGGGAAGCACCACTAAGAGACGCGGGATCTGCTGCTCCAGACGCCGGACCTGCGCGACGCGAAGGTCCGGGTGATTCCGGGGCGCGTCCACGCACGGACCCGGAGGTTCGCTCCGCTCACCTCCGGCGTCAGGCCTCACCCCCCCACCTCTCAGCCTCTTTGTCGGGGGCTGTCCGTTGAGCAAAGAGCGAAACGAACCGATACAGTCGGCGGCGGTTTTCTCTCGCATGGCCGACTCGCAGCCCAACAACCCCGACCTTTCCGGCGATCCGCCCCGGCGGGGCCTGGCGGCCGCGCTGGTCAAACTCGCCCGCCCCCAGCAGTGGGCCAAGTCGGCCTTTGTGCTGGTGGGGCCGGTGTACGGCTTTCACGACGCCCACCTGAGCCCCGGCGAGGCGGCGTGGAAGGGCCTGCTGGCGGCGGCGGCCTTTGCGCTCGCCAGCAGCGCCAGCTACATCGTCAATGACGTCGCCGACGCCGATGTGGACCGCAAGCACCCGCGCAAGCGGCTGCGGCCGATCGCGCGGGGCGAGGTGAGCACGCGGGCCGCGATGGGGTTCGCCGCGGCGCTGCTGGTGGGTGTGGCGGTGCTGCTGCTGATGGTCAAGTCCATCGGCCTGGCGGGGCTGGTGGTGATGTATGTCTTGAACGTGTGGCTGTACAGCATGCGGCTGAAGCACATCGTGGTGGCGGATGTGATTTCGCTGTCGCTGGGGTTTGTGCTGCGGGTGCTGGGCGGGTGCGCGGCTCTGGAGATCACCCCCAGCACCTGGCTCTTGAATGTGACGCTGTTTCTGGCGATGTTCCTGGCCTTCGGCAAGCGTCTGGGCGAGCGGCGGACGCTGGGGGCGGGCGGGGCGGCGGCAGCCCGGGGCGTGCAGGCGGCCTATTCCGACGCGCTCTTACGGATGTTCGTGATCGCCACGGCGGTGGCGACGTTGATTACGTATGCGGGGTACGTGCAGGCCCGCGAGCCGGTGGCGTCGCACGTCTTCTGGGGCGTGCGGGGAGCGTTCAACGTGCTGTGGTTCACGCTGCTGCCCGCGACCTACGCCATGCTGCGGTCGATCGTGCTGGTGGAGCATGGGCGCTACGACGACCCGACCGAACTGGCGATGAAAGACTGGCCGACGCAGTTAGCCGCGCTGGCGTTCGTGGGGCTCACGGGTGTGTCGCTGGCGTGGCGGTTCCTGTTCGGCACGCCCTAGGGGCTTTTGGGCACGCCCCAGGGGCTTGTGGCGGGCGGGGCGACGCGTCAGGGAACGCCCACCAGGAAGCTGGGCTGCAGGTGGCCCTTGGATTCATCCTTGGCGGGGGCGACCATCAGGCCCTTGCCGTTGACGAGGTTGAGCGGGAAGCGCTTCTGAAGCTCTTTGATGCGCGGGCTGAGGGTGGGCGTGCCGCTGCGGGAGAGCTTCACTTCGTCCTGCGAGAACGCGCCGATGGTGACCATGCTGCGGCGGGGGCCGTGGTAGTAGTAGGCCTGTTCGCCCTCGCGGCGGAGTTCGGCGGCGGCCTGCTCGGCGGTCTCGCGCACCAGCTTGAGGTCTTCGTCGGTGGGCTTGTCGCCCGGGTCGTAAACGCCCACCTGCAGCGTGAACGCGGCCCGCTTGCCCTCGCGGGCCTTGAGGTTGGCCAGGTCGTACTGCGGCAGGCCGCCCGCGATGTGGTCGGTAATGGGCGGGGCGAGCACGGCACCGGCGAAGGGCTTGGCGCTGTCGATCTCGATGTTCTTGATGGTTTCCAGGTCGTGCTGCGCCGTGCTGTCGGCGAAGGAGGGATAGTGCCCGTAGGCGACGACCCAGGCGTCGCCCCGCTGCTCGGCGTAGGCACCGGGAAGGTTGCCCTTGGTGCGGACTTTTTCGGCGGCCCCCTGGATGGCTTCCTGAGCGCCCTCGCCCCGGGCGGTGGCGATGACGATCGACCACTCGGAGGTGACCTTGCCGGTGTTCTGGACGCCCGGGGGGCCGGGCTGAAGCACGCCCTTGTTGGCGGCCTTGAGGGCGTCGATCTTGGCTTTGTCGGCGGGGTCCATGCCCTGTGAGGGCTGGGCCAGGGCGAGCCCGGGGAGAAGCGCAAAGGCTGACAGGACGAGCGAAGTCCGGAACCGGTTATTCGAGAAATGTTTGCATGTCCGCATGGCGGTTATCTCTTGCAAGTGTTTTCGCTGCAGGATTTTAGACAACTGAAGCGAAGTTTTTCGAATTTACAGGGTTCGTGGGATGGCCGTCGATACAGACAGCCATCAGGGCAGGACCAACGCCCTGAACTGTATCTGGGACGCTCGGAGAAGCGAACCGTTCCGGCAAGGCAGCCGGATGAGTGTGTAGGCCCAGTGGCGGCAAGACGCGGAGCGACCGGCCCCAGGCGCATCAGAACGGGATGGCCCGAAGTAGGAGTCGTTCAGCATGTCCGAAATTTCACCTCTGTCTACCGGGAGTTCGTCGCTGCGGATCGAGCAGGCGGCCCGCGCGTATTCGCGCAGCGCGGAGAGCGCGGCCCCGGCCGAGAGTGCCACGCCCCGGCGCGGGAATGACCAGGTCGAGGTTTCTTCGGCCGCGGCGTACCTGGCGAAACTGCGGGATCTGCCGGTGCGGCAGGACCTGGTGGACCGCGTGAAGGCGGAGATCAGCGCGGGGACCTACGAGACCCCGGAGAAGATCGATCAGGCGATCACCGAGTTCGCCAAGGACTTCAACTAAGCAGTGCGAGGATGAACAGCACACACGCCCGGGCGGGTTCGCCCGGGCGTGTGTGTTTTTGGGGATGGGGAACAGGAAGAAGAAGAAAAGGAAGAAGAGCGGGAAGACACAGGCGGGACGCCTGTGCCACGAGATGAGGTAGGACGACATGCGCCCCTCTTGGAGAGAGGGGCTACCCGGTAAGCAGCCGCCCCGAGGTCAGGGCGCGGGCTCGGCCATGGCGTCGATCGCGCCGGCGACGGCCTTGACGACTTTGGTATATCGATCAAGGTCGAGGGTGTCGATGGTGTCGGTGGGCTGGTGGTAGTGCGGGTTGCGGAAGTTGGCGGTGTCGGTGAGCATGGCGCCCGGGATGCCGGCCATCACGAAGTCGCGATGGTCGGAGCGCATGATGTCGGGCATGGGGAAGGTGAAGAAATCCAGCGTGAGGACTTTCAGGTCGGGCTGGGCCTTGGCCATGGAGCCGCTGAACTTGGAGATGAATGCGTCGTCGCGCTTGAGCCCGACCATGACGATGGCGTCGCCCACGGTGGGCGGCTCAAAGACGCCCTTGATGGCGGGAATCGGGCTCTTCTGGCTGTTGGGGGCGTCGGAGAAGTAGCCGAGCATCTCGAGGCTCACCATGCCGATGATGCGTTCGCCCGCCGGTGAATCTGCTTTGGCGTCGGGGGACTTGGAGTCGTTGTCTTTGGTGCTGGGCGCAGGCTTGGAGGGGTGCTTCTGGGTCCAGTCGAGCACGTAGCGCGTGCTGCCGATGAGGCCGACTTCTTCGAGGTTGAAGAGGCACAGGCGGATGGTGCGGCGGTGGGTGGTGTGGGCGAAGCGGCGGGCGAGCTCGACGATGGCCGCGGCGCCGGTGCCGTCGTCGTCGGCCCCGGGCGCGCCGGGCACGGCGTCGATGTGCGCGCTGACCAGGAGCACCTCGTGCGCGAGATCGGTGCCGGGCAGATCGACGATGATGTTTCGCCAGGCGTGCAGCGGGGGGTCTTTGGGCGGTGCGGCGTCGGGCGGGGGCGTGTCGCCCGGCGCGTCACCGAAGTGGCGCGCGGGCAGTGCCCAGTTGAAGGATTGCGTGACGGGCGTGACGCCGGCGTCGGTGAGGGCCTTGATGAGCAGGTCTTCGGTCTGGACGAGCCCGGCCTGCGAGGCGGCGTCGCCAAGCGCTGCCCTGGATGTGGGGATTGACTTGAGCGTCTCGATCAGGCGCTCGCGCGAGATGTCGCGAGATGGTTCGACGTGTGACTTGGTCGATTCTTGCGCGATGGCGGGGCAGGAGGCGAGCGTCAAGGCGAGCACGCACGCGGGGAACCGGGGGCGCGCGGCGCGGAGATTGTTCATTCGCGGCTCCAGAATGCGGGAAATGCGGGGCGCGGAAGCGTCGATGCGGACAGGACTTCGCGAAACGCGGGGCAAGTTTAGCAGTTTGCCGGCTACATTTTTGTGATTCTGGTGTACCATGAACGAGATGTCCGGAGGAGACAGCAAAGCCCGACGCCCGAAGCCCGATACGTCGGCGGACGAACCCAGCGGGTTCGCGGGGGTGGAAGCCGCGCTGGCGTTTCTGGAAAGCCGAACGAACGTCGAGGCGATGAAACCGTCGAGCGTGGACGCCGGGAGGGTGTTCACGCTGGATCGGATGCGGGCGCTGATGAGCGCGCTGGACAACCCGCAGGCGTCGTACAAGTGCGTGCACGTGGCGGGGTCCAAGGGCAAGGGGAGCGTGTGCGAGATGGTGGCCAGCGCCCTCGAGGCGTGCGGGTACACCGTGGGGTTGTATACCAGTCCCCACCTGATTGATCTCTCCGAGCGGGTGCGCATCAACCAGATGCGGATCAGCGGGGCGGACCTGACGAGCGTGCTCTCGCGCGTGGCCCGGGCGGAGGCGTCGCTGGCCAAGGACCTGGGGCAGGCGACCTACTTCGAGCTGCTGACGGCGGCGGCGCTGCAGCACTTCGCGGATCAGGCGGTGGACCTGGCGGTGATCGAGGTGGGGCTGGGCGGCCTGCGGGACGCGACCAACGTGATCACGCCCGAGGTGAGCGCGATCACCACGATCCATCGCGAGCACACGGAGATCCTGGGGAACACGCTGGAGGAGATCGCCTCGGCGAAGGCGGGGATCTTGAAGCCGGGCGTGCCGGGCGTGACGGTGCCGCAGGCGCCGGAGGTGATGAAGGTTCTGCGGGAGACGGCGGCGCGGGTGGGCGCGAGGCTGGAGGCGCTGGGGGAAGAGATCGAGTTTTCGTCGCGGGTGGGCGGCGGGGGCGAGCAGGGGCCGCGGGCCAGGGTGGTGGTGACGACGCCACGGAGCAGCTTTGAGCACTTCGTGGTGCCCTTGAAGGGCGAGCACCAGGCGATCAACTGCGGGCTGGCGCTGGCGGTCATGGACAAGCTGCGTGAACGGGGCGTGGATACGCCTGAGGTGAAGGTGGCCGCGGGTTTGGAGCGGACGCCGACGCACGGGCGAATGGAGATGGTGCTGGACCGGCCCCGGATCATCGTGGACGGGGCGCACACGCCCGAGAGCGTGGCGGGAGTGGTCAAGACGCTGGGGGGCCTTGGGCGGCACGACTCGACGGTGGCGGTGTTCGGGTGTGCCGCGGACAAGGATGTGCCGGGCATGCTGCGGGCGCTGGCGCAGGGGGCGGACAAGGTGATTTTTACACGCGCGGCGCAGAACGTCCGCTCAGCGGATCCGCGCGACTTGCAGAAGAAGTTTGCCGAGATTTCGCCCAAGATGTCGCAGATCGCGGGGAGCGTGAGGGACGCGATCAATCTGGCCCACCAGGCGATCAATCGGGATGATCTGATCGTGGTGACGGGGTCGTTCGCGATCGCGGGGGAAGCGAAGAAGCTGATCCTGGAGCGGGACAAGAAGCCCAGGGAGATCGAGCCGGTGATCCGGGAGATCAAGCCCGGGGCGATTTCGCCCGAGCGGCGCGGCAAACCCAAGGGGCGCGACTGATCGCCCGTCGGACGGGTTCTGACTGGGCGCCGTTCCCGGCGGGGTTGGAACCCATGATCGGGGGCCCTAAGAATCGCCCTCAGCCATGACCCAGACCACACCACACTCATCGTCCGAAGCGCAGCATCCTTTTCGATACACCGCGTTGCTGGCGGACGAGATCGAGACGCGCTGGCAGCGGGCGTGGGACGCGGGCAAGGCGTATGTGGTGGCGAACCCGGGCGAGCCGGGGTTTGACGCCAAAGCCCCGAAGTTTTACTGCCTGGACATGTTTCCGTATCCGAGCGGGGCGGGGCTGCACGTGGGGCACCCGGAGGGGTATACGGCAACGGACATTGTGAGCCGCCATAAGAGGATGAAGGGGTACCGCGTGCTGCACCCGATGGGGTGGGACGCGTTCGGACTCCCGGCGGAGCAGTACGCGATCCAGACGGGCGTGCACCCGGCGATCACGACGCGCAAGGCGATCGACAACTTTCGGCGGCAGCTGAGCAGGTTCGGATTTTCGTACGACTGGTCGCGGGAGTTTGGAACGATTGATGACGATTACTACCGCTGGACGCAGTGGATCTTCTTGAAGCTGTACGACGCGTGGTACGACGAAAAGGCTCCGGCCGCGGGTGCGCATGCGCTGGTGAAGGGGAGCAAGGGGCGCGGCAGGCCGATCGCGGAGCTGGTCGCGATGCTGGAGCGGGGGGAGATCGCCCCGGCGATCAACCCCAAGGCGGACGAGGCCGAGCCCCTGGGGCGAGAGGTATCGAGCTGGGCGGCGTGCACGCCCGACGAACGACGGCGGATCATCGATAGCTATCGCCTGGCGTACCTCTCGACGACGACGGTGAACTGGTGCCCCAAGCTGGGCACGGTGCTGGCCAATGACGAAGTGATCGACGGCAAGAGCGAACGGGGCGGGTACCCCGTGCTGCGCAAGCCCCTCAAGCAGTGGATGTTCCGGATCACGTCGTACGCGGATCGGCTGCTGCGGCAGATCGAGGGGCTCGAGTGGCCCGAGAGCACGAAAGCGATGCAGCGGGAGTGGATCGGACGCAGCGAGGGCGCGGAGGTGGAGTTCTCTGTGGTAGGTCGGCTCTCCGAGCCGACCGTATTGCCTTCAAATTCAGAAACATCAGACCACCCGGCAGACAGCGAAGAGGTGTTCTCGGCAACCGCGCCGGGCTTTGTACCGAAGGATCCGTACCCCGTCGGGTCACCCGCGCCATCGAGCTTGGAAGTTCAGATCCGCAATCTGCCTCACCTCACAGTTGACGGGGCTACGTATTTCGTAACGTGGCGAACGCAGACCAAGTCACTCAATGAGCGTGCGCGCGATGCCGTGCTACATGCCCTGCACCACTTTGACGGCACACGCTGCGACGTGTATGCCGCATGCGTGATGCCTGACCATGTGCACTGGATCATCCGACCCTACGAGAATGAGAGTTTGCGAGAGATAGTGGCGAGCGTGAAGCGGTTTAGCGCGAACGAGGTCAACAGGCTTTCTGGTCGCACGGGCTCGCTGTGGCAGGCTGATTCGTTCGATCACATCGTACGGGATCATGCTTGGTTTGGGGCTTTTGTGCGGTATGTAGTCCGAAATCCGGTGGAGGAGGGTCTCACTGACAAAGTTCGGGGATATGCGTGGACGTACGTGTCGCCGCGGGCGAGCGACCACAGAAAGGGATCGCTCGGAATAGGAAGGCGGACCCAGGACACCCACCCTGAGGAGTCTGGCAGCCAAGGGAATACGGTCGGCTCGGAGAGCCGACCTACCAAAGCGGAGACGATTCGCGTCTTCACCACACGGCCCGACACGTTGTTTGGAGCCACGTACATGGTGGTGGCGCCCGAGCATCCGCTGTGCGCCCGGGCGATGGGTGATGAGGCGATCCCCCCCACCACGCGCGCGGTGCTGCATGAGTATGTGAACGCCACGCGCAACCGCAGCGACACCGAGCGGCAGGAGAACAAGGTCAAGACGGGCGTGTTCACGGGATATCACGCGATCAACCCCGCGACGGGGGAAGAGATCCCGGTGTGGACGAGCGATTACGTGCTGATGGGCTACGGCACCGGGGCGATCATGGCGGTGCCGGCGCACGACCAGCGCGACTTTGAGTTTGCGCAGGCGTTCAAGTTGCCGGTGCGGGATGTGGTGTACCCACGCCCGGTGCTGGCGATGCGGTACTTCGCGAAACAGGCCTATCCGGACGGCGACGTGCCCGGCAACTGGCGCGAGGAACTGGCGGACTTCCTGGGGCTTGTCACGAGCAGCACGCGCGAGAACGAGCCGCTGGACGTGGTGCTGACGGTGATCCGCGAGCGACGGCGCCAGCCCGCGGTGGAAGTCGATCCGCCCGAGGTCGGGGCCCGACGCGGCGGCACGCGCAATGTGTGGCTGGAACTGCTGGAATCGCTGGAACTGACCAGCTTCGCCGACCTGCGCGGGCGCTTCGAGAAGCGCGAGTACTACCTGAAGTTTGGCCAGGCCTTTGGCGAGCCCGGGTTCGCGGCCAACTCGGCCAACGCCCGGCTATCACTGGACGGCTTGCCGACGCGCGAGGCCAAAGAGAAGATTCTCGACTGGCTGGAATCGATCGGATCCGGGCGGCGGCGGGTGAACTATCGCCTGCGCGACTGGACGTTCAGCCGTCAGCGGTATTGGGGTGAGCCATTCCCGATCGTGTACGACGAGGGCGGCAACGCCTACCCCGTGCAGGAGAGCGCGTTGCCGGTGCGGCTGCCCGAGCTGGCGGACTACGCGCCGGTGGAGAGCGATGAGCCCAAGCCCCTGCTGGCGAAGGCGACGGCGTGGATGAACACGACGGCGGGCGAGGCGGGGGTGGACCCGGCGTTGCTGGCGCCCGGCACGCCCGTGCGGCGTGAGACAAACACCATGCCCGGCAGCGCGGGGAGCAGTTGGTACGCGATCCGGTATTGCGACGCGAAGAACTCGCAGCGGTTTGTGGGGAAGGAAGCGGAAGCCGCGTGGATGGGGCCGGGACCTGATGGCGGCGGCTGGGGCGTGGACTTGTACCTGGGCGGCAGCGAGCACGCCGTGGGGCATTTGCTGTATTCGCGCTTCTGGCAGAACGTGCTGTATGACCTGGGGTTCGTGACGACGCCCGAGCCATTCAGGAAACTCTTTCACCAGGGGCTCATTACGAGTTTCGCGTTCCAGCGGGCGGACAAGAGCCTGGTCGCGAGCGACCAGGTGGATGAGCCGAGCGAGGGCGTGTTCGTGGAACGCGCGACGGGCTCGCCCCTCAAGCAGATCGTCGCGAAGATGAGCAAGAGCCTCAAGAACGTCGTCAACCCCGACGACGTGATCGGAGAGTTCGGGGCCGACACGTTCCGGCTGTATGAGATGTACATGGGCCCGCTGGAAGCGAGCAAGCCCTGGAACCCGCGCGACATCACCGGGCTGTTCCGGTTTTTGCAGCGGCTGTGGCGGCTCGTCACCGACGAGCAGACGGGGCAGGTGCGCCTGGCGACGACGCCCGACGCGGGGCTGGAGAAGGGCCTGCACCGGGTGATCGCCAAGGTGGGGAGTGACATCGAGGCGATGTCGTTCAATACCGCGATCGCGGCGATGATCGAGTTTGTGAACGCGGCCAGCGGGCTGGACAAGCCGGGCGCGGACAAGAGTGCGGGCGTGCTGACGCGAGATCAGGCGAGCCGCCTGGCGCTGGTGCTGTCGCCTTATGCGCCGCACCTGGCGGAAGAGATCTGGGCGAAGGCCGGCAACAGCGGCTTCGCGGCCCATCAGGCGTGGCCCGCGTTCGATCCGGCGAAGCTGGTGGATAGTGAGATCGAGGTGCCGGTGAGCGTGGGGGGCAAGGTGCGGAGCAAGGTGATGGTGCCGGCGGGCGCGGACGCAAAGATGCTGGAGACGCTGGCGCTGGCGGATGCGAAGATCCAGGAACTGATCGCGGGCAAGGCGATCAAGAAGATCATCGTGGTGCCGGGGAAGATGGTGAACGTGGTCGTGGGGTGAGCGCGGTCACGATTCGGGCGGGTTTGGCTCACGCCCGGGGCAGGCCAGCGAACTCCCGAGGCGGGTGTTCGCGCGGCGCGGGGTGCTTGAGCACATCGTGCTTGAGGGCGGCTTGTTCGAGGGCCTGGGCCGCGACTTCGGCGCCGTCGGTCTGGCCGATCATCGGGCCAAGGGCCGCTGCCCGCTGGGTGAACAGGGGCTCGGAGATGACGCGAGTGAGAGCCGCGACGAGGCGGCTGGTGGAGAGGCGCGAACGCCGCACCGTGAGCGACACGCCAAGCCGAAACGCGCGGGCGGCGTTGTCGAACTGATCGTGGCTGTGGGGCACGATGATGGTGGGTTTGCCTGAGCGCAGGCCCTGGGCGGTGGTGCCGATGCCGCCATGATGCACGGTCGCGGCACAGCGCGGCATGATCTGCGAAAACGGCACATAGTCGAACGCGCGGATGGTCTCTGAAAGGCCCTTGGGCCGGCAGCCCGAGTTGCCCACCAGCAGCACGCCCGGGCGGTTCAGGCGCTGGCAGGCCTCGGCGGCGATGTCGTAGAACTTCCCCGCGACGTGCACCGCGGCGGTGCCGAGCGAAAACAGGATCGGCGGCGTGCCCTTGGCGTGGCAGGCGTCGACGAACTGGTCGAGCTCGGTGGTGCTGGCGTGCTGGGTGGGGTTGAGATCGAACCACGGGAAGCCGCAGACCTTGCTGGGCCGCGGGTCGGTGTCGAAGACCGGTCGGAACTGCTCGGGCCAGAGGCCAAGGCCCAGAGCCGAATCGCGAGTGGAATAGAGATACGCGTTGCGGATGGGCTCGAGCCCGCGTTCGCGGCGCATGGCGTTGATGGGGCGATCGAACATGAAGCGGAGCATGCCGCCCCGCCCGCTGCGCTGGGCCCAACGGCGGAGGTAGCGGACCCAGGGCGCCGGATCTTCGCCCCCCCAGCCCGGGGCGACGAAATCATCGCCCCGGCTGAACCACAGCATGGGGGCGAGCACGACGGCGGCGCGGGGGATGCGCAACTCGTCGGTGACCCAGGGCACGCCCATGCAGATGTGGTGGTGCACGACGAAGTCGGGGGCGAAGGCCTCGAGCTTGGGGCCGAGCTCGTCGAGGCTGGCGTGCATGTTGGGGATCAGGAGTTGATTGACCACGACGCTGGGGCCCCGCCAGGGGTGCATCAGGTTGGGAAAGGTCTTGATGTCGCGAAGGTCGAGCATGGCGCCCATGGGCTCGAAAGCGACGCCCGCGCCGATGATGAGGTTCTCGAAGTAGGGGTTTGAAAAGAGGACAACCTCGTGGCCGCGATACTTGAGCGCGAGGGCGAGCGCGATGAAGGGGTGAACGTCGCCGTGCGAGCCGGTGGTGATGATGGCGAAGCGCATCTGGAGCACAGGGTAGCGCGTGCTAGCATTGGCCATGCCCATGTTGTCGGTCAATATTGATCACGTCGCGACGCTGCGCCAGGCCCGGTATCGGGCGGCGGGCGTGTATGGGGAGCCGGACATCGTGCAGGCGGCCTTCGAGGCGTCCCTGGGCGGGGCGGACGGGGTGACGATTCACCTGAGGGAAGACCGGCGGCACGTGACCGATCGCGACGCCAGGCTCATCCGCCAGACGGTGCAGACGAGGTTCAACTTCGAGATGGCCGCGACGGATGAGATGGTGAAGATGGCCGCGGAACTGCGCCCGCACAGCGCCATGCTGGTGCCCGAGGGGCGAAACGAGGTCACCACCGAGGGCGGGCTGGACGTGGCGGGAAAGCTCGACGCCCTCAAGGGCGTGGTGGCACGGCTGCGCGAGGCCGGGTGCCTGGTGTCGGCGTTCATCGACGCGGACCTGCGTCAGGTGCAGGCGGCTCACACCGCGGGGTTTGACGTGTGCGAACTGCACACCGGGCCCTACGCCCACGTGTTTCACGAGTGCGGGGGCGACTATCGGCACAAGCGCCTGGCGGCTGAGATCGAGCAACTGGCGATCGCGGGGGGCGAGGTGCGGGCCCGCGGGATGCGCTGCAACGCCGGGCACGCACTGAACTATCTGAATGTGCGGGCGGTCGCGAGGCTGCCCGGGCTGAACGAACTGCACATCGGGCACGCGATCGTGAGCCGGAGCGTGTTTGTGGGGTTGAGGCAGGCGGTGGCGGAGATGGCGGCACTGTGCCGCCCGATCGCCGGGGCGCCGGTGCCGGGAGATGAGCCATGAACGTGATTGATCACTATCGCGAGATGATGCGGTATGAACGCTGGGCCAACGCGCGGGCGTTGGAGTCGCTGGAGTCGATTCCCGCTGAAAATCGCGAGGGGCGGGTGTACGACCGGGCGATGTCGCTGTTGCCCCACAACTGTCTGGCCCGCCAGGTGTGGCTGTGGCGGATTCATGGGACGGCGTACGAAAACCCGGCGGACTGGTTCCCGGTGACCGGGGTGGACGCGCAACGCCGCCAGTGCGAAGAGGTGGACCGCGCATGGGAGAAGTTCATCGATTCGCTCGATGACGCGGCCCTGGATCGGGAGGTCCGCTACACCGCCAGCAACGGCGAACGTTTTTCCAACACCCTGCGCGACGTGCTCGTGCACGTCTTCAACCACTCCACCTACCACCGCGGGCAGATCGCCCGGCTCGTCACCGAGTGCGGCGGGCAGCGGATGTCAACCGACTTCATCGCGATGAACCGGGTAGCGCTCTAAGGCCGCGACGAGCCGCGACGACCTGAGACGAGCCAGGCCGCATGCCCGCCCGAGCGGCCGGGCATGCGGGGGGGGGTTGCCGCCAGCGGCCGAAACACCGAGTGCCCGGAACGGGCCGCCTCGGCCCCGGGCGCGTGTTTTCGGGCGTTTCTGACTGCCGCTGGGAGTGTTCCCCCGGGGTGGCGGCGTGCCAACAATGGGCATGAGCCAAATTCAGGCAGTCCGCCCGGTCGCGGTTGATGTCCAGGGCGTGGATCGTTTTCAGGGGCGTCCGATCCGTTGCGGCGTCGTCGGTGTCGGCCGCATGGGCCAGCACCACGCCCGCGTCTATTCGCAAATGGCCGGGTGCACGCTGGTGGGCGTCGTGGATGCCAACACCGCCCGGGCGGCGGAGCTGGCGGCGAAGTTCAACACCAAGTCATTCGGCACCGTCGATGAGCTCATCGCCGCGGGCGTCGACGCGGTGAGCGTCGCCGTGCCGACGATCCATCACCGGGCCGCGGCCGAGCCCCTGATGCTGGCGGGCGTGGCATGCCTCATCGAAAAGCCCCTGGCGGGCGACGTCGAGACCGCGCGGGCCATCAAGGAAGTCTCCGAGAAGACCGGCAGCGTGCTGATGGTCGGACACATCGAGCGGTTCAACCCCGTGATGCGGGCGATGAAGAAGGCGGCGGCACAAGGCGCCCCGATCGTCCCTCGCTTCATGCAGGTCGTTCGCGTCAGCCCCATGACCTTCCGCAGCGTCGACGTGGGCGTCGTGATGGACATGATGATCCACGACATCGACGTGATCCTCATGATGATGGGCAATCGCGAGCCCGACTACATTCGGGCGGCGGGCGTCAGCGTCATCACGCCTCACGAAGACCTCTGCAACGCCTGGCTGGAGTTCAACACGCCCCACGGGCGCTGCGTGGCGAACGTGACGGCCAGCCGCCTGGCGCTCAAGACGGAGCGGGTGACGCGGATCACGGGCGAGAACGCGTACATCAAGATCGACTACGGGGCCAAGAAGGGCAACATGATCCGGCGCGTGGCCAATGAGATCCAGATGCGCGAGGTGCGGGAGCAGCTGGCCGCGGGGATGGACCTGACGACGCTGAAGTGGGACCAGCTGGTGAACATCGATCAGTTGGAGGTCGACGAAGGCGAACCGATCGTCGCGGAGATCGAGGAGTTCATCGACGCGGTGAAGACCAACCGCCGCCCGTCGATCGACGCCGAGGCGGGGTTCGCCAACGTGCGCACCGCCCAGCGGATCGTGGACGCGATCAAGCGGACGATGTAGTTCCGGCTGATAAGCACCTCCGGACCGCCCCGCCGGCCGGATCACGCCGAGAGCCCGGGTCCAAGAACCGGATGGTTCAGCCTGCGCCGACACAGGCGGCACGTTCGACGGCATTTCCGCAACCGATTCGACCCCGTCGATCGATACAACCCGCGGCGTATTGCATGTTCTCGGGGGAGGACGGCCATCTCGGCCCTTCTCACAGGAGCATGCGTCATGAAGTTCAAGTTCGCGTGCGTGGTGCTCATGCTCGCCGGCGTCGCCCGGGGTGACATGATCGTCAACTCGTTCGACCAATACGCTCCGGGCCAGCGCCTCGACGCCATCGACAGCTGGTCCGCCTGGAACAACGTCCTCGCCGACGCGGCCACCATCAGCAACGCGTTCGCGTACTCGGGGTCGAACTCCCTTCAGATCGGCGGAGCCTACACCGACGGCGTGAAGCTGCTTTCGGCCACCACCGGCTCGTACACGCTGACCGCACAGATGTACCTTCCTTCGGGCCAAACCGGACAGACCTACTTCATCATGATGAACCGGTACGTGGTCAACGGCAACAACGACCCCGCGATGTGGAGCGTGCAACTGAACTTCAACCTGGGCGCCGGACGCGTGACCGACGATTTTCGGGGCGGTTCGGTCCCCATCGCCTTTGATCGCTGGGTGCCTATCACGATAAGCATCGACCTCGATGCCAACACCCTGCGCCAATACTACAACGGAGCGCTGATCGCCCAGGGCTCCTGGACCACGGGCACTTCATCCGTGCGCCAGGCGCAGGCGCTCGACCTGTTCACGCACGGGGGCAATACCGCCTACTACGACGACATCACCTTCGCGGCCGTGCCCGCTCCGGGTCCATTGGCCATGGCCGCATCGGCGATGCTGCTAGTCTGGAGACGCCGCCCGCAGACCGCCAATGTGCCTTCGAGGGGCCTCTAAAGTAAAGGCGATACTCGGGATTCACTCGGCGCAACACTCGCAAAACTCGGATCCGCACATCGGGAGGGAGTTGGCACCTGAACTAGGAACAACCCAGCCTCCGGACCACGTGCGGACACTCTCGAACTGATCCAAGGCCCGAGGCGACGGGCTCGTGCACCACAATTTCTCGTGCTGAAACCGCTGCGCCTGCACACTTTTGTGTCGTTTCCTCCGACGCCCTCGCATACTCATCGCACACTTTTGTGTGACCTCTGTCGTAAGATCCACATTGCCATACAAAATCCTTGGATCTCCGTCTGTGATTGCTACTATGATGCGGACAGCGCTCTGGATGGCGTTCGTTCTGAGTTCGCATCCATATTTTGGTGACCCTCCGAAAGGCAGTGACGGAATCGGCATGAAGCCTTCAGCTCGGTCTGAAACCGACATGCATGCCGCAAACGGGATCTTCCAGTAATCACCAAGATTTGATTTACTCTTTATTGCTTGATAGGCCCGCACAAATGTCGTCACGTTTGTTCGCAACGTTGTTCTCAGGCTCCTCTCTTGCTTTCTGCGCCCGCGCCTCGCGGCATTGCGCTGGAATCGAGCCACTCGTCTCGACGCACGCCCTATTCGCAAAGATATTTTGGCCAGAATCAAAAGCTCCGGAATTTGGAAAACTTGGAACAGACCTCGTTGTTTTGTTGAAGTAAAGCCCATCGAGATTAGGCTTTGCGCACACCGCCCAGACCCTGTTGGCCTGGCAACTTCAGCACCATACTCCACATTTTTCGTCGAAGGGGCATCGAATGATCATGCATCGTTCTGGCTGCCGGGCATGACAAAGGCGACTTCTCTGCTAACCGATCAAGTCTGACGCGAAATCCGGCCGCCAATCGACCACCGTCTCGCAGCATTTCGTCATCCAATCTCCGGCCTTGACCGAGTTTGCGGGCACCCACCGTGTCAATCCCGCCCGCGATCGCCCCCATCAGGAAATATGTTCATGCGTGTAGCTCCTTCCCTGGTTCGTCTGGGCTCGTTAGCTGGCTCTCTTGCGCTGGGCGGCGTCGTGCTGGCGCAGACAGTCAGCACCGGCGGCCAGGTCGATTCTGTGCGGACCACCCGGTCCACCGGCGTCGTCGCCACCGCCGCCAGCGTGTGCGCCGGAGGCTCCTATGTCGCCTCGCCGCTGGTTGAAGATTCGCTGCTCCTCGCGGATGCCGCGGGCGACACCTCGGGTGTGTACGTGACCACCGACGAGCAGGTCGTTGCCGCCGATCTGCCCGCCGGCAACGACGCGATTGGCACCGTCACGTGGACGATCGCGCGGGGCACGCTTCCGCTCGCCGATCAATCGCCCCAGACCGCCGGGCTGGTGATCTCCAACGTCCACCTCGTCGATGGCGATGGCGTCGCCACCGACATCAGCATCGCCAGCGTCGTCGCCGACGACGCCGCCTCGGGTGCGATCGAGCAGGTGCGAGGCTCCAAGGGCGTTGAGGTCGTGCCGGCCGCAGAAGCCACGGCTGCCCGCAGCCTTGGCTCCAGTTGCAGCTGCCCGGCGTGTCCGCTGGGCGGGCGGTTTTGGGCGCCGTTCATCGTCATCGGGGTGGGAGGTTCGCCCGCGGGTCAGGCCTGCTGCACCGCGACCTGCGACGCGGGCTGCCTGGCCCTGCACAACGGGCACACCGGGCTCGACGCCTGGCTCATCGGTCAGGGCGCGCGGGTCACCTGCATGCTGTGCAACTAGGGGCGCGAGGGGTTGTCCCTTGTCACACGGGCGTCGCCACGGGTTGTTCGTCTCAACCTTGGCGACCGCCTCCTCGGGGCGCCGGTCACGCCATGGCCGGCGCCCTTTTTCATTCCATCCGCTTCTGCCATGCGGACGCGGGCCGCGCGCCCCACGCCCGTCCTTCGCAACACCGGCGCGATAATATTTCCGCTCGCCTTCGGTCCACCCGCCTCCAATCAAGGGGAACGTGACATGCGTTCACACGTTCGATCGCTTCTTTTCGCCGCGGTCCTCCTCGCCATCGCGCTGGTAGCTGGCCTGTTCGGCTTCGCGTTCGGTGCCATGGGGGGCGTCAGCGTCACAGTGTCGGGCTCGAGCGTCACCATCACCAACCAAGGCCTGCCGATGCACCAGGCCCACATCCGCATCTCCGACGGCTCAACCTCCATTCCTCTGCCCGTCCTCGACCTGCCCCGCGGCTCCACCACCATCACCCTGCCCGCACCGGTCAAGAACTACTCGGGCGCCACCATCGATGGGCAGCGCTTCGGCATGGGCCTCACCATGTACCTCTCCGGGCCCCTGCCCACCGGCGGCTCGCCGGTCGGCGAGGCCTCGGCGAGTGTGACCAAGGTCTTCTCGTCGGACGGCACGCCCGGCCAAGGTGGCGGCGCGACCACGCCCGCGAAGCCCGCATTGCCGCCCGGAAGCCCGGTGCAAGAGGCGACCGCGCCCCAACCCAAGTAGGCTGCTTGCGCGGAACACCAATAAAAAACCCCCGGCGCTGCGCCGAGGGTTTGTGATCCAAGTTCTCACGATCCATAGCCGCGCGCCCCGCGCGGCCGGAGCTTCCTTCTGATTTACGGGAACAGCCCGCGGATCTCATACGCCGCACGCAGCCGTTCCAGCGCGCCGACGTACGCCGCCGTCCGCATGCTGCACTTGTACTTCTTGCGGGCCTCGCGCACCTTGCCCGCGGCCATCACCATGTGCTTGTTCAGCTCCGTGTCCACGTGCTCCAGGTCCCACGCCTGGAACGTGCGGTTCTGCACCCACTCAAAGTAGCTCACCGTCACCCCACCCGCGTTGCACAAGATCGCCGGCAGCACCTCGATGCCGCGGCTCTCCAGCACGCGCTCGCCCGCCGGCGTCGTCGGGGCGTTGGCGCCCTCTGCGAGCACCTTGCAGTTGAGCATCTTCGCCTCGGGCTCCTGGATCATCTGCTCCAGGGCCGCGGGCACGAACACGTCAACCTTGGTCGAGTAAAACTCTTCCTTGTCGATGGCGTCGGCGTTCTTGAACCCCGCCACGCCCCCCACCTTGCTGGTGTGGTTGGCCAGGGCGTAGGCGTCGATCCCGTGATCGTTCATGACCCCGCCCGTGTGATCCATCACCGCGATGATCTTGGCCCCGCGGTCCTGCAAAATCCGCCCGGTCCACGAGCCCACGTTGCCGTAGCCCAGGATGCTCACCTTGCAACCCTTGATGTCCACGCCGATCTCGGGCAGCATCTCGGCCAAGGTGTCGACGACGCCCTGCCCAGTCGCCTTCTCGCGCCCCACCGACCCGCCGAACTCAACGGGCTTGCCGGTGATGACGGCCTCGGGGTGCCGCCCGCCGACCTCGGAGAGGAACGCGTAGGTGTCGGCGATCCACGCCATGTGCTGGGCGTTCGAACCGACGTCGGGCGCGGGGATGTCGTAGTCCGGCCCGATCTGGTGGGCGATCGCCGCGGTGAAGCGCCGCACGATGCGCTCCATCTCGCTCTTGCTGTGCTTGTAGGGGTCGACCTTGATCCCGCCCTTGCCACCGCCGTAAGGCACGCCCACCAGCGAGCATTTCATGGTCATCAAGAAGGCAAGGCTCTTGACATCGTCGAGGTGGACGTCGTGGTGGAAACGCAGGCCGCCCTTGTAGGGGCCCAGCGCGTTGTTGTGCTGCACGCGATAGCCCTTGAACATGCGGAACTCCCCGTCATCCATCCGCACGGGGAAGTGCACCATGATCTCGTTCTTGGGCTGCGCCAGAATGATCTTCAAGTGGTGCGGCAGGTTCATCAGGTCCGCCGCCTGCAGCATCGAGCTCACCGTCTGCCGGTACAGGTTGTTCGCGTCGGGCGAGAAACCCAGCTCGGTAAAGATCGGATGGTTGTTGCTCGCCGCCTCGCCGTTGCGAGAGGCGTTGCCCTTGGGGGCCTTGGCCGGGGCTTTGCCCGCGGCTTTGGGCGTCTTCTTGGCGGCCGTTGCGCTGCTCATAAATCGTGCTTCCTGTTCTTGGGGAGGCCTTGTCGGCCGCCCATAAGGTCGATCCCAAAGAACGCACCGTACGCACCCCTTGGGGCCCGCATCGTACCACCCTCCGGCTTGCAGAGCACTGGTAACGTTTTCCATGGGCGATTTCGCCGGTTTTTTCTCCCGCCGCCCGTCCCCTTCCGCCAGCCCTGTCACCCCGGGTGGCCGCCCCATCGCCGCCGGTTGGCCCGCGAACACTTCCCGGCCAACCATCCGGCATGATCCTGTACCTGGCCGCCGACCTGCTCTGGGCAAGCAAAATCAAGGGCGTGGCCGACGCCTTGGGCCTGCCCGCCCGACCCGTCCGAAACCTCGACATGCTCCACGCACGCCTGGCCGACAGCCCGGTGTCGGCCCTGCTGCTGGACCTGGAAAAACCCGAAGAAGCCCTCGCGATGCTCGGAGCCCTCGCCAACCGCCCGGCGCCCGCCCCAAAGGTCCGCACCATCGCCTTCGGCCCGCACGTCGCCAAAGACCTGCTGCAGCAGGCCCGCGACGCCGGCGCCGATCAGGTGCTCACCCGCGGCGCCTTCGACCACAACCTGCCCGACATCCTGCTGAGCCTCGCGAGCAAGGACGAACCTGGGGCCTCGTCCCAACCATCCTGACGCCGGACCTTCGCATCGCGAAGGTCCGGGTCGCGCACGTATGCGAACAGCGACCCGGAGGTTCGCTTCGCTCACCTCCGGCGTCACAATCCCAGCGATTGCCCGCGTTTCGCTTAGCGGTTCGAGCGGATCTCCAATCGCCAGTCCGACGCCGTATCCGTGGAGTTCGCACTCAAAAACACCTGCGTGCGGGGCTCCAGCTGAATGTACCGCCAGTCTGGCTGATCGCGCAGCGGCACGCCGTTGCTGCCGAAGAAAATGAACCGGTACTGGATCCGCGCCTGCTCGTCCTCGTCCGCCAACAGCCGCGTCGGCACCGTCACCTTCAGGATCTCCCCCTTCTCAACCCGCGGCTCGCCGATCGTGATGTAGTCACGCAGGCCATACTCCACCACCACCTGCGGATACTCCCGCCGCCCGTCTCCCTCCACCTTCGCCAGCCCCCAAGCGTCCTGTCCCGCGGGCGTGGTCGTCGTCGCCAGCGTGTCGCGCTTGGCGGCATACGGCGCCTTCTCCGTGTTCGCGCACCCGGCGAACACCACCACGCCGCCGATCATCGCCGCCACGCTCAGCTTCGTCATCCGGTTCATCGTGCCCTCCGATTTCGTTCGGTTCATCGTTCTTCTACCCCATCTCGTGGCACAGGCGTCCCGCCTGTGCCTCTCTCATCTTCTCTGCTACTGCCGCTGCGTCTGTCCCACTTCCCGCGCGATCGCCTCTTTCAGCGCCTCGCTCTTGGGCACATAAGGCGGGTGCGCCTGCCCGAACAACCTCATGTACCCCGCCGTGCCCGCCAGCGGACACACCATCGATGTGCCCCCCTCCAATATGTGCGCCGCCGACCCGCCCCGCTGGTCTTCGACCGTGAACGTGATTCCCTCCTCGCGATAGAGGTTTTCCATAGCCGCCGACGTCATGTCACGCAGAAACCCCGCCTGCTGATAGCGCAGCAGCGTCTCACTGGTCGGCCGGCGGCAGCACGTCCCGCCCATGATGTATGGCAACCCGTCCCCCGGCACGCGCTGCTCGGTTCGGTCGTTGGCGTACACCAGCGCGCCCGCCGTCTGCCACGCCTCGGGCCTGGGCGTCAGCTTCACGTACCTCAGTTGCAGGCTCTTTCCCGCCGCCGGCGGCGCCAGGTTCGTCAGCGTGATCGTCTGCGACGGATCACCCCCGACGCTCAGTGTCACCGCCGCGTCCGGCCCGGCGATGAACACCGGCGCCACATACACCCGCTGCGGCAGAAACTCGCAATACCGCGTGTCCGCGCTCGCGCTCGCCTTGAGCGCCGCCCCCAGCAACGCCACCCCGGCGCCGATCAGCGCCCGGTTCGTGCGGGCCTGGCTGCTCTCGTGCCCGCTGCTCGGGTACGCGGCCGCCGCGATCCCCCCCACCACCAGCAAGTCGCCAATCGTGCTCTTGGCCTGCCGCACATCCTCCAAGTTATTCCACTGCAGGTCCGCCGCCATCACATTCAAGTCATTCGCGACCGGGTACTCGGCGATCTGCCCGCCCGCCGTCACCCGCAGCGTGCGCCCGTCGCTCGGGAACACGGGCAGAAACCTCACCAGCGCGTCGTCCGGCCCATAGGCCGTCTTTCGCGGCCCCACGCCCGCGTCCACAATGAACACCGTGTTGTACTGCCCCGTGAGCAGCGCCTGCGTGAGCGGCGCGAGAAACGGATTGACGTTGGCCGCCTCGTGAAAGTTGTCGCTCGCCTCGTTGTCCCGGTCCGGCCCGCCCAGGGCCTTGTTGGCCAGGCCATTGAGCAGGTATCCAAGCGCGAAGTCGGTCTTCACAGGCGTGTAGCCGTGATCGATGTACGCGTCGCCGTCCTTGCCCTGCCGGTCCAGACGAGCCGCCTCGCGCACCACGTCTTCGCTGGTCTTCTTCCCGCCCCGCTCGTTGTCGCCGAAGTCCTTGAGCAGAAACAATGAACTCTGCGCCGCGGCTCGCGCGTTGTCCCACTGCCCCAGTTCCGCCTTCTGCATCGCAATGTACGCATAGGCCATCGCCTGCTCGAAGGGCTCGCCCTTCCAGATCTTCACACGCTCGTTGAACACCGCGGCTGACACCGTCTTGTCGTCGTTCAGCCCCTGGGTGCGCAGCAGGTCGAAGGTCTGGTTGGCCGTCTCTTCGGCGGCCGCGGGCGAGCCATCGGCGAGGGTCAAAATCAACAGCCGCAGGCGATCGAGGATGTACGCGCGATCGCTGGGGTCCTTGGTCAGCCCCTTCTGCAGCATCTCACGCGCCTGCCCATACCTACCGACATCAGCCGCGGCTTCGATTCGCCGGTCAACACGATCCGACGCGCAGCCGCCCAGGACAGCCGCCGCCATCGCAGTGCACATCAACAGCCCGACCGTGCGGAAGGGCCCGCCGCGCCGCCGCCCCTCTCGCAGAGAGGGACCACCCAGAGCCCGCTCAGTCATACGCCTTCCCCACCGCCGTCTTCTTGAACTCCACGCTGTCGGCGAACGACAACTCCCGCGTCGTCAAGTCCGTGATCCGCAGATCGCACATGTACACGTCGGTCCGGTTCTCACCCTTGGCCCGCACCGACGACCGAAACGTCGCCGACATCTCGTGCGTGGGCTTGCGCCCCTGCGCCACCAACTGATCAAACTCCGACGCCTGCGCCGCGCCCCCGCGGATGTGCTCGATCGGCACGACGAACACGATGTTCTTGAGCCGCTTGAGCGCCTCCATCGAGCGGCTTGCCCGCACCCGCGTCATGATGTACCACTCATCCGCCTCGGGGATCACATCGGTCGTCAGGTTCTCCACCTTCGTCAGCGCCACGATCATGCGGGGCGAATCGGCGTTGCGGTTCGCGAGGAAATCGCTGCCCGTGAGCTTGGCCGAGAGCTCCTGGGCGGTCACCTCGATGTCGTCGACGCTGAGGCGCGAGGACTTGGGAGGGCCGGCACACGCCCCAAGAAACAGAGCCGCCACCAACGCCGCCAAGAGCCCAGCCATGCGCGTCATATCGCCTCTTTCCGTGGGGTTTCCGCGAACACGCCCGCGCCGCCTCAGCGTCCCGGCGTCTGCTTGATCTCGTAGGGCGAGTTGCTCCACACCAGCTCACGCGTTTGCGCGTTGCTCAGATTGAACGACATCATGTACAGGTTCACCTCGTCGTTGCCCCGCACCACCCGGTACATCTCACCATCCAGGAAGTACGTGAACTCCGGCGACAGCGGCGTCGGCCCGTTCGCGCCCGCCTGGTTCACGTCCGACCCCGCCCCGCCCAGTTCCTGCCGGCGCAACTCTTCAACCTTCGCACGGCTCTCGATCCACCGGATGCGGTTCCGCGCCACGCTGCTCTGCAGCAGCTTCTGCCGCACGCGCGACCGGAACGCCTCGAAGTCGCTCGTGGGCACGATGCCGGTCTTGTTCACGATGTCGCCGAACACCACGTTCACCTTGGTCCCGCTGTTGAACTCGGGCAGCGCGATCAGGTCTTCCACCAGCTGCTGGGCCACCTGGTCGGAGAACTCCACCAGCGCCGCGGGCTGCACCTGAGCGCTGCGCCGCTCGGCCTTGGTCGTGTCCGTGATCTCCACCCGCCGCGTCTGCTCGCCCTTGGGTGGGCTGCACGCGCTCAGGCCCGCCACCGTCGCCATCGCCGCCATCGCCGCCACGCCCCGATGCATCCGCATATCGATCCTCCTTCGATTCCGCGCCCGCCTGCCTTTCGCGGCTCACGGGTCCCGAAAGATTAGACCCCGCGCGCTCTCGGACGTTCCCGATCCCGCCGCCAATCCGAATACTCGCCAAACCCGCGAACTCGGCGCGTCGATCAGCACAGATACCCGCAGGGCCCGCCGCAAACCATGTATAATCCTCCCAAAACACGAGCAGCACAGCAGCGGAGCGGCGTGTTCGGGGGGGACCATGAGCGACGCGGGGGGAGAATCGCACATCATCAGCCAAGGAGAGTCGACCACCCGACTCGCCTTCGAACGCGGGCTCTACTGGAAGTCCGTCTGGCAGCACGCCAATAACGCCGACCTCCGCTCCAAACGCTCCAACCCCAACATCCTCCTCGATGGCGACGTCATCTTCCTGCCCGAACGCCAGACCAAGCAGGAGTCCTGCGCCACCGGCCAGAAGCACCGCTTTCAACGCAATGGCGTCCCCGAAACCCTCAACCTCACCTTTCTCGACATCTACGGCAAGCCTCTCGCCAACAAGCCCTATCAGATCACCATCGACAACACCTTCCGTCGCGGCACCCTCGACGCCAACGGCAAGCTCTCCGAATCCATCCCCCCCAACGCTCGCTCCGCCAAGGTCGAAGTCGGCGACAAGGGTGAACTCGCCAGCACCGAGGTTTTCCTGGGCCATCTCGACCCCGTCGAATCTCTGACCGGCGTGCAGGCCCGCCTCAAGAACCTGGGCTACTTCTCCGCCGCCATCGACGGCCAGCCCAGCGACACCCTCGACAAGGCCGTCGTGCGCTTCCGGCGCAAGGCCGGCCTCGAAGAGGGCAAAGACATCGACGACGCCCTGCGCGACAAACTCAAGGACCTGCACGGCAGCTAACCCCCGACTCTCCCCCTCCCCATGGCCACCAAGATCAATCTCGCCAAGGGCGTTGTCGCCAAGTCCTACCAGTCTCCTCCGGCCAAGGTCGAAGACCTTCGCCCTGAGCAGGGCTTCGTGGGCATGCGCTTCAAGTCCGGCGCCGGACCCAACGACGGCGCGCCCGTCGCCCCGGGCGAAGACACCGAAAACACCCTCAAGCCCCCGGGCTACCTCGAGATCATGTGGTTCGGCAAGATGCACTACATCTCGCCCGCCATGTACAAGAAAGACGCCGACCTCTACAACCAGTACCACTGGAAAGAGGCCCTGATCCTCCTCGACAGCGTGCACGGCAACGAGCGCATCTACCAGGAGTTCGACGACACCAACGGCTTCTTCGAGTGGGCAACCCAGACAACCGTCTACTACACCAAGGAAATCTCCGAAGAAGTCAAGAGCTGGTTCGTTGACGTCAAGAAGGCGCCCAAGCCCAACATCCAGCGCTTCTGGGCCCTCTCCCAGCGCTGCATCGATGTGCTCGACGCCGTCAACAAGTCCGAGCTGCGCCCACAGGCCCTGGCCGCCAACGGCATCGAACTCGCCCTCATCCGCGAAGACCTGCGCCGCCTCCTGCAGGACATCCAGCGCTTCCGCGACGACATGATCGGCAGCGCCGAGCACGTGCAGCGCGGCCTCGAAACCGTCGAGAGCACCGCCTTCCAGGTCCTCAACGTCGTCCCCACCATCACCATGATGGACCCCTTCCGCGAAGCCGCGTACAAGATCACCATGCTCCTGGTGCGGGCCTCCGCCCGGGGCGTGGGCGGCGCCACCGCCTACGGCACCAAGGAAGCCGCCTGGGCCCAGGCCTGGGGCATCCTCAAGCAAGAAGGCCCCGGCGTCGTCATCGACATCATCATGCTCCCCGTCAACCGGCTCATGAAGAACATGGGCTGGGGCGACGTCGCCCGCGCCGACGCCGACTTCGTCATCCGCACCATCTTCGAGTTCGGCTTCGGCCTGGGCAAGGTCGCCCTGCAGGCCAAGGACCACAAGCTCACCCGCGACGACGTCGAGCAGCAGCTCGTCCAGACCCTCTCGACCCTCATCGGCGAATCCGTCCGCCGCCTCTTCAAGATCGACATGACCACCGGCAACGCCAAGGTCGCCCTCGCCTCCGTCTGCGAATCGGTCGCCAAGGTCCTCACCACCGACATCTACCAGGCCATCAAGATCGCCGAAGACCAGGACCGCGAGATCGTCGAGGTCATGCTCACCGAGCTGCCCAGCACCATCATGAAGGTCGCCGAGGCCACCTTCGTCGGCTTCGTGCAGCGCAAGGGCTCGCAGATGGCCGAGTACGGCAAGAGCCAGCGTCTCTCAGACTCCGACTCCGCCAAGAAGGCCAAGAACCTTCTCGAGAACACCACCGTCACCGAAGCCTGGAACGGCAAGCTCGGCGGCCGGGGAGTACGCCTCAATCGCGCCGAGCAGGCCCGCGTCGGCTTCCTCACCCGCCCCCAATACGACGAAGAAGGCTGGCGCCGCGACACCAATCTCGAATACGAAACCGTCGCCCACCTCCGCCGCTACGCCGACGAATGCCAGGTCTGGGCCTTCTTCCGAAAGCCCAACGCCGGCCGCCTCAACCACACCGATTCTCCCGAGCAGAAGGGCGCCAAGCTCCCCAAGCCCATGACCGTGCACACCAAAAGTGCCGACGATCCCGGGCTCTCCACCGACCTCCAGGGCCTGGTCATGAAACCCAAGGACGGCCCGCCCGGCGTGCGCACCCACAAAAACTACGACAGCGCCATGGCCGGCTGGAACAAGTACGTTCACGAACTCCGCAACGCCGGCGGCATGGTCCGCCAGGACGGCCTTGCCTTCCACCCCGACATGGTCATCCAGTGGGGCAAGCTCCAGTCCGACCCCAAACTCGCCCAGGAAGCCGCTCGCAGCCACGACACCCTCATCGCCCTCCAGAAAAAAGGCGTCCTGGACCTCTCCGACTACAACAACCCCGACGCCGCCAAGCTCGAAGCCCTCAAGGCCCAGAGCCCCGGCATGGCCAAGGCCATCGACGACGCCAACGCCTTCCTCGCCAGCGCCAAGATCGGCTACTACTCCGACCTCGACGCCGTCGACTTCGTCGACGCCAAGACCGGCAACAGCCTCCACTTCGGCAACAAGCCCAACGAAGCCGTCGACATCGCCGCCGAAAACCGCCGCATGATCAACTCCTACATCACCAAAGACCTTCGCGGCAAAGACGTCGACCCCCGCGTCCCCCAGTCCACCGCCCCGGGCGAATCCGGCAGCCCCACCAAGCGCGACGAAAAACCCCTCAGCGAAGTCCAGCACGGCGCCAGCGCCCAGATGGAAGGCAAGGGCGTCATCGCCTCCCAGGAAGCCGTCAAGGTCGGCGACGGCGATTTCGCCGTCGGCCCGGGGGGCAAAAAGGTCGTCTTCCGCACCAAGTACACCCCCGAAGAACTCGCCAAGATGTCCCCCACCGAGCGCGAGACCAAGGTCCACGAAGACATCATGAACCAGTGGACCATGTTCCTGCGCGAGCAGATCGGCGCCGACAAGGTCAAGGACCAGGTCGACCGCATCAACAGCATCAACAAGACCTACAAGCCCCTCGCAACCAAGATCAAAAAGGTCAAGGCCACCAAGCCCTTCACCGTGCTCGACCTCAAGGAAGCCCGCCAGATCACCGCCGAGATCGTCATCATCGAAGAAGACGGCCTGGGCCAGGAAGTGACCGACCTGCAGGTCGCCAACAGCCTGGTCTACCGCCGCCTCAAGGTCGATACCTACCGCCTCGTCCGCTTCCAGCGCGACCTGTGGCGCCCCGGCCAGCCCCAGCCCCTCACCGACCGCCAGTTCCAGCTCGAGTGCGAGAAGAACGACGCCACCGTCGGCCTCTCCGAAGACGAGCAGAACATCGTCATCGCCGTGCGCCACTACCGCCAGACGCTGGCCGAGGCCGTCGCCCAGCTCGTCCGCGTCCGCCGCGCCCTGGGCAACCTTCCCATGTACTCCGAGGGCGCCCAGCTCAAGCTCTGGTTCGAAATCTACACCGCGTACAACCCCTTCACCGTCGACTACGTGCGCGACCGGCTCGGCGCCGCCGACCCCGGCCTGCCCGACACCAAGGGCCTGTACAACGGGCTGGAAACCCAGGCCCCGGTCTTCAAGAAAGATCCCAACAAGCTCCTCTACGCCTTCGCCGTGGGCGACATGACGCCCACCTACACCCCGCCCATCAAGGGCGCCGGCCGCTTCCAAGGCCAGCGCCTCATCAGCGTCATGGAAGATCAGAAGACCCTCAAGCTCTCCCGCGTGCCCTGCGACATTCAGGACGGGGGCGACAGCCGCCCCATCGTCGTCTTCTCCAGCCCCATCGCCGACGACACCAAACTGATTCGGCCGATGCCCAAGCCCAGGAAGCGCAAGCCATCCTCGCCTTCGGGCCGGGGTTCTCCTGGCGGCGCACCATCCTTCTAGCAACATCCTTCTAGTAGATCACTCACCCGCCGCTAGTCGCACAGGTCCATTGGTCGGTCCGTCAGTCGCGGGCGGCCGCCCACCCGCAGCTCCGGCGCATGCTCGCCGCAGAACACGCACTCGCCCGCCTCCAGAAAAAACGTCCACGTCTCGCTGCCCGCCCGCACCCGCACCACGCCCCGCGGCCCTTGCATCTCCACCACATCCCGCGCCTCACTCGAAATCGTGTAGAACGCCGCGCTCGCGGGCGCGACGAGCGCCCCCGCCGGCCCGCCCGCCACCATGTCGCTCAGCTTGGCGATCTTCGTCACCACCAGCGGCACCTGCACCGCCCCGCCCGGCGCGAGCGCCTCGCCTCCCGAAGACGACACCACTTGCAGCTCGCGCCCGCTGTCATTCCGGATCGTCAGCGTCACCCGCCCGCTCCGCTCCAGCTCAATAAACCGCTCGCCGGGCGGCACTCTCTGCGAATCCGCGCACCCCGCCAGCATCACCCCCACCACCCCCACCACCATCACTCGATGCTCCGATGCCCCATGCCTTGCTGCCTTCTTCATGTGTCCTCCCTCCGATCACGCGCGCTCAGCACACACTGAAGCTCTCAAGCACCCGCTTCCACACCGCCGGGTCCTGCGGGTCGGCGGGGCCGATCTCGCCCGCCGCCGCCTGCTGCAAAAACTCGCGGGCTGCCTCTTCGCTCGCCCGCTCCTGAGGCTGCGCCTCAATTAACATCGCCCGCGACGCCGCCTCCGCCGGCGCGGGCACCGCGTCATGCTCCATGACGTGCTTCACGACGCTTAGCACCTCGGGGTGCTCCATGAAATCCATGTGGTCGGTGGCCTGCCGCAGGTCGTACACGCGCGACAAGGGCGTCTGCGCCAGCCTGCTCGACCAATACGGCACCACGCCGTCACCCTGCTTGCCCTGCTCCGCCGCCAGCCCGGGCGAGAGGGGCGACACCTCCGACTTCGCCTCGGTGCGGCTCGCATTGGGCCACTCGCCCCACACCAGGTTGGTCACGCTGGGCGTGATGCCACCCCGGATATGAAACACGCGGCTCTGCGCCTCACGCGGCAACCCCTCCGCCAGCAGCCACGCCACATCCCGCGCGTCATCCAGCGCCTCGCGCACCGCGACCGCCCACTCACCCCGCATCCAACTGGGCAAGCGCTCGAACATCGCGGGATCGTGAATGTCCGCCGGCCCCCCGCTCGCAGCATCGCGCGTCGGATACTCGGGCAGGTCGTTGGCAAACTCCGTCGTCGCGCACAAGCTGTGATACGACTCGAAGTCGAGGTGGCAGAGCGCGTAGGGCCCGGGCATCGAGGCGATGTACTTGGCGAGCGTCGTGCGCCCAAGCCGCCAGTTGAGCAAACTGTCGCCCACGAAGTACCGATGCACATGCCCGCAGGTGCCGTAAAACGGGCTGCCCACGCTGATGAACCGCCGCACGTACCGGTCAAGATTCTCGCCCGCCTTGGCGCGAAACCGCGCCAAAAACACCGAGCCCACCAGCCCGCCCTGGCTGTGCGCCAGCAGCGTGAGGTCGCCCAGCCCGGCCTGGTCGCCCCGCATCGCGTCCGCCTGAGCCGCGAGCGTGCGCAGGAACGCCTCCAGATAATCCGCGTTCTCAACCACCGGCCTTCGCCAGTCGTACCCGAACACAAAGTAGTTCACGCCCGCATCGCGAATGAACGTCTTCGTCGCGGCGTACGGCGTGTAAAAGGGCTTCCAACGCACCGGGCCGTTGGGCACCAAGATTCGCCGCCCGGCGTCCTCGCGGGCTTGGTTCATCGCCAGCGACGCAGCCTCGTCGCCGAAGATCAGCCCGAATCCCGCCCACACGGTTTCAAACTCGCCGAAGGGCAGTGCCGCGCCGTCGGCATACGCGCCCACGGTCCGATCGAGCTGCGACCCCATGCCCCCGGGCAGCAGCACCACCGTCGGGGCGGCCGGGTCAAACCCCGCGAAAAACTCGCGCCGCTGCCAGTCGTACGCCGCGTCGATCAGCGTCGCCCGAGCCGCCTGGTAGGACATGCCCTCCCCCTTTCTCGTGCCGGAACCCGAGCAGCCTAACGCGGCGTTTTGCCAGCCGCCCGGCGCATCGACCAGTTTTGCGCGCCGAATTCCGGTGATGCGCCAGGTATTCGAACCCAAAGCGCCCGGCGACCGATAGCATGTATGACACGCGATGAGCCAAACGCCCACCAAGCCCGATGGCCGCCCCCCCGAGACCGACGCCTCGCTGTTCCTGCATCCCCAGACGCTGGCCCGCCTGGGCACATTCGAGCTTCGCGCCAAGATGATCGTCGAGGGCTTCTCCGCCGGGCAGCACCGGTCGCCTTATAAAGGCCTCTCGGTCGAGTTCGCGCAGCACCGGCCTTATGTCGCGGGCGACGATCTGCGCCACCTCGACTGGAAAGTCTTCGGGCGCACCGACAAGCTGCACCTGAAGCAACACCAGCAGGAGACCAATCTCGATTTGATCGTGATGGTCGACGCCTCGGGCTCGATGCTCTACGGCAGCCGCAGCTTTGAAGAAGCCAGCGGCGTGGGCGTGAAGGCGAGCGCCGACGGGCGGGCCCACTGGAGCAAGTTTGATCACGCGACGGCCCTGGCCGCGGCTTTGGCGTACATCACGCTGACGCAGGGAGACCGCGTGGGGCTGACCGTCTTCGCCGACGAAGTGCGGGCCCAGATCCGCCGCAGCAGCAGCCAGGGCACCTGGCGGCAGATCGTCGGCGCGCTCAGCCACCACCCGGTGGAGCCCGCGAACACCTCGCGCGTGACCAACCTCACGCGAGCCATCGACCAGACACTGTCAAAGGTCACCAACCGCTGCCTGTTCGCCCTGCTCAGCGATTTCTTCGTGGACCTTGACGACGTCAAGACGGCGCTCGCCCGCCTCAAGCACGCCGGGCACGACGCCGTGGTGTTTCAGGTGCTCGACCAGCGCGAGGAAAAGTTCGACTTCACCGACGCGGCCCCCTTCGTTGGGCTCGAGGGCGAGCCCGCGCTGCGTGTCGACCCTCGCTCGCTGCGGGCGGCCTATCTGGATGTGTTCCGCGCCCACCTGGCGGGCGTCGAGAAGACCACCATGAGCATGGGCTTCGATTACCAACGGCTCAGCACCCACGACTGGCTGGGCCCGCCCCTCGCGGCTTTCGTCGCACGCCGCAACGCCATGATCAAGCGGAGCAAACTCGGCTGACCATGGTCTTCATCAATCCAACCCTGGCGCTCGTCGGGCTCGCGTGCATCGCGCTGCCGATCCTCATCCACATCCTCATGCGCCGCCGGCGACGCCCGGTCGACTTCGGCGCCATGCGATTCCTCATCGAGGCGTATCGGCGCCAGCGCCGTCGCATGAATCTGGAGCAGATCCTGCTGCTCGCCAGCCGCTGCCTGCTGGTGGCGCTGCTGGCGCTCGCCTTGGGGCGTCCGCTGTTCGGTGCGAAGCGCGGGCTGCTGGGCACGCCGGCCCGCACGGTGTACATCGTCATCGACAACAGCCTCTCCAGCGCCGCGGGCGATGCGTTGGAACAGACCAAGGCCAGGGCGCTGGCGTTGCTGGGCACGCTCGACAGCGCGCGGGGAGATCGCGTGGCGCTCTTCGCAGCCGCGGGGCCGGCGGAGACGCTGGTCTCGCCCCCCAGCGGCGACCTGAGCGCAGTGGGCGAACTGATCCGCGCCATCAGCGTCACCGACAGCAAGGCCGACTGGCCCGGCGCCTTCGCCCGCGTGCGCGACGACCTGAAGCGAACCCTGGAACAAGAACCCGGCGCCTCCGCCACCGTCGGCGTGTTCAGCGATTTCCGCGCGGGCAGCGCCGAGGTCGCGTCCGAACTTCCCTCGCTGGGCGTGCCGGATGATCGCCTGACGCTGCTCGCCTCGCCCCCCGCCGGCGACGCCATCGACAACATCGCCCTCGCGAGCCTCGAGCCCTCGCGGGGCGTGATGCTCGCGGGCGCGGGCGACGGGCTCACCGCTTCGCTGCGAGTGACGCTGAAACGCAGCGGCTCGGCGCAAGCCGCGACCGGCAAGGTCATCCTGCGGGCGGGCGACTCAGGCGCAAGCCCCGGCGGGAGCGACGCCGGCCAGCGCAACGCGCCCCGCGCCGAAGCCACGTACACCTTCGCCCCCGGCGCCACGACCACCAGCGTGCTGGCAAACCTCGACCTGCCCGCGGGAGCCGTCAAGGGCCGCGTGCTGGTGACGGCGAGCATCGATCGCGACGCCTTGGAGCGCGACAACACCTACAGCCGCACGCTTGATCTGCGCGAGCGCCTGCGCATCCTACTGCTCGCGTCCCCCAGCGATCGCAGCGGCATTCAGTCGTACAAAGCGGGCGATTGGCTGGCGCTCGCCCTGGCGCCCGACGCACAGGCGGCGCTCCTGAAACGCAAGGGCGAGCAACTGGCCGTCGAGACCATCGACCCCGCGCGCCCGCTCGCCGGCGTCACGCTCAGCGACGCCGACGCCGTGCTCATCGCCAACCCCGAGGCGCTGCCCGCGGCCTCGTGGCCCCTCATCAAGCAAGCCTCCCAGCAAGGGGCGTTTGTAATGGTCTTCGCGCCCGCCGGCGTGCAGACGCACACCTGGACCGACGCGTTCATCCAGAACCTCGCGCCGGGGTGGAACGTCTCACCCGAGGCCAAGGACTACACGCCCGCGACGACGCTGACGCCCGGACCGTCAACGATCCTCGAGGCCATCGCCGGCGAACTGCCGGAACTGCTGAGGCCCGTGCACGTGATGCGATCGCTGCCGACGACGGCGCCCGGCGCCGGCGTCGTGCTCGCGCTGGGCGATGGTTCGCCCGGCGTGCTGGCCACTGGCCGCGAGGGCGGCAGCGCCGGGGCCCTGGTCTTCTGGGCCATCGCGCCGGACTTGGCATGGACGGATTTGCCCGCGCGGCCCCTGATGGTGCCGCTGATGCAGGAACTGGTGCGTCAGGGCGTCGGGCTGTCGGGTTCGCCCCGTGTGGCGTTGGCGGGCCAGGCGCCGGCACTGCCTCTGGGGGCCGCGGAACTGGCGCCGACCAGCGGCGCGCCGATCAGCATCGAGCCGGGCGGGCGGCTGTCTCGTCCTATCCGCACCGCGGGCACCTACACCATCCGCGCCAAGGGCGGCACGACGCTCGGGCAGATTTCGTTCAACCCCGACACGCGGGCCAGCGATCTCACGCCAAGCGCGCAGCCGGCGCTGGAGCGCTGGCTGGGCGGGCTGGGCGGGCGGCTCGCGTGGATCAGCGACAAAGCCGAAGCCGCCGGGGGCAACGCCCGCCCGGCGAACGATGAATCCTCGCCGCTGAGTTTCGCGCTGCTCGCCGGCGCGCTGCTGCTGGCCTTGGCGGAGCTCATCATGGCGAGGTTCTTCAGCCACGCCGAGGCGGCGTCGGAGCGTGCGGCATGAGCGGGCTCATCGACCGACTTCTGGGCCTGAAGCACCTCTCGACCGGGGGCGAGGGGGTGTCGTTCGGCTTTGCCCACCCGCTGCCCGCCTGGGCGTGGGTGCTCGTGGCGCTCGCGTGCATCATCGCGGCTTTCTGGAGTTACTCGCGCCTGCTGGGCAAGCCCCAGGCCCGCTGGACGCTCGCCACGCTGCGCACGCTGCTGCTCGCGCTGGTGGTGGTGCTGCTGTGCGGGCCTCAGCTCACGAAGCAGAACGAGCGCGTCGAAAAGGACTGGGTCGTCGTGATGGCCGATCGCTCGGCGTCGATGACGATCAAGGATGTCGACACGTCCAAGGGCCGCGAATCGCGTGACGAGCAGCTGCGGGCGGCCCTCGCCAAGGCCAAGCCCGGGCTGGACGCCCTGGCCACGCAGCGCAACGTGCTGCTGCTGGGGTTCGACTCTGGCGTCTACGACTTTGATTCGCCCATCAAGGCTCCCGAGGGGCAGCGCACGGCCATCGGCCAGAGCCTCGAGCAGGTGCTGCGCCGCCTGGCGGGCAAGCCGCTGGCGGGCGTCGTGCTGCTCAGCGATGGCCGCTCGTCTGACGACGTGTCGCGGGCGGCGCTCCGCACGCTGGAAGCCTCGCAGACGCCGGTCTTCGTCTCGCCCCTGGGCAGCGACACGCCCCTGCCCGATGTGGCGCTTGGCAAGATCGACGCACCGACCGCGGCATTCCTGGGCGACGTCGTGCCCGTGACCGTCTCACTCGAGCAACTTGGGGGCGGGGCCACCATGCCCGGGGGCAAGGTCGAACTGGTCGACGACGCCACCGGCCTGGTGCTCGACTCCAAGCCCCTGCCAGGCGAACCCGGCAAGGTGACGCTCTCGACCCAGCCCGAGCAGGCGGGGGGACGCACCTGGACCGTGCGGCTCGTGCTCGACCAGCCCGATCTCAGCGACGAAAACAACCACGCGTCGTTCGCCATCGACCTCGCCGATCGGCCGATTCGCGTGGCGTACTTTGACGGCTACCCGCGCTGGGAGTATCGCTACCTCAAAAACATCCTGGTGCGGGAAAAGTCGATCCGCTCGGCGATTCTGCTGCTGGCGCCGGATCGGCGGTACATCCAGGAGGGTTCGGAGCCGCTGGGGGCCCTCCCCAAAACTCAGGCGGAGTGGAACGCGATCGACGTGGTGATCATCGGCGACCTGCGGCCCGGGCTGTTCAGCGAGGACCAGTTGAAGTCGCTGCGCGAGCTGGTGGCGGCCCGGGGCGGCGGAATCTTGTGGGTGGGCGGGCCCAGCGCCACGCCGGCCGCGTGGAGGGGCACGCCGCTGGCGGACCTGCTTCCCTTCACGCTCGCGACCGACAGCGCGGGCGAACTGCCGGCGTGGGTGAACCCGGTGCTGCTGACCCCCGGCCCGGCGGCCGACCGCTATGGCGTTTTGAAACTCGGCAACCTGCCCAGCGACCCCTGGCCGAAAGAACTGGACAACCCCAGTTTGGGCTGGCCTCTCTTGCGATGGGCGCAGCGGATCGATGCTCGGGCGCTCAAGCCCACGGCCGAGGTGCTCGCCCTGGCGCAGAGCACAGCGAGCGGGGCGAGCGCGACAGACGGGGCCTCGAATGCCGCGGGCGCCAACGGGCCGCTCATCATGACCATGCGCTACGGCGCGGGGCGGGTGGTGTATGTCGGGACGGATGAGACGTGGCGGTATCGGTATGGCAAAGGCGAGAGCCTGCAAGAGCGGCTGTGGCTGCCCTTGATTCGGTTGCTCGCGCGGGAGAGTTTGGCCCGCTCGGGCAAGCCGGCGATCCTGGCGGCTGACCCGCAGCGGAGCATCGTGAACCAGCCCGTGCAGATCACGCTGAGGCTGGTGGATCAGGCGCTGATCGACGCGAGGCCGGCGAGCGCGAAGGTGCGAATCACCCGCAAGGGCGTCGCGGGCCAGCCCGACACACAGACGGAACTGACACTGCGCCCCGAAGGGGCAAGCGACGACAGCCAGCCGCCCAGCGCGCTGAGCGCGACGTGGACGCCTACCGACCCGGGCGAGTACACCCTGAGCGGGGCCGACGCGCTGCTGGCCGGGCTGGATATCTCGGCCAAGGCCGAGGTGAGCCTGCCGGATGACGAGCTCAGGTCGCCCCAGACCGACCACTCGCTGCTGGCGAATCTGGCCAAGGCGACGGGCGGCAAGGTGGTGGCCCCGGATCAGCTGGCGAGCGCGTTCAAGGACCTGCCCAACCGCGAGTTGCGGCTGCTGGGGGCGCCGGATATTGAAACGCTGTGGGACAAACCCTTGGCGTGGGCCATGCTGATCTCGCTGTTGGTTTTGGAGTGGGTGGGGCGGCGGCTGATCAAGCTGAGTTGAGGAAGAGACGAAGTTCCGAAGTTCCGAAGAGACGAAGTTCCGAAGAGACGAAGTTCGGAAGCGTCCCGTGTGAGGGAGCTTGTCGGGGGATTGGTCGACCTTGCGTCGTCCATCTCGGGATTCGCTGCGCTCATCCCGGGCGTGGGCGGGTTACCACCCCGACGTCTGGCGGAACCAGTCTTCGAGTTTCGCAACGACTTCTTCCGGCTTGCTGTCCTTTGCGAAGTGCATCAGCGGACCAAAGACCAGGTGCACGCGGCCCGGGCGATAGAGGCTGCCCCAGGCTTGTTCGGCGTAGGGGGTGCCGCGGATCCAGACGGGCAGCACCGGGGCGCCGCTGCGGGCAATGAGGAATCCGGCGCCGGGCTCAAAGGGGAGGAGGTGGTTCGGCGGTCGCTCGATGCGGCCTTCGGGGAAGATGCCCAGCACCTGGTTGGCCTTGAGGTGGCGCAGGGCTTCGCGCGTGCTGGCGATGTCGCGCCCGGTGCGGTTGACGCCGATGACGCGGGTCCACGACCAGATGGGTTCGAGCTCGGGGAGCATCATGTCCTGGCCCATCATCCAGCGGATTTCGAAGTCGCAGGCGGACTGGACCAGCAGCGGATCAACGCCCCCGGTGTGGTTGCAGACGACGATGAGGGGGCCGGGGGCCTTGCCCTGGGGGATGTGCTCGGCCCCGTGCACGCGGGTGCGCATGAGCAGGCGTGCGTGCAGGCGGAGGGCCAGCAGCGCGAGGCCCGTGATGAGATCGCCCCGCGGGTCGATTCGGTGCACATGGCGGCTCAGCAGCACCAGCGCTCCCCACGCCGCCAGCAGGATGATCGCCCATGTCGCCATTCAGGGGCGGATGTTAGCGGGCACAAGCATGGGCACGACGAGTCGCCCTGTCGGCGGGGGCGCGCGGCAACGCGGGCGGGCGGGACGCCTGCTCCGCCGGTGGCCTTGGGAGAAGGCATCGCGGCCAACGCGCACCTAGGCTTGGCGGACTTTGGCTTGGCGAACTTTGCGGCTCGGGCCGACCGAACACACCCCTAGCCGCGGGCGAACGAGGAGCGTTATGGCGGAAACTTCGACGAACCCCGGCGGCAGCAACCCCGAGCGCCCGCCGCACTTTATTGAGCAGATGATCGACGCCGACAACGCGGCCGGCCGCTGGGGCATGTGGCCGACCACCACGACGCCCCGCGTGCACACGCGCTTCCCGCCTGAGCCCAACGGCTACCTGCACATCGGGCACGCCAAGAGCATCTGCCTGAACTTCGGACTGGCGAAGAAGTACGCCGGCAAGTTCAACCTGCGCTTTGATGACACCAACCCGGCCAAGGAAGAACAGGAGTACGTCGACAGCATCAAGCGCGACGTGAAGTGGCTCGGCGGCGAGTTTGATGACGGCCCCAATGCGGGCGGGGTGTTCTTCGCGAGCGACTACTTCGACCAGATGTACGAGTTCGCCAAGGAGTTGATCCTCAAGGGCAAGGCGTATGTGTGCGAACTCTCCGCGGAGGAAGTGGCCAAGCGTCGCGGCAGCCCCACGGTGCCCGCCACCAGCCCGTATCGCGATCGGCCAATCGACGAGAGCATGCGCCTGTTCCGCGAGATGAAACTCGGGCGCTTCCCCAATGGCAGCAAGACGCTGCGGGCGAAGATCGACCTCGCCAGCCCGAACTTCAACCTGCGCGACCCGGTGATGTACCGGATCCTGCACGAGGCGCACCACAACACGGGCGACAAGTGGTGCCTGTACCCAATGTACGACTGGGCGCACGGGCTGGAAGACTCGCTCGAAGGCATCACGCACAGCATTTGCACGCTGGAGTTTGAGAATCACCGGCCGTTGTACGACTGGTTCATGAACGCGATCAATGAGGGGCGCACGCCCGACGGCAGCGGGCCCTGGGGGCGCATCGTGCACCACTCGCAGCAGATCGAGTTCGCGAAGCTGCAGCTCACGTACACCGTGCTCAGCAAGCGGAATCTTCTCAGGATGGTGAACGAAGGGCTGGTGCGGGGGTGGGATGATCCGCGCATGCCCACCATCAGCGCGCTGCGGCGGCGGGGTTTCCCGGCGTCGGCGATCCGCGATTTTGCCGACGAGGTCGGGTGCACCAAGACCGAGAGCGTGATCGACATCGGGCGGCTCGAAAACGCGGTGCGCCACACGCTGAACAAGACGGCGCCGCGCGCCATGGGCGTGCTGCGGCCGCTCAAGGTGACCATCGAGAACTGGCCGGAAGGCAAAACCGATGAACTCGATTTCGTCGTGAACCCCGAGGACGCGAGCGCGGGGACACGCAAGGTGAGTTTCGGGCGGGAGATCTACATCGAGCAGGACGACTTCATGGAGAATCCGCCCAAGAAGTTTTTCAGGCTTGCGCCGGGGCAGGAAGTGCGCCTGCGCTGGGCGTACTTCATCACGTGCACGGGTGTCGAGAAGGATGCCGCGGGAAATGTGGTGGGCGTGCGGGCCACCTACGACCCCGCGACGCGGGGCGGCGACGCGCCGCTGGGCCCGGACGGCAAGCCCACCAAGAAGGTGAAGGGAACCATTCACTGGGTGGGGGCGCACAACGCGATCGAGGCGGAAGTGCGGCTGTTTGATCGGTTGTTTGCCGCGGAAGCGCCGGGGGAGCGCACCGGCAAGTGGGAAGATGATCTGAACAAGCACTCGCTGGAGGTGGTGCGGGCGAAGCTTGACCCCGCGCTGGCGGCGGCGAAGCCGGGCGAGACGTATCAGTTTGAGCGGCTGGGGTATTTCACGGCGGACCCGGACGGGGCGGCGGGGAGCCCGGTCTTCTGCCGCACGATCACGCTGAAGGACACTTGGGCGAAGGAGGCGGGGCGGGAAGCAAATGGCTAAAGGGCTAAATTGCCAAATTGCTAAACCGGAATGTGCCATCCGATGATTGATGCTTTTCATCTGCCCTCTCTTCTGTCGGGCCTCTTCTGTCGGGCCTCTTCTTTCCGGTCTCTTCTTACTCGTCTTTCTCGGCGCATCTTTTCTTGCTGTTTTCTTCTTCTCTGTGCCTCTGTGCCTCTGTGGTGAACTCTTCCTCTTCGCAGCGGAACTCTTCCGTCTGCCCCCGGGCCACTAGACTTGGGCGTGTCCGACCTCTGGTCATCCAAACGGGCCGACGCGCGAGGCAGGGTCGCCCCGCTGGCGCTCCGCATGCGCCCTCGCACGCTGGATGAGCTGGCCGGGCAGCAGCACATCCTGGGCCCGGGCAAGCTGCTGCGGCGGATGCTGCAGGCCGACGCGATTACCAGTTTGATCTTGCACGGACCGCCCGGCACGGGGAAAACGACGCTGGCGGAGTTGATCGCCGGGCACACCAAGCGGGCGTTCGTGCGCGAGAACGCGGCCAGCGTGGGCGTCAAGCGCATCCGCGACATCGTGGACGAGGCGACGAATCGGGTGGAACTGGAAGGCCGCCGAACGATTCTGTTCCTGGACGAGATTCACCGTTTCACGCGTTCGCAGCAGGATGTGCTGCTGGCAGATGTGGAGCGGGGGCTGATCACGCTGATCGGGGCGACCACCGAGAACCCGCTGTTCGCGGTGAACTCGGCGCTGGTGAGCCGTAGCACGCTGCTCAGGCTGGAGCCCTTGTCGCGCGAGGATGTGATCGCGGTGCTTCGGCGAGCGATTGCCGATCCGGAGCGGGGCTACGGCAAACTGTCGCTTCGAGTCGACGATGAGGCGCTGGGGGTATGGGCGGAAAAGAGCGACGGCGACGCACGGCGGGCGCTGACGGCGCTGGAAGTGGCCGTGCTCAGTTCCGAATCACGAAGCACACAGGCGCAGGCAGGGGGGGTTGATGTTCGTGCTGGAACTGATTCTGGAGTTTCTGATCGACCTGCTGGATTGGGCGGGGATGCACGAGACGTCGAAGCGGTGGGAAGACCGGCGCGAGCGCAAGAAGCAGCAGCGCCGGCGCTGACGATCACGCGCGAGGTGGCGGAGGAGAGCATCCAGCAGAAAGCCGCGGTGTACGACGGGACGGGCGACGAGCACTACGACACCATCTCGGCGTTCATCAAGTCGGTGCGCGGCAGCGACCCGGACGCGGCGGTGTACTGGCTCGCCCGCATGCTCGAAGCAGGTGAAGACCCGCGATTCATCGCGAGGCGCCTGGCGATCCTTGCGAGCGAAGACATCGGCAACGCCGACCCGCGGGGGATCATGGTCGCGCAGGCGACATGGGAGCTGGTCGAACGCATCGGCATGCCCGAGGCGCAGATCACCCTGGCGCAGTGCACGACGTACCTGGCGCTGGCGCCCAAGAGCAACGCGTCGTACGTGGCGATCGCCGAAGCCGTGGCGGACGTGCGCGAGGGGCGCACCGTGCCCGTGCCGGTGCACATCAAGGACGGGAATGTGCGCAAGGCGGGGCAGATCAGCGTGGGTGGGCTCAAGGGCGCGAATTATCGGTACGCCCATGACGATGGGGCGAAGGACCCGCGTCTGGGGGTTATCGGGCTGCAGGATTACCTGGGGGTTGAGAAGAGCTATTACCGGCCGACGGAGCACGGGCACGAGAAGGCGCTGAAGGCGGCGCTGGAGGCGGCCAAGGCCGCTCGGGAGTCGGCGGCGAGGGCGGCACGGCGGGAGGCGAGCCAGCCGCCGGAGGCGGGGGCGTGACGCTGGCTTTGGACAAGAATGCGTTGCGGATGGCGGCCCGGAACTGGTCGCTGCCCGAGGGCGAGGACGCGCACGCAGAGTCGGAGAAGGTGTGCCGGCGGGTGGAGGCGCTGGAGGCGTTTCAGGCGGCCCGGGTGGTGATGCTTTACTGGCCCCTGTCGGAGCGCGAGGTGAACCTGGGGTACCTGGCCCGGGCGGCGTTGGCACTTGGGAAGACGGTGTGCGTGCCCCGGGTGGTGTGGAACGAGCGCCGGATGGACGCGGCGAGTATTCCCGAATGGGATGAGCGCCACATCGTGCGGGATGGCAAGGGCGTGCCCGGACCAAACCCGACCTTGCCGGTCGTGCCCGACGACCAAGTGAAGCTCGTCATCACACCCGGGCTTGCATTTGATCCGCACGGGGGGCGGCTGGGGCGGGGCGGGGGCTTCTATGATCGGTTTCTGGTGCGCGTCGGGGGCGCGGCCCGCGTCGGGGTCGCATTCGACACGCAGATCATTGCGGCTGTGCCGATGGATCGGCACGATGTATACATGCACGTGGTGGTGACGCCGAGCTGGACGATTGTGGCGCCCCCGGCCGCGGAAAATACGGGCCCAGTGCCCGCCTGACACGGAAGGTAAACGATGGCCCTCCCCTCGCAGACTGAACGCACGTCGGAAATGAGCCGCCCGGTGATGGCACGCCCTGCGGGCAAGGGAGGCGGGGTGCCCAAGCCTGCGCTGATCGGGGGCGGGGTGATCGTGCTGATGGCGGTGACGTTCGTGGGCGTGTCGATCCTGTTGCCCGCGAAGTCCAAGACGCAGGACAAACCGGCCGACCCGCCGAAGGTGACCGAGGCGGGCAAGGACGCGAAGCCCGCGGCCAAGAGCCTGCTGGACACGCCTCCCAAGTCGCTCAGCCAGCCGACGCCGGGCACGCTGGCGAACGGCTCGACGCCGCCGGCGAACAAGCCTCTCGAACTGAATCAGGGGGCTGGTTCGCCCGGAACGCCCGGCTCGCTGGTGACGCCGGCGGACAGCACCAAGCCCGCGCCGGTGGACGTGACGAGCAAAGACCTGAAGCCGACGCCCCCCACCACTCCGCCGGCGACCCCGGCCGCGGGCACGCCGGGCAGCACACCCACCGAGCCCCTGCTGGGGAGCGGCAGCACCTCGCAGGTGCGCGGGTTCATCGAGGCGGGGGACCGGGCGATGAGCAGCGGCAAGCCGCTGGAGGCACGGGTGGCGTACAGCCGGGCGCTGATGAGCGGGGACATCGGCCGCTCGGACGCTGACACGCTGCGGGAGAAGCTGACGCGGATCAACGACGACCTGGTGTTCAGCAAGACGATCACGCCGGGCGACCCGCTGGTGGAGTCGTACACGGTTCAGTCGGGCGACTCGCTGGTGAAGATCGCCAGGAAGCGCCAGTTGGCGACCGAGTGGCAGTTGATCGAGCGGATCAACAAGGTCGACTCGCGGCATCTGCGGGTCGGGGCGAAACTCAAGCTCGTGCGCGGGCCGTTCCACGTGATCGTCCACAAGAGCGACTTCCGGGTGGATCTCTTCGCCGGCTCGCCCGATGACCAGAGCGACTGGCTGTTCATCCGGTCGTTCAAGGTGGGCCTGGGGGCGGACGGCGGGACGCCGGTGGGCAACTTCCGCATCAAGGCCAACAGCAAGCTGATCAACCCGACGTGGGTGAACCCGCGCACGGGCGAGAAGTTCGCGGCCGACGACCCCAAGAACCCGATCGGCGAGTATTGGCTGGGGTGGGAGGGCCTGGGCGACTCCGCGGCGTACAAGGGCTTCGGGCTGCACGGGACGATCGATCCCTCCAGCATCGGGCAGGAAAAGTCGATGGGCTGCGTGCGCATGGCCAATGACGACGTGGCGCTGGTGTACGAGCTGCTGGTGCCCGAGGTGAGCCAGGTGAAGGTGGTGCCGTAGGAGCGAGGCTTTCCGGGGGTGGCGCCCGGTACTTCGTGCCTTGCTTCACCCCCGGCTACTGGCTTTCAGCCCTTCGGGCTGACTCAACGCGCCGAAGAAGTCTGCAACCACCTGCCACGGACCCAATATCGGGACGAAACCGAAGACCGAAATCGCCATAGAAAAAGCACGGGCATCGCGCCCGTGCTCTTGAGCTTTCTATCAGATTGCGTTCCGCTCTGGGCGGCTTACGCCACGGCTTCGCTGAGCGCCGCGACGAACTCGTCTTTCTTCTTGAAGCCGACGAACTTCTTGTGGACCTGGCCGCCCTTGAAGATGATGACGGTGGGGATGGCGGTGATGCCGTACTTCATGGCGACGGCCTTGTTGGAGTCGACATCGACCTTGCCGACCTTGGCCTTGCCGGCGGTTTCGTCGGCGACGGCGTCGATGATGGGGGCGAGGGTGCGGCAGGGGCTGCACCATTCGGCCCAGAAATCCACGAGCACCGGCTGGCTGCTGGCGAGGACTTCGCCGTCGAAGTTGGCGTCGGTGAACTGCTTGACGTTGTCAGAGGCCATGATTCGCTCCCGTAACTGTGCCCCGCGGCGGCCGCGGGGTTGAGGACTGCGGGGGTCGGTCGCCGTACGTCCGGTCGCCGCCCCGTACCCGGAAGATTGGATGCTGGCCGGGGGGTAGGTGTTACTCCCAAGGCCACGCGAGGCACGGGCCAATGGTACCCGAACCGGCGGGCGCAGGTTTCAGGACTCGGGCGGGCTGTCGGGCAGCAGTCGCCAGGCGGCGGCCAGGGCCCGGGCGTGTTCGGCGACGTCATGCACCCGGAAGACGCGGCAGCCGTACAGAAGGTGGGCGAGGCTGAACGCGATCGACCCGGGCAGTCGCTCGGCCGGGGCGGAATCGCGGCCTAGGCTGACGCGTCCGACGAAGCTTTTTCGGCTGGCGGCGCTCAAGATCGGGTAGCCAAGTGCCGCCAGCCTTTTGGTGCCGCGAACCAGGGCCAGATTTTGCTCGACGGTCTTGCCGAAGCCAAGGCCAGGGTCGAGCATGATGTTGGCGGGCTTGAGGCCGGCGCTGATGGCCCGGGCGGCCAGGGCGGCGAGGGCTGAAGCGACCTGATCGACGATGTGCGAGGCGTCCCCGTGCAGAGGCGGGGTCTGGTAGCGGTCCGAATATTGGTCGTGGCGTGGCGGGGCGACCCGGTGCATGAGGATGATGCCGGCGTCGCGGGACGCGGCGAAGGAGAGCATGGCGGGGTCGTCGGTGCCCCCCGAGACGTCGTTGATGGCGTCGGCCCCGGCGTCAAGGGCGGCCTGGGCGACCTCGGCCCGCGTGGTGTCGATGGTGATGGGGATGTCGCGTGCCGTGGGCGCGGGCAGGGCGCGGATGGCGCGGATCACCGGGACCACGCGGCGGATTTGCTCCACTTCGCTGACGCTCGTCGCACCGGGGCGGGTGGATTCGCCGCCGATGTCGAGCAGGGCGGCGCCCTCGTCGACCATTCGCCATGCGGCGGCCGCGGCCTGGGCTGGGGAAGCGTGCCGGCCCCCGTCGAAGAAACTATCGGGGGTGACGTTCAGCACGCCCATGACGCGGGGGGCATCGAGGGGAAGGCTGACGCGGGATGAGAGTCGCCACGCGTGCATGGGGGCGGCGTTACTCGTCGCTGGTGGCGGGGGGCGTGGAGAGATTGAAGCGATCGGTCTTGTCGGGCTCCTTGCCGAGAATGTTCTCATCAAACCAGCGGTCGGCGGCGGTGTTGGGGCGGCCCTCGGTGGTGTTGATGCGGTCCGCCCCGGGGCCCTCAGCACGCACCACGTGCTCGTAGCACCCGGCGAGGCTCGCCAGGGCGCAGGCGATCGTGGTCAGGGCCGCGGCTTGGGAGAGGGCTTTCGACGGCGGGCGTTTCATGATTTGAGTGTAGGTTCGGACGGCAGAGGAGCCTTGATGAGCTTCCAGCAGCGGTGGATGCGGGTGTTGCGGTATTCGGGCGGCACGGTGCGACGCGAGATTTCGCGGACGGTGAAACCCGCGGCGGCGACGCGGGCTTCATCGAGCTTGAAGCGCCGGTAGTTGGTCGAGAAATAAACCACGCCCCCGGGCGAGAGCAGGCGGCTGGTGAGTTCGAGAACTTCGGCGTGCTGGGCGGCGACTTCCCAGTCTTCGCGCGTCGCCTTGCTGTTGGAGAAGGTGGGCGGGTCGATGATCGCGAGGTCGTAGTGCGGGCCGGGCGCGTGCGACGCGAGGAACTCGCGCACGTCGCTGCGAACCAGGCGGTGCGGGCCGGGCCAGAAGCCGTTCAACGCGAGATTTCGCTGGGCCCATTCGAGGTAGGTGTTGGAGAGGTCGACGCTGGTGGTGGAGGCGGCGCCGCCCGCGGCAGCGTACACGCTGAACGACGCGGTGTAGCAGAAGAGATTGAGCACGCGCTTGCCGCGGGCTTCGTCGCGCACCATGGCGCGGGTCAGGCGATGATCGAGAAAGAGCCCGGTGTCGATGTAGTCGCTGAGGTTGATCTCGAACTTCAGGCCGCCCTCTTGCACGACGAAGGTGCGGGCGGCGTCGCCCTGCTTTTCGTGCTGTGTCAGGCCCTTCTGGCGGTGTTTCTCTTTGGTGAAGACCATGTCGAGCGGGATGCCAGCCTCGCGGGCGATGGTGGCTCGCATCAGGTCCCACCAGTCGGCCTGCTGGGCGGCGCTGCGGCTGTGCTCGCGTTCGTATTCCGCCACGTGGGCGCGGCCCTCGTAGAGGTCGATGATGAGGGGCACGTCGACGACGTCACGCTCGTAGACGCGATAGCAGGTGATGCCGCGCGAGGGGTAGCGGCGCAGGTGCTTGAGGTTTTTCGCGAGGCACGCGCCGAAGTCGCGGGCCTCGCGCTCGTCACGCTCGCGAAGGCCGCCGAAAGCCCGGGTGGGCGTGCTGCTCGCGCGAGAGTCATCGACGCCGGACCTGAGTCTTCGAAGGTCCGGGGCGGACGCACGCGAGTCATCGTCACCTTCGCTCGCACCTGTTTCGTCGGTGAAGGCGTCGCCCGGAGGTTCGCTCTCGCTCACCTCCGGCGTCAAAGCTGGTGGCACAGGCGTCCCGCCGGTACCGACTCCGTCCTCGTCTTCCCGCTTCGCCCCGGGTCGCTTGGGACCGAGGAACGTGAAGTACCAGCACTCGATCTTGGAGTTGTAAAACTTCCGTCGGCGCGTCGCTTTCTGACCGAAGATCTCTTCGAGATCGAGGCGCGCCGTGAAGATGTGCATTGACCACGTGGGCAGGCGGCGCAGCACCAGGGGCATGCTGCGATACAGGCGCTCGATTTCAGCTTCATCGCCGAGCCGCACGCCGTAAGGCGGGTTGGTGATGATGCACCCATACTCGGCCTTGCTCGAGAGTTCCGCGAAGTCGCGCCTGGCGAAGTGGATGTCGCGCTCGACGCCCGCGAGGGCCGCGCTCTTGCGGGCGATCGCCAGGGCCCGCTCATCCAGGTCGCTGGCGTGGATCGCGAACGCCAGTTCGCCCCGCGTCGCGGCCTTGGCCTCTTCCCGCGCCTCGCGCCAGGCCGCCTCACCCAGCGACGGCCACGCCTCGCCCTCGAAGGCGCGTGACAGACCCGGCGCGATGTTGCGCCCGATCATCGCCGCCTCGATGGCGATGGTGCCCGTGCCGCAGAATGGATCGATCAGCGGGCGGTCGGGCCGCCACACGCTGAGCAACACCAGCCCGGCAGCCAGGGTCTCTTTGAGCGCCGCTTCGCCGACGATCGGCCGATAGCCGCGCTTGTGAAGACCCGCCCCGCTCGTGTCCAGCGTGATCGTCGCGACGTCGTGCAGGATCGACACCTCGATCGTCACCGGCGGCCCGCTCTCGGGCAGCGTGCGCGTGCCGTGCGCACGCATCAGGCGTTCCACGATGGCTTTCTTGACCGTTCGCTGGCACGCCGGCACGCTGGTGAGGGTGCTGCGCACGCTGCGCCCGTTCACCGGGAAGGCGAAGTCGCGCGGGATCCATTCTTCCCACGCGATGGACTTGGTCTGCTCGAAGAGCGCGTCGAAATCCGCCGCGGCGAACGTCGCCACGCGGATCAGCACCCGGTCCGCACTGCGCAGCCACATGTTCGCCCGCGCGACCGCACGCGCATCACCCCGAAACAGCACCCGCCCCGTGCCCGCGCCCTTGGCGTCGTAGCCCAGCCCGGCGAGTTCGCGCGACGCGACGGCCTCCAGCCCGAAGTTGGTGACTGCGAGGATGTCGAACGTGCCGTCGACTGCCATGGGGCGAGGTTAGCGCCCGCCCGCGATTGACGCCCCGCTTGTCCCACCCAAGTTCCGATAGAAATACGTCGTCCCGCAGGGCGATCCATCCGGGTTCAGCGCGAACCCGGGCACGTCTCCCACGCGCACCCATCCGAGCCGCGCGTACAGCCGGGCCGCGGGGCCGTCGGTCACCGCGTCGAGCACCAGCAGCGTGCGCCCGCACTCGATTGCCATCTGCTCCGCCCCCCGCATCAGCGCCTCGCCCAGCCCGCGCCGGCGGCAGCGCCGGTGCACCTGCATCTTGCACAGGTCGGCCCGGTGGGGCTGATTGTCGGGCATCGCGAGCACCAGTTGCACGGTGCCGCAGACGCCCAATGCGTCCTCCGCGATCAGCATCGCCCGCTCGCCCCGACTCAACTCGGTCGCGATGCCCTGCCAGAACCGCATCGCCCGCTCACGCGACAGCGGCAGCATGAACCCGATCGACGCCCCACCCTCGACGCAATCAATGGTGAGGCTGCACAGGCCCTGCAGGCGAGCGTCGCTCAGTTCGCGCACGCGCGTGATCGTGATGCCCTCGATCGCCATGAGTATCCCTCGTACGTCGCTGCGGCCCCGTCGCCGCGACGCTCGCACCAAGGTTACACCAGTGGCCGCAAACTCTTCGCCACGCTCGTGCGATACGCCATCACCGCCGGCACCACGCCCGCGAAGCACGCCAGGGCCAACGTGCCTAGGGCGACGGCCACGAGCCCGCGCGCGGGCAGCGTGGGGTCAATAAACAGCCCCAGGCGCTCGCGCATGACGGCCGCCGCGACCTGCGCGCCCAGCAGCCCGCCCCCGATCCCTGCGATCGCGCCGAAGATGCCGATCATCGCCGACTCGGTGAGGATCAAACCGAAAATCCGCGGCTGGCTCGCCCCCAGCACACGAAGCACCGCGATCTGCCGCCGGCGCTGCTCCATGCTGTTGTACAACGCCAGCATGATGCCCACGCCGCTCGACACCATCACCACCACCGCCATTGCAAATAAAATCTGATCGATGTTGCCCACGATGTCCATGAGCCTCGCGATCTCGCGGCTCGGCCCCGCCACCGTCAGGGGCGACGCCGCGAACGCCGGGTCACGCCTCATCTGCTCCATCACCACGGGGATGAGCGCCCCCACATCCGCCCCCGGCCGCGTCAGCACCCGCATGAAAATGTTGGTGATCTTGCGATCCTCGGGGATGAGGTCCGCCTCGGTCACCAGTTTCTCGTTGGCGTGCTCGGCTTCGGTCTCTTCGTGCTCCGGTTGGCCTTTGTGTTCCTCGCGCTCGATGCGGTCATGCGCGTGAATGATCCACGCGCTGGGCAAGTTCGTGAACAGCACCCGGTCGTGGTTCGTGCCCGTGGGCTTCAGGATGCCCACCACCGTGTACTTGTATTCCTTGTGCACGTGCACGCTGCCCGCGCCGCGGCTGCCCGCCGTCCCGTGCGTCAAATAGATCTTGTCGCCCAGTTTCAGCCCCGTGCCGCGAGCCGCCTGCGCCCCCACCACCACCTCGAAGTTCTTGGCGAACCATGTGCCCTGCGCGAGTTGCCAGGGCGTGTGCTCGGCCGGCTCGAACTTGGTGTAGAAGTCCTCGTTGGTTGCAAGCACGGGCCACTTGCCCTCATAGCTGTCGCCGAGCTGCACCGGCACTGCCCAATCCACCGGGAGCGACTTCTTCAGCGACTCGTACTCGGTGAACATCAGGGGCTTGGCCGGCGCACCGGCGTAGAACAGCCCGTTCAGCACGCTCACCAAGGGGCTCGCATCGCGGCTCACCAGCAAGTGCACATTGCCGGAGCCGCGCTCGAAGGCCTCGCGCCCCGCCGAGCGCATCATGATGAGCACGAGCATGAGCGCGACTGCGACGCCCACGCTGGCGACGGTGGTCACCGTGGAAAACAGCCTGGCCCGCAGGCTGCGCGTCACGATCGTCCAGTCGGTCATCGCGCCGCCTCCTGCGGGCCCGGGCTCGTCGCCCCACCCAAATCCGCCAACTTCTGGACGCGCTCAAACCGCGCCGCGATCGCTGGGTCGTGGCTCACGCACAACAACGCCGCGCCCTTCTCGCGACACGCCTGCTGAATGAGCCCGATCGCCACGCCCGCGTTCTCCGGGTCCAGGCTGGCCGTCGGCTCATCGGCGAGCACCACTGCGGGCGAGCACGCCACCGCCCGCGCCACCGCCACCCGCTGCTGCTGTCCCACGCTTAGTTGCTCCACCAATCGCTCGTGCCTGGTGATTCCCAGACTGGTGAGCAGCGCCGCCGCCCGCGCCCGATGCTCCCCCGGCGGCACCTCTGAGAACATCAGCGCCGCCAGCACGTTCTCCAACGCCGTAAACCCTTGCAGCAGGTTGAATGTCTGAAAGATCATCCCGATGTGCGCCCCGCGATACCGGTCCCGCGCCGCCCCGCGCATCGCGTGCACGTTCCTGCCCAGCACCTCAATCGTCCCCGAGTCCGGCTCCATCAGCCCCGCGATGAGTTGCAGGAGCGTGCTCTTGCCCCCGCCGCTGGTGGCGCTGAGCAGCATCTGCTCGCCCCGCGCGAGCGTGAGGTCGTGCACGCGGAGCGTGAAGCCCCCGTCGGCGCCGCGGTAGGCGAAGCGCAGGTTCGACACGCGGAGTGCGGACGTGGCGTGGTGAGCGGCGGCGGGTTCGGCGTTGGTCATCAGAGTCAATCCGAATCATGCGACGGACAGCCCATGCCGCCATCGGCGCGGGCGCAAATGCCGCGATTTATATTCGGGGTGGGCGACGGGCGTTTCCGGCTTTGATTACCAGCGGGGTGAGAGGGGAAGCGGGTGGCGTCAGCGTGCGCAAGGCGCGGGAGGCGTGCGTCAGGTCGTCAAGCTGCCGAGCGGATCGATCACCCCGCTCGATGCCCCCGCCCCGCCGACGCCCACCAGCCCGGCGGCGATCGCGATCCTCGCCAGCTCAACGCGGTTGGTCACGTGAAGTTTGTCGCCCAGCGACACGCGGTGCCACTCGACGGTCTTGACGCTGCGCCCGAGACGCTTGGCGATATCCGCCGAGGAGAGGCCCAGGCCGATCAACTTCAGAATCTCCATCTCGCGAGTCGTCAGCACCCCCAGCGGACCGTCGTCGTTGATCCGGGCGGTCATCACGCCCGGCTCACCCGCGGCCGGATTCAGTGGGTCGCTCGGAGCCGCCAATCGACTCACCACCAGCGTGCGCTGCCCGCTCGGCCCGGCAAAGGCGCGGAACGTGGAGTGAATGAGCTTGCCCGCGCACATGCCGACCACGCTGGCCTTCTGCCCCTGCGCCAGTCGCTCGCGCGCCAGCGACATGCGCTCGCTCACGATTTCGGGCGGGAGAAACTCCGAGCAAGGGCGGCCGACACACGCGTCAGGGCTGCCAAACCCAAACCACTTCGAAGCCACGTCGTTGGCGAACTCGATGATTCCCTGCGCATCGAGGACGATTACCGCGACATTGGCGTCAGACACCAGCGCGTCCCAAACCGCCCGGAGTTCCTTGGGTGGGGAGAACTCTCGATGAGGCTGGGCAAAGTCCCGGGTTGCCGCGCTGACGGTGCTCATACGTACCCCTCGTGAAGACCTTCTGGCGGAAATGAAAACGGATACATCAAGCAAGATATAGAAGAGCGGTGTTCGGCGGTAGCGAGAGTGTGCGAAAATGACAGGAATTGTTCGGATCGCGCAAATTCCTTTCGTAAGTGCATATTTTACATGCATTTAGAATGTGGATTTAAATCGATATGATTATCCGTAATTTAGTTATAGGACGTCCTTTAAGGCGTTGAGCGGGTGTCCGGAACGTCCTAGAACGGCCGATACTTCATGCATCATGAGCGGTCTTGAGCAGCAACCCACTCCGTTTGCAGGTCAATCTCCCGAGACAAACGCATCGCCGGGCGGATGGCGCGTCGGGCCCGGGCATCCGGATTTACAGAGGTTTTTGGCGGGTCCGGCGTCACGTCTGGCGGAGTTGTGGCGGGTGGCGCGAATCGCCGCGGAGTTTGTGAAGGGCTTTCGGGCGCTGCACTTCGCCGGGCCGTGCGTCACGGTCTTCGGTTCGGCGCGGTTCAGCGAGGAGAACCGCTACTACCAGATGGCCCGCGAGGTGGGCGCGCGAATCGCGGGGCTGAACATGACGGTGATGACCGGGGGCGGGCCGGGGATCATGGAAGCAGCCAATCGCGGGGCGCACGAGGCCGGGGGCAAGTCGCTGGGGTGCAACATCATGCTGCCGATGGAGCAGAAGCCCAACCCGTACGTGGACCGGTTCATCACGTTTCGCTACTTCTTCGTGCGGAAAGTCATGCTCGTCAAGTACAGCTATGCGTTCGTGGTGATGCCCGGGGGCTTTGGCACGCTGGACGAGACGTTTGAGGCCTTGACGCTGGTGCAGACCGGCAAGGTGCTGTCGTTTCCGGTGGTGCTGATGGGCGTGGAGTTCTGGACGCCGATGATCGACTTTCTGAGGCAGCGGATGCTGGCGGAGGGGACGCTCAGCCAGGCCGACCTTGACCTGATCACGCTCACCGACTCGCCCGACGAGGCGGTCGCGCAGATCAAGCGGGGGGTGGGCGTCTTCGAGGCCGACCGGAAAAAACGCCCGAAGCACTATCGCTGGCTGGGCGAGCACCCGTGACGGGCGCTCGCGACTGCCGGGCTCAGTCTCTGATCGATTCGCTGGCGATGAGCACGGGGATTCCGTCGCGGATTTCGTAGACGCACTTGCCGTCGGGCGTGGCGAGCATCTCGGCGCCGTCGCGCTCGATGAGGCGCAGGGGCTGGCCGGTGCGCGGGCAGCGGAGCAGCTGCAGGGGGACGGCCGCGACTGCGGGTTCGGGCTCGGTGATGGTGTTCTCGCGTTCCACGACGCCAAAGAGTAGCCCGCGCTCAAACCTGCCGACCCGCACCCCAACCCGCGTTGACGCCGGAAGTGAGGCTTTCCAAACTTCCGGGTCGCACGCCCTGCGCACATGCCTGCAGCACGAATCCACCCGGACCTTCGCTGACTCAGGTCCGGCGTCAAAATCGGGCCCGGCGACTGTCGTCTCCCCTACACTGCCGGTTGGAGAACTCTGCATGTCCTTTAAGAAATCCGACCGACCGACCGGGCCCGCGATCGTGCCCGTCAAGTTCATCATGGAAGACCCCGAGGGTCTCACCGGCAAGACCGACCCCGTCGCCGAGTTCAAAGGCGGCGAGGGGCAGAGCCTGCTCGAACTGGCCATGGACCACGGCATCAACATCGAACACGCCTGCGGCGGCGTCTGCGCCTGCTCCACCTGCCACGTCTACGTCGAGCAAGGCGAAAAATCGCTCAGCGAAGCCAGCGAAGCCGAGGAAGACCGCGTGGAGGAAGCCCCGGGCCTGCAGCGGAACAGCCGCCTGAGTTGCCAGTGCGTGATCGAGGGGAAAGGCCCGATCGTGGTGCGGGTGCCGGCGTGGAACCGGAATGCGGTGAAGGAAGTGCCGCACTGACGGCGGGCACGCGGGAGGATGACGATCACCTTCCGGGGACCTGCCGACGCAGTCTTGATCTTGTGAGCCAGAGCTTAGAAAACCGCAGGAATTAGCCAATCGACGAGCAAGGCGTTTGGTATCAATGCCGCGAAAATCGTCAGATCGAATTCCGGGCCTGCGTGCAAACCCAGAACCGAGATTCTCCCTTCGCGATGAACGCCGTAGAGATGGCAGTCGTCCATGATGCTGATCGCGAAGCCCGCGTCGACGAGATCCTGTCGGACGGCGAGTTCGACGACTCTGGCGTCAAGTTTGAGTTGTGCGAGGCGATCGGTCAGACTCGACAGGGTCAGATTAACCCCTTCAAGCGGCTGCCGGACACGGTCTCGCACCACAATTTGACGGATGGCGTTCTCGACCCCGATTCTCCGGATGACATCTCGTATTTCGGCTTGCGTCGAGATGATGGCATCGATCATGGTGTCACTCACCCACTCGGTTTGACGCCACGCCTCGAACGGCAACCTGAACGCATCGCGGCTCGGATAACGATCGAGCATGGCGGGGTCAGAGTCGGCGATCGTGGGAATCGGATACGTCCACTCTCCTGGCGGAACCTCTCGCAAGCTTCCCACAGGGATCATCGACAAAGTCAGTGTGCGCTGACGGATCATCTCGCCCCGCTCCGCCGGCTCGGCGCGGACAACAAACCAAGGCTGCTCTCGAATTTTGTACGCAGGCGAGTCGCGGAAGCTCTCCGGCAGGAGCCTGGGAACCATGGATTTCCTCGCGAGCACGCGCCCTGAGCGACAATCTACAAAGCAGACGTCGATTTGGGGTGCGAACAGGTCGCGGATCACCTGTGAGTCTCCATGGTTGAGGTCGAATGTTGCGGCAATCATTAGCCATGCCCCCCAATCCCGACACCTTCGACTGGCTCGACGTTGACCTCATCGGCGAACTGCTCGCCGAGCACTGTGCCTCCGTCGACCCCATGCGGGTCGGCTTTGTTGAACTCAAGCGGCTGGTGCAGGCCCTGCCCGGCTTTCAGGAGCGCCCCGGCCACCCCTGCAACGAGCGGATTCTCGAAGAGATTCAGGCCAACTGGATCGAAGCCCGCGGCGGCGGCAAGCCCGAGGAGGAATAGCGCTCCTACCCCATCTCGTGGCACAGGCCTCTGGCCTGTGGCCTACCCATGCTCTGTACCGGCCGGGGTGTTCGGATAGGAAGAGGATCGGGTAGGACACAGGCGGGACGCCTGTGCCACGAGATTTGGTAGGAAGCACCGCTCTGGAGAGCGGTGCCACCAAAGATGCACCCCCTCACCCAATCACCCCCTCACCCAATCACCCCCTCACCCTCTCATCCTCCCTCCCCCTACCGTTCCGCCGTCACATGCCTCAACCCCGCAAGCTGCACGACGAGTTTTTCAAGCGCGCCAAGGCCGAGGGATACGCGGCTCGGTCGGCGTACAAGCTCATCGAGATTAACGACAAACGCCGCCTGATCCGCGCCGGCGATCGCGTGCTCGATCTCGGGTGCGCTCCGGGCTCATGGCTGCAAGTCGTCGAAAAACTCATCGGGCCCAGCGGCATCGCCGTGGGAGTCGACCTGCAGGAAGTGACGGTTGATTTTGGCGACAACATCTTTACGTGCGTGGGCGATGCGTTCACCACCGAACCCGCCGAGCTGAAGGGCGACAGCGGCAAGCCCTTCGATGTGCTCCTGAGCGACATGGCTCCCAGCACCAGTGGGCACGGCGATGACTTTCTGTCGGCCCGTCTGTGCGATCGCGTGCTGGATCTCGCGCCGCATGTGCTGCGCCCCGGCGGCAACCTGTGCATGAAGATTCTGGAGGGGGAGCCGACGCCGCAGGTGATCGCGCGGGCGAAGAAGATGTTTGTGGAGGCGGGCACGAGCAAGCCCAAGGCGAGCCGCGATGTGTCGCGGGAGTTGTTTATTGTGGGGCTGGGGCTGCGGGCGGACATCGCGGCAGCCGCCGTCGCGTCGACCAAATCGCCGGCCATCGCACCGGCCAAATCGCTGCCTGACTCGCCCCCCGAGACGCCGCCCGCCAAGCCCAGCAAGCCCAGCAAGCCCAGCAAGGCTGCGAGATCGCCGCGTGAAAAGACCTCGAAAGCCTCGAAAACTCCGAAAGCCTCCAAAGGCTCGAAGGGCTCGAAGGGCTCGAAGGGCTCGAAGGCCATCAAAGCCCGAGGAGCCGAGGCGTGACGTTCCTGGCGCCGGTCGCGATGGCGATAGCCGCGGCGTTGGCGTTTCCGACGCTGCTGGTGCTGTACTTGCTGAAGCTGCGGCGTCGGCCGGTGCGGGTGTCGGCGGCGCTCTTCTGGCCGGTGGCGCGAAAAGAGGTGCAGGCGAATGTTCCGTTCGCCCGTCCGCGCTTCTCGTGGCTGCTGTTGCTGCACCTGCTGGCGCTGGCGTGTGCGGTGCTCGCGTTGGGGCGGCCCGCGCTCACGGGCGTGGGGGCGGGAGCGGGAGATCGGGTGATCATTCTGCTGGACCGCGGGGCGTCGATGAGCGGAGTGGATTCGCCGGAGGGGAAGTCGCGTCTGGAGCGGGCCAAGCAAGCCGCGAAGGCGATGGTGGACTCGCAGAGCCGGGGCGGGCAGACGACGCGGATCGCCGTGGTCGGGTTCGGCGCCGAGGCGTCGACCATCATCGGGTTTACCACCTCGCGCAGCCTGCTGCAGGGCGCGATCGACGGCATCACGCCCACGGACCAGCCTTCGCGGCTTGCGCCGGCGATGGACGTCGCCCGGGCACTGGCGGGCGATGGCGAAGAGACGAGCATCTCGTGCGTGCTGATCAGCGACGGGGGGATCGAAGATCTGGAGAAGGTCGGGCCCGCGCCCGGCACGCTGCGCTACCTGCCCGTGGGGGGAGGGCTCGCGGCCGGCGGGGCGGCCGCACCCCCGGACCGGCCCGACAACCTGGGCATCGTCGCCTTCGCCGGCGACCGCGCCCCGGACGAACCGAGCCAGGTGCGATTGTTCGCGCAGGTGTGCAACACCTCGGCGTCGGCCGTCAGCGCGGGCGTGGTGTTGACGCTGGGCGACAAGGAGCTTCTGCGCAGGGGCGTTGAAGTTCCACCAGCCACGGCCGCGGGGCCGGGCATGCTGGCCCTGCCGCTCGAAACCCGCCAGCCTGCGGGAGGCGTGCTGTCGCTGCGGATCGACCGGCCCGACGCACTGGCGAGCGACAACCAGGCGTGGCTGGTGTTGCCGGAGCCGACGCGCCCGCTGGTGTGGCTGGTGAGGCCCGAGGGGACGGCCGGCTCGAACGGAGACTCGCTGCCCGCGGGCAGTTGGATGCTGGAAGCGGCGCTGGGCGAGATGCGGGTGGCGGGCGTCGTGACGCTGAACCCGGCGGAATATGACAGCCGCGCGGCGCGCGGGGCGTTCGAGGGCGTAAGCCTCGTCGTGTTTGATCGCGTCTCGCCCAAGCAAAGGCCCCCGGTGCCGACGCTGGCGTTCGGGGCGTTTGTGCCGGCCACGGGGCTGGAAAAGGACGCGGGCGAGCGCGGCCCGACGCCGGCGGTCTTCTGGTCGCGCGAGCACCCGGTGACGCGCAGCCTCTCGCTGGACACGCTCGATGTCGCGGGCTCGCTGGCGTTGCGCGTCACGAACAAGGACTCGACGGAGGTGGTGCGGGGGGCCGAGGGGCCGCTGGTGGTGGCGAGCCTGGACGCGGGGACGCCCCGGGTGGACGTCGCGTTCGATCTGACGCGATCGAACTGGACGATTCAGACGAGTTTTCCGATCTTTCTGGCCTCGGCGATCGACTGGCTGACAAGCCGCGGGCAGTCGATGAAGTGCGCGGCGGTTCTTACGGGCGAACCGGCGACCGTGAGCGCGATGGCCGCGGGTGAACTGAGCGTGACGCCGGCCTCGGGCGGGCCGGCGGCCATGACCACGATGGCCAGCGGACCGGGGCCGGTGCGGATCGGGATGCTCGAGCGCGCGGGCGACTATGTGGTGCAAGGGGCGGGCGCCAAGGCGACGTCGCACCTGGCGGTGAACCTCTGCAACCTGGGGGAGAGCACGCTCGAGACCAAGCCCGAGCTGACCATCGCCGGGCACACGCTGGCGACCGGTGGCCTCGGCCCCGGGCGGCGGGAGGTCTGGCCCTGGTTTGTGATGGCGGCGCTGGCGCTGCTGTGCGTCGAATGGGTCGCGTATGCGCGGGCGTTGAACTAGCCCCGTGCCGCGCGACGCGGCGGAAGGTACCCTGCTGCCCATGAGCACCGACCTCGAGCCAAAGCAAAGCCGCGTGCCCGGGGCCGCCCTCTCGCTGGCGCTGCTGATTCTCATCAACCTGGTGAACTACATCGACCGTTACAACCTGGCGGCGGTCGAGCCCCACATCCGCGACGAGTTCCTCAAGGGCGACCCCAACGCCTTCACCAAGACGGGCCAGCTCAGCACCGCGTTCCTGGTGACGTACATGCTCTTTGCCCCGCTCTTCGGCTGGCTGGCCGAGAAGTTCAATCGCTGGGTCATCATCGGGTTCGGCGTGCTGCTGTGGACGATCGCGACGGGCGCGACGGCCTACGCGCCCAGTTACAACGCCCTGCTGCTGTGCCGAATCGTCGTGGGCGTGGGCGAAGCCGCGTGGGGACCCACCGCCCCCACCATCATCGCCGACATGTACCCGGTCGCCCGTCGCGGCTACGTGATGGCGTGGTTCTACGTCGCGATTCCGGTGGGCAGCGCGCTGGGCTACATGCTGGGTGGGCAGATGGCGGCTCACTTCTCATGGCACTACGCGTTCCTGACAGCCGTGCCCCCGGGGCTCGTTTTGGGCGTGTGGGCGTTCTTCCGGCCCGACCCGCCCCGCGGGGCGAACGACGAGGGCGTCATCAAACGCAAGTTCCGCCCGCGCGACCTGCTGGTGCTCGTCAAGACGCCTTCGTACGTGTTCAACACGCTGGGCATGGCCGCGATGACCTTCGCCATCGGGGGCATGTCGTTCTGGCTGCCCACCTACGTCAACGAGTACCGCCTGCACTACGGCGTGGACAAGGCGGGCAGCGCTCACCTGGGCGAGGTGACTTCTCTTGTGGGGGTCATCACGGTCATATGCGGCATCGGTGGCACCATCCTGGGCGGCATCTGGGGCGACAAGCTCCGCAACAAGGGGATGCGCGGGGCGTATTTCAAACTCAGCGGCTACACCATGCTGGCCGCGTTCCCCGTCTTCATCGCGTCGTTGTATGTCCCCTTCCCCTGGGCGTGGGCTTTCATCGCGCTGGCGATGTTCCTGATCTTCCTGAACACCGGCCCCACCAACACCATCACCGCGAACGTGTCGCACCCGGCGCTGCGGGCCAACGCCTTCGGGCTGAACATCCTGATCATCCATGCCGCGGGCGACGCGATCTCGCCCCGCGTCATCGGCCAGGTGCGCGACGCGACCAACAGCGACACGCACGGCACGCTGTGGCCGGCGCTCAATGAAGCCGGGGGCAACATGAACGCCGCCTTCGGGCTGGTGGGCCTGGCGATCTTTGTCGCGGGCGTGCTGTGGCTGCTGGGTGCGCGGCACCTGGAGAAGGACACGGCGGCCGCGGGGAGCAGCTTGGCGGCGTGAGGCGGCGGCGAAGCCGCGTGCTCGTCAGCAGCCCGACCGTCAGGGAGGGCGCACGACGCCCGTCAATCACACCCGTTTACCCGTACACGTACGTGATCGGCGAATCCACATCCGTGTGCAGGCTCGCGTGCACCGGGCAGGCGTGGCCGACTCGTTCCAGGCGCTCGCGCATGTCGGCCGGCACGCTCGCGGGGAGGTGTACGGTCACAGGCAGGCGCCCGATGCGCCGCGGGGCGGGGGGCGTCGTCATGTGCTTCTCAACGGTCGCGGTCGCGCCGGTGATGTCGACGCCGTGGCGCTCGCCCCACATCGCAATGGTCGTCAGAATACAGCTCGCGACAGCCGCGGCCACCAGGTCGGTCGGCGAGAACGCCGTCGCGTCACCCCCGATGTCCTTGGGCGCATCGGTGCGAAGCGTCGCGCCCTCGGGGTGCTTCATCTCGCACTTCTTGTTGCCGATATACGCGGTTTCGATTTTGACCATGGGAGATGGTAGCGCGAGCGGCGCTTGGGCTGGCCCCTCTCTCCGAGAGGGGCGCATTCATACGAGCCCGAAGCGCCAGCGAGGGTCTCACAGGCAAACAGATGGCGTCGACCTCTTCAGTCGTGCACCATCCGCTTACCGGTGAGACCCTCGCTGGCGCTTCGGGCTCGTATTGGTTGGATTCACCCCGCCCCGATGGCGTACATGAACTCCTCGCGGCAGATCTTCCCGTCGCGGATCGTGTACACCCCGATCTCTTCCATCATCTCGCGCTTGCCCGTCGACACCGTCTCCACGTCCATCTTGAACTTCACCGCGAACCCGGTGGAGCCCACGAACGGTCCCTCGGCGGTCGCGCCGTGCAACTTGTGATCCTTCATCCAGTCGCTGTTCTTTTCGTGCACCGCCGCCCTGCCGCGCCACTCCGCGTTCACGCCGAAGCCCTCGCAGCTCACGATGTCGGGCGTCCAGTAGAAATCCTCGATCTCCTTGAGCTTGCCCTGGTTGAACATCGCAACCAGCGTCTTGCCCACCTGCAAGGGGTTGGCCCCGCTGCCGGTGGAGACCGGGGCCATGCCGGTCGCCGGGCCCTTGCCGCCGCCGGTCTTCTTCGCCGGCTTGCCCGCGGCCTTCTTGGCCGGGGCCTTCTTCGCCGGAGCCTTCTTCGCGGCTTTCTTTGCGGGGGCCTTTTTCGCTGCCTTCTTTGCCTTCTTCGCCATGACGACAGTTCCTCACGAATGCGTGTGTGCGGGTATCCCTCTGACGCCGGGCATCAGTGTACCGGGGCCCAAAGCCCGCTCGCAAACAGGCACGCCTTCATGTGGAAACATGCGATGGCCCCGCCGGCTACGCAGCCGGGGCGACCGCAGCCGGAGCCGCGGGCAGGGGCGTGCCGCACTCCGGGCAGACCGGGCCGGTGATGGTCCGCACGTCGTAGCCACACTTTCGGCATGCGCCCTGGACGAGTTTGTGCAGTTCATCGCGAGGGACGCCCAGCAGCCCGACGCGCACCCCGTGCTTCTTCAGGAGCTTGGTGGCCCGACCGTCATGCGAAGCCAGAAAGAGGATATTGACGATCGGGATGAGCATGCCGATGGACATGATGCAAGCCAAGACCACGTTGCGGCCCAGCGCGGTCTGCAGCCGTACCGTCGCCACAATCGCCCACACGGCGGCCGCCATCAGCGCACCGCCCGCGCACATCGCGACCATCTGCTGAACGGCCTGCGAGGGATAGGCGGCGCTGGAGGCGCCTATTGAGACGACAAGGGTCAGCAAATACGCACCTACAGACCGCTGCAGCGAGCGCTGGCGCAGGGCGACCCGCATCAGGCTGATCGTCTTGCGCCCCTTCCAGCCGACCTTCGCAGTGACTTCCTGATGCTCGGACATCGTGATCTCCATGCGCCGACCCTCGAATATGGCCAATATTTCGACGCCTTCAGATCGGTCCGGATGTCATGTCGCCTTGGATGAACCCTCAAAAACCGTCATATTGCATGTTTTACTGGGTCGGTACGGCTTGAACGCGCGGTACATGTCCGCACTCAGGACACTCGCGGGTTGTGCCCGCGAGGTTGTAGCCGCAGGACTCGCAGAGGCCCTTGGCCCGGCGGCGTCGGCGTCTCGCAAAGCCAAGGACTTGGAACGTCGCGGCGATGGCACTACCCCACGCCAGGACGTCCGCAATCACTCCCAGCGTCAGCACGCGCGTCACGCGAAAGCTGGCATACGGCGCGCGGGCCTCGACGTACATCACATCGGGGAAATCCCACCGGATCTCGGCCGGGTGTGCGTTCGGCATCGGGGCCTCGATTTCTTCGTCAGTCGAACTCCGCCAAGGAATGCCGAACGTGGTTCCCAGGTACATGACTTGCAAAACCTGTGGTTCCTGCAACGACAGCGCCGAGCACCATTTTGGCGGCTCAACCTCGAGCACTTGATCAGGAAACAGGTAATCGACATCATCATTGTTGAACGTGAACAGATCCGCGCCTCGAACGTGCACCCGCGAGCCGTTGTAAGAAACGGACTCTGTGAATCGGACGAAGAGCGACTCCGACGGCGCCGCGTCCGCGATCGGCCATCGCCGCGGCGTCCCCCGCCCCATCCATCGCGCCCGCAGTGCGAGGTCCGCGACCACCGTCGCCAGCAGTCCGCCGAGCAACGCGATCAAAATGCAGCGGACGTACCGGCGTTTCACATTTGCCTCTCGCGTTTCTAACTCACCCTCAGCGTCGGCCGCTCCTGCCCCAACTTCATGCTCGCCAGCGCCACCTGCCCCTCCAGGTTCCGCACCAGTCCCTCGAGTTTCTCGCGCAGTTCCGTGCCCGCGCGATCCTCGCCCGTGTAGTTGGCCGTGGGGTCGCCCTTGTCGCTGTTGGCCCGCAAGGCCATCGTGATCGGCACCGCCCCCAGGAAAGGCACACCCAACTTCTGGGCCATGTGCTCCGCCCCCCCCCGCCCGAAGATGTCGTACACCTTGCCGTCATCGCCCACGAAGTAACTCATGTTCTCGACGACGCCGAGCACCGGCACGCCCAGTTGCTGGAACATTTTGGCCGCCCGCCAGGCGTCGTCCTGCGCCACCTTCTGCGGCGTGCACACCACCACCGCCCCCGTCACCTTCAGCATCTGCGCCATCGACAACGACACATCCCCCGTCCCCGGCGGCAAATCAATAATGAGATAATCCAGTTCGCCCCAGCGCGTCTGCTCGGTCAGTTGCTTGAACGCCCCGTGCGCCATCGGCCCGCGCCAGATCAAGGGCTTGTCCGGCGCCACGAGCTTCCCGATCGTCATGCACTTGATCCCGTGCGTCACGAACGGCTGCAACTGACCCTCGTGGACGACGGTCTCCAGGCTCTCCAGCCCCAGCATGGTGGGCATCGACGGCCCGTAGATGTCGCCATCTAGCAGGCCCACCGCCAGGCCCCGCCGCGCCAGGCCCACGGCCAGGTTCAGCGCCACCGTGCTCTTGCCCACGCCCCCCTTGCCCGCCCCCACCGCGATGATGTGCTTCACGCCCGGCAGCGTCTCCGCCCCGCCCTGCGGCGTCGGCTTGAGCCCACCAATCGGCGTGTGCCCCTGCGCCTGAGGCGCCGGGGCGGGTCGGCTCTCCGACCCCGCCGCCCTGCCCGGCATCTCCATCCCCGCCTCATTCCCCTTCGCCATCTTCGCCTGGTTCAACCCGCCGAATCGCTCCGTCTGCACCACGCTGCCGCCGTCATCCACAAATTCCACGATCAGCGAATCGACCCGCGTCCCTTCGCCAGCGGCCATCTTCTCCACTGCCCCGAACGCCGCCCGAGCAGCCCTCGCCATCTCCTCGCGCTCCGCCCCGCGCTGCAGCTTCACGCTTGCATACGTGTCGCACGCCGAGACCCACAGCAGGCGGCTGGCCAGATCCTTCCCATCGCCCCCCGCCACGCCCCGCAACGCCTCGGTCACATTCTGCTTGCTCAACGCCATCGTCACACCTCTTCAGGACCAACCCCGCGGCCGCCAAATAACCCGGCCCGGCCAATGCCGGACCTCGCCCTCACGATAGACCAACTTCGCACCGCACCCTGCAATAGACGCCCAAGCCCGGCGTTGAACCACGCGACCCCGGCACGCCGATGAACGGCGACCAAACTCGTGGGGTGGCCGCCCAGGGCTTGAGCCCTCCGCCTCCCCCGCCGGCAACGCAAGGAGTGGACACCATGGCCCGTGCAACCCGTTCGATCCGTTTGGCAGGCGTGAGCGCCCTTTCGCTCTTCATCTTCGCAGGCCACGCCCTGGCCCAGGACGCTGCCCCGCTCTCCGGCCCCGCCGTCAAGGACGGCAGCGTGCCCGGCGAAGCCCGCAAGCTGACCGGGGGCCAGAGCGCCGACCGCAAAGAAAAGCGCGATCGCCCCCTGCCCCACCCCATGTTCATGAAGGCCTTTGACGCCCTCAAGGGCGAAGGCGTCGACAAGTCCATCGCCCTCACCAGCGACCAACAGGACGACCTCGATGTTCTGAACGAGGACTTTCACCAGAGCATGATGAAGTACCGCCAGGATCACATGCAGGAAGTTCAGCAACTGCGAGGCGAACTCACCGCCCAAGATCGCAAGAAGGTCGACGGGTTCCTGCGTGAACTCGGCGGCCGCCCGGGCGGCAAGCGTGGCGAGCGTGGCCCTGGCGGTCCTGGCGGGCCCGAAGGCCGTCGCCCCCACGGGCCCGACGGCGCCCCGCCCCCGCCCCCGGATGGCGAGAACGCCCCGCCGCCCCCTCCGCCGGGCGATGACCCGATGATGCAGGACCCGATGAACGACTCCAAGGCCCCGACCGACCAGGCCAAGAGCGAAAACGCGATGGGCCGCCTGCGTGAGATCATGGAAGGCGCGCCCAAGCCCGCCGACCTGCACGCCAAGATGATCGCGGTGCTCACCGACGCCCAGCGCCCGGTCTTCGACAAGGCTCTGGCCGCGGAACAGAGCAAGTGGGAGCAGGAGCAGAAAGACCGCATGGCCCAGCGATTCGCCGAGAAGGGCAAGGGCGCTGGCAAAGGCAAGGGCAAGCTCGGCAAAGACATCTTGGGCGACGGCGGCCCGATCACCTCGATCGACGACCCTCGCCTGCCTGAAAAGATGCGCGACCGCCTCAAAAACCTGCCCGCCGACCAGCAGCAGAAGGCGCTCGATCGCCTCAACGCACGCCTGAAGGGCGACCAGCCCAAGTAAGCGTCTCGTCTACACCCCCACGTCTACCCCCACGGCGGCTCGTTCGAGAGCCTGACCCCGGCTTATTTTCGAGCTGCCGCCGACGCCGCCCCGAGCCGACCACTCGGGGTGGCTCATTTTTGGGGAACGGCATTCGGCATTCGTGATTCGGCATTCGTTGGAAGGCAGGGAAACCCATCAGCACGGGCACGTGCCGAATGCCGAATGCCCCCGCATGCCCATTCGGGGGATTCCGGCCTCACTTCCTCACACACCGTTCGCACTACGTTCGCAGAACGGCGTGCAACTTTGCGCCTCGCCGACCGAATCTGCAAGAAATTTTGTTTTTTGCGAGATTGACTTGGAAGTTTAGGGAACCGGCAGTCCGATAGCGCTTATACATACCTTTGATCTCTCTCTCCTCCAGCGGGGCGCTGTCTTGCGATAGCGCCCTGCTTGTTTTTTGTTCGTCGGCGTGTCGCGCCTGGTCGGGCCTTCCCGCCAGCCGCTCCATCTACACTCCCGGTCATGGCCCAACCCATCCTGCTCACCGGAGCCGCGGGCTTCATCGGTTCGCACGTCGCCCAGGCCCTGCTGGCGCGGGGCGAGTCCGTGGTCGGCGTCGACAACTTTGACCCCTTCTACGACGCCGCCCTGAAGCACGCCAACCTCGACGAGGTTCGCGCGACCGCACAGGCCACGGCCACACCCGATTCCTTCGAGTGCGTCGCCGCCGACATCACCGACGCCGCCGCCATGCACACACTCTTCGAGCGCACTCGCCCCAAAGGCGTGATCCACCTGGCCGCCAAAGCCGGCGTGCGCCCCAGCATCGCCGACCCCGTCGGCTACGCCCACGCCAACATCACCGGCACCGCCGTCATGCTCGACCTCGCCCGCCGCGCCGGGTGCGATCGCATCGTCGTCGCCTCCTCCAGCTCGGTCTACGGCAACTCCCCCACCGCCCCCTTCAGCGAAACCCAGGACGTCAACGCCCCCATCAGCCCCTACGCCGCCACCAAGCGTGCCTGCGAACTCATCGGGCACACGCATTTTCACCTGACCGGCATGCCCACCGCCATGCTGCGGTTCTTCACCGTCTTTGGCCCCCGCCAACGCCCCGATCTGGCGATCAATCTGTTCCTGACGCGCATCGCCAAGGGCGAACCGATTCGCATGTTCGGCGATGGCAGCATGAGCCGCGATTTCACGTTTGTCGCCGACATCGTTTCGGGCGTGCTCGCGGCGTACGACCACATCCCCGCCCACGGCTATCGCATCTGGAACCTCGGACACAACCACCCCGTGTCGCTGGCCGACATGATCGCCACCATCGAAACCGCCGTTGGGAAAAAGGCGATCATCCAGCGCGAGCCCATGCAGCCCGGCGACGTGCAACGCACCTGGGCCGACCTCACCCGCAGCCAGGCCGAACTGGGCTACAGCCCGTCCACGTCGTTCGAAGAGGGCGTTGCCAAGCACTGGGCGTGGCTGAAGTCGCGACTCGGTTAGCCCCACCCGCCCGCGCGAAACGCGTCACGCCCGCGCCGGGTGCCACATCGTCTTCATCTCGACGAACGACTCGATCCACCACGGATCCTGACACACCTCTTCATCGAACCAGTCGATCCGCTCGCGCGAGCCCCGCACGCTCACGCGCTTCACGTTCTCCGCGGCTCCCGCCCGCAGCGTCGCCGCCTCCGCCTCGCTCAGGTTCGCCGCGTGGATCGCATCGATGTCGCGATGATTCGCAACGTGCGAGATGAGTTCCGCCCGCTCGCCCGTCAGCACATTCACCACGCCCGGCGGCACATCGCTCGTCGCCAGCACCTCGCCCAGCACAGCCGCGGGCAGCGGGTTGTCGTTCGCGCTGATCGCCACCAGCGTGTTGCCCGCGCACAACGCCGGCACGATGACCGACACCAGCCCGAGCAACGGCGACCCATCCGGCCCGAAGGCCGCGACGACGCCGACGGGCTCGGGCGACGTGAAGTTGTAATAAGGCCCTGCGACCGGGTTGTTGCACCCCAGCACCTGGGCGTATTTGTCGGCCCAGCCCGCGTAATGCACCACGCGATCGATCGCGGCGGTCACCTCATCGAGAGGCGATGCTGCGCCCGCCTTCGCGCCGCTGCCCGCCTTGCCCCGCGCGGGCTTCTTCGCCTTGGTCTTCGGGGCCGCGGGCAAGCCCGCCTCGATCGCCCCGGCCAGTTCGTCGCGCTTGCCCTCCATCATCTCGGCGATGCGATACAGAATCTGCCCGCGCAAATACGCCGTCGCCCCAGCCCAGCCGGGCAGCGCCCGCCGCGCCGACTCCACGGCTTCACGCAGGTCCTTCCGCGAAGCCTTCGACACATGCGCAAACGGCGCGGCCTCACTGCCCCCCACGGGCCACGACCGCCCGCTCTCGCTGCGCGGAAACTTGCCGTCGATGAACAGCTTGTAGGTCTTGGAGATTTCCAGTCGGTCGGTCATGGCTTGGCTTCCAAGTCTTGTGGCACAGGCCTCCGGCCTGTGTCCTTCCCTTTCTCCGAATCACCTACCTGAAAAGAAACGCTTATAGCTCTTCGTCCCTCGTCCGCTGTCCCGCCATCCTCTCCAAGAGCACGGGTAGACACAGGCCAGAGGCCTGTGCCACAAGATTGAGTAGAAAGACCTCACACGCTCACATACGCCCGCAGCCCCTGCATCCCGCCCTCGCGCCCAAACCCGCTCTCTTTGAACCCGCCGAATGGGCTCGCCGGGTCGAACCGGTTGTACGTGTTGCACCACACCACGCCCGCCTTCAAGCGGCTCGCGATCTCCAGCACCTTCGCGCCCTTGTCCGTCCACACGCCCGCGGCCAGCCCGTACGGCGTGTTGTTCGCCCGCGCCACCGCCTCATCGGGCGTCCTGAAACTCATCACGCTCAGCACCGGGCCAAAGATCTCTTCCCGCGCGATCACGTGGCTGGGCTGCACATCACTAAAGAAACACGGGCGGCAGAAGTAGCCGGCGCCAAAGCCTTCGAGTGCCGCGCCCGCGCCAGCCCCGCTGCCGCCCGCGCCCGGCACGTGCAGCCTCGCCCCCTCGCGCTCGCCTTCCTTCAAGTAAAACTCAATCCGCTCCAGCTGTCCGCGGCTGTTCACCGCCCCCACATCCGTGTTCTTGTCCATCGGGTCGCCCACCCGCAGCGACGCCAGCCTCAACTCCAGGCGCTTCACGACCTCGGGCAAGATCGATTCCTGCACCAACAGCCTCGACCCCGCGCAGCACACTTCGCCCTGGTTGAAATAGATCCCCTGGATAATCCCCTCGATCGCCTGATCCAGGCTCGCGTCCTCAAAGATGATGTGAGGCGACTTGCCGCCGAGTTCGAGCGTCAGTCGCGTCCCGCGCGTCGCCGCGGCCAGCGCGATCTTCTTCCCCACCTCCGTCGAACCCGTAAACGCGATCTTGTCCAGCCCTTCGTGCTGCACCAGCGCCGCCCCGGTCGATCCGTCGCCCGTCACCACATTCACGACGCCCGCCGGCAGCCCCACCTCGTCGCAAATCTCCGCCAGGCGCAGCGCGGTCAGCGGCGTCGTCTCGGCAGGCTTGAGCACGCACACGTTGCCACACGCCAGCGCGGGGGCGAGTTTCCACGCCGCCATCAGCAGCGGGAAATTCCACGGAATGATCTGGCCGCACACCCCCACCGGCTTGGGCGTTCGCCCCGCGAACGCGTACGCCAGTTTGTCCGCCCAGCCGGCGTAGTAGAAAAAATGGGCCGCGACCAGCGGCACATCCACATCGCGGCTTTCCTTGATCGGCTTCCCGCTGTCCAGCGTCTCCAGCGCCGCGAGTTCGCGGGCGCGTTCCTGGATTCGCCGCGCGATGCGGAACAGGTACTTTCCGCGTTCCGCCCCGGGCAACGCGCTCCACGCCGGCAGCGCCTTCCGCGCGGCTTTCACTGCCCCGTCCACGTCGCTCGCCGCCCCCAACGCCACCTCGGCCAAGGGCTTCTCCGTCGCGGGGTTCAGCGTCGCCAAACGCTTGCCCCCCTTGGGCGACACCCACGCCCCGCCGATGTAGTGCCCGTACGTCGGCGAAATCTCCACCTTCACGCTCTCGGGCGCGGGGGCATAGTTCCACGTTGGAGCAACAAACGGCGAGCGGGCGGCCACTCGCTGGGCCGCGGGCGATTCGGTCGTCACGTGCCCGTTGGAGGCATGGTCAGTGGACATGCCGCGATAGTACGAGGGTTGGTCGTCCCGCCGTTGCTCATCGGAACCGGGCCTCTCGCATTGCGTGGCTGCCCGCCGACGCTACTTGGGCGGCTTCAAACGCCCCTCAAAAAAGGGCGTTGGGTCAACCACCAAAGATCTCGACTCCCCAATATCGAGTTTGTGCTGCGTCTTTTCGATCGCTTCGAGCAAGTCGTCGGGAACGCCCTCATCGAGCACCGAATCGGCCATCGCCTTGCCGAGAGAACACCTCACCAGGTCCGTTCCATATTCTGTAGAGCCTTGAGGGAGCGGCAAACGCTGGGCCCAGATCTGCATAGCGGGGTAGCCCGGCGCGTCCCGAGGCAAGACCACCACGCAAAAACGCGAAACGCCCCCAGGTCGTGCCGGCAGGAGCATGGCAAGCGCGTCCTTGCCCTTTGCGTTGGGGTCGGAAGTGGCCTCCGGAAACACCAGACCCGGCCACTCGAACTCGCGCCCGAACTTCCGTCGGCAAATCGCGGCCTCTGGCGACAACTCCCACCAATACAAGATTCCACCCGCAACCACCGCAAGCGTCACGCCATACACGACACGCATCCCAACGCGATGGCGATCGCAGAACCGGATGATGGCGTGCCCCAGCGTGTTCGCCAACTTTCGCGGGTCCATACGTGCGCCGCACTCAGGACAAGTCTCGGCCGACCAGCCCGCCGAGTAACCGCATCGCCAGCACATGTTGGGTGCCGTCGGAATAAGCCGAACCCCCAAGCGGCGCAAGGCCACGGCCGTGATCGCGCCAGCAACACAGCCGGCGACGAGCGCCGTCCCAACGATCATTCCGATTCCGAGCGATGCGTTCAGCGTCGGGGACAAAAGTTGACGGCCAGTGACAACGAGGGTCAGCATCATCGCGAACGCGTACGCACCGAGGGCTGATCCGCCCGTCAGCGCTCCCCAAACCCAGCCCCGCACGCTGATCAACACGGGCAACGAAGCACCCGCAGCCAAGAGGAGAAAGCAGGCCTGAGGCACCGGCATTCCCGAAAAGTGCCCTAGGTAGTTCAGAAGCCAGTCGCTCACACCCAATAGACTGTCGAGAGTCCCCAGCAGCAAAGTGCCGACAACGAGCGGCGGCAACAGCCGCTTCAGCCTCGCGCGCTCGTCGAAAAAGTAGCGCATTGGGGACACTCCGAACGCCGTCCCACTCGCGATCGTTGCAAGCCATCTCCTCGGAATCCGCCGAAGTATCTTTCCGTCTCACTCCCTCCCGATCGGCAAAAAGTCGCTCGCCCGTCCTTCGCTCCATTCCTTGAACCTGGGCCACACCAGTTCCTTGAGCAAGATCTTCGCGCACGCCGCCGTGGGAATGGCGAGCAAAATCCCATAGAACCCCGCCAGCAGCCCGCCCGCGATCGACGCGAACAAGATCGACGGCGTGTCCATTCCGGTCGCGTCGCCCTGAATCTTCGGCGTCAGCACATAGTCGTCCATCGCCTGCGCGATGCCCGTCACCAGCAGCGGCGCGCCGATGATCCACCACCATTGCCCCTGCCAGCCTCCGCCCGGCTCCAGCCACAAGAGCAGCATCGACAGCGGAATGCCGACGATGCCCGCCGCGTACGGCACCACGGTCAACGCCCCGACGATGGGTCCGATGATCAAGGGCGCCGGCACTCCCGCCAGCCAGTACGCCAGGCTGTAGTAGCCGATCAGGATCGCGCTGATCGTCAGCCGCCCGCGCACGAAGCCCGCGATCACCCGGTCCATCTTGGCCGCCAGAAAGAACACGCGGCTCTTCTTCTTTTCCGGAATCAACCCCTCCCAGAACTGCAAAACCCGCCCGTACCCGTTGCAGAAGAAGAAGAAAAAGAACGCGGTCAAAAAGCCCCCGAAGGCGAAGCGCGCCAGGCTGGTCGCCGTCGCCAGTGCCGCCGCCGCCGCGCCCCCGCCCGCGTTCAGCAGGTTCTTGCTCAGGCTGCCCGCGTTCTCCTGCACCCACGCCACCAGCCACTGAATCGCCCGATACACGTCCGACGGCGCTTCCTCGATCGCCGGTGTCAACGCCTCGACGCCCGTGGGCGAAGGTCCCTCCTTGCCCGACGGCGATGGCGCCTTGGGGTCGGCCTCGTGTCGCTCCTGAGGCGCCGGCTCATTCGATCGCGCCGCACCCTCCGGACCCGCCACACCCGCCGGTTCGTCGGCGTGCCCGGCGATCTTCGCCTCGTGCGCCTTTCGGATCGACTCCTGATGCACGACGTAATCGCGGATGCTCACCCACGCCCGCCCGGCCCGGCGCACGCGGCTCATCGCCTCCGAGTCCTCCGGCGTACGCACCGACGCCGTCACCGCCTCGATGTTCCCCGCCACCGTCTGCACCAGTTTGGCGCCCTGCGAGATGCCGAAAACTCCCCCCACCACCGTCGGCACGACCACCAGCAGCGCCGCCACCACGATGATCCCCAGCGCCACCGGCGCACGCCCGACCAGACCCCGCCGCGTCAGTCGCTGCACCAGCGGCTCAAACAAATACGCCAGCGTCATCGCCAGCAGCATCGGCACCGTTACGAAGCTCAGTTTGAACCCCAGGTACACCAGCCCCACCACGGCGGCGATCACCAAACCATCGCGCACGGGCTGGATTTCCCACAAATGCCGCGTGCGCCAGTCATCCACCTTGGGCGAGCCGTTGGACATGCCGACACTGTACCGAAGTGGCAAAGTGGCGGAGTGGCCAAGTGGCAAAGTCAAAGGCACGGATGCCGCATCTGGCGCCGCGCCGCACCGGAGCGCTGGCACTTTGCCACTCTGCCACTCTGCCACTTTGCCACTTCGCTGGTTCGCCAGTCCGCCGCTTCGGGCCTCGTCACGCCCGCCCGGCCGGCAAGTCCCCGAAGGCTTCGTCAAAATCGAAGACCGCGACGAAATCCTCGAGCTGGTCTTCATCCGTCTTGCGCATCAGCCCCGCATCGATCATCGCGAACACCATCTTGCCGAAATCGGCCGTCGTGTTCACGTTCCATGACCTCAGCACCGTGCGCGCCAGCAACCCATACTGCTTGAGCGCGAAACTCCGAAGACCCATGCACAACTGCTGGCCGCTCACGTGGCGGCTTTCGTCCTCGCCCTTCCCTTCGCCCGACCCGTGCACCAGTTTCACCGTGTGCTCGAGCCCCTCGCGCACAAAGTTGAACGCCTGCGGCGGAAACCCCGTCGCCTCCATCGCCTGCATGTCAGGGTCAAACTCGCTCACCGCTTCCGTCTCCACGTTTCGCCCACCACGCCGGGCTCCGATTCAAACCCATGAAGGCACAGATGCTAGACCTCGTGCCCCGGACCAATCCACCTCAATCCCCACCTCCAGCCCCAGACAATCGGCCAACTCCTGTTTCGTTCCGCACCCAATCCAGCGACGGTTCCGACTACTTCCACACACCCTTCACTCGCCCGCGCTCGCCTTCCCCACCGGGCGGCTCACAAACCCGCTTCCCGCCTCCACCCACCGCAATCGCCGCGCCGCCCACGCCCCCGCCGAATCAATCCCGATCCGCGTTCCCCGCCCGAGTCGCCGCACCGGCGCCGTCAGCTCTAGCCTCAACGCCCCGTCCGATAGCACATCCACCCCGTCCAACTCCCGATCAATCCCCATCGCCTGACACAGCTTGCCCGGGCCATTGCACAGCTCCACGTCGCGCAAGGCCTTCTTCTCGGCTGCCGGCGAGGCAGGCGTCCCGCCTGTCCGCGTCCGCCGCGCCCCAAGCTCCCGCCGCTCGCGCATGAGTTCGATCCCTTCCAAGGGCTCGATCGCCCGCACCAGCACCGCCGCGGGCTCGCCCACCTCCCCACACACCACGTTGAAACAAAAATGCATGCCGTAGGTGAAGTACACATACCCCACCCCCGCCCCGCGGTACATCGACTCATTGCGTGCCGTGCGCCTCCCGCCAAACGCATGGCTCGCCCGATCGCGCACACCCAGATACGCCTCGGTCTCGACGATCCGCCCCGACAGCCGCTCGCCCGTCGGCAGCACGCGCACCAGCACGGCCCCAATCAGCCGCCGGGCGGCTTTGTCCGCCGGCCCAAGGATCAACCGCCGCGCCTCTTCACCCACAATGCGTGTCATACCACCGCCAACATACGCACGCGCATGCCGACCCTAGTCCCCAGTCCCCAGTCCCCAGTGCCTTCTTCTCACGCATACGCATGCAACCCCGGCAGCAACAGGTTCACGCCGAAGTACGTCCACAGCATCACGATGAACCCCAGCACGCTCAGCCACGCTGTGGTCAGCGCCTTGTTCGCGGGCGAAGCAATCCGCACGTGGATCACCACCAGATACACGATCCACGTGATCAGCGCCCACGTCTCCTTGGGGTCAAAGGCCCACCAGCGCCCCCAGCTATGGTCCGCCCACCAGGCCCCGAGCAGAATGCCCACGCCCAGCGTCCAGAACGCCAGTTGCAGCACGATCATCTGGGCGGTGTCCAGGTCCGCCAGCAGCCTCGCCCGCGTGCCGATCTGCCCGCGCTCATCACCCAGCGCCACGCTGGCCAACCCGCCCGCCCCGGCCAGCGCCGGGCTCTTTTCCGCCCCGGCCAATCTCGCCGCGTAGTACGTGCCCAGATAAAACAAACTCACCACCATGCCCAGGGCAATCAGCCCGTAGCTGCTGAGCACCGTCGTCACGTGATACTTGAGCAGCACGCTCGTATTGAGAATCGCCGCCTCGCGTTCGATTGATTGCCCAGGGATCTTGGTCTGCGTCGCGGTGATGAGCACCAGAAACCCCACGCCCGCGGCTGCCGCCCCAAACAGCCACTGCCGACGCACCACCATGATCGTCGCGCCCACGATCGCCGCGAACAAACTCAACCCCGTCATGCTCTCAAACTGGTTCTGAATCGCAAACCGCTCGGCGATCACGCAGCGCATCCCGAACCCCGCCCCGTGCAGCAGCAGCGCCGCAAACAGCAACCCCCCGCCGCACGCCGCCAGCCACTTCCGCCCAGTGCCGAACGCCAGCAGCAGCGTCAGCAGCGACAAGGCGTACATCCAGTATCCCCACTCAAACGCATTCGCCCGGTTGTACACATCCTCCAGCTCGCGCCGCCCCTTGGGGTACTGCGCCGCGTTGATCGCCGGCAGTGCCGCCCCCAGCGCCTTGGCCGCGGCATTCACCCCCGCCACATCCCGCTTCCGCCACGCCTCCCCCAGCGCACTCGCCGCCTTGCGGGCCGCGTCGCTCTCGCTCAGGGTCGACAGATGCACCCACGGATCGCTCGCCTTCGCGGGCGCCACCGCCAAATAGTTCGCCTTGCAGTTGATGAACAGCCCCACGCCCTCATCCACCTGCGCCACGCCCCGCCGCCATGAGTCCTGCTCGGGGTGGGCCATCGCCAGTTCGGGCAGCGTCCGCTCGATCATCAATGGCGTCAGCCTCGACAGCCTCATCCACCGCTCGCGCTCGCCCCGGGGCGTCTCCTTCCCCGACGCATCTCGCATCGGGTCCCCCTCCTTGGTCCCCGGAAACACCTTGTCCAGCATCTCCTCGCGCAAGGGCACATACGGCACCCCGATCAGCGGCTTGTCCAGGTAATACCCCGGATCGATCGTCAGATCCAAAAGCGTAAACAGCGGGTCGTACGAGTACGACGTCACGCTGTCGCTCCCGTCCTTGCCCGACTCGTGGATGTAATCCACATACTTCCGCCGCCCGGTGATCGCCTGCGTCGTCTCGCGGGCCAGCGTGTCCCAGATCTTCACGCGCCCGTTGTGAAACACCGCCAGGTCGCGCAGGGGCGACAGGTCCACCGCCTTGGCAAACGCCACCTTGTCCTTGACGCTGGGCACGCCGCCTTGCGTGACTTCGCCAAAGGGGTTGGGCTGGGTCTTGCCCGCTTCGCTGAGTTCCTGGGTTGCCGGGTGGGCGTTGCCGTCGGGCGCGGTCTGGGCGCCTGCCGCGCCGCAGAGCACCAGAATCGCCGCCCCCACCACCATCGCGAGGTATTTCTTCATGAGACACCAACCTCCTGCACTTCTCCCGCCCCGGCACCTTCCCCCGCCCCCACGGGCGCTGCTTCTCGCACCGGCTTCTTGAACGTGCCCGCCGCGACCTCCCGCTGAATCCGCTTCTTCTCGCGGCGCACCAGATAGGGCTTCAAGTAGAACGCCCACGGGATGCCCAGCCCCATCAACACGCCCCCAAACGCGATCACGTGAATGCCCGGGTTGTTCCCCACGCCGAGGATCGTGAAACTCGCATACGGGTGCGGGATCATCCCCGCATCCGCCTGCGCCTGCGTCCGCTGCCAGCCGGCTTGGTCCCACCCCGCCTGACTGAACTTGAACTCGTTGGGGTTGAGCCCCGCCAGCACCGTCCCGCCCACGTTCGCCAACAGCCCACGCTCATCGCTCCACATGAACGGCGCCTTCAGGGGCGAGTTCAACTTGGTCACGTGGTCGAAGCCTTCAAACCCGCCGTCGGTCGGCTCCACCCGCAACACGCTCTGGTAGTCGCGTGGCGCCCCGCGGTTGTCGTACGCCAGCATCTTGAAATCCACCAGCCGCACATCGAACCCCGGCAACTGGTACATGAGCCGCCCGAACGCCAACTGCATGTGCCTGCCGTCGGGGAGTATCAGCGTCCGCTCGCCGCCGTTGTTCAGCCCCATGTACCGCGAGAAGGGCACCCACACCACGCGCCTGAAGACGCTCTCCCCGCTCGCCGCCCCTTTCCGCGGCACACTCACCTCCACCCCCAGCATCGCCTTCTCGTGCGTCCCGATCGCCTGCTTGTCCTGCTTCTCAGGCGGCACCGGCGTCGGCCGCTCCACCCGCGTCGCCTCGTCCCACCTCTCCCCGATCCGCAAACTCACCTTCGGCACCACGTCGCGAATCCACCCGCTCGTGCCGTCCGCACCCTTGGCGTCGATCTCATCTTCGCCGACTACCCGCACCCGCCCGCCCGGCTGGCGCACGATCGCCCGCGTCTTGCCCAGCCCGGGCTCATCGATGTACACGTGCAACTGGTCGCACTCGACCAGGTAAATCCGGATCGCCGGATCAGCGTCCTTGCGCGTCGGCATGCCCCGCGCGTTCAGCTTGTCCGGGTACAGATCCTGGTTGATCTCCGGAAACCGGTGATACACGTACCGGTCAAACTTCTCGCCGTCGGGCTTCGTCACCCGCACCACCGCCACGCTGCTCTGGGCGTTTTTGTACCCCTCCGTGATAATCGGAAAGGGCGGCTCGGGCGACACCTGGCTCACCTTCAGCCGATATCCCCCCGCCGTCACTTCGCTGCCAGCGTCCACCGGGAACACGCCCCGGAACTCCGCCTGCCCATCGCCAGCGGGAATCTCCACCACCAGCGCGTGCCGCGTGCCGTCCGGCACCACTTCGCTCAGCGCCCGCCAGCGATCATCCGTCATCCCGTGTTTGGCCCCGAGCGTGTACTCCACATCCAGAACATTCCCCGCCGCGTTCGCCACGCGGCTCACCGGCACCTTCGGCGCCACGATAAACGGATACACCGGCTCCTCATGCACCTTGCCCTTGTCGTCCGGCAAATCACTGTGCACATACACAATCCGCAGGGGCGTGTTCGAGTTCCCCGCGCTCACGCCCCGCGTGTCGTCCGGCTCCACCTTCACCCAATCCGCCTGAGGCTCCGCATACGCCGCGTAGCCGACCAGCCGCAACTTCACATCCTCCGCCCCTGCCGCAGACGCCACCGGAACGCTCAACTTCCCCGCCGACGGCACCTCCCAAGGCTTCGCAAACCCCGTGGCCGCCAGCCCCACGTCCAGCGCCGTCGTCGCCTCGATCGCCCCCAGGTTGTAATCGTTGTACCGGGGCACCCCGCTCAAGGGCTTGGGCTCCCACCCGCCCCCGGCGTTCACATACAGCGCCACCCGCGTGTTGTCATAAAACACATCCTGCGCCGGCCCCACCCCCGGCACGCCCGTCTTGGCGTCCACGGGCCCCGCCAGCAGCAAGGTGTCGCCTTCTCTCTTGAGCCCGTGGTAATAGATACTCCCCAGCGCGATCGTCACGATCCCCGTGTGAACCGTCAGCACGCCGATGTTCTTGACGTTGAACTCGATCCGCCGCACCGTCGCCACCACCATGTTGACGACAAACAGCATCAGCACCACGCGCAAAGGCCACCAGCCGTAGTACTCCAGTTCGCTCATCTCCATGCCGGGCAGCCGCCGGAGCGTGATGTTCTTGTTCCGCTCCACAAACCCCGCGAAAAACCGCAGGCCCTCGCCGGTCTCGGGGTGGTAGTTGAGCCGGGGCCACGCATACGCGTTCCACAACACAACGCCCACGCCGCACAGCAGCAGCCCCACCACGAATGTGGCGACAAACCGCAGCGCCCCCTTGCCCCGCGTCATCTGCCACACGACCAGCGCCGGCACCACCCCCACCACCGCCACCGTGCCCAGCAGCGTGAGCAGGTACACCCCCCAAGTCGGCGCCAGGGCGATCAGCCCCACCGGCACGCTGGCCGAGATGCCGAACAGCACCACCAGCACCAGCAGCACCACCGCCAGCGAGATCGAACTGAACACGCGCAGTGTCCACTTGAGGGGCAGCCAAGCGCCCCGCAGGTTCTCATCCTCCCAAGCCTTGTTCGCGCGCCATTTGTCGCTCATGCGGTCCTTCGGATTGGCCGGTCTTGGGTGGCCCCTCTCTCCGAGAGGGGCGTTTTCCGCCGCCGGCGCTTCCAGTCGGGCCGCACACCTCGCCCGACATCATTGATACCATCCTTGTCCGGATTCTCCAAGGGAAAACCGTTCTAGTTTAGCAGTAATCCGTCCCGATATACAGTAACTCCGCCATCGGATGTTCGCGCTCCAGCACCCAGCGTAACGGATGCCAATCCGGATGCTTGCGGCGAGCCTCCGAATCCACCCCCGCCGCTACCAACCCCGCCAACCGGCCCCCAACGGTTTCCCGCCCTTCCGTAGCCCGACCCTCAGGGAGGGCCTCGTCCCCGCCGTCAGTAGCCCGACCGTCAGGGAGGGCCTCGCCGCGATCCCCGCCGGCCCCAAACTCAAACGCCCCCCGCATCATCCCCAGCGCCTCCGCCCCATTCACCGTCCCCATCGCAAGCAAGGTCGCCGCGTCCACCCCATCCCGCCGGTACAGCAGCCCCATCTCCGCCAAAATCGACAACTCCCCCCGCGGCTGATTAATCACCGAGTCCGTCCCCAGCGCCACCGTCACCCCCGCCTCCATCATCTCCCTATACCGATGCGGCCCAAACACCCCCGCCGCCCCGAAGTACTCCGACGCGTGCGGGCAATACACGACGCTCACACCACTTCGCGCCATCACCTCAAGATCCGCGTCCGAACAGTCATTCACGTGCACAAATGTGCAGTCGTACGCATCGCCCGCTTCCTCTACACCGAGTGCCGCCAGCGTGTGCGCCACGGGTGAAAGGCCCCGCCCGATCTCCTCCAGCATCTCGGGCCGCCACAACCCCAGTTCCTCCAAGAACCTCCGATGAGCCCCGGTCCCCTGGGCGATGAACTCCCGTTCCGCCAGCGTTTCGGCGACGTGCGTCGCGATCCGCACGCCCTTCTGGCCCGCGATCTCCTTCGCCAACCCAAACCCGCGCCTCGACACCGTGTTCGCGGCATGGGGCGAGATTCCCACCTTCCGCCACACCCCTCGCTCCACATCCACGCCCGCCAACGCCGCCTTCATCCCCTCCATGCCCGCCTCTTCGCCCTTGCCGATCGCAAAGAACTCGATGTAGCTCACCCCGCCCAGCGCCGCACCCGCCAACGCTTCCACCCCCGCCGCGCTCGCCCTCCCCCGCACTGCCCCGGCAATATCCCCCACCGCCACCACCCCCGACGCCAAGCACTTCTCCACCCCCAGCCGCACGCTGGCCGCGATCTCCGCGGGCTCCGTCCGCCGCTCCCGCCGCACCACATCCACAAACCCGCCAAACCCCTTCTCCACCTCAAACCGTCGCGGCCCAATATGGGTCAAGTCCAGGTGCGCATGGGCATTCACCAGCCCCGGCATCAACACCGCCTCCGGATGCCGCTCCACCGACGCCCCCGCGTTCGCCGGGTGCTTCGCCACGTCCCCGGGCGTCCCCACCTCCAGCACGCGCAACTTTCGCGGCCCCTCCACCCGCACCAGCAGCGCCCCCGGCGCAAACGCCCGCCGCCAATCACACACCGCCGCGGCTTCCAGCCGCACGGTCTTGGGCCACCTCTCGTTCACGCCCGCATGCGTCACGCCTTCGCCTTCCTCCTCGTTAGCCACGCCCCTGACGCCGGACCTGAGTCCGCGAAGGTCCGGGTCGCTTCCACGCCCGCACCCCCGCACCCGGAAGTTCGCCAAGCCTCACTTCCGGCGTCCTTCAAACCCGCATCCTTCTTCCCCCCACACTTTCATGCCAAACCCCGCCAACTACCGATCTTCTCCCCCGGTCTACCATCGCATCCAAAGCCCGCGTGGCGGCCCTCACCGGATGTGGCCCGCCGCCTCGGCTTCCCGTGTTCCCGTCCTTTCAACGGAGTGTAGAACAATGACCCAGCCCCGCCCCCTTCACCGCACGCTTCTCGGCGCCGTCGCCCTGCTCGCCTGCACCATGCTCTTCGGCGGGTGCGTTGGCCAGGGCGAGTACGACCGCCTGTACGAAACCAACCGCAGCCTCACCAACCGCAACGCCGAACTGCAGCGCGAGCGCGACGAAGCCCGCGCCCAGGCCGACCTCATGCGAGGCAACATCGGCTCTTCCGCCGGCACCCTGGCCGACCTGCAGGCCCAGAACGCCGCCCTCAAGGCCCAGCTCGACAAGGCCCTCGCCGACTTCAGCGAACTCCAGAACCGCATCGCCGGCCTCAAGTTCGGCCCCCTCGACAGCGACACCGACCAGGCCCTGGCCGCACTCGCCGCCCAATACCCCGACCTCATCAAGTACGACTCTTCCCGCGGCATGCTCCGCTTCGCCTCCGACCTCACCTTCGACTCGGGCTCCGACGTCGTGAAGGAAGACGCCAAGCGGGCCCTCGCCGCCCTCGGCCAGATCCTCAACAACTCCGCGGCCAGCGGCTACGACGTCTACGTCGAAGGCCACACCGACAGCCAACGCATCAGCAGCAACACCGCCAAGCGCTTCCCCACCAACCGCTACCTCTCCGCCGCCCGCTCCATCAGCGTCATCAACGAACTCGCCAAGCTCGGCGTCAAGCCCGGGCGCATGCTCGCCGCCGGCTGGGGCGAATGGCGCCCCGCCGTCCCCAACACCTCCAGCGGCAACACCCCCGCCAACCGCCGCGTCGAGATCTTCCTCGTCAAGGCCTCCGCCGGCACCATGATGCTCGACGAGAGCCAGGTCCCCGCCGAACGCTCCAGCGGCAGCGCCAAGCCCAAGAGCGAAAAGCCCCCGGCACGGCCCGTTGACATGAGCAAGTAAGCCGCCCGGCCGCGAAGTTTCCTTCAGTTGCCCGACCGTAAGGAAGGGCCTCCAAAGTCCCACCCAGCCCCGCCCACGCGGGGCTTTTTTTTCGCGCCTCCCCACGCCCTCACCCGGCAGCACCAACACATTTTCCTTGCGGCCCTGCCCACTCGCGGTACCCTACGGACACTCGGCCCGATCGCGGCAAGAGTCGTTCAAACCGCATCGGCCGTGTGACTCCGGGGGGAGGTTCATCATGCGTGCGAATCCTGGCGGCTGCCCCGGGCGGGTGCACACTCCGCGCTTTTTCAGCATCCCCCCGACTCCCCGAACATGCCTCCTCGCATCGTTCGCGTTGCTCTGCTTCTTCAGCGCGAGCACACGCGCGCAAACCATCCGCCTCCTGACGCTCGACGCCGCCCGCTGCGGCACATGCCCCACCAACGGCGCCACCGAAGACATCGCGACCACACCCTTCATGTCCGTCGCCCGCGAGGCGATGCTCAGCCCCGCCAACTTCGGACCCGCGGGCGTCGTGCCGCAGTCCCTCACCCTCCGCCCGCCGGTCCATGAGTTCACCCCCGCCTCGCTGGGCGGGGCAGACGTCGTGCTCATCTCCAGCACGCGACCCATCGACACCAGCGGACACATCCTCACCTTGCGCGAGCAATCACTCCTCGGCCAGTTCGTCCAGCAGGGCGGCGGGCTCTTCGTCTTCTGGAACAACGGCGCCCAGCAGCTGGCCTCCCAGTTCGGCGCCTCCGGCTCCGACGCCTTCGGCGGCGCCGGGTGCGAAACCACCCTCGGCTCCGCATCGCCCGTCGTCGGCCCCTTTGGCAGCGGCGCAGGCTGCGTCATCTCCGGCTATCGCGGCTACTTCACTTCCGTCCCGCCGGGCTCCGCCATCCTCACCAACCTCTGCGGCGCCGCCCTCGATTCCGGCCTCGGCCACGCCGTCATCATCAACGACGAAGAGTGGACCTGGAACACCTCCGTATCACCATGTGGCGACGCCACCCTCGACAACCAGAAGCTCCGCCTGTTCCTCAACAGCCTCGCCCATGTGCTTCCCACCTCGCCCTGCGTCGCCTTCCGCGCCATCTCCAGCCAGCCCCAATCCGTCGATACCTGCCCCACTTCCGCCGCCGATCTCAGCACGCTGGCCGACGGCGCCGGCCCCTTCTCCTACGCCTGGCAGGTCGAATCCTCCCCCGGAACTTGGCTCGCCGTCAACGACGGAGCCCTGCCCTACAACGCCGGCACGATCATCGCCAGCAGCTCGCACTCCGCCACGCTCCACCTCGACTGCGCCGTGCTCCCGGGAGCCCCCGCGCTGCGATTCCGCGCCGTCGCCAGCAACGCCTGCGGCGACGTCACCAGCGACGCCGCCACCCTCAGCTTTCGAAGCCCCGCCGACCCCGCCTGCGCCGGCCCCGCCTGCGATCCCGACGTCAATCAGGACGGCGTCGCCGATCAGGGTGACGTCGATTACCTCATCAACGTCATCGCCGGCGGCCAAAATCCCTCCAACATCGATCCAGACTTCAACCAGGACGGCGTCGCCGATCAGGGCGACATCGACGCCCTCGTCAACGTCGTCGCGGGCGGGCCTTGCCCCTGAGCCAGCCTCCGACGCCCGCACTGCGAGCGTCATCAACCAACCCGCCAAGCGCGGCGTCAAGCCCGGCCGCATGCTCGCCGCCGGCTGGGGCGAATGGCGCCCCGCCGTTTCCTTCAGTAGCCCGACCGTAAGGGAGGGCCTCCAAAGTCCCCCCAAGCCCCGCACACGCGGGGCTTTTTTTTGCATCCTCCTTCCGAACCCGCGGCCACTCCCGTCGTACTCCCACGGAGTCTTCCAAGGAGGGACCACGCCATGAAGATCCAGATCAACTATGGCGACGTCGAAGGCAGCGACGCCCTCGCCGCCCGCGTCACCGAATCCGTCGAGTCCGCCATCGGCCGCTTCGAAGACCGCGTCACCCGCGTCGAGGTGCACCTGCGCGACGACAAGCAAGGCCGCTCAGGCCCCGACGACAATCGCTGCACCATGGAAGCCCGCCCCGCGGGCGAACAACCCTTCGTCGTCGAGGCCCGCCACTCAGACCTCTACCAGGCCGTCCACGACTGCGCGGCCAAACTCAAACGCGCCACCACCCGCTACTTCGAACGCAAAGAAGAAGTCTGAACCAACCCGCGCCGGCATCACACTCGATGCCTCAATGCCTCAATGCCGCATACCCGTGTGCCTTCTTCTGCGTCAACCGCATCACGCCCATCAGTAGCCCGACCGTGAGGGAGGGCCGCCGAGTTCCGACGCTCGATGCCTCGATGCGGCATGCCTGTGTGCCTTCTTCTGCCTCAACCGCTTCGCGGCTCCACCTTCGTCCGATCTCAAAAAAAGCCCCACGCTTGCGCATGAGGCTCGTCAAATCCATCACGTTTCCTAGCTCTCCCGAACTCCGTCTCTTCGTCTCTCCAGAACTTCGTCTCTTCCCCGCCCTACTTCGTCACATCCACCGGCGGCGGGAACAAAAACGTCAGCGCCTGCGGGAACCTCTTCGACCACGCCGCTTCGTTGTGGCTCGCCGCCGGGTCGATCACCATCAGCAGCCGATCGGGCCCAAAGCCCGCGCTCTTCAGCCGTGCGTCCAACGCCTTGGCCGCGTCCACGTACCCCTGGCTTCGGGCGTCGTTCCCCTCGCCCGCTTCCTTGCCGCCCATGCCCAGGTACACCCGGCGGGGCCACGTCTTGACGCCCGCCAGATAGTCCTCCCACGCCTGCGCTTTGCCCGTCTTCAAGGGCAGACTCTCCGCGAGCAAAATCCCGAACGTCTGCGGGTACTTCGTCGACGCGTACAACGCGATCGCGGCCCCCAGCGACGACCCGCCGATGCCCGTGTTCTCCGGCCCGGTTTTCACCCTAAACGCCCGCTCCACCCGCGGCATGACCTCTTGCATGAGCCACGCGATGTGCTGTTCGCCCTCGGGCTTCACACCCTCCAACGCATCCACCGGCAGATACTCGCTCATCCGACCCTTGCCCGCGTTGGGGATTCCCACGATGATCACGGGCCGCACGTGGCCCTTGCTGATCAACTCCTGCGCCGTCTCATCCACATTCCACTCGCCCGGCACATTCGGCAGCTTCTCAAACAAGTTCTGGCCGTCCTCCAAATACAGCACCGGGTACTTCACCGTGGCGTTCTTCGCGTCCTCATACCCGGGCGGCAACCACACCAGCAGATCCCGATCCTTCCCCTCATATCCCCCCGCTCCGCCCCGCACCTGCAATCGCTTCAGCGTGCCCGTCGCCTCGATCTCCCGGTACGGGTCGTCGGCGCTCTTCACCTTCTGTTTGGGCTTCTGGTCCCCCCACTTCGAGACCGCCAGCTCGATCTTCGGCTGCTCGCCCGGCGCAAGCCCGCTCACATCGATCGGCTCGAACATCCGGTTCGGCGGCACGCTCATGTCGTCGCGCAGCTCCTCCAGGTCCCAACTCCCCCGCGTGAACTTGAACGCATACCTCGAGCCGTCAGCCGTGGGCTTCAGCGCGATCCGCCACTTCTGATCGCTCTGGGGCGTCAGTTTGAAATTCGCATTTCCCGGGTCCCACGCGTTCATCGTGCCCGCGATATAAATCGGCGAACTCGGGCTCGCCAGCTTCGCCTTGTCCTCCACGATCACGATGAACCCCTGAGGCAGGCTCTCGGGCTGGACGAGCTTCTTGTCGCCCGGCTGCGTCGCCGCCCCCGGCTTGCCCTCGCCCCCGTCCTCCGGGCGCCCGGCGGACTTGTTCGCCTTGTTCCCCGCCAGCATCTCGCCGATGCCGTTGGCCCCGCCGGTGTACCCCGCCCCGGCGCCCACCGGCGTGTTGTGCTCGGCCTGCTCCGCCCGCATCTGCGTCGAGAAGCTGCTCGAGATCATCCACACCAGCCCGATCACGATCAAAATCGGCAGCGTCAGCCACAACAGCAGCACGGCTTGCTTCTTGTTCATACCCACATTCATAGGGGGCAACGCCACGACAGGGTTCGAGGTGCTCATGGCCGACAAGATAGCCGCGTCCCGCGCGGCCCGGCTCCCGTGTGGCCCTGCTCCCGGCTGGCCCGGCTCCTGGGTGGCCCGGCTCCTGGGTGGCCCGACGGCCCCCGCCGGTGCTCCCTTCCAAGCGTGCCACCACTCTGCCGCAGGCTGAGTGGTGCAGCAACCCGCCCACTTACGCCTCCCGCGCCGCCATCGCACTTTTCGCCCACTCCGGCGCCTCCTGCGCCTCGGGCTTCATGCCTCGCAAATCATGGCGCTCCATCGTCTCACCCGCCGACACATCCCGAGCCTCCAACCACCCGTCCTTCGTCGCAACCAGCAGCCGCCCCGCGGCGTCCCACTCCGCCCACGCCGCATCATCCAACCGCCTCACCTCTCCCGACGCCAACGCCACTTCATACCGCGGCACCCTGCCATCGATTCCGCCCTCAGGCTGATACCGCCCGCCAATCAGCCACAAGACGCAACCGTTGGTCGCGCAGGGCTTCTGCAGAATCACGCTCCGCCGCTCATCCCACACATCTTTCGGATGTCGCGCCGGACATTCCGGCGCCTCCACCCAGCCCCGCCGCATCTCGTTTGCCCACGCGCCGACCTCGTTGTCCTGCACGACCACGCGCCGAGAGCCCAGTTCGATCTCCCGCCGCCCGCGCCCCTCAGCCACCGAGGCATCCTCCACAAACCGGCACCCGCGCCCCCACGTGCCGATCTCCCTCCAAGACACCAGCGGATGCAGCCAGGGCGCCCGCGAAATCCCGCCAAACACCTGGTACTGCCCCTCCACCCCGCCCGAGAGGTAATACGAAAGCAACTCACCATCGCTCGAAAGATCACAGCGGCGTACAAACACTTTCTTGCGCACCCACACCCCGGGCTCCAGCCGCCCCGTGTCGAGCCGCCATCGCAGCAAATGAAACCAGTCGCTCGGCCCGCGCCGAAAAATCAAAGCCACTGGCGCACGCGTCGCCACAATCCCATACACCCGCGGCGATGTCGCGACGGCATTGCTCAATCACAGGATCGTATGAGGCGAGGCACAACTCGCCCTTCCTCGCGACGATTTCTAGGGGGATGGAGGTACCGGAGGAAGGGGCCGCCCCTTCCTCTGGCATCAGCCGCTCGGCGTGTTTCGAATCGGATACTCCGCCAACACCCGCCGAATCGCATCCGCAAGCCGCGGCAAGTACGACGCATCAATCGGAAACCGAAACTCGTGAAACTGCGTCAGGTTGTCAGGCGTCATCTCCACCGTCGCCACCAGCCCGCGAAACTCTCCCGACCGATCGATGCGAACCCGAAGATAAGGCTCCATCGTCGGCAGCTCCGCCTCGTCCGCCATCCCCGACTCCAGCGCCACGCACGCGTCAAGCCATCGCCGCAACTCCGGCAGATGGACGCAAGGCGAGCAAAGTTCAACCGTCGCCCGCTGCCCAACGCACTCCGCTCGAACGATCACCCAGTTTCCATCCCAAGAGTCCTGTGACTGCGGAAACTGATAGCCGTCGACCCAGATCGACAAGCCGGCAAGCGTGATGTCCGCCTCGCGTTCGTCCTGCATGGGTGACCTAGTGCGCAGGCGACTCCCACGGATCATGCGGCCACGAAATCTCCACCACCCCCACCACCCGCCGCGCACTCCGCCGCCCCGATCGCAGCCTCGGGCCCACCATGTTCGCGATGACCGAGAAGCCCCCAAACTCCAACCGCCAAATCCCGCCGATCACTCGCTCAAACGGCCACGGCGAGGCCGCCAAAAACTCCTTCTCCGTCGCCCCCCGAGGCATCTCCACCCCATCCAGCCACAACTCGCCCGCGAAAGTCGACGCCGGCGTGTCCACACTCCGCGGCTCATCCGCGAAATGGACCATCGAGATCGCCGTCGCTCGCCGCGTGTAGTGGTGCTCAAGCACCGACACACCCAACGCGTCAAACACATGCCGCTGGGGGTTCCGAAACCCCGCCGGCGCCGGCCCCGCCTCCACCCGCGTCTGCGTCCCGATCGCCGCGACCAACTCGCCCACCGGCGGCGCAGTCACAATGCGAAACCCGTTCACGATCACGCACGGCGGCTGCCGAAACACCTCGATCATCACACGCACCCCCGTGGACCGTCGTGCGGCGAACGCTCGCCCGCCTGTCGGGGGTAGGAGGTGCCGGAGGAAGGGGCCGCCCCTTCCTCTGGCATCAGCGCCATACACCAACACCCAACTCATGACTCTCGCAAAGCGTGCAACTCCCATCGCCAAAGCAGCCGCGATGACTCACGCCGCCACTTTGCCACTTTGCCACTTTGCCACTTTGCCACTTCTCTCCCCAAGCCACTTCCTCCCCGCCCTCACTTCGCCGCGGCAAACATCTCCGCCACCTTCGTCCAGTTCACCACGTTCCACCACGCCGCCAGATAATCCGGACGCCGGTTCTGATACTTCAGGTAGTACGCGTGCTCCCACACGTCGACGCCGAGAATGGGCTTGCCTTCGCATCCTGCCACCGCCTTGCCCATCTGCGGGTTGTCCTGGTTCGCAGTCGATACCACCTCGAGCTTGCCGCCGTTGACGACCAGCCACGCCCAGCCGCTGCCGAACCGGCTCGCCCCAGCCGCGGCCATCTTCTCCTTGAGCGCGTCAAAGCTCCCAAACGCCGCGTTGATCGCCGCCGCCAACTCGCCGCTCGGCATCCCGCCGCCCCCCTTGCCCGCCGGCGCCATCACCTGCCAGAACATCGAGTGGTTCACGTGCCCGCCCACGTTGTTCTGCACCGCCCCGCGCTTGTCCTCGGGGATGTCGCTCAGGTGCTTGATGATGTCGACGGGGTCCTTGTCCGCCCACGCCGTGCCTTCCAGCGCCTTGTTCCCGTTGGTCACGTAGGCGTTGTGGTGCTTGCCATGATGGATGGTCATGGTGATGGTGTCGATGTGGGGCTCGAGGGCGTCAGTCCCATAAGGCAGGTTGGGCAAAGTCATCGGCATGACAGATCTCCTTTGAATGGTATTTGTTCGTATCCGCTCGAGGTGCAGTCGCCGCTCAACGTCCAATCTTTGCGCCCCACGAAATCGATGTGGGTCATCTGTTGAAATTCTTATCGAACACTTGTTTCGAAGGCGCGAATGTGGTACTTTGCCGCCCTCGTGGACGTTCGCGCGCGGACGGCTAAGGCAGGCTACCCACGCGAACTAGGGAAATCAACGCGGAGCGTGTTTGCAAAAATCTATTCTTTTCAGCGTGGTCCTATGCGCTGAAATCCAATTGTTCGATGCCGAATCATCCCCCAATGCGGCTGCTCCCAGCCCCTCAATGGTCCCAGTTTAGAAAGATTCTGATCTTTGTTTCCAGACTGAAACCTCTTTCATTTTCCAACGTATAGAGATTTCCGGGGAGGTCCGGGGTCGGGTCCGAGAACTACAGACGGCACCAGCAGCGTAGGTCAGTGTTTGCGATGGTCAAGTGCGGCTCGTTGCCGCGAGTTTGATCGAAGTGTGTTCGGGTGAGTCCACGGGCAGCAATCCACGTTCAGTTTCAGTTCGCTTGACAGCAACTTCGTCCGCGTCCTGCCCCCTCAGACGCTCGTCAGTCCCGAAAGGGCCTGCTCAGCTTTGTTAGAATTATGTACGGATTTCAGACGACTCAGTAATCAGGTACCCGCGGCTCGCAGTTCGAACAGGTTCGAGAACCGGAAATAGCACCCCAATTCGCACATCTTTCGTCCCAACGGCTCACGCACGCAACCGCTTCAGCATCTCAAACATCAACGGGAGCGCACGGCTTACTCGGAAGCACCAGGCATATTCGCTCGTTCAGTTTGGTCTTGGTCAGCAGGTTCAGGAACGCACGCTCCCCCAATCCGGCGGCCGCCCCGCCCGCACACACCGGTTCACAGATTGTCAGCTCCAGGCAGATTGTCGGCTCCAGACTGATCCTAACGCACCAAATCCTCGTATGAGCGAAGATGAACCCGCTCGCCCTTCGAATCCATCCCGCACGCCAACCCCGCCAACGTCACGACCGCCAGCACGCACAGAACCAGACTCCCCAGCCCACACCATTTCATCAGCGAAACAGCAAGGAACACCAGAGCGCCGCCACCAACGCGGGAACTACTCAAAACGCGACCCAAGGCCCACCCCGCCCCGCAGCGCCCGTCGCCGCCGGGAGCACCCACCAGGGCCCAACCCTCGCGTGCAAGGCCCGCCGATAAGTTCGGAATCAGAGTCGGAAATCAGATTCAGTGAGTGACAACCGTCAGCGATCGAGCGCGGCAGATCGAACATCCAAGAGTCGGACACAGCCAGTAGCATGCAGCAGATTGAAAGTCGCAGTCACAGCAGTTTGAACCAACCGCACGTTTGCGGGAACCAGAAGTTTGCACCAATCGTTCGGCGAGGGTGGCCTTAAGTGCACGGAATCGCCGCGAAGAAGCCAGGAACGGCAGGAAGAGCGAAATGAGGCAGATCATGACCAAACGAACCCTCAGCCCTCTGGAGCAGGTGCGCCGCCGCAGCCGCGTCAGCCTCGGCGCCGAGGTGGCCGACAAGGCCGCCAAGGCCGCCGGCAAGGCGCCGGTGCGTCGCCGCCTCTCCGCCGATGACGAGCGCCTCCTCCAGCAGATCATGTCGGTGGAGCAGGACTTCATCGACAGCCCCGCCTTCGTCGAAGAAGGCGCCGAGCAGAAGATCTACGACGAGGCTCCGGACATCCAGAAGCCCGACACCTCGTGGTACCACCCCGTGATGGACGACCTCTCGGGCACGCGCAACCGCACCGTCAAGAGCGCCCAGCAGGTCATCCTGACCGGCGCCGAAGAGAAGGTCCTCTTCCACCAGTTCAACTACGCCCGCTTCCGCATCTGGACCATCCAGGAAGAGGTCTGGAAGACCGCCGCCCGCCAGCCCACGCCCGACCAGGCGCAGGAAATCCTGCGCTGGTATCGCGTCGCTGATCGCATCCGCGAACAGATCGCCGAGACCAACCTTGCGCTGGTGCTGGCCATGGCCAAGCGCACCCGCATGAGCGAGGTCGACTTTGCTGACCTCGTCAGCGAGGGCAACATGGCCCTGCTCCGCGCCGTCGACAAGTTCGACGCCGGCCGTGGCTACAAGTTCAGCACCTACGCCTGTCGAGCCATCCTCAAGGCCTTCAGCCGCCAGGGCATGAAGCTGAGCAAGTACCGCCAGCGCTTCCCGACGGACTTTGACCCCAAGCTCGAGCGCAGCAACTTCCTGGAGATCAAGCGGTCGAGCTTCGAGAAGGACGCCGCCGAAGAGGTCAAGCGCATCGTCATCGAGAACCGCGCCGATCTCTCCGACGTCGAACGCACCGTGATCGAGCACCGCTTCGGGCTCGAGACCGGCGAGCTCGAGAAGCCCATGACCCTGGAGCAGGTCGGCCAGATCATCGGCGTCACCAAGGAGCGCGTCCGCCAGATCCAGAACAAGGCCATGGAAAAGATCCGCCTCCAACTCGAGGCCCACTTCCTGGGCAACCGCGAAGCCCTCGAGCAGCAGGAAGCCATGGAAGCCGGCGAAGGCGGCAACCAGAACCCCAAGGCCATGCCCCGCGAAGAAGTCGAGCGGTTCCTGCAAAGCCTCTCGATGAACTAAGCCGGGCGAAAGACCAAGACCCACTCCCGCGGCTCGTCGAAAGACGGGCCGCGTTCCTTTTTGGGAAGAAGTTCCGAAGTTCCGAAGTTCCGAAGAGACGAAGAGACGAAGTTCGAAGCACTCGCAATCGGACGCCGCGCGACGCACGCACGCCCACTTCCGATTTAGCCATTTAGCCATTTGGCAATTTGCCCGCCGCTACCCCGCCAGCACAAACTCATCCTCCAAATACCGCTCCGGCCCTTCCGTCGTCGTCAGCACCGCCCGCAGCTTCAAGTACCCCTGCGACGCTCCGCTCGCGTCCTTCTTCCCCCACTCCGCCACCCACGCCGGCGCCACCAGCGGAATCCGGTACGTTCGTGTGCTCTGATCAAATCGGCGGCTGTTCCCCTCCGCCTCCGCCAAGTCATTCACATCCCACGACAACGCCTGGCTCTCAATCCCCGGCGATACCCCCGCCCCCGGCTTGAACAGCTCCACCCGCAGCGTCCCCAGCCCCTTCACCGAATCGCCGAAGCGGTCCTTGAGTTCCAGATGCAGCACCACCGTGCACTGGCCCGCCGCCAGCCCGGCCTGCGGGCCCTTCTCGATGTGCGTGAGCGGATGGATCCGCAGCGTCGCCGGCGCGAACGCCGGCGCCCCGGCGATCGGCGCCGACGCTTCCGTCGCGTCCCCGACCGTGCACCCGCCGGACAGCAGCGCGCCCAGCCCGGCCGCGACCCCAAACCCGCACACATGCAACCGCCGCATCTTCATGCCCGAATCCTACGGCCTTCCTCACGCCGCCGGACGCTTCTGCCCGCCCTCGCCCGCCTGCCGGGGCTTCCACCCCTCCAGCAGCGTGAGCAGCGTCCGCTGCCCCGCTTCGATCGACCCCAGCACCCGCGTGTTCTCTCGCAAGGCCGCGAGCAACGCGTCGACCACCTGCCGCTCTTGCATCAGCTTCTCGTGCGCCTCGTCCAGCTGGCGCTCGCGCGCCGCGCTGGCGCGCCGTTCGGTCAGCCACATCCACCCCACCAGCCCCGCCACGCCGAGCTGCGCGAGCGACGTTGCAACATCCACATCCGGCATGAAAACTCTCCTTCAATAACCCGACCGTGAGGGAGGGCCTGTCTTCCGTCCCGCCCGCCGCGGCTTTCCCTCACGGCCGCGCTGCCGACACACCTCGCCAATCACAGATGCAAGAACGTCGCCGTGTAACTCACGCTCCACACCCGCCCGCGATCCACGCGGTCCCCCTCCTGAAACGTCACGAAGCTCATGCCGCTCCAAGTGCGCCCGTGCGTGTCCACCAAGTCACCGGGGGTAGGTGTCGCTTCCAGTTGCGCGAGCACCGCCTCGCGCAGCGCGTTGAGCGCGGCTTCGCTCGCCGCGACCAATCGCCCCTTCACGACCACCTGCCACGCGATCAGGCCCTGCAGCGTCGAGCCGGCGTCGCCGCCCCCGTTGAAGAAGTTGGCGGTGATCAACTGCCCCCGCGGCCCCACGCTGAACCGGTGCGGCCCGCTGCCGAACAAGTCCAGGCCTTTGAATGAACTGCTCATGGAAGACTCCTGAAAGAGACGAAGTTCCGAAGAGACGAAGAGACGAAGTTCCGGAGTTCCGGAGTTCCGGAGTTCCGGAGAGAAGAAGTGATTCAAATCAGTTCATCGCCGCGCGCCCCGCGCCGTTTGCCACTTCGCCACTCTGCCACTTCGCCACTCTGCCACTTTGCCACTTCGCCACTTCTCGCCCCACCTCACGCGTCCGTCACGCTCACCGGGTCGCTCGCACCGTCGCTCGACACCGCCACCAGGTCCACCGTCCGCACCGCGCCCTTCTTCTGCGAGAGCTCGTACGACACTCCCACCACCACCGCCGCGATGCTGATGACCCGGCGTAGAGCGTCGCTCGCGTTCGGCCCCGTCGTCGCCGTAAGGACGCCGCTCGCGCCGGTGGATGGCCCGTTGGGGTCCCCGCTCACGACCTCCGAAACGACGCGCACCTTGACGACCTGCTCGGGCACATCCGCCAACACGGCGTGCGGGCCGTTGTCGCTCCACTCCGTCACCTGCTTCTGAGCCGCCCGCTCGATCACCAGCGCCGTCACGTTGCTCCAGGTCGCGCTGCCGAACGTCACGCTTGATGGATTCAGCACCAGCATCGCCGCTCCTTTCCTCAGGCCCTTCTCACGCCCGCACCAGCCACACCGCGCCCAGCCGCCGCACCGCGTCGGCCTGGCCGTCGCCATCCAGATCGATCTCGACGATCGCCGTCCGCCGCGCCTCTCTGAATCGCTCGGCGTACATCGCGGCTCGCTGGTTCGCCGGGTGCGATGCATCCAGCCCCACGCCCGCGGCCGTCCAGATCAGGTTCAGCCCCGCCAGCGCCTCGATGTGCCGCAGACTTCGCCAGTTCACGATCTCACCCTCGGTCACGACACCCGGGGCCGGCGCCGCGTCGGCATCGATCCCCGCCATCGCCAGCAGGTTCCGATGCGCGACCCCGAGCTGCGCCCGGAACGACACGATCCACCCCGTGCCGGCGCCCAGCACCCCCGCGCTCACCGCGGGCGCCTCCAGCGTGTCCCGCGGCAGCGTGATCTGCACCTCCGTCGCTCCCAGCACGAACGACACCTCATAGCCCACGCCGTTGAACACCAGCACGTGCCCCGGCCGCACATCGCGCTGCACGAGATCGATGTCGATATCGAACTGCATGCCCAGCGCGCTGCTGGTCATCGCTCCTTTGGCCAGCGTCTGGCCGGCCCATTGAAGATCTCGAAACAGCGTCGGCTCCAGCGCCAACAGATCCCGGTCAAGCGCGAACATGCCCGCCTCCCTTCTGCGTTGCGTTGCGTACCTTCCGCCCGAAAATGCCCGCCCCGCGCCGTTTCGGCGCCGAGGCGGGCGGCGGACGCCGGGGCTTTCCACCCGGCGTCTCGCTGCTTGGTTCCGTACTCGCTCACGAGGTCGACAGCCCGCGCACCAGGGCGTGCGCGTTCTCGTTGCGGAACTCCACCGTGTACTCGCCCACCACCTGCCCCGCGCTCGCGTCGCCCAGGTGCGCCAGTGGCTTGAACGAGAAGCTGCGCCCACGCAGCGGCAAGACCTCGATCCGCGAGCTGTCGAGCAGCAACATCGTGTCCGCCGGCACCCAGCGGCTCAGGATCACCCGGCACACGCCGAAGTCGCTCTCGTACACGCCGATCACTTCGCTCAGGCGCGAATCCGTCGGCGAGAAGTTGCGGGCCGCGGTGCCCACGAACTGGTTGATCCGCCGCTTCTGGAAGCCGTTGACGACGATCGTGTCGATCCGCCCCTGGCTCTGGTCCCAGGTGGTTCGCAGGGCGGCGTTGAGCAGGTTCTCGTTGAGGTCGGTGCCGGCGCCGCCCCCGGCGGGAAAGCCGTTCTGCCCCGGCACGAACTGGTTGGTCGCGATCTGCTTGATGATCCCGTTCATGCTGCGGCGCGTGGTGCTGGAGCCCTGCTGCCCGCTGGCCGGCGCCGTGCCGTTGATCACGCAGTTTTCCAGGTCGCGCAGAAGCTCGCGCAGGCGTTCCTGCTTCTGGTAGTCGAGCTCGTCGCGCACGGCGTGCTGGCGCACCGCCTGCATGGTGCCGGTCACCTCGACCGTGGCGGCGAAGATCTGGGTCCAGTTCTGCTTGCGTGCCCTGTTGGTGTATCGGGCCGCCGCGGCGTCCGCGCCTTCCAGGGCGGCGTTGCCCAGGATGGTCAGTTTCAGGCCGTTGCTGAGGGTGCTGGCGGGGGTGTTGCCATAGCGGCGCACCACGGTGAGCACGTTGGCCGCGACCGCCGTGACGAGCATGACCTCGGTCGCGTTGCCCGGGCGCACCTGGTCGCCCACCTGGAAGCGCGAGCCGTTGTTGACGGTGATGCTGGTCGCGTCCTGCGCGTTGGGCGTGAAGGTGGTCTGGTTCACGCTGTCGGTGTTGGGCAGCAGCGTGTCCTCGACCCACTCGTGAATCGTGCTGAACGCCGGACGCTTGGCGTCACCCAGGTGCGCGAGCAGCGGCGTCTCGAAGGGGCTCACGATGCCCACGATGTCCGACACGTCTTCCATCACTTCCGGCAGATCCGTCCCGGCCGCGTACGTTGCTTTACCAGAAAAACCCATGTGCGAACCTCCTTTTCAAAGTGCTCCAACCGTGATCCGTTGCGTGTGCTTTCCTTCCCCGTCTCGTGGCACGGGCGTCCCGCCTGTGTCCTTCACTTCCCTTCTCTAACCCCCACGCCGGGCCCGCAGGTAGTCGAGCAGCGCCCGCTTGTCGCCCGTGGCGAGCGCCTGTTCGGCGAGCGCGGCCAGCGGGTCGCGCTTGCTGGCGGCGCCCATCGCGCTGCTCGCCTGCGGCTTGCGGAAGAGGAATGGCTTGCTCTGCTTGAGCGACGCGACCGCGGCAGCCGCGGCAGTGCCGGCCTGAACCGCGGGCCCGAGCAAGGCCGCGGCGGTGGGCAGGTCAACCGCGCCGGCCGCGGCGAGTTCCTGGTCGAGTTGTCGCGACTTTTCGGCGCTGCTGAACGCGGCGACCGCCTCGCGCACCAGGGTCTCGACCGCGGCCAACTTGGCTTCGAGTGCCGCGATCTTGGCGACAATGTCGGTGCCCTGTTCAGCAGAATCGCCGGCGGCCTGCACGCTCTGGGCGGTGCTCGCGCTGCCGCCGCCGTCGCTGCCGCCCGCGCCGGTCTGGCCGCCCACTGTCACGCCTGAGCCGCCGTCGAGGTTGGCCGAGCCCGACCCGATCGTGGTTCCCGTTACGTCGCCGCCGCTGGTTGCCGTTGCCATTGCTGCTCCTTTCTGTGAGAGACTGGGTTCGTTCGAGATTCGCGTGTGCGTGTGGTGCTTCAGCCGGTGATGCCCGGATCGGTGGGCTCGTAGCCGAGCTCGTCGCGCAGCACAGCCGCGGGAACGCCGAGGCGCACTTTGCTCTCCGCGGCGGCGGCCTGATCGCGCGGGTCTTCGGGCAGCGGATCGGGCCAGGTGAGTCGCACGCCGCGATCGGCGGTTTGCGTCGGCAGCACGCCCGCGTGGTCGAGGGCGGCGAGCACGATCTCGCAGACGCGCGACAGCCCAGCGCCGTAGGTGACCTGCTTGCGGGCGGTCTTGGCGAGCACGCCCATGAGGGTGATGCGGAGGGCGTTGGCGCTGGAGAGGTTGCCGATCTTGGCTTGGACGACGCCGCTGGCGATGGGCGGCACGGTGCTGATCTTGTCGAGCGCGTCGCGGATCTCGCGGATGTGGGCGGTCTCGCTGGGCGAGTCGGCGTCGCCCCCAAACACGGTGATGGACGCGTCGGGGTTGTCGGTGCTCCACACGGCGCCGGGGCCGACGGGGCCTTTGTCGAAGCCGTCGATGCCCTTGGCGAGCCACATGCGGAAGCTCTGGAAGGTGACGCGCTGGGCGCGGTCGCTGAGGCGCGTGTTGAGTTCGTCCTGCAGCGGGATGAGGGGCTCGACCTCGCTCATGCCGGGGTATTCGAAGGGCTGGGCGATGTTCTGGATGTGCACGACGGGCAGCACGCCGGGCGCGGGCAGCGGGTGTTCGGCGGCGAGCGTGTCGCCATCGAAGACCTGCCACGCGTCGCGCGAGATGATCTCGAGGCGCTGCGGCGGCGGCTGGGCGCCGGGCTTAGCGGCGGGCGGCTCGCTGGTGAGGCGCAGGACGTACGCGTCGATCTCGCGGTAGTCACCGGTGTTGAGGAGCGCAATGCCGCGGGTGGGCTCGATGACTTCGATGCGGATTTCTTCGGCGGCGGCCAGGGCGCGGTCGAGCGTGCCGCTGGCGGAGCCGCCCCCGCGCAGGTTGTCGCCCACGCGCACCAGCAGATCGACGTAGCCGTAGACGTGACCGAGCAGGGCCATGTCTTGCAGGAGTGCGATGCCGCCCGAGCGTTCCCAGACGCGGTCGAGCACGCGGGTGATGGTGTCGCGGAGTTTTTCGTCGCGGGCGGTGCTGGTGATGCGGAGGGGCTTACCCAGCAGGAAGTCGATCATGCTCTGCACGCGCCAGGCGATGTCGTTTTCGATGACCACTTCGCGGCGTGGACCGGCGCGGTCGTCGATCGAGCCGCAGTAGCGCTCGGGCAGGCCGGCTTCCTGGGCGAGGCGATAGGCGCGGCTGGTGCTGTCGCACGAGCCGTTGCGGCCCCAGGCGGCCCAGCGGGTGGTGCTGGAGCGGGGCGTCATCTCGTTGCGGTAGTAGGCCCAGAAGCGCTCGAGGCGCGGGAGGGTGGTGGCGTCGTGATCGCTGAGCAGGCGGGCGAGCGAAGCGTTGTCGAGGCCGATGTCATGAAACGCGTCGAGTTGCATGGCGAGGTCTCCGGGGGAGGCGAGGCTGGGCGATGCGAATGTGCATGGCCCACAACCAACCCCCCGGGGACGCGATTTGCGCGCGCAAAGGCGGGTGATGCGCGAGGGAAATGGGCGAAAAAGCCCGCTGGGGCTTCAAAAAGGGCGAAGAAAAAATGCGCGGATTTTTCGGCGGAGGACCGCGTTTGCGCGCGCAAATCTTGCGATCCGCGGCTACATCAGGCCTTGGCGCTTCGCGTCAGGACCCTCATTCGCCCAAGAGTCGCTTTGGCGACAAACAGACGACAACCAGTCTTGATGCACTGAGCGACGTGACCCGCATACCAGCGATGTCGACCATGTCAGGGCCGTGCTTCAAGATGAAATCGGATCAGTTGGTCAATCGGTGTTTGTGTTCGACTGGTCCGCTCGAGCGGGCGGGACTCTAGCGACCACAAGAACGGATAGAACGCGAGACCAGCGTTCGCCGGAAGCGCCGCCACTTCCTCTCGCCATCCAGACCAGCGAACGTTGGTGTAAAACTTATCGCGGCGTTCCTCGCTGAGCATCACTTGTACCCACGCAGTGTGTCCAACGCCGAGACCGGTCCACTCGAGTGTCTCTGGTGAAAAATATGCGACTTGGCCTAGTGGAGTGGATTGCAAGAAGCCACCATTAATTGCGAAAATGCCTCCCAAAATATCCACACCAACAACAACGCCAACTGGCGGCTGGTTCAAACGAGCAAATCCGAGAAGCGAAGTCGCTGATTCAAGACTGAGAGCACATTCTTGGTGACCGCATCCGAGTATTCGCACCCAGCCACTATCCAACAAAATGCCTCCTGCATGAAATGCCAGGGCGCCAAGCGTTGATCTTGAACTCACTTGCATCGCTTCGATGCAACGGCGGCCTTGTTCCCCCGCTCCTGGAAGCAAGCGGGCGTTCGAGCCGGCTTGTTGTATCGCCAAGGCAACTGCGGGCCATGCCGGATCGTCGTTGCGGAGCAATTCATCAGCCGTTCGTTTCATACGGGAGGTTACGACACGATTCAGGAGTGGTTCAATTGTGCTTGACCAACGAGGCTCTGTCGCCGTCTCGGGTGAGTTGACGCCGAAGACTTCGAGCGTACTCGTTCGCCCGCCCCGTGGCGGGGTTCGATATCTCGTTCCCAATCGTCTCCTGTCAATCCACGGCCCGCTCCGCCTCCCGTACACTGGCCCCCATGGCTGATGCCGCGTCACAATCCGCGCCCCCGTGGCTGGCGAAACTCGCCGGGCGTTTCCTCGTGTTCGAGGGGCCGGACGGGTCGGGCAAGTCCACGCAGATGAAGCGGTTGGTGGCGCTGCTGGCGGCGCACGGCGTGCCGGTGTGCGAGGTGCGCGAGCCGGGCGGCACCGACGTGGGCGAGCGGATCCGCCAGATTCTGCTCGACAAGAACCAGAGCGAGATGGCCCTGCGCTGCGAGATGCTGCTGTACATGGCGAGCCGGGCGCAACTGGTCGAGAAACGCATTGCGCCGGCGCTGGGGGCGGGGCACGTCGTCATCGCCGATCGGTTCGTGAGTTCGACGATCGCGTATCAGGGAGCCGCGGGGGGTTTGCCCCGTGAAGAGATCGACGCGGTGACGGGCGTCGCGTGCGGGGCGCTCAGGCCGGATTTGATTCTGATCTTTGACGTGGACGAAGAGACGGCGGCCAAGCGGGCGGGGATCATCGGGCCGACGGGCAAGGGCAAGCGGGCGGATGCTTCGAGCGGGTCGCTGTTTGCGGATCGGATGGAGGATCGCTCGCGGGAGTTTCGGCGCAAGGTGCGGGAGAGTTACTTGGCGCAGGCGAAGGAAGAGCCTTCGCGGCACGCGCTGATCAACGCGAGCAAGGGGCCGGAAGAGGTGTGGGCGTCGCTGGCGCGGGTGCTGGAGAAGTGGTTCGGCTGAAGCGCGAGGGCCGCGCCGCCAGGACCGGCGCGGGGCATCGCACGCTTTCTTCCTGAGGCCTTACTTGCGTTCGACCTGGTTGCTGGGTTCGCCCGAGCGCGACTGCTGGAACTTCTGGAGCATGGCGCGGGCTTCTTCCAGCCCGTCGGGCTTGGGGAAGATCTGGTCGAAGGAGCGCAGGCCCGACCCGGGGTTGGCGTTGGCCGCGGCGTTGAGATCTTCGCGGAAGTGCGTGGCCAGGGTGTCGTAGCCGATGGCCTTGAGGTCGGGCGGGGCGCGGTCGTAGACCTGCTCGGCGTCGTCGAGGCCCAGGTTCTGCAGGAAGAGCGAGAACTGGATGCCGGCCATGACGCGGAAGTCGCTGGGCATCTGCTCCATGCGTGCTTCCTTGCCCGAGACGACGGTCTTGCGCATCTGGGCTTCGAAGAACGCGCGGTGGGCCATCTTGGCGAAGTTGAACTGCTTGAGGAACAGGTCCTGGTCGCCCGCCAGCAGGCCCGTGACGTAGGCCCCCTGCAGGGCGCCGGTCACCTGCTGGACGGCGATCGCGGGGCGACCGAACTCGCCCGTGAGCTCCTTGGTGACGAACTCATCGATGGGAAGCTGCAGATCGGCCCGCTTCCATGGGTCGTTCATGGTCTGGTACTTGAAGTTGATGAGCTTGTCGCGCCATTCCTCGGCGGTCTTGACCTCGCCCCGGCTGAAGAAGAAGCAGATGGCGTCGCGGATGAAGTTCTCGTAGCCGCCGGCCAGGGGCATGGTGCCGCGCTTGTTGGGGTCGTCGGCCCAGCTGCGGGCGACCATGGCGTCGAGCATGTCGCCGTAGCTCTGGACAAAGTGGGCGTTGGGTGCGCCGAGCCAGAGGGCGTACTTACCGGGGATGGTGGAGGAGAGGAAGTCGAAGTAGAGGTCGCCGCTGCGGAAGAGATCCTGCACGGCCTGGGCGCTGACGCGGTCGGTGTTGATGAAGTCGAAGAGGCCCTTGTTGGCGCGGGTGGCGCGATCCAGCGAGTTTTCGACGCCCTCGTGGGACCAGTAGAAGGCGTGGGCGGCGTGGTGTCGCCAGTCGATGGGCCCGATCTCTTCGGTGTAGCGGACCATCTTGGCGGGGTCCATGTGGTAGCGGTGGATGAGGACCTGCTTGCGGATGAAGGCGAGCAGGGCGGGCCAGGCCTTGGCGAAGGCGGGGTCGTCGACGACGGCGCCGAAGGTGCGGGCCTCGACGCCCATCTGCTTCTCGTAGAAGCGCTTCTGCCCGCTCTCTTCGACGGCGCGCCAGATCTCGTAGCGACGGAGCAGACGCCAATCGGGCGACATGTTCAGCTTGGCCAGGGCGAGGGCGAGCTGGTCGGTGGTGGGCTCGCGCTCGTGGAGCTGCTCGGGGGTTTCGGCGGCGTCGCGGATGACGGCGATCCACCCGGCGAACTTCTTGATGGCCTTGGCGCGGTCGCGGTCTTCGGGCCCGCGCTTGGGGGGCGGGCCGACGGCGATGGTCCACTCCTGGGCGAGCATTTTCTTGTAGTAGAGGTTGGCGTCGTCGGTCTGGCCGCCGATCTTGTGGAGGAAGATCCAGCCAAGTTCCTTGTGGAGGAGGAGGTTGTTGGGGTTGGCGGGGATGCCCTGATCGCGAAGCAGGTCGATGCCGGCCTTGACCCAGTGCCAGCGCTCCTCGGGCGTCTGGGTGCTGACGGAGATGTTGTACGCCATGTTCCAGGCGTGAAAGACCCAGACGCTGGCGAAGCGGGGCTGGAGCTTGGTGATGGCCTCGGCGAGCTGGTTGGCCTCGTAGAACTTGCCGTCTTCCTTCATCTGGTTGGCGCGCATCCAGAGGAAGTTGACGAAGATGCCGCGGAACGCGCCCATGGCGATGCCCAGGGAGACCTCGCGGGATTGGCCGTCTTCGGCGCGATCGGTGTAGGTGAGCTTGTCGCGCCCGGCGATGGCGGTGAGGGCGACGGCAAGCCCGCCCGAGGTGAAGAGGCACAGGCACAGGAGTGCCGACGCCCCGATTCGAATCCATGTGTCGCGTTTCATGCCGCCGCCTTTGAAGTGCGTCCCATCTTGCGTTCGCCAGCCGCGGCTGCGGGGTTCGCGCCCCGCCAGCCGCGTTGTGGATCCGATTGCGTCCGCCGCGTATCTACTGCCCCGAATAGATCGCCAGTTCGCGTCGTTTCATGACTATGACGCCGATGACGTAGAGAACCATGGTGGCCAGGGCCACCGACGCCACGCCCATCGCCGCGTCGCCCCAGCCCAGCCGCAGACCTTCGACCAGGTGGGCGGTGGGCTTGAGATCCGAATAGACCTGGAAGACGCCCGAGACCGCCTCGGCGACCTTGGAAATGATGGTGCGGAAGATGAGGGGCTTTCCCTGCTGGTCTTCGGTGGAGTAGTTGTCGAGCGCGCTGCGGGTGAAGGACGCGCCCTCCGCCGAGAAGAAGATGGTGAGCGAGACCAGGCACGCCACCGGGAAACTGAGGAACGTGCCCGCCACCACCCCCACCATCGCCAGAAACGCCAGCTTGACCCACAGCACCCCGACCACCCGGAGGAAGTTGGTGCGGAAGGACCCCGCGGCATACGTGATCTCCAGCCCGTCGGGCGGGAAGCTCAGGCTCTCGGGGTTGGCCGAGCCCCTGAACACGTCGCCATTGGTGACCTGCACCTCGACGTTGCCCTCGTCATCGACCACGCTGGGCAGCAGGGGAATGGTGAGGGTCTGGGCCAGGGGCACCTCGCGCACCTCCGCCAGCGCACCCTTGAACTGGAACGTGATGCGGTACAGCACGTCGGGCATGTTGCCGCCCGAATTGATCTTGTACCTCAGCACCAGCGGGCGGCTGGTCTGCTTGGCGGCGGCCAGGCCGGAGAAGCGGTAGACCGAGCTTTCACCCGGGCCGATGACGCGCTGGGCCTGGGAGAGGGTCTTGCGCAGGTCGGAGGTGATGCGCGAGGTGATGACGCTCCGCCGGAAGTCGCGCTGGACCTCTGTCTCGCCCGGAACCTGCGACTCTTCGAGGATGGAGTTGACCCGGGCACTGACGCTCTCGCGGAACTTGGCTTCGTCGATCTCCCAGGGCTCGATCTGCACCGTGTCGCGGGCCGAGAGCACCTGGGTCTCGAGGATGAGGCGGTCTTCGCTGATCAGGCGGCCCTCTTCGGCGACGTAGGGCTTGATCTCGTTGGAAGCGGTCTGGTTGCGGAGGTATTCGGTGAAGAGGTAGACACCGCTGCCGCAGACCGTCATGAGGACCGCCGCCAGCATGGCCACGCCCAGCCACTTGCCCAGCACGTACTGGGCGGCGGACACGGGCTTGGTCATGGTCTGCCAGATGGTCTTGTCGCGCTGATCGAACGCGACGCTGGCGACGGCGAACAGCAGCACCAGCAGCCCGATGAGCCAGAACGACCCGCCCATGCCGTATTGCAGGAAGCTCTGCACGCGGTAGCGCAGGAACTCCTTGGGGTCGAGCAGTTGGGGCAGGGCCGCCAGCCCGATGACCAGCAGCACCAGGAAGACCACGCTGAGCTTGAGGCGGACGGCCTCGGCCAGGGTGTTGCGGGCGATGGCCGCGACCGCCCCGGGCTGCATGGTCATGGAGAACTTGAGCAAGGGCACAAAGGCCGCGGCGAAGACGGCCATGCCCACCAGCACCGAGACGGGCCCGGCCACGCTCGCCGGGGCGTACTGGGCAGTGGTGATGCCCGCCGCCACGCCCAGCAGCAGCGACACCACGCCGAACAGCAGCATCCAGAGCGAGTACGAGGTGAGCAGCCGTGCGAGCTGCATGAGGGCGGCGAAGACGGCGGTGAGCAGCATCACCCCCACCGCGACCGCCACATAGCCCGCCGGCACGTGCAGCACCGGCCCCAGCCTGAGCGCACCGACCGCCACCACCGACAGCGCGAGGTAGAGGATGCCCAGGCCCAGCCAGATGACGGCCAGGGCCAGCGCTCCGCCCAGCGCGATGCCCACGCCCAGGGCCGTCGAATCCGCCCGGGCCGACACCACGTCATTCACGATCGCGAGCGTGGAGCGTTCATCTTCGCTCACGCCGAGCTCGCCCTGCTTGGCCTGGGCGTCTTCGCCGGCCGCGGCCTTGTCGGCGTTGTCGGCGCCGATCGCCTTGTTGCCCACCAGTGGCTTGGGCGAGGTTTCGGGCTGGGCCTGGGCCGCCTCGACAACGCCGGGCTCCAGCAGCGGGGCCGGGGGCGTCCTCAGCAGCAGCCAACCGAAACCGATGACCATCGCCGCCAGCACGACCGCACTGGCCGCCCACTGGAAGCCCCGCGACTGCTGGGCACGATTCAGACGAGAAAGCAACTCAAACACAGGTCAGCCCCGCTCCCGGGCATCGCCCGACTGCTCTCCCGCGCCGTCCTTGTCCGGCCCACCACCCAGCAACGAATCGATCACCGACGAATCAACGCCCTTGGGCGGCTCGTAGGCCTTGACTGGCGGCGGGGGCGGCGGCGCCGCCTCTTCGCCTCGGCCCATGAGCTTGTCCACGATCTCATTACGCTCTCCGCCCGCGCCTTGATCGCTGGCGGGTTCGATCTTCGTCCCCGTGTCGGCGGCCATCGGCGACGGGGCGGGCTCGGCCGGCGCGTCGCTGGCCTTGACGAGCGAATCGATGAGTGCTTCGCCCGCCTCGGGTTCGATGCTCTTGAGGAACGCCGGGGTCTGCCCCCCCGAAGTCGCGCCGGAGGTGCCAAGCTGCTCGGCCCGGGCCTTGTCGACGATGTCGAGGAAGAGCTCTTCGAGCGTCTGCCGCGGGCGCGACACGCGCGACACGCCCCGCTCGCCCCCGCTGCGCTGGCGGATGAGCCGATCGACTTCGGCCAGCGTCGCCTCGTCGAGCGTGTCGGTCTCGATCGTGGTCTTGGAGTGGCTCTCGAGCAGGTCGGCGCACGTCCCCTCGGCCCGCTTCTGCCCGCCGTAGAGGATCACCAGGCGGTCCACGCAGTCTTCGACGTCGGCGAGCAGGTGGCTGGAGAGGAGCACGGTCTTGCCGCGGCGGCCCAGCTCGATGATCAGGTCCTTGATCTGGCGCGTGCCGATCGGGTCCAGGCCGGTGGTGGGCTCGTCGAGAATCAGGAAATCCGGGTCGTTGATAAGCGCCTGGGCGATGCCGATGCGTCGCTGCATGCCCTTGGAGTATTCCCGCACGGGGCGGAACTGGGCGCCGGTGAGGCCCACCATGTCCAGCAGTTCGTCGATGCGGCGTTCGCGGGTGCGATGGTCGAGCTCGAAGAGCTTGCCGTAGTACTCCAGCGTTTCGCGCCCGTTCAGAAAGCCGTAGAGGTACGACTCTTCGGGCAGGTAGCCGATGCGCTTCTTGATGGCGACGTCGGTGGGCGCTTTGCCGAAGACGGCGACGCGTCCGCTGGTGGGGCGCAGCAGCCCGAGGATCATCTTGATGGTGGTGCTCTTGCCCGAGCCGTTGGGACCAAGGAGCCCGAAGACCTCTCGCGGGTGGATCTCGAAGGAGAGGTTCGAGACCGCGCGGGCGCGGTCACGCATCCAGAAATCCTTGAACACGCGCGTCAGTTGCTGGCACACCACCACGCCCGTGCCGGTGGTCGCGCCCGCCTGAAGCCCCGTTGTCGCCTGCGTCATCAGCATTGCTCCACCCCGGTCCGGGGTCCTGGGCCACCGATCACTGGTGGACCTGCAACTCCGTCTCGGTGTTGTACTGCTCTTTCTTCAGGCCTTCGAGCCGCTTGCGCTCCGCGATGTCGCTCTCGACCTTCTTCTTGGCCTTGTCGATGGCCCGCTGGATGTCCGGGTCTGGCCCGGTGTCGATCTGCACCAGCTCCAGCCCGTTGGGCACGCGGATCTGCTGCACCGTCTCGCGCGACAGGAAGTCGTTCATTGCCGAGACCCACTCGCGGGTCACCATCAGTTTCGAGTTGGCGTTGAACTGGGCCAGCTTCGCGTTGAAGCGGTTGAGATCAGCCGCCGCACGGCTCACGGCACCGGCGCGGTACGAGTTGGCCTGGGCGAGGATGTCCGCCACTTCGCCCCCTGAGAGCTTGGAGACCTTCCCGCCCTGGAGGTCTTCGGGCGCCCCGGCCATCTCGATCTTTCCGGGCTCCATCTCGACGACGTCCCCGCTCATGATCGCTTCGATGCGCCCGAGCAGGCGCTTGGCCTCCTGCTCAGCCGCGGCCTGGCCCGCGCTGTCCTTGGCCGCCTCGGCCGCTTCCTGGCGCTTCACCGCGGCCTCGTAGTGCTCGATCTCTCGGATGAGATATGGCGCGGCGTTTCCGGCAACCTCGAGCAGCTTCTGCTTGCCCTGCGCCTTGGCCGCGTCCACTTCCTTGCGGGCCTCGCTGGAGGCCGCCACCACGCGCTGGAAGTCGCTGCGCACCTTGACGGGCGCGATGGCATCGACCGGGTCGAGCTGCTCGAGCTTGATCCCGCTCTCGAAGGAATCCAGCGTGTCCTGGGCGATCTGGCGGGCCTTGGAGCGCACCGAGTTGATCTGGTCCGACGACTGCGCCAGCAACTGCTCGATCGTGACCCCGGCGCACGCCTGCACGATGCCGGCCTTGACGGCGTTGCGCACCAGGTCCTCGGCCTGTTCGTCCAGCACATTTTGCGAGTACTTGGCCACATCCTCCACGCTGTAGCCCAAGCGCCAGCGGGTGTGCGCGATGTTTCCCTCGGCCGTCAGCACGCAGCCGCCCTGCCCGGGCTTCAGGCTTTCGGTGGGCGTGAGCTTGTCGATGCTCTGGTCGGGCGTGGCGTTGGCCACCCAGAAGTCCTTGTCGATCTGGATCGCCTTGTACGCCCGGTCGACGGTGCGCAGCTCGCCGAGCGGAAAGGGCAGGCTCCACGCAAAGCCGGGGGGCAGGTTCGAGGCCTGGATCTTGCCGAACAGCAGGCGGATGCCGCGCTCGTTTTCCTTGATCGACCGGAAGCCGCTGGCCAGGTACAGCCCCGCCAGGACCACCATCGCCAGGCGGAGCAGCCACATCATCACCTTGAGGGCTTCGGCCAGGCTCTGGTTGGCGGGGTCGAGCATGGCCTGCTCGTCCTCCGCCGCCGTCGTGCCCACCTCGCGCAACTGCACGCTGCCGCTGCGCCGGGGCGCGGGCGCCTGCCCAGCCTCATCGCCCCCGCCCAGGCCGGGCACGGGCGGATCCGGATCCAGCAGCAACTTCCCGATGGGGTCGAGACTCACTTCCCACCCCCGTTCGCGGCGGCGGGCTTGCGCGCGACCGACTCGCCCAGGACTCCCCGGCGCATCACCTCGGGCACCTGCCCGGTCTTGAGATTGTCGAGTGCGCTGGGGAAGAGCATCGGCACGCCGGGCGTATCACCCGAGAGCACTAGCGTCGTCTGCTTGCCGAAGCCCCCGTCCTTGAGGAACTCCATGGTCTTCAGGAAGACCGCCAGGTCCCCGTTGGTGTTCATCTGCGCCACGTAGGGCACCGCCTCCAGATCGCCCCGCGACTGGATCTCCTGCGCCAGGGCCGTCGCGAACTGCTCGATCGTCTTGGCGTCGTTGTCGGCCTTGGAGCGGATGGCCTGGGCCTCGGCCTTGCCGCGGCTCTCGGTCTCCTTGGCGATCTTCTCGCGGTTGGCCTTCATGCGTTCGAAGACCGTCTTGGTCACCTCTTCGGGCAGCACGATGCGCATGATCCCCACCCGCACCACCTCGATCCCGGCGTCGGAGAGCGAGATCCCCGTCTTGTCGGCGCTGTTCCGCAGCGTGTCACGCATGCGAACCTCGATCTCGGGCAGCTTGGTCCCGCTGGGCGAGGTCGTGAACAGGTCGGTCATGTTGTACTGGGCGATGATGCCCGCCGCCGAACGCATCGCCGCTTCCAGCGAGCCCTCGGCCTTGCGGAAGTGCTCCTCGCTGCGTTCGCCCGCGTTGGAGAAGGTGCGGAAGAACTTGAGCGGATCGCTCACGCGCCAGTCGCAGAACGTCTCGACGACGACCTGCTTGGAGTCGGCGGTCTGCTGCTGCTCAAACTTCACGCTGGTGCTGCGCACCCGCGTGTCGTACTTGGTCACGCTCTGGATCGGGTATGGCCACTTGAAGCGCAGGCCGGGCGTCAGGTGCACGTCCTTCTCGGTCGCCTGGCCAAAGGTCGTCAGCACCGCCGCCTCGGTGTAGCGCACCGTGTACGTCGCGGCAAACGCGAACAGGGCCAACAGAAACACGCCCGCCAGAATGATTCGGATAACCAGTTGCACGCGGAAAACTCCTGTTGCTCGCCGGCCGGGCCCCGCCCGCGCCGTCACCTACTCGCCTACTTGCTGTTGTCCGACTTGAAAATCTCGGTGCCGAAGTCCTTTGGCTTGATGTCCAGGTTCAGGCGGTTCTGCACCTCGTCCGAAAGGATCAGCACGCGGGTGTTCGCCAGCGCCGTCTTCATCGAGTCGAAGAACGTGTTCAGCCTGAAGAGCTCCGGAGCGGCCAGGTACAGAGCCTCCTTGCCCTTGTAACCCATCGCCTCGCCCCGCGCCGAGAGGTTGGCCTGCCAGCGGGCCCGGCGCGCGTCGGCCAGCTTCGCCGCCGTCGAGCCCCCCGCCTCCAGCAGCATCTCCTGCACCTTGAGCTGGTGCTCGACCAGCGCCTTGGACGCCGCGATCGCCTCGGGCGAACCCGGCTTGGCCGCCGACGCCGCCGCCTTCAACTGCTCATCGACCTTCACCTCGGCCGTGAGACGCTCGGCCAGCGCCGCGTCGCCCACCACCTCGGTCAGTTTCTGAATGGCGTCCGACTCGGCCGACAGGATCCTCGCTTCGTATCGCTGCCCGGCCTGCACGGGCGTCTCGAACGCCGCCGCCGTGTCCTTGGGCGGGTGCACCCCGGCGATGGCCAGCAGCACGATCTCCACCCCCGCGCCGCGGGGCTTGCCGTCCGGGCCCGGGTTCAACTGATCAAACGCCTTCTGCACCCGGTCGCGCAGCTGATCCGAAAGCTTGATCCGGTCGCCACCCAGCACCGTGTCCAGCGTCTGGTTCTGGAAGAACTGCGTCGTCTCCCGCCGCGCAATCGCCCGCAGCAGATCATCCCGCTCCTCGGGTGCGGCCAGTTCATCAAACAGCTTCACATCGCTCACGCGGTACTGCATCGGAATCTCGACCGACACCGCCGCCACGTCCACCACGTCCGCCCCTTGCACGTTCTCCCCGCCCGGGCCGATCCGCACGTACTGCCACACTTCCTCGCCCACGTGGTCGTTGGTCCAGAGGATGGGCTCCTTGGTGATCGCCGGCTGCGTGCCAAGCTGCATCAGCCGCAGCCCAGTCACCGTCCGGTCCTTCAGCACCAGGTTCTGCTTGTCATCCTTCTCGAAGTACTCGGGCACGTACGACGTCTCGATCGGCCACATCCACTTCAGGTGCGGGCCCGGACCGACCGCCCGCCCCACGGGCTCACCGAACCGCAAGATAATCGCCCGCTGGTGGGGCTGAACCACCACCACGCACGTCAGCAGCCAGCCGATCGCCGCCGCCGCCAGCGCCAGCGGCGCCAGGCTGCGGCTCAGCAGCCGGTACGCCCACCCGCTCGTGACGTCAAAGCCCAACTGGTAGTTCACCGCGTCGCTGATCGACTGCGCGATCCGGTCCGGTGCCGCCGCGAACCCCAGCAGGCGGCTCTCAAACGCCGCCCGGGGCATGTCCCCCGCCTTGCGCGGGCGATAGATCGCCAGCAGGAACTGCACCACCATCTCGGCGCCGACCACCACCAGGAACACCGCGCTGGTCCGGGGCAGATACCTCACCAGCACGTCCGGGCCGATGTAGTCAACCAGGTGCGCCACCGCGATCGCCAGCCACAGGATCGACGACCCGACCGTGAACGCCGCGCCCGCCTTCAGATTGCTCCACACAGGCTGCTTGGCCAGGCCCGCGGCGTACCTCGCCACCACGAAGCCCAGCGCCGCGATGCCGATCCCCAGCCCCAGGCCCCAGCCCGGATACATGGGCGGCGCAATCGCCGCCGGCACCGGCCCCGCCTGCATGTACCGCAGCACGCCCCCGCCGATCAACGCCCCGGCGATCAACAGCGAAGCGATCGGAAACAGAAACCGATACAGGCCCGCCAGCCGCTTGGCCGCCGGGCGAAAATCCTCCTGGCTCGAAAAGACCGAGGTGCCCGCAGTGGGTCCCGCGGCCAGCGCCTCGATCTCCATCGCCTCGACGCGCTCGCGCCGGTGCTGGTCATAGATGATCGCCAGCACCAGCCACGCCGCGGCCCCCGCGGCCATGAAGATCGCCGCCGTCACCGCCGCCTGTTCACCGGACTTGACGCCGTAGAACAGCGTGACCCCGGCCAGGCCCAACTGCAGAAACACGCCGCGGATGCTGACCGTCGCCGCACTCCGAAACGTCTGAAAGTCTGCTCTCATGCTGGTTCCAGTCCTCAAGACAAAGAAGACACGCTCGCCAACCCGCGCTCGTTCACCACGCCGACCACGCCGGCGCATCCGCTGCGCCCGCCCAATCCTCCCTGCTCACCGCTTCGCCGACGCGTGACAGACCCGCACGCGCTCTCCCCAAGGCGAACCCATCCAGACATGCAACGCCCGATCCGCTCCGTCACTCCCACCAACCCGGGCCTGCCTGACCGGAACGCGGGGTCGCTATTGTGCCCGCAACTCGTCCCGGTTTCCAGTTGCCTTCCGCCCCTTCGCCCGCATCCACACCAACACGACCCCAACAGCCGACGCCCAGCCCGCTCCTCCGTCACCCTGCGCCACCGGCCATTTGTGCGCTCGCTCCCCACCTTGCCCGACTCAGATTCTCCGCTTCGCACGCCGAACCCTTGCCCGCCGCCGGCGTACTCACCCGCATATACCCCTCGAACTCACCCGTTTCGCCTTCAAACCCCGGAAAAAAACCGGCCCTTCAATGACACGACCAAGGCCTTCTCGGCCTCCTCGCCGTTGATGTACGACCGGACCGCCGCTATGTTCGTCGCTCTTTCACGATTCTCGATTTCGGCCCCCGCGGCTCGCGTCACCCCACCCTCATGCTGACCCAACTCCTCACCATCGCCCGCAACACGTTCATCGAGAGCGTGCGTCAGCCCATCGTCTTCATCCTCATCCTCATCGCCGGGCTCATCCAGGTTCTCAACACCTGGAGCACCGCCTACTCCATGGACAACGATGTCATCGGGCCCCTCACCGGTGACAACAAACTCCTCTTCGATTTCAGCCTCGGCACCATCTTTGTGCTCGGCACCGTGCTCGCCGGCTTCGTCGCCACCGCCGTCATCAGCCGCGAAATCGAAAACAAAACCGTCCTCACCATCGTCAGCAAACCCGTGGGCCGCGTGACGCTCATCCTCGGGAAATTCCTGGGTGTCACGACGTGCGTGGTCATCTCGACCATCGCCATGCTTGTCTTCCTGCTCCTGGCGCTGCGTCACGGGGTCATGTCCACCGCCGCCGACGAGCTCGACGGACCCGTGCTCGTCTTTGGCCTGGGCGCCATCGCCCTGGCCATGGGTCTGGCAGCATGGTGCAACTACTTCTACGGCTGGAACTTCCCGCAGACCATGGTCGTCCTCATGGTCCCCTTCCTGGTGCTGGGCTACGTCGGTGTGCTGCTGCTCGACAAGAAGTGGGCCCTGCAGCCGATCACCCACGATCTGCAGCCGCAGATCCTGATCGCCTGCTCGTGCCTGCTCATGGCGGTGCTGGTGCTGTGCGCCGTCGCGACCGCCGCCTCCACGCGCCTGGGGCAGGTGATGACCATCGTGGTGTGCGTGGGCGTCTTCCTGCTGGCCCTGCTCTCCAACTACCTCTTTGGCCGCTTCGTCTTCAGCAACACACTGATCGGCACCGTGACCAGCGTCACCTCGCCCGACCCCGCCAAGGCCGCCTTCGACGAGCCGGGCGACACCCTGGTGATCGATCTCGAGCGCCCGCCCGATGAATCGCTGCGGGCGGGTGATCCCTTCTACTACAGCCCCAGCCCCAATGGCTTTCCGATGATCCCCCGCGCCACCTACCCTGGGATCAAGGGCAAGCTGGACGACGCCACGGCGCTGCTCGGCCCTCAGGCCCCCTCCAGCATCGTCATCACGTCCATCGACGGCAAGACGCTGACCGTCCGCAACGTGGGCGCCACGCCCGTGCCGATCTACCGCGCCCCTGAACAGGGCGACTACGTCTTCCACGCCCAGACGCACATCCACCCCGTGCCGCTGGTGCTGTGGGGCGCGCTTCCCAATCTCCAGTTCTTCTGGATGCTCGACGCCATCACGCAGATCCGCGCCATCCCGCCCCTCTACGTTGGGCTGGTCGGGGTCTATTCGCTCGCCCAGATCGGCGCGTTCCTCAGCCTGGGCGTCATCCTGTTCCAGGGCCGCGACGTCGGGTAGGCCCCTTCCCGATTCCTGGCGGGCGTATACACTTTCGGTTCAAGCCGTTTCCCGAGGGTTGGCCCCCCTCTTCAGGGCCAACCGACCAGCGTGCGAGTTCAGGAGCCACTCATGCCCCGCGGATCTCTCAGCTCATCCAAGAGTGCACCGAAAAAAGAAGGCATTTCGCCCGACAAGATCAAGCTCGCCATCGCGGCCGTTGTTCTGCTCGCCGGCCTCGGGCTCATCCTTTACAACCTGGGCCTCATCGGCCCCAACCCCGCGACGCGGCCTCTGCCTCCCCAGCCCGTGGACATCCAGCTCTCTCCCGAAGAGCAGAAGCAGGTCGATCAGGCCAAGCAGAAGCAGGAAGAGTACATGAAGACCCACCCGCCCGCGGGTTCGTGATTTTCCGCGCTTCGCGCCGCGTGCCTCGACACTCCATCAAAAACAAAAAACACCCCGAAGCCGGCGGCTCCGGGGCGTTGTGTGTCGCGCCCTACATCACGGCGCGTCGTGGGCACGCATGGCTCCACGGGCCGTGAGGAGAAGCGCCCGTATCGCCGCACCACGAATGTCCCGCGCGGGATCTTCTCCCTCGCGGTTCGATCACCACCTCCGGACGGCTGTCACCGACCTCGCCCACCCTGGCCACCCGGGGCTTCAACGCGTTTGCGAATCCAACTCAGCCCCTCGCCCGTCTCCCACGCCCCGCCAGCATCGCCCCAGCCGCCAACACCGCCCCGACGGACGGCGAAGGCACCGGAATCACGCTATCTAGATACCCCTCCAACGTCCGCAAGGTTGCAAAAGTTGCAATTTGTGCTGTCGCCAAGGGCGTATTAATCCCCACATGAATATGCCCGCCCGCGAAACACTGGGCCGGGTCGTTCGGTGAGCTATGCAGGTTCTGATACCACGCCCCGTGGTAACTCGTGAACTCCGACACAAACGTGCCCCCAAAGTTATTACTGGTGTCGATGAACGCATTGAACCCCGGAATCGCCGCCTGCACCGCCGTCCGGATGTCGCTCATTGGCAGCGACGAATACCGGATCATGCCGTCCGGCTCGCTGGCGATCGGCAGATCCGGCGTCGGCTGCGTCGGCGCGAGGTAATCGGGCGACCACTGGTTCAGGGGCAGCTTGCGGGCCCGCGACTCCAGTTCCCAGTTGCTCCCGGGGTCACCCCGACTGAACGTAATAATCGCGCAGGGCTTCAACTCCCCCGTGATCCGCCAGAAATCCGCCGACGCCGCCTGGTAATCGACCTGAAAATCGCCGGTGCCCCGCGGATTCTGGTTCACCCCGCCCGGGAACTCGGGGAAATACGAGTAGATGTTGTACCCGCGCCCCTCCCAGTTGAGGCCCTGCCATCCCCCCGGGTTCTGGCTTGAGTTCTGCGAGAACGGGCGCAGCATCTCGTTGGTCGGGGGCCAGTAGCCCGTGATCATGATGTTGCGGGTGAACTCGCCGCGCGCCACGCCCGACGCCGCCAAAGCCGCCGCCGTCGCCATCATCGCCGCACTTTTCCACGCCATGGGGCCTCCAGTCTTGAATAAGACCTGCCCCTCTCCCCCACGTCCCCCACAACGTACCTCAGATTTGCCGAAATACCACAATTCTGTTCGGAATATTTGTGGTTCGTCGCCTGCCGGCGTCTACAGCTTCGGCGGGCGCTTGGGTTCGTAGGGCATCGGGAACACGCCCCGCACCGGGCGGCTCCTATCACCCCAGCGCAGCTCGTACCCGTGCCGCGCCGGCACCGCCGATCCGGCCGCCAGATTCACCAGCCGCACCGAATCATCGTGCGGGTGATTCGGGTCGTAGATCCAGAAGTGGGCGAACTCCGGGCCCGCCTCCCACCGATACGCCAGCACCTGATGATTCTGCCAGGGCAGGCCCTCGGGTGCATCGCTCGACGCATTCCCCTTCGCCCGCACCAGCGACAGGCCCAGCGGCACCAGCTCACCCTTCATGAGTCGATCCGGCACGCCCTTCAGTTCTTCCCGCGACATCGCCTCGCACGAGCCCTCGCCAGCGTCCGGCAGGGTCATCCACTGCAGAAACTTGGCGGCCATCACCACGTTCTCGCCCAAGGAGTCCGTCTGACGCTGGTAGAGGTACTCGTACAGGGGCGTGCCCTGCTTTGGAGGCTTGGTGTCGGCGGGGGGCTTGATGTTGGCGTGGTAGTAGTCGGCCGCGGCCAGGCTCATGCCCCCGCACAGCCCAAAGGTGCTCGGCAGTTCGCCCTTGAGGCCCGCCCGCAGCGCCCGCGCCAGCAACCCCTGCCCCTCGCGGATCGACCGGGGCAGGGGCACGCCTTCGAATGAGTTCACAAACGCGAACCCGTGCGACGAGGGTCGAAAGCCGGATTCCGGCTCAGCGCACGCCCGCGGGGCGGCGGCCGCCCACGCCGCCAGCCCGGCGGCCAGGCCGACCCCCCGGGCCAAAAACCCTCTACGATCGATCGGTTCCGGAATCATGTCTTCGGTCTCCGGATTGATGCACCCCGCCCAAGCCCAAACCGATACAACCGGGGCGGCGGCTGCCGCAAAGCACCTCAGATCTGCCCGCCCCTGAAACCAATCTCGCGATCGCCGATCAAAGATACCGACCGGGCCCGCGTGCGACCATGGCACTTTCACCCATCCCAATCTGCTTTCGGTGCGGGATCGACGTCTCGACGTCGCGCCGGTTTAAAGACGCCGCGGGAAAGTTCTACTGCGAGGCGTGCGCCCAGGCGCTGCAGCGACGCCGGGCCAAGATCGCCCAAGTCGCATCCCGAAGCACCGCTGCCCCTGCCAGCGAGGGCGAGTACACCCTGGAGCCGGTCGAAGAAGCCGTCACGCGGGCTCCCTGCCCCAAGTGTGCCTCCAGTTTTCAGCCCGGGCGGGCGGATTGCCCGGTCTGCGGCTACGACCCGGCCAGCGTGCCCCTGAACCCCGAGAAGGCCCGCGAGGTGCTGGGCGACTTTGACGCGCACCCGGACGACACGGCGGAATCGCGGGAGGAACGCCGCAAACGCAAGCAGCAGCGGGAAGAAGCCGAGGCCCGCCGGAACGTCCCCCACTGCAAGAAGTGCGACTACGAACTCTCGGGCCTGCCGACCGACAAGCGGGGCGGGATGAAGTGTCCGGAGTGCGGCACGCTGAACCGGTTCTACACGCGCCTGCAGCACGACGAGATGGTGTCGCGCGAGATGGAGAAAGCCGCGTTCAGAAAGCCGCTGATCTTTCTCACCATCGGGGGCGGCACGTACGGTGCCTATCTGCTGTATGAGGCGGCGATGGCGGCCCAGGCGAGCATCTCGCCGGGAGCCGCGGCTCTTGGGCTCACGACCTCCGGGCCGGACTACACCAAGGCCATCGCGATCGTGGCGGCGGGCCTGGGGCTCTTCGTGGGCGCCACGGTCATCGGGCTCATCGCGCTGCTGGTCGTCGCACGGTTCCTGATGGGCGGGGTCGATTCACACCTGAAGCACACCACGTTGTTCGTGGCGTCGGCGATGAGTTGTGCGCTGGCGTTCTTCGCGATCGGGGACGCAGTGACGCACGGGCTGATCTTTCTGCTGCCGCTGGGGATCACGACCTTCATGTACGCCGCCTTGCTGGCGGACTTCGTGGACCTTGAGCTGCGGGACGCCCGGATCGTGAGCTTTGTGACCTGGGTGATCATCTTCGTGCTGGCGTTGTTCATCTGAGGGCGCATCGCGGGACGCAAAATCGGCGATTTGGTGCATGACGCCGGCGCAAAGGCGTGGTACGCTGTTTGTCCGGAACGATTCTCTGGAGCATTCATGGCCGAGACCACACCAACCCCCGCCGCCGGCGGCAAGTCGTGCAGCAGTTGCGGCGTCAATCTCGACGCCAAGCCGAACTACAAGATCGGCTCGGGCAAGTACTTATGCCCCGATTGCATGGAAAAGGCCAAGGCGGCAAAGTTCGCCATGAACGCCAAGAACGCGCCCGCGGCCAGGGCCAGCGGGGCACAAGCCCCCAGCGAGGACAACAGCTTTCTGCTCGGCATGGGCTCCAAGACCGCCATCGCCGAGACCGGCACCAAGCCCTGCCCCGAATGCGGGCGGGCGCTCACGGCGGACGCCGTCATCTGCACCGGCTGCGGGTTCAATACGGATTCGGGTAAGCGCACCCGCGTGCGGATCTTGAAGCCCGAGAAGGCCAAGGACGACGGGCCGGCCAAGCCAAAGGCGCCGCTGACGCAGAACCCGCACGCGCAGGGGCTCGCGGTGATCGCGGTCTTCGGCTTCATGGGCGTGGCGACGATCCAGAGCCCGGCGTGGACGCCGGTGTTCTTTATTTGCTGGGCGGTTTTGAACTTCGTGATGTTCGTGGTGAGCGCTTATAAGTCGGCGCAGGTGTACGAGACGCCGCTGGCGTACCTCATCGCGTTTGTGCCGGTCTGGCGCGACTACGTGATGCTGTTCAAGCAGGAGAGCGTGTTCCTGCGCTGGTGCTGGGCCGCGATGTACATCAACTACATCTTCGGCGGGATCGTGGTAGCGGGGATGCAGGCCAAGAACGGGGCCTGACCGTGTTCGACGATCCGACGAAGGCTAACGGGTCTTGGCGCTGGGGGGCTGCATGAACCCCATGCGGATCAGGAACATCTCCGCCTCTTCGACCTCAAAGCGCGTGAACTCGGTCATGCTCTTGGGCTGATCGGCCGAACCCAGTAGTTTCGTGGGGGCGATTGAGCGCCCGCCGTGCATCGTCGACCATTCCTGGCAGGCTTCGTACACGGCCGTGGCAACCTCGATCAGCCGATCGGGGTTGATGCGATCAGGGCCAGTAGTTTCATTGTCGTCCGGATAATCTCGTTCGTTCGGCACGTTCCACCTCGCAGTGCGGCCTGGGTTGACGGTCTGTTCGCACCAGGCGTAGATCGGTTCGACTGCATCCATAGTGTCAGATGCGGCGGTGAAGCAGGTGTTCCAATCGCGCTTAAGTTCCGTTCATTCTGAGGCTTGCAGCTCCTCCCCCACACAGGTGGACCAAATAGCCCGCAGAAATGTGGAAATGGGGTCTCTTTCTCATTCCATTTCTTTGGGATTTCGATGAATGGACCGTCAGTCAACACGGCTCCTTGGGGGCGTTGCACGTCTGCAATAACCGAGTCTGGGCGCCGAATTTCGACGTTGGAAATGCGAACACCCCTCGAACGAGTACTGACGTGTCCGAACCTGCCGACGCTTCCGGGCGTGGCGATGCAGGTCTTGGAGCTGACACGCGATCCGAACGTGTCGATCCAGAAGATTGCCGACCTGGTGCAGAACGATCCGGCGCTCACGACCAAGGTGCTGCGGACGGTGAACTCGAGTTACTACGGGCTAGCGACGCCTTGTCCGAGCATCAGCCGTGCGATGAGCCTGTTGGGCCTCAACACCGTGAAGTCGATCGTGCTGGGCTTCAGCCTGGTGGAGACGACCAAGGCCGTCGGGCTGGATGCACGGTTTGACCTTGAGAGCTACTGGCGGCGCTCCGTCTACGGGGCGGCGTCGGCGCGGGCGATTGCGCTCACGATGCGGGCGCTCGACCCCGAAGAGGCGTTCGTGGGCTCGCTGCTGCAGGACATCGGGATGCTGGCCGCGTTCGCCGCCCTGAAGCAGGAATACACCGATGTGCTGGCCGAAGGGCCGGCCGACCACGACCAGGTGCTCGAGCACGAGCAGCTCAAGCTGGGCTTTGACCACGCCCGGGTGGGCAGGCAACTGGCGGAAAAGTGGCGCTTGCCCGAGCAGATCCAGGAGTGCATCGCCCACCACCACAAGGCGGACCGATCGGTCGCTCATCATCGGACGCTGGTGCAGGTGGTGTCGCTGGGAGGCATGGCGGCCAGTGCGCTCAACCCCAGGCGCGACCCCCAGAAGCTCGGGCAGTTCGTGGTGGTCGCTCGCAAATGGTTCGGCATCGAAGCGGCCCGCGCCCGAGAGCTGCTGGAGCAGACTGCCAAAGGTGCGGCCGACCTGACCAAGACCCTGGACCTCAAGACGGGCGACAAGCCCGACCTGGCGTCGATCCTGGGCATGGCCAACGAGCAGATGGCCGAGGCTCAGGAGGAGATGCAGCGCGAGGCGGTCGAGCTGAAGCAGAAGAACGACGAGCTCGCCAAGAAGACCATCACCGACGGGCTCACCGGGGCGTTCAACCGGGCGCATTTTGATGCGACGCTCCGGGCCCAGGCGGCCAAGTGCAAGGGGGCGAACCAGCCGATCTCGGTGGTGTTCCTCGACGCCGACAAGTTCAAGAGCGTGAACGACACCCACGGGCACCAGGCGGGCGACGCGGTACTTATGGAACTCACCAAGCGCTTGCGCGAGGTGGCGGACCGGGTGGGCACCCTGTGCCGCTATGGGGGCGAAGAGTTTGTCCTGGTGCTACCTCAGGTGGGGCTGGACCGGGCCGCCCGGGTCGGCGAGATCCTGCGGCAGACGGTGTGCAAGACGACCTTTGACCTCTCGGCGTACGACATCGCGGGGCTGTCGCTGCCCGTGACAATCAGCGTGGGCGTGGCATCGTGCGAGCCGGGCACCGCGACGGCGGACTGGACGCCAGAACAACTCACGCAGGCGGCGGACGAGTGCGTGTACGCGGCCAAGCAGGCGGGGCGCAACCGCGTGCGGCAATACGGCATGGCGACGACCAACGCCAAGGGCGCGATGTGGAACGTGGTGGTGGTCGACGACGACAAGTTCGTGTGCCGCCTGCTGCAGAAGAACTTTTCAACCAGGCCCGAGTTCCGCTGCACGTTCTTCGACAACGCCGAGGAGGCCATGGCCGCCCTGACCAGCACGACGCCCTCGCAGCGTCCGCATCTGCTGCTTACCGACCTCAACCTGCCCGGCATGAGCGGGATCGAACTCACCAAATCGCTGCGCGGGCGGGCGGAGTGTGCCTCCCTGCGCATCGTCGTCATGAGCGGCGACAGTGAGCCTTCGACGCTCGAAAAGATGCGGTTCGCCGGGGCGGACATGTGCATGGACAAGCTCGAACTCAGCGGCAACTTCGCGGCGATGGCCCAGACGCTCGGGTCGCTCCTCTCGCGCACGCGGGCGGCCTGAAGCTCGCGCCGGGCCGGCGACCCGGCGACCTCACGGACTCGCGCATGAAACACCCCTCTCGAGGAGAGGGGCTGCGGCACGCTGCGTGATGATCGAGCCGGGGCGCTACGGGCACTGGCCGCCGGCGATGACGTTGATGAGCGCGTCCACGTCGCCCTGATCGCGGGCGCCGTCGTGATTGAAGTCGGCGTTGATGTTGGCGGGGTTTGAGCCACCCGCGATGATGTCGATGAGCGTGTCGATGTCGCCCTGGTCGGCGACGCCGTCGGCGTTGACATCGGCGTCGCACAGGCGCTGGGGCGTGAGCGTGATGATGCGATCAGCCGCGAACGGGCCGGTGAAGATCTCGGTGCGGCTTTCAAGCGTGCCGGCGCGGGGCCAGACGACCTGGATGGAATCGGCGCTGGTGGCGGCGCCGAGGCCAAAGTGCAGGCGAGGATCTTCGGTGGCGGAGTAGCTGGTGCCGATGGCGACCTCGCGCGTCTGCGTGACGCCCCCGGAGGTGAGCAGCACGCGGGCGCCTACGGCATCGCGGCTGACAAGCCCCGCGCCCGTGAGCTTCACGCTCAGCCAGTGGTTGTTGCTGCTCGAACGGTTGTGGTAGACACTGACGAAGTTGTTGGGGTTGACGGTGATGACGTCCTCGCGCCCGTCGTTGTCGAAATCGACGTGGGCGCTGAACTGGCTGGCGAGCGAGGTGGTGTTGAGGGCGGGTCGGACGTCGGTCCAGCTGGCGCCGTTGTTTTCGTTGCGGAGGATCCAGTCGACATTGGCGCTGCCGAAGCTGCCCGCCTGGTAGTTGTCGAGGTCGCCATCATTGTCGGCGTCGATGTAGCAGGTGCCCCAGCCGAAGAAGGTGGAATAGGGCAGCACGCGGGTGAGGGGCGCCGCGGAGGGGTTGCCCCCGGTGTTGCGGTAGTAGGTGCCGCTGACGGCGTCGGTGATGGCGATGTCGAGCCAGCCGTCGTTGTTGACGTCGCCGAAGGCGATGCCCATGGGCGCGGGGCCCACGTAGGTGAAGCCCGAGGCGGTGGTGGCGTCGATGAAGCGGCGCGAGCCGTCGGGCGCGGCGACGTTCTTGAGCATGAGCGGGCGTCCGGCGTTGAGAAGCACCAGCCAGTCTTCGTAGCCGTCGTGGTCGTAATCGGTCCAGCCGTTGGCGTAGACGGTGCCGGTGAAGCTGTCGACGGGGAAGAGATCGCGCCGGATGGTGAAGGTGCCGTCGCCGTTGTTGCGGTACAGGGTTTCGGTCTTGCCGGGAGAGCCCGTGGCGCAGACGAAGAGATCGACGAAGCCGTCGTGGTCGTAGTCGACGGCGGAGGCGCTGGTGGCGTTGAAGCCCGAGCTGCGCACGCCCGAGGCGACGCTGACATTGGTGAAGGTGCCGTCGCCGTTGTTGTGGTAGAGCAGGCCGTTGGTGTTGTCGAGGTAGTTCTGGCCGAGGGTGAAGATGTCGGCAAAGCCGTCGTTGTCGTAGTCGAAGATGATGACGCCCCCGAAGGAGCGGGCGATGCCGTCGGCGTCGGAGGTGAAGCCGGCGGCGGCGGAGACATCAACAAACGTTCGCCCGCCGGGCACGGTGGTGCTGGGCACGTTGTGGAAAAGGCGCTTGGGCTGGCCCGGGTTGTCGTTGATGAAGAGGTCGTAGTAGCCGTCGTTGTCGTAGTCGATGACGCCGAGCGAGCCCCGGAAGCGGCCCAGGGTGATCTGGCTGAGAGCCGCGGCGTCGACGAAGGAGACGCCCCCGAGCTCGACCTGGGCGGCGGCCGGGGCGGCGGCGAAAGCGAGCGTCGTGAGCAAAAGCAAACCACCACGATGTGAGCGCATCGGCAAGTCTCCTTTTGTTCGCGGTGACAACCGCGAACGGTATGGGTTTGACGGTGATGCCGCGATCCTGCGGCGATGAGTGTTTTTGGCCCGCCGGGCCTGAAAATGAGATGTCGCGGGCCGGCGTTGGTTACGCGGGGATCGCAGCGCGGGCCGCAGCCGCGGCGGGGACAAACTCACGCTCGTACGCGAGGGCGATGACGTGGTAGTCCAGGGATTCGAGCGCGCGGCGCTGCTGGCGCTGGCCCAGGGCCTCGCGGGCGACAGGGTTGGCGGCGAGGCGCTCGACCTCTCGCCAGTACGCGTCGCACGAGGTGATGGAGGTGTGGTCGCTGAGGGCGGCCCCGATGTGCTGGGCGTGCCGCAGGCCGAAGTCGCCCGCGACCACAGGCGTCGCGCAGCCCATCGCCTCGATGATGGTGTTGCCGCCACCTTCGGGGTATTCGTTTAGGTAGATGTCGGCGGCTTTCACGACGCCCCGGATGTCGGCACGCGGCCCGGCGGCGACGGCGCGCGGGCCGAGCAGGCGAAGGACGTCGGTGAAGTCGCCCGGGCCGACGCCGACCCACCACACATCCGGGCGGCTGGCGAGGAAGGCGGCCAGGTCGGAAGCGAAACTGCCCGCCAGCATGCGCTGGGGCAAGCGGTTGCCGGCGCTCACCAGCAGCAGCGCGTCCGCCGGCACGCCGAGCGGCCCGCGCGGCTCGGGGATGGCGGCCAGGCCCGCGCGGGCGTCGCCTCCGGATGTTTCAACGCTGCTGGACGCGATGTTCCGGGGGGCGAGGTGAGGCTGGTCCTGCGCCTGGCGCCGCGGGCTGTTGTAGACGATGTGGTCGATGCCGCGAACGGGGAGCGGAACACCGATGTTCATGTTGATCTGGCGCGGGGCGACACGCGCGAACGCGCACGCGGCCTGCACCGGGCACGCGGGGCTGCCGACGAAGACCGCGATCTGCGGGCGAAGCGAGCGAGCCGCGGCGATCGCCTCTCGTGCACCGGCGAGCAGGTCGCCGGTGGGCTCGAGGAGCGTGAGCGAGCCCGAAGGCAGCGACGCGATGACCTTGGCACCGACCCGCGCGGAGGGCGCGTCGGGGTACTTGAGAAAGCCCAGGGCCGGGCGGCGCTGGGTGAACTCTTCGACGCACAGGATGTGAGGGTCGAAGCGGGCGGGGTGGTGAAGCTGGCACAGCCGCGCGATGTTGGCGCTGGCGGCCTGGCCATCGACCAGCGACGAAACGATGTAGAGCAGGCGCAACGGCTGAGAGGGGGCGATGGCAGCGCCCGCGAGGGCCGCGTGGGGCGTGATGCCGGCCATGGAGAAGAGCTCTGCGTAGAGATCGCAGAGCAGGGCCGCGCGAGAAGCGTCGGAGAGAAAAGTCTGCTGGTGGTGCTGGATGTCGGCGACGGCCGCGGCCGCGACGCACTCAAGGGCGAGGCCAAGGCGTCCCGCCTGCGCATGGGCGATGGCGGGCTTGAGGCAGCCGCCGATGTGGGGCGGAAACTGGACGGGCGCCGGTCGGGCGGGGGCAGTGGTCACGGAGAGTACATCGGTCCGAGAAGAGCGGGGGCTGAAGGCGGTCGCGGGGAGCAAGGTGGCTGGGGGAGGGGCACGCCGCCGCCCGGTTACCCCGAATAGATGATGCGGGCGAACCGGGGAAAGGCGCGAAGGGCGGGGGCCAGTCCTGCGCGTGGGCCGGGTTGGCCGAAGAAGAATGCATGGCGCATGAGCCTCATCCGCTGGAGCCCGATGTCCCCGCACGCAATCGGCGCCGCGCTGGGCGGGTGAATTGCGAGGGGCTGCACTGCTCGTGGGGGCGAGTGATCGATTTGTCGGCGACGGGCGCCAAGGTGTTCATGCATCTTCGCCGGCCGGGCGTCGGGCAACTGATGACGATCCAGATGCCCACGCCCATCGGCACCGTCACGCTGATGGCCCGCACCGCGTGGGTGCGAAGCGCGGGCTTCCTGGCCTGGGAGGCGGGGTGCGATTTTGCACCAATGTGCGAAGAGGTCCGCGCGGCCCTGCTGAGCGCGATGCACACGGCCATGGCGACCGAGACGCTGCGCAAGGCGGCGTGAACAAACGCTCAGTTCGCAAACACTATTGGTGTTCGAGATTCAGGACTAGTACGTCGAACGGCTGAATCGCGTCAGCTGGCTGATACCCAGAGAATCCGCCTTGATCGTCGGCTGCTAACGGATTCGTGGGATCACCGAAGAGGATTTCCTTACTGACGAATCTGCCCCGCAGAGGCGAGGCAGGAAGTGATAGCGCAGGGTTACGAACTGTTTTGCCCGTCAAGTTGACGACCACAAGCATCGCCTCGAGCTCGCCTGAACCGCTGGTGTGCGTGCGAAGAAACGAGTAAAGGCCTGGGTCGGATCCTTTGACGAGGGACATCGACCCTCGGCGCAGGGCGGGATGCTGCATACGCAGCCGAATGAGTTTTTGATACGTTTTCAGCAAAGAGCTCTGGCATTGCTCTTCGCTTCGGACGTTGTGCGTCGAATGGTTTTCATCGACAGCCTCCCAAGGGGCGTGCGCGGAGAATCCGGCGTATTCATCGTCGGTCCATTGCATAGGCCTGCGCAAGTTTTCATCCGGCTTGGCCCCTTCCATACCGATTTCTTCGCCGTAGTAGATGAAGGGCACGCCGGGTCCGGTGAGCAAGAGGGATGCAGCGAGCCGCAGTTTCCGACGATCGCCTGCCAATTCGGTCATTACGCGGTTCTGGTCATGATTAGTAAGGAAGGTGCCGTATTGGTTGAGCGGATATGCGCCCGCAACCTCGGCATACGCCTTCTGCAGGGGTCTGGCCCGGCCCTTGTTGATCGCCTCGAGCGTGGCGCCGGCCATCTGGAACTCGAAGACCATGTCCAGTTCATCGCCCACGTACTTCGACGCGTTCGCGGAAGAATCCCACACCTCCCCCACCGTCATGCACTGCGGGTTAGCAGCCTTGATGAACTTGCGATAGTCCTTGATCCACGCGTGCGTCTCAGGGGTGTTCTCCTGCTTGCCGTCCACTTCAATGAGGTGGCGGATGGCGTCGAGCCGGAAGCCGTCGACGCCGACATCCTTGAGCCAGAAGGCGCTGAGGTCGTGCAGCGCCTGGGTGACGGCGGGGTTGGTGCAGTTAAAATCGGGCATGCCCGCGGAAAAGAGCCCGTAGTAATACTCGTCGCCAAGTTTGTGCCAGGGTGAGCCGCCGTACGCGCCGCCCTGCTTGGCGGGGGGTTCCTTCGCCCAGACGAACCAATCGCGGGTGGGGCTGCCGGGCTTTGATGCCTCGACGAACCACGGGTGCTTGCTGGAGCAGTGATTGAGCGTGAGGTCGAGAATGACGCGGATGCCGCGCTTGTGGCACTCGCTCACGAGTCGCTTGAAGGAGTCGATCGAGCCGTAGTCGGGGTTGGTGGCGCGATAATCGGTGACGTCGTAGCCGTGATAGCTGGGCGAAGGAAAGATCGGCATGAGCCAGAGGCCCGTGACGCCCAGGCTGGAGCCGTCGTTCTTGCCGTTATTGAGGTAATCGAGCTTCTCGGTGATGCCGTCAAAGTCGCCGATGCCGTCGTTGGCGTTGGGGCCGGAGGCGGAGTCTTTGAAGGATCGCACGAAGATCTCATAGAAGACGGCGTCGTTCCACCAGACGTCGCTCGGGCCTTCTCGCGGGGTGGGAGAAGTGATCGGCGCGGGGTCGGGAAACTTCGCGGGCTGGGGCTTGGGCTGGGCGAAAAGCATGTGGGGGCAGAGGGCGGCCGCGAGCAACGCCAGACGGGCAGGGGCGTTCATGAGAGAATACTCCGGACAACGGCGCGAAAGCCGTGTCGATGGTTCTCGAATCAAGAGCAGCGTAGCGTATTTGGAGGGTTGAAGCCGCATGCACGAGCCATCACGCACGACACAACCTTCCAATGTTGGCGCGGCCGGCGTGGGGGCTCCGGACCCCTCCAAGAGCGTGCACAAGGTGAGGCCCCAAAGCCTCGCGCGGTACGCCCAGCGTGTCTGGCCCCGCGTGGCGGCCGCGCTGGTGCTGGTGTTCACGCTGCGATGGTCAGGCCTGGTTGAGAGCCTGGTGTTCTACGTACCGTCGCGGAACAACGACCCAACACCCCCCGGCGCCGAGGAGGTCTGGATCACCACGCCCGACGGCGTGAAGCTGCACGGGTGGTTCGTGCGGGCGGCCGACGCCGCGCCTGGGGAAAAACGCCCGGCGGTGCTGCACTGCCACGGCAACGCCGGAAACATCGCGGATCATTTAGGCTTTTCGCAGTTTCTCACCCAGCGCGGCATGCATGTGCTCATCTTCGACTACCGGGGCTACGGCGAGTCTGACGAAGATCACTACCTCACGCGCGCCAAGCTGCGGGTCGATTCGCTCGCGGCCTTCGACTACCTCGCCTCGCGCCCTGACGTAGACGCAACCAACATCGGCGTCTATGGCGTGAGCCTGGGTGGCGGGTTCGCCCTGCGCGTCGCGGCCGAGCGTCCAAACGCCAAGTGCGTCTGCACGCTCGCAGGCTTCTCGAGCTGGCCCGGCGTCGCCAGCGACCATGTGCCCGTCCTCGGCCGGTGGCTCATCGCGGGTTCGCTCGAGCCGCGCGAGGCGGCCGAGAAGCTGGGCGACCGGGCCTACCTGGTCGTTCACGGCACGCGCGACGGCATCGTGCCGCCCCGGCACGCGGGAGTGCTGGAGGCCGCGGCCAAAGCCGCCGGCACGCCCGTGGCGAAGATCATGATCGACGGGGCGGCCCACAACGACATCATCGAGTTCGAAGCGACGCGAAGGGCCATCGGTGATTTCTTCGCGTCGCGCCTCGGCGCCGGCTCGGGCGCACTCGCCCCGGCGCTCACCACACCATCGCCCGTGGCGGCTCACCCCAGCCGGTAGCGCCGGGCCTCAATCCGCCCCGACAAAGTCGAGCGTCGCGGAAAATTGCGTGAGCACGCGGCAGCCGCCCTTGGTGGCGTGCGGCCCGTGCGGCGTCTGCTTCTTGCCGACGAAATACGTCCCGGGACCGTGAGATCGGCCGTCTTCGATGAAATCCCCCTCGAGCACGAACACGGTCTCGTCGGCGTGGGTGTGCGAGTGGCGCGGAATCACCGACCCGGGGGCCATCTGCGTGATGACCGTCATCGCGCCGGTCGCGGGGTCGTTCCACAGCACGCGAATGGAGACGCCCGGAAGTTCCAGCGGCTGTGCGGGCACGGCTTCGGCGTTCACGTGGTGTTGATACATGGCGTGACGGTAGCGCTCCGCACAGCCGCGAACGCCCCTGTGACGTGCCGAGCCGCCGCTATGCTTCGCCCAATACTGCGTCTATGAATCGCGGCCGCTCCGTCGACGCAACACTCGGTCACGAATGAAGGAATGATCCATGTCTCAACCCGATGTGCTGACCTTTCCGCTCGAAACGCTGATCGCCTCCGACCACTGGGGCACGCGACTCATCATCGACGCCTCGCACGGCCTCTCCCGCGAGCAGTTCACCCGCGAGTTCCCGATGGGCCCGGGCTCGGTGCAGAAGACGCTCGCGCACATCGTGGGCGCGATGCTGCGAACGGTGGACGTGCTGGGAGGCCTCCCCCCGCGCGAGCCGCTTGACGCCACGCAGTACACCACGCCCGACGCGCTGGTGCCGCTGCTGGATCATGCAACGGCCCAGCTTCGCGCCCAGAGCAAGGCGCGCCCGCTGAGCGACATGGTGACGCGCGAGTTCGGGGGCAAGGCGTACAAGTTCACGCGCAACGGCATCATCGTGCACATCTGCACCCACGGGGCCTATCACCGCGCCCAGTGCGTGAACATGCTGCGCCAACTGGGCGTCAGCCCCCTGCCCGACCCCAGCGCCATCAAGTGGATGATGAGCATGCAATAACGCTCGCGAGTTTTCCGGGCAGCAAAGGGAAGACGCCATGCACAGTCGACTCGACGGAGCACGGGTGGTCATCGCGGGCGGCAGCGGCTATCTCGGTCTCGCGCTCGCTCGCTCCCTCGCCGAGCGCGGGGCCAAGGTGGTCATGCTGTCTCGCACGCCCCCGAAGGCCGCCGGGCCCTGGCGGCATGCCGCGTGGGACGCCCGCACGCTCGGGGCGTGGAGCCAGGAACTGGACGGCGCCCAGGCGATCGTGAACCTCGTCGGGCGCACCGTGAACTGCATCAAGACGCCCGACCACTGCGATGAGATTCTTCGCTCGCGCGTGGAGGCGACCCTGGTGCTGGGCGAGGCGTGCAGGCGCGTCGCCCAGCCGCCCCACGCATGGGTTCAGATGTCCACCGCTCACATCTATGGCGACCCGCCCGAGATTCGCTGCGATGAGGGCTCGCCCACGGGCTTCGGGCTGGCCCCGACCGTCGGCCGCGCGTGGGAAGAGGCGTTCGCAAAGGCGAGCCTGCCCACGCAGCGGGGCGTCGTGCTGCGCACAAGCTTCGTGATCGGCCCGCCCCACGCAGGCGGGGCCGGGGCGCTGGGGACGCTGTCGATGCTCGCACGCATGGGCATGGGCGGCAAAGTGGGCTCGGGGCGGCAGGGAATGTCCTGGCTGCACATCGATGATCTGTGCGAGATCGTCGTGCAAGGCATGCTGCGCGACACGATGAACGGCGTGTACATCGCGTCAGCGCCTGAGCCGCTGGAACAGCGCGAGTTCATGCGGGTGCTCAGAAAGCACGCGGGCGGGCTGGGCGCACTGGGCATCGGGTTGCCCGCGTTTTCATGGATGGTGCGCCTGGGTGCGCCGCTGGTGCTGAAGACCGACCCGGAGTTGGCGCTGTACGGACGCTTCGTCGTGCCTCAGAGGTTGCTCAAGGATGGTTTCGCCTTTCGGTATCCCCATCTTGACGCGGCGCTCGCGCACATCTTTCGGGGATAGCCGCGGCCCAATCCGCGACCTGAGGGCCGCGGCGCCGCACCCACGGGCGACATCCGTGATCCCACCAGCATCGGCCCGGCGGCCCCAAGTCACCCACCCCGGCTGCCGCTGCCGAACCCATACGCCGCTCGCACCGCGAGAAACGCCCACAGGGCGTCGAACACGCCGAAGCTGTGCAGGAATGCTTTCTGCTCGATCGACCACTTTGCGCTCGCCACCTGCCTGTCAAGCTCCGCCTGCGCCGTGTGCACCTTCGCCTCATGCTCCGCCGCGGGCACACTGTCCCACTCCGTGTCCACCTCCGCGACGATCTCCGGCGGGTAGTCGTCGCGGCTCTCCGCCGAATCGATGTCCTTGCCCGTCGGCCAGTTGAGCTTCTCTCCCTTGTCCAGGTGCGCATGCGCGTGATCGTTGTACATGACTTCCTTGACCATTTCAAAGGTCACCTGCGGCACCACTGCGTGCTTCGCGACCAGGAAATGCACCACCCCCAGCTTGCCGAGCAGAATCGCCCCGATCGCCACCACCACCGCCACGCCCCCGGTCGAGGAGCTCGTGTCGTTGCCCGCGCCGATCTTCATCCCCGCGCCGGCAAGCACGCCCACCAGCACCGCGATCAAACCGACTTCGTAGTTGGCGTAATAGCCGATCGCGGCCCAGATGCCTGCACCGATCAACCCGCCGAGCAACGCCCCCGCAAGCCCTCTTAACATGCAATCCTCCGTATCACGCGAGACTAACTATCAATCTCACCCGAGTCAAGGCAGCTTGCTTGCCACACGTAAAACTACCGGCACTCGCGTCTCACGCCGTCCACGCACGCTTGATATGCTCCGCCCGACATAACCGCACTCCAAACACGCCCGACACTCAGCCCCCTCCCGAGAACGCACCGATGAAACCCAGCCACACGCGATTCATGGTCTTCCTCGCCGCCCTCATGCCCGCGTGCACGCTGCTCGCCCAGCCCGCGCCCGCTCAGAGCCCCGCGCCCGCCTCCCCCGCTTCCGGCCCGGCCGCTCCGCCCGCTCCCTCACAGCCTTCTCCCACGCTCGCCCGCGTGCCTGGGTCCTACTGGTCAATCATGCTGCCGCCCGGCTGGGAAGAAGGTTCACCCGAGGAGCTCGATCTCGTCAACGAGGCCGCCAACGACCTCGCCAAGCAGTCCGGCGTCGAGCAGCACATCGGCTTCAAGATGCTCATCCTGCCCGAACATCGCGACGGAAGGTACCTCCTGGTGCAGGAAGGAACCACGCTGCCGCCCGGACTGAGTTTCGAATCAATTTCCAAGTCCTTCGACAAGGCGTTCGATGCCGGGGCCAAGCGAGTCAAGAAAGACGCCGGCATCTCCGTCGGTGCATCCAAGTCCGAGCCCGACGCGGTTCACCAGCGGATCCTCACCCGATCTCATGTCGCCCTCGGCGGGCCAGACACGCTCGGGCACTTCACCCTCACATCGTTCGCGAGAGAGGGTGTCCTCAGCGTGCACGCCTACGCCCCGGCCAAGACCTACGCACAGGCCGAGCCCAGCATGCTCGAAGTCGCCAACTCCATCGCCATCGACGCCGGTCACGAATACGCCTTCGGCACCCGCTCCGCCTCCGGCTTCGACTGGTCGCAGATGGTCTCGAAGGGCCTCATCGGGGGCCTCATCGGTCTGGTCTTCGGCCTGGGCGCCTGGCTCAAACGCCGCATGTCCAACTCCTGACCCGCCCGCGCCTTTTCACGCCGAGCCCTGCAGCAGCCTCAGCGATCGCGGCGTCTGCAACTCCGACGAACCGAATCGCTTCTCGCTCGCCAATCGCCCAAAAAACTTCGCCCGCTCGCGGCTCAGCCGTTGCTTGTGCGCCTGGCCCGGCCCCAGCTCGTGCCTCGCACGCTCCGCGTAGTGCTCCGAAAGTTCCCGCAGCAGCCCGTGCATCTGCTCTTCCGCCCGGTGATTGATCTCCAGCGCTGCATGCCGCACGCGCTCCACCTGCGTCGCCGAATACACCCCGCGCCCGGTCGGCGAGCCCGGCCCGTTCAGCCTCACCTGCTCCGCCGCATTCGCCGCAATCCCCCGGTCGCGATCCAGATCAATGATCCGCCTCGCCAGCTCCCGCGCCCGCGACTGGTGCGCCTCATGCTCGGGCGCGTGATCCACGCTGCGCCTCGCGTGCTTCAGCCGCCGCAGCATCACCGCCGGCCTCAATCCCTGCGGCACAAAGTCATACCCCGCTAGCGACGTCCCATTGCAAAACAAACACCGCCGCAGGCCCAGCCCCGCGCACGGGCGACACACCGACGCCTCGCCCACGTGCCCATGCCCCTCGCAATCCTCGCACGCCGTCCGCCCGCCCTTGCAATACGGACACACCTCATCCGCAAACCCTTCCACAAGCTCCGCCACGTGCTTGATGCCCAGGCCAGATTTGAGCCCGGCAAACAGCCCGCCCTCGCGAGGCCAGGCCCCGCCCGCGCTGGCATGCCGCAGCAACTGCATCGCCTGCTTCAAATCCCCCTCATCCAGCGCATCACGCACCCGCTCCAGCACAGGCTTGCGGCGGTCGGAGTCATAGTTCATGCGGACCCTCCAAAGCCGAGTGTATTGAACCTCGACGTCCGGGGCGGGCCACTTCGCGGCAATTCCGCAACCGGTCCGACTCGCGCGTGGTAAGTTCATGGAGACAGAGACGCTCGAACGTCTACGGAGCACCAACTGTGTTCACGCTGTGCCGGCAACTCCTTGCGATACTTGCGTCGATCGCCGCGCTCGCGGCGCCTCTGCTCGCAGTTCGCGCCGCCAGCGCCCAGCCGGTCACGCTCGCCTGCCTCTGGGACGAAGACACGCTCGCGTACGAGACCAAGAAGTTTCCCGGCCTGGCCGACGTCATCACGGGCCGATTCGAACGCAACCCCGACGAGTACTACCGCCTGCGGCTCTCGCGCGTGACGGCGCAGATCGACAAGACCCCGAGCGAACTCTCGCTGTACGACGATGCCGCAGTCGCCTGCGACCGCCTGCACAATGATGCGGACGCGATCACATGGATGGATCGCAAGCGGGCGGCTATGAGCGCCCTTCCCGCCGCGGCACAGGACACGCCGGAAACCCGCGAACACTGGTATCGCTACCACGCCAACCTCGGCACGTTTTATGTGCACCAGTGGCTGCGCTCCGGCGCGAACCACGCCGACATCGACGCCCTGCGCCGATCAGACGCAGAACTCGTCGAAGCCCTCACGCTGAACCCAGACGCCCACTTCGGCCGCGAGCGGTACCAACTCGGCGCCGTGCGCTGGCTCATCGCCCTCGCCACCGACCCGGACCACACCGACGCCACTCTCTACGACTTCATCGCCGACGGCCACGCGGGCGACCTCTGGCCGGGGCGCCCGCCACGCGATGGTCCAAGCCCGAAACTTGACCCCGCCGACGCAGTCCGCGGCTTTTCCGGCCTCATCGTCCTCGGCGACGCGTGGCAAAGCGTCGACGTCTACTGGGCACTGCGCCAAGCCCTCGTCGCCGACGGCGATCAGCCCACCGCCTACCTCGCGGAACTTCGCGCCAACGAACTGCTGGCCGCCGGCCGGAAGTCGCTGGCGCCGACATTCCTGATCAGCCACACCGTCGGACGCGGTGCGGCACTCGAAGTCTCCGACGCGAACAAGCTCATCGCGCGAGACTACTTCGCCCGCGCCCGCGTCGCCGCCGACCAGTGGTGCGTCAACCGACTCACATACATGGCGCTCCCTCTCGCAAGCGGCGACCACCCGGACACCAACCCCAACTTCTGGCAAGACTGGACCGACAACCCGCCTGCACCGCCCGTGCCGGATTACAGCGAGAAAGCCTTGAGCCGGGCCATGCTCGGCGCAGGCGTGGGGTTGCTCGTGATTCTCTCGGGCATCGCGGTGGTGGTGTGGATCGTGGTCAGAAATCTCCGACGCTAACCCCGCGCCCACTCCAGCCCGCCCGGCAGTTCGCGACTTGCGATCTCCGAGTGTTCCGAACACCGCCACGACACGGCCGGGCACTGTGAGAAGGTGCTGCCAATCCCGCATCGTCGCCTGAGCACTTTTGCGATGCGCTAACCTTCCCCATGTCCTCCCCCCGCCCCACCATCGACGCCTTCGCCGCCGAGTTCGCCCGCTATCGCGGCCTCGCCGAGCGTGCCGCGGCTCAACTTTCGTGGGCGGACCTCCGCGCGCCCCTCGACCCCCACACCAACTCCATCGCCATCATCATGAAGCACCTGGCCGGCAACCTGCACTCGCGCTGGACCGACCCCTTCACCACCGACGGCGAAAAGCCCTGGCGCAGCCGCGACGCCGAGTTCATCGACGACTTCGCGGATCGCGACGCACTCCTCGCCCACTGGCACCGCGGCTGGGCCACGCTAGACAGCGCCCTCAGCACCATGACCGACGCCGACCTCCCCCGCACGCTCCATATCCGGGGCGAGCCGCACACCCTCACCCGCGCCCTCGCCCGCAGCGCCGCCCACGCCGCCTACCACGCAGGCCAGATCGTGCAAGCCGCACGAGTCCTCGCCAGCCGCCAGGGCACGGAGTGGCAAACACTCACCGTGCCGCGGGGCGGGTCGAACGAGCACAACGCGAAGATGGGATACAAGATCTAACATCGCCGCCTTGCTTCACCACCTCGTGGCACGGGCGTCCCGCCCGTGTCCTACTCCTCCTTCAGTCGTCGTTGGAGTCTTGTCGTGGATGACATTGTGAGCGCCCACCCATGCCCGCCCCAGCCAAACCCGGCACGCACAACCTCAACTCCATCTGGTGCATCCCGGCCGCGGCGTCTCCCGGTCTCCTCGTCCTTGCCCGTTACGCCAAGGCCCGCGACATCTGGACGCACCTCGCACTTTGGACGCCCGGCAAACCCCTCCAGCACGGCGCTTGGGCCCGCCTTCGCCTCATCACCAGCGCCTGCCGCGTCTGCCCCGACGCACAGTTCCTCTGCTACGCCGCCACTCGACCAAACGCCCCACGCGACGCCGCGAAGCCCCGGCCCTTCGCCGGCTCCGGCAGCGGCGGCCTCGCCGTCTCACGTGTCCCCTGGCTCAGCGCCCTGACCGACGTCGTTGGACGCACGTTCATGTCCAACAGCGGCGGCCCGTCCAAGCACGCGCTCACCGCCGCGGAACAACAAAACCTCTGGGACATGTTCCACGTCTGCCTCGACTTTCCAGACCCCACCTACTTGGGCGAGCCCGATGCCTGGCTCGCGGCTCAACAGCCCGGGTGGACCCACCTCTCGCCGCAAGAGGTACAACACCTCACGCGCTGGCCCGTGCAGCGTGCCGGCAAACGCGACGCGTACGGCCGCTCAACGCCGGTCGTTCTTTCACTTCCCAACGGCCTCCAGAAGTGTTGGATCGGCCAACTCGCCTGCCAGTCAGGTCGCCTGCTTGTACGAATTCCGACTCGAAACACTCGATTCCTCGAAGGCATCGGCCACGTGCGCTACTGCTGGCAGCAGCAAGGTCAAAAGCCCGTGCCGATGCCCGACGCGAAGTGGGCTTGGATCGACGCGCAAGGTCAGTTGCTGGTCGCCACGAAGTCGGGCCACCTTGAAACCTACCGACCCGCGCGCCGCTCCGACAAGTGCGCTCCGGGCCTCTCCGGCTGGCGGCTGCATGCCAGTCTCGACATTTCAACATTGACGCCTTCACCCGGCCCGTCCCCATCATGGGCGCGGCAGAGTCTCGCGGCCCGAACCGACCGTTCCGCTTCGCAGAGAAAACGTCAGAAGCCCACGAAGCCGCCGCCGATGGACGACGAACAAGCGAGCTGAATTCACGCCGACGCCCGCCCGCGCACCCACCCCGCCTAAACTCCCCAAACGCTCGGGGCGCGGCCCGGGACTGTCCCGTTCGCCGCTGAGACGCACCCGTTGAACCTGATCCGGCTCGCACCGGCGGAGGGAAGGCGACCATGCCTGACACCAACTCGATTCTGTCCCGTTTTGCCGCCCCCACCCACGGCGCCCACAACCCCGGCAACACTGCAAACGTCACCACGCCCGGCTCCTTCGCCCTTCGCCACGACGTCGGCGGCCCGCGCACCTTCGCCAGCCCCGACACCCCCGGCATGCCTGCGCCCAGCGAGAAGACCGCGTGGGATTTTCTGCCCGACGGGTGGAGCGTGGTGACGCTGGGATCGGACCCGGCATTCGGCATTCGTGATTCGGCATTCGTTGGCACGCGTGCGAACGCGACAAGCGCCACGAACGCCAACGCTTCTACGAATGCCGAATCACGAATGCCGAATGCCGCGGCCCGCGCGACGGGCACCACTGAGACCCTCGCTCGCGCTTCGGGCTCGCACTCCGCCTCCCACAACTTCGTCGAGTTCTCTACCGCCCTTGGCCAGCGCCTCCGCGTCATCTACCCCGCCTCCTTCACGCCCGTCACGCAACTCGAATCCGCGCGCCTCGGCATCATCACGCCCCAGATGCGCCGCGTTGCCGAGCGCGAGCCGCACTTTGAAACCCTCTTCCCGGGCCGCGGCCCCGAGGCCGTGCGCGACGAGGTTGCCGCGGGCCGCATGGTCATCCCGGCGAACATCAACCACCTCAAGTACAAGCTCGACCCCATGGCCATCGGCCGCGCCAGCCGCACAAAGGTCAACGCCAACATGGGCGCCTCGCCCGTCTCCAGCGGCACGCACGAAGAAGTCGAAAAACTCCAGTGGGCCGAACGCTGGGGGGCCGACACCGTGATGGACCTCTCCACCGGCGGCAACCTCGACGAATGCCGCGACGCCATCCTCCGCAACAGCACCGTCCCCATCGGCACTGTGCCCATCTATTCGATGATCATCGGCAAGAAAATCGAAGACCTCGATTGGCCGACGATCGAAGCCTCGCTGCATCATCAGGCCAAGCAAGGCGTCGACTACTTCACCATCCACGCCGGCGTGCGCCGGGCCCACCTCAAGCACGTGAAGAACCGCCTCATCGGCATCGTCAGCCGTGGCGGCTCGCTCCTGGCCAAGTGGATGCTCGTCCACAACCAGGAGAACATCATGTACCAGCGCTGGGATGACATCTGCGACATCCTGCGCCAGTATGACGTGACGTTCAGCATCGGCGACGGCCTGCGCCCCGGCGGCTTGGCCGACGCGACCGACGCCGCACAGCTCGCCGAACTCGAAACCCTGGGCGAACTCACCGAACGCGCCTGGCGGCGTGGCGTCCAAGTCATGATCGAAGGCCCCGGCCACGTGCCCTTCGACCAGATCGAGTGGAACGCCAAGATCCAACGCACCCTCTGCCACGGCGCGCCCTTCTACGTACTCGGGCCGCTGGTCACCGACATGTTCCCCGGCTACGACCACATCACCTCGTGCATCGGCGCGACCGCGATGGCCTACCACGGCGCGGCCATGCTCTGCTACGTCACGCCCAAGGAGCATCTGGGCTTGCCGAAGAAAGACGACGTGAAGCAAGGCTGCATCGCGTACAAGATCGCGGCCCACGCGGCGGACGTCGCCCTGGGCATCCCCGGCACGCGCGACCGCGACGACGAACTGACCAAGGCCCGGGCCGCCCTCAACTGGGAGAAGCATTTCGAACTCTCCTTCGACCCCGACACCGCGCGGGCCTACCACGACGAAGACCTCGACGTCGACACCGACTTCTGTGCCATGTGCGGCCACGACTGGTGCAGCGTGCGCATCAGCAAGGAAATCCAGGAGTTCGCCAGCGGCAAGGCCGACGGCTTCGAACGCATCGGCGCCAACGGCAAGGCCGGGGCGGCCGTGAAGTCCGCCGCGCTGACGCCCGAACAGCAGGAAATCCTCGCCAAGCGAGGCGTCCTTTCGCCCGACGAAATCCACAAACTCGCCAGCAAAACCAAGCAGGCCATGGGCGTAAAGACCGGCGAAAAAGCCACCTGCCACAGCGACTACGTCGACCCCGACGCGGCCAAAACCTTGGTGACGCAGAAGGCTGGCCGCGAGGTGCTGGTGCCACTCGACGTGCGCCCGGCGCTGGGGATCGCGAAAGAGGATCGGGTGGTGTGAACTCAAAGCACGACATCTCGTCGCACATGACCCTCTCACTCCACCACATCGCCATCATCTGCTCAAACTACCCTCGCTCCAAGCACTTCTACACCCACGTCCTCGGCTTCACCCAACTCGCCGAGCACTACCGGCCGCAGCGCAACTCCTACAAACTCGATCTCGTCATTGGCGACCCCAAAGAGCCTGACTACCACAGCGCCCCCCGGCTCGAACTCTTCTCCTTTGCAAACCCCCCGCCCCGCCCCACCAACCCCGAGGCCCGCGGCCTGCGCCATCTCGCCCTGCTCGTGCCAGACCTCGACGCCGAACTCGCCCGCCTCGCGACACACGGCATCACCGCCGAGCCCATCCGCACCGACGAGTACACCGGGCAGCGGTTCACGTTTATTCGTGATCCGGACGAGTTGCCGATCGAGCTGTACGAAACGGCTCGCTAGTTTGACCCAGGCGCGAGCGGCTCTGTGAACGTGACGTCTGGCGTGCCCCGTGGCCGCACCGCCGCGATGAGCACGCTGAGCGCCATGACCCCGCCGACGCCCGCCAGCGCCTCCGTATACAACATGCCGTGCTCGCCCCACTTGGTTTGCGCCCACGCCAGAACGAGCCCCATGTACGTGATCGGTGCATTTGAGAGGCTTGCGAAGGCGTTGTACTTGGTCGCCGCCGCGCCTTTGCCGATCGCGTCGAGCACGAACCCCGTGAACGCCGTGTAACTCAGGCCAAGCACAAACACGTACACCAATGAGTATGCGATGTAGTTGGTCCGCGTGAATGGTGACAGCGACATCGCCGTCGCCACCAGCGACATCAGCAACGCCACGATGATGTACACGGTCCTCGAGTTGATGCGGGTGCAGATCGCTCCCGCCACCAGACAGCCCGCGGCCGACAGCACCCCGTTCAGCGCTCCGTTCACCAGGGCCACGGTGTTTTCGTCGGCCCCCCACTTGGCCGCCACCTCGGCCTGGCTCAGCACGTTGGTCGCGGTGCCCGTATTGATCGGCAGCACGCACAGCGCGGCGCACACGACGCCGCCCCGAGAGCGAATCACGCCCCAAAGTTCTTGCACCACGTCGACCATCGCCCGGGGCAGGCCGACCTGTCGAGCCTCCGCCTTCGCCTCCGGAATCCATCGAAGCGCCAGCGACCCCGCGAGAAAAATCGCACCCAGCATGGCCCCGGCCATCCAGGGCGCCGAAAAGTGGGTCGCCATCCACAACCCCGCGCCGCCTCCGAGTCCCGAGCCGCCCAGGTTCCCCGCCTGAAACCACCCGCCGACCCGCCCGCGCTCCGCCGGGGGCGTGGCGTGCGCCATCAGTCCTTCGATGCTCATGCACACCAGCGTCGAGGCCAAGTTGGCAACGAAGATCGTCGCTTCGAGCAGCCTCATGTTCTGCTTGCCGAGCGGAATCGCGCTCATGGCCGTGATGCCGAGCGTGCACAGCACCACCGCCAGCATGTACCATCGCTTGCGGGTGAGCGTCGTGTCCACGATCGGCGCCCACAGAAACTTCCAGATGTGCGGCAACATCCCTGCCGCCACGAGCAGCGCCCCGTCCTCCACCGAAAGTCCGAACCGGGTGCACAAGAACGCCATCGCCACCGACACATACCCGCTCATCGCCCCGAACGGGATGATGAGCAGGGTGTACGCGATCGGGTGAGGCAATCTGACCGACGGCAGGGGGCTCAATGCGTGTGGCGCAGACACATCGCGACTCCTCGGAGCAGCACTCGCCATGCTGGGCGGGTTGCTGCTCGGGCTTCAGCGTATCGAGGCCCGGCAATCGGAGCGCTCGCGCCGCGGCGATGTTCATATTCCGCCTCCTTTGTTTTTGGGCCCACACTCTCCCATCACGTCCACCTGGATCTCCTGGATCAGCCGCTGTGGCCGGCGCGGGCGCAACTGGTGCATGTTGGAGTGGGCCAAGGTTGGAGGCAGATCGGGGAATGGGTTGTGGGCGGAGGCGAGGTGGTGGAAGAGGGCCGCGGCTTTGCTGGTGGCCTTCCGTGGGGGCGAGCGTGGATTCGTGGAGATGTTGTTCTTGCGAGACGTGGTTGATGAGGATGGCGTAGCGGACGCGCGCGACGTCTCGCAAATGGAAGTCGGCAGAGCCGGTCTGGCTCACGATGGGGCGGGTGGTTTCGGGGGCTGGAGTGAAGTGGTGCGCGAGCATGGGGCCAAGTTAGATGCGCGGCGGGGAAATTGGAAGAGGGAAAGCGGGTATCACGCGAAATGCGCGCGCAAGGGCGGTAGATGCGAGCAAATTGTTGATGGAATGGGGATGCAAAGCGGCCCCGGCGAGATGCCGGGGCCGCGGGGGATGGAGTGGGGTTGGGGGTGGGTTGGTGGGGAGAAGCGCGTTGTTGTTTGGTGGTCGCGGAGACCCTCGCTTGCGCTTCGGGCTCGTATCGGAAAGCTGCTGCGCTTCGCCGTCGCTAGTGCTGAATCGCGGCGATGGTCTTCTTCGGGTCGATCACGTACCGCCCGGGCTGGCCCGGCAGCGGGTCGGCGTTGGACTTGATGGCGTCGATGACCTGCTGGGGCGTGAGGGTGGGCTTGAGGGCGATGATCTTGGCGGCGAGGTTGGTCACCTGCGGGGCGGCCATGGAGGTGCCGGAGAGATTGACCTTGCGCCCGCCGGGAATCATGCTCTCGACGCGATAGCCGTTGGCGTAGAGCTCGACGTTTTTGCCGGTGGTGGAGAAGGTCGTCATCTTGTCGTGATCATCGACGGCGCCGACGGTGAGGAGGTTGGGCAGGCGCAGGCCGGCGGGGATGTACTCGGCGAAGTCGACATCGTTGTCTTCGTTGCCTGAGCCGGCGACGAAGAGGATGTCGGGGGCGCTCTTGATGGCCTCTTCGAGGCCTTGGCGCATCTCGGCGAAGATCTTGCGGCTCAGTTCCGCGCGCTCCTCGGCAGTCTTGCCCACGCCCTTGGCCTCGAGCATGCCTTCGAAGGCGGAGCGGCCGACGCGCCAGCTCATGTTGACGACGCGCACGTTGGCCTTCTTGAGGTACGCCACCGCCTGGCGCATCGAGTCGCCCCAGGCCTTGCCTTCTTCGATGGTGGGCGCGTGGTCGGGGATGGCCTTGTAGGGCCAGTTTTCGGTGATGTGGAGGAGGCGGGCGAAGGGGTTGCCGGCGCTGGCGATGCCGGCGACGTGGGTGCCGTGGACGTAGCCACCGATGAGGCTCATGTCGTCGGTGAAGTCTTTGAGGGCGTCGCCCGTGAGAGACTTCATGTAGTTCTGGAAGGCTTCGACGCCGGGGTTGGTGACGCCGGTCTGCATGTCTTGGGAGGCGACGAGGAAGTCGATGCGTTGCTGCTTGTCGCCCTTGAGGCCGGCGAGGGAGGCGAGGGGGCCGGTGGTGGGCGTGTGGTCTTCGCCAAAGGCGATGCCGTGGATGTCGTCGACGAAGCCGTTGTGGTCGTCGTCCTTGCCGTCCGCTTTTTCGGCGGGGTTGGTCCAGAGTTGGTTGGGGTAGAGGGAGGTATCGACGCCGCTGTCCCAGATGCCGACGACGACGGGCGTGGCCTTGGTGTCGGCGGGGAGGGAGACGAGGCGCGGGGTCCAGAGGTCGGCGGCGGCCTGGGCGTTGGCGTGCTCGTCGAGGATGTCGCCGTAAACCTCGGCCATGAGGGGGAGGAGGCGCAGGCCGTAATCGAGGGTGGCGCGGGTGGAGACGATGGAAGAGGCGATTTCGGCGGGGATTTCGCCCTTGTTGGCGTCGATGATGGGGTCGAGCTGGTTGGAGACGGAGGCCTCGACGAGTTGGCGGGTGACCATTTTGGATTGGGCGCGGATGGCGACCATGCGGTCTTTGATGGGCTCGAAGGGGAGGGCCTGAAGGTTTCTCTTGAGTTCGGCCTTGAAGGCGGCGGCGAAGGGCTCGCTGGATTCGTCTTTGCTGACTTTGAGAGCCGCGATGCGGGCCTGGAGGGCCTGGCCCCGCATGAGCTTTTCCTGGTCTTTGGTTTCGAGGTCTTTGGCCTTGAGGGTGTATTCGAGGGCGGTGGAGAGGTCGCCCTTGACGGTGTAGGCGGCGGCGATGAAGTCGTAGTAGCCCCGCAGGGTGGAGGGATCTTTGATGTCGTACTTCTGGAGGTCGTCGAGCGTGTCGGCGAGGACATGATCGAGGAGGGGGCGAAACTTGGCGTCGTCGGTGATGAGTTCGAGGGCCTTGCCTTCGACCTTGTAGCGGTGGCGGGGCAGATCGTCGGCGGTTTTGACCTCGATCTTGGGCGTGGGCTGAGCCCACGCGACTGAGCCACCTGCGAGAACTGCCAATGCCAGGACTACTGAGAACCGCCTCATACCGACCTCCCGCGAAACACCCCTGAAGGGAAAGCGATGGGCGGAGCGCGAGGGACCGCGCCGGGCGTTGTTCAGCCCGGGAGCCCGATGAGCGTGCGCTTGGCCCACCACTCGCCACGGCCCGAAACCGCGTTCCGGGAGCCTTGGACGTGAGGTCATTGGAAAAGAGGGCGGCAGATTTCAAACATTCGCACAAATTCCTGGCGGGGTGGTGATGTTCGGTTGGCGGCTTGATTGAACGCGAGACGCGGTCGTGCGTGGGTGTTGGAGGACGCCGGCTGGGCTTGGCGAACCGGTCGCGAAAAACTGAACGCGGCGGGCACCGAATAATGTTGTGAAATGAGTGCCGAGACTTCTGCCGCGAGCGATGGGATTCCGGCTGACCTTCGGGAGTTCTTGGAGCGGGAGATCGACCCGGGCGAGAAGGTGCTGTGGTGCGGGCGGCCGGACGCGTCGCGGGTGTTCAGGCAGACGCTGGCGCCGGCGGGGTTCCTTGCAAGCTTTGGGTTGGGCATTGGAACGTGGTCGATTTTGCTGTGCGTCTCGACGTGGAGGATGCTTCACAACCTGCCGCCGGGGCCTTTGATGATGAATCGTCAATCGGTGACCAGCGGGGATCTTTGGCTGGGCGTGATTGTCAGCGGCATATTTCTCTTGCTCGGAGGCGTCCTCCTGATCCTGCCGTTTCGAGAGGCGGCACGGGCGCGTCGCACGGTGTATGCCGTGACGCCGACGCGGGTGATGGAGGTGTTCGCACGCAAGAGTGGTTTGGCGAAGGTGCAGGCTGTTGAGCCCGGGCACCCGCTCCATATTCAGCGGAACGACTATGCCGCGGATCGGGGCGACGTGCTTCTTTACCCCCGGGCCAACAACCATGCTTTGCTGAAACTGACGGGCGTGGAGAAGCCCCGCGAGGTGGAGCGGCTGATCCGGGCGACGTTCGACCCGCCCGTGCCGAGGCCCTGATGGTGTCAAGCCCGGCCCCGGACTGACCGACCATGAATACGCTTGGCGGCTTCGTGGCCCGTTTCACCTTTGGAGCAGTTCATGCCGTACGACCTTGCCAACAAGCGGATCATTTTGACGGGCGGCGCCGGGTTTCTGGGGCGGCATGTCGTGCAGCGGCTGCACGCCCGGGGCGTGCCCGATTCGAACATCTTTATCCCCCGGCGGCGGGACTTTGATCTGACCGACATGGCCGAAGTGCAGCGCCTGTATCGCGTGGCCTTCAAGAACGCCAAGGCCGACGTGGTGATTCACCTGGCGGCCGAGGTTGGTGGCATCGGGGCGAATCGCGATAACCCGGGGCGGTACTTCTACGCGAACATGGCGATGGCGCTGCACCTGATCGAGCAGGCGCGGCTCGACGGCATCATCGAGCGGGGCGGGAAGTTCGTTCAGACCGGGACGATTTGCGCGTACCCGAAGTTCACGCCCGTGCCGTTCAAGGAAGATGACTTGTGGAACGGTTACCCGGAAGAGACCAACGCGCCGTACGGCGTGGCGAAGAAAGCCGCGTGGCAGATGCTGGACGCGTACAAGCTGCAGTACAGGCTGCACAGCGCGTACATCTTGCCCGTGAACCTGTATGGGCCTTGGGATAATTTTGATCTGCATTCGAGCCATGTGATTCCGGCGCTGATTCGCAAGTGCATCGAGGCGCAGCAGCGGGGCGACAAGGAGATCGTGTGCTGGGGGACGGGGCAGGCGAGTCGCGAGTTCCTCTATGTGGATGACGCGGCGGAGGGGATCGTGCGGGCGACCGAAGTGATGGACGATCCGACGCCGCTCAACCTGGGCGCGGGGTTCGAGATCACGATCAAGAACCTGGTTGAGTTGATCGTGAAACTGACGGGTTTCAAGGGCGGGATCGTGTGGGACACGACCAAGCCCGATGGGCAGCCTCGGCGGCAGTTGAGCGTGGACAAGGCGGGGAAGATGCTGGGGTGGAAGGCGCAGGTGTCGTTTGAGGATGGGCTGAAGCGGACGATCGAGTGGTATCGGGCTCACGCGAAGTGAGTATGGGGCCGGGCGCGCGGAGAGCGCGTGGGCGGGCGCGACCCGGACCTTCGAGGACTCAGGTCCGGCGTCAACGGATGGGGATGGGGTAGGTGAATCGCTAGCCTCGGATGTCGTCCAGCGGGAAGGCGGGGCGGGCGAGGGGTCGCATGACGAGCGCAAGGAGCGCCCGCTCGGAGTCATCGCCCGCGATGCGGTTGGTTTTGATGATGGCGCAGGCGGTGCAGCGGTGGATGATGGCCCACTCGCCGTCCGGGGCACGAACCTCGATGCCGATGGGTTCCATCGGGGCGCGGCAGGGGCTGGCGCGGTCGCCCGGCTGCTCGTCGACGTGGCGGCTGTAGAGGCACGCCGGGCAGTGGTTGCGGTGCTTGGTGCCCCAGGCTTCGCCCGGCACTTGGAGTTTGCAGCGGATGCAGGTGAAGCCGGCCGCCTCGTGGCGGCGGGCGCGATCGTGATGTGACATGGGTGACTGGTTCCGACTGGGCCTCAAAGGGCCTCGATCCCGAATCTTCGAAGAGATTCGCCCGCCAGCTCAGCTCGCCCTTTGCGCGCAGGCAATCGCGCAAACGCAACTTGATGGGATGCGTGCGAGCCACACTGCGGCTTTCAGGCAGTCGCTGTCGTCACGGGGCCAGTATATCCCCGCGATGTCCCAGAACCCGACTGGTTCCGCTGAATGGTCCCACGCGGATATCCGATTCCCGCTTGAAGTGCCTGGCATCAGCGCCATTTCGTCCAATAACTTCGGTATCGCGGCGTATCACAAGGCCTCGAAAGAGGTGTACAGCGCGCTGGAGCGGCTGTCGACCGGGAAGAAGATCAACCGAGCCGCGGACGATCCGTCGGGCTTTATCGCCGTCACCCAGCTCAAGGTGCGCAGCAAGGAACTCCACACCAAGATCGACGTCATCGATCAGCAGATCGCCGGGCAGGGGGCGTTGGATGGGGGCGTCGCCACGCTCAACGAGCAGGTGCTGTCGCTGCAGAGCCTGGTGCTTCAGTCGGCCAACACCGGCGCGATCACCAAGGACGAGGTCAACGCCAACCAGATCCAGGTCAACGCGATTCTCGATTCGATCGATTACCTCTCCAATACCACCTTTTTCAAGGGAAATCAGATCCTGAGCGGCGAGAACACCAACACCCTGGGCTCGTGGAACATCACGATCACGGACAAGGACGGCAACCAGACCACCAAGTCGGTCTCGCTGAAGGATCTGCGGGAGGGCGGGCTGCTCTCGCTGTCGGGCGATCACCTCGACGCCGCCCAGGATGTCGTGAAGGCGGCGGTGTCGGCGCTGACGACGCAGCGGGCGGGCATCGGCAACAACATCCGAACGCTGCAGAGCAACCAGCGGCTGGCCCTGTCGGAGCTCGAGTCCACTGAGCAGGCGCGGTCGGACCTCGAGGACACGGATTTCGCGGCGGAGGCCTCGAACCTGATCCATGGCCAGACGCAGCAGCAGGCGGCGATCTTCGTGGCGCATTACTTCGATCAGCAGCGGGCCGAGCAGACGCTGGCGTTGCTGAAGCCGCTGGCAAACTCGGCGGCCTAGCCGATGCCGCGGGGCTGGCGTGCCGATAATCCCCCCGTGACGAGCGATGGTCCGAACAAACCCCTGCACGTGGTGCTGCTGAACCAGCCGTTCTTCCCGGACGTGGTGTCGACCGCGCAGATCGCCAAGGACCTGGCGGACGCGTTGGTGCGGCGCGGGCACAAGGTGACGGCAGTGGCGAGCCGCTCGGTGTATGGGCAGGCGGGTGCGGCGCTGCCCCGGCGCGAGGAGGTGCCGGTGAGGCACGCCGATGGCGGGCTGGCGGGGCACATCAGCGTGCGGCGGGTGGGGCTGAGCGTGTTCGGGAAGAAGGGCATCGCGGCGCGGCTGGCGGACTTCTTGTTCTTTTATCTGCTGGCGACGCTGCGGGTGCTGACGCTGCCCAGGCCGGACATCGTGGTAGGGTTCACGACGCCGCCGTTTATTGCGTGCGTGGGCGTACTGGCGCGCTGGCTGCGGGGCTCGAAGTCGGTGTATTGGGTGATGGACCTGTACCCGGATGTGGCGATCGAGTGCGGGGTGATGAAGCCCGGCTCGCTGACGGCGCGATTTTTCGAGCGGCTGAGCCGTTGGCTGCTGAAGAAGAGCAGTGCAGTGGTCGTGCTGGGGCGTTGCATGCGTGAACGGGTGCTGGCGAAGGGGATTGCGCCCGACAAGGTTGCGTGGATTCCGGTGTGGGCGGACCTTTCGGGCATTTCGCCGGTGGCGCACGAGGCGAACCCGTACCGGGCGAAGTTCGCGCCGGGGGGCGAGTTTGTGGTGATGTACTCGGGCAATCTGGGCATCGGGCATGACGCGCAGACCATGATCGACGCGATGAAGCTGCTGAAGGATGACGCGACGATCCGGTTTGTGTTTGTGGGAGGCGGGAAGCGTCGGCGTGAGGTGGAGGAGGCGGCGGCCCGGGAGAAGCTGACGAACTTTGCGTGGTTTGAATACCAGCCACGCGAGGCGCTGGGGCAGAGCCTGTCGGCGGCGGATGTTCACTTGATTTCCCTGCGGCGCGGGCTGGAGGGGATCATGGTGCCGAGCAAGCTGTTCGGGGTGATGGCGGCAGGGCGTGCGTCGATTTACATCGGCGAGCCGTCGAGCGAGATCTGGCGGGTGTTGGGCGAAGCGGGCGCGGGGGTGATGACGAAAGAGGGCGATGGGCCGGCGCTGGCGCGGACGATCGTGGAACTGCGCGATGAGCTGGCGCGGCGCCGGGCGATGGGGGAGGCGGCCCGGCTGGGGATCGAAGGGAAGTTTGACGCCGCGACGAGCTGCCGGGCGTGGATCACGCTGCTGGAGCGATTGGGGCGGGGCGCACCGATTGAGCCCGACGGACTGGGCCGGATTACCCCCGCGGGGGCGAACCCAGGGGAAAAGGGCAGTTCCGACCGGCGTCAAGCTTCCAGCCAAACTCAGGTCTCGTCCGGCAATACCCCGGGTCACGGAGAGAATACCCTCGCTCGCACCCGCGCATGACCAGCAACACCGCTCAACCCGAGTTTCCGATCCGCGGCTCCGTGCCGGTCTCGGTGGTCATCCTCACCCTCAACGAGGAACTGAATATCGCGGATTGCCTTCGAAGCTGCGCCTGGTGCGATGACGTCCACGTGGTCGACAGCGGCTCCAACGACCGCACGATCGAGATCGCCCGCGAGATGGGCGCGAACACCTATTACCATCCGTTCGAATCGTTCGGGGCACAGCGGAACTGGGCGATTGATCACACCAACGCCAAGCACGACTGGATCTTCCACCTTGACGCTGACGAACGATTCACGCCCGCGCTGGTAGCTGAAATGGCCCGCGTCGTCGGTTCAAATCCGCGCGAAGCGGGCTACTCCATCGCGTCCAAACTCATGTTTATGGGACGCTGGCTGAAGCGCACCGCGGGTTACCCCACCTACCAGATGCGCTTCTTCCACAAGACCCGGATGCGGTTCACGGATTGGGGTCACGGTCAAAGAGAGCTGACAGACGGACTGGTGGGAACCCTTGAAGAACCTTATCTGCACTACGCCCTCTCGAAGGGGCTGGTGGATTTTCTGGATCGGCACAACACCTACAGCACGAAGGAGGCATTGCAGGCGCTGGAAGCCCAGCGCCAGCCGGTGAATCTCTCGGATCTCACGACCAGCGATCCGGTCATCCGGCGGCGGGCGCTCAAGAACCTGTCGTATCGCCTGCCATTCCGGGCGACCCTCCGCTATTGGGTCACGCTTTGGATTCTCGGGGCGGTTTGCGAGGGTGAGCCCGGACGCACGTACGCCGCGCTCATGCATGTATATGAGCGAATGATCACACTGAAGATTCGGGTGCTGCGATCGAACATGCGTCGGCAAGCGAAGGGGTCGAAGGACCTGTTTGAGGTCGCGCCGCCAGCGTTGCCCGGCGGCAAGTCATCGGGCGTGCATTCGACAAATACGACCACCCCTTAGTCTGCACCGAACGCGGGTTCTGCTACGCTGGTCTCGTTCATGGACGCGTCCAAGCCGCCAATCGATGTTCCGGGGCGCGATTCCCAGCTGCGGATCGCGTTTATCGTAAACAACCTCACGCCCTATCGCATCCAGTCGTTCATGCGAGTGCGGCACGAGTTGCCGAGCCTCCGCTTCGCGACCTACGTCACGTGGAACATGAAGCGGAACTTGTGGGTGTACGACGCGCAGACGCTTCCCAATCTCGGCGTGGTTTCGTTTCCCAACGCCGTTGCCGAGTCGCAGATCGGGACGCCCGACTACTACGTGGGAGACTGGCGAACGGGCGGGGAGATCATCAAGCATCTGAAGGCCGACCGGCCGGACGCGGTGATCATTTCGGGATACGGCTATCCCTCGATGGCGCGGGTGATTCGCTGGTGCACCAGGGAGAAGCTCCCCTGGCTGATGTGGGGCGACAGCAATGTCCACTCCGACACGGTGCGGGGCTTCCGGCGCTTTGTCAAGAATCGCGTGGTCGGGTGGGTGGTGCGTCACTGCAGCGGCCTGCTCGCCTGCGGCGACAACGGCGTGCGCTACTTCCAGAACTACGGGGCCAAGCGCGAGAACATCCACTACTTCCCCGTCGAACCGGATTACGACCTGATCGACCACCCGGTGCCAGACGTCGAGCAGGAGATCGCTTCCAAGTTCAACTTCACGCCGCAGCGGAGGCGGCTCCTGGTGTGCTCGCGGCTGGTGCCGGTGAAGGCGGTGGACCAGGCGATCGATGCGTTCGCCTCGGTCGCGTACAAGATTCCGGATCTGGACCTGGTGATCGTGGGCGATGGGCCGCTGCGCGAGTCACTCAAGGCTCGCGTGCCGAGCACGCTCGCCTCGCGGGTGATCTTCGCAGGCTTCTTTGACAAGCAGGAGAAGGTGAACGCGTTCTATCACCAGTGCGACGTGCTGCTGCACCCGGCGGTGTGGGAGCCTTGGGGCGTGGTGCTGCTCGAGGCGGCGGCGGCGGGGCTGGCGATCATCACCACCACGGTGGTCGGCGCGCAGCCCGAGGTGGCGATCGATGGCCGCAACGCGCGGATCGTTCGCCCGAACGACCGCAACGCGCTGGCGCAAGCGATCGTGGACATCACCCAGCCGGGGCGGCTGGATGCGTTCAAGGCCGCGTCCAAGGCGGTGAGCGCGGAGTTCCGCGTGCGGTGCGACCTGGTGCGGGGGCTGGCGACGGCGCTTCGTCGCGCGGGCGTGGCCATTCCGCCGGGTGAGCCCCTGCCTACGCCCTGGTCAGGGGCGCCCACGCAAAGCCCGGCGGGATCATCTCCGGCCGCTGCTGCAGCCAGCCCACCAGCCATTCAAACGCCTCCACAATCCGCTGGCTCGGGCGGCTGAAGTACCGGTTTCCGTCCACCACGGCCACCTTTCCAAGTTTCACGGCGGGCAGGTCACTCCACCACGCGTGGCGCGAGAGTGACCTGGCCATCTCCAACCCTTGGGCGAGGGGCACGCCGCAGGGCGCGATGACGATGGCCCCGGGACGGGCCGCGGCGAGAATCTCGGGAGGAAGGACGACGGATTTGCCGGCGCGGCGTTCGCCCTGCTGCGGGCCGGCGGCGGCACCGGCGTCGGGCGCCGGCTGAGTGGGGTTGAAGGGATGTCGCGCGCCGGCACGCTCGATCAGCTGCACGTTCCAATGCCCGGCGCAGAACATCGGCTCGGTCCATTCGAGAAAGGCGACGACCGGGCCGTCATCGAAGGGATTGACGCACTCGCCGGCGGCGAACAGGCGTTCGCGGAGCGCAACCACCTCAGCGCGGGCCCGGGCCTGGCGCCCGATTGTCTCGCCGATCCGCAGCACATCGTCGAGAATGTCTTCGACGGTGTGGGGGTTGAGATCCAGGACCTCGGGCAGGCCCGGCAGCGAGGCGGCGAGGCGCTGCACCGTCTGAAGGTCGATCGAGCAGACCTCGCAGAGGCTCTGGGTGATGATGATGTCAGGCCGAAGGGCGGAGAGCCGGGCTTCGTCGAGCGAGTACAGCGAGCCGTGCTCGGGCAGGCGCTGGCGGACTTCGCGATCGATGGCCGCGGGCTCGGTGGCGCGGATCCGGGCGGCGGTGAGGACCGGGGCGTGGGCGGCGGCCGGTTCATCGCACTCGTGGCTGCGGCCGACCAGGGCATCGGCGGCCCCGAGAAGGCAGAGGATGTCGGTGGCGCTGGGCAACAGGCTGACAACGCGGGGCAGCGCGGGCTCTTGGGTGGCGGGGGCCGGATCGGTCATGCGTGGTCCTGGGACGGGAGTTTGAGCCGCCTGGGAATGCGGGGGCAGCGGGGCCTGAAGGCGATAAAAACAACAGGCGCCAGAGCGCCCCGCGGTAACGGGAGAATAACGGTATCGTGGGCTGTGGGCTTGGGAGGAAGGTTACCGACGCGGCCCGGGCGGGCGGCCAACGATGGCGATGGCCCTGGGAGTCGAGGTCTGGCTCGGCGCATGTGGTTCGGAAGTTCGGTCGGAAGGATGCGGCGGCAAGGTTGTTCGGCAAGGAGGACTTTCGCGTGGCAGGATCACATCGCACACCTTCAACGCCGCCCGCCTTTTCTCGCCCATGTCGGGGTGCTGTCGCGCTGCTGCTGGCCGGGCTCCTTACGCCCGCGGCGATGGCGCAGCTTCCACCCGGCAAGCCGACGATCGGGCGTCCGGGGAACATGCCCGGGCAACCCGGCTTCAACGCTGGGCAGCCCGCACAGCCAGCCCAGCCAGCGCAGCTGAACCCCGCCGCGCCCGCCGAAAACGGGCCACAGGGCCCGCTGCCGAGCATTGATTCGGGCGACCCCGAGACGGTGTCGCTGGCGGCGTTCACCGAGCCGGTGCAGCTCAAGACGCTGATCGACCTTGTCGGGCAGACGCTGCACATCAACATCACCACAGTGGGCGACGTGCCGGGCTCGGTGGTGTTCAACGCGCCGGTGCCGATCAAGAAGTCCGAGTTCATTTTTCTGCTGAACTCGCTGCTGGAGCAGCAGGGGTACTCGATCACCAAGAACCGGTACGACTGGTACATCGTGCAGAGCAACAGCACGATCACCAGCACCATGGGCAGCAACCTTGCGACGACGCAGGTGATCGCCACGCCCAACCTGCGCCCGAGCTCGGTCAAGCCATCGATCGACGCACTGACCGCCGGCAGCGCCCAGGGGGGCAACAACGGCAAGTACTCGTATGTGGATGATCTTGGCGTGATCATCGCGACCGACTCGCCCGCGCGGCTGCAGGCGGTGCGCGACCTCGTCGATCAACTGGTGGCGATCAACGATCAGACATCGTTTCAGCGGCTGGAGCTGAAGCACATCTCCGCGTCGGTCGCGCGCGACCGGGCCCTGCAGCTTGCGGGGGTGTACGCCTCGGGTTCCGGGGGCGCTCAAAACCAGGGGCAGAACCCCAACGCGCCCGGCCAGCCGGCGCAGGTGCGCAGCTCGACGAGCCTGAGCAGCCTGAACGACCGCTTGTGGGTTGATCCGCAGGGCAACGCGCTGATCTTCAGCGGCACGGCCACCGAGATCAATCTCGTCAAGCGCGTGCTCGACGTGATCGACGTGCCCAACACCCTGGAGCCAAAGGGGTATGACGTGGGGTCGTCGGCCGCGCAGATCGCGAACATCGCGCGCGAGCGCGGGCTGGGGGAAGTGATCTCGATCGGCGAAGACGTGCAGGACCCCAACAACGCCAACAGCACGCAGCGATTCCAGAACAACAACTTCTTCAATCGCAACCAGAACGGCGTGAATGGTTCGGGCGGCCCGATCGCCGGCGGGCCGGTGATGGTGGTGGACGAGCACCGGGGCAAGATCGTGTACTACGGCACGCCCACGCAGCAGAGCGAGCTCAAGGCACTCATCGGCGAACTGGACACGCAGGCGGACATCATCACGACGCAGGTGTTCAAGCTGAAGAACAGCGATTCGGACGACGTGGCGGACATCATCAACGGGTTGATCAGCAACCAGACGCCGATCGCGACCGGGGATCTGCTGGGCAGCAACCAGGGTTCGAGCCGCGCCCAGCGTCAGAGCCGCCTGCCGAACAACAACGGCATCAACAACCCCAACATCCAGAGCCGGCCCAGCGGAACGAACTTTGACATCGGCGACAGCTTCAACCCCGACCCGACGACGGCGTTTGTGATCTCGAACAAGGCGAACAACCAGGTGATCGTGAAGGCGCGGGCGAAGGACCAGCCGCAGTTCGCGCGGATCATCGAGCAGCTCGACCTGCGGCGCCCGCAGGTGTACGTGGAGGCGCGGATCATCGCGGTGACGGCGAGCGACTCCCTGAGACTGGCGTTCGAGGAGCAGCTCATCAACGCCAGCGGCACGGGGGGGCTGCTGAACACCAACTTCGGGCTATCGAGCTTCGCCACGGGGGGCTCGCTGGCCGCGGCCAAGGCTGTCGCGACCGGGCTCCCGGGCTTCACGGGCGCAGTGATCAAGAACGATCAGGTGCCGATCGTGCTCAACACGCTGGCGACCGAGACCGACTCCAAGGTCATTTCGCACCCGCAGTTGCTGGTGGATGACAACGAAGAGGCGAATGTCGAGAGCAAGGACACGAGGCCGACGAGCTCGCTCAGCCGCGGCACAGGAGGTTCGGGGGACGTCGTGACTTCCGGACCCGACGCGGAGGCGGGGACGACCCTGACCGTCACGCCCCAGATATCCGAGGCGGGGTACCTGCGGCTGAAGTATGAGATCAAGCTGTCGAGCTTCACGGGCAACAGCACGACGGTGTCGGGCACGGTGCTCAACCCTCCCAAGCAGGTGAACACGCTGAAGAGCGACAGCGTGACCGTGCCCAGCGACTGCACCGTCGTCGTGGGCGGGCTGGTGGTGGACAGCAAGACCAAGACGATCAACGGGATTCCATTTCTGAAGGACATTCCGGGGATCGGGCTGCTGTTCCAGGATCGCAACACGGGCGATACCAAGACGGTGTTGTACATCTTCATCACGCCCAAGATTCTGCGCGAGCCGAGCTTTTCGGATCTGAAGCTGCTGACCGACGGCCCGCAGAACGCCACCGGGCTCTCGCCCGACATTCCGGCGCTCGAACCCTCGATCATCCCGATCGCCAAGGCGGGCATCAGTCCTGTGCCTGGCGGGAACGCTCCGGGAACGCCCCCGGCGCCGATTCCCAACACCGGGCGTGATGATGCGCCGCAGGTCGCGCCAGCCCAGGACGCGGCGCCGAGTCAGCCATCGCCCGCCCAGCCAGCGCCACCGGCCCAGCCCATGCCCGAACCAGTGCCGGTGCAGCCCATCAAGCCCCGCTGAGAACGAAGACCAGTCCCAAGCTGCTCACACATGGCCCTATTCAAAGACAAAAACGGAACGCTCGCCAAGCGGGTGGAGGTGGAGGCCAAGCCCAGCCCCGGCGCGATGGCTCGCCTGGCGGAGCTCTTTAGCCCGCTGCCGCTGACGCCCGCGCAGATCCAGCAGTTCAGCCGCGTCGAAGGGTCGGACGAAGAGCCGTGGGACGTGATGCTGCAGATGCTGGCGATGGACGAGCATCAGGCGCTGGAGATGCTGGCCAAGCGAACGGGGTTGCGCTTCGTCGCCGATCCGCGCCAGCACGAGTCGTCGCAGCGGTTTTACGAGTTGGTGCCCGCGGAGGTGGCTCGCGCCCGGCTATGCGCCGGGCTGGAGAGCGACGGTCAGGTGATGACGATCGCCACGGCACAGCCGATGCAGCCCGCCGTCTTCCAGATGCTGGAGGACATGCTGCAGATGCCGGTGCGGCTGGTCTTTTCACCCCGCGCCGGCGTCGCGAACCTGCTGAACCGGGGCTACGAGAAAAGCCAGGACCTGGTCACCGAGATCATCGAGGAGATGCCGCTGGATGAGCGGGCGATCGCGGCGGCCGCGGGCAGCGCCGGGCAATCCACCGACCTGCTCGCCCTGGCCCGCCAGACGCCGGTCATCCGCCTGGTGAACATGATCCTGTTCGAAGCGTTGCGCCGGCGGGCCAGCGATATCCACGTGCACCCGCAGGAAAACAAGCTGGTCATTCGGTTCCGCATCGACGGCATGCTGGTGGATGCGTTCTCGCCGCCCTTGAGTTTGGCGCCGGCGATCAGCTCGCGCATGAAGGTGATGACGGAGCTGGACATCGCCAACCGGCACAGCCCGCAGGACGGGCACACGAGTGTGCGGGTGGGCAGCCGCAAGGTTGATATCCGGTTTTCATGCATCCCGACGGTGTATGGCGAGCGGCTGGTGCTGCGATTGCTGGATCAGACGGCCACGCAGTTGTCGCTGGATGAGATCGGCATGACCAAGCCGATGCAGGCGCAGTTGCTCGACCTGATCGAGCGGCCGACGGGCATCGTGCTGGTGACCGGCCCTACGGGCAGCGGCAAGACGACGACGCTGTACGCGGCCTTGAGCCGGATCGATCGGGCGAGCCGCAACGTGATGACGATCGAAGACCCCGTGGAGTATCACCTGGAGGGCATCAGCCAGATGCAGGTGAACGCCAAGCGAGGCGTGACGTTTGCCGCCGGGCTGCGGGCGCTGCTGCGGCAAGACCCCGACGTGATCCTCGTCGGCGAAATCCGCGATGGCGAGACGGCGCAGCTGGCGATTCAGGCGTCGCTCACCGGGCACCTGGTGCTCGCAACGCTGCACACGAATGATGCGCCCGGCGCGATCCCGCGATTGGTGGACATCGGCATTGAGCCGTATCTGGTAACCAGTTCGCTGCTCGCGACGCTGGCCCAGCGCCTGCTGCGGCGGACGTGTCAGACGTGCAAGGGCAACGGCCAAAGCCCGGCGGGCGCGGGGGCGTGCGAGGTGTGCTTCGGGGTCGGATACAAGGGCCGCCTGGCGGTGTATGAGATCATGGCGATGAACGACGAGCTGCGCACGCTGACGGGCAGCCGTGCGGACGCGGTGACGCTGTACGAGGCGGCCATCCGGGCAGGGTTCAGCCCGATGCGCAACGACGCGATGGACAAGGTGAAGCGCGGATTGACGGACGAGGCCGAGGTGTACCGCGTGCTGCACTGAGGCGGGCGATGTGGTCGGCTCGGAGAGCCGACCTGCCTAAGCGGACGTACCAAAGCATGCCAATCATCCCGCCATGCCCACGCATGTACAAGTGATTCTCCAGGCGGTTTCGTCGTTCGCCATTTGCTGCGGCCTCGTGTTCGCCGCGTTGCAGTTGCTGCACTGGCGGCGGGCGTACCAGGTGGCCAACTTCACCAAGCTCGTCGAACTGCAGATGTCGCTGCGGAAGATGCGGGTGGATGACCCGTCGATCGCGCGGGTGCACATGCATGACGTGGAAGACCTCGAAACCGACGAGGAGATCCGGCACTACTTCATCAACCTGATGCAGTTGTCGGTGTTTGAGATCGCGTGGTACAGCTTCCGGCAGGGGCAACTGACCGAAGACTACTTCCGAAGCTGGGAGAAGCGGATGCGGGCGCTGCTGGCCGAGCCGAGCTTCCGGCGGATGATGCACAAGCCGAGCATGAAGATATTGCACGACGAGTTTGACGCGTACATGCACCGGGTGATGCAGCAGGTGGAGGCGCGAGAGCCGGAGAAGAAGTAAGAGCCCGGCAGAGACCGGCGGTCCACCCCGGAGAGCGACCCGAACACTACACGTTGAAGTACTTGGCCTGCGGGTGGTGCACGATGATCGCGCTGGTGCTCTGCTCGGGGTCGATCTGCCAGTTCTCCGTCAGGCGGCAGCCGATGCGCGCCGGGTCGAGCAGTCGGAAGAGCTTCTCCTGATCGCTCATGTCCGGGCACGCGGGATAGCCGAAGCTATAACGGCTGCCGCGATACTGCTGCGTGAAGAGGCCCTTGACGCTGGGCGAGTCGTCGCTGGCGATGCCCAGTTCCTGGCGCATGCGCTTGTGCCACATCTCGGCGAGGGCCTCGGCGGTTTCGACGCCCAGGCCGTGCAGGTAGAGATAGTCGGTGTAGCGGTTGGTCTTGAAGAGTTCCTGGGCGGCTTCGCTGGCGCGGGGGCCCATGGTGACGCAGTGCAGGCCGATGATGTCAACTTGGCCGCTGGAGATGGGGCGGAAGAAATCGGAGATGCACAGGCGGCGTTTGTCCGCTTGTCGGGGGAAGCGGAAGCGTTCGAGTTCTTTTTTGGAGTTCGGCTCCCAGATGATGAGGTCGTCGCCGTGGCTGTTGCAGGGGAAGTAGCCGTAGACGACGGCGGGTTGCAGGGTGTGGTCGCGTTTGCAGTCGGCTTTGAGGCGTTCGAAGATGGGGACGATCTGGTCTTCGAGCATGGCGTCGTAGGCGGCGTCGCTCAGGGCGCCCTTTTTGACTTGCCACTGGCCCCGGAAGAGAGCGATGGGGTTGATGAACGGGTAGACCTCGTCGAGGTCGATGCCCGTGACGACGCGCGTGCCGAGGAAGGGCGCCTTGGGGATGGCGATGTCGGTGGCGACGTCGCTACGGACGGGCGCGGCTGGGGATGAAGGCGCGGGGCTTGGGGCGCCTGAGTTGGCCTTGGAGAGTTTCTCGATGCGCGTCTGGTTGATGAGTTCTTCGGCGCGGGTGCGTTTGCCCATGCGTTCGTCAATCTCGCGGGCGAGCACCGAGGTCTGGCCGCTGACGATGTGATCCATGGTTCGCAGGCCATCGAAGGCGTCGCGGCCATAAAAGACGTCGCCCGCGTAGATGCCCCGCAGGTGGCCCTCGCAGTAGTGACGCGTGAGGGCGGCCCCGCCCAGCAGAACGGGCACCTTGACGCCCTGCTCGTTCATCTCGCGCAGGTTTTCTTCCATCACGTTCACGCTCTTGACGAGCAGTCCCGACAGGCCGATGGCGTCGGCGTTGAGCTCGCGCCAGGCGCGAAGGATGTCGGCGATGGGCTGCTTGATGCCGAGGTTATGGACGGTGTAGCCGTTGTTGGTCAGGATGATATCGACGAGGTTTTTGCCGATGTCGTGAACATCGCCCTTGACGGTGGCGAGGACGATGGAGCCCTTGCCGCCCGCGGCTGCCTTCTCCATATAAGGCTCGAGCAGCGCCACCGCCATCTTCATCACCTCGGCGCTCTGCAACACGAACGGCAACTGCATCTGCCCCGAGCCGAAGAGATCGCCGACGGTCTTCATGCCGTCCAGGAGATGATCGTTGATGATCGCCAGGGGCGTGTACTTCTCGCGGGCCTTGGCGAGGGTTTCGGCGACGCCTTCCTTTTCACCGTCGATGATGTGGGCCCGGAGTTGCTCCTCGAGGGAGAGCGCCTTGGATTCCCGCTTGGTCGCCGTGGTCGCGACGTCCGCGAACATCGCGATGAAAGCCTGAAGCGGATCGGCGCCGGGCTGGCGCCGATCGTAAATCACATCCAGCGCGGCATCCCACTGCTCCTGCGGAATCTTGTTCTTGGGCAGAATCTTGCTGAAGTGGACGATCGCGCTCGTGAGGCCAGCCTCGCGCAGTTCGTGGAGGAACACGCTGTTGAGCACCACGCGAGCCGCGGGCTTCAAGCCAAAGCTGCAGTTGGAAAGGCCCACAGTGGTCTGGCACAGCGGGAATCGCCGCATGATGCGACGGACGCCCTCGATAGTCTCGAGCCCGCTGCGCCGGTCGCTCTCCATGCCCGTCGAGATCGGCAGCACCAGCGGATCGAACATGATGTCTTCGGGCGCGAGGCCGTGAACAGTGGTCGCCCGCTCGAACGCACGCTCGGCGATCGCAAGTTTGCGATCGGCAGTGCGTGCCATGGAGTTTTCTTTGTCTTCGTCGATGGACCCGATGACCAACGCGGCTCCATAGGTCTTCGCCAGCGTGCACAGCGCATCGAACTTGTGCTCGCCGTCTTCGAAGTTTGCGCTGTTGATGATGCACTTGCCCGGGGCGTGACGCAGGCCGGCCTCGATGGTCGCGGGCTGCGTTGAGTCCAGCATCAGGGGCACGTTCACCTGTCGCACGACGCGCTTGACGATCTCGGCCATGTCGCGGACGTTGTCGCGGCCGGCGTAGTCGACGTTCAAATCCAGCACATGGGCCCCGTCATGGCGCACCTGCTCGCGGGCCAGACTCACGATGCCGTCCCAGTCCTCGGCTTCGAGCAGTTTCTTGAACGCTCGCGAGCCCGAGGCGTTCATGCGCTCGCCGATGATGAGCACCGAGTTGTCCTGGCGATACTCCTGCACGCTGTAGAGCGAGGTCACGCCGGCGTCGGGCGGGGCGACTTCGAGCGTGCTGCGGCTTCCGGCATGGCGGGCGACTTCGCGTTGTTGTTCTTCGATGGTCTTGACGAGCAGCGCGATGTGGGCGGGCGTGGTGCCGCAGCAGCCGCCCACGATGCCGACGCCGTTCTGCGCGACCATCTTGGCGAGGGCCTCGACAAACGGCACAGGCTGCAGCGGATACTCAGTGCGGCCTTCGTGCAGCACCGGCAGGCCGGCGTTGGGGATGACGGAAACAGTTCTTGGTAGGTCGGCTCTCCTAGCCGACCTACCAAAGCCGCCCATGCCTCCCCAGTGCTTGCCGAGCCATTGCACGTGGGGCGTCATCTCGGTGGGGCCGGTGGCGCAGTTGAGGCCGAGGGAGACGATGGGGTATTCCGCCAAGGCCGCGGCGGCCGCGGCGATCTCGGTGCCCAGCAGCATCGTGCCCGTCGTCTCGATCGTCACCGACGCCATGATGGGCACGTCGAGCGCGGTCTTGCCACGTTCGCTCAAAGCCGCGAGCACGGCGTTGATGGCACACTTGACTTGCAGCAAGTCTTGCGAGGTTTCGACGATGAACACATCGACGCCGCCATCGAGCAGACCCCGGGCCTGCTCGCGGTAACTACGGAACATCGCGTCCCAATCGGTGTTGCCGAGCGTGATCAGTTTGGTGCCCGGGCCCATCGAGCCCAGCACGAAGCGGGGCTTGTCGGGCGTGCTGTGTTTGTCGCACGAAGCCCGTGCGATTTCCGCGGCCATCTTGTTGAGCGATCGGCACTCAGCCGCCAGCCCGAACTCGGCGAGAACCAACTCGTTGGCCCCGAAGGTGTCGGTCTCGACGCCATCGGCCCCGACGGCCAGGAACGAATCGTGCAAGCCCCCGACGACGTCGGGGCGGGTCTTGACGAGAATGTCGGTGCAGTTCTCGCAGCCGCAGTAGTCGGTCTCGACGCTGAGGTTGTGGGCGTAGAGATTCGTGCCCATGGCGCCGTCGAGCACCAGCACCCGGCGGCGAATTTGGTCCAGGAATCGACTGGTCATTCAGTTGTCCCCGCCCGCCCCGGCCTGGGTTGGGCATGCGGCTTCATCCGTTTAGCCGGATGAATGGGAGGAGAATAGGGCTGGGCGAGCGCATGGGCAAGCCGAGATAGGTTATCGGAGCAAGTTTGTCGGCATTCGGCATTCGTGATTCGGCATTCGATATGGCGCGGCGGGATGTTCGTTGCCTTGAACGAATGCCGAATGCCGAATGCCGAACAACGCGGCCAACAAAAAACCCGCGACAAACGCCGCGGGTTGAAAGTTCGCTTTCGCTCCCCTTACTTCTTCTTCGCCTTCTCAAAGTAGTTCCCGGCGTACTTGCGCTGGAACTTCTCGACGCGGCCGGCCGAGTCGACGAACGTCTGCTTGCCCGTGAAGAACGGGTGAGAGCCCGACCACACTTCCACGTGCATTTCGGGCACGGTGGCCCCCACTTCCATCACGACTTGGCCGTTGTGATAGACCTTGCAGTTGGGGTAATACTTGGGGTGGATCGTCTGCTTCATCGCCGGGCTCCGACAGGAAGTGGTCGCGGCGGGATACCGTTCCGCCGGGCCAAGATGGTAGCCCCTCCACGCCTGAACTCAAGCCCTGAAAGCCGCCCGGACCGAATCCCACCTAGCCATCGCCCGCAGAACGCCTCACCACCCGAAGGACCCTCATGAGCCCATTTGCCCGTCGTGTCGCCCCGTTCCTCGCTCTTCTCGGGGTGGCCGCCTGCCCGGTGCTGGCACAGGAGGGCGCCAAGACCGCAGCCCCGGCTGCGACCCAGAGCGCAGCGTCCGAGAATACCAGCGAAAACAAGTACCTGCGCGTGAGTGAGAGCGACGACGGCTCGCACCTGAAGCTGGAAATCGCCGTGCGCACGCTGACCAAGCCCGGCGCGCCCGACGTGCAGCTCGTCGGCGTCACGCACATCGGCGACAAGGCCTACTACGACTCCCTGCAGAAGTTCCTGGACGAACAGTCCCTCGTGCTCTTTGAGGGCGTGAAGCCTTCGGGCGCCGGCGCGAGCTCCGCCGGAGACGATGAGGCCAAGGCCAAGGTGACGCGGCAGCGCCAGCGATTGCTCGCGGTGCTGGTGTCGCGATATCGCAACGAAAACCACGAACTGCCCACCATGTGGGGCGAAATACTCGCCCCGCTGCATGGCAGCCTGGCGCGGCTGGGGCAGGCGGCCACCAGCGATGGCTGGGGCAACCCGCAGGAGCTCAAAGTCGAAGGCGACAAGTTCGACATCGTGAGCACCGGCGCCGATGGCGAGGAAGGCGGCGAGGGGGCCAACGCCGACATCGCGTTCTCGTCGCAGAAGCCGCTGACGCAGGACGAGCTGGCCGGCGCGGGCGAAGGCATCCAGACCAAGCTCGCCCACGCGCTCGGGCTCAAGTTTCAGCTTGAAGCCATCGACTACAGCCACGCCAACTGGCGCAACAGCGACATGTCGATCGACGAAGTGCAGAAGAAGCTCGAAGAAAGCGGCGCCTCGGGCGACGCGCTCTTCAAGATGCTCGACGGGTCGTCGTTCGCGTCCAAGCTCGTGGCGTTTGCGCTCGGGTTTGTCGAGAAGAACGCCGAGCTCTCGATGATGGTGAAGGTGATGATGATCGAGGTGCTGAGCCAGGCCGACGATCTGGCCGCCCTGGCGGGCAAGCAGGCCAAGGGCATGGACGTGATGATGAAAGTCATCGTGCAGGACCGCAACCAGGAGGTGCTCAAGGACCTGGCGGCCGCCAGCAAAGAGCAGCCTACCCCCAAGTCCATCGCGCTCTTCTACGGCGCCGGCCACCTGCCCGACCTTGAGCAGCACCTGGCCGACCAGGGGTACACGTTTGCATCGACCAAGTGGTTCACGGCCATCGACGCCGACCTCAACAGCGTGCCGGGGATGAAGGCCCAGGCCAAGCAGATTCGGCAGATGATCCAGAAGCAGATCGAGATGCAGAAGAAGGCGGCGAGCAAGTAAAGCCGCGAACGCTACATCCGGGCGCATACCGTCCCGCCCGTGCTGCTCACTGCCCAATCCATCTCCAAAATCCGCGGCGTTCGCACGCTCTTCCAGGGCGTGTCCTTCAGCGTCAACGAGGGCGATCGCGTCGGACTCATCGGCCCCAACGGCGCGGGCAAGAGCACGCTGCTCAAACTTCTCGCCAAGGTCGGGGGTGAGGCGGGGGACAACGCGCCGGATGCGGGCACCGTCACGTGGGCCAAGGGCCTGCGGGCCGTGTACGTGCCCCAGCAGGATGATTTTGACGACGACGGCGGCGAATCGCCGGTGGCCCGCGAGGTGGTGGTTCGAGCCGCCGAGCGTGGCGGGCACGCCGCTGGCGTGCACGATCGGCACGAGGCCGAGATTCTCGCCGAGATGATTCTCTCGCGGATCGGGTTCGATGAGATGCACGCGAGCGCGTCGCCCCTGTCGCTGTCGGGCGGCTGGCGCAAACGCCTGTCGGTCGCGCGGGCCCTCGCGTCCTGCGGCGGCGAGCCCGATGTGCTGCTGCTGGACGAACCGACGAACCACCTTGATCTTGAAGGCATCCAGTGGCTCGAAGAGCTGCTGCTCAAGCCCCAGGCGGGCGGGCGTCGGTTCGCGTCGGTGTTCGTCACGCACGATCGGGCGTTCTTGGAGAACGTCGCAACGCGCGTGGTGGAGCTGAGCCCCGCGTACCCGATGGGCACGCTGAGCGCCGAGGGAAACTACACCGAGTTCCTGCGTCGCAAGAGCGAGTTTCTCTCGGGGCAGGCCAAAGCCGAGCAGGCGCTCTCGAACCAGGTTCGCAAAGATCTGGATTGGCTGAGCCGCAAGCCCGAGGCGAGGCGTACCAAGAGCAAAAGCAAGATCTTCGCGAGTTACGATCGGCAGGAGATGCTGTCGGAACTGAAGACGCGCAACGCCGCGGCCGGGGCGGAGGGGGCCAAGGTCGATTTCTCCGCGACCGGGCGCAAGACCAACAAGTTGCTCGTGTCGCTGGCAATTTCAAAGTCGCTGGGCGGGCGGGCGCTGTTCAAGGACGTCGATGTCGAGCTTGGCCCCGGCGCGTGCCTGGGTCTGCTGGGGCCCAACGGCAGCGGCAAGACGACGCTGATTCGCGTGCTGACGGGCGAACTGGCGCCGGACGCCGGGTCGATCAAGCGGTGCGAACCGCCCCCCCGGGTGGTGACGTTCAGCCAGCATCGCGAGGACTTCGACCCCGCGACGCTGCTGCGCGAGGCGCTGTGCCCGGTGAGCGACCAGGTGAGGTTTCAAGGTCAGTCCATGCACATCACCTCGTGGTCGCGCCGGTTTTTGTTTCGCGATGAGCAACTGGCCCAGCCCGTGGGGTCGCTCAGTGGCGGCGAACTGGCCCGGGTGCACATTGCCAGGTTGATGTTGGAGCCCGCCGACGTGCTGGTGCTCGACGAACCGACGAATGACCTGGACATCCCGACGCTGCAGATGTTCGAAGAGGCGCTGGAGGATTTTCCCGGGGCGCTGGTGCTGGTGACGCACGATCGGGCGATGCTGTCGCGACTCGCTACTGAGGTGTTGTTGCTGGACGGCAAGGGCGGGGCGAAGGTGTTTGCGCACTTGGATCAGGCGTTGGCGGCGCAGCGCGCGGCGGAAGCAGCCGCGAGTGAGCCCGCGAGCGCGCCTGTGCGGCCCGCAGCGCCCCCACCGCCGCCGGCGCCTCAGAAGAAGAAACTGACGTACAACGAGCAGCGCGAGTTTGACTCGATCGAGAAGCGGATTCACGAGGCGGAGGCCGCGGCCACCAAGGCCGAGCAGCGCGTGAACGCGGCTTCGGGCGGATCGGATCATCGGGAGATGGCCGAGGCCTGCCGCGAGCTGGAAGAGGCGCAGGCACTGGTGACGGGGCTGTACGAGCGCTGGGCGGAGTTGGAAGCGAAGTCGAAGTAGTCGCGGCGCGGGCGCGATCTCGACGTGCGACCTCGACGAACGACCCGGACATTCGCTTCGCTCATGTCCGGCGTCAGTCGTTGTCAAAATCGATGCTGGCTCGCGGGAGAGACCGGAGGCTCTCGGCGCTCGAATCCGTCGCTCGCGACGGGTCGAAACCAATCGGAATGCGGGAGCTTCCCACCAAGCCATGCGTCGTGTGCGGGCGCGACATCACCTGGCGCAAGAAGTGGGAGCGCAGTTGGGAGCAGGTGAAGTACTGCTCGGACAAGTGCCGTCGGGCGGGCCTGGGCGAGTTGGACCTGGCTTTGGAGGCGGCGATCCTGTCGCTGCTGGAAGGGCGGAAGGGCGGGGCGACGATCTGTCCGTCAGAGGCGGCGCGAGCGGTGCGGGGTGAGGGGTGGGAATCCCTGATGGAGCCGGCGCGAATGGCCGCCCGCAGGCTGGTGGCGGCGGGGCGCGTGGTCATCACGCAGGGCGGGCACGTGGTCGATCCCTCGACGGCGAAGGGCCCGATCCGGGTGCGACTTGCCGGGCCCAAGACCAAGTGACAGGTTGTGCGCGGGGTGGCGAATGTGTGGATAAGTGTCCACGTCGCGCGCAAATTTCTATTTTTCAATAACTTAGATAAAAATATCCGTTTTCATCCGCGGATGAGGCTTGACAGCGTCTCCGGAGTCATTAGGCTATCTGACGTTGTCGGTGTCCGGCAGACACGGGTTGTCCGGGTCGGGCCGGGTGAAAAGGGAAGTGTGGTGAAAATCCACCGCGGACGCGCCGCCGTAACGGGTGCTGAAGCGGGTTCTTGGGCCGGTTTGTTCCGGCCCAGCCACTGATGCGAAACTCCGGGAGACCGGGGCGAGCAATCGGGAAGGCTGAACCCGTGGAGCCCGAAGCCGGAAGACCTGCCGATGACGGTGTGCTGGTGGGCCCTCGCGGGCCTTGCCGGTGGCCGTCGGCGTTGCTTTACCCATGTTTGGGTGAGGTGGCGTGGCGGCTGCTCGGGAAGGCAAAGGGTACTGGCGGTAGAGCGGCTGGTTGATCCCTGTTGGCCGCTTTCCCTCCGTATCTCCGCGTGCATTGGCCCGAGGCCGGATTTTTCCGGTCAGCGTTTTGGCCAGGGGTTGTTCCGCGCGAATCGGAACAGTCGCCGCGATTGCGGAGAGAGTGTGTGGAATGTCCGTTCGTTCATGCGTGGCCCTGGCGTCGTTGACGCTGGCCTTCCCCGCCCTGGCGGGTCAGTTTGCCGGGAGTGTGGTGTCGTACGTGCCGGGCTCGAATGCGAGTTCGGGATATCAAAATCCGCAGACGGCGTTGGGTTCGCCGACTCGCTTCACGGGCGTCGGCGTGTTTCCCTCGGCGGTCACGCCCTTCAACCCGGCGTTTCTCAACAGCGAGATCGTGAGCATCGGCTCGGGCGGCTCGCTGACGCTGCAGTTCGCGGCACCCGTCGTCAATGACCCGGCCAACCCGTTCGGGCAGGATCTGCTGGTGTTTGGCGGGCAGTTTTACATCGATGATGACTATCCCAACGGCCTGGCGGGGCCGCTGTTCGGGGCTTCGAGCAACAGCCGGGTGGAAGTGAGCGCGGACGGGCAGAACTGGTTCACCGTGCCCAACGCGCAGGCGACGGGCGTGTACCCGACGCTGGGCTACCTCGACCTGACGGACCCCAGCAGCCCGACGCCGGGCAGCGTTTTGAGCGACTTCTTCAAGCCGGTGGATCCGGCGTTCAGCCCGGCGGGCAAGACCTTTGCGCAGATCATCGCGGGGTACAACCGCTCGGGGGGCGGGACGGGCATTGACATCGGAGCCGCGGGCCTCTCCCAGGCTTCGTACATCCGTATTTCGAACCTTGGCGCCAGCGCCTTCAACATCGACGCGGTCTCGGCGGTGACGCCGGTGCCGGCGCCGGGGGGCGTGGCGCTGCTGTGCGGGCTCGCGGCTGTGCCGCGCCGCCGCCGGCGCATCTGATCGACCGAGAGAGAGCACGCGTGCACCGCTGACAGGCGCTGCTCGCGGTTGTGAGTGACATGAAGACGATCCATCCCGGGTTCGCGGCAAGAGGAGAAGCCGCGCGTCTGTACTGGAAACGCCTTGGTGCGCTCACAGTGGTGGTCGCGGCGTCCGCGCCCGCGCTCGCGCAGGTTCCCTTCAGCTGCCCCGGCCCGAGCCTTGATGAGTGGCTCACGCTGGGGGGGACTCCGATGCGTGTGGCGGTGCGCGGCGCCGCGCCCCCAAGGCTTGATACCCCGATGTGGAGCGTCGACAAGGACGACGACGGGTACGGCATCACGTTCATCTGGCAGGCGCCGCTCGCGATCACCTCGCCCGATCGCGAGGGGCTCATCCTGACGCTGGGACGCATCACTCGCCCCAACTACCCGCCCGGCCAGACCTTCGCGATCGCCTTCCGACGCGATGACGGCGAGGTGAATTGGGAAACCCCGGTGCCGACGCCCGCCTCGGGCTCATACTCGGGCATCACGGTCGATCCGCGGCACAACACCGCCATCGTGTGCACGTCCAGGTGGGTCCGCGCCCTGCGACTGTCCGACGGCGAGCAGATCTGGCAGGTCCAGCTCAACAACATCATCGTCAACGGCATGCCCGTGATCACGACGGACCTGGGCAACGCCAATCGCCTGTTCATCACCGACACCGAGTACATCAACTACTCGGACTCGAGGCTGTACTGCATCAACGTCGATGCGTATGACGCCGTGGCCAACCCCTACCAGCCGGGCGCGATCGTGTGGTCGACGCCGATCGGCTATGCCTCGGGCAGCACGCCGGGGTATCTGCCCGCCTGCCAGGGGGGCGTCGGGCTTGTCTATGTGGCGACCGCTCCGCCCGCCATGAATGGTGTCGGGCCGGGCAGCGTGCTGGCGTTCAGCGCCGGCAGCAACGCGCCGGCGCTGGCCTGGCAGACGACCAACGTGCAGGCTACGGGCTTTTATGGCGGGGTCGCCATCGCGCCGCCCGCGGCCCCGGGTGCACACCCAAGGGCGTACGCCGCGTCGTACAACTTTAGCGGCGATCTCCTCTCGTCGAATCTTTTGAGCCTCGACGGGGTGACGGGCGAAGTCGTCTGGTCGACGCCCTCCAACCGCTCGAGCTCGACGCCGATCCCGCTGCCCGACCGGCGCGTGCTGCTTTCGGCGGGCGTGCAGGGATATGGCTCGGCTCACAGCGTCGAACTGTTTCAGGAGACCACCAACGAATCTCACAGCGTGGCGACACTGGTGTGGGACACGGCGCTGAGCACCTGGAATGACCTGAACGAAAACGAAGTGATCGAACCGGGCGAGTACTTTGCGATCGGAAACTGGACGGAGCAGCCGGTGCTGCTGACGGCCAACGGGCGGAACCTGCTGGCGGTGGGCGTGCCGCCCGACGCGGGCGATTTTGCCAGCCCCAGCAACGGGCTGTATCTGCTGGACATCGATCGCAACCCGACCGAGCCTGAGTTTTATGTCGCGTGCAGCTCGGCGACGGCGGCGGGCGGGAGTGCCGCCGTCACGGGCGTGAGCCTGGCGAGCGTGGGCTCGGACGGACTGACGCTGTTCGGGATCACGCCCAAGCGCCTGGACGTGAACCAGGACAAGTCTCGCGGCATCGATGATCTGTACGCGTGGGAGTCGGGTTCGGGCAATCGCGATGTGGATCATGACGGCGTTGTGAGTCAGAATGACCGGGCACAACTGATCCGGTTTGTTCGCCCCACCTGGCCGGCCCTGCGGCAGGGGGTGCTGCCATGAGAAGGCGCGGCTTCACGCTGATCGAGCTGCTGGTGTGCATCGCGATCATCGCGGTCTTGGTCGGGCTGCTGGCGACGGCGCTGAAGCAGTCCCGGGCCGCGGCTCGCGGGGCCTTCTGCCTCTCGAACCAGCACCAGCTCATCATCGGCTGGACGGCGTACGCCAACGACTACCAGGATCGCGCGATGCCGCTGTCGTATTGGCTGCCGCAGGAGGTTGGGTTCAACGGCTCGATCTACTGGTGGGGCTCGATCTCGTCGGCCGCGCTGGAGGTGGATCACGATCGCGGGTTCATCTCGCCTTACCTGGGCGCGGAGCTGTCACGGAAATCGGTCTTCGAGTGCCCTTCGCAGCCATGGGGCACCTATTCCACGCAGGGCGTCGCCGACGCGCCGACGAGCACCTACGGCTACAACGGGTACTACCTGTCTCCCGCCCACACACCGGGCTGGGGCACCACCATCCGCAAGCGTCCGTGGCGAAGGCTGTACGAAATCGTGCTGCCGAGCGAACTGTTCGTCTTCGGAGATTCGATGCTCGGCACGAGCACGCCCCGCAACACGGCGCTGCTCGATCCGCCGCTGCTCTGGAGCGGAGGGTACTGGGACATCAACTACTACCCGACCACCTCGTTCCGGCACTCCAAGAGCCGGAACGGGCTGGGGGAGGCGATTCTGGCCCGGGCTGACGGCAGCGTGAAGGGCGAGGGGGCGCAACTGGAGTGGCTGACGCAGCCGGACCAGGGCGTGGGCTCGGTGGGCACCACCAACGACCCGCACTATGTGCCCGACGCGGCGGATTGGCGATAGACTTCTGATGAAAGACGGCGGCGGCTGACGCCCGGGAGGGCCGGGCAGCAGGGGCGGCCGCCGTGTGACGCAGGCGAGGATCGCGCCGATGGGAGTCGACCGCTGCATCTGCCGAGACGTGTCGTTCGCCCGCATCCAGCGGGTGGCGCAGGAGATCGGCCCCGAGCTCTCGAAGCTTCGTGAGGCGACCGGCTGCGGCAGCGGCTGCGGGATGTGCGTGCCCTACATCAAGCGGATGCTCATTACCGGCAAGACCAATGTGCCGGTGATGACGCACCGGGAGATCGAGGCGCTGGTGAAGGATGAGCACGCGGCCGCGGGCTGAGGAACCGAAACTCAGGGCGAAATGAAAACACCCCCTCGCGAGGCGAGAGGGTGTTGTGTGTGAGATGAGTTGAGACCGGGCTTTACGGCTTGGTCACCGGGGCCGAGCCGCCCGTGATCACATCACGCAGCGGCATCTGGGCGGTGAGCGGGGCGGCGCCCAGCGGCTCGTTGCGGTCGGCGCCCAGGGCCTCGGCCGCGGCCTTGGCCTCGGCGAGCATTTCTTCCTGGTCCTCCTCGTCGTCCTCGAGGGCGACGAGAGGCTTCACGCGGATCTCCTGGTAAGGGCGGAAGCCCGTGCCCGCGGGGATGAGGTGACCCAGGAGGACGTTTTCCTTGAGGCCCACCAGCGTGTCGCTCGCGCCCCGCAGCGAGGCTTCGGTGAGCACCTTGGTGGTCTCCTGGAACGACGCGCCCGAGAGGAAGCTTTCGCTCTGCAAGCTGGCCTTGGTGATGCCCAGGAGCAGCGTGCGGCCGGTGGCGGGGCGAGCACGCTTGGCCTTGGCGCCTTCCTTGCCCGCGGCTTCGGCCTTGGCGTTGGCTTCCTTGATCACGTGCTTGGCGTAGAGCTCGCCGACCTTGAGGTCGGTGCCGCCGGCCTCGCTGATGCGGGCGAAGTTCTCGGCCTCGCGGTTCTTCTGCTTGAAGGTGTACTTGTCCACGACTTCCTGGGGCAGCAGGTCGGTGTCGCCCGGGTTTTCGACCTTCACCTTGCGCAGCATCTGGCTGAGGATGAGCTCGATGTGCTTGTCGTTGATGGCCACGCCCTGGGCACGGTAGACGTTCTGCACTTCGTCGAGCATGTAGGTCCACAGGGCTTCCTCGCCCTTGATGCGGAGGATGTCGTGCGGCACCAGCGGGCCTTCGGTGAGCGGATCGCCCGCGGTGACGTAGTCACCGGAGTGGACGAGCAGCTGCTTGTCGCTGGGGACGTGGTGGTCCTTCTCGATGCCGGCCTCGCTGACGACGCGGATGGTCATCTTGCCCTTGCGCTTGTCGGAGAAGATCTCGACCTTGCCCGAGATCTCCGCCATGCAGGCGGGGTCCTTGGGCTTGCGGGCCTCGAAGATCTCGGTGACGCGGGGCAGACCACCCACGATGTCCTGCGAGCCGCCGCCGGAGCGGGGCTGGCGAGCGAGCATGTGGCCGGCCTTGATCTTCTGGCCGTCTTCGACTTCCAGACGCGCCCGGGCGGGGAGGTAGTGGAAGTCGAGGATGTTGCCCTGCTCATCGAGGATGTTGATGGCGGGGTGCAGATCGCCCTTGTGCTCGATGATGACCTTGGCCTGCTTGCCCTGGCCGGCGTCTTCGAGGCGGTAGGTTTCCTTTTCCTGGATGTCGACGTACTTCACGATGCCGTCCTTCTCGGCGAGGATGGGCACGCGGTGCGGGTCCCACTTGACGAGCGTCTGGCCCTTCTTGACGTCGCTCTTGTCGATGGCGTAGAGGAAGGCGCCGTAGGGAATCTTGAACTTCTCGAGCTCGCGGCCCTTGCTGTCCATGATGGCCAGTTCGCCGTTGCGCTTCAGGGCGACGATGGCGTCGTGGCCGTCGTCGTCCTTGGTGGAGACGGCGTTCACGTCGCGCAGTTCGAGGATGCCGGCGTTGAGCGCGTCGTACTTGGTGTTCTCGGCGGTGCGCTGGCCGATGCCGCCCGTGTGGAACGTGCGCATCGTGAGCTGCGTGCCGGGTTCACCGATGGACTGGGCGGCGATGATGCCCACGGCCATGCCGGGCTCGACCAGGCGGCCGGTGGACATGTCCATGCCGTAGTCGAGCACGCTGCAGCCGGTCTTGCTCTCGCTGGTGAGGGCGGAGCGGACGAGCACGGCGTCGATCCCCAGGTTTTCGATCCGGGCCGCGGCCTCGATCGAGATCATGGTGTTCTCGGCGACGATGACCTCGTCGGTCTTGGGGTTGACGACCGCGTTGACGCTGACGCGACCGACGATCTGGTCGCGCAGCGGCACATCGACCTGCTCGCCCTTGTAGATGGCGCGCTTGAGGACGCCGCGGCGCGAGCCGCAGTCGTATTCGCCGATGATGACGCTCTGCGCGATATCGCACAGCTTGCGGGTGAGGTAGCCCGAGTCGGCGGTCTTGAGGGCGGTGTCGGCCAGGCCCTTTCGTGCGCCGTGGGTGGAGGAGAAGTATTCGAGGATGTTGAGGCCTTCGCGGAAGTTGGCGCGGATGGGGGTTTCGATGATCTCGCCGCTGGGCTTGGCCATGAGGCCACGCATGCCGGCGAGCTGCTGCATCTGGCTGATGTTGCCGCGGGCGCCCGAGTCGATCATGAGGTAGACGGGGTTCAAGTACGCGCGGCCGGCCTTGGTGTCGGCGGCAAGCTCGTTGCCGTCGGCGTCGCGGCGGTCGCTCTTGAGGGTCGCGACCAGCTTCTTCTGAACCTCTTCGCGGCAGTGCGACCAGATGTCGAGGAGCTGGTTGTAGCGTTCGCGGGCGGTGATGATGCCCCGGTCGTAGTTCTTCTCGATGCGATCGACCTTCTTCTGCGCTTCATCGAGCAGGGCCTGCTTCTCGAGCGGGATGCGAAGGTCGGTGATGCCGAAGGAGAGGCCGGCGAGCGTCGCCTGCTTGAAGCCCATTTCCTTCAGGCGGTCCAGGATGTCGATGGTGGAGGCGCGACCGGCGATGGCGTAGCAATCATCGATCACGCGGGCGCACCCCTTCTTGCCCAGGGCGCAGTTGTAGAAGGGCATGCCGGGCGAGAGCACGTCGGCGAAGAGGCAGCGCCCGGCGGTCGTCACCAGCCGGTTGTTCTCGGGCATCTTCTTGGCGGGCGAACCCTGGGCCTCGACCACCTGGTCGAACCCGTCGACGCGAACGAGGATGCGATCGTGCGGCCCGATCTTGCGCTGCTCCAAGGCGAGCAGGGCTTCCTTGCGATCCTTGAACTTGGGCATCTTCTCGATCGGCATCTCATCGGGAGTCATGAAGGTGATGAAGTAGACGCCCATGACGATGTCCTGCGACGCCGAGATGATGGGCTTGCCGTTGGCGGGGGAGAAAATGTTGTGCGTGGAGAGCATCAGCACGTGGGCCTCGGCCTGGGCCTCGATGCTGAGGGGCAGGTGGACGGCCATCTGGTCGCCGTCGAAGTCGGCGTTGAAGCCGCCGCAGACCAGCGGATGGATGCGGATGGCGTTGCCTTCGACCAGCACGGGCTCGAAGGCCTGGATGCCCATTCGGTGGAGGGTGGGAGCGCGGTTGAGCAGCACGGGGTGCTGGTAGATGACTTCTTCCAGGATGTCCCAGACCGCGGCATCGCGGCGCTCGAGCATGCGCTTGGCGCTCTTGATGGTGTCGGCCAGACCGTGCTCCTTGAGCTTCCTGATGATGAACGGCTGGTAGAGCTCCAAGGCGATCTTCTTGGGCAGGCCGCACTGGTTGAGCTTGAGCTCGGGGCCGACCACGATGACCGAACGCGCGGAGTAGTCGACACGCTTGCCCAGCAGGTTTTCGCGGAAGCGGCCCTGCTTGCCCTTGATCATGTCGGTGAGGCTCTTGAGCGGACGATTGCTGGAGCCCAGCACAGGGCGGCGGCAACGGTTGTTGTCAAAGAGCGCGTCGACCGCCTGCTGCAGCATGCGCTTCTCGTTGCGGATGATGACCTCGGGGGCGTTCAGGTCCATCAGCTTCTTGAGGCGGTTGTTGCGGTTGATGATGCGCCGGTAGAGGTCGTTCAGGTCGCTGGTGGCGAAGTTGCCGCTCTCGAGGAGAACCAGCGGGCGCAGATCGGGCGGGATCACGGGGATCACGTCCATGACGAGCCAGGCGGGGTCGTTCTCGGAGCCGCGGATCTGCTCGATGAGCTTGAGGCGCTTGGCGTAGTCCTTGATCTTCTGCTTGCTCTTGGTGGCCTGCAGGTCGGTGCGGATCTGGGCAGCTTCAGCGGAGAGATCGGTCTTGTCGATCAGTTCGCGGATGGCGTCGGCGCCCATGAGCGCACGGAAGGCGTTGCCGAGTTTGTCCTGGTAGGTGCGGAACTCGTCCTCGGTGAGGACCTGCTTGAACTTGAGCTCGGTGTCGCCCGCGTCGACGACGACGTAATCCTGGTAGTAGATGATCTTCTCGAGATCGCTGGTCTTCATGCCGAGCAGGGTGCCCAGGCGGCTGGGCATGCTCTTGAAGAACCAGATGTGGACGGTGGGGCTGGCGAGGTTGATGTGGCCCATGCGCTTGCGGCGCACGCGGCTGTGGGTCACCTTGACGCCGCATCGGTCGCAGATGATGCCCTTGTACTTCGTGCCGCGGTACTTGCCGCAGGCGCACTCGTAATCGCGCTCAGGGCCGAAGATGCGTTCGCAGAAGAGGCCGTCCTTTTCGGGGCGGTAGGTGCGGTAGTTGATGGTTTCGGGCTTTTTGACTTCGCCGTAGGACCAGGCCCGGATGTCGTTGGGCGACGCCAAGGTGACCTTGACGGCGGAAAAGTCGTTGACGCGATCGTATACGGTCTCAGCCATTTTGATGCTCCAGACGGGGCCTTCCCCAATCCGTCTAAATCACTTTCGTGCGTTCCGCAAAATCGTCTGCCGCTCTGCTTCCAACTGCTGCCATTTCTCAGCCAACTTCTGCTTTCGCTCGGTCAGCTCCGCTCGCTTCTTGGGGTCGAAAAACACGCCTCGAATCCAGCCCCGCCGTTCGCAGTGTTCCAACAGCTTTGGGCCAAACACGCCGGAGATGCCGAAGAGTGCGCCGAACCAGAGTGGGGCGGTCTTGGGGCCGTACCAGCCGAGCCAGTTGAAGAGGGCGATGGTGCCCACGCCAACTGCCGCGACCACTGCGATTCCGTACACCCAACCGAAGACACGGCGCACTTGAACCTCCGATCACTACAGCAGGCTTCCCCCCTCCAACTTCTTCTTCTCCAGCGTGATGTTCAGGCCCAGGCCCTTCAACTCGTTACACAGCACGTCAAAGGCCACGGGCATGCCCGCTTCCAGCTTGTTCTGGCCCTTGACCATGCTCTCGTAAATCTTCGTACGGCCCTCGACGTCGTCGCTCTTGACGGTGAGGAGTTCCTGGAGGATGTAGGCGGCGCCGTAGGCCTCGAGCGCCCACACTTCCATTTCGCCGAAGCGCTGGCCACCCGTGCGGGCCTTGCCGCCCAGGGGCTGCTGGGTGATGAGGGAGTAGGGCCCCGTCGCGCGGGCGTGGATCTTGTCGTCCACCAGGTGGTGGAGCTTCAGGATGTACATGTAGCCCACGGTGGTGCGCTGGTTGAGCGCTTCGCCGGTGCGGCCGTCGAAGAGCTGGATCTTGCATCCCTTGGGCATCTTGGCGAGCAGCTCGCGGGGCGTCGGCCAGGTGCCGGTCTTTTCGTAGTTGGCGAGCTTCTCGGTGACGTGGTTGTTGGCTTCCTCGATGGCGGCGTGCACCTGGGACTCGCTGGCGCCGTCGAAGACCGGGGTGACGGCCTGGAAGCCGAGCACCTTGGCCGCCCACCCGAGGTGGGTTTCCAAAATCTGCCCGACGTTCATGCGGCTCGGCACGCCCAGCGGGTTCAAGAGCACCTCGACGCTCGTGCCGTCTTCCATGAACGGCATGTCTTCTTCCGGCACGATGCGGGCGATGACGCCCTTGTTGCCGTGGCGACCGGCCATCTTGTCGCCCACCGACAGGTGGCGCTTGGTGGCGAGGTACACCTTGACCATCTCGAGCACGCCCGGGGGCAGTTCATCGCCCCGCTTCATGTGCGCGACCTTGCGGTTCTTCTCAGTGCCGATGGCCGCGATGCGGGGCCAGAACTGCTTGTACAGCGTTTCAGCCTTTTCCTTGACGTCCTTGTTGCCCTTAAGCCACTTCACGTCGAAGGTGCGGATCTGCTCCATGATGACCTCGGGGATGTCCGAGGCGCCCACCTTCTGGCGGGTGTTGGGGTCGACCATCGGCGTGCCGAGGATGTCATTGATCGCGTTGGTCATCTGCTTGAAGAGCGCGATGGCCTTCTCGTCCATCAGCTTCTCGTAGTCGGCGATGTCCTTCTTCAGCTGCTTCTTCTGCTCCTCGTTCATGTGCAGGCGACGGCTGAACTTGCGGGCGCCGATGACGACGCCCTCCACGCCCGCCGGCACTTCCAGCGAATCGTTCTTCACGTCCTCGCCCGCACGGCCGAAGATCGCGTGCAGCAGCTTCTCTTCGGGCGTCAGCTCTGTCTTGCTCTTGGGGCTCACCTTGCCCACCAAAATGTCGCCCGGACCGACGCGGGCGCCGATGCGGATGATCCCGTTCTCGTCGAGATTCCGCAGCATCTTCTCGCTGACGTTGGGGATATCGCGGGTGAACTCCTCACGCCCCAGCTTGGTCTCGCGGATCTCCACGTCGAACGCGTCGATGTGGATGCTGGTGAAGACGTCGTCCTTCACCAGCTTCTCGTTGATGACGATCGCGTCCTCGAAGTTGTACCCGTCGAAGGTGTTGAACGCCACCAGCACGCTCTTGCCGATTGCCAGCTCGCCCATCTTCGTGCTGGCCCCGTCGGCGATCACCTGGCCCTTTTCCACCTTCTGGCCGAGCTTGACCACCGGCTTCTGGTTGAGGCAGGTGCGCTCGTTGAGGCCCACGAACTTGCGCAGCACATACTCGTCGGCGTTGTCGACGATGATGCGCTCGCTGTCCACCGCCGTCACCGTGCCGGGGTTCTTGGCCTTGATGACCATGCCGCTGTTGTGGCCCACTGCCTTCTCGATGCCGGTAGCGATCAGCGGCGGATCGACCTTGATCAGCGGCACCGCCTGGCGCTGCATGTTGGAACCCATCAGGGCTCGGTTCGCGTCGTCGTGCTCGAGGAACGGAATGAGCGCCGCCGAGATGCCGACGATCTGCTTGGGGCTGATGTCCAGGTAATCAACGTTGTTGGAGTCAACCTGCGACAGTTCGCCGTTGACGCGGGCGATGATGGCGCCCTTGCGGATGCGCCCGCCGTCTTCCAGCGAGTCGGCCGGCGCGAGCACCGCACGCATTTCTTCGTCGGCACGCAGGTACACCACCTTGCCGGTGTCCTTGCCTTCCTTGACGACGCGATAGGGCGTGCGCAGGAAGCCGTACTCGTCGATCGACGAGTAAATGCCCAGGCTCGCGATCAGACCGATGTTGGTGCCTTCGGGCGTCTCGATGGGACAGATGCGCCCGTAGTGGCTGATGTGCACGTCGCGCACCTCGAAGCCGGCGCGCTTGCGGTTGAGGCCGCCCGGGCCCAGGGCCGAGAGACGGCGCTCGTGGACCAGGCTGGAGAGCGGGTTGGTCTGGTCGACCACCTGGCTCAGTTCGCTGCGCCCGAAGAAGAAGTCAATCGCCGACGAGATCGACTTGGTGTTCACCAGGTCCGCGATCTTGATGACCTCGTCAGGCTCCTTGACGCTCATGCGCTCCTGCACCGTGCGCCGCAACTTCAGGAAGCCCTTGCGCAGCTCGTCCACCGCCAGTTCGTCCAGCGTGCGCAGGCGGCGGTTGCCCAGGTGGTCGATGTCATCGACCACGGCGACGGGCCGCTGCGTCTTGGGGTCCTGGCGGCCGCTGCGGAGGTCAAGCATGTACTGCACCACCCGCAGGAAGTCTTCGCTGCGGATGAACATGAGATCTTCCGGCGTATCCAGATCGAACTTGCGGTTGATCCGGAAACGGCCCACGCGCCCGAGCCGGTAACGGTTCTCGTCGAAGAACTTCTCGACGAACAGCGCCTTGGCCTTTTCCACCTGGGGCGGGTTGCCGGGGCGGAGCTTGGTGTACACGCGGAGCAGGGCTCGCTCGAAGTCTGTCGCGTTGGCGAAGGCATCGGAGTGCTTGTTCTCGAGATCGCGCTTTTCTTCTTCCACCGCGATGGTGTTCAGGATCAACGCATCGCTCGGGTTCTCGATGACGCGAACCTTCTTGAGGTCGCTGTTCTGGATCGTCGTGGCGTGGTCGCCGATCTGGCGGCCCACGTGCACCAGAATTTCGCCCGTGGAGGGGTCCACGATGTCGGCCGCGGCCCAGTGCTCGGGCTTCACAGCGTCCACCTTCACTTCGCTCACCTCATAGAAGAGCGACAGGATCGCGTCCGTCGACGCCACGCTTTCATCGAGGCAGCGCAGGAACGTGGTGGCCGCGAGCTTGGTCGACTGGTCGATGCGCATCGCCAGCACATCCTTCTTCGTCACTTCCAGCTCGATCCAGCTGCCGCGCTCGGGGATGATGCGGGCCGAGTGCAGGGGCCGGTCGGCTTCGCTTGAGACAATGCTGAAGTCCACGCCGGGGGAGCGGTGGAGCTGGCTGACGATGACGCGCTCAGCGCCGTTCACGATGAACTCGCCGCCACCCATCATGATCGGGAACTCACCCAGGTAGATCTGCTCTTCGGGCAGTTCAGGCTTGCCCTCGCGCCGCAGTCGCACGCCGACACGGAACGGCATGCCGTAGGTCAGGCGCAGCTCGCGGCATTCGTCCGGCGTGTACCGGGGCTCTTCGAGCGTGTAGTTGATGTACTCCAGCTTCATCGTGCCGTCGTAGCTCTCGATCGGGTAGACCTCGCGCAGCAAGGCCTCGAGCCCGTACGTGGTATCGCGGCTGTCCGGGACCTTGGTCAACTGCAGGAACCGCTCATACGCGTCGGTCTGCACGCGGGTGAGATCGGGCACGGGCAACGCATCGCCACGCTTGGAGAAGTCACGCACTTTGGGAGTCGACATTCAGATACCTCTTAGAATCTCTGAGCCAGGCCAGAGTCTCGCGGCTCGGGCCGCCGATCAAAGTCTCGCAGTCAAGCCGCCGATCAATGTCTCGAAGCCATCTCTTGAAGCCAGCCCGCGGACCAAGCCCGCCGGCCCATCTGCCACCCACGCGACCCAGATACGACAACAGCCGCGAACGGGCAACCCCGCTCCGGCTCGTCAATATCCGAGTTCGCTTAGACCACACCGTTTTTCAAGTCGCCGCCGCTCGCCGATTCTTCGCGCCAGTTCGTTCGTACACAACGCCGCCCACCAACCAAACCCTGCCATAAATACCGAACAAACCAAGAACTAAAAACGCCCAGAAACGCTCGCCTGCGGGTGCGCGCACTGCCTGCGCCCCAAACGGCAGTTGGAGGTTAGGCACCTGAGAGCCTGAAGTCGAGGGGTCGACGTCGGCGACACTCCGGGTGTCCTTTCATTCGTCCGCCGCGGCTTGGAGCTCCGAGATCGGCGTCGCTGGCTCCAGCGTCAGCTGGCGATTCAACCATGCATCGCGAGCCACGGGGTCCTTCTCAATCGCGCGCTCAATGGCCTGGCTCTCACGAAACTCCTTAGCCTCGGAGAGCATTGTCCACCTCGCCTCCACTCCAAGCGACTCGATTTCACTTCGAATGTCGCTCAGCGCGGCCCGGAAAAACTCCTTTCGATGGTTCACCTTGTTGACTTGCCGAAGCAGAAAGTGCTTGTGGAGTTTGGTTTCGAGCGCCGGAGCGTCGTCGCTCAGGATGATCGCATGGACATCAAAGTCGAACGGGACGCTCGCATCGCCAAGTTCCCTGATTCGATCCATTGGCTCAAGCCTTCGAGTCAGTCCGATTTTGTAGACATCCTCCCCGAATGAACCAACATTGGAAATGATGTACACGTGCCCGCGCCGTGTCTGTTGGGCCATCGAAAGAGCTCGTTGATTTCGTGCTTCTGCTTCACCCAGCCTCTGCGTCAGCTCGGCCAGCTGCGCCTCGTACTTTACTCGCTGCTCTGCCGACGCTTCTTCGATCTGCGCCTGCGCCTTGGCCATAGCCTTTCGAATAATCTCTTCCTCCTTAGCCGCGTCGCGGATGGCCCGTTCAAACTCGCGCCGAGCCTTTTCCTCCTCACGAATCTGCTCGCGTACCCGACGCTGCTCTTCCTGCTCTTGGCGCTTGAGTTCCTGGACTACCGCACCCCACTTCAGTTCCGAGAGTCTCGCGTCAAGATAGGCCTCCATTATCCGGGCCTTGCGAAACGCCTCTCCTCCAAGATTCACCACGGCAAAGGCGTCGCGGATCTCTTGGGCCAACTTGCCATAGTTGTCATGCTTCGTTCGAGAGAGTATCGAATCTACCTTTCCGTTGAATGCATCCAGCACGAATCGCTCCGCACCCTCGCGACGGCCGTCGCTCACATATTCGCACCGAGCGGCTTGTCCGCTTTTCACCATCGATCTTGTGAGTTCGCGAGCCATTGCGAGTTGCTCGCCCGCGTCCTTGTGCCCGAACTCAGCCGCCAGATCGTCCAGCAGGCTTGCCGGCGGCACCAGATACTCGTCGCCATAACCCTCGATCAATCGCTTCATGGCCCGGGCCGTGCGTTCGTACGCTTCAGCGTTTCGGACTGCATCCATGGCCTTTCCTGCGGTTTCTTGGGCCTTTCTTTCCGCCTCTGCCACAATTTGCGCCGCTCGGGTCGTCGCGGTTGTCAACGCGGTTTGCGCGGCTGTCCGAGTCTCAGCCGCCCGCCGCAGTGTTTCTGCTGAGTCGTTCGCGGCTTGCGACTTCGCTTCCGCTCGCATCGCATCGCTCTCACGTTGAGCGGAAGCCACCAGTTCAGCCGCCTCCCGCCGGGCCCTTTCCAACGTTTCGTTAGCCTCTCCAGTTACACGCTTGGCGTACTCGTCCGCGTCCGCCACCGACGACCAAGGTTCCAGTCGCTTCAGTTCCTCTTGGAGAGCATGGATCTTTTGTTCAGAAGCCGCCCGGTACGCGAGGGCCGCGTTGGCTGCTCGCGCGGCTCTCCATCTGGTGAGCACCAGCAGCACACCTAGCCATGTCAGCACAACGCCCGCCGTCGCGAGCGCGATCTTGAGCAATGTCTCCATGAGGTCCCCCTGTTTCAACTGAAACAAATACAAATCAAGCACCGTCTGAGCTCATGTTCATATCAGAAGCGGTACCGCACGTGCAAGGGGCTTTCAAGAAAAGTCGGTCCACAAATGTCTCACCTCGGACCAAAAACAAAGAGGCCCGAGCGAAACTCGCCCGGGCCTCCATCAATTCACAATCTCAACCAACCTGACTGAGCCAACTCCGGGCTTCCGCCCGCCCGGCTTACACCAGGTCGACCGTGCCACCCGCGTCGGTCAGGGTCTTCTTGAGCTTCTCGGCCTCGGCCTTGTCCAGGCCCTGCTTGATGGCCTTGCCGGGGGCATCGACCAGCGCCTTGGCTTCCGCCAGGCCCAGGCCCGTCGCCTCGCGCACGACCTTGATGACCTGGATCTTCTTGGCGGCATCCACGGCCTTCAGGACCACGTCGAAGCTGCTCTTCTCTTCGGCCTTGGGAGCCGCAGCGCCGCCGCCGGCCGCCGCCATCATCACCGCGCCACCGGCCGCGGCTTCGATGCCGTACTTGTCCTTCATGTACTTGCCGAGCTCGACCGCGTCCTTCAGCGAAAGACCGGCGAGCGCATCACCCAACTGATCAATGGTCATCGACATGTGTTCACCTTCCGAAAATGCCGGAACAAGGTCCGGCGACCCTTCACACCCCAGAGGGACCGGCACGCCCGGTCTTTCGTCCGCCGGAGCCCGGCGACAGCGCCGGGACACGGACCAATGTGGTGCGATCGATTGTCACGGGTGGCCCCTCTCTCCGAGAGGGGCTTGCCCGAAAGTTCACTTACCCAACCTTCGCGATCGTCTCGCCCTTTTCCAGTTTCTCTTCGATGCTCTTGACGATGCCCATGAGCGTGGCGCCCGGGCCCTTCACCTGCGCCAGGATCTTCTTGCCGGGGCTGACCAGCAGCGTGACGACCTTGCCGATCGCCTCGTCCTTGGTCGGATACTTCGCGAGCTCTTCGACGCCCGCCTTGCCCTTGAACAGCGTCCCGTCGAGCACGGCGCCCTTGAGCTCGAGCGAAGGGATCTTGGCGATCCACGCGACGAGTTCGCGAGCAACCTCGACGACGGACTCGCCGCCGTAGGCCAGCGCGTTGCCGCCGGTCATCAGGTCCTTCAGGGGCTCAAGCCGGCTGCCCTCAAAGGCCTTCTTGGCCAGCGAGTTCTGCACCACGGTGATGCGGACCTTCTTCTTGGCCAGGGCCTGGCGCAGCTTGGTGGAGTCGACACCCTTGACGCCGCGAATGCTGATCAGCGTCGCGTCCGGGTATTCCTCCTGGCCCGAGGCGATACGGGCCTTGTAGTCCCGCATGATGATGTTCTTGACGGTCTTCGACATGGTTTCCTCGATTTCGCGCCCGCTGGGGCGATGTGTTCTGGTGTGCTTCCCGCGCTGCTCAGACGGGCCTTACTCCGCGACGATCTCGGACACGAACTTCACCGGCACGCCCGGGGTCATCGCCCCGCTGATCGTGACCTTCTTGACGTACAGCCCCTTGACGGTCGCGGGGCGGGTCTTCTCGATCGCGCTCATGAAGAACTCCAGGTTCTCCGTCAGCGACGCCTCGGGGAAGCTCATCTTGCCGATCACCGCGTGCACGTTGCCGGCCTTGTCGGCGCGATACTCAACCTTGCCCGCGCCGTATTCCTTCACCGCCTTCACCACGTCCGGCGTCACCGTGCCCGCCTTGGGGCTGGGCATCAGCCCCTTGGGGCCCAGCACCTTGCCCAGCTTCGACACCACCCGCATCATGTCCGGGCTGGCGATCGCCACGTCGAAGTCCATCCAGCCCTTTTCGATCTCCTGCACCAGGTCATCCGACCCGGCCTTGACCGCGCCCGCTTCCATCGCGGCCTTGGTCAGGTCCGCCCCGCAGAACGCGATCACGCGCTTGCTCTTGCCGATGCCCTGCGGCAGGCTGATCGCCCCGCGCAGGTTCTGGTCGGCCTGGGTCGTGTCCAGGTTCAGGTGCATGCACACGTTCACCGTCTGGTCGAACTTGGGGGCCTTGAACTTCTTCAGGGCGGCCACGGCCTCGGGCGCGGGCACCGCGCTCGTCACCTTGAGTTCTTCGTTGGCCTTCGCGCGCTTCGTCATTCGTACCGGCATGCGTCTTCACTCCTCGGGGGGCGGCTCTGCGCCTCGCCCGAAATTTCTTGGTTGTCTTCCCGGTCTCGTGGCACAGGACTCTGGCCTGTGTCCTTCCCATTCCTTCAAGGTTTCTGGTTCGGATCGGCTGTCGGTGCGACAGGCCTTCCGCCTGCCCGCCCGGCGGCCCTGGCTTACGCCACCACCGTCACGCCCATCGACCGGGCCGTGCCCTCGATCACCCGCATCGCCGCCTCGACCGAGATCGAGTTCAAGTCCGCCATCTTTTCCTTGGCGATCTTCTCGACCTGGGCCTTGGTGATCTTGCCCACTTTGTCCTTGTTCGGAACGCCCGAGCCCTTCTCGATGCCCGCGGCTTCACAGATCATCGCCGACGCGGGCGAGCCCTTGATCTCGAACTCGAACGACTTGTCCGAGTAGACCGTGACGATGCAACCGACCTTCTTGCCCTTCACGTTCTGCGTCGCCGCGTTGAACTTCTGGACAAACTGGCCCGGGTTGACGCCCTTGGAGCCCAGCACAGGACCGAGCGGCGGCGCAGGCGTAGCCGCCCCACCGACCGCCATGACCTTGAAAATTTGAGTGACTTCGCGCTTACCCATCGTTCCAACCTCCCACCGGCCTTGTTTCGTGCCGCCCCGGGTAGGGGCCGCACAGGCTCGGTAGTCCACACGGTCCGAGATGTTCAGCCCCGCCCTTCAGGGCGAGACCTTCTCGAATAGAGCGGAGACTTTAGGCGGGCGGCCGGGCGGGGGCAAGGCGATGGATCGGACCCAGCCAACCGGCCGTAGGTCGCAACCCGCGGCCGGCCAAACCGTATGTCTGGGGGACGGCAAACATGCTGCTAAAACGCTTCAAAATCACCGTTCTCGCGGTTCTGGCGTTCCTTTCCTGCGCCTATCTCCTGCTCACCGGCTGGGCCCTTGCTGAGGACGTATTGGTCCCCCGCGCCCGCGGCTGTCACCGCGGCCGCGATTACGTCCGGCGCGTCAAACACAACGCCGACTCAACTTGGTCCCTCACCGATGACTACGGACAATCGGAGTTCGACCTGCCACCCGACGAGTTGTACGTCGTGAGCCCATTCGTAACCCGAGTCCGGCCGCCGATTTCCCAGTGGCCCTTCGTCACGTACTCCGTCGATCAATGGAACATCTGCGACACCGTCGATTGGACGTCCCCGGCCACCATCCCGCTCAGCGACCGCGTCGCGATCCTCACGGTCGTCGCCAAAGAGACAGAACTCATCGCTCCCGCCGACGTCAAGGCCCTCGCCAAAGGCCCGGTCGTTCACCGGACCATTCATTGGGGCGGCATCATCGCCGTCGGGCTGGTCTTCGTCAGCATGGGCGTCGCGCCGCTCTCGCTCCGCGCCCTGCACCGTCTACGGCCGTTCTTCCCCCCCACCCTCGGCCTCTGCCACACCTGCAAATACGACATCCGAGGCCTCGCCACCGACCTCTGCCCCGAGTGCGGTTCGCCCTTGCCGCACGTGAGTCCGTACGCGGGAAACCGAGCGTGATCGCAGAGTGAAGGTGCCCATACGAACCCCACGCGCGAGCGTGGGGCGCACGGCGCGTCTTGCACGAAAAACCCCACGCACGCGTGGGGCTCGTCAGGCTGCTTCTTTGCTTGGGGCTGTTGAACTTCGTCTCTTCGTCTCTTCGTCTCTTCGGAACTTCGTCTCTTCGGAACTTCGGAACTTCGGAAGGTCGGAACTTCCGCCGCTCACTTCAGCGGCAGTTCCGCCGCCAGCGCGTTGTACACCTCGGGCTCCAGCCCCGCCTTCTGAGCCCGGTCGAGCATGTTCCGCGCCACATCGGTGCGGCCTTCGGCCTGCATCAGCACGCTGACAAACAGCCAGCTCGCCGCCGAGTTGTCCCGGTTGCCCTGGATCACCGCCCGCGACACCAGGTCGCGGAACTCGCGATCGCTGAAGCCCAGGTCGATCGGGCTCAGGGGCTGGCTGGCGAGCTTGAGGTCGGCCTTGTACGCCGCTCGTGCGTTGCTCGCGGCTTCCGCCGTCTGCCCGGTCGAGAGCTGCGCCAGCGCCAGCAATCGCCTGCTGTTCGCATCCTCCGGATGCTGCCCCAGGTGCACCTTGAACGCCACGACCGCGTCGTCGGGCTCTTTGGTCTGCAAAGCCGCGAGGCCGCGCTCGAAAGCGGTCGCCTGCTGGGCGGCGTTCACGCTGCTGGCCGAGACCTCGCTGGAGAGGTTGGGCTGCACCGTGCCCGAGCCGGGGGAGTTGACGTTGGTGGTCTGCTGCACCACGACGGGCGGGGTGTTCTGCGCCACCTGGGTCGTGCCCGGCGCGGTGACGACCGTGGTCGGGTAGGTGTTCACCGCGGGCGCGGTCTGACTCACGACGGTGTAGGGCGTGGTGTACGTCGGCACGTCGTAGACCGGCGCGACGTACAGCGGGGCCGAATAGACGACGCTGGTGGTGTACGCGGGGTAGTAGTAGCGTGGGGCGCAGTAGCCGCGGTAATACGTCGGGTAATAGCGCGGCCCGCAATAGCCGCCGTAGTACCCGCCGTAATACCGGGGCCCGCAGTCATCACGGCGATACCCGCCCAGCGGCACGGACACGCCGATGCCGAAGTGCCGGTCCGAATAGCCGAACGACAATCCGGATCGGTACCCACCCCCGATGTTGACGCCGACGCCGAAGTGCGAGCCGCCGCCCGCCTGCGCGCTGCCCGCCGCGGTCGCCAGCGCAGCCGCGGCAACCACCGCCAAACCGTGACGATTGATGAGACCAATGTTCATGGCATCTTCTCCAACCGGGTTCCGGTTCAAGGTCGACTGCCGACCCGCATGGCCCCGACATGATGCGGCGTGTACGAGCCTCTGGGCTGCGTCGCCGCGACGGTTATTCTTAGAGGGGTCCGCCCACCCGGGCTCGCCCCGCTTCTCTTGTACGTCAGACGTCGAACCACAGTTTTTGTTCCGCGTCCCGATTTCGTTTTTTCGTTTGTGTTCCAGTAGGGTCCGTCGATAGTTACACGCCCACTGGAATCCGCTCGGGTATCGTGTGCCCATGCTGAGGCTCTGCTGTGTGTGTGGGCTGGTGCTGGCGGCTTTTCTGCCCGCGGGGTGTTCCTACGTCGGCGGACGGGGGCTGCCGGCCGTCACGTCGGTCGGCAGCGGCGTCACCCTCACCACGGCGCTGCCGACGCGTCTTTACACCTTTGAAGACCAGAACACCGCCGACTTTTACCTGACCGACCTGCCACCCGAGACCTGGACCAGCGGCGGCGACGTCTCGCACGCCACCGGCGTCTTCATGCACCTGCACATGTTCATCGCCCCGCGTGCCGGGCGGACGCCCATCAGCGCCGGCGCCACCGTCATCGACGCCCGAGTCATCGTGCTCGCGGGCGGGGCCATGGGCGTCTATGGCGGGGGCGGCTTCCTGCTCCGGGATGGCGACGCCGGCGATGAATCGTTCGGCGGGCGCGTCCCTCAGGCGACGATGCGCCTGGTGCGGGCGACGCCGGGATTCGTGGACCGGCTGGGGCCGAGCACGCTCGACGGCGTGTTCGACGCTTCCCTCGACGTCGAGCAGGTCACGCAGGTGCGCCGGGCCTTTGACACGCTGATCGCCGCCACCGCGCCCGTCGCAGAAGCACCATCGCCCGGCAACCCGTTGATCCAAACACCCGGCGCAAGCCAATAACCGAACCGGGGCGTGGCGGCCTCAACTGCGAAGCCGTACGCCGCCCCACCCCCACTGCACCCGCCCGAAGACATCGGCAATGCGTGGCCAGGGCGTCGTCACTTGGTCTTGGGCACTTCGAGCCGGTGCAGTTGCACGCCGATGGCGTGCAGGTAGCGTGTGCCGTCCGCGTCGAGGATGCGGATCTTGTTGACGGCGTTGCCGAACTCGACTTTGCTCCACGTCGCTCCGCCGTCGGTGGTCTCAAAGCCGCCCGGCATGGCGCCGACGAAGCCGTGATGGTCGTCAAGAAACGCGACGCCGAACTCGCGGACCTTGGGGTCGTCGACGAGCGGGATTTCATGCCACGTGAGCCCGCCGTCGGTGGTCTTGGCGAGCACGCGGGCGGATTGGGACGGGTCGGGGTTGTATGACTGCACTGTGACGTAGCCGACCTGGCGCGAGGGGAAGCTGATTTTCCAGGTGATCTCCCAGGGCCTGCTCGAGCGGTAGGCCTCGCGCCAGGTGACGCCGCCGTCGTCGGTCGCGACGACCAGGGCGTTGGACTCCTGCACGTTTGCGCTGGAGGCCGAGGCAATCACACCGTGCTTTTCGTCGAAGAAGTGCACGTCGAAGGCCATCTTGGCGCTATCAGGCAGGGCGACGCGCGACCAGGTTTCGCCGAGGTCGTCGGAGACGATCATGGCCGCGGGTCCGCCGACGCGTCCAACCCCCACCAGGCGAATCTTCTCGCCCAGGTTGCCGGCGTTGACGAACGGCACGCGCACGATCTCGAGGGCGCACAGGCCGACGACCGGATCGCCCGCGATGGTGGTGACCGGCTGCCAGGTGGTGCCGCCATCACGGGTGCGATACAGGGGCGTCGCATCCGTGACATTCGGGAAGTATCCCGGGCCGATGTTGCCCGCGAAACCGAGCTTGTCATCGATGAACGCCAGGCAGCGCCAGTAGGTGCCGGGCTGATCGAGCTGCGTGACCCACGTCGCCCCGGCGTCGGTCGTCTTGAAGATCTTGCCCGCGCCGTTGGCATACCACCCCACCCGCGGCGACACGAAGTACACATCATCCTGCTTGCCCGAGTAGGGCTCGGTGGCCAGTTTGCTCCAGGTCGTCGCGCTGGCGGGCAGAGAGCCTCGCCCGCCGCCGGCGGCCTTGCTCTTGGGCGCTGGCGTGTTCTCCAGCGGCGCGGGCCTGGCGGCCTCGGGCGTCCGCCCCACTTCGCCGACCGGCCGCAGCGTCGCCCGCTGCACGCTGACGGGCGTCCAGCTCCGCACCTCGGGCGCCTCGCCCCCGCCCGACACGCTCGGCGCCTCCAACGATTCCGTCGCCAGTTCGACCTCCATGCGCGCCGCGGGTGTGCCCGCATCCACCAGCCACTGGCGCACACCGATGCGGCTGCCCTGCACCTCGAACGTCGAGTACAGCACGCCATCGATGTATCGCGACGGAATCCGGATGCCGTTCTTCTCGTCAACGGTGTACAACCCCTTGCCCGCGTCGTCGGTCACGAGCTCATACGCCCGCTCCTGCCGCCCGGCGGCTCCGTCGTAGATGATCGTCCACTGCCAGCGCCCGGGCGTCTGCGTCGGCGCAATCACACGCTCCATCGTGAACGAACCCGGCTCGCCCGCCGCCCCCAGCACCCGCACTTCGCCCTTCCAGCGCCCAGCCCAGGTGCCCGGAAACTCCGACGCGGAGGCGGGCTGCGTCGCCTCGGCTTTGGAGGCCATCGAGCCGGCGCCGGCGGCCTGATGTGTGCCCGGCACCTGCGCCAGGGCGTGTGAAGTGCACCACACGCCGGCCACCAGCGACAGAGACGACAGACACTTCTTCACGTTGCGAGGGACGGGCATCATGACCTCCGGGATTGATCGTGCATTCGCGGGCGGCTTTCTCACTCCGTGCCAGACGCGGGACGCAAGCGGGCGGACGCCTTGAGGGGCGAACGTCGCTCCCCCGAGCCCCGGCCTCGGCGCGACTTTCGGACAACGGGCGTGGCGATCGCCAGCGTCAGGTACATCTGGCCCTTGCGCGGGCCTTTGCCTGCGTCCATGATCGCTTTGATCTGACGCACCAGGTCGCGAACCCTGCGAAAGCCGGTCGGCGAAAGCCAGGAAAGCTCGTAGTTGATCGTGATGTTGCGGTCGTCGCGGGCCAGACGCAACGCGCGAGCGGACGCCGCGTCCCGCACCGCGCGTTCCGCGGCTTTGGCAAACGCGCTCGCGGTCTCGACCACCGCTTGACCGGCCTTTCCGCGCTCGTCGTCACCCAGGTCGAGCTCAAAGTCACGGGCGCTGGCGTCGAAAAGCTGCTCGATGTGCCGCCCCGCCTTGCGATGCCCCGCGTGCACCACAAAGCCCGCCTTCCGCAGAAGCTCAACGTGGCGATACAGCGAATCCGCCCGGCGGCCCAGCATCGCCGCCAGTTGGGCGATCGACATCGGCCCTCCCGCACGCAGCGCCTCGGCCACCTCAACCCGCACCGGCGAAAGCAGCACCCGCCAGGTGCGAGGTGATGTCACGCGGATGATGTCCGGCTTGCGCATCGAGCGATTCTTGTCCATGATTGACATAAAAGCAAATTTTGTCAATGGTTGGTGATTTGTTCATGATCGTCGATGATGCTGCTCGCGGGCTGCCTGTTCTACGCGACGTCCGGCGTTCTCGGGCCCGGATCAGCCAGCGCCCCGGCGGGCGCGGGCGGCCCAGACTGCTCGCCCCAGCAACGGCTCAGAAACGACCGGACCGCCGGATCGGGCGTCAGACCGATCGACGTCGTCAGGCAGCTTCGCGCCTGCTCGGTGTCGCCCAGCGCACGGCTGATCCAGAATCGCGCCACCCAGTATGGCTGATACGCCGCCAATCCCGCCGAAGCACCGTACACCCGCAGCGCTTCATCAAGCAAAGCCTGCGCCGGCCCCGGACCTTTGGCCCGCAACACGGCCGCGGCCTGCGCGACCGCCGAGCCCGGCCCCGGCGAAGTCTTCACCAGCACCTCGTACAACGCCAGAATGGCTTCCCAGTCGGGCCGGCCCGTGCGAACCCCGTGAATGTGCGCGGACTGGATCGCCGCCTCCAACTGGTACCGGCCGATGTGTCTGGCACGCGAGGCTTCAAGGAGCAGTTGCTCCGCCCTGGTGATCATGCCCAGGTTCCACGCCGCGGGGTCCTGACGATCCAGCGGAACGTAGTCGCCCGCGGCATCGCGGCGTGCCTCCCGTCTGGATTCGCTGAACAGCATGAGCGCCAGACACCCGCTCACTTCCGGGTCAGCCGGAAACACCCGCTGAAGCTCGCCGGCCAGCGCGATCGCCTGCGGGGGCAGGTCGTCGGGCCTCGAGGGCGCGCCGACAAACTCCCACCCCGCGAGAAACGCGGCGTACAGCGCGTCCAGCACGGCTTCCAATCGCTCGCTCAGGTCGCTCTGCGGGGGCAAGCTCAGCTCGACGCGGGTCTCCTGAATCTGCCGCTTCGCCCGCACCAGCCGCTGCGCCAGGGTCGACGGCCTGACCAGGAACGCGGAAGCGATGGTCGCGCAATCAACCCCCAGCACGCACTGAAGCATGAGCGCCGGGCGGATGCCCTGCTCCAGCGAAGGGTGCGCGCACAGGAACAGCATGCGCAGCGTCTCGTCGGTCAGGGCGTGGTCGTCTTCCGCCGTCGCCCGCGCCGGCCAGGCATGTGCCAGTTCGTCCAACACGCGCCGGGCCACCCGCTGCCGACGCCTCGCGTCGCTGGCCGCGTGCCGCGCCGTCGTCAGCAGCCAGGCTTCCGGCTCCCGGGGCGTCCCGTCCCTGGGCCAGCTCTCCAGCGCCCGCGCAAACGCCTCGCCCAGCGCGTCCTCGGAATCCTCGATGTCCCCCGTGCGAGCGACCAACATGCCCAGCAGCCGCGCGTACGCACGCCGTGCGGCCTGGGCCGCACGTTGGTGCGCCTGCTGCGCGGATTCACTGGGCATGTCGGTCGCTCCATCGGGGACTTGTGAACTCTGACGCCGCAACCCCCGCCTCAGCGCCCGGGAGGTGGCGGCAACAGCGGGCGAACTTCCACCCCAGACAGCGCTGCCGCCGGACAACGCTCCGCCCACTGCAGCGCGGCTTCCATGTCCGGCGCCTCGATCAGGAAGAAACCGCCGATTTGTTCCTTGCTGTCGATGAACGGGCCGTCCTTCACATCCCGACGCCCCCCGCGAATCTTGATCGTCGTCGCGGTCTCGGGCGGCATCAGCCCAGCCCCGCCCCGCGCCACCCCCGCCTGCGCCAACGCCGCGCTGTACGCGGCATACGCCCCCATGTACTCCGGCCCCTTCGCCGAGTCTGTGCGGGCGGCGAACTCCTGCTTGTTCTCCAACACAATGATCGCAAACTGCATCGGGCGTCTCCTGTGGCTCGGGCCTCTCGGCCAGTCTCATCGGCACGCCCCGGATCGGACAACCCAACCCGGGATCCCCTCAAGGACGAACCCGCCACGCTGATTTCGACTCGAATCCAGAAAATTCCTGCGGCATGGGACCCGCCCATCGGCGTACCGCGTTCGCCGGCCTAGGGCCGCTCCCCCACCTTCGCCAGCATCGCCGCCGCCGCGTCGTGAAACATCACTTTGAGCAGGTCTTTAGGCAGCCCCAGCCCCTGCAGCCTGGGCGCATCCATCGGTCCAAACCGCTCCGGCTCCACCATCGCCAGGTCCGGGTCGGCGATCGGGCTTTCGCCCTCGTAGTCGGTCTCGAACATCGCCCGCAGCGCCCAATACCGGCTCGCGTACAGGTCAAACGCCTTCTCCGGGCTGTCCGCCAGTTCGGCCATCGGGTGATTCGAAGGCTCCTTTTTCGGAGCCAGATGCTCATCCACGCTCACGATGTCCGAGCCGAACACGATCCGCCCGCGCCAACGCTCAAAGAACTCGACCACCTCGTCCTTCGGGTGGCGGCTCAACTCCCGCACGATCCACTTCGTCGCCGACGTATCCAGGTACACGTTCTGGTGCGAGGTCAGAAGTTCCGAGAGGAACGGCAGGTTCTCGGGCGAGCCCCCCATGTGGGCCAGCAGCCAGGGCCTCGGAAAGCGATCGATCATCTGCCGCAGGGGCCGGTAGTGATCGGGCTTCAGGCGATACTTGAGCGCGTTGGAATACTTGGTCTTGAACCACGTGTCAGGATCGGCCACGTGCACCATGATCATCATGCCCAGCTTGTCGGCCAGCGCTGCGTGCCGGAAGCGCCACTCGCTGTCGAAGCCCACGCAGTCCCGTCCGCTCTCGGCGTCGAAGTAGTCGTGCATGCGCGGGGCGTTCCACAGCTTGATCATCCGGGCCCCAAAGTCATCGTGAAAACTCTGGATGTCGGCCAGAAACCCCTCGCGCATCGCCTTGGCCCGATCGGCCCGGAAATCCGGGAAGGCGATGAACCGCACGCGATCCCCCAGGGTTTCGCGTACCATCTTCGCGTCGCCCAGGCGCACCATGGTGTACACCCGCGACACGCCGAACTGGTCGGCGACCTTGGAGTAGATCTTCCCCGCCTGCGCCCCGTTGGTGTGCGCGTGGATGTCGATGATCGGGCAGGGCGGCGCGGGCAGGCGGGCGGCTTCCTTCGAATAATCAACGCCAAATCGGTTCGCGGGGTTCGTCGGCTTTTCGCCCGACGTTGCGAGGCGAAAGCGGCCGTTGTTGGAGGCAGTGGTCATTGGAGTCACTGTAGAACAGCCGCCGAGTATGACCACCAGATCCTCCAGCCTGCGTCCCTTCGCTTCGCCCGGCGCGCCCAGGGCGCGGATCGTGCTTGCCCACGACTGGCTGGTGGGCATGCGCGGGGGCGAGCGCGTGCTCGACGCCATCGCCCGAGCCCTCGCGGGCGTGCCCGGCGTGCACGTCGCGGGGTTGTTCGTGATGTTCGACGACACGCACAGCCTGTCGCGCTCGATCGACGCCCTGCCACACGTCTGCTCGACGCTGGGACGACTGCCCTGGGCCAGCACTCGTCTGCGCCGCTGGCTGTTGCCGCTGTACCCCGCCGCCGTCGCCGATCTCTCCCGGCGCCTCGCCCGCCTGCACGCCAGGACACCGATCGATCTCGTCATCTCCACCAGTTCCGCCGCCATCAAGGGCCTCCTCCCGCCCCAAGGCGTTCCCCACCTCTGCTACTGCCACAGCCCGGCTCGCTATGTCTGGTCGCAGCGGGAGAACTACAGCCGCGATCACTCGCTTCGGGGCCTGGGGCTCTCGATGTTCGGCGATCGCTTTCGGCGCTGGGACGCCCGCAGCGCGGCCAGCGTGTCGGAGTTCATCGCCAACTCCTCGCACACGCGCGACGAAATCCGCCGCTGCTACTCGCGCGAGTCCAAGATCCTGTTTCCACCCGTGCGGACCGAGTTCTTCACACCCCCCGCCCAGACCCGCACGCTGGATGGGCCCTGGCTCGTCGCCTCCGCGCTGGAGCCCTACAAGCGCACCGAGCTGGCGATCGAGGCGGCCAGGCGAGCCAATCGCGAACTCCTCGTTGTGGGTGACGGCAGCGAGCGCCGGCGACTGGAGCGCCTGGCCGGACCCCACACGCGATTCCTGGGCCGACTGGGCGACGAACGCCTGCGCGAGCTGTTCCGCAGCGCCAGTCTGCTGATCTTCCCGCAGGTGGAGGACTTCGGCATCATGGCGGTCGAGGCACAGGCCGCGGGGCTGCCGGTCGTCGCACGGCGCGCGGGCGGTGCCCTGGACACCGTGGTCGATGGCGTCACCGGGGCGTTCTTCGATGGCGATGACCCGGACGCGATCGTGGCGGCTGCGGGGCGCTGCCCCAAGAACTGCGACCGGGCGTGCCGCGAAAACGCGTTGCGATTTTCGGAAGAGGCGTTTCGCGCAGGGTTGCTGAGTCTGGTGGGCGAGGCGTGCCCCAAGCTGCTCTCACGCCCGGGATGAGCGGAGCGAATCCCGAGATCGACTTCGTCCAAACAGAAGAGTTCACCACAGAGCGACTGTGTTCTGAGTCAAGGGTGTTGGGGGTTTTTGGGGGTTTTCTTTTGGTTCCACAGCAGGTCATCGCGGACCAGGGCGTTGAGGATGGTGAGCAGTTTGCGCATGCAGGCGGTCATGGC
>WGNV01000014.1 GCA_016124375.1 Tepidisphaera sp.
ACGGCCGGCCGGGATCAGGCTCTGTGACGGCCGGGACGGCCGAGGCACACACGGATCACGCGGCCGGCGTCATCCCGCCCCATGGGGCGGGATGACGGGGGAAACATACAAGGCACAGAGGCACAGAGAAGAAGATCCAAGCAAACACAAAGAGATACGAGAAGGACGAGGAAGAGGAGACAGGAATCTGCAGGCTCGCGTCTTGCTATCTCGCTGCCGCATGGTTTGATGGCTGCCTGAACTTCGTCTCTCCGGAACTTCGTCTCTCCGTCTCTCCGGAACTTCGTCTCTTCCCCCTCAGTTCCAACTGCACCCCTTGGGCCAGTCTTCCGGGTGCTGAGCCGCGGCTCGCCGGATGAGGCTCGACAGGTGGTCGAGCTCGTGCAGAATCATCTTCGCGCGGTTGTCGGCGCTGGGCTCGGCCAGCAGGCGATAGCGCAGGCCGTCATCGCTGATGAGCGTGAAGCTCACCAGCTCGAGCAGCGCACTGGGGTGAAAATCAGCGTTCTTGACGTACTCCAGCACGTCCTTCGCGACCGTCATCTGGGTCAGCGGGCCCTCGCTCAGCATCTCCCGCATCCGTTCGCGGGCCTCGGAGAGGAACGGCGTCGACTCACCCACGTACGTCGCGGCTTCGCCCTCGCTCTCCTCGGGCTCGCTCCGGGCGTTCTCCAGCCCCACGGGCTCGAGCATCGCCATGCGATACCGCCGCCCCTGCTCCGCGGGCAGCTCGCTCACGATCCTCGCGCGGCACACGCCCTGGATCACCACGTTGAACCGCCCGTCGGGCAGCTTTTCGTGTTGCATGATCTGTCCCACGCACACCGCGGGGCGCACGGGCGGGTTGCCGTGGTATTGCTGCTTCCACGCCGCTCCATCGAAAACCGCCATCGCGAACTGCCCCGCCCCGTCCAGGGCGTGCTCGATCATCTGGCGATAGCGAGGCTCAAAGATGTGCAGGGGCAGCACCTGCTGGGGCAGCAGCGTGACCTTATCGAGCGGGAAGATCGGCAGCGCTTTGCCGAAGTTCACCTGGATGGAGGTTTCCTCGGACATCGATGTACCTTATGACCCCGGGACGACGGCGCGCCCGCTGAGGCGGACGCGGCCCCCACCCCCGCCTCATGCCGGCAGCGAGCCCTGCATCGGACGGTCCTCAAGCGCCATCGCTTCCGACGACTGCGTGAGCACCCGCTCGCCCGGCACCGGGCTGAAGCGCGAGCCGTACAGCGGAAGCTTGTGGTTGGACGTCGTCTTGGGAATCAGGGGCGAGGCGAGCCAGGTCAGCACGAACAGCCCGACGTTGACAACGCCCATTTCCAGGGTGCTGGTGCGACCCAGGTACACCATCACGCTGACCGCCACCACCTGCACCAGGGCGACGGGAATCACGAACTGCCACGCCATCGCCATCACCTGGTCGTAGCGCAGCCGCGGAATCGTCCAGCGGACCACCATCATGAAGCACACCACCAGAATGACCTTGGTGAGATAGACCACCATCTTGGCGATCACCGCCAAGAAACCGACGTCATCGGGGCTGAGCCCGGGGATCAGCGGCAGGTGGTAGCCGCCGAAGAAGAGCAACACCAGGAACGCCGAACTCGTCACCAGGTGGGCGTACTCGGCCAGGAAGAAGAGCGCGAAACGCATCGCCGAATACTCGGTGTGGTAGCCGCCGACGAGTTCCTGCTCGGCCTCCGCGTTGTCGAACGGCGCCCGGTTGCCCTCGGCCATGATGGCGATGAAGAAAATGACCGCGGCCAGGGGCTGAGCGAGAACGCCCCACCCGCTGGTCGCCTGATGACGCACGATCGAGTCGGGCGCGACCGACCCATACACCAACAGAACACTCAGCAGCGCCAGGCCCATGGGGATCTCGTAGCTGAGCATCTGGGCAGTGGCGCGAAGGCCCCCGAGGAATGAATATTTGTTGTTGCTGGCCCAGCCGCCGAGCGTGACGCCATACACGCCAAGTGACGCGACGGCCAGGAGATACACGATTCCGATGCCTACGTGGGCCCCGGCCACGTGCACCGGCCCGCCCTTGATGGTCGCATGGATCAGCGGCACGTGAATATCCGGGCAGTTCCAGACCCCGCCCCAGGGGATGACCACAAAGCCGATCAGCGCCGGCACGATGATGATGATCGGGGCGAGCGTGAACAGCACCTTGTCCACCCGGCTAGGGGTGAAGTCTTCCTTCAGGATGAACTTCACGCCGTCGGCCAGAGGCTGGCCCAGGCCCAGGCAGCCCTTGAGGAACGCCAGGAACGGCAGGCCAAAGTCAAAGCCGACGCGGTTCGGACCGATGCGGTCCTGGATGTACGCGGAGATCTTGCGTTCGGCCATGACCAGGTAGGCGCACATGACCAGCACCACGTGCACCATCAGCAGGTTCACGACGACGTTGACCACCAGTTGGGCAGTAATCCATGAGGGGAGCGTCATGCGGGCCAAGTGTAGACGCTGGGCGGGTGGGCGTGGGGCTCCTGTGTCTCCTCCGGGTGACAAGTCCACTATTTGGCGCGCATAACCGGTAGATGCGCCCCCTCGCGGGCCAGGGGAGGCTCAAAAGTCGTCGGAAGCGGGGCGGCGCTTGGCGGGGGATTCTCGCTTGGAGGCGGGGGCAGAGGCGAGTTCGCCCGCGATGCGCGCGAGATCCGCGAGATTGCGGGGGGTGGTGATCTGCTCGACGTCGGCCTTGTCGGCGCCGGCCTTGAGCATGGTGTCGGCGGCTCTCTGCCAGAGTTTGTCGGCGGCTTTGCCGGGCGAAGCGACGGCGAGTTCGGAGACGATTTCTTGCAGGCGATTGGCGAGCACGGTGTCGCGGTGCGCGTAGAAACGCTTCACGATGTCTTGCTGGTAGGACGTGAGGTACTGCCCTTTGGACATGGGGGGATGGTACGGGGAGAGGGGCGGGGGTGCGATGAAGGAGTCAGTTGATCGCCTGCCAGAAATCGAGTTCGAGGATGACGTAGTTTGCGACGGCCTCGGCCTGGGAACTGAATATCGTCCATTCCCAGTTGCCCCGGCTGAGTCGTCGTCCGACGGCGCCTTGTTCTGTGAGCGCGAAGCCGCCATCGGTTCGTTTGTCTTCTGAGTACATCAGCCACTGCATCGCGAGGTCGGGGTGGGCGTCGATGAGTGGGATGAGATCGGAGTGAGTGAAGAGCGGGCGCAGGTTGGCGTAGTCGGCCTGGGAAAGCGCATCGCGCAGTGTGAGGCCCTTGCCGCGGCAAGAGGTGTCGTGACCGATCGAAAGAATGCACAGGAGTTTTTCCGGCTCGACTGACACGCGGGACTGTATCTGCGGCTAGGAGAGGGTTGCGAGGAGGACCAAAGCCGCGGAGCGACGGGCGTGATACGGAGTTGTGATTCGTGCGCCTGGGAGACCCTCGCTGGCGCTTCGGGCTCGTGCCGGGGAGTTGTTCGATCAGTTGCGAGCCGTGAGGTAGATGGCGATGAGAAGAACGATGACACCGAAGGTGACGGCCAGCGCGATCTTGATCGCCGACCACGGGCGCTCGCCCTGCACTTCGCCCGTCCGGGCGTTCACGAGAAAATGGAACACCTTGCCCTGGAAGCGATACGCCGAGATCCACACCGGCAGCAGCAGGTGTTTGAAGGTGATGTCGCTATAGGCGGTGTCTTTGCTGCTGATGCGCTGTTCATCGCCCCCGATGTCGCCGCAGATCGTTGAATCGATCTCGGGCTCCATCAGGCCCTGGGCGATGACGAAGCCGTCGGCGAGGTCGATGCGGTAGCACTCGGCGGTGAAGCCCGCGAGGTAGTCGTCGGCGTAGGGGACGGCGTCGTGGGTGTCCCAGGGTTCGAGCTTGCGGGCTTTGTCGGTGGGGAGTGAGCCGCCCGCGAGGACAACGACGTCATCGAAGTCATTTTCGACGCGGCCAGAGACGCTGGTCCAGCGGATGCGCCGGACCTGGCGGCTTTCGCGCCGGCCGTTCACCGTCACCCACTCGGTTTCGTAGTACGCGTCGCCCCGCTGCCCGGTGTAGCGCGTGTCGGTGTGGGCGTCGTAGGTCCAGGCGGGCATGTACACGCCGGTGATGCCGCTATCGAGCATGCTCTGGGATCTGAGCTTGCTCGGGGCAAACCACAGCGACTTGATCCACTTCTTGAAGGAGGCCGCGGCCTGGTCCTTAGTGATCTTGAAGGGCAGCACGGCGTTGGGGCGGATGCGGTTCTCGCCCCCTGGCTGGACGACGATGTTGGTGCCGCAGAACGGGCACGAAAAACTGGTGACGTTGGCCGGAGGCGAGACGATCGCGGCGCACGCCTGGCACGTGACCTGCGCGACGAAGTCCGTCGGCGCGGCTTCCTTCTGCTTCGCCAGCGTCGCCTTGAAATCGAGTTCCTGCGCCTCACCCTCCGGGGCGATCTGATTTTCGCAGCCACAGAACGGACACTTGAGGGCGGACGTCCCCGGCGCGAACTCCAGCTTCGCCCCGCACTGTTTGCAGGGGAAGCGGCGTTCGGTGGTGGCGGGAACCTGAGTATCCATTGGGGTGCTACGCGCCCGAAGCGCGAGCGAGGGTCTCGATGGTGAATGGAATCGGAGCGACGGGAGTGTTCGTTCGTGAGCCGGGGAGATTCTCCCTGGCGTTTCCGGCGCGACATTACTGCGGGGGCAACGGCGGAGGCGTCACGAAGAGCATCGCCAGCTCGGGCACGTCCTTGGCGGGCGTCCACCCGCTCATGCCGTTGCGCCACACCAGCACTGTCGGCCCGAACTCTCCCGTAGCCGCCTTGGATCGCAGCATCCCGATATCAAACGGCCCCGCCTGCTGGCCATTGATCGCGACGAAGAACGGCGACTGCTGGGGCAGAGGTGGGGGCGAGCCGGGGCCGGCGTTCGCCACGCCCGGGCCGCTGGCGGCCTGGGCCATGGTGCCCGCAAACATCTGGCCCATGCCCATGCCGATGACGGCGCCTCCCGCGCCGGGGTTCTTGGCCGCGTCGCGGATGGCCTCGGCCGCCTGGAACTTGGCGTAGGCGTTGAGATCGCCCACGATGCCCATGCTCGAGCGCTTGTCCAGCGCCGCTTCCACCTCCGGCGGCAGCGACACGTTCTCGATGAGCAGCGTCGAGAGCTCAATACCCAGTTTGTCGAACTCGGGCTTCATGACCTCGGCGATGGTGCCGCCGATGGTGCGGTAGTTGCCCGCGAGGTCGAGCATCGGGATCTTGGCGTGGCCCAGCGCGTCGCCCAGGTTGCTGACGATGAGGTTGCGGAGCTGGGCGCTGATCTCGTCGATCGTAAAGTGCCCGTCGGTGCCGACCACGTTCTTGATGAACGTGCCGGCGTCGCGCACCCGCATGGCGTAGGTGCCGAAGGCGCGGAGGCGGACCGGGCCAAACTCCGGATCCCGGAGCATGACGGGGTTCATCGTGCCCCACTTTTGGTCGGTGAACAGCCGCGTGGAGACGAAGTAGACCTCGGCCTTGAAGGGCGATTCAAAGCCGTATTTCCAGCCCTTCAGCGTCGCCAGGATCGGCAGGTTCTTGGTCTCCAGCGTGTGCGTGCCGGGGGGAAAGACGTCTGCCAACTGGCCTTCGTTGATGAAGACGGCGGTCTGCCCCTCTCGCACCACCAACTTGGCGCCGTACTTGATCTCGTTCTGGAACCGCTCGAAGCGGTAGCACAGCGTGTTGTTGGAGTCATCCAGGAACTGGATGATGTCGATCAGTTCGTGCTTCAGGCGATCCCAGATACCCATGTGCGGCCCTCCTCGCGATGCGTGTCGTCAGCAGGTTGATCGGGGTTCGGCCCCCCCGGTTTCGCTCCAAGTCTACCGAGTCTGCCCCTCGCCCCGCACCACCCAGCGCCGGGTCGTCAGTTCCTCCAGACCCATCGGCCCATACGCGTGCACGCGGCTCGTGCTGATGCCGATCTCCGCCCCCAGGCCCAGTTGAAACCCGTCGTTGAAACGCGTGCTGGCGTTGATGACGACGCAACTGGACTGGACGTGGCGCGCAAACCAGTCGGCGGCCGCCGGGTTCGTGGTGAGTATCGCCTCGGTGTGGTCCGAGCCGTACCTATGCACGTGGGCGATCGCGTCGTCCATGCCCTCCACCAACTTGAGCGCGACCACCAGGTCCAGAAACTCGCGTCCGAAGTCATCGTCGCCCGCGGGCTCGGCATAGGGCGTCAGGGCCAGCGCCCGCGCCTCCGCCCGCACCTGCACGCCCGCCTCGCGATACGCCTCGCACAATCGCGGCACCAACTCCCCCGCCACCTTGGCGTGCACCAGCACGCACTCCGCCGCGTTGCATGTCGCCGGGGCGCTGGTCTTGGCCGTCACGCACACCCTGAGTGCCATCTCCAGGTCCGCGTCCTCGTGCACGTAGATGTGGCACACACCCTGGGCGTGCTGCACCGTGGGCATCTTGGCGTGCTCGCGCACGAACTTCACCAGCTCCGCCCCGCCCCGGGGGATCGCGAGGTCAATGCAGTCCGCCATGCCCAGCAGCTCACGGGTCTGTTCGCGCTCCAGGCTCGGCAAGACCACGCACGCGTCTTTGTTGTGCCCGCACCCCTCCAGCACGGCGTGGATGAACTTGCTGATCGCGATGTTCGTCTGGCTCGCCTCGCGCCCGCCTTTCAGAATGCACGCGTTGCCCGCTTTGAAACAAAGCCCAAATGCGTCGAGCGTTACCAGGGGCCTGGCCTCGTAGATCATCAGGATCACGCCCAGGGGCGAGCGCACCCGCTGCACGTTTAGCCCGCTGGGCACGGTGCGTTCTTCCACCACCTTGCCGACCGGGTCGTCCATCGCCGCGATCTGACGCAGCCCGGCCACGCACTGCGAGATCGATTCGGGCGTGAGCCGCAGGCGGGCGATCTTCGCCTCGGGCAACCCCGCTTCTTTCGCCCGCGCCACATCCTGCGTGTTGAACATCATCAGCACCGGAGCCGCGGCCTCCACGCTCTCGGCAACCCCCAGCAGCACCTGGTCCTTGTATTCCCGCGGCACGATCGCCACCTCGCGCGAAGCCGCTCGCGCGGCCAGTGCGGCTTGCCGAAGGTCAGAGGTCGCAGGCGTGTGTTGGGATTCGTCGGTCATGGATTTATTACGGTTCGCGTTCGTGCTTGATTGTTGCAGGTTTGACCCGGAGATTCGCCTGCGGCTCATCTCCGGCGTCATTTGTGGAGATGGGGGCGCATACGGGCCGGCGTCACGGTTTCACCACCATGTCGTTGCGGTGCACAACTTCCTCGCGCAGGCAGTAGCCGAGAACGGCTTCGATCTGGTCGGAGCGTTTGCCCCGGATGGCGCGGACTTCGTCGGCGTCGTAGGCGCACAGGCCTCGGGCGATGGCGCCGGCGGGGCCGATGATTTCGACGACCGCGTTGGCGGGAAAATGCCCTTCGACATGGCTGATGCCGCCCGGCAGCAGGCTGGCGCCTCGCGTCGTGATGGCCGCGGCAGCGCCGGCGTCGATCGTCAGCCGCCCTCGCACGCGCGAGGCATGCCCAATCCAGCGACGGCGTCCGCCCCGGACCTTGGCACGGGGCGGGAAGTGCGTGCCCAGTGCTTCGCCCGCCAACACGCGCCCGACAACGCCCGCCTCCGCCCCCGGCGCGATCACCACGTGCGCGCCCGCGTCGGTCGCGATCTCCGCGGCGTCGATCTTCGTCGCCATGCCTCCCGTGCCCACGCCGCTCACCTCGCCCCGCACATGCTCGCGTGCGGCCGCGGCGCTCTCGAACACGGGCACCACCACCTCGCCCGCACCGCTCCCCTTGCCCGCGTACACGCCGCGCACGCTGGAGAGAATCACCAGCGCCTGCGCGTCGACCAATCCCGCGACCAGCGCCGACAGCCGGTCGTTATCACCCACCTTGATTTCCGCATACGACACGCTGTCGTTCTCATTGATGATCGGCACCACGCCCGCCCCGAGCAGCTCGCCCAGCGTGTTGCGCGCGTTCAGTTGCCTTTCGCGGCTGTCGAGGTCATCCGCCGTCAGCAGCACCTGCGCCACCGTCACGCCCGCGCTGCCGAACGCCTCTGCCCACGCGCCCATGAGGCGCTGCTGACCAATGGCGGCGGCCGCCTGCTTCTGCACGATCGCCCGGGGCATCGCGCTCAGCCCCAGCGCCCGAAACCCGCTGGCCACGGCGCCGGAGGTGACAACGACCGCCTCGCGCCCTCGCGCTCGCCACGCCGCGATATCCGCCGCGAGCGCCCGCAGGCGCGCCGGATCAAGTTCGCCCCCGGGCGCGACGACAGCGCTCCCGAGCTTCACCACCACGCGGCGAGCACCCGCCAAGGCCGCACGGCTTGTGTTGTGATCAGCTTCATTCGCCACAGCCGCTCCTGCAAGTTTCGCCCCGGCGTGCCCTCGCCGCGCGATCAACGCAACGGTAGCAACGCGCCCGGCGGGGCTGGGAACGTAGTGACGCACAGCATCGTGAAGCAGTGCGGCGCGAAGCACCACGCGTGTTCGAGGCTTCTGCGATTCCCCCGCGCCGGCCAAGGGGACATGATTCTTGTGAGTTCGTGGCTGATTCCGCGGAACCTGCGCCGCTACCGGTCGTCCCACGCTCCTATGCAACACGCACCATGGATGATCTATGCGAGCGACGCGTGCTTCTGGCTCGCCTTGATCGCGTTGGTGCAGTGGAGGTTTGGGCGGCGACCCAAATCTCCTCGCTGCCGGCGTTGTAGCTACGACCTTTCGGGGCACGTCAGTAGCCCCACGCCGCGGCTCGCGGCGACCGTGACATGCCCGGAGTGCGGCACCGGGCACACCAAGCGGCGGCAGATGTTCCGGAGGCGGCGGCCGTGGTGGGCGTTGGCGGTGTTTGGGGTTGCGATGATCGGGTGGCATGGGTTGGGGGCGTGGCCAACGTTTGGGACAAACGGCTGGCGCGCATTCATCCCGTCGGCAGTCCTCGCGATGGCAAATCCCTGGGTTCCCGAGCCCCCAACCGGGTGCCTGAATGCAACCTTCGGGCCATCCTTCGATATGGCTGAGGAGTTCAATCGCCGCAGTTTTTCATGGCCCTTGGACGATCTCGCCGCTGTGCGCAATCGACTTTTTCCCTTCGTCGGAAATACTGGCACATACTTCTACGCAGTGCGCGTCACTCCGCGCTGGCGATCGATGCTCGACAGCGTCCCAAGTTTCGGTCTGCTCAACCAGGATGATGCCGTGCCTTGGTGCGGATCTGAGTTATGGTGGGACATCGCTCCCAACGACCACGACAGGCATGGATACAGGCGTTTAGGCGGCTGGCTGTTCGTAAGCGTGGATTCACCGGAACGCATTCCGGCGATCGAAGATGCGGCTCGAGCGATTCGTGCCGCGCAGTCGGGAGACGAGGATCAGTACGTTCCGCCCTCGCACGAGGTGGACCTGGAGACGATTGGGCGGCTGGCGCGGACGAACGTGATGCTTGGCGAGAAGCAGGCCTCGTACGCCGAGTTCTTTGAGCAGGTGGCAGGAGCAACGGGCATACCGATCGGGGCAAGTCTCGCGGGATTGTGGGATGATGGCCGCGAGAGTACGGATGTTGTGAGTGTGCCCGCGGCCGGGACGGCGCTCGCGGTGCTTGACGACTTGTTTGCGTATCACGACCCGCAGAGCCCTGGGCGGCGACAGGTCACGCTTCAACTTTGGTCCGTGTCTCGCGGCCGCCTGGTGATGGGCGACGAGCCGACTCATAATTCAGCGTTTTCGATGGTGCATGACTACTCGGCGCTGGTTTCAAGGGGGAGCACCTCGGCGCGGCTCGATTGGACGGCAATCCAGCGTCATTTCACATTGGAATTCAGTGAGTCGTTGGGTTCCACCGGCTATGAGTGCTGTCATTGCCCGTCGTTTTCAGGCGATGAAGCTGCCCGTTCAACCTTTGACATCACCCTCGATGACCCGCCCTTCTACGCCATCCCGTTCGACAGCGGACGGGTGGTGGTGTACGCCACGCCTCGGATTCAATACGAACTCGCCCGATTCCTCGAGCGGCATCGGTCGGAGTCGACGCCAAACCGGTACGCATCTTCAAGATAACCTCCGCCCTCGCGACCGCTTCGAAACCAACTTTGCGCCGTTCGGTACACTTGATCATGCCCCAGGTTTGGTTCGTCACCAGCCAGGTGTTTCTGTGCCTCGCCGCGATCGCGGCAGTGGCGTACGTCGCGGGCCGCCGCCCCAAGCACCCCTGGTGCCGCAAGTGCAACTACGACCTCTCATCTCAGGCCGCTCAGCCCGGCCCCTGGACCTGCCCCGAGTGCGGGCGGCGATACACCCGGGCCAAGCAGCTTCGCAAGCGGCGCCGCTCACGCTGGGCGGCGTTCGGCGCCATCGTTCTGCTGGGCGGGTGGTACGCCACGGGCGTCACGCCCAGGGTTCTCTCCCACGGCTGGCGGGGCGCCGTGCCAAGCCTGGCGCTGGTGCTGTCGTATCCGTGGAACAGTGACATCCTCGCTCGTTCGCGACGAAGCGCCCAAATGCAGAAGTTTCTGCACAGTGATGCTCCCGTGACCGCATCGCTTCGCGACTCGCTACGCCCCGCCACGCTCAGGGACGAGTTGGCGTCGCGTGAGATCCGGCCGCCGCTCGACGCGATCTGGGCGCTTCGAAGCAGATTCAAAAGCAAGAGCCTCCCGGCGGAGGATCTGGTGGTGTCCATTCGCGCGGTCGATGCCGCCACCTACGCCTGTCACATGCTTCCATCCTGGTTGGTCTCTCCGGAAGCGGAGATCGCCAAGCTTGATGCCACGGCCAACCGACTCGGGTCGTACGGCAACAGCGCGATGGCCGTCGGAGACTTTATCTTCGTCTACACAAGATCGCCCGAGTTTGTGGAAGAGGTCGCCCGCAGCTGCCGCCTGAGACGCGAGTTCATGAGCGGCAGCGGTGACGACGGACACGACGACTCTGCCGCAACCACGGTCAAGGCCTGGAAGACGCTCCATCACGCGATCATCCATCTCGACCAGCCACAGGCCACCATGATCGAGTGCATCGATGAAGTCAGACGTGTGACCGGCCTTCCGTTTCAGGTCGACGATTCAATCGCCTCGAGCACCGAGCTCTGGAAAACACCACGCGCGTCCTCGGCCCCGGAGTTTCTCAACGAGTTGTTTTCCACCGTTCTCACACGCGGCTTGGAAACGACGTATGTCTCGTCGCGCCGCTGCTGGGGCGTGCGTGCCGGGTCGGTGTGGGTGTCCATGTCGCGCGCGTCGAAGGGCACTCGATCAACCGCCGCCATCCACGATTTTTCGATCGTCAGCGGCGGAAAAGCGGGCGAACAGGCATGGTCGGACACCTACCAGCGATATCTTGAGTTCAAAATCGGCAGTTCAACCATATTTGGTCGGGTCAGCTTGGCAGCCAATCAACCAACCGCCATCGTCCGCGGCACCCGAGTATTCCTGGTCATGTCCGAAGATGACCACGACTTGCTCGATGATTTCTTGCAGGGACGCTTCGATCCATCCAACCCCGGCGAGAACTGATTTCGTAAAGGCCGTAAATCATGCACGACATTTGGCCCATCTTGAGCCAGTCCTGCCTTTACCTGGCCAGCGCCGCCGCGCTGATGTATGTTCTCGGCCGCCGCCCCAAGCACCCCTGGTGCCGCAAGTGCAACTACGACCTCTCATCTCAGGCCGCCCAGCCCGGCCCCTGGACCTGCCCCGAGTGCGGGCGGCGATACACCCGGGCCAAGCAGCTTCGCAGGCGACGCCGCTCACGCTGGGCGGCATTCGGCGCCATCGTGCTGCTGGGCGGGTGGTACGCCGCAGGCGTCACGCCCCGCGTGCGGGCGCGAGGGTGGGTGGGAGCCATCCCCACACGCGTACTCGCGGCATGGATTCCGTGGGAACTGCAGGCTTCGCACCCGCCGGGGCCGATCTGGATGGAGGCAGAACTGGCGCTCAGGACGCACAACTCGAATCAAGAGTTCGCATGGCCCACGGACTCGATCTATGCCCTCCGAACCAGGCTCTACTTCGAATCCCACCCGGAAGACGGCGCGTTCTTCACGGCGCCGGTGCCGGATTTGGAGCGCCGAGGCGTGGTGCCCAGGGTGCTCATCGGCGCTGACTCTGGAAACTGGGCGAACCTCGATGATTATCTCGATGACAAGGCCCCAACAGGCTGGTCTGCGAACGATGCGCCCAAGACCCAGTACTTTCTCACTCGCTTTCAAAACTTTTGCTCCGACTCGCTTGGGCTCTGCCATGTCCAGCGCATACGCAATACGTGGTTCGTCGCCTCGGATGACCGCCTGAGGGCCGGTCGCGTCGCGGCCAACCTGCGGCTGTTCGACCAGGCCGTCCGGGGCGGACCCGACAGCACCGAGCCCGCGGGCGAGGCGAGCATCGCCGCCGCGCGCGCACTGAGTGAAACCCGCATCTCGGTTCCGCCCGGTCGCGCAACGGTCGGGCAGTTGCTCGATGTCGTCAGCCACGCCAGCGGGGTGCCGATGTCGCCCGAGTCCTCGCCGCTGATCGCTTTTGATGCAACGCTGCTGCTCGAAGTCGATGTGCCCCCATCCAACCGCGCGTCCGATTTTCTGGACGACGTGCTGCTGGCCGCGGAGCACGCACGCGGTCACCCCGACGCAGCCAAGATTCCCCGCTGGACAATACTCGACGGCAAGCTCGCGCTGGTCGATCGAGACTTTGAGTTGTTTCGTCGGGGCTACGTCGGCGCCGTCTACAATCTGTCGGACATCAGCGTCGAGGGCGCCACCTCCGGCGACACCCCGGGCGAAATCGTCCGTGCCATGTTCAGAGGCCTGAGCCTGCCTTCCTCCGACGCCTCCCAGCCTGGACGCGTCGTCGCGTTTTCTTCGTACGACTTTGGGTTCATCGCGCCCGCGGCTCCGTCGGGCCTCTACATGCTGGGCTCGGCTCCGGATCACGACGCGCTTCGACGATTGCTCGCCGCCCTGCGTGCCGGACAACAGGTCCGATATGCGGATGGAACCTCCGACGCCCCCTTCCGACTAAAGGCGAAGTGACCCTCGCGATGACTCAATCCGCAAACGTTCAACTCCGGCCCGATCAGCCCAACGCTTCGCGGTCCCTCTCCGACTCCGACCGCCGCCGGCTCGATCGAGCCCGCACCCTCGCGCGCCTGCTCGACAGCGTCTACACCGTTCCGTACACCCCGATCAAACTTGGGCTTGATCCGCTTATCGGGCTTATCCCGGGTGTTGGCGACGCAGTCAGTGCTGCGCTCTCCCTGTACATCGTGTGGCAGGCCCACAAACTGGGGGTCCGGGCGCGGGTGCTCGCCGCGATGATCGGATTGGTGATTCTTGATTTCCTGATCGGTTTAGCCCCTGTCGCGGGCGATGCCGGCGATGTCTTCTTCAAGGCAAACCTTTGGAACCTGCGCCTGATCGAACGCGAACTTGGGCAAATTGAGCAATCCACGAGCTAACAGCCGAGAAGCCGCTATCGATCCCGTGGTCATCTACCTCGGCGTCGCGCCGCGATTCGATTGCGCATGAGCACGTCCGATTTAACTTCCAACCCGGCATCGGGTCGAGTGCCGCGACGTCTCCTTGGCGCGGGCGTTTGTGAAAGTTGATATTCGGTGAATCCGAGCGCAACGCGGAGCGGAAACGGGTACACCATGCATGTCCGCGCGTGCTGATCGTTTGTTCGTCGAGCACACCCAGAATGTCCATCGATATCCATCCCAAGGTCTGGCTGATCACTGGCGCCTCCTCCGGCTTCGGCAGGGCCATGGCCAACTACGTTGCCTCCCGGGGTGATCATGTCGTGGTAACGTCGAGGAAGCTCGAGCAGCTCACCGAGCTTGCCGCGGTTCACAAGGGCCTCATCCATCCCATCGCAACGGACATCACCATTCCGGGCGACTGCGACGAAGCGGTGAAACTCGCGCAAGGCCTGGGCGGGCTCGATGTGCTTGTCAACAACGCGGGCTATGGCTTGCTCGGCGCGTTCGAAGAGTGCAGCGAGCTCGAAGTGAGGCGCTGCATCGAGACCAATCTCTTCGGCCCGCTCAACATGGCGCGAGCGGCGCTGCCGGTGATGCGCGGGCAGAAGCGGGGCGTGATCGTCAACATCTCCGCCGCCGCCGCCATCAGCAACTACGCCGGCTTTGCCGCTTACGGCGCGGCAAAGGCCGGCATGGAACTCGCGTTCGAGGCGATCGCCGCCGAGGTGCGCCCGCTGGGCATCCGCGTCTGCCTGGTGCAGCCGGGTCCGTTCCGCACGGGCTTCATCAGCCGCTCGCTGCACAGGGGCGAGCGCCACATGCCCGAGTACGACGCCACCAGCGGGCGCTTTGCGAAGTTTCTGGCGAGCATCGACGGCAAGCAGGCGGGTGACCCGGAGAAAGCCGCGAAGATCATCTGCGATACCGCGGCTTCTGAAGACGTGCCGCTCCGCCTTGTGCTCGGCAAGTACGCCGTCGACAAGGCCCGGCGGATGCACCAGGCGGCCCTGGCCGATCTCGAACGCCAGATCGAGGTCGCATCCAGCGCCGACGGGAAGTAGCCAGTCGCGCCCCGCTCCAACCGGCCCGCGCTCGCTCACGGCTTCTTGTTGCCGGGCTTCTGCACCTGGCCATACATCGTCTGGTATCCGACCTTGGCCGGTCCGGGCACGTGCTTGGGGTGCGTCGGCGGCAGGCCCTTCTGCACCACACCCGTCACGTGCGTCGCCTTCTGCACGCTCATCGGTCCGGGCTGCCCGTTCGCCAATCGCGGCACGACCTTCATCGCCGGGGCGCGCCCGCCCGGCGGCACGGGCACCGTCACCGCGATCGGCTTCGAGCCGGGCGGCGCCTTGGCCATCGACTTGACGGCCGCCTGCATCTGGGGCGACTTCGCCAGAATCCTGGCGGCGGTCTTCTCCTGCGTCTTGTTCAGGAACTTGGTCGCCGCCTGCATCGGCGGAGCCACGCTGCCGTCCGGGTTGCGCCTCTGGATCCGCGCCGGCAACGTCGCGTCTTTCGCGTTGGTGTGAAACGCCTGCCCGTGTCCGCCTTGTTTCTCGCCCCGGATCAAGGGCGTCATGGGCCGCGTCGGCTTGGGCGCCTTGGTGCCGAAGGGCACGACGCCGCCCGGGGGTTTGCCGATCGGCTTGGGCTGGGGGTGCAGCGCGGGCTCGACGCCGCTGACCGGTCCGGAGCGTGGCACAGATCCCGGCGCGATCGCCCGGCGCGGGATGCCGCCCTGCCCGGCAGATTTGTTGGGGCCGCTGGGTCCTGGCATGGCGACTCCGTTCCGCGCGTCGGCTGGGCGCCCCGGCGTCCGAGGCCTAGCGCTGGCGCACCACCCGCAGGTTCATCGTCTGGGTCGAAAGCGAGCTTCCCTTGTCGCCCTTGGTTTCAATCGTCAGTTTCTGATCGGTCTCGAGGCGTGCCAGCATGCCCGACTCGATGTCCCACACCGCGCGCCCGCTGACGCTCGACTCCTTCACCGCCGCCTTCATCGCGCCCGAGCTGGGATCGATCGTCACGGTCCCCTTGATGTCGATGTTGGCGTTGCTGCCCTGCACCGACTTGAGCGTGTGGGTCATCTTCACGCGCGTGGAGGCGGCCCCGCCCTGCAGCACGTCTTCGGTGGTCCAACTCTCCCCCACCGCCGCCTTGGGCTTGCCGGGCTTCACGCTGAAGACGGGCCCGAAGACCCCCTTGATCATGTCGGCGCCGGTGAACTGCCCGGCGAGCGCGCCGGCCAGCCCGTCGCCTCCACCCTCCACGCTGGTGATGTCGCCGTCCGCGTTCACCTTCACCTTGAGCGTGAGGCCGACGATGCTGCGCAGCACCTGGTCGGTCGGGTCGTCCTTGTCCGCCGGCTTGCTGCTGTCAAAGCTCACGTCGCCCGTTGGCGCCTTGACGTTCATCTTGAACGACTCGTACACCAGGTCCAGCGAGGCGCCGGTCTCAGGGTTGGCGTCGCGCACGCGAAGCAGCAGCCCGATCTGCTGGGACGTCGAGGACGAGGTCTGGTCGGTCGTGCCCGGCACCACCTGTTTGCCGGAGCTGTCCAGGTTCAGCGTGAAGCGGATTTCTTCGCCCTTCTTGAACTTGGGGCGAAGATCGACCTCGGGCCCGCGATCGGGCGCGATCATCGCGTCGCAACGCTGCGGGGCAAGGGCACCCAGCGGCACGCCACTGCTCGACGCCCACACGAGAAGACCAGTTGCCAAGATCGCTCGCATGCCAAAGCCCTCCACAACGCCGCCACCACCTTGTACCGCCGAGTGCGGCCCAAGGTTGCGAGCGATCCACGCATATGAGTGTACTGGGTTGGACGCCCGCGTCGGGAGTCGGTTCCGCGACTCAGCCCGCCTGGCGGGCGGCTTCCTGCGAATCGCGCCAGAGCGTGTCGTTGTACGCCGCGGCCCGGGCCAGGTCGCACAGCGCCTTGGACACCGGCGCCGACAGCTCGCCGAACTTCAGCCCGACCTCGCGGCTCAGCCACCCCCGACGACGAATCCACTGCACCGTGGTCGGCACGACCACCTCGCCATCGAGCGCCCCGATCGTCACGGTGATCCCCGAGCCGATCCGCGGCACCCGCTGCGAGGTCTTCACCCGCATTCCCCCAGCCGACAAATCCAGGATTTCTCCCAGGGAGCACGCGATGTCCTGACAGCGCACCCGCCCCGTACCTCGTTTGCTGTTCGGGAAGGCGGGCGGATTGACCGCGCGGGCGTTGCGGGGGTTGGTCGCCATCGACCTCAGAATTCGACCCCAGTCAAGCTCAACTTCAGAATCCCACGTGAGATTCAACGCGAAGTCTTCCGGCTGTCACGTCCTTGCCGACGCGGCATCAGAAGAGTGTTCCCAGAAGTTGCGAGAGCGACCTCCGGGGGAAGGCCGAGCGAACGATTGAAAATCCATGATCCCCTCCTCGCTGCCCGTGCGGGCTTCGGTTCGCACGGGCAGCCCCTTTTTTGGCGTCCGTACGGGTTTCGGCCGCCGCCGGGGAGCGGGACGTTTGACCGGGCACGGGAGTTAGGTGGCATTGAGAGCCGCGGCTGTGAAGAGCTTGCCCGTGCTGTCGCGCTCCCACGTGTGCGAGGGGCCGTGCTTGGCTTCGTACATGTCCCAAAGCTCGAACCAGTAGCTGCGGAACGCGTGGGCGCCGAAGGGCTCGAAGTGCTGCTTCACCCGCTTCATGATCTGCGCGGAGGTGCCCTTCATGCCCAGCACGCTGCGACCATGACGCACGCTCTCGGTGTCCAGCGGCAGGCGCGAGTAGCGACCCAGCAACTGCATGATGTTGGCCGCGGCATAGGGACCGACGCCGGGGAGCTCGATCAGGCTCTTGAACACCACCTCGTCGGGTGTTGCGGGATCGGCCAGCCACGATTCGTCAATGCCTCCCCGACTCGGGGGAAGCACGAAGAGCCTCGCCAGTTCGATCAGGCGGGTGTCGCGATATCCGACGCGGCAGCGGGCGCGCAGTGTGGCGGGGCGGGCGCGGGCGAGCTTGGCCGGTGTCGGGAATGCGTGGGCCTGCGGGGCGGCTTTGGCGACGACGGCACGTTTGCCCAAGACTTCGCACAGGCGCTTGTTCATCTGGATGGTGCCCGGCCAGGTGACGTTGCAACTGGTGACGGTCTTGATCACGTCTTCGAAGAGCGTGGGCGAGCGCAGCAGCCGGCCTTTGCCCGAGGCGGCGAATCGGGGGTCCAGAGCGTGAAACTGGGCCAGGTGCTCGGCGGTCTCGTCCAGGCACAGCATGCGGGTGAGCTGGGCCCGCAGGGCAGCGACTTCGGTCTTGTCGAGGGATTCGCTGGTCCAGACCGAGAGCGAGCCGCCCCGGCGCGACTTCTGGCTCACCTTGGCGAGAACGGCACGCTGACCCAGATCGAAGACCCGCCACAGGACGCGTGCCTTGGTGTCCCAGTAGTTAGGGGCGAGGACGAAATAGCCGTAGGAACAGACGTCGCGCGGGAGGTCGTAGTCGGCTGGTGTAGCGACCTTGATGGTGGGCATGAGGCGGATCTCAGGGGTCGGAACACACCGGCTCGCGCCGGCGGGCGACGCCGGGCGGGCCTCGTCACTTGATCCGACGACGGCGCGGCGGCCAGGGTTCTTCCAGTTCGGCCGAGGGGACCTGCATCGGATCGATGATCTCAAAGTTCGCGGCGACAGGGAGCCAGATCGCCGGCATGCTCTTGTCGTCCCAGAAGCCGACGAACTCGGGATGGTGGGCGTGATGCTGGCACGCGTCGTCAAGATTGAGTACGACGGGCGGAAAGTCGCCGATGCGGATAACGTGAAACAAGTTGTGAGCGGGAACGCTGATCACGTTGGAATGATACGCGCACACCTGGTTGGCGCCCGGTGCGGATCTCAGCAGCCCGCCCCACGAACTCTACCCTACGCGCTGAGCTTCTTCACCAGCGGGAAGAGGTAGGTCGCGAGGTTCACGCACATCCGGTCGCTCACGCGGGCGTAGGCCTGATAGGACTGGTCGGCCTGGACCTTGACTTCACTCTCGGTGGTGTTGGCCCCGGCCATCTCACCCTTGCTGGAGGCCATGAGGGCGTCGACCATCGGGCGATCGCACTCGAAGTGGGCGAGGCTGGCGAAGGTGCGCAGCCCCACGCGGTAGATGATGGTCTTGGTGTGCTTCGAGCCCGCGATGACGCTGGCGCCGGGGGGCGGCGTCTTCACTTCCTGCCCGCAGGAAAAGAGTTGCGGCGATTTCCACGGCACGCCCGCCAGCAGCGTGTCCGTCTGACCCGGCACCGTCACGTCCATGTCGTAGAACCCGACGGCGGGCTTCTCGCGCGGGGCCACTTGCCCGCCCAGGGCGTGGGCGATCATCTGCGCGCCAAGGCAGATGCCGATCACCGGCAACTGGGCGGCGTGGGCCTTCCGAATCAGATCCATCTCGGCGGCCATCCACGGGTACTTGTCCAGGTCGGTCACGTTCTGCGGGCCGCCCATGATCACCAGTCCGTGCACGTTGTCCAGATCCAGCGGCACGCCTTGGAGGGAGCCGACTTGGCCCAGGTCGGCGCGGCGGATGTCGAGCTTGAAGCCGTGGTCACGGAGGGTGGCCCCCAGGCGACCGGGGGTGCCGATCTGCGAATGCTGCATCACGAGTATGGACATGGGCCAAGCATACGCCCGTGCGTGCGCGGAGCAGTCGAGTCAGACCAGGCGCTTGGGCGGCGCGAAGGCGAAGGCCAGCGCGAATGTGCCGACAACGCCCGTGCTTGCCGCGGCCGGCAGCAGCCAGGAGACGGCGCTGAGCGCGTCGCCGTAGAAGTTGTGGGCGGGCGCGATGCCGGGTGTGGTGGGCATCAGTTGGATGGCGGCCTGGAACTCCCAGGTGTTTTCGTGCAGCTCGCCCTCTTTGGGTTTTTGCACGCCGCTGGTAGTCGGGTATTTGAGGCGTTCGTGCTCGAAGCCGCCCTCGGGCTTGAGCTCGTAGAAATCGAACACCCAGTCCTTTTTCCACGCGGCTCCCCAGGTGCGGATATCCGCGCCGGGGGGCGGGGTGCGGGTGACGATCGCCAGGCGGTCGCTGACTTCGCCCCGGTCCATCTTGGCTTGCAGTTCCTGGATGTCGGGGCCTTCGAACTTGGCGAAGCGGAGGACGCGGAGCCAGTCGGAGTGCGGTGCGAGGTTGGGAAGCTTATGGTTGCCAGGGATGGTGACGCGCAGGCGCTCGACGCTGTCGCCGTAGGTCACCACCAGCGTCTCATGGTCGGTGCCGACATCTTCGTCGACCAGCGTGACGGGCTTGCCGGCGAACGTGAAGGAGCGCATGTCGACGGTCTGGAAGACGAACGTCTGGGGCGGATGGTCTTTGTAGTAGGCGTTGATCCGCTGAACCATGAGCCCGGCGAAGGCCAGGGTGGCGACGCCGCACGCGACGGCCAGAGACAGGAGTTTTGCTCGCGCGTGTCGCATGGTCCTTGGGATGGTCCCGGGGAAGGGGCCGCGGGACGGAGTGATGAGATCGCGGGTCAGGGGCCTTCGGATTCCTGGCCCATCGGGTTGGTCTTTTCGCCCTTCTTGCCGGGCTCGGCGCCCTCGTGAGCGGCCCCGTGCTCGGCGTGTTCGCCCTTGGCGGGCGCGACTTCGAGGAGCGCCCCGGTGAGCCCCACGCGTTCACGCGACAGGTTGGGGGTGTTGCCTTCCGGAGCCGCGGCGGACTCTTCGTGCGCGTGGTTGAACTCGTGATCGAGTTCTTCGTACTTGGCCTTGCCCTCTTCGGCGCCGTAGCGATCGACCATCTTGGCGAGGAACGCGTCGCGCTTCTTGGAGACGATTTCGTCGGTGCCGCCGGCCTTGATGTTCTCTGCCTTGTAGGCGTCGACCTGCGAGCGACCGAGCAGATCGATGCCGGTGAAGACGATGAAGATGGCCAGCGCCGCGAAGGTGAAGGCCATGATGATGCTGTTCATCGGGTTGTCGTAGCGGAGCTGCATGAAGATGGCCATGACCAGAAGGCTCTTGACGACCGCGATCGACATCGCGCCCGCGACGTTCACCCACCAGGGCAGGGGCCCGCCGATCAGCCCTTCCACGAAGACTTCGATCTGCGCGAAGGCGACGGTGGCGAAGGTGAAGAACAGCAGCGTGACCAGCACCAGGCGGAGCTGGAATGGCCCCACGATGGCGTGGTGCTCGTGCTGGCCGTGATGGCTCGCGTCGTGCGGGTCGAGTTCGTTGAAGGCGGCCGGGGAGGCGTGGCTCATGGTCGGTGTCCGCGTGAGAGTTCGAGAGGCGGGCGGTACGTCTGAGAGGTCGGGGCGATGGTGCCGGGCGAATGTGGGCGGGCGGCCGCCCTGTGGGCTGCGTCAGTGAATCAGATACAGCAGGGGGAAGAGGAAGATCCAGATGAGGTCGACCAGGTGCCAGTAGAGCCCCGCGATCTCAACGCCGGTGTAGTAGTTGGGGCCGTAGACGCCCTTGCCGGCCTTGAGCCACACGCGGAAGATCAGGATCATCCCGATGATCACGTGCAGGGCGTGGATGGACGTGCCCACGTAATAGACGCTCCACCACAGCGGCATGTGGGGGTCGTGCCCGAAGCCGTATTCGTAGAGGCTGCCGGGGCGCTTGCCGCCGTAGCCCTCGACATGGCGGAAGAGGCCGAACAGTCCGTTCCCGGCGGCCGCGTCGATGCTGTGGTGGCCCAGCGCGGGGTCCATGAAGAAGAACCAGCCGGTCCACTTGGGGGTGTACTCGAGCAGCAACTTGAGCGTCACGAACAGTGCACCGCACAGAATCGTGAACATCAGGTTGAGGCGGGCGCGGGAGATCTTGCCGACCTGGATGTAGTAGATGCTGACGGCCATGGTGTAGCTGGAGATGAGCAGCACCGCGGTGTTGATGCCGCCGATCTTCCAGTCGAGCAGCGACGAGCCTTCCTTCCATGCGCCCGGGTAGAGGGAGCGGAAGATGGCGTAGGCACAGAAGATGCCGCCAAACAGCAGCACTTCGGTGGTGAGGAAGAGCCAGAAGCCGAGCTTGGCTCCGTCGAACTCTTCGGCCTGGGTGCGCCAGTGGTGCCCGTGCACGTAGCGTTGCCACAAGGGGCGGTTGTCTCTGCTGTCGAGCGTCGTCATGCCGGCTCCTCACACGGGGGTCGGGGCTTTCGGGCCAATCACAGGTGCGAACTCATGCTTGCGTTGCCAGGTCGTGGGGCCGGGGTCAGTGCGATCCGGCGGCCGCCAGGTTCTCCGCGGGGATGGGGTAGTCCTTGGGGTCCCAGTGCGGGGGCACGGTGGTGTCGTAGTCGTACGGGCCGTGGGTGCACAGGGGCTCGTGCGCGAAGTTGTGCTCCTCGGGCGGGCTGTCGGCCAGCCACTCGAAGGTGAGCCCGCCCCAGGGGTTGGCGGGCGCCTTGCGGCCCGCCACCAGGCTGGCGACGAACACGCTCAGGTGCACCAGGAAGCCCGCGAGCAGGATGAACGACCCGATGGTCGAGATGATGTGCAGCGTCTGGAACTCATCCACGTAGCTGGCGTAGCGGCGGGGCATGCCACGCACGCCCAGGAAGAACTGGGTGAAGAACGTGACGTTGAACCCGATGAACACCAGGATCGCGCCCAGCATCGCGGCCTTTTCGTTGTACATCTTGCCGAACATCTTGGGCCACCAGTGGTGGATGCCCCCGATGAACGCCATGATGGTGCCGCCCATCATCACGTAGTGGAAGTGGGCCACGACGAAGTAGGTGTCGTGCAGGTGCATGTCGGTCGAGAGTGTGCCCAGGGGCAGACCCGTCAGCCCGCCGATGCTGAACGTGAACAGGAAGATCAACGCGTAGAGCATCGGCGTGTTGATCGTGATCGAGCCCTTGTACAGCGTGCCCACCCAGTTGAACACCTTGACGGCGGTGGGGATCGCCACCAGGAACGTCAGCGCCGAGAAGATGGTGCTCGCCACCTCGCTCATGCTCGTGAACATGTGGTGGCCCCACACGATGAACGACACGCCCGCGATGCCCAGCGAGGCGAACGCGATCGCCCGGTAGCCGAAGATCCGCTTGTGGCTGTGCACCGCGATCAGCTCGGTGATGATGCCCATGCCGGGCAGGATCATCACGTACACCACCGGGTGGCTGTAGAACCAGAAGAAGTGCTGGTACAACACCGGGTCGCCCCCCAGGGCGGGGTCAAAGATCCCGATGTGCGTGATGCGCTCGAAGACCAGCAGCAGCAGCGTGATGCCGATCACCGGCGTGGCCAGCACCTGGATGATGCCCGACGAATACACCGCCCACACGAACAGCGGCATGTCGAACCAGCCCATCCCCGGCGCCCGCAGCTTGTGCACCGTCACGATGAAGTTCAGCCCGGTCAGGATCGAGCTGAAGCCCAGGATGAACGCCCCCAGGATCATGAACACCACGCGGATCGAATCCGCGTCGGTGCTCGTCGAGTAGGGCGTGTAGAAGGTCCAACCCGTGTCGACGCCCCCCAGCACGATCGAACTGACCGCGAAGATCGAGCCCGTCACGTAGATGTACCAACTGAGCAGGTTCAGCCTCGGAAACGCCACGTCCTTGGCGCCGAGCATGAGGGGCAGGAAGAAGTTGCCCAGGCTGGCGGGCACGCTGGGGACGATGACCATGAACACCATGATCGCCCCGTGGAGCGTGAATAGGCGGTTGTAGGTGTTGTTGCCCGCGGCGATCGCCGTCGCGTCGGGCGAGCCGAAGAACTGACCGGTGATCTTGCTCGCGGTCGCCGCCCCGGTCTTGGGGTCGGTCACGCTCACGCTGCCCTTGAGCGTGGCGGTCTGCACGACGGTCTTGCCCGCGTCATCGAGCACGTCGACCTGCGTGCCGGAGGTGAGCTCGTTGCCAAGCACGGTCTTGGCGGCCGGGTGCGTCTGCACGCGGGTGCCCGCGGTGAGCAGGGTGTCCTTGGCGGGCGTGCCGTCCTTGTTCTTGATGTCAGCCGCGACGTCGGCCCGCAGCAACTGCGTGACGGGCTCGGTGCCGGTGGCGGTGAAGGTGGTCTTCACGCGCACGGGTTCGAGCAGCTCGATGCGTACGGCCAGCGCCGCGACCCCGCCCAGGAAGAACATGAACAGAATCGCGAAGAGGTACATCACGCCGATCTTTTTGTGATCGACGGTGGTGGCCCAATCCAGAACATTGGCGAAGAACCCGCCTTTGCTCTCAAGATAACTGCCGTGGCTGTGGTGTCCGCTGGACATGTGCTTGCTCCGTCGTCGCCTTTGGCGTTGGGCCCGTGCCCGCCCGCCCTGGTCCCGATTTCTTCCAACCTTCCGACCGTCTGGCCGCGATGCTGTCCCAGCCGCGGCGATGTCCCGCCCTTACTGCGGCTTGTCCGCCGGCTTCTCGCCCGGCTTTGTTTCCGTCCCCGGGGTGCCCACCTTCGCGTCCATCCCGGCGGGGTGGGCGGGGTCGCCCAGGGTTCCCATGTCGCTCAGGGTCTTGATGTACTCGATAACCGCGGTGATCTGCTTGTCATTCAGCACGCCCGCGAAGCTGGGCATGTTCTGACCCTGGAAGCCCATCACGATCTGGGCCTGCGGATTGAGGATCGATTCCCGCACGTAGTTTTCGTCGACCATGATCATCTTGCCGGTCATCATCTGGGCTTCGTGTCCCCAGATGTTTTTCCACGTGGGCCCGGTGTTCTTGCCGCCGTCCACGGTGTGGCATGACGAGCAGCGGAGCTTCCAGATGGCCTGACCGATTTCGGCGGGGGTGCCGGTGCCGTTCTTGATGGCGTCGAGCCAGCGGTTGAAGGCGTCCTCGGGGACGACGCGGATGATGCCGGCCATCTCGGAGTGCTCGTCGCCGCAGTACTCGGCGCAGAAAAGCCAGTGGTCCTCATAAGGCACGCCGGAGAGGGCCTTGGCGACTTCGTCCTTGGCGTCGTTGGAGACGACCGGGTGCTTGAGCGTGCCGTCGGGCGCGTGGGCCTTGAACCACATCTGGCTGTAGCGGTTGGGCCAGAGGTCCTGCTTGATGCGGAAGTCGGGCACGTAGAACGCGTGCATGACGTCCTGGCTCTGCATGCGCAGCTTCACCGAGCGTTCGGCGGGCATGTAGAAGACCGGGATGTCCTTGGCGCCGATGCGGGTGCTGGCGGGGGACTGGGCGCCGTTGGGGTAATCGATGGACCAGTACCAGCGGGCGCCGGTGAGGTTCATCTCGATGGCGTCGCCCGGGGCGACGATCTTCTCGATCCAGCCGTGGAACCCGCGGAAGAAGATGTACACCAGGAACAGCGTCGGGATGATGGTCCAGGCGACTTCGAGGGGGGTGTTGTGGCTGGCGCTCTTGGGGGCGACGGTGCCCGGGCGGCGGCGATACTTGATGACCCAGTAGACCATCAGCGCCATCAGGAACACGAACCACACCACACAGAACCACCACAGCCACATGAACATGCTGTCGGTGTCGCGTGCGACGTCGGTGCTGGCCGGGGCGCGCAGCCACGCCTTCGAAAACACGTCCTGCTCAGCCAGCATGAAAAGGATTCTGTCGCTCATCGTGCCCTCGCGTTCACTTGCCTCTGCCCTACTCGCCTACTCGGTTCTTTCTCATGCCCGTGCCGGCGCACCCGGCGGCTCACGTTGTTCGTGTGGCGGCACCCGCACGATCTCGGGGCCGGGTTCTGCCGCCTTGCTCGCGGCTTGTCGCTTCGCCCGCCTCCTCAGCCACTCCACCAGAAACAACCCGCCGATCAGGGTGGTCAGAAACGTCAGCGTGATCATCGCGCCGATCTGCATCACCCGCATCGCCTGCAGCGTGTACTTGCCGGTCGCCGAATCGAACATGTAGCAGTAGTTCATGATGCGCTCGCCCACCGTGCGCACCAGCTTGCCCTGCGAGGCTTCCATCAGCGCCAAAGTCATGTCCTTGGGCTGCTGCTGATATCCGTACAGGTAGCGGCTCACCCGCCCGTCGGGTGTCAAGACAAACTGCGCGATCGGATGGCTGTACTGCCCATTGCCCAACAGGCGATACTCGAACCCGAGCGCTTCGGCCAGGCGCTTGTTCGACACCGCATCGCCCGTGTGGAACTGCCAGCCGTTCTTGGCCTCGGCCCCCTCGGGCAGCCCGCGGCCATAGCTGGACAGATGCACGTCGTACGCCGTCTTGGCGTCCGCCGTCGTCTCGCGATTGTCGAAGCTGAACACCAGCAGGTTGTAATCCTTGCCCGCGGTGTAGTCGATCTTGTTCAGCGTCTCCACCGTCTTGCTCATGACCACGTCGCACACCATCGGGCACTTGTAGTACACCAGCAGCACGATCGCGGGCTTCTCGCCCCGGAAGTACTCGCTCAGGTACCGCTTCTTGCCGTTCTGATCCGTGAACGACAGTTCCAGCGGCAGCTGCTGGCCGATGTGCTCGATCACGTCGACGCCGTTGAGCTGGGGCGGCTTCTGGTTGAGCGTCTGGGCCCGGGCGGCAGGCGCGAGCAAGACGGTCGCGAGCAGAGCCGCGAAAGTCGCCCACACGATGTTCATGCCACGTGCCATCATCGCCAGCCTTCCTACCCCCCGTGCGTTGCCGCGTCCTTTCACCCGCTCAGCGCTTCTCCTTGCCGTAGCGGTCGATCACCTTCTTCATCGCCTTCTCGATGGGCAGCTGCACCTTGCCCGCGCCCGCGTCCGCCCAGTCGTACACCTCGGGATTGCCGTCTTCGCCCAGCGTCGCGAACGCGGCGTTCCGCATCGTCCGCGCCTGGCTGCCGATGTCCGTCTCCACCGCCACGCTGCGGGCCGAAGCGACGAACCCGTTGAAGTACACCGCCACCGATCCGATGAACACCGTCACGAACAGCACCAGGATCACGAACCACTGCGCCAGCTTGCCGGTGTTCACGCTGCCCGTGTGCTCCACCTGGGGCATCCCCTCGGCTGAAAGATCGTGATGGTGCCAGGCGTCGGCATGGCCATGATCGCCCGCGTGCCCATGCTCCCCATGGTTGTGATTGTCATGACCGCCCATCGCCACACTCCTTCAAGCTCGCCCGGGCTCGCTTCGCCCCGCGCACCGCCGCTGAACTGAGTTCGTCTTGTCAGACCGGATAGATTACTGTCTCACGATACTTGGTCGGTAAACTGAAATCCACCAAACTTTTCCCGATTCTCCGGCTTTTTCACCGGGGCGCAAGTCGCCGGTTCACACGTAGTTGCGGTGTTCCAGGGATTCGTCCAGGTAGGGGTCGCGACGCACGATCAGGCAGCTGGCTGGTGCCCGGAAGATGATGTACCCAGCCAGTGCCAGCAGCGGGCCGACGATACCCAGCACATCCGCCCACATGCCCTGCATGATGGAGGTCGTCGCGACGCCGTCGCCCGCGTTGACCATCGGACGGACGATCCAGTAGATGTCGATCACGTGGACCAGGATGGCCCAGACGGCCAGCGCCCCGATGAGCATGGGCTTCTGCTTGACCACCCGGAAGAGCAGGATCGGGAAGGGCGCGATGAAGTGCCCGACCATCAGGAAGATACTGAGGCCACGCCAGATCGAGCCGTGATCGGTGCGGTAGAGGAAAAACGCGGTCTCTTCGGGGATGTTGCTGTACCAGATCAGGAAGTACTGGCTGAACGCGATATAGGCCCAGAAGACGGTGAACGCGAACAGCAGCTTGCCCAGGTCGTGGAAGTGCTCCTGCGTCACCACGCCCTCGAGCTTTCCAAGCGCCCGCAGGCGGGCCAGGCTCAGGATCAGCGTCGCCACGCCCGAAAAGACCGCCCCGGCGAAGAAGTACACGCCCCACATGGTGCTGAAGAACTTGAAGTCGGTCGACATGAGGTAGTCGAACCCCGCGAACGCCGTCGTCAGGGCGAAGATCAGCATGCCCCAGGACGCCGTGAAGCGGGCCTTGGCGGACAGGGCCACTTCGCCCGTCTGGTCCTGCTGGCGGCTCAGCTTGGACATCGTCCTGGCCAGGTACGTCCAGACGATGCCGTAGAGCACGGTGCGGATCAGGAAGAACACCGGGAAGACCGGGGTCTTGAGCGGCTCATGCGTGACGGGGTCGGAGATGTGCAGCGGGGCGTAGAAGAAAGCCTGCTTGTGCTGCAGCGCTTCGTCGGCGTAGTAGGTCGGGTTGAGCCAGAGGAACATCTTGCCGTGGAATGCGATCTCGGCCAGGATGCCCGGCAGCACCATCAGGAACGCCAGCGGGAGGTAGCTGGCGATGTTCTCAGCCTGGCGGCGGATGGTGCTCACCCAGCCCGCGTTGGTCAGATGAAACGCCAGCACCAGGAACAGGTTGCCCAGGCAGATCGCCAGCACCGCGATCGTGCCGATGAAGTACGACGCGATGGCGTGCTTGAGCGTGAGCCCGGCGATTCCTTCGGCGCCCCCGGCGATGCCCGCGACGAGCACCAGCAGGGCGAGAATCGCGCCCACGCCCATCAGCCCCATGCCCAAGCCGCGGCCCGCACCATGGGGCAGGGTGATGTTCTCATCCCGAAGAAGCGTGGCCTTGCTCACGTGACCGTGTCCGTGGCTGTGGCTCATGTCGGCGGCGATCTGACTCACTTCGCACCTCCCATCGGCGCCGTCGCCGCCGCGGTCTGACCCGCGGGTGTCGTGCCGGCCGCGGCCCGCTTCTTCATCAGTTGATCGCGCATGCCCTCGGGCACGTCTTCGATCGTGCCCTCGCGCGACGCTTCCAGCGCCCGCACATAGGCAACGATCGCCCAGGCGTCTCGCTCATTGACCGCGTGCCCGTAGGCGGGCATGTTCATCTTGCCGTCGCTGCCTCCACCGGGCTTGCCCCAGCGGATGGTGTGGAAGATCCACCCGTCGAGAGAGCGGACGTTCTTGGGGTCATAGAAGGTGGGGTCGTAGAAGTTTGCCGGGCTGGGGTTGTACAGGGGCGAGACGGTGCCCTTGGCATCGCCCAGGTAACCGTGGCAGGCGGTGCAGTAGATGTTGAATCGCTCTTCACCCCGCTTGAGGAGCGCGGCATCGACGATGACGCTGGCGGGAATCTTGCTGACGAAGACGGGCTTGCCGTCCTTGTCGTAGCCGCTGATCCCCTGGTAGAACCCCAGGTCGTCCTTCAGGAGATCCTCGCGCTTGTCCTTCCAGTGGGTGGCCCACTCTTCGCCCGGCGCGGGCACGAAGCTGACGGTGCCGAAGGCGACCGTGCCGACCACGGGCTTGCGCATGGTGCGTTCGTTGGCAAAGAACTCGGTCTGGCTCTGGGGCTTCCACTTCGGGCTGTCGTCCATGTCGGGGAAGAACTGATGGGGCGGCTCATCGGAACGATCGCCCCGGCAGCCCGTCATCACGCCCGCCAGACCGGCCGAGAGGCCCGCCACCAGCAGCATTCGAGTGAGTTGATTCAAATTCATGGTCGCCTTCCATACCCACTAGTGCCCAATGCCTAGTGACTGATGCCCTCTTCTTACTCTTCCACCAACTCGATGCTCGTCGCCCCGGCCTTCTCGAGCAGTGCCCGGGTGCGGTCAGGGTCGAACTTGGCGTCGGCCGCCTCGATGCACACGAAGAACTTGTCGTCACTGCTGGAGAGGAACCGCTCCTTCTTGAAGAGCGGGTGATTCCAGCGGGGCAGGCCGTTCAGGGCCAGCATGCTGATGATGGCGGTGAACGCGCTGAACAGGATGCCCAGCTCAAAGGTGATGGGCACGAAGGCCTGCCAGCTGTGGTAGGGCTTGCCCTGCACGACCATCTGGTAGTCGACGACGGACATCCACCACTGCATGAGGTAGGCAAGGCCCACGCCCGTGAAGCCACCGGCCGCGACCAGCAGAGGCAGCTTGGTGCGCTTCATGCCCATGGCCCCTTCCATCCCGTGGATGGGGAAGGGGGTAAAGGTGTCCCACTTGCTGTAGCCGGCGTCGCGCACGGCTTCGGCGGCGTGGTAGATCGCCGCGGGCGTGGCGAACTCGGCCATGATCCCGTAGATGGGCTCATTGGCCTCGGTGACATAGATGCGATTGCTCGCGGCCATGATCAGTGTCCTCCCTGGTGGGCGTGGCCCGCGTCGTGATCGGCGTGCGAATCGTGCCCGTGACTGTCCCCATGGGCGTGCGGGCTGGCCTGGGGCATCACCGCCTTGAGCTCGGCCATCGCGAACATCGGGATGAACCGCATGAACAGCAGGAACAGGTGCAGGAACAGCCCCAGCGACCCGACGAAGATGCAGATGTCCACCGGCGTCGGGTGGAACATGCCCCACTCGCCGGGCAGGAAGGCCCGGTGCAGGCTGGTCACGATGATCACGAAGCGTTCGAACCACATGCCGATGGTCACCAGCGTCGCGACGAAGAAGATGCTCGCGGGGGTGGTCCGCAGCTTGCGGCTCCAGAAGAGCTGCGGGCTCACCACGTTGCAGGTGATCATCGTCCAGTAGGCCCACCAGTACGGTCCGAAGGCACGGTTCTGGAAGGCGTAAAGCTCGTACTTGTTGCCGCCGTACCAGGCGATGAAGAACTCCATCGAGTAGGCGAAGCCGACCATGGAGCCCGTGAGCAGCAAGATCTTGGCCATGTTCTCCAGGTGGCGGAGGGTGACCAGATCCTTCATGTTGGGGTAGAGCTCGCGGGCGGGGATGAGCAGCAGCAGCACCATCGCGAAGCCGCCGAAGATGGCGCCCGCGACGAAGTAGGGCGGGAAGATCGTCGTGTGCCAGCCGGGCAGAACCGCCGTCGCGAAGTCGAACGACACGATGCTGTGCACGCTGAGCACCAGGGGCGTCGAGACGCCGGCCAGGATGAGGTAGGCCGCTTCGTACCGGTGCCAGTGGCGGCTGCTGAAGCGCCAGCCCAGGCTCAGGAACCCGTAGATGTACGCCCGCAGTTGATCCACCCGGAAGGGCAGGAAGGGCAGCACCAGGGGCGAACCCTCGGGGTTCAAACGAAGCCGCCGGTCGGCCCGGTCACGCAGCGTGGCCAGGTCGGGCACCATGCCCATGAACCAGAACAGCAGCGAGACCGTGCCGTAGGTCGAGACTGCGAAGACGTCCCACAGCAGGGGCGAGCGGAAGTTGGGCCAGATGCCGTTGGAGTTGGGAATCGGGGGCAGGAACCACGCCATCCACTGGCGCCCGATGTGGATGCCCGGGAAGGTCGCGGCGCAGATCACCGCGAAGATGGTCATCGCTTCCGCCGAGCGGTTCACCGCCGTGCGCCACTTCTGCTTGAGCAGGCACAGGATCGCCGAGATCAGCGTTCCGGCGTGGCCGATACCGATCCAGAAGACGAAGTTGGTGATGTCCCACGCCCAGTCGACCTGGTTGTTGAGGCCCCAGGTACCGATGCCGGTGATGACCAGGTACAGGATGAACGCGCCCATCATGCTGGCGAGCACGGCGGTGAGGCCGGCCATGGGGTACCACCAGCGGGGCACCTTGTTCTCGGTGTAGCCGCAGATGATGTTGGTGATTTCCCCGAAGGACCGGTTATTCAGCACCAACGGTGCGCGCACGCCGGGGGTATCGATCAGCGTGCCGTCGCCGGTCTTGGGATCGGGCTCAGTGCCGCCCGGGGCGGCCTGTGCCAGCCCGGCCAGGCGGCGCGAGGTGACTTCATCGGGCTGCGGATAAGTGGTCATGCGTGGCTCCCGCCGAGAACTCGCAGTGAAAGGGCGTAGCCGCGATCGGCCGCCTTCTGCCGGGGATCAACAAACGTCTGTGGTGCGTGCTCGCCGCCGTGCTCACTGTGCTCGCCGCCCTCGTGCCCCTCGCCGCCTTCCTCGTGCCCGAAGGGGTTCTCCCATCGCGCCTTGCGGCTCGCGTCGCACAGCGCAGGATTGGGGTTCATGATCCGCACCATGTGGCTGGTGCGAGGACGCGTATCCAGATACCCCAGCAACTGATAGCTGCGGGCGTGGCTCTTCATCGCCTTGACGCGCGAGGTCTCCAGCAGCACATCGCCAAAGACGATCGCATCGCTGGGGCACGCCTGCTGGCACGCGGTCTGGAAGAAGCCCTCGGGCACATTGCTCAGGCCCTGCAGCTTGGTCTCGATGCGGGCGGCGTTGATCCGCTGCAGGCAGTAGTTGCACTTCTCCATGACGCCGCGGCTGCGCACCGTCACGTCCGGGTTCTTCTGCATCCGGCTGATCTCATCCAGCTTGTCGCGCAGGCGGGGCGGAATCAGGTTCGGGTTGATCTTGTTGTGCTCTTTGCTGCCTGTGATCCCCTCGGCCCCGGGCTGAATGTCGCCCAGGTTGTCGAGTACCGACTTGCCGATGTAATCGCCGTTGAACTTCGTGACGCCATAGTCAAAGAAGTTGAACCGCCGGACCTTGTACGGGCAGTTGTTCGCACAATACCGCGTGCCGATGCAGCGGTTGTACGTCATGTAGTTGATCCCCTCGGGCCCGTGGATCGTCGCGTTCACCGGGCACACCGTCTCGCACGGGGCGTTCTCGCACTGCACGCACGCCACCGGCTGGTGCATCATCGCGTCCGGCCCGTCCATGTCGCCCGTGAAGTAGCGATCGACGCGGATCCACGTCATCTCGCGGCCCTTGGCCACTTCCTTCTTGCCCACCACCGGGATGTTGTTCTCGCTCTGGCAGGCGATGGTGCACGCCCCGCAACCCGTGCAGGCGTTCTGGTCGATCGTCATCGCCCACTGGGGCCGCTCGGTGTACGCCGGAGGCGTGTTGCGCTGATACGCCGGCCCATTGGGGTCGCCCGGGACGACGTTCTTGGCGTCGGGATCGGCCTTGCCGCGGTTGAACGGGTTGGCGTAGATCGAGATCGCCGGCGGCCCCTCGGTCATCTCGCCCAGCTGCTCGGCGAAGTTGAGCTTCGTCACCTTGTCCTGGTTGTGATAGAACGTGTCGACGACGCTCTGAATCGCCTCGCCATGCTTCTGCCACGCGGGCAGGTCCACGGCTCGCAAAATGCTCGTGCGCCCCGCCATGCTCCAGTGGTTCTGGGTGCTGGCGACCATCGCGGTATCTTCCAGCCTCGTCAGCGTCGCGCCGCTGGCGCCCCGCGTGTCATCCGGAAGCAGCGGGTAGAAGTTGAACCCCACGCCGTCCGCCACGCGCCCGGCGTTCTCGCGCCCGTAGCCCAGCGTGCACAGCAGCGTGTGATCGGGCATGCCAGGGAGAATCCACGCGACGGCCTTCACGGTCTTGCCGCCCAGTTTCACCTCCACCATCTGCCCGGTGGGGTACTTGGGCGTCGTGTAGATCCGCCCCATGTCGTCGTTTCTGCTGAACCCCGCGGGCAGCACATTCAGTGCCTCGGCGGTCTTGGGGCTCATCAGCACCGGGTTGTCCCACACCGTGCGGGTACCCACCTCGGGCAGTTCCTGCAGCCACGGAATGTTCGCGTAGCGCCCGTCGTGCGGGTGGCCGACGACGAACGCGACGTCCAGCGCCGTCTCGCTGGGCGCGGCCGGAAGCTTGAACGCCCCCACCGACGCCGCGACCTTCGCGAAATCAACCTTCGGCTTCTGGGCCGCCTGCTGCGTGCCGGGCAGCAATCCATCATGCAGCGCCCGGCGCCAGGTCTGCTCAAAGGCCGCACCATCGCTCTTGAGCACCTGCATCCACGCCTTGCGGACGATCTCGTATCCATCGACCTTGGCGGCCCAGTCGCCACCTGCCAGCAGTGTCATGAACTCCAGGTCGCTCATCGCAGGCTCGTACAGCGGCGCGATCATCGGTTGCACGGGCGAGATCGTCCCGTCGCTCGCCAGCGTGTCGCCCCAGCTCTCCAGATAGCTCGTGCCGTTGAGCGACCAGGTGCTGGCGGCCGCGGTCTCGGTGGATTCAAGGCTCAGCGTGATGCTGGTCACCTTGGCCATCGCCTCGGCAAAGCCCGGGGCGTCGTACGCCGGGTTGGCCCCGATGCACACCACCGTGCTCACTTCGCCCCCGGCCATCTTGCTGGTGAGCGAGCGAATGCCCAGGCGCGAGTCGGCCGCCTCATCTTCGGTCAGCGGCATGTACGACACCGAGTTGCCAATGTTGCCCAGCGCCGCGTTCATCGCCGCGACCAAGGCATGGATCGCCGCGGGCTGGCTGGGCCCGGCCAGCACCAGCGACTTGCCCCGGTTTTCCGCGGCCAAGAGGTCCTTGGCGCACTCTTCCATGAAGCGCTTCTCGGCGTCGGTCAGCGTCGCGGCAGCCGCGGCTTCCGCCAACGCCCCCACCGCCGCATCGCCCGTCTTGGGCAGCAGGAACTTGGCCAACGCCAGCGCAAACCCCGCGACGCGGCTGGGAGACATCGCCAGGCGATGGTCGGCCTGCCCGCCCGTAATGCTGTAGCCGCTCTCAACCATGTAGAGCCGGCTCATGTCGTCCTTGACGTTCATCACCTCGCGGCTCTTCGCAAAGCCACGCGCGTGCTCCATTTCGCTCGGCTCGTGATACAGAAAGTCGCGGTCCAGCGACACGATCACGCGGCTCGTCGCCTTGGAGAGGTTCAGCACCTCGCGCATCGGGGCCCCGAACGCCGCCCGCGTCCCCTCGATCGAGCCGCGGCTGTCCGCCGGGCTGTAATCGACCCAGATCGCCTTGGGGTACTTTGCCTTCAACTTGGCCGCGGCCATCCGACGCGTCGGGCTCGCCGCCTTGCTCACCACAAACGCCAATCCCTGTCCGCCATTTTCATACTGCCCGAAGTGATCCTTCGCCCACGCGCGGAAATCGTCCCAGGTCGCGAGCAGCTTGCCGCGAGCGGGGTTCTTGTAGATCGGGCTGTTCAACCGGTCCGGGTCGTACAGGGCCATGATGCTGGCCAAGGCCCACGTTGACGCCTTGCCCCGGTTGGTCGGGTGCAGCGGGTTGCCTTCGATCTTCGTCGGGCGACCTTCGTGCGTCTCGACCAAAAGTCCCTCGGCCCCGCCGTCGGGCCGGGGCATGCTGGTCGCGTAGAACAGGGGCTTGCCGGGGATGACTTCCTCGGGAACTTCCTTCGAGTACGCCAGGATCTTGTGATCCGGGCGGCGGCAGCCCGGCACGGTGGCGGCCCCGGCCAGCGCCAGCGACGCGCCCATGATCTTCAGGAACGTGCGACGGGTTTCGCCCCCGCCCTCGGACGCGTCTTCACCCTCGGCCCGCGACAGTTCGCTCGCGCCCGCCGGGAACTCCTTCTCAAGCCAATCGCGGAACTCGCCGGTGTCGGCGAGGTCTTCGGCGCTGCGCCACACGCGGCTGCCATTGACCGTGCCCGCGAAGCGGGTCATCTTGGCCAGTTCGGCCTTGCCGGGCTTGTGCTTTTCGCCGTGCGTCGTGCTCGGGCATTGATCGAGGTTGCTCATGAGTGTCCTGCCGCTTGCGAGATCTGCCGTCGAACCTGAGAGGCGCCCCGAGATTCGGGGCCCGGCCCTCCCTCACGGTCGGGCTGCTGAAAGAGTCGTACTAGTAGTGGCACGCGCCGCAGTTCTGGGGCGGCGCGTTCTTGAGCGTGTCCACCAGGCGCTTGCCTTCGTTCACCGCCGCCGCCTGACCGTTCTCGCGGTCCTTCAGCTGCGTCTCCACCCACGCCAGGTTCGTCACCTTGTCGGGCGGCACCAGGTTCTTCTCGCTCGCCCGGTGGCAGTTGAGGCACCAGCTCATCGACAGGGGCTCGTGCTCGTAGACCACCGGCATGGTGTCGATGCGCCCGTGGCACGAGTAGCAGCTCACCCCGGCGTGCAGGTGCACGTTGTGGGGGAAGTTCCGCACGTAGTCGGGCACCTTGTGGATGCGGCGCCATTCGATCGAGGCGTCCTTGGAGTACGCCTCGCGGATGAACTCCGTCTTGTTCTTGTGCGTCTCGCTGGTGTCATACAGCAGCAGCGACCCGGCCTGGTGGCACCCGTAGCACGTGGCGACGTTGGGCACGTTGGCCTCGGGGCTCTCTTCGATGTGCGTGTGGCAATACCGGCAGTCCATGCCCAGCTTGCCGGCGTGGATCTGGTGGTTGAACCCGCCCCCGGGCTGCTTGGGCATGTAGCCCACCCGCCAGAACTTGGGCGTGGCGTAATACCAGAAGCCGCCGATCACGCCGCACGAGAGCGCCAGGCCCCCGATCGCGCCGATCGTCGGCAGAAGGTTCGTCCATTTCGGAAAAATCACTGACACCCTGGTTCTCCTTCGAGGTAGCACCCCGAACCACGAGCGACCGACCCGGCTGAAAGTTCCCGCCGGACGGCGTCGAGCGAAACCCAAACCACCGGCACGCTACAGTCTTTTCGAACTCGACGCTTCTCGGGCGTCAACTAGGTTCGCCTCAGACTAGAACGATTCCTGTGAGACCGCAATTGGGGCGGCCGTAGCCTACCCTGTCAAGCAGAAATTCTTGTCACATCGCAATTGAGACCGGTTCTCAACACCTCACGACCGAATCCGGCCCTTCTCCGAACGCTAACCCTCTGAATGCAGGAGCCTCCCGCCATGAGCACTATGCCCATTCAGACACCCCGGGCCGTCCTTGCCAACCCGACCGCACTATCGGTTATCGGGCCGGCAGTGACCATCGGTTTTTTCGCGGCCATCTTCCTCTGGATCACCTTTTTCGTCACCCACCTGCCCTGGGTGGGAATGCCGCCCGGCTTGGCGATCCCCGTCATGCTTGGTGTTTGGCTGGTCGCGTTCGGCATCGGGGGCACGTATATTCCCCGGGGTCGGGCGGCGGTCGGTGCGCTGGCCGGCGCCATCTCCGCGGCCTTGGGTCTGCTGATCGTGCTGAGCCTGCTCAAAGCTCAGCAGGCAGCGGACGGCTCGGGCAGCGCCGGCCCCCAGACACCCGCCTACATCGCAGGCTTCCTGTGCACGGGCGTGGTGGCGGGGCTCGTGGGCGTGAGCCTGGGCGGACTGGCGGCGTCGGGAAGGTCGGTTGATGCCTCTTCCGGTGCGTGGCTGGGGCGGTTCGCGTGGGTGACGGTGCTGGCCGCGGCTCCGTTGCTGTTCGTGGGCGGGCTGGTCACGAGCACCCAGAGCGGGATGGCGGTGCCCGATTGGCCCACGACCTTCGGCAACAACATGTTCCTCTACCCGCTGGGCCCGCAGGTGGACCCGGCGGTGTACCTGGAACACTCGCATCGGTTGTTCGGCACGCTGCTCGGGTGCGCCACGATCGTGCTTGCGGGGTGGGGCGTGACGCGCGGGCCGACCAGGTTCGCACGCGGGCTGGCGGTCGCTGCGCTGCTGGGCGTGGTGCTGCAGGGCGTGCTGGGCGGGGTGCGGGTCATCGAGAACAAGACCGTGCTGGCCATGGTGCACGGCGTGACTGCCCAGCTCTTGTTCGCGCTGCTGGTCATGTTGGCGGTGCACCTGTCGAAGGGATACTTCAACGTGCTGCACGAGCCCGTGCAGGGCGCCCGCCGCGCCAAGTTCTTTGCGACGCTCGCGATGCACTCGCTGATTCTGCAGTTGCTGCTTGGCGCGGCCTACCGGCACCTGAACCGGGACGGCGTCCGCTTCCCGCACATTCTCTACACGCACGCGGCGTTCGCGTTTATCGTCACGTTCGCGGCGTTCATGGGGGCGGCGGTCGTGTGGGGGCTCAAGGACGCCAAGACGGGCGAGGCGCTCGGGCCCGGCAACCTGCTGCACCGGGCCGCGGCGTGGGCCGCCACGAGCGTGATCGTGCAGTTCGTGCTGGGATGGTTCGCGTTCGGCTTTGGGGGCAAGCAACTGGAAGCCGCGAGCGTGCTGCAGGCGCTGATCCGCACCGCCCACCAGGCCAACGGGGCGATCGTCATCGGCGCGGTGACGGCGATGTTCGTGGCGGCGCGGGCGGCGTGGCGGGCGAGCAAGGACGTCGCGCCAGCGTGATGGCGCAAAGAAAAACCGGACCTTCGCAGAGCCTCAGATCCGGCGTCCTCAGTTGGCTTTGTTGATACGCGAGGGTTTGACACCCGCGCGCCAATATTCGCGATTGATCAATCCTCGTCGCCGTCACCCTCGGCCTGGTTCTGCTTGGCGACTTCGGCTTCCAGCTCCTCGATCGAGCGTTCTTCTTCGACCTTCTGGCCGGCGGCGATCTTGGCGGCCCGCTCCTTTTCGAGCTTGCGTTTGACGGCCTCGATCTTCACCTTGTCGGGGGCGAGGATGATGCTCGCCTGCTTGCCGAACCAGCGGGGCGACTGCTCGAGCTTGGAGAGATCGGCCAGGTCGTCGTAGACCCCCTTGAGGTTTTCGAGACCGATTTCCTTGTGGGCGATTTCGCGGCCCTTGAATCGCTGGGTGATCATCACTTTGTGCCCGGCCATGAGGAATCGGCGGGCCTGATCGACACGCACCTGGATGTCGTGGGGATCGATCTTCACGCTGCGCCCGAGGCGCAGTTCCTTCATTTCCGTGGCCTTGCTGGCCGCACGCTGCTTGCGCTGCTTCTGGCCAAGCTCGTACTTGTACTTCCCGTAGTCCATGATCTTGCAGACGGGGGGGCGCGCGTCGGGCGAAATCTCGACGAGGTCGAGCCCCAGCTCGTTGGCCTTTTGCAGGGCCACGGGGGTTTCGAGGACGCCCAACTGTTCTTCATCCGGCCCGATCACCCGCACCGGCGAGATGCGGATCATCAGGTTCACGCGGGTACGCTGCACCGGTCCTTGATCACGACTGAATCGACCCATATGTCTTTCGATACTCCTTCCGAGGCCTTTTTTCGCGGCCGGGCGATGGGCCCGGGACGCTTTCGACACCCCGGGGCACGCGCCTCGGGGTGAACTTCATCATTCTGAATGCGGCGTGATGTGAGCGGGAACGGAGCGGCTCATGAGACAGCCGCCATGGGGCCGGGCGAGGTCGTGTGTAGATGCTGGCTTTGGTACATGCGATGAAACTGGCCCGGCTTGATATCTGGTCGCCCGGCGACGCGCTGGGCGGCCCTTCCCCACACCATCCTAACGACCTTGGGCGGGGAAGCAAGGCGGAAGGATGGCAAAACTCCTCGCGGAGGGCCAAATAGGCTTTAGATTCTTGTGAATTGCGGCCTGCCGCCTCACACCCGCGACAGCAGCAAGGCGATGTTCGCCATCACGCTGGCCACCAGCACCCAGAAGAGCCAGTTTGAAAGGATCGGGGGCGACTTGGGGGCCTGCACCGCGATTTCGCCCTCGGCCTTGGCCTCGGCCTGGGCCAGGGTCGTCAGGTCGAGCCCGGCGATGTCCTTGTGGGCCATCGGGGGGGTCTTCCTGGCCCGCACGGCGTTGAGGTCGGTCAGCAGGTCGGCGGTGTTCTGGTAGCGCCGGCGCTGGTCCTTCTGCATCATCATCTCGACGACCTCGGAGACCCCGGCGCTGAGCTTGGGGTTCACGTGGTCGGGCGGCACCAGGTCTGACTTCAGGTGCTTGTGCATGACGGCCGAGGGGTTCTTGGCGTCGAAGGGCACGTTGCCGGTGAGCATGTGGTAGAGCGTGGCGCCGAGCGAATAGATGTCCGCCTGCGGGCCGATGTTTAGTTCGCCCCGGATCTGCTCGGGCGAGATGTAGTAGGGCGTGCCGAAGGCCTTGCCCTGCTCGGCCTCGGCGGCTTCCTTGTCCGAGATGGCGCGGGCCAGGCCCATGTCGGCCAGCTTCGCCACCCCGTTCTTGGTGATCATGATGTTCTTGGGCTTGACGTCGCGGTGGATGAGCCCCTTGCCGTGGGCGTGCTGCAGGGCCTCGGTCACCTGGATGATGATGTCCAGGGCGTCGGTCTCACCGAAGCGGCGCTGCTTGACGATCTCGTCGTAGACCGTCGTGCCGTCGACGAACTCCATCACGAAGTAGTGGTAGTCGCCCGCTTTGCCCACGTCGTACGCCTGCACGATGTTGGGGTGATTGAGCTGGGCGGCCGCCCGGCCCTCGGCGTAGAAGCGCTCGATGAACTGCGGGTTGCTGGTGAACTTGCGGGGCAGGACCTTGATCGCCACCATGCGGTCGAGGCTGAGTTGCTTGGCCTTGAAGACGGTGGCCATGGCGCCGGCGCCCAGCTTGCCCAGGATCTTGTACCCGGGAATCTTCTGGCCCGAGCGCTCGGCCTGGGCCATTTCGCGCAAGCGCGTCATCTGACGCCGCGTGACGTACTCGTTGCTCACCAGGAGGTCGGCCAGCGACGCCTGGTTCTTGTCTTCGGAGGCTTGTTTGGCCAGGGCGAGGCAGTGCTGCACTTCTTCGGCGGTGGCCAAGCCCTGGTCGATCACCAGGCGGCCGACGATGGAATCAACGTTGGTGCCCTGCTTGGCGACTTCCTGCAGCACGGCCTCGGACGTGACGGGGCCGGTGGAGCCGCTGCCGACGGAGAAGTTGCCCGTGCCGCCCATGCCGCTGGCGCCCGGGGCACCGTTGCCGTTGGCCTGGGCTCGCAGGCGAGAGGTGTCGGCGAGATCGGGTTGGCGGGGGTCCTGGGTCATGCGAGAGAAGCACCGAAGAGTGACGCTGCGGGAAACAGCCTAGCAGCCGGGGAGACAGGCGGGGAGCGTACGCCAGCCGATCGCGGAATATGGGACCCGAATAATCCCCAAAGCCTTCCGAACCACTGAGGAGTGAACCCTGGCGGGCCAAGACGTTGGGAAACTGGCAGGCCCCACATATCCAGTACGGATCAGCCCCGCGTTTTGTTGCATCGGTCGGGGTGGTGCGAGACTGGATCGGTGCGCGCTCAGCCCATAACGCGGACCCGAAGTTGGCGCGCGGACGCACGGGCGTCGCATGCAAGGTGCTTCCGCCACATCACCGAAAGGAAGGCGTCGTGCCCCCCACGCTTGCGACTCGACAGCACGTTCCGGCCCGAATCGCGGACCTTGGTTTTTCGATCGAGGTGCCGGCGGGATTTGCGCAGATGTCTTTTCCGGACGAGGATGTGAACTTCGAACGTCCGACGGCGTCGGTGCCTCTGGCGTTATTCGCGTCGCAGATCGCGGCCGCGGTCATCAGCATCTCCGCCCGGCCTGCGTATGACGACGGCACGGTCGAGGATTGGCTGCGCTATCTGGCACGCAGCTTCGAGTTGGAAGTCGGTCCGGCGAGCGAACTGTCGCTGGCCAGCGGGCTGCGGGGTGTCGTGGCCGCGGCGTCGCAGATGCAGGATGGCACGGCGCTGCGGTTCGTGCTTTTCGCCTTTGAAGACGGCGGGCGGCTGGTCATCGCTCAGGCCATGTGCCCCGAGGAACTGTGGCCGAGCTTTGGGGAATCCATGCGGGCGGCGATTTTGTCCCTTGCTCTGGATTCCCCCCAGGGCCACCTTGCCCCACTGCTCGCCCAGCCTCCAACCCCGTGAAACTCCTTCAACAGTCGATGACTCCCATGGATCAATACGAACGCTACTACCAGGACGTGCAGGCCCGCCTGAAGCCCGCCAGGGCGAAAGCGCTAGAGCTGCTCCGCGCACGCGACATCGGCGCGGCCGAGAAAGCCATCGAAGATGTGGAAGACTCGATCTACGGGTCGGTCGCGCTGCGCCAGGTGTTCACTGAGTTTTTGAATGAGCTCAAGGCGCAGGGCGCGCTGGACCAGGACCCAGGGTTCGCCGCGGAAGTTTTCATGCACGCAGAGCGGCACGCGTGGAGGTCGTATCCGGAGCCTCACACGGAGTACGAGGCGGATTCGTATCGGCGAGGCTACGACCAGGACCGGGCGGAGCTGGTGCGGATTCTGGGGCGCGACCCCGGCAAGAAGGGCTGACGCATGCGCACTTCGACCATCCTGGCGATGCTGTCCATCGGGCTGGGGCTGGTGGCGGGTGTGCTCGTGTGGGTGCTGCTGATGGCGGGATCGGCGAACGCGTCGGCGCGACTGATGGCGGCGATCACGCGCGTGAACATCGCGCTGCTCGCGAGCATGGGTCTGGCGCTGATCGGTGGCGGCGCGTGCGTGTACTTCGGCAAGGGCATCCCGGCGATCGTGCTGGGTTTGCTGCCGGTCGTCGTTGGCGTGGTGGGTCTGGTGGTGGTTGATCGAGTCTCGCGCTAGACGCCCGGCAGGCGGGGCTGATCCGGCGAGACGTCGCGCACGCGGACTTCGATGGCGCTGGGTTCGGGGAGCTCCTTGGTGCTTTTCACGTCGGCCGCTTCGAGTTTTCGCAGCGTGGGTTGCAGGCGGGTTTCGTAGCTGCGCACGAACTCGTTGTACTGGCCGACGGCCGCGTCCAGGGATTTGCCGACCTTGGTGATCTTGTCGAACGCCACGGCCATGCGCTCGTGCAGCTCGCGCCCGAGCTTGAAGAGTTCTTCGGCCTGTTCGCTGAGGCGCTTTTCGCGCCAGCCGACTGCCACGGCGCGCAGAAGGCCGATGAGCGTGGACGGGCTGGCGATGATCACATTCTGGCGGGCGGCGTGTTCCAAGAGGTCGCTCTTGCGGGCCAGGGCCGCGTCGAGGAACTGATCGCCCGGGACGAACATGACGACAAAATCGGGCGAGCCGTCCTGCTGTTCCCAGTACTTTTTGCTTGCCAGTTTGGTGACTTGTTCTTCCATGTGGCGGGCGAAGCGGTCGAGGCAGGTTTCGCGGTCTTCGGGGGTGGGGGCGTCGATGGCTTCGAGGTAGGCGGCGACGTTGGCCTTGGCGTCGACGACGACGACACGATCGTTGGGCAGGCGAACGACCATGTCGGGGCGGAGGAGTTTGCCCTCGGCGTCGCGGGTGCTGTCTTGTTCGGAGAAATCGCAGTAACTGGTCATGCCGGCGAGCTCGGCGACGCGGCGGAGTTGGATCTCGCCGTAGCGCCCGCGGACTTCGGGCTTGGCCAGCGCCCGGGCGAGCTTGAGCGTTTCGGCCCGCAGACCTTCGCCCGATTCCTTGACGCCTTGCACCTGGGCGTGCAGCATGGCGCGGTCGGTGGCCCACTCCTGGGTCATCTTGAGGAGCTGGGCGTCGGTGCGGGTCAGGGTTTCGCTGACGGGCTTGAGCAGGGCCTCGATCGCCTGGCGGCGTTGATCAACCTCGGCGCTGGTCTTGCCCCGCTCGGCCTCCATCGCCTGCTTGGCAAGGGCGAGGAAGCTCTCGCGCGAGTCTTTGAGCGCGTCGGCGGCCAGGGCCTTGAAGCGTTCCTGCAACGCGGCGTCGCGGGATTCGATTTCTTGCTTGGCCTGAGCTTGCAACGCTTCGAACTGGGCGCGAGCCGCTCGGAGTTGATCCGCGGCGTTGCTCACCTCGCGCGCGTGCACGCGCTTGTCACCCTCGCGGGCTTCGCGCTCCTGGGCCAAGGCTTGATTGGCGTGCGAGAGTTCGGCGCGGAGGGCGTCGAGGGCTTGTTCGAGCTTGTCGTGGGCTTGGGCGGCTTCGAGCTTCAGGCGGGCGAGGTCATCTTGGGCCCGCGTGGCGTCTTCTTTGGCGCGAGCCTGCTCGGCGAGGAGTTGGTCGCGGGCGGCGGCGGCCTCGGCGCGGGAAGCCGCGGCTTGGGCGAGGAGCGCGCCCCGACCCAGCGCAAGCCATGCGGCGAGCGCGGCGAAGGCCATGGCCGCCAAAGCGAGCACGATGTGCGCGATATCCATAGGTATAGAGAGTATACCAAACATTGACCGATCGGGAGGGGTGGATGGGGTTTACGAGCCCGAAGCGCGAGCGAGGGTCTTCGTTGCTGACGGAAGGGCGGGGGCGGGAAGCCGAGCTATTGAAAGGTTCGCGACGGGCTGGCGAGTCGGGAGCCGTGGAGACCCTTGCTGGCGCTTCGGGCTCGTACGCCCCTCTCGGAGAGAGGGGCCACCCGGGGCGTCTGCCAATCCGGCATGTTGAACCCTCGGTCCCTCGCGCTTGGCAGCAGCGTGTTCGCATTTTGGCCATGCGGCGGGGGGTGGGGTGTCGGCACGGGCTTTGCCCTCTGCCCAACGGATGCGGAACGCGCCGACACAACCTCAGGATGCGTGCGGGGCCTTTGGGCGTCGCATGAACCTGCTTTTGTCGTGCGCCGGGTGGCAGGCGGAGAGTTGGGTGGATCACCTGCCCCGCCTGCTGGAGCCGATGGGTGTGTATTCGCTGCGGGCCCAAACAGGCACCGAAGCGTCGCGGGTGATCAAGGCGAACCCCATCCATATAGCGGTGGTCGATCTGGGGTTGCCCTTGGACGCGAAGGCGGACCCGGCGGCCGCGGAGGCCGAGCCGGAGTTGGCCGAAGGGGGCCCCAGGATTTTGGAGCTGCTGGCGAGGCTGACGGAGCCCCCGCCGGTGGTGGCGATCAAACGAAGTCGCACGAGGCGGGATGATCGGCGCGACATGGGCGAGGCGCTGCGGCTTGGGGCCTTCGCGGTGATCGATCGGCCCCGCGATGTGAATGATCTTAATTTGATGTTAGAAGTGCTCCGGCGCGTGCTGGAGCGGCATTACCGCGGGAAGTGGCCGGGGTAGATGCTCGCGAAGCAGAGGAAGAAGAAAACGGAAGACACAGGCGGGACGCCTGTGCCACAAGATTGGGTAGTTTCGGAAGCGATTGATTCGGTTTCAGAAAGGAAAGAGCGATGAGCAAGAAGAGCAGCATCCGTCCCCTGGGCGACAAGATCCTCGTGAAGCGCGATGAAGCGCAGAGCAAGACCGAGAGCGGCATCTACCTGCCCGAGAGCAGCAAGGACAAGCCCAAGACCGGCACCATCGAAGCGGTGGGCACGGGCAACCTGAACACCGACACCGGCGAGCGCATCCCGCTGTCGGTCAAGAAGGGCGACAAGGTCATCTTCTCGTCGTACGCCGGCACCGAGGTGAAGTTGGACGGGGCGGAGCTGTTGATCATGTCTGAGGAAGACATCCTCGCGGTGATTGACTGAGGGGGAAGGCACCAGGGGCTAGGCACTGGGCACCAGGGAAGACGCCGGAGATGAGCCGCAGGCGAATCTCCGGGTGCAAACGACGACCTCGCCCGCAATCTTGATTCGACTTTGGAGCGAGCGGCATCCATGACCCCAACGCAGTTGCGCCAAGCCCTGAAGGAACTCAACGGCGAGCGGCATGCCATCTTCGCGTTCGCGGGGATGAGCGACTCGGTGCATCACGAGGGGCCGACGCTCAAGGTGGAGCACGCCATGCTCATTCCGGATGAGCCGGATCACCTGGTCAAGGTCACCGACGGCAAGTCGGTGTTCATCATCGATGCCGAGCGGGTCGCGTGGATCCGGATCGGGCTGAAGTAGACAAGCAGGGCAAGAACGCAAGCAGATATTCACAGAACGAGTTCTGAGTTTCGACACAAGAAGGAGAAGTTGAATGGCCGCCAAATCGATCGCGTACAACACTGACGCCCGCGAGCGCATCCTGCGGGGCGTGCAGAAGCTCGCCCACGCCGTGAAGGTGACCCTGGGTCCCTCGGGGCGCGTGGTGGTGCTTGAGAAGTCTTTCGGGGCCCCCACCGTCACCAAGGACGGCGTGACCGTGGCCAAAGAGATCGAACTGGAAGACCAGTACGAGAACCTGGGCGCCCAGATGGTCAAGGAAGTGGCCCAGAAGGCGAGCAAGGACGCGGGCGACGGCACGACGACCGCGACGATCTACGCCGAGTCGGTGTACGCCGAGGGGCTCAAGGTGATCACCAGCGGCGCGAACCCCAACCAGGTGAAGCGCGGCATCGACGCGGCGGTCAGCGCCATCGTCGATGAACTGGCCAAGATGTCCAAGAAGGTCGATTCCTCCAAGGAAATCGCCCAGGTCGGCACGTGCAGCGCCAACCAGGACAGCGAGATCGGCAAGATCATCGCCGAGGCGATGGACAAGGTGGGCAAGGACGGCGTCATCACCGTCGAAGAAGGCAAGAGCCTGTCGACCGAAGTCGAGTTGGTTGAGGGCATGCAGTTCGACAAGGGCTACCTGAGCCCGCACTTCGTAACCAACCAGACCACGATGGAAGCGACGCTCGAGAACCCGTACATCCTGATCTTCGAGAAGAAGATCAGCAGCGCCAAGGACATGCTGCCGATTCTGGGGCGCATCGCCGAGCAGGGCGCGAGCCTGCTGATCATCGCCGAGGACATTGATGGTGAGGCGCTGGCAACGCTGGTCGTGAACAAGATTCGCGGCGTGCTGAAGGTGGCCGCGGTCAAGGCCCCGGGCTTTGGCGATCGTCGCAAGGAGATGCTGGGCGACATCGCGACGCTCACCGGCGGGCGTGCGATCATGGAAGAACTCGGGATCGACCTGGAGAAGGTCGAACTGAGCGACCTGGGCCGGGCCAAGAAAGTCACCATCGACAAGGACAACACGACGATCGTCGAGGGGGCGGGCAAGACCGACGAGATCAAGGGGCGCATCGACATGATCCGCCACCAGATCGAGGCGAGCAGCAGCGATTACGATCGCGAGAAGCTCGAGGAGCGCCTGGCCAAGCTGGCGGGCGGCGTGGCGCAGATCAACGTCGGCGCGGCGACCGAAGTCGAAATGAAGGAGAAGAAGGCCCGCGTTGAGGACGCACTGCACGCCTGCCGTGCGGCGGTCGAAGAGGGCATCCTGCCCGGGGGCGGCGTCGCGGTGCTGCGGGCTCGGCGGGCGCTCGACAAACTCCGCAAGAAGCACGAGGGCGACGAGCGGGCGGGCATCGACATCATCTACCGAGCCGTCGCGGCCCCGGTCAAGCAGATCGCGGCCAACTGCGGCCTGGATGGCTCGGTCATCGCCAGCAAGGTCGAAGAGAGCAGCGAAACCAACTTTGGTTACAACGCCCTCACCCACGAATACGGCGACCTCATGAAGATGGGCGTCATCGTGCCGACCAAGGTCGAACGCGTCGCCCTGCAGAACGCGGCCAGCGTGGCGGGCCTGCTGCTGACGACCGAGGCGGCGATCGTGGAAATCAAGGAAAAGAAGAAGGCGGGCGGGCACGACCACTCGCATGATGACATGGATTATTGATCGACACTTCGCGAGCGCGAACCGAAGCCCACGGGTTCCAACCCGTGGGCTTCTTTGTTATCATGGCGTCATGGGCGTTCGTATCGCTGACGCGTGGAACGGGTGGCACGACGAGTCCTGACGGCGCGTGCGCAAGAATCCATGATCCTGGGCCTCAACCATCTCGAATCTCTGATGACCTCACAGGTCTTCTCCCTCAAGATGGTCTTCAACGCCTCCGGCGCCATCTTTCTGCCCGTGAAAGAGCAGCACCGGGATCACAAAGCTCCGGGCATCTCCTACGAAGACGACTACAAGGGCGACGCGATGGCCGCGATGCTCAAGCCTGGCGCGATCGAGATTCGGTTTCACAAGCGGTACACCGACCAGGCCGTCGCCCGGATTCTGAAGTCGCTTCTCGCGACGCCCGAGCTCGCGCCGATGGTCGGGTGGGCGATTACCTACCAGGGGCGGCCGCTCACCCCGTAGCGAGCCCGCCGGGTCCAGGCACGCCCAAACATGCGGCTTGGCCCCGGGAACGTCCGGCTCGGCCCGGGGGATCATGCGGGATTCATGAGATGGCGTTGGCGTTCTCCGGCCATTCGGGTAATCTGGTGTTTCGCGGCGTCTTGGTCTGGCCGCGGCTGTGCATCGTGCGAGTGCGGAACTCGCGTGTTCCCGGGGGCGTGCAGGAGGAGCTTGCTCATGGCCAAAGCAGTGAACCCGATCAAGGCGATTGTCGGCGGCATCACGCAGGTCAAGAACTCGGCGAATGCCGTCGCCATCAATAACAAGAACGTCAAGAATGGGACGACGGTGCAATCTTCGCGCACTGCTCCGCCCAAAAAGCTGGTCATGGGGCCGAAGAACGTGGCCAAGGCGTTCATCGCCGGTGCGAAGGACCCCAAAGCCGCCAAGACGCAGGCGGCCCAGCTGAAGGCGATGAAGGGCAAGTAGCGCCTTTCAGCCGCCGGACCGCCACCACGCGTTCTTTCGAAGTTCGCTGGCCCTGGTCATCACGTCGTCGAGATCGAATGGCCGAAGATCGAGCATGGGCTTGGCGGGCGGCGGGCCCTTTGCTTCCACGCGTTCGCTGGCCGCGGGCGGAAACGCGCTGGTGCGCCACACTTCGGCGCCGATGACCATCAGGTCGCCGTGCACCCGGGTCACGCGACGGACGCGTGCGGCTTGGAAGACCTCGGGCGAGTGCTCCGGGTCGGGGCAGACATCGATGATCGCATCAACGCCCGGGACGCGCTCGCCCCGGTAGGCGAAGGCCAGTCCCTCGGCTGACGAATCCAGCAGCCAGGCCCCGCGCGGGGCGTCGGCGCCGGTCAGTCGCCAGGTGATGGCGTCGGAACGGCGCTTGCGGGCGGTGGCTCGCTGCTCGGATAGTTTGCTGTTTCTCATGCGGCATTCTCCTGCGTCCCGGCGCATTCCCCGTTCTCGGTCCAATGCTCCCAATCTTTGGGCGGGCGGCTGAAGGCCCGCGGCTGCTTGGCTCTGGGCCCGGTCACCCAGCGGCACCCCAGGCGGGTTTCGCGCTGGCTCGACTTATGGTCTTCTTCGATCCTCACGATGCGGGCGGAGCGCGGCAGACCGGCTCGGCGCGAGAGCGTGCGGATCAGCTCGCCGTGATGCAGGGGCAAGGCTCCCTCAAAGGCGAGCGCGATGCCGGTGACGGACACGTTGAGCACCCGCGCGCTGCGCAACGGGCCCCCGTCATGCCGACGCCACGCGATGCGCTCCGAGTCGGGGTACGTGCGGCTACTGCGTCTCTCTTCGATGTTCATGTCTATCTCCTCCATGCACCAGGAATCACTCGCCACGAAATCAGGTGCACCCCGCGGCGTCGCGCGTCACGCCGCCGCGAGCGCTTCGGAGTTCACCGCGTGGATCGCATCCACAACATCGGGGTGAAACTGCCGGCCGCGCTCAGACCACAGTTCGGCCAGCACCTGGTCTGGCCCTTTGGCGCGGCTGTACGGCCGGTTGCTGAGCATCGAGACCGCCGCGTCGCACGCCGCGAGGATGCTGGCGTTTGACGCGGGCGCGGTCGCGCGGTTTGACTGTTGGTCGAAGCGCTCGTGGTGGCGCAGCACGGCGTCTGCGGCCTGGGCTGGCGCCCCGACTGCCCGCAGCAGTTCAGCACCGAATCGGGCATGCTCGTTGATGAAAGCCCGCTCGTCCTCGGTCAGCAGCCTGGGCAGCGCCAGCAGGCGCTCGGGCAGCCCAACCTTGCCGATATCGTGGAACTCGGCGGCCAGGGCGAGATCTTCGCGATTCGGCAAGGCACCGGCGAGACGGTCGATGACGAGCGTCGCCAGTTCACACACTCGCGCTCCGTGCGGGCCGACATGGTCCAGCTGCGTGTCGCCCAGCACGGAGCGCAGGCGGACGACGAGTTGCCTCAGCCGCTCACGGGGTGAGAGCGCCGGGTCCGCACCCAGGTCGAAGGCGATGTCGATCGCCCTGACCATGGCAAAGGTGCACACGCGATTGCGACCGGATTCCTTGGCGAGGTACATCGCGTGGTCGGCGCGGCAGACGGTGTCGGTGCTCAGTTCACCCGAGGGCACCACATCGACGCCAACGCTGGCGGTCTGCGGGCCGATGCCGCCCGGCAGGATCACTTGCGCGGCGATCTGCACTCGAAGACGGTTCGCCCACACCCAGGCGTCAGTCAGGTTGTCGGACTGGCGGATGATCACAAACTCTTCGCCCCCCCAGCGGGTCACCAGGTCGTTGGGGCGTGCGAGTGATCGGATGACCCGGGCGGCCTGCTTGAGCACCTCATCGCCCGCGCGATGACCGAGCTGGTCGTTGACCCGTTTGAAAAGATCCAGATCGACGAACACGACGCCCGCGCTCTCGCGCCGATCGCCCCGGCGGCTTTGGGGCTGTAGCGCCACTTCGGCCCCGCCTCGGTTGAGCAGCCCGGTGAGCGGATCGGTCTGGGCGCGGCGGGTGAGCAGCCTGAGGCGCCGGTTGACGCTTCGACGTTCCTTATCCTTCGCACGGGCGCGGGCGATGGCGGATTGCACGCGTCCCCACAGCGTCTCGCCGTCGATCGCATCGTTTTTGTGCACGAAGTCAGCGACGCCGCGGCGGATGGATTCGACGACGATGTGCTGGCTCTCACTGCTGGAGATGACGATGCGGGGCACGCCGTCCTGGAGATCCTGGATATCGACGAGCAGCTCCGGGGCCGTGTAGGGCAGCAGGTTGAAGTCCATCACGATGCAGTCGAAGTGCAGCGTTCGAGCCGCGTGAAGCAGTTCGTCGCGCGACGAAACCGCCAACACTTCGACATCCTGCCGCCCACCGGAAAGCGATTGCCGCAGCAGCGTCTGATGATCATGGTCGTCGTCGGCCAGCAGGATGCGAGTCTTTGGCATGATGGACCCCCAAAGGAATGCTGGGAGCACATCGGCCTCGATCAGGCGCAAGTCCGACTCAGATTCAGGAATTGCCCCGGTCTTGCAGTGCTGGCAGGTTATATATGCAATATTCCCCGGGGTCACTCCTTCGGGCGGCCCCGTTCAGGCGGGTGGGCGATTCCAAATGGACCAATACATCCCGAGTTGCCGCACCATGTCGTGAAACTGCTGGAAGTCCAGCGGCTTGACGACATAGCTGTTGGCCCGCGACGCGTAGGCCTTCACGCGGTCCGCGTCCGCCTCAGAGGTCGTGAGGACCACGACCGGAATTGCCGATAGTTCGGGATCCGACTTCAGGGTCGAGAGCACTTCCTGCCCGCCAAGCTTGGGCAGGTTGAGATCCAGCAGCACGACGTCAGGGCGGCTCGCCTTCGCGTGGCCGCCCCTTTGGTAGAGATAGTCAAGTGCGGCTTCGCCATCCGCAACGCGGGACATCGTGTTGCCCACCCGGTGCTCTCGCATCGCTCTCGCCACCAGGTCGGCGTGATCTTCATCATCTTCCACCAGCAGGAAGTGAACCGGCTTTGAATGGTCCGTCATGTCGTCATCCTCTCGCCAGGCGGCGTCAATCCACTGCGAGAATCCGCGGGCGGCTTCGAGGGTAGTGTAACAGAGAACTTCGCCCCGTTCCCGGGAGATGTTTCAACCCACGTCTTGCCGTGATAGAGGGATGCGATTCGCCGCACGATTGACAACCCAACGCCGGTTCCTTCGGCCTTTGACGGCAATCTCCAGAACAGATCAAAGATCCGATCGGCGTAGCGAGGATCGATGCCAGCCCCGTTGTCTTCGACGCTTATTCCAATATGTTCGTCCCCTGCACGCCACGATCGCACACAGATTTGCGGCGAAGGATTCGTACAACCGTACTTGATTGCATTGCCGAGAAGATTGTCGAGAATCTGGTCAATGTGTTGTGGATCGCACCAAGCCGTGGGCTCTTCGATGTTCAATCGAACACTTGCGCCAAGTTGCACAAATTCAGGGCGACGGGCTTCGATCGCCGCGGCCGCCCGCTCCACCAGACTCACCTCTTGTGGGCAGTGCGCCTCTCGGCCAATGCGACTGAGGCGCATGAGGTCATCGATTTTCTGCTTCAGACGAACGGCCGCGCCTTCGATGCGTTCGGCATAGACCGGCAGCTCATCATCGCGCCCAACTTGGATATCCCGACGCAGATGTCCAATATAGCCCATGATCGTCACGATCGGACTCTTGAGATCATGTGAGATGGTGAGGACGAACTGCTCGAGCTCGGCATTCTTCTGGGCGAGACTCTCGTTGAGGCGGCGAAGCTCGGCCTGGGAACGCCGCTGCTCGGTGACGTCGATCACCGAGGCGATCACGAATCGCCCTTCGGCCGTTTCAACCGGATTCAGCGCCACATCGATGGGAAACTCGGTTCCGTCGCGGCGTCGCCCGGTCAGGTCTCGCCCCTCACCCATCTTCCGGTGGTCGGGGCGTGCGGCGTATCGAGCCATGAGTGCCGCGTGCGAACCCTTGTACCGCAGCGGGATCAGCACGTCGACCTGGCCACCCAGCAGCTCCTGACGCGGATACTGAAACATGCGTTCAATCTCGCGATTGACGAGCACGATCGTGCCCGACGAATCGACCTTGATCATGCCGACAGGCGCCGCCTCGATGACGTGAATCATGCGGATGGTCCTCGTGATCTCGTTGCACGCTTCACGCGAGTTTCGCGGGCCTCGCAGAGCGTACCAAAGAGATCGAGCGGATTCGTCCGCGAGTTACACCCCGGAAGCGGGCAATTTGCGCGTCAAAGCGCGCGGCGGATCACCACTCGACACGACAGCCTCATCGTTCGCATCGGAACGTGGAGGCCAACACACCGATGTCGCGGGTCTTCAAGCCTTGGCGCTGGTGACCTGCACGGGCTTGAACGAGCCTTCGAGGATGGCCTTGCTGTCGGCCTTGAGCCAGCCCTCCAGAATGCCCGCGTAAACGCCCCGGAAATCAAGCTTGTACTTGAGATCCCCCTCGTCGAGGTCGCGCAGGCTGGGGTGATCGCCGATGACGCCCTTCTTGACCATCGGGCCCATCACGAACATGGGCGCGGCGGTGCCGTGGTCCGTGCCCTGGCTGCGGTTTTGTGCAACTCGCCGCCCAAACTCGGAGAAACTCATCGTCAATACGCGGCCGTCGTTGCCTTGTGCCTTGAGGTCGGTGTAAAAGGCCTTGGCGGCTTGTGCAAATTGGTTAAGAAGTTGCCCGTGCCGCCCCTGGGCGCCGCCCTGGGCGCTGTGGGTGTCGAAGCTGCCGTGCGTGACGTAGTAGACGCGCGTCTTGAGCCCGGCGCGGATCATGCTCGCGACCATGCCCAGTTGGCGGCCGATCTCGGAGTTGGGGAAGGCGGTCTGGGGCTTCTTCGCCACCGCTTTGCGGATGAGATCGCTGCTGACCTGCGCATCGAGCGCGGTGCGCAGCAGGAACTCGGCGTTGGAGCCCTTGCGGGCGGCGGGGCCTTCGCCCTGGGTTCGGTTGTTCAGGGCTTCATATGGAGCCCGGAGGGTTTTGTGGATGTCGGCGCCGGACCACTTGAAGAGTTCGGCGGATTCGAAGGCCACCGGCTTAATCTTTCGGCCTTCCATGGCGAGGGGCGCGGTGCGCCCGACGGCGATGCCCGGAGGCCCGCCGGCCTGGGGCTTGGTGTCGGCCGAAGTGGCTTCGGGCGTGCCGCTCTCGCCCTTGCCGTAGCCACAGCACTCGGCGTCAAAGTACCGCCCGAGCCAGCCATCGCCGGTGGCACCCAAGTCGGCGGTCTGCCAGATGTCCATGGACTTGAAGTGCGAGCGGTTGGGGTTGGGGTAGCCCACGCCCTGGACGACGGCGAGGATGCCGTCGTCGTAAAGATCGTGCAGCGGGGCGAGCTGGGGGTGCAGGCCGATGCCGTCGGCCCCGGAGAGTTTCAAGACGTCCTTTTCGGGGATGCCGATGTTGGGGCGGGCCTTGTAGTAGTCGCCCATGCCGAAGGGGATGACGGTGTTGAGGCCGTCGTTGCCGCCCGAGAGTTGGACGACGACGAGGATGTGATCTTCGGGCACGCCCGGGATGCTGGTGAGCCCCATGGCGGCCCGGCTCATGGCCAGGGCGCTGGAGTTGATGAAGGAGGGGACGCTCGCGGCAGCGGACGCGAGGACGAGGCCGCTCTTGAGAAACTCGCGACGCGTGAATGGGTTGGGGGTGGTCATGGCTTGTTCCTGGTAGGTCGGCTCTCGGAGTCGACCGTTGATCATCCTTGTCACATCGGGCATTCAAGCCGCCCGCTGGTTCCTCGCGTTACGCATGGTCGGCTCGGAGAGCCGACCTACCAAAACCTCAGCACAACTGGTATTCGGGCATGGCGGTCACCAGCAACAACATACCCATGAGGACCCGGTCGTCCAACTTGCCGCCGTTGGATTTCGCGAACTCGATCAGGGCGTCGCGACCGGCCTTGGGGCTCCAGCCCAGGGTGAGGCGCTGGATGGCGTCGGCGACGGCCTCGACGTCGCCCTTGGCGATCAGGCTGTCGCCGTCGGCGTTGTCGAGGAGCTTGGTGACGTCGTATTTCTGGGTGTCGGCGGAAGAGTCGTAGCCCTGGGGCTTTTTGCCGGTGAGGAGGAACGCGAGCGTGTTCTGGCGGACGAACAGGGTGCTGGTGTTGATCCAGCTGCGGCCGCCATCCCAGCCCTTCACGCTCGGGGGATAGAAGACGTTCTGACCCATGAGGTCGAGGGCATCGGCGAGGATGGTGAGGTCGCGCACAGGAGCGTTGAGGGAGCGCACGGCGCCGACGGCCACCATGACCGGGCTCTTGATCTGGTCGTTGAGGAAGCGGGCCTCGTAGAAGTGCTGGCTGAGGAAGAGCTTGCGGAGCAGGGGCTTGATCTGATAGCCGCTCTGCCCGAAGCTGGAGGCCAGTTGGCGCAGCACCTGGCGCTGGGCGGGGGGGAGTTCTTTGTCGCCGCCCCGCTCGTCGGGGGGTACGTCGGCGACGAAAAACGAGTACAACTTGCGGGTGATGTACTTAGGGCAGGCGCTCTGGGCGAGGATGATCTTGACGAAGTCATCGCCGTCGAACGCGCCAGTGTTGCTGAGGATGCTCTTGACGCCGTTGTCGTGGTTTTTCTTTTCGAAGACGAAGCCGTCGTCCTCGAAGGTGTAGCCCGTGAGGGCGCGGGCGCCTTCCTTGATGTCGTGCTCGGTGTAGTTGCCCACGCCCAGCGAGAAGAGCTCCATGATCTCGCGGGCGAGGTTTTCGTTGGGCTTCTCTTTCTTGCTCTGGTTGTTGTTGAGGTAGGCGAGCATCGCGGGGTCGCGGATGAGGCCTTTGAGCAGATCCGCGTAGCTGCCCAGTGCGTGCTTGCGATAGAGCTGGTTCTGCTGGAACATGTGGTAGCTGTTTTCGATGGTGCGGTAGTTGGTCGCCAGCAGCCCGTGCCAGAAGAGGGTCATCTTCTCTTCGAGGGGCCGGGGCGTTTCGATCATGCGCTTGAGCCACCACTTCTGCAGGTCGCGCATCTGGCGGCGGTCTTCCTGCTCGCGGCGTTGGCGCTCGGCGCGGAGCTCGGCCAGCGTGTCTTCGTCCTGGGCCCGCTGGGCGCGGCGGTACATCTCCCGCTCTTCAGCCGTGGGCGGGTGCATGATGTTCTTGTCAAAGGCGTCGGGCTCTGGCCAGGGGTAGCTCACCTTGTCGACATTGAGGAGATAGTCGACCGCCTTTTCGGGTCCCCAGGAGGCGAGGAGGCGGATCTGCTGTTCGCTGCCTCCGAAGCCGGCACGCCAGAGCAGGTGGCGTGCCTGCTCGTATCCGAAGTCTTTTTTGAGGATCGGTCGGAGCGAGGGCTCGATCTCATCGCTCGGAGCGGGGACTGGGCCATCGCTGGTGGGCGGGTCAGCCGTCACGGCGGGCTCGGGGCCTGTGGTCGTGGGCTCCGGCTGAAGCAACCTGGTCATTCGCGCCCTCCCTTGCCCCCGCAGGCGGAGGCGTGCAAACCTGATGGGGGATCGACGTGCGATGCGTGTGCCGAGCACCGGCCGCTCCGGCGTCGTATGAAGGTTCAACGCCCCGGACCTTCCGGGATTGCGATGTGGAAGCGGGGAGCCGCGATTTTCCCCGCAAGTTCCCCGGGAGAGACTATCGGACGACCGGCGACCACACGATGGCGAAATGGCGTCCGACCTTGCACCTTGTTCGCGCGTGCCGGGAGGAAGCGTTACTTTCGGGAAGATGACGCGAGCGGAGCGGCCTTGCGGGAAGGCCTAGTCGTGGCGGAGCGCGACGATGGGGTCTTGGGCGGCGGCCCGGCGAGCCGGGTAGACCCCGAACACAAGACCCGTGGCGACGGCGACGCTGAAGGAAAGCACGATCGAGCCCAGGGTGAGCTGGGTGGGCAGGCTGGCATCGCGCGAGATGAAGGTGAACCAGCCGGAGGCGGCCAGCTTGGGCCAGCCCCAGCCGATGAGCAGGCTCATGCCCACGCCCAGGCCCACCCCCGCCAGCCCGGCGATGGCAGAGAGCACGCCCGTCTCGATGAGGAACTGCCATTGCACGTTGGCGCGGGTGGCGCCCAGGGCGCGGCGGATGCCGATCTCGCGGGTGCGCTCGGTCACGCTGGCGAGCATGATGTTCATGATGCCGATGCCGCCGACCAGGAGCGCGATGCCGGCGATGAGCCCGAAGACCAGGCTGTAGGTCAGGGCGGTGCGCCGGGCGTTTTCGAGAAGCTCGAAGGGGACGATGAGCGAGACGTCGGCGAGATTGGGGTGGCGGGTTTTCAGAATGAGGCGGAGACGGTCGGCGTCGGTGATGACGCGATCGCGATCGGGGCTCTCCAGATACACCTCGGTCACCTCGACGGAGTTGGCCTGGAAGGAGCCTGATGAGCGCCGGACGACGGTATCGCCGAAGCCTTCCTGGGCGGCGGACATGGGCACGTGAACGTCGAGGTTCAGATCTCGCCCGATGAGCGCCGCCCCCGCCCCGCCCGCCAGGCCCACGGGCGCAAGCACGCCGACGACGACGAAAGGCTTTTCGTCGATGCGGAGGGTCTTGCCCAGCGGGTCCTCGAGCGGGAACATGGTCTTGGCGATGTGCGAGCCCACGACGCAGACCGACGCGCGGGTCTGCATGTCTGACTCGGTGAGGTAGCGGCCGCGTTCGAGCGAGAGGTTGGCGACCTTGATCAAGTCGGGCGTGGTGCCGTAGGCCTGGCTCTGCACGCGCTTGTCGGCGCGAAGCACCTGTCCGCCGATTTCCTTGAGTGGCACGATGGCCTCGGCATCGGGAAAGTTCTTCTGAATGACGTCGAAGTCGGCGCGGGTGATGCCGTAACGACTTACGAAGCTGCGCTGCTGGCCCCCCTGCTGACTCTCGCTCTCGGGTGGTTTTTGAGAGCGCACGATGATGTTTCGCGCACCGAGGCGCTCAATTTGCGCCAAGGCGGCCTGCTTGCTGCCCTCGCCCAAACTCGACATGACGATGACGGCGAGCACGCCGAAGACGATGCCCAGGGCGGTGAGCGTCGAGCGCAGCAGATGCAGACGCAGGTTGGAGATGCCGAGCCAGATGATCTCGAGAATGAAACTCATGGCGCGCGGGAGGTGAGGCAGGGAGAGCGGCAGCGGGCGTGCCGGGCAACGCGCCCCGGCCGCTCGCACGCGTTCGTGAATGCTGGTAGTTTAGCAAAGTCCGGGGATTCGTCGCATGGAATATGCGATCTCCGGATCCGGCGGCATCGCAGAACGAACAGTCCGGAAAGCCGGGGTCTGATCGAAACCGGAGTTTCAGCCAGAGGCCCGTGTAACCGATACGCAACGCCATGGATTCGTTCCGCCCATCCCGAGCACCCTCTTCTCCCACGGTCGTCGTGGAGGTGGAACGCGAATGCGCCGCGGGGTGGGAGTACGACGTGACGATTCGCCAGGAGGATCACGCGGCCAGCCACACCGTCACGATGTCGTGGCGCGACCACGACTACTGGTGCGGCGGGGCGATGAGCCCCTCGCGCGTGGTGCAGGCGGTGATCGAGTACGCCCTCGCTCACATGGGGTCGCCGCTGCCCGACAGGTTTGACGCGGCCAAGGTGAGAAGGTGGTTGCCGCGGATCGATAGCGAGTTGCGATTCGCGATGTGAGGCTGGGCGAGGGAAGAGACGAAGTTCCGGAGACACGAAGAGACGAAGTGCAAGGCGGTAGCCGCCGAGCGGCTCGTCGTGCTGTTCTCGCGACACTTGAATTTGGCAGTTGAGCCATTGAGCCGTTTAGCGATTTGGAAACCTGCCCCCGCGGCAACCCGCCCCCACCTCGGCGGTAGGCTATCACCATGCCCACTCCCACCTGCCCCCGCTGCGGCTACGACCTGTCCGGCCCGGTCGCTACCTGGGACGACACCGGCGTGTGCCCGCTGGAGGGCACGTGCTCGGAGTGCGGGCTGGGGTTTCGGTGGTTTGATGTGTTCAATCCGAACGCGCGTCGA
>WGNV01000013.1 GCA_016124375.1 Tepidisphaera sp.
CCGTCGCGAGCCAGCCCTCCTTCGCGCCGGCCCCCAATCTCGGATCGGTGCCGCCGAATCCCTCCTTCCCGGGAGGCGTGGCCAGCGTACCGATCTTCGCCTTCGTGCTGCCCCTCCGTCGTACGCTCGACGACGAAGATCAGGGCGCCGGTCTGACGGTCGGCTACGAGGTGCTGCCCTGGCTCGCGTTCGAGTTCGGCTGGCGACGTCTCGGGAACTTCCGCGACGCGTTGAACTCCGTGTCCTCCTTCAGCGTTGGAGTGGAGGAGTACGCGGCGACCGCACGCGTGCGCTGGCCGATCACGGAGCGCCTGGCGGCCGTGGCCCGGATCGGCGCCACCCGCGCGCGATTCGACGTGGACGGCAGTCTCGAGTTCACGACGCGGATCGCGACGATCACGCAACCGCTGCGCTCCCCGAACGACCGCGCCGGCTACCTGATCGGTGCCGGGACGGAGTGGCGCTTCACGAAGCGATTCGCGGCCGAGGTGATGTACACCCGGCACGATGCGCGAGTGATCGAGATCGATGCCGTCAGCGCGGGGGTGATCTTCCGGATCTGAGGAGGCGGGGCGGCCCGCGCTCTGGGCGACTTCGGAGCCCGGAGTTCGACGCAGCACTGAATACCCATCAGGAGAGCCGGACTTCCGGACACCCTTCGGGCGCGAGACTCCGGAAGTTCTGGCGGTAGTCTTGAATACCCACCCGACTAGAAGTTCTATCTCACTGTTTAATTTCAACAGTCGGAACGTAGAGCTACCTCACTGATTTCTCTATAGAAACGGGGTGGGTGTCCAGGCTGTTTCTTTGCGTCTGGCGCTGCGCACCTCGGGGTACGTGCAACGCCGCAGGGAGGGGCCGTCGATCCCCTCACCCACGAGGCGCGAAGCGCCTGACAGCGGACTTCATCGAGGCGTTCCCGTGGGCGTCCGGATCGCTGGTCATGGACTGCCCGATGCGCCATTGCGCACATCGCCCGGCGGCGTCGCGCTGCCCAGCACGCGCACGACCGCGATCTGCAGGGCGCGGAACTCGAAGGGCTTGGGGAGCATGGTGACGTTCGACCTGGCGAGGAAGGCCCTGGCCTGGTCCGACATGGTGTCTCCGGTCAGGAAGATCAGGCGCTCGCGCAGCGACGGGGCGACCTCGACCAGCTGTTCGAAGAATTCAGGGCCGGAGATGCGCGGCATGCGCAGGTCGCAGAGCACGAGGTCCGGCAAGGGCCGGCCCCCGGCCAGGACATCGAGCGCGTCGGCCCCGTCGACACACTCGGTGGCATGCCAGCCGTGCAGTTCGAACCAGCCACGCAGCGCACCGCGGATCCCTCGTTCGTCGTCGATGATCAGCACCCGCAGCCCCGCGGGCACCGCTGGACGAGACGCGGGCGGGTCCGCCAGCCCGGCGCCCGGCGCGACCTCGTGCTCGACATCGACCGCGCCGTCGATGCCTTCCAGCACGGGCAGCTCGACCGTGAAGCGCGCGCCCGGACGCGCTGCGCCGTCGCGCGCGGCCTCGACCGCCAGACGTCCGCCGTTCTGTTCGACGATGCCGAGGCACACCGCGAGGCCGAGACCGGTGCCCACGCCAGCGGCCTTCGTGGTGACGAAGGGTTCGAAGATGTGGGCACGGACCTCCGGCGCGATGCCGGGGCCATCGTCCTCGACGAGGATCCGGGCGATCTCGCCATGCTGCTCGACACGCACTTCGACCAGGCCGCACTGCTCGATCGCATGCATCGCATTCGTGAGGAGGTTGGTCACGACCTGACCGATTCCGACCGGATCGACGCGCGCCACGACCGGGTGCGACGCGACCAGCCGCAGCTCGATGTCGCGCGCACGCGCGTCCGGATGCAGCGCCTCGATGCTGTCCGCGACCAGCTCTGCCAGCCGGGTCGGGCGAGGGCTGCGCGCCTGTTCCGCCCGGGCGACCTGCAGCAGATCGCGCACGATCTCCCGCGCCCGACGCGATTCGTGGACGATGGTATCGAGGCCCGCACTGCCGGTTCGCGATACGGCGCCGTCCGGCGCGAGGTCGGTCTCGCGCAGCAGCTCCGCGTGACTGAGGATCGCCGACAACGGATTGTTCAGCTCGTGGGCCACGCCGGAAACGAGCCGCCCCACCAGTTGCGTCCGGCGCGATTCCTCCAGCTGGCGCTGGAGCTCCTCGCGCTCCTCGGCGGCCGCGCGCTCGTCGGTGAGGTCGCGCCCGGACAGCACGACGGCGCTCACGACCCCGGCTTCACGGACCGGGGAGCAGGTGACGGCCAGGCGACGGCGCCTGCCGTCCTCGAAGCGGACATCGGCTTCGACGCCGGCGACCCGCCCTTCGATCGCGGCCGCGAGCGCCGGCAGCAGCGCATCGCGGTTGCCGCCACCATCGATCGTGATCCAGTCGATCGCCCTGATCTGCTCGATCTCTCCGAGCGCCCGCACCGCCGCAGGATTCGCGGAGCGCACGCTGCCGTCCAGCTCGACCACCAGCAGCAGGTCGGACGACGACTCGACGATGGCCCGCTGGGTTTCCTCGGAGCGGGCGAGTCGCCGCACCAGGAGGCTCTGCAGGAGCGCGATGATCACCAGCGTGACGACGCCGAACACCAGGTGGTCCGACACCAGTCGGAACGAGGAGAGGAATGCCTCGGAGGGCGGGCTCAGCGGCGAGCCGAACGTCCAGATACCCCGCATCTCGAGCAGGCCCTTGCCGACGAAGACGAGGATCGTCACGGTCGTCACGAGCACGATGCCGAGCCGGTCGAGCAGCGCCGACGCAACCAGCACGACGATGGCGTAGAGGGACGGCCCGAGCCAGTAGCCACCGCTGGCCGTGTGCAGCGCGATCGAGATCACGAAGACGTCGACGCACAGACTCAGCGGGAACAGCACCGGCGTGGAACGCGGCCCCAGCGTGCGCCGCAGCCACCAGAGGACGGCCGCGATCGACAGGTAGCCGGTGTAGAGGGGCACGGAGATGCCTTCGGTCGTGCCGTTGCCCCCCGCGACGACGAGGTCGCAGGCCGCCAGGGTGAGCACGACCCACACGCGCCAGCGCAGCGACGCCTGGAACTCGTCCTGCAACCTCCGCCATCTGAAGTCGACGTGATCCATCGTCGCGCCCCATGCCCTGGGGAAGCGGTCACGAACCAGTGGTCAGCGCACCGCAGCGTGCGGGGACCCTGCCCCCGCAGTTCGTGTCCGCGGAAACCGGCAGATCCGCCGCCGGTGCAGACATTGTCGAGGCTGGGGTCCCGCGCGAACAGACCCCGGGCGGGGCCGCTCGTCCGGTGTCCGGGTGGTTCCGGTCGCCCGCGGCTGGCCCGGATCAACCACTCCCGGTCAGCTGGAATGCCGCCCAGTAGTACGGATGGGCGTCGTAGTGATCCTTGATGTAGCGCTGCGCATCACGCAGCGCGGTCTCCTTGTCGGTCGTATCGAGGTGCGCGTACAGGTTCGCCATGAGCATGGACGTCGCCCGGTCGTCGATGAACCAGAGGCTGGCGATGATGTTGGACGCACCGGCATACAGGAATCCCCGGGTCAGGCCGATGACGTCGTCGCCGGACTGCACGTCGCCGAGACCGGTCTGGCAGGCGCTCAGCACCACCAGATCGGCATCCAGATGCAGGTCGTAGAGTTCGCCCACCGTCAGGTTGCCGTCGTTCTCCGCATCCGGCGCCAGCAGCAGGCGCGAGGCCAGCGGGTGCGCCGCGTTGAACTGACCATGGGAGGCGATGTGCAGGTACTTCGCCTGGTCGCCGAATCGCTTCAGCAGGGTTTCGCTGGCCTTGCCGCGCAGTGCGACCCGGGAAGCCGGCTCCAGCTGCGCGAGCGCTTCCACCTCGCGCTCCGCGCCCGGCAGGGCGGACTGCGGATCGCCGAGGTCCGGGTTGCCGAGCGCGAGCAGGGAGATGGGTTGCCCGTCGCCGCCCCGGCTGCGCAGCAGCGTGAGCACGCTGGCGGAGGGCAGCACGCGGTACCTGAACTCGTCGATGAGGAAGGACTTGCCGTCGTGCAGCGCGGCGAACGGCAGGTAGTGGAGCGGTCCGTGGGGCACGATGATGAGCGACTTGCCCCGGATCAGATCGTGCACCGGCGCGATGAGGCGGCGGTAGAGCGCCTGGGCGTCGCCGAGATAGCTGTCGCCATCCAGATCGAGGATCTCCTGTCTGAACGCGCGAACGCTTGCGACGAGGCCGGTGCCGTCCAGCGGCACGGCCGAGATCCGGTCGCGGGAGACGACGAACGCGAACAGTTCGTCGCCCGAGCCGAAGTACTCGAGGATGACCTCGTTGCCGCCGAGCCTCGCCTGCAGCGCCTGCGGGTCCGGCGCCGAGACCGTGACCAGCGAGGCCAGCTGCGGATCCTGCTGCGCGACAGTGCGCCTCGCCTCGCGCACGAGCCCCCGCGTTCGCGTCGCCGAACCGACATCGCGACGCACGCTTGCCGAGGCCAGCGCGAGCTCGTAGTCGTCCAGGTCGCCGAGCGCCTTCACGGTGGCGGCGGGCGCGTTCGCGAACTGCTGCTTGCTGGCCAGCATGTCCACCAGCGCCCGGGCCTTGGCGCGCTCGACGTACTCGAAGGCATCCGCGCTGCGATGCTCGGCCGCCAGGTACTTCACGAGCAGGCGGTAGGCCTTCTGCTTGTCGCCGACGAAGCCGATCTTGAACGCGTCGGACTGGATCGTGGAGCGCTGGGCCTCGATGACGTCGATGGCCTGCTCGAGCTGGTCGATCGCCTGCTCCCGTTCGCCCTCCTGCCAGTGGATGCGCGCCCGGTCGACCAGGGCGATCCAGTAGAAGTCACCGAACTGGCGCGTGACCGGGTTGGCGAGCAGCTCGTCGTAGCCGGCCTTCGCGGCCTCGACATCGCCGGTCTCCAGCATCGCCTTGTTGAGCATGAACACCTTCGGCAGCGTGTTGATCATGGCCAGCGAGTCGGCGCCGTTCTCCAGATCGCGGAAGACCAGCGCGGGCGTCTTGAGGATGCCGCCGAACGGATCGAGGACGTGTTGTTCCAGCACCTCGCGGGCGCTCGCGTAGTCGCCTTCGGCGAAGTAGATCTTCGCCAGCGCGCTCTGCCGGGTCTTGGCCAGCTCGGTCCGGTCGACCGGGATGCTGCTCTGCTGGGCCTCGATGGTCTCGATGAGCGGGCCGACCTCGTCTGCGCGGCCGAGATTGACGAGCGACAGCGCCTTGGGCTCCAGTGCCGCGATCCGCAGGTACGTCCGGCGCACGGGCTCGGAGGTCTGCTCGATCAGCGCGAGGGACTGGTCGGCCTCCTCGATCGACTGGTCGAACTGCAGGAAGTCGAAGTACATCTGCGCCCGGGCATTGTGGATGCTGGCCTTGACCTCGGCCGGGTTCTGCCGGGTCGGCTCCATGCCGGGATAGGTCTCGAACGACGGATCGTCCTGCGCGAGGATGTACTCGGAGCACGCGCGGAACTTCGCGTACTGGTGGAGCTGGTAGTAGGCGAGGCACGCGATCGTGCTCTCGAGCGCGGGCGCCTGCTCCGCGGATCCGTAGCGTGCCTCGACGCCGGTCACGACGGCCTGCATGTCGCCCTGGCCGAATTGCTTGACGACCTCCGGGATTCCGGAGACGCACCCTCCCAGGGCCAGGCACAGGACCAGCGCCGGCCGGAATCGCTTCGCTGTCATGACGTTCGCTTTCGCTGATCCAGGGATGGACCGATCCACTCCCCCGGACGCCGTCCATGGTCGGCGCGCCGGGCATTCGTCATCGATCCGTTGGGGGCATTGTCGGCGAATTCGGGGGAGCGATCACCCTGGGGGCTGGCCAGCCCTTCGGGGACGGCTGCGCAGACTGCAGGGAGAGACGGTACCTGACTGTTTTACTTGAACGATCGGGATGGGTGCCCAGGGTGATATCACTACCTTCTCCGAGGCGGATCCGTGGCAATTTGCGTCTACGATCGATTCGATTCAATACTGATGCCGCCAATGGCGTTTGCCGGAGGGTTGATGAAGAGCTTGAAACCACATAGGACAGCCGCAGAGCAGTGTTATCGGGCTGGCGCCATGCAGAGCGCCTGTCTCTTTCTTTTGGCGGCTACCATTGGATTCATGGTCTTTGTCTCCCAGAATTTCCCTTCGGCCTACAGGGCGCTCGACTCCGGAGACATCTTTGATTTTTCGCTCAGTGGCGTTGTGCTGGCAGTACTCTATGCGGCTGGATTGGATGGCGGAAAGGGAGCGCGACTTTCTATTCTTTCAGTCCCATACGGGCTCGCATTCTTGCTGGAAGACATCGCCTTCCTACTTCGATGGGTGGTGGAGTTAGCAAAAACCGTGCTTGAAGCTGCAAGAGCCCTGGCGATGCGCTTGCTCTCTGAGCCAATTGCGATTGCGGTGCTCTTGGGGGCTGCTTTGATAGCTGGAACCTTGTGGATGGCATTGGGTCCAAGCCCGCGACCGTACTAGAGCACCCAAGTGCGGGCAGCGGCATCAACGATATCTACCTGGTGGCATGGCTTTGCAAGGCACTGTAAGCCGGCATCAGAATGCCTCAACAACTAAACCGCGGGCCGGTCACCACCAATGCAGCGGCTTGATGCAAGGCATAGCGTCGAGCACGGCTAGAAAAGCCGCGTTGGCACGATCTACGACACCCGTGGGCGTTGTGGCATGCCAAGGCAGGAGCACCCTCGCACATGCTGCGGGCGCTTGCGTTGGTAATCGCAGCGAATGGTGAAGCGGCACGCGCAATTCGCGGCGTCTAGACCACGGTCTCGCGCGGAGGCGATCGATCTTGACTACCAGGTTGATGAGAAGCCGGCCACAAGAACAAAAACCGAACGACAGTGGGTTTCACTGCCGATTGCGCTGTTGTGCTTCCTTGGCCGCTCGATATACCTCAAGTACTGACGGACCAATCCATTCCGCTGGAAATTCCTTTTCGAGCCGCCGCGCGTCCGCTAGCTCCTTGAGCTTTGTGAATACCTCCGCGAACGCCTCACTCGTCCTCTGCGCAATGTCCTCAAAATCCCCAATCGAATCTGTCGTAAACGTCGTTACAGCGCCTCTTCGCGGCTTCCAAACCTGAACAGCTAGTTCTTCACCGTCGCAGGTCACTAGAACTTGCGCCAACTGCTTGCGAAAAATGAACCCCTTCCTCGAGATTATTCCGCCGCAAAGATCAGCCCCATTGCTTTCAACCGGATCGAGTAACACCCACTGGACGTTGTGATCGTTGGCGTGTTCGGCTCTGAGCTGAGCTAGTGCATCCCAGACGGCGTTTCTTACGTCCACATCCATTTGTCGCTCTCTCCTTCGGGAAACAACCTGGACACCCGTCCATGGACGGAGCGCGCTGCACTGGATGCTCGCGCGGAGAGGTACCGGTGGGATGCAGGCCATCGCTCTTTGCTGCGAGCGCGATGGCCCCTGGACTAGAGCGGGCTGGAAATGCCAGACGAGCGCGCGATTCAATTGCAGTAGGTAGTCGAGCCAATCGTCTGACAAGCAGTCCCATCGCTACCGTAGGTCGTGTTGCCAATCCGCTGAACTGTTGAGCCATCACTGTTGAAGAGAGTGTTCCCGATCCGCTGGGAGCTCGTGCCATCGCTGTTGAAGGTCGTGTTTCCAATACGCTGCGAGGTAGTTCCAGTGCTGCCGTACGTCGTGTTGCCAATGACCTGCGAGGTCGTTCCGTCGCTTCCGTAGAGCGTACTTCCAATACGTTGGTATATCGTCCCTGGTTGGCCGTGCACCTGATCCGCAGCGAACGCTCCAACCGCAATGAGCGTGAGAGCAGAAAGGATAAACGCGATGGCAGGCTTCTTCATGATGCGCCAGTTCCTTGGCTTCGGATGGACTTGCACAGTACTCCTGAGCGATCGCTAGTCCAAGCGATTGGTGCTCAACGGCCGCCCGGTTCCAAAGAGCGGAGGGACTTCGGTGGCGACACGCGGAGGATAGGAAGAATAACCGGGTTGTTCGCACGATCCCCGGCCCATCACATTTCCCGTGTGGTGCGCCGCCTGGCGAAGCGCTGCATCCCGCGCCAGATCCCGCCTACGCACGCTCCAGAGCGTACGTCAGGTCGACGTGCCGCGTATGCTCCGGCAGGCGGATGACGTGGTTCGTGATCTCGCGGACAGGCCAAAGCCCCACCCGGCCCTGAGCGCTGCGGTATCTTCCGGGTCGAATCAGGCGACCGTACTTCGCGCGGGCGGCGCCAGTGGCAACCCTTCCCGCCGCACGTGTTCCAGAATCCGCTCGATGACCTCCGGGTCCGTGACATCGGCGATGACGCGGAGTCTTCCACCGCAGTGCGGGCAGACCGTGATGTCGATGCCGAACACTCGCTTCAGCCGCACGGCCCAGGTCAGCGGCGCTTTCGGAACGGACGCCGTTTCCGACGGCGGGTCGATCTCGTCGCCTGCGCCCGCTGCCCGGTCGTGTCCTCGGGAGCATCGAGGCTTGTGCGGACCGATGTCTTTGCTCAGTTCGCGGCGCAGCAAGCCTTCCTAGGCCCGATCCCGGTTGCGGTCTCGGAACAGGCGCAGCGTCTGAGTGCTGTAGCCGTAGGCCCGTTGACGGTCAGCCACCTCGAGGTCGAAAGAATGACTGCCATCGAGAAAGGCCTGAATTTCGTCGAGGATTTGGCGTCCTTGGGTCCAGAGGTGCGCGGTCACCTTCCAGTGATCCCAAACTCCAAACTCCTTGCAGATTCATTTCTGGCGGGATTTCTGCCTCGCCTCCGCTCCCCTCCCACCCGCTCCAGGCTCATGCCTCGTTGGAGAAGGCTGCGGGTTGCGCTTTATCGTTTCCGGCACGCAGACTAAGAATAGGAAGTTGCGAGAAGCGGCTTAGCGTATCGGGCTGATCTTCGCAGGCATGAATGACAGCTTCCAAAACCGGCGAAGCATCGCCGCAAAAACGGAGATAGTAACTTGATTTACAAAAGTATTGATGCTCTCGCTCCGATCGAGAAGCTGGTTAGTGAGGCGGGTGAGGCGCTCTCGGATAACAGCAGGATCGAGTCCGACGATGGCCAGCTCAACGAAGCACTGGGTTTGGCTGGCGGAGTGGGTGCCGGCGGGGCTGTAGGTTTCGCGGCGCTGTATTTCGGCGGTACTGTTGGCCTCTCTGCCGCTGGGATCTCGTCGGGCCTAGCTGCTGCAGGTGCCCTCATTGGCGGCGGAATGGCAGCAGGCATTGGCGTCATCGCGGCCCCAGCCGTCGTTCTCGGCGTCGGTGGATACACGCTCATCTCGCGCCGCAACATCAAAAAGCTCATCCATCGCAAGGAGATGCTCATGCAAGAGATCATGCGTAAGCAGAACGCCGTCGCTGAGCAGCTCCAAGCGGAGAGCGCGCGCAACAATGATCGCGCTAGCTACCTGACTCGGCTGAATACTCTGCTCCAGCAGGCCATTGTCGACCTGAGGATTGATCTGGACGAGGCGAAGTCGGCGTGAGTGTAGACGCTGGCTACTTAGAAGAGGGCCTGACTGTCGCGGACCTCAACCGCCGGCTCAGTCAAGCGATAGATGCCCAACAGCGCGCCGAGCAAGAAGCGCTCGATGCCAGCATCCGCTCATCGGAGCAGCTTCTTGCCGAGTTGAATGTGGACGTATCTTCTCTTGAGGCCGAGCCGGCCACAAATGTTTCGTCCCGGATTTTTCGAGCGATTCCTGCCGGTAAGACCTGGGCGCAATTGCTGGGAGAGTCGGGACAACGCACGGAGAGCATCAGGTTTGAGGACCTCCTCACGCCCGATGAAATTAAGCAAGTCAACGCGGCGCACGATGCAATCGGAGCTGAGCTGAAGTGGTCCGGCGTTCTCAACAAGCGGAACGTTACCACCGCCGTGTTTGCAGGAGGCATCGCAGGAGCAATCGACATTTTTCTGGTCGGTGTCCCGAAGTCGCAAGGCTTTCTGGGCAGCGGACCGAATGAAGGTGGGTGGCTGTCGAATTTCGTCAAAGGCAAGTTCGGTGAGGCGTTCCCCGAGGACAAAATCTCAGCCTTGGAGAAGGCCTACAAAACCGCCTACGACCCGTCGGTCAACAGCAAGCTCTCCATCCCGATCGAGGGCTTGGGGCCACGCACACACCGATACCAGTCGTTTGGACACGATCCGCTTCTTGGCTTTGTGTTCGGCATCAAAGACATCCTCACCGGGAACCTCACGGCGGTCAGCAAGTATGGCAATGTCATCACCCAAAAGGTGGACGCGCCCTTCATGCCGGACGAGAACTTCGTTGTCCGTGTGCTGGAAGCCTTGAAGCTTCACTGGGGCCATCTCCGATCGGACGTGGCGACCCCCGCTGGGTTGCCGGCTCCTCTCATGCCGCTGCTTTCGTTTCTTCAATTCGGGAAAATTGGAGACAAGAATTACACGATCAGCGAAGTGGCTCGTATTATGTATCGTAGCGGCTATGATTTTCGTCACTTCGTTGCTTCCTCATTCCCGGCGGTAATCGCGGAACTGATCGTGCGCTTTGGGCACGTGTTTCAGTGTCTCCACGAGGGCAATAGCCCCCAAGACTCGATCCCGCTTGCTTCGAACCCTGCCGTCCGCAGAGGGCTCATCATCGCCCATGGTGTGGCGACGGCAATGAACGCGGGCAAAGTCTACTTTACCGGGAATCTGATGGGGATCAGTTGGGTCGAGATTCTGGCCCTCACTCGATACCTTGCGCCCGAACTGCGCTACCTGATGTTCGGCCAGGATGCCGAGAAGGCCCGGATGGTCGAGGAGGTAATTTGGAACGGTTATGTGGACATTGATGCGCAGACGACGAACCTGAAAGCGTCTGTCGAGGGCTCTCCGCTTATCATTTGAGGAGATTCTTCCCTGAAGCAGGCAGCAACGTTTTGCGGGCGGCCCGTTTCGGTTGGAAGCGATACATGTGTCGGCGCTCGATGAAGGTGGGTGTCAATGGATTAGTCCCGCCCACGAACAGGGGGAGCTCTCCAAAGCGGGTATTCTTCGCAGCAAATCTGGCCCACCTGACGGAAAATTCTATCTCATTTTTTTGATAGAACAACCCACATGGGTGCCCAAGGCTCTTCTTGGGATATTGGATCAGTCAGGTTTCCGTTAGAGTTTGCTCGGAGGGACGGGGCATGTATTTCAACTTCGACAATCGGCTACAGGGTTGCTTCCTAGCAGTCTTGCTATTGACCCAAGGCGCCACGAGCAACGCGTCGCAGTCGGACAAGCACTTTCAGGAATGGCTTTCCGAAGTGCGCGAAGTCTGTCAGGACGAGGTCTCCTACGCAGCAATTTCTTCAATTCGGGAGGAAGCACGGGCGACCTTTACACATGTCGCCGAGAAACAGTGTACAAATCTCGGGCTCTACTTGATGATCCAGTCCGCAGCGGAGTCGACTGAGAGTCTAGAGCCGGAAGTAGATTCAATTCGAGAGACTCTTCGCGAACGATACGGTGAGACCGGCCCCCAGTCCGACGGACTCACTGAGACCCAAAGCTCTTGTCGACTCTTCCGAAGATACGTCGACTCCTTAGTACTAGGCCCAAAACTCGGCATCTCTGCGATCCGGTTTCAAACGGAAATTGGAAATTCGCTACTCGCCGCACACAGGGCTGGATACCTAGCCGCCGAACAAACGCTATATTCCGCCTATCTCGCAATGACAATGCTCGCAGCAACACACGAAAGCAGAATGCCGTTTATGTCCGCCGGCGCACAGGCTGAGTCGATCTGCAATAAACATATTTAGGCTAACGAAGACTATCGAATGACGATGTAGATCTGGACACCCACCTGGCGGGAAACGCAATCACATTGTTCTACCTAAACAATCCACATGGGTGCCCAAGGCCTTTCTTGTCCGCGTGGGTGTCCAGGACTTGCGCATCTCAAGCAACCGCGTCAGAGCACCTTCTGGTAGAACAGTGTCAGTGGACGAACCGCATTCGTGCGCTCGTGGACGTATTCAGTAGCTTTCTCAGCAGCCGCGGTGATTGGGACGGCGATCGCAGTGGTGCCTTCGTGCCCAAGCACTTGGCTCGCCGTGTAGACGGTCAAGCTGGCGGCTACGTAGAAGACGGCGGTCGATGCACGCGTCAAGAGTTTTCCGAATTGGGCGGCAGCCAAGGCGTCCCTTACGACAATGTCGAACTCGCCGACGAAGCTTGGGTCCTCCTGGAGTCGAGGTAGCCAATTCCTGTGGAGGTTGTGCCAAAGCCCCGAAGTCTGCGCGGCTTCGCGCAGCTCCTCCAATATGTTGACGCGTTGTCGATACGCGGTGAGCAACTGGCTCGTGATCGGGCGATAGACCCCCCGGCGTGGCTTCAGCTTGTGGTGGTAGTCGGACTGCGGAAGTCGACCCGCCAGAAGATCGGGGATCATCGGAACCTCGATTTCTTGCTCTACAGCTTTCTGTAGCGCCAAGTGCTCGGCGCTAACACCTGTGCCGGGTCTATCGCAGAGTGGCTCGGCGAGCCTCATCGGCGCTCGCGCGGTCCTCAGGGGCTCCACTAGGCGTCGCAGGGCACGTTCGACATCGCTCTCTTCCGGCGCCGACGCTGGCTTCCAGTGGCGTATCGAATTGTGGGAGATGTTCTTTACACAGCCTAGTTGATCTAGAAGCGGGCTGAGCATACGGAGCTTCAGCGCCTCCAGCGCCACCTCGTTCCCGTTTCGGAGTTGCTCCAAGAGAATCGCCTCGGAAACGTCTTGGTGAAGCATCCGATGCGCGGTGAGCATTGCGCTCTTCGTGGATTCGTTGGCCGTCGTCTCCAGGTCAATAGGCTTAAGGAACGCACGTTTCCTAAGGTCTTCGAATATCTCGCCGCTCGCCCAGCCGAGGTCTTCCTTGGCGGCGAGTTCCCCCAGATAGGATTCCTCTGAGCAGTACACGTTCTCGAACAACCAGAACTGCGCGCTACCGTTCCAAAGAATCTCTGCTGGGAGTCCTGAGACAACTCGCTCGAAGGGGCTGCTGGAAAGAACCCGGTTGTACTCCCAGCCTGAGAGGAATACTGAGTTGATGCCGTTCGATCCCATAGCGAGCCCCGTGTGGTTTCCCAAGTGTCGAACTCATTGAATCAGCCGCCGTCGAACTGAATAGCCACCATCCAATAATCCTCGAACAGACTGGAAGTGCAATGGGACTTGCCTTAGCAGCGGCAGTCGAAAAGCTAGTTCTGCCCCGACGAGAGATTCTACCTTGCTGTTCTACTTGAACAATCCTCATGGCTGGCCAAGGCATCGTCGCGCCCTACGATCGGCGCCCCAATGGCGTTGCGGAACGCGGCGAGGCTCCTGGCGTCCAGCGCAACGACGTCGTCCTTGGGCGCCCACCAACACCAGCCGTGGCGGTAGCCGGAGGCAATTCTGAATACCCACCCAACGAGAAACTCTATCTCATTGTTTTACGTGAACAATCCGCATGGGTGTCCAAGGTATTCCTCAAGGTATTCCTTAGGCGCGTATACCCAGCGCTAAGGTCCAAGGATCCAGGTCGTCAGCCGCTGCTCAAAATTCCGTCGACTTCGCTTGAGGTGCCTGATTACTCCAACGCCGAGCGCATCCAACGCAGTCAACAGAGCGGGGAAAAGTGCTAGCGTCATCGCCTGCCACGTCCATGGAATGCCGCTGGATCCAAATATCAGAGCAACCATGCCGCTCGCCAACACGCCAGCGGCATGGACGCCACGGATTAAAAATTCAATGAGTCCACCGATGTTGCTGGCGAATCCGGCGGCTCTCGCTTCTTGCCTTGCCCGTCCTAAGCGCAGTTCGTCGGCTTCTGCCTCTGCGCGCTCGCGAGCTATTCGCTCGCTATCCACGATACTCGCAGACTCGTCCCGCAGACGTGCTTTGACACGCTCAACGACAGCATCGATTCTCGAATCCGTAAGTAGATCTTCACTTCCGAGCGTAAGCTCCATCAACTCCCGCTCTGCGAGAGGGGTCGCTCTCAATACCGCAAGAATATCTGGGTCATATTTTCCAGACCTTTCTATTTCATCTACTGATTTTAGAAAGTGCCGCCAGAATTTTTCACTAGGCTCCATTAGGGCAACGGACGCTGCCAGCAGCTCTCGTTCCGGCATAGTCGACTTGCTCGCCGGCCGCTTAAGCCAAGCGACATTCGCCAGCGCGTAATCTGTAACCACTGATGTAAGCGCTTCCTGACCCTCATGCAGCCTGCCGAATTTTTGCGCACTTCTCGCGAGAGCAGCATTGTTAGTAACTAAGACCGCTAGCGAATCCTCCAATCTTGCATATTTCTTTGCTTTCCTGATTACATATATTGACCGGATCGAATTTACGTCGTGATCTTTCGCTCGCTCATGCTTGTAGTGAAGACCGCATTCGTCAAACGCCGCCTCCAATTTCGACTCGTCAATCTGGTAGCTCTGTACGTACTCCGGCGTCGGTTGAATCGAAAACCCAAGCTCGTTGAGCCTTTGCTCAGCGCCGGCTACTCGCATTGCGACGTCACCAGCCTTGAGATGCGCTCGACGCAGATCACGCACGAGTGCACCTTCAGCCCGCGGATTCTCTAGATTAGAGAGCACTCCCTGCAGCACTGAATTTAATTCCTCGAATGTGTGCGCAAACACTGCAACCTTCCCTCGCAATCCTTGGATCAGGGCGAGCAACTCATTGGAGGCGCGCGATTCAATTGGGTCTGGTTGCACGACAAGAGGAACCAGGCAAGGCGTATCAAAGTAGAATGTGACCTTTGAAAAGTCCTTCTCAATCGACTCAAGGTCAGGGCAAAGCAGAGCATTCGCGTACATGTGCGCCTGTACTAGCGACATTACTGACGTATATTGGTCGCCCCCGTCTTCAGAAACCGACCGAACGTACGCGGCAATTGCGAATTGGCCGTCTGAGAGACCATCTGGAAGATCTGGAAGAGTTGATCGGAAGATGTAGTTCTTAAGAAAGTCTACACCGAATCGAGAAACAAACTTGGTGAACTGTAGCGCGATGTCGTCTCTTGATATTGAAAGACCGAATCTCTCTTGACAAAATTCCATCAAGTTCGCGTACAGAGTTTCGTTCGCGCCCTGCGCGCTTCGAAACATCTCCTGAAGATCGTCCGCATCGACCGATTCCGCGCAGTAATATGACCCAGCTTGCTTGGTTAGCACCTTCCGCTTTGCGAGCCTACGGAGCACGAGCTCGATCGTCTTGTCTGGAACTCGGAGGGAGTAATTCTTGAAGAACTCATCGGCAACGGATCTGCTGGACAATGGTTCTCCGTCAAAGGATGCGACTACTGGCAGCACCAATTTGCAGAAATTGTCGAGATAGTCACGGCCGAAATCTAGGCTAGACTTGAGCACAGCGAGACTTTGAAGAGCGCGGCTCGCATCAAATTCGTGAGTTTCTTCTCTTTGGTTCGCCATCCATGCACACCAAGACATGCGTTCAGCGAATCAACCGTAGCAATTCCGCGTTCCCCCCACTAGCCGCCGTATTCACCGTAACACTCCGCTCCGTCGCAAACGCCAGCAGATAATGCGGCCCACCCGCCTTCGGTCCCGTCCCTGACAGACCTCGTCCTCCGAACGGCTGCGAGCCCACGATCGCCCCGATCATGTTCCGGTTCACGTAGGCATTGCCCACCGGCAGCGACTCCGCGATCCAGCGGCTGCGGCGGTCGATCCGCGAGTGAATCCCGAGGGTGAGCCCGTAGCGGCTGGCGGCCACCTCCTCCATGCACGCCTCCAGGTCCTCCTCGTCGAACTTCCGCACGTGCAGGATCGGCCCGAACTTCTCGCCGCCCACCGCATTCAGGTCCGGCACCTCGAACAGGGTCGGCGGGACGTAGGTGCCCTGCCCTGCCGCCTCCGGCAACTCCACGGCATGGCTGGCGTGCCCGGCCGCCACCATCTTCTCGATGTGCTCGGTGAGCATGGCGTGGGCGTCTGCGTCGATCACCGGACCCACGTCCGTCCCCAGGTCGATGGGATCGCCGATCACGAGTTCGTCCATGGCGCCGCGGATCAGGCCCAGCGCCTTGTCGTAGATGTCGGCCTGCAGGTACAGCACCCGCAGCGCCGAGCAGCGCTGGCCGGCGGAGCCGAACGCGGAGCGCACCACGTCGTCGGTCACCGCCTCCAGCAGCGCCGAGGAGTCCACGAACATGGCGTTCAGGCCGCCGGTCTCGGCGATCAGCGGGATCATCGGGCCTTCGCGGTTGGCGATGGTCAGGCGGATGGACCGGGCCACGGCCTCGGAGCCGGTGAACACCACGCCGTCGATGCCGGGGTGGTCCACCAGCGGTGCGCCGATGGTGGGGCCGTCGCCGGGCAGCAGCTGCAGCACGTCGCCGGGCACGCCGGCCTCGTGCATGAGCTTCACCGCCTCGGCGGCGATGAGGCAGGTCTGTTCGGCGGGCTTGGCGAGCACGGCGTTGCCGGCGGCCAGCGCACCGGTCACCTGGCCGGTGAAGATCGCCAGCGGGAAGTTCCAGGGGCTGATGGCCACGAACACGCCGCGGCCCTCCAGCATCAGCTGGTTGCGCTCGCCGGTGGGGCCGGGCAGCTCGGTGGGCGCGCCGAACAGGTGGCGGGCGCGCTCGGCATAGTAGCGGCAGAAGTCCACGGCCTCGCGGACCTCGGCCAGGGCATCGCCGATGGTCTTGCCGGCCTCGCGCACGGCCAGGTACATGAGCCGTTCGAGATTCGCCTCATAGGCATCGGCGATGGCCTCCAGCACCTCGGCGCGGCGGTTGCCGCCGACGGCGTCCCAGGCGGGCTGGGCGGCGCGGGCGCCGGACACGGCGGCGTCGAGCAGCGCGGGCTGGGCGTCGTGGACCGTGCCCACCAGTCGGCTGCGGTCGGCGGGGTCGCGGACCTCCCGGGGCGTGCCCTCCTTCAGGCGCCCGCCCACCACCGGGGAGGCCTCGAAACGGGTGCCTTCCAGCGAAGTGAACGCTGACTCCAGGGCGTCGGTGACGGCCGTGTCGGCCAGGTCCAGCGAGCGCGAGTTCGTGCGCGGGGCGAACAGGTCCACCGGCCGGGCAATGTCCGGATGGGGGATCACGTCGAAGGCGCGCACCGTGGCCACCGGGTCGGTGACCACCTCCTCCACCGGGTAGCGCTCGTCGAGGAAGCGGTTCACGAACGACGAGTTGGCGCCGTTCTCCAGCAGGCGGCGGACCAGGTAGGCGAGCAGGTCCTCGTGGATGCCCACCGGGGCGTAGGTGCGCAGGCGCGGGAAGTCGTTCCAGGCGTTCATACAGACGTCGTAGAGCAGCTCGCCCATGCCGTGCAGGCGCTGGAACTCGAAGTCCCGGTTGTCGCCGGCCATCTGCATGATCGCCGCCACCGTGTGGGCGTTGTGGGTGGCGAACTGGGGATAGATGCGGCCCTCGGACTCCAGCAGCCTCTGCGCGCAGGCGAGGTAGGAGAGGTCCGTGGTCGCCTTGCGGGTGTACACGGGGAAGTCGGCGAGCCCCTCCACCTGGGAATGCTTGATCTCGGCGTCCCAGTAGGCGCCTTTCACCAGGCGCACCATGAGCAGGCGGTCGGTGGCCTTGGAGAGGGCCGACAGCCACTCCACCACCGCGGTGGCGCGGCGCCCGTAGGCCTGCACCACGAAGCCGAGACCGTCGTAGCCGTCCAGGTCCTCGTCGCGGGCCAGGCGCTCGAACAGGGTCATGGAAATCTCGAGGCGGTCGGCCTCTTCGGCGTCGATGTTCAGGCCGATGTTGCCCTTGCGGGCGGCCAGGGCCAGGGTCTTCAGCGCGCCGTACAGCTCGTCGGCGATGTGCGGGAAGTGGGCCGCGTCGTACTTCGGATGCAGCGCCGAGAGCTTGATGGAGATGCCGTTGCGGCTGCGCACGTCGTCGCCGGTGGCGGAGGCGGCGACCCGCTCGATGGATTCGGCGTAGTGGGTCAGGTAGCGGTCGGCCATGGCGCGGGTGCGGGCGCCTTCGCCGAGCATGTCGAAGGAGAACAGGGCGCGGTCCTTGTACTCCTTGCCGCCGCGCTTGATGGCGTCCTCGATGGTCTCGCCGAGCACGAACTCGCGGCCGAGGATGCGCATGGCGGTCTTCACCGACTGGCGGATCACCGGCTCGCCGACCCGGGAGATCATCCGCCGCAGCCAGTGGCGCGGCGGCTCGCCGCCCATCACGTCCTCGGGCTGGATGGCCCGGCCGGTGAGCATCAGGCCCCAGGTGCTGGCGTTGACCATCAGGGCGTCGGAGCCGCCCAGGTGCTCCGACCACTTGCCGGACGGAATCTTGTCGGCGATCAACTCGTCGATGGTCTCGTCGTCCGGGATGCGCAGCAGCGCCTCGGCCAGGCACATGAGCGCCACGCCCTCCTCGTTGGAGAGGCCGTACTCCTCCAGGAAGGCATCCAGAGGTGAGCGATCACTGCGCCGGGTGCGAGCGACGCGCACCAATTCACGGGCCTTCTCCAGGGCCTTGTTGCGCGCGCCGGGGGACATGGGCACGTCGTCGAGCAGGCGCTCGACGTTGGTGGTCTCGTCCTCGAGCTTGCGGGCGGCGATGGTGTGGCGGGCGATGGCGATCGGCGAGGGATCCGGCACGAGGGCTTCTCCGGGTCAGGGGATTGGGGGCCCGTGGGTCCGCGGGTGGCGCCCGACGTCGAGGCAGGCCGGGGCACGGGGCCCGGCGCGCGACGCAGGCAATGGACGCACTCGCAGCGCCCCGACGATACGCTGCCGCGAGGTCGCCTGCAGCGGGCGCGGTTGCGGGCGGCGGCCGGGATGCGCAGCATCCGGAGCGAATCCGCACGCGGAGGCCCCATGGCCGAGCTTCAGTATCTGGACGCCGACGAGGTGACCCGGCGCCTGCCGTTCCCGGCCCTGATCGAGGCCCTGGCCGAGGCGTTCACGCATCCCATCGAGGCGCCCCCTCGGCTGCACGGCGATCTGGGCTCGAATCCGGACCGGCCCGAGCAGCGCGACCTGCTGGTGATGCCCGCCTGGGTCCCCGGCGCCGAAGCGGGCGTGAAGCTGGTGACGCTGTTCGCGCACAACGATCGGCGCGACCGGCCGCGCATCCAGGGGCTGTACGTGCTGTTCCATCCGGAGCACGGCACGCCGCTGGCGGTGCTCGACGCCGCCGCGCTCACCACCCGGCGCACCGCGGCCGCCTCGGCGCTGGCGGCGCGGTATCTGGCGCGGCCGGACGCGACGCATCTGCTGGTGTGCGGCTCGGGGCGGCTTGCCCATGCACTACCGCGCGCCTATGCGGCGGTGCGGGCACTCACCCACGTCACCGTCTGGGCCCGGCGCCCGGAGGCGGCCCGCGCCACGGCCGCAGACCTGCGCTTCGCGCTGCCGGGCGTCGAGGTGCACGAGGCGGAGGACCTCGGCGCTGCCGTGGGCGCCGCCGACATGGTGACCACCGCCATCCCCTCGGCCGAGCCCTTCCTCCAGGGCGCCTGGCTGCGGCCCGGCACCCACCTCGATCTGATCGGCAGCTACCGCCCGACCATGCGCGAGGCCGACCACGAGGCGCTGCAGCGCGCCGCGTTGTTCGTCGACACCCGCGCCGGCGTGCTGGCCGAGGCCGGCGAGTTCATCGATGCACTGGCCGCGGGGGTGATCGCCGAAGCGGACCTCCTGGCCGACCTGCCGGACCTGGTGACCGGCCGGCATCCTGGGCGCACCCGCGACGACGAGATCACGCTGTTCAAGTCGGTGGGCACCGCCCTGGAAGACCTCGCCGGCGCCCGCCTCGCGCTCCGGACTCTGGGGTCGGAGTGATTTATTTCTGAACAATCGAGGCTCAGGTGCCGGAGTGGTCAAGGATAAATCACTCCGACCCCAATCGAAGTTCGGTAGGGGAGTGCTTCGCTGACGAGGGCTTTGCGGTCAGTGACCACTTCGGTTGGCGGGAAGGGGCCAGAGTGGTCAGGAACAAATCACTCCGACCCCGAATTCAACCCCGAATTCAGGTGGCGGGCATGACGAGGACGGTCTGGGTGACGCGGGCGACGAGGCCGTCTTCCTGCCAGCACTCGGCGGAGACGATGCCGCGGCCGCCGGCGTGGGATTCGTTGCGGGAGGCCATGCCGATGCGGTTGGCGGCGGGGGCGCGCAGCAGGTGCAGGGAGATGTCGGCATTGATGAAGCCCACGGTGCCGCCCTCCACGGCGATGCGGCGCTGGCCGAGGCCGTTGGCGAAGTCCGAGCAGGCGGCGAGATGGGTGGTGGGGGTGAGCGGGATGCCCGGGGCCAGGTCCAGCGGCAGGCGCAGCCAGGCGGTGCCGTGACCGACGGCACCCAGGCCCTCGATGGGGCGGACCATGAGCCGGAAGTGCAGGCCGTCCTGGCCGGCGAAGGACTCGCCCCGGCCCGCGCGCACGCTGGCGGCGAGGGACACTTCCTCGATGCCGTCCGGCGACGGCAGCGGAGAGGGCGGCGGCTGGACGGTCTCGGGCAGCTGGATCTGGTCGCCGTGGACGCTGGTGGCGCGCACCAGTTCCGTGCCGCCGCTGGTGAGGATCGCCTCCTGCACCAGCAGGCGCCGGCCCGCGCGCAGCGTGCGCACGCTCACCTCGAGCGGTGCGGCCGGCACCGGCCGGAACAGGTCCAGGGTCAGGCGCGCCAGCGGAAAGCGGCCATCGGCGCCCTCTTCCAGCGCATGGCAGAGCAATGCGGCGGGCGCGCCGCCATGCAGGGTTTCGCCCCAGGGGCCGCGGGCGGCGGACGTCGGCACCCAGGCGGTGCCGTCGCGGGTGAAGATCGAATCGGTCATGGCGCGGCGTGCTCTCCTCTCGGGTGGTGCCTCAGGGGCCGGGGCGGGCCACCGGCAGATCGACGACGGCGAACCCCCTCGCCAGCGCCCAGCGCTCGAACCGGCGGGCATCCAGCTCGCTGACGAACAGCAGCTCGGTCTCCCGCGTGACGCCCGCCTCGTCCATCGCGGTGGCCTCGACGTGGAAGCAGGCGGGATCCAGATGCTCCACCAGCCATTCCCACAGCAGCATCTCGTCCGCCGTCGGACAGGCGCAGCACAGGCGGCGGATGACCGGATGGGCGAGAACGCGCGGCATCGGCTCGGGGTGGTTCCTCTAATCGACGCGAATTAATACACTGCCGACCTTGCCGCTGTCAGCCATTGCGTCCGGCAGCGTTCACCCCCGTGCATTCCGGAGCGCCTCATGGATTTCAAGGACACGCCCGAAGAAGCCGCCTTCCGCACCGAGGTGCGCGCCTTCCTCGATCAGCACGCGAAGCTGCGCACCTCATCGAGCGAGTCCGCCTACGACGGCGCCACCACCGATGCCGAGCGCGTGGCCATCGCCAAGGCCTGGGCGAAGACCCTCGCCGACCACGGCTGGGCCTGCATCAGCTGGCCCAGCACCTACGGCGGCCGCGATGCGACGCCGATCCAGAACGTCATCTGGAACCAGGAGGTGTCGCGCTACGTGACGCCCGACGGCATGTTCATCATCGGCCAGGGCATGTGCGCGCCGACCATGATGGCCTACGCCACCGAGGAGCAGAAGGCGCACCACCTGCCGCGCATCGCCTCCGGCGAGGACGTCTGGTGCCAGCTGTTCTCCGAGCCCGTGGCGGGCTCCGACCTGGCAGGGATCAAGACGAAGGCCGTCCGCGACGGCGACGACTGGGTCGTCAACGGTCAGAAGGTCTGGACCTCCGGCGCCCACTACTCCGACTGGGGCATCCTCATCACCCGCACGGATCCGTCGGTGCCCAAGCACAAGGGCCTGACCATGTTCTTCCTGGACATGAAGTCGCCCGGCGTCGACGTCCGACCCATCCAGCAGATCAACGGCAACCGCGACTTCAACGAGGTGTACTTCTCCGACGTGCGCATTCCCGACAGCCAGCGCCTGGGCAGCCCCGGCGAGGGCTGGCGGGTGGCCCTGGTGACGCTGATGAACGAGCGTCTGGCGGTGGGCGGCGGCCTCTCGAACAGCGTCCTCGACGTCTTCAAGGCCGCGCAGAGCACCGAACTGGACGACGCGCCGGCCATCGAGAACAAGGCCGTGCGCGAACACCTGGCGGACTGGTACTGCAAGGAGATGGGCCTGAAGTTCACGAGCTACCGCATGATCACGGCGCTGTCGAAGGGTCAGGATCCGGGCCCCGAGGCGTCGATCAGCAAGGTGGTGGTGGCCACGAACAACAACCAGAGTTCGAGCTTCGCGCTCGACCTGCAGGACTACGGCGGCATTCTCGACGACGAGGAACTGTCCGGCTTCGGCAACCAGTTCCAGCGCCAGTTCATGCGCTCGCCGGCGAACCGCATCGAGGGCGGCTCCGACGAGATCCTGCGCAACATCATCTCCGAGCGGGTGCTCGGCATGCCCGCCGACATACGCCTCGACAAGGACGTGCCGTTCTCCGAGGTGCCCCAGGGCAGCGCCAAGGGCTGAGTCCGACCCGGCGCAGGCGCCCGCAGGCGCCTGCGCACGGCGTCAGGGCGCCGTCGCGTAGACCGTGCTGATGGTCCCGCAGGGCTGCGTGGGGAACGGCAGGTTGAACAGCTCCACGAAGGCGCGCAGGCCGCAGGTCTGCGGTCCCACCACTTCCTCCTCCGCCACCGCCATGATCGGCACGCCGTCCACGGTGGTCCCGGAAGTGCGCCGCGTGGCGCGCTGGATCGTGCCCGATACGGCAGGGCCCTTCACCGACACGCTGGTGAGCGACGCGATGCCGTCGGCGAGGATCTCGGCCGCAGGCGCCGGCCCGGTGCAGTCGGACTGCGCAGTCTCGTCCAGACACACCCGCACCCGCACCTCATTGAAGCCGAAGCCGCCGTCGAGGCCCCCAGTCGAGAGACCAACGGCGTCCGGTCCGACGCCGCCCGGCGGCCGGCAGAACTCGAGGATCTGCGTGACGCGGCCGCCGCAGGCCGGCAGGTCCGGCCCGCCGCAGACGCCGTCGTAGAACGCGAACGTCGATAGGGTGCGCACGGCCATCGCCTGGCCGAAGGCCGGATCGATCGGACAGTCGCTCAGCAGCGACGCCTCGGCCATGCGGATCACCTCGGTGCTGCCGCTGGTGACCGAACGGATCTGCGGCGTCGCGGCCATCGGCGCCTGGTCGTGCGGATCGCCGCGACCGTGGCCGCGGTCGTGGCCTTCGGAGCGGCCGTGGGCATCATGGCCGCCGCTTGCACTCGAGGCCATCGCCAGACCGCACAGCACGCAGGCCAGCAGCCCGCCTTGCAGGAATCGCTTCATTTCACATCCCCTTCGTGATGCTTCCCCACCAACAATCATCTACAGGGGAGCGCATCGATCAACTGCCGTACGTCGATCCGCACCGCCACCGACGACGGCGCCCGAAGGGACGATCACGGCATGCGCTCAGCCGCCAGCCCCGGGCAGCGGCGCTTCGTCCGTCGCATGCTGCGGATCACCACCCGCGCCCTTGCCGAGGAGTCGCAGCTTCAGGCGCGCCACCGCCTCGTGCACGTCCTCGCCGACGTGGTAGAGCGCCGGCACCAGCAGCAGCGTCACGGCCAGCGCGAACAGCACGCCGAACGACAGCGAGATCACGGCCGGTTTGAGGAACTGCGCATCGGTGGACCGCTCGGCCATGATCGGCACCAGACCGATGAACGTGGTCACCGTGGTCAGCAGGATCGGCCGGAACCGGGTCACCGCGCTCTCGATGATCGCCTCGCTCACCTGCATCCCGCGCTCGCGCATGCGCTGGATGTAGTCCACCAGCACCAGGTTGTCGTTCACCACCACTCCGGCCGCGGCGCCGATGCCGAAGAAGCTGAACAGCGCCATCGCCGTGTTGAACATCAGGTGCCCGTACACCGCGCCCATGAAGCCGAACGGGATCGCCGTCATCACCAGCAGCGGCAGCCAGTAGCTGCCGAACGCGATGGCGATCAGCGCGTACATCACGAACAGCGCGATGATGTAGAGCGAGCGGATCTCGGCGAAGAACAGTTCCTCCTCGTCGCTGAAGCGGCCGAACCGGATGTCCGGATACTGCTTCTGCAGTTCGGGGATGAAGTTCTGCTCCACGTCGCTGCGGATGTCGCTCTTGGCATCCTCGAGCACCGAGGCCGTGACCGCGATCATCCGCTCGCCGTCGCGCCGCTGGATGCGCTGGGTGCCGCTGGACAGGGTCACGTCCGCCACCGCCAGCAGCGGCACCTCGCGGCCATCGCCGGTGCGCACGTTGAACCGGTCCAGGCTGTCGAGGCTGCTGCGCAGGGCCTTCGGATAGCGGACCATCACCTTCACGTCGCCGCTGCTGCGCGGCAGGCGCTGCACTTCCTCGCCGAAGTACGCCTGCCGGACCTGCCGGCTGACGTCGGCCAGCGTCAGGCCGAGCTGCTCGGCGCCGGGCCGCAGCCGCAGGTGCAGCTCCTCGCTCTCGCCACGCAGGTTGTCGCGCACGTAGAAGGCGCCATCGTAGGAATCCAGCTTGCGCTTCAGGTCGTCGGCGGCGGCGCGCAGCACGTCCATGTCGTCGCCGCGCAGCATGAAGCTGACCTGCGGGTCGGAGTTGTTCATGGTGTAGCGCACCTCGATCTCGTCGGCGTCCGGCACCGGGCCGATGAGATCGCGCAGGCGCAGCGCCGCCTCCTTGGAGCTGAGGTCCCGCACCTCCGGCGGCGCCAGCTTGACGATGGCGATCACGCTGTCGCGCCGCGAGCGCGTGTACCAGCCCTCGATGAGCTTGCCGGTCCCCTCGTTGGCCTGCGCGTTCGTCTCCACCTCGGCGATCAGCCTGCGCTCGGCCACCTGCAGCTGGTCGAGGATCTCGAGCGCCCGGGAATACGGCGTCCCGGTCGGCAGCTGCACCTGCACGTAGATCTGCTCGGCCTCCACCTCGGGCATGAAGCCGAACCGCACCCAGCCGCTGGACAGCACCCCCACGCTGAGGATGAACGCGGCGAGGAAGCCGCTCGCGGTCAGGTAGCGATGCTGCAGGCAGACGGCCACCAGCCGCCGGTAGCGGGTGTCGGCGAACGTGACGATGCTCTCGGACAGTTGCCGCTGCCAGCGCGCCCAGCGATTGCCGGTGGAGCCCCGCGGTCGGCTCGGCAGATGCCGCAGGTGGCTCGGCAGGATCAGGAACGCCTCGATCAGGCTGATGCCCAGCGCCGCCGTGATGACGATGCTGAACTGGCGCGTGACCTGGACGTCCTCCCCGCTCAGGAAGAACCAGGGCGCGAACGCCACCATGGTCGTGAGCACCGCGAAGATCACCGGCTTGGCCACCGCCCGGGTCCCGGCGATGGCGGTGGCGACGGTGCCGCCGCCGGCGTCGTGGGCATGCTGATGGATGCTCTCGCCCACCACGATGGCATCGTCCACCACGATCCCCAGCACCAGCAGGAACGCGAACGTCGACATGATGTTCAGGCTCACGTCGTTGGCCGGCAGGATGGCGAACGTGCCCATGAAGGCGACGGCGATGCCGCCGGTCACCCACAGCGCCACCTTCGGCCGCAGCGACAGGATCAGGACCAGGAACACCAGTACCAGTCCCTGCAGGGCATTGGTGCCGATGGTGGACATGCGGTCCTTGTAGACGTCGGCGGTGTCGAACCAGATGTCCATGCTGACGCCGTCCGGGAGCGACGCCTGGCGCTGCTGCATCCAGTCGCGCACGGCATCGGAGGACTTCACGACCTGCATGTTGTCGGTGCTCATCGCCTGCAGCAGCACCGCGGGTTCGCCGTTCAGGGTGGCGAGGATCTCGTTGTCCTCGAAGCCGTCGTCGACGGTGGCCACGTCGCCCACCCGGACGATGCCGCCGTCGGCGCTCTGGCGGATGATGATCCGCGCGAAGTCGTCCTCGTTGTCCGCCAGGTTGCGGGCCCGCAGCAGCACATCCCCGGTGGCGGTGCGGATGCGGCCGCCGGACAGGTTCACGGAGCTGCCGCGGATGGCGTCGGCCACCTCCTGGAACGTCAGGCCGTAGCGGCGCATGGCGTTCTCGGACAGCTCGATGCCGACTTCCTCGCGGCGCGTCCCGAACAGCTCGACGATGGAGATGTGCGGCAGGGCGACCATCTCGTCGCGCAGTTCCTGCGCGAGCGAGGTGAGCTGCCGCTCCGGCAGGTTGCCGTGCACCGCCACGCGGATCATCTCCTGGCGGTACTCCACCCGCTTCACCTGCGGCGGCTCGATGTCGCGGGGCAGACCCGTCACCGAGTCGACCACCCCTCGCACCTCGTCCAGGAAGCGCTCGATGGACACCGACGGATAGGTGTAGACCTCGAGCCGGCCGTGGCCTTCCTCGGCGGTGCCGTAGACCAGGCGGACGGTGCCCAGGTTCTTCAGCGCCTGTTCGTAGCGCGCGACCACCTGCTCCTCGACTTCCTGCGGCGCGGCGCCCGGCCAGGTCACGTCGATCGACACCTGATTGGTGCGGAAGATCGGGAACGCCTCGCGCTCCATGTTGTTGAAGCCGATCACGCCGGCCAGCAGGATGCCGACCATCAGCAGCGCGGCCGCGATGTGGTTGCTGGCCCACCAGGCGATGAGACGGTCCATGGCTCAGGTCCCCGGCCGGGAGGTGGCCGGGCTGCCCGCGTCGGCAGTCGCCTCGTCCCTGCGGATCGGATTCAGGCGCATGCCGTCGATGGGATTGCGGATGCTGGACACCACCACGCGCTCGTCCTGCGCCAGGCCGGCGCCGATCACGGCGCTGTCGGCATCGGCGTGGCGCACGGTCACCGGCCGCACCTGCAGCAGACCGTCGGCGTCCACCACATACACCTGATTGCCGGCCCGCAGTGCGTCGCGGGGAATCACCTGCGCGTTGTCGACCTGGCGGCCCTGCACGGTGGCCTCGACGTACAGGCCCACCGCCAGCGGCATGCCCGAACGGCTGGCGCCGTCGCCGTAGGGCTGTGCCACCCGGGCCAGTCCGTACACCAGCCGCGTGCCGGGGTCGACCGCCGCATCGATGCGCACCAGCCGACCGGTCCAGGTCTGCTGCTCGCCGCCGACCACGGCCGCCAGCGTCACCCGGCGCGGAGCCTCGTCGGGCTCGGCCCGATAGCCGATCGGCAGGCCGAGGCTCGCCAGCTGCACGTCGGTGAACGGCAGCCGCACCTCGGCCACGTCCACCGCGAACGCACGCCCGAGTCTGGTTCCGGGCGTCACGTACTGGCCGACGTCGACCTCGGTGCTCATCACCCGCCCCGGGAACGGCAGGCCGATGCGGGTGCGCGCGAGGTTCAGTTCCGCCTGCTCGAGGCGGGCGCGGGCCGACTTCAGGCGCACCGTCGCCTGGTTGAGCTGCGGCACGTGCAGCCCCAGCGGCGAAGCCCCGGGCCGGCCGGCCAGCTGCCTGCGCGCCACGTCGGCGTCGGCCTTCGCCTGCTCCAGCCCCAGCTCCGCCTCGGCCACCGCGGTGCGTGCTTCCTGCACGGCGAGCCGGTAGTCGGTGTCCTCGATGACCACCAGCGGCGCGCCGTCGGCGATCAGGCCGCCCTCGACGAACTCCGGGCTGACGCTGGCAACCCGGCCGGCCACCTGGGCAACCAGTTCGACGTCAGTGCCGGAGCGCACCTCGCCGTGGGTGACCACGTCCAGGCGGGTGTCGGCACGCCGCACCGGCTCGACGAACACGCTGACGGGGCGCGGCCCCTCCTCGTTCTCCTCGGGTGCCGGCTTCGTCGCGTGCAGCAACGCGAAGCCCCCCGCGGCACATCCCAGCACCAGCAGCGGTGCCGCCACTCGCAGATATCGGTTCACTGTATTTCCCCGTCGCGGCCCGGCCGCGTCCCGTCACGCCTTCACGCAGCGGGCCCGCCCCGGCTTCCGGCCCCCAACCTTCGACGCGCGAGCGGTCGCAATGGTTGCATCGGCACGGGAGCGGAAGTGGCAGCGAAGGCCCCTGCTCGTCCATGGCGGGCATTGATCCACAGCCGTCGGACAATCGGGGCGGAGACGGGGCGGAGCGAGCCGCCGACGGGATGACCGGAGTGCGCCGAGCGCCGGCACCCGCACGGCGGCGCCGGCGCGGGCGCGCCCGGCAGTCGGCGCGGATCAGCGGTGCAGGTAGCGCGCAGCCAGGGCCCGCAGCGACTGGCGGACCATCGGCACCCTGCGGGAGTCGCCGTGCAGGATGGCGCCGAGGTAGCCCTGCACCTGCGCGAGTTCCAGGTGATCGGGCAGCGGCGGCACATCGGGATCGACCACCGCGTTGATGACGACGGGCCGATCCGCCACCAGCGCCTGCTCCCAGACCTCGTCCACCTGCTGCGGCGCCTCCATGCGCAGGCCCTGCAGCCCGAGCAGCTCGCCGTAGCGGTCGTAGTCGAAGTCCGGCAGGTCCTGGGAGGCCTCGAACCGGGCATCGCCCTCCATCACCCGCTGCTCCCAGGTGACCTGATTCAGGTCGCGGTTGTTCAGCACCAGCACAATCAAGCGCGGATCGGCCCACTCCCGCCAGTACTTCGCGGCCGTGATCAGGCCGCTGTTGCCGAGCATCTGCATGGCGCCGTCGCCCACCAGCGCGATCACTGGCCGGTCCGGATGCGCGAACTTCGCCGCCAGGGCATAGGGGATGCCGTTGCCCATGGACGCCAGCCCGCCCGAGGTGGAACCGACCACGTCGCCGTCGATCCGCAGGTAGCGCGCATACCAGTCGGTGGCGGTGCCGACGTCACAGGCGATGAGCGCGTGCTCGGGCAGGCGGGCGGACAGCGACCAGAACACCGCCTGCGGATTGAGCGGGTCCGCCTCGGCGGCGGCGCGCGCTTCCATGGTCTGCCACCAGTCGTCGATGCGCGCCTGCAGGTCCGAGCGCCAGCGCCGATCCTCGTCCTGCTCGAGCCGCGGCAGCAGCGCCTCGAGGGTCGCGCGCGCATCCCCGTGCAGGTTCACCTCGCAGGGATGGCGCAGGCCGAGATTGGCGGCGTCGATGTCGATCTGCACCGCCCGGACCCGTCCCGGCGCGGGCAGGAACTCCGCGTAGGGAAAGCTCGTGCCGACCATCAGCAGCGTGTCGCAGTGCGACATCATGTGGCTGCTGGGCTCGGTGCCGAGCAGGCCGATGGTGCCGGTCGCGCCGGGCGCGGAGTCGGGGATCATGGTCTTCGCCAGCACCGCCTTGGCGAGACCGGCGCCGAGCCGATCGGAGACCTGCAGCAGCACGTCCACCGCATCCTTGACGCCGGCGCCGGCGAGGATGGCGACCCGCTCGCCGGCGTTCAGCACCTCGGCGGCGGCGTCCAGGTCGGCCGCCGCGGGCACCTGCACCGGCGCCCGGTAGCCGGTGCCGGAGAACGTCGATCCGTGCCGGCGCGGCGGCGCCTCCATGGCCGCGTCCTGCAGGTCGTTGGGCACGATCACGCAGGCCACGGTGCGCTCGGCGGTGGCGATGCGCAGCGCGCGGTCGATCACGTGATGGGTCTGCGCCGGCGTCATCAGCGTCTGGGTGTAGGCGCTCACGTCCGCCAGCAGCGTCTGCAGGTCGACCTCCTGCTGGTAGTCCGAGCCGAGGCTGGTGCGCGCCTGCTGGCCGACGATCGCGACCACGGGCATGTGGTCCTTGCGGGCATCGTAGAGGCCGTTCAACGCGTGGATGGCACCCGGGCCGGAGGTGGTGATCACCACCCCCGGCCGGCCGGTGAACTTGGCGTGGCCGCAGGCCATGAACGCCGCCAGCTCCTCGTGGCGCGGCTGGATCAGCCGCACCCGGTCCTCGGCGCGGCGCAGCGCGCCCATCACGCCGTTGATGCCGTCGCCCGAGTAGCCGAACACGCGCTCGACGCCCCACTCGGCCAGTCGCGCGACGATGAAGTCACCCACGGTGGTGGTCATCGGATCTCCTCGCGGCGCGTGCGCTCAGGCGCGGCGCACGCTGCCGTCGTCGTCGAGCAGCGGATAGGATCCGCGCTCGTCGTGGGTTTCCGGCCCGACCAGGGCCGGCGTGAAGGCGCACACGAGCCGCAGCCCGTCGTCGAAGGCCCGCAGGATGTGCTCCTGGTGATCGGTCAGCGCGTAGAGGGTGCCCGGAGAGATGTGCCAGATGCCGCCCTCCGTGAGGTCCTCGATCTCGCCCTCGCCGTCGATGCAGTAGACCGTCTCGAAGTGGTTCAGGTACTGCATGTGCAGCGACTCGCCGGGGCGGATGAACGTCTCGTGGAACGAGTGCCCCATGCCGTCCCGGCGCAGGACGAAGCGGGTGCTGACCCACTGGCCGTCATCCACCTCGTCGTCCGTGCCCCTGATGTCATCGAGTCTGCGTACCAGCATCGCTCGTCTCCCGTTCGATGAATTCCGACAGGCGCTCGAGCGCCGTGTCGATGGTGTCCATGGAGGCCGCGAACGACACCCGCAGGTGTCCGGGCATGCCGAACCCGCTGCCCGGAACAACCGCCACCTCCGCGTCGTGGAGCAGTCGCTCCGCGAGTTCCCTGTCGTCGTCGACGTCCGGCAGGCGCTCGATCAGCCCGGACGCATCCGGAAACGCGTAGAAGGTGCCGTCGGAAGGCCTGCAGCGAATGCCGGGCAGCGCGTCGAGCGCCGGAACGATGCGTTCGTGGCGGGTACGGAACGCCGCGACCATGTGGTCCACCACGCTCTGGTCGCCGCGCAGCGCAGCCTGGGCCGCGTGCTGGCTGATCGATGCCGTACCCGCGGTCGACTGCCCCTGCACCTTGGTCATTTCCGAGATCACCTGGCGCGGGCCGCCGACGAAGCCGACCCGCCAGCCGGTCATGGCGTACGCCTTGGAGACGCCGTTCACCACCAGCGTGCGGTCGGCGAGGTCGGGCGCCACGGAGAGCAGGTTCAGGAACGGCCCGGAGTCGAAGCGGATGTGCTCGTAGATGTCGTCCGACACCACCCAGACGCGCGGATGGCGGCGCAGCACCTCGGCGATCGCCTCGAGCTCGGCGCGGCGGTAGACGCGCCCGGTGGGATTGTTGGGACTGTTCAGGTACAGCAGCCGCGTGCGCTCGCCGAGCGCCGCGTCGAGGCGCTCCGGCGCGATGGTGAAGTCCTCGTCCATCGGCGCATCGACGAACACGGGATCCGCCTCGGCGAGCGTGACCTGCGCCGGATACGAGACCCAGTACGGTCGCGGGATCACCGCCTCGTCCCCCGAACGGAGCAGCACCTGCGCGAGGTCGCTGAGCGCCTGCTTGGCGCCGCAGGTGACCATCACCTCCTCGTCGGCGAACTGCAGATCGTTGTCGCGCGCGAACTTCTCGCGTACGGCGGCGCGCAGATCCGGATATCCGTCGACCGCCGTGTAGCGCGTGTACCCCGCCTCGATGGCCTGGTGCGCCGCCTGACGGATGTGCTCGGGCGTATCGAAGTCGGGTTCGCCCGCGCCCAGTCGCGCCACGTTCTCGTGACCGCGCTCCATGGCGGCGGCCTCGGCGTTGATCTGCAGCGTGAGGGACGGCCGGACGCGTTCGACCCGTGGTGCGAAGGACATGGCTCACCGCTTTTCCGCAATCTGGCGGACAGGGAGCCGGTACAGCGCGGCAGACCGACTCTCGGTCACGCCGTGAATGACAGCGACATCGCCGGGAAAACGGCCGCGTCGCGATCTACAGTAGTGAGGCCGGGGCCGGCGCATTTCAAGCGCCCCTGTCGAACCGTCAGGAAACCAGAACGATCAGGGACAGCGCCGCCAGCACGCCGAACAGGACCAGATATCCGCATCCCTTGCCGGGAATCCGCGGTGGCGGCTCGAAATCGGAACGCCCCTCGAAGCTGTCCATGTAGTCGAGCACCAGCTCGAACGGCAGCTCCACCTTCTCGCCGCGCATCAATGCCGCGCTCACGGCCGTGAGCTTCGCCTCGGACAGGTTGTGGGTGGTGGCGACCATCGACTGCGCACGGTCGTGCACCGACTCGGGCACGAAGCCGCACTCGGGGCATGCGTCGAGCGCCCGCGCCTTGGTGTCGCCGCAGTGGATGCAGATCGCGTAGGCCATGTGCGCAAGTGTCGCCCGAACCCCGGGCGGAATCATCGGGCCCGGCCGCGCGCCGAGCGTGCCGCCGCCCTGTCCAGCCCCGGCGGGTGCCCCGGTCCGACGCACCGACTGTCAACGGTCGACTTCCCGCGTCTGCAGCCGAGACGAAACTCCGGGTGCCCGCTCCGGTCAGAGCCCCCGATGCACGGAGAGAACCCGCACGCTGCCACCCCCCGGGGACGGCAACGACGCGGGCTCAGCGACCACGGGAAGCGCTTCGACCTGGAGAGGGACGACCCGGCTTCCCGACCGCAGTTCCATCCGACCCGCCCGGGTCGGTGCTTCGGAACGCTCCACCCGCTGCATCGGCGGGCCGGCACTGCCCACCCGCCTGGGTTCATCGCAAGCATCACCCCGAGGGGAGAGTCCGAAATGTCCGAACGAAGGTTCCTGAAGCCTCTGCTCGCCATCGCGTTCACGTTCGCTGCAGCGTCCGTGGCCGCCAGTCCGATCGAGGAGATCGTGGTGACGGCCACCAAGCGCGTCGCCAATGTCCAGGACGTCCCGGTCGCGGTGACGGCACTGAGCTCGATCCAGCTCGATCGCGCCGGCGTGAAGGATCTGCGCGATCTTCCGACGCTGTCGCCGAGCTTCAACATGAACGCCAGCCAGACCGAGTCGCAGGGCAGTACGCTGCGTCTGCGCGGCGTCGGCACCACCGGCAACAACATCGGCCTGGAGAGCGCCGTCGGCGTGTTCATCGACGGCGTCTACATCAGTCGACCGGGCGTCGCCCTGGGCGACTTGTTCGACGTCAAGCAGATCGAGGTGCTGCGCGGCCCGCAGGGCACCCTGTTCGGCCAGAACACCTCGGCCGGCGCACTGTCCATCAAGACCAAGAAGCCCCTGCTCGACGACACCGAGTTCTGGGCCAGCGGCACGGCCGGCAACTACGACTCCTACGACCTGAAGGCAGGCGGCAACATTCCGCTGATCCCGGGCAAGCTCGGCCTGCGGCTGGCGGGCGCCGTGCGCAAGCAGGACGGGTTCGTCCACAGCCTCACGTCGAGCGGCGAATCCATGAACCGTGACCGCCAGAGCTTCCGCGGACAGCTCCTGTGGGAGCCCACGGACGCCATGAGCTTCCGCCTGATCGGCGACTACTCGAACGCTGACGAGAACTGCTGCGACGCAGCCATCCAGCAGGAATCCCCGCTGGTGGCGGCCGGCGCATTCGCGGCCGCCGGACTGCCGGCGAACGCGGGCGTGGTGGCCTCGGGCGATCGCGCACTCAAGCACCGCCAGACGAACGGCAGCCCGTTCAAGAACCCCTTCAAGCAGTACGGCCTGTCGCTCGAGTGGAACTGGGACACTGACCTCGGCACCGTCACCTACCTGGGCTCGTACCGCTCCTTCAAGGCGGACAGCGTGCAGGACTCCGAATACGTGGGCGCCGACGTCTACCGGGTGCAGCCCTCGTACGCCGGCGGCTACAAGACCTATGACGACATCAAGAACTGGACCAACGAACTGCGCATGCAGGGCGTGAACGGCCGCCTCGACTGGCTGGTCGGCGGCTACTTCTCCAACGAGCAGATCGTCGAGCATCAGGGCCTCGGCCTCGGCGCCGACTACGGCCAGTACGTCAGCGCCACCGGCTGGTACGGCGCCATCCTGCCGCTGGTCGGCAGCAGCCTCGACGGCGTGCCGCTGACCACCGGCGGCACCTTCGGCGACGTCACCTCCGCCACCAATCCCGCCGTGGCGTTCGCCGGCGGCGTGGATCCGGCGGGCTCCTACGCGCAGAACAACTTCCAGCAGGATGCCCGGACCTGGTCGGTGTTCACCCACGACACCTATTCCCTGACCGACAAGCTGGACCTGGTGCTCGGTCTGCGCTGGACCGACGAGCACAAGGCCGGCAGCTTCGTGCAGGCCTACGGTCAGTCGCCCGCCTGCGCCAACACGCTGGCGAACGCGGCCGGCCTGCCGTCCGCGGCCTCCCAGGTCGGCGGCATCGCCGTGGCGCTGATGTGCTTCCCGTTCGCGACCCAGGTGGGCCTGAGCCCGGTGACGCCGGCGCAGTTCGACAAGCACTTCAACGACAACGAGCTGGTGTACACGCTGAAGAGCACCTACGCCTTCACCGACGACGTCAACGGCTACGCGAGCTTCACCCACGGCTTCAAGTCGGGCGGCTTCAACCTCGACTCCACCGCCGCTGCCGGCGGCGCCGACCCGCGGTTCCTGTCCGAGAAGACCGATGCCTGGGAACTGGGCGTGAAATCCGACCTGTTCGATCACACCGTGCGCGCCAACGCGGCACTGTTCTACATGCAGATGCACAACTTCCAGGTGCTGGAATTCACCGGCGTGCAGTTCAAGACGTTCAACGTCGACAAGGCCGTGTCCAAGGGCCTGGAGATCGAGACCGAGACCAGCCCGATCGACGGCCTGGACCTGAGCCTCGACTACACCTACGCCGATGCCCGCTACCCGGGAGACTGCAACGGCAGCAGCACCGCACCCTCGATCGTGGCGCTGTGCGGTCAGAACCTGACCAACGCACCGCACCACGTGGTGGTGGCCGGCGTGAACTACGAGCGTCCCATCGGCGCCACGGACCTCAGCTGGTTCGTGAACACCTCGACCCGCTGGGAGTCGAACCGGCGCACCAGCACCCAGGCCATCGTGCCGGGCACCAATCTGTCGGCACCGGTCGACTCGCAGCACGACAACGCCAAGGTGAACCTGCGCCTCGGCGTCGAGAAGGGTGCCGGTCAGTGGTCGCTCGAACTCTGGGGCAACAATCTCTTCGACAAGCAGACCAAGAACGTGACGTTCAACGTCCCGCTGCGCGGCATCGCGTCGCTCGGCACGGCGGCGCGCGGCGTGTTCTTCGATGCACCCCGGACCTACGGGATCACCCTGCGCACGCAGATGTGATCGATGCCTGACTCGTGACGATCCGGGACCGGTCCCCGCCAGGGGGCCGGTCCCTCATCGCCTGAGGACCCTCCCGCGGGCCGCGCCCGCTCAGCGGCCCCGGAACTGCGGCGGACGCTTCTCGACGAACGACTGCACCCCCTCCCGGAAGTCCTCGGACCGGAACAGGTTGAGCACCGACATCAGCACGTGATGCGAGTGGCTCTCGAAGTCCTGGGTGAGTCCGTGGCGGAACAGGCGCTTGAGTTCGGTGATCGCCAGCGGCGCATTGGCGGCGATGCGCTCCGACCAGTCGCTGACCATGGCCTCGAGCCCGTCGGCGGGCGCCACCGCATTGACCAGACCGTACTCCAGAGCGCGCGCTGCACTCAGCGTATCGCCGAGCATCGCCACCTCGCAGGCCTTCGCCCAGCCCAGCAGCCGCGGCAGGTACCAGGTGCCACCGCTTTCCGGCACCACGCCCATCTTCGCGAAACCCGGCATCAGCACCGCGCCATCGGCGATCAGCCGCATGTCGCAGCCGAGCGCGAGATCGAGCCCGTAGCCTGCCGCCGCGCCGTTGATGGCCGCGATCACCGGCGTGTCGAGACGCTGCAGCGTGACGGTGCAGATCTCGCGGGTGGAATAGTGGCGCGCGCCGGCCGAGGCGAGACCGTCGCCACCGATGCCCTCGCCGCGGGCCGCCTGCTTGAGATCGAGCCCGGCGCAGAACGCGCGGCCGGCACCGGTGAGCACGATCACCCGCACGGCGGGATCGTCGTCGGCTGCCTTCAGCGCATCGTTGATCTGCGCCAGCATCGTCCCGGTGATCGAGTTCATCGCCTGCGGCCGGTTCAGCGTCAGCCAGCGCACCGCGCCACGATCCTCGACCAGCACTTCCTGCGTGTCGGACATCCTCTTCTCTCCCGTGTGAGTGCGGCCCTCTTCGACCAGGTCGTCCGGCAGGCCGCCCGCACCGGAGTCTGCCCGACCGCGGCGACGAGCGGCAGCGTCTGCACGGGTGCCGTGGAGGGGGTCGGTGACGTAGAATCGCGGTCCCGGTTTAATTCACGCGAATCAGGAGAGAGCTCTTGGCCGCCAGAGAAGCATGGATCATCGACACGGCGCGGACCCCGCGCGGCATCGGCAAGGTGGGCAAGGGATCCCTCGCCCATCTCCACCCGCAGCATCTGGGCGCGACCGTCCTCAAGGCGCTGCGCGATCGCAACGACATCGACACCTCCGAGGTCGATGACGTGATCTGGGGCACCAGCTCCCAGCGCGGCAAGCAGGGCGCCGACCTCGGTCGCATGTCGCTGCTGCTCGCCGGCTACGACACCGCCGCAAGCGGCGTGACCCTCGACCGCTTCTGCGGTTCGGGCATCACCTCCGTGAACATGGCGGCGGCCAGCATCATGTCCGGCATGGAAGACCTGGTGATCGGCGGTGGCTGCGAGATGATGTCGTTCACCTCGTCCACCGCCCAGGGCGGCGGTCTGCTCGACGCCGGCAACATGGCGCTGCGCGAGATGCATCCGCAGTGGCACCAGGGCATCTGTGCCGACCTGATCGCGACCCTCGAGGGCATCAGCCGCGAGGACGTCGACAAGCTCGGCTTCGAATCGCAGATGCGCGCGAAGATCGCCATCGAGGAAGGCCGCTTCTCGAAGTCCGTGGTGCCGGTCCACAACGAGGACGGCACCCTCGCCCTCGATCACGACGAGTTCCCGCGTCCGCAGACGACCATGGAAGGCCTTGCACAGCTGCCCGCCGTGTTCGA
>WGNV01000001.1 GCA_016124375.1 Tepidisphaera sp.
CAGGCGACTGTTCGGGCGGACACAAAGAACGGCCGGCCGGGATCAGGCTCTGTGACGGCCGGGACGGCCGAGGCACACACGGATCACGCGGCCGGCGTCATCCCGCCCCATGGGGCGGGATGACGGGGGAAACATACAAGACACAGAGGCACAGAGAAGGAGCCGGAAAAGACAAAAGATCAACGAGAAAGACGAGGAAGAAGAGACCGGAGGAAGAAGGACGCCTTGCTCGATGCCTCGATGCCGCCTGGCTCGATGCCTTCTTGAACTTCGTCTCTCCGTCTCTCCGGAACTTCGTCTCTTCTTCCGCTACATCTTCGCCAGGCGCTTGGCGTTCTTGATGAACGTCGGTCGCTGCTCTTCGTCGAGCGAGCGCAGGGCCGCGAAGAAGAGCTTGCGGTTTTCACTCTTTTCGCCGCCCGCTTCAAGGTTCTTCATGAACTCAGCCGCGGCTTCACGCATCGCCGCCTGCTGCGTGGCGTTCAGCTTCAGCCCCTCGGTCAGCCGCCGATACAGCAACTCGCCCGAGTCCTTCACCCGCTCGTACGACGCCTTGATCTCCTGGCCCATCATCTTCAGGTTGGTCTGCGCCCTCGCGCCCCACTTGCCGGGCGTCGTGCCGTCGTCATTGGTCATGCTGCCCCGGTCGGCCTCCACGGCTTTCCAGAAGTCGGCGAGATAGCCGTCGAAGGCTTTGGCGTCGGCCTCGGGCAGCACCTTGTCGATCTGCTCCTGCAGCGAGCCGCCCTCCCGAAGCGGGGCGAGTTCCTGGTACGCCTTCTGGAAGAGCGCCAACTGGTCCATCTTGTTGCCGGTGCCCTTGACGTTCTGCAGTTCCACCAGCAGGTTCAGGTGCTCGACCACGAAATCGTCGAGAATGCGATGGCGCTTGTTCAGCACCTCCTGCACCTTCGCCCACGCCGCCTTCTGCTCGGGTGTGGCGTAGTCGCCATCCAATCCCAACACCCGAACCGCGGCTTCCTCAGGCGACCCCTCGGGCAGCACCACCTTGCCATCAAAATCTCGCTGCACGATGCCCGCCTTCTTGGGGGCCTCTGCCACCTTCGGCCCGGCCAGCGGGTCGTTCGCGGGCGATGCCGCGGGCTTCGAGGCGGGCGGGTCCGCGGGCGCGTTCTGTGCCCACGCCGCACCCGCCGCGGCGACAACACCGATAATCACAAGACGCGTACCCAAGTTGCGTGGCGACGGCATGGCAAAGTCCTCCCACCTACTGATCGTCCCACCATGGCGACCCGCGGGGAAACGCCCGGCGCAGGTGTATATTGCCCCCGGCATTGTTGGAGGTCGAACTTCGGCGGTTTCAGGAGGCACCGTGTCCAAATCAGCCGCGGCGATCGAAGCCGCCTTCAAACTCTTCCACGCCGGCAACCCCCTCGGGGCCAAGGACACCCTCCGCCGCCACCTCCAGCGCGCCCCCGGCGACGCCCAGGCGAACAAAGTCCTGGCGATGGTCCACGGCGCCCTCGAAGAAGACGACCAGGCCTTCACCTACATCTCCCGAGCCGCGGCCCTCGCGCCCAAAGACCCCGAAATCCAGTTCATGCTGGGCAATGTGTCTCTCATAGTCCACAAGTACAGCGACGGCGCCAAGGCCTACGCCGCCGTCGCCTCGCTCCAACCCGCCAACACCCAGGCCCTCGACGGCTTGGCCAAGTGCCTGCTGAGCCTGGGCGACTATGCCGGCGCGATGCAGGCGTACGAGCGCGCCATCGCCGCCACCCCGACCGACGGCGAGGTCTACCGCCGCATGGGCGAGGCCTTGGCCCTCATCGGCCGCATGGACGAAGCGGTCGCCGCGGCTCGCCGCGGGCTGGCCGCCATCCCCGACGACCCCGGCCTCCAAGAGTTCCTCGCCTACAACCAGAACTTCCCCGACGATGTCGACCCCATCCGCCATCGCGACGACCACGCCCGCCTGGGCCAACTCATCGCGCGCCTCGCCACCCGCCCGGCCCCGCCGCCCTTCACCAACTCGCCCGAGCCAGATCGCCCGCTGCGCGTTGGGTTCCTCTCGAGCGACTTCAACTACCACGCCTGCGCGTTCTTCCTCGAAACACCCCTCCGCAGTTTCGACGCCTCAAAGATGCACGTCTACCTCTACTCGCGCAAAGCCAAAGACGACGACTTCACCGCCCGCTTCAAGCCCCTGGGCCAGTGGCGCGACCTGTCGAGCCTCACCTACGACCAGATCGCCGACGCCATCCGCCGCGACCAGATCGACATCCTCATCGACACGGGCGGCTGGACCGATCGCGACGCCCTCCGCGCCATGGAGCCCCGCTGCGCCCCCGTCCAGGCCACCTGGCTCGGTTACCCCAACACCACGGGCGTGCCCTCCATGGACTACCGCATCATCGACCACTGGACCGACCCGCCCGGCAGCGAGGCCCACTGCACCGAACGCCTCGCCCGCATGGCCTCGTGCTTTTTGTGCTATCGCCCGTGGACCGAGAAAGCCCCCGCGCCAGACTTCACCCCGCCCAGCGTCGCCGCCGGCGTCATCACCTTCGGCTCGTTCAATCGCCCGATGAAAGTGGGCGCCCGGGCCATCGATACCTGGGCCCGCGTGCTGAAGGCGGTGCCGCAAAGCCGATTGCTCTTGAAGGTCCAGATCGCCTCGCAGGAAGTGGGGCCCACCTTCGTCGCCCGCTTCGAGAAGCACGGCGTCGACCCATCTCGCATCATCACCGCCGAGTGGGTGAAAGCCCCCGGCGCTCACTTCCCCATGTATCGGCGCATGGACATCTCGCTCGACCCCTTCCCCTACAACGGCACCACAACCACCTGCGAAGCCCTGTGGATGGGCGTGCCGGTCATCTCCCTCGCGGGGGCGACCCACCGCTCGCGCGTCGGCGTGTCGCTGCTCAATACCGTGGGCGTGCCGGAACTGATCGCCCGCGACGAAGACCACTACATCGAGCTCGCCGCAGCAGTCGCCGCCGACCCCGCACGCCTCGCCCACTACCACGCCACCCTGCGCCAACGCGTCGAAGCCTCGCCCCTGGTGGATGGCCCCCGCTTCGCCCGCGACTTTCACGCCGTCTTGCGTGAGATGTGGCGAACGTGGTGCCATGCCCCGCGCTGATTCCCTTGTCTATCTCGTGGCACAGGCGTCCCGCCTGTGCCTACCCCTCCTCCAACTCCTCTCTTCTCCCACCTCGCAACAATCATCTACATGCCCTCCCCCACCCTCGTCCGCATCACCGATGTCTCCCCCCGCGACGGCCTGCAAAACGAATCGCGCACCGTCCCCACGCCCGACAAGGCCGCCCTCGTGCGTGCCGTCGCCGCGGCTAACGTCGACGAGATCGAAGTCTCCAGTTTCGTCAGCGCCAAGTGGATTCCCCAACTCGGCGACGCCGCCGAACTCTTCGACATCCTCTCGCGCGAGGCCGCACCCTTGCCCCTGCTCAGCGCCCTTGTGCCCAACGACAAGGGCATGATCGCGGCTCTCGACGTCAATCAGCGCGCCGGGCGCGCCCTCATCGGCAAGGTCGCCGTCTTCGCCGCCGCCAGCGAAACCTTCTCCAAGAAGAACATCAACGCCTCAATCGCCGAATCGCTCGAACGCTTCGTGCCCGTCATCGCCGCGGCTCATCAACACGCCCTCCCCGTCCGCGGCTACATCTCCTGCGTCATCGCCTGCCCCTTCGAAGGCCCCATCGCCCCCGCCGCCGTCGCCAGCCTCAGTCGCCGCCTGCTCGACATGGGCGTCGATGAGATCGACTTGGGCGACACCATTGGCGCCGCGACGCCGCAAACCACGCGAGTGCTTCTCGACGCTGTGCACGCCGCATGCCCGGAACTGCAAGGGGGCCTGAGCGCCCAGCGCCTGCTCACGCTGCACCTGCACGACACCTTCGGGCGGGCCGGCGCGTGCGCAAGCGAAGCGATGCGGTTGGGCGTGCGATCCTTCGACGGCGCCGTCGGGGGCCTGGGCGGCTGCCCCTACGCCAGCACGCCCGGTCACCGGGCTCCGGGCAACATCTCGCTGCACGCCCTGCGCGATGCGATCGCGAGCAGCGGGCTGACCACGCAGCTTCAACTCAAGGCCTTGGACAACGCCGCGACGCTCGCGACTTCGCTCACGCGGGAGTAAAGCAGACTACCGGGGGCTGTTCACCCAACCCCAAGGGCTGCGCGCCTGCCCCGGCAGTTCCGGGAATGACCCGAACCGATACGCCACATCCGAGATCGCATACCAGGTCGTGTTGATGCCCTTGGTGTTGACGTAGATGCAATTGGCGATGAAGTCCTGCGGTTCCTGCACGTTCTCCCGCCCGCCGTTGGGCAGATTCATGAGCGATGCCGCCCCGTCCAGGAATGTCATGTGCCCGCGATTGAAGTGCCGGTGAGCCACCTGATCCAGATTGCCCCAGTTGCCCTCGAGGTTGCCCGTGCCGTTGTAGAAGAACGTGTTCTCTTCGATGTACAGCGGCAGCCCCTGCATGTTGGTCAACTGCGTGGCGAGCGTCGGCGGCAGCTTCCGGTTGCTCAGCGACTGCGTCGGCTGCAGGTACGCGCAATAGATCTGCAGGTCAGACTTGGCACCCTCCACTTCATCGAACATGGTGTAGTCAAAGTCAATGTCGTGAAACCGGAACAACCTGGTGGACGCCGGGGTCGGGTTCCCGTTGGCCGAATGGCGCTTGTTCGAGGGACACTCGAACACCGAATCCGCGCCTTGCATGTACTGGAAGACCAGACCCTGGTTGGGGTTGAGGTTGCTCCCGGCGACTGGTTCGTCGTACGCCCAGCCCGCGCTCAGCTCCGGTCCGGTGGTGCCGTAGTTGTCCCGATAGATCGGCGTCGCGGGCCAGATCACTCCCTTGTAGTCGGTCGAGTACAGAATCGCCGCGTGCCCGATCTCCTTCATGTTGATCAGGCACTTGACCTCTCGCCCGCTCTCGCGGGCCTTGCCCAGCGCAGGCAACAGGATGCCGATCAGCAGTGCGATGATCGCGATCACGACCAGAAGTTCGATCAGGGTAAAACCACGCGAGGTCTTCATGTAGACTCCTCAGACGACGGGGTCAAAGAACCACACCCCGGCGGGACACGCACGCCCACCACCCGCCCCACGCCAGGGCGAGCGTCACCCCCTCCGTCACCTACGAACCATCAGTCTACTTCGTTACCCGACCGGCCGCAACGCGAATATTGGGGTCGATAAGCATTCCAAAACCCGCGCGAACACCGGGAAAAGCCCGCGCGCCACACCGGCCCGCATACACTTCGCCCCGTGCCGCTTCCCCGCGATCATGACGCCCTCATCTGCCCGCTGGGCCTCACCAGCGATCAGTTCGTCGCATTGTGCAAATCGAGCCTCGGCATCGCCCGTCCGACCTCGCTGGAGGCCTACCGACGGGTTTTTCGTGACGGCTTGATTACCTTCTCGCCGGCCGCCGCCTCTCTGGCCCCGGTCGAAACCACCCTGCGCGACCAATCCCCCGAGGGCGAAGTCATCAAGTTCACCCAGCGGGTGTCGGGCGTCGCTCGCCCTGACTCGCCCGGGCTCGAAAGCCTCGCGACCGAATCCGTCCTCATCCCCATGATCGGGCGGACCCGCCAAAACACCTACACCCTGTGCGTCAGCAGCCAGGTGGGGTGCGCCATGGGCTGCACCTTCTGCGAAACCGCCCAGATGGGGCTCATCCGCTCGCTCACCCCCGCCGAGATCGTCGGCCAATGGTTCGCCGCGGCCACCCACTTCGGCATCCGCCCCAAAAACGTCGTCTTCATGGGCATGGGCGAACCTCTGGACAACTTCGACAACGTCATCCAGGCGATCGCCGTCCTCAAAGACCACAACGGCCCCCACGTCCCGATCAGCAACATCACCGTCTCGACCGTGGGCCGGGTCGAAGGGATCCGCCGCCTGGCCGAGCAGATCCGGCACGACGGCTGGCACCGCCTTGGCCTGGCGATTTCCCTCAACGCGCCCAACGACGACATCCGCTCCGGCCTGATGCCGATCAACCGGCGCTGGAACATGCAGGAACTCCAGGCCGCCCTGATCGACTGGCCCCGTTTCGCGGGCAACAAGATCTGCGTCGAGTACGTGCTCATCCCGGGCGTGAACGACCAGGAGCAGCACGCTTCCGAAGTCGCGGCCTTCCTCGACCCGCTGCGGGCCGACGACGGCATCCGCCCGCGTGCCGTGCTCAACCTGATTCCGTACAACCCGCGTCGCGCCAGCCCCTGGCCGGCGCCGGAAGAAGCCCAGGTGGAGCAGTTCATGGGCTGGCTCGGCGCCCGCGGCGTGTTCGTCAAGCGCCGCCGCACCAAGGGGCGAAGCATGTACGGCGCCTGCGGGCAACTGGGGTCGGAAAAAATCCGCCAGCGTCGCCTGGTACAGCCAACGATTTCCGCGTGACGCCGCCGCAATGACGCCGCGGCCAGCAGGCAACCTCTCGCTTTGACAGACGCCCCCAACAGCCCAGGCACCCAACGCTCCACCCGGCGCACCCGCCTCGTGCTGATCTACGTGCTGCTGGTGCTCGTTTCGGCATGGTGGCAATACGGGCGAACACACCCGCCACGCCCTCTGCCCCCGGGCGTCAAGCAGTGCGCCATCCCCGCCACCACCGACGCCGGACCGATCACCGACGAATCCATCGACCTCGCGTATCGCGAGTGGGACCCCGAGTTTCCGGATCCGGCCCGCCCCGTGGTCCTGCTCATCCACGGCACGCCCGGTTCCTCCGCAGAGTTCACCACCTTTGGCGACGACCTCGCCTCCCGAGGCTATCGCGTCATCGCCCCCGATCTCCCCGGCTTTGGCTACTCCGAGGGCGATCTGGGCGGCCGCAGCTTCCTCGCCCAGGCCCGCGCCCTGGACGAACTCCTTCAAGCCCTCAACGTTTCCCGCGTGCACATCGTCGCCTGGCATTCCGGGGGCGGTGTCGCCTGGCACCTGGCCGACTTCGACACCCGACGCATCGCCAGCCTCACGCTGCTCAGCGCCATTGGCCTGCAGGAGTTCTCCGGCTCGGGCAGCTTCTACTTCGAACACGCCAAGGACCTGGCAGGCATCGTGCTCTTCGGGGGCGTGCCCGAACTCATCCCGCACTTTGGGCTCCTGGGCAGCGCCGACAGCCGCACCGCCTGGCTGATGAACCGCTGGCAGAGTGACCAGCGCCCGCTGCGGGGAGTCATGCAGCGCCTGGGCTCGCCCCCGGTCTCGATCCCCACGCTCATCATCCAAGGGCGGCGCGACCTCACCGTCTCATGGCGCGCGGGCGATGAACACCACAAGCTCATCGCCAGCAGCGAGCTCGACTTTGTTCCCTACGACTGGAGCATGCTGCGCAAGCAGCCGCACCTGATCGCCGCCCGCGTCGCCGCCTTTCTGGCCTACCACGACGTGCCCGGCTTGCCCGCCTCGCGGGGCGTGATCGATTCCGCACCCACCCGCCACCGGCGCCCGCAGGTCTTGTGGCTCGAACAGCACGTGCGCGGCGCCCCCTGGTACGCCCAGACTTCGGTCATCGGCAAGGTGGTGCTGGTCTCCCCCACCATCGGCATCATCGGCACCGCGCTGCTCGTGCACGCCGCAGACCTCGACCCCTTCGTCGGCATGGTCGCCATCATGATGGGCCTCATCGGGCAGACCTTCATGATCGCCGTGCTCGGGCGACTTCTGGGCCGCGGGCTGTACAAAGTCCCCTGGATCGGCAAGGGACTGCCCCACGTCGACGAGCACGACTGGCGACGCCGCCTGACGCGCGCTCCTTCACGCGAAGGCTGGCGCAGCGTCTTCGTACCGGGCCAGCGCCTCGCTTCCCTCGTCGCCGCTTCCACCGTCGACGTCGGGCTCACCGGCTTCGTCTTCTACATGCTCTCGCGCCTGGCCGCGGCCATCCTCTGGTCCATCAGTGGCTATGCCCTCGCGCTCGTGATCGTCATTTGGGTCTACCGGGACGTCGCCCGCTTTGGTCCCGTCGCCGAGGTCGGCGGGCTCATCTTGGCCGCCGTGCTCGTCAACGTCACGCCCACGCTTCTCGTCCGGATGGGACGCCAACGCTTCATCGCGTCGGCCGGGCGCTTCCTCCACTTCGAATACTGGCCCGCCAAGGTCTTCTACGCCCCCCTCATCCCCTACGCCGCCTGGCAGGCCCTGCGCCGGCGCAGCCTCACCGCCTTCACCGCCTGCAACCCGGGCATCCCCAACGGGGGCGGCCTCGCGGGCGAGAGCAAGCACCAGATCCTGAGTGCGCTGCCGGCATCGCCGCTCATCCTGAAACACGCGCTGATTCCCGCCGCCGCCGACCCGCAGCAGCGCGTGATGCTGGTGCGCGAGGCCATGCAGCGCGTGCCCGAGCTGGCCGCGTTCCCGCTCATCCTGAAGCCCGACATGGGCGAGCGCGGGCACGCCGTGCGCCTCATCCACTGCCACGACGACGCCCTGCGCTGCTTCCAGGATGTCCCCCAGCCGATGATCCTGCAGCAATATCACCCCGGCCCGCACGAGGTCGGCGTGCTCTGGTGCCGCAAGCCCCCCTCCATGGCCGGCCAGGGCGAGCCCGACTGCGAGGGCTTCATCTTCTCCGTCACCCTCAAGCAGTTTCCGTTCATCGTTGGCGACGGCGAGCAGACCCTCGAAGAACTCATCCTCGCCCACCCCCGCTACCGCAAGCAGGCCAACGTGTTCCTGAACCGCCACCACGCCCGCTCGGGCGAGGTGCTGGCCCGGGGCGAATCGCTGCGCCTGGCCGTCGCGGGCAATCACGCCCAGGGCACGCTCTTCCTCGACGGCGCCCACCTCATCACCCCCGCCCTCACCCGCGCGATGGACCGAATCGCCGCCAACTTCAAGGGCGGGTTCGACTTCGGCCGCTTCGACGTCCGCTACGCCGACGAAGAGGCCCTCAAGCGGGGCGAGGACTTCGGCATCCTCGAACTCAACGGCATCGCCAGCGAATCCACCAATCTCTACGACCCCTCGTCTTCGCTCGTGCGGGCCTATCGCATCCTCTTCTCACAATGGCGCATGCTCTTCGAACTCGGCGCCTGGCGCCAGTCCCAGGGCGTGCGCCCGCTCCGCCCGCTCGAGATCCGCCGCCTGCTGCGCCACCACTTCAACACCCGCGGCCCGATCAAAGTCTCGGACTGATCCGCGCCTCCGCCAACCCGCCTACTTCCCGCTCCAGGCGTCCAGCGCCTCGCCCATCTGCCGCGCGACGCGGATCATGGCCGTGCTCGGGGTCAGGCTCAACGGGTCATCGATCACCGCGATGTGCTTGCTCTTGAACGCCGGCGTCGGCGTGCGCGCAAGCTCGGGCAGACGCGCGATCGCCTCTTCACCCACGTACGCCGCCTCGTCCTTGCCCCGCGGCGGGGTTCGGGGCGAGCGGGGCATCAGCACGATGATCGCATCAGGCCCCAGCCGCACCAAGTCCTCGCTGGCCAGGTCGATCCACGCCGCCCCCTGCTCGATCGCGGGCGTGCCGCCCATCGCCACGAGCATCTGATGGTGCCACGAGCCCGGCCCCAGCGCGCCCACCGGGTCAATCCCGCTGAGCAGCAGCACCTTCCCCGCGCCCTTCCTCGAAGGCCGCGGCGTCAGCACCCGGTCAAATTCCGCGACTAACGCCTTTGCCTTGTCATGAGGCGCCGGCAGCAACGCGTCGATCTCGCCGATCTCCCGCCGGATGTCATCAACCGTCAGCAACTGGCAGTCGTGCGTGGCCCACCCCTCGCGCTTGGCCAGCGACACATACGCCTCGGGCAGGTCGCGCGTGCCCCACTGCGTGAGCACCAGCGTCGGATGGACGCGCTGCAGCGCTTCGATGTCGATCGCGAGATGATCGCCGCACACCGGCAGCGACGGCGAAAGCGTCATGTCCGACCCGTGCCGCCCGACGATGAGCCCTTCGCGCCCCAGGTCCTGAAGAATGATGCCCACCGCCGGGCTGAGCGCGACGACGCGCGGGCCGCCGGCGGTCGGGGCCGGCGGCGCCGGCGCACGCCGACAGCACGCGGCCCAAAGCGCAAACGCCGCGAGCAAGGCAGCAGCCAGAATCGTCATCACGCGCCCGTACACGCGTGATCCTAGATTCGAAGCGTCTTCGCCGCCCGCAGGAACTACAGTCGCCCGATGCGATTCGAGTTCCTCGGCACCGGCACCTCCTCGGGCATCCCCTCCATCGGCTGCGCCTGCGACGTGTGCACCAGCACCGACCCCCGCGACACCCGCCTGCGCACCAGCGCGGCCATCCGCTACGCCGACGCCAAGGGCGCCCCGCGCACCATCCTCATCGACGCCGGGCCCGACCTCCGTCAGCAGGCCATCACCCACCAACTCGACCGCTGCGACGCCATCCTCTTCACCCACAACCACGTCGACCACACCTTCGGCCTCGACGAAGTCCGCCGCTTCAACGTCGTCATGAACGCCCCGATCGACATCTACGCCGAGCCCCACACCCAGGACCACCTGCGTCGGGTCTACAAGCACATCTTCGATCGCCAGGCGAACGTCAACGACAGTTTCGTCGCGACGCTCATCATGCACACCATCGAGCCCCGCGACGTCGACGACGGGCGAGCCCTCGATGTCTTCGGCCTGCGCGTCACGCCCATCCGCCTGCTGCACGGACGCTTGCCCGTGCTGGGCTTCCGCATCTCGCCCGGGCCGGGCATCGACCCCGGGCCCGACTCGCCCTTCCCGCTCGCGTACTGCACCGACGTCAGCGCCGTGCCCCCCGAAAGCTGGGCACGCCTCGCGGGCGTCAAAACGCTCGTCCTGGATGCCCTGCGCCACCGGCACCACCCCACCCACTTCACCCTCGCCCAGGCCGTCAACGCGGCCAACCAAATAGGCGCCCAAAGCACCTACTTCGTACACATGAGCCACGACCTGGGCCACGCCGCCACCCAGGCCTCGCTGCCCGACGGAATGTTCCTCGCCCACGACGGCCTCGTGCTCGGCGGCGACGGCACCGCCCCCGCACCCAAATACCGGGTCATCGACCCGGACTGACGCCGAACACGCCGCGGCCTCGCACCCGCGTCCATCGCCGCCGCCGGTCGCCGGGCATACGCTTGCCTCCCTATGGGCAAGACCCGCGAGATCAAGAAGCGCATCAAGGCCGTCGCCAACATCCGCCGCATCACCAAAACGATGCAGATGATCGCGACCAGCAAGTTCGCCCGCGCCCAGCAGGCGGCCACCGCCAGCAAGCCCTACACGCAGACCCTCTTCGACCTCGTGAGCGAACTGGCCGCGGGCCTGGGCGAAGTCACGCACCCGCTGCTCGACGGCGGCCAAGCCAAGGCCAGCAGCAAGGACCTCACGCTGGTCCTCACCAGCGATCGGGGCCTCTGCGGCCCCTACAACGGCTCGGTGCTCCGCACCGCCATGCAGATGTTCCGCTCGACCCCCGCCGCCAAGGGCGGCTTGGTGGAGGTCGCGGGCAAGAAGGGCGCCGGGTTCTTCAAGTTCGCCGGCATCAACGTCACCAAGAACCACGCCCTGGGCGACAAGCCCAAGTACGAAGCCGTCCAGGCCATCGCCGAGGAACTGATCACGCGATTCCGGGCGGGCGAGATCGGCGTCGTGCGCGTCGTCTATATGAAGTACATCAGCGCCGGCAAGCAGACGCCGACCGTGATGCAGTTGCTCCCCTTCCAGCCGCCCAAGAAAGAAGGCAAGACGAGCGGCGGCAGCGTCTTCGAGTTCAGCCCGGACGCCGCCACGCTGCTGGGCGAACTGTTGCCCGCCGCCGTCAAGGCCCTGCTCTTCCAGGCCGTCAACGACGCCGTGGTGAGCGAGCACGTCGCCCGCATGGTGGCGATGAAGAGCGCGACGGACAACGCCGGAAAGATGGGCAAGCGCCTCACCCGCTCCTACAACCGCGCCCGCCAGGCGCAGATCACGACGGAACTCACCGAGATCATCTCGGGCGCCGCGGCTCTGAACTGAGTGACTTGATGCACGCTCGAACCCGGGATGAATGCATCCCGGGTTTTTTCATGCGCCGGAAGAAGAGTTCACCACACAGACGCAGAGGCACGGAGAAGAGCGGACCGGACAAGAGCAAAGAGGAAGATGAGGGGGGAGGAGACAGGAAAAGAACAGGCAAGAGCGATGCAGACCTTGATGCCTCGATGCCGCGTGCCTCGGTGCCTTCTTGGTAGTCGGCCGCTCGGCTTGCCCAATCGGTCGAGATAGAAGAAGCCATCAAGGCATGCGGCATCGAGGCATCGAAGAGTGATTTCCGGTCTCTTCTTCTCTCGTCTTTCTCGCCGCTCTGCTTTGCTTTCTTCTCTGCTGCTGCTTCTCTGTGCCTCTGTGTCGCTGTGGTGAACTCCGCCGCCCGCCGCTCGATCACCTGCTACTCGAGAATGCGCTTCGCCTCCAGCATCGCCACGCACGCCCCCACGCACGCCTCCAAACTCTCGCTCCCAGCGTGCAGCGTCAGTTCCGGCCTCTCGGGCGGCTCATACGGACTATCAATCCCCGTGAACCCGGCCAGTTGCCCGCTGCGGGCCTTCCTGTACAGCCCCTTGGGGTCGCGTTGCTCGCACACCGTGAGGGACGTATCCACGAACACCTCGAAGAACGCCAGCCCCGCACCCTCGTGGGCGCGTCGGGCCGCGTCGCGATCGGCCCGGAATGGCGAAATCGCGCTCGCGATCGCCACCAGCCCGGCGTCGGCGAACAGCCTCGCCACCTCGCCGATGCGCCGGATGTTCTCGGTGCGGTCCGCAGCACTAAACCCGAGCCCGGCGTTCAATCCCGTCCGCAGCGTGTCGCCATCGAGCCGATAGGCCCACACACCCCGCCTGAGCAACTCCGCCTCCAGAGCCGCGGCGATCGTGCTCTTGCCCGACCCGCTCAGCCCCGTCAACCACAGCGTGCACCCCCGCTGCCGCACTCGCCCCGCCCCCAGCAGCGACTGCCGCTCGTCGTGCGACACCAGCGGCCGGTGCGGATAAATGTCCGTGGGCGTAGCCGCCGGATCGGGCTGACGCCCAGGCTTTGCGTCTTCGGGCGTCATGCGATCAGCCCCGCGCCGATCGTCGCGTTGGTCGCTTCGTCGATCATGATGAACGAGCCCGTCGCACGGCACTTCCGGTAAGAATCGCACACGATTCCGCCCGCCAGTTTCAGCGTCACCCGCCCGATCTCGTTCATCTCCAGTTGGCTCACGCCGTGGCGCTGCGAGAGGTCGGCCAGATCAAGCCGATGCGTGATCGCCTTGACCAGCGCCGGCACCTCGCGCGTGGTGTGCCGCACCAGCACCCGCCGCCCCGCGGGCAACGCGTGAGGCGAAAACCACACGACCGCCGCGTCGATCTCGCGAACGACCTTGGGCGACCGGTGCTCCGCGGCTTCGCCCGCGAGGTCGGCGCTCCGCACCAGCATGTCCCCCCGCTGCACGTCGCGCTCGTCTGCAAGTTCCACCGTCAGCGACGCCGGCGGCGCCGCGTGCTCCAGAGGCGTCGCGCCCACGTGCAGGCGCTTCACGCGCGATGTCACCCCCGCGGGCAAAATCGTCACCTCGTCTCCCACGCCCAGCGACCCCGACGCCAGCCCCCCCGCCAGCCCGCGAAACGCCCCGTGCACACGGATCACGCTCTGCACGGGCAGGCGTGTCGGCGCCGTCGGGTCGTCGGCGATGCCGGACAGTTCCTCGAGCATCTCGAGCAAAGGCGGCCCGTCGCGCCAACTCATCTGCGTGCTTCGCGTCACCACGTTGTCGCCCAGCAATGCCGAGATCGGGACATACGTAATGGTGCAGCGCCGTGCGATGGTGTCGGCATGCCCATCGGGGGAGGCCGCCGCCGCGAAAGCCTCAAAGTCCGCCGTGATCTCGCGGAACCGCTCCTGCGAAAACTCCACCAGGTCCATCTTGTTCACGCACACCAGCATGTGGGGCACACCCAAGAGTGCCGCGATGCACGCGTGCCGACGCGTCTGCTCCACCACCCCATGCCGGGCGTCTATGAGAATAATCGCCGCGTCCGCCGTGCTGGCCGCCGTCGCCATGTTGCGGGTGTACTGCACGTGCCCGGGGGCATCCGCCAGAATGAACTTCCGCCGGGGCGTCGCGAAGTACCGATACGCCACGTCGATCGTGATCCCCTGCTCGCGCTCGGCCCGCAGGCCGTCGGTGAGCAGCGACAGATCAAGCTCACCCCGCCCGCGCGACTGGCTCGCCCGCTGCACCGCGGCCAGTTGATCCTCAAAGATCCCCTTGCTGTCGTACAGCAGCCGCCCGATGAGCGTGGACTTGCCATCATCGACCGACCCGCAGGTCATCAGTCGAAGCACACCAAGATCGGGAGTGGCGGCCAGGTCTTCCACTAGAAGTACCCCTCCCGCTTGCGATCCTCCATCGCCGCCTCGCTGAACGTGTCGTCCAGCCGCGCCCCGCGCTCGCTCTGCCGCGTCGCGATGATCTGCCGGATCACATCCCGGGGCGACGAGGCCGGCGTATCCACACCCGCCGTGCACGTCATGTCGCCAACCGTGCGGAACCTCACCATGCGCCGTTCCATCTTCTCCCCCGCCCGCGCCGGGAAGAAGCTAGACACCGGGCAGATGCTCCCCGCCCGCACCACGATCTCGCGCTCGTGCGAAAAGTAAATCGACGGCACCACAATCCCCTCGTGCTCGATGTACTCCCACACATCAAGCTCCGTCCAGTTCGACAGCGGAAACGCCCGGATGTGCTCGCCCACCTCAAACCCTGGCCCGTCGGTCACCATCCCCCGGTGGATCCGCCCGTTATACAGGTTCCACAACTCGGGCCTCTGATCCCGCGGCTCCCACTGCCCCAGCTCATTGCGAAACGAGAACATCCGCTCCTTCGCCCGCGCCTTCTCTTCGTCGCGCCTGGCCCCGCCCATCAGCGCATCCAGCCGATGCCGCCGGATCGTTTCTAATAACGCCGGGCTCTGCGCCCGATTGCGGCTCTGCTGCCCCGGATTCTCATGCGCCAGCCCGGCCCGAATCGCCTCCTCCACGCTCCCCACAATCAGCCGCTCCCCCAACGCCGCCACCAGCTCATCCCGATACGCGATCACCTCCGGGAAGTTGTGCCCGGTGTCGATGTGCACGATCGGAAACGGCAGCCCGGCGGGGTGAAACGCCTTGCGGGCCATGTGCAGCATGATGATCGAGTCTTTGCCGCCACTGAACAGCAGGGCGGGCCGCTCGAACTGCGCCGCGACCTCACGAATCACGTACATCGCCTCGGCCTCGAGCCACGCGAGGTGGCCCGACAGCGGCGGGCGTGTGCCGGTGAGCACGCCCGGCAAGGCTGGGGGCGGGGTTTGGGGCTGGGTCGTCATGCGTTTTGCCGGCCCTTCGCGGCTTGGCCGCGCTCAGCACCGGGGCGGATGATAATCATCCACCCGCCCGCGCGGGCGACACTTTCCCGAACTTCGCACGCCATTTTTCGCTGCCCCACCCTCGACGCCGCCCCGCCGCTCGTTAACCTCCGCCAGCCGCCGCCTCATCCAAGCCTCGTCACCAAGGGACTTCACCGTGGGTTTCCGAGAAGACTTCCAGTCCAGCCCGACGCTCTACCCCCTGGGGCTCGACCTCAAGGCCGACGCCGTGCAGTTCGTCCAACTCGCGCGGGCCGACTTCGACGCGCTGGGCTTCCACGACCGCCGGATGCTCACGCCGCAAACCAAAACCGCCTGGGCCCGCTGGCCCCAGGTGCAGGACGCCGCCCGGGGTTTGCCCGTGCGTGCCAACTTCATCTTCCACATCTCGCACGTCGGCTCGACGCTCCTCTCGCGCCTGCTCGGGGCCCACCCCCAGGTCTTCGCCCTGCGCGAGCCCGGCGTCATGCGCTCTTTCGCCGACGCCCAACTCTCGCTCGGCACGCCCGAAAGCCCCTGGCCACCCGCCGAGTTCGACCAGCGACTGTCGCTGTGGCTGGGCATCTGGTCGCGCACCTTCTCCCCACAACAGACCGCCCTCATCAAGTGCACCAGTTACGTCAGCGAGATGGCCGAGCTGCTCATGGACCGCGTCGCCGCGTCGCGCTCCATCTTCATGTACGTCTCCCCTGCAGTCTTTCTGCCCGCGCTGCTGGGCGGGGCGATGGTCGACATCGAAGGCCGCGCCGCCAGCCGCCTCACCCGCCTGCACAAGCGCCTGGGCGAAACCCCGTGGTCCCTCGCCTCGCTCTCCCCGGGCGAAAAGGTCAGCATGAGTTGGCTCAGCGAGATGCTCGCCCTGGGCGCCGCCGCCGTCCGCTTCGACGCCCGCTGCCAGTGGCTGGATTTCGACGCCTTCCTCGCCTCCCCCGAGCCTCGCCTGGTCGCCAGCATGCACCATCTGGGCCTGACCGACCCCGCGGCACACGCCGCACCTATCCTCGCCGGCCCCCTCATGAAGCAATACTCCAAGGCCACGCACTTCGAGTTCGACGCCGGGGCACGCCAGAAAATCCTGCAAGAATCACGCGCCAAGCACGCCGACGAGATCGCCCGCGGCTTGGCGTGGATGGACCACGCCGCCGCCAAATGGCCACAAGTCCAGCAACTCATGGAGCGACTCGTTGCCACCTGAATCACAATCTCCATCGGGACTCGCCCCGCGAATGACCACCCACGACCTCTGCATCATCGGCGCCGGGTTCTGCGGCTCCGCCGTCGCCGCTGGCCTCGTCCGCGCGGGCTTTCCCGGCTCCATCGCCCTCTTCGAAAGCCGCGTGACCCCCGGCCCCGGCGTCGCCTACTCCCCCCCCAGCCCGCGGCTGCTCCTGAACGTCCCCGCCAACAAAATGGGCATGTGGGCCGACGACCCCGCCGACTTCGTCACCTGGCTTGGCTCCTCCGGCAAACGCTTCGAGCCCGCCGCCTTCCTCCCCCGCGCCTGGTACGGCGAATACCTCGCCGCCCGCCTCCAAGAAGCCATCGCCACCTCCGAAGGCCGCCTGCGCGTCATCCCCTCGCCCGCCATCGCCGCCGACCGCACCGCCGCCGGCCTCTGGCACATCACCAGCGAACGCGAAACCGTCACCTCGCCCCGCCTCGTCCTCGCCCCGGGCAACTTCCGCCCCGGCCCTCCCGCAGCGTTCGAAAACATCGCTGCCCCATGGTGGTGCCCCGACCCCTGGACCAACGCCGCCCACGCCCCGCCCCGCGATGGCGAACGCATCCTCATCATCGGCAGCGGCCTCACCATGGTCGATGTCTGCATCTCCCTCACCAGCCGCGGCGAGCGCCCCCGCCTCACCGTCCTCTCCCGCCATGGCCTGCTGCCCTGCGTCCACGCCTCGCCCGGCCCGGATCAACTCACCCCAGTCCCCCCCACCCCCGGCCAATCGCTCCACCAGGTCTTCATCCACGTCCGCCGCGAAGCCCGCCGCATCATGCGCGCCGGGGGCGACTGGCGGGCCGCCGTCGATTGCCTCCGCCCCATCACCCCCGCCCTCTGGGCCGGCTTCTCCACCCGCGACCACGCCCGCTTCATGCAGCGCCTCCGGGCCTACTGGGATGTCCATCGCCACCGCGTCCCCGCCGAAGTCGTCGCCCGCATCGTCGAACTCAAGCAGCGAAACCTCATCCGTATCCTCGCCGGCAACGTCAAGGCCGTCGCCGATCGCGGCCCCGCCGCCGACATCACCTGGCGCGAACGAGGCTCCGGCCGCCTCGAAACCGCCACCTTCGACCGCGTCATCAACTGCACCGGCGCCCGCACCAGCATCACCGCCTCACCCCTGCTCACCGCCCTCGCTACCTCAGGCCACATCCGCAGCGAAGAACTCGGCCTGGGCCTCCTCACCGACCCCCAAGGCCGCGCCATCGACGCCCAAGGCCAGCCTCAGCCCACCCTCTGGGCGCTCGGCGCCCTCCGCCGCGGCACCCTCTGGGAAAGCTCCGCCGTCCCAGAGCTGCGCATGCAGGCCGCCGCCATCGTCCGCGACCTCTGCCCCCGCTGACCCACGCCCGCTTCCTCCCGAAAAACCCGAACCCAAACACACCCCGCATGCGTATCTCAAAAAGGCCTGCGCCCACCGGCGTGCCGAATCGGGGCAAGTGTGCTATCTTGTCACCCCCGACCCGGCCGCAAACCCGCCGGCGAGGGCCGCCGCGCCCAGGCGCCGCGTAACCCGATGAACCTTGGAGTGTGCCCGCCATGGAAAAGATGTTCTATTCGATCGAGGAAGCCGCCCAGAAACTTGGCAAGTCCGTCGACGACGTCAAGCAAATGGCCTCCCGCGGCCAGCTCCAGGAGTTCCGCGATCGCGACAAGCTCATGTTCAAACGCGAGCAGGTCGACCTCCTCGCCGGCGGCGATGACGGCGCCATCCCCCTCGCCGGCGACAGCGGCGAACTCTCCCTCAGCGGCTCCGGCACCGGCATGAAGCTCGACCCCCTCGTCCCCAAGGACGAGAAAGACTCCACCGGCATCTCCATCTTCGAAGCCGAAGGCACCGACGACGCCGACGCCAACGCCGTCACCCGCGTCTCCTCCGCCCCCGCCATGCAAGACCCAGGTAAGTCCGGCTCCGGCTCCGGCGGCCTGCTCGACCTCACCAAGGAAGCCGACGACACCTCTCTGGGCGCTGGCCTCATGGAAGACGTCTACGGCGCCGACACCATCGCACAGCAGACCGCCGCCGAAACCGCCATCGGTGGCGGCGACGCCGGCGCCCTCTTCGAATCCCCCGGCGGCGCCGACCTCGAAACCTCCGCCTCGGGCGCTGCCGCCATGATGGCCATGGCCGCCCCCGAGGCCTACGACGGTGCCTGGTCCGGCATCGCCGGCGGCGTCGCCCTGGGCGGCGCTGTCGTCTGCCTCATCGGTGTCTTCGCCGTCATCATCGGCTTCACCAGCACCACCGGTGGCGGCCTCATGAACACCCTGGGCGACAACTTCGCCGCCATCCTCGGCGGCGCCGCTGGCCTCACCGCCGTCTTCGCCGGCGTTGGCTTCGCCCTGGGCAAGAAGTCCTGAGACGCCGCCCGCGCTGGCGTCCACCCCCACAGCACCACATCAAGCGTCCCCCCATCGCCCGGCTAGTCACCGGGCGATTTTCTTCCCACGCGCGCGATCTTCCCTAGTGCCCAGTGCCTAGTGCCTAGTGCCTTCCCTACACCAACTTCCTCATCACACTCACCGCCGCATACAGCCCCGCCACCCGCTCCCGCTCCAGCGTTCGCGGCGGGTACTTGCTGTTCAACGGCTGCAACCGAATCAACTCCTCTCCCCCCCGCGGCTTCTCAAAGTACACCCGCTTGAACGTCGTCTCATGGTCCGGCTCCAGCCGCGCAAACACATCCATCCCGCTCTTCACGGGCGTCGCCGGGCTGAACACCACGATGTCCCCCTCCCGATAGTTCGGCTGCATCGAGTCCCCCACCACCCGCGCCGCAAACGCATCCGGATCATTCAAATCCGGACACCGGATGTACTCATCCGCCACCCGCGCCGGGTAACTCAAATCCGTGAACTCCCGCGGATACCCCGCCACCACCTTATTAATCAGCGGCACCTCCAAAGGCAGCGCAATCGGCGTCACGCCCTGTGACGGCGTCGGGTTCAGCGGCTCCTGCCCGCCGTGCTTCTCCGCCTCCGCCACGATCTTCGCCAGCGCCCCCGTCCGGTACAGATCATCCAGCGTCCCCACGCCCCCGGCTCGCTTCACGCCCGTCGCCACCCGCCGCCACGCCTGGGCCGCCTCCATCCCCTTGCTCAGTTCATCGCGCAGCGCCTCGCCCCCCGCCGCCAGCCCGCGCTCCAGCGCCGCCGCCCGCGCCATCGCCCCATCCAACACCCCCAGCGCCTCCTCAAACCGCCGCACCATCTCCTCGCCCGGCGCGTTCCGTCGCCCCGTCTCGATCTCCGACAAATACCCCTTCGCGCACCCGATCCGCTCCGCAAGGTCCTGCAAGCTCAGCCCCGCTCGCTGCCGCCGGGTTCGCACCTGCTCGCCAAACCCCCCACGGCGCACCCCCTCCAACCCCGTCTCCTGGCGTTCCGGGCCGTCATTCGCGTTCACAAAGACCCCTCCTTTCACCAACGTTTTCCACAATCTGACAGCGATCTACCGGAACTGCGCGCGCCTTTCGCGTGATACCAAACTTTGACCTTGCAAATCGTTCACCGCATGATAGAACTATACCACAGTTCACCCGCAAGTGAACCATCTGTCAGAGATTATTTCGGGAAGGGGGTTTGGTCATGCAGGCTGTCAAAATCGGAGACTGGCGAGGCACCAACGCAGGCAACTTCGATCCCGCGGCTATTTCGGACCTCCGTCGCAAGTTCGAATCCTCCGCCATCGACCTTCTCCTCGCCCGCGCCGAAGCCCTCCCCGCTCCAGACCTCGCCCTCCTCCGCGCCATCTACGCCGACAACCGCAGCGCCAGCGAAATCGCCTCCCTCGTCCACGACGACCCCCGAAAACTCCGCGTCCGCGTCCGCGCCCTCACCAAGCGCATCATGACCCCCATCTACGCCTTCGTCGTCGCCCACAACCACACCTGGCCCGAATCCCGCCGCCGCGTCGGCATCGCCTGCTTCATCCAGGGCCATTCCCAGCGCGACGCCGCCGTCGCCCTCCACACCAGCCTTCACGCCGTCCGTCGCCATTGCCAGGCCATTCAAGATCTCTTCGCCGCCCACACCCGCCCAGGCGAGGTGGCGGCATGAACCATCACCCACCCGCTTCTCCCGCCACGCTCCTCCGCACCCTCCAGGTCTCCCGCACTCCCTCCCCCCGCGTGCTCCGCGCCGTCTCGGGCTTTGGCCTGGCCATCACCCGGAGGAGCGCCGCCCACGCCGCCGACCAGCGCCGGCGAAAATCCCTCGCCTTGCTCCTCGATGCCCGCCTCAAGCCGGGCGAGATCGCATTCCTCTCCGGCCCCAGCGGCTGTGGCAAAAGCCGCTTGCTCAGCGCCTGGCGACGCCTGCTGCCCGGCTCGATCACCTGCCGCCCGGTGCCGCCCACCATCGCCGCCATCGACGCCCTGCCCGCGCCCCTCCCCGCCGCCCTCGACGCCCTCTCCCGCGCCGGCCTCGCCGACGCCCAACTGCTGCCTCGCCTGGGCGCCGAACTTTCCGGAGGCGAGGCGGCCCGCCTCAGCCTCGCCATCGCCATCACCCGCGCCCAGCGCCGACTCCGCCAGGCCAAAGCCGCCACCATCTTCGCCGACGAGTTCCTGACCCCCCTCGATCGCCCCACCGCCCACGCCATCGCCATGTCCCTCGCCCCCTGGACGCGCCGCACCGGCGTCCGCCTCATCTGTGCCGCGGCCAACGACGACCTCGCGCCCTTCCTCCGCCCCAACCTCTGGATCCGCCTGCTCGACGAACCCCACGCGCCCGCCCGGGAGATCTCCGCATGAGTTCGCTCGCCTTCCCCCATCTGCTGCGCACCCCCATCACCATCGCCCCCGGCTCATGGGCCGACTACGCGCGCCTCGCCGGACATCACTACCGCCTGGGGCACCCGCGCACCTTCGACGCCGTGCTGGCCGCGATGCACGGCTCGCGCGTCGTCGGCGTGCTCGTCGCCTCGCGCCCCGTGCTCAACGCCACCTGGCGAAGCGCCGCCTGGGGTGATCGCTACGCCGCCCCGACGCCCAAGCGCGACATCGCGCAGCGCCTCAACGCCGAAGTACGCGTCATCTCGCGCGTCATCGTCGAGCCGCGATATCGGGGCCTGGGCGTGGCGCGCCGCTTGGTCGAGGCGTACCTGGCCCACCCGCTGACTCGCCGCACCGAGGCCCTGGCCGGCATGGGGCGCTGGTGCCCGTTCTTTGAGCGTGCCGGCATGCGCCGGGTGGAGTGCGAGCCGCCCCGGCGCGACGAAGCCCTCGCACGCGTCATCGCCGCCGCCGGCTTCAAGCCTTGGATGCTCGCCGATCTTTCCGTCGCGTCGCGATTGCTCGCGCGCAACCCGCGCGTGCGGCTCGGGCTGGAAAAGTGGGCCAACGCCAGCCGCGCCTCGCGCACGCGGCCCATCTGCGCCCAGCTCCTCGTGCTCGCCGCGTCCAGCATCGCCAGCCCGCCCGTGGCGTATGTGGCCGAAGCGCCGAGCAGGAAATCCCTACGAGCCCGAAGCGCGAGCGAGGGTCTCCGTGGTGTTGGTGCGCCAACACCTCCTGAACTCGCACATCGCTGAGACCCTCGCTCGCGCTTCGGGCTCGTAACGCCCCACCACCCCCACCACCCCCACCACCACCGCTCACCCACCCAAAGGAGACTCGCATGCCGAGCAAGAAGGACGCCGCACGCACCAAGAAAACCGCCAAAGAAGCCACGCCCGTCGCCGACGTCGCCGACGCCCTGGCCCGCCCCACCACGCCCGACCAGCTCGCGGCTTTCCTCGCCTCGCAGGGTCTCAACATCCCGCGCTCGCCCATGATCGACGGGCACGCGGCCCCCTTCGACTACCTCGCGCACGCGTTCTTCGAGGGCAATGTGCCCGGCGCGAAGAGCCAGACCGCCCCACATGCCGCCGACTGCATCGTCTGGGCCAATCGCGGCGGCGGAAAAACCTTCCTCGGCGCCGTCGCCACCATGCTCGATCTCGTGTTCAAGCCCGGCATCGAGATCCGCGTGCTCGGCGGCTCATTCGAACAGAGCAAACGCATGTACGCGCATCTGCGGCGACTCTTCGACCCCGCTCAGCGCCCCCTCATCGCCGAACTCGTCGCGGGTCGAATCACCGAACGCCGCCTGACACTCGTCAACGGCTCCGAGGTCGAACTGCTCACCCACTCCCAGACCTCCGTTCGCGGCACACGCGTGCAAAAACTCCGCTGCGACGAGGTCGATCTCTTCGACCCGCTCGTCTGGGAGGCGGCTCAACTGACCACCCGCAGCAAACGCTGCGGCCAGGTCGATGTCGTCGGCAGCGTCGAGTGCCTCAGCACCATGCACGAGGCCTACGGCGTCATGTACGACCTCGTCAACGAAGCCAAGAAAGGCAAACGCGCTCTGTTTCGCTGGGGTGTGGCGGATGTGCTGGAGACGTGTGCGCCGGCCCGACCCTGCGAAGGCTGCACGCTGTGGAACGAGTGCCGCGGGCGTGCCAAGACGCGCCCCACGGCGGACGCCGGGCACGTGCGGATCGATGACGCGATCGCCGCCAAGCGGCGGGTCGCGCTCAACGTGTGGGAGGCCGAGATGCTGTGCCGTCGCCCCCGCCGCAGCGGCGTTGTCGTGCCCGAGTTCGAGGTCGCCGAGCACGTGTTCCATGATGACTCGCCGCTGCGCGGGCCGGAGGGGGTGTGGCTGGCCGGCATGGACCCCGGCCTGCGCACCAGCGTCGTGGTGTGGGGCGTGGTGGACGACGCCGGCGTGCTGTGGATCGTGGACGAGCGGGTGGGCGAGGACGTGATCGCCGCCCGCAACATCGAGGCGATGCAGAATGGCCTGGCCCGCGAGGGGGTCGAGGCGTGGCCATGCCCAAAGTGGGTCGCGGTCGATCCCGCGGCCATGCAAGAAAGCGAGCACAGCGGCACCAGCGTGCTGCAGATGCTCATCGACGCCAAGTTCAAAACCCGCGCACCGCGCTACAGCATCCGGCACGGGCTGGACCTGCTCCGCGCCCGCCTCAAGCCCGCCAGCGGCGAAAAGCCACGGCTGTTCATCCACGCCCGCTGCGAACGCCTCATCGAGTCGCTGGCCCGTTACCGCTATGAAACCGGAACGGACTCGCCGCGTAAGGGCGAAGGGTTCGACCACGCCGTCGACGCCCTGCGCTACCTCGTCGCGGCCCTCGACACCAGGCACAAAACCACGGGAAGGTGGTCACAATGACGCGCACGCACACATCCCACGCACACGCCTCGCTCGCGAGTGCCCTGAACTTCGTCTCTTCGTCTCTTCGGAACTTCGGAACTTCGTCTCTTCTTCCCGTCTCTTCCGCCTCACTTGGGCGCAATCAGCGGCACCACGTGCTGCACGAACAGGTAGCTCGCCAGCCCCAGCGCGATCATCCCCAGCACGATCTGCGTGGTCATCACCGCCACTTCCCGCGCCACGTGCTTGAGATCGGGCGTGCGGACTGCCTTGTAGGCCAAAGCCACGAAGAACGCCATCGGGAACAGCAGGAGAAACCACACGTGATCCAGGGGCAATGGATCCAGAAACGGGCGCCAGGCCAGGGCGTACAGCATGCTTTAGGCCTTCCCCTGCTGCTGGCGGCGGGTGGGCCAGCCGGCGTCGATGATGACGATGACATTGATCATCCCCGCCACGGTCGAGAAGAGCGTGCCCAGCTCGTTCATCTTGCCGATCGACTTGATGTTGGGGGGTGTGCTCGGGGAGACGGCCACGCCGTTGGGCCCGCGCCCTTCGCCCGGGTACGCGCTGCGGAGCTGCTTGGTCTGCGGGTCGAGCACCTTGAAGTGGTGCTGGTGAACGAAGTCGACCGCGAAGGTGAGGGGGCCGACCAGGGCCTGGCCCAGGAACCACGGGCGGTCTTCCTTGGAGTCGATGGTGTCGATGCCGCCGACCAGGAGGCCGGAGAGGAAGAGGCCGAGAATGCCGGAAGCGATGTAGACCCCGCGTCTGACTTCGCCGTTCAGGATGTGGCCCAGGCCCGGGAAGAGGCAGGCGCCGAGCAGGCCCAGGGGGCGAAAGGAGGGGAGGTCGTCCATAGAGAGGGGGAAGCGTACCCGGGTCGGGGCGTGGTGGAAAACCGGTGGAGAAAAGATGCGGGGGGTGGCGGGGGGTTGGATTGACTTGTGCGGCGCGGACTGTATTGTACGGCCGCGTGCCGGGAAGCCGGGACGAAAAAAGTCGTTGGGAGAAGGTGGCGTGACGGCAAGAACGGGTGAACGATGGCGGCAACGCCGGGGCCGTCGCGAGCTGCCGCGGGTCTGGAACCTGAATATCGAGTGTTGCCGAGGCACGGGGGCTGCCGCTGCGGCGGCCGCCTTGCACGGGGCAAGTGTCTGGGCAGAAACGAACCTGTACGGAAGGTGGACCATGTCGAAGAACAACGTGATGCGGATTCGTGGTGAGGCGGGCGTGGCCCAGGGGCTGACGCCGTCATCGGAGTCGAACGAGCTTCATACGCCGTCGTGGGGAATCCAAACCCATTGGCAGGCCCCCGGACGCGACGCCGGGCTGGCTCTGGCCGAGGATGAGGACGATGACGACATGGACGAGGATGAAGAGTTTGAGGACGATGAGGAGTTTGACGACGATGAGGGCTTTGAGGACGACGACGAGGACTTCCTCGAGGACGACGAGGAAGACCTCGACGACGAGGACGGCGAGGACGATGAAGACGATGAAGATGACGACCTGTAGCCTCGCCTCGTGATGGGCCGGACGCCCGCCGGGGACGCAGGCGGGAGCCCGAGATGACCGCCCCACACGATCACCCCGGACGCGAGCGCTCTGAAGACACCGCGCCAACGAACACACGGCCCGGCACGCCCGACGCGAGCCGGGCTTTTTCTTCCGACGCTCAGCCGGCACGCCCGGCCGGGATGCCGGTGGGAACCGGGGGCGTGGTCGATCGGCGGCTGGGGCTGGACCGGCGCGAGATTCAGGCGGCGGTCGCCGGGCGGGTGGGGTCGGACGGCGAAGCGCCAATCAGCGGCACCGGCATGGACCGGCGGCGCGGGCCCGGGCGGCGACTGTCGGATTTCACCAAGAGCGCCGAAGAGGGCCAGATGACCCAGGAGCAGTTCCTGTTCCTGATGGCCATCGACGCCTTCAAGAAGGCCAACACCAAGCAGTTCCCCAGTTGGACCGACGTGCTGGAGGTGATCCGGTTGCTCGGGTATCGCAAGACGATGCCCATGGAACTGACCCTGCGTGCGGCGGAAGACTGGAAGGAAGCGGCGGATGCGCCGAGCAACGTGCGGACCGAGCGCCAGGTGCGCCGGGCGCGGGGCGAAGCGGCCTGAAAAAAAGCAAGCCCGGCCTTTCGACCGGGCGTGCCTTGATTCGTGAGTGGTAGCCGCGTGCGAGGCGGATTAGCGGCGGCGACGCAGACCGGCCAGGCCCGCCAGGCCCATGAGTCCCATGGCGCTGGGGGCGGGGATGGCGCTGGGGAGGTAGAAGGCGATGAACTGGCCGCCTTCGACCTGGCCGCCCGAGACGCCGTAGTGCTGCTGATCGACGACGAGGAACCAGCCCAGGCCGAGGGTGTCGCGGGCGTCGATGATGCCGGAGAACTCTTCGTCGTTGTTGAAGGGGGCGGTGGCGGCGGCGCCGATGTCGCCGTTGGAAGCGAAGTGCTGGGCGACGAGGGTGAGCTGGTCGGTGGCGGTGTCGTACATCCAGACCTTGCCGTTGTGGTCGTTGCCGCCGACGTCTTCGAGGGCGAGGATGCGGGTGTGGCCGTCGGTGCCGGGGACGACGCAGATGTTGTCGAGCATCTGCTGAGATTCGGAGCCGTCGAGGAGGGCCTCGATGGTGCCGCCGGCGGTGGGGTTGTTGACGTCGGAGTAGCGCATGCGCCAGAGGCGGCTGCGGCCGACCTGGCTGCCGACGCCGTCCTTGTTCTGGTCGTAGCGATCGGTGGTGACGAAGTAGTAGTCGTTGGGCTTGGAGGCATCCCAGGCGCCGTCTTCGGGGCGGAGGAAGGTGGTGCCGGTGTTGCCGCCGGTGACGGCGCCGTTGGCGTCGCGGGTGATGGGGGTCAAGGCGAAGTTGCCGGAGAGGGAGCCATTGAGGCCGGTCAAGCGGTCTTCGCTGGCGATGTTGGAGCCGTTGACGCTGACCTGGATGCTGTAGGTGGTGCCGCCGGTGAGGCCGGCGCGGTCGATGGCCGAGCCGGTGTTGGTCTTGGAGCCGACGTAGGCGTAGACGCCGTTGCGGGCGCCGTCGCTGTTGGCCATGAGGAGGGTCTGGTTGCCGGTGTTGGGGTGGGCGAGGATGTTCTCCCACGCGCCCAGGCCATCGAAGGCGTTGAGTTGGAACCCGACGCCGGTGTTGGAGCCGTTGATGTCGACGACGTGGGCCATGGCGCGGCCGTTGGACCCGCTCTCTTCGCCGTTTAGGTAGATGCGGCTGGCGGAGCCCAGGCCGGAGGCGCTGTTGAAGAACGCGGTCTGGGGGGCGAGGTCGGCGGAGCAGAAGCGGCTGAAGGAGTTGGCGGTGCCGGCGCCGTTGGAGGTGGTGACGACGGACTGGTCGAGGTCGGAGCCGCTGATGACCTGGAGGAAGTTGGGGCCGGGGGTGGTGTTGACGACCCAGCGGCTGACGAAGGAGCCGGTGCCGCCGTGGGCGCGGGTGATGCCGGCGGTGGTGCCGAACTCGTGGTTCATGAGGACGGTCATGGTGCCGTCGCCGTTGTCGTAGGCGCCCAGACCGTCGGGCGTGCCTTCCATGCGGTAGCCGCCGACGAGGTCGCCCGCGGTGAGGATGGAGTAGGACTGGATGCTGGGGCCGCCGGGAACGGGAACCAGGTAGGGAGCCTGCGAGGACGAGGGGCCGGTGAAGAGCTGGCCGAAGGACAGGCTGGCGGTGCCGGCGAGGGCGGCGAGGGCGAACGCACGGGACAGGGACGAAACGCGCATGGAGTTCTCTCCTTCTACCCCGGTGAGGGGCTCACCCGCGGAAGCGGGGAGGTGGGCCGCGATGCGGCGGAGTGACAGCCTTCGGGGGCAGCGCACCGAGCGCATCCCCTGACAACATGAGCGAAGACATTCACCAACCCACGGGGCGAACCTTACCCGGTGATTGGGGCGTAACACAGCGGGTGCGTGGTAACTTAGAGATAACTTTGCGCCGTGCTTAAGAAGCACCAGCGCTTTGCCGCGGCGCTGCCCCGCGTGCAGCGATGTGGATGATCGAGGCTCGCGAGGGAGGGACCGGCGCAAGTGTGTGTGATTTCGGGTATTGCGGCGATCTGGCGCGGGGTACGGACGGGCGATCTTGGCGCACGCGACGAACAACCCCCGGCGCGGGCGGAGGGTGTGAAGATTCGGTTGGGAAGGCGTGGATGCGGGCGCGGCGCCCGCACTGGCTCTTGAGGCAGCGCGGGGTTACTTCGGCTGCGGCTGGTGGGCGTCCATCAGCTTGGCGATGTCGGCGTCGATGGCGCTCGCCCACAGCTCGTAGCCCTTGCGGTTCGGGTGGAGCAGGTCGGGCATGATGTCCTTGGAGAGGTTGCCCTTGTCATCGAGGAAGACCTTGTTGATGTCGCGGTAGAAGATGCGTTTGTCGTCGGCGTAGGTCTTGATGATGTCGTTCACCTGGTCGTTGAGCTTGCGGAGCGGGTCGGCGGCGGTCGCGCCGCGCGGAAAGACGGCCAGCAGAAGCACCTTGGCGTGCGGGAACTTGTGTTCGAGGCGATCCAGGATGTCGTGCACGCCCGCGGCGGTGTCGGCGGCGGGGTCCTGGCGGTGGCCGGTGTTGTTGGTGCCGATCATCAGCACGATGAGATCGGGATGGAGGCCGTCGAGGTTGCCGTGATCGAGGCGCCAGAGCACGTGCTCGGTGCGGTCGCCCCCGATGCCGAAGTTGGCGGCGGCCTTGTCGCCAAAGTGCCTGGCCCAGACGTCCTTGCCCGCGCCTTCCCAGCCCTCGGTGATGGAGTCACCCAGGAAGACGAGCTTGGCCTTGCCTTCTTTGGCGCGGGAGGTGAGAAGGTCGACACGGTCCTTGGTGCCCTCGTGGAACTCGGGGGTGGTCGCCTTCACGGGATGTTCCTTATCGGGGGCGGTCTTGGGCGCGTCGGGCGCGGAGTGCGGAGCGTGGTGGGGCTGGTCTGCCGGCTTGGGGGCGGGCTGGGCGGCGAGCGCCAGGGCGCATGCAGCGAGCGCGAGAATGTTCATGGCGGGGCTCCGGGGGGTGCGAGAAGAGCGAGCAGCAACACACAGCGTACCCGAGTTTGGAAGGCGGCGGGTCAGGCGAGCGAGCGGATGGCTTCCCACGCGGCCAGCACGTGTGCCTCGCGGGTGAACGAGCCGCCGATGGCGACGCGGATGACGTAGCGCCCGCCGGGGAGGATGGTGTGGGTGACGAGGATGCGGTTGGCGGCGTTGAGGGCGTGGTGCAGGGCCTTGGTGCGGGCGTTGGCGTCTTCCGGGCTTTCGCCCGGGCGCGGGCGCAGGGCGATGCACACGAGGTTCATGGTGCGCTTGGTGACGACGTCGAAGCGGGCGTCGGCGCGGGCGAGGGCTTCGAGCGTTTCGGCGGCTCGCACGTGCTCGCGGATGTACGCCCGCAGGCCTTCGAGCCCGTAATGGCGCAGCACGAACCACAACTTGAGGCTGCGGAAGCGGCGGCCTAGCGGCACGTGCCAATCGCGGTAGTCGATGGTGCCCGCGCTGCTGGCGGCGTTGCGGAGGTACTCGGGGGTGATGCTCATGGCGTTGATGAGCGCGGCACGGTCGCGGGTCCAGAAGCAATCGCAGTCGAAGTTGGTGAGCAGCCACTTGTGCGGGTTGAAGCAGAAGGAGTCGGCGCGTTCGATGCCGCGGATCAGCCAGCGGAACTCGGGGCAGACCAGCGCGGCGCCGGCGTGGGCGGCATCCACATGCAGCCACGGGCGCGGGGCGGCGGGGTGGCTGGCGAAGGTGCGGTCGATGACGGCGGCGATGTCGTGGAGATTGTCGACGGCGGTCGTGCTGGTGGTGCCGAGCGTCGCGGCGATGAGGAGAGGAACCCGGCCCGCGGCGAGGTCGATAGCGATCTCGCGCGCGAGGGCATCGGGACGCATGGCGAGGTCTTCGTCAACATCGATGAGGCGGACGTGCGTGGCGTCGTTCATATCGCGCGCGACGCCCGCGACGACGGCGGACTTGGTGATGCTGGAGTGGGCCTGCGTGCTGGTGTAGACGACGAAATCGGCGTGGGCCCCGGCACGCTGGGCGCGGCCGCGGGCGGCGACGATGGCCGCGAGGGCGGCTTCGCTGGCGGTACCCTGGATGACGCCGCCGCCGGGGCTCTCGAACGGGCGCTCGCCGAAGAGGAACGACTCAGGCAGGCCGATGGCGCGCCCGAGCCAGTCGAGCACGCGCATTTCGAGTTCGGTGGCCGCGGGGCTGGTGGCCCACAGCATGCCCTGCACACCAAGGCCGGCGGAGAGCAGTTCGCCCAGTACGCTCGGGCCGCTGTTGTTGGCGGGGAAGAAGCCGAAGAACCCGGGGTGCTGCCAGTGGGTGATGCCCGGCATGATGAGGGCGTCGATGTCGCGGGCGATCGCGTCCCAGGGCTCCTGGTGCTCGGGGGCGGCGGGGGGAAGGCTGGCGAAGATGTCGCCCGGCTTCACGCGCGAGGCGATGGGTGTGTCGTCGGGGCGGCTCTGGAGCGATTCCCAGTACGCGGCGATGCGGTCGATCATCGCGTAGCCGGCGGCGCGGAACTGCTCGGGGGACATGTGGTCGAAGCGAGGCGGCTGCTGTTCCATCTCGTCGGACCTTACTCCGGGAACTTCGCGAGTTCGAGACGCACGCGGTCGGCCAGACGCATCAGGGTCTCGGGGCCGAAATCGAAGACGAGCCCGGCGGCCTTGAAGAGTTCCGGCAGCGGGCGGCTGCCCCCAAGGCTGAGGGCCTTGATGTAGTGCTCGATGGCACTTGTCTCGCTCTTTTCGAGGCTATGCAGCCAGAGCTGGAGCGCCCCGAGCTGGGCGATGCCGTATTCGATGTAATAAAACGGATGGCTGAAGAGGTGCATCTGGCGCTGCCACGAGAGGCGGCGGGCCTGATCGAGCCCCGACCAATCGAGTTTGGAACCGAAGCGTTCGTCGAGCGAGAGCCAGAAAGCCGCACGCTGGTCGCGGGTGTGCGTCGGGTTGGCGTAGAGCCAGTGCTGATACGCGTCGATCGTCGCGATCCAGGGGAGCACGGTGACGGCGCGCTTGAGCTGGTCGCGGCAGGCGCGGCGCAGGCTCTCGGGGTCGTCATAAAACGCCCGGCCCGCTTCGCCCGGGCCCAGGTGCTTCATCGTCAGCAGTTCCATGCTCATGCTCGCCACCTCGGCGAACTCGATGGGGCTGGAGCGGTATTCGACCAGCGGCTCATCGACGCACAGCATGCTGTGGAAGGCGTGCCCGGCTTCGTGCACCATGGTCTGGACATCTTTGTGCACGCCCGCGGCGTTCATGAAGATGAACGGCACGCGCGAGCGCTCGAGCATGTACTGGTAGCCCCCCGGGGCCTTGCCGCGACGGCTGTCGAGATCGAGCTTGGCCCCGCCCGGGTCGGCGGCGCTGCGCACCCGTCCGCGCCCATCGCCGAGCTGCTCGAAGAGTGCCGCCAGGCGCGGGTCAAGGCGCCGAAACACCACGCGGCTCTTGGCGACGAGGTCCGCCCCGCCGTCGAAGGGCTTGAGCGGGCCCCGGCCCAGCACATCGACCCCCAGATCCCACGGGCGGAGAGCGGGGAGGTGGAGCTTGGCGGCCCGGTCCTTGTCGAGCTCGCGCATGAGGGGCACGAACGCCGCCTCGACGCCGGCGTGGAATCGCTCGCACTGCGCCGGGCCATAGTCGAAGCGGTGGAACGACTTGTAGGCGTAGCCCACGTAGCTCTCGAAGCCGGCGTTGACGCCGACCTTGTGGCGCAGCGAGATCATCCTGTCGAAGACGTCGGAGATGGCGGCGTGGTCGTGCAGGCGCCGGTCGGCCACGGTCCGCCAGGCGCGCTCGCGGATGGTCCGGTCCGGGCTTTCCTGGAAGACCGACATCTGGGGCAGCGTGCGGGTCTGACCGTCAAACTCCACGGTCATCGCGCCCACGATCTGGTCGTACTGCTGGCCCAGCTTGGCCAGGTCGGTCTCCAGCGGCACGTTCTCGGGGCGGAAGAGTTCGACGTCGGCCTGGGCGTTGCGCAGCAGCACCGCGTAGCGGGGCGGCAGCGGGCAGACGCGGGCGGCCTGCACCAGCTTCTTGTCGAGCTCGAAGAACATGGGTGAGAGCTTGGGCGCGACGTGCTCGACGTATGACGCGTACGCCTCCTGGGCGGCCTGGTCGTCGGTGTTGCAGGTGCTGGCGATGTACAGGCGGGCGCGGCCTTCGCTGATGGCCGCGAGCAGGTCGCTGCGATCGTGCAGCCAGCGCTCCAGTTCGGAGGTTGAGGCGAGCGTGCGGCCGAGCAGTTCCTGGATGAGCGGGGAGAGCTCTTCGAAGCTGGCGGCGTCGAGGGTGGGGGGAACGAAGCCTTCGGCGCGCGAGGTTTGGGTCATGAGCCAATGGTACGGCTACGCGGCGGTGCGGAAACGAAAAACCCCGGGGAAGTGGGCCCCGGGGTCGGTCGGACTCGTGGTAATGCTCGCGGAGTGTTACCTGAGCAGGTCGCGTAGGCGGCGCTCCTGCTCGTCGAAGAAGTCGCGCACGGCGTTGGGGTCGTCGATGATGTTCAGGTTGAGGTGCAGCAGCGCGAAGTTGGGGTTGGTGCGGCAGGCGTCCTTGAGCTTCTGCAGCGTCTGACGGGCCTGGTTCACGAACTTGCCGCGGGCCTCACGGGTGCTCTCGCTCGAGGCCGCCGCGATCTGCATCTGATACGCGTTGGCGTATTCCTGGAAGTGTTCCTCGTCCTTGTGCACCTGGCGGCGATAGGCGATGTTCCATTCTTCGGCCTTGCAGACGGGCCAGGGCGTGCCCTTGACCTCCTTGCCGACCCAGTTGAGCTCCTGGTAGCCCATGAGCTTGCGCAGCTCGTCGATGGTGGCGGCGGTGCCCTTGGAGAACTTGACCTTCTGGGCGGTGACGGCGTTGAAGGTGAGGATCTCGTTGGGGCGGTTGACGAGGATTTCGCCCGAGGTCGCGTCGTTGTACCAGTGGACTTCGCCGTTGGAGTCGATGGTGGCGGAGAGGGGCTGCTGGATCTCCATCGCCCGCATGATCAGCGGGTTGTAGCCGCCACGCGCGGAGATCTTTTCCATGAGATACAGCACGCTCTCGAGCTGGCGGCCCTTGGAGGCCTCGAGCTGGCCCCGGAACTCGGTGCAGGCGCCGTAGTTGCCCTGCGGGGTGAAGTAGATCTCTTCGATGCAGTGGCTGGACATGGCGGCGGCGGAGATGGCCGAGTCGATCCACGCGACTGTGCGGAAGTGGCGCTTGTATTCGTTCTGGATTTCGTCGGAGATCTTGGGCATCTCGATGGTCAGGCCGCCACCCGAGGTGACGCGCAGCACGACGACGCCCGAGCCGTCATCGCCCAGTTCCTGCTCGAGCAGGGGGAGCATCTGCTGCAGCGCGTGGGCGGTCATGTAGACGCCGACCATCTCGCCCTGGTCTTCGTCGCGGGTGCCGAGGGTGATGACCGCGGCCCGGGGCACGCCGTCCTTGGGGGGCGTGGCCTTTTTCTGGTCGGGGCCGGGGGTGGGAGCCGCGGCGTCGGCCTTGGCCGGTGCGTCGCGGTCGATGGAGGCGATCTCGCTGGGCTGGTACATCTGCTCGTGGTCGATGCCGCCGAGCTGGTACTTGACCCAGACGTATCCATCGACCTCGCGGACGATGGTGCCCTCGACGACCTTGCCGTCCTTGAGGGTGATCTTGTCGGCGGCGAAGGCCGGCGGGGCCCAGAGCAGAGCCGCGGAAAGTGCCGCCAGACCGGCGAGGCCGGCCAGCGAGCGGGTGATCCTGTGTGCGATCGTGTTCATCGTCGAGACTCCTTGTCGCCCGGCGTCTGCGAGAAGGCCGGGTCCCACTGCCTGCGGTTCTGGGTGTTTACTTCTTGTCTTTCTGCTGATTGATCTTGATCTCTTCGATCTTGGTATTGATCGCGCCCTCGGAGGGGATGCCGTTCTCCCGCAGCCAGCGCTGGGAGAGGGCTTCCTTGTAGCGGCCGGTCAGCATGCCCCTGATCTGGTTCAGGATGGAGATCTGACGCCCGCGCGTCTGGGTGCGGGCGGCGTAATCGCCCCCGCCCTGGGGCACGCGGCTGTAGTCCTCGAGCAGGTTGCGGATGCGACGCTTGGTGGCGTCCAGCCCGTCGGCCCAGCTCTTCATGATGTACTGGGAGCGGCCCGAATCCTCGATGGCGCCGCGGTCGATGCCCATCGCCACCAGCAGGTCTTCCTTGGTGTCGACGGTGCCCTTGGAGACGCCCAGCTTCTTGGCGATCGGGGCGGTCAGGGTGAGCACGTCGTTGCCGGTGCCCGAGACCTTCTGCTGGTCGGTGTCCTCGTTGGCGTCCTTGCCGTCGTCGGTCAGCAGCTCCTCACCCGGGTTGGAGGGGTAACCCTCGAAGAGTTCGGGCTTGCCGTTGACGTAGCGGACGCTGAGCACGTACTCGACGCGGGCCATGGCGCGGATGAGGCGGTAGTCGTAGCCGCCCTTGATGGCCCAGCCCTCGGCGTGGCCCAGGCGGAGCGAGCGCTGCTTCTCGCGAACGACTTCGTCGCCCACGCCCTTGAAGATGTTGCTCAGGTCGCCGATGCCGCCCATGCGCCCGTCGGAGGTGAAGTAGAGCTCGGGGACGATGAAGGGCATGAGCGCGGCCCCGGACCAGGCGGAGCGCACCCACATGGCGACGCGGGGCTTCTTGTCCCAGTCGCGGGGGATCTCTTCGCCGAAGATCGGGACGATCTGCTCGGCGCGGAAGATCTCGTCGAAGCGCTCGGCCTGATCGGACTCGTCGCGCTTGATCTCCTTGGCCGAGCCGGGGTCGCTGTCGAGGCGCATGATGATGATGTCGGCGCCGTTGCGCTTGGCGTCGGTGATGGCTTCGCGGATCGGGGTCTGGGTGATCTCTTCGCCGAAGTTGCCCTGCAGGTCCATCCAGTAGTACTTCTGCTTGCCGCGGGCGTCGACCGGGGGCGAGGTCGATTCGCTCATGGACGGGGCGGACTTGTCGCCCTGGTCGCCGCTGTCGGCGGGGGCATCGCTGAGCTTGACGCCCCGCTTGATGTCAAGGATCTCGCTCTTCTGGTACTCGCTCTCGAAGTCGAGCCCGGCGACCTTGCCCTTGACCTTGATGGCCGTGGGCGTCTCGCTGGTCACGACGCCCTCGATGGTGCGCCCGGTGCGGAAGATGAGGAGGACGTTCTTTTCGTCGGGCTTGTCCGACTTGGCGGCCATGGCCTTGGCCGAGTCGCCCGCGTTGGTCTGAGCGCACGCGACCTGCACCGAGCCCGCGAACGCGAAAAGCCCGAACACCAGCGCCGACCTGCACGCCAGACCCGTCCACCCACGCCTGTAGTTCGTCATCGCAAGCTCCTGTCGCCAGAGTCTTTCGCGGCGGATCGCCGCTGCCAGAAAGTGAGCGTAGCCCTTCCGCCGCCGCAACCGCCCCCAGAACCCGGGTCCATCGCCGCGAACACCGGACACAGGCGGCGGGCAGGCCCGGCGCGGCGGGAGAAGATACCCGAAATCTCAACCCGCTTTGACGCTCAAACTACCCGCGAGTTCCCTGGCTTGTTCAAAAGTTTGCACGCGGTCCTCGAGTTGGGCATCGTACACGGCGTCCAGGATCCGCCGGAACGCTGGACCGGGCTTCAGACCCAGCGAGATGAGGTCGTCGCCGGTGAGGAATGGCGGCGGCGCGATGCCGGAAGGCGTTAGTGCGAGTTCTCGGACTCGGGATCGGGTCGATTCGGCCCGCGGAAGATCCAAAGTATACAGAACGGTTAGTATCGTTTCGAACTCGCGCTTGGCGGCAAGTCGCTTTTGGGCGGCGACGCCGGCGGCTGGCCAGGGGCCTCGGAGCACCTCGACGCCGGCGAGGACGGCCGCGAGCCCGTCGCGGTGTTCGTTGCTGAGGCAGAGCGATTGGCGCCACGATGTGACGAGGGCCTCGCGGGGGGCGTCGCCGGGTTCGAGGCCGAGGTCCAGGGCCCAAGCGGCGAGAGCCGCGATGTAGCTGGCGTGGGGGGGCAGGGCGGCGAGCGAGGGGCCGGAGGCTTGGCGGCCGGTCCAGTCGAGGACGGGGGGCTCGAGGTTGAGATCGCGCAGCAACGCCGCGGCCCGGGCGCGGGCGGGGTTGGTGAGCATGCGCTCGATTTCGTCGCCCACGCGTTCGCGGCTCACTCCGCGCAGGTCTTTGGCGTGGGTGCGGATGGCGTGGGCGGTGGCGGGCTCGATGGTGAAGGCGAGCTTGGCCGCGAGTCGAACGGCGCGCAGGGCCCGCAGGTGATCCTCGGCCAGGCGGGCCTCTGGGCGGCCCACGGCGCGGAGCAGGCGGGCGGCGAGATCGGCCTGGCCTCCCACGAAGTCGAGGATGTTGCCGGTAATGGGATCGAGAAATAGCGCGTTGACGGTGAAGTCGCGCCGGGCGGCGTCTTCTTCGGGGGTGCTGAAGCGCACCGAGTCGGGGCGGCGGCTGTCGGTGTACTGGCCGTCGGACCGGAAGGTGGCGACCTCGACAACGTGGCGGCTGCCCGGGGCCTGCACCAGCACGACGCCGAAGCTCTTGCCCACCTCGCCCGAGCGCGGGAAGAGGGTCATCACTCGCTCGGGCGTGGCGTCGGTGGCGACGTCGTAATCATCGGGCGTGCGGCCCAGCAACTCGTCGCGCACGCAGCCCCCGGCGAAGTAGGCGGTGTGTCCGGCGCGGCGCAGCGTCTCGACGATGCGCGAGGCGGCGTCACGGGGCGGGAGATCTCGATCGGGCGCGGGCATTCGCAGAGAGGGTAACCGGCGGCCGCGTGCGACGGGCGCAGGACTGGTTACATCCAGCGGAGCTTGGCGAGGTCTTCGACCGGCTCATCGAACGAGCAACTGCCGAAGGAGAGGGCGAAACGCTCGCGGACCATGGCGATCTGGGCGGCTTCGAAGCCGAAGCTGCCCCAGCGGGCCACGTTGTTCATGAAGGAGAACGCGGCGGGGTCTTCTTCGGTGAGCAGGCGTTCGGCGGCTTTGTCGCGGCCCTTCACCTTGACCAGCACCGCGGCCATGAAGAGGTTTACGAAGCCGTACATGGTGCAGGTGGGTGGATTCTTGTCGTAGGTCAGGCGATAGACGCCCCGCACGGGGTGGTGCAGCCCGGCGGTGGCTTTGAAGGGGACGCCCGCGTCGGCGCAGGCGGCCAGGAAGTCGATGACTTCGCCGGGCGTCGGGAAGGCGTTGGGGGTGACACCCCCGGTGCGGATCTTGGCGGCGGCGCGTTCGCCCGCGAGAGCCGCGACGAAGCCACGGCAGTCCATGCCTGTAGGAAACTCGAAAAACGGGAAGAGCTCTTCGGGTAGTTCATCGAGGACCATGTCGATCTGTGAGGCTTCGGAGATCTTGATCTCGGCGACGTCGGCGATGGCCTGGCCGTGATCTTCGCTGCTGTGGCGTTCGTTGAAGGCGTCGATCATGTCGAGGCCGGCGTTGAGGGTGGGTACGTCGGGAGCGTCGAGCAGGACGCTGAGGCGCCACGGCTCGGACGTGCCGGCGTGCTCGCGGTAGCCGCTGGTGCCCAGGGTGCCGGGGAGGATGGGCCCGGCGGCGTTGCTGAACTCTTCGAGGCGGGAAGCGGGGACGACGAAACGGCCCAGCATCCACTCCTGCTCGGACATTCGGCAGCGGTTGTAGGCCTCGACAGCCGCGGCCATGTCGAGCTTGGCGGGGGGAAACAGCCCGGCGTAGTCGACGAGGTCGGTGAGCAGGGCGCGGAGCGAGTGGGTCATGGGGAAAGCGTAGAAGGCACTAGGCATCAGGCACTAGGCACTAGGGAAGAATGAGGAAGCCGGTCACTCACTAATGCCTAGTGCCTAGTCCCTAGTGCCTTCTACTCTTCAGCATGCTCCGCATCGGGCCTTTGACGCCCGCGACGAATCTGCTTTTGGCGCCGATTGCCGGGTATTGCGACCTGGCGTTTCGGACGATTTGCCGCGAGTTTGGCGGACTGGGGTTGGCGTGCACGGATCTGCTGAGCCCGCAGGGGCTGTTGCGGGGCACGGCGACCAGCCTGGACCTGGCCAAGACCAACGACTTTGACAAGCCCATCGGCATGCAGTTGTACGGGGCGGACCCCGAGATCATGGCCCAAGGGGCCCGCTGGGCGGTCGAGCACGGGGCGACGGTTGTCGACATCAACATGGGCTGCCCGGTGGACAAGGTGACGAAGAAAGATGGCGGCAGCAAGCTGATGACCGACCTGTCGCGGGCGGTGGCGATCGCCAAGCGCGTGCGCGAGGAGCTGGAGAAGTGCCCGGTGAGCGCGGAAGAGTGGGCGCGGCGGGTGAATGGAAGTTCGGCATTCGTTGAAAGCCACGCACCGATCGCGCACAACGAATGCCGAATGCCGAATGCCGAATGCCGGGCCTCCGGCACTATTACCATCCCCCTCACCTGCAAGATGCGCCTCTGCTGGCACACCAGCGATTTCGAATCTGGCCAGGCGTGCTCGCCCCATTTGGCGCGGATGCTCGCGGATGTGGGCGTGGCGATGGTGACGGTGCACGGGCGCACCACCGAGATGAAGTTCTCAGGCGTCGTGCAGCACGCGGGCATCGCGCGGGTGGTCGAGGAGGTGGGCGGCACGATCCCGGTGATCGGCAACGGCGACGTGCGCACGCCCGAGGACGCGCGGGTGATGATCGCCAAGACCGGGTGCGATGGGGTGATGATCGGGCGCGGGGCGCTGGCGGCTCCGTGGCTGTTTCGCAACACCTGGGCGCTGCTGTCGCGGGGTGAGCATGTGCCGCCGCCCCCGGAAGCCGAGCAGCTTGCGACGATTCGGCGCTACTTCGACCTGATGCGCACGCAGCGCGACGATCGCTACGCGATCTACCAGATCAACCGGCGGATCAGCTGGTTTGCCAAGAACCTGCAGCGCCCGCTGCCCGGGGGCAAGATGGAATCCGTCAAGCCTTTCAAGGAGGCCATCCGCCTGGCACGCCATGCCGACGAGGTGTTGGACGCGCTCGAGCGCTTCGGGCGGGGGGAGCTGCGGGGCGCCGTCGCGATGGCCGAAGCCGAAGACGCGGCGTGAGTGCCCGACAATTTTGAATGACCCATGCCTGACGCCGGAACTGAGGCTCTGCGAAGTTCCGGGTCGCGACGCCAACCACCCGGACCTTCGCGGACTCAGGTCCGGCATCAGGGTGTTTTCGCGATTCTTCGCGCAGCGAACTACACCCGCATCATCGCGGCGTATTCGGCGTAGCGGGCGTCGAGGGTCTTCTTGTCCAGCGTCTTGAGGCGATCGAGGCTGAAGGCCTCGATGTTGAAGCTGGCGATGATGGTGCCGTGCACCAGGGCGCGGCGGACGCTGTCGTACGACCCCGCGGCAGCGCCGTCGCTGGGCGACGTGGCCGCGATGGAGCCCATCATGCCGCCCGCGAAGGTGTCGCCGCAGCCCGTGGGGTCGACGACGTTTTCGGTCGGGTAGGCGGGCACGGCGGCGATGCCGTCGCGATGCACGAGCAGGGCGCCGTGTTCACCCTTCTTGATGACGACGAACTTGGGGCCCATGTCGAGCATGTGCCGCCCGGCGGTCACGGGGTTGCTCTTACCCGTGAACAGCTCGGCCTCGTCGAAGTTGAGCACCAGGCCATCGACGCGCTTGAGCAGGGCCTTGAGCTCGTCCTTGGCGATGTTGATCCACAGGTCCATGGTGTCGGCGACGGTGAAGACGCGCTTGGGGAGCTGGTCGAGGAAGCCGAGCTGCACGCCCGGGTGGGTGTTGGCGAGGAAGACGATGGTGGAGTCGGCGTAGAGCGCGGGGACCTTGGGCGGGGCCTCGGCGAGCACGCCCAGCTCGGTGAAGAGCGTGTCGCGGGTGTTCATGTCGGCGTGGTACTTGCCGCCCCAGGCGAAGGTCTTGCTGTTCTTGCGGACTTCGAGCCCGTGCAGGTCGATGCCGCGGAAGTGTCCGAGCGTGCCGAGGAACTCGGCGGGGAAGTCACCTCCGACGGCGGCGACGAGGCGGACGGGGCCATAGAAGTTGGCGGCGGCCGCGAAGTAGGTGCACGAGCCGCCGAGGATTTTCTCGCCATGCCCGTTGGGCGTGACGACGGTATCGATGCCGATGGTGCCGGTGACGATGAGTGACATGGGGGAAGAGTGTAGTGGCCGGAGGCCCTCGCGGCGGGCTCGCCGCGGCTGGTCCGCCCAGCGCGTCAGCCCGGCTTGCGGAAGAGGTAGAGCCCGAAGCCCAGGTGTTCGCGCCCCCAGCGCAGGTAGGCCCTTCGCCAGTTGCGGCTGCGCTGCAGCATCTGCCGGGCCTCGTCGTCGTCGGGCCGTGCGGCGGCGTAGGCCTCGATCGCCTGCGCGTGGGCCCATTCGTACTCGTCCCACTCGCGGGGCGAGGCGGTGATCGACCACAGCGACTGCAGGCCCATGTCGATGCCGTGCTCGATGTTCTCAAAGTGCAGCATGAACTCGTCGGAGGCGATTCCGGTGGCGGCGAGGTAGCTTGGCGAGGGCTCGGGGGAGGTCCAGAAGCCTTCGCCCACGAGGATTTTGCCTCCCGGGCGGGTGAGTTTGACGAGCACTTCGAGGGCCTTGTGGTAGCCGCCCAGCGCATGGGTGGCGCCGATGCAGGCGCACAGGTCCATGCTCTCGGGGGCGAAGGAAGGGCGAAAAGTTCCGGCGTCACCCTTGAGCAGGCTCACGCTGCCCCGCTGCGGCGGGCGCTCGGCGATTCGGCGCTCGGCCCCTTGGGCGATGCGGGGCGAAAGCTCGATGGCGGCGACCCTGGCCCCCCAGCGATTGGCCAGGCGCAGCGCCAGTTCGCAGAAGCCGGCGCCGAAGTCGCAGGCGCTGGCGTCGGGCGGAAGATCGAGCAGGTCGGCCGCCCGGTTCATGGCCGCCTCACCCATGGGGTTGGCGTAGGGCTGGTCCTTGTGGGCGATGTATGTATACAGGTCGCTGGTCACGCAATACTAAACATAAGCACGCCGGAGGCGACGACGCTTGCGACCTCGGTGCGCATCGTGTGATGTCCGAACCTGGCGACCCTTGCCCCGGCCTTGCGGGCGGCGTCCAGTTCCTCGGGTGTCCAGCCCCCCTCGGGGCCGATGAGCAGGGTCGCCTGGGCGGGCGGGGGGCCAGACCAAGGCTGGCCGCTGGCGTCGGCGATGATGAGCCCGGGGCGGGCCAGGGCGTCGGCGAAACGCACGCCGGGCAGAATGTCCATGAGCCAGGAGGCCCCAGACTGCTTGAGCGCCTCGATGGCGATGCGCTCCAGGCGCTCCAGCTTGTGCTCGCGGGGCTCGACCACCGTCCGGGCAGAGAGCAGCGGGGCCCAGGCGCTCACGCCCACCTGGGCCAGCCCGTCGATCATGGCGCCGAGGTGGTCCCCCTTGGGGGCCGCGGCCAGCACCGTCAGCCCGGGCGTCGGCCTCGGAGAGTCGCACAAGGCCTGGGGCGTCACTCGCACCAGCCAGCCCTCGCGGGTCTTCTCGGTGGCGGCGATCCGGGCATCAACCCGGCGTCCCTTGCCGTCGGCCAGGCCCAGCATGTCCCCCACTGCCAGGCGCTTCACCCGCAGGGCGTGGTGGGCCTCGTCGCCCGAGATGGCGATCTCGCCGGCGTACGAGGCCAAGTCCGGTAAGTAGACGGTGTGCAGGGCCATGGCCGGGTGTCACAATAACCAGTCCGCGAACCGCGGGATGGGCTTGAGTCGGTGGCGGGCGGGCCCGATGATGGAGTCGCGTTCGTTCCCGCGTGAAGGCACTCATGGCTGACTCGAAGGTGCAGAATACCGGACCGGCGGCGAGCCCCAAGGCTGGGGCGGGGAGCGGCGCGCCCGAACCGGACCTGAGCGCGAAGATCGACGAGTTGCTGAAGGAGATCGAGACCAGCCGCGCCGAGATGGAAAAGGCCGTGGCCGACACGCCCCCTGACGCGGAGGTGACGGCGGCGGTGGCGGCGATGGTTGACCAGGTCGAAGAAGCCGCGGCGGAAGCGGCGAGCGCGGTCGCACCCGCGGCCCCGGCTCCCATCGAGGCGACGGCGAGCACGGAGCCGGCGGCGAGCAGTGCCGCCGAGCCCGAGGCGTTGGCAAGCGCGGTCGATGAGATGCTGACGCCGGACGCGCCGAGCGACGCGAGCACTCCCGTCGAAGCAGCTTCGAGCGTCGAAGCAGCCTCGAGCGTCGAGACCCCATCGACCCCCTTGGCCAGCGAACCGACGCCCGCAGAGCCTGCGCTCAGCGGTGCGCCCGAGCCTGAGAAGACTGAAGCTTCGCCCGCCCCCGAGGCAGCGGCGGTTGAGACGAGCGCGCGGGCGGACGAGCCCGCGGCAACGGCGCAGCCCGAACCGGTCGCGCCCCAGAGTTCGCCAGCGCCGACACCCGAGCCTTCGCCCGCGGCCACCGAGCCGGCGGTGGCGAGCGCACCCACCCCCGAGATTTCGGCGGTGAACGTGCCGGCGATCGCAGACCAGGACGTCTCCAAGGCGGTGGACGAACTGCTGGCGGAGGTGGAGGCACCCCGGCTGAACGCGGACGCGGCGCTTTCGCCCGGCGGGCAGCCCGGCACGCCCGACGTGGCGCCGCCTCCCGAGACGCTGCAGTCGCCCGGGCCGGCGCTTGCCTCGCCCGCGGGCGGAGCGCGAGATACTTCGCATTTGGCGTCGGCGTCGGCGCCGGCGCCCGCGACGGTGGTGGTGGTGCAGACAGCCCCGCCCCCCGCGCCGCCCCCGCCGCCCCAGCCCGGGGTGTGGGAGCAGATCCGCACGCGGGCCTCGGAGATGATCCGGCGGGCGCTGGGAGCGCTCTCCGGCCCCTTGGCGTCGCAGCCGCGCGTGGTGCGCGATTCGGTAGGGTGGTTGGCGGCGTGGACGGTGTTCCTGGCGGGGTGCCTGTGGATTTATCTTGGTTTCGTCCGTCAGCCGGCAACGCACCAGCGCCCGGTCGGAACGTACAACTTTGCCAGCGGGGAACTGCCCGAGCCCCCCGAGCCCGCCGAGCCCAAAGCCGCGGCGCCTGAAGCGGGCGGCGAACACGCCGAGGGTGGCGAGCACGCCAAGGCCGAGGCGCACGGAGCCAAGAAGGACGCGAAGAAAGACGCCAAAAAGCCCGCCAAGAAAGAGCCCAAAAAGGACCCGAAAAAGGACGCCAAGAAAGACGCCAAGAAGGCCGGCGCCGGGCACGGTGAAGCTCAGGGGGGCGGCGGGCACGGCGAGCACTGACCGGGGGCGAATCGAAAACCTGGCCGAATCGGGTGAGGCGCACCGGGCGTTTGTCGCTACATTACCGGAGGGTGAGCAGGGCGGCCTGCTCGCCGATCGTGCTTCATCGCGTCTTCGTAGAAGAACCAGGGAGGTCGTTTCGGAGATGGCCAGGTACCTCGTCCAGCAGGGCGACCACATCTCCAAGATCGCGGCGGACCACGGGCTGCGCCTGTGGCAGACGATCTGGGACCATCCGGACAACGCGGAACTCAAGGCCAAGCGCGGCAACCCCAATGTCCTGCTGCCGGGCGATGAGCTCGAAGTGCCCGAGCGCGAACAGCGGGTGGAGAACTGCGCCACAACACAGCGCCACCGATTCCAGGCCAAGACCGACGGGCTGATGCTGCGGGTCAAGACGCTGGACTTCTGCAACGCGCCCGTCGCCAACGCCGACGCCACGCTCTGGGTGGCGGGCGACTTTGATCACTGCAAGACCGATGGCGAGGGGTTGCTCGAGCGCGTGCTGCCGCTGGATGCGCAGGAAGGACGGCTGCGGGTGCAGTCGGCGGCGATCGCGGGGACGCTGGATGTGCCGCTGGACATTGGACACCTCGACCCCGTGGACGAGGTGACCGGGCAGATCGGCAGGCTGAACAACCTGGGGTACGACGCGGGGCCGGTGGAAGCGCCCCAGGACGATGCGGCGCGGCTGCGGGTCAAGTCGGCCATCGAGGAGTTTCAGTGCGACCAGGGCCTGAAGGTCGACGGCATCTGCGGGCCCAACACCCAGAAGAAGCTGAAGGAGGCGCATGGCTGCTGACGACGCCAACACGCCCGAGCAGAGCCAGGAGCAGAGTGAGCCGCAGGCCCAGACCCCCGAGGGGACGTTCGGGCTGCTGCGCTCGATCCGCGGGCGGGCGCTGGCGGGGGATCACGCGCCGCGGGAGACATCACTGCGCGTGCTGGTGGGCCCGGCGACCGAGGACCAGTACAACACGGTGCGGCCCGGGCTGTTCCCCATCGCCTGCTGGCGGGCGGAGGACATGAACTTCGAGTTCGGGTCTTCGTTTCCGATGCCGGACCTCGCGCCGGGCATGGCGGCGTTCAAGGAGATCTTCGACGCGCACATCCTCACCAAAGAGGAAGCGCCGGACGGGGCAACCGACGTGGACCGCTCGCCCCCCGTGACGCTGTTCGGCCACGCCGACCCGGTGGGCGACGAGGAGTACAACAAGACCCTCAGCGGGCACCGGGCCCGGGCGATCTACGCGCTGCTGGTGCGCGACGTGGCGGCGTGGGACAGCCTGCACACCGACGCGGAATGGGGCGACCGGTCGTGCCAGCTGATGCTGGAGGCGCTGGGGCACCCGTGCGGGCGCAACGACGGCACGATCGACGAGCCCACCAAGCGGGCGACGCGGGATTTTCAGAGCGCCAACGGCCTGGGCACGAGCGGCAGCTTCGACAGTGCGACGCGCCACAAGATGCACGAGCTGTACATGGACAAGCTGTGCGTCGACGCGACGGGCAAGCCCTACACGCTGGACAAGGCCCAGTTCCTTGGCAAGGACGCCGCCGGGGGCAAGGCGTGCTACCAGGGCTGCGGCGAGTTCAACCCGGTGATGCTCTTCTCGCAGCGTGAAAAAGAGGTCTACGACGAGGCGAAGAACCGCAGCGAACGCAACAACGAGAACGCGCCCAACCGGCGGGTGGTCGCGCTGCTCTTCCGCCCGGGGACGAAGATCGACGCAACGAAGTGGCCCTGCCCCAAGGCGACGGAGAACACACAGGGCTGCCGCAAGCGGTTCTGGTCGGACTCGACCAAGCGCCTGAAGAACGGCGACGAGCGGCGGGAGTTTTCCAAGGGCGACAACACGTTCGGGTGCCGGTTTTACGATCGCATGAGCACGGGCTCGCCCTGCGAGCGTGGAATCGAGGACTACACCAGCGTGATCGCGCTGCGCCTGGTGTCGGCTAGCGAAGAGACGTGCATCTCCGAAGAACCCATCCGCATCCGCGGGCACGGGCTGGACATCCAGGCCCAGACCGACGAGAACGGGTATTACTTCCGCGGGCCGGTGCCCAGCGGCGATTACGAGATCACGCTGCAGGACGTCGAGGTGAAGTTCCCGTCGCTGCCGTTCGGCAGCGAGGCGCACGTGCTGCACGTGCCCCACTCGCTGCTGCCGGACCGCTGGGGCGACGGATTCCTTGAGCCGCCGCCGGGCGGGGGAGACGAATAGCCATGAGCCCACCTCCCAGCACCGGCACATCGCCCGTGGCGAGCGTGTTCGTGAATGTGTCGCTGAACAGCCCGATCCCGCGGATCGAGCGGGCGCCGATTGAGATTCGCCTGACCGAGGTGTCGTCGGCGCGGGTGTCGACGCCCCGCACCAGCTCGGCGATCGCGCCGATTCCGCTCGCGGAGCTGGCGGGCGACACCGGGCCCAACTGCTTCCTGCAGATCTGGGAGCTGGACTCGTACCAGGTGGATCGGTACAGCACCAACGAAGAGACCGATCGTCAGGCGACGGCTGCCAACGCGCTGGTCGCAGAGATCCCGGGCATCCTGGTGAAGCGCGCCCGCAACATGTACGAGTTTCAGTTGCCGCAGAACTTCACGAGGCCGGCGTTCGACAAGGACCTGGGCGCTGCCAACGGATTCATCCGCATCAAACTGCGCGATGCCGGGGACACCGATCGGATTCTCAACCTGCACATGCCCCGCTACGAGAAGTACTTTGAGCTGGGGGCCACGCTGCGGATCGAGGCGGGCGAGACGTCGTTCGGGACGGCGAACAACCTCCCGCCCTTCCAGGTGCGCAACGAAATGGCGAGCATCCGCCACCAGGTGAGCACGCGCGGGGGGTTCGCCTTCACCATCAGCGGCAACTGGCGCGTGGGGTCGGACGGGATCACGACCCAGGAGGTGACGGAGAACGGCCACACGCGGACCAAGTACTTCAAAGGCACGCACGAAGTGTGCCGCCGGGTGCTGGCCAACGGCGGGGGCGAGGTGTACATCACGAGCCTCAACGACGCGGAGTTCGAGGGGCAGGCCGATGAGGTGCTTTCGGTGCTGCCCGGATTTCTGCCTGATGACGATCGGATCGTGCGGATCGGCTATCACCTCTTCAACAACGAGGTGGGCAACGCGGACATGCCCGAACTGGCGCAGAAGATGCAGGAGACGCGCCTGGCGGCGGGGCGCGGGCTGGCGCAGAACGATCTCTTTCTGGCCGCGGCCGCCCGGGGCGAGGAAGACTCCAGCGCGACCGCCGTCGCCCCCGCCCTGGCGCAGTGCCCGAAGATCTCGACGCTGATGTTCCTGTGCCACGGCTTCCGGGGCGGCATGGTCATCGCGGGCATCGAGACCGACAGCCACCGGCGCAAGACCCGCAGTTCAAACGTCGCGACCTGGGCCGCGGCCATCGCGCCCCACTGCGTGGGCAACATCAACGTCGCCCTCTACGCGTGCAGTTGCGCCCGGGGCCTGTTCGTGGGCGATGTCGACAGCCACAACGACCCCAACATGGGCAAGGAGCCCCCGGGCGAGGAACTGAGTTTCGACTCGTACGCCTGGAAGGTCTTCCACGAGCTGAAGAACCACGGCATGACCGAGCCCAGCGTGTGGGGACACGCGACTGTCGCCCACACCACCCGCAACCCGCTGCTGCGAGTGATCTGCTCGGCGGGCTCGGGGGACCTCGTAAACATCGTCAAGCAGCAGCCCCGCACCGACCGCTTCAGCGGATTCATCGCACGCTTTAGCTCAACGTCCGGCGACGGCTGGGTGCACCGGGGAAACCTGATCCGCGAGGTGTGCACGTATCACGCCGCGTACCTGGATTGGGACTGGAACGGCGGGCAGACTCTCAGCCCGACCGCTGCCTGGCACAGCCAGTCGGTCGCGGACGAGGTGGCGCTGCTGCTGCGCGAGATGCGCGAAGTGACCAGCGCCGTCGCGCCCACGCTGGCCGAGCAGGTGCTCTTCGAGGACGACACCAGGCTGGTGATGACCGCCGCCAACATGGCCTCCTTCGCCCCCGCGACCAGCGGCGACCCGGTGCTGACCCGCCTGCTGAAGCTCAGCCACTTCCCGATTCAACGCGAGCCGTTCAAGCTCAGCGTGGCGCTGGTCAAGGGAATCCAGATGGCCTGCGACCGGGTGAAGGACGACGCATCGACGCCCTTCATCACCATCCTCGATCTGCGCGACGAGGGAGAGAGCGTGATCGTGCGGGCCGACACCGCCGCCCGGCGCACCGCGCTCGCGACCAAGGCCGGCGAACTGCGAGACCAGGGCTTCCTCACGACCGCCGACTCGTTCCCCGACGGGCGACTGCTGGTGTCGGTCAGATCCGGCGGGGCGACAAACGTGACGGTCACGCAATAGTCCACGCCAGCGCGCTCAGTCGTTCACCCGCACCAGGGGCGTGAGCTTCGCCAGCGTCTTTGGGCCGATGCCCTTGACATGGTCGAGGTCGGCGATGCTCTTGAAGCCCCCGTGCGTGGTGCGATACTCGATGATCCGCGAGGCCAGCGCCGGGCCGATGCCCGGGAGCAGCTCCAACTGTTCCTGCGTCGCGGTGTTGAGATTGATGGTGGTCTTGAGCGGGGTAGCCGCGGCCGGGCCTGAAGGCGCCGCGGGCAACGTCGACGCCGCCCCGCGCATCGCGCCCTCCGGCGTTTGATCTGCGGTTTGCCCGCCGGCACTTTCCAGTGGTCCCGGTGTCTTGGCACTGCCGGGGATCGCGCTTTCCCCGCTCGGCGTCGCTTCGCTTCCGTGTGCTTCGCCCAGCGGTTCCTGCGCGACCCGGTGCACAGGCTCGGGCACGTGTATCGGCAGCAGCGCCCCGACCATTCCCGCGATCGCGCCCAAACCCAGCACGCCCACAGCGCCCCACTTGGCCGCGCCCGTCAGGCGTGCACCTGTCACGGGCGAACACCCAAGGGCGAACGCCCTTCGCGGATTGCCGCCCGCATCTGGGCGAGCTTGGCGAACGCCGGCTTGGGCGTGCCCGCAGCGTTTACCAAGCCGCCAAACGGCATCTCGCTCAGCGCCTGGCCCGCCGGGGCGTCGGCCAGTTCCTGCCAGCACACGCTCTGCACATAAGGCTTGCTCGCGGCGATCGCCACCGCCTGCGTCAGCCAGTCCGCCTGCGTCTGCTCGCTCCAGGGTTGCCGCCAGTATCCCGGCTCGTACGCGTCCTCCGCCGCCGCCCCCGCCCGCGGGCGATAGGGCTTGGCGGGAATCGGCGCGCTGGGCGCCCCCACGCACGACAGCGCGATCGGCTTCTCGAGGGCCGCGTACTTGTCCAGCAGCGCCGAATAACTCATCAGGTCGCGCGTCGCCAGCCCCGGCTCGGCGTGACCCATCTGCACCCTTAGCCCCAGCGCGTCGACGTTCAGACCCGCTTGCACGACCGCGTCGGCGTACACATAAGGCGGGATCGACCGCCGATTGCTCGCGTGATACTCGCCCCAGGGCTGGGCGATCTCGACCTGGATCTTGGCCGTCGGGTGCAGCTTCCGCACCAGCAGCACGCAGACTCGCGTCAGGTCCATGATCTGATCAAAGCTGATCTTGAAATTTGTGTTGACGTGCAACCCGCTCGCCACCGTCCAGCGGCTCACCGTGCGCCGATAGCGCGTGACGACCGCCTGCACATGCTCGAACACCAGGTCGCGCAGCGTCTCGTAGTCGTTCTCCCAGATGAACAACCACTCGGGCACGCTCTGCGGCCGGAAATCAATCAGTGGCCCGCCCACGATCGGCAACTTCGCCACCCGCACCGCCCACTCGATCCACCGATCGGTGGGCGTGAAGTTGTATTTGCCTTCCTTGGGCTCCATGTCCACCCAGCGCATCGGCATGGTGATGAAATCGCTGGCCAAGGACGCCGCCCGCTGCAAGGGCTCGCTGAACTGGCCCGGGCTGATCGCGACGCCAATCTGAGGCGGCCCGGCCACCACCACATGCCCCGCGCCCGGGATCATCACCGGCGCCCCGGGCGGCGGCGTCTCGGGCGTCAGGCGCATCAGGTGGGCCCGCGCGTCGGAATACGTCTTGCCGCTCAGGCGGTTCTTGAGTTCGCGCTCGGCTTGAATCGCGGTCAGTTGCTCGCCCGCGTTGATCGCCAGCGCCAGGCTCTCGCACGCCAGCCTCGCGGCACTGGGCGAATACTCGTCGGGCTTGCTCGCCCCCTCACGCCGCGCGACCAGCGCGGCCGTGAACTGCTGGCGAGCCTGCTCAAACTGCTGAAGCACGGGCGTGTCCGTTGCCAGATCGAACAGCCCCCAGTCCTCCAGCTTGTTCAAGAAGAACATGATCCGGTGGCGGGCCAGCTCCAGCGACAGCAGATACGGGTGCGGATCCTCCGGCAAGACGCACGTCTGCAGCACCAGCAGCCCAAGCCCGTGCGGGCCCAGAATCTGCTGCATCGCCTCGCCTTGCCCGACCGGACACTGAACGAAAATGCCGCTGGTCTGGGGCTGGCTGAGTTCGGCAGTGACGAGGCCCGAGGTGACGGTGACATTGCCCTGGGACGGAATGTCATCCTTGCCCATCAGGTGCGCGTGCCGCGGCGGGAACAAAGACGGCTCGATCCCGTCGGCATCAAAGACCACGAAACTCAGCACCTGAACCGACCTCCGTTCGTTGCGGTATCTATATGCGGGCCAAGGCGTAGGGTAACGTGAATGGTTCGGGCGTGACGGGAGAAAGTCGAGCGGGGAAATACCCTGAAAATCGGCGAGGGCGACACCGGCAGGAGACGCGTTGATGGCGTGGGGCGTGGATAAGAAGGCCTGGGCGGCGGGGTGGGGCTTGGCGGTCGGCCTCGCTCTGATCGGCTTTGTGCTCTCGTACTTCGTGGGCGCGGGCACGACCGCAGATCGAGTGCTCGGTTACGTACTGAAGCCGCTGGGGCTTTGGAGCGCGATCGTGTACTTCCTCGTATCGCGACATCTCGGCCGCCGCCATCTGGACATGGTGGTAGCCAACGGCTGGCGATGCCCAAAGTGCGAGTATCTCCTCGAAGGCCTCCCCGCTCGCGGCACCTGCCCCGAATGCTCGCACGAATATGACGTCGCCACGTCGCTGAAGGACGCGAAGGCCGAGCTTGAAGGTGTCAGAGATGTCCGCACCTGACGCCGTCGCGCCCCCACTGCTGCGGGTACGCTTCGCGCATGACCTCGGACGCGATGATGCACTCGGACCTCGCCCTGCCCGGCCTTCGCCGCGGCAAGGTGCGGGATGTCTACGACCTGCCCAACGACAAACGCACCGGCGAAGGCCGCCTGCTCATCGTCGCGTGCGATCGCATCTCCGCGTTCGATGTCGTGATGCCCACGCCCGTGCCCGGCAAGGGCCAGTTGCTCACCGAGCTCGCCGCGTTCTGGCTCCGCAAGGTCGAACGCAAAGGCCTCTGCCCGACGCATCTCATCTCCACCGACGCCGCCGACGTGCCCGACGCCGCGTTCAAACCGGGCGGCACCACGCGCGAAGAGCTTGAAGGCCGCATCATGATCGCCCGCAAGGCGAGCGTCGTGCCCATCGAGTGCGTCGCGCGGGGCTACGTCGAGGGCTCGGGGTGGAAGGAATACCAGGCCACCGGCTCGATCTGCGGCGTTTCGCTCCCGCCCGGCCTGCGCCAGTGCTCCAAACTCCCAGCTCCCATCTTCACCCCCGCCACCAAAGAAGAACTGGGCACGCACGATCAGAACATCACGTTCGAAGAAGCCTCGTGCCGCGCGGGCGGCCCGCTGATGGAAAAACTGCGCGGGCTCACCATGGCCGTCTACGAGATGGCCGCGGAACACGCCCTGGCCCGGGGCATCATCATCGCCGACACCAAGTTCGAGTTCGGGCTCGACGCCCACGGCACCGTGCTGCTGGTCGACGAAGCCCTGACCCCCGACAGCTCGCGCTTCTGGCCGGCGGATGACTACCAGCCAGGCCGCGCGCAACGCAGCTTCGACAAGCAGTACCTGCGTGAATGGCTGGAGGGTGAAGTGGCCGCCGGGCGCTGGGGCAAGCAGCCCCCGGGGCCGGACCTGCCGCAAGCCGTGCTGGACGCAACCGTGCGAAAGTACCGCGAGGCCTGCACGCGCCTCACCAAGTAAGCGCCCGCGCGGGCGTGTCCGTTACTCGTACCGCCCGACGATCAGCGTCACGTTGTGCCCGCCGAACCCGAAGGTGTTGTTCATCGCGTACTTCACCCGGCGCTCGCGGCTGTGGTGCGGCACCAGGTCAATATCAAACCCTTCGTCGGGGTGATCAAGATTGATCGTCGGGGCGATGACGCCCTCCTGCACCGCGTGGATGCAGGCGATCATCTCCAGCGCGCCGCTGGCGCCCAGCGTGTGCCCGTGCATGCTCTTGGTGCTGCTCATGAGCAGCTTCCCGCCGACCGACTTGCGGGCGTGATCGCCGAAGACCTTGAGCACCGCCGACACCTCGGCCTTGTCGCCCAGGGGGGTGCTGGTGCCGTGGGCGTTCACGTACCCGATGTCATCGGGGTTGAGTCGCGCGTCGCGCAGCGCCATCTTCATCGATCGCGACGCCCCGCCCCCGGCTTCATCGGGTGCCGTGATGTGGTACGCGTCGCACGAGTTGCCGAAGCCCACGACCTCGGCATAGATCGTCGCGCCGCGCTTCTTGGCGTGCTCCTCGGTCTCAAGGACGAACATCGCCGCCCCTTCGGCCAGCACGAACCCGTCGCGATCCTTGTCGAAAGGACGGCTGGCCTTGTTGGGCTCGGCGTTCCGGGTCGAGAGCGCCTTCATCGTCATGAACGCCCCGATGCACAAGGGCGTGCACGCCGCCTCGGCCCCGCCCGCGATCATCACGTCGGCCAGGCCCCGGCGCAGGTAGTTCATCGCATCGCCGATGGCGTGCCCGGAGCTGGCGCACGCCGTGGCGTGGCACGAGGCCGGGCCCTTGAGCCCGAACTTGATCGAGATGTTCCCCGCCACCGCGTTGGCCATGAGCCGGGGAACCGTGAACGGGTTCAGCCGGTCCGGACCCTTGTCGCGCATCACGATCACGCCGTCTTCGATCGTCTTGATGCCACCGATCCCCGAACCGATCACGACGCCGCAGCGATCCGGCTCCAAGGCCGCAAAGTCGATCCCCGAGTGGCGCACGGCTTCGACGGCCGCCCCCAGCCCCAGGTGGCTGAACCGGTCCTGCCGCTTGGCCTCGCGATGCTCCATGAACGAGGCGGTGTCCCACCCCTTCACCTGCCCGGCGATCTCAACGCTCCAGACGTCACCATACTGGGCGAACTCTTCGCCCTCGATGCGGGTGATGCCCGAGCGCCCTTCGCGCATGGCGGCCCAGGTGGAGCCGGCGTCCGGCCCCAGGTTTGACACCGCGCCCATCCCCGTGATGACGATTCGAGCCCCGCTGCTGCTCACCATGAACCTCCGCGTGTTGCGAGTCCGACGGCACGTCTCCAAAAGCGGCCTGGCCGCCTCCGGTCCGCACCTCGGCGCGCCGGGCCACGCCCGGCCGCGCCCCCCTCACACCCGGCGGCGACAGAACTCAGTGCTTGCCGTGGTTCTGCTTGATGAAATCAATCGCGTCGCCGACGGTCTTGATCTTCTCAGCCTGCTCATCGGGAATATCGGTCTCGAACGCCTCTTCCAGCTCCATGACCAGTTCCACCTGGTCCAGGCTGTCGGCGCTCAGATCGTCCGAAAAACTCGACGCGCGGGTGATCTTGGCTTTGTCATGCCCCATCTGCTGGGCCACGATCTCGATCACCTTGGCTTCAATCTCTTGCTCGGTCACGCGTGTTCTCCGTCGCTCTTGGGGCCGCAGGGCCCGGGAACTGCTCCCGACGCCCGGCCCAAACCCTAGTCCAACAACCAGATCAACATCCGCTCAACACAACTCTCTCCGCCCTCCCAACGGGCTCGTAACCCTTCCGGGTTATTCCCCGCGAAGCCGGATGATACGCCCCAACCCCGCGACCGCCCACCCCGCCCCGCCTCCGGCCCGCCGACATCCTTCCACGCCCGGCACCGCCAGCCCTCGCCCCGCTTCTAGGACGCGCCCCCGTCAATGCACCGGGTGATTTCTGCGCGATTATCCGATTGCGCCGCGCGGAATCTTCCGCCAGTCTCGGAAAGTCCGAACCGTCGCCGCAGTCGCTCGAATCGGCTGACGATGCACACCCCCGCACACCAGCGGGTGGGCACGACGCCCATGTCCCGCTGGGGGGGTGGCCGGTCGGTCCACCCCTTGGGCGAGGGAGAACCGGAATGAACCCCATGCCACGCGAGCCCGAAGCCTTCGCCAACGCCGTCGCCAGCATGCTGCGGCAGATCCAGCCCGAATACAACGTCGACCTCGTCGGCCCGCGCGAACTCATCGTCAACGGCCGCCGCCTCGACCTCGAAAACCTCTTCCGCATGGTCAACCACGAGCCCGCCCGGGGCGAGGAAATCGTCGAGCACTACCTCCACCAGCTCTTCGCCGGCGACGCCCTCCAACTCATGTCCATGTCCCTCGACTTCGCCCGTCAGCGGATCATGCCCCGCATCCAGCCCGAAACCATCTTCCAACACCTCAACCGCGAGCAGGTCGCCCACGTCCCCTTCGTCAACGACACCGTCATCGTCTTCGTCACCGACCTGCCCCACATGACCGTCAGCATCACCACCGAGCAGCTCGTTCGCTGGAAGATCTCCATCGAAGAGGCCGAACTGCTTGCCCGCGAAAACCTCGACAACTACGTGCCGGACCTCGAAGTCCAGCTCGTCGAAAGCAAAGAAGGCGGCCGCGCCGCCATCCTGGGCCAGCACGACGGCTACGACGCCGCCCGCCTCCTCCTGGGGGGCCTCTTCGACCGCATGGCAAACCAGCTCGGGGGCAACTTCAACGTCGCCATCCCCGCCCGCGACATGTTCGTCGCCTTCAGCCCGGGCCCCACCGAGTTCGTCCGCCGCCTCCAGAGCCGCGTCGAACACGACTTCAAACGCCTCCCCTACCCCATCTGCCCCGATCTCTTCTACGTGACCCGCGACGGTGTCTGCGGCACCAAGCCCGAGAGCGCCCACCGGGGCGAAGCCGCCTAACCCGCCATCCCACACGTCGCGTGCTCACGCCGCCGCCAGCTTCGGGGGCGGTGCGTTCACGCACGCCGCGTACCCGGCCCAGATCAGCACCAGCCCCACGAACTCGCCGATGTACAGCGCCTCGACGACGCCGTCCTTGGCCATCGCGCCACCAATTCCCGGCAGAATCCCGCCGATCGCGATCAGCGCTGTCCCGATCGCCCGCGCCCGGTCCGTCCCGGACATCACAAACTTGGCGCACGAGTGCATCGCGCCGCCCACCAAGAAGAACGCCGCATAGAGATTGATGAACGGCGTCATCAGCCGCACCCACTGCCACGACAACGCCGCGCCCCCGGGCCGGTGCTCCTGCAGTTTGCTCATGTCCGTCGGGCACAAGACCACCGCGATGCTCGCCGCGATCACGACCGATAACGAAATCGCCGTCAGGATGTGCGCCGTGCGGCGCTTCATCAACAAGTAGACACTCCCCGTCGCCAGCGGATAGCCCCCCAAAATCGCACCCGCCCAGTACCACACTTTGTTCAGCACCGGCCCATTGCCGGCCAGCGTGATCGTCGATTCCACCGCCGTCCCCAGCCCATAGCAGAACACCCCGATCCCCCACCACACCAGGTGCGACTTCCAGCCTCGCAGCGACGCACGGCGAGCCAGCACGATCAGGAACAAAATCGACACCAGGGTCGTCGCCAGCGGCAAATAGTGAACGGGCAACGCTTGGTCGGGCATACTCAAGTCTTCCGTCTGGAGCTCGGCGCGGATGCATCCCGCCTCACGCCCCCAGCACGCCGGCACAGTATGGCCGGGCTTTGGCGCGGGCCCGGCTGAGTATCATCGCCCGGCGGCGATCCGTCTCCTCGACGCCGACAGGAGCACGCCCCCGATGGCCCTACGCATGATCGAGGTGGTCGTCCCCCGATCGCGCCTGGACGAAGCCACCCGGCTGCTCGACGACGCCGGCGGCATCGAGCAGTGGCGCACCTCCATCGACGACGATCGCGCCCTCATAAGGCTCCTGGCCGACTCAGCCCAGTGCGAGCCCGCCGTCGTCGCCATCGAAAAACACTTCGACGCCTCGGAGGGCTTTCGGCTCATGATCTTCGAGGTGCAGGCAACCCTGCCCCGCCCGCAGGAGCCCGAGCCCCCCGCCACCCCCGCAGACGCACCCGACGAAAAATCCCCCGACCCCGACCGGATCGCCTGCGAGGAACTCGTCCAGCGCCTCGCCGACAGTTCCAAACTCACCCGCGTCTACATCGCCAGCGTGGTGCTCTCGGTCATCGTCGCCGCCATCGGCCTCATCCGCGATGACGTCGCCGTCATCATCGGCGCCATGGTCATCGCGCCCCTGCTCACCCCCAACATGACCCTCGCCCTGGCCACCACCCTGGGCGACCCGGCGCTGGGTAAAAAGTCAATCCGCGTGAACCTGGTCGGAATCGCCCTGGCCCTCGCCCTGGCGACGCTCATCGGCCTGCTCGCTCCCTTCGACCCCCACGTCTCTCAGATCGCCGGCCGCACCCACGTCTCGCTCTCCGATGTCGCCCTCGCGCTCGCCGCCGGCTGTGCCGGGGCCTTGGCCGTCACCACCGGCCTGTCCGCGGCTTTGGTGGGCGTGATGGTCGCCGTCGCCCTCATGCCCCCGCTCGTCACGCTCGGCCTGCTGCTGGGGAGCGGCCAGCCCCACCTGGCGGGCGGAGCCGCCCTCCTCACCTCTGTCAACATCGTCTGCGTCAACATCGCCGGCGTCGCCACCTTCCTGTGGCAGCGGGTCCGGCCCAGCAAGTGGTGGCAGGAGGACCGGGCGAAACGCATGGTGAGGCGAGCCGCCCTCGGGTGGGTGCTGCTGCTGGCCATCCTCATCGCACTCATCCTGATTTCCAAGAAGTAGCCGGTTTTTCTCCCGAACCGGGAGCCGGTCCGGGCGTCTTACTACCATGCGGCTTCAAGCCGCACCTTTTCGTGCACCGTTCTTTCGTTCCCCGGGGAGGGTCTATGCGCAGGTCCGTCGCGTTGGCATCCACTGTTCTGCTGGGTCTGGCCGCCTCTCTCGCGTTCGCAGGTGAACCCGGCGATGGCATCATCAGGAGGGGCGAAGGTGCCCTGCGCCAGGAACTGAACAAGACCGAGCTCAAGCCCTTCGACGCCTCCCTCTGGGGCAAGCTCAGCGATTGGAAGAACGGCCCCGCCCTGAGCGACGCCCAGGCCTCGGGCCACCCCGTGCTCGTCCTCTGCTGGACCGACTACATCCCCACCTCCAAGCGCGCCTTCGCCCTGGCCAAGCGCATCGCGGAGAAGTACGGCCCCGACGGGCTCATCGTCGTCGCGGCTCACAGCAAGAGCGACTGGGAGCACGCCCAGAAGCCCGAAGCCCCCAAGGGCGCCACCTTGCTCATCGCCCTGGACGCCAAGGAAGAGTTCCGGGCCGGCCTCAAGTCCGCCGGCGACCCCGACTTCTTCGTCATCGACAAGGCCGGGCAGATGCGCTTCGCCAGCGTCGACACCAGCTCCGTCGAGGCGGCCGTCGAAAAAGTTGTCAAAGAGTCGCGCGATGACGCCGCCTCCATCAACGGCAAACTCGCCAACCTGGCCCAGGAGCGCGAAGCCGCCGCCCGTCGCACCGAGGCCAACCGCGCCAACGTCGACCTCACCAACCTCCCCGAAGTTGATTTCGACCTGCCCCCCGACACCGCCTACGCCGACAAGTCCCTCTGGCCCGTCAAGCCCAAGGACGACAACAGCTTCAACAACCAGCAGGACGCCCAGGTCAAGATTCCCATCCCCGACACCGGCTACGTCAGCGGCTCCAAGCCCCCTACCAAGGGCCGCGTCGTCGTCCTCTACTACTGGGGCCTGGACGCCCGCGAGAGCTACCCCTCCATCGACCGCCTTTCTCTCCTCCAGCGCCAGCACGGGCGAGATCTGACCGTCATCGGCGTCATCAGCCCGCTGCACGACGACAACAACCGGCAGTTCAACAGCAACCCGGGCCAGGACGATGCCAAGGCCCTCGAGGCCCGCGTCCGGGGCATCCTGGGCTCGCGAAACCTCAACCACTCCATGCTGCTGGATCCCAACGGCGCCCTCATCGGCCAGGGAATCCCGGGCAATGTCAACGCCCAGAACACCGTCTTCCCGCTCGTCTCGGTCATCAGCAGCGACGGCGTCCTCCGGGGCTGGGGCGCGCTGGACAGCGCGCCCGTCAAGGCCGCCCTCGACAAGGTGCTCGACAACGACCCGGGCGTCAAGGCCCGGCGCAAGGCCGAGGAGGCGTACATCCGCGCCCATGACGTCAAGTAGTCCGCCAAGTCCAGTTTCCCCCCAAGGCCCGGGTTCGCCCGGGCTTTTTCATGTGGTGCTCGTCGAGCCCGAGATCCCCAACAACACGGGAAACATCGGCCGCACCTGCGTCGCGACCGGCTGCGCCCTCCACCTGGTCCGCCCGCTGGGCTTTGACACCAGCGAAAAGGCCTGCCGGCGTGCCGGCCTTGACTACTGGCCCAGGCTCCGCGTGCGCGAGCACGATTCGTGGGACCTTTTCGAGCGCGACGTCGCGCCGCCCCGCCTGTGGCTTTTGACGACCAAGACCACCCGAAGCGTCTTCGACGTCACGCTCCTCCGGGGCGACGCCCTGGTCTTCGGTAAGGAGACCGCCGGGCTCGGCCCTGAGTTCCTGAGCCGCTACCCCGACCGGCTGGTCAGCCTGCCCATGATGGAGGGCGAACGCTCGCTGAACCTCGCGACCGCGGCCTGCACCGTGATCTACGAGGGCATCCGACAGCTCCTCCACCGAGGGGAAATCAGACGGAATGCGAACGGAAGGCTTGAAGTACCAAGTACTTCTACCTAATTCCGGCCTGCAAAGACCCCAATCGCGAAAAAACCAAACTTCGCGCCATATTTTCTTGACAACTGCGAACACTCTGATCTGAAAACCGGTATGACTGGATGGGGCCGCGTGATTTCGCGGGGCACGACAGGGAACGCCGGGGCGACGACGACCGCCCCGCCGGCACCCGCCGCGAATGACCGCGACTCCGACACACGCATCTCTCTCTCCTCCGGTGTGCCGCCCGTGAACAACGGGCGGTACACTGCTTTTGGGTCTGTCCCGCTTCCGGCCGGCATCAGAAGCGAGCTCGACCCGCAAGGAGCACTGGCGGCATGACGCATCGGGGTTCAACGTCGCACGCACGCACCAGTCGCGGGGTTCTCGTCCCCGCCATCTCGGGCATCGTCATGCTGCTGGCCACCCTCTTTCTGCCGGCCTGCGGGCAGCCCCTCTTCTCGCCGGATGAGCCCCGCAGCCAGTACGACCGCAACGACGCGCTGCGGGGCCAGCACGCTCCGTCCTACGTCTACGACCAATACGGCACCCGCCGCCCGAACATCCGCCAGCGCCTGCTCGACACGCCCGACTGAGAAGCTCGTCCGGGAATAACCGTGAAAGGGCGTGGATGAATAATCCACGGGTGGACGCGCAACAAAAGTAGCGAATAGCCGGACCACCCCGCACCACGGACTCGGATATCCTGTCGCCCAGAAGGAATTTGACGGCGCTTGTGATTAAGCGCGGGCCGTTCGGACGATTTCTTTTAGGCGGGCTCAAGTCGGGCCCGGCACGCCCGCCCCGAGCTCGATCGGCACGGGCGTGTGAGGGGAGCGGGAAGTTTCAGGTCGGGAAGGATTTCCGACCATTCGCGAAGGTGTGCATGGCGAGCGCTTCTGCCAAGTCAAGGTCCCGCCGGTCTTCGAGTTCGAAGCGCGGGGTGTCGCGCCGCTCCAAGGTCGTCTTCGCCGCCCTTCTGGCCTCGATGACGCTGGTCGGTGGCGGCCTGGTCGCGCTCGATCCGCACGCCGCACCCGCCGCCCAGGGCCTCACCATCCCCACGCTGGTGGCGACGGGTTCGCCCGACACGATCGAAGTGATCTTCAACACGCCCAAGACGCGCTCGATCGCGGCCGGGCGCTGGAAGGCCATCGTCATCCACGACTCTGGCACCATGTTCGCCACCCCCGCGACGCTCGAAGAAGACGCCCGCCGCATGGGCCTCAAGGGCCAGGGGTATCAGTTCGTCATCGGCAACGGCAGCGGACTCGACGACGGCGAGCTGCACGTCGGCCAGCGCTGGATCAACCAGACCGCCGGCGCCCACACCATCGGCAAAGATGCCGATTGGTACAACCTCAACGCCATCGGCATCTGCCTCGTCGGCGACGGCGAGCGCCGGCCCTTCACCCCGGCCCAGTTGCGCCGCCTCACCCAGTTGGTCGATTCGCTCTGCCGCGAACTCAACATCCCCGCCGACCATGTCTACCTCCAGAGCCAGCTCGCGGCTTCGCCCAGCCCCGGGAAATATTTCCCCGAGGCCGCCTTCCGCGCCCAGATCGACGGCATCCGCTGATTCGCGCCCGCCCGGTCGTTCGCGGCCTCCCCGCCCCGCCATCAATCTCTGCCCGCGAGCCCTTTTTTCCGGGCTCTCAGGCTGCCAGTCTGCTCCGCCCGCCCCGTATGTGCATCAAACAGCCGGATCAGCCATGCCCGGGGTGGCCAATCGCAACGCCTGTTCGCCTTTGAGTTGGGGCGGCAGGTCCGCAGAATCCCTTTCGTAAGCGACCCGAAAGGTGGAACCGCAATCGACCGGCTCGCATACCGTTTTACTGCGTGCCTCTGGGCCGGTGGCGGACAGGCGCGTGGACAGGCTACGCTGGGCCCTTCCGGCTGCCTGACGACCGCCGCGGCGTTCGGGGCGGGAAGGCGGCGGCCGTGAAACTTGTACGGAACGTGAGCGAAGAACGGGGGCGGATCCAGAGGTTTGAGTTGGACGCTGGCGGCGGGTCGGAAGCCCCGCCAGCGATCAGAGCATGGTCGAAGCAAGCGTGGCCCGGGAAAGCACCCCCGAGCGCCACATGGACGGGCGCCCAGCGCCGGGGCGACAGCGGCGAGATGCGAATGGAAGACCCGATTCCACATTTCAAACCCAACGACGAAGTGGTCGGCCTGCGCATCATGGGCGAGCTGGGCATGGGGGCCGCATCCGTCGTCTACTGGGCCCAAGACCCCAAGACCAAGGAAGTCTGGTCGCTCAAGCACGTGCACCGGGGCAGCGCCAAGGACGACCGCTTCCTCCAGCAGGCCATCTACGAGTACAAGGTCGCCAGCGATCTTGACCACCCCAACATCCGCAAGATCATCCGGCTGGAGAAGCAACGCCGCCAGTTGTTCCAGTTGAGCGAAGTCTTCCTGGTCATGGAGCTGCTGGACGGGGTGTCGCTGGACCGCACGCCCCCCAAGAGCATCGAGGACGCCGTCTCGCTCTTCGTGCAGGTGGCCGACGCGCTCAAGCACATGCACTCGCGGGGCTACGTGCACGCGGACATGAAGCCCAACAACATCATGATGGTGCAGGGTCTGGACAACGGCAAGCCCGTGCCCCAGGCCAAGATCATCGACCTGGGCCAGTCGTGCAAAGAGGGAACCGTCAAGACCCGCATCCAGGGCACGCCCGACTACATCGCCCCCGAGCAGGTGCACCGCCGGGCGATCACCGCCAAGACCGACGTCTACAACCTCGGGGCCACCATGTACGCCCTGCTGACCGGGCGCACCGTGCCGACGGCCATGGCCAAGGGCGACTCCCTCATGGGGCGCCTGGACGACAGCATGGTGCCGCGGCCCGACCCCGCCAGCAGCCACAACCCGCGCATCCCCACCATGCTCAACGAGCTGATCATGACGTGCGTGGAGATCGACCCGGCCGACCGCCCCGCCAACATGACCTACGTCGTCGAGCGCCTGCAACTGATCCTGGGCATGATGCGGGCCAAGCCCGACGCCAACTCGGCCAGCCCCCTGCCCAGCCCCAGCCGCCCGGGCATGCCCAGCAACAGCGCCTCGGGCATCGGCGAGCTGCAGAACGATGGGTCCACCGTCGTCGGGGTGCGCTTCGATGAGCCGGGGAAGACGTAGGAGTAGGCACTGGGGACTGGGCACTGGGGACTGGGGCCGGAAAAGACCGAAATCCAAAGCAGCACGGGCTTCGCCTTTGGCGAAGCCCGTTCCACATCCACCAGTCCCCAGTCCCCGATCCCCAGTGCCTCTTTCCCGTACACTCCCCCTTCTCGCGGGGGAACCATGCACTGGCCGCTGAACATGACGGACGCCGACAGCGTGGAGGCGGCACTCCTGGCCGGAGCCCAGGCCAACGTCGACGCTGCGTGCCGCCGAGGTTCGATCGATTTCATCGAAGCCCCGGGCCTGCTCATCGCCACCGGCGACCTGCACGACAACCCCGACCACTACGCCCGCCTGCTCGAACTCGCCGGGATGCATGAAGGTGGCTCCACACCGGCCGCGGCTCACCTCACCGTCCACGAGATCATCCACGGCGACCGGCTCATCAACGGCATGGACCTCTCCTACCGCATGCTCGCCCGCGTTGCCGCCCTCAAAGCCGCCTACCCCGAGCACCTCCACGTCCTGCTGGGCAACCACGAACTCGCCCAGATGCACAAAAGCGGCATCATCAAAGACGGCGTCCGCAGCGTCGAAGCCTTCGACCTCGGCGTCGAGTACGTCTTCGGGGGCGATACCGATCGCATCGAGGCGGCCATCAACGCCTTCGTGCGCTCCATGCCGCTGGCCCTCAAGGTGCACACCGCGCGGGGCGACATCCTCTGCGCCCACAGCCTGCCCCCCGCCGCCAGCATGGCCAGGTTCGACACATCCATCCTCTCGCGCGACCTGACCGACGACGACTACACCCCCCGCCAGGGCGCGGCTCACCTCATGGTGTGGGGCCGCGGCTACGACGCCGAGGGACTCGAAGACCTCGTCGAACGCTGGGGCGTGTACCTCTTCGTGCTCGGGCACGAGAAGGCGCCCGAAGGGAGCAAGTTCGTGCCGCCCAACGCGCTGATCTTGAACAGCGATCACGACAAGGGCGTGTACCTGCCCCTGAACCTCGACGAGCCGCCCCGCCCGGAAGACGCGGCCAAGCTCGTCAAGCCGCTGCGGGGCGTGTGAAAATCAGCCGGAACGTCGCGTGCATCGCTGCGTCCGGCGCGGGCCGTCAGAACCCGGCACGACGATGCCCGCGTTTCGCACGACGCCGAATCAGAAACTGAACGGATCATCAAACGGCGCCCGCCGGCGCGGGGGCGAGCGCTCGGGCATGGCCGCGGCCTGGCGGCACGTCTCGGCGAACATCTGGATGAGTTTCTCGTGATCGGGCACGGCTTCCAGATACTCCCACACGTCGTCCACGCGATGATCCGCCGGCCATTCGTGATTCACCTTGGCCATCGCCGCGTCACCCAGCGCCTCCTGGGCCGCCAGCATCCACGCGGGCGACGGGCTTCCCTCCGGGGGCGGCTGCACCTGCACGCGTGCGACCACGGGGTGAAACTGCCCAGTGCCCACGCCCACCACCGGCCACAGCCCCTTGGCTGTCACCGGTTCGCGGCACAGCACCAGCGCCGGCACCTTCCGCCGCGTCAGCAAGTCGCGCACGCCCCGCGCCTCCACACCCACCAGGGGCGGCTCGAGCAGATAGCACCCCGCCAGCGTCGCCCCGTCGCGCAGTGACAGATCACGCAGCACCGTCACCCGCCCGGCGTCGATCGCCTCGTGCCGCCGCTGGCGCCTCGCCTCCTGCAGGGGCATCGCGATGCGCGACATGGCGTCAAAATCGCCAGCGGCCTTGGCCCGCGCCATCGCCTTCAGGCACAGTGTTTCCGCGTCGAAATACGCCGTGTTCTGGAGGGCCTTTGAGGCTTCCTCCATCAGCTCCGGCAGGGAGCGCGGCGTGCTCGACGCGGCGCGGCTCATGGCGTGGTCCCGCCCAGGGCGCCCGCCAGCGCCAACAGCACCCGCGCCCAGCGCTCCGCCGCCGCGTCCAGGTCATAGGCCAGCACGTCGGCCATCGCCGAAATGTCCTGGGCCCCCATCGCGTCCTTCATGGCCCGGAGGTGGGTGCTGAGGTCGGCGGTCGCCGCGGCCACCGTGTCCTGCGAGTCATCGATCTTGAGGGGGATGTTCATGACATCGACCCCGAGCACCGCGCCCGCCTGCTGCACCACCCCCCGCACCGCCTGCCAACTGCTGAAGATCGTGCCCAGCTCGTCGAACGCCGCCTCGCCCGCGTGCATCGCGCTCGCCGCGGCCTGCTGCGTCTCGCGCAGTTCATCAATCGCCGCCGCCGCATCCCGCAGCGACTTGGCGGCCAGCTCCCGCGGGTTGGCCGACACCAGCTCGATGACCCGGATCGTCGTCAGTTCGTCCGAAGGCTGGGCCAGCAGGTCGTCTGGGATCCGCCGCCCATCGCCCTTGACCTCGATGACGATGCGGCTTTGCTGTTGCGCGGCCGCCACCCCCGCGCGCAAGGCTTCCGCCAGCGTCGGTCGGTCAATAGAAATCGCCCGCCCATCGAGAAGAACTTCCACACTGTGAATGTGATCCATAATTCCCAAAGAGCAACCCAAGTGCCGAGAATTATCGCACTTTCTACCGGTAGTTCGGGGCTCATCCGGGAGTTATCCGGCCACTTCGTCTATTGCTGCCTGGCCGGGGAGGCGGAACTTGCGCCGACGGGATCGGCCCCGGGCCGGGCGGCTTGTTCCTCGCGCAGACGGCGCCGATGCTTGTAGATCAGCCGCAGATTCCGGGCGTAGATCACGATCCCCGTGGATTGCCCGAGGACGCCGACGAAATCCTGCCGCCACACGAAGTACGAGAACAGCATCACGCCGCCCACGAGGCTGAACCACCAGAACGCCGGGGGCACGATGCTCTGGCGATGCTTCTCGCTGGTCACCCACTGCACCAGTTGGCGCCCCATGAACGCGATCTGCCCGACAAACCCGATGCTCACCCACGCCAGGCTCCACCACGACGTGATGTGCAGCACGCGAAACAGCTCGTTGGGTGCCGCCGCCGTCACCGATGCGAACGCTCCCTCGCCGAACGTCTCCCTGAACTGGCGGGCGGACATCTCGGGCGACTCGAACCCGCCCCGCCACAGCACGCGGAAGGTGGGCTCGGCCCCGGCATGACGCTCGATCTCGACCAGCCCCTTCTGCGGGCCCATCACGATCTCGACAGTGTCGGCCCCCGCACGGGGCGTGGGCCGCTTCAGGGCCGATAGGGGCGACCACACCAGCCACAGCCCCAGCGCGAGCAGCAGGACCATGGCCGCCCATGGCTCCCACTTGATTCGCTTCTTCCTGGGCGTGGCTTGGGTGTTCATCGCTGGGTGGTCTCTGCCACGTGCAGGGGCTTGGGCTCTGGCTTCATGCCCTGATCGGCCGAGGCGGGCCCCGCCCCGGAAATCTCGGCGTTCTCCACCGGGCGGCGGCGGCTCTTCATCCATCGCACCGCGAACAGGTCGTGCAGCCCGGGCAAGGCCCGCTGCATGATCCCCAAACCATACTTCGTTTCGCCCGCCACCCGCGGGCGGTGCGACACTCGCATCTGCACCACGTTGTAGCCCAGGTGCACCGCCATGATCGGGATGAACCGGTGCATGCCCCGGAACTCCAGCGGCAGCCTCAACGCCACCTCGCGCTTCATCACCCGCAGCGAGCAGCCCGTGTCTCGAACGACATCGCCCAGCAGCCAGCGCCGAAACACCCGCCCGACCACCGACCCCACCCGCCGCACCACGTTGTCCTTGCGGGCGTGGCTGCGGTCCCCCTGCACCAGGTCCGCCCCGCTCGATCGCATCAGCTCGATCACCTTGGGAATGTCCGAGGGGTCGTTCTGCAGGTCGGCGTCCAGCACCGCGATGAGCGAGCCCCGGGCCGCCCGGAACCCCGCGTGAAACGCCGCGGACTGGCCATTGCCCTTGCCCGGGGGCGTCTGAGTCATCGCGATGCAGCGCAGCCACGGGCGCCCCGGCATCAGCCCCACCACCCGCGCCCGGGTCTGATCCGTCGAGCCGTCGTCGACGATGATGACCTCAAACGGGATGCGAGCCGCGGCCAGCGCCCTCTCGATCTCCAGCACCAGCGGCTCGATGTTGTCCTGCTCGTTGTGCGCCGGGGCGACAACCGAGAGCATGGGCGCGGGGGTTTCGAGGTGATCGACCAAGTGTCAAGTTTATCCGACCCCCCCGCACGCCGGCGGCTGGCTGTGCCCGCACGGCTTCCCCCACGCCCGAACCGCGACCCCGCCCGGCTCCGTCAATGGCCATGCCCCAACCCCGGATAGCCTTTCCCGCATGGAAGCCATCAGCGTCTTTGACATATTCAAGATCGGCGTCGGCCCCAGCAGCTCGCACACCATGGGCCCCTGGCGGGCGGCTGAGCGCTTCCTCAAGGTCATTCGCGCCGCGGGCGGCCTCGAACACGTCCTCCACCTCCGCGTCCGCCTCATGGGCTCACTCGCCAAGACCGGCAAGGGCCACGGCACTGACCTCGCCGTCATGCTCGGGCTCAGCGGCGAAGACCCCGTCACCTGCGACATTCCCGGCCTTCGCGCCCGCGTCGCCTCCATCCGCCAGACCAAGACCATCCGCCTCGGCGGCTCGCATGATCTCAGCTTCGACCCCGCCCGCGACATCATCTTTGAGATGGACGTGATTCCCGAGTTCCACGCCAACGGCCTCACCTTCATCGCCGCCATGAGCGACGGCCGCACGCTCGAAGAAACCTACTACTCCGTCGGGGGCGGGTTCATCGTGCAGCAGAACGCCGGGCTCGATGACCGCCGCACCGTGCTGCTGCCCTTCCCCGCCCTCGACGCGGGCCACGTCCTCGCCCAGGCCCAGGCCGAACACCTGACCCTGCCAGAGATCGTGCGGGCCAACGAACGCGTGTGGCGCAGCGACGAAGAGATCGACGCCGGGCTGCTGCGCATCTGGCAGGTGATGCAGGATTGCATCTACCGGGGCTGCCACACCTCCGGCACGCTGCCGGGCGGGCTCAGCGTGACACGTCGTGCCGCCCGCATCAACCATCGCATGCTCCACAACACCGGGCAGATGGCCCACGAGGCGCCCACCGACGCGCTGCTGGGCGAGGCCGTGCCCGTGCTCACCGACAGCAACCTGGCGGAATGGAAGCAGCGCGTGCGCCAGGAGGCCCGCACGTTCGAAGAAATCCTCACCTGGGTCTCCACCTTCGCCCTGGCCGTCAACGAAGAGAACGCCGCCTTCGGGCGCGTGGTGACCGCACCCACCAACGGGGCGGCCGGGGTGATCCCCGCGGTGATGATGTACTACGAACTCTTCCGCGCTCCCCACGCGGTGCCCCAGCGCCAGCGCGACATCATCAACTTCATGCTGGTCGCCGCCGAGATCGGCAGCCTGTTCAAGAAAGGCGCCACCATCTCCGCCGCCATGGGCGGCTGCCAGGCCGAGATCGGCGTCAGCAGCGCCATGGCCGCCGCCGGCCTGGCCCAGTGCCTGGGCGCCTCGCCCGCCCAGGTGATGATGGCCGCCGAGATCGCCATGGAGCACCACCTGGGCCTGACGTGCGACCCGATCGGCGGGCTCGTCCAGGTTCCTTGCATCGAGCGCAACACCATGGGCGCCATCAAGGCCATCACCGCCGCCACCATCGCCATGGAGAGCGACCCCGCCCTCGCCAAGGTCAGCCTCGACAGCGTGATCCGCACCATGTGGTCCACCGCCAAGGACATGAACAGCAAGTACAAGGAAACCGCCGAAGGCGGGCTGGCGCTGCAGATCTCCGTCGTCGTGAGCGAGTGCTGAGCCGCCCGACGACGCCCCCGCCGCTTCAACCCTCCAGCGTGCTGGTGGAGTTGAAACTGAGAATCACGCGATCTTTCTCGCCCTTGTACGGCAGCCCGCTGTGCAGCAGATACGACGGAAACAGCACCAGCGTCCCCGGCGTCGGCGGCACGTCCAGATGGGCCGCGCCGAGATAGTTGTTGCCGAAGTCCGAGTGCTTGCCGCCGCTGGGCCGGGGGCTGTAAAACCGATTCACGCCGTTGGCCGCATGGCTGGCGGCGTCGGTAGGGATGTCCGACATCTGCAGGTAGTACACCCCGCACCACGAGCAACCCCCGTGATAATGGGCGTCGTGAAAGCCCGAGTTGTTGGTGATGTGGAACCAACTGTCGGAAAAATGAACCTTGATTCGGTTGATGTCAACGTCGCGCCCGTTCACGTGCCACACCGCCCGCTTCACGCTCGACTCGATGAACGCGATGAGCTGGCGCAAGCCCGGGTGCGTCGTCTTCTCGAAGAGATCAAACTTGCTCTCGAACAGCCCTTCCTTGCTCTTCAGGCTGGTGGCGACATCGCTGGCGATGTTCTTGGTTTCGCCCCGCTTGATCTCGTACAGGTGCTCGATGATCGCCGGGGCGTCTCGCCCGTGATCCCGGTATTTCCGCGAGAAGAGCGTCGTCGCCCAGTAGTTGCGCGGGGTCAGTTCATACTCCCCCGGTGCGCCCCCGTACAACCCGGTGACCGGGTCGGACGGCGTGGCGTTGGCGTGCTCGGACATCCCGCGCTGGGTCACGGTGTTCATGCACAAACCCCCAAAGAGCGAACCAGGTTCAACCTAGTTCCGGCCGCCACGAAAACAAGACCTGCAACACCAATTTGCGCCAGTCTTCTCCCCGTGCTTGCGCCGCGTTGGCGCATCCCGAACGCACGCCCGCCGGAATCGCCCGCCCACGCCAGAACACGCTGCGAACGACCCCATGCCCCCGCGCATCTCCTGAAAAGCGCGCGCACCGCACGCGCGGATTTTTCCCTTCCCCCGGCGTTCGGGGCCTATCTTCCCCCTTGGACGACGGAGCACACGGGGCTTTCCTGGGAGTGGTCTTGGCCAACATTCTGCATGCAAACTGGAGCAAGGGACTGCTTCACCTCTGGGCCGAGGATGGCGAGGCCTTCAAAGCCGCGCCCATCGCGGCCGGCGCTCACCCCTTTGCCGTCACCGCCCCGCCCGCCGGCCTGCTCGCGACCCTCGCCGGCGTTTCGCCCCCCGCGTCGTTCACCAACAGCTCCCTCGTCGTCCGCCTGCCCGCCATGGATTCCCGCCCGCTCCCCAGCGCCGCGCTGGCCCGCGAGCTCGGCCTGCCCGCCCCCGAGGAAGACTCGATGGCCGGGGCGACGGTGGAAGCCTTCAGCGTGCCCACCCTGTGCCTGGACGCCGCCACCGTGCACACCTGGCTGACGGGGTGCGTGGACGGGCTCGCGCAGCGAACCCTGCTCGGGGGCGACCAGGAAGCCCGGTGGCTGGTAAGTCCGTCCCTGGAGTTCTTCGCGCTGCTCGCCCGCTTCGCTCGCCACCTCCTGGCCCAGCAGCGCTTTGTGCCCTTGCTCGTACAGCGTGAAGGCGAGCTCTGCGGCTCATGGGAGCCCTGGGTGAGCGACCCGGCCAGCGCCGATCGTCTCCGCCGAATCGTCGGCGGCATGCCCCCGGCCGCCCGCTGCGTCGTAGACAGCGCTCGCCACGATGCCTGGGCAGTGTGCGACTCGTTCCTCGCGGGGGTCATCGACGCCGCATGCCGCCAGCGACTGATCGCCGAGGACTTCGCCGACGCCGTCGCCGACCGCAGCCCCGCCGGCGATGTGCACGTCGCCTGGCTTCGCGGGCTGCTCAGCGACGCCCGGGCCGTGCCCGCGGCCGCCGCCCAACGCCAGGAAATGACCCGGCGCCTTCGCGCCTGGATCTCCGTCCTCGAAGAGCGCGGGCCCAGCTCCCACTGGCGCCTCATGCTCCGCATCGACGAACCCGTCGGCCTGGCCCCCGACGCCACGCCCTCGCCCGACGATCCGGCCTGGACCGTCACGTTCCACCTTCAAAACGTCGATCAGCCGACGCTCATCCTCGACGCCCCCGACATCTGGCTGCTGCCGGGCGAGTCCGCCACCATCATGGGCCGGCGCATCGATCGCCCCCAGGACATGCTGCTGGGTGAGCTCGGCCGCGCCAGCCGCTTCTACAAGCAGCTCGAAGACGCCCTGAGCGAGAGCAAACCCGAAAGCCTCGATCTCTCCACGCGCCAGGCCTACGAGTTTCTGCGTGAAGTCCGCCCGATCCTGCTCGAGCAGGGCTTCGGGGTCGAAGCCCCGGAATGGTGGGATTCCCCCGCCGCCCGTGTCGGCGCCAAGCTCAAGCTCGAGTCGGGCCAGACCGACCCTTTCGCCGCCTCCTCGGGCGGGCTCACCAACGCCGCCAAGGTCCAGCTCGGCCTGGCCGCGCTCGTGGGGTACAAGTGGGAGATCGCCGTGGGCGACACCACGCTCTCCCTCCACGAGTTCGAGCAGCTCGCCGCCAAGCGTTCGCCCCTGGTGCGCGTCAACGGTCGCTGGGTCGAGATCCGCCCCGAAGACGTCCACGCCGCCATCAAGTTCATCCGCGAAAACCCGGGCGGGCAGATCCGCCTCGCCGACGCCATGCGAATGGCCTACGGGTCTGACCTCTCCAAGACCGGCATCGCGGTCGTCGGGCTCGAAGCCAGCGGCTGGCTCCAGGCCTTCATGAACAGCGAGAGCGCCAGCCGCCAGATTTCGCCCCTCGAACTCCCCAAGACCTTCCACGGCACCCTGCGCCCCTATCAGGCCCGGGGCGTCTCGTGGCTCGCCTTCCAGGAGTCCCTGGGCTTTGGAGTCTGCCTCGCCGACGACATGGGCCTGGGCAAAACCGTCCAGCTGCTCGCCCTGCTCGCCCACGAAAAAGAAGGCAAGGCCCAGGCGGGCCTCCCCCAGCAGCCCACGCTGCTGGTCGTGCCCATGTCGGTGGTCGGCAACTGGATGCACGAGACCAAGCGCTTCTGCCCGGATCTTCGCCTGATGGTCCACCACGGGCCCGAACGCACGCTTGGCGACGCATTCCTGGAGCGGGCGGGTTCGAGCGACCTGGTCGTCACCACCTACGCCCTGGCCCATCGCGATCGCGAGATCCTGGGCAAGGTCCGCTGGGGGCGCGTCGTGCTCGACGAAGCCCAGTTCATCAAGAACCCCAGCGCAAAGCAGAGCCAGGCGGTCCGCGGGCTCGATGCCGACAAGCGCGTCACCCTCACCGGCACGCCCGTCGAAAACCGCCTCACCGAACTCTGGTCCATCATGGACTTCCTGAACCCGGGCTACCTGGGTTCGCCCGGCGCCTTCCGCCAGCGCTTCGCCGTCGCCATCGAACGCTTCCACGACAAGCAGCGCGCCGAACAACTCCGGGGGCTCATCCGCCCCTTCATCCTCCGCCGCCTCAAGAGCGACCCCACCGTCGTCGCCGACCTGCCCGCCAAGGTCGAAAGCCGCGAGTATGGGTTCCTCACCAGCGAACAGGCCTCGCTCTACGAAAACTGCGTCAAGCGCATGCTCAACGAGGTCGATCAGGCCGAAGGCATGCAGCGCCGGGGCCTGGTCCTCTCCGCCCTCATCCGCCTCAAGCAGATCTGCAACCACCCCAGCCTGGTCCTGAAAGACCATCAGGCCGGCGCCCGCCCCGAGCCCGGCCGCAGCGGCAAGTGCACCCGCATCCTCGAAATGCTCGACGAAGTCATCGCCGAGGGCGACCAGGCGCTCGTCTTCACCCAGTTCCGCGAGATGGGCACCCTGCTCGAAGCCATGTTCCGCCAGCAGTTCGGCAAAGATGTCCTCTTCATCCATGGCGGCACCACCCAGCCCCAGCGCCAGGCCATCATCGACCGCTTCCAGAAAGCCGACGGCACCGCCCCCATCCTCGTGCTCAGCCTCCGCGCGGGCGGCGTCGGCCTCAACCTCACCGCCGCCACCCACGTCTTCCACTTCGACCGCTGGTGGAACCCCGCCGTCGAAAACCAGGCCACCGACCGCGCCTACCGCATCGGCCAGACCCGCACCGTCCAGGTTCACAAGTTCGTCGTTCGCGGCACCCTCGAAGAACGCATCGACGAGATGATCGAAAGCAAGATCGAACTGGCCGACAACATCATCGGCTCGGGCGAACAGTGGATCAGCGAGCTCTCCACCGACAAGCTCCGCGACATCCTCGCCCTGCGCAACGACGCCGTCGACGACGAGGTGTAACGCCAAACCTCGGGTGGCGGCCCGCCCCGCTCGCGATTCCAACGCCGCGCCCCATACACTGCGCCATGCCCAACCCGCTTCCTCTTCACCAGCTCCAGCCCCGCCTCCGCGCCGTCCGAGGCTTCCCCGCCCAGACGCCCGACGGCGCCCAGATCGTCGGCCTCGCCGACGCCCGCCAGGTCACCGACAAGATCGTCTACGCCTCCATGGGCGTCCAGTACGTCCTGCCCCTCATGGACGGCCAGCACACCCTCGACCAGATCGTCTCCGAAGTCGGCAAGGGCCTCACCCGCGAGATGCTCGAGGCACTCGTCACCCAGCTCGACGACGCCGGCCTGCTCTTCGGCCCCACCTTCGACGCCATGCAGGCCAAAATGCGGGCCGACTTCGACTCCGCGCCCAACCTGCCCCCCGCCAGCAGCGCCGCCATGGCCGAGGCGCTCATCAAGCAGAGCGTCCAGAACGGCGAGCCCGAGCCCGCCAACCAGCAGGAAGCCGACGCCCGCGGCTCCAAGATGATGCACGAGGTCTTCGAAGCCTGGATCGCCGAATCCAAGAAAAACCTCCTCACCACCCCGACGCTCACTCCGCCCTACAAGGGCATCGTCGCCCCACACCTCGACTACCAGCGCGGCTGGCTCAACTACGCCGGGGCCTGGGGGCGCCTCCAAGGCACGCCCCGCCCGGATCGCGTCGTGATCCTCGGCACCAATCACTTCGGCTTCTCCACCGGCGTCTGCGCCTGCGACAAGGGATACCAGACCCCCATGGGCGTGTGCGCTGCCGACACCGGCCTCATCGCCGCACTCCGCAAGCGCCTGGGCGAAGAAGCCAGCCAGAAGCTCTTCGAAAACCGCTACGACCACGAGCGCGAGCACTCCATCGAACTGCAAATCCCCTGGATCCAGCACATCTTCGGCACGGACGGTGCCGAGCACCCCAAGGTCCTGGGCGTCCTCATCCACGACCCCACGGTCAACGCCGGCGAAAGCTACGACGGGCAGGGCCTGGGCCTTGACCCCTTCGTCCAGGCCCTGCGCGGGGCGCTGCAGGATGTCGGGGGCTCCACCCTCGTCGTCTCCTCGGCCGATCTCTCCCACGTCGGCCCCGCCTTCGGCGATCAGCAGCCCATGGCCGGCGACGACGCCCAGGCCAACGAGTTCCGCTCCAAGGTCTTCACCCACGACCGCGAGATGCTCGGCATGTACGCCAACGGCAAGCCCGACGACATGGTCGCAGCCATGAGCTGGCAGCAGAACCCCACCCGCTGGTGCAGCATCGGCAACATGGTCGCCGCCTTCAAAATCCTCGAGCCGGCACGCGTCGAAATCATCAACTACGCCGCGGCTGTCGATCCCCAGGGTCACACCATGGTCAGCAGCGCCAGCGCAGTTCTGGCATAAGCACGCGGGAGGCGAGGGCTTGAACGTGGCTTGGCCGGTGCCGGGTGTGCTCGTCGTCCTGGGGTACAGCGCCGGGCTCTGCTGCCTGGTCTTCGGGCTCTGGATGGTCTGGGGCGGCCGTGCGACCCCGGGCGAATCACCCGACGCAAGCCCCGGCGGGCCCGCCGCCTGGCGCGACCGACTCACCGAAGCCACCCGCCTCACCCTGGGCCTCTGCGGCCTCTTCGTCGGCTATCACCTCGCCAGCTACGTCAGCCCGCCCACCTGGCTCGGCCTGCGCGTGCCCCCCGAACGCTGGTGGCTCCTGGCCGGCGGCGTCGCCCTCGCCATCCTCGGCACCCTGGGCACCGACTGGGTCGTCGACCGCGTCCAACGCCCCGACTCCCCCGCCGAACCCAAGGACCGCGCCTAGCCCCGCGGGCGAGTCTTCGGCCCGGTCGGCGGCGTCCAAGACAACCCGCCCATCTTCTTCTCCGCCGCGTCCTGCTTCATCAGCCGTTGCGTCGTGATCGCATTCACCGGCTTGGCCAGCCCCTTGGCCGCCGCCAGCGGGACCATCGCCCCCGTCACGCCCGCGGCCACCTTCACCGTGCTCTTGATCGGCGCACGCTGAAAGTTCGACTTCATCGTGTCCTTCACGCCGTCCTTGGTCGGACTGTTGAACGTGTTGCGATACGCGTTGCCCACCGCCGCCGCCGGCCCCTTCACCACCGCCGTTGGATGCTTCGCCAGCACCCCAACCGTGTGCGCCGCCCCCTTCGCCCCAGACGCAATCGCCGAGCCCGTGGCCTTCGCCCCGCTCGCGGCCGCGTTCCCCACCGCCTTCGCCCCCGAGGCAACCTTGCCCCCGACCACCGACGCCACGCTCGGGCCCCTCGGCGCCGGCGGCGTGACCGAACCGACCTTGTATCCCTTGGGCAACATACACACCCCCTGTAATGATCAGCCTCGCACCACGAACGCGACCACGCTACCCCGGCCCGCCCGGGGATGCAAGCCGATATTCCCCGCCCACCTCAGTTTCAGGCCGCCCGGCGTGCGACCGCCTTACGGGCAAGGCCCGCCCGCGATCACGTTGATCAACGCGTCGATGTCGCCCTGATCGCTCGCCCCGTCCTGGTTGAAGTCCGAGTCGCGGCCCGTCGGGTTCGGCCCGCCCGCGATCACGTTGATCAGGTAATCGATGTCCCCCTGGTCGTTCGCCCCGTCCTGGTTGTAGTCCGGGTCGCACGGGTTGGACGCCGGCACCACGTTGATCACCACCGTGTCCGTCCCCGTCGCGCCGAAGCTGTCCGTCACCGTCAGCGTCAGCGTGTGCAAGCCCGCGGGCAGGGTCGTCTGGCAGAAGGCCGGGCCGTCCTGAATGATCCGGATCCCCTCGTTCCAGCGGTAACTGGCGATCAAGTCCCCCGCGTCGGGGTCCTGGCTCGCCGAACCATCAACGCTCACCGTCGCCTGCGTCTGGCCGGGGTTGAGGTTGATCGTCTGATCCGGACCGGCGTTCGCAACGGGCGGGTGATTCGTCGCCGCCGTGCACCCCGGGAACACGCCCCCCGAGGGGTTGCCGCACACCGTGCCCGGGCCCTTCCAGGTGCCGCCGGCGCCCATGCACGTCGCCATGTCCGAGGTAAAACACCCCGACGTCCCGAAGCAGCACGCGCCGGTCGGAGGCGGGCACGTCACGGGGTCGATCGTGGCACGCATCACCCAATCGCCCCGCGGGCGGCAGCCCGTGATGCAGAACCCGGCCAGGTTCTGATCCGTCTGCAGCGTGCTGAAGCGCGTCCAGCCCCCGTTGGGCGGGCAGCCCAACGAGCCGCAGTTGAGCGCCATCAGCCAGTTCTCGGTCGGCGCCGACAGGGCGGCATATCCCGAGCCGCAACCGACGACCGTGTTGTCCGTGGCCGGAAATGCGTTCAGGTTGGCGGGCGGCGCCGTAAAGCACGGGTCCGCAGTCTGCGCGTTGTGATGATCAATCCGGAACCCGATGCTGAAGGTGTGCGTCGGGTCCCCGTTGGGGTTGAAGAAAAAAATCTGATCGGGGTCGTTGGTGTCGACGCTCACCTGCACGTTGGTGGCCCGTGTGCCCGGGCCCATGATGACGGGCGAGAGGCCGGTGCCATCCTGCGAGGAATACTCCGCGATCGGCGCGCTGGCGTTGGGCAGGCCGTCCCAGATGAGGATCGACCAGTCCGTCGTCGTCGTCACCGTCGCGTTCTGCTGGCCGATGATGAACTCGGCGGTCACGAAGCGCGCGGGAAAATACGCCGCGGGCAGCGTGTACGAGCTGACCGCGACCTCACCCTGCGCAAAGCCCCCCTGCAACGTGTAGGTCCCGCCCGTGAAACTCGCGTCGGTGTGCGTCGCGACCACCGGGCAGTTGTCGCGCTGCGTGTAGCCGCCGCTCCGCCCGTGCAGCACGATGCGCATCGTCTGCACATCGCCCGCCTCGATCGGCAGCTCGACGTTCTGCGGGTTCATCTGCACCGCCGGCTCCGCCTGGGGCTGCGACGCCGGAGCGCCCGCCGGCGCCTTCTGAGCAAGCGCCACCGACCCGCCCGCCAGCACCAAGGCCATCACCATCGCAGCGCGAGACCGCGACCCAACCTTGCAGAACCGGGTAGACATTCCGACTCCTCTCGAAAGACCCGCGAGAAGACGACCAACACGCACAGCACGCCCTTGTGCCGTTCGCCAGCCGCGGCCACGCGGTTCTACCAAACCGGATCCATCCGGCCGACATCCGCGCCCGCGCCTGAACGGGCCCCAAACACGACCCGCACACCCAGTATCTTTGCGGGCACCCCAAAATGCAAGGACAAAATCGGCCGCGGCTCTCCGATCCCCGCCCGCCCGCGAAAATCACGCCCGGGGAACAAACAACGCAAGCAGTTCTCGCCACTCCCCATACCAATATTCGATGCCATGCCGCTCGTGCAGCCCGCGGATCATCCCGTGCACCCGCTCGGTCAACTCATGCTGCCACCCCTGGGCGGCCTCATCACAAAAGTAAATCCGGCACGCGCTGGGCTTGATCGCGTGCACCCCGCAGGTGTGGCCCTCCAAAAACGGGCAGTCGCCCCGGGCACGGGCCAGCGTCAGCGCCGCCTCCGTCAGCCAAGCCCCGCGCGCGGGCTCCAGCCGCGCCACGCAGTACGCCGCCTCCAATCCCGTCGTGTACAGCCGGTGCCCCGCCCGCTCGAAGTTGCAGCATCGCCCCGACGCCCAGCACGTCGGCCCCCGCGCGGCCACCTGATCCGCGATCATCGCGTAAATCGCGTCCAGCTCGCCCGCGATGTCATCGCGCCTCGCGCACGCGAGCCACGCCGCCGCCGTGTTGGACACGTCTTCCCGCAATCATCGCCCCCCGCGCGCCTTCGCCGCCAAGTCTAGTGGCCCGCGCCTTGTGCTAACCTTCTCCCTCACTCGCTCCGGGAGGACCCCATGACCACGTTCGAGACCATCCGCACCCGCCTCGCGGCCATCGATCAGGCCCACCTGCTCAACTTCTACAGCACCCTCGACGCCGACGCCCAAGCCGCGCTGCTCGCCCAGATCGACTCCCTCCCCCTGGGCGACATCCCCGCGCTCATCGAAGGCTACGTCAAGCACAAGCCCGCCTTCGTGCTGCCCAAGGGCGTCGCCCCCGCCCCTTACTACCCCCACGCTCCAGCCTCCAAACTCCGCCCCTGGGACAAAGCCGCCGCCCACCTCCACGGCGAAAAACTCATCCGCGCCGGCCAGGTCGCCGCCTTCGTCGTCGCCGGGGGCCAGGGCTCACGCCTGGGCTACGAAGGCCCCAAGGGCTGCTACCCCGCCGGCGCCGTCACCGGTAAACCCCTCTTCGAACTCTTCGCCGAGAACATCCTGGGCGTGCACGACCGCTACAACGTCTGGACCCCCTGGTACATCATGACCAGCCCGCTCAACCACGAAGCCACCAAGTCGTTCTTCGAAAGCCACAACTTCTTCGGCCTTCCGAACGACCTCGTCCGCTTCTTCCCCCAGGGCGTCATGCCCTCCCTCGACATCAAGACCGGCAAGGTCCTCCTCTCCTCCAAGTCCGAAGTCGCCACCAACCCCGACGGCCACGGCGGCTGCATCCGCGCCCTCCACCACAGCGGCGCCCTCGCCGAAATGCAGTCCCGCGGCATCAAGCACCTGAGTTACTTCCAGGTCGACAACCCCACCGTGCGCGTCATCGACCCCGTCTTCATCGGCCTGCACGCCGGCGCCGCGGACTCCAGCGCCGAGATGTCCAGCAAAATGGTCCCCAAGGTCGCCCCCGAAGAAAAAGTCGGCGTCTTCTGCCACGCCGGCGGCAAGACCCAGGTCCTCGAATACAGCGACCTCCCCATGGACCTCCAACGCGAACGCACGCCCGACGGCGCCATCAAGTTCATCGCCGGCTCCATCGCCATCCACGTGCTCGGCGTCGAGTTCGTCCACCGCCTCGCCACCGACAAAGCCTTCAGCCTCCCCTACCACCGCGCGGAAAAGAAAATCCCCTGCGTCGACCCCGCCAGCGGCTCGCCCATCACCCCAACCGAAAACAACGGCGTCAAGCTCGAAAAGTTCGTCTTCGACGCCCTCGAACTCTGCAAGGCCAGCATCGTGCTCGAGACCGACCGCGTGGAAGAGTTCGCGCCCATCAAAAACGCCTCGGGCTCAGACAGCCCCGAAAGCAGCCGCAAACTCCAGACCCTCCGCGCCGCCCGCTGGCTCGAAGCCTGCGGCACCCAAGTCCCCCGCGACGCCCAGGGCCAGCCCGATTGCACCCTCGAAATCTCTCCCCGCACCGCCACCAGCCCCGAAGAACTCCGCCACGCCAAACTCCCCAAATCCATCGAGCGCGGCTCCAAAGTCGCGCTCTAGCTCACCAGTTCTTACGAGCCCGAAGCGCCAGCGAGGGTCTCCGTTGCATTCGAACCCGAACGCGATTCTCGCTTGCGAGGTTCATGCGTCGAATTCATGCAAAGATGCTTGGCGAACCTTGATTTCAGGCCGAAGGCCTGATCGCCAGTAGCCTTAGGGTGAAGCGAGGCATGAAATGCCGAGCGCCACCCCCGGAAAGTTCGCAAAATCAAAATCGACCCTGAAGGGGTCGACGTACTTACGAGCAGTCTTTCAGACTGCATCCCGCGATCACACGCTACCGGAGGTATCGCTGCCCGGCACCCCCGGGTACTGACCTCCAGGCCTTCGGCCTGAAAGTGCAGAAAATCGACCGTTTGCGATCGCTCGACGCATAATCCTCGCCGGCGAGGGTCTCACCTGCGCCCGAACGCGAATGAACGCGCTCCAACGCGAATCAACCCGCCCGCGCATCGGACTCACACCCACCCCTCCCCGCCCCTACTTGCTCACCGTCCGCTGCTCGATCCGCTTCACACTCTTGGTCTGCACCACCCGATCCACAAAGCTCCCGGGCGTGTGCACCTGGTCCGGATCAATCGCCCCCAGCCCCACCAACTCATCCACCTCCGCGATCACGAACGCCGCCGCCGTCGCCATCATCGGGTTGAAGTTCCGCGCCGTCTTGCGATAGACCAAGTTCCCGAACTCATCCGCCTTGGCCGCCTTCACCAGCGCCAAGTCCGCGTACAGCCCCGTCTCGAGCACATACTCCCGCGCCTCCCCCTGCACCGGCATGCTGCCCTTCATCCGGTTCGAGCCTCCGCCCCCCGCCGCCGGGATCGTCGCCCCGCCCCGCCCATCGCTGGGCCGGAACAGCGACCGCGTCTCCTTGTCCGTCGCCACCAGCGTCCCCGCGCCAGTCGCGGTGTAAAACGCCGGAATCCCCGCGCCCCCAGCCCGAATGCGCTCCGCCAGCGTCCCCTGCGGGTTGAACTCCACTTCGAGGTCGCCGCTCAAAAACTGCTTCTCGAACGTCGCGTTCTCACCGACGTAACTGGAAATCATCTTGCGGATCTGCCGCGTCTGCAGCAAGAGCCCCAGCCCCCAGTCATCCACGCCCGCGTTGTTCGAGACGCACGTGAGCCCCGTCACGCCGCTGTCGCGCAGCGCCAGAATCAACTGCTCGGGAATCCCGCACAGCCCGAAGCCGCCCACCATCACGGTCGTCCCGTCGCGAAGCACCCCCCGGGCCTTGAGATCCGCAAACGCATCAGCCGCGCCGGCAAAGACTTTCTTGGTGGTCATGCCCCAAGTTTACAGGGGCCGAACCACAAAAGAACAACGGGCCCCTGGCAAAACCAGGGGCCCGCGCGAATCTCTCTCCTCACTTCGACTCACCGCCGGCGACGAGCCGCCAGCCCGCCCAGCCCCAGCAGCGCCAGCGCCCCGGGCGTCGGCACCGTCTGCACCAGGTAGTTGTCCAGATACCCGACGTCATTCGCGCCCGCGGCCGTCGACACCTGGAAGTCCGCGTCCGCCAGGCTCGTGCCCGCCCCCACGAACGGCAGCCCCGTCAGCGCCGGCCCGCCGTTCACCGACAGGTCAAACGTCTGGGCCGCGAAGTTGAGCGCAATGTCAAAGCTCACCCACTGGTTGGCCTGATACGTTTCGTTGTTCACCAGGAAGTTGGCCGGCGCACCGGTGCTGTTGAGCGTCGTCACGAGCGGCACGATCTGCCCCGCGTTGTTGCCCAGCCCCGCGCGGGCGATCCGCCCGGTCGGCGCATAGATGTCAATCAGGTACCCAAAGCTGGCCGTCGTGCCCAGCGTGCGGGCCAGGTCCGCGTGAATCGTGATGATCTCGCCCGGCGCGGGGGTATAGCTCAGGTCGGGGAAGGTCCAGTTGGTGCCCGTGCCGCCGCCCGTGGCCCGCGCCGCCTGCGTGCCCGCCTGCGCAAAGGTGTTCTCAACCGTGAACGGCCCCGGCGGGTTGTTGTCCACCAGCCAGCCATTCTGCCCCACCAGGTTGCCCGTCGCATAGAACGGCGCCTCAAACCCGTGCGAATCAAACAGCACCGCCGCGCTCGCCGCCTGCCCGATGCCGCCCGCCACCAGCCCCGCCAGAATCATCAAGTTCTTGTTCATCTGCATCTTTTCCTCTTGAATCCTTCACTCTCTCGGCGCCGGCAGACCTGCCCGCGACCGATTGCTCCAACCCGCCGCGATGACGAACGTCAGCGCGCGGCCACAGCCCCCGCCCGAAACACACGGGCGTTCCTCCCCGCTCCACGCGGGGCACAAAGCTCACCTCACGAGAGATGCACCCCGCGCCGGCTCGCGCACACGATCCATGGCGCACCGACACCGCAGCCCCCCGGCCTACCGCCGGGCGAGCGGGCACATCACATCTTGATCACTCTCCGTCAAAGCGTTCGCCCGAGAAGGCCCCGCTCGACACCCCAAAGGATGCGCACGTCGATTCGCTCCGTCCACAAAACGGGTTGCGAATTTGCATGAACTTTGCGCTGCATTCCGTTTACGGACCTCATCCGCACCCCACCACCCGCCCTCACTCAAACAGCTTCGTCTGCTGCTTCACATCCCGCGGCCGCCCATCCAGCAGCTCCAACTGCTTGCGAATCTCCTGCACGCTCCGAAACTGGTAGTACTCGCTCGCAAACCGGATGTACGCCACCTCATCGATGTCCCGCAGCTTCTCCATCACCTTCTCGCCGATGAACTCGCTCGGCGCCTCGCGATCAAACTCGCGATGCACCAGCTCATCCACCTCGTCCACCAGCCGCTGCTTGATCTCCTCCGAGATCGGCCGCTTCCCGCACGCCGACACGATCCCCCGCATGATCTTGTCGCGATCAAACGGCTGCCGCGTCCCGTCCCGCTTGATGACCATCACCCGCGCCGTCTGCTCCACCCGCTCGTACGTCGTAAACCGCCGCCGACACGCCAAACACTCCCGCCGCCGACGGATGGACTTCCCCCCGTCGCTCGCGCGGCTGTCAATCACCTTGTCATCGTCTTTGGCACAAAATGGGCAGATCACGGGCGAGAGCCTACCGCCCCCCCGCCCCCGACGCCACATCCGGCCCGCCTCCGCCCCCTCCCCACATCATCTTGGGGAGTCGCTTCGGCGCGTGAGTTTCATCCCCGCCCGTCGCTTCCATCTCGACATCGTTTCTTGGCCAACGCATCACCCGCCTGGTCCGGGTATGCTCGACCCCCGGTCGGGCGTGGGGCCCGGCGACACATCATCCAAAAGGGGGAAAACAATGCTCCACGTGCTCGCGCAATCCAACTCGAACGGCGGCGGCGGCTTCGGCGCGCTCATCGTCCTCGTCGTCTACCTCGCCATCATCGTCGCCGTCGTCGCCGGCATGTGGAAAATGTTCGCCAAGGCCGGCCAGCCCGGCTGGGCCGCCATCGTCCCCATCTACAACCTCTTCATCCTCCTCAAAATCGTCGGTCGCCCCTGGTGGTGGCTCCTCCTCATGTTCATCCCCCTCGTCAGCATCGTCGTCGCCGTCGTCGTCTGCATCGACCTCGCCAAGTCCTTCGGCAAGGGCGTCGGCTACGCCATCGGCCTCATCCTTCTCGGCTTCGTCTTCATCCCCCTTCTCGGCTTCGGCGACGCTCAATACCAAGGCCCCGCCGCCGCCGGCAAGCAGTTCCTCTAGTCGCTCCCCCGCGTGAGCACCACGCTCCCAGACCCGGCGATCTCCACCGACCTCCCCCTCTGCCCGGGTTGCGGCTACTCCCTCGCCGGCCTCGTCCGCCCCGCCCCCTGCCCCGAATGCGGCCTCATCATGCCCGCCCGCATGCTCGTCATCTACGGCGTGCCCAAAGGCCTGCCGGGCGTCTCCAAGCCCGTCAAACTCGGCTTCGTCTTCCTCCTCATCGCCGTCTGGTTAGGGCCTCAGGCCCTCATCATGCTCATCGCCCCGCGCTTCGGCGTCCTCGCCATCCTCATCCTCTTCGCCGCCGGATTCATCGGCGTCATCATCTTCATCCTGACCCGCGGCTCGCGCAGTTCCGGCTCCGTCCGCTGTCTCCTCTGGCCCGGCGGCCTCATGCTCGAACCCCTCCTGCAAAAGCCCGACGAACAACAAGGCCGCTTCACCCTCACCTGGCAAGGCACCGAAGGCTGCCGCCTCAAACGCATCGGCCCCTTCTGGCGCCAACTCATCATCACCCGCCGCGGCTCCTCCGCTCCCCTCCTCGAACTCGGCTTCCGCTGCCCCGACGCCGCCGCCCCAACCGTCGAACAAGGCCTCGCCGCGGCTTTCGACAAACAGCCGTCGCCCAACCCCACGCCCACCAACACGCCCACCGACCCGCCACCCCCCACCGCCCTTCCCCCCGACGCCGCCCCATCCGCATATACTCCCCTGCAATGACCGGCACCACGACCACCACGACGACGACCAACCACCGCGGGTAACAGCCGGACCCGCCAGACCAATGTCTCCTCAAACCCGGCCAATCGCCGGGTTTTTTCGTTTCTTGTCGCCTCGCATGTGCTCCCGCCCGCTCCCAGCCAGTCCCAGGATCAGCCGCCATGAACGACATGCCCGCCTGCCCAAAGTGCAACGGAACCATGGAAACCGGCTTCATCATCGACCGGGGCGACGCCGATCGCTCCACCGCCAGCCGCTGGGCTCCGGGCCTGCCCCGCATCGGCTCATTTCTCGGCTTCAAAACCGTCCACGTCACCTGGGACCAGACGCGGGCCGCCCTCGACACCATCACCCTCCGCTGCACCTCCTGCGGCCACCTCGAGTCGTACGCTCCCAACCCGCCCTCAAAAACCTAACCGCCATCCATCCCGCCCCAACCCCCCATTCGCGCACCTCCGAATTTAGCCATTTAGCAATTTAGCCCTTTAGCAATTTGGACTCTCCCATGCCCACCATCACCCTCCCCGACGGCAAAACCAAATCCTTCGACCACCCCGTCAGCGGCCTCGAAGTCGCCCAATCCATCGGCGCCGGCCTCGCCAAAGCCGCCCTGGGCATCAAGATCAACGGCGAACTCAAAGACCTCGCCACCACCATCAACGACGATTGCACCGTCGCCATCGTCACCGCCCCCAAGGCCGGCCAAGCCGCCAGCCCGGACGCGCTCTTCCTGATGCGCCACTCCGCCGCCCACGTCATGGCCGAGGCTATCCAGGACGTGCTGGGCAAAGACATCCTCCTCGCCTACGGCCCACCCACCGACACCGGCTTCTTTTACGACATGTTCGTGCCCGAAGGCAAAAAAATCTCCACCGACCACTTCGACGCCATCAACAAACGCATCGCCGAAATCATCGCCGAAGATCGCAAGTTCTGCCGGTACGAACAAGGCGCGTCCGACGGCCTCACCCGCCTCAAATCCGAAGGCAACAAGTACAAGGTCGACAACGCCGAGCGCGCCCTCGGCCTCCCCTCCAGCGTCTACTCCGGCCAAAAGTCCGCCTTCGCCGAGGCCCCCACTTCGCCACTTCGCCACTCTGCCACTTCGCCACTTTCGTTTTACGCCACCGGCACCCCCGGCCAAAACTGGGAAGACCTCTGCCGTGGCCCGCACGTCCCCAGCACCGCCCGCATCGGCGCCGCCCGCGTCCTCTCCCTCGCCTCCTCCTACTGGCACGGCGACGAAAACTCCGACCGCCTCACCCGCGTCTACGGCACCGCCTTCCCCAGCCAAGCCGAACTGGATCAGTACCTCAACCAACTCGAAGAAGCCAAGAAGCGCGACCACCGCGTCATCGGCAAGCATCTTCGCTTGTTCCACATCGACGAAACCGTCGGCCAGGGTCTCATCCTCTGGACCCCCAACGGCTCCATCATCCGCAAAGAACTCCAGACCTTCATCGCCGCCGAACTGCGCAAGCAGGGCTACACCGAAGTCTTCACCCCCCACATCGGCTCCCTCGAACTCTACAAAACCAGCGGCCACTTTCCGTATTACAAAGACTCCCAGTTCCCCCCCATCATCGAACGCGACTCCCTCGACGCCCTCGCCACCTGCTCCTGCGCCGACGTCATGCGCCGCGTCGAGGGCGTCTCCCAACGCCTCGCCGACGGCATCAACGCCCGCACCCACGCCACCACCATCACCAAAGACCGCATCCTCCCCGACGACCAACTCGTCCAGGGCTTCATGCTCAAACCCATGAACTGCCCCCACCACGCCCGCATCTTCGCCAGCGCCCCCCACTCCTACCGCGACATGCCCGTCCGCCTCGCCGAGTTCGGCACCGTCTACCGCTGGGAGCAAAGCGGCGAACTCAACGGCATGACCCGCGTCCGTGGCTTCACTCAGGACGACGCCCACCTCTTCTGCACCGAAGACCAGATCCCCGCCGAAATCCAGGGCTGCCTGAGCCTCGTGAAAACCATCTTCAACGTCCTGGGCATGAAGGACTACCGCGTCCGCGTCGGCCTGCGCGACCCCGACTCCAACAAGTTCACCGGTTCGCCCGAATCCTGGGACAAGGCCGAAGCCGCGTGCATTCAGGCCGCCCAATCCCTGGGCGTCTCCTTCTCCAAGGAACCCGGCGAAGCCGCCTTCTACGGCCCAAAGATCGACTTCGTCGTGAAGGACGTCATCGGCCGCGAGTGGCAGCTCGGCACCGTGCAGGTCGATTACCAGATGGGCAACCGCTTCGATCTATCTTATATCGGCCCTGATAACAAACCCCACCGCCCCGTCGTCATCCACCGCGCCCCCTTCGGATCCATGGAACGCTTCTGCGGCGTCCTCATCGAGCACTTCGCCGGCGCCTTCCCCACCTGGCTCGCCCCCGAACAAGTCCGCATCCTCCCCATCTCCGAAAAAACCAACGACTACGCCGCGCAGGTAGAAGCCGCCCTCAAGGCCGCCGGCGTCCGCGTCACCACCAACACCGGAAACGACCGCGTCCAGGGCAAAATCAAAGAAGCCACCGACTGGAAGATTCCTTACCTGCTGATCGTCGGCCCCCGCGACGCCGAAAACCAAACCGTCAGCGTCCGCGCCCGCGGCACCGAAAAAGACCTCGGCGCCATGCCGCTGGCCGCCTTCGTCAACGCCATCAAATCCGAAATCGACTCCAAACACGCCGAACTCGGAGTCAAACCCTAACATCGCCCCATTCAGTTACACTTCGTCCTCTGTGGCCGTAAGACTCCTCGTCACACAGCAGCATTTTTTGTTATTTTGCCCAAGGGTGTCATCACATGAGGCGAAAGGACAAACTTCGTCGAGGATCCACGCTCGCTTACCTGATCGCCCTCATCGCGGTTTCGCTCTTCCCTCGCGCGGATGCCCAGCCCAATCCGCCAATCACAATCGCTCCTCCACCCACAACTCAAAACAACATTCCCAAGACCGCGCGGGCGTCCGCGTATTCCGAGGGCGAATCTCTTTGGCTCCGCGTCCACTCCGGCCAACTCTCCCCCGCCGAGCTCGACGCCGCCGCCACCAAGTGCGTCTCCGACCTCAAGTCCGATTCCATCGACTGGAACGCCGTCGACGCCATGGCCGTCCTCCGACTCCTCGGCCCCCGGGCCATCCCCCAACTTGAGGCCGCCCTCAACAGCACCGACCATCAACAGCGCCAACTCGCGGCTCACGCCCTGCGATCCCTCGACAACGACCACTTCGACCGCCAAGAACAAACCCCATCCCCCATTACCATCACCCCGGCCCTCATCCGCGTCACCATCGAAGGTCTGCAAAACGACGACTTCCCCCGCGACCGCAAGACCGGCAAATGCACAGAAGTCGCCAACGCCCACAGCGGCTTCATCTTCCTTTTTCACCACTACGCCCTCGCAAAGGACTCGCTCCAAGCCGCCGCCTCTTCTCCCGACCCTCAGCAACGCTTCTACGCCGCGGCCATCATCGGCCTCTCGCACGACACCGCTCTCGCCACCCTCGTAGCGCCCACCCTGGCCGAGCACCTGGGCAACAACAACATCGAAGGCGACTCCCGCCTTTCAATGGCCGCCCTCTCCGCCTTGGGTCCCCAAGTCGTTCCTATCCTTTCGGGCTACCTGAGCGACGCCGACCCGCAGCGCCGTTCTAGCGCCAGGATCATCTGCAAAGACCTCTTGCACAAACCCTGGACCGATCAAGATCGCGCCGATCTCAAGCAAATCTCAACACTCGTCCACCGCCCCAGCGAACTCCAAGACGGGACGCTGTCGAGCCTGCTCGACGGCCTTCGCTTCCCGTGAGAGGACAGCCGCGTGGTAATCGATTTTTCGGCCGTTGCCTTGCCACACGGGGCGCCTCAATCCAAGCTGCCATTCGCACCCCTCCAGCACTCGCGCCGCACCACCCGATACTCCCCCCATGCCCCGCACCCTCGCCCCCCTCATCCCCGCCGCCTCTCTCCTCCTCGGCCTCGCCCTCTTCCTCAACACCCTCGCCGCCCTCCTCGCCCCCTCCCTCAACTCCACCCTTTGGCTCATCGATCTCCGCCCGCTCCCCATCGCGCTCCAGGCCCTCCTCACCCTCGCCTGGTCCGCCGCTCTCCTCGCCCGCGCGTTCCGCCCGCCCACCGCCCTTCTCCGCACGGCCATCCTCTTCTTCGCCCTCGCCGCCGCCATCAACACCGCCGCCTACTACCTCCTCCTCATCCGGGGCTCCATCCACACCGCCCGCCCCATCCCCCTCTCCCTCGCGCTCGCAGTCGTCCTCGCCCTCCTCGCCTTCCGCCGCGAGACCTTCACCACCCTCCGCCCCACCCTCCTCTTCGCCCCCGCCCTCGCCGCCCTCGGCCTCCTCCTCCAAATCCTCTTCTTCGGCTCCACCGACTACCGCCGCCCCGCCGACGCCATCGTCGTCTTCGGCGCCCGCGTCTACGCCGACGGCTCACCCTCCCTCGCCGCCGCCGATCGCGTCGCCACCGCCGTCAGCCTCTACAAACAAGGCCTCGCGCCCACCATCATCATGTCCGGCGGCCCGGGCGACGGCCCCCTCTCCGAACCCCAATCCATGAAAGCCCTCGCCATCCGCCAGGGCGTCCCGCCCAGCGCCATCCTCACCGACGAACGCGGCTTCAACACCCTCGCCACCATCCGCAACACCTCAACCGCCCTCGCCCCCGGCGCTCGCATCCTCGCCGTCAGCCACGCCTACCACCTCGCCCGCATCAAACTCACCAGCGACCGCGCCGGCCTGAACGCCTACACCGTCCCCGCCGCCGAGTCGCGCCCCCTGCTGGGCAAACCATACTTCCTCGCCCGCGAAGTCGCCGCACTCGCCGACTATTACATCTCGAAGTAATACGAGCTTGTCGTCGCGCCGTCCGCTTCGTCCCCGCGCTCCTCCCGCGGCTCCATCAACCTCGCTCCGCATCCGATCCCCCACGGCCCCACCGGGGCCGAGGCCTGTAGCCACGGGTGGAGCGATGCGCAGCATCGCGCAACCCGTGGACACCCCGCTCCCGCGACCCCTGCCCCCAAACGGGGGCAGAGGAAATCCCTCGCTCCTCACCCAAAACAACACACACTCCCCACAATTTCACGCGCATCTACCGCCCCTGCGCGCGCATTTCGCGTGATACCCACTTTCTCCCTTCCAATCTTTCCGCCGCGCATCTAACTTGGTCATCATGCCCGCGCCCCTCTTCACCCCAGACGCCGAAACCACCGACACCATCGTCAGCCAAATCGGCTCGCCCGACATCACCCTCCGTGACATCGCCGAGATGCACGACACCACCATCGAAGCCCTCACCCTCTGGCTCCTCCGCCCCGACGTCGCCACGCGCCTGGCGACCCTCGAATCCGCCATCATCCGCCGCACCCGCCTCATCGCCACCAACTTCCTCCCCGCCGCCGCCGGCGCCTTGCACGCCATCCTCATCAACCACCTCTCCAACGAACTGCACAACCCCGACACCAGCTCCACCGCCCGCGACGTCGCCCGCAAAGCCGCGGCTCTCCTACACCGCTTCTCCTCCGCGGGCAACCCATTTCCCAACCCACCTCCTCCCGCCCCTTCCTCTCCTCGCCCCGATGCCTCGATGCCTCCTGCCTCATGCCTTCCCCATCCGTCACCCTCTTCTCCTCTCGCCCCCTCACCCACTCACCCCCTCACCCCCTCATCCCTCTCTACCCTTCCCTCATGCCCCCGCGCGTCCTCATCGTCGGTGGCGGCTTCGCCGGCCTCGAAGCCGCCAAGGCCCTCGCCCACCTCGACGCCGACGTCCGCCTCATCGACCAGCGCAACCACCACGTCTTCCAACCTCTCCTCTACCAGGTCGCCACCGCCGCCATCTCCCCCGCCGACATCGCCTCGCCCATCCGCCACGTGCTGCGCCGCCAGAAAAACCTGCACGTCGTCCTCGCCACCGTCACCGGCGTCGATCTCCCCCGCCGCCGCCTTCACTTCGCTACCAGCGAGCGCCCCGACCATTCGCACCCCGAAGGCTTCATCGAGTACGACTACCTCATCCTCGCCGCGGGCGCCACCCACTCCTACTTCGGCAAAGACGACTGGGCCAAGCTCGCCCCCGGCCTCAAGAGCATCGAAGACGCCACCGAGATCCGCCGCCGCATCCTGCTCGCCTTCGAGAACGCCGAGTACGAAGGCAGCGACGATCGCCGCCGCGCCGCCCTCACCTTCGCCATCGTCGGTGGCGGCCCCACCGGCGTCGAACTCGCCGGCGCCATCAAGGAAATCGCCGCCGCCACCATCCCCGCCGACTTCCGCAACATCGACACCAAGACCACCCGCGTGCTGCTGCTCGAAGGAGGCCCGCGCCTGCTCCCCGCCATGCCCGATTCCCTCAGCGCCCGCGCCAAGCGCGACCTCGAACACATGGGCGTCGAGGTCCGCCTGGGCAAGCACGTCACCAACATCACCCCCGACGGCGTGTGGCTGGGCGACGAGTTCGTCCCCGTCCGCAACGTCCTCTGGGCCGCGGGCGTCCAGGCCAGCCCCATCGCCAAGACCCTGGGCGTGCCGCTCGACAAGGCCGGCCGCGTCATCGTCGGGCCCGATCTCACCGTCCCCGATCATCCCAACGTCTTCGTCGTGGGCGACATGGCCGCCGCCAAGTCCGCCGACACCGGCACGCAAGTCCCCGGCGTCGCGCAAGGCGGCTTGCAAATGGGCAAGTACGCGGGCCAAGCCGTCGCCGCCGCCATCCGCGCCGCTGGCGCCGCCCCGCCCGCCCGCAAGCCCTTCGTCTACCGCGACCTCGGCTCCATGGCCACCATCGGCAAGGCCCGCGCCGTCGCCGACATCATGGGCTTCAAGCTCGCCGGCTTCCCCGCCTGGGCCATCTGGGGCGCCATCCACGTCATGTCCATCGTCAACTTCAGAAGCCGCCTCAGCGTCGCCGCCCAGTGGTTCTGGAACTGGCTCCTCTTTTCGCGCGACGCCCGCCTCATCACCGGCAAAGCCACGCTCGACGTCGCCATGCCCCGCGACGATGCCGGCGTCGGGTTCGCTCCGCCGCCGCCAGCGCCGCGATCATGAAACCGCGGCTGGCGTCCCCGAATCACATCAATACCATCCTCACACGTTCCAGGAGCTCACCCATGACACAAGCCGGCGGCCCGAAGAAAGCGATCGTAACCAAGATCAAGAGCGGCGCGGCCAAAGCCACCGGCGTCGCCATCGACCGAACCCGAAAGGCCGGCCAGGGCGTCGCCAAGAGCGCCGCATTCATGTACGGCAACGCCAAGGACACCGTCAAGATCACGCCCCGCGCCGCCAAGAACCTCGTCACCCAGCCCGGCGCCACCATCAAGGGCGCGGCCACCGGCGTCAAGCACGCCTCACTCAACAACACCGTGGGCCTCAAGAACTCGCAACAGAGGGGCGGAATTCTCAAGACGGTCACCTCCGCGGGCATGATGGCCACCGGCGCCGGCATCGTGATGGCCGCCTCGCAGGGCGCAGGGCACATCCCCGCCAAGGGCGTGATCCCGGCCAAGCCAGCCAAGCCAGCCAAAAAGGCCAAAACTGTCAAGCTCTCCGACTTCGAAAAGGCAGCGAGGGAGGTGGAGTAGCCGGCGCAATCTCAGGCGCGATGCACGCCCGCGCAGACCGCGCCTCAGAACGGAATGTCATCCGCCGGCTCCGCCGTCGCCGGCGCTCCGCCGCGGGGCGCGGCCTTGGGCGCAGGCTTCGACCAGCCCCCGCCGCCACCGCCACCACTGCTCTCACCCGCGTCGTCGTGCCCGCCGCCGCCACCACCGCCGCCGCCCTGGCGGCTATCAACAAACACAAACTCCTCGACCACCACCTTGAGCTTCGACTGCTTCTTGCCTTCCTTGTCCTCCCACGAGTCGAGCTTCAGGCGTCCCTCGATGAGCACGGGGCGGCCCTTGGCGAGGTACTTGGCCATCACCTCGGCCTGCTTGCCCCACGCCTCGCAATCGACGTACGTCACCTCGTCGCGCTTCTCGCCGCTGGAGGTAGTGAAGCTGCGGTTGAGCGCCAGGCCGATCTTGGCAACCGATTGTCCGCCCGCGATCGACTTGAGTTCGATGTCGCGTGTGATATTTCCCAGCAGCGTGACTTTGTTGAACGTGGCCATTGGTCGCTCCTTGTGCCTTGGATGCCCGCGCCTGGCGCGCGAGCCGCGGATTCGTCGTTCACCGATCATACCCCGACCGGCGTGTGTGGCGGATTTCGCGCATTTGGTGTGCGCCATCGAGACCGGACCGGTGCTGCGCACGGTACCCTGCCGCAAGCCGCGGCGTGGATCGCGCCGGCTCACAGGACTCCGCCATGCACTACCGACTTGCCCTGCTCTTCGCCGCCCTCGCCGCCCCGGTCCTCGCCCAGCAGGCCCCGCCCGAGCAGAAGCGTCCGGCGCGGATGGAGAGCGCCACCAGCAACGGCCAGCGCACGCCCGACGCCGAAGCCGCGATGGAGTCAGCCTCGCACGCCCGCCTGCCCGGCCTGCAGCCCGACGGGCTCATCACGCTGCACGACCAGTGGTCGCTGATTCCCGCCGGGCACCACGTGCAGGTCGGCGACTTTCCGGTGAACATCGCGCTGCGACCCGACGGCAAGACCGCGGCCATCCTGCACAGCGGCAACGGCACGCACGAAGTGATCACGGTGAACCTCGCCTCGCGCGACATCGTCGCCCGCGTCGTCGTGCCGGAGTCGTTCTATGGCCTCACCTTCAGCCCGGATGGGAGCACGCTCTACGCCAGCGGCGGCGAGTACGACCTCATCCACACCTGGCGCGTCGACGCCGACGGGCTGCTCAGTGATCATCACGAGCTCACCGTCTGCCCGCGCGAGCAGTCGTTCGTCGTCGCGGGCCTGGCCTTCAGCCCCGATGCCAAGACGCTGTATGCGTGCGGGCCCTGGGGGCATCGCGTGGCGCTGGTCGATCTCGCCGCCACCGACACGGCGCCGACGTTCATCGATTTGCCCAAGGACACGTATCCGTACGCCGTGCTTGCCTCGCCCGACGGCGAGCGGCTGTTCATCTCGCTCTGGGGCGGCGCGGGCGTCGCGGTGATCGACGCCGCCACGCACAAGGTGGAGGCGACATGGGCGACGCCATCGCACCCGACCGAGATGGTGCTGAGCCCCGCGGGCGACACGCTGTACGTGGCGTGCAGCAACAGCAACAGCGTGGCGGCGATCGCGACGGAATCGGGCAAGACGCGCGAGCTGATCAACACGGCGCTGTACCCCAATGCCCCCAGCGGCTCGACGCCCTGCAGCCTGGCGCTCACCCACGACGGACGCACGCTGCTGATCGCCAACAGCGAGAACAACGACCTCTCGGTGATCGACGTCTCGAGCCCGGGCAACGCCCGCAGCATGGGGTTCATCCCCGTCGGGTGGTATCCGACGTGCGTGCGCCTGGACGCGAAGGGGGGCATTCTGGTTGCGGACGGCAAGGGCCTGACGCCCCGCACGAATCGGCACGGGCCGATGCCGGGGCTCGCCGCCAAGAACCTGCGGGAGTACATCGGCTCGCTGCACCAGGGTGCGCTGTCGTTCATCAAGATGCCCGACGAGAAGGCGCTGAAGGCGTACACGGCGGATGCGTATCGGGCGTGCCCGCTGCAGGACAAGGCGGCGGTCGTCGCCCGCCCGAGCGACCCCAACAACCCGATCCCCGCCAAGCTGGGCGACGCGAGCCCGATCAAGCACTGCATCTACGTGATCAAGGAGAACCGCACCTATGACCAGGTCTTCGGCGATATGAAAGAAGGCAACGGCGACGCGTCGATCTGCCTCTTCCCCGAAGAGGTGACGCCCAACCAGCACGCGCTGGCCCGCGAGTTTGTGCTGCTGGATAACTTTTACGTGAACAGCGAAGTGAGCGCCGACGGGCACGAGTGGTCGATGGCGGCGTACGCGACCGATTTCGTCGAGAAGACCTGGCCGATCAACTACCGGCATCAGCCCAAGAACGCGGAGATCCACTATCCGTCCGAGGGCGGGTACGACATCGCCGTGCCGGCGGGGGGGTACATCTGGGACAGGTGTGCCGAGGCGGGGGTGAGTTACATGAGCATGGGCGAGTGGGTGGAGAACGGCGCGACGCCCAATGACCCGTGCACGCCCAAGGCCAAGGCGCTGGAGGGGCACATCGACCCGATGTATCGCAGCTTTGACACGGGCTATTCGGATGTGAAGCGGGCGGAGCGGTTCATTGAAAACCTGAAGGGTTGGGAGAAGGCGGGGGAGATGCCGCGGTTCATGATCGTGCGCCTGCCCAACGACCACACCGCGGGCACGGGGCGCGGCAGCCTGACGCCCACGGCGATGGTGGCGGAGAACGACCTGGCGGTGGGCATGGTGATCGAGGCGCTGGGCAAGAGCATGTTCTGGAAGGACAGCGCGGTGTTTATCGTCGAGGATGACGCGCAGAACGGCTCGGACCACGTGGACGCGCATCGGTCGAACGCGCTGGTGATCAGCCCGTACACCAAGCGGCATTATGTTGATTCGTCGTTGTATTCGACGAGCAGTTTTCTGCGGACGATGGAGCTGATATTAGGATTGCGGCCGATGAGCCAGTTTGATGCCGCGGCGCTGCCGCTGTACGCGAGCTTTACCGCGACGCCCGACCTGACGCCTTATGTTGCGTTGCAGCCACGGGTGGACATCCATGCCAGGAACGCGATGGGGGCGTGGGGGCAGGACGAGAGCGAGGCGATGGACTTCTCGGCGGAGGATCGCATCGACGACCTGGCGCTGAACGACATCATCTGGCACTCGGTGCGCGGGGCGGATTCGGCGATGCCGGCGCCGGTGCGGGCGGCGTTTGTGTTCTCGCACGCGGCTGATGACGACGACGATGATTGAGGCTCGTTGGGCCGCGGCCCGATTCCTTGCTGCCTGGTTCTACCTCCCCCTCGTTGCACCCCCAACCGACACCTGCCGGCGAAATTCCGAACACAGCAAAGGCTTGCCTGGCATGGGTTTAGAACTTTCTTTCGTCCAAACAAACCCCAAGCGTTGACAACGCTGTTCGGGGTTCGGTAAAGTCTCCTTGTCCGGGCTCGCGTCCAGCGTCGCCCCCGGGTGGTTGGGTTTGGGCCATGTCGGCCCGGCCGGCCCTCACGCTGTTGAAGCTCGGTGTCAGCTTCCGTTCCGGCGGCGGCTGCCCGACAGAAAGGACCGCGATGGCTATTCAAACCGAGGGGAAGGACCGCGCCCGCACCGCTGACACCAACGGGAAGCACGAGGCACGGCACGACGGCAAGGCGGACCTCAAGACCGAGCTCAAGCCGGGCATGAAGCCCGAGCGGCCGGTCGAAGTGAAGGCCCCCGAAAAGACCGACCACAAGCTGGATCACAAGCCCGACCTCAAGGCCGATCCGAAGGCGGACGGCAAACCCGATATGAAAAACGACAAGCCCACCGGTGTTACTCCGGCTGCTGGTGCCGCGCCCGGCGCGAGCGCCGCCGCCGCACCCCTCACCAAAGCCCAGCAGGCGGCGCTGGCCGAGCAGAAGGCCAAGGACGAAGCCGCGGACAAGGCCAAGCGCAAGGCGCTCGAGACGACGGTCTCGCAGATCGAGAAGACGTTCGGCAAGGGCGCGATCATGCGGATGGACGAGGACGCGTACCTCTCCATCCAGGGGATCAGCACCGGGGCGCTGTCGCTGGACCTGGCCCTGGGCGGGCGGGGCATTCCGCGCGGGCGCATCGTTGAGGTGTTTGGCCCGGAATCCAGCGGCAAGACGACGCTGGCCCTCACGATTGCCGCCAACGCGCAGAAGGACGGGGGCGTGGCGGCTGTCATCGACGCCGAGCACGCGCTGGACCCATCCTGGGCCCGCAAGCTGGGCGTGAACATCGACAATCTGCTCGTCAGCCAGCCCGACACGGGCGAGCAGGCCCTTGAGATCTGCGAGCTTCTGGTGAGGTCCAACGCGGTGGACATCATCGTGGTCGACTCGGTGGCGGCCCTGGTGCCCCGGGCGGAAATCGAGGGCGAGATGGGCGACGCGTCGGTGGGTTTGCAGGCCCGGCTCATGTCGCAGGCGATGCGGAAGCTCACGGGCGTCATCGCCCGCAGCAACTGCACGGTGATCTTCATCAACCAGATCCGCGAGAAGATCGGCGTGATGTTCGGCAGCCCCGAGACGACCACGGGCGGCAGGGCCCTGAAGTTCTATTCGAGCGTGCGCATCGATATTCGGCGCACGGGGGCGATCAAGGAGGGGGACGTGACGGTGGGCAGCCGCACGCGGGCGCGGGTCGTCAAGAACAAGATCGCCCCGCCCTTCCGCGACGCGGAGTTTGACATCATGTACACCGAGGGGATCTCGGTGGCGGGCGACCTGCTGGATTTGGCGGTAGGGTGCGAGGTGGTGCAGAAGTCGGGCGCGTGGTTCAGTTACGGCGAGATCCGCATCGGGCAGGGGCGCGAGGCGAGCAAGCAGTTCCTGAAGGACAACCAGGAACTGATGAAGGAGATCCGCACCAAGGTGCTGGCGATCAAGATGGCCCAGCCCCTGAAGCCCGGCACGCCGGCGGCCGACGACGACACGGACCCGGGCGAGGAATAAGGCGGGAGTGTGTCAGGCAACCAGACGGGAACTCAACAGCCCCCTCGCCCTGAGGGGGCTGTTGGCGTGTGATGGGCACGAGGCCGCGCGGGCACCGAGAATGCGGTGCACTGGTGTTACCAGTCGCCCCACTTGTTGCGTTCGCCGCTGGTGGGGAGGGAGCAGCAGAGCATGATGGCGCCGACCACCCAGCCCCAGGGCCAGATGGTCCGCGCGAAGAAGAACAGGGCGGTGGAAATCGCCAGCGGCACGAGCGCGATGAAAAACCGCGTCAAGGGAGGGAAATCAAAGTACCACTCGAGAATGCGCATCATGGCGACAAAATCCCCGGGAGCGTCGAAGGCCGGCCGTCACTCAAGCCGCCCGCTTTGCGAGGACCATATTACCAAGCATCGATCGATATGTGCGGCATGACATGGTGAAGATTGGCGTGGGTATTCGAAAGGCATGAGCGGAGGGCGGGGAGGGACGCCGAAACTAGCCCCGAAGGCGTCAAGTCACTCAAAAAAGATCCCATTTTGCTTGCAAACCCGAGAATCGGGAGCATATTAGAAGCGTGAACCGATACTCAAAGATCGCAGGTGCGTCCCTCCTCGCGGCGTTCTCGGGCGTGGGCGGTGTATGCGTGTCGGTCGCGCGGGCTCAGTCGTTTGAGTTTCTGGTCGGGCCGCCGTCGACCCCCTACACCGGGATCAGGGGCCTGTCCGCAGACGGTTCGGCTGCGACTGGAGGCATGTACCTCAACCAGTATGTGGATGACGGTTTCTACTGGACACGAGCTGGTGGAGTTCAATCGTTCCAGTCGCTTGGAATTCCGAGCGGGTATAGCTCCCTCGCCATTTCGGGCAACGGGCTGGCTGTGGTCGGTGGAAACGGCACCCAAGCGTTCCGTTGGAGCACGACGGGCGGATTCCAACAACTCCCGTCGGCGACCGGTTACACCGGACCGGAGGCGCTTGCGACCAACACCGATGGCTCGGTGGTGGGCGGGCGTGTGCAGGTCGATCAACCCCACGGAGCGCCACCCGCGTACTACGCCACAGTGTGGAACGCCGCGGGCACGCCCACGGTAATCGATCCGACGCACTCGCTGGGTGATTCATGGGTGGGGGCCATCAGCGGCGACGGAACAACTGTGGTGGGTGGCAGCAGTGGCCCCTGGGTGTGGTCTGCGGGCACCGGAATACGCGGGCTTCCGGCCCTGCCGAATCTGCCCCTGGACACCAGCGTGGCCGCAGGCATCAGCACCAACGGGCAGTTCATCGTTGGTTCGTCGAATGCCCACGCGTGCCTCTGGCATGACGGCACGGTCACCGAACTCCTCTCAGCAGCATACAACAGCGGCCGTTTTGCATATGCCGACTTCGTCAGTGACGACGCGAGCGTGATCGGCGGGCAGGTGTACGTGTCGGCCACCGTCGGATCGGTCGCCGGCGTGTGGACACCCTCAACTCAGTTCATTCCGCTGGCCGACTACCTCGCGGCCAACGGGGTGGAGGTGCCGCAGGGGGTCATCCTTGACCAGCTCACGGCCATGTCAGCCGATGGCCGCACATTCGCCGGGCGGGCGCGAGATAACGGTTACGGATATGCCTGGATCGCGACGATTCCGTCGCCGGGTGCGGCGTGGGTTGGGCTTGGCTGGGTTGGGCTGTTGGCGCGACGCCGCCGGTAGGCGCGGATTTCGTCGGCGCGTTGCGGCGGCCCTTCGTGAGCCCGGAGCGTCGGAGGCTTGTGCGTTGCACTCTTAAGCAGGTTGGTGAGCGAGTTGAATGGCGAAGGTCTGAAAGCGCAGAAGCCTTGATCGTGGATGATTGCGGGCCTCGTGATTGTCGCACGCGTCGGTGGTGTGCGAGGGCCATGATGGTTCGAGTTCGGATGTCGCGGAAACCCTCGCTTGCGCTTCGGGCTCGTGGGTTGGGGCGCGGCTGGATCAGCCGCGCAACTGCGCGATGACGCCGGCGCGGTCGTGCGCGGGTTTGCCGAAGAGGGCTGAGGCCGCGACCAGCACGTCGCAGCCTGCTTCGCGGACGGTTGCGGCGTTGGCCGGGGAGATGCCTCCGTCCATCTGGACGCGTGGGCCGCCGGGGCGTGTGGGGCCGATGGTCTGGCGCAGGCGTCGGGTTTTGTCGAGCACGCCAGGGATGAAGGCCTGGCCGGAGAAGCCGGGGTTCACCGACATCACGAGGAGCAGATCAAAGCCGTCGACGTGGGGGAGGATTTTCTCGACGGGCGTGGGCGGGTTGATGGCCAGGCCCGCGTCCATGCCTGAGGTCTTGATGCGGTCGCGCAGGGGGGCGATGGCCGCGGGCTGGAGAACTTCGACGTGAAAGGTGAAGTTGCTGGCGCCTGCCTTGGCGAAGGCGTCGACGTACTGGGCGGGGTCGGTGACCATGAGGTGGACGTCGAGGTAGGCGTCGGGCAGGGCCTTGCGGAGGCATCGGCACAGGTCGGGGCCCATGGTGAGGTTGGGCACGAAGTGGCCGTCCATCACGTCCAGGTGCAGCAGGTCGCCGCCCGCGGCCAGGATGTGCGCACACTCTTCGCCCATGCGGGCGAAGTCGGCGGAGAGGATGGAGGGGGCGACGAGGACGGGGCCGGGCGGGAAGGGCATGGGGGCAGGGTAAGCTGAAGTTGCCGAAGGGCTCAGTGGCCAAATTGCCAAAGTCGGGCGGACGTGCCGAGCGATTCGACAGCGTGCCAACCCGCGGAGTGTTGGCTTCTCGAGTGCGGCGGAGGGTTCCGCTCACCCACTCGGCGCGTCACGCGCTCAGCCTCTCGGGCTTCGCTTACGCCTGAGGCGTTTCGGGCTCGCCTGCGGACGCCGGCGCGGCCTCGGCGTTCGCGGCGGCGGCGGCTTCGGCTTCTTCCTTGGCCGCCCTGTCGGGGAAGGCGGTGCGTTCCATGGCGAGCACCCAGTCTTCGACGGGTTCGTAGCGCAGGAGGTCGAGGGGAATGACCTTGCCGGCGAGGTTGCCGGCGTGGCCGGGCTTGATGCGGATGTCGACGAAGAGCTTGTGCCAGCGGCGCTTGTCGACGTCGTCGATGTCGCTGGGGGCGAAGCTGGAGCCGCCGGGGAGGGTGAGGCGCTGGGTGATGGGGTCGAAGGTGAAGACCTTGGAGCGGACGCGGACGATGAGCAGGATGAGGTACAGGCCGATGCCGAAGCCGGCGAAGGTGATGACCCACTGCACGGGGATGTCGAAGGTGGAGAGGGGGCTGGGCGAGCGGGCGGCCCCGCTGGAGGTGTTCCAGTGCTTGGCGAGCTCGGCGTAGCGGGCGTTGGCGTCGGCGACCCTGACGCCCCGGAAGTCATCGCGCGGGATGGCGGTGGCGGTGGCGGCGTCGGTCTTGCCGATGAGGGCGAGCGAGTCGAGCCAGCGCTGCTCGGTGGCGTCGAGGGAGTTGGGGTCTGAGAGGGCGGCGCGGCGGGTGAGATCGGCGCGGGCGGCGGGGATGTCGGAGATGCCGGCGCGGCTGTCGAGGACGCCGTGCTTGGCCTTGTACTGGTCGAGGTATTGGTATTCGAACCACTCAGCGGCCTGGGAGCCGCGATTGGGGTAGGCGTAGGTGGCGTCGAAGAGACCCCATGCTCCAAAGCCGATGAGGACGACCGAAATGAGGACCATCCGGAGTGACCACTTCTGGCTGACCTTGGAGCGCAGGGGGGTGCCGGAGGCGGCATTCTGGCTCGTGCCGATAGGGTTTTGATCGGTTCGGGAGTTTTGCGGGGTGTCAGTCATTTCGAAGGGATCCTATTCCGCTCTTCCCTTCGGACCTTCGCCACCCCGGACTTTGGATCAGTCTTCGACTTCGACGTCGTCGACGCGGTCGAGGGCACAGGCCCACCAGCGTTCGGCGAGGGCGGGGCCGCCGGGGCGGTTCATGAGGCGGGCGAACCCCCCGGAATCGACGGCGCGGATGGGAATCCGCGGATATTCCCGGCGAGTGGACAGTGCCCGGGTAAGCCAAAGCGAGTGAACTTGGCGGGCAACCTCGCCCGGGTTCATGCTTTGCCGACGCTTCCAGAAGCCCATGACCATGTTTCCAGTGTACCAGCCGGCGTGCGGCTTGGACAAACTTTCATGCGGTTTTGACAGGACACTCACCAACCGGGGCGGTGAGGGTGCGGCCGCGCCAGGAGCGACGCCCGGTCAGGTGGAGGAGGTAGCTGTGCCACTGGATGAGGGACATGGTGGCGACGCCCAGAGCGGGGAGGAGGCGGGGGAGGAGGGTGGCGGCGGTGGGCCCGGAGGCGAGGCGTCGGGCGTAGATGAGGTTCATTTGGAGGGCGGCGAGCAGGATGGCGCCGGCCCACAGGGAGGCGGCCAGGGGAGAAAGAGGACGCCACAGTGCGAGGGCGGCCCAGGGCAGCAGGTAGCCGAGCAGGTGGACCAGGGTGAGGAAGGTGAGAAGCAGGAGGGAGCCGAGGCCTTCGAAGGCGTTTTTGGCGAAGCCTCGCCAGGTTTGAGCGGCGCCTTGGTACATGCGGCATTGGAGGAGGTCGCTGGCGTCGAAGAGGTCGGTCTTGAACCCGGCGCGGCGGATGGCGCGGGGCATCTTGACGCCGTCGTGCATGGAGTCTTTGAAGGATTGATGGCCGCCCGAGGCGTCGTAGGCGTCGCGGCGGACGCAGAGGAACTGGCCGCAGGCGGCACTGGCGGCGGGGTCGAGCGTGGAACGCATCCGCCCGAAGGGCAGGTACATCAGCAGAATGAAGAAGATCATGGGCACGGCCAGGGCCTCGCCCAGGGTGCCGACGAGTTGGCGCGGGAAGGCGCTGACCAGACCAAGGTTGTCGCGCTCGCCCAACGCGACGGCGCGAGAGAGGCACTCAGGGGCGAAGCGGACGTCGGCATCGGTAAAGACCAGCCACTGGCCCTTGGCGGCCGCGGCCATGCGCCAGCAGGCGTGCTGCTTGCCGTTCCAGCCTTCAGGGAGCGCCAGCGTGTCGACGCGGCGAACGCGGGCGTCTGCTTCGCACAAGCGGGCGAGAATCTCCGGCGTCTCGTCGGTGCTCTGGTCGTCGTAGACCAGCACTTCGAGGTTGGCACCCGTGCTCGCGAGCACGCCCCGCACGCAGGCTTCCAGGTTCGCCTCTTCGTTGCGGGCGGGGATGCAGACGCTGATCAGGGGCAGGTCGTTGCCGTCTGGGCGCGGCGCGGGCGGGGCGGGGCGAAACCGGGCGAGGTTGGCGCGGGTCATCAAGACGCCCAAGGCGCTGATCGCTGCGGAGGGGATTGCGAGCCACAGGGGGTTCATGTGTGCGTCCCCCCCACTGCTGAGCCGGCGGGCGCGGGCGCGACGCGCGCCGAATCGATGTCGGGGCTTTTACCCCGCAGGCGCAGCCACAGGTTCATGGCGGGGTTGATGCCGGAGTTGGAAGCGATCAGCGTCCGGAAGGGAGCGGGGTTACGCGCGATGGCGAGGGAGGCCAGAGCATCGGCGTTGTGCTGCATGGTGTGCTGGATGGCCCGGTGCCAGTGGGGCGTGGTGGGTTTGTCGGGCGTCGGGATCTCGGCGGCCCGTAGCAGGATCTCAGGCTTCTGGTCGAGCCAGAAGACGTATTCGATGGCGAGACTGACGAGGCGCACGCCCGGCGTGCGGGCGGCGATGGTGGCGGTTCCGGGGCGGGGCTCGACCGGCACGCGCGGGTCAACGAAGCGGCCCTGGGGCGTGACCCATAGCACGGTTGACGGGGCCTTGGCCCAGACTGCCGCCATGTGCTGCATCATCGCGGGCTGGGTGCCGGGGTCGTCGGGGTCGACGCCGAAGAGGCCCAGGCGCTTGAAGAAGCCGAACTTTTCCAACTGGGAATTGTCCATGGGGGCGGCCGCGGGGCGGAGGCCCAGGAGCGAGCCGTGCACCACCATGATGGACAACGGGTCCCACCAGCCGGGGTGGTTCATGACGCCGATGAGGGGGCGTTGGTCGTTGGCCAGGCGGGTGAAGACTTCGGGCTGGGCGATGCGGACGGCGTGGAACTTGCGGCGGACGAGCCAGCGCACGTAGGAGCTGAACCAGGCCGCGAACCTGGGCGAGAAGGACCCGGCATGGATGCGCGCCTGCGGCATGGTGCGAAAGTCTCTTTCGCAGGCGCATGGTACCGGGATTCGCGCGGCGGAACGTGCATGCCCGGAACCAGGGCGTGGGCTAGGTCGTCACTTCGACGCCTTGGCCCAGGGCGATGTCTTCGACCCGCAGGCCGAGATCCTGGCAGGCGCAGCGGGCGGCGGTGACGCCGCTCATCAGGACCATGGGCACACCGGGGCCGGGGTTGGCCGAGCCCCCGGCGAGGTAGAGGCCTTTGAGGACGCGGCTGCGGTTTTTGGGCTTGAAGCCGCCTTTGAGCTTGCCGTGCGAGGCGAGGCCGTAGATCGCGCCGCCTTCGGCGTTGTAGAGGCGTTCGATGCCGCTGGGCGTGAGGAAGCGCTCGACCTTGATGTGCTGCTCGATGTCGCGCATGCCGAAGCGGGCGAGTTTGTCGAGGATCACGCGGCGATACGACTCGAGCATGCCGCCGGGCCCTTCCCAGTGGTGGTCGGGGCGGAGGTAAGGCGTGTGGATGAGGGCGTAAAAGGCCTCGTGGCCGGGGGGAGCCTGGTCGGGGTCGGTGCGGCTGGGCACGGCGAGGTAGATGCTCGGATCGCGGGCGGGGATGCCCTTGGCGTAGATGTCGTCGAACTCCTGGTGGGAGTCTTTGCTGAACAGGAAGTTGTGATGGGCGAGGTGGTCGTATTGGCGGCTGAGGCCGAGGTAGAGCACGACGCCGCTGCACGCGGGGGTGTAGGAGGCGGCGATTGAGCGGGCCTCGCTGCGGGCCTGGGGCAGGTCGATCAGGCTGCGATTGGTGCGCTGCACGTCGCAGTTGGAGATGACGACGTCTGCGGCGATGGTCGAGCCGTCGTCAAGCGTGACGCCGGTGGCGCGGCGGCCATCGTGATTGATCTTGGCGACGCCGACGCCGAGGCGAACGTCGATGCCTTGTTCTTTGGCGATGTCGCTGAGGGTGCGGGCGACCATGCGGGTGCCGCCCATGGGGTACCAGCAGCCGTGATCGGTCTGGCAGGCGGCAATGAGGCTGAGAATGGCGGGGGCGAGGAAGGGGCTGGAGCCGACGTACTGCAGGAAGTGCTCGCACATCTGGCGGGTGTGGGGCTCGGCGATGTGCTTGTGAACGGTGCCGCCGACGGTGCTGTGCATGCGCATCGCGAGCACGTCGCCCAGCAGGCCGGGCTCGGTGGGCGGGGTCTTCATCATGTCGGCGACGCCCCCGAGGTCGCGGTAGAAGAAGACCTTTTCGGAGAGCCGAAGCATGCGGCGGCTGTACTCGACGAAGCTCTTGAAGCCCTGGCCGGCGTTGGAGCCGGGGAAGGATTTGTCCAGACCGGCGATGGTGTCGGAGAGGCGCATGCGCAGGTCGATGACCGCGCCGTCTTCGTACATGCAGCGCCATTGGGGGTCGAGATTGATGAGGTTGATGTAGTCCTCGGGCCGGCGGCCGCTGCGACGGACGATGCCCCGCAGAACCTGGGGCAGGGTGATGATGGTGGGCCCCATGTCGAAGGAGAAGCCCCCTTCGCTGAGCACGTTCATCTTGCCGCCCAGGTGGGTGTTGCGCTCGACGATGGTGACGCGGACGCCATGCGAAGCGAGTTCCACCGCGCTGGCAAGGCCGGCCAAGCCGCCCCCCACGACAATGGCACGGCGAGCGCCGGCGTCGCTGGTTGCGGCTTGGGGTCTGGTCGGGGTCTTTGGTTGTGCGAGCGTGGTCATGCGGTCATCTTTTCGGAGGCGGGGCCTCCGGGGATTCTTCGCTCGTCGGCGCCGATGAGAGGTTGAGCGCCGGGGAGGACGCCCGACAGGGCGTCTCGGAGGCCGTCGCTGCCGCCGTAGCGCCAGCGGATGAGGCGGGCCAAGGTGCCCAGGACCATGCGGCCGGGCTTCATGGCGGCTCGCCTGATCAGCCCCTTGCTGACCGAGACGTAGACGGGGCGGGTCATGGCGAGGAGGCCTTCATCGCCCCGGGTAACGCCGATGCCGGATTCGCCCCGGCCGCCGATGGAGACGTCCGGGTGGGCGGTGGGGACGATGAGGTCGTTGATGGTGATGTTGGTGGCGTGCAGGCTGTGGGCGAGGAGCTTGGCGCCCTGGATGTCCTGCGTGAAGATGCTGGCGGTGAGGTGCTGGTCGCAGGCGTCGTGGATGAGCAGGGCCTGGTCGAGGGTGTCGACCGGCACCACGGCCAGCAGGGGGCCGAAGTGGTCACCCTTGACGACGTCATGGTCGCCCGGGCAATCGAGCAGCACCGTGGGGCGCCAGAAGCCGTCGACCGGGGCGGGGATGGGCGTTTGAGCGCTGGGGCCGCCCCGGGCGTGGCTGGCGGCATCGCGAGCGCCCTGGGCCACGGCCTGGGTCGCGAGGGTGTAGCAACGCATGGCGGCGTTCTGATCGATCATGCGCCGGGTGGAGGCGTTGGTGGCCAGGGCGGTGATTTCGGCACAGAAGGCCTGGTAGACGCTGCGGTGCACCAGCGCACGGCGGGGGCCCATGCAGGTCTGGCCGGCGTTGAGGCATAGGCCTGCCCACAGGCAGGCCGCGGCGTGCTTGGGGTCGGCATCGCCAAGGACGAACGCCGAGTCGCGGCCTGAGAGTTCGAGCGTGAGCCCGGTCATGTTGGGGGCGAGGATGGAGGCGATGTCGCGCCCGATGACCGTGGAGCCTGTGAACACCACATGGTCGAAGCGGCGCGAGAAAAGCAACTGCTCGCCGGCTTCGCGGTTCGGGTGGGTCCAGCGCAGGGCCCCGGCGGGCAAGCCGCTGGCCTGAGCGAGGCCCAGCAAGAGGGCCTGGGTGCGCGGGGCGCGCTCGGAGGGCTTGACGGTGACGCAGTTGCCGGCGGCCAGGGCCTGGACGAGTTGGACGCCAAGCAGGCCGACGGGGTAGTTCCAGGTGGCGATGATGGCGATGTCGCCCAGGGGTTCGCGGTGGACGCGGACGCGCATCTTGCCCAGCCAGAAGGGGGCGCGACCCAGGGCGCGGGGGCGGAAGAGGCGTTTGGCGTTCTTCTCCACGTGCTTGCACGCGGCCAGCACTGGGGCGATGTCGCTGGTGAGGGCTTCGAGGCGGCTTTTGCCGACTTCCTGTTCCATGAGCGCGCAGAGGTCGCGTTCGTAGGAGGCGACGGCGCGACGGAACGCCGCGACCCATTCGAGGCGTTCGGCCAGAGGCTTCATAGACCAGGCGTGGTGCTCGCTCATAGGCGGAACTACTGTCGGCGCAAACTGCTGTACTTCATGAGGTTAGCCTGGTTTGACGAAAGCGGACGCGGAGGAGGGTCGAGGATAAAAACCGCAAGGGCGGGGCGGGGTGCCCGTCTTGGGGGCTGGCCGCGCGTTGCGTACCGGCGGTATCGCGCGGGCGGAACTAACGGATGGTGAGGTAGAGAAGGCCTAGCAGGGCGAGGACGGCCACGATAATCAACCAGATCGGGGGGCGGGCGGCATCGGATGCGGAAAGCGCGTGTCCGCACTTCCAGCACATGGCGGCGTCGTCGTAGAGCTCGCTGCCGCACTTGGGGCATTTGACGGTGACGCCCCCGAAGCGTTCGAGGTCTTCGGGGCTGGGGTCTTCGTCGAGGTCCTCGACGTCGTCAATGTCGTCGCGTGATCGGGCCATGACCGGAGCCTAACGCGCTGGGGCTAGGCGGGCGAGTCGGGCGGCTCGGGGTTTGGCCGGGGAGCCGCGGCTTTGGCGACGTGGTCCAGGGCCTGGTTGGCGATGTATCCGATGACACCGACGACGAGCAGCATGGAGCCGATGGCGGCGATTTTTATCCAGAGCGGCTGGGCGAGGGCGTCGGTGAGCGGGCTGTGGCTGGCGCCGATGTCGGTGACGCCCGCGCCGATGTAGACGGCCAGCGCCGTGCGCGGGGCCATGCCCAAAAGCGTGCCCAGCACGTAGGCGACGCGGGGGACCTTGGCGGAGGCGAGCACGAAGTTGGTGAGGGCGAAGGGCGAGTTGGGGGGGATGCGGACCAGAATGACCATGCCCAGCGTGCGCCACCACGAACGCTTGCCCTCGGGCGGGCCGAGGAGCGCGTCGCGCACCGCCCGCCAGCGAGGGTGGGCGTCGATCTTGGCGTTGATGTGGTCGGTGTGGAGGCGGGTGGCGATCTCGTAGGCGATGACGGAGCCCCCACAGAACCCGGCGAGGGCGGCGAAGGTGCCTCCCCAGAACCCGAAGACGTAGCCCCCGAGGAGGGCTTGGGCGTACGTCGGCAGCAGGGCAAGGCCCGCGAGCAGGGCAAAGGCGATGACGTAGATGTAGACGCCGGTGTCGCCGTGATCGTGGAGCCAGTGGGCGATCGTCTTGATGTAGCCGAACAGCAGCAGCGAGCCCAGGGGCGGGCAGACGACCGAGACGACGCCGACGACGTACGCGGCGATGGGCTGCTTGGGGGCGGCTTCGGGCACGGGTGGAGGGTACCGCGGAATCCTGCCCGGGGGCGGGCGGCCCGGCGCCCAGCACGTACCATGCGTTTCAGATGTTTCACATGCTCAATCGTCGTGTGCTGGTCCTGGCATTGCTGCTCGGGGGGTTGGTGCTGCCGGGCGTCGGCGGGTGCGCCTCGGCGCCGCTGGCGCCAAGCGCCGACCCGTCGGCCATGGGCGCGAGCGTTGAGGCGTCGAAGGTGTACGCCCCGGGACCGCGCGAGAAGCGGTATGTGGATGCGCGATCCGGCAAGACGCAGGTGAGGCGGTTTGGCAAAGCCGCGGCCGATGGATCGTGGACCATGACCAGCGCTGACGCCTCGGTGATCGACAAGGAACCCAAGGTCGGCGTGGCGATTCAGGTGCTGACGTTCGAGCCACTGAGCGACGGGGGCGTGGGCCTGCGGGATGTGATTGATTACGGCGAGAACGCGATCACGACATACACGCCGCCTTTGGTGCTGATGCCCAAGGTGCTGGGGCCGGAGGGGTGGGAGACGAGCAGCCGCGTGCGGCTGACGTGGGCGAGCAGGCCCGACGAGGAGCGCTCGACCGGCGACGCGAAACTTTCGCTGAAGATCATCAGCGCGACCGGGCAGGGGGATGAAAGGCGCGTCAGGCTTTCGCAGGTGCTCAAGATCTCGCTGCCCCCCGCGGACGTGACGGAAGAGGAGTTGCGCGAGGTGGGGCCTAAGGGGATCGTCAGCGAGCAGGAGCGGCGGCGGGTGGAGGTGGGATTTCTGACCATTCAGAACGAATCGCACGACTACACGCTGCAGAATGAGACGGAGTAGAACCCGGACGCCGGAACTGTGGCGCTGCGAAGTTCCGGGTGCTGCGGGTGCGCGACCCGGACCTTCGAAGGCTCAGGTCCGGCGTCAAAGATGCTGATTCCTCACGCGAGGCTTGCCTGGGGGCACGCTTCATGCGTCGCACGACGGCGCGACGCTTCGGTTGATTGCTTGCAAATCATGGATCACTGGATCACCATCACCGACCCGGCCGACCCGCGTGTGGCGGAGTATGCCGACCTGCCGGCCAGGGCGGCGGTGCCGCGGGGGCTGGGGGAGTTGGACGGGCCGTTTGTTGCCGAGGGGGAACTGGTCGTCGAGCAGTTGCTGGCGTCGCGCTTTGGCGTGCGCAGCGTGCTGACGACGCCCGCGCGGGCGGCGCGGATGGGCGAGTCACTCGCGGGGCGGACGGTGTACGTGGCGCCGCAGGAGGTGATCGAGCGCATCGTCGGGTACGAGTTTCACCGGGGCGTATTGGCCTGCGGCGAGCGGGTGGCGGGGGTTTCGGCGTCGCGGGTGATGCGCGAGGCGCGGACGCTGGTCGTGCTGGAAAACGTGAGCAACGCGGACAATGTGGGGTCGCTGTTTCGGTCGGTCGCGGCTTTGGGCGGGGGCGGCGCGGGCGTGCTGCTGAGCCCGGGGTGTTGCGATCCGCTGTATCGCAAGGCGCTGCGGGTGTCGATGGGGCATGCGCTGCGGGTGCCGTTTGCGCCGGCGCTGCCCTGGCCGGGAGTGCTGGCCGAGGCGCGGGATCAGGGGTTTACGATTCTGGCGTTGACGCCGGCGGGCGACGCGATGCCGCTGGGTGCGTGGGCTCGTGCGCACCGCGGGGCGCGGGTGGCGCTGCTGCTGGGGGCGGAGGGGCCTGGGCTGACGGGCGAGGCGATGGGGCTGGCGACGCAGCGCGTGCGGATTCCGATGACGCCGGGGGTGGATTCGCTGAACATCGCGGTGGCGGGGGCGGTGGCGCTGTCGCACGTGGTCGAGGCGTGAACCGGTTCAGATTTCGCGGAGCATTTCGCTGACGCTGACGCGAAAGCCGCAGGATTCGAAGAGGCGGCGGGCGGGCTCGTTGGCGCGAGCGACGTCAAGTCGCAGTTGGGTGACGCCGATCTCGCGGGCGCGCTCGAGCGCATGCTGCATAAGCAAACGCCCCAGGCCCCTGCCCCGGCAGGCGGGCTCGACGAACATGTCGTGCACGAACAGGAACTCGCTCAGGCGGTAGACGGGGATCTCGCGCTCGGTAGACGCGACGAGAAAGCCGACGATGGCGTCACCCTCGCGGGCGATGGCGAGGACGCTGCGCGGGTCGGCGGCGCGCTGGGGCAGCCAGCGCGCGTAGCGATCCACGACGTCGGGCAGGTATGAGAACTTCGCCGGATCCCACGATTCGTGCAGGCGGCAGACCTCGCGGACCATTTCGAGCAGGCGGGGGAGCACGAGCCCGACAGACTGCGGCGTCACGCGCTCGATGGTCACGCGCCCGCCTCCGCGAGGCGATTGTGCAGCCCCTCGCGCACGCGGGGCCACTCCTCGCGGGTGATGCTGAACATCACGGTGTCGCGCACGTACCCGTCCATCAGCACGCGGTGCTTGCGCAGCACGCCCTCGCGCACGGCCCCGAGCTTGGCGATGGCCCGCTGGCTGCGCTCGTTGCGCCCGTCGCACTTGAGCTGCACGCGCTCGCAGCGCCCGGCGAACATGGGGCCGAAGGCGTGCTCGAGCAGGAGCAGCTTGCTGGCGGGGTTGATGCGCGTGCCACGCGCCTCGGGCGTGTACCAGGTGAAGCCGATCTCAACGCCCCGGTGCACCGGGTCGATGTCGAGGTAACTCGAACTGCCGACGATGCGCCCGGTGCGGCGGTCGATGACCACCATGCCGCAACTGGTGGGCTTGAAGAGTCGCGAGGCGATCCACGCCTCGAACGCGGGGAGCGTCCACTCAACGGGCCAGTCCAGGAAATACCGGAACGTGTCCTGGGGTGTGACTTCGAAGAGGGCCCGGGCGTCTGCGGGCGTCAGCGGGCGCAGGAGCACATCGGGGTGTTCGAGCAATGCGGGCAGCACGGCCGCAGGGGCGGGCCCCTGCGCGGGCGGCGAACCTGGCGGTGGTTTCTCGGACATGCGAAAGCGTATCGGTCAGTTTGGCATCGACGCCCGAAAACCGGGGCGTGCGATCTCTCACACACGTCGCAAGCCCTTCGCGGAGGCGCAGCGTGATGTGTGCGTTCCGAGGTTGGCTGCGCCGGTGCCGATGAATCATGCATGACCAAGGCGACCCTGTATGCCGGGCTGTCGGAGCGGCTGGCCAAGGCGGCGGCCAAGGCGGGGACGATCTCGACCAACTGCCCCAAGTGCGGGAAGCACATCGCGAGCGCCGACATCAATCTGAGCGAGGGCGTGGCGATGTGCCGGGCGTGCGACACCCTGAGCCGCCTGGGAGATCTGATCGCGGCGGGGGACGAATCACAACTGCGAGAGGCGGCGCAGGGCGAAGCGCCCGAGGGCGTCTCTGTGAGCGACGATGGCGTGCAGTTCACGGCCGTCGCCAGCACACGCAGCGCGGGCGGGGCGCTGGCCGCGGCAGGCGCGGCCTTGTTCTGGAACGGCATCGTCTCTGTCTTCGTGTGCGTTGCGATCGCCAGCACGCTGAATCACGTGCTGGGGCACGTGCCGGCCTGGTTTCCAATGCCCGGCAAGCCCGCCGGCATTCCGCTCGGCGTGCTGCTGTTTTTGTGGCTGTTCCTGACGCCCTTCATGCTGATCGGGCTGGCGCTCTTCATCGCGTGCCTCATGAGCCTGGCCGGACGCGTCGAGGTGCGCGTGCGAGAGGACGAGGGACGCATCTTCACGGGCGTCGGCTCGCTGGGTTACAGCCAGAAGTTCGACGCGAGCAAGGTGCGCCGCGTGAGCGTCGAACGCAAGCAATGGACCAACAGCGATGGCGACGCCCGCAGCAGCACCTACCTGCTGCTACAAGCCGATCGCGACGTCAAGTTCGGATCCATGATCCCCGAGCAAAGGCGGCGTTACCTCGCGGGTATCTTGCTGGCGGCGCTGGTGCCGGGGAAGTCGTGACCCGAAAGGAGATTAGACTGAGTTCGAAAAACGTCCTATAACTTTTGGACCCGGACCTATCAAACGTCGAACTTTTTAGGACTTTTTGTGCCTTTGGTGGAACTTCTTGCCCCGAAACCGAAGTAAAATGAGCTTGCGAGAAGGGGGCGTGCATGGCGACAGTTTTCGACGTGGCTGAATACGTTTTGCAGAAGCGTGGTGAAATGACAGCCATGAAGCTTCAAAAGCTCATCTATTACTGTCAAGCCTGGTCGCTCGTGTGGGACGAGGAACCACTTTTTTCGGAGACCATCCAAGCGTGGGCCAATGGCCCGGTGGTCCGCGCTCTCTACGAGAAGCATCGCGGCAAGTTTAAGGTTCGCGCGGGAGAGTTCGGTGGTGACTTCTCTCGGCTTTCGGACGGTCAGAAGGAATCGATTGACAGCGTTTTGAAGGCCTATGGAGACAAATCTTCTCAGTGGCTCAGTGATCTCTCTCATATGGAGGAGCCTTGGAAGTCGGCTCGAAAGGACTTACGACCCGGCGAGCGGGGCGAAGCAGAGATAAGCCATGCTTCCATGGTTGAGTACTATCAATCGCTACCTCAGAAATGACCAAGAAGCACAAGGCACCTTCTTGGAAGCAATTTCCACAGTCCACCAAGTCTCCTCGGTGGGCCTACGACCCTGAGCAGGACTGGCGCCAGCAGCCTGTCCTTTGGTCGTTTGAAATCTTTGACCCCAAAGACTGGCGGGACGCGAACCGAAATGCGGAATGGTGTGCCCTTGTCGAAAATCTTGAACACTTCAAGGCTTGCGAAGGGCGAACCTGGGCACAAATAGAGGCCAACAACCGACGGGATCACTCGGTCGAGTTGAGCTCACTTGTCAGTCCGGCGAGGGACCGGCTGACAGATCTCAATCTGGACGATCGGGATCACCTTTTTCGCTTTCGATTCTCAGGCACCATCCGCTTATGGGGAATTCGAGAGCGTCGAATATTTCGTGTGCTGTGGTGGGACCCCCATCATGTCGTGTGCCCTAGTACGAAGAAGAACACCTGACTGAAATTCTTGGAGGCCTACCGGCTGCTGTCGCGCACCACCAGCGTCGTGGGCATGTGCACGCACATGGGCTCGGCGTCGGGGTCTTCGATGCGGCGGACCAGGAGGCGGATGGCCGCGGCTCCGACTTCGGTCATCGGCACGCGCACCGTGGAGAGCCGCGGGCGGATGAGCGTGGCCATGCGGGTGTCGTCGAAGCCGACCAGCTTAAGTTCGTCGGGCACCTTCAGGTTGGCGTCTTCAGCCGCCTGCAGCACGCCGATGGCGATCTCGTCATTGCCCGCCAGCACGCCCGCGCCGGTGAGCGAGCCCGCAGCGATCATTCTGGTTGCCCATCGCCGGCCCCAGTCGGCGTCATACGTCCCGAAGCTCGCCTGGCTTTCGTCGAGTTTCGCGCCGGTCGCGCTGAGGCACTCAAGAAACACCTTGGCCCGGTGCTGGCTGTCGAAGTTCTCTTTGGGCCCGCCCACGAAGTACATACGTTCGGGGCGCACGGTCTTGAGCAGGTGCTCGACGGCCTCGCGGGTGCCGCGGCCGTTGTCGACGACGACGCTATCCACACCTTTCTGATGCAGATCGGTATCGAGCACCACGGTGGGCAAGGAACTCTCGCGGGCTTCTTTGCTCAGGGCGTTGTTGGCGTCGGTGATCATCACCGCCACGCCGTCGATCAATCCGAAGGCCAGCCCGGGCCCGGCGGCGGCTTCGGTCTTTTCGGGTGATTCGCCGTTGGTGCCGTTCGGCGTCGGCGACGAGCCGTCGGCGCTAGCCGCGGCCTTGCGGCTGGCGTGCTCGGACGACACTAGTAAGTGGTACCCCAGCGCCCGGGCCTCGGCGTCGGCGCCGCGCAGGAGTTCGGAATAAAACTCGCCGTGCAGGTCGGGCAGGGCGATGCCCAGCACGCGGCTGGCCCGGGTCATGAGCCCCTGGGCGAAGGGGTTGGGCACGTAGCCGATGCGCTTGATGACCTCTTGGACGCGGGCGGCGGTCTTGGGCGAGACGACGCCCAGGTTGTTGATGACGCGGCTGACGGTGGCGATGGAGACGTTGGCCGCGCTCGCCACGTCGTGGATCGAGACGCTGGCGCGAGCCTGCGTCTCGGCCGACCGACCGGCTTTCTTGGCCCCTGATTTGGGCATGATCTTGATATCGTACAAAAGCGCGCTGGGCTCGGGATCTTCGGTCGAACTGGCCGTCGGCATCGCGGCCGGAACGACTTTGCCCTGGCTGGCTTGTGCCTCTGTCATGGCACGACTATATTGAAAGCGGTTACAGACTGCAAGCCAAATCTGGCCGCGTGTCGGAACGGCGGCCGGAGCCTTGCGACCCCCTTGACCGGACGCCCAACCATGGCACACGCCGTATTGCTCGCGGGAGGATTGCTGGTGCTGGCCGCGGCTTCGTGCCAGCCGGCTTCGCACCCGAGCGCCGGTGCGGCGGCCAGCGTCGCCAGCCCCGCCCCGCTGCCCGATGTGATCGCGCCCGAGGGCACACCCCGCCCGCCGTTCACGTTCTCGAAGGACGACGAGGCGCTGCTGGACCAGATCGAGCACGGCGCGTTCAACTTCATGTGGCACGCGGGCGACAAGCCCGGCACGCTGGGCATGACCCCGGACCGCACCAGCAAGCCCGAGGTGAGCATCGCGGGCGTGGGGTTCCAACTGTCGGGCATCATCATCGGCATCGAGCGGGGCTGGATCACGCGCGGGGAGGGGGAAGCGCGGGTGCTGGGAATCCTGAAAGGGATCGCCGCCAACCCGGAGAATCGCAAGGCCGGGCTGTATTACCACTTTCTGAACCCTGCCAGCGCGGGCCAGCCGGGCGCGGCGTATGAGCACGTGGTGAGCACGATCGATTCGGCGCTCTTCTTTGCCGGCGTCATCACGGCGTCGCAGTATTTCGGGGGCGAGGTCGCGACCGTCGGCGATCAACTGGTGCGCGACGCCGACTGGAGTTTTTTCAAGTGCACCAAGCCCGGCGAGGAGGGGTTCATCAGCCTGGGCTGGGAGCCGCGAGATAAGCACAAGCCCACCGGCGAAGGGCGCGTGCTGCCTTACTCATGGATTGACAATGGCGATGAGCATCGGCTGGTGACGTTCCTGGCGGCGTGCGCGCCGGATGCCGCACATCGCGTCGATCCGATCACGTATTACAAGATGCGACGGACGCTGGGTAGCTACAAGGGACAGCCGCCGTTTGTGTGGTTCCCGTGGTCGGGCGCGATTTTCACCACCCAGTTCAGCCACTGCTGGATCGACTACGCCTCGATCGGCCCCGACGACCCGGCGGCGTTCGGCATCCCGTGCCGCCCGCGGGTCGATTGGTGGGAGAACAGCCGTCGTGCGATGCAGATGCAGCGGCAAAAGGCCATCGACCACCCCGAGCGCGGCCTGAGCGAACACCTGTGGGGCCTGACGGCATCGGATTACGCCAAGGGCTACCAGGTGCCGGGGCTGTTCCCGACCCGCATCGACATGCCCGGGTGCGAGGTGGGGCGAGATTACCCCAAGGAAGCGGGCAAGGACAACTTTGGCGATGGCACGATTGCGCCGTACGGGGCCGGATGTAGTATTATGTTTGACGCCGCGGCTCCGGTGGATTCGCTGCGATATATTCATAACCTGAAGAACGGCACGCTGCCCAGGATCTGGGACGACCCCGCCAAAGGCGGCTATGGCCTGGCCGACGCGTTCAACCTCAAGACCGGCTGGATCGCCCCCGATCACCTGGCCATCGACCAGGGCCCACTGCTGATCGCCATCGAAAACGCGCGGACGGGGCTGATCTGGAAGCTCTTCCACCAGCACCCGTTTGTGAAGGATGGAATGCAGCGGTTGGGGTTGAGAGTGGCGCGCTGAGGTGTTTGCGCCGCCGAGTGTCGATGCTTGGCTCCATGCGTCAGCCCGAAGGGCTGACGCGTTGCCCGCCTGAACTCCGTTCTCCGCCCCCATCGCCAACTCACGTCCGATCCGCTAACGTGTTCTCCGCATGGCCACCCTCTCCCTGAAATCGCTCTCCAAGACCTACCCCAACGGGCACAAGGCCGTGCTCGGGGTCGACGCTTCGATCAACGACGGCGAGTTCGTCGTGCTGGTCGGCCCTTCGGGCTGCGGCAAGAGCACGGTGCTGCGCATGATCGCCGGGCTCGAAGAGATCACCGGCGGCACGATCTCCATCGATGGGCGCGTGGTGAATGACGTCGCGCCCAAAGACCGTGACATCGCCATGGTCTTTCAGAACTATGCCTTGTATCCCCACATGAGCGTGCGGCGGAACATGAGCCTGGCGCTGGAGCTCAAGGGCCTGACGCGCGACGAGATCGCAAGGCGGGTGAACGAAGCCGCGAACATGCTGGGGATCGAGATGCTGCTCGACCGCAAGCCCGGGCAGCTCAGCGGCGGGCAGCGCCAGCGCGTGGCGGTGGGCCGTGCGATTGTGCGCGAGCCCAAGGTGTTCCTGTTCGACGAGCCCTTGTCGAACCTCGACGCCAAGCTGCGGCTGTCCACGCGCATCGAGCTCAAGGCCCTGCACCGGCGCCTGCACACCACCGCGATCTACGTGACGCATGATCAAGAGGAAGCCATGACGCTGGGGGAGCGCATCATGGTGCTGCACAAGGGCGTCGTCCAACAGTTCGATACGCCTTTGAACGTGTACCACCATCCGGCGAATCGATTCGTCGCGGGGTTCATCGGGACGCCACCGATGAACTTCATCGCGGGGAGCGTGCAGGGGGACGCCAAGGCGATGACGTTCGAGGGCGTGCTGGATGACGGCTCGCGCTGCGCGATGCGCGTGGCGGATGCGCACGCGGGGCGGATCGCGGCCAACCTCGGGAGCTCGCGCGAGGTGGTGTTGGGCCTGCGTCCGACGGGGTTCGAGTTTTCGCGCTCGGGCGAGGGGTGGACGATGCCGGTGCGCGTGGTCGAGGTGCTGGGCGACACCATGGACATCTACTGCGGCTCGACTGCCAAGGGGGTCGTCGCACGCCTCCCCGCACGGGGCGTGACGCCGCCCGACCGAACCGTCACGCTGCAGCCGCTCGCCGATGAGGCGGCGTGGTTCGCCCCGGGCGAAGACGGCCGCTCGCTGCTTGCTGGTTGAGGGCGACGTCCGAGAATATCTGGAAGGGGACGATTTTCGCACGGCTGATCGTCCTATCACCTTGAAATCGCGGCGATTGCGTAGCGAGGTCCAAAAAGACCGCTTGACAAATGCGATCGTTGGAAGGATAGTGAAAGCCTTTACAGGACTCGTTCCGGAACTCCTGTAGAGATTCACGCGGGGTGCGTTTCCCTGGTGATTGAGAGATATGACCAGCGAGAGAAGGAGAGCGACATGAAGACGGTTTTTGCGACGATGGCGGTGGTGGCTATTGCGGGCACCGCGATGGCCAGCAACTTCGGCAACATCAACGGCTTCAGCCTTGATGCCCGCGTGTTCAACGACTTCCCCACCAGCACCCTCACCATCAACGGCGTGAACTACCCCGCGCCGACGACCGCCGCGATTGCCAACACGGGCACGCTGACCTTCAACGAGCAGTTCCCGCAAGGGGCGGCCGGCAACTTCGCCAACAAGAGCATCGCCTGGCTGAGCGACGACAACGGCGCCACCCGCGCGACCACGAACCCCAACTACGGCTTCAGCCTTGATTTCAACGTGTTCATGACCGCCGTCTCGGGCACCCCCCGCAAGGAAGCCGGCGTGCAGATCAACCAGCCCCGCCCGGCCCTGGGCTACACCGATGAAGGCCAGATCCTGATCGCCAGCGACAACGGCGAGGTCGCGGTCTTCGGCGCCACCATGCCCTTCACCGGCTTCGGCGCCGGTGCCTACACCCTGGGCACCACCGCCCACGTCAGCTTCCAGTACGTCGCCCCCGGCGTGCAGGACCCCACCCTGGGCGCTTACCGCCTCATCTTCACCGACACCGTTTCGGGCGTGCATGACAGCGGCTGGAAGATCTGGGGCAGCGCTGAGCCCGATGGCATCAAGGGTCTCACCAACGCCGTCCTGGGCTTCAAGGACCAGAACCAGCGCAACCCGTTCGTCGCCGACGGCGTGACGGTGGTTTACTCGGACATCCAGGTCGTTCCCGCCCCCGCCGCCGCCAGCCTGCTGGGCCTGGCCGGTCTGGCGATGGGCCGTCGCCGCCGGTAAGTTCCTTTCTGAACGCCGCGTTCCCTGGACCGGCGTTCTGCACACGCGCAATCACGGCGCACGCCGCCCCTACCGGGGCGGCGTGTGTGTTTTTGTGGATTCCCTCGGATCCGCCCTTGACAGCGTGCGCACAGACCGTCAGAATGGAAGCGTTTTCATTTTCACGACCCCCACACCTCGGGCGGCTTTCGCCCGGACCCATCTGAAGCACGCCCGCCGCGACCACCCCGCGACGCACCAGCCACGAAAGACCTCCAGTGACCCTCTCCAGCCGCTTCGGTCAGTTCCAGGATTCCGGTCGTGCGTTCGTCATCGCCGACCCCAACACCCCCATGCCCTGGGTCAATGTGATCTGCAATGGTCACTATGGCCTCGTCGTGAGCCAGAACGGCGGCGGGTTCTCGTGGTACGACGACGCGCAGCACAACGTCCTCACCCGCTGGGAGATGGACCTGGCCCGCGATCAATCCGGCAAGTACCTGTATTTGGCCGACCTCGATGACGGCCACATCTGGTCCGTCGCGCCCGCGCCGTGCCGCGTGCCGATGGAGGCGTATCGCTGCACCCACACCATGGGACGCACGACGTTCGAGATCACCACACGCGGCATCGCGGCCGTGTGGTCGCTGGGCGTCGCTTCCGACGCGGGCGCTGAAATCTGGAAGGTCACGCTCACCAACACCACCAACCGCCCGCGGCGCCTGCGGCTGTCGTCGTACTTCGACTGGTGCTGCGGCGTCGCCCCCGACAGCAAGCGCGAGTTCCATCGGCTCTTCTTCACGACCACCCACGACGCCAAGCGCCACGCCATCTTCGCCACCAAGAACATGTGGGACATTCCCACCAAGAGCGAAAAAGAACACTGGAACATTCCGTGGCCCTACGTCGCCGCTCACGCCGTCTGCGGCTTCAAGTTCGACCATGACCTCGCCATCGCCGACAAGAGCACCTTCTTCGGGCACTATGGCCAACTGCACCAGCCCAAGGCGATGACCGGGGCGATTCCCGCGTCGGCCAAAGACGGCCGCTTCGGCGACGCCGCGGCTGCGCTCGGGGGCGACTTCACCCTCGCCCCGGGCAAGAGCGTGTCCCTTCACTACCTCATCGTCATCGCCGACACCTTCGCGCAAGCCGAGAAGCTGGTGGACCAGTACAGCGACGCGGCAGCCGCGGACAACGCCCTGCACGAAGCCGAGCAGCGCTGGCACACGCGACTCTCGAGCACTCGCATCACCAGCGATCGCGAAGACTTTGACCTCCTCAACAACCACTGGCTGACGTACCAGGCCATCAGCGGGCGCATGTGGGGTCGCACCGGCTATTACCAGCAGTCCGGCGCGCGGGGCTTCCGCGATCAGCTGCAAGACAGCCAGGTGTGGCTGCCCATCGAGCCGAGCCGCACTGCTGACCAGATCATGCTGCACGCCACCCGCCAGTTTGTGGATGGCAGCGTGAACCACTGGTGGCACGCGCTCGCCGACTTCGGCAATCACACCCAGTGCAGCGACGACTACCTGTGGCTGCCGTTCCTCACGTGCGCGTACATCCGCGAGACGGGCGACTACTCGATCCTCGATCGCACGGCGCCGTTCCGCGATTCTGCCCAGGCGACCAGCCTGCTGGACCACTGCCAGCGCTCGATCGCGCGGGCCTTTGGCCGCACCAGCCCGCGGGGCCTGCCGCACATCGGCAGTTGCGACTGGAACGATGGCCTCTCGGCCATGGGCGTAGAAGAAAAGGGCGAGAGCGTGTGGCTGGCGATGTTCCTCTGCCAGATTCTGGGCGACATGGCCCACGTACTCACGCACCGGGGCGACCAGGCGAAGGCGGGCGAGTATCTCGCGCGGCGTGACGCCTACGCCAAGGCCATCAACGCCCACGCGTGGGACGGCGCGTGGTATCGCTACGGCACCAAGGACAATGGCGAGTGGATCGGTGCGTCGGCGTGCGCCGAGGGACGGATTCATTTGAACGCCCAGACGTGGTCGATTCTTACTGATATCGCCCCGGCCGAGCGGGCGCAAGCCGCGTGGGAGTCGGTGAAGAAAAACCTGCTGTCGCCCTACGGGCCGTTGCTGCTTTTCCCCGCGTACACGGTGCCGGACCCGACGATCGGCTATGTCACTCGCTACAGCCCGGGCAGCCGCGAAAATGGTGGCGTGTACATGCACGCCGCGACGTGGGCCCTGGCCGCGGCCGCCAAACTCAAAGACGCCGCGAGCGTACAGAAGATCTGGGACTCGGTCTCCCCCGCGTGGCGCGGGCGCGACGCCGACAAGTACTGGGCCGAGCCTTACGTGACGCCCGGAAACGTGGATGGCCCGTTGAGCGACCTGCCGGGCAGAGCGGGCTGGACGTGGTATACAGGGTCGGCGGCGTGGCTGAACCGCGTGAGCCTGGAGTGGGTTTTGGGAATTCGCCCTACGTGGGAGGGGCTGCGAATTGATCCGTGCCCGGCGGCGGCGCTGGGGCAGGTGAAGGTGAGCCGCCGCTGGCGGGGCGTGGATGTGCAGGTGCAGTTCGATGCCTCGGAGTACCCCGGCAGCGAGGCGGGCGAGGCGCGATTGGTGGTGGATGGTCGCGAGATCGAAGGGTGCACGATTTCGCCGGAGATGGTGGAAGGCAAGAAGAGTGTGCATGTGACCGCGAGGTGGAGTGAGGGCTCGCCCGCGACGGTGCGGACGAAGACTCACGGAAGGAGCCACACATGAAGTGCGTACGAATGGCAGGGGCGACCGCCCGCCGCGCGTTTACGCTGATCGAGCTGCTGGTGGTCATCGCGATCATCGGGCTGCTGATCAGCATTCTGCTGCCCAGCCTGGGAGCGGCGCGCAAGACGGCCTGGACGGTGATCTGCCAGAGCAACATCCGGCAGATCGGCATCGGCATCCAGAGCTATCTGAACGATCAGAAGGACCCGAAGTTCATGAACGTGAACAACGGCCCCAGCCCGAACCTTTTCTGGCAGGTGGGCGTGGTCGACACGCTGCAGCCCTACCTGGGTGATTCGATCGCGGCCCAGAAGGCCTTTGATTGCCCGGCCGCCAAGGGGCTCAGCAGTGTTCGCGATCCCTCCAACATCCGCTATCTTCAGATGGGTCAGCGAATCTTCACGCTTCCCTACCCGGGCTTCATCGGCAACCCGCCGGTGACGCAATACACCGAATACTGGTTCAACGACTCGCTGGCATGGCAGCCGGGCGATCCTTCCGGCAACTTCCAGGTGCCCTTCGGCGTCTCCAACCAGTACCTGCGGCTCATCAAGCACCCCGAGTTCACCGTGTGGGCGATGGATGCGCTCGACGAGTTCCCCCGCCACCAGGGCAAGGCCGTGGACAGCCACACCGAGGCGAACAGCACCAACGCCAGCGGGCTTCGCCTCAGCGGCAAGGACAACATCCTCTTCGGCGATCAATCGGTCAAGCTCCTGAGCTACTCGCAGTACGAGGAAGACCCCGACCCCGCCGGGGCGCCCGCGCCGTTCTACAACTGGGGACACCTGTACTACCGCAACTGATGGGAGCTGCGCCCGCCGTGCCTGCGTCGCTCGTGAACAGCGCATCCGAAACAGAGGTGATCCATGGGGGTTCGTGAAGTCATCAACAAGAAGCCCTGGCTGGGCTGGACCCTGGCCGGCGTGCTCTTCGCCGTCATGGTCTACATGTTCGTGCGTGGCGGCCGCAACACCGATCCCTACAGCCCCGAACGAATGACCGAAATGGTCACCATTCGCTTCGCGGACACGGGCGACGAAATGACCATCCCGCGCGGACGCATGGACAAGATGCTGCGCGAGCGCGGGTCTTCCCTCGATCCCAACGAGGGCATCATCAACCCCAAGACCGGCAAGCCCACCGGGTTCCTCTTCAACAAGAAGGAGTGGGACGAGTGGGTCAAGCGGATCAACGACGAGAAAGCCGCGGCCAAGACCAACTCCGGCAAGACCGTCGCCCCCGTCCCGCGCGAGACGCGCCAGCTCTCCGACGAGGAACTCCAAAAGCTCAAGGAACAGGCCGAGAAGACCGCCCCCGCGGCCCCCGCCGCCCCGCAGGCCCCCGCCCCCAAATGACCACCCCGGGAGACATCTCCCGGCGGGCGGCGATCGGCACGCTCGCCGCCGGGGCCGCCTGGTTCGCGGCCTTCGGCCCGCGCAGCGAACGCGACGCCATCGCCTCCAAGGGCAAACTCGTCCTGGACTACTGGGAAAAGTGGACCGGCATCGAAGGCCAGGCGATGCAGAAAATCGTCGACGCCTTCAACGCGTCGCAAGACAAGATCTACGTCCGCTACCTCATCACCAACAGCATCCACCAGAAGTCGCTCATCGCCATCCTGGGCGGGGCTCCGCCCGATGTCATCGGGCTCTACGCCTTCAACGTGCCCAGCTACAGCGAGGCGCGGGCCATCCTGCCGCTGGATGACCTGGCCGCCTCGCACGGGCTCAAGATGTCCGACTACGCCAGCGGCTTGCACCAGGTGATGCGCCACGATGGCCAGTGGACCGCCATCATCAACACTTGCGGCACGCTGGCGTTGTACTGGAATCGCGCCATCTTCCGCGAGTGTGCCGACGCGCTCAAGGCTTCGGGCGTCGACCCCGACAAGGGACCGCAAACCATCGAGCAGCTTGATGCCGCCCACGTGGCCACCACCCGCGTCGCGGGCGGGGCGCCGCTGGGCAAGGGCCCGCTCGAACGCGCCGGGTTTCTACACCTGGAGCCCGGCTGGTGGAGCTGGATCTGGGGCCAGCCCTTCGGCGGGCACATCATGCAGGACGGCCTCGCAACCTGCGGCTCGCCCGACTTCGTCAAGGGCTACCAGTGGGTGCAGTCCTACCCGCGCGAGCTCGGCTCCGAACACGTCGAAAAGTTCCGCGCTGGCTTCGGGCCCTACGGCACGCCCCAGTGCGCCTTCCTCACCGGCAAGGTCGCCATGTGCGTGCAGGGGCCGTGGATGGCCAACCTCATCAATCAATACACCCCCACCCTCGACTACGGCGTCGTGCCCATTCCCATGATCCAGTCACTCGCCGACCCCGCGCGCCCGCTCGGGGTCATCGACACCGACGTCTTGGTCATCCCCCGGGGCTGCAAGGACCCCGAGGCGAGCATGCAGTTCATCGCCTTCACGCAGCGACCGGAAAACGTCGAGGCTCTGGCGCTGGCGCACTGCAAGGGGTCGCCCCTGGTCAAGGTGAGTGAATCCTTCTACGCCCAGCACAAGAATCGGGGCGTGCGCCTGCACACCGCGCTGGCCAGCAGCCCGCGGGCGTTCGTGCCGCCCCCGGTGCCGGAGTGGACCGAGTGGAAAGACGGCTTCGACTCGACGATTCAGGACCTCTGGCGCCTGCGGGGCGAGCCCGGCCCGGCGATGGAGCGATTGCAGGCACGCGGGCAGTCCCTGCTGGATCAGGCGGCCGCGCGGCGAGCGATGCGCGGCGAGCGAAATGGCTAAATCCCAAATTGCTAAATTGCTAAATCGGCCCTGACTGTCGACCTCTCGCTCCCTGACCTCGTTGTCATTGAACTCCGTCTCTTCGTCTCTCCGGAACTTCGTCTCTTTCCCACATGTCCGCCCGCACCCGCAACCTCATCTCCGGCCTGCTCTGGACCAGCCCGTGGCTGGTGGGGTTCGCCGTCTTCCTCTTCCTGCCCCTGGCCATGAGCCTGTGGTACTCATTCACCGACTACCCGCTGCTGAAGCCTCCGGTCTACATCGGCATGGAAAACTACACCGGCCTGCTGCACGACGACAAGTTCTGGCTGGTCGTGAAGAACACGCTGGTGTACTCGGCGTTCGCGATTCCCCTCAGCACACTGGTGTCGCTGGTGGTCGCGGCCTGGCTGGCCACGCCGGGCCTGCGCGCCCGCGGGTTCTTCCTGGGTGCTGTATTTCTTCCCACGCTCGTCCCGATGATGGCCGCGGCCATGGTCTGGCTCTGGCTCTTCAACGCCGAGAACGGCCTCATCAACGTGCTGCTCAAGTTCGTTGGCGTCTCCGGGCCTATCTGGCTTAATGACGCCCGCTGGAGCATCCCCGCCCTGGTGCTCACCGGACTCTGGGGCGTTGGGCAGATGGTCGTCGTCTACGTCGCGGCCATCAACGAAGTGCCGGCCGCCCTCTACGAAGCGGCCACCCTCGACGGCATGGGCCCGGTCCGGCGCTTCCAGCACGTGACGCTTCCCCTGATCACCCCCGCGGTGCTGTTCAACGTCATCACCCTCACCATCGGCTCGCTGCAGATCTTCGTGATGCCTTACGTGCTGTTCCGCAACGAGCAGGGCCAGCGCGACAGCGGCAACATGTACAACCTGCTGTTGTATGACAACGCGTTCGTGTACCAGAAGTTCGGCTACGCCAGCGCCATGGCCTGGGTGCAGTTGCTCGTGGTGCTCGCCCTCACCGGCATCATGATGTTCGCCAGCAAGCGCCTGGTGCACTACCGGGGGGCCGCGTGAGCGAGATCAACCCCAATCGCCGGCCAGCCGCGATCTTGTACCTCATGCTGGGCATGACGGCGGTGCTGTTTCTGACGCCCCTGGTGTGGATGGGCGCGACCTCGCTCAAGCCCGAGCGACAGGCGGCCTCGCAGGAGCTCCGCCTGCTGCCCGACCCCGCGTCGAGCACCTTCTCGCAAGCCGCCAAGAACTACAGCGAAGTGTGGAACGACCCGTCGGTGGAGTTCCCGATCTATCTGCGCAACACGCTGATCGTGGCGGGGCTGGCGGTCGTCGGCATGACGATCTCCAGCGCCATGGTCGCGTATGGCCTGTCGCGCATTCGGTGGCCCGGGCGCGGGGCGGTCTTTTTCACAGTGCTGCTGAGCATGATGATCCCGTTCCCGGTCATCATGGTGCCGCTGTTCTTGGTGTTTCGAGACCTGGGGTGGATCGGGACGTTGAAACCCCTGTGGGTGCCGGCATGGTTCGGGGGCGCGTTCAACATCTTCATGCTGCGGCAGTTCTTCATGGGCATCCCGCGCGACCTGGACGAGGCGGCGCTGATCGACGGCCTCTCGCAGTGGGGCATCTTCTGGCGGGTGATCGTGCCGCTGAGCCGCCCGGCGCTGGCGGTGGTGGCGCTGTTCCATTTCATCTATGTGTGGAACGACTTCCTGGCGCCCCTGGTGTTCATCACGAGTCGCGACCAGTTCACGCTGGCGCTGGGGCTGCAGTTGTACCAGAGCAAATCGGGCCTGACGCCCTGGAACCTGCTGATGGCCGCGAGCACGATGGTGGTGATCCCTGTTCTGGTTTTGTTCATAATGACACAGGGTGCGTTGGTGCGGGGGGTGGCCGCGGCCGGCCTCAAGGAATAGACCGCCCGTCCATGCCTGGGACGCCGGTCATTTCACAAACTCGGACCAGCCGCCCCGGCGGCGTCAAGAGAAATTGCGGCAAAAAACGCTTGACGAAACGCGCTCTTGCGGCTCAAATGAAAACGCTTTCGTAGTCGGTTCACGCGGGCTGTCGGTGCGGCCCGCGACAGAAGCGTGTCCCCTGTTTTTTCGGAGGAACCCATGAAGATCTCGATCGCCCTCTTGGCCGGCTGCGCGCTGGCCCTGCCCGCCATGGCCCAGACCAACGGGCTCCAGAACGGCGGCTTTGAAAACCTGTGCCTGTTCTGCGGCGGTCCATTCCCCGATGGCTGGTCGAGCCCGGGCGGCAACACCAACGCCAACCGCCGCACCGTCGGCGATGGCCAGATGCCCGCCCTCTTCCCCGTCGGCACGCCCAACGCCCTGACCCCCCACTCGGGCAACGCCGTCGCGGAAATCCGCACCCCCGGCACCGGCGGGTTCATCGGCCTCACCACCGACAACGTCAACTTCTGCTACTGCGACCAGACCTGCGGCACCCTCTGCTCCACCCCCTACCCCTACTTCGACCCCGTCTTCGACTACAACGGGGGCGATGTCGTTGTCACCGCCTGGTACATGATCCCCGCCGATCAACCCATCGTCGGCGACGCCTCGGGCATCAAGATCAACATCAAGGTTCAGAACCAGGACGTGGCCACCATGGACCCCTGGGCTCTGGGAACCGCCATCTCCGGCACCACCAACGGCCAGTGGATGCCCTACACCGTCGTCTTCACCCGCGCCGACATCCAGCAGCAGTACGAGTGCAACCGGGGCATCCAGCCCGGCTGCGGCTGCAACTGCGTGCCCGCCGCCCCGCTCCCCAACCACTGCAAGCTCACCCTGGGCCGATTCGTGGGCGACGGCTCCCCCACCAGCGGCATCATCTACTGGGACGACATCACCTACACCCAGTTGCCCCCGGCTGCGGCTTGCGAACCGGACGTGAACCAGGACGGCGTGGCCGATCAGGGCGACGTTGACTACCTGATCAACGTCATCGCGGGCGGCGAAAACCCGACCGGCATCAACCCCGACTTCAACAACGACGGCGTTGCCGACCAGGGTGACATCGACGCCCTCGTCAACGTGATCGCCGGTGGTCCGTGCCCGTGAGAAGGCATCAGGCACTAGGCATTGGGGATTAGGGCCGGATGAAACCCCAAAGCCCCGCGCGCTCGAGCGCGGGGCTTTTTCTTTTTTGCAGACTTTGAGCCGGAAAAGAAAAAACCCCGCCTTTTCGGGCAGGGCTGTGTGGGGAACAAGCGGTGAGCGGGCGGCCCCGGTGTGGGCCGACGATCGCGAGCCTTACAGGCCCTGGATGATCTGATCCAGCAGCGAGCGGGCGTTCTGGCGGCCCAGGAAGAAGTCGGTGTTGGTGATCGTGTCGAAGCTGTTCGAGAGCGTGCGGGTGGTGTTGGAGAGCGTGAAGTTGCGGCTGGTGCCCGGGCGGTTGGTGACCGAGTCGGCGGCCAGCGGGTCGAACGACGTCGCGGCCGTGCCGTTGTCGCTGCTGACTCGCAGGCCCACCAGCTCGCCCACGCGACGCCCGACGGCGCCGGTGAGGGCCTGGATGAGCTGGTTGGCTCCGGCGTTGCCGCCGCCATAACCCTGGAGCGCGAGGGTGGGGATGAAGACGACACCCTCGTCGGAGAGATCGGCGTTGAGGGGGTCGGAGTGCTGGGTGTAGCCGTAGGGCTGGGTGTTCAGGAAGGTGTTGGCCTGCAGGAGGGAGAAGTTGAAGCCGCTGAAGGGCTGGAAGAGCGGGGTGACGACGTCTGAAGACGAGGTGAGGAAGATGGTGGAGAAGGGCTGGCCTTCGAAGTCGGCGGGGTTGGAGGAGAAGTGGAAGGACAGGCCGCCGCTGGGCGAGGAGACGTTCTGGAACGTGGAGGTGAGGGAGGAGATAAGGCTGGAGACGATGTAGTCCTGCAGGGTCTGGCCGTTGTTGGCATCACCGACGAAGCCCAGGGCCCGGACATCGAGCGGGGCGATCTGGGTGGTGGCGTTGCCGGTCTCGAGCCAGTTGATCGTGCCGCCCTCGGTTTCGATCAGCACGTTCTGGACCGAGCGAATGGCCTGCCCGGTGCCGGCGGTGGTGACGACGATCTGGTAGTCGGTGTTGTTGGAGCCCTGGATGTAGACGGCGAAGGTGCCGGCGACGCCCGGCTGACCCTGACGGCTGGGCGCGATGAAGTCGATGTAGAAGTCGCCGTTGGCGTCGTATCCGTAGGTGGTCGAGCCGTTGGTGGCGATGACCGTGTTGGGCGTGCCGCCGAAGGGCTTGAAGTCGCTGGGGCTGAAGACCAGCGAGGCGTCGTTCACCGAGGTGGAGTTGGAGGTATCGAACAGGCCGAACTGCACCGTGCCGCGGTTGTCGGCGAGGGTGACGGGGTCGGCCGCGCCCAGGATCGAGCCCAGGTCGGTCAGGCGGACGGAGATCCGCATGTGGGTGCCGGGGGCGATCGCCTGGCGATTGTTGAGGTGGAAGACGTCGGCGTCGGGGAAGATGTCGGTCGGAACGCCCGCGTGCCCGGTGGGGCCGATGGCGCTGCTGATGGTGTTGGTGAGCGTGCCCGCGGCGTCACGCGACGAGACGACGCCGTTGCCGTTGGAACCGGTCACCACGTCGTCGGCGGTGTTCGGCACCCCGTCGGCCCCGACGTTCAGCGTGAAGGTGAAGTTGCCCACGATGATGCTGGAGCGGTCGTCGGCGGTGCCGAAGAGCCCGTCGGTGCCGGCGAACTGGATCGGCGGCGGGGCGTTGACGACCGGCGTCCCGTTGCCGGCGTTGGTGGTCGAGGTGAAGCCCGAGTTGGCGTCGTCGAAGATCTCGACGGAGAAGTTGTAATCACCGATGCTGCCCGGCACGAAGATCTCGGGGTTGTTCACCGTGGCGGTGCTGGTGATCGAGTTGGCCGAACCCACCACGATGTAGTAGGTGCCGGTGGTCAGGATCAGGTAGTTGGCGGGGAAGCTCTGCTGCAGGTTGTCGGAGGTCGGCGTCGGCAGGCTGATGGCGTCGTTGGAGGGCGCGAGGTTGGTCACGGCCTGGCCCGCGGAATCGATCAGCGTGAGGCCGGCCCGGTTGGCGGCACCCGAAAGGGCGCCCAGACGCAGGATCTGCCCGGCCTGGAGCGTGACGGCGTAGACGTCCGAGTCACCGGCGAGGCGGAAGAAGTTGGTGTCGTTGTCGGGGTGGTCACCGATGTAGCCGCGGATGGTGGTCGTGGTGTTGATCTCGGGCAACCCGTCGGGCGTGTTGTGGTTGTCGAGCACCACGTTGAGGTTGACCGGGCCGTAGAAGTCGACCCGGGTGCCGCCCGTGGTGGTGCTGACGCCCGGAGTGATCTTGTCGCCCGCGTCGCCGATCTGAGCGTCGCCCCGGTAGTCGTCGTTGGTGGCTTCGGTGAAGCCGTTGCCGTTGCCGTCGAGGCGCTGGCTGACGAGCTGGGGACGGAGGATGTTGGCCGCCAGGCGGAACTGGTAGACACCCGGGCCGGGCTGGCTGGGCACCTGGGGCAGGTTTCGGGAGGTGATGCTGCGGCTGAAGCGGACGGTGGCGGTGAAGTTAGCCGCGTTGTACGACACGGTGTAATCCGTACCTTCGACCAGCGTGATGAAGGTCTGCCCGGCGGAGCCGCGAATCTCCGAGACGCTGAGGGCGGCCGAGAGGGTGCTGGCGTTGATGGGCTGGTTGAAGACGATGTTGGCCGAGTAGGTGTTGCTGTTGACGGACACGACCAGGTCCGAGACCTGCAGGGGCTGGGGGATGGGCAGGGGCGCGGCGACCTGGAAGTTGGTGGCGCCGGGGGTCTGGCCCAGGCCGATGATCGTGCCGCCGATGCTGACCGTGCCGAGCGTGCCGGTGGATTCGATGCGGTAGGCCTCGCTGTTGCGAGTGGAGCCGACGACCACGCCGCCGATGGTGACCGCGCCGATGGTGCTGCGGCCGGGGGCGATGAGGTCATCGGAGGAGCCGAAGTAGCCGTCGGGCCCGCGATTGAACCCGGCGACGATGCTGGTGGAGGGGATGTTGCCGCTGATGTTGACCGAGCCGATGGTGCCGGTCGAGACGGTGTCTGCCGCCAGGCCCGTGCCGCCGAAGAAGGCATCGGAGCCGAGATCGACGCCGGCGGCGAAGGAGCTGCGGCTGGCGTCGCCGACGACGGAGACCGAGCCGATGGAGTCGCCGGCGGCGACGACGACCGAGTTGGTGCCGGCCGAGGCGGTGAAGGAGCCGAGCGTGCTGCCCGCGCGGACGTTGGTGTTGGTGGAAGCGCCGCTGAGCGTGACGCTGGCGATGTCGCGATCAACGCTGATGTTGCCGGTGGAGCGCCCGCCCACGGAAATGGTGCCGGCGGTGAGGAGGTTGATGGTCGGCTTGCTGCTGCCCGAGGAGGTGGCGAAGTCGCCGCTGACGCGCACGCTGCCGGCCGAGCGGGCGGTGATCGATCCGCCCTGGAAGTTGGCGAAGGTGAAGCTGGCGGCCGCGTCGCCGATGCTGATCGAGCCCGTGCCCGAGTAGTTGGCGAAGCTGACGGCGCCGACCGAGCCATCGACCACGATGTCGGAATCACCGGTGAGGTTGGTGTTCTGGAACGTGATGGCGCCCAGCGAGGCGTCGTCGTTGGTGACGATGTCGAAGTCGGCCAGCGAGCCCGTGCTCGACGAAACCGTGACGTTGGTCGCGCCCGTGCCGTTGCGGATCGTGAGCAGACCGGTCGAGGCGTTGAAGAACGACTGGCCGGGGCCCGAGACGTTGATGGTGACGGTGCCGGTCCCGTAGTTGAAGGTGCGGCTGCCCGAGAACGAGGTGCCGGGCGTGCCGGAGCCCGAGTCGATCTGCGGGTTGGCGTTGGGCAGGTTGGTGCCGCCCCGGATCAGGCGGTTGTCGGTGTTCACGCTGCCGGCCAGGATGTCGCCGAACGCCGAGACGTTGGTGACCGGGCCGGTGAGGGCCAGCGTAGCGATGGTGGAGAAGCCCTGGGCGGTGGTGTCGTCGGCGGTGTTGTACACCCCGTCGGCCCCGGCGTTGATGCCCGCGGAGAAGGTGGAGTCGGTGGTCGAGCCGTTGATGGTGACCAGGCTGATGTTGCCGCTCTTGATGACGTCGGCCTTGTCGCCCGTGCCGCCCGGGCGGTTGTCGGCCCCGAGGCTGACGACGCCCGCGATGAACGCGGTGTTGCTGACGTTGCCCGTGATGGTGACGGAGGCGATGTTGTCGCCCGCGGCGAAGAAGCTGCCGATGCCGGCGGACAGATCGTCGTTGCGGACGTCGCCGGTGATGGTGATGGAGGTGATGACGCGCTTGGCGAAGAAGGACGACTCGAAGACGCTGCCGTTGCTCACGACGATCGAGGTGATGTTGCGCCCGGCGATGATGCTGGGGCCCTGGTAGTCGGCGTTCTGATCCACGCCCGGGGGGAGCTGGTTGCGGTTGGCGTCGTAGCTGATGGCCGCGGACGACGCGGGGTTGATGCCGATGTCGCCGAAGACCCCGTCGGTGCCGCCCGAGACCCGCAGGGCGGTGATATCGAAGTCGGCGTAGACATCGCCGAAGAGCGAACCGTTGGTGATCGTGAAGGAGCCGATGCTGCCGTCGTAGGCGCCGACGGTGGCGCCGGCGAGGAACGAGCCGTTGGTGATCGCCACGGAGGTGATGCCTCCGGTGTAGCTGAGCACGCTGCCCGCGAAGTCGCCCGCGACCGAGACGCTGCCGATGGTGCTGAAGGAGATGATCGAGCCCCGACCGATCTGGCTGTTGCCGGGCTTGTCGACCGCGCCGCCCAGCGTGACGGTGCCGATGGAGCCGCCGACACGCAGGTCGGAGTAGAGCTGGCCGTTGGGCGCGGCCGCGCTGCCCAGCGTGCCCCTGACCAGGATGACGCCCGCGGCGCCGCGGGTGCCGATGTCGCGCCCGGCGATGATCGAGCCGATGTTGCCCGAGATGTCGGCGGTGATGGCGACGCTGCCGGCGGCGGCGGTGAGGGTGCCCACGTTGCCGCGGGGCCCGGTCGTCGTGATGCTGGCCGTCAGATCACCCCCGGTGACGGAGATGGTGCCGATGGGGCCGGTGGCGGAGATCTGCCCGGCGATGCCGGTGAGCGCCGTGATGGTTCCCAGAGAGCCGTCGGGGCCGGTGAGGGCGATGATCGAATCCGAGATGCGGTTGCCGGCGGTCAGGGTGTTGATGGTGTTGGACACCGTGACGTTGGACGACTGGAGGTTGTTGCCGATGGAGACGGTGGGGATGGAGCCCGCGATCACCGCGGAGGCGCGGACGTCGCGGGTGATGTTGAAGCCGCGAATCTCGCCCGAGACGTTGACGTTGGAGCGGAGGAGGTTGATCGCCGTCAGGTTCTGGCGGATGTCGCCCAGCACGGTGATGGTGAGATCGGAGATGTCGGCGGTGGTGGTGATCCGCTCGATGTTGGAGCCGACCAGGATCATGTTCTCGCGCACGCTCAGCAGGTTGCCGTTGAGCGTCGAGTTGCTGAAGCCCAGCGTGGCGTTGACCGAGTTGATCGAGGTGCTGGCCTCGACGGTGGAGGCGTCGAAGCGCCCGGTGATGTTCACGTCGCCGATGTTGGCGCCCGCGATGGTGGACGAGAGCAGGTCGCCGTTGTTGATGTTGATCGTGCTGATCCGCCCGCGGTTGGCGTTGTCGTCGCCGTAGTTGTAGCTGATCCAGAAGTTGTCGATGTTGCGCGAGCCGATGTACGCATCGCGGATGCTGCCCGAGTTGACGGTGATGTTGTTGATGCCGTCGGTGGCGACGCCGGTCTTGTCGTTCAGGACGGTGTTGGCGGCATCGATGATGCCGCTGATGACGGCGCCGGTGGTACGGATGCTGCGGATCTGCAGGATGTCGTTGGCCGCGAAGATGCCGGAGGTGGCCAGCGGGGCGCTGTTGCCAGTCAGGCCGTCGCCGATCTGGATGTCGCCCAGGTCGAAGGCGTAGATGGACCCGGTGATCCCGCGGAAGTTGTTGAGCGAAGCGACGTTGTCGGAGTTGGCGTTGACGAGGGTGAGCGTGGCGGTGGCGCCTTCGAGGATGATGTCGCCGATGGAGCCCTTGGCGCGGATCTCCTGCACGTTGCCGCCACGAACCACCACGCCGTTGAGGAAGCCATCGATGGGCGACCCGACGTCGTCGACGTAGGCGTTGCCGCCGTTGAAGTTGTCGCTGTTGATCGGGCGGTAGATACGGGTCGGGGAGGCGTCGTTGTCAAGGAAGCCCGCGGCCGCGCTGAAGCCGAGCGCATCGCCGACGGCGGTCGTGAGGTTGCCGGACAGGCCGAGGTAGGGCGCGATGCTGGTGGGGCCCCAGACGGGGAGCTGGGTGGAGCCGATGTTGCCGTAGACGTCGATGGTGTTGATGGAATCGACGTCGATGGCGACGATGTCGCCGCCGGGCGTGCTGTTGAGGATTCGGTCGAGCGCGGCCCCGCCCGCGCCGCCGCCACCGCCGCCACCCGCGCCGCCGGTGACGCCGGTGATGCGGTAGACGTCGACCTTGACGTCGCCGGTGATCTGGACCTGGGACTGCGGGTTGGTGCCGGTGATGATGATGCGACCGATGCTGACGATGCCGGTGGGGGTTGTGCTGCCGCCGCCACCACCCGCGCCGCCGCCGCCGCCACCACCGGTCGTGGCCATGGGCGAGATGTGGAGGATGCCGCCGAAGGAGAGATCGACGGTGATGGAGCCGATGGCGACACCCTGGGAGCCGTCGATGGAAAGGACGCGGACGGAGCCGACGACGACGTTGTCGGGAGCGTTCTCGACGTAGATCTGCACGCGGGCGCCGCCGTCATCGATGATGTTGATGGGCGTGCTGCCAACGAGATCCAGGCGTGAGTCGACGCTGGCGGAGGTGTCGATCTTGGGGGCGTCGAAGAAGCGGACGTCGGAGCCCGCGCCGGTGGTGATGGAGACCGGGCGGGAGCCGTAGATGCCGGACCGAACGTCGGCAGTGTCGGTGTAGACATCCTGGCTGACCAGGAAGGCGCCGATGCGGGAGCCGGGCGAGGTATTGATCTGGAGCGAGGGGCCGTAGACGTGGAACCCGACGCGGAACTCGCCGATGTCGCCCGAGCCGCCGTTGGTGCCGGTGTTGATGCTGACGGTGACGGTGTTGGGCGCCAGTGGAGCGCGGGGGTCAGTCTCATCCTGATCCATGCCGATGCCGCCCCGCACGTCGATCAGGCCGATGCGTCCGCCGATGTTGAAGGTGATGAAGTTGAGGTCGCCCTGGTTGGGGGTGGCCCCGCCCTGCGCGAGCTGCGAGCCGCCCGCGGCCGGCGAAAGCCCGGTGTACACGGTGCCCAGGTCTCCGCCCGCGCGAACGGTGATGCGGGCGGCGCCGCCCGGGTTGGCCGGGCCGCCGATGTCCGAACCGGCGGTGATGTTGTAGATCGTGCCCGGGGTGGTGATGGCCCCGCCCGAGAAGGTCATGACGTTGTTCGCGTTGGCGCTGGTGTTGATGTAGCCGGTGGGGTCGCTGTCCATGCCCATGTCGGTGGCGATGCCGGTGCCGACGCGGATGGAGCCGATGTTGCCCGAGAGCACGTTGACGGAGTTGCCGCCGGGCGTGGTGTTGTTCACGTTGACGAAGCCCGAGCCCGCGCCGGTGCGATACGAGCCCAGCGAGGTGGTCGCCATGCCCGACACGTTGATGGCGTAGGAGGAGAGATTGGCGTTGGGGTCGTTGCCCTGCGGGTCGCTGACGACGAGGTAGTACACGCCGGGGCCGGTCGGGCGATAGCGCACTTCGATGGAGCCGAAGCGGGTGTTGCCGCCGCCGTTCTGGCGGGCCTGAGACTGCTGCGGGGCGGCGAGCGTTCGCCCGTCCTGATCGACGATGCGGTAGTAGAGGTTGCCCGAGGCGTCGCTGCCCTCGATCACGATGTCGTGCGAACCGTCGGCCGCGAAGGCGTAGACGTCGGCGGAATCTTCGGCCGAGGTGACGTTGCGCCCGGAGAGGTCGCCGTGGACCGTCACGGTGGAGGAGGATGAGCCGATCCACTCGGCGCCCATGATCGAATCGTTGCGGTACCAGGTCGAGCCGAAGACCACGGCGAGGTCGTTGTTGCGGAACACGTCGGTGGGCTGACGCGTGACGTAGTTGGTGTTCTGCAGGTTCGACAGGATCACATCGCGGATCTGCGCCGTGGTGCCCAGCGGGTGGACGAACTCGCGCTCGTAGTAGTTCACGTTGTCGCGGGCGGGGCGGGTGATGGGCGAGGAGGTGTCGCCGATCACCGTCACGTCAACCAGGCTGCGCCCGGCAATGGCGACCTCGCCCAGCGTGCGACCGACCACCAGCTGCGAGCCGGTCTTGTAGATGTCGTCCACGCGCTGATTCTGCTGGCCTGTGAACGCCGGGTCGGGCGACCATTCGCCCGCGTCGGAGCCGAAGATCACCTGGCCGGCGTCGCCGGCGACCGTCAGCGAGCCCAGCTGATAGCCGACGGCGTACTTGTCCACGGCACCCTGGATGTTCGAGGAGCCGAACACCACGCCGTCGACGTACACCGTGCCGATCGAGCCGTTGACGAAAATGCCCTGGTCGGAGCGGGTGTAGCCCGAGACCACCGTGCGGTTGGCCTGATCGATCACGCCAGGAATGTTGGGCAGGCGCCCGGGTTGGTACGTCTGGGTGCTGGTGCTGTCGCGCACGAAGGGCGAACCGACCACCACCGAGCCGTTCCCGGTGGGCAGGCCCGACACGGTGATCTGCCCGTTCTGCACGCGCGAGATGAACCCGAACCCGTCGCTGGTCCACTGGTTGAAGAGCCCCTGGGTGGTGCTGACGATCGTCGCCTCAAAGCCGTTCTGGAAGAAATCGCTGGTGTTGCTCTGCGTGGTCGCAGAGTTGATGGTGATGCCCCACAGCGTGAAGGCGGTGCGCGAATCGGTGCCGTTGAGGGTGATGCTGCCGATGCCGTCGTTGAAATCGGGCACGCCGTCGTCGGCGCCCGTGATGATCGGCACCGTGCCGCCGACGGGAATGCCGATCGCGATCGTCTGGACCATGTCGCGGCCATGCAGGTCGCGGAAGGTGGCCGAGGCCCCCACCGGTCCGGACAGAATGGCCACAGCGCCATAGGTGGCCTGCGACGGAATCTGGTAGTTCCCCGCCGGCTCCTGGAAGATCACCTGCGTGACCCGGTACGCCGGGTTCACCTGCACCGAGTTGGCCGTGGACCGGAACCGGACCTGACTGAATCCGCTGGCCAGGTTGAACGTGTACGTGCCGATGCCGAGCGCCGCATTGTCGCCAGGGTTATTCGAAATCAGGTTGCGCAGCGCCTGGCCGGTGAAGCTCGCGACCACGGCACCGTTCTGATCCAGGAGCTCCGCGATGGTGCGGTCGGTATCCAGGCCCGTGTTGTCGTTGGTCAGTTCCGCGCGAATATCGACGCGTGCCTGAGAGGTGGTTCTGCGCATGCGCCGACCGGTCATGGAGTCCGGCGTCGACCAATACGCGTAGGCGATCTGCTCGCCGACCTGATCCTGGACGACGCGGATCCAGCGGTCGGTCTGCTGGGTGCTGGGAGGCTGGATCGACACATCCGACGGCGGCTGAATGTTGTGAACGACCTGGATCGACCCGTTGCCGTTGGCCGGCAGGAACACGCCGCTGGGCAGGTTGGGGGTGGGGTTGACCTGGGTGAGGTCGGTTGCGATGTCGGTCGGCGTGCCGGTGCCGGGGGTGAAGTTGGAGTCGAGGATCGGGAGGGCGTAGCCGAAGTAGGCCCGCACGGTGCCGATGCCGGTGGCGGGGTCGACCGAGTCGGCGGTCACCGTGAGCGAGAAGAGCATCTGGCGGGGCTCGAGGGGTTCCACCAGGGGACGCTCGGTGCGCGAAGCCAGACCTTGTGCCTGTCCGGCCTTGCCGCTGAGGTTCAGGAGACCCGCGGCCCCTCCGTTCTTGCTGCGGCGGCCCGAACGAAGATAGCGATTGCCCGTGCTGTGCTTGCGACCCATGACAACTCCTCGTGCATCCACCAACGTCCCGTGACGCGAGTACGTCGCGCCGACGTTCTGACATCAAGGCTCCGAGTGTACGGAAGCCCGCGGCCATGCCGCGGCAGCGTCCGCCACCGCCGTGCGTTCGTTACCTCTTGGCCCTCGTGCGCGCCGTTCGCGGCCGTTGGGCCGCGTCGTTGCGCTCGCGCGCCCGCGGCCTTTGCAGACCGCCGCGCGATGCTTCGTAAGGCCTCGACACAGCCCGGGGCGCGCTGCCCCGGCCCGTGCGTCGCTGCGTAGATTACACCACCTCGCCCGAACATACAAGTGGCCCCCCCGCAACCGCCGGGCCCGCCGCCGACACCCCCCACGCCCGCTCGAACCCGACGCCCCAGCCTCACGATTACGCCAGCGAATATGCATAAAAACCCCGACAGGTCGGGTCTTTGGCGTTTGAGCGATTTGCAGGCTTTCTGATTCAATGGCGTTTTAGGCATATTCGAACAGCTTTATCCGTTGAGCATTCCAGGCCAAAGGATCATTTAGTTATAGGACATTGTACCAAACTCTTTCCTTACGCCATCTATCCACAGACTGTCCCCAGGCTGGCATTTCCGGGCCTGCCCGCACAGACTGCCGAAACGGCGCGGGCAATCCGCCGAAAATGAGACGGCGGATCATGCAAGCACTCGCCCAACAACTCGACGCCTGGCAGCGGCTGACGGAGCCAGCGATGCAGCACGGGCCGCTGCTGGCGGCGGGAGGGCTGGTCGTTGGGCTGGTGGTGCTGCTGGCCGGGGCGAAGCTCGTGCGTGGGGGCCTGCTGGCGGCGGGTGCTGGGCTTGGGGGGTTGGCCGGGTATCTGATGGCGCCGTCGATCTTCAGCGAACCCGCGATGTGGGGCGTCAGCAGCGGCGTGATTGCCGCCGGGCTGGGCGCGATCGCGGGGTGTTTGCTGGCGGCGGTGCTGTTCCGGTTCGCGGCGACGGCGGCCAGCGCGGCAGGGGCCGCGGTGCTGGGCGTGCTGGTCGCCTCGGTGTGGTTCGGATTTTCGCATCACGACACGCTTGTTCCGGAATCGACCACGGCGCCAGCGGCGCAGGCCTGGGCCCAAGCCGCGGCCAGCGCTGTTTCGGCCCCGCTGGTGGATCAGGGCGCGGCACCGATGACGCCCCTGCAGCAGATCGGGCGCGGCGCCGAGGGCGTGCTGGAAGCGACTTCACAGCTTGCACAGAACCTGTGGAGCGGCGCAAGCGAAGACGCACGGGTATTCATCGCGCTCGGGGCGGCCGCGGGCGTGATGGTGGGCCTGGCGCTGGGCGTCATCGCCCCCAAGCGGGCGATGGCCCTGACCACGGCGCTTGCCGGCGCGGGGCTGTGCGTGGGATGCATGACGGTGCTTGGACCGATGGTCGGCATTGACACGGCGGCGGCCGGGGCGGACCGGTTTGCGCTGTGGGCGTTCGGCGCGCTGCTGGTGTTTGGCGTCGGCGTGCAATGGGTGTCGATGCGCAAGCCCAAGGCCCGCGTGCCTCGGGCCGCGGCCGCCGGATAAGTGCGAACACGCGAAGTTCGAAGAAGAGACGAAGTTCACGAAGGCATCGAGGCACGCGGCAGCCTGGCTCCGAGGCTTGGCCTTGGATGCTTGGAGTGGTCGCTGTTTCGTCTGGCTGGAACCGGGTTGTGGGCACCAATGAAAAAGCCCCTCGGATCGAGGGGCTTTGGGTGACCTTGGTGCCGGGGCTCAGCGGGCGACGCGGCTGGGGGTCTTGCCGATCAGGGTGTAGAGGCGGTTCTCGTTCAAGATCGGCACGCTGGTGTCACGGGCCTTCTTGTACAGGTCGTCGTAACGTTCCAGGTCCTTCTGGCGGCGGATGAACTCCTGCACCACTTCGAGCGGGGCGGAGGCGTCCGGGCGGGGCGGCAGAATCGGGCGCTGGCCCAGGACGAGGAAGTCGGTGTCGCCGCCGAGCTCGTCATCCACCTTGCCCCCCCACTGCTCGATCAGGGCCCGGATGTCGTTGCGCTCGAGGGGGGTGGCCAGGCCATCGCGGTTGGCGTCGAAGTTGCCGAAGATCACGAAGCGGTAGACCTTGTGGGGGTCGTAGACGGCGTTGGCGATGACGTCACCCTTGACGACGGGGTTGCCGCGAACCTCGCTGGTGATGCGGCAGGCGGAGGTGGATTCGCTGATGTTGACGACTTCGAGGGTGGCCTTGGGGGCGGGGGTGTTGCCCTGGGCGTCGGGACGCATGGCCGCGGCGCTGGAGTAGACGGCGAAGGTCATGCCGAGCACGACGTTGTCCTTCTTGCCGATGCTGATGTAGATCTGGCCGTCGGTGCCGTTGATGCCCAGCACTTCGCCATCGACGAGGGCGGCTTCATCGCCAGCCTGAACGATGCCCTGGTTCTTCTGGCCGCGGAGAACCGCGAGCTGGTTTTCGACGATCAGCTTGGCCTCGGTAAGCTTGTCGAGCTGGTCCTTGAGTCGCTTCTCGGTTTCGGCGGCGGTCTGGCGCACGCCGTCGAGCTGGGCGTCGACCTTGGCCTTGTAGTCGTCGGTGCCCTTGCGGTAGCCGGCGATTTCGCCCTTGAGGCCGTCGATTTCCTTGTTGAGGGCGTCGATGGTGGCCTGGTGCTTGGACTGGATGTCGTTGACGCGGGCGACCTCGGCCTTCTGGTCTTCGACGGCGCTGGCGCGGGCGGCCTCGGCCTGACCGAGCTGCTGCTGGAGCGAGCCGATCTTGGCCTGGTCGGCGTTGACGATGGCGATGAGCGAAGCGGAATCGGAGCCCGGGATGTTCTTGAGCTTGTCGGCGAGGTCGGCGGGGGTGTCCTTGCCGGCGCCGGTGACGCGCTGCATCATCGCCTGCTGGGCGTCGAGCAGGAAGCCGACGAGGCTCTTGTTGCCGGCCTTCTTGCCCTGCTCGATGAGGGCGCGAACGTCGTCGCGGTTGCGTTCATCGGCCTTGATGACCTCGGCCTGCTCGGTCTGGGCCTGGCGCAGGGTGCGCTGGCTGTCGCTGTATTTGCCGAAGAAGATGGCAAAGCCGATGAAGAAACCGACGAAGCCGATCGCCAGGACGGTGATCGTGGCGCCGATGCCGAAGGATGTGCTGTTTCTGCCTGCCATGACGCGGGCTCCAGGGAAAAAAGCGACCTGACGTACGCCGCGGAACGCAACGGACTCTCGATGCAACCCGACGGCTGATGCCGAAACCGGCCCCAACGCCGCCCGAGACGGCGAAGGGCGTCAGCGTAGGCACGCCCGACAGGATTCGCCGTCCGAACGCCGCGGCGCGCCCGGGACGGTGAGCCGGGTAGTCTCGCGAAATTGCGCGGCCGCGTCAAGCGAGGGGTGGATGCGGGATTTTGCGCTCTGTTTGGGGGGGGGGGGGCTCGGCCGGGGCGGCCTCCGGGCCTGGGCGTTGTGGATGTGGTGTGCGGCCTTACCTTTGGCCCATGCGAATCCTCTGGGCCGTGCTGCTGCTGATCGGTTCGAACACCTTTATGACGACGGCCTGGTATTACCACTTGAAGACCAAGTGGACCCTGGTCGCGGCGATCTTCATTTCGTGGCTCATCGCGCTGCCCGAGTATCTGCTGCAGGTGCCCGCCAACCGGATCGGGCATGTTGATCATGGCGGGCCGCTGACGGCGCCGCAGCTCAAGATCCTGCAGGAAGGGATCACGCTGGGCGTGTTCGCGGTCTTTTCGATCATGGTGCTGAAGGAGCGGCTGCGCTGGACGGACATGGTGGGCTTTGGGCTGGTGTTCGCGGGCGTGGTGGTTTCGATGCTGGGGAAGGAGCTGATCGGCGCGAAGTGATGACATAAAAAAAAAAGCCCCTCTCGCAGCGAAGAGCTGCGTGAGAGGGGCCTGGTGAGAGGAGTGAACGAAGTCGCGGCGTGCGATCAGGGCAGGGCGAGATAGCCCTGCTGCATGCCGCGGACGACGCGGAACTGGGTGCCGGACTTCACGCCTTTGTCTTTCACGGCGTCGGCCAGCTGCAGGGCGCTGGATACGTCGGTATCACCCAGGCCCACGATGATGTCGCCCGGCTGCAGCCGCATGCGCTGGGCCTTGGATTCGGGATCGACCGCGGTGACGACGGCGCCCTCGAACGCAGGGCGATAGCCCCGGTCGCGGGCCATGGCGCGGGTGAAGGTCTGCACGCTGAAGCCAAGGTCGGCGATGTACGCGCCGCCCATCGCCCGCGCCTGGTCGTGCTGGTCGCCGATCTTGACGGTCAAAGTCTGAAACTTGCCCGCCCGGATCACGGTCAGCGGGACCTGCGCCCCGGGCCCGGCCACGGCGATGGCGGTGCGGAGGCGCTCGGCGTTCACGGGCTGATCGCGGAACCGGGTGATGATGTCGCCGTCCTTCAGGCCGCCCTGCTCGGCGGGCGAGTCCTTCATGACGTCGCTAATCAGGACGCCTTTGAACGTGTCGCTCTGAGGGGGGATGTCGCCAAGGTCATCGACGGTCGCGTCGCGCAGGTTGACGCCCAGCCACCCGCGCACCAGGTGACCGTTGGCGAGGATGTTGTCCATGACTTGCTTGGCGAGGTTGCTGGGGATGGCGAAGCCCAGGCCTTCGTAGCCGCCGGTGCGGCTGGCGATGGCGGCGTTGACACCGACGACTTCGCCCCGGAGGTTCAGCAGCGGCCCGCCCGAGTTGCCGGGGTTGATGGCGGCATCGGTCTGGATGAAATCCTGGTAGGCGTTGCCCATTTCGCGGGGCGCGAGGCTGCGGCCCTTGGCCGAGACGATGCCCGCGGTGACGGTGTGCGAGAAGCCGAAGGGGCTGCCGATGGCGACGACCCACTCGCCGACGTCAATGGCGTCGGAATCGCCCATTTTCACCGGGCGGAAGGTGATTTTTCGATCTCCCGGATTGATGCGGACGATGGCGATGTCGGTGGATTCGTCGCGCCCGATGACGGTGGCGGGGAACTGGCGGCCGTCGGAGAGGGTGACCTGCAGCTCGTCGGCGTCGGCGACGACGTGGTTGTTGGTGATGACGGTTCCGTCGTCGCCCACGATGAACCCCGAGCCTTCGCTGGTGGGCTGGAGCGTGGTGGCGCCTCGCTCGATGATGTTGCCGAACCAGTCGGTCCGCAAGGGCGTGCGCTTCTGCAGCGAGGTGATGTAGACGACCGACGGCTCGGCGCTCTGCGCCACGCCCTTGAACGCCTTGCTCAGGCGGTTCGCGAAAGCGATGTCGTCATCGCTGGCGGGCGGCTTGGCGGGGGTCAGGGGCAGTGCGGCGTGAGAAACCGGCGCCGGCTGGGCGGGCTGGGTTGGAGCGGTGATTGGTTGAGCGGGAAGCACGGCGAACGCGGCCCCGCCGAGCGCGGCCGCGAAACCGGCGGCCCAGAGCACGCGACGAAGATACCGGCCCGCCCTGGTGGAATCGTGCGAGACGCGAGACGAGGTGTTCATGAGTTGTGGTTCTCCGTAAGGGGCGATTGACGGCTATTTCGACTGTCGCCGGAGCACTCGCCCGAGGTGCGAGGCCAGGTTTTAGACGCCCAACATTCAGATGCGTTCTTGGGAAAAACCCGTCACCCCTGCCACGACGCCCGGGGCCACACTGGTTATTGCCCGTACTCCGCCCAGGTGCTCGATGTTTCCCCGACGCGAATTCGTTCGACCTGCAAACTGATCGGGAGGCGGTAGGTCACGCCTTCGGCCTGAAACTCGCCCCCGGCGCGAACCAACGCGGCCAGTTCGTCATAGAGATGCTTGGCGATGACCTCCGTCGTGGGGTCCTGGCCATCAAAGAGCACCACGCGGCCACCTTCAAAGTGGCTCTTGCGCGGGTCCGCGCTGTTCAGGGCCATCGCGTGATCAAGGCGGTCGGCGATGGCGTGCACCGCGAGCTTGAGGGCCTTGAAATCGCACACCATGTCGTTGGCGTCGAGCGTCTCGCTGCTGACGACGACCTCAATGCGGCGACTGTGCCCATGCGCAAAGCGGCAACGCCCGGGATGCTTGCTCAGCATGTGCCCGGATTCGACCTCAAAGACCTTGCAAACGCGGTATTTCATGAGGAAGGAGATGGTATGCCGCAGTGAAGACGAACTCGTGGCGTTTGCTCCACTTGGCACAATTCAAACTGCGAATCGCGGGACCCCGCAGGAGAGTGCCGTCGTGAACATCTGTGCCCGTCTAGCCCCGGGCCAGGATGGCGATGCACGAGCCGCTGGCCATGATGATCCAGAGGATGGTCGCCTGGGCGAGGGCCCGCCAGCCGACTTGGGCCAGGGCGCTGCGGTGCAGGCCCGCGCCGATGAGGAAGAGCGCGAGCTGGAAGCCGACCGCGGCGTCGACGGCGATGGTCTGGTCGAGCTTGTGAGCCGCGGGGATCCAGGTGCGGATGGCGCTGGCGACGATGAACAGCAGAATGAACCAGGGGAAGGGGGCCTTGCGTGCGCCTTGGGCGCCCGAGCCTTGCGGGCTGGAGCTGTGCGAACCCATGAGGCGGCCGGCGGCCAGGGCGATCGGGAAGATCCACAGCACGCGGGTGAGCTTGACGATGTTGGCGGTATCGAGGGCGACCAAGGTCTTGGGCAGCGAGGCGTGGTAGTCCTTGGCGGCGCCGGTGACGGTGGCGATGTCATGGAGGGCGACGCCCGCCCACTCGCCGAACTGCAGGTCGGTCATGTGCAGGGCGTGACCGATCCAGGGGAGGACCCACAGGCCGATGGCGTTCAGGCAGAAGATGGCGCCGGTGGCGACGGCCATGGTGCTGGAGGAGGCGCCGATGCTGGCGCCGACGGCGGCGATGGCCGAGCCGCCACAGATGGCCGTGCCGCTGGAAATCAGCACGGAGACTTCCTTGCCGCTGCGGAGGAGTTTGCCAAGGAGCAGGCCCACGATGAGGGCCCCGGCGATGGTGCTGACGGCGAGGACCAGCCCGCGCGAAGCGCTGTGGGCGAGGGTGGCAAGGTCGAGGCGAAAGCCCAGGGCGACCACGCACACTTGGATAAGGACTTTGGAGAGTTTCTTGGAGTGGGCCTGGAAGGCGCTGAGGTTGATGAGAGCGAGGACGATGCCGGCGAGGAGCGCAACGTCGGGGCGCGACCAGGGGCCGGCGGCGGCGACGGCGCAGGCGACGAAGAGGTATTGCTTCCACTTGGGGTCGGGCGTGGCAGAGTCAGGCGTGGCTTGATCAGGCATTGCCGGCCGCCCCGCCTGTGGAGATCTGCATGATCTTGTCGAGGATGTCGAGCACGCCGGCGATCTCGTGATGGGGCGAGACGTAGTCGGCGCGGGCCTTCAAGTCCGGCGCGGCGTTGGCCGGACAGCCAAAGAAGGCGACGCGGTCGCGGATGGCGTGGTCGGTGGGCGTGTCGCCGATGCCCGCCAGGCGATCCTTGGTGAGGCCCGTCTTGGCGTAGAACCTTTCAATGCCGGTGTGCTTGCCGATGTGGGCCAGGTCGCAGTTGACCCATTGCACCGTGTTGGAAACCCGCAGGGGCCAGCCCTCTTTGGCGAAGACTTGTTCGAGGCGGGGCTTGAGGGCCATCACAAAGTTGGTGTCGGGATGCCACAGCGAGATGCTGGCGGCTTTGCCGGGCTGGATGAATATGCCCTGGGGGACGAGGTCCCGCTCGATCCAGCGGGTGGCCTCGCGCACGCCATCTTTGTGGACGGGGAGGATGGTCGGGTCGAGTTCGCTGATCTCGGCGGCGGGGTCGTAGAGCCACACGCCCATCTCGGAGACGGCGGGGGTAGTGGTATTGGCCATCAGGCGGCACAGGGCCTCGGCGAAGGGTTGTGGGCGGCCCGAGCAGACGGTGATGACGGGGCGGTCGGCGTCGGCGATGGCACGGCGGTTGTGGGCCGCGAGGGTGACGAACGCCTGGGCGTCGAGCGGGGCGCCGGACTCGGGGATGAGGCAGCCGTCGATGTCGCAGAGGATGGCGTCGAAGCGTCGTTGCATGGAAGGAAGGCAAGGGTAGCGGGAACGGAGGCGGCTGGCGGGCGTCGACGGACGAAGTGGGAGGTCGGATATTCTGTGCCCCGTGCTTAAACTCTTCGGCGTTGCCATATTTCTGTCGGCCGCGTTGCTCTTCATGGTGCAACCGATCTGGGGCAAGGTGCTGTTGCCGCTGCTGGGCGGGAGCCCTGCGGTGTGGAACACCTGCATGGTGTTCTTCCAGGCGGTGCTGCTTCTGGGGTACGGCTATGCGCACGTGCTGTCGACGCGCGTTCCATTGAAGTGGCAGCCCGTGGTGCACGTGGGGCTGCTGATCGTGGCGGGAGTGACGCTGCCCCGGTCGATCGACGTGGGCGAGCCGGGCGGATCGGATCCGGCGTGGTGGGTGGTCAAGACGCTGTGCATCACGGTCGGGCTGCCGTTCCTGGTGGTATCGACGACGGGCCCACTGCTGCAGAGGTGGTTTTCGAGGACGGATCACCCGCAGGCGAAGGATCCGTATTTCCTGTACGCGGCCAGCAACGCGGGCAGCGTGCTGGGGCTGCTGGCGTATCCGCTTGTGATGGAGCCTCGCCTGACGCGGGGCGAGCAGAACCTGACGTGGTCGGTGCTGTTCTGGGTGCTGGCGCCCATGATCGGGGCGTGCGGGGCGATGGTGCTGCGGGCGAACCGAGCGACGGGCGGCGAGACATCGGCGGCCCCGGCCCCGGCGCCGTCATGGGCGACGCGCGGGATGTGGGTTTTGCTGGCGTTCATCCCAAGCAGCCTCATGATCGGCGTCACGCAGTCGATCTCGACGGATGTGGCGGCGGTGCCGCTCATGTGGATCGTCCCGCTGCTGCTCTACCTGGTGTCGTTCATCCTGGCGTTCTCCGGGCGCTGGGGGTGGAACTCGCGGGTCTGGGGGCGGCTGTTGCCGTTCGGCGTCATCGCGCTGACGGTGGTGATCCTGACGGGCTCCAGGTCGCCCCTGGGGCTGGTGCTGTTCATTCACGTGATCACGTTTTTCCTGGCCGCGATGCTGTGCCACCGGCGGCTGGCAGAGTCGCGCCCCGACCCGTCGCGGCTCACGGAGTTCTACTTCGCGCTCTCGCTGGGCGGGGTGTTGGGGGGCATCTTCAACGCGCTGGTGGCCCCGCAGATCTTCGGCGAGATCCTCGAGTATCCGCTGGTCATCGGCCTGGCGTGCATGATGCGCCCGGGAACGTGGGCGGCCGACAAGCCCCGCCCGCACTGGTGGGGCTGGGGGAGTGCCGCGGGGTTGGCGCTGCTTGGCTTTGTCGTCTTCTGGTACCAGCTGAACATTCTGAACGGGCTGGTGTCGGGCGGGTTCAGTCGCACACCTGCCTTTGCGCACATGGTTGATGCGCTCAAGTGGCTGGGGGCGAGAGAGGCGATCCGGCCACGGCTGGCCGCGAGCATTTTCACCGCCCTGCCGGTGTCACTGGTGCTGGTGGCGGGGCTGGCGTTCAAGGCACGGCGGGCGTTCGGCGTGGTGGTGGCCACGGCGCTGGTCTCGACGGTGTACTTCGGTCAGGGGGGTTTGCTGATCGATCGCACGCGCACGTTCTTCGGGGTGATCCGCGTGACCAACCTGGCCGACCCCGAGACGGGGCTGCCCAGCGACCGCTGGCACATGCTCGGGCACGGCACCACCATCCATGGGCGGCAGGCCCAGACTCAGAAGCTCCACCAGGGGCAGTATCACCCGGACCCCGAAACCCGCGAGCGGCTGTTCTGGGGCGTGGGGGCCAAGGCCCTGCCCGAGAAGCAAGAGGAAATCTGGCTGAGCGCCCTGCCCACGTCGTACTACCACCCGCGCGGGCCCATCGGGGAGATCGTTCGGGTGCTCCAGCGCGAGGATCGCCTGAAGCACGCCGCGCTGATCGGCATGGGCGCGGGGTCGATGGCGGCCTATGCCCGCGCGGGCGACACCTACGACTTCTTCGAGATTGACCCGGCGGTCGTGGAGATCGCCAGCAATCCCGCGTATTTCTCGTACCTGTACGACGCGAACAAGGCCGGGGCCAAGATCGTGGCGTTCGTGGGCGACGGACGCCTGGGCATGCGCGACCGGCCCGACGACACGTACGACCTGATCGTCGTCGATGCGTTCAGTTCCGACGCCATCCCCGTGCACCTCATCACCCGCGAGGCGGTGCAGATCTACATGAGCAAGTTGAAGCCCGGGGGCGTCCTGGCGTTCCACCTCTCGAACCGGTACTTCGACCTGCCCCCGGTGGTCGCACGCATCGCCCAGTCGCTCTCGCTGCAGTGCTGGCTGCTGAACGACAACACCTCCACCAAGCGTCAGGAGGAGGAGGGCAAGGCCGAGACGACCTGGGTCGCGGTCGTGCGCGACGATGCGGCATTGGGGCCGATTTCCCGCTACCCGACCCGCTGGCTGCGGATGGCCGGCGCCGAGACCGACCCATTGTGGACAGACGACTACGCGAGCGTGTTCCGCGCGCTGGTGGGCATGGGCGTCGGATCGCCCGAGGTTGTGAAGAGAGCCACGCAGCCGGTGGGTGTTCCCAAGAAGGAAGCGGATGGAAGCCCGCCCGCGCCGGACGCCCGCGATCAGTCGTCACCGGGAACGAACCCCAAATGACGTCGGGGCGTTCGGGCCCTTAGGGTTCAACATGCCACGCATCGACGCACAGACTGCCGGAGAATCACACGGGCCGGCCCTCGTGGTCACGATCACGGGGATGCCCGCGGGCGTGACCATCGACGAGGCGTTCATCAACAGCGAGCTCGAACGCCGCCAGGGGGGATACGGGCGCGGCGGGCGCCAGAAGCTCGAGACCGACCGAGTCGAAGTGTTGACGGGTGTTCGCCGGGGCAAGGCGATCGGGTCACCGATCACGTTCCGCATTCCCAATCGCGATTCGCGGCTGGATGATCTGGCCAAGACGCCCCCCGTGTATCGCCCCAGGCCCGGGCACGCGGATTTGGCGGGGTCGATCAAGTGGCTGACGACGGATTGCCGCGAGACACTGGAGCGGGCGAGCGCGCGGGAGACCGCCTCGCGCGTGGCGGCGGGAGCGGCGGCTCGGTGCCTGCTGCGGGAGTTCGGCATCGAGAGCTTCGGGTTCGTGAGGTCGATCCTGGGCGTTTCGACCCCGGCGGCGGTGAGCGACGCGAACTGGCGAGAGGTGAAGGCCATGCGCGACGCCAGCGAGACCTATTGCCCGGACGCCGGCGCGACCAAGCGCCAGCACGAAGTGATCCACGAGGCCAAGCTGAACAAGGACACGGCGGGGGGACTCATCGAGGCGCACGTGTTCGGGTGCCCGCCTGGGCTGGGCAGTTGCATGGATTGGCGCGACAAGCTGGACGCGCGGCTGGCGTACGCCGCCATGGGCATCCAGGCGATCAAGAGCGTGGAGATCGGCCTGGGGCGCGAGGTGGCCGGATTACCAGGAAGCAAGGTGCACGACCCGATCCGGTTCGACATGGCACAAAAGGAAGGCCCGACGCTGGGGTTCGTGCGCGACAGCAATAACGCGGGGGGCACCGAAGGGGGCATGACCAACGGGCAGCCGGTGGTGGTGAAGGCCGCGATGAAGCCGATCGCGACGCTCTTGCAAGGCCTGCCCAGCGTGGACCTGAACACGAAGGAAGCCCAGCACAGCCAGTATGAGCGCAGCGACATCTGCGCGGTGCCCGCGGCCAGCGTGGTGCTCGAAAACGTCGCGGCGTTCGAGGTCGCGCGGGTCTTCTGCGAGAAGTTCGGGGGCGATTCGCTCACCGAGGTGCGGGCGCAATACGAGGCGTTCATGAAGTACGCCCGGATGCTGCCGCTGAATCCGCCCATCGCGACGATCGCGTGAAGTGGTTCGCCCGCGGGCCGGCAGCGGCGGGACGAAGCGGACTACTTGTGGTCGATCTCGCCCTCGCCGCTGAGGGAAGCGGTGGGTTCGGGCAGGCCCGAGTCGGCCAGGGTTTCGCGCCAGGCGCCGGGGAGGATGTACTCGACCTCGCCATTGATGCGGTAGGCGATGCTGCCCTCGGGCAACTTACCCGGGACGGCGGCGGGGAGTGTGAAGGTCTGCTGTCCGTAGCCCGGCAGGGTGCACTGGGCAGAGCGGACGCCCCGGAAGACTGCTGCGTTGTTGAGCGTGACGCTGTAGTCGGTGTCGCGCAGGGGCAGGGCGTCGGCGTTGGGGTTGTCGGCGCGGATGGTGAACTCGATGACGGCGCCCTGGTCGGTCTGTTCGCGAACCTTGGCCGCCTCGACCCAGAGGCGGGGCGGCGTGATTCCGGTGCAGCCGGCGAGGAATGGACACACGAGCAAGGCGGAGAAGAGAAGTCTGAGGCGGAGGCGCATGGGCGAAGTGTACCGGAGGGCGAGGACCCCGGGACACGCGAAAGGGCAAAGACGGGCAGCGCGCGGCTCGCCGGGAGTCGAAGGCCGTAGAATCGGCCCGAATGGCCCGCAAACGCCGCCAACTGGTGATCATCGGCAAAGAGACCCCGGGCGGAGGCTCGGCGCCGCTCGGCGGACTGAAAGAGGTCCGCGCAACGCTGGCGAGTTACAACACGAGCGCCGACGGATCGAAGAGCGAATCGGGCCTGGAGCGCCTGCACGGGCCGGGCATGGTCGTCGAGCTGCCGGGTTCGATCGACCCGGTCACGCAGGCGGTCGCCAGCATCAACGACGAGGACATCGCCTTCCCGGTGCTGATGAAACTCTCGAAGAGCCTGGGATGGCGGCTCATGGACATCGAGAGCGGACGAGTATTCGGGGTTTGAGGCGACAAGGCACCAGGCGGCACGCAATCGCGCGCCCCATCGAACAGGACCGACCCATGCCTACGTACGTGTACGAAATCCTGGACAAGAAGGGTGAGCCCACGGGGGAGACCTTCGAGATCGTGCAATCCATGAAAGAGGCGGCGCTCAAGAAGCACCCGACGACCGGTGCGCCGGTGCGGCGGGCGATCGTCGCGCCGAACATCGCGGGCAAGTGGTCGGACATCAAGGGCAAGAGCGCTTTGTCGAACAAGAACCTGGAGCGGATGGGCTTCACCAAGTACGAACGCAAGGGCGACGGATACATGGAAAAGACGGCGGGCAAAGGGCCGCGGACGCTTCACGCGGATTGAGCGGGCGGGCGCGGGGCACCGTCGCCTCGGCACGGGCAACCATGTCGTTCCCAAATGTCCGACGGGCGCTGGTTGCAAGGGCTCGGGCTCATGGGCGAGGCTTGCACGTCCGATACTTTGAGTCGGCGCCGATCCGCGTGTCGCGACGGAGCCATCAACGACCGGGTGAGCAAGAGCCGAGCGTGACCGACCAAGCCGCCCCCATATCGACCTCAGAAGCCGCTGCCCCCGCCGAGCCATCGCTCTCTTCAAGGGTGGGCATGGGCCTGGTGCTGATGGGCGGGCTGTCGGTGCTCTCCAAGGTCATGTCGCTCGCGGCACAGGTGGTGCTCACGTCACGCCTCACCAAGGTGGAGTGGGCCCTGGGCGGACTGGCGATTTCGATCGCCGCCTTCCCCGCCGTGCTGCAGAACGCCGGGCTCTCCAGCGTGCTGGTGCACCGCCAGCGCGGGTTCAGAGTGTGGTCGGGCGGTGCGGCGTCGCTGGGCATGCTGCTGGGCGTGGTTGCCTGCCTGGCAATCATCGGCGTCGGCGCGGTCGCGGCGCCGGCCTACGGCTCGCCCGAACTGGTCGGGCTCATGGTCTTCGTCGGCACGACGGTCATCGTCAACAGCGCCGGCGTGGTGCCCACCGCCCGGCTGCAGATCGACCTGCGCTACGGCACCATCGCCAAAATCGGCCTGCTCGCAAACCTGTCGCTCAACCTCCTGTCGGTGTCGATGGCCCTGTACGGGCTCGGCCCCTATGCGTGCGTCGCGCCGCAGGTGGTCTCGGGAATCGTCAACGTCGCGCTGCTCTGGCGCCACTCACACGCCCCGCTGAGTTTCGTCGTGAAGCCGCGCGTCTGGAAGTTCCTGCTGGGCGACGCTTCGGCGATCATCATCACCAACCTCATGTGGGCCGTCGCCAACTTCGGCGACAACGTGATGGTGAGCATCTTCGCCAGCAAGGAAGCGCTGGGCGTCTACTACTTCGCCTACGCACTCTCGTTCCAGATCGTGCAGATCATCGCGGGCAACGCCCAGCCGGTGCTGATGCCCGCGCTGGCCAAGCTCTCCCACGACCCCCCTCGCCAGGTCCAGGCGTTCATGCGGGGGGCTCGTTTGCTGGCGGCCCTGCTCTTCCCGTTCCTGGCCGCCCTGGCCTCCTTCTGCCCCGAGGTCCTGCACCTGGTTTACACGGACAAGTGGAACGACGCGATCCCCATCATCCGCGTGCTCTGCCTGGGCATGGGCATGTACATGCTCAGCAGCATGACCATCGGCTCACTGGTCACGGCCCAGGGCCGCTTCCGTACCACGATGGTCTTCTCGATCTTCAACGCGGTCGAGTTTCTCACCATGGTCGGGCTGGGCGCCTATTTGGGCGGGGTCATCGGCGTCGCCATCGGCGTCGCAGTGCACCACTGGTTCGCCGGTACCATCGCCATTTGGCTGGGAATCAGCCGCGGCGGGTTCAAGCTCAAGGACATCCCGGGGCTGTATATCGCCCCCATCCTCGCCTGCTGTGCAGCCATGCTGGCGGCCTACGCCATCAAGCTCGGCCTCGCTCGAGTCCATGCGCACACACTTGTGGTGCTGGGCGTGGGCGGACCCGCGGAGTTTGCCGCCTACGCGCTCGCGCTGCGGCTCATCGCCCCGGAGACCGCCAGACAGGCTCGGGCGCAGATCGTCGACATAGTCCGCAAAGTCAGCGGCCGATTCTCTCGCGCCTAGCTCAAGCGGTGGGGGGGGGATTCGAACCCCCGATGGGCATTCGCCCATAACGGATTTCAAGTCCGTCGCGTTCAACCGCTCTGCCACCCCACCTCGGGTGCGTGGGGAGCATATGAGGCGGGACAGCGACGCGGCACGACGCCACACCCTGGGCCCCCCGCGGGCCGGGGCCGAAAGGGCCGCCCCGCCTTGCCGCTACCATCGGCCCTATGCCAGAGTCTCACGCCAACGTTGACGATCCGGTGCAGGTGCTCGCGGCCCGCTTCGCCGCGGCCATCGCCAAGGTCTTCCCGCAGGCTGCCGACGCAGATCCGCTCATCACCCCGTGCAAAACCCCCGAGCACGGCGACTTTCAATCCAACGCCGCCATGGGCCTGGCCAAACGCGTGGGCAAGAAACCCCGCGAAGTCGCCGAGGCGATCGTCGGGGCCATCGACGTCGCGGACATCGCCGAGCCGCTGACTGTCGCGAACATCGCCGGGCCCGGGTTCATCAACGTGCGCTTGCGCCCCGACGCACTCATCGCGGCTTTGCAGGCCTTTGACACCGCCTCGCTGGGCGTGACGCCCGCATCGCCCGCGCAGTTCGTCGTGGTCGACCTCATGGGCGTCAACCTTGCCAAGCAGATGCACGTCGGGCATCTTCGCAGCCCGGTGATCGGCGACGCCATCGCGCGCGTGCTGACGCGCCTGGGGCACACGATCAAGCGTCAGAACCACGTGGGCGATTGGGGTTTGCCGATCGCCATGGTCATCGCTCGCCTGATGCGCGAGGCGGCTGCCGGGCGCATCAGCCTCGACCACATCACCCTCGACCAGCTCGACGAGGCGTATCGCAAGGCTCAGTCCGAGTGCCAGCGCGACATGGCCGGGCTGGAAGCCGCCCGCAGGTTCGGCATGGGCCCCAAGGCCATCGCGGAACTCGAAGAGCAGGTCGCCGGCGCCACTGAGGCGTTCCTGGCGGCTCGCCAGACGCTCATCAAGCTCCAGGCGATGGACCCCGAAACGCACGGCGTGTGGAAGCGGGTGCAGGATGTCACCATGAAGGTGTGCATCGATGTGTGCCGCCAGCTCCGGGTGAATGTCACCGACGCCGACAGCGCGGGCGAGAGTAGCTACGCCCCCGAACTCGCGGCCATGGTCGACGACCTCGTCACGCGGGGCGTTGCCGAGGTCTCCGACGGGGCGTTGGTGGTGCGCCTCGAAGACCCGCAATACGGCGGCATCAAGGAGCCTTGCCTCATCAGGAAGACCGACGGCGGGTACCTCTACGCCACGACCGACGTGTGCGCGATCCGTCGGCGCGTGCAGAAGTTCGGGGCCGAGCGGATCATCTACTCGATTGATGCCCGCCAGAACCTCCACCTGCGCCAGGTCTTCGGGGCCAGCATCAAGGCCGGCTACGCGATCCATCCTCGCACGCACGCGCCCGCCCGCATGGAGCACGCGGCGTTCGGCAGCGTCATGGGCGAAGACGGCAAGCCCTTCAAAACCCGCTCGGGCGAGAGTGTCAAACTGTCGGACCTCATCGAGGAGACCTTCACCCGGGCCGCCGAGGCGGTGCGCAAGGGCAACCCCGAACTACCGGCGGGCGAAGCACGCGAGATCGCCGAGGCGGTGGGCGTCGCGGCTCTCAAATACGCCGACCTCTCCACCGACCGCGTGAAGGACTACATCTTCAGTTTCGATCGCATGCTCGCCTTCGAGGGCAACACCGGGCCTTATTTGCTGTACGCGCTGGTGCGCATCAAGAGCATTTTTCGCAAAGCCGCGGAACGAGGCGTGGGCGAAACCTGGAAGACCACGCCCCACGCCGCCACGGCCCCGGCGGAGAAGCAACTCGCGTTGGCCTTGCTCCGCTACCCCGCGGCTCTCCGCGCCACGGGCGAAGCGCTGGAGCCCCATCGCCTGTGCACCTACCTCTACGAACTCGCCGGCGTCTTCAGCACCTTTTTCGAGCAGTGCCCGGTGCTGAAGGATGGGCACGAGGCAACGCGCGACAGCCGCCTGCGCCTGTGCGACCTGGCGGCCAAGGTCCTCGCCGACGGGCTTTCCGTGCTGGGAATCCCGGCGATCGAACGGATGTGAACGCATATGCGTGCCCGACGTGCGAGCGAGGGTCGTGCCGGCGTCCGCTCGACAGGGCAATATGCGTTCGACTGCCCGTGAGACCCTCGCTCGCGCTTCGGGCTCGTAATACCTACACTCCCCTCCTTGTCCGCACAACTTGAAGGAGTCTCCTGATGTCGGCCGCGTACACCGAACTTTGTGATCACATGCGTCAGATCGGCCACCTCTCCTCCGTCACCCATCTGGCGGGGTGGGATCAGGAAACCTACATGCCCGAGAAGGGCGTCGCGGCTCGCAGCGATCAGCAGGCGATTCTCGCCGGTCTCGTGCACGAACGCCGCACGCATCCGCACATCGGTGAACTCATCGCCGCCTGCGAGGGCGACGCCGGCCTGATGTCCGACAGCGCCACCGCCGCCAACGTGCGCGAGATGCGCCGCGACTACGACAAAGCCACCAAACTCCCAAAGGACCTGGTCGCCGAACTTGCGAAGGTCGGCAGCCAGGCCCAGGAAGCCTGGAAAAAAGCCCGCGAAAAGAGTGATTTCAAGGCCTTTCTGCCCTGGCTGGAGCAGATGATCACCCTCACCCGCCGCAAGGCCGAGTGCCTCAGCAAGCCGGGCGCTGCCGAGGCCTACGACGCGCTGATCGACCTCTACGAGCCCGACACCACCGCCGCCCAGATCGAATCCACCTTCACGCCCCTGCGCGCCGAACTGACGACGCTGATCCAGGAAGTCCGCGCGTCCAAGGTGAAGGTCAATACCAAGTGCCTGCAGGCGAAGATTCCCGCCGAGGCCCAACACAAGTTCGGCCTGGCCGTGCTCGAAGCCATGGGGTTTGACCTCAAGGCCGGGCGCCTCGACACCACCACCCACCCCTTCTGCGAGGGGCTTTCGCCGGGCGACACGCGCCTGACCACGCGCTATCGCGATGAGAAGTTCACCGACGCCCTCTACGGCACCATGCACGAGGGCGGGCACGGCATCTACGAGCAGGGCCTGCCCAAGCTCGACAAGGACGGCAAGGTCAGCCCGCTCTTCGGCACACCCCTCACCGACGCCATCAGCCTGGGCATCCACGAGAGCCAGAGCCGCATGTGGGAGAACTTCGTCGGGCGCAGCAAGCCGTTCATCAAGTGGGCCCTGCCCAAGAGCAAGAAGTACTTCGGCAAGGCGCTGGCCAAGTGGGACGTGAAAGACCTCTACGCCGCGGTCAACACCACCCAGCCCAGCCTCATCCGCGTCGAGGCGGACGAAGGCACGTACAACCTGCATGTGATGATTCGTTTCGAGCTCGAGCGAGCCCTGATCGGGGGCTCCATGAAGGTCAAAGACCTGCCGGGCGAGTGGAACAAGCGCTACGAGGAATACCTGGGCATCGATGTCCCCGACGACCGCCGTGGCTGCCTGCAAGATGTGCACTGGAGCTTCGGGTTGTTTGGTTACTTCCCCACGTACACGCTGGGGAACCTGTACGCCGCTCAGTTCTGGGAGAAGATCAACCAGGACATCCCGGACCTGGCCAAGGACATCGGCAAGGGGAAAATGCACGAACTCAAAGTGTGGCTGAACGAGAAGATTCACGTGCACGGCAGGCGGTATGCCGCGGGCGAACTGTGCCAGAAGATCACCGGCAAACCCCTGAGCGCCGAGCCGCTGCTGCGCCACCTTCGCAAGAAGGCCGAGCAGGTGTATGGGATCTGAGGCGGGCGAAGTGACGAAGTAGCAAAGTGACAGAGTGACACGTGCGCTGAGGGGCGGGTGGTGCATTCACTTTGCCACTCTGCCACTCTGCCACTTCCCGCCTCACCGCCCGCCGGCCAACTTCCGCACCGTCATGTCGAACGTCCGCACCATGTTGGTGAGGATGCCGTAGCACACGCCGACATAGACCGCCGCGCCCACGGCACAGCCGACGCCCAGCGCGATGCGGGCAGTGGCCGATCCCGAGGCATTGAATGAGTCGCTGAGCTGCGTCTCGGGGTTCACCGCCGCGAACACCAGCGACACCGGGCTCACCGCCGTCAGGCTCGGGCCCAGCACCTCGATGGTCACGGCGTTCCACGCGCACAGCCCCACCACGCCCGAGACCGCCCCCACCACCCCCACCGTCGCGACGACCGACCCCAGCGTGCCGCGGCTCTTGAGCGACCAGTTCAGCCCCACCATCACGCAGAACGCCATGAACGGGATCACCACCACCGGCGTCAGCAGCGCCGACTCAGGCAGCACCGAGGGAATCGAAAACCCCGCGTGACTCGTCGTCGCCGCCACCGGCACCACATCGCCCCGGATCAGCACGTACAGGCACGCCATGCCCAGCGTCGTCAGCGGCACCGCCAGCAGCGGCATCAGATACGCCACCAGCCCGCGCAGCTTGCCCATGATGTACGCCCGCGCGGTGATGGGCGTCGTCAGCAGCAGATCCAGCGTGCCGTCCTCGCGTTCCTTGCTGATCGCGGTGGCCGCGGTGTTAATCCCCACCAGCGCGATCGTCGCCAACTCCCCCCAAACCAGCGCCAGCAGCGTGAACCGGAACGTCGATCGCGTCAGCGTGCCGTTGTGATACAGGAACAGCAGCAGCACGCCGATGCCCAGCCCCACCGCCAGGAACACGTACCTCAGCACCACCTTGGCGGGGCTGCTATTGCGGCTCGCCGCCTCGCGCCAGGCGATCGGGTTGGTCCAGACGTTCTTGGGCGCCCGGTGCTCGCCCGCGGGCTTGGGCTTCAGGCCCAAGAGGCGCCGGTGCCACGCCACGCCCGCGCTGTCGGCCCCCAGGGCCTGAAGGCCGCCCAGACGCACCGTGAACGTGCTCGTCACCATGAACACCACGCTCAAAAGAACACTCCCAATGCACCAGAACTGCACCGGGGTTTCGAGCATCCACCTCAGCACCCCATGCTGCGATCCCTCGGGAGCCGCGGGGTAGGTCGTCGGGTTGAGCAGCGCGTACAGCGCCAGGAACGGGTTCAGCCCGGTCATGAGGGTCACGCCCTTGCCGCCCGCGGCTCCTTGGCCCGCGTTGCGCATCGCAATGTCAATCGCGATCGTCACGCCCAGGTACGTCACGATCGCCACATAGAACACAAAGAACGCGCGCTTGCCCACCAGGCGGCTCACCGACAGCGCAATCGCCACCGCCCCCACCAAGAGCGCCGCCCCGCCCGACACCAGATAACTCGCAAACACCGCCGAGCTCGGCACGCCCCCGAAGTACTGCGACAATGCGAACAACGGGAGCGAGCAAAACAGCAACGCCAGCACGAAAAACAGCCGCCCAAACAGGTTCCCCAGCACGATCTCGCTGGCGGTCATGGGCGTCGTCAGCAGCACTTCCCATGTGCGGGGCGACGCCTCCTGGGCGATCGCCCCGCCCATGAAGACGGGCGACAGAATGCAAATCAGCAGCACCTGCAGGTAGGCGATGTAGGTAAACGCCCGCGCCCCGGCCTCGGCCAGCTCGCGATAGCCCAGGCTGTTGCGCCCGCCCGCCCCGATCAGCAGCAGCCACAGCAGCACGATAATGAGCACCGCCAGGTACGTCGCGCGGATGTACAAATGCCGCGACCGCCGCGAGCCGTTCTGAACCAGGCGCACGGCGATCGGATTGGACGGGCCCAGACGCAGTAACCAGCGAAGAAATACCGGCATGGCGGCTGATGGTACCGGGCCAAACTACAAACGGTTCAAGAACTTTCCTCAACTTCCCAGATTCACCCGTGAAACTCGGCACGCGGTTATCGCTGCCCAACTTGGCCGGGGGGAAAAGGGCCCCTCGGGAGGGAATCCAAGTCATTGGAAAGGGGAGTCATATGAACCGCAAGCACGTTTCCGTCGTCCGCACGTCGTGTCGGGCTGCCGCCATCGCCGCGCTCGTCCTCGCCGCAGGGGCGGCTCAGGCCCGTGGCCCGACCACATTCCAGACGCTGCAAACCACGCCCATGAACGAGTACGCCACCTCCATCGAGCGTACCCCGAAGGGGTACGTGGCGGTGGGCGACTCGCAGAACCTCGTCGCCCCGCAGGCGGTGATGCTGGTGCGCACCGATTCGTTCGGCAATCGCGTCGGCCCGGCGTGGTTCTATTCCTCGCCCTTCGGGCCCAACTCGCTCGTCTCCGCTCAGTGCGTGCGCGTCGCCAGCGACGGCAACTACGTCGTTTCGGGCGAGATCACCCCGCTCAGTGGCAGCACCAACGGCATCTTCGCCATGAAGGTCAACAGCAGCACCGGCGCCCTCATGTGGGCCCACACCTACGACGCCGCGGGCTTCACGGGGCTGGGCGGCACCGTCATCCGCGAGCGCTCGGGGGGCGGCTACGTCATCATCGGTCGCCGCAATGTCGGCCCCGCGCTGCTCGGGGGCGTCATCATCACCACCGACAAGTCGGGCTTCCAGACCAGCGGCTGCGAGTTCGTCAACCCGCAGTTCGGCGTCAATGGCCAGACCACCTTCAACGACGTTCGCGAAAATCCCGACGGCACCTTCAGCATCGTGGGCTGGACCCGCGCCAGCACCACCGCGTTGCGCCAGGTGCTGCTGCTGCGCACCAACATCCAGCCCTGCACGCCCCCGGCCTGGGCCAATGCCTACTTCACCACCCCGGGCAACTACGCGGGCGAGTCGCTCGACCTGTCGTTCAACAACGCCGCCGGCGCCAACCTCACGGGCCTGGTCGCCACCGGCAGCTACACCAACGCCAACAACCAGCCCGGCGCCTTCGCCCTGCTCGTCAACAACGCCGGCAACCCGCTGTGGGAGTTCACCACGCCCTGGATGGTCAACCCCCAATCCATCCGCGCCAACCCCGCGGGCGACTTCATCCTGGGCGGAGCCGCCCCCAACGCCGCCACCGGCGCGCCGGGCGATGGCCAGATCATGCGCGTCGCGACCAACGGCCTCATCACCTGGCGCCAACTGCTCGCCAACGCGTCGTTCCCGGGTCGGCCCGAACTGGTCAACGAAGTCATCCCCACGCCCGACGGCGGCTTCGCCCTCGGCGCCCGTGCCGACAACTACTTTGGCCCCAACGCCGACTTCATGATGGCCAAGACCAACGCCCTGGGCACCAGCAACTTCCAGTGCGACATCCCGGGCGACTTCACCCAGACCTTCGACCAGGGCGTGCGTCCCGTGCCACTGCAGCCCGTCGCCCTCAACCCCAGCATGCCCATCGATCTCATCTTCACCCCGCTCAACATCGATCAGCCCGACATCTGCACCGAAGTCCACGGCTGCGTCACCCCGCCCCGCGGCATGGTCCTCTGGATTCCGCAGGACGAGCCCGCGGGCGGCGTCGCCACCAACGTCGCCAACCCCGCCTTCAACGGCACCGACTTCAACGGCCCGGCCCACATCATCGGGGCGTACGTCGATAACAGCCGCAACTACAACAGCACCCAGTGGACCGACGTGCCCGACTATCCCTCCATCAACCCCGCCCAGCGCAGCTTCACCATCGACGCCTGGGTCAGCCCCCGCAACACCCAGCCCAACATCGGCATGATCGTCAACAAGTTCAGCGGCAATCTCATGTCCCTCACCGGCCGGGGCTACAGCCTGTTCATCTTCAACGGCACCCTGTGGGCCCAGATCGGCAACGGCCCGAGCGCCGTCAGCCTCAACTCGGGATTGGCCGTCACCCCGCTCACCTGGTCGCACGTCGCCGCGGTCTTCGACGGCACCAGCAACACCATGCAGTTCTTCGTCAACGGCACGCCCAGCCCCGCCATGGGCATCGGCGGCGCCGTCGGCTCGCACAGTTCGCCCGGCATCCCCTTCCGCATCGGCGCCGGTTCCGGAGCCGCCCCGACCAACGGCTTCTTCGCTGGGGGCATCGACGAGGTCGAGTTCCATCGCCTCGCGCTGACCGCCGCCGACATCAACGGCATCTACCTCGCGGGCGTCAACGGCAAGTGCAAGACCATCGTCCACGGCGCCAGCGCCAACTTCTGCTCGCCCACGCAGCCAAGCGCCAACTCATCCATCACCATCTGCAACTACAACTCCACGCCCCACACCTACACCTACTCCTTCATGGGCACGCCCGTGGGCCCGGGCTGCACCGTCGCCGGCCCCACCATCTTCGGCCCCATGAGCGGCAGCGTCGTCGTCGCGCCCGGTTCGTGCGTCAGCGTGCCCGTCACCATCCAGCGTCCCTTGGGCCTCAACTACGCCGGCGCCACCTCTTGCTGGCAGGCCTTCATCACCGACACTTCCACCAACCAGTCCTTCACCGCCGAGGGCCGCGTCGTCGACGCCCGCACCTGGTGCAACATCTCCGGGCCGCTCACCCCCACTGCCCCCTTCACGCCCCTGGGCAACATCCTGATCCCCGTGTCATTCATGAACAACCAGCCCTTCGCCGCCTCGCTCAACATTCGCGTCGAGGTCGTCGACGCCGACCAGGATCACGATCGATGGGTCGACCTGACGAGCACCGGTAACCAAGTGCTCGATGCAACCCTCAACGCACCCGCCGGCGGCCGTGCTGACCTCAACATCATCGGTGTGCTCATCGGCCTGAACCACATCGCCGGGGGCCAGATCATCCTCTCCGCCGACCTCGACAACGACGGCACCTACGAACGCGTCGGCGAGTGGGACGCCTACGACCGCGACCAGCCCCCCTGCGACCCCGACGTCAACGGCGATGGCGTCGTCGATCAGGGCGACGTCGACTACCTCATCAACATCGTCGCGGGCGGGCCAAACCCCACCGGCGCCGACCCCGACTTCAATGGCGATGGCGTCGCCGACCAGGGTGACGTCGACTCGATCATCAACGTCGTCGCCGGCGGGCCGTGTCCGTGAGCGGAAGGCACTGGGGACTGGGGACTAGGGACTAGGGTCGGAATGCAACACCAAGCCCCGCGCGTCTGGAGCGGGGCTTTTTCATGTCCAAAGCCCTACGCTGCTGCTCGCGTGAAACCCAACTACGACATCATCGCCATCGATCTCGACGGCACCCTGCTCGACGGCAAGGGCCGCGTCAGCGACGCCAATCTGGCGGCCATCCACGCCGCCCGCGCCGCCGGACTCCGCACCCTCATCTGCACCGGGCGGGGCCTGGCCGAATGCCGCCACATCACCGCCGCCATCTCCCAGACCGACCCCGTCGTCGTCGCCGGAGGCAGCATCATCGCCGACCCCGTCCGCGGCCACACCCTCAAACGTTTCCCCGTGCGCCTCGACATGGTCCACGACACCGTCGCCCGCCTCAACGCCATGCGACACGCCGCCCTCGTCCTCAAAGACCCCTCTGAAGCCGGCTACGACTACCTCGTGGTCCACGGCAAAGAGCGCCACCCCCTCGACCCCGTGACCAAGTGGTGGTTCGACACCATGTCCATCAAAGTCCGCTACCTCGACGACATCGCCCACGACGAACACCCCGAACACACCGTCCGCGTCGGCGCCTGCGGCCTCTCAAACCACCTCGCCCCGCTCCGCGCCGACCTCCTTGCCGCCGCCAAAGGCCGCGCCCAGGTCCACAGCTTCCCCGCCGTCGTCGCGCCCGAGCACGCCAGCCGCCTCGCCGATGGCCAGTCCCTCCACATCCTCGAACTCTTCGACGCCGACGCGACGAAGTGGAGCGCCGTCTCGCACCTGGCCTCGCAGTGGGGAGTGCCCGCCGGCCGCATCGCCGCCATCGGCGACGAAGTGAACGACGAGAGCATGATCCGCGGGGCCGGGCTGGGCATCGCCATGGGCAACGCCGTGCCGGTCATCAAAGACGCCGCCAGACGCCACACCCGCCGCCACGATGAAGACGGCGTTTCCCACGCCATCCACCACATCCTCGCGGGCGAGTGGTAGCCTTTCGGCCGTGCGAGCCGCCCCATGCAAACCCTCGCCGAGATCAAATCGCTGCTCGAATCCCGGGGCCTCGCCCCGCGCCACCAGTTCGGGCAGAACTTCCTGACCGACCACAACCTCATCCGCAAACTCGTCGACGCCGCGGCTCTCTCTCCCGGCGACACCATCCTCGAAATCGGTCCCGGCACGGGCACGATGACCGAAGAACTGCTGGCCCGGGGCTGCCGTGTCGTGGCCGCGGAGATCGACCGGGGCCTGGCCACGCTCCTTCGCGAGCGCTTCGCCGCCGAGCCCCGCTTCTCGCTCGTGGAGGGCGACTGCCTGCAGGGCAAGCACCACCTCGCCCCCGCACTGCTCGAAGCGCTCGGCCCGGGCCCCTTCAAACTCGTGAGCAACCTGCCCTACGCCGCTGCCACGCCGGTGATGATCGCCCTGCTCGCCGACACGCCCGCGTGCCGTGGCCAGTTCGTCACGATTCAACTCGAAGTTGCCCAGCGTCTGGCGGCCAAGCCCAACTCCAAGGACTACGGCACCATCAGCGTGCTCGCGCAAGCCGTCGCCCAGGTCCAACTCATCGCCAAACTCCCCCCTGAGTGCTTCTGGCCCCGCCCCGACGTGACCAGCGCCATGATCGCGCTCACGCCATTGGAAAAACCGGCCACCGCCCACCCCCGGGCGCTGGCCGACTTCGTGCAAACACTCTTCGAGAAACGCCGCAAGCAACTGGGCGCCGTGCTGGGCCGCGATCGTGCGTGGCCTCAAGGCATCTCGCCCACCGACCGGGCCGAGGCGCTCAGCGTGGCGCAACTCGTTGAACTCTTTGAGTCGCACTGACGAACCGGGACGTTCGTCGCCGTTCGTTGACGCCGGACCTGAGTCCTCGAGGGTCCGGGTTCATCGCGCCATCACCACCCGGAACTTCGCCGAGCCGCTTTTCCGGCGTCCGATCAATCTCTCCTCAGCCCCGCAGCGCCCCCACGCCTTTCAACACCTCCACCATCGCCTCGTGCGCCATCCGCACCCGCACGATCTCCCTCACTCCGGCCGCTCGGAGAACCTCCTCCGACGTCTGCGGCACCGAATCGCCGACGATTCCCGTCACCGTCACGCCGCTCGTGCTCGCATCACTCATGACATGGCGGCACAACTCCGCCGCCCCCGCCATCGCCGCATCGACCATCACCACGTCCGGCTTCTCCTGGGCCGCCATGAACCCCGCCTCGAACGCGTTGCGGGCAACGCGGATGTGCACCCCGGCGCCGCGCGATGCCTCTTCCATCACCCGCGCCATCGCGATGTCCTCGGTCACCAACATCACCCGGCGCGGATTGCTCGCCGAAATCGGTTCGCCCGACAACCCCCCCGGATCAATCCCGTTGTCCATCATGAAGCGAACCAACGACTCGCGCGGGATCCGCCGCGAACGGCTGCCCGGCACTCGAAACCCCGCCAAGCGCCCCGCGTCAAAGCAGCGAATGATCGTCTGCTGACTCACGTTGCATAACTTGGCCGCTTCACCGGTCGTGAAAATGACCCGCCGACTCATATCTTCGTGTGTCCGTGCCATGGGCGACCTCAACTTCTCAGGTGCCGATCTGAAAAACACTTCCGTGTGTCTGCCCATGACGTACCCCAGATTCCCCACTTTTACAAGGTGAATCTGCGCTGCAAGCGCCTTATCGGGTTCCGCAATTCCGCGCAGATGTCACACCCCGCGCCCCCGCCGCAGGAAGTGCGCCCAACGCCCGAGTTTCACTGTGCTTTCAGGCGTCTGTTCCGCACCCCGAAAAGGTGCTCTCCCGCCCGCCGATCCCCGGTGCCTCACCCGCCACGCCGGGCCTTCAGCTCCCGCCACTTCGTCACCGCTTCCGCCTCCCGGGGATACATGGGCACCAGCGCCGCAGGGTCCACCGGCGCCGAAAGCCCCGCCATCTCGATGCACGACAACGCATCGAATCCCATCCCCCGAACCGTCAACCCCCGCACCCCCGCCAGCGAATCACCCACAAGGTCCAGTAAAAACCGGTCGCCCAGCAGCGTGCCGACGCCCCGCCCGGGCAACTCCATCAACTCCTCCCGCGTCCGCAAAACCCCGTGCCCGCGGGCAATCGGAAACTCTCCCGCGTCAAACTCCGTCACAAACGCCGTCGCACCTTTGACCGCCAGCGCCACCGCCAACCCCCCCTCGAACGGCGCGGCACGCATCGCCTGACACGCCGCCACCCACGCCGAGGGCACCGGCACGCACAACGCCCCGGTCACTTCCGCGATCATCTTCCCCGCCGCCACCGCGATCCGCGTCGCCGTGAATCCCCCAGGTCCGATCGACACCGCCACCCGCCCGATCTCCCGGGGCTTCACCCCCGCCCGCGCACACAGCCTCGCGATCGCCGGCAGCAGGTCGTCGTCGTGCGGGTTCGAGAGGTCCAGCCCTTCGCGATCGACCAGCCGCACTCCCTCAGGCCCGGCCCACGCCAGCGCCACCTCCGGCCCCCAGCCGGCATCATCGCCCACGCGGGCGGAAGGGTTGCTGGTCTCGATTCCAAGTGTGAGCACCGCGGCCATTGGCCAAGATTAGACGCCATCCCCTTGCCACCCCCACTCCTGTCGCCTGCCCCACGCCCCTCGCCAGTACGCTCCTCTCCACCCGGAGCCTACCCATGCCGCGATTGCCGCTGACCCTGCTCGCCCTTGCCTGTGCGCCGGCGCTCGCCCAATCGGCCCAGCCCGCCGCAACCGCCGCGCCCACCCAGCCCGCCGCGCCGCAGGCCACGGCCGCCGCCGACCCGCCCGCCGTCGCCTCCGACCTTCTCCCCTGGCACCGCGACGACAAGTGGACCGTCCGCTTCGAACCCGCCGTCTACTACGTTGCCATGAGCGGCGACGCCACCCTCCCTCGCTCCAGCACCGCCACCGGCCCCAACCCCACCACCCGCCTCAGCGAAATCAACCTCGACGAACCCCGCATCTCTCCCTTCGGCGAGGTCAACCTCCGCAAGGGTGATTGGCGAATCTCCGTCCGGGGCTTCGGCTTCGCCGCCGACGGCAGCGCCACCACCACCCAGGCCGACCAACTGGGCGACGTCTCCTTCGCCTCGGGCGATGTCGTCAGCCGCTCGCTTGACTTCAATGCCTTCGAACTCGAAGGGGCGTACACGCTCCTGCAAGACAAAATCCGCCCTTTGAGCGACGGCACCTACGCCCTGCGTCCACGCCTCGACCTCGTCGGCGGCCTGCGCATCTACGACGTCGACCTGCGCGTCTCCTCCCTCGGCGACGGCGCCACCACTTCCGAGCACGACGAAGCCTTCGTCCAAGGTGAACTGGGCGCCAAAGCCTCCGTCGAGTTCTACGACCACTTCACCGTCGACCTCCAACTCACCGGCGGCGGCGGGCCCGACGGCTACTCCTTCGACATCCTCGTCGGTGGCTCCTGGAAGCCCTTCAACAACTTCGGCGTCCAGATCGGCTACCGCGCCCTCTTCTTTGGCGTCGAATCCGGCAGCGGCAACGACAAGTTCAAGCTCGACGGAGCCGCCCAAGGCCTCTACGCCGGACTTGTACTCGAGTTCTAGCCCCGTTCTTCTCGGACTCTTCGTTTCCCCGGTTACCCGCCCCGCCCAACCCCCATATCCCACCCACCGGGGATGAAGATTTTGCCCACAAAGTCTTTCCACGATTGACGTTGGGTGTTCGGCGCGCGATACTTCCCTTCTCGCGCCGGGTCCTTCATTTTCCAAACAGCCTTCAAACATCCGCAATCCCCCCGCGCCGGAAGTACGGGTGGCTTTTGGTTTTCGCAAATACGCATCGCAGCACAGGCTGCACACGCTTCGGGGCATTTTTTCGATTCGTCGCGGCGGACCCGTGGGGGCACGATTCCGGCCCGGCATAACCAGATTCATGCGGCCGGGCGGGCCTATTCCGCCAGCGGCCAAGAAGGGCACAGATGGCGACAATCACCAAGAAGGACCTCGTCGAACGGATCGCGAATCGCACCAAGATGAGCCGGGGCGACGTCAAGCGACTCCTCCAGGAGACGCTCGACCTCATCATCGTCGAGCTCAAAAAGGGCAACCGCATCGAGTTCCGCGACTTCGGCGTCTTCGAGGTGAAGGAACGCGCCCCGCGCCTCGCCCAGAACCCCAAGACCCTTCAGAAGGTCCCGGTCCCCGCCAAGCGGGCCGTCAAGTTCAAGGTCGGCCGCCTGATGCGCGACAGCGTCGAAAAGGTGCCCCCCGCCCCGCAGCCGATTGCCGAGATCAAGCCCAGCGCCAACGGCGTGCACGTGGTCGTCAACAACGCCGCGGTGCCCGCGGGGGGCTGAGCCTCACTCGGTCTCGCCCAACGCGGCTCACCCCCGCAGCGCCAACTCGCACATCAACTCCACCCCCAGCGGCAGCGCATCATCGTTGAAATCGAAATCCGGCTGGTGCAGCGTCGGGTAGGTCGCCGCGTTGCGGGGTTTCAAACCTAGAAAGAAGAAGCACGCCGGCACGTGCTTGCCGTAGTAGCTGAAATCCTCGCCCCCCATGGTGGCGAACTCCAGCCGCTCGACGCGCCCTTCGCCCAGCACGGTTCTGGCCACGCTCAGGGCCCGCTCGGTGGTCTCCGGGTCGTTCTCGACGACCGGGTAGCCCTCTTGATACTTGATCTTGGCCTCGCAGCCCATCGCCCGCGCCCCCTGCTCGACGATCGCGAAAAATCGTTCCTTCGCCAGGCGCTTGGTGTCGCCGCGAAGCGTTCTGATCGTGCCAATGAAGTGCACCTCGCCCGGGATGATGTTGTTGGCCGTGCCCGCGTGGATCGCGCCGACCGTGACGACGCACGCGTCCAGCGGCCCCACATTCCGCGACGCGATCGACTGCAGCGCCGTGATGATCTGCGCCGTCGCCACGATCGGGTCGTTGCCAAAGTGCGGATACGCCCCGTGCGATTGCGTGCCCTTGATGGTCACCTCGAAGTCATCGGTCGCGGCCATCAGCGGCCCGGGCTTGGTCGCGATGTGCCCCAGCGCAAGTTGTGGCCACCCATGCAACCCATAAATGCGGCTCACCGGTTCGCCGATGCCCCCCGCCTTTTCGCCCGCCAGGGCGCCTTGCCGGCACATGGTGTCGGCCCCGCCCCCGTGTTCCTCGGCGGGTTGAAAGACCAGCGTGACGGGTCGCGGCCGGTGCACCTTGCTCAGCACCCGAGCCACCCCCACGAGGATCGATATGTGCCCGTCGTGCCCGCAGGCGTGCATGACGCCCGGCGTCGCGCTGGCGTACGCCTTGCCGGTTTCTTCGAGGATCGGCAGGGCGTCCATGTCCGCCCGCAGCGCGATCGACCCGCCCTGGCCCGCGGCCCCATCGCTGGCGGGCAGATAGCCCACCACGCCCGTGCCCTCGGCCAGCCCGGCGCGGAACTTGACGCCCAGGGCGCTCAGCTCGTTCTGCACCACTCGGCCCGTGCGTTCCTCGGCGTGCGAGAGCTCCGGATGCTTGTGCAGGTCATGACGCAGGGCCACGAGCGCGGGCAACTCCGCCTCGATCAGTTTCTTCAGGTTCGCTTGGCTGGGCATGGACAAATCGTAGGAATCCCGGCGTCGCGGCCTTGGCCCGCCCGGCTTTCTCCGCCCGCGTTTCATGCCGCCTGCCGGCGGGCCGCCGCCTGCGCCCGTTCCACCGCCAGCACCAGGGGCGGGGTCTCGTCGCTGGAAGCCGCGGCGTGCATCTCCGCCCGCACCGCGTCAAACTGCCCCTTCACGCGATCAAACGCATCGGCGATCCGCGGATCAAAGTGCGTGCCGCGGCTGGCCTTGATGATCCGGCACGCCTCGTCGTGGCCGAGCGCGTCCTTGTACACCCGTCGGCTGGTGAGCGCGTCGTACATGTCCGCCAGCGCGACGATGCGTGCCGCCAGCGGGATCTGCTCCCCCTGCAGCCCGTACGGATACCCCGTGCCGTCATAGCGCTCATGGTGCGACAGCGCCACCTGGATCGCCATGTTGATCAGCGTGTCGTCGCCGACGCGCCGCCTGATCGCGATCAGCGTGTCGGCGCCGATCAGCGAGTGCAGTTCCATCAGTCGCCGCTCCTCGGGCGAGAGCTTGCCGGGCTTGAGCAGGATGGCGTCGGCCACGCCCACCTTGCCGATGTCGTGCATCGAGCTGGCGAGCTTCAGGTTCTCGATCCAGCTCCGGGTGATCTCGCCGAACTCGCCCTTGAGTTCCTTGGCCAGGAGCTCGCAGTACGTGCAGATCCGCTCCAGGTGCCGCCCGGTGTCGGTGTCGCGATAGTCGGCCAGCTTGGCCAGCCCGAAGACCAGCGCGTTCCTGATGTTGAGGCCCCGGCGCACGCGCCGGTCCAGCTCTTCCTGCAGTTGCTGGTTGGCCCGCACCAGGATCGAGTCATACCGCCTGACCAGCAGGATCGACCCCAGCACCGTGATCACCAGCACGCCCGCCCCGGCCAGCGCTGTCCACAGCAGCGCCCGAGATGACATCGCCCGCGCCGATTCGCGGATCGTCTGGTGCGGCTGCAGCACCAGCACCTTGGCCCGCTGGGCCGGCGCATCGAGCATCGCCAGCACCACCGGCCCGCTGGCCAGCGTGGTGTCCGCGAGCAGGGCGGCGGCCGGCCTCAACTGCGCCAGCTCGATCTCCTCCCCGCTGGGGTACAACTTCAGTCGCTGCTGCGACATATCCAGGTTGGGCACGCTGGTCTGGATCTCGCCCCTGGGGTAGCACAGCATGTGGGCCGCCTGGTCGAGCAGCATCAGCGTGGCGCCGTCGCCCGGCTGGCTTTCTTCCACCAGCTTCTCGGCTCGTTCCCATTCGGGCGTGCCGCGCCGTATCGGCCCGGGCGACGCCTCGCGCAGGCGCTGCACGAAGTCTCCGGCCTGCTTGGCCGCCCGCTCCATCATGCGGCCCCGCACGCCGGCTTCGAGTTCGGTCTTGGAGAGTTGCAGCGTGGCCAGGCAGCCAAGTCCGATCACCACGCCCTGCAGCAGCACGGTGGCGGCCACCAGGCTGCCGCGGGTGCGCAGGCGAAACTTGGGCGGGCGATTCTGAAACTGCTGGGCCACACACGAATATCGGGTGCATGCGCCACGCGTTGAAGACGGGCCCCGCAAAGCCCGCCATTTCTTGGGAGAAACCCTCTCCAGCCGCATCGCCCATCGGTTATGCGATCCCCCGCCGGTGGGATTGCGCGTCCGAAAAGGCCGGTAGATGCGCTCGCCCGGGCCCCTGGCCGCCTACTTCACCGGAAACAACTGCTCGATGATCCTGTCGGCCTCGGGCAGGGCCTTGGAGAGGTCGCGGGCGGAGACGGGCGCCCCCTCGGGGATGGGCTGCATGCCCAGCTTCTTGGCCAGCGCCGGGCGGATCGGCACGTTGCGGGCCTCGCTGGTCGCGAGCATCTCCTCGACGCGGGCGGAGAGGAGAAAATCCGCGAGCTTGCGGGCCTCGTTGGGGTGGGGGCAGCCTCGAACCACGCCCACGGTGTTGGGCAGGAGCAGCGGCCCTTCGCTGGGCAGGCCCTTGATCTGCTTCTTGGGCGGATCGACCTGCTCGAAGTTGAACTGAATGGGCCAGTTCTGCCCGATGCCTTCCAGCGCGTCGTCGGAGTCGGTGAGCCCGATGTCGATCTCGCCGGTCGAGAGCGCACGCACGACCGCCGAGTTGCCGTCGTACAGGCGCACCTGGTTGTCACTCAGGGCTTGCAGGTAATCCCGGGCGGCGTCGGCCCCGTGCAGGGCGACGAGCGAGGCGATGAAGGCGCGGCTCGTGCCGAACTGTGGCCGCGCCATGCCCACCTTGCCCGCCCATCGCGAGGGTGTCAGCTCGCGGATGGCCTTGGGCGCCTCGCTCTTGGCGACGCGATTGGTGTTGTAGGCGATAACGCGTGCCCGGAGGGCGAAGCCGTACCACGTCTTGTCGCTGGCCCGCAGCAGTTCGGGCCAGCCATGGGGGAAGTCCGCCTCGCTCTTGCTGGCGTAGGTCTCCAGGATTCCCCGGTCATCGAGCGATTGGGTGCCGAGCATCTCGTTGGACCACCACACGTCGGCCCGGGGGCTGGAGCGTTCGGCGATGAGCCGCTCGATGAGGCCGGTGGTCTTGGTGGCCTCGGTGTCGGTGATCATCTTGACCTTGACGCCGGTGTCCTTTTCGAACGCGCCGATGATGGGGGCGAGCAGGGGCTGATCGACGCTGGTGTAGAGGACGACGTCGCCCTTGAGTTCGTTGCCGCGGGCGGCGCCGTCGCTGCTGAAGAAGACCAGCCAGGTGGCCACGCACACCGCGAGAACGGACGCGCCCGCGAGCCCGCCGGCGATTCGCCACTGGCGCTCACCCGGCAGGGCCCGAAACTGGGAGATCAGGTCCCGCGTCTTGAACGAGAGTTGTCGGAAGAGGCTTGGCACCTGTGTGTTGTATCACGATCCGCCACGCCGGGCGAAGGGGTTTCCGCGCGGGGGCCTACTTGGAGGGCGACGCGGGAGGAGCCTGAGCCGGCGCCGGGGCCGCGTCACCCTTTTCGAGCTTCACCTTGGCGTTCAGGCGTCCGAAGTAGGTCTTGACTGCGTCCTGCAGTTCCCGCGGCACCTGGTTGTTCTCGATCGCTTCGCTGGCCCGCTGCTCGCTGTTCTCCGCGACGGCGGCGAACTCGGCGACGCTCTCGCCCTTGACCTTTTCACCATAGACCAGACGCGACCCGATGATCGGCCCGCCCGTGTTCTGCGTGGGAGCCTTCACCTTGTCGAGGGTGTAGTCGCGCGGGTCGTCACCGGTGCGGGGGGCGCCGTTGCCCTTCCCACCCGGGTTGGGCTCCGACGACGGGCTGCCGCTGGGACTATCACCCTTCCCGTCGCCGGGCTTGCCTTCGGCCCAGCCGCCGGACTTCTTCTTGCCGCCGCCCTGCCCGGGCTTGTCGCCCCCCATGCACTGGCCGGCCATCTCGGCGAGCTGCTTCTGAGCCTCGCTCAGGGCGGCGTCCATCTGCTGCATGTCTTCGGTCATCACCTCGGCCTCGGTGAGCTGGTTCTGCATGTCCTGCATCCCCTGCTCACCCTCCTGCTGCATGCCTTCCTGGGTCATGCCCTGGGCCATCTGCGACATGCTCTCGCTCATCTGCTGAGTCTGCTGCTGGGCCTTCATCTGGGCCTTGGCCATGTCCATCAGCTTCTGCTTGTCTTCGTCGCTGAGCCCCTTGGCCTGTTGCATGGCTTTCTGGACCTGCTCGGGGTCGCCGCTGGCCGCCTGCTTGGCGATCTCTTCCGCCTGCTTCTTGTCGAGCCCCGCGCTCTCCAGCTTCTTGGCCAGCTGCTTCTGGTCTTTGGAGATCTCTTCGAGCTGCTTGGCCAGGTTCTCGGCCTGCTTCTTGGCCTGGGCCTCTTCCTCGGGCGTCGTCGCGGCGTCGGCCAGCTTCTTGCCCAGTTCCGCCAGGGCCTGCTGGGCCTTGTTGAAGTCTCCCCGCGCCATCTGGCGGCTGAACTCATCCAAGGGTCCCGCGTCGGGCCGCTTGAGCTGACGCATGGCTTCCTTCAGCGCATCCACCTGGGCGGCCTTCTCGCCTTCCTTCTGGTTCTCCAGCTTCTCCGTCAATGCCGTCAGCTCGCGCACCGCGGCCCGGCGGAGCGCCTCGGGGTCGTTCTCCTTGGCCTGCTGGTCCTGCTTGCCCTCCGGGGTCTTCTCGTCGACGAAGTCGATCTTGGCCTTGGCCAGCATTTCCTTGAGCTTGTCCTGCTTGCTCTGGATGTCGGCCTTCACTGCCAGCACCTGTTCCTGCTTCTGCTGCTTGGCCACCTCGCGCTTGGTCGCGCCCAAGAGGTCCATGTTGGGCACGAGGAACCAGACGAAGGCGAGCGCGACGCCGGCCATCAGCGGATCGGGCCACCGCCTCGGAGCCTGGATCGGAATCGCCTGGCCGACCTTGACGCCCGAAGCCAGCTTTTCGGCCTCGGCGACGACGGCCTTGCTCCACGGGTCGGGCTCGCGCTGGATGTACAGCGCGGTGCTCAGCGTCTCACGCAGGCCTGCACGCTCGTCGAGCTCCTGGGCGACCCGCAGGCGGCCCCGCCGGCGGGCGACCGTCCACACGATCGCGCTCAGCAGGGCCACGCCCCCGGCAATCAGCGCCCCGCGCCCCCACCACGGCGCAAACAGTGTCTGCACGCCCAGCACCCGCTCCACGATCCGCGCCAGCGTCGCCACGCCCAGCCCGATGGTGATCGTCACCACCAGTGCGGCGAAGAAATCCATCAGGAACAGCCGCCGGCCCGCCCGCGATACCGCTTGATTGACTGATCGCATGCCACTGCTCCCATGCCCTGCCGAGGCCAGCCCGACATCTCTTGGCAACAGAATACCCGCTCCGCACCTCTCTCATACCGATTTTCGGCCTCGCAGTTCCGTATCTTGCGCGCAACTTTCTGGTGATCCTGCGTTCGCCTTGCTCCGGCCCCCATTCCATACGAAGATATCGGCTTGCCCAACCCCCTCACAGCGCCCAAACTCACCATCGAACAACGGTTCGATTTCTCCCACTCCGACGCCCGGGGGCTGGTGATGCAGCGGGGCTACGTGTGGGCGGGCGTGGTGCTGTGCGCGCTGTGCGTGGGGCCGATGAGCGCGGTGGAGCTCTGCGGGATTCCGGCGGCCATCGCGTTCTTTGCCTGCCTGGGGGTGCACCGCCGAACGCTGGGGGCGCTGCTGCGCGAGCCCTTGGTGTATCTGCTGGCGGCATGGGGGGCGTGGGTTGCCACCACGCTGCTCTGGTCGCTGGAGCCACGCCTGGGCACCTGGGATCTGCGCACGCTTCGTTTCGCGTGGTGGGTATTGGTGTTGTGGCCACTGATGCCGCAGCGACGGCGGCTGATCCTGGCATTGTGCGTGGGGTTTCTGCTGGCCAACCTGGCCCAGGGCGTGCTGGGGGTGATTCGCTTTGAAGGCTGGACGAATCTCGATTTCTCCAGGCAGTACCCGGATCGCAACGCCGGGTGGTGGGTGCATCCGGCGATCTGCGGCTACATGCTGCCGGCGGCGCTGGGGCTGCATCTGCCGGCCGCGTTGTGGGGACGGGGCAGGGCCCGGTGGTTTGGGGTGTTTGGCTCGCTGGCGACGTGGGCGGGGATGTTCGCGACCGGCACGCGAGGGGCGTGGGTGGCGGGGGCGGGGCTGACGATCGTGGCGCTGGTGCTGGCGTGGATGCGCTCGCGCCGCTTTGCGAACGAGCGACGGCATTTTCGGCGCGTGCTGCTGGGCGTGGTGGCGGTCGGCGCGTGCGTGCTGATCGCGGGCGGAGCCTCGCCTCGCGTGCGGTCGCGGGTCGCTGAGACTGGCATGGAAGTGCGGCGGGCGCTGGTGGAGCATGACCTGCACACGTGGAGCGGGGCGAGGATCCGGTTTGCGCGATGGGCGATCGAGATGATCGAGCTTCGCCCGATCACAGGCTTTGGCGCAGGCAGCTTTGAGACCTGGGTGCGCACCCATCGGCCAGAAGAGCTGACCGGCCCGGGCGGGATCGACGGCGAGGAGCATGTGTCGCCCATGGCTCACAACCTGTGGCTGCACGCCTGGGCCACGCTGGGGCTGCCCGGGCTGCTGCTGTGCGTGGCGATCGCGTACGTGCTGCTGCGGGGCGGGTTCGGCGGCTCAGGCAACCCGCTGCGGGCGATCGAGCCGGCAGAAGCGGAGCTTGGCGGGGACCGCCGGTCCAGCCAAGAGGGCTCCGCCGCGCTGAGCGTGTGGAGCGTCTATGACTCCGGACCCGGGCTGGCGCTGGTGGGGATTTTGCTGACGACGGTGTTTGATGTGCAGTACGTGAACTCGCCGCCTTCGGCGCTGCTGGCGGTGCTGGGGGCGTTGTGCTTGTGGGACAGGCCAAGGGAGAGGGCGGGCGTCTGAAGACGTTTCGCGGAAACTACGCCGGGTGATCATCGGGCGTGGCCTGCGCCGACAGGCTCGGCCGGGGACTGCGAGGCCAGGCGGGCACCTCTGAATAGCCGGGCGGGCGGCCGAACGGGCCGCGGCCATCGCGGAAGCGCACGAAGTTTGCCAGGCCCCGGGTTAGACTGATCCAGATCACTCCCAGACAGGTGCTGATGGCCGCGCCGGCAAAGACCCAGCCCTGAGCGCCCCCTCGCCCGTGTTGGGCGTCCATGATCGCGAAGTACACGAACTCACAAAGAAAAGCCGTGGCGAAGAACCCGAACAACGCACACAAAATCCAGATGCCCCGCTCGGTCCGCCACTTGTCGGTGATCCCGAGCATCGCGATGGTCGGCATGGCGCCGATCATGAAGGCCGGCCAGAGTGTGAACCCGCCGAACTGCCAGAGCGCGAGCAGGCTCGCCATGCCGAGGCAAGCCGCGATCAGCGCGTCCCAGGCGCCGATCAGGCGGGTGGGGATGCTGACATGTGTCGGGCCGAGCTTCATGTTGAGATTATACGGAAAATGCGGTCGCGGGTTGAGAGAATCAAGCAGTGCAAGATTGATCGCAGCAGCGGACAAGGGAAGTTGACCAAGTCCGGCAGAGACCACTGTGCTTACTTCGCTCCACCCAACGAAAACACCACCGGCAGGTTCGCTTCGCTGCGGACGGGCAGGCCGCGGCTCTGCGCGGGCGTGAATCGCCACGCGCGGGCGGCGTCGAGGGCGGCGCCGTCAAGCCGCGCATAGCCGGAACTCTTCGCGATGGTGGCGGCGGTCACGCGGCCGTCGGCCTCGATCGCCAGATGCAGCAGCACTGTGCCCTGTTCGCGCCGGTGGCGAGATTCATCGGGGTACACGGGCGGCAGGTTGCCGCTGGAGGCGCGCGGGCCTTGCGTGATGCCGCGCGGGCCGGCGCCGGGAGGGGCGCGGGAGGCTCCGGGATCAGCAGCGCCCCCGACCGGCGCGCCCGCGGCTGATTCGCTGGGCTCACGTATCGCGATCGACGATGGCGCCGGTTTCGCGGGGGCCACAGGATTCGAGATCCTTTGCCACACGGAGTCGGCGGCCCGCTTTGCCGACTGGGTGAGCAGATCCAACCTCGCGAGCACGCGCGACGCACTTTCCTGCACCATCGCCATGTCTGCGTCGCTCGCCACGGCGGTCTCGATGTCCGAAGGGTCCGGCGGCGTGGGTCGGCCTTTGGGCGAGGCTGCTTCTTGGCTTGCTGGCGGCGCTGGCGGCTGTTGCAGGGTCACGCGGTGCGTGGTCATCGCGGGGGGTGTCGTCGTCGCCTCTGGGGCCGAGTCGGGCATGAGCGTCGAGTCGGACGCGCGGGCTTCTACCTCTTCTAAGTTTGCGGCAGGACTCGGCCCGATGCTCCCCGCGTGCGCCGCCGCCGCGGACGGAGTGCTTTGCGGGGCCTGGGCGTCGCTCGCCTTCAGGGCGGGCAGCATGAGCGTGGTGGCGCCGTCACGCATCACGAGCCTGGGCGGGGAAGAGACCACGCCGCAGGCCCACAGCGCCGCGCCGACTGCGGCATGGGCGAGCGATGAAGCAGCAAGGGGGATGATCCAGCGCCCGAGCATGAATGCGAGTCTACCTGGTGCGTCAAGGCCTGCGGGCGAAGTTAGAACTCCCAGCCCATGTTGACGTAGATCTGCATGAAGGGGCTGTCGCCCGTGACGCCGAGGAGCGGCGCAATGTTGATGCTGGCCGCGGGCACAGGGCGGATTTGAAAACTCGGCCCAACCACCAGCGAGTGCTGAAAGTCACCACGGCTGTCGTGCTCGTCGGTGGCGGCGTAGACGCTCTCGACGCCCAGGGAGAAGACCTCGTCGATGATGGTGTGCGAGACACCGGTGGTGATGGAGTACTCCGCCTCGCGCGAGCCCGAGAGCTCGTACTCGAAGGACAGGTTGACCCCGTAGTGCCAGCCCTCGGCGATCTCGCCCCCCAGCAGCAGCTTGGGCTCGATCTTGTCCGGGCGTCCTTCGAGCGGGGCGTATTCGAAGTACACCGCTGGGTTGCCGGGCAGTTCGCCCCAGTCGGCGAAGGCGTAGCGCACTTCGATCTGGCCGCCCCACAAGAGGTTGTCGCTCTCGCTGTCCCAATCCTGGCGCAGGTACAAGTCGAGCTGGAAGCGGTGCGGCAGGCCGATTTCGAACTCCTGGAGGGTGCGGAGCTCGGTGCCGCCCCCGTCGCGGCTGCGGGCGATGGTGGTGCGGGCCCACACCTCAGTCTCGACCTGTCCTTCGGGGATCACGTACACCCGCGTCCCCGGGAACCGCCGCGTGGCCGTCCAGCGCGGCTGCTGATACGAGCCCACGCGGTCTTCTTCGCGCAGGGCTGAGGTGGCCTCTCCCTGCACCTGCACCGCGGGCAACTCCCAGGAAGGGGTGTGATCGGGCCCGAAGCGGTCTTGGGTCGCGGGGTCTTGCGGGCCTTGGGGCGTCGGCTGCGTCGCGGGGGCATTGGGCGTTTCTGGCGGCGGTTCGAGCAGCGGCTGCCGCGAAACGCGTTGACCTTTCTCGCCAGCCGATTCCGATCTCGTCGCCTCGCCACTCGCTGTCGCGGCGTCGATAGACGCGCTGGCCCGCCCGGCGAGCATCACCATGACCAACATCAAAGATGACGGCAAGATGAGGGATTTCATTTTGGTAAGGTATTACAAGCGGCGGTGGCGTTCGTCAAGCCGGTGACCCCGCGGCCTCGGTGCCGCACCGCTATCCACAATAATCAAGATCTTCGCGGCATTTGGGAATAGGCGGGGACGCCCGCCCGTCCTGTCTTTCGTGCGGCCTTGCGGCCGCCGTCATCACAGGAGCGCCCATGCACACCCCGACCCCGTCCGACCCGAACCTGATCCGCCATTCCGACCCCGCCGACGTCGCCGAGGGGATCGACCGCCGGGGATTCCTGCACTGCATGGCGTGGGTGGGCACGGGCGTCGTGTGGGCGATGAACGGGGGCGTGCTGGCGTCCACGCGCCTGGGGCAATCTCGGCGTGAGCAGCTTGAGGCCGCTGACTTCACGTTCGTGCAGATCAGCGACAGCCACATCGGGTTCTCGAAGGGGCCATACCAGGACGTCGTCGGAACGCTGCGCCAAACCGTCGACCGCATCAACGCCCTGCCCACGCAGCCCGACCTGCTCATCCACACCGGCGACCTCACCCACCTGGCCGACCCCAAGGAGTTTGACACCGTCGCCGAGGTGCTCAAGAGCGTCAAGACCGGGCACAACCTCTACGTGCCGGGCGAGCACGACATCGACGTCAAACAAGGTGCCAAGCGCTACCTCGACCGCTACGGCGGCAAGGACACACAAGGCGATGGCTGGCACAGTTTCGACCACAAGGGCGTGCACTTCATCGGCCTGGTCAACGTCATTAACCACAGCGACACCCGGGGCCTGGGCGAACTGGGCCAGGCCCAACTTGAATGGCTTGAAAAGGACGTCGAGAAACTCAACGCCGAAACGCCGGTGGTGGTCTACGCCCACGTGCCGCTGTGGACGGTCTATGAAAAATGGGGCTGGGGCACCAAGGACGCGGACGTCGCGCTCGGATACCTGAAGAAATTCGGCTCCGTCACCGTGCTGAATGGGCACATCCACCAGGCCCTGCAAAAGACCGAAGGCAAGGTGACGTTCCACACCGCCCGGTCTACCGCCTTTCCGCAGCCAGAGCCGGGCAAGGCCGAGAAGCCCGGGCCGGTGATGAACCTGGCGGCCGACAAGATCAAGGCCACGCTGGGGCTCTCGAGCGTGAACTACGTCGAGCACAACTCGTCGCTGGCGATCGTGGATTCGACGCTGGAGTAACCGTGCCGCTGATCTCGCCCATCATTCTGGCGGGGGCGCTGCTGGGGATGCAGCCCGCGCCGCCCCTCCAGTCTCCCGCAGGCTCTCCCGACGAACTCGCGGCCGGGGCGCTCGCCGTCTTCGCCTCCAAGTGCGTTGATTGTCACGGGCCGGACCTCGCGCACCCGCGCTCTAACTTCGGATTCGTCACCGACCTGGCACGACTTGCGGGCAAAGACGGTTACGTGACGCCCGGGCACCCCGAGACCTCGGACCTCTGGAAAGAGATCGATTCGGGCGACATGCCGCCCGATGGCGCACGGGCCGGGGCGCTTACCCGCGACCAGGTGGCGGCTATCAAAGCGTGGATCCTCGCAGGCGCGCCCGCGGGACGGCCCGCCGCGGCGCCGTCGTCAGCCGAGACGCCTCAATCGCCCGATCACGACAAAACCCTTATCTCGCTTTCCCGCGGGTTGACGCTCCTGGGGAAGTTTCACGTGGTCATCCTGCATTTTCCCGTCGCGTTCCTCACGCTCGCGGCGTTCATCGAAGCGGCGTCTCTCGCCGGCCGCACGCCAGACCCCCAGGCGCGTGCCGCCCGCACGTTTCCGCTCGTCATCGCCGGCGCGGCCTTTGCCCTGCTGGCCGCCGCGTCGGGCTGGGTGCGCGCCCTCGATGGCTTTCCCGGTCCGTTCGCGGCCCCTGGCTCCACTGCGTGGCTGCATCGCCGGCTCGGCACGGGCGTGGGCGTCGCGGCTCCGCTGCTTGCCGCGTGGCTGTGGCGAGAACGACGCATCGGGCGTGCCACGCTTGCCCCGAGCATTGCTGTCGTGCTGATGGGCGTTCTTGTTGCGGCGGCCGCACACTTCGGGGGCCTGCTCACGCACGGGGTGCACTTTTTCGACCCATGACCCTGGCCCACGCAACCAACGCCCGCAATATCATGGCCGCCAGGGAGCAAGGCGTGCCCGAGGGAAGTAGAAAATCCCGGTTTGAGATCGCTGTCATGCAGCACCTGGACGCCGCGCACAACCTCGCCTGGTGGATGACCCGCAACGACCACGACGCGGCGGACGCTGTGCAAGACGCCTGCCTCAAAGCCTGGCGTTTTTTCGACGACTTGCGAGCCGCCGACGCGAAGGCGTGGTTCCTCGCCATCGTGCGAACCACTGTCGTCGATCGCTTGCGGGCCCGCAAGCAATACGTTGAACTCTCCGAAGCCGCGGCCATCGGCAACACGCCGCCGGCTTCGGGCACCTCCGACGTCTCTCGCGTACACGAGGTGCTCGCGGGCCTGCCCCACCCCTGGCGCGAGGTGCTGGTGCTGCGCGAGGTCGAGGGCCTCACGTACCAGCAAATCAGCGTGGTATTGGGCGTGCCCGCGGGCACGGTGATGTCGCGCCTCTCCCGCGCCCGAGACGCGGCTCACGCCGCCCTCACTGCCGCTCAGGAGAAGAAACCATGAGCGAGCACGAAAAGCATCACGTCATGGACGACCTTCTCCAAGGTCTCTTCGACGACGAACTCGACCCGAAGACAGCCCACCAAGTACGCGTGCACGTTTCAACGTGCGAGCAGTGCGCGGCTCGCCTCGCCGCCCGCGAGCAACTGCGAGCCGCGCTGCAATCTCAACCCTTGCGCCGCCCGGCCCCGCCCGCGCTGGCCGCGAACATCCTCGTTTCGCTTCCGGATGAGCACGCCACGCCGCAAACCTCGCCGCAGCCCACGCCGATCACCCGCGCCCCGCGCTGGGCGTTCGCCGCTCTGGCCGCGTGCTTTATCTTCGCCTTCGCCACGCTCTGGCTCGCCACCTCGCAGGCCCCCTACCGCCTCAGCGGCACCAGCGAGGTCGTCTCCGCCCACATTCGCTCCCTCATGGCCTCGCACCTGGCCGACGTCGCCACCAGCGACCAGCACACCGTGAAGCCCTGGTTCGCGGGCAAGCTCGATTTCTCCCCGCCCGTTACCGACTTCGCCGACAAAGGCTTCCCCCTCACCGGCGGGCGCCTCGATTACCTCGCCGATCAGCCAGCCGCGGCCATCGTCTACACGCATCGCAAGCACATCATCAACTTCTTCGTCACCCCCGTCGCCGCCCGCGCCTCCGCCGGCATCAAGGCCCCCGCCCTCACCGAAGATCGCGGCTACCACACCATCGCCTGGTCCGACGGCGCGATGCGATACTGGCTTGTGTCCGATCTCAACCCAAACGAACTCGCCGACCTCGCCCGCCTGCTTGGGGCACCGATGTAAGCCTCAATGGCCTCGGCGAAAGTTCCACCAGGCTCGCAGGGCGGCCAGTGCCGTGCACGCGAAGGCGATGCCGGCGCTGATAACTAGTTCTCTACCTTCGAGCCTGGTTTCGTCGGTGGCGCCACGGAGTTCTCGCAGGCCGCTCAGGCCAAGCACAACAGCAAGCAACACCGTCACGCCAGCAAGGAGCAGGTATCGGGGCCAGAGCCCTCGCTTGTTTCGCCAGTTCTTGGTCAGGTCGGCCACCATGCCCACCGGCAGGAACACCTGCATGGCGGCAAGCCAGAAGGGCTCACCGCTGACGCGTGCGAGGACCGCACCGCCAGCGACAGCCACAACCAAAACCATGCCCCACGTCCACCGGTTCAGGCGTCGCCTTTGCAGACTGGGGTTGTCCGCCAACGCCCGCATGCCCAAAGCCTAGCAGAATCGACGTAATCTCCAACGGTGCGTTATGCCCGGGGGGCCGCAGCCATGACCCCCCCACCACGCCGGCGGTCCCATACACTCCACGCATGTCTACCGCCGTGCGTACCTCCGAACTTGCCCAGCTCATCGGCGCTCAGCTTCTGGGGCCGGGCGATGTCACTGTCGACCGCATCGAGACCCTTGAGCTGGCCCAGGCCGGGGCGCTCACGTTCATCCGCTCGCACAAGTTCGCGAAGATGTGGCCCACGAGCAAGGCCGCGGCCGCCGTCATCAGCCGCGATATTCCCCTCGCCAGCCTCGTGCCTGACTTTGACCCCGTCGAGCCCAAGTTCTCGCGCCCGCTGCTGGTGGTGCCGGATGTGGACATGGCCCTGATCCAGGCCGCCGCGCCCTTCGCTCCCACCACCATCGACGCCCCGCCCGGCGTTCATCCCGGGGCGCATGTCGCGTCCGACGCGACCATCGACCCGACCGCCAGCATCGGCCCGGGCTGCACGGTGATGAGCGGGGCGGAGATCGGGGCCGGGGCGATCTTGCTTGCCAACGCGATGGTGGGTCACGGCGCCCGCATCGGTCGCGGGACCGTGCTGCACCCTGGAGCCGCGGTGCTGGATCGCTGCGTCGTGGGCGATCAGTGCGTGATTCACTCCAACGCCACCATCGGGGCGGATGGCTTCGGCTTCCGCCCTTCGCCCGATGGTCGCGGGCTCATCAAGATTCCGCACATCGGCAACGTGGTCATCGGGCATCAGGTCGAGATCGGCGCGTGCACGTGCATCGATCGCGCCAAGTTTGGCAGCACCACCATCGGCGACGGCACCAAGATCGACAACCTCGTGCAGGTCGGGCACGGCTGCCACATCGGTCGCTGCTGCATCCTGTGCGGGCACGTCGGGCTTTCGGGCTCGGTGATTCTGGGTGATGGCGTGGTGCTGGGCGGCAAGGTGGGCGTGGCGGACAACGTCGAGATCGGGGCCGGGGCCAAGGTCGCCGCGTTCTCCGGAGTCAGCGGCAACGTTCCCGCCGGGGCCACCTACATGGGCGCCCCCGCCGGGCCGATCTCGGAGTGGCGGCGCAGTTACGCCGCCCTGCGGCGGATGGGCAAGCAGCGCTCCAGCCGCGAAGAGTGAGTGTTGTTTGAGGTGCCGCGTGTCGGGCGAGCACCCGGCGTCTTACTGCTCCCACTCTTCGACCGTGCGGGGCCAATCGTCTCCCAGCAATCGCGACATGGAGCGGTCGGCGAGGACCTTGCCCCCGGTTTGGCAGGTGGGGCAGTAGTTGATTTCGTTTTCGGCGCGGATGATGCGCTGGACCTTGTGGCCGCAGACGGGGCAGGGCGTGCCGAACTTGCCGTGGACCGCAAAGTCGGGGCGGAAGGCGGTAATGTCGCCCGCACCCGGGAAGCGGCCCGGAGGCGGGTCGAGGAACTCAGCGATGAGTTTGGCGGACCAGGCGGCGAGCGTCTCGCGGGTGGTGGCCCAGAGGCGGGTGAGATCGTCGGGCGTGAGTTTGCGGGTCAGCGCGATGGGCGAGAGGCGGGCGGCGTGGAGGATCTCGTCGCTGTAGGCGTTGCCGATGCCGGCGAAGGTGTGCGGGTCGGTCAGGGCTCGCTTGAGCGTGCGGCTGTCGCGGGTGAGGGCCTGAGCAAACTCGTCGCGCGTGCAGGTGAGGGGTTCGAGCCCGCCGGGGTCGTGGGCTGCCAGGGCGTCGCGCCCCTTGACGACCCAGAGCCCGGCGCGTTTTTGTTGCGAGGCTTCGGTGATGGTGAGGGTGCCGGTGTCGAAGCGCAGGCGGGCGAGGTCGATCTTGGACCAGGGGGCGGGCCGGACCCGGACCTTCGCGGACTCAGGTCCGGCGTCTGGGGTTGGGCCCGCGTCGGCCCAGCGCAGGCGCCCGGCGATCATGAGGTGGAGGATGAGGTGCAAATCGTCGTCAAACTCGAGCACGAGGCGTTTGCCCAGGCGCGAGACGGCGCGGACGCTGCGGCCTTCGAGGGCGTCAAGGGGCGGATCGGCCGTGCGGAGGAGGAAGACGGATTTGAGAAGCGCGGCACGGAGGGGGTGGCGAAGGATGCGGGGGCGGAGAGCCGCGGCGTAGAGGTCGATGTCGGGGAGTTCGGGCATGGGGGGCTCGTAAGGTGCGAGCCACAGCCTATCGGCACGACATCTCGAAGTAGCGTTGCTCGGTGCCGCCCTGGCCGACGATGAACCGGGTGGACTTGCCGCACTTGGGGCAGCGGCAGAGGTAGTGGGTGCCGTCGGCGGAGCGGAGGACGCGGATGTAGGCGTTGGCGCAGCGGAAGTAGACCTGCAGGGCGGGGCGGGCGTCGGAGGCCGCGTCCGAGGGGGTGGGGGTTGCGGGCGGGCGTTGGCGGCCGCCCGGGTCGATGATGTCCAGACCATGCGACATGCGAGTTGTATCGGCATGCCGAGCGGGTAAGGTTGCAAGGCGAAAGCCGCCGGCGACGCACCGGGCCGCCCATCCGCCCAGAAGTGCCAACAGGTTGTCATCCGCTGCTCCACAACCCTTCCACAATCCAAACAGAGGTGACATGAGGAGGTGGAAGCCGTCCCCGCGGAGACTTACCATCGGGGGCTTCTCTCCCCGGTGAGCGGCGAAGGCCGATAGTTGGAGGTAGGGGGAGCGAACCGGTGCGGGCCGTTTCGTGGCAGCCGCCGTACCGGGGAGTCAGGTGGTCGTCCGCGTCGCGGGCGGCGAAGTGGTGACCCGTTCGGCGCGGGCGTTCGTTCGATTCCATGCTTCAGACACTGCCAGACCATCCGCCACCTCCCACCGCGATCGGCCTGATCGCCGGCGGCGGCGGGCTGCCGATCACGATCGCCCGCTCGCTGCGGTCGTCCGGTCACCCCGTGCACGGGCTGGGGTTGGCTGATCAGTTCGACCCTGAGTTGCCGGGCCTGTGCTCGACCTTCCGCGAGGTGGGGCTGCTGCGGGTGGGTAGTTGGGGCAAGATCCTGAGCAAACTGGGCGTGCACCACGCGATCATGGTGGGGCGCGTGGACAAGGCCAAGGTGATGTACGACCCGTGGCGGGTGGTGCGCAACTTGCCCGATTGGCCGACGATCCAAGGGTGGTACAAGCACCTGCGCTTCGACAAACGTTCGCACGCGGTGCTCGGGGCGATCGCCGACCACCTCGACCGCTGCGGCGTCAAGCTGCTGGATAGCACGGTACCTATTCCCGACGCGATGGCCGACGTCGGCGTGATGACCAAGACTCAGCCGACGCCCACGCAGCAGGGGGATATTGAGCTTGCCTGGCCCATGCTCACGCAACTGCTGCGCCTGGACATCGGCCAGGCGGTGGCGGTGCGGGAGCGGGACATCATCTGCGTCGAAGCGATCGAGGGGACGGACCGGATGATCGAGCGGGCGGGGAACCTGTGCCGCCGCCGGGCTTGGACGCTGCTGAAGGGCGCTCGCTTCGGGCACGATCGACGCTCGGACGTGCCGACGGTGGGGATCAACACGATCAACAACCTGCACGCGGCGGGCGGCACGTGCCTGGTGCTGTCGGCGGGTGACGTGATCATGCTCGACAAGCCCGAGATGCTGGCGACGGCCGACCGACTGGGGATCTGCATCCTCGGGCTCTCGACGGCCGACGCCGACCCGCGCACGGGCGAGGTCAAGACGAGCTTCGGGCACGTGTGAGCGGGGCTTCTCCAGAACCCAAGTATGTCGGCCGGGGCGGCGTGAAGTTGCGGCACGCGCTCACGGAGTTCGCGATCGACGTCACGGGGCTCGTGTGCGCGGACTTTGGGTGTTCGACCGGCGGGTTCACGGATTGCCTGTTGCAGGCGGGCGCGGCGCGAGTCATCGCCATCGACACGGCGTATGGGCAACTGGCGTGGACGCTGCGGAAGGACGCGCGGGTGGAGGTGCGCGAGCGGACCAATGCGCTGCACGCGGAGGCGCCGGCGGGGGGCGTGGATGTCGTGGTGGCGGACCTGGGGTGGACGCCCCAGAGGCTGCTGGTGCCGCAGGCGATGAAGTGGCTGAGGCCGGGCGGGCGACTGATCACCCTGATCAAGCCGCATTATGAGTTGAAGGATCGCGGGGGCGAACTGCCCCGAAAGGGTGTGCTGGAGGAGGCGCGGGCGGAGGAGATCACGCGCGAGACGGTGGCGATGCTGGCGGGCATGGGGTACGAGGTACGCGGGCTGACGAGGTCCCCCGTGCTGGGCGGGGCGAACGCCAGCGGCAAGGGCGGGGGCAACGCCGAGTGGCTCGGGTTGATCGCGCGAGAAGCGGCGAGCGACGTCGGCTAGCGATCCGGGTCGTTGAGGATGAAATCGACGTCTTTGGAGGCCTTGTTGGGCGAGTACAGGCGCTCTTTGCCGGTGCGGCCCTGGTTGTCGACGCCGTCGGCGGCGACGCTGTAGAGGATGTAGCCACGGCCATGCGGATCGGTCGCGGGATCGACTCGCTTGTAGCCGAGCAGGTGGCCCGAGTAGGGGTCGAGGGGCAGCGGGCGGGGCGATTCGGCGGCGACGTCCTGCAGGGACTGGGGGTAGTGCCCGTGGGCCAGGCGGTAGCGCTCGATGCGGATCATGGTGATGGTGCCGGCCAGTTCGGTGCTGCGCTGGTCGCGGCTGTTGGCGAAGTTGGGGATGAGGTAGTCGAGAGCCGCGGGGATGAGAAGTGACGTATCGTCGCTGGCGGAGATGGTTCGCGTCGCGGGCGGCTGGGCGGCCTGCTTGATGTACGCGTCGAACGAGCGGTCGATGAACGACTTGTTCTCCCAGTAGAAGCCCAGCCGTTTGGTCTCAAGCCCCGAGAACGCGCCGAAGAGGTTGGCGATGTCGGGGGAGAAGCGTCCGAAGCGGCACCGGCCAGGCTGTTCGAAGGCCCAGCAGATGGTGTCGGTGACCATGAGTTGCTCGCCTTTCAGGGCGTACTCGAACTGGTCGGGCTCATCAATAAGTCGCCAGGCGTGGGGTTCCAAGACGTCGAGCCAGGCCTGGGAAGGAGAATCCATGAGCACGATTCGCATGCGTCCCTGGCCGATGCTCTCGATGGCGATGCCGATGAGGTAGTTGATGAGCGTGGGCTGGGAGGAACTCATGCGGGCCAGGCCGAGATCGATGTCGAGGCTCTGGTCGAACATGGCGAGGTTGTTCCGCTCGCGGGCCAGGTCCATGCGCCCGACCATGAGGCGGGCGAGGTAGCGGAGACTGGCGCCCGTGCCGAGCGACGGGTTGCTGCTGGCGGGCGAGGCGGAGCGGGACCAGGTGAATGGGAGCACATGGCGGGGACGATGGACCATCTCCTCAAGCTGATCGAAGAGAGGATCTGAAGCAAAGGAAGAAAGCACGGCCTTGCTGTAGGCCTGGGCGATGCGGGCGTTCTGCTCTTGCTCGCTGTCGCCCTTGATGTCTTGACCAATCGATGAGTAGTCGAGGTAGATGGGGTTGCCCTGGGTGTCGTTGGGGTGGGGCACGCCGGCGGCGGTTTCGAGGCTGCCCAGGCGCGCCCGGAGTGAGTCAAAGACATCCCAGGAGTTGGGGGCATCGGGCTGTACCCCCGGGGGCAGGTGGCTGAGCTGGAGGGCGAGAAAGCCTTCGGGCCCCGGGCGGGCTTTGGCCGCGGCGTCGGCCTGGATGCGCAGCAGCACCTCGTACGAGACGACGAGCACCAGAAGCAAGGCAGGGACGGCGACGGCGACGCGCTTGCTCCAGCGGCGGATCCAGCGGCGGCGCGCGGGTGTGAGCCACTTCGGGCCCCGGCGCAGCGAGGCTTCGCTGGGCTGGTAGTGCGTGCGGCCAGACGCATCGCTCGACAGTTCGCCCAGCGCGGGATCGACGGCGGTGGTAAAGCCGCACTCGGGGCAGGAGATCTCGTGGGTGGCGGAGACGGTGGCGCCCAGCAGGAGATAGCCGCAGGAGTGGCAGTGGCCCCGGGTACGGAGCACGCGGCGAATGCGGCGTCTCAACATCCAATCGCGGCTCCAGAGCCACGCCACACCCGCCGCGCAATACACAAAGAGCGTCACGAACAGAATGAGAAGCATGGCCCAAAGCGGGGAGCGGGGGCCGAAGGTCGCCGGGGCGTTTTCTTCCGCGAGGTGGGCCGCCACGCCGAGAGCCGCCGACGCAAGCAGAAAGGCGAGAAACCCGCCGGCGACAACCCGGGCGCGGAACCAGACGGGGCGTCTGGCGGCACGGACGAAGCGCTCGCAGCGCTCGTCGCTGAAGGCGTCGAGCTCGGGGAACGCACGGTAGATCTTGGACTTGACGAACAGCCGCATGAGGACTCCGGGGCGAGGGAGCATACTTGGGCAGCGGGGAGAAACGCGGGCAGGGCCGACGGGAGGCGGCGCTCGGGTGGTCGTGCGGGCGCGGGTGATACCGAGCCGGGGTATTCGGGTTGCGGCCCTTCCGCCTGCCGCCGGGCAGCGGACCCCCGCCCCTGGCGTCATTGCCCGGCACGCGGCCCAAACCCCTACACTGGCGGCTCATGCCTCTGCTTCAGGCTTCCAAACTCCGCAAGACGTACCACGGGCGCGTGGTCGTGGACAACGTGAACTTCGGCGTCGACCGGGCCGAGGTCGTGGGGATTCTGGGCCGCAACGGCGCGGGCAAGACCACGTCCTTTCGCATGACGATCGGCATGATCGACCCGGATCGGGGCCAGACGCGGGTGATGTTCGACGGGCAGGACGTGTCGCACATGCCGATGTACCGGCGGGCGCGGGCGGGCATGGGTTACCTCAGCCAGGAGCCCAGCGTCTTCGGGCGCCTGTCGTGTCAGGACAATCTGCTGGCGATCCTCGAGACCCGCGGGCTGACGCGCACCCAGCGCAAGCAGCGGGCCGCGGCGTTGCTCGAGCAGTTCGGGCTCACGCACAAGGCCCGGCACGCCGCCCGCACCTGCTCGGGGGGCGAGCGGCGCAAGCTGGAGATCGCCCGGGCGCTCGTGACCGAGCCCCGACTGATTCTGCTGGATGAGCCCTTCAGCGGCGTGGACCCGATCGCCGTCGAAGAACTGCAGAGCGAGATCCGGCGCTTGGCGGACCGGGGGATCGCGTTTTTGATCACCGATCACAACGTGCAGCAGACGCTGCGGGTGTGCGACCGGGCGTACATCATCGAGGCGGGGAACGTGCTGGCCGAGGGCACGCCCCGCCAACTGGTGAACGACCCCATGGTGCGCCGGGCGTACCTCGGGAACCTCTTCCGGGGCGATGAGTTCGACGGGCCGGGAAGGATGGAGGGCGCCAAGTGAGTCGAATCGAGACTCGGAAGTCCCGTCGTTTCCTCATGGCCACGGCTGTGGCGATCGCGACGGCCTCGCTCGGGGGATGCCTCTCGCGAAAGATCATCGTCACCAGCGATCCGCCCGGGGCGCGGGTCTGGGCCAACGACGTCGAACTGGGCGAGACACCCCTCGAAGCCGATTTCACGTACTACGGCAGCTATGACGTGTTCGTGAAGAAGGACGGCTACGAACCCCTGCGGGTGAATGTTCCGGTGGACGCACCGTTTTACGAGTATCCCGGGCCGGACATCGTGGCCAACCTGGTGCCGGGCGGCATCGAGCACTCGGCCAAGTGGAACTTCAAGCTCGAGCCCGCGCTGGAAAAGACCCAGGACAAGGCCGCCTTTGAAGCGGAAATCGTGGACCGTGCCAACGCGCTGCGCGGGAAGATCGAATAGGCGTGCGCTGCCAGCCGGCTCAGCGGCGCGAGAGCGGGCGCGCCGGCACCCCAACCACCGTCACGCCGTCGGGCACGTCTCGAACCACCGTGGCCCCGGCGCCGATCACGCAGGCACGACCGATCCGCACCCCCGGGTTCACGCGGCTGCCCAGCCCCACCAGCGTGTCGGGGCCGACCGTCACGTTGCCCCCCAGAACCGCCCCGGGCGCCACATGAGCGTTTTCGCCGATCTCGCACTCGTGCTCGATGATGGCGCCGGTGTTGATGATCGCGTGGGGCCCGACCTTGGCGAAGGTGTGGATGACCGCGTGCGGCCCGACGAACACGCCCGGGCCGACCTTGGCATTTTCGGACACGAACGCGGTGCGATGGGTGATCGCAAAGCTGCGGGCGCCCGCGAGCGATGGCAGCACGCGCCGTCGCAACGCCAGGTCTCCCAGCGCAAGCATGTACCATGGCTCGAGGGCCGCCGGAATCTCGCGAAGGGCGCCAAGGCAAGGCACGCGAGCGGCCCCGGCCAGGCGGGCGTCGGGCGCGTCGTCATAAAAACCAACGAGCACCGCGCCCTGCCCGATCGCCTCGGCGACGACCAGGGCGTGCCCTCCGCCACCGATGAGGACGACGGGATGTGGCGCGTGGCTTTGGCTCATGGCTTGGCGGCCTCCATCACCCAATCCCAGGAGCGTGCGCCGGGCAGCGGGGGAAGGCCGGCTCGCTCGCGGGCGCGGGCGGTAAAACACGCCAGAAAGTTCTCGATGCTGTTGAACTCTACGAAGCGTCGCCCGGCTTCGGAAAGGCTGAAGCTACCGGAAGCGTCGAGCGCTTCGCGAATGGCCCGAGCGAACGCCGCCTCGTCGGTGACATCGCAGGTGTAGCCCAGGCCAAAGCCCGTCACATTGTCGCCAACCAGACCCTGAGGGCTGCTGAGCACGGGCCGCTCGAGCATGGCCGCTCGAACCAGGCTGCTGGACGACCCAACGTGTCCACGTCCCGGCGGATAAGGCGTAGCCATCACGTCCATGGCCGCCGAGGACAGTTCGAGCTCCTCCTCGGTCATGTACTTGTCGATTGACACGACTCGTTCGCTGGCCTTGGGACCTTGAGCCTTAATGAGAGCACAAATCTGTGGCGAGTGCTTGCCTGCCAGGAGCAGTCGATCATCCGGGGCCAGCTCGGCTTGCAAGAATGCCCGGATCAGCAGGTCCATGCCTTTGCGTTCGTCCATGACTCCAACACAGCCGATCACCCGCCCCCTGGAATCCATCCCCAGGCGATCACGCGCAGCTTCGCGGGTGATTTGCGCCGGCCGCTCGACCGGGTCGGGCATGAGGCGCAGTCGCTTCGCCATCGAGGGCTGCTCGCGTCGCATCCAATCCAGCGCGATGCGGTCGAGATGGTGCACGACGCTAAACGGAGCCCAAGAGGCCGAACGAAGCCAAGCCGCACACCGAAGCCGTTCTTTCAGCCCGCGAGGCGGCTCGTGGGCGTATGACCCTCTCATCATGAGCCCTTCGATCTCGACGCCCGCCGGAACCCGCAGCCGCCCAGAGACTCGCGCGAGCCCGGCCCTTTGGATCGTTCCGTCACAGAGAGGCACCACGAGGTGATCGACAGCGCGGGCGCCGACACAGCGAGCGATCGCGCCCAACGATTCTCGGGTCGGATCCGCCATGTTCGCGACTGAATCTCGAGCCTCCAGCCGGAACGACCCCTCCAGGGGTTTGATCTGCGTGCGATACTCCTCGCTAGAAACGGCCTGCGTGCTCGTGATGAACGTGACTTCGCCGATCGAGGCGAAGGCCGGAAGAATCCGGCGCACGTATGTCAGCCGATGTCCTCCCGGGACGAGTTCGAGCACGCCAACGCGCATGGGCGAGACAATAGCATGCCGCGCGGCGAAGCTGGACACCGCAAGCCAGGCCCTCCCGACATGCCAAAGCAAAGCGTTCTAAGGGCATTCGCCCCCGGCGATCACGTTGACGAGCGCGTCGGCGTCTCCCTGGTCGGCGGCACCATCGTGGTTGAAGTCGGGGTCGACGCCGCTGGGGTTGTCGCCGCCGGCGATCACTTGATGAGAAAGTCGACGTCGTTCTGATCGCAGGCCCCATCACGATTGGGGTCGGGGTCGCACGAGCGTCGCCAAACGCGGACCAGCCGGCGAGGCCGATGCAGCCGTGCCTGTCGATGATCACAGCGGCACTGAACGCCGATCCGGCGTCGCCGTCGGCAACGATCGCGCGGGGGAAGCGCCGTGATCGTGATAGATCAAAGCATGCGAGGCCACGCGAGCAAGGCGGGGTCTCGCGTCAGCATGCGGTCTTCGCCGACGAACGCGTGTAACGAACTGCCGCCCCCGGGACGATGACCGCGCCGTCGCCTAGGGCTCGCACTTGGCCGCTTGGCAATGCGGCGAAGCGTGCCGCAGATCTGCCGCTCGCCGCGTGATCTTCGGGTAATGTCGACGAACCACCCGGCACCGGGGGCGCTAACGTCTCCGCTTCTCGCACGGGCAGACAGGAAGAATGGCGGAAGTGGCGCGGCGAGGCCTGGGGCCGCGCGGCAGAAGGACCAGCGTCAGAACGAAAGGACCGGCGAAGATGGATACCAACCGCACCTCGTCTCATGACATCTCGCGTCGGGCCGTGCTCGGCGCCGGAGCCGCCCTCGGCCTGGCGGCCATGCTCCGCCCCCGTGCCGCGCTGGCGGCCCCGTTCCTCAAGCGTGCCGAGCGCACCCGCGTCCTCCGCTTCGCCCACCCCAGCGACACGCACGTCGAGCCCGAGCTTCGCGGGGCCATCGGCATGCGCCAGGCCTTCGAGCACATGATGGGCCAGAAGCCCGAACTGGTCATCACCGGGGGCGACCTGCCCTTCGACACCGGCTCGACGCCCGAGGGTCGCTCGCGCGAGCTGTGGACGCTCTTCAAGACCATCGTCAAGGACACCATCCCCGCCAGCGTGCCCGTCCACCACACCCTGGGAAACCACGACGTCTTCGGACGCGACAAGAAAAAGTCCAAGGCCACCGGCAGTGAGCCCTTTTTCGGCAAGCGCTGGTTCATGGATAACTTCGAGTACACGCACACCTACCAGAGCTTTGAAAAGGCCGGCTGGAAGTTCGTCATATTAGATTCGATCAACCTGCTCCCCGACGGCAGCGGCGACTTCCGCTGCAAGCTCGGCGACGAGCAGATGGCCTGGTTCAAGGATGAACTCGAGCGCACGCCCGCGACCACGCCCATCGTCGTCGTTTCGCACGCGCCCATCATTTCCGTCGCCAACTTCTTCGACCGCAAGGAAGAAGAATGGAAGACCGACGGGCCGGACCTCATGGTCGAGTCCAGCCGCATGCACGTGGATTGCCGCGAAATCCACAAGCTCTTCGAGAAGCACCCCAACGTCAAACTCTGCCTCGCCGGCCACCTCCACCAGCACGACCGCTGCGAATACCGCGGCGTCACCCACATCTGCGAAGGCGCGGTCTGCGGCAACAAATGGAAAGGCCCCAGGCACGGCACCCCCGAGGGCTACGGCATCGTCGACCTCTACGACGACGGCACCTTCGAACACCAGTATCTGACATACGGGTGGAAGGCGGAGTAGCCGACGCGCCCGCGCACTGACTGATCGACGGAAACCGATCGAGTTCTCGGCTTGGCCGCAACCTGGCCGATCGCCGGGCGGTATGCTCGCGTCGTCTCTTAATGTCCCGTGCAGGTGGAGGCACGTATGCCCCGAAGAATCGCATATATATTCGCTTTTGTGATGCTGTGCCTTTTCCCTCGCCTGCTCCGTTCGCAGTGCGGGGGGGAATGGCTCCCCGGCCACGGCGTTTCCGGCGTCAACGGCAGTGTGCTCACCACGTTGCCCATGCCTGACGGTTCCGTGATCGTCGGCGGCCAGTGGGAAGGCATCGGCGACCTGCCGACCAAGAACATCTGCCGGGTGCTCCCTGACGGCAACATCGAGCCGCTCGGCGACGGACTCGCCCGTTACGTCTCCGCCCTCGCCCTCGCGCCAGATGGAACCATTCTCGCGGGAGGCCTGGGAAACACCACGCAGAACTGCATCTGGAGGTTTGACCCCGCCTCTCTGCAGTGGTCCCCCATCGGAGGGGGGTTCTTCACTTACATCACCGTGATTCGCGCGATCGCGGCGTTGCCCAACGGGGACATCATCATCGGTGGCGATTTCTCCTCTCAAACCGCGCCGATCTATCACAACCTCGCTCGATACACCGCGAGTACCGGAGAGTGGACGCCGATCCCGCTCGGGGTCTACGGCGACGACAACCTCTACAACGTTCTCACGCTGCTGCAGATCGATGAGGATCGTGTACTCGTGGGAGGTGATCTCACCCGCGCCGGTGGTCTGCCCGCTCGCGGATTTGCCACGCTCCATCTCTCAGACAACACCCTGACGGTCGATCCGCCTCTGGCAGGCGGATCGGATCGAATCTCCAGCATGCTCAAAGGGTCGGATGGAACGATCTACATCGGCGGCAGCTTCCTCGATCCTCAGTCAGGTGCCGTCATCCCTGATCTGCGCACCTACGACCCCGACGAACACTCCTGGGTGTCGATCACACCGGGCATGGTCGGTGGCTTCACGAGCCTCACCGAACTCGCCGACGGCTCCATCGCCGCCACCGGCGCGACCACGTTCGTGGATGGCGTTTCCTGCGGCGGCAGCGCCCGATACAACCCCGCCACGCACGCCTGGTCAAACCTGGGCGGTGTCATCCGGTACCAATCCCTGACCGGGCTCGGCCGAGCGATTGCACCTTTCGGTGAGCATCAAGTGCTCATTGGCGGCGTGATCGACTACGCGGGATCCCGGGCGGCAAAGAACCTCATCACCGTCGATCTCGCCACGAACGACACTCGTCCCGTCGTTGAAGTGACCGATGGCGCAGTTCGAACCCTGCTCGACTTGCCCGAGGGCGATCTTGCTGTCGGAGGAAGTTTCACCCACCTGGAGGGCATTGAACTCAACGGTATCGGTATTCACCACCCGGATGGGTCCTGGACGACGCTCGGTTCCGGCGTCACACAAGACGTCGCTTCCAGCGTTAATGCATGCGTGCGTCTTGCCGACGGCCGCCTCCTTGTCGGGGGTTTCTTCGCATCCGCCGGTGGCGTCACCGGGTCCCGCAACCTTGCGATCGTCAACCCCCAGGCCGGCGCCTGGCTCGGCACCAACGCACTCCCAAACGGTGCCATCACCTGCCTGCTCAACTCGCCCGACGGGCGCGTCATCGTCGGGGGAGGCTTCACCTCGATCGGCGGCATCATCGCAGGCGGCGTCGTGGTCTTCGATCCAGCCAACAACACCTGGCAGCCGCTGCCTCCCACCAGCGGCAACCGCTCTACCCAGGCACTCGCCTGGCTCTCAGACCACCGACTCCTCGTCGGAGGCGGCCTCTCCATTGCGGGACAAACCGCTGCGTTCCTGTCTGCTTATGACTTCACATCGCACGCTTGGACCGACTTCTCCCCCAACGCCAACGGGTACATCCGATCCCTCTTAGTGCTCCCCGGCGATGACGTTGTCGTGGGAGGCACATTCACCAGCATCCGCGGCATGTCCACCAGATCCATAATTCACTTCTTCGTGCCCCTCCAGCAATGGACCCCTTTTTCCCAGTCCTTCACCAGCGGCGGCCCCAACACCGGCGTCTACTCGCTCGCGCTTCGGCCCTGCGGCGACATCCTCGCAGGCGGCAAGTTCACCGACACGGGCCCCTCTACTCCAACCCTCTACGGCATCGCCCTATTGACCCCAGGCCAGACCACCTGGCGCCCGCTCATGGGCGGGCTCTATGACCCCTACGCCAGCTCCACCTCGACAACTTTCGCAATCCTCGCAAGAGGCAACGATGAAATCCTCGCCGGCGGCGACTTCTCCTTCGCCGACACTCAACTCTCGGCCTCGCTCGCCCACTGGGTGGACACCTGCCCCCCGGATTGCAACCCCGATCTCAACGCCGACGGCTGCGTCGACCAGGGCGACGTCGACTACCTCATCAACGTCATCGCCGGAGGCGCCAACCCCACCAACATCGACCCCGATTTCAACCACGACGGCGTCGCCGACCAGGGCGATGTTGACGCCCTCGTCAGCGTCATCGCGGGCGGGCCTTGCCCCTGACGCCTACGCCCCATCCAGTCACCGTACGCCAAACTCCCGACGCCACTTCACCCCCGAGTTAGCACTCGGTCAGGGCTCGTGCCAGCGACCTCGCACTTCGTGGGACAAGTTACGGATAAAAATATGTGTTTTTCACTTGTCTTTTGGCGTTTGCACGCCATACTCCTACGAAGGGCCATTATCGGCACTGAAATGGAGTATCCCCATGAAACTAAAATACCAATTTATCCTCTTTGCAGTCTCCGCGGCCGCGGCCAACGCGGGCGTCGTGTTCCAGCGTCCACCTTCACCCACATCGGGCACCGTGCTCACTTCCGCCTACTGGAACCCCGATGGCAGCGACCTCGACACCTACGCCTGGGATGACTTCCTGCTCCCCGCCGCCGCCAACATCACCGAAATTCAGTTCCGGGGCGGCAACTTCGCGGGGGGCTCCACCGGCACCAACGTCGTCAGCTTCGACATCTCCATCTGGGCGTCCATCCCCGCCGGCTCGCAGCCGGACATCGGCGGAATCAGCGGCGGACGACTCGCCCACTACACCATCTCCGGCAACGCCAATGAAACCTTCGCCGGAAACGTCGGCGGCACCAACTTCTACGACTACCACGCCACGCTCCCGCACGCCTTCGCCGCCGCGGCCAACACTCGATACTGGATCGAGATCGTCGCCTGGCAAAACGGTTCGCCCGTCTGGGGTTTCGCTCCCGGCACCGGAGGCAATGGCCAGCACTTCGTTCGCGCCATCGCAGTCACCGGCGATTACCAGTTCTATTTCACGTCGGGTGACCTCAACTTCACCCTGATCGGCACGCCCGTCGGCTGCACCAACCCGGTCATTCAGTCCAACCCCGCCCCCGTCTCGCTCTGCCCGGGGGCCAGCCCCGCCGTCTTCTCCGTCGGCGTCACCGGCGCAGGACCCTTCACCTATCGCTGGCTGCTCAACAACAACCCGCTCTTCGACGGACCCAACGGCGGCGGACACGGCGGCGGTTCCGTCATCTCCGGCGCCACCTCCGCCACCATCACCATCGACTTCCCCTCGAACTGGGCCGACGTCGGCAACTACTCCTGCATGGTGAGCAACGCCTGCGGCCCGACCACCTCGGCGCCCGCCGCACTCGTCATTCTCAGCGCCGTCGATCCCGCCTGCACCGGCTCGCCCACCTGCAACCCCGACATGAATCAGGACGGCGTCGCCGACCAGGGCGACGTCGACTACCTCATCAACGTCATCGCCGGAGGCGCCAACCCCACCAACATCGACCCCGATTTCAACCACGACGGCGTCGCCGACCAGGGCGATGTTGACGCCCTCGTCAACGTCATCGCGGGCGGGCCTTGCCCCTAACTGGTTCACGCACTCGTCGCCCGCAACACCACCTCAGCACCTTGCTCGACAATCTTGAAGTCCGCGCTAAGAAGCGCCCGGGTCATGCCCGGGCGTTTGTCTCGTTTACACTGCCCGCCATGCTGAACGCCCTTCGCACTGCGTCCCTCGCGGCGTGTTCGTTGTTGCTGACCTCCGCCGCCATCGCGCAAAACGCCGCGCCGCCCGCCGCTGACGCAGGTGCGCCCGGCGCTCCCGACGACGCGGCCCGCGCGAAGCTCCTTGCCGCCGGCGCCCCCGCCACCACGCCGCCCGGCACGCTCACCGCCCTCGAAAAGTACATCAAGGCCGACGACGGCGCGTTCAAGTGGTCCCTCGAAAAATCCCAACACCTCGACCAGCCCGCCCCCGGCACCTGGAACCTGCTGCGCATGACCTCGCAAACATGGCGCACGCCTGGCGAGGTCGACATCCCCGAATGGACCCACTGGGTGCACGTGTGGGTGCCCGACGCGCTCCGCAGCGACAAGCCCATCCTCTTCATCACGGGCGGCCGCCGCAAGCCCGACGCCCCCGACGCCCCCGCCGGCGAACTCGGCTTCCTCTCCCGCGCCGGCGCCATCGCCGTCGTCGTCGACAACATCCCCAACCAGCCCTTGAAACTGGGCGACGACCCTGCCGAGCGCACCGAAGACGGCCTGGTCGCCCGCACCTGGGTCAAGGCCATGGAGACGGGCGACCCGACGTGGATCGCTCGCTTCCCGATGGTCAAGGGCGCCGTCAAGGCCATGGACGCCGCGACGCAGTTTCTTGCCCAGCATCCTCCAACGCACTCCACCCTCAACGGCAAGGCACTCGATGCGTCCTTCAAGCCCGGCAAGTGGCTTGTCGCCGGCGCTTCCAAACGCGGCTGGACCACCTGGCTCACCGCCGCGGTCGATGATCGCGTCGGTGCCCTCGCACCCATCGTCATCGATGTGCTCGACGTCCCCGCCCAGATGCATCACCACCGCGCGGCCTACGGCTTCTGGGCACCGGCCTTGAACGACTACGTCGAGACCAAAATCGTCGAACGCCTCGACCCCACCACCGCCGACCCCGATCCGCTCATGGCCGGCGTGCTCGCCCACGACGACCCCGTCAACTGGCTCAGCCGCGTGAGCGACAAACCCAAGTACCTCATCAACGCCAGCGGCGACGAGTTCTTCCTGCCCGATAGCTCAAGCATTTACGAAAAGCGCCTGCCAGAGCCCTGGTTCCTGCGTTACGTCCCCAACAGCGGACACAACGTGAGCAGGAGCGACGCCCCCGCCAACCTCGTGGCCTTCTACCTCGCCTGGTCCGAGGGTCGCCAGATGCCCAAGATCACCTGGAACATCGAACTTCCCGACAACGAAGGCCGCAGCCAGCGGGCGAAAATCCACGCCCAGACCACCATCAAGCCCTCGTGGGTGCGCATCTGGCGAGTGACTACGCCCAAGAAGCGCGACTTCCGAATCGAAGAAACCAAGGACACCTGGAACGCCGGGCACGTGGGGGCCGCCGACAAGGATGGCCTCGCCTACGAAGCCCCGGTGCAGATCCCCGACAAGGGCTTCACCGCCGCGTTCCTCGAGTTCACCTACAAGGCCGACAAGCCGGGCGACCCGGACCTGGTGTTCACCACCCGAGTCTTCGTGCTGCCGGATCGCCTTCGATACGAGCACGGACCGGTGCCGGCGATGCCAGCGAAGTAAGCCTTCTAGCCCTGCGCCCTTCCCACCATCGCGATCACCATTCCGTCGTAGCCCTTCGTGCCCACCGTCTGCAGCACAGCCGTGCTCACGCCCGGCGCCTGGCCGGCGCGGCGGATTGCCTCGCGCGAGCCGATGACGTTTGCGTCCTTGCTTGACGCGTCAGCGATCTCGCCGTGTCGCACCACGTTGTCGATGACAATGACTCCGCCCGGGCGCGTCATCATCGACGCGGCTTCAAAGTAGTTCGGGCTGTTTTCCTTGTCCGCATCGATGAACACCAGATCAAACGGCCCTGCTCTCTCCGCACGCAGCGACGCAAGCACTCCGAGCCCTGTGCCGTGCCTCACGTCGACGCGTTCACCGATGTCGCCGAGTCGAAACGTCTCGACCGCGGCCGCGGCTCGCGCGGCGTCGACTTCGATGGTCGTCACGCGCCCGCCCGGCGCCAGCCCCTCGGCCATCCACGCCGTGCTGTAGCCGCCCAACGTGCCGATTTCGAGCACGCGCATCGCGTGGGTGAGTTGCGCGAGCATCATCAACAAGCGCCCCGCGCTCGGCGTGACGCTGATCTCGGGCAAACCCAGTTGCCTGCTGCGATCAGCCGCGACCTGCACGCTTCGCGGCACCGCGTGCATCATCGATTCGCAAAGGGCGTCGATCTGTGACCAAAGAGACTCGTGGGGCACGACAGATGGTAAGTAAGCCGAAGCGGGAGGTGTCAATCACGAAATACGAGCGATAGAGACATCACGAAACTCTGCCGCATTCAGGGCAGGGGGTACCGGGAGTCAGCCCATCGAGCGGGTAGCCGCAATGAAAGCACGAGGTCCTCTGAGGTGCTTCGCGAACACGCGTGGTCCTTCGCGGGCGATCCCAGAGCATAAACGCGAAAAGGGATGCCGATGGAAGCGCAAAGCAAGCCACAGGCGACATCGACCACACGAATGCGGCGGCGCTTTTCGACGTCATGCAGACGACCGTGACCACCAGCGCGGCAACGCATAGCCCCTTCACCATCACCCTCGGATGGATACGCCACATCGTGATACCTTATTCGCTTTATTCAGGGCGCTGCCCTCCCGGCGTGGGCCAAATTCGAGTTTAGTATGGCCAAACTGACGCATCGCTCGAGCAAACCCTCCGCCGCTTCGCAGGCCCCGCACATCTACGTCCCCCACCGCCGCGCCCTGCGAACTTGGCTCCAAGAACACCACGCCTCGCATGGCCCGATCTGGCTCGTCTACGACAAAGCCACCAAAGACTCCCCCCGCGCCCTCACCTATGACGACATCGTCGAAGAAGCCCTCTGCTTCGGCTGGATCGACAGCGTCAGCGGCTCGGTCGGCGCCACGCAGGCCAAGCTCTACTTCTCACCCCGCAAACCCAAGAGCGGCTGGTCCGCCCGCAACAAACTACTCATCGCCTCGCTCCAAGATCGACGCCTCATCACCCCCGCCGGTCAGGCGAAGATCGACGCCGCCATCGCCGACGGCTCATGGACGCTGCTCGACGCGATCGAAGCCCTCGAGATGCCGCCCGACCTGGCCAAGGCCCTCGACGCCAAGCCCAAGGCCCGCGCCCATTTTGACGCCTTCCCGCGAGGCGTCCGCAAACGCATCCTCGCCTGGGTCTACAGCGCCAAGCGCGAAGAAACCCGTTCCGCCCGCGTACGCGAAGTCGCCACGCTCGCGGCCAGGAATGTCCGCGCCAATGAACCCCAGGCGAAAGCAGCCACGAAGGCAACGAAGAAAACTGCAAAACCCAAGCGATAGTCGCCCCTGGCACAATGCGCCTTCGGGCCGCGAGGCGGGAAGGCTTCGAACCACTCAAAGGCCTGCGCGATGCCGCGGTGTATAAGGGGATGGAGGTGCCGGAGGAAGGGGCCTCCCCTTCCTCTGGCATCCGCGGAGAATCATCTCGCCCAGCACGCACCGCCCACCGCCAGAATCCATTCGCCCCTCTCGGAGAGAGGGGCCACCCCAAATCCACAAGCCGCCCACACGCTCACCCCGATAACTACCGCCTTTGCGCGCAACTTTCGCGACTTCCCGCCAAATTCGTTGCCCGTTCGCACCCGGTTCGTTAGACTTCCCCACGGTGGCCAAGCGGCCACAAAGAGACGAGATCACCGGGCCGGCGCTCACTCGCCACGCCCGCTACAGGAGGAGAGAGACCCATGCGTATCGCCCCGCCCACTTGGTTCGCCTGCGCCCTCATCGCCGGAGCCGCCTCCCTCGCCCAGGCCAGCGTCACCTACTCCGACACCGAGTTCTCTGATTCCGGCAACGCCGCCTGGGTCATGGAGCAGGTCGTCATCGGCACCGGCGGCTCTGCCTCGGGCGTGCAATCCGTCTTCGGCAACCCCGGCAAGGCCCGCCAAGTGAACCTCACGACGGGCTCCGCCGGCGGCGACACCATCTGGGGATTCAGCCGCTACGGCATCGTCATGGCCAATCGCTATGACCCCTTCACGCAAGGCGCCATCACATCCATCACCTGGTCCATCGATGCCCGCCTCAGCGGCGGCGGCTTCGGCGATGGCCAGGCCGTCGAACTCGCCCTCAAGCAAGGCCAGATCATCTACGGCGCCGACTACCACGTCACCGGCAGCAGCGGCAACTGGATCACCCTCGGCGGCTCGGGAATCACCGCCGCCGACTTCCACCGCCTCGATGGTCAGCCCGGCTCGCCTAACTTCTCCGCCACCGGCGCCCCCATCCGCTTCGGCTTCGCCAGCGGCAACAGCACCACCGGCGGCGCCTACGCCACCGAAGCCACCTACGACAACTGGTCGGTCATCGTGAACCCCGTGCCCGCGCCCGGCGCATGCCTGGCCTTCGCCGGCCTCGCTGGTTTCGCGGGCCTCCGCCGCCGGGGCCGCTAACGCTCCCCCCAGCGCCCGCATCTCCGCCCCACCCCCACTGCGCGCCCTGATCCCCAGGCCCGCCGCGCGGTCTTTTCGCGCGCCCACCCTCCCAGGCCCCGATTCACCCGATCTAAACCCGATCAGAATCGCGTGGATTCGTGACTCTTTGCTCGCTCCGGCATCGAACTGTCGATGTCAGGCGCGGCGTATCACCCCGGGGGCCGGCCCCAGTGTCTCGCCAGCCCGCCGCGGTATCGGCGGCTTTGTGTGCTCATGCACCACGGCCAACGGCCGCCCGACTCTGGAGGTCACCATGACCGGACGATATTTCCTGCTCGCATTGCTCTTCTTTGTCGCCATGGGGCTCACCGCAGCCGCGGTCTTCTCCGCCCACGGCCGCATCTCCCGCACCCTCGCACTCACCTCCGCTCAGCCGGAGACCAGTAAGGACTCCTCAGACGCCATGAAGACCACCGCCTCACCCGAATACTCCAAGTCCGGTTACAACATCAAGCACCTCAGCCAGGCCGAGATCGACAAGCTCGCCACCAAGCTCACCAAGGCCGACGCCGACGTCATCCTCGCCAAGGGCACCGAGCGCGCGTTCTGCGGCAACCTCCTCGACAACCACAAAGATGGCGTCTATGTCTGCAAGCTCTGCGGCCTGCCCCTGTTTTCGTCCGACGCCAAGTTCAACTCCGGCACCGGTTGGCCCAGCTTCTTCCAGCCCTTCGACAAGGACCACATCGCCGAGATCGTCGACAAGTCCTACGGCATGGTCCGCACCGAGATCGAGTGCGCCCGTTGCGGCGCTCACCTGGGCCACGTCTTTGACGACGGCCCCGCCCCCACCGGCCTGCGGTATTGCTTGAACTCCGCCTCGCTCACGTTCTTCGAGAAGGGCCAGGAACTGCCCCCCGCCAGCCAGCCCGTCAAAATCGAAACCGCCTACTTCGCCGGCGGCTGCTTCTGGGGCACCGAAGACCGCTTCCAGCAAGTCCCGGGCGTCATCGATGTCGTCAGCGGCTACATGGGCGGCAGCGTGAAGAACCCCACCTACAAGCTCGTCTGCACCGACGAAACCGGGCACGCCGAGACCGTCAAAGTCACCTACGACCCCGCCAAGGTGTCGTACCACGATCTGCTCGCCTGGTTCTTCAAGTTCCACGACCCCACCACGCTCAACCGCCAAGGCCCGGACTACGGCACGCAGTACCGCAGCGCCATCTTCGCCGCCACCCCCGAGCAACTGACCGAGGCCAAGAAGTTCATCGAAGAACAGCAGAAGACCGGGCGCTACAAGGACCGCAAGATCGTCACGCAGGTCGAGAGCACCGAGCAGTCCGGGCCGTTCTACAAGGCCGAGGAATACCACCAGGACTACCACCTGAAGCACGGCGGCTCGTGCCCGATTCCGTCGGACAAGTAAGCCAATAAAGGCACTAACGCGACGTACGACAAGTCCCCTCTCGCCTGCGAGAGGGGACTTTTTTATTCCTTCGCGGGCGTCGCGGGGTCCAGGACTTCGGTGATCGGCATCGTGATCTCGCCGTTCCAATACTGCGTGCGGGGCCAACGCGGAAAGCCCGCGGGGGGCAAGCCTCGCACTCTCACCGCGTACCGCTCAAGGTTCTTCCGACTCGCCAAGTCGCTGAAGTATCTTTCATCCAGAGGATTTTGCCAGTTGACGTCGTTTCGCGAGATCTCGCTCGGATCGCGCAGGAAAAAAGTCTGTACGACCTTGCCGTCTTTAAGCAGGTTCACAGCGCGCCTCGCGTAGCAGTTGTCCAGTGGAGAGCGCAAGGGCCGCTCGACCAAGCCCGACATCAAGCCAAACGGCGAATCTGGCGACCCCACAATGCCCAGCGAACCACGCTGAAGGTTTGCGATCGCCTGCCTCAGTTCGGGCGAATCGGTGGGCTGCGGGCTCGTCCGCTTGACGACCTGCACCGGCAGCGTGATCTCGCCTTTCCAGAGGGGTTGCGACGCCTTCATCGGCGTCACCGTGACATCGAAGACGATGTGCGTCGTCTCTGGAGGAATCACACCGATCTTCTGAAACGTCTCCGATTCCTCTTGAAAAGGCAATCCTGTTCCATCGATGACAATCGGGCCGGCAGACCACGCGCTGGCCAGCAATGCATGCTCGAGGCGTGCCTGTGCGGTCACCTCGGTGTTTTCTAGCCAGTACGGCACGCGTAGCCACACGTGGTAGTCTTCGCCTTCAAACGCGTAGGGCGTGCTGCGCAACATGCCGCAGGCTTTGAGTGCCGCGCCGATCTGCTCGTTGGTCAGTTTGCCGGCGTTGAGCCGCCTCTGAAACTCCGCGGCGACCGGCGTCTCCTTCCACCATCCCGTTTCGGGCTCGGTGCGCCATTCCTGCGTCGCGGGCGGCAGTTGGGCTATGAGTTCATCCGTCGTCATCGCCTCGAACCGGGCCATGCCCCCCGCACCAAACGCGGGAATACTCGCGGCCCACACGACCTCCGGCTGCTTGCCCGGAACCTTTGCAGGCAGGATCTGTGCCGCCGCGTTTGGGCCGGCGACCATCCCGATCAACGCCAAGGAGAGAGTTCGCATAGCGCCTCACCGGAGAAGGTCAACCCATCGAGCGATACACATACCGGAGAGATCCGCCCGTGTATGCAGGCAAATGCTTCAAACGCCCCCGGCTGGACTCGAACCAGCAACCACCGATTTAGAAGACCGGAGCGCTATCCAGTTGCGCCACGAGGGCTTGGCCGCCGATTCTACGCGCCGGCCCGCCGAGCGCCGCCGAGCACGCGTCTCGCCGCCAGGCCAGCGTCGCCGCCCCGGCCCGCGTCTGGCCGCCCGAGCCTCTTCCCTCGCCGCCAGACCGGGCTATCATCCCGCCCTGCCGAAAGGCACGACCGGGGCGCATAGCTCAGTTGGCTAGAGCGCGGCTGTCACATAGCCGAGGTCACAGGTTCGAGTCCTGTTGCGCCCATTTCCCTCTTTGTCCCCAGGCTCGGTGCTTTCCCGACGTCGCTGTTTCGCGAACGTTGGGGTGTTCGCCGTTCAATCGTCCGGTGTCGCCGCCGGATCGCGCCCGCTCACACCGATGCCCGAGCCGTCGGCCAGGGCGACATCGAAGCGGCCGACCACGTAGTCCAATACCGAATTCCGCTTGAAAGCCCGCACCAGCGCGTACTTATCGCCCGGCCGCCAGACTGTTGATGTTCGGCGGACCGGCCTGAGGCGCGAAAAGGCTGACGTATCCCAACGCGACATCGGTGATCTCCCCCGAAAGTTCCGACATTGCGGCAAATCCCATTGCGACCGATGCCGGCTCAGTTAGGCTGCGCTCGACAACGCGGTCATGACAAATCCGTTTGGAAGGGAGTTCCGATGTCTTCCCGCACGCTCGCGTTCGCCGCCACGGTTGCCTCGTGCGTTCCGGTTGCGTTGGCGCAAGTTCACCTGACTGTAGATGTGCAGCCGGGCAGCAACCAGATCGCCATCCGCGCCGGCTACCTGCCGGGCGAAACAGCGAACATTTCATTCGGATACCTGCTCGACGGATCCGGCCGTTTCGCGATCCTCGACGCTCAACAGCGGCTCACGGGCCAGCTCGATGGCTCGTTCGCGGGCAGCGGCCTCGTGCTTACCAGCGATTTTTATGCCCCGACCGGACGCCTCGATGGAGGCGACTTCCGCTGGGAGATCGCGTACCTGCGTGAAATCGTCGACAATACGACGCCGACCTTGGCGTGGGGCGACTTTCAACCCGACGGCTCATTCATCCCCAGCGCCCTGAGCAACGGCTCAACTCGCGCCGATCGCTCGTTCGGCACCACGCTGGGGTCGCACGACGACCAGCAGGGCTTCGCCTTTGCATCGGAGGGCACAATCGAAGTCTGGTTTGTGGCGTGGGACGCCAACGGCGTGTACGCCGACTCGCAGCCGCTCGTTGTCCGCTTCAGCGTCGGAGCAGGCTGCCACTTTGATCTCAACCACGACGGCGTGGTCGATCAGGGGGACATCGACTACTGGTTCATCGACGACAACCCCAGCGGCATCGACTACGACATCAATCAGGATGGCGTGGGTGATCTTGGAGACGTCCTGGACCTCGTGAACGCCATCGCGGGCGGCGGCTGCCCATAAGGGGGCGCCAAGCACGAGGCATCAGGTATCAGAAGGGGCCTTGCGCGTCGGCGCAGGGCCCTTTTGCTTTGACAACGGATCCGCGCGAAACGTGGCCACGAGCGCGACCACGAGCCCCACGGCGCTGAAGCCTGTCGAGAGCAGCATCGAAGTATCCGCAGTCGCGGATTGATCGTTGAGCAATGCTGCAAACGAGGTGCCCTTGGGGTACCCATCTTCTTGCAGCCAGGCGTCCGTCTCGTCGTGATTCAACAATCCGCGCGTGTAGAGGGTGGACACCATGTCGTCGGTATATGCCGCGGTCCATGCTTGGCGCCACAACGCGTGCAAGCCCATCGCGCCGCTTGCCGCGAACAACAAGGCCAGCGCGAGGTTTCGCTTTCGATTGGTCATGACGCGCATCCCCTAGCCGCAGATGGATTCAAGACGCCTCACCCACGGCGCATAATGCAACAGCCCCTCGGCGAAGGCCGAGGGGCTGTTTTCGTCATCAAACTGGGGATCTAGGATTTGAACCTAGACTAACTGAGTCAGAGTCAGTCGTGCTACCGTTACACCAATCCCCAAACGCGCGGCTTTTCGAGCCCAATCCTACGCCTCTCCCTCCTTGGGGCAAGCCCGTGACGCCCCCCACCCCCACGCACCATGCCCGGCGCCCGCCTCAAGGTGCATCGCCCTCCCCCCGCCCGCGTCCATCCGGTTATTCAGCCCCGGCCCCGCCCTGACCGATAGGTCCGTACTGTGCCTTCCCGGCCCCCGTGCGCTCTCGCCAAAGCGGCGAACCACGCGGCCACCGGCGTGGTACTCACCTTTGTTCTCCGCACGCTGTCCGCATCACCACCGCGGCTGCCGCCGCCCCAGGAGCCTCGCGAATGACGCGTCTTTTCCGCGCTGCCTCTCTTCTCGTCCTGCTCGCCGGCGCCGCCCCCCTCTTCGCACAGGCCACCATGGCCACCCCTCCCGCCGGCTCGGCCGCTGCCTCTGGCGATGACCTGGCCGCCCAGAACCTGCGCGAAGAAATGCGCAAGGTCGTTCTCGAAGCCCGCGACAAGGTCTTCCCCGCCCTCGTCAACATCTCGGTCATCACCGTCAACTACGCCACCGGTCAGGAGACCAAGGGCGGCGCCACCGGCAGCGGCTCCATCATCAGCAAAGACGGCTACGTCGTGACCAACCACCACGTCGTCGAGGGGGGCAAAAAGTTCAAGGTCACCCTCGCCGATCGCCAAGAAATCCCCGCCAAGCTCGTCGGCGATGACCCCCTCACCGACCTCGCCGTGCTTCAAATCGACACCAGCAAGCTCGCCCCCGGCACCTCCCTGGCCGTCGCCAACTGGGGCGACAGCAAGGCCCTCACCATCGGCGACACCGTCATGGCCATGGGCTCCCCCTTCGCCCTCTCTCGCTCCGTCACCCTGGGCATCGTCAGCAACGCCGATCGCGTCTTCACCGGGGGTGGCGGCGACGACGTCGAAGAAATGCAGTTCGACCCCGGCCAACGCACCGGCATCTTCACCCGCTGGATCCAGCACGACGCCGCCATCAACCCCGGCAACTCCGGCGGGCCCCTCGTGAATCTCCAGGGCCAGATCGTCGGCATCAACACCCTGGGCGGCTCCAACATGGGCTTTGCCATCCCCGCCGCCCTGGCCCGTCCCGTCGCTGAGTCCCTCATCGCCAAGGGCGAAGTGATCCGCAGCTACGTCGGCGTCTCCCTCAAGAGCATCAAGCGCAGCGACTTCAAGGAAGGCGTCGTCGTCAACAGCACCGTGAAGGAAGGCCCCGCCGACAAGGCCGGCCTGCAAGCCGGCGACCTCATCACCGCCTTTGACGGCAAGCCCATCACCGCCCGCTTCCCCGAAGAAATCCCCGCCATCGCCGAGATGATCGCCAACCTGCCCGTCGGCGCGCCTCTCAAGGTCACCTACAAGCACGACGGCGTCGAAAAGACCACGACCATCACCACCGAAAAACTGCTGCGCGACAAGGGCGACGAAGCCGCCCTGCGGGGCTGGGGCATCAGCGCCCAGGAGATCACCGAGAAGATGGCCCGCGACCGTCAGCTCGACTCCACCGAAGGCGTCATCGTCAGCGGCTTGCACCAGGGTGGCCCGGCCGACCTCGCCGAGCCCTCCATCACCTGGGGCGACGTCATCCACAGCGTCGATGGCCAGCCCATCAAAACCCTCGACGAGCTCGTGGAAAAATACCGCGCCATCATGAGCAAGGACCCGATCCCCGAGTTCGTGATGGTGGGCTTCGACCGCCGGGGCAAGAACCAGGTCACGCTTCTCAAGCCCCGCCCGGACAAGAAGGAAGACCCGCCGCGCGAAATCCCCAAGGCCTGGCTGGGCGTCGCCACCCAGCCCGTGCTCAAGGATCTGGCCGACAAGCTGGGCATGCCCGGCTCGCAGGGCTTCCGCGTCTCGCGCGTCTACCCCAACACCCTGGCCGCCAAGAGCGACCTCAAGGTGGGCGACGTGATCGTCGCCGTCAACGGCGCCAAGACCCAGCCCCGCAGCACGCAGGAAGCCGGGCTGCTGCAGCGCGCCATCCGCCGCCTGAACATCGACGACAAGGCGACGCTCACCGTGATGCGCGAGGGCAAGCAGGTCGAGGTGCCCGTGACGCTCGAGCGCACCCGCATCGCCCCCGAAGAAGCCCTGCGCGACCAGAACAAGGACTTCGACCTCACGGTGCGCGAACTCACCTTCTTCGACCGCGACGACAACCGCTGGGATGACAGCGTGCAGGGCGTCGTCGTCGAGAACGCCGACCGCGCGGGCTGGGCGGGCCTGGCCGGCATCGGCCCGGGCGACCTCATCCAACGCATCAACGATGCCGAGATCACCGACATCCCCACGTATCGCAAGGCCATGGACGACCTCGCCAAGAAGCAGCCCACCAAGGTCACCTTCTACATCCTCCGCGGCACGCGCACCTTTGTCATGTTCGCCGAGCCCGACTGGAAGCCCAAGACCAAGCAGGAAGAGCAGAAAGAAGAAGCCAAGTAACGCGTCTTTGGTATCACGGCTCTCCGAGCCGCGTCTCCCGCTTGGTACCGAGGCTCTCCGAGCCGCGTCTCCCGCCCTTCCCGTCCTCGTGGCACAGGCGTCCCGCCTGTGCCTACTCCATCTTCACTTCTGCTATAACACACCCGTGCCCTCGCACGATGTGTTATCTCTTGCCGACTCATCCCGCGCCTGGGTCGCCGCCTCGCGCCGTCGTGCCCTTGGCGCCGTGCTCACCTTCGCGCTCGGGCTCATCCTCGCCGATCACTTCGCCACCCCGGCCGCGCCGTGGGCCTTTGCCTTCACGCTCGCGCTGGCCCTTGTCGCCGCATTCGCCCCCGCCCGCCTGGCCCCGCCCCTCCTCGCCGCCGCGCTCTTCGCCTTCGCGCTGGGGTGGTACGACCTCCGCATCCGCATACCTCAATCAAGCCCCATCTGGCGCACGCTCGCCGAATCACCCCCGCCCCTGCTCACCGTCGATGGCACCGTGCTCGACTCCCCCCAGTTCGTCCCCCGACCGCGCGACGGGCTCGCCCCCTTCCGCGTGCGAGCCGCACACTACCGCTTCACCCTCGCCGCGGCCGACGCCCAGACCGACGACGGCCCCGTACCCCTCGACGCCGATCTCCTCATCCGCAGCGAGCACGAAATCACCCTGCACGCGGGCGATCGCATCCGCATCACGGGCGTCTATCACCCGACCAACCAGGCCCGCAACCCGGGCGACCTGAACCCCCGTGCCCAGGCCGCCCAGCGGGGCGTCATCGGCACGCTCTCCATCACCGGCCCGGGCGTCATCTCGCCCAGCGAGCGCCCGGCCTCCATCACCTCGCGCGCGTTCTCGTCGTTCCTCGCTGCCCGCGACGCCGTCGCCTCTCGCGCCCGCGCCGTGCTCAGCCGCGCGGCAGGCGACAACGACCAATCCCGCGCGCTCCTGCTGGGCCTCATCCTGGGCGACTTTGACCCCTCGCAGCAACCCGTCCGCAGCGCCTTCGCCCGCCAGGGCCTGGCCCACGTGCTCAGCATCTCGGGCCTGCATCTGGGCGTCATGGCCCTGGTGCTGCTCGTCCTGCTGCGCCTCACCGGAGATCGCGGCTGGCTCGAACCCGCGCTCGTCGCCATCCTCGTGCTCGGCTATCTCGCCATCGTGCCGCCCAACTCGCCAGTGGTCCGCTCCGCAATCATGGTCCTCGCGCTCCTCCTCGCCGAGGCCCTGGGCCGCCGCTACGACCGCCTGACCATTCTCCTGTGGATCGGCCTTGGCCTGCTCCTCTGGCGCCCGCTGGATGTCTACTCCATTGGCTTCCAACTCAGCCTGGGCCTGACCGCCTGCCTCTTCTGGCTGGGCAACCGCGCCCTCGCCCACCTCTTCCGCCGTCCGCTCAAGGGAGTCCTGCGAGGCCCGCCCTCATTCGCCACACAACTCAAAGACCACGCCAAGCTCGCCCTCGCCTGTGGCCTGCTCTGCTGGACCGCCTCGCTCCCCGCCACCATCTACACGCTTGGCTACCTCAGCCCCTGGTCGCTCGTCGCAACGCTCCTCATCACGCCGCTCATCGTCGCGATGCTCTGGGTCGGCTACGTCGCCCTCTGGGCCGGGCTGCTCTGGCCCGCGCTCGCCAGCGGGGCGAGCATCTTCATCGACACCCTCGCCCGCCTCTCCGTCGCCGGCGTCCAAACCCTCGATCGCCTGCCCGGCGCGACCATCTACCTCCCGCCCGTCTCGGGCCTGTGGGCCGCCGCCTCGACACTCTGCGTGCTGCTCGCCTGGCGTCTGCCCCGCCCGGCCCGCGCGTGGTGGTGGTGCATCATCCTTCTCCCCTTCGCGTGGGTGGCTGCCGAGTGGTGCCTCCCCCGCCCCGCCTCCGTCCTCACGATCACCACTTTCGACGTCGGCGATGGCTCGTCGCACCTCATCACCAGCGGCTCAGACACCCTCCTCTGGGACAGCGGCTCCATCGGCGAAGGCCGCCTCATGAACCCCACCGTCCGCGCCTGCCGTGCCTCGGGCGGCTGGCGCGTGCCGCTGGCCGTCATCACCCACCCCGACATCGATCACTTCGGGGCCATCCTCGATGTCGCCGGCCCGCTGGGCGTCCGCCGCGTGCTTGTGCCCCCGCGCTTCATTTCGCAAGCCCACGACGAACCCCGCGGGGCGGCCGCCATCGCGCTTGCCGACCTCACCCGTCGCGGCATCGACGTCGCGCCCATCGCCGCGGGCGACGAACTCACCCTCGGCGCCTGCCGCGTGCGCTTCGTCTCGCCCCCGCCCGACGCCGCCTGGAAAAACGACAACGACCACTCGCTCATCGCCCTCATCACCGCCCCCACCGCCGCGGGCGACGCCACGCTCATGCTCACGGGCGACGCCCAGGACGACGCCCTCAACGCTCTCGCCACAAACCTTCCGCCCGGCATTCACCCCGACATTCTCGAACTCCCCCACCACGGCTCGGCCCACCCTGCCGCCATCCGCTTCGTCGCGTCCCTCGCCCCGCGCCTCATCATCCAATCCACCGGCCCGCGCCGCCTGAACGACCCGCGCTGGAACAGCGTGCGCGACCACACCACCTGGATGACAACCGCCGAGCGGGGCTGCATCTCCACGCGCGTCCTGCCAGGCGGCCAGATCACCACCCAGGGCTATCTCGACGCCGCGCCGCTCGCACTCGCCCCGCTCACCAGCTCTCCGGGGGCGAGTTCGCCGCCCGCCCCATCGCCTCCTTGAGCTTTGAGTCGGTGGTCGCGTTCTTGATCCGCTCGAACATCGCCCGGGCCGCGTCGATCCCCTGCACCTGCATGATCGCCCGGCCCAGCACCCCCGCGTCGCGAGCGGCCTGCTCGGGCCTCAGCGCCTGTTCCATGAGCCCAAACAGCGCCCCATCCGCGTGCCCCTCCAGCAGGGGCTTGGTGCTCAGCCACAAGGCGTCCAGCAACGCCGGGTCGTGCAGCGCCACACTGCCGCCCCGCGCGAAGATCTTCCACACCAGGTCGTTGCGCGACATCCGGAACGCCGGCAGCACGCAGTCGCTCGCGGCTTCCGGTGTCAACTTCTGGCCCGGGTCGTTCAGAACCGCCTCGGCCACCTTGGTCACCGCGTCGTCGCGCCCCTGCATCAGCAGCACCCGCACCGCGCGGTCCAGGTCACCCTGCGTCAGCATGTCGCGCAGCCCCGCGTCGATCGACGCCGCCCCCTTGAGCGCCGGGTCGTCGCCCACGCGCTTGCCCGTCGCCCCAAGCGCGTACAGCGGGTCGCCAAAGATCGCGATCTTCCACAACGGCGCGTTGTCCTGGCGCAGCGACGCCCCGAAAGGCGCCCCCGCCAGCAGGCGCCCGCACGCATTGGGCGTGGGCACAAACGCCTGCAAGTAGGGCTCGCTCACCGACCCCGCGTAACAGAACACCCCGCGCTCCAGCCAGCGCCCGGCCAACCGATCGCGCCGCCCGATGTTGCTCGCCGACCAGCTGTGCACCATCGACACCGCCGCGGGCAGCGTCAGCTCGGGCACATCCCCCGGCAGCGCGCGTCCCTTGTTCAAGTCAAAGAAGTCATCGTTGCCCTTGGTGTTCACGAAGATCAGCCCCGCCTCCACCGGGCGGGCCGCCCGCCCCTGCCAACGCGCCAGGTCGTTGCCGGGCGGGCCGATCACCTCGCACTGCAGCTTCACCTGCCCCAGCACCTTGGCCGCCTCGCGGCAACTGAACTCGTTCCAGGGCGGACCGTCCTCGTATCCATCAAACAGCCACGCCCCGCGCGGCTCCAAAAACAGCCCGCACATGGCCATGTACGCCGCGTGACTCGGCGTCCCGAAAATCTGCCCCGCCCACGCCCATCGCTCCCGTGCCCCCAGCCCCGCCCCGAGGCGCCCGATCTTGTCGGTCATCGCGAAGAAATCGTTCGGCCCCTTGATGATCCGATTCGGCACGCCCACGCACAGCGTGACGGCTTCCAGGTCATCGCCCATGCCCCGCCACGAATAGCCGCTCGCCTCCGCCGCCTGCTCCACCTCGCGGCTCAGGGCATCCGCGTCATCTGGCGAGCACGCGCGATCCACCGGACCTTGCACCTTGGTGCTCAGCAAGATCTCCCCCCGGGCCGCGGCCAGCGCCACCCCCGCCGTCCACGCCGTGTCATTCGCCCCCACCACCACCAAGCCCGCAGGCGTGTGCCCGGCCTTCTTCCACGCCGCGATCGTCTCGGCCAGGCCCGCGGGTCCGTCCGCTTTCTCCGCTCCCCACACCTTGGCGACGACGCCCTGCAGTTCTTCGAGCGTCGCCTGGTGCACGGGCTTTGAGCCGGGCTTGGCCCACGTCAGCACCCGCTGAGGCCGGTAGCCCCGCACAAACCGCGCGACATCCTCGCGCCCCACGCGTGAGCCGTCGTCGATGAGGACGGGGAAGATGGTGGTGGGCGTCCAGGCGCTGATGGCCGCCAGGTACGACTCGGCGTCGGGCACGACGACCACCGCCGAAAGGTCGCGCTGGGCGTTGCGGTCATGACGCAGCCGCTGCCCGAGCACGACCGGGGCCGGCAGCACCTGGCCCGCGCGAGCGGGAGCCGGAGCGGTTGGCTGGCCCGAGGGCGGCGGGGCCTGCCCGATCGCCCAGGCCGCGAACACACTCAGCACCACCCCCGCCATCGCTCGACTGATCTTCATGCCAAGCAGAATAAGTGCGGGCGGTCCGGCGGGTTCGTCCTATCTACCGGCTTTGCGCGCAGAATCATGGTGATCGTCACGAATTCGTCACCGGACCGCGCGCGGAACGCATCGAAGTGTCTTGTGGGCACGTACATTCACCGGAAGGGCCCGAGCGGGCTGGTTTGGCGGGTGTGCGGCATTCTCGGACTTGGTCGAGGGCCGACCCCAAGCACCCCGCGCACAATCCCGGGCCGGGCCGTACGGTTTCGCCGATGACTGAAGGGGTCTTCAGGAGCGACGATGGACGCGATGGGTGACACCCCGCAGCAGACAGCCGCCCTCGCGGGCGGTTCCATCGCCAAGTCCCTCACGACCATCCGAGCCAAAGCCAAACGGCGACTGCTCGTCACCCGCGTGGGGGCGATTGTCGCGGCCTTGCTGCTGGCCGCCATCGCCGTGGGGCTGCTCGACTTCGTGCTTCGCATGCCGATGGGTCTGCGCCTGGTGCTGTGGCTGGGCGGGGCGGGTCTGCTGCTGGGCGCGCTGCAGCGCCGGGTGCTGCCCGTGCTGCGCTTCCGCCCCAGCCTGACCGAGATCGCGCTTAAGCTTGAACAATCTCCCGCGGGGCGCGAGGCGGGCCTGCCGGGCGTGCTCGCCTCGGGCTACGAACTGGCAAACGCGACCGACCCGGCCCACGCGGGCCTTGCGGCCCTTCGCGCCCAGGCTGCCGCCGACGCTGCCTCCCGCTTTGCGAAGCTCCCCGGGGCGGGCGCGGCTCTCTCGCCCGCGCCGCTCCGTCGCACCCTGCTCTGGCTCGGCGCCGCGGCGGCGCCGCTGGCGCTGCTGCTGGCCCTCACCCCCGCCATGACGCGGATCGGCGTCGAACGCGTGCTGGCGCCCTGGAGCGGCGCGGCCTGGCCCAAGCGCACGATGGTGCTGGCCTCCGACGCGCCCAAGGCCCACGCGCTGGGCTCGGTCTACCCGCTGAGGGCGATCCTGGCAAAGTCGGCCGCCCCGCGCGGGAGCAGCGACGTCAAGGTGCACTTTCGTGTCATCACCGACGGCCAGCCCGGCCCCATCCGAGATTCGCTGCTGACCTCGCAGAACAAGGACGCGCAGGCGACCATCCCTCCGGGCCAGCCCAACGCCGGCACCGACGCCACGGGCGAGCTGTACGAGCGCCTGCTCGACCTCACCAGCGTCGCGCCGCAGGGGGCACCCCCGGATCGGAAGATCGAGCTCGAGTACTGGTTCGAAAGCCGCGACGACCAGACCGAACCGCTGCGGGTCCGCCTGGTCGAGGCGCCCTCGCTGGTCAACGCTGGAGCGGTCGTCACGCCCCCCGCCTACGCGCGGCCGGCCCTGGCGTCGGGCACCGACCTCGTCAGCGGCTCGCTCGACCTGGGCGCGGGCAAGGACGAGCGGGCGGCCATCGGCCCGGTGCTCGCCGGCTCGGACATCACCCTCACCCTGACGCTGAATAAGCCCCTGCCCACCCCGCCCGCCGACGACGCGGGCAAGGTTCAGTCGTTCCTCGCCCGCACGCTGGCGGGCGTGGGCGATGCCGCCCTCGCCAGCACGCCCACCTTCGGCCCGACCACCTGGACGCTGCCCCTGCACATCACCAAGGGCCTGCGCCTGGCCCTGCACCTGACCGACGAATACGGCATCGCCTCGACCGAGGACACGTCCTTCAAGGTGGATGTCGTTGAAGACGCGCCGCCCAGCGTGACGATCGTCGAGCCCGCGGCCGACGAATCGGTGCTGCCAACCGCGATTTTCCCCGCGGCCGCCGAAGGTCGCGACGACGTCGCCATCGCCTGGACGCGCCTGTTCTCGCAGGTCGCCCGCCCGCCCGAGGGCTCGGCGGGTGCGCCGGCGGACCCGGTGGGCGAGCCGGCGCAGATGGCAGATGCCGCCCCGGGCGGGCAGGGGCACGACGCCCTCACCCACGACGCGCTCACAAAGGTTCGGGCGGCCCAGACGGTCGATGTGTCGCAGCTTGGCCTGAAGCCCGGCGAAGAGTTGTGGCTCACGGGCAAGGCGGCGGACGTCTTCGCAGCCAGCGGCGGGCGCGAGCCCGTCACCAGCGCCAAGCGCCGCATCCGCATCATCAGCGACAGCGAGTTCATCGAGCAGATCCGGGCCGAGCTCTCGGGCGTGCGCGAGAGCGCCAAGCGCCTGGCCTCCACCCAGAACGCGCTGACCGAAAAGCTGCCCCAGGCCAGGCAGGAACCCACCCTCGCCCAGGACCAGGCCCGCGCCCAGGCGGGCGTGCAGGAACGCATCGCCCCGATGCACGACACGGTGCAGCGACTGCAGGCTCGCGTGGATCGCAACCGCCTGGGCGATGCCGGCATCGAGGGAGTGCTGGCGGACGCGAAGACGATTCTGGACGCCGCGGCCCAGCACAGCGACGATGCGCAAAAGGCGCTGCAGACGCTGAGCGACCAGAACGCCAAGGCGCGGGACCAGGCGGCCAACGCCGCGAAGCAGGCCCAGCAGGGCGTCGAGGATGAACTGACCAACCTGGCGAACCTGCTGGACCGTGGGCAGGACACCTGGGCGGTGCGCCGGGCGCTGGAGAAGCTGCTGATCGAGCAGAAGCAGCTCTCCAACCAGACCCAGGCGGCGCAGAGCGCAACCGAGGGGCAGGCCCCGGAATCGCTGACGCCCCAGCAGCGGGCGGAACTGGCGGACCTGGCCAAGCGCCAGCGCGAAGCCGCCCGCCGGGCCGATGCGATCGTCGACGCGCTGTCGAGCCGGGCGGCGGCGATGAGCCAGGCCGACCAGGCGCAGGCCCAGGCGATGAAGGCCGCGGCTCAGAAGGCCCGCCAGCAGGAACTCTCCAAGAAGCAGAACGAGGCGGCGCAGAAGATCGAGCAGAACCAGACGGGCCAGGCGGCCAAGGCACAGGCGCAGGCCCAGGAGACGATTCAGGAACTGCTCGACGAACTGGACAAGGGTGACCAGAAGCGCGACGAGCAGCTCAAGCGCGATCTGGCCGACATCCGCGAATCCATCGAGCGGCTCATCGCGACGCAGGTGGGCGAGATCGGGGCGCTCGCCAAGGTCGTCGGCGCCGGGGGCAGCGTCATCGACGCCAAGCTCGACGCCAACATGCTCGTGCTCAACCAGAACACCCTCAGCGTCGCCAGCGACGCCCGCGACAAGATCAAGGGCGGCGAAAAGCTGGTGTCGTTCCTGAACAGCGCCAGCGATTCGCAGGGTGCCGCCATCGTCGCCCTGCGGGCCAGCCCCGCGGACACGCCCGAGGCCGACCAGAGCGAGCGGGGCAGCCTGTCGCGCCTGAAAGCCGCGCTGGCCGAAGCTGAAAAGCTCGAAAAGGACGCCGACGAACGCGACAGCGACCGCAAGCGGGCGGACCTGCGCAAGGCGTATCTCGAAGCGCTCGAACTTCAGGCGGCCATCCAGGGCGACGCGGCGCCGCTGCTGGGTCACGAACTGTCGCGCCGCGAGCGCATCGCCTCGCGCGGGCTGGGCGAGCGCCAGCAGGCGCTGCGGGCGACGCTGAACGACCTGCGCAGCAAGACGCAGGAGATGGAAGAGGCCAAGGTCTTCGCCTTCGCCCACAAGCGCCTGGACGAAGCCCAGTCGCGAGCCGGCGCGGCGATGGAGAGCGGCGACGTGTCGGCCAAGACCGGGCGGGACCTGGCCACCAGCGTGCGACTGCTGCAGGAACTTGTGAGCGCCCTTTCCAAGGACAAGCCCAAGGACGAGTTCCGCGAGGATGATGGAGGCGGCGGGGGCGGCTCGGGCTCGGGGGGCAAGCCGCCCTTGATCCCGCCTCTGGCGGAGCTCAAACTGCTGCGGGCGATGCAGGCGGAGGCGGGCGAACTGACCAGATCAGCCGCGGATGCGCCGGAGGACGTGCAGGCGGCCTCGGACCTTCAGACGCAGATCACCCAGCAGGCGCAGGAGCTGCTGGATCGCATCAACAAGAAGGACACCCCCGGCGCCGACGAGCCCAAGGCGGGCGAGGAACCTAAGCCTGGCGATGTGCCCCCCAACGGGCCGAAGATCGAGCCGAACCCGGGCGACGCGGGCGGGGTAAAGGCTGAGACGATGCCGCCCAAGGAGCCCAAGCCATGAACACCACGCGACTGTTCGCCCTGGCGGGCGGGTTGTGGCTTTCGGGCTTTGCGTTCGCGCAGGTCCACAGCGCGCAGCCGCCCGCGCCGGCGCAGCCCGAAAGGGCGCCCGAGCCCACGCTGGATGACCTCCTGGGCCTGACCAAGCCCACGGACGCCAAGGCCGGCGACAACTCTCCGAGCCGCGCCGAGCTGGACCGCAAGCTGGGCGACACGCCCGAAGACCCCGATCCCTTCGCGCAGGCGGTGGCGCTGATGCACCAGGCGACCGACCGCCTGAGCAAGGCCGACGACCCGGGCGTGCAGACGCAGCGCCTGCAGGACCAGGTGATCGAGAAGCTCGACCGGCTGATCGCCGAGGCGCAGAAGAACAAGAACCAGAAGAACAAAAGCAAGAGCAAGCCCAAGCCCAACGACGGCAGCCAGAAGCCCGAGCAGCAGCAGAGCAGCCAGAACCAGCCCGCGCCCAGCAACCAGGCGGGCAATCCGTCGGTGGCGCGGCAGGATGGGGAGCTGCGGCCCCCGCCCCCGTCGGCCGCGGCCAGTTGGGGCGATCTGCCCCAGCGCGAGCGTGATCTGCTGACCCAGGGCCTGTCGGACCGTTTCAGCGCGGTGTATCGCCAGCTCACCGAGGAGTATTACAAGCGCCTGGCCGAGCAGGGAGGCCAGCGATGACGCCGCTGCCGGTGCTGCTCGCCGCTCAACTGGCGACTCAATGGGCCGGGGCGCCCGCGCCCGAGGCGATGGCGCTCAGCATGGTGGCCATCACCTCGCAGGTGATGCCCGCGCAGCCCGGGGTGCCGCAGCCCGCGCCGGGCGAGCACGGCCAGCCCGCCCCGGCACCGGCGGACGAAACCCCGCCCGCGGGTCCGGTCGCCACCGAACCCGCGCCGCCCGAGGGGCATCTGACGGCTTCGAACGCGCCAGCCGCGGACGAGATGACGCCCGAGCTCGACCAATCGGTCACGCGTGGGCTGGCGGCTCTGGCCCGGATGCAAAACGTCGACGGCTCGTGGGGCGAGTCGACGTACGGCCGCACAGTGGCCGTGACGTCGCTGGCGTGCCTGGCGTTCATGGCGGATGGCAACCTGCCCGGACGCGGGGCGTACGCCGACAACGTCTCCAAGGGGCTGGCGTACATCCTGGCCAACTGCAACGAGACCGGGCTCATCGCTACCGCCAGCGCCAACAGCCCGATGTACGGGCACGGGTTTGCGACGCTCTTCCTGGGCGAGATCTACGGCATGACGCAGGGCGGGGGCGACACGCAACTGGCCGAGCAGGTGCACGCGGCCCTGGTGCGCGCGACGCGGCTCATCGAGAGCACGCAGAACGACGAAGGCGGCTGGCGCTACAACCCCGCGCCGCAGGACGCCGATGTGTCGGTCACCATCTGCCAGATCATGGCGCTGCGCTCGGCCCGCAACGCGGGGCTGGACATCCCCAAGGGCACGATCGACCGCGCGGTCGCGTATGTGCGGGGCTGCCAGAACCCCGATGGCGGGTTCCGATATCAATCGATGGGCGGGCCCAGCGCCTGGCCCAGGTCGGCCGCGGGCGTGGCGAGTTTGCAGTACGCCGGCATTTATAAGGACCGGGCGATCACCAGCGGGATTTCGTATCTGTTCACCAACGCCCTGCCCGGGCAGCAGGCCGGGCAGGCGGTGCATTACTTCTATGGGCAGTATTACGCGGTGCAGGCGTGCTTTTTGGCGGGGGGCGATACCTGGGCCCGCTGGTGGCCCCTGATCCGGCGTGAGCTGCTGGCGAGCCAACTGGGCGACGGGCACTGGGCGGACCAGAGCGCGGGCGATGATTACGGGACGGCCATGGCGCTGATTGTGCTGCAAATGCCCAAGCGCTATCTGCCGATCTTTCAGAAATGAGCGATATGTTCCGCGTTGCCGCCCTGGCTCTGCTCTCCGTGTGCGCCCCGGCCCTGGCAGGCCAGGGCGACGAGGAGACCATCCCGCGCGTGCTGCTGGACAGTGATCTGCGTGCGTCGACCGTGCGCCTGGTGTCGATCGGGCCCGACTCGGTCAGCGTGCGCGACCAGAACGGCAAGCCCGTGACCTACGAACGCCGCCAGGTCGCGGCCATTCTGCCGGTGATCGAGGGCACCGCCTCGCTGGGCGAGAGCACCGAGCGGGCCGATGCGCCTCCCGAGCACAGCGCCCCGCTCGGGCGCCTCGAGCTGGTCATGGGCGAGCAGTTGCCGGGGATGCTCTCCTCCAAGCCCGGGCAGGGCGACCGATTGGCCTGGGAGAGTCACCTGTGGGGGCGCGTCGAGCTGCCCCTGGAGCGGGCGGCGTTTGTGCTGCTGCAGCCCGAATCGGCGTATGCGACCCGACGTCCCACCGGCAGCGCGGACGTGGCGGTGCTGGCCAATGGGGACACGATCGAGGGCTTCGTCTCCTCGCTCGGACCGTCGCTGCGCATCGAGCGCGATCACAAGGTGACGCAGCTGCCCCCGGAGCGCGTGGTGAGCGTGATCTTCGCCAACCCGCCCGAGAAGCCCAAGGGGGCGTGGGTGTGGCTGCACGACGGATCGGCGGTGGGCGTCACAGGGCTGGAACTCTCGTCCGGGGGCGAACTCAAGCTGGCCGGGCTGGGAGCCGCGGCTCTTCGCGCGGGCGAACTGCGGGCGATCGTCTTCGACGCTGGCCGACTCACGCCGCTGAGCGGGCTGCCGATGCAACTGGGCCCATCCGACCCTGCCCGGCGGTGGACCAGGCCCCCGATCGTGGGCGACGCCCGCCAATCACCCGCGTTCGCGGCTGACATCGAGCTGCCCGGGCCGATGAGCGTGCGCTTCACGCTGCCCAAGGGCGCGACCCGCGTGGGCGGGCGGGCGGAACTGCCCGCCAACTGCCGCGTGTGGGGAGATTGCGAGCTGCTGGTGGGCGTGCTTGGCGGCAAGCCGACGCGGATTCGCCTGAACAGCGAAACGCCCGAGGTGGATTTCAGCGTGGACATCGCCGGCGCGGGGGGCGACACGCTGGAGATTTCGATCGACCCCGGGCCCAGCGGGCCGGTGCAGGACCGGGTGGTGCTGAGGCGCCCGGTGGTGCGCATTGGGCGGCAGTGATCTCTTCCCTGGTGCCTAGCGCCTGATTCCTAGTGCCTTCCTACCTCACCTTGATCGACCCCAGGGCGATGATCACGAGGATGACCGAGACGATCCAGAGTCTGGAGACGACCTGGGGCTCGGGCCAGCCGCAGAGGTGCAGGTGGTGGTGATAGGGCGCGACCTTGAAGATGCGTTTGCCCCCGGTGCTCTTGAAGTAGGCCACCTGCATGACGACCGAGAGGATTTCGAAGAGGAACACGCTGCTCATGATGAGCACGACGACTTCCTGGCGGGTGACGAGGGCGACGTAACCGATGATGCCGCCGAGCGCGAGGGCGCCGGTGTCGCCCATGAAGACCTGGGCGGGAGAGCAGTTCCACCACAGGAAGCCCAGGCAGGCCCCGCCGGTGGCCGCGGCGAGCACGGCGACTTCTTCGGCGCCCGGGATGTATGGCACGAAGAGGTACTGGGCCAGGCCCTGATTGCCCGCGACGAGCGCGAGGACGACGAGTCCGATGCACACGATGGCGCTGATGCCCCCGGCCAGGCCGTCCATGCCATCGGTGATGTTCACGGCGTTGCTCATGCCGGTGATCATGAGGACGGCGACGAGGATGAAGATGCCCGAGCCCATGAAGTAGAGGGACGGGTTGAGCTGGCCCGCGTCGATGTAGGTCTTCTGGAAGGGAAGATTGAGCACGTGGCGAAGGTCGTGCTCGCCGGTGCCTTGGCGCAGCAGGAACCAGCCGACCAGGAGGCCCAGGCCGAACTGAAAGGCGAGCTTCTCCCAGCCGTAGAGCCCTTGGCGCGAGCCGCTGCCACGGCGTTTTTCGGTGAGCTTGAGCCAGTCGTCAAACCCGCCGAGCACGGCGAGCCAGACGGTGACGACCAGGCCGAGGTAGACGTAGACCTCGCGGATGTCGGCGAGCAGGAAGGTGCTGGCGACGATGGAGCCGACGATGAGGATGCCGCCCATGGTGGGGACGTTGGCCTTGCCCCCGGCGTGGGTGCGCAGGGCCTCGGCGTCTGTCGCGCCGGCGTCGCCGATCTTCTGCAAGAGCAGCCAGCGGATGGTGCGCTTGCCCAGCAGCACGACCAGCAGGAACGACAGCCCGGCGGCCGACAGCGCCCGGAACTGGATCTGGTCGAGCGCACGGAACAGCCAATAGACCTGGTGCTCCACCAGCCAGTTGCGGCACCATGTCAGCAGCAGGTAGAGCATGCGTCAGCGCTTCGCCACCGGGGGCCCGCCCTTGTCGGGTTTCACCTCGGCCCCCGCGAGCATCGGAGGCGATATCGCCTTGCGGGCGTCGATGATCCGCTCCAGCCCCATCCTGCGCGAACCCTTGAGCAGCACGACATCACCCGGGCGCAGCAGGCCCGCCGCCCGGGCGGCCCCAGGGCCTTCAACATCTTCCAGCAGCGTCACACGCTCGGCGGAGAGGGTGCGCATCGCGCGGTCGGCGGCGAACAGGCTGAGCCGGCCGACCAGGATGACATGATCGGCCCACGTGCACGCCCCCAGCGCCTCGCCCACTTCGCGGTGCAGGTCCGGGGCTTGCTCCCCCAGTTCGAGCATGTCGCCCAGCACGACCACGCGCCGAACGCCGGGCACGCTGCCGAAGACTTCGCCGAAGGTCTTGAGAGCCGCGAGGACGGACTCGGGGTTGGCGTTGTACGCGTCGTTGATGAATCGAACCCCGCCCGCGGCGATCTGCTCCAGGCGCATCGGCGGGCCGCTGGCGCCGGCCAGGCCCTTTTCGATCTCCTCTTGAGCGACGCCCAGCCGGCGTGCGACCGCGACGGCGGCGGCGGCGTTGCTGGCGTTGTGCAGCCCCAGCAGCGGCAGGCTGAACCAGGTGCGCCCGTTCAGACACAACCGCAGCCCATCGGGGGTCTGCTCGGTGGAGGTGAGGCGCAGGTCCGCCTTTTCGCTGAAGCCGAACGACAGCATCTGCCGCCCCTCGCCCGCGATGAGGGGCCTGGCGCTCTCCATGAGCCCGGGCGCGTCGGCGTTGACGATCGCCACGCCGGACCTCTTAAGGCCCGTGAGCAGGCTGACTTCTTCCTGCACCACCCCCTGCAACGAGTGCAGCCCTTCCAGGTGCTCGCGCCCGATGCTGGTGATGACGGCGATGTCGGGCTCGATGGCCCGCGTCAGGGGCAATATCTCCCCCGGGGCGTTGGTCCCCACTTCGCACACCAGATATTGGTCGCCCCGCTTGGCGTTGAGAATCGTCAGCGGCACGCCCACGGCGTTGTTGAAACTCTTCGGAGAGGCCGTGCCCCGCAGCGTGCGCCCCAGGACTTGATGAATCAGATTCACCGTCGTCGTCTTGCCGTTGGAGCCCCCCACCGCGATCACGCGCGTGGTGTCGAGCGTGCGCCGGTAGGCCTGGGCCAGCTTGAGTAGCGCCTGGCCGGTATCTGCGACCAGCAGCACCGGCACGCCCACCTTGCCCGCGGCCTTGGCGTCGCTGACGACGACCATGCCCGCCCCCGCCCGCACCGCGCCATCGACAAACGCGTGCCCGTCGTGCTTCTCGCCCTTGATGGCGATGAATACCTGCCCGGGGCGGATGGTGCGTGAGTCGATGCTCACGCCCTCGATCGGGCCAGCGCCCTCGGGCCGGGCCAGCCAGGTGCCCCCGCACACGCCCTTGATGTGTTCGAGCGTCCAGAAGGTCATGTGGTGGCTCCCGCGCGGGCCATGCCGCCCCGCTCGCGGAGCGCCGCCCGCGCCACCTCGCGATCGTCAAAGTGCGTGCGGATCGTCCCGCCATTGCCGTCGGGAAGAATCTGCTCGGTCTCGTGCCCCTTGCCGGCGACCACCACCACATCGCCCGGCTGGGCGTTCTCGATCGCGTGCCGGATCGCCCGGGCCCGATCGGCCTGCACGCTCACCTTGGCGCGGTTGGCCGGGGTGATGCCCGCGAGAATCTGGTCGATGATGTCGCCCGGGCGTTCGGTGCGCGGGTTGTCGCTGGTCACGATGACGACATCGGCCAGTTCGCTGGCCGCGGCTCCCATGCGGGGCCGCTTGCTGGTGTCGCGATCGCCCCCGCAGCCGAAGACCGCCCACAGGCGTCCCGCAGGCCCGCCCCCTTCGGCGCTGCCCGCGGCCGCCCACACCCGCCCGCCCGCGTGGCGCCGTCCGGGCATCTGCCCGCCCACCTCCGCCAGCACGTTGCGCAGCGAGTCGTCGCTGTGGGCGTAGTCCACGAACACGCTGATCTCGTCGCCCGGGGCGCTCACGCTCTCCAGGCGCCCGGGCGGGGCCTTGAGTTCGTTGCAGGCGTCCAGCAGGTCATGTGCGGAGACGCCCATCTCGTGGGCGGCGCACGCGGCCTCAAGCAGGTTCATGGCGTTGTAGCGTCCGATGAGCCCGACGCGGGGCTCGATGTGTCCCCAGGGACCGCTGAGCCGCAAACGCATGCCCCACAGGCCCATCTCGAGGATCTCGCACGTGGCCGAGGCCTTGGCGTGCGTGCCGGGCTCCAGCAGGGCGCAGGCGATGACCCGCGATTTGCAGTCGCGAAGCATGCGGGCGGACGCCGGGTCGGCAGCGTTGACGACCGCCAGGCCGGTCGGCGGCAGCAGTTCGAAGAGGCGAGCTTTGGCGCCGGCGTAGGCCTCCATGGTCTTGTGATAGTCGAGGTGATCGCCCGTGAGATTGGTGAAGACCCCGACGCGGATGGCCAGCCCATCGGCGCGTTTCTGATCCAGGGCGTGGCTGGAGACCTCGAGCGCGGCGGCCCGCACGCCCGCCTCGGCCATGACGCCGATGGAACGGCTGAGCTCCAGGGCCGGGGGCGTGGTCATCGCGGCCGGGCCGACCTCGACGCCATCGTCGACGACGACGGTGCCGATGAGCCCGCAGCGGACCCCGGCGTGGTTGAGCAGTTGCCAGATGAGATAGGTGGTGGTGGTCTTGCCGTTGGTGCCGGTGACACCCATGAGCGCCACGCGCGAACTGGGGTTGCCGTAGAACCGCTCGCCCAGCAGGGCGGTCGCCAGCGCGATGTCCGGGGCGTGCAGCACGGGCACGCCCGGAAGCGCGTGCTCGCGGGCCAGCACCGGGTCGTCGGTGAGCACGGCCACCGCCCCGGCCTGCACCGCGGCCCGGACGAAGCGATTGCCGTCGGCCTTCAGCCCACCCCGGGCGATGAACAGCGAGCCGGGCACGACGGTGCGGCTGTCCTCGGTGAGGTCGCACACGCGCACCGCCCCGGGCGCGGGCACATCGCCCGACACATCCATGCCACGCAGCAGTTCGGCCAAGTCCATCGCGCCTCCGTGACTGACGCAACGGTATCGGCAAAACCGGGCCCGCGCCCGCAAGACCGGCGTGGACGGCGCGCGTGACCGGCCCGGGCCCAAACACCCGCCGTCAATCGCGACGGTCGGCTACCCTCGACCTCGATCGAGCGGGCGGCGATCGGATCGCGCCCAATCTCCAACGACCCCAAGGCCCCCAGCGAGACTCACCCCATGGCCGGCGCCCACACCACCCTCGAACACGCCGAACATGCCGCCCACAGCGGGGGGCACGCCGGACACGGCGCGGGCCGCAATGGCAAGCTCTTCGGCGTCACGATGGCCCTGATCGGCGTGCTGATCGCGCTGAGCGGGGCGCTGGTGGGCTCGGAGCGGAACGAACTGACGCGGGCGATGATCGAGCAGACCCAGGCCCACGCGAACTGGACGAGCGCGAGCACCAAGTACCGGTTCATCCTGGTGGAGCTCGAAAAGCAGCGGGGCAAGGCCGCCAAGATCGAAAGCATGCCCAAATCGATGGAGGAGGGCTGGTCGCCCACTGAACGCCTGATCGAACTCGCGGGGGATTACCGCGAGGAGCGGAGCCTGTCCAAGGCCTGGGAGGAGAGCTACAAGCCCGTGGTGGACGCGCACTTTGACGCCGCCGAGGGATTCGAACACGCCCAGCTGGTGGCGGAGGTGGGGATCGTGGTGGCGTCGCTGGCGGTGCTGCTGGGCAGCCGTGCGGCGTGGGGGGTGTCGGTGGCGCTGGCGCTGCTCTGCCTGGGCCAGATCGGACGGACGTACTTCACGACCGAGCACGCTCTGCACGACGCCATGGTGCGTGTGCACCAGACCGAACGGGACTTCGAAGATCTGCGGGCGGGCCACCTCGGCGCCAACCAGGACGAACAGGCCATCGAACGCCTTGACCCGGACGGGGCGATCCGGGCCGCGATCAAGGCGCGCCGGGCAAAGGTCGCCCCGGCGCCAGAGCAGAAGTCTCACGCCAAGTGAGCCCCCCTCGTCGCGTGCGGGGGCGCCGTCGCCATCAGATGACCAGCATGGCATCGCCGAAGCTGTAGAACCGGTACCGGGCGGCGACCGCCTGGCGGTAGAGCTCGACCAGGTCGGGCGCACCCCCGGGCAGCATGGCCGCGACCAGGGCCATGAGCGTCGACCGGGGCAGGTGGAAGTTGGTGAACAGCCCGTCCACCCATTTCCAGCGATAGCCGGGGGTGATCAGCAGCCTGGTATCCAGCCACTGCCCGCCCGTGAGTTCGCCCTGTTCGGCCCGCTGAGCAAACGACTCGAGCGTGCGGCAACTGGTGGTGCCAAGCGCGATCACCCGCCCGCCCCGCTCGCGCGTCGCCCGCACCGCGCGGATCGCCTCGTCGGACATCGTGCACCATTCGCGATGGATCGGGTGATCCTCGACAAACTCGGTCTCGACCGGGCGGAAGGTGCCGCTGCCGACCTGGAGCACGACCTCGGCGATCTCGACCCCGGCGTCCTTGAGCCCGGTGAGCACGCGGGATGTCAGGTGAAGCCCGGCGGTCGGGGCCGCCACCGAGCCCGCCTGCTCGGCCTGGGGCGTGCCCCCCGCGAAGACGGTCTGATACCGGGCGCGATCCGCGGCTTCGTTCGCACCCTCCTCGTGGGCCTTGCGGGCCCGCAGGATGTAAGGGGGCAGGGGCGTCGAACCGAGGTGGTCAAGCAGTTGGCGGGTGGTCATGGTCGGCTCGGAGCCGGATGAGCACCGGACGCGTACGACCCACGCCCCGGGCTCGGCCTCCCACTTGTGTTTCAGTTCGAGCATCGCGTGGTGCCCGCCAAAGTCCGCCGCCCCCTCGCAGGCGTTGAGCCTCACCAACACCCCGGGCTTGAGGCGCTTGCCCTGAAGCATGACGACCCAGGAATCGGCGACCTCGTCCACCCCGCGCGACGCCCCGGGACCTACGACGTATTGGGACTCGGTGCCGAGGAACAGGCCCTCGACGCGCCCTGCGGTGTCCTCGCGCACGCCCGACAGGCGGGCCGGCAGCACGCGGGTCACGTTGAGGACCAGCAGATCCCCCGGCTTGAGCAGCGTGGGCAGCGCGCTCACGACGCGGTGCTGCACGCGCGAGGGGTGGGACCGCGGAACGACCATCAGGCGCGCGGCGTCCCGCGGCTCGGCGGCCTGGGTGGCGATGAGATCGCCGGGGAGCTCGTAATCAAGATCCGAAGTCTTCAGCAATCGGGGAGATCTCTCACATCACCCGCCGCGACGTTGCGTTTCGGCAACACCGACGCGCGACGAGAATCCACAGCCCTCATATTCGTGCCCACCCTCTTTCGGGTTTCCGGGACAAATCTCAACGGACGGCAACCCTACCCAGGGATTATCAGCCGAACAACCCGGGGTCTTCCTTGGCAGGGGCGTTGATCCTCTCCGGGCATGTTCCCGATCGGATACGCAAATAGAAGTCATGACTGGGGTTACCGCCGGGTGGAGCAGATCTTCGCCGCCCACTGCCGGGAGCAGTACCGGCAGAAACACGGGGCTCCGATCCGGGGCAGCGTGCCATCATTTTCGACGTATCTGGCCAAGGTGAATGCTCAGGATCGCTTCGAACGCAGCCGGCATGTGACGCCTCGGGCGTGGCCGGAACGTGAGACGAACGACTGCGAGCACACGCAGGGCGACGGTGCCGCGTGTGACCCACGGGCCAAGCGCACGCCGGCTCAGCCGGCGGCTCCGGGTGCTGACGCGGCTCGGCCCCGAACGCCTCCCGCGCAGGGAGCCGCGGGAGCCGGATGGCACGTGGACGTGATGGGCTAGGCCGGCTGAGAGGTGCGGCATCGCCCTCAACCTCCGCGCGGGCCACTACGATTCTGCATGGACTCTCACAGCCGCGTCGCGTGCGTGCGATACCTCAACACCGCGCCTCTGGTCGAAGGCCTGGACCAGCTCGAGGGCCTGACGCTGCTTCCCAAGGTGCCGGCGGACATCGCGGGCGCCGTGCTGGCGGGCGAAGCGGACATCGGGCTGGCGAGCGTGGTGGACGCCCGCGACCCGCGCCTGACGGTGCTGCCGGTGGGGATGATCGGCTGCGACGGGCCGACGCACACGGTGCGGGTTTTCTCGGCGGTGCCGCCCGAGAAGATCACCCGCCTGCACGCCGACGCCGACAGCCACACCTCGGTCATCCTGGCGCGGCTGATTCTCTCCAAGCGATTCGGCACCTCCCCGGCTGTTGTTCCACACAAGGCCGGGGCCGACGACGAGCCCGAGGCGCTGCTGCTCATCGGCGACAAGGTGGTGACCAACCCGCCGTCGGCGGCACGCTATCCGCACCAGCTTGACCTGGGCGAGCAATGGCGGGCGTGGACGGGCCTGCCCTTCGTGTACGCCGCGTGGATGTGCCGAACGGGCGAAGAGGAATCGCCCGCGATCGCGCTGGCCGCGAGCCTGCTCGACCGCCAGAGGCGGCACAATGCGACACGCCTGGAGTGGATCGTGCAGAAGCGGGCGCCGGGTGCGAGGTGGCTCGTGGATCTTGCCCGGCACTACCTGACGCAGTTGCTGCGATATGACCTGGATGAGCGTGCCCGCGCCGGGCTGACCAGGTTCTTCGAAGAAGCCGCGACGCTCTCGCTGCTGCCGGACGCCCCGCCCCGGTTCGCCCGCCCTGCCGGAAAACCGGTCATCGCGGGGTAACACTCGCCGGCCCGAGGGCGAAGATAGCGGCGTGGGGATTCACGCGTTGTTGCTGGTCAGGGACGAGGCCGACGTCCTGCCCCAGGTGCTGTCGCACCTGCTGGAGTGGTGCGCCTCGATTCACGTCTACGACACGGGCAGCACCGACGGCACCTGGGAGATCGTGCACGACTTTGCGGGGCGCGAGCGACGGGTGCAACCCTTCCTGCGCGAAGCAATCGCCAACGACCTGAGCCTGCGGGGGCGGATGTTCGAGCGGCTGCAGTCCGGGTTCCGACGGGGCGACTGGATCATGCGCGCCGATGCCGACGAGTTCTACGTCGAGTCTCCCGAGACGTGGCTGCGCGAGCGCGTGCGCGGCTGCGAGGGCCGGGTGTGCACGCAGCAGTACGAGTTCGTCTTCACGACGCGCGATCTGGAAGCCTGGGAGCGGGGCGAGGAGTCGGTCGCCGATCGATCCCGCCCGATCTGTTCGCGCCGGCGCCGGTTCTACGTCGAGCCCGAGGCGGAGCTGCGATTCTGCCGCTACCGGCCGGGCATGCGCTGGGGACAGGGTCACAACCTGCCCTTCAACCCCGGGCACGTGGCGCAGGAACGGATCGGGGTGCGGCACTACCGCTGGCGCGACCCGCCGCAGATGGACGCTCGCTGCCGCCTGCGGGCCGCCTGCGCCAAGGTCACCCATCACGGCCCGCACTGGAGCATCGCCGACTGGCGGCGATGGGTCTTCGACGACGCCGACCCACGCCTGCACACCTGGACTCCCGGCACACCCCTGCCCGCCCGTCGCGGCCTTGAACACCTCGGTCCGCCCTCGCGACGCCTGGCCCAGCGCGTCATGTACGCCAGCGGCCTCCCCTCTCTGCTCGACCGATTCCGCCCCACCTGGAGCGACGGGCCGCCCCCGGCGCCCTTCCGGTTCGAGATGCCCGGCATCACGCCCACGCCCATCGACTCCGCGCTCTGACGGGCACTACCCTCGCCCATGGCAATACTCGTCTCCGCGGCCACTCGCGTCATCTGTCAGGGCATCACCGGCGCGTTCGGCGCCAGCCACACCAAGGGGTGTTATCACTACGGCACCAAGATGGTGGGCGGGGTGACCCCCGGCAAGGGCGGCACCAAGGACGAGAACGGCCTGCCGATCTTCGACACGGTGGAAGCCGCGGTGCGGGCGACCGGCGCCGACGCGACCATGATCTTTGTGCCCCCGCCCTTTGCCGCGGACGCGGTGCTGGAAGCCGCCAGCGCGGGCATCGGGCTCATCTGCTGCATTACTGAGGGCATCGCGGTGCAGGACATGATCCGGGCCCGGGCGGTGCTGGACGAGATGAACGGCGGGGCGGAGACGCCCGCGGCCGGACGGAGATTCCGGCTCATCGGCCCCAACTGCCCGGGCGTCATCACCCCCGGCCCCAAGACCGGCGGCGGCACCGGGCCGAGCGATCCGTTCACCAACGCGGGCTGCAAGATCGGCATCATGCCCGGGTATATCCACACGCACATCAGCCAGGCCAAGCTGGGCAAGAGCGTGGGAATCGTGAGCCGCAGCGGGACGCTGACGTATGAAGCGGTGTGGCAGACCTCGGCACGGGGGCTGGCGCAGAGCACGTGCGTGGGCATCGGGGGCGATCCGGTGCGCGGGTTCAACCACATCGACTGCATCGAGATGTTCGAAGCCGACAAGGACACCGACGGCATTTTGATGATCGGCGAGATCGGCGGCACCGACGAGATCGCCGCGGCTGAGTACATCAAGAAGCACGTGAAGAAACCCGTCGCGGCGTTCATCGCAGGCCGCACCGCGCCCCCGGGCCGGCGCATGGGCCACGCGGGCGCGATCATCGGCGGGGCCGACGACACGGCGGACGCGAAGATCAAGGCGCTGGAGGCGGCGGGCGTAAGCGTGGCCCTGAGCCCGGCGGACATGGGCGCGGCCATGATGAAGGCGATGAAGCTGGGATAAGGCGAGTCGGCACGAGAGGACTTGATGCCTGGATGCCGCGTGGCTCGATGCCTTCTTGAGCATCGACCCGCTGGCGGCTATTCCTCGCCATCGCCCCGGATGGCGTCGAGGACGCCTTGGGCGATGTAGAGCTTGGCGTACTTGGCGTCGTCGAGGGGTGCGAGAATCTCCAACTTCACGAGATCTGCGATGTGACGCTGAGCCGCGGTGTAACTCACGCCCATGGCGTCAGCTGCCTGCTGCGTGCTGATCACTCGGCGCTCAAAGATATGGTCGACAAGCCTGCGCACGACCGAGCTCTTGCGTCTGCCGGTGATCTTTCCGCAATAGGCGATGTACAACTGCTCAACGCGTTCGGCCCGGGCCAAGTCGGCCTGAGCCTGCTCACCGATCGCGGCACAGAAGAATCGAGTCCAGTCTTCCCACGCGTTCTTCGTGCTTACCTCCAAAAGGCGGTCGTAGTACTCGCCTCGATGAGCCTGCACCCATTCGCTGAGGTTGCACACGGGATATCGCAGTTCCTCGTCCTTGACCGGGGCGAGGTTCACGAGCGCTCGCCCCAGACGCCCATTCCCGTCGTTGAATGGGTGAATCGTCTCGAACTGATAGTGAGCAAACGCGAGTTCGACCAGGTACGGAAACCGCCGCTCCGACCGTTGAGCGTTGACGTTCTTCTCCCAGTCACCCATGAGGGCCGGAACACGATCGGCGGGCGGCGGCACAAAGCGTGACCCTGCAAATCCACGGATGTGATCGCCGATATAGACCGGGCGATCCCGCCACTCGCCGGGTCGCAGCTTGGGATCTCGAATGAGGACTTGGTGCAGCTCGAACAGAAGGCGGGAGCAGATGGGAAGACGAGACTCCAAGCCGCGCTCGATCATCAAGTAGTTGCGAGCCGCCTCGCGCGCATCATCAGGTACCCGATCGGCATCTGCCCGCGCCAGTTCAATTTCGCGCAGAGAAGCCACTGTGTTCTCGATCCGCGAAGAAGCCTGAGCCTCACGCGCTCGCATCGCAGTGAGAAGGATCATTTTACTGGGAAGCGAACCTACCTTCGCATCCAGCCGCTCTAAAAGCACACGAGTTCGCTCCAACTGATCGAAGAGTCGACCGCGAAGGATCACCGGATCAAGATCCGGCGGCAACGGATGCGGAACAAAGGCGTGTCCTCGAATGATTCGGGACGTACCCCCAACCACAATCTGCCGAAACTCGGTCTCAACCAGCGTTCCTGGAGCATCAGGCTGAAACGATGCGGGATCCATGGTGCGCCATTATCAGCCACCGGATCATGAATTTCAACTTTAATCCTTTAAACGAAAAATTGAAGGCTGAAAATACTCGAAAGGTTGAAATCTTGGCCGAAGAATCACCGCTTTCCGCCGAAAACGAAAAATCCAAATTTGCCACTCTTCAAAAGTGGAAATCCCCATAACCAACTCCAACTTTCGCAGCGTAAACAGAAATTCCCATCTTGCGGCCCCCAAAAAAAGACCAAAATCGTAGGGCGTTTGGGAAAGTACCACCTAAGCCTCAGTTCGCTTTGCAATCGCCCCCGCCCGCGTGATCGAACCTTTCCCAAACTTCGCCGCGATCGCGTCGGCCGCGGCATCCACTTTGTTCGGTTTCTGGTCACTACCGAACAGTTCCATCTGTCCAGTCGCCGTCAGGTCGTGCAGGGCCACGCCGATGAGCCGCAGGGGCCCGGGGTGGGCCGCCAGCCAGGCGGTCAGCACCCCCTCGGCCGCGGCCCACACGGCGCCGGTTTCGTCGGTCGGGGCGTCGAGCATCGTCGAACGGCTGAAGGTGCGAAAGTCGGGGGTGCGGAGTTTCAGCGTCACGCCGCGGCACTTGAGCCCGGCCGCCCGCAGCCGCCGCGTGGTTTCCTCCACTTGCCCCAGCACCGTGGCCCGCAGCACCTCGGGAGCCGCCACGTCTTCGCCGAAGGTCCGCTCCTTGCCGATGCTCTTGGCCTCGTCGCGTTCGCGCACCGGGCGATCGTCTTGGCCCACGCATTGCCGGCGCCAACCGAGCGCGTGCTCGCCCATTTCGCGGGTTACCTGGGCGTCGTCGCGAGCGTCGAGCCAGGCGCGGAGGTCGGCCACGGTTCGCAGGCCGCGCTGGGCCAGGCTGGCCGCGGCCTTCGGCCCCACGCCCATCAGCACCGTCACCGGCATCGTCGCCAGCCTTTGCGGCGCGTCGGCTTCGCGCAGTTCGCCCAGGCCGTCGGGCTTGTAGAGATCACTGGCGAGCTTGGCGAGGAACTTGTTTTCCGACACGCCCACGGTGCAGTTGAGGTGCAGTTCGCGTTTGACGGCGATTTTGATCGCCTGCCCCAGGGCCAGGCCGCTGGCGTGGGCGTGCATCACGCCGGTCGCATCAATGAACGCCTCGTCGATCGAGACCATCTGGATGTCGGGGGTGAAGGTGTGCAGGATGGCCCGGAGTTGGCGCGACACCTGGGCGTAGACATCGAAGCGCCCACGCACGAAGATGCCCTGCGGGCATAGCCGCCGTGCCTGCATGCCGGGCATCGCGGCCCGCACGCCAAACTTTCGCGCCTCGTAACTCGCGGCGGTGACGACGCCCCGCTGGTGCTCGCCCCCCCAGCCGCCCCCGACGATGACGGGCTTGCCGCGAAGCTCGGGGTTGTCGCGCTGCTCCACCGACGCGAAGAAGGCGTCCATGTCGACGTGGAGGATGGTGCGGGGGAGGGGCACAAATTGCTAAAGGGCTAAATTGCCAAATGGCCAAATTCGAGCCTTCGCCATCGGGGGCATTGGAAGAACATGTTAGCGGGAGCCACCCCGTGGCTTCTTGCTCATGCTCTTGCCCTCGATCGTCAGCGAGGCCGCGTGCCCTTTCTTGCGGCGTTTCCACACCCGCTCGGGGATCGCCCCGCGAACCAGATACAGCAACGCCCCTGCCGCGATGACGGTCACCACCCAGAACTGCCAATCGGCGAGGTCGTGGCTCATGCGTGCCCGCCCGCCAGGAAAAACGCCAAAGCGCCGCCAACGTATGCCAAGCCGCACATCCACGCCAGTTGGATGGCGGCCCACTTCACGCCCCCCGCCTCGCGGGCCGTCACCGCCAGCGTGGGCAGGCACTGCATCGCCAGCACGTAGTAGACCAGCAGCGACCACGAAGCCGCTGGCGTGAAAATCAGCGTGCGTCCGTCGTCGCGTGTGCCGGCGCCGATGCGGGCGAGCACGTCCTTGCCCTCGTGCTCTTCGCTGCCGGTGACCATGACGGCCATGGTGGAGACGAACACTTCACGGGCGGCGAAACTGGTGACGACGCCGACGGTGAGGCGCCAGTCATACCCCAGGGGCTCGAAGACGGGCTGAATCGTCCGGCCGATTCGCCCCGCGAAGGAGTTGCGCAGAGCCTCGGTTTTCTCGAGTTTTTTGGCTTGGGCGAGCAGATCGTCGGGGGTGGGCGGAGCGTCGCTCACGCTGACGTTCTCCCCGACGCCGGACCTTTGGGCTTCCAAAGGTCCGGGTGTTTCGTGCGCGGGCGACGCTGTGACCGTGCTCGACCCGGGCATTCGAGGACTCATGTCCGGCGTCTGGTTCGAGGCGCTTGCTGCGTGCACTATGGCGCTTGCTTGCTCGCGCAAGCGCGTCGCTTCCGCCGGGGGCTGCGTCGTCGGGAAGGCCTGCAGCCACCACAGCACGATGCAGATGGCCAGGATGTTGGTGCCTGCGTTCTTGAGGAAGATCAAGCCGCGGTCGTAGGTGGTCAGAAACGCGGTACGGAAGCTCGGGCGTTTGTAGCCCGGCAGCTCCATCGCCATGGGTCGCTGGGGCCCGCGCAGCAGTGTGCGCCGGGCGACGACGGCGCTCAGCAACGCCGCCACGATGCCGAGCGCATAGCACCCCACGAACGCCAGCGCCTGCTTGGCGGCTGACTCCGGAAACAGCAGGCCCGTGAGCAGCACGTACACCGGGATGCGCGCCGAGCAACTCATGAACGGCGCGACGAGGATGGCCGCGAGCCGCTCACGGCGGTCGGGGATCCCCCGCGTCGCCATGATCCCCGGGATCGCGCACGCGTGGCTCGACAGCAGCGGCACAAACGCGTGCCCGCTCAGCCCGAAGGGTTGCAGCCACCGATTGATCACAAACGCGCCGCGGGCCAGGTAGCCCGTGTCCTCCAGCAGCGAGATCAGGAAAAACAACAGGCAAATCTGCGGCAAGAACACCAGCGTCGACCCGATGCCCGCCACCACGCCGTGCGCCACAAACTCGCGGATCGCCCCCTCGGGCATTCGCGCCATCACCAAGTCGGACACGCTGGCCGTCCAGCCCGAGATCAGGTCCATCGGCACCTTCGCGAAACTAAAGATGCTCCAGAAGAGCGCGAACATGGCGATCGCAAAACACACCACGCCCGCAACGGGGTGAGTAAACACCCGGTCAAGCCGATCGGTGATGTCCGGCCCGCGCCGCGCGCCCGGCGACGAACGCATCACGCCAGCCGCCACCTCGTCGGCCCATTGCTCCAGGCCGTCCTGCGTGCCCGGCGGCGTCACGTTCGGCACGCGGGCCGCCTGCATCGCCAGCGCCAGTTGCCCCAGCCCGTCACCTTTTCGCGCGCTGGCAGGGATCACCTCGCACCCCAGCCGCTCGCGCAGCAACGCGTAGTCAGTCGTCAGGCCCTGCTTCTTCGCAAGGTCCGCCATGTTGAGAACCACCACCACCGGCAGACGGCGTCGCAGCGCCTCGCCCACCAGCAGCAGGTTGCGGTGCAGCGCGCACGAGTCGGCGACGACGCACAGCACATCCGGAGCCGCGGCCTTGTCGCCCGGCGGCGCCAAATCTCCCGCCAAAACCCGCCGACAAATCTCCGATTCGCTCTGTTGCAGCTCCAGCGAGTACACGCCCGGCAAATCGACGATCTGCACGCCCGACTCGCCCAGCTTGAGGAACCCGACGCGGGCTTCCTGCGTGGTGCCGGGAAAGTTGCTGGTCTTGTGGCGAAGCCCGCACAGCCGGTTGAAGAGCGTGGTCTTGCCGGTGTTGGGGTTGCCGAGCAGCGCGACGCGCAGCGGGCCAGTCATTTGGTCGCCTCGGAGCCGCCCGCCCCCGCGATCGCGGCTTCATCGATCGGCGTCACCATCACGCGCTCCGCCAGCAGCCTCGCCAGCCCGATGCGACATCGACAGTCCGCCCGCTCGCACTGCGTGCCCTGGCCCGCCGAGCCCGGATACACCTCGACGACGCACGGCTCGCCGCTGCGACAAAGCCGGAGCGTGGCCGCGGGGCGCAGGCCCATCGCCCGCAGCATTGACGCGTCCAGCGGGTCAAGGCACGTTTCGCACACGCGGGCGAGCGCACCCGGGGCCAAGCTCGTCAGCGGCACACCGTTGGCGTGCCCGGTGCAGCCCGGCTTGCCACAGCGTCTGGTTGCGATCGGTTCGGTCATAGTCCCCGCAAGGCCAAAGGCCGCACCGAACGCCGAACGTGGCGCCGATGGCGGCTGCTCAAGCCTAGGTCAGTTGAGATTGAGTCGCAACTGATGCCTCACGCCGGGTTGACGCAGTTTTCAGCCTTGCCGGTGTTTTTCCACACGCTGACGAGGCGCACGGTTTCGTGGGCGATGGCGTTCTGGGATTGATCGGTGCTGGCGCCGATGTGGTGCGTGCAGTAGACCCCCGGGCCGAAGCGGGCTGTCTGGCTGTTCCACTCGCCCGCGGGCGTGGTCGGCGTGCCGGGCTGGGTTTCGTACACGTCGAGTCCGGCGCGGATTCCTTTGGTCTTGATCGCTTCCAGCATCGCGGCTTCGTTGATGACGCCGCCCCGGCTCGTGTTGATGATGTACGCCCCGGGCTTCATGCGGGCGAAGAACTCCGCCCCGATCAGCCCCTTGGTATCGGGCGCCAGCGGCAGGTGAAGCGTCACCGCGTCACTCTTCGACGCCAGCTCGTGCAACGCGGGCGTATCGACGCCCCCCCACTCGGCCCCCAGGTCCTTGGCGTGCTCGCGGGTGATCGAGCGTGACCAGACGATCACCCGCATGTCGAACGCGATCGCCCGCTTGACCACCGCACGACCGATCGCCCCCGCCCCCACCACGCCCAGCACCGAGCCCGCCAGGCCTTTGGCCTTGCTGCCGTATTCCTTCTTGTTCCAGGTGCCCGCCCGGGCGTCGATCGTCTGATCGGGAATTCGACGGTCGCACGCCAGCAGCAGGCCCATGGTCAGTTCCGCCACGGCGATCGCGTTCATGCCCGCGCAGTTGGCAACGCGAATGCCCGCGGCGGTCGCGGCGGGCACATCGATGTTGTCCACGCCTGCCCCGGCGCGGACGATGAGTTTGACGCCCGAGGCAGCCGCGGCTTCGACGCTGGCCTTGGGCACCTTGGTCGACCTCACCACCAGCACGCCGGGCTTGATGCGGGCCAGCCCCTCGGCCAGTTTGTCGGCGCCGACGTCCGGCTCGCTGACGACTTCGCAGCCGAGCTGCTTGAGGCCCTCGATGCCCGCCTTCTCGAACTTGTCCGCGATGTACACCTTCATGACGCGCTCCTGTGTAGTTCACTCGGGCACGCCCGCGGCTTCGCGTGCGTCCGAGCCGACGAACCACCAACTCTACGAGGCCTTCGCATGATAAAAAAAAGACCCCCGCGCTGCGGGGGTCAGAGTGAGTCAGTTGAGCCGCCGAAGTGGCTTACTGCCAACCGGTGGTCTTGAGCTCGGTGCCGCCGTAATCGACGCCGGCCAGACCGCCACGCGTCCAGCGGTAGAACCCGATGACGACGTCCGCGTTGCCGCCGCCGCCGTAGCTGCCCGGGAACCCGCCGTCGAGGGTCGGGGCCATTTCCCAGAACTCCGGCTCATAGGTGAACTGCGTGAACGAGTTCTGCGCGCTCTTGGTCGAGGGGTTCCAGCCGTTGTTGGAGGTGGTGCCGTCAGGAATCGCGTTGGGGGCCTTGGGGCGACCGGTGATCTGCGTGCGTACCGAGTAGTCGCCGAAGAGCAGCGGGATCTTGGCCTGGGCCTGGGCGTAGTAGTAGAACCGCTTGCCCGAGTGGCGCGAGATCGAGTCCATCACGATCACCTTCTGTGATGGGAACTGCACCTCGCCGTACTTGCGGCGCCCGAGCTTGCCGTTGAGGCCCTCGGTGTCGTTGGGCGCGACGTAGGTGCTGTAGAAGCGCTGGCTGGCGCCCTGGATCACGGTCGTGCCGCGATCAGGCGAGTAGGTCGCGGGAACGAACTCGTACGACGAGCTGTAAGGCCAGCGCTTGCCGTCTTCCGACGTTGCGGAGGCGGGCACCGGCGAGAGGGAGAGCGCGTCGTTGGAGCCGAACGCCTGCGGGTTGGTCTGCCAGAGCAGGCGGGGCTTGTCTTCCGGGCAGGCGCAGAGCTTGCAGGGGAGCGAAATGCCGAGGTAGTCGATGATGGGAAGGTGGGAGTAGAGCACGTGGGGAATCCACGCGGTGGGCTGGGCGAACTCGACGCCGCGCCCGGCGCGGCGACGGATGATGTTCGTCGCCTGGGCAGCCGCGCCGGCGATGTCGTCCCCAGCAGAGAGGCCCTGGTACGCCGTGTCGCTCGAACCGGCGAAGGACGCGACGGTCGCGGGCGTCCAGGTGTAGGAGCAGATCTTGTCCTGGAAGTCCGCGGCATAGCTCGCGATGCCCGTGCCGTAGCTGTGCATGTTCGCCTGGCACACCGTCAGGCGACCGACCTGCCGGGCCTGGCCCAGGGCGGGCAGGAGGATGCCGATGAGCAGCGCGATGATGGCGATGACCACCAGCAGCTCGATCAGCGTAAACGCCGCGCGAACGCGTGAAACGCCAGCGCGTGCCGGCGCATACAAAAGGCCAAACTTCCGATCCATGTTCGAACCTCCGTTCAATGACTCCGATTGCTACCCGCACGTCCCGGAGACACCCGGCAAGAGACACCACAATCTACCCGAAGCACGACGGGCCAGCGGGGAGAACCCCACGCCAGGCCCCGACGACTGGTCTTCCATATCCGAGCCTTCGCGCGGCGCAGTTGCACCTTTTACCGGCGCTGCTCGGAACCAACCATGAGAATACCACAATCTTTCAGATTGCGTCAAGAGCGAACTCTCGGGAATATAGACCGATAAACGAGCCGTAATCAGTTTGGATAAAGTTCGGAAAGTCCGGTTTTCGTGCTCTTCCGCGGATTCAGGATCTTCAAATCCGCTGATTTTGGTCAGTTCCAACCGACTGTTCTCACCTCTGAGCCCAGGAAATCGATCCCCTGCAGCCCGGCGCGGGTCCAGTGATAGAAGCCCACTTCGTCCTCAGCCGTGGACGGGCCAATCCCAGAACCGGGGAAGCCCCCCTGCAGCGTCGGGGCCTGCTCCCAGAGTTCGGGCGAGTAGGTGAAGAACGGAAGCACGCTGGTGCTGCTCTTTTGCGCGGGATTCCAGCCGTCGTTGGCGTCTTCCGACACCGTGTTCCGCTGGCCGGTGGTGCGGATCTGCACCGAGTAGTCAAAGAACAGCAGGGGCTGGCGGCACTGGGCCTGGGCGTAGAAGAACTGGCGCTTGCCGAAGTGCCGCCCGTTGTCATCGTGCACAAGCACCTTCTGCGAAGGGAAGAGCACGTCGCCGTGACGACGGCGACCCATGACGTTCGAAGCGCTCGGGGCGTAATACGACCGGTGCGTGCCGGCCGAGGTCACCGTCGGTCCCTTGTCGGGCGAGTAGGACGCGGGCACGAACTCGTACGACGAACTGAACGGCCACCGGCGGCTCACGCTGGAAGTTCCGCCCGAGTTTGACCCGGCCGGATATGGCCCCAGGCCCGCCACCCCGGGCGTGCCGAACAGTTCCGGGCCCTTCTGCCAGGCGTTGCGCGACTTGTCCTCGGGGCACACCACCATCTTCGAGGGCAGCACCGCGGCCAGATAGTCCTGCAGCACCAGGTGCGTGTAGAACGGGTGCGGAATCCACAGATCGATGAGCGGGAACGTGGTATCGCCGCGACGGCGGCGGATGATGTCCACGGCCTGGGACGCGGCCGCCGCCAAGTCGTCGCCCGTGCGGGCGTGGTTCACCAGATCCGGGAAGGTGAGCAGGCTTGCGCTCTGCGGCGTCACCGAGAAGGACACCAGCTTGTCCTGGTAGTCGGCGGTGTAGCTGGCCACGCCGGTGCCGAACTCGTGCAAGTTCGACTCGCAGATCGTGAGCCGCCCGACCTTGCGGGCCTCGCCCAGGCTGGGCAGGAGGAGGCCGATGAGCAGCGCGATGACAGCGATGACCACCAGCAGCTCAATCAGCGTGAATGCTCGACCCCGCCCAAACGCCCGCGCCGCGCCCGTGCTACGACCCATGACAACGCCTCCCGGGATCCGCAGCAGGGCGCATCGCCCGCGCTCGCGGAAAACCACCGACGCTACCAAAGACCCTTCGCTTGCGTACGACAACGACCTGCAGAAAGGACCGACCCCGACACGACCTCGCATTCGGCTCTAGACTGTCTCCACGCCCGGTCGCGGCCGACAGAAAGCCGCGAGAGTCAAGATACCAGACACGGGCCCCGCGTCCAACTCAAAATAAGCAACTGCCCTCGCGATTTCGCGCCATGAAACACAACACTCGGATTTTGCTGGGTTTGAGCATCACCCTTTTTCTGGGGGCGTGTGATTCCGCGCCTTCGGGTCCCGCCCGGCACGTCCCGCCCAGAGAGGGGGGCGGGCCGGTCGCCGCCCGTTCCGACGCCCCGGAAACGGCATCCCGGGGGGACTCTTCGGAGGTACCCGGGGCAACGTCGCGCACGGCGGCCATTGTCAATGGCGAGCGGGTGAGTGTCGACCGACTGTTTTCCTACGCGGGCGAAGCCGCGGGAAGCGTGGCGCTGGAGGAAGCGGCGCTGGACGTGCTGCTCGATCAGGAAATGGCCCGGCAGGGCGTGGTGCTTCCGCCCGACGGCGCCCAGGCGGAACTACGGGCGCTGGTGCAGTCGATCACGAATGAAGGGGACATCACGGGGGATCAGGCGGGGGTGGTGCTGGAGCGATTGAAGCGCGGCCGGGGACTTGGACCGGCGCGTTTTCAGGCGCTGCTGACCCGCAACGCCAAGCTGCGGGCGCTGGTGTCGCCGCAGGTGACGCTGAGCCCGCAGGATCTGTCGACGGCGATGGAGCTGGAGTTTGGGCCCAAGGTGAAAGCACGCCTGCTGACGGTGCCGACGCGCGAGCTGGCATCGGACATGCGCACTCGGATGACGGCGGATGCCGCGGACCCGCTGACGACGTTTGCAAGGCTCGCGACGCTCTACAGCACCGACCCTTCGGGCCCCTCGGGAGGTGTGGTGGAGCCTCTGAGCGCCGCCGACATTTCGCTGCCCCCCGCGCTGCGCCAGGCGATCGCCGATCCCCCGTTGGGCCTGCTGCCCGAAGCCGTCGCCACGCCCCGGGGATTCACGCTGGTCTACGTGGAAGAGAAGATCCCCGCCCGGCCCGCGCCGACGGACGAGGAGAGGCAGAAGGTGGAGGCCAAGGCCCGGCGGCGGCTGGAACGCCTGGCGATGGATCGGCTGGCGCGGCAACTCATCGACCAGGCCAAAATCACCGTGCTCGATGACGGCGTGAGGTGGAGCTGGGAGACCAGGCCCAAGTAGACGTTGCTGACGGTGACGCCGGAACTGAGGCTTGGCGAAGGTCCGGGTGACTCGGGCGATGTACCCGGACCTTGGTGGGCTCAGGTCCGGCGTCTGGGGTCTGCACGCGCTCCCACCTACGCTCCTCGCGTGATCCTGCTCATCGACAACTACGACAGTTTTACGTGGAACCTGGTGCAGCGCCTGGGCGAGATCGATCGGTCGCTGCAGGTCGGGCGCGACTTGCTGGTCATCCGCAACGACGAGATCAACGCCCGCGAGGCGATGGCGCTGAACGGGGGCAAGGGGCCGAGCCGCGTGATCATCTCGCCCGGCCCGTGTACTCCGAAAGAAGCCGGGTGCTCGGCGGAGATCATCGGGGCGTTCGCCGGCAAAGTGCCCGTGCTGGGCGTGTGCCTGGGGCACCAGACCATGGCCGACATGGAGGGGATGACGGTGACGCGCCACGTCGTGCCCATGCACGGCAAGACCAGCATGATCCACCACGACGGGCGGGGCATCTTCGCCGGGCTCTCCAATCCGTTTGAGGCGACGCGTTACCACTCGCTGGTGGTGCTGCCCGAGACGATTCCGGCCGTGGTGCCGGGCAAGGACGGGTATGAAGTCTCGGCGTGGGCCGAAGAGACCGACGAAGCGACGGGCAAGCCGCGACGGGTGGTCATGGGTCTGCGGCGGGTGTGGGCGGGCGCGGGCAAGAAGCCCTTGGAAGGCGTGCAGTTTCACCCGGAGAGTTTTTTGACGCTCGAGGGCCCAAAGTTGCTGGAGAACTTCTTGCGGATGTGAATGGCAAGCACGTCTGTCCGGAACTTCGTCTCTTCGTCTCTTCGTCTCTTCGGAACTCCGGAACTCCGGAACTTCCCACTAATACGTCATCAGCACCGTTTGCCCCTGCGTCTTCGCCTCGCCGATGATCGACAGGATGTACCCCGCGACATCCGCCCGCGAGATCTTGGTCGCGGTGACGCCCTTCAAGTCAGTCAGCGTGCGGAACTTGCCGGTCTTCGGGCCGTTGGTGAGCTGGGCGGGGCGGACGATGGTCCACGCGAGGCCGCTGGCGCGAACGACCTCTTCCTGCCGCGTCTTGTCTTTGTAGATCTCATTCAAGAGCAGGGGCTGGATGATCTTGTCGTAGACGAAGCCGCCGTGGCCTTTGCTGTCGCCCGCGCCGATGCCCGTGACGCACACCAGGCGCTTCACGCCCGCCTGCTTCATGGCCTCGACGAGGTTTCGCGTGCCCTGGGAGAGCAGCGTCGTGGGCTGGCGGCTCAGCTTCGACCCCAGCACGCTCGCCACCGCGTCACTCCCCGCCAGCGCGGGGCCCAGGGTTTCGGGCTTCATCACGTCGCCCTTGACGACGCGGACCTGGGGCGGCAGCCCGGCCTCTTCCGGACGTCTGGCGATGGCCGTGACTTCGTACCCTGCGTCCAACGCCTGCCTGACCAGTTCACGCCCCGCCGGGCCGGTGGCCCCCACGATGACCAGTTTCATTCGAGTGCTCCGCGCGCCGGGCGTGCCCGCCCAGGCGGATATGCTGCTCCCGCGGGCCGTGCCGCGAGTAGTTGATGCTGTCAATGATATGGTCAACAAACGCCAAACTCCAGCCGTAAACCGGCGCCAGAAGCCCGCGCCCCTCCCCAAGGCCGGGGAAGCGCCCGCCCGTGCCGCCCCACAGGCCAGCTTCGGCTACTGGCTCTTTCAGGTGCACCGGCGCATGCACGCCATCTTTCTCGAGCGGCTCGCCCCGCTGGGCGTCACCGGTGCCCAGTGGGCCCTGCTGGCGTGGCTCGAGGCCGGGCCGAAATCGCCCGCGGCCATCGCCTCGCGTCTTGGCGTTGACCGTGCCGCCGTGTCGCGGCTCATCGACCAGCTCGAATCGCAGGGCCTGGTCTCCCGCCAGCCCGGGCCGCGAGATCGGCGTGTCGTCCTGATCTCGCTCACCCGCCAGGGTCTTGTGCTGCTCCCGAAGCTCAAGCAGGTGTCGGCGGAGACCAATCGCGAGTTTCTGAGCCTGATCGAGCCATCGCAGGCCGCCCAGTTGCTCGCGCTCATCCGCCTGCTGGGCGAGCGAATCGAAAACTCCGAACCCCCGGTCACGGGCTGACCCGCTCCGCCACGCCCTCCCGCGACTCGCGACGGCCGGTCTACCCTCACTTCTCATGTCTACCACGCCCGAAAAGCCCAAGACATCCGTCAAGGAAACCGTCACGCAGATCGCCATCGCCTTCGCGATGGCCTTTGTCTTCCGGGGCTTTGTGATCGAGGCGTTCCTGATCCCCACCGGCTCGATGGCCCCGACCCTGAACGGCGCGCACATCCGCATGCAGAGCCCGCAGACGGGCTACCGGTGGAACATGAACCCTCGCGACATGGGCCCGGGGGCCGAGCCTCTGCCCATCCAGGGCGGGGCCAGCACGCCCGGCTATTCGCAGATCTCCCCGCTGAAGTTCAAGGACCCCATGACGGGTGAAGAAATCACCCGCAGCGCCGTGCCGCTGTCGTGGGGCGATCGCATCTTCGTGATGAAGTACCTCTATTCCATCTACGACCCCTCGCGCTACGACGTGATCGTGTTCAGGAGCCCGCTGGATCCATCGATCAACCTGATCAAGCGCCTGGTGGGCCTGCCCGGGGAGGAGATCGCGCTGATCGATGGCGACGTCTTCGCCCGCAAAGCCGGCCCCGACGACGCCAAGAGCCCCAACTCGTGGATGCTGCCCGGCTGGATCTGCCAGCGCAAGCCCGAGCGGGCCCAGCGGGCGATGTGGCAGCTGGTCTTTGACAGCCGCTATACCCCGTTGAACCCCATGCGCAACGGCAGCCGCTGGTTCGAATCCCCCTGGGTGGGCAGCGGCGACGAGGCCAGGTCCTGGCAGATCGAAGACACGCCCAACTACCGCTACACCGGCAAGGGCCCGGCCTCGCTGACCTGGAACTCGTTGCGCAACCCGATCCGCGACTACTACGCCTACGACGAGACCGCCCCCGGCACGCCCAACGCCGCGTTCCCGGTATCGGACATCCGCCTCTCCACCGGCGTCCGCCCCGACAGCGCCGCCATCTCCGTAAGCGCCGTCGTCGAGACCCGCGGGCACGAGTTCCGCGCCGACATCACCGGCGCCAAGGTCACCCTGCGCATGCGCAAGGCCCCGGCCACGGGCGAGCCGGGCGGCCCCTGGACCACCCTGGGCAACGGCACCCTGCCCGAACCCTTGACCCCCGGCAAGGTGACCAACCTCGACTTCTGGCACGTCGATCAATCACTCTCGCTGTACTGCGAAGACACCCTCGTCGCCCACGGCGAGTACAACTGGACCCCCGAAGAACGCATCGCCAACACCTTCGGCCTCACCATGTCCCAGGTCGCGGCCGACCCCTCCTGCTTCCTGCCCAATGTCGCCCGCTACCCCTCGCCCCAGGCCCGCTTCGAGTTCTCCGGGGGCGGCTTCACGCTCTATCGCACCGCCCTCTCCCGCGACATTCACTACCAGGCCGCCCTCTACCACGGCGACGCCACCCACCCGCACTCGTTGAACGGCCAAGCCGCCCGCGGCACGCACCCCAGCTCGCCCTGCTTCCTCACCTCCAGCCAGTTCTTCGTCTGCGGCGACAACAGCCCGCTCAGCTACGACGCCCGCCTCTGGGACGCCCCCAGCCCCTACGTCGCCCCGCTCGACCCCGCCACCGGCGTCGTCAACCGCGACCTGCTCATCGGCAAGGCCTTCTTCGTCTACTTCCCCGCCCCCTACCGCCGCTTCGGCCTGCCCGTGCCCGACTTCGGCGACATGCGATTCATCTGGTAACCCGCGGCACGCCCGCGTCCGCTTGCCGCCTCGGCGCTTCCCGGCAATAATGAGAACCCGTTCTCATTGTTCGCCGTGAGAGGTGATCGCTCGTGCATCGGTCGTTTCATTTCCGCTCGCATCGGCTCCTGGTCGCCTGGGCCGCGGCCATCGCGCTGCTGCTGGTGTCCTCTGCGACACTGTGGCACCATCACGACGACCGAGGCCTGCCGCACAGCGACTGCGCCGTGTGCCTCGCCGCGGCCATGGACAAGAGCGACGGCCTGCCGCCGCCGCGCTTCGCCCCCGCGCCGCCGCTGCTGATCGAGGTCCGCGCCGTGCCCACGTGGCAGAGCGCGCTCCTCGCCCCCACCCGCCGCCCCACTTCCCGCGGCCCGCCCGCCATCTGACTCTACCCCCACCCCTCGTTCATCTCACCCTGGCCGTGAATCTCTTTCACGTGGAGTCATCATGCTTACCGCGAACACTCGCGCGGGCCGCCCCGCGTTCACGCTCATCGAACTGCTCGTCGTCATCGCCGTCATCGCGCTGCTCATCGGCATCATCCTTCCCGCGTTGGGCAAGGCCCGGATCGCCGGGCGTCAGGCCGTGGTGCTCGCCCGCCTGCGCGACATGGGCAAGGGCAACGCCGCGTATCAGAACGACTACAAGGATCTCCTGCCCGCGCTCCTGGACTACGACGAGAAGCCCATGCTCTCGCTCAGTCTTCTGGCCAAGGTCAACAGCATTCCCCGCATCTCGTTCATCAACCCCAACACCCCCGACACTGTGACGACGGAGGAGACCCCCGACGGGCGCCCCGTGCTGGCCGACCTGGGCCCCGGCACCCCCGCGCCCATCGACGCCGGCACCAGCATCACGCCAGCAAACATCGGTCAGGTGCAGTTCCACTGCTCGTTTGCGTACGACAACGACGCCAAGCCCCACCAGGTGTGGAAGCCGGTCATCTACATGGGCGATCGGGCCGACTACGCCACGGGCCAGACCTTCTCCGCCAACTGGAAGGACCAGGGGATGTGCCTGCTCTGGACCGACCAGCACGCCGCCTTCCGGCGCACGCGCAGCGCGGCCGATCAATCCGACCCCAACATCTACCACCACAACGAGTACGCGGGCGAAGGAGCCGCCGAATCCCGCGAGGGCGTCGTCGTGACCCAAGACACGCTGGATACCCACATGCGATTCTTCAGCGAAGACGAGGACGACGTGCTGCTGCCAGACTAGCGAGATCGACGCCGCCTGCTCGCAGGCGGCGTGTCACATCGCGTCCGCCCGACCAGGGGGCCGCCTGCCGGGCCCCCTTTCGCGCGTCCGCCCAAAGTTCACCCCGCCATCTTCTCTGCCAGCCCCGGCACCGCGTCGCTCCGATCGGCGAAGCAGTTGAGGCAGCGCTTCTCGCCCGGCACCAGCGTGGCCCCGCACTGCACGCAGCGCCCCGGTCGCATCCGCGGCATCGACAGCAGCACCGCCGTCGCCGTCACCGCCGCGGCGATCACCAGCGCCAGGAAGTCCATCGCCAGGTTCGCCAGCATCCTCGTCGCCACGGCGCTGACTGCGGCGCTCAAGAACCCCGCGGCCGCGCCGAACGAAATCTGCGTCAGGGGCTGCTTCACCCGGCGATCAAACAGCCGCCGGGGCAGCTCCCGATCCATCCACAGCACCACCACCATCGCCACCAGCGTGGGCAGCAGCACGGTCACCGGAAGCCGATCCCAAGGACCAACCCCGCGCTCCCCAAGCCAGCCCCACTCCAGGCGCAGGCCGACCAGGAACTTGATCACCTGCATCACAAAGAATGCGGCGATGAATCGCTTCATGACACCCCTTCACACCAGCCCCACGAGCCCATGTTACCGAACATCATTACCCAATGCTGCCTCAATGGTTACAGGACAATGCGCCGTCCGGTTGCATCCTCGCCAAGGCGGCGGCCCAAACCCTCGGAGCCCTGCCCGGCACTCATGAACTCCCGTGACGCATCCGCTCGACCCCCTCCGGGAAGGGAAACGTCGGGAACACCCCGACATTGCTCGCTCGCCACATGTGCGGCGCCGTATATACATCACCTCGATACCCGGCATTGAACATCGTGCGGAGCACCGTTTCGAATGTCGGCTCCTGCCCGTCCGAACCTTGCAAACGGTTGGCCTTGGCGTTCAAAAAGCTGACCGCGGCCGCGGGAAGCCGGTCAGGCCGGTCGTGTAGCATTTTGGAGACTGTCCGAAAACCTCGGGAGAGGTCCTCGACCGTGAAGTGGTCGCGTCCGCGGGGCCGGAGAAGGGCCAGAATCAGCAGGTTGTCGAGATCGAACTTGAGCACGTAAGGCTCGCGGTCACCCGAGGCGTGCACGTTCACGGCATCCTGGAACATCTTGGCGTAGCTGGTGATGCTCTGGGCCGACCACTGGCTGGTGAAGACCAGCTCGACGAGCTGCGCGATGATGCCGCGGGAGTTGTCGACGTCGTTGACGCCGCAGATCACAGCCCGGTAGCGGCGGTCCAGCAAATCGCGCAGCAGGTCCTGGCCCCACATGATGCGGATGCGCTCGCTGGCGACCACCTTGCCCCCGGCGCCCGGCAGCAGGGAGACGCGATCGGGAAAGGTGTCGGGCGTGAGCAGATGGTCGGCCTCGTCGTCATAGAGCCGCAGCGTCGGGGCCTTGGTCGTCGTGCTCCCCATCATGAACCTCCCTTTCTGCCCGGCAGCGCTGGAGCGGGTCCAGTCGCTGAGGCGGATCCGGAGAATCTTACGGGATATTCAGCGAGTCCGCACCCGATCGTGAACAGCATGGGGTGCCGGCGCGGGGGACGATCAGACGGGCACCGTCAGCCGTGGCGGGCAGAGGATGAGGAGCGGCAAAAATGAAAAGAGCCCCCAAAGGTTTACCTTTAGGGGCCCAAGAGTCGGCGATGACCTACTTTCCCGCAGTGCAGTATCATCGGCAGCGCTGGCTTAACTGCTGTGTTCGGGATGGGAACAGGTGTTTCCCAGCGCTCATGTTCACCGACAAACCGGCCAACCGAACCTTTCGGCTCGGGGCCGATCGATCGCGACTGGGACACACGGGATCACAGAATCCCGAGGCCCGGCCGCGATAAACCGGTTCCGAACGAAACTCGCGGGGCAAGCCCCGCAGCGAACATGACCACGGGCGACGACTTGGAAGACTCCGAGCCGTGCACGTGATCAGACAACAAACCGACCGAAGAAGACGCTCTACCCGCCGCCATGCACAAGGCATGGGGCAGGATATTGGCATCGATACAGCGCGTAAGGTCCATCGTTGCCGCATGTAAGCGGGGGAGCCGTAAGGCACACCCGGAACATGCAGCCCAGCCACGACGGCTGGTTGATGTGACCGAACTTCGACCGTTAGTACCGCTCGGCTGAGAACATTACTGTTCGTACACCCGCGGCCTATCAACCTGGTGGTCTACCAGGGGTCTTTCGTCTTGCGACTAGCAAGCCTCATCTCGAGGGGGGCTTCCCGCTTAGATGCTTTCAGCGGTTATCCCTGCCGGACGTAGCTACCCAACTGTGCACTTAGCAGTGCAATTGGATCACCAGGGGTCCGTCCAACCCAATCCTCTCGTACTAAGGTTGACTCCTCTCAAGCTTGCAACGCCCACAACAGATAGGGACCGACCTGGCTCACGCCGGTCTGAACCCAGCTCGCGTACCACTTTAATCGGCGAACAGCCGAACCCTTGGGGCCGCCTTCAGTCCCAGGATGTGATGGGCCGACATCGAGGTGCCAAACCGCGCCGCCGCTATGGACGCTCGGGCGCGATCAGCCTGTTATCCCCGGGGTACCTTTTATCCGATGAGCTACGACCCTTCCACACGGGATCGCAGGATCACTAGAGCCCTCTTTCGAGACTGCTCGACCTGTCGGTCTCGCAGTAAATCCGGCTTGTGCTCTTACACTCGACACACGGTTTCCATCCGTGCTGAGCCGAACTTTGCGCTCCTCCGTTACCTTTTTGGAGGAGACCGCCCCAGTCAAACTACCCGACATGCACTGTCCTCTGCCCGGATTCACGGGAATCAGAGTTAGGCCACAAACGTACACAGGGTGGTATTTCACCTGTGGCTCTTTCCGGGCCGGAACCCGGACGTCAAAGCCTCCCACCTATGCTACGCAGTGAATGCTCGTGGCCAATACAAGTCTATAGTGAAGGTCCACGGGGTCTTTCCGTCTTGCTGCGGGTAGGCGGCATCTTCACCGCCACTACTATTTCACCGAGTCGGTCGTGGAGACAGGAGTCCAGTGATTACGCTATTCATGCGCGTCGGAACTTACCCGACAAGGAACTTCGCTACCTTAGGACCGTCATAGTTACGGCCGCCATTCACCGGTGCTTCGATCGCGAGCTTCGGTTTCCCTGACCCACTCTCTTGACATTCCGGCATCGGGCAAGCGTCACTCTGTATACTTCCACTTGCGTGTTGGCACAGAGCTGAGTTTTTGATAAACAGTTCCCAGACCCTTTTCTCTGCGGCCTCCCTTACGGGTAGGCCCCCCTTATCGCTAACTTACGGGGTTAACTTGCCTAGTTCCTTCACGACCGTTCTCTCGCGCGCCTTAGGCTATTCGCCTCATCCACCTGTGTCAGTTTTGGTACGGGCTAAGTATGGGCTTTTCTAGGAACTTCTCCCCCCTGCATCGGCCACAAGGGCCTGGACATCTGACAGTCCCGCAGAGCTTTGAAATCCGTTCCCCATACCGGCTCAGGAATATTGACCTGATATCCATCGACTACGCCTTTCGGCCTTGCCTTAGGACCCGGCTAACCCTGGGCGGAATGACCTTCCCCAGGAAACCTTGGATATATGGCGACCAGGATTCTCACCTGGTTAATCGTTACTCAAGCCGGCATATTCACTTCCTGGCGCTCCACCGACCGTTTCCGATCAGCTTCGCCGCCGCCAGGAACGCTCTCCTACCGAATCTTTCGATTCCCGCAGCTTCGGCTCCCTGCTTATTCCCGATCATTATCGGCGCTGGATTCCTCGTCCAGTGAGCTGTTACGCACTCTTTAAATGATGGCTGCTTCTAAGCCAACATCCTGGATGTCACAGCAATCCAACTTCCTTTCGAACTTAGCAGAGATTTGGGACCTTAGCTGGCGATCAGGATTGTTCTCCTTTTGACGATGGATATTGTCACTCACCGTCTATCTCCCCGGACTTGGATGTTGGTATTCGGAGTTTGGTTGAGGAGGGTAGTCGGGTAGACCCCCTGCCTCATCCAGTAGCTCTACCCCCAACATTTGCTTCCGGAGGCTAACCCTAGAGTTATTTCGGAGAGAACGAGCTATCTCCCAGTTTGATTACACTTTGAGTCCTCCCGTCAGTTCATCGCAGATCTTTTCAACGATCACGCGTTCGACCCTCCAGGCGGTGTTACCCGCCCTTCAGTCTGACCAACGGTAGATCACAAGGTTTCGCGTCTAGCCCGTGCGACTGCACGCCCTTATCAGACTCGCTTTCGCTCCGCCTCCGGCCTGGTAGGCCTTAGGCTCGCCGCACAGACTAACTCGCCGGCTCATTATGCAAAAAGCACGCCGTCAGACCTAAGTCCTCCGACCGCTTGTAAGCACACGGTTTCAGGTACTCTTTCACTCCGCTCATCGCGGTGCTTTTAATCGTTCAGTCGCCTTACTGGTTCGCTATCGGTTGTCGAGGAGTATTTAGCCTTGGAGGGTGGACCCCCCGTCTTCAACCCCGGTTTCCCGAGCCAGAGTTTACTCTATGGGCTGATCAGCTTCCGACTACAGGACTTTCACCTTCTTCGGTGCGTCATTCAAACGCTTCGTTCTTCCGCTGATTGATCCGCTTTCGCTCGCCGCTACTCACGGAATCGCTGTTGCTTTCTTTTCCTGTGCTTACTGAGATGTTTCACTTCGGCACGTTCGCTCCTTACCCCTATGCATTCAGAGTAAGGTACTCTTTCGAGTGGGTTGCCCCATTCAGAGATCCACAGATCGCAGCCTGGTTACCGGCTCCCTGTGGCTTATCGCAGGTTCCCGCGTCTTTCATCGCCTCTCGACACCAAGACATCCACCGTGTGCCCTTATGTTCGATCACACCAACCGGACGCCGTGATTGGTCACCCTCCAGGCTTCCGCCCTTCAGGCTTCCTTTCCCAACTCCAATCGGAGTATCGCGGGTTCCCCAGGGTGGGGCCGACCCGCACGTTGCACTTCCCGTCACTTCCCCGACAGTCTTGCGACCGGCGGCGCCGCGTCTTTCCGTACAACGCTCACATCTTTTACGATTTTCGCCTTGCGCGCTGCATCGAACAAACTTACTTGCCTTCACCCGCCTTCCGGTCTTCCGGATGTTTCCGCCGCCTTGGGAGGCAGCATCCACACCCATCGAACCAGTTCAGCAGGCCGACCAGGCCCCGCTAGGCCCGGTCGTTCAGTCGTTTCGCCGCCATCAAGCTTCACCCACCAGATTGCTCCGGCAGACTTGACCAGATCGCGGCTAACTTGTCCGGCCTCGCCGCCACCGACTACCCGGAAAACCCGGATACCCGACAGCTGCTTGACCAGACCTTGGATTCCTTGCAGAATCCCTATAGGTTTGTTGCAGCATTCGCTTCCCGCACGGGGGCTCTTGGTTGGCCGCATCTTTCAGGCTTGCGCCCGATCAACGCCCCAACCCAGTTCCGCGCGGGAAGAGTTTCGTTCGTATCCGGTTTTCAAAGATCTCTGACGTTCGCTCGGCTCGCCATTTGACAGGCTTACCGACCGTTCGCCGCACGACCATTTCGATCATGGGGCGGGGAGGACTTTAGGCTGAAGCCTCTTGCAGTCAAGCCTCGTCGTCGTGATGTTTTTGGGTTTCTTCACTAAGCCTCATCTTGACAGGTTCTTAGCGTGCAGCGCCTCAGCACGGGGACTCAGCCGCCGCCACCGCCGCCGCCACCGCCACTACCTGACGGACCCCGACGCCGGTCGTCGCGCACCGGCACCTGCTTGGGCACTTCGATCGGTTTGATCTCCACGCCCTGCGTCTTGCCGGCGTTTGCTGATGCCCGAACCCGCGCCAGATATGGCTCCTGGCTTTCCTTATCGGGCCTACGGACGATCAGCAGCCCCGTCGGGTTGCGGAACAGCGCCTCGACTCCCTGGGTGCTGCCCGGCGCGTCGCCCGGGCTCAGCGGCACGGTTCCAGCATCCAGGAACACCATGTCGCCGCCCAACGGCAGGCTCTTGGGGGCATCCACGTCCATCCATGCGGGGAACTTCGGGCTCTCGGGCGTTGCCGGCGTCGCGGGCGGCACCTGGCCCCCCGGGCCTTCGTAGCTCCCGCCTCCGGTCTTGCCGCGGCCGGGCCCGCCCTCACCTACCACGCCCCGGCGCCCAATCGGTTCCGGAGGCGGAGCCGCCTGCTCGGGCATCGCCCCCAAGGCCGGGTCACCCGCCTTGTACATCGTCGCCAGCTTGTTCATGTCCGCCAGCTTGAGCTCAGGCAGCGTCGCCTTGCCGATGGCCGGCTCACCGGGGTCCAGCCCCGCCAGCGCCTGGCGGTAGTACCCGTAGTAGAACTGGTACAGCTCCACGCTCGCGTGGGGCCGGGGATCGATCTGCCCCGCCTCGCTCGCGCTCGACACAAACATCACCTGCGTCTGATCCACCTGCACCGGAGCCGTCCACTCCGACCAGTCACTGCGGATCAGCGAGCCGTCGGCCATCTGCCTCTGGCTGTCCTGCAGGTTCCGCCCGAACAGCGGGTTGTTGATCACCACCCGCACGTGATACCGGTACACCGCCCCGGGCACGGCGTTCACGTCGTGCACCCAGAACTTCTGCTCGCCGCCTTCCAGCAGCCCGGGCTGGGGCCCCTGGGCCAGCGAGATGTCCGCCCCCGCCGCGCCCTCCACGTGCTCGCCCAGCTTGCCCAGGTCCTTCACCAGATTCTCGCGCTGAGCCTGAAGCGTCTTCAGTCGCGCCTCCAGCACCCGGCGATCGCCCGTGGGCTGGGGCGTGGGGGACGACGGCGCCGGGCCGCCTCCCTGGCCGCCACCACCCGCACGCCCGCGGCCACCTCCACCACCACCCCGCCCGGGGGGCGGCGACGAAGGTTGCTCGCTCCGCTTCGCGCCGGGGTCCGGCGCCTTGGAGATCAACTCCTGCACCTGGGTGATTTTCTTGTCGGTGGCCGCCAGCGCCTCGCGCTTGCGCTTCACCAGGCGTGCCTTCTCGTTCTGGTCGCCCTGGGCCACGTAGTCCGACGGGCTGGTCCACGCCGGGCCGGCGATGGTCTGGTAGAACGATGGCCGCAGAATCTGATCCATCTCGCTGCGCAGCGTCAGGATGGTCGGGGGCACATCACCCAGCGATCGCACGCCCTGCTGCCAGGTCTTGAGTCCGTCGGGCCTTGCGGGAGCCGCCTGGACCATGGTCACTTCGGGCGCCGCGGGCGTGGTGCCGTCGGGGTTGCGCAGCAGTTCGCGTTCCGCCTCGATTCCCACGATCGTCACCAGGTCGTCGCCCTGGTCGGCGGGGTCGCGCCACCAGGCGAGCGGCAGCGCCTCGCGCGGGCCGTCGCCGTCGGGGTCCGCCTGCAGCGCTTCGCGCAGGGCGGCTCCGTCGAAGGTGCTCTCGACGCTCACGATCATCTTGTCGAAGGGCTGCTCTTTGGGAAGGATCGCCGCCAACTCAGGGTGCGCCACCACTTCCACGGGGCTGACGGTCGCGGCGTACGGAGCCGCCACCGCCGGCCCGGGCGCCGGCACCTTGGGCAGTTCGTACGTCGCCGCGGCGATCGTCGCATCGCGCGGCGCCATTTGGATCATCGGCGGCACGCCCAGCGCCACCCGCACGCCGCCATCCCCCAAGGGCTGGCCCGCAAGCCCTTGCAGCTTCTCCGTCAGCGTGAACGCCGGCACATCGGGCAGCTTCGGGCTCTCCGATTTGAGCTTGGCGGCCAGCTTGTTGGCCTCCTCCTCCACCGGGCGGAAGGCGTTCCCCGCCGTCAGCTTGTCGTCGCTGCCCACCTTGATGTAGTTCCCACTCAGGAACTGCATCGCGATCACGCCCAGGAACGTGAGGCCCGTCACGCCCAGCACGATCTTGTCCGCGTTCGCCTCGAAGAAGTTGATGCCCTTCAGTTTCATGGGCCACCCTTTCGCTCTGGCCGCTGAATCGCGCGGCCGGTCAATCCCTGCATCCACACACCCAAGCCGTCACACGCTCAACCCACTTCGTTCACGCCCGCGCCGGCTTAGCCGCCGCCGCGCCCGCCGTTGTACTGTCCGCGACGCCCGGTCGGGGGCGGGGGCGGCGGCGCCGAGCCACCACCCTGCGGCACGCCGCCCGGGAAGCCCGTCGCCTCGCCCTCGGGCGCGACCTTGCCGGTCAGGATGCCCTTGAGACGCTCGGGCATCAGGGGCTCGGTCCAGCTGCGCAGCCACACCGTCTCGACGGTGAGCTTCACCCGCACCACCGGCTCCTGGCCATAGAAGTACCCCTGGCGCAGGTCCTCCCACTCGTCTACATCCGAGAGGTTCATGTCCAGCACGGTCATGAAGTTGGTCCGCTCGATGGCGTGCACCAGCTCGCGCAAGCGCGATGACGACGCCACCAGCGTGAGGTTCACCCGGCGGATGTCAAAGAACGTGTTCCAAGGCCCGCTCACGCGCCCGGAGATCGACGCCCGCGCGTCGGTCGGGATCATGCCTGGCTTGGCGTCGGGCGAGGCCGCGGGCGGATTCGGATCGATCACCGCCGGCGCCTGACCCTGCGACTGCACGCCCATGCCGGGGATGCCCGAGATGCTCATCGATTCGAGGCGCTTGACCGGCCCTTCGTCGGCCGTCAGCACCCGCCCATCGGGCGTGGTGTTGGCCACGCGCAGCGCGGTCAGCATGTCGTCCATCACCCAGATGTCCCAGTTGAGCAGGAAGAAGTTGTTGGGCTCGATCATTTGCGCGGGCTGCTCGATGTGCCCGATCTGGATCCCGTTGGGCCCCTGGGGCAGGCTCTCGAGCGTCGCGTAGAACGTGATCTCCTTGGCCCGGTTCTGATACTCGCCCAGGCGCCGGGCGGTCAGCGTCTCCATCAGCTTCTGCTGCTCTTCCGGGGTCAGCTCGCGCTTGTTGGCCGTCACCTTCTCGGCCTCGCGCTGGGCCAGGTCCTTGACGGCGGCCGCCAGCTTCACCGGATCGGCCGGCCCGCCCGCCCGCACCCGGTCCAGCATGGCCTGGTAGGGGTTGGGGTTGCCGCGCTTGCCCAGCAGCTTGTCTTCCATGTCGTTGAGCTTTTCCTGCTCAACATCCTTGTTTTCGGCCTTGGGGAAGAGCCCACTCACCATCACCTTGTGCTCATCGCGCCCCAGCGACTGGGCGGCGGGGCCCACGCCCTTGTTGAAGTCCTCGGCCAGCTTGTACGCCTCGGCCGCGGCTTTCTCGAGCGTCTCTTTGTTCTGCTTGAACCACTCGGTGATCTTGTCGTTGGGTTCCACCTTGTTCAGCGAAACCTCGGGCACGCTGGGATCGACCTGCGGCAACTTGTAATCCACCGTCGAAGCCTTCAGCTTCGACAGTTGGTCGTTGGCCGCCTTCGCCCGCTCGGTGCGGATCGATTCGCCCCATGAAGAACTCACAAACCACGACGTGGGCAGGATCACCAGGATCAGCACCACGAACACCACGATCAAGATGTTGCTCTTGATCCAGGCCAGCACGGGCTTCATGAACCACCTCCGGTCTTGGGCGGGTTGGTCGCGTCCTTGGCCGCCCCATCGGCGGGCGGGGGCTCGGGGGGCAGGAAGGCCGCCCACCACGTCACGGTCACAGTCGCGGTCTGCTTGCGGGTCTGGGGAGGCGCGTTGAGCTGCGCCATCTTGTTCAGTTCGGTGAGGGCGGCAGTCGCGTCAGGCGAGGGCTGGCCGCCCCCGCCGGCACCCGGGCCCCCAAAGCCGCTCGCCGGCCCGCCCCCTGGGACGATGGGGATGATCCGCCCGCCATCGGGCAGAATCGTCTCGCCCGGGTTCGAGCCGCCCCCGGAGCCGCCGCGCCTGAACGCGCGGCCTCTGTCGCGCCCGCCTTCGCCGCCCCCGAAGATGTCCCCCGGTGCCGCCGGCGCGCCCGACGCATCGCTGGCCACGTCCTGCGATGCTTCGATCCGGAAGCTGGGGTCGAGGAACTTCAAGGTGTACGGAACGTCCTTGCGCTTGGCGTTGGACTCCAGCCACTTCTGCACCGTCTCGGTGACAAACCGGCGCGGCTCGGGCTGGTCGGTCGTCATGACCAGGCGGCACATGATCCTGGGGTGTTCGCTGATCCCCGCGGGCTCGGCCCCCGCTGATGCATCAACGAAGCCCCCCGGCCCGCCGGCACCCCCCGGACCTTCATACGTGGTTTCAAACTTCACCAGGTTGAAGGCCGGCAGCGGGGCCGACTCGGTCATTTTGAGCGTCTGAGCCCACGACTGGGCGGTCTTGTCCGCGTCGGCGAACATGCCGTAGAGGTCGGAGGAGATGAGCTCGTACGTGCCCTTCTTGTCCTTGAGAGCCGCGGCGTTGGCGGCCCGGTAGTCCGGCTCGCCCGCCGTCGTCACCCCGGCCGCCGTGGCCGCGGTCTTCTTACCGGTCGCGTCCCGCAGCGCGCTCTCAATGACCTGCGCCGGCGCGTGGCTACTGACCTCGAAGTAGTCGCGTGCGGGGCCGATGAACATCGCCCCGCCGGCCAAAGCCGCGACGCCCGCGGCCATGCCGAACCAGGGGACCTTTTCCTTCCACATTGCCTTGCGCAACACGTTGGTAGGCATGAGGTTGCCACCCACGCTGTTGAGGCCCAGCCCGTGCAGGGCCAAGCCGTAGGCCGTGACGAGTTGGAGCGCCATGTCATTGAGGGCCACCGACTTGTCGTCGCCCTCCTTGGCGCCTTCCAGCTTGATCCGCTTGAACTCCTCGATGCGGTAGACGTCCATCGAGAGTTGCTGCTTGAGGTACTTCCGCAAGCCGGGCAGGGCAAACGTCGACCCGACGCCGATCAGGCGGGTGAGCTCGACATCCTTATTGAGGCTCTGGAAGTAGCCGATGGAGCGCTGAATGTCCGAGGCGAGGTCGGTAAAGACCGGGCGCATCGCCTGGAAGACCTGACGGGCGTGGCGGGAGTCCTCGGCTTCGCGCTTCAGCTTCTCCGCCTTGGGGTAGCTGAGCTGGAACTGACTCACCAGGGCATCGGTGAACTGATGGCCGCCAATCGGGAAGGTCCGAACCCACATTTTCCCTGGGGTCGCGACCACCAAATCCGTGGAGGTCGTGCCGACGTCCACAATAATGGTTCCGGGCGTCTTGTCGTCGAATTGCAGGTCGTAGGCCAGGGCGTTGTAGAGGGCGATGGGTCCGAGAACCACATAGTTTGGGTTAATCCCAACATCGGCGAGCATGGCGAGACGCTCGTTCACGCGGTCCTTGGTGACCGCGAAAATGCCGACTTCGACATCCGGTGACGAGGGGCTCACAAAGGTCTGATAATCCCATTCCACCTGTTCGAGTGGGAAGGGGATTTGCTGCATGGCTTCGTAGCGAACGACGCCGGAGACCCTTTTGGGGTCGACGGGCGGCAGTTTGGCGAAGCGGGCGAAGCCGGCGTGGCCGGGCATGGAGACAGCGACGCTCGCCTTGGAGAGATCGTGCTGGCTGGTGAGGGCACCCAGCGAGACGCGGAGCACGTCGTTGGCGTCGACGCCGGGCGTGCTGAGCGGGCGCGGGTGCTGGATGACGGCGTATTCGGTGATCCGGGCTCCGCTGTCGCCCACGGCTTCGAGCTTGATCGCCTTGACGGCGGAAGCACCGACTTCGATTCCCCAGCAGACGCTGCTTGACGGCATGCCGCACCTCGGTGAACTTTCCAGACCAGGCGAACGCGCTCCGTGCGCGTCGTCCCGGCCGGGGGGACGGATGGTACTCGGTTCGCTTCGCCCGCGAAAGGCCTTCGGGAGAAAACGCGAACACCGAGGATACGGGCAGGTCGGTCATCCCGTTCCGCGGTTTGCGTCACGGGTGTGTAACGGCGCGTGAGGGCGGGCGGGCGGCGTCGCTGGCCATCGGGAGGGATGCCGCCCTCTCCTCAAGCGTTGACGCCTTTGGTATTCTCCGAGTATGCCTCCTCCGACGACAACCAGCGACGACGCGACCGACGCCCAGCCCGTGGGTAGCGGCTCGTACGAGGTGGGCCCGGGGGACTGCATCCACTCGATCGCCTTTGATCACGGCTTGTTCTGGCAGACGCTCTGGAATCATCCGGATAATGCCGACGTCAAGGCGGCGCGCAAGTCTCCCTCGCTGCTGATGGTGGGCGACCGCCTGACGGTGCCGCCGATCACGATCAAGAAGGAAAACCGTCCGAACGAGGCACGGCACAAGTTCAAGCGCAAGGGCGTGCCCGCCAAGCTGGTGCTCATCCTCATGCGACCGGCGGCGGATGACGACCGGATCGACGAGGGGACGCAGCCCGAGCGATCGGTCGACGGCAACAGCCAGGATCCGGACCCGGTCGAGGCCAAGCCCCAGGAGCCCTGGGCCAACGCCCCGTGGACGTGCACGATCGACGGCGCGTTGTTCAGCGGCACGACCGGCAGCGATGGAAAGATCGAGCTGTCGATCAGCCCGGGGGCGAGGCAGGGGCGGCTGGTGATTGATACCGACAAGCCCACGCAGCGGGTGATCATGCTGAACCTGGGTGGGCTGGAGCCGCCCGACTCGGTGAAGGGGGCGATGCAGCGCCTGACGAACCTGGGCTTTGAGCCGGGCGGGACGGAGCCCCCGGGGGACACCGACTCGCAGGGGCAGGCGACGCTGCGCCACGCGATCGAGTCGTTCCAGAACGCGAATGACCTGGCGCCCAGCGGCGAGCTGGATCAGCAGACGGTGGACACACTCAAGGAGGTTCACGGCAGTTAGCGGGGCCACCAAGGCCGCGAATCCGGAATCCTGACCAGACGTCACGCGCACGCGAGCACACGAGGACCTTCGCGGGCGATTGAGGCACGAACCAGACGACGCGATACCCACACACATGCGGAACTTTCGAATCAGACTGACTCAGGTTGCGTTCCGGTCTCCGTTCACGCGCGGGCCGGAGCGGATGCGGTTCACTGCCTCGGTTGATGGCAATGCGTTCGGGCCGAGCGCGCCGTTCACGCGCGACTGCGACAATCGCTCGACGGTCGCGCTGCCGGGGTTCAGCACGCTGATCGATCTGGACGCGAGGCCGATCGAGAACGGGCGGCCCAAGCCGATCGACGTGCAGCTGGTGGTGCAGAGCGATGAGCCGGGCGGCTCGCGGAACATCACGTTTCGGCATTCGTTCCGCTATCCGTTTTTCTCTCGGCGCGGCACGACGGCGCACACGGCGGGCATAGTGTCGTGGAACTTTGAGCAGGAACTGCAGTTGGTGGGGGCGGACGGGCTGATCGATCCGTTCGCGGACTTGTGCCGCGAAAGCCCGGATGGGCCGATGGAATCGACCCTGGGCTCGCCCGAGACGCGGATTCACGTGGAGGCGCACCCGGTGTTGCCGCACCGGGGGGGCTGCACGCCGCGGCGTCCGGCGTTTCCGGCGGGCACTCCCGGGCCTTATACGGCGACGGGTGCGGCAACGCGCCTGAACCTGGCGAATGGCGAGCAGAATGTGATCTGGAATCCGTCGGTGATTCCGATCATGCCGCGGGGCACGACGCTGGACGCGACGAACTGCTCGAAGTTCAAGGTGACGTACTTTCGGCCCAGCACGCTGAACTTTCTGGAGACGGGGGACGACCGGCTGGAGTGGCGCGTGCAGCCGCTGACGGGCGGGCAGGCGCAGTTCTTTGGCCCGGTGAACGGACGGGTGTGCTCGCTGCACGGGGTGCGCGAGGGCGAGGTGATGCTGGAGCTGCGGTTCCGGGGCGCGGTGGTGGCGGTGTACCGGGCGCTGGTGGCGCCGCTGATTTCGATCCCCGCGCGGATGACGATCCTGTCGGTGGCGCCGACGGACCCGGCGTACACCAACGCGACGGACCCGGCGATGCGGCCAAACGTGACGCCGGCGGCGGTGGCGGGCCACCTGACGCTGGCGAACAAGTACTGGTGGCAGGCGGGAATTCAGCTCTACCGCTCGCGATCGACGGCGGTCGGGCGCTTGCCCGCGGGGGTCACGGCGGCTGCGGTGACCGCGACGACGCTGCGGGGCGTGTTCACGGCCCAGGTGCCCGCGGCCCTCACGATCAACATCGGCGGCAACGAGGGGGACGTGGGCAGCTTCAACGCCATCGACCTGGTGGCGAACTTCACCTACGGCATCAGCACCGCCGACGGGCGGACGCTGGGCGAGGCTTGCCTGCGCGAGACGCAGGGGCGGGCGACGATCAGCGACAGCGGCACGCCCAGCACGTCGTGGGCGAGGCCCAGCGGCTGTCCGCCCGATGGCGATGCGGGCACGCAGACGATGAACCTGCGTCAGAACGGGGTGTACAACGCGGCCCTGGGGGGCGTGCACAACCTGTACGCGATGTATCTGCGGAACCACACGAGCCGGTTTGAGTACGTCAATACCATGGCGCACGAGCTGGGGCACATCCTGAACCTGGGGCACCGCGGCTGGGACACGGTGAACAACGCGGCGCCGACCGTGGATGACAACATCCACTGGCCGCAGGAGGAGAACATCATGCACCCGGACAACCCGGCGACGATCGCGCAGGACATCGACATCATCCAGGCGAAGGCGGCCAGGGCGAGCAAGCTGTGCACGCGGACGCGGGTGTGAGGCGGGAAGAGACGGAGAGACGAAGAGACGGAAAGACGAAGTTCCGAAGTTCCGAAGAGAAGAAGAGATGATGTTTCGACGTGTGACAAAGAGTTACTGGAAGAATGCGGCGATGAACTATGGCAGGTGAACCCAGCGCAATCGAGGTTTTGGCGACGTCATCGGACGCGGGCGCGTTGACGAAAGCCGCGCAGGAGTTGGCGGCGTCGAAGGACGCGGCCGGCTTTGACGCGCTGCGGGCGTCGCTGGAGAACGCCAAGTTTCTGGACGCGATCGATCCGCCGGCCAAGCCGCCGGCCTCGCGCCTGGCGATGAACCTCTGGAAGATCCTGCGGACGCTGAGCGAGAACAAGGCGAAAGAGGCCCGGGGGGTTATCGAGGCATTGACGCAGGCGCCGGCGTATCAGAAGCACATCGCGCGGGTGGACCTGCTGCTGGAGGCGACCGAGACGCTGCGGCCGCCGGGGCCAAAGGTGGTGGAGTATTGGAAGACATACAGCGGGCACGCGGACATTCACGCGCCGGTGCTGCAGCGGATATTGATCGCGAATCGCTCGGGGGAGGCGCTGGGGCTGTTCGGCGAGATGATGGCGAACGAGGGGTTCGGCGCCGAGCGGCGGGTCAACTGGATTCACGCGGGCGTGCCGGCGGTGCGGAACGACGCGGGTGCGCTGGTGATGGTGACCAAGCTGGTGGACGACAAGCGGGTGTCGCCGCAGGTGCGTCTGGGCGCGGTCGAGGCGGTGTTTGATTGGGACGACGAGTGGGTGCCGATCCACGGTCCGGGCGTGTACCGCCCGGAGGCGAGGGCGCTGATGCACAAACCGGCCCGTGAGCAGGTGCGGGCGATCGCGAAGGCGGCTCGCGCGTGGCTGCCCATCCCTGGGCCGCTGGACGCCAAGATCACCGGCGTGCTTGCCGAGCTGGACACGCTGGACAGCCGCGAAAAGCCGGCACACGGCGGGAGCTAGCGGGCGGGCGAGGCGGCGGGCGTGGTCAAGCGCCGCTGTGCTGCGTTATTTTTTCGGCGGAGGCGGATGTGCTTTTGCCGTCGGCCCGGGGATCGTCGCGAACAGGCGCGGCGGATGCCAGCGCCACTCGCTCGAACACGAAGAGGCAGTTGAGGCCCAGCTCGAAGCTGCGGCGCTTGGCGAGGCGGAACCCCGCCTGTTCGAAGACCGGCGTGGTCTGCTCGATGTCGTAGCCGTGATGCTCTTCCAGCGACATGCCGTCGATGAGTCTCAGCCGCGTGAGCAGCGCGAGGATGTGATCGACCTGGGGCTTGGGCACGGTGATGACCACGCGCCCGCCGGGCGTCAGCAGGCGTGCGCACTCGCGGGCGACGGCGCCCGCGTCGGGCACGTGCTCGAGCACCGCGAGCATGGTGATGCAGTCGAACGATTCGGCCGCGAGGTCGAGTTCGCCGGGCACCGTGCCGCGCCGGATAGAGATGTTGCCCCGGGCCTCGTCCTGGGCCAGTGGATCAACCCCCATGGCCGAACGCACCCGGCCCGACACCAGATTGAGCAGGGTCTGGTCGAAGCATCCGATGTCGAGCAGGCGGTCGCCCGGGCGGATGAACGGCAACGCCTGACGGATGCGGATGTCTCGCAGGATCGCGTCGAGGCGTTTCACGCGGCGGGTCTCCTCGAAAGGGTCGTTGCCGCGCCGGGAATTCCGGCGTGGCGCGGGGAGAGACGGTCAGGCCATTGCGCGGGGCGAACGCCGGCGCGGCTGGACCAAGGGGTGATTGTACACATCTTCGCCGCCGCGCCCGCCAACGCCCTGCGTGGGTTGGCGGCAGAGGATTCACCTCCGAAGCTGGGCGAGGCAGCGGGACAAACGCAAAAAGAAAAGCCCCGCGCGAGCGCGGGGCCTGGAAAAAACCACTGCAAGATCGACCGATCAACGCTTGGAGAACTGGAAGCGACGGCGGGCGCCGGCCTGGCCGTACTTCTTACGTTCGACCTCGCGCGAGTCGCGGGTCAGGAACCCGGCGGCACGCAGGGCGGTCTCGGTGCTGGGGTCATAGTCGCGCAGGGCGCGGGCGATGGCGAGGCGGATGGCCCCGGCCTGGCCCATGAAGCCGCCGCCGTGAACCTTGGCGACGACTTCGAACTTGCCCTCGACGTTCGCGGCCTTGAAGGCGGCCATGCAATCGTTGCGGTCGCGCTCCTCGGCGAAGTAGACCTCGACGGTCTTGACCTTGCCGTTGGGGGCTTCGATGTTGAACGAAGCCTTGCCGTCGGTGGCGGGCTTCATGCGGACGCGGGCGACGGCGGTCTTGCGGCGGCCGGTGCCCCACCACCAGCCGCGCTTGTCGGCGGGCTTGGCGACCCGGGGCGGACGGGCGGGCTGGGCTTCGGGCGTTTCGGTCAGCCCAGGCATCGTGATCGCGGGAATCGTGCTCATCGTTTCCTCTCGAAAAGAGTCTCAGGGTTAGACCGTGAGGGCCTTGGGCTGCTTGTCGGTGTGCTCGTGCTCAGCGCCGGGCACCACCACCAGGTGCTTCATCATCACGCGGCTCAGGCGATTCTTGGGCAGCATGCGGCGAACGGCGTCCGCCACCAGCAGCTCGGGCTTGCGCTCGCGGACCTGGCCGTAGGTCTCGGTCTTGAGCCCACCGGGATGCTTGGAGTAACGCATCTTGAGGCGCTGCTCAGCCTTGCGGCCGGTGAGCCCCACCTTGGTGGCGTTGGTCACGATCACGCCCTCGCCGGTATCGACGTGGGGCGTGTATTCGGGACGGTGCTTGCCCATGAGGACCTGCGCGACCTCGGCGGCCAGGCGGCCCAACGGAACGCCCTGGGCATCAACGATGCGCCAGGTCTTCTTGATTTCGTCGGGCTTGGCGAGATATGTCTGCCGCCCCAACGCCTTCGGATCGGGAATCCGCATCCGACAACCTCCCCGGCTCATAACCCATTGCGGCGAAGGGAGTAGCACCCAGCACCGGCTTGGGATCAAGCCGAACGAATCGCCGCCTACCGGGCGGGGCGGGCTCGCCGGGGCCCCTTCCAAGGGCACGGCGGGCAGAATTCAGGACTTGGTCACCCGGCAATCCGAAGCCGGGGCGTGCCTTGCGGCAGGAGGGGAGTATAGACGGCGGCCGGACGGAATCAATCCGGGTTGCAAGCCGCCGCGAATCCTCCCAACCAGGCATCTTAGGACCCCCCCACTGGCGTTCGGGCGTCCGGTCGCCGATGATCCATGCACATGAACGACCTCACCCCCGAGCAGCAGCGCACGTTTGGAGTTCCGCCCACGCAGGCCCCGGCGGAGGCGATGCCTGGGCGCGAGCCGCGGGATCCTGGGTCGAGGGGTGCGAGCAAGTTCGCGTGGGTGGCGTTTGTGGTGCTGCTGCTGGCGGTGGTCGCGTCCAACCAGTTGGGCGGGCGGCCCAGCATGAAGCCGACGCCGGCGGGGCAGGGCGCGGCAGCCGCGCCGGTGGCGGATCAGACCGACCCGTTCGCGATCAATGCCAAGTTTGTGACCAAGCTCTACTACACCTTCAAGCAGGACATGCAGGCCTCGCCCGGCGATCTCGAGATGCTCAGCCAGAGCGTGCGGCAGGCGACCAAGACGGATGCCGATCAGGTGCGGGCGGCGATGGTGCTGTCGAATCTGAAGGATGACGCGGCGGCGCTGGAGCTGCTCAAGCAGGCGAAGTTCGATCCCAAGCAGGAGTATGCCGCGGACGCGGCGCTGGTCGAGAAGTCGCTCGAGCACGCGATCGATCCGGCGAGCGACCAGGGCGCGGCTCTCACAAGCGGGGAGCGCGATGATCTGTCGAAGCGGTACGGATGGTTCGGAGATGTGTTTCTGACACGCGATCTGGCGTGGAACTCGCCCGAGCGGCAAAGGCTGGTGGGCGGGGGCGGGCGCATGCTGCTGGGCATCACGCTTGGGGGCATCGCGCTGCTGGTGGCGGTGGTGGGCGGGATCGCGGCGTTTGTGACGATGTTGGCGCGGATGAGCAGCGGACGCATTCGGCGGCGGTTTGAGCCGCCGACGCCGGGGGGGAGCGTGTTCATCGAGACGGCGGCGGTGTTCGTCGGGGCGTATCTGCTGTTTCACCTGGCGATCGGCGCGGTGGCGGCGATCTACACAGCGAAGTATCACTCGCCCCCGGAGTGGCTGGAGACGGCGGCGCTGGGCGGGCAGTGGATTTTGGTGGTGGTGCCCTTCTGGCCATTGCTGCGGGGCATGAAGTTCGGCGAGTGGCGCCGGGCGATCGGCTGGCACACGGGGCGCGGCTTCTGGAACGAGGTCGGGGCGGGGATATTTGGGTACTTCGCGTCACTGCCAATTCTGTTTTTCGCGCTGCTGCTGACGCTGGCGCTGGTGTTCCTGCAGGGCGTCATCGAGCAGACGATCTTTCACAAGCAGCCTGAGCCCCCGGGGAACCCGATCGCGGAGCTTGTGACCAGCGGCTCGGGTGTGCAACTGGTGTTGATCTATGTGCTGGCGACGCTGTGGGCGCCGCTGGTGGAGGAATCGATCTTTCGCGGGGCGCTCTTCCGGCAGATGCGCGGGCGGATGCACTTTGTGCTGGCGGCGGCGCTCTCGGGGCTGTGCTTCGGCGTGATGCACGGGTACGCGGGGTTCTTGCTGATCCCGGTGATCACGATCGGCTTCTGTTTCGCGCTCATTCGAGAGTGGCGGGGCAGCCTGATTCCGACGGCGACGGCACACTTTTTGCACAACGCGACGCTGCTGGGGATCGTGCTGCTGGTGATGGGGTCGCTGTAACGGAGCGTCGAAACGCATGAACCCCCCGAACGGGTTCCGCGTATAGCCGTGTGGGCCGCGCCAATGTCAAATCGGAGTGGCGAGGCGGGAGGAACGGGCCGATATCCTGATGATCGGCCCGAGTCGGGGCGGCGCGGAACTTGCGCGTGGCCCTTGCGTTTTTCGTGACAAGTCGCCAGCAGTGGATTTTCCGCTCGCACGGAGTTGCCGCTCGCACGGGAGTGCCAGGGTCATGAACGACTATCGCGCATCGAAGGATTCGTCCGGGATGGGCTCTTCCGCATCGTCCTCGATTCTGGGGAAGGATCTGGCGGCGACCGTCGAGTCGCGGCTGGATCGGCGACGCTTCCAAGATCAGCACTGGAACGGCACGTTCTGGGAGTACCTGGACATCTGCGCCCAGAACCCGGGCGTCGTGCGCAACGCCTATCAGCGCCTGTACGACGCGGTGATGTCGCACGGCAACGAGAAGTACAAGGCGTTCAAGAAGGATTGCGTGCGGTATCACTTCTTCTCGGATCCGTTTGACAACGGCGCCGACGCCATCTTCGGGCTTGATTTTGCGCTGATGCAGCTCGTGGATTTCCTGAGGTCGGCGGCCGAGGGGTATGGCACCGACAAGCGCATTCTGCTGCTGCACGGGCCGGTGGGGTCGAGCAAGAGCACGATTGCGCGGCTGCTGAAGAAGGGCGTGGAGGCGTACAGCCGTACGCCCGAGGGAGCGCTGTATTCGTTCAGTTGGCTGCTGGATGAGAACTGCGAGATTTCGCCGGTGGGCAGCGGCGTGCGCGAGGCGGCGCGGACGCACGCCTTCGCGTGCCCGATGCACGAGGAGCCGCTGGTGCTGATCCCGCGCGATGCGCGGGCGGATGTGATGAGCCGCCTGAACGCGGCGTACAAGCCGAACCATCACAATGGCAAGCTGAAGGTGGCGGGCGATCCCGATCCCTTCTGCCGCAAGGTGTTCGAAGACCTGATGAGTTTTTACGAGGGTGATTGGCGCAAGGTGATGGACCATGTGCGCGTTCGCCGCATCGTGCTGAGCGAGAAGGATCGCGTGGGCATCGGCACCTTCCAGCCCAAGGACGAGAAGAACCAGGACAGCACCGAACTCACGGGCGACATCAACTATCGCAAGATCGCGCAGTACGGCAGCGACAGCGACCCGCGGGCGTTCAACTTTGATGGCGAACTGAACATCGCCAACCGCGGCATCTGCGAGTTTATCGAAGTGTTGAAGCTGGACGTGGCGTTCTTGTACGACCTGCTGGGCGCGAGCCAAGAGCACACGATCAAGCCCAAGAAGTTCGCGCAGACGTACATCGACGAGGCGATCATCGGGCACACCAACGAGCCCGAGTACAAGCGCCTGCAGAGCAACGAGATGATGGAGGCGTTCCGCGACCGGACCATCAAGATCGACGTGCCGTACAACATCCGCCTCGACGACGAGGTGCGGATTTATCAGAAGGACTTTGGGCCGGAGCGGATTCGCAACATTCACATCGCGCCGCACACGCTCGAGGTCGCGGCGATGTGGGCGGTGCTGACGCGCCTGGATGAGCCCAAGAAGGCGGGCCTGACGCTGATGCAGAAGCTCAAGCTGTACAACGGCAAGAGCATCCCCGGCTTCACCGAGGACAGCGTGCGCGAGCTGAAGGAAGAAGCCCCGCGCGAAGGAATGAACGGCATTTCGCCCCGGTACATCCAGGACAAGATTTCCAACACGCTGGTGGGCCGCCAGGCGATCGACGACAAGGCGATCAACCCGTTCATGGTGCTGAACGAGCTGGAAGGGGGCCTCTCGCACCACAGCCTGCTGAGCGACGAGAACCTCAAGAAGCACTATCGCGAGCTGCTGGCGGTCGTGAAAGAGGAATACGAGGACATCATCAAGGGCGAGGTGCAGCGGGCCATTTCCGCCGACGAGGACGCGATCCGGCGGCTGTGCGCGAACTACATCGAGAATGTGCGGGCGTACACGCAGAAGGAACGCGTGAAGAACAAGTACACGGGGCGCGACGAAGAGCCGGATGAGCGGCTGATGCGGTCGATCGAGGAGAAGATCGAGATTCCGGACAGCCGCAAGGATGATTTCAGGCAGGAAATCATGAACTACATCGGCGCGTTGGCCCTTGACGGCAAGAAGTTCGAGTACAACACCAACGCGCGGCTGTACCGGGCGCTGGAACTCAAGCTCTTCGAAGATCAGCGCGACACGATCAAGCTCAAGAACCTGGTCAGCAGCGTCGTCGATGACGAAACGCAGAAGAAGATCGATGTGGTGAAGCAGCGGCTGATTAAGAACTTCGGTTACAACGAGACGAGCGCGACCGACGTGCTGAACTACGTGGCGAGCATCTTCGCGCGGGGGGACAGCAAGGGGCGGTAGCGCGCGAGCCGAGGATCAGGCACGGCGTGCGCGGCGTGTCTGGCCGGGGTGGATTCCAAGGCGAGCCAGGACGAGGCGCCAGAGCGGGAATCGGAGTGTGTGCCACAGCTTGAGGCGGTAGGTACTGAAGGTTTCGCCGCACTCGGGGCATCGCTGTTCGCGCAAGCCGCGAAGCGACTGGCCGCACTTGCCGCAGTTGATTGGATAGGTGCTGAGGAAGGCCTTGGTGCGGCCTGCCTGGCCGTAGTCGGAATGTTCAAGGGCGCCTTTGGCCGCGGCACACCAGTGGTCGGCGTCGTCGTCGGTATCGAAGGCACCGATGGGGATCAGGATGGCGCCCTTGAGGTCGGCCCAGTCGAGCGAGATGTGTCCGGGCAGGCGCCTGACATCTTCAAATGCGTTCCAACGATAGTTGACGGTCGCCACGTCGGTTTCGTAGGTGATGCCGTCGGGCCTCAGCGTGACGCTGCGGCGGGTGGCGGGCTCGTTCGACCTGTTCGCACGCGACATGAGTTGCTTGCGCCACACGCCCCATGGCCCGGGGCGCATCGAATAGAGCAGATATGGCAGGCCGATGAGTGCTCCGGCCAGGACGGCGAAGACGCCTGTGTCGGGCTGACTGCGGAGGATGAGCAGGCTCAGGGTGCCGCCGACGGCGACGACGCCGGGTATGCCCGCGAGCAGGCCAGCCAGTCGCTCGCGCCGGGCGGTTGCGTCCAGGTACGCGTCGTCTTCCGCCGAGCCGGGAAGCCAGACGAAATCGCCTTCCTGCCAGAGAAATGTAACCGGCCGCTCGAAGAGCGACGGCCGGGGCAACTGTGATTCGGGTGTATGTTCAGACATTGGAGTAGCGCGTCGCGGCGGGCGGCTGATGACAATAGCCCAGCGGGCGCGCAGCGTCGCGCCTTGCACACTTGGTGTGGCTTGGCCGCGGCGATTGAGCGTCTTGATATCATGCACGTACTATTGAAGACGGCGCGACGCCGGACTGGCCGTCGTGTTCATTGCGATACGTGGGCCTTGGTGCGACCCTTGCTCAGAACGGAAGTGTTGTGCACATACCGGGCGCCGAAAAAGCCGCGGCTCGACTGTTTGGTGGTGTCAAGCCTCACATGCGACTATCGCCCGAAGCGATGGCGGCGGCGGAGCCCCTGGTGAAGGTGGCGGCGGGCTTGGCAAGGCCTTTGATCATCGGCACGATCGTGATCTGGTCTGCGATCGGACTGGCGACGACGCTGTACATCGGCGGCCGACTTCCTGCGTCATCGCAGGCGATCATTGACTCGCTCGCAGTCACGCGCCGGATCGCGTTTGCGGTCTGGATGATCGGCGCCTTGACGCTGCCGACAATATTTGTGGGTGCGTTGCTTGTGCGCGGCAACATGGGCGAACATCGCGAACTCTACAACGCATACTTCGCCACGAAGTACGATTGGCTGTTCCGCCGCGCTTTGATCGCTGAAGTGCTGTTCTTTGGCTTTGTTCTGTGCGGATGTGTACTTGCGATCCGCCTCGGCGAGCGTGTGGATGCCAACGGCATCGTGCGCCACGGTGTTACCGTGGTGCCTTTTTCTCAGGTGTCGGGCATCACGCAGTACCGTCGCGTGCATGCGCCGGTCGGGGTGGTGGAGCGACCTGGAGTTGTCATCACATTCGCAAGCGGTGAGACGTGGACTTACGACCCCGAGCCGGGCTTGACGCAGCCCACGCCCGATGCGGTCGCGACGTTCATCGCGTCGCGGGCGGGCGTTTCGCCGGTGAGCCGGGATTTTCGGCCCTAGGGTGCACATGAATCTCTCGTCCATCACCTTTGATGCCTCGCCCGTCGACGATCGCGGACGCCCGCTTGAGCGCGTCAACGTCGATGAGATCCTTGCGCAATATCGCGGCACGCCGGTGCCGCCGACGTATTCGCTGGGGCCGGCGGTGCGCATGACTATTGGTATCGTGGTGCTGAGTTTCATCGGGTGGCAGTCGCTGACGGCTTCTGCCGGGGCCGCGCCGACGCTGTGGACGCCGTTGTTTGGCATTGCGATGGTTTTCGGGGTGTTTCTGCTTGCGTGGAATACGAGCCTTCCCGCGGCCAATCTGACCGGGCGCTTTGCACCTATTTGGAAAGGCGCTGCTGTCGTCATCGGGCCGCTCATTGGCGTGGGCGTGATTGCCTGGCTGCTCGTGCAAGCCCGCAACGCGGGGCCTGGCGCAATCGGGGCGATCATCTGTTACGCGCTCGCGGGCGTTGCGCTTGCTGTTGCGATACGACGCGAGGCGCAGCGTCGCCCGCCGACGCCTGAGCCCGGCATGCTGCCGCGATCACGCTGGCTGCGGGTTTGCGCGATGGTGTACATGATGTCGACGTGGGTGGTCTTCTCGTTCGCCGACCCGACCAACACGCCCACGGCGAGCTCCATCTGGTATCCGGTCGCGATCGGAGCGATACAAACACTCAACATGGTGCTCATCGATCGGCACATGGACCGTCGCCGCGCGTTTGCCCGCTTTGATTCGCCCGTCGCCAAACTCCGCGCGTGGCTGGCGGCCCACAACGCGTGCGGGGCCTGCGGCTATCGGCTCGACGATTCGCCCGCTGAGCCCGACGGCATGCGATTGTGTCCGGAGTGCGGAGCCGCGTGGCACCAGGATCGCGTGACGCGTCCGGCGCCGCAGCCCGACGAGCCTCAACGCCTGGAGCGCTTGCTCTCGCTGCGTATGGACGCGGGCGGCGTGACCGACTGCCGGGGCGTGCCACTCACGCGCCCGATGCCGCGCCGGCTGGAAGATTGGCTCGAGATTCACAGGCTCGATGCGGCGGCGAAGTCGAAGCTGGAGGCCATGGCGCGACGCCTCTACGCGAAGCGGTTTCGAAGGATGCGGCGCATTGCGTTCCCCGTCGGCCTGGCGTTGATGGCGTTTTTATGCTGGGCGATTGTCAGAAACCCGGAAAGGTGGCCGCTGGTGATGATGGTGGGGTTCTTGCTGGCCGCGATGACGGCGTTTGCCTTTTTCGGCCTTGTGCGCCTCGCGGATCTGCCGCCCGACATTGCATCGCGTGTGAGCAGGCGTGGCCTCTGCCCCGGGTGCGCGCGGCCGTTGCCGCGGCGGGAGAAAGCACAGTTTGATGGGTGCGTATGCTGCGAATCGTGCGGCTTGGCGTGGAAGGCGCGGCCGCGGGGCTTTGATGTGGAGTCGCCGGCGTCGGTGGTTCGCGGGTCTGAGTTTCCTCGCGCCAGTGGGAGCGTCGATGCCACTGTTTAGCCTTCCAACCCCGCCTGCCCAAGACCTTGGCCCTCGCACCGACGATCGCGGGCGGGCGTTGCCCGAGGTGCCGCGGGCCGACATTTTCAAGCAGTTGTGGGGCGACGACGGCGTGCCGAAGCGGCTGCAACTCTACATGCTCATGGGGCCGCTCGTCGCGTTCAGCGGGTTTGGCTACTTTCTCTCAATGCAGGCTCCGCGGCTGGCGGGCGGCATCGGCATCAAGTATGGGGGCATGATCGCGATTGCCGGATGGGTCGGCTTCATGAGCCTGCTCATCTGGTCGCGGGGCGGCAAGCGATTTCAACTCTTTGGCGCCATGCGCCAGCAGCAGCACGGCGTTTCGCCCACCAACTGGATAGTGTCCCTGGCCTTCGTGCTTGCCATGATCGTCTTCGGCGCCACGCAGGCCGCGAGCTTGAGCAAGATCGATCATCTCTGGGCCTACTACGTCGCGGGCGGGTTCCTGTCGCTGTCGTTGCTCGTGTCGGCCTTCGCGTGGCGACGCGCGTACCTGCGCCAGAACTGCAAGGAAACCGGCCAGAACCCGCGCCTCGACAAAGAACTCATGCTCGCGTCGCTGTTCACCATGCCCTTACTCGTGAGCGGCTCGGCCGTCATCGGGCTCGGCTTTGCCAAGGGGGGCAAGGCGGGCCTGCTGGCGCTCGGCCTGATCGCCGCGGGCGGGCTTGTCATGGGCATCGTCGTCACGTTCATCAGTTTCTCGAAGCTCAAGAAGTCGAACACGTCCAACCCGATGTACGGCTCTGGCCGGCTGGTGGCGTGGCTGGCCGCGAGCAATCGCTGCGGGGCATGCGCGTATCCGCTGGTAGATGTGCCGATCGAGCCCGACGGTGTGCGTTTGTGTCCAGAGTGCGGCTGCGCGTGGCACAAGGACCGGGCGACCAACCCGGCGCCCGCGCCGGACGACAAGAAGCGGGTGATTGAGGCGCTCACGCGCGTGAGCGGCTTGGCGTTGGACGATCGGGGTGTGCCCTTGCCGATCAAGCTCAGGTCGGTCGGAGGATGGCTCGATGACAAGGCTCTCAAAGGCGAGGCGGCCGAGTTGCTCGAGATGCATCATCGGAAAACGCGGGCCCGGCGCACGCGCGAGGGCGCGTTTTTCGGATTGATCATGTGGCTGGTGCTGGCCGGTCTCACCATCTTCATCTTCATCGATTTGAGAGATGTGGGCCTCATGGCGACATCGCTGGGGTTGGTAACTGTTCTCATTGGTGTTTGGGTCATCGCGCACATTTTCAAAGGCCTGCCTGCTGACGAGATCTGCACTCCCATTCTCGCCCACGCTTGCTGCCCCGGATGTGCGGAGCCTCTGAACGGCGCACTCCAGGGCCCCGCCACCTTTGACGCCTGCGTCAACTGCCCCGCCTGCGGCATGGCGTGGAAGCGCGAGCGCATCGTGCTTGGTGCGGCTGATTCGCCGCCCGCTGTCACCTCCGACGCGCCCGCGGCACCTGAAGCACCATGAGCGGCCACAGTTCACAGCCTGCGGCGTGCAAGATCCGGCCCGCGACCGATGCGGATCGGCCGTTCGTGTTTGCCATGGTCGCTCAGCTTTCGCAGGCGCACGAGGCGTACGACGCCAAGCGCTGGGTGGCGCCCGCGGCCATCGCCGAGGTATACGACGCGTGGTTCGCGCGGGCCGCGGCGGGCGATGACCTGGCGATCTTCATCGCGCATCCGCCGGGCGAGGCGGCGCTGGGCTACCTGGTGGCGGAGGCGTGGCCGGCGATGCCGCAGTTCTGGAGCCCGGCGTGCGTGTACGTGCACGATATTTTCGTGAACCCCGCGGCCCGGGCGGGCGGGGCGGGCGAGGCGCTGCTGAACGCGGCCCGCGCGTGGGGGCGCGAGCGGGGCCTGACGCAGGTGCGGGCGCTGGTGTCGTCGCACAACAAGGCCGCCCTGACATATTTCGAACGTCGGGGTTTCCGGGTGAGCGCGGCGGAAATCACGCTGGATCTGTAGGGTTCGCGGCGGGGGGAACCGCGGGAGGCGCGCCGCGTCCAACTACTTTGGTTGAATGCCGCCCTGGCACGGTCCGTCGTGCCCGCGGCGATTTTTTGCTACGCTTCGGAGGTCTATCGCCATCCTGTTCACGCGGGGCTTCTCCCGCCCACACTCGAGGTATCGCATGATGAACACGTTGACTCGCCGGAATCTTCTTGCTCGTGGCGCCCGCGTGGGCGCCGTGGCGGCGCTCGCGCTGGGCCTGGGGGCGCTTGCCGGCATGGGCCACGAGCCCGAGCCGATCCTCATCGGGCACTACGCCTCGATGACGGGCAAGGAGGCGACGTTTGGGCAATCCACCGACAACGGGATTCGCCTGGCGATCGATGAGATCAACGCGAAGGGGGGCCTGAACGGGCGGCCGCTGAAGGTGATCACGTATGACGACAAGGGCGAAAGCCGCGAGGCGGGCAACGCGGTGCAGCGGCTGGTGACGTCGGACAAGGTGGTGGCGGTGCTGGGCGAAGTGGCGAGCACGCTGTCGCTGGCGGGCGGGCAGGTGTGCCAGCAGTATGGCGTGCCGATGATCTCGCCGAGCTCGACGAACCCGCGCGTGACGATCGGGCGGGACATGGTGTTCCGGGTGTGCTTCATTGATCCGTTCCAGGGGTATGTGGGCGCGAAGTTCGCGAAGGACTCGCTGAAGGCGACGAAAGCCGCGGTGCTGTTCGATCAGACGCAGGCGTACAGCAAGGGGCTGCGCGACGAGTTCGAGAAGCACTTCAAGAAGATGGGCGGCGAGATCGTGGCCGATCAGCCCTACAACGGGGGCGACAACGACTTCTCGGCGCAGCTCTCCAACGTGCGATCCAGCGGGGCGGAGATCATCTATGTCCCCGGGTACTACACCGAGGTCGCCAACATCGCGCTGCAGGCCCGCAAGCTGGGCATCAAGGCGCCGCTGCTGGGGGGCGACGGCTGGGACAGCGAGCAGCTCACCAAGATCGGGGGCGAGGCCATCGAAGGCTGCTACTACAGCAACCACTACGCCCCGGACCAGGCCAGCGACGTCGTCAAGGAGTTCGTCAAGAAGTACGGCGAGAAGTTCAAGGACGCGCAGGGGCAGCCGCAGATTCCCGATGGGCTGGCTGCACTGGGTTACGACGCGGCGTATGTGCTCTTCGACGCGATGAAGCACGCCAAGAGCCTGGAAGGGCAGGACCTGCGGGCGGCGATCGCGGCGACGAAGGATTTCAAGGGCGTCACCGGCAGCATCAGCATGGACAAGAACCGCGACGCAAAGAAGGCGGCGGTGATGGTGGAGATCAAGGGCGGGAAGCCGGTGTGGCGGGCGACGATCGAGCCGCCGGATGAGAAGTAGGAGAGAGACGAAGTTCCGGAGAGACGAAGAGACGGAGTTCCGGAGAGACGAAGTTCGAAGGCATGAAAGCGAAGTATCAAGGAAGCCGCGACGCTTGGGCGTCGCGGTTTTTTCTTTGGGGTTGGCGCGAGGCCAGACGGGCGTGATGCAGGGCGCGACGAAGAGGTGTGATGTTGCGTCGTGAAATGAGGTCGTCGTTCGCGAACACGCGTCGTGGAGACCCTCGCTCGCGCGTCGGGCTCGTATCGGAAGAGGCTTGCCTTTGAACTTCGTCTCTTCGTCTTTTCGGAACTTCGGAACTTCGTCTCTTCCCCTACCCCACGTTGGTCGCGGCCTGCATCATGGGGATCATGATCGACAGCAGCATGCTGCCGATGAACAGGAACATGCCGACGATCATCATGGGCTCCAGCACCGCAAGCAGGCGGGCGGTGTTGCGGTCCAGTTCGTCGGTCAGGTCGTCGGCGAGCGTGGCGAAGGCGGATTCGAGATCGCCCGAGCGTTCCGCGGCGATCAGCAGGCGGCGGGTCGCGAGCGGCAGCGAGCTCACGCTGTCGATGAGTTGGCGCAGGATGCCGCCTTCAATCAGGCGTGTTCGCAGCATGCCGAGTTCGGCCCGCAACTGCGGGTGACTGATCGCGCCCGACGCCACGCCCAGCGCATCGCCCAGCGTGATGCCGCTGCGGGTCATCGCGGCCATCACGGTGAAGAACCGGGCGGATTCCTGGGTCAAAACCACGGTCTTGAGGATGGGCACGCGCCGCGACGCCCACGAGACAAACGCGAAAATCCGGCGGCGGATGACGAACGCGCCGACCAACAACCCGGCCACCCCCACCATCAGCCAGGGCCACTGCGCCTGGATGAACAGCCCCGTGTCGGACATCGCGCGGGTGACTAAGGGCAACTGCACCTGCGCCCCTTCGAGCGCCCCCACGATGCGCGGCACGATGAAGGTGATGATCACGATCGCCACCAAAATGCTGATCGTCACCACGATCATCGGGTACAGCATCAGCGTGATGACCTTGTTGCCGAGCTGGAGCTGCCGCCGCACGGTGATCGAGAGCTGCTTGGCCGCTCCGCCCAGGTCGCCCGTGCGTTCGGCGGCGCGGTACACCGCGATGGTGACGGGGTCGAAGACCTGCACGCTGGTGGCGCTCTCCGAGAACGACGAACCCGCCGCCACCATCTCGCGCATGCGCTCCACGCGCGGGCGGGTCGACACGCTCACGGTCGCGGCGGTCACGTCCAGGGCCTCCACCAGCGGCACGCCCCGCGTCAGAAGCTGCGCCAACTGCGTGTGCAGTTCGGCCTGGTCTTTCAATGAGACCTTGCGCGACCCCAGCCCCAGCCACCCGGGCAGCGACCAGGTTTGCAGCGGCACGAGGCGGCTGCGGCGCAGTTGCTCGTTCAGATGCCGCGCATCGCGGGCCTGCAGCACGCCCACCTTGCGACGGCCATCGGGCGTCGCGGCGACGTAAGCGAACGACGACTGCCCGCCCCGCAAGGCGAGTTCACCACGCTCGGATGACGGCAGCAGCGGCGGCATGCAAAGACTCTATCCCAAACACCCACATGCAACTACGAGCCCGAAGCGCACGCGAAGGTCTCGCCGGCGCCCGGACTCACCCTTGGCCAAAGCCTCGCACGCTTGTTCTTCCCGCGACGCTGCGTTTCGATCGGGAAAAAAGGTGGGCCGCCTTATTGCCGCCCGGTGGTCAGTTCGGCCCGCTCCCAGCTCCGCACCGCGTCGACGATGAACTGGCGGTCGGCGGTGTTCACGCTGCCGTCGCCGTTCACGTCGCTGGGAGAGGCTTCCCAGGTGTAGAGGTCGTCCACGGTGACGCGCTGGTCGTGGTTCACGTCTTCGCTGCTGCGGAAGGCCCGGGCCAGGGGGTCGCCCAGGGCCATCTGCTGCCAGCTGAGCGCGGGGATGGCGGACATGGCGGCTTCACCCCATGACAGATTGCCCCGGATGAAGTTGCGGCTGAGGTAGCGGTTATCGCCCACGGTGTCGGCGAGGGGTTCCCAGACGTTGCCGATGGCGAAGGTGCCGCCGGCGGCGATGAACGACGAAGCTTGTTGCTGGGCGATGCCGACGCGCTGGCCCAGGCCGCCAAAGTCGCGGCCGTTGTAGCTCTCGATGGTGTTGAAGATGGCGCCGTTGGGGTAGTTGTAGCTGGTGGCGTAGATGGTGGCGGCGGATGTGCCGCCGGTCGTCGAGGGAAGGCCGGAGTGGTTGGCGCCGTAGCTGGCCACGAGCACGACGGGCTGGTTGATGAGGATGCCCGACGACCACGACAGGCGCGGGCCGACGAAGAACTGGGCTCCTCCGGCCGCGGCGTTGTATTGGGTGAAGGCGGGCGCGAAGCGGTGATCGGCGAGCAGCTCGTCGCGCGTGGTTTCGTAGTCGTCGGAATCCCACACGGGCGGGAAGCCGGTGTTGCTGTTGTCCAGTTCGAGGTTGGCCGTCGCGTCGGCGATGCCGTTGCTGCCGCTCTCGTCGAGCAGCACGGCCATGCTGGTGGTGTCGTAGTAGATGTTGCGGGCGCGGTCGATCATGCCTTCGACATCGGCGACGGTCAGGCCGTCGAGACGGCTGACGAGGTAGATGTCGCCCGGGTTGAGGTGATAGGTGTTGGTGCTGGTGCCTTGCGGGAGCCAGGTGGGGCCGGTGCCGTTGCGAAGGAAGACCTTGTTGGCCTGGATGTTGGTGTTGAAGGCGGCGCGGATGGGCGTCGTCTGTCGCCAGTAGGGGTTCTGGACGACGCCGTCGGAGAGGCTGTCGCCCGAGCCGCCGGCTTCGCCAGTGTCGAGGTTGATCCAGAGCAGGGCGAGTTCGGCGTCGGTGGCGGCCATGGTGGCGTCGCTGTTGCTGTACTCGGTGATGAGGGCGTTGGGGTCGTCGCCCGCGTTGGGGTTGGTGGTGTCCTGCACGCGGTGTGGCATGCCCTTGGTGGTGACGAGGCAGCGGACGGTCTGGGCCAGGCTGTTGTTGGTGAGGAAGGTGCGGATGGGGTTGCGGATCTGGGTGACGAAGTTGGCGTAGGAGATGTTGCCGGCGGGGGCCAGGGGCTGGCCGCTGGTGGCGAGGTCAAACGTGCGGACGCCCGGGCGGGCGCCGCGCAGGCCGCCGACGCCCCCGGGAACGGCTGCCGAGCCCGCGTAGTACTCGGCGACGGTTTTGCTGTCGGGGTTGCGGCTGTCGTAGACGACGAGCACTTCGTCCGGGCGGAGCTGGGCCTGAGCGGTGTCGCAGGCCAGCCCGGCCAACGCGGCCAGGCCGGAGATGATCCCGAGTTGCAGGGTGCGTGCCAAAGTTCGTCTCCCAGTCTTCCCCAGAGTCCCAGGAAACACGGTACATTCGCCCGGTCTCAAGGCAAGAGGTTTGTGCGGTATCACGCAAAAACGGCGCGCAAGGCCGGTCGATTCACCCCAAAATCTCAATCGAATGGGACTTTGTTCGGATCGAAGGCCAGCATGATCACCGACGAACCCGCACAAAATGCAAAATCGCCGGCGGCATGCCGGATTGATCTGAAGGTGGTGCCGGGCAGCCGCGCTACGGCGGTGGTCGGGCGGCTCGGTGAGCGTCTGAAGGTCAAGGTGGCGGCACCCCCTGAAGGGGGTAAGGCCAACCGGGCGGTGTGCGAGTTGCTGGCGGAAGTTCTGGGGGTGTCTGAGCGAGCGGTGAGCATCATCGCGGGGCATGGAAGCGCGGAGAAGACGGCGCGGGTGGAGGGGGTGAGCGCGGCGGCGGCCAGGAAAAAACTGGATCTGGAGGATGGGCGGTGAGGGGTGGGCGGCCCTGTCCGGCAGATTGTGCGTCCGGCGGCGGTGCGGAACGGTCCTGAAACACGGGACAAAGTGAAGTGGTTCTCACGCGCGTCCGATACCAAAGCCACGGGCGACGGGCCGGGTGGCTCACGGAGGTTCGCCCGGAATCGTGGAGACCTGCACATGGTGACGCTGAACCAACCGGCCCCGACGCCCAACTCCGACCGCCGTCGCGTGCCAAGGCGCCCGATGCAGGGGGGCGGGATGGCGGTGTTTTCGAACGGGCACGGGGCGGGAACGCTGGTGCGGGTTGATTTGCTCGACGCCTCGTGGGTGGGGATCGGGGTGAAGAGCCCGGTGAAGGTGGAGCCCGGGAGCAGCGTGTCGCTGGTGCCGGATTCGGCGATGTGGCCCCGGCAGACGGGTGTGGTGGTGAGGTGCGAGGAGACGGAGGACGGGTACATCGTCGGGCTGCTGAGCAAGCGCAGCAAAGCGGTGGCGTGAGGCGCGCTATCCGATTTTGACGAGTGATTTCGGTTCGAGCACGAGCAGGGCCTTGAGCAAGTCGGCGACGAGGGGTCGCAGGTCTTCGAGCGAGTTCGAGCCCGCCTGCGGGATCGCGACCGAGACCGGAAGGGCCCGAAGGTTCTGCTCGTATTCGATACCCGCGTCCTTGGTGACGACGACGTCGAACCCGTGTTCCGCCGCTTTCGCGAGCAGACGTCCGTTTTCGACGCCGTGCCAGCCCAGGTATGCAACGGTGAACACCTCGTGCCCCGCAAGGTCGTGAGGAATGTTCTCGTCTAGTAGAACTTTCATCAGGCCACTTGCTGGGCATCGCCGGCCAGCCGGTCTTTCGCTCGCTGCAAGAGAGCCTCGACCTGCTCGCGCTGGACCGTCGGAAACTGGCTCAGAAACTGGTTGATGGTGTAGCCGCGCTGCGGGTGATCGAACAGCGCCGAGGCCGGAACGCGCGTGCCCGCGAAGCAGGGCGTGCCGCCCAGAATCTTCGGATTGGAGACGACGATTTCCATGTCGTGATTTTACGCGTTGCCCACGCCGCCGGCCCGAACCGTGGCGGCGTATCGCTGCCACATGGCGTCGAGGGCGCCGGGGATGACGCGGACGCCGCCAACGACGTCGATGAAGTTGGAATCGCCTCCCCAGCGCGGCACCAGGTGCGCGTGCAGGTGTTGGGGCACGCCCGCGCCAGCGGCGCGGCCTTGATTGATCCCGAAGTTGATGCCCTGGGGCTCCAGCGTGCGCTGCATGAGGTCGGTGGCGACTTCGACCAGCCGCCACAGCGCGGCTCTCTGCGGCGGGTCGTAATCGAGCAGGGTGGGGCGGGGTTCACCCAGCGCCACCAGCAGGTGCCCATTGGCGTACGGATAGCGGTTGAGCAGGATCATGCCTTGGGCGTCGCGAAAGATGACGAGGTTGGGCTGGTCGAGTTCGGGGGTGGTCCAGAAGTCGGCGAGGAAGGAGCCCGAACCGGGCTTGGGCGGGCCGCTGGCTTTTTCGGCCTTGCCGAGTTTTTCGAGATATTCGAGGCGCCAAGGGGCCTGGAGGGCCTTGGGGCCCTGGGGTGCGTCGGTCATGCCGGGAGGATACGGGCGGGTATGCTGGCGGGGTGGCGAGGCGTTGGGCAAGAGCGTGGCGCAGGCGGCGGGTGCGGGTGGCCGCGGCTTTGTTGCTTTGCGGGCTGGTGACGCTGCTGTTGCTGGCGGGGCTGCTCACGCGGATCACGCCTGAGTGGTGGACGGCGGCGGAGCCCGGGGCGGGGGCGAAGCGGCGGGCGGAGACGCTTGAGAATGCGGTGATCACGCAACTGACGCTGGCGCGCGAGGGGGACCCGGGGTTTGTGCCGCCTCACGCGGGGGCGTGGCGGAGCAAGGCGTGGGCGGTGTCGATCTCGCAGGAGGACATCAACGCGTGGATGGATGATCGGCTGCCGCAGTGGCTGGGGAATCGGGAGCGCGGGTTTGTGTGGCCTGGAGTGTTGTCGAGGCCACGGGTGGAGTGCCGGGAGGGGTGCGTGCGGATCGGGGTGTTGGCGGGACAGGATTCGCCCCGGGTGGTGTGGGCGGAGCTGACGCCGGAGGTTCGGGAGGACGGCTCGCTGTGGGTGGTGGCGAGTGCGGGGTGGGTGGGGAGGTTGCCGATACCGGCGTCGTGGGTGCTGGGCGGGGGCGGGGGGTACTTGCCGAAGTCCGCGCGGGATGATGGCCAGATGCACGATTGGCTTGGGGCGCTGCGGGGCAAGGGGCCGCTGGCGTCGCCCGGGGTGATTCGGCTGGACTCGGGGCGGCAGGTGCGGCTGGTGTCGATCGCGTGCCACGCGGGGCGGGTGGAGGTGGTGGCGGTGAGCGAGCGGGAGTGAGGGGGAGGGAAGAGACGAAGTTCCGGAGAGACGAAGAGACGAAGTTCGAAGGCATGGAAGTGGAGATCACTTTGCCACTTTGCCACTTCGCCACTTCTGACCGTCTCATCCCGGTCCGAGGGGCTTGCCGGTGGAGAGGTCCTGGCCTCGGAAGTGGCGGATCATGTCGCGCATCATTTGGGAGCCGCGGGCTTGCTGCATGGGGTTGGCGTAGCCCCCGATGGTGTTTTTCATCATGCCGAACATGCCGGCCATGGCCTCTGGGGGCGGGCCTTTGCCGTCCTTGAGGGCGGCGCGGTCGCGGGCGCTCTGGCGTTTGACCTCGGCGAGGCGCTGCTCGTCGCTGACGTCGCGGGGCTGGCCGCCGAGGGCTTCCATCATTTTGGTGAAGTCGACGAAGGTTTTGTCGAGGAACTGGCCGCGCTGGTCGGGGGGGATGTTGGGGTAGTCCTTGGCCCATTTGTCCCAGACGTCGACGACCAGGACGGAGATGTTGCGCTGGATCTGGTCGCGGGCGGAGCCCTCGATGCCGGCGGCGAAGGCGGCGAGCAGCATGCTGTCGGACCCGCTCATGCCCTTGAGGCGCTGGATGAGCTGGCCCATGAGGCGCAGGCGTTCTTCGACGGGGAGCTTGTTGAACTCGTCGGTGAGGAGCGTGTAGTTGAAGACGGTGTCGAGGTCGGCGGTGGCGTAGTCGGGTTCGGGGACGGGGCGCAGGGCGAAGTAGAGCCCGGTGCCGGCGCCGAGGGCGGCGACGCCGGCGAGCGTCCAGAGCACGCGCATGGTGCGGCGGCGGAGCTGGGGCGTGGCGGTGGCGCGCTGCCACCGGGCAGCGGCCTTGGCGCGGGCGGAACTGCGGAGGCGCGAGAACCACCCCGGGCCCGACGCCTTGGCGGGCGCCTGGTCGAGGCCTTCGAGAATGCTGGGCGCGTCGATGTGCATGCAACACTCTCCGAGAACGAACCTGGCGGGCGGGACGGGGGTGGGGCGCGAGCTACCCGCCCAGGCCCCCGCCGTATTGAATGACGTCCTGGATCAGCGGCACTAGCGACTCCTGCGACTGGAAGGGGGCCTCGGCGACGTGCCAGTCGCCGTAGTAGAGGCCGTTGCGTTTCCAGCGGAGTTCCTGGGAAGATTGCGAAGAGTCGATGCGTTTGTTGACGGCGAAGCGGGGGTTGTGCCAATCGTCGGCGTCGATGACGACGGGCAGGGGAGGCAGGTGCAGTTCGTAGGCCTTGCTGACGCCGAACTGGACGTTGCGGACGGTGGCGGCTTCGGCGAAGACCATGAGATCAGCCGCGGCGTATTCGTAGCTGGTGCCGTTGACCTGCCAGAGGGGCTTGAAGCCGGTGGCGGAGTCGCTGCCGGTGCGGTCGGAGGGGCAGCGGTATGGATCGCTGACGACCCAGTCGGGGGAGCCGTCGTTCTTGTAGGGGGTGGGCGCGTCGACGTACTTGCTGAGGATGTCGAGCAGAGAGGGGTCGTTGGTGTTGGAGCCTTCGTTGAGGGGGCGGACCTTGGGCAGCAGGTCCTTGGACTCCTGGGTCATGTACATCTGGAGGCCCTGGCCGATGGCGCGGAGGTTGGTCTGGCACTTGACGTTGCGGGCGGCTTCGCGGGAGTTGGCGAGGGCGGGCAGCAGGATGCTGATGAGCACGACGATGATGGAGATGACCACCAGCAGCTCGATGAGGGTGAAGCCCGGGCGGAAGGGGCGAAGACGCCGTGGCGAAGGGAGATGTGGGTGGGGCATTCGCATGGTTCTGGTATCGGCCGTATCGAAGCGCCCCGAACGGGGTTGGTGCGGAAAGGGGATGGTGCTCCCTGCCCAACTCAATGCGTCACTTGAATGGGTACGGGATTGTTGCACCTGCGTTTCGCGGGCGGGGCGGAATCGGACGCGACGGACGGGCGGACAAGGAGGTCGGCGGGCCTGGCGGAGGGGGTGGAGGGGCGGATGTACCGACCAAATGCCGATTCTGAGGCGAAAAACGGGGGCGCGGAAAGCGCGCGGGCTGGGGAAGAGGCCGCGGAAAAAAACGCGGGAATCCGGGGTTTCTTGCAAACGGGGTGAAGGAGGGTGGGATGCGGGCCGATGTGACGCATAACCGCGGGTTGGCCCGTGGCGGCCCTGGCGAGGTAGTCCGGGCGTGAAGAGGCACAACGCAAAGGAGATCAAGGAATGCCCACGACTCGTCGCAGCCGTACGTCGAACTCTCGCAAGACCGCCCGCCGCGTGACGCGGAAGAACGGGGTCCGCAAGTCGACCAACAAGCGCACGACCGCCCGCAAGAGCACGGCGCGGAAGACGGCCGCCCGCAAGACGACGGCCCGCAAGAGCGCGCGTCGGACGGCGACGACGTACGCGTTCGGGCGTTCGACCAGCGCCCGCCGGACCACGGTCCGCAAGGCGGCCTGAGATCTGCCTGGGATGTGAGATAGATCGCACCACTTCGACCCCGCGGCCACGGAAGGCGGCGGGGTCGATGGCTTTTTGGGAACTTCGAATCGCGTATGGTTGGGGCCTATGTCGCCAGTGACGTCATCGCTTCAGCGGGCGGCCGAGCAACTGCGGGCCGGGCAGGCGGCGGCCGCGGAGCCGGCGCTGAGGCGGCACCTGCAGAGCTACGCCGATGATGCGCACGCCAATCGGCTGATGGCGCTGTGTCTTTTGCAGCAGAAGAAGGCGGTGCAGGCGGAGTTTTACGCCAGGCGGGCGGCGGCGGCCGGGCCGGACGAACCGAGCAACCACGACGTGCTGGGCTCGGTGCTGATGATGCTGCACAAGGGCGCGGAAGCGGAGCGGGTGTATGCGCGGGGGTGCGAGCTGGGGCCGCGGATCCCGAGTGTTCATACCGGGCGGGGCGCGGCGCTGCTGCAGCTCGAGGAGTTCGAGGCGGCGCACGACTGCTTCGAGCGGGCGCTGGCGCTCAACCCGGCGTCGGAGGAGATCGCGGGGTATCTGGCGTTTGCCAAGCAGCGGACGTATCGCATGGAAGAGGCGTGGGAGCTGCTGCGGCGCACGGTCGCGAGGCATCCGCGGCACACGCGGCTGCGCGAGCAACTGGCGGTATTGTGCAACTACGTCGGGGCGCCGGCCGACGAGACGCTGGCGCATCATCGGGCGCTGGGGGCGCTGATCACCGAGGAGGCCCAGGCGCAGGGCGCGGGGCCGGTCAAGTTTGGGGTGACGCCCGAGCCGGGGCGAGCCCTGCGGGTCGGGCTGATTTCGCCTGATTTCCGGGAGCATTCGGTGTCGCGGTTTGTCGAGGGGCTGGTTTCGAACGCGGGCGACAGCGTGCGGTATGTGGCGTTTTCGGCGACGCCCCGCGAAGACGCGACGACGGCGCGGCTGCGGGCGCACATGCCCGAATGGCACGACGTGCGGGCGCTGAGCGATGCGAAGCTGGCGCTGCTGAGCCGCCAGGAGAAGATCGACATCGCGATCGACCTTGCGGGCTACACGTCGGGCACGCGGCTGGCGGCGCTGGCGCACCGGGCGGCTCCGGTGCAGGTGAGCGCGATCGGTTACCCGAACACGACGGGGCTCGCCCTGGTGGGCTGGCGGGTGGGCGATGCGATCACGGACCCGGCGGGCGGGCCGAAGATGACGACCGAGCTGATGTTGCGGGTGGAGCCTTGCTTTCTGTGCTTTGAGCCGCCTCCGGAGGCGCCGGAGGTCAGACCTCGGGACGCTGGGCCGATCCGGTTCGGCTCGTTCAACCTGCTGAAAAAGCTCTCGCCCGCGACGCTTGCGCTGTGGGGAAAGGTGCTGGCGGCGGTGCCGGGTTCCAAGTTGGTCTTGAAGGCGCACAGCATGGAGAAACCCGGGATACGCGAGCGGGTGATCGCGGCGTGCGGGCGGGCGGGGATGGCGCCGGAGCGGGTGGAGATCCTGAGCTATCAGCCCACGATCAGCGCCCACCTGGGTGCGTATCACGGGGTCGATATCGCGCTGGATACGACGCCCTACAACGGAACCACGACGACGTGCGAAGCGATGTGGATGGGCGTGCCGGTAGTCACGCTGGCGGGTGAGGTGCATGCGGCGCGGGTCGGGCACAGCCTGCTCAGGGCGGCCGGTCAGGCGGACCTGGTGGCGCACACGCAGGATGAGTTCGTGGAGATCGCCCGGCGACTGGCGGCGGACGGCCCGGGGCTGGCGGCGCGGCGGGCCGGGCTGCGGGAGGCGCTGCGGGGCAGCGTGCTGTGTGATGCGCCGGCGTATGCGAGGGCCTTTGAAGTGGTGCTGAGGCACGCGTGGCGCGGCTGGTGCGAGGGGCAGCGGGCGCCGGGCGGGCGGGCCTAGTTGCGACGGAGCCTGAGGTAGACGAGCAGGGTGTAGAGAAGCAGAACGCCGACGCTGGACCACATGAGCAGCAGGCCGATCTCGCCCTGCTTGGTGGTGATCTGCTGGCCGCCGCTGATGGTGACGTAGGTGAAGAGCGCGGGGAAGAAGCTGAAGAGGTAGACGGTGAGGGGCTGGCGGCGGGAGAGGTAGAGGGCGGTGACGGCGCCGGCCATGATCATGGCGATACAGGAGGCGGCCAGGGCCATGCGCTCGTTGAGCTTGGACATGATGTCGTTGTCGAGGCGGTCGAGGGCGCCCAGGCAGTCGCGCAGGGCGCCGACGACGGAGGGATCGGGCTCGGGTTTGTCGGTGAACTGGCGGGCGTCTTCGATCAGCTGCCGCGGATGCATCTTGAGGTATTCGTCCAGCAGGTTTTCGCCCGGGGTGACGTCTTCGAGCGTGATGGTGGAGCGGGCGGCTCCGCGCACGACGGGCTCGCCGGCGGCGCGGGTCTGGGCGTTTTCGAGGGTGAGGCGGAAGTGGGTGCGGCGGGACATGTTGGCGGGGCCCAGGTCGTTGGTGAGGGTGGCGTAGGCCGCGGTGATGACGGTGGGCACGACGCGCTCGCCTGCGGCGGCGTCGGCGCCCAGGGCGACGCTGCGGGTGTATCGCACCTCGACTTCACCACCGGGTGATTTGGGGGCGAGGACCCAGTGGTCATCCTTCCAGCTCATGGAGCCGCAGGAGATGACGACCTCGCGGCCCCGGTCGTCGCGCATGGAAAAGGAGCCACGGGCGGCGGCCTGCTGCTGAAAGCTGAGGACGGCGTGTCGTTCGGCCAGGACGTTGGCGAGGTCGACGCGGCGGCGGTCGACCCAGTTCATGCGTTCGGGGTGGTCCTTGAGGGCGATCATTTCGCGCCAGGAGAGGAACTTGACGTTGTCGTTGAAGATGTCCGGGCCGGGGAAGCCAAGGTCGATGTGATCGCGGGAGGCGGCGACGCCCTTGCCCTTCTGGGCGGCGACGACGTCCTCGAGGCGGAGGTAGATGGCCGAGCGCGGGTGATCGGTGCCGGAGGAGTCGGGGGCGGGCAGGATCCACATCGTGGCGTTGCGGGCGGTGACTTCGCGGGCCGGCTCGCCCTCGTCGAACTCGACGGCGGCGAAGTGGGTCATGAAGACGCGGCTGAGCACGCCCGAGCCGGGCTCGGGGGCGATCTCCCGGGCCGAATCGGCGATGAGCATGAGCTTGTTGTCGTTGAGCGAGAGGCTCTGCCCGCGGGAGACGCTGTTGGTGAGCAGGCGGCCGACATCGACGGTGACCATCACCTGCATCTGGCGCAGGAATGCGGGGATGACCGCTTCGTTGAGGACCACGAGGGTGACCGAGCAGAGCAGCGCGACGAGCAGGGCGGGGGCGAGAAGCACGCGGTGGGAGATGCCCCCGGCGTAGGCGGCAATCGCCTCGAGGTCGGTGCCGATTCGGTGGTACACCAGCGTGGCGGCGAACCCGCCCGCGAAGGGCAGGGCGTAGGCCAGCATGGGGGGAATGGCGTAGAAGATGTAGCGGGCGGCGTCGCTGGCCTGCAGCGAGCCGTCGGAGAGGGGTTTGATGGCCCCGGCGAAGGCGATGACCGTGACCAGCACGGCGGCGCTGACCACCACCAGGCGGAGCAGGTCGAGCCCGAAGAAACGCCAGAGCGTGAAGGGGAACCCTCGCATGGAAGGGCGAGTTTACGCGCTCCAAGCGCACACGCCCGGGCGCGAGGTGCGCCCGGGCGTGCGGCGGGTGAGGACGCGGGTTCAGCCCCCCAGGCCGGTCAGGGTCAGTTGGCGGTCGTACTCCAGGCGGAAGGTGTATTCGACGATCGTCGCCTGGCGGCCCGCGGCGGCGGCGGGGACGGCAAGGTCCCACCGCAGGATGCCGTCTTTGCTCTGGGTCGCCAGGTAGTCGGCGTCGCTGGAGGGTTCGAGGGTGGACCGGACGAGCTTGACGGTGACGTCGCTGCGCCCGGCGTCGGCCTTGGGGAGTCGGTCGAGAAGGCGGACCGGCGCGGGCTTGCTGCCGAAGTTTTCGAGGGTGAGGCGATAGGTCATCTCGATGACGCGGTTGCCGCCCTGCACGGATTCGGTGCGGCCCACCAGTTCGCGGCGGGTGCGGAGGGAACTGTCGATGCCGAAGCCCGCGGTGATGCCCTCGCCCGCGGAAGTCGTGGGCAGGGAGCCACCACCGACGAAGGCGCCGTCGGCGTACGAGGTCGTCGGACCGGCCAGGAGGACCGAGCCGCTGGTGTTGAGACCGATCGCCTGGTCGTAGACGTATTGCGTGAGCACGGGCATGGCGATCTTGGTGAAGGTGGCGGCGACCTTGGTGCTGGAGATTTCGACCATTTGTTGGTCGCTGCGGCTGGGCAGGCTGGCCCGCCCGGGCACGGCGTAGGTGACGCTGAGGCCCTCGTCGGTAACTGGCACGGGTTTGCGGGCGCGGTCGACGCGGCCCGCGGCCAGGATGTCGAGCACCTGGATTTGGCTGGCGACGGTGTTGAGCGACTTGTCGGCGAGGTCCTTGGATTCGGCGCCTTGGGTGAGTCGGCCGTCGGCGTACGCCTCCTGGCCAAGCACGGCCGGGGCGGCGGGGGCGTTCATCGCGCGGTCGCGCTCGCTCTTGCGCTGCAGGGTGAAGAGCTCGCGCCGTGCGTCGTCGTAGGAGGCAACGGACTGGGCGGGGGCCGAGGCGAGGGTGATCGAGAGGGGCGTGAGCAGGGGCGGGGCGGCGACCAATGAGGGCGTGGCGGTCGAGAGGGTCATCGACACATCACCCCAGTCTTCGCCCGACATCTGGCGGATGGAGGCGAAATACTGAACCTGCATGGCGTCGCGGGCGCCCTCGGCGCGCAGGGTGTACGAAGGTTCCCAACTGGCGTTGTCGACCAGGTAGCGGAGCTTCAAAGGTTCGCCGGGCTTTTCATCGCCCGCGAGCAGGACCACGGCTTCGAAGACGGTCTTGGAGGCGCCGGCGGTGAGTTCGTTGCGCTCTCGCTGGGCTTGTTCGAGAGCCACGGCGAGGGACTTGGCCTCGGTCTGCAGCGTCAGTTCGCGTTCGACCAGCGTGGCCCGCGTCGCGCCGATGTAGGCGCTGAGTTTTTCGATGGTGTCGGCGTTGAGCACGCCCTTGGAGAGCTCGGTGGTGGCGGTGGGCGCGACGAATCCCTGCAGGCTTTGCAGGTACGCACGGTCATCGGCCACGACGTCCATGTGGCGCTTGTTGGCGGCGAGTTTGGAAGTGAGGTCCTCGATCTTGGCATCCAGCGTGCGCACTTCTTCGCGGGTGTCCTGGCCCACAGGGCGGGCCCGGAAGCTGACGCTGCGGACCTGCGTGCCCGGGCCGGCTTCGGCCTGCAGGCTGTCGGGCAGGATGCTTGGGGGAAGGTCGGTGACGACCAGCTCGCGGACGCCCTGGCCCTTGGGCACATCGACGAGGCGGGTGACGAGGGCCTGGCCTCGGTAGACGGTGACGTTCTCGATCTTGCCGCGGACTGCGTCGCCGGCCCCGAGGGCGAGCGCGCACAACGAGGTCGAGCAAAGCAACGCACAGGCATGCAGCGAACGCGGGTTCATAACGCCTCCTCGCAAGAGTCACCATCACACACGATCCACGTGATGAGTGATACCCGCGAGGGGCGGCTGGGTTCGTCACGGGTTTGTCACGGCGTGCGGGCGCGGGCACGGGAACGCGCGGGCTTACCTGATCGCGCTGGCGTCGCCCGTGATGTTGATGGGCAGGTTGACCTCGTCGACGGCGCCGGTGGTTTCGTCGGTGACGGTCACCTTGAGGGAGTAGCGCCCGACGCTGAGCGTGGCGGGCAGTTCGATCTGGTGAATCAGGTAGAAATCACGGCGGGCGCGTTGGCTGGTCTCGATGACGCGCTGGGCGGGGCGGTGCCAGGCTTGCAAGCCGCTGGGGTCGTGGTAGAGCGTCAGGGTCTGGCTCAACTCGACCGATTTCTGATCGGCGAGAGGGACGCTCTTCTGGGCGGGGTCACCCTCGCGGGCGGGGCGGCTGGAGAAGTGATCGAGCTCGGTGTAGACGATGAGGCGGATCGGTTGTCCGGCGACGAAGGTGTCGCCCTTGATGGCGTCGAAGCGGCCAAAGCCCTGGACGCGGGTGCAGAGGGCGGCGCGGCTGATCTTGAGGCCGGCGGCGGGGGCGATCTTGGTGAGAGCCGCGATCAGTTGCTGGTTGGCCTGGTCGGGCTTGGCGAGCACGCGGGCGCGGGCGGCAAGCAGGGCGGAGCGATCTTCTGGGGCGAGGCGCTGGCCGAGGGTAGAGCTCTCAGAATCGAGATCGGCGACGCTGCCGGGGTGCATGGCCTCGATGGCCGCGAGCGCCACGCCGTCGGCGACTCGCGCCGAGCCGTCGGGGTTGGTGGTGCGCAAGAGACCGGCCATGTTGGTGGCGAGCTCGACCAGGGGGTCGGAAGGGGGCTTGGGGGCCTCGCCGGTCCAGGCCTTGCTGGCGGCGGCGATGGCCTTGGGGTCTGCTTCGGGCAGCGCGGGACCGGCGGGGGAAACCTCACCTCCACCGATCTCGGGTGCGTTCTCGGAGGGCGTTGAGTCGGGGGCGGAGGGGCTGGTGGCTCCGGGTTCAACTGGGGCGGGGGACGCGGGCTTGGGCGTTCCTTTGAGCGTGCCCAGGCCGGCGGTCAGGCCCCAGTCGGTTTCGAGCGGCTTGGGCGGGTCGGCGGCGGCGGTCTGGGCCGGCATGTTGTTGAGCACGGCCTGCAGATCGGCCGCGGCCTGGGCGGCCAACTGGCTTTTCTGGTCGTCGGTCAGCGGGCCGTCGGGATCGATGGTGGAGATGAGGCGGAGGTCCGACGCGTCGGGGTTTGAGCCTGGGGCGGCTTTGAGGCGCGAGAGGCCGGTGTTGGGGACATCGGCGGGGTCGAGGGGCGCGCTGTCACAGCCCTGGAGCGCTGCCGCGGCGAGCGCTGCGAGTGCGAACGCAAATACTCGAGGGCCAAACCTGCTCTGCACGGGGCGCCTCCTGCGCACGGGTGCGGCGTTCCACGCCGCGGATGCCGGATTATCGGCCAGCGGGCCCGTCGTGCTTTGGTTTCTGGGGTTCCTGATGTTTGTGGTGTTTCTGATCGAGGGGGGTGGTCAGTTGCACGACGAGCATCTCCAGGGAGCGATCCTGCTCGCCCAGGCCGCTTTTGGAGCGGAGGTCGGCATCGACGGCGGCGCGGAAGAGGGCGAGGGCCTGATCGGGGGAGCGGCGGCGGGCGGCGGCCATGATGGGCTCGGCGGCGCCGGGCCAGAGTTTGAGGGGTTTGAAGAGGGACTGCGGGGTGCCGCCCTGCTTGAGGGTGCGGCTGGCGGCGTGGAGCTTGCGGGTGAGGTCGGTGATGGCGTAGGCGATGGCCTGCGCGGGCTGGCGGGAGATATCGAGGAGGGAGCGGAGGTGGCCGAGGCCTTCGGCGGGGTTTCGGGCGTCGAGCAGGCCGGACTGGATGCTCCAGGCGGCTTCTTCGCGGGATTCGCCGACGAACTCGACGACGAGTTCGCGGGTGATTTCTGAGCCGTTGCTGGCGGCGGCGAGCTTGGCGAGCTCGCTGTCGAGGCGGCCAAGGTTGGTGCCGACGCGGTCGATGAGGGTGCGGACGGCGTCGTCGGAGATGGGGGCGGCGTGTTCCTTGCTGGCGCGGCGTTTGGCCCAGCTCATGGCCTCGGCGGGGGCGGGCTCATCGCACTTGATCACGGCGCCGACCTGGGCGATGAGCTTGTCGAGGTTGCCCGGGTGCCAGGTGTTGGCGCGGAGGAGCAGGGTGGCGCTGGGGGCGTCGGGCCCGGAGACGGCTTCGCAGTAGCGTTCGAAGAGCGGGCGGTTGTGTTCTTTGACCATCTGCTCGGCGTTGTCGAGGATGACGAGCTTGTAGCCGGCCATGAGGCCAAAGCTGCGGCATTCGTCGAGGACGTCGGCGGCGGAGCCGGTGGCGCCGTCGAAGAGGGCGATGTCGATGGCGCCGTGGGCTTTTTCGAGGGCTTTTTTGAGGGCGGCGGTGTGGAGGGTGCGCAGGAAGATGTCCTTGCCGTGGAGCAGGCCGACGCGGGTGGAGGCGTCGAGCTTGTTGGGGCCGGAGTCTTCGGATGACGCACGCTTGGCCATGAGGGCAGCGTACGCGGGCGGGCGGCGATGATCGCCTGACACGGGTGCTTGACAGGGGAACGGAGCGAGCGTACTTTACCACTTGGTTATTTAGCTATTTGGTTTAGCACGAACTCCACGCCGCCCGGCTCCATGCAGACTGCACCATGAAACTCGACCCGCTCAGCACGACCCTGCACGCCCTGGCCGACCCGACACGGCGGGCGATTTTGTCGCGTCTGCGGCAGGGTCAGGCGGGGGTGACCGAGCTGGCGGAGCCCTTTGAAATGTCGCTGCCGGCGATCTCGAAGCACCTGAAGGTGCTGGAGAAGGCGGGGCTGATCACGCGCAGCCGCGAGGCGCAGTGGCGGCCTTGCCGTCTGCAGCCGAAGCCCTTGAAACAGGCGTCGGACTGGCTGGAGGGGTATCGGGAAATGTGGGAGCAGAGCCTTGACAGGCTCGAGGTCTATCTACAGGAACTGCAATCGAAAGGACCCAAACATGGTTCAGCGAAGCGATGACCACGCGTACGAGAGCCAGGCCCGCACCGAGAACGGACGCGAGTTTGTGCTGACCCGCCTGTTGCGAGCCCCGCAGCGGCTGGTGTGGGAGGCTTTTTCCGATGCCAACCATCTGGCCCGCTGGTGGGGGCCCAGCGGCTTTACCACCACCACCCACGTGATGGAGTTTCGCGTAGGGGGCCAGTGGAACTTCATCATGCACGGGCCGGACGGGCATGACTACCCGAACTTCATCACGTACACGAAGATCACCCCCCACTCTCGCATCGAGTATCACCACGGGGGCGATGAGGAGATTCATCCCGGAGGCTTTGACGTGGTCATCACGCTCGAGCCCAAGGGCGAGAAGGGCGCGGAGACGCTGGTGACCCTGCGGGGGATCATGCCCGATCAGGCGGCGCTGGACAACGTCGTCAACAAGTTCGGGGCGCTGGAGGGGGGAAAGCAGACGCTGGCGAGGCTGGCGGAGTATGTGTGGGATTCGCTCGACGCCAAGTCGAACCCGGATCAGTTCCGGATCTCGCGGGTGATCAACGCGCCGGCGGAGCTGGTGTGGGACGCGTTCACGATGCCCAAGCACCTGGCCAACTGGCTTGGGCCGCCGGGGTGCGACTCAGCGACTCGCTTGCTGGATCTGCGCGCGGGCGGGCGGATGCACTATTCGATGAAGATGCCGGGGAGCGACATGGATCACTTTGGGTTGTGGGTGTTCCGGGAGGTGACGCCGCCCAGCCGCCTGGTGTTTGTTTCGAGTTTCGCGGACGAGAAGGGGAATGTGATCCGGGCGTTTTTCAATCCGGACTGGCCCCTGGAGATTCTCTCGACGATCACGTTTGAGGCGCACGCGGGCGTGGGGCGCGGCACGCTGGTGACGATCAGCGGGCAGCCGCTGAACGCTTCGCCCGCGGAACTCAAGGCGTATCGCGATCACATGGGCAGCATGACGATGGGATGGAACGGCTCGTTCGATCGGCTCAACGCGTATGCGCCGACGATGGGGAAGTAGCGCTCCAAAGCACACAAGCCCCGTGAAGGTGCGCGGGCACGTTCACGGGGCTTGTGGGTTGGTGGGACTGGGGGTTCAGTCTTCGGGAATCGCGTCGCTGGTCACGATTTCCCGGAACTTCATGCGGAGCTTGTTGGTGAGTTCGCCTTCGCCGTCGGAGATGCGGGTCTCATCGACCTGGGGGACGGCGATGATCTCGGCGGCGGTGCCGGTGAGGAAGATCTCGTCGGCGCTCATGAGGAAGTCGAGCTTCATCATGCGTTCCTCGACCTGGATGTCGCACATGGGGGCGAGTTCATCGATGACGAAGCGGCGAGTGACGCCTTCGAGCAGGCCGCCGGCGAAGCGGTCGTTCTCGCCGCTGACCGGGGGCGGGGTGAAGAGCTTGCCGTCCTTGATGACGAAGATGTTGTCGCCGGTGCATTCGGTGACCCAGCCCTCTTGGGAGAGCATGATGGCCTCGTGGCAGCCGGCTTCGATGGCTTCGACCTTGGCGAGGATGTTGTTGAGATAGTTCAGGCTCTTGATGCGGGGATCGAGGCAGGCGACGGGGGTCTTGGGACGTTTGGCGACGATGACGCGCATGCCGGTCTCGTAGAACTCGGGGGGGTAGAGGCTGATCTGGTCGGCGATGCAGATGACGCCGGGGACGGGGCACTTGCGGGGATCGAGCCCCAGGGTGCCGTGGCCGCGGGTGATGACCAGGCGGATGTAGCCTTCCTTGATGCCGTTGGCGGCGATGCAATCACGCTGGATCTGCACCATGTCGTCGGGCGAGACGGGGATGTGGAGGTGGAGCTTGGCGGCGCAGCGGTAGAGGCGGTCCATGTGGCTGCGGCATTTGAAGATCTTGCCCTGATAGACGCGGATGCCCTCGAAGACGCCATCGCCGTAGAGCAGGCCATGGTCGTAGACGCTGACCTTGGCCTCGTTCTTGGGCAGGAGTTGGCCATTGACCCAGACGAGCGGGTTGGCGGCGATCTGGTTTTCGCCTTGCCAGACGTGTCGCAGGGCCAAGCTGGGGAGCTTTTTGGCATCGCTCTTGGGTTGGCGCGAGGCCGGTTGGGACGCTCCGTTTTTGGCGGCGGGCTTGGAGGCCTTGGACGCGGGCTTGGCCGCGGGCTTGGAAGCTCCCGCGGTGCGGCGGGCGGCAGGACGATTGGTCGACTTCACGGGCATGCGTGTTCCTCCGGTGCTGCAAAATGGTAGCGGGGCGCGGCCCCCGCGATCGAACCCTGCGCCGCCTTAGAACAGCAGCCTGACGCCGATGCCGACGGTGAAATCGAGTTCCGCCCGGTGGCGGACCTGTTGATAGAGGGGCAACTGCCCGAACAGTTCCAGTGCGAAGCTCCGACCCTCGTAGAGCAGCCCGGGGGCCCACCTCAGCTCCACGTCGCCGCTGGTCTCGTAGAGCCCGTTCATCTCGAGGGTGGCGTACCACGACCCCTGGGTGTCGCTCTGGTAGGTATCGGGGGCGATGCGGAAGAGATAGGCGGAGTCGAACTTCAGCGCGTCGCTGGGACCCTGGCCCCCCCGGTTGTCGGCCTCGTCCCCGCCGGTGTTGAAGCGCCAGAGGAGGTCTTGGTTGAAGCCGTGCCGGCCTTTGACCCAGGTGGCGACCAGGCCGACCTCGGGGTCGATGGCGGCGCGGTTCTGGAAGGTGGCGGCGGCGCCGGCGAGGGCGGCGACGCGGAAGGTGTCGATGCCCGAGGTGTCGTCCTGGTAGAAGCGGTACTTGAGGAGGGCCGAGGCCTCACCCGCGAAGAACTGTGAATCGCTGGAAGCGTCGTCGCGCTTCAGCCAGGCGTTGTCAAGGGAGAAGTCCACGTCGAGGGCCAGCGCCCGGGCGAGGCCGATCTGGGCTCCGGTCCAGCTTTCGAGGAGGTCGTAGTGATCGGTGGCTCGCGCGGGGTCGCTGCCGAAGCGGCTGAACCACACGCGCTGCCTCACGACGAAGGCGCCTGGGGCGGGCATGGTGGCGGCCTGGGTGAACATCGCCTCCTGCGCGAGCGCGGGGAGCGTCGTGGCCGCGATGATGAGCGCGGATGCGTGTCTGGTGAGATGTCGCATAGGGTGGCTCCTTACTTCTCATCGACCTTGACGAGCGTGAATCCGGCATCGGCGACAGCTTCGCCCAGGGCGTGGGGCGAGGGGTGCTGGGGCCCGCCCAGGGCCACCTGCACGGTGCCTTGCGCGAGATCGACCTTGGACCACATCACGCCCGGCACGTTGTTGAGCACGGCGTCGATGTTGCTGGCGCACAGCGGGCACCCGAGCCCGTTCACGTAGAGCAGGGCTTTGTCGGCGGCGATCGGGGCCTTGCTGTCGGCCGCGGCCATCTCGGCGGGGCTGGCCTGATGAATCACGCCCGAATCCTCGGACCCGACGGGCGCGTGCTGGGGAGAATCGCCCGCTCGCGCGGACTGACCCGCCCCACAGCCGACCAGCGACACGCCGAGAGACGCCACGGCGAACAGCCGGGCAACGACGAAGACCCGTTGAGAAAGCGTCATGACAGAGTTCCTTTCAGAGACGATCTGGATGAGGAGGTGGCCGCGGGGCGCAGCGCTGAGCGCACGAAAGGTGCGACGGGCGTGCGATCGCCGCGGAGAATCACCGTTGAGTTTGGAACACGAAAAGCGACGGACCGGAGGGATGGGCGGCGCGCCATGCGGGCGCGCAGGCTCCCTGGTCTACGTCAATCGCGCGTTGATGAACGCGATGAGCGCGGCACCCGACGGCCTGGACGGGGCTGGCCTTGAGACGCCGGTCCGCCAAGGCATCGCGGGGGGCGTCATTTCGCCCGTGGCCCACGAGCGGGCCATCGCCGTGGCCAGCGACACGCCGGCGCTGTCGCGATTGGGGATGAGAGGCAGCGGCCCGCCTCCGGCACGGCCTCCGGGGCACCCCTGCAGGTTGCACGAGTTGTTCTGCGAGGCGACGGCGTCGGTCTCGGGGGTCTGGGTGTTGGAAGAATCGGCGTGATTGTCGCGGCAGCAGGCGCAGCAGGCGGAGCCGCAGCAATCGTCGGACTCGGTGTTTGAAGTTTCGGTGATCGAGCCTTGGGAGATCGATGCGGCGGCGACGGGTTCGAGGGTCGCGTGGGCGAATGCGGAGCGCAGCCCGAGCGTCGCCGCGGCGAGCGCCACAGTGCCGACCAGGATAGCGATCCATCGAAACTGCACGGGTACTCCGATCAACGGGTCCAGAAACAGCCGCGGCTGGGCTCCGCGCGACCTTCGATACTATGTATCGCCTTGATCGGGCCGCAAGTTCGGCGGGCTCGGGGCCAGGAGGCCCGGAGGACCGGTCAGATTCCGATAAGCCGTGGGTGTCAAAGTCCGAACTTGAGCACCCTGTCGCTATTTGGGGCAATGGAGCGGGGCCGAAGGCCAATCATCCGGTCATGTCAGTCGCCCCAAGCATGCCCGACTCGCCCGAGCCATTGACGGCTGCCCCCGCGACGGGGGTTGCGCCGGACATTTTGTGCCGCGCGTGCGGGTATGAGTTGAAGGGGATCGCGATGTCGGCGGCGTGCCCGGAGTGCGGGGCGCCGGTGGCGACCTCGCTGCGGGGGGACATCCTCGAAGCCGCGTCGCCGGAGTATGTGCGGACGCTGTGGCGGGGCGTGCTGCTGGCGGAGCTGGTGGTGCCGCTGCTGGTCTTGTCGTGGACGGTGCTGATTCCGTTGGCGATCTATCTGGCCGAGCGGGCGAAGGAGGCTGGCTCGGTATCGGGCGTGTCGGTGCAGCGGAACATCGACGTCCTGCAGGGGGTGCTTTCGTTCGTGGTGTCGGTGGTGAGCCTGGCGGGGTGGTGGATGCTCACGCGGCCCGACCCCGGCTATGCGCCCGGCGCGAAGGACCTGCGGGGCCGCCGCCTGCTGCGGGGCCTGCTGATCGTCCGAGCGGTGCAGAGCGTGCTGGGGCTGTGCGTAGTGTCGGTGCCGGCGATCCTTCAGAGCCCGTTTTCGGTGTTTTCGGGCAGCATTCAGATACACTCCAACAACGGAGCCAACACGTTCAATAACCCGACGTGGATTCTTGCGATCGCGCTGCGTCTCTCGTTCTTCGGGCTGTGGTTGCTGCAGTTCCTGATGCAGTGCCGCTTCCTGGGCGTGCTGGCCGCACGCATTCCTTCAACCCGCATTGCGAAGCACTCGCGGCGGGCGACCTGGCTGATTCCGCTGTGCTGGACGGTGGGATTCGCGGCGTGCTTTACTGGGCCGCCCGCGGCGCTGATCTACTATTGGTGGATCCTGGATCTGACGCGTCGCTCGCTGGGAAAGATCATTCGCCTTCAGACCGTCCCCGTGGTCGCGGCAAGCGATGCCCCCAACCCGTTAGACTCTGCACCGTGACTGACCCCAACGGCCAATCCGCGTCCGCGCCGACGCCAGCGGCGGCTGCCCCGCACAAGCCCGTGCCGGCGACTCCACCCACCGACTCACCCAGGGGTGTGGCGCCGCCGGACGCCGTCTGCCGGTTCTGCGGCTATGACATCGCGGGCCTGGCCCTGGCGGCGCAATGCCCCGAGTGCGGGCGTTCGATCATGAACTCGCTGCGGGGCTATCTGTTTGAGTACGCGGATCCTCAGTATCTGCGGACGCTGCGGCTGGGGGCGCGGATTCTGTTCTTCTCGATCATCTTCTTCAGCCTGTTCGAGACGCTGACGGGCTTTTACGCCGCGTTTTACGGAGCGGTGCTGGGAATCAGCCATTCGGGCTTGTGGGGTAATTTCTTTTCCACCCTGCACGGACACATGATCAACGCCCAGTCGTCCGGGTTCATCCTGACGCAGATCATGACGCAGAACCTGGGCGCGTATGTGCTGCTGATCGGCTGGGCGCTCTTGAGCCAGCGCGACCCCGGGGCCACGAGCAACGACCCGGATCAGGCGGCGCGGCGGTTTCTTCGGTACACGCTGATCGCCAACGCGCTGATCACCACGTTCTGGCTGATCGTGCAGTTGAGCCCGGGCTTTCGCGCGTCGCTGGCCACGTTCACCTCCACCACGTCGCAGTCGGGCCCGAACATGAGCCCGATGTCGGTCTTCACGAGTTCATTCTTCATCACCAACGGACTGCGGGGCATCTCGGAACTGATCGTCAACATCGTGAAGTTCTTCGCGGCGCTGAACTTCATGCGGACGCTTGCGCGGCGCATCCCCGACGAGTCGCTGGCCAACCTCGCGGGCGCGATGCGCTGGATCGTGCCGATCTCGTACGTGGTGCTGTCGTGCGTGAGCGGGATCATCGTGACGGTCGTGTACGCGGTGCTCCTCGATCGCTTTCAGAGCGCCATCGGCAAGGCGATCGGGCGTGCCGAGGCGGCGGCCACCACGAGCCCCGGGTCGTGAGCACGCCGCCCCTGCTGCTCAAGTCTGCCGTGCTCGCTCAGGTGCCGCACGCGTTCAGCACGCGGGTCGGGGGCGTATCGGCGGGCCCGTTTGCGTCGCTGAACTTTGGCAACCCGATGGAGCTGCCCCCCGGTGTCGCGCGAGACCCGGTCGAGAACATCAACGTGAACTTTCGCCGCGTGCTGGAGGTGATCGGCGTGCCGGAGCGGCGCGTGCAGCAGGTGTATCAGGTACATGGGTGTGCCGTGCGGGTGTATCGCGCGGGTGACGCGCCGCGCGAATGGACGCCGCAGGGCGAGTTCGATCACAAGGCCGACGCGATGGTGACCGACGACCCGGGACGCGTGCTGGCGGTGCGGGTGGCGGACTGCGTGCCGGTGCTGCTGGCCAGCGGCGATGGGCGGGTGGTGGGCGCGGTGCACGCGGGGTGGCGGGGCGTGGTGCTGGGGGTGCTGCCCGCGGCGGTGGAGGCGATGCTGTCGCTGGGTGCTCGCGATATTCGCGCGGCGATCGGGCCGTGCATCGGGCCGACCAGGTTTGAGGTCGGCCCCGAGGTTGTCGCCGAGTTTGCGCCCCGCTGGCCCGGCGCGGTGCGCGAGCATCCGGAGGGAGTTCCAGGCAAGGCGATGATCGACCTGGCGCTGGCGCTGCGCGACCAACTCGCGGAGGTGGAGGTTTCGAGCGTCGACGCGATTCAGCGTTGCACGGCGAGCGAGCCGGAGTGGTTTTTCAGTCACCGGCGCGATCGGGGAATCACGGGGCGGATGGTGGGGGTGATCGGGCCGACGGCCTAGGCGGCCGAGGCGTTGGTCGGTGGGACAGTCTTCCCAGCGGTCCGCAACGCTGCCTCGCGCCGCGATGCCACATGCGTTGGTGTGGCCTTCGCCATCGCCCTAATTCTGCCACTCCAGCAGCCGCATGAGCGCCCGCGTCGGCGGAATGATGTTCTCGCATTCCGCCTGCTCGAATCTCGCGAGGTCCCCCACTTCCAACCACATCACTTCGGAGTATTCCCAGTTTGGCTCGTGCGTGAAGTCGGAGGCGAGCTCCATGAGGAAGCACACGTCATCGCTGCGAGCCAAGGCGTCGCGGATGAGCATGACGGGCGTGGCGGCGTGCACGTCGGCACCCGGGCCGAGCTCTTCGGTGACTTCGTCCTCTAGGTGAGCCCGCAGGAGGGGGGCATCGAGTCGCTGGATGCTGAGGGGCGGGGCGACGACGCCGCCCGAGGGGCCGAACTCCCACAGGCCGGGGTAGTCGCGGACGTGTTCACCCCGGCGCCCGAGGAGCACGCGTACTGGGCCATCGCGGCGCACGATGATGGCGGTGACGCCAAGCAGGCGCACGCCGGTGTTGATGCCGGGCTGGACGGCGAGGCGCTGGTAGCGTTCGCGCTTGGCGAGGATGTGTTGCGAGGCGGGGTCGAAGCCTCTTACCGAGAGCAGCGTGCCGTCGAAGAGGCGCGGGTTGAGGGCTTGCAGGCGCTGCCACTCGCGGGCGATCGGGGAGTCAGCGGGTGCGGCGTCCGGCACGGGGTCGCGCGCGATCTCGACGTGCAGGCGGGCGTCGATGGGCCAGCACTCGATGCCCGGGATGTCGTCGAAGCGGGTGGCGTCCATGGCTTGGGTGGCCCCTCTCTCCGAAAGGGGGGTCTTGCGTCACTGCCCGAGCAGGTTGCCGATCTCGGGGATCACGCCGTCAAGGCCCAGGGCCTTGCTCTCTTCGTCGATGGCGGCTTTCATCTTGAGCTGGGCCTCGCGCAGGGCGGCGTTGACGGCCTGGGCGATGAGCCCGCTGGCGAGTTCGTGGGTTTTGGCGTCGCCCGCCATGCCCATGACGAGCGAGGGGCTGAGTTGAACTTCGAGGACCTGCATGGTGCCGCTGACGACGGCGCGGGCGGCCCCGCCCCCGGCTTCGCCCGTGACGCGGGTGTTCTCCATCTTGGTGCGCACGCGCACGCCGGCCTCGCGCAGTTTGTCTTTGTTTTTCATCAGCCCGGCCATGGCGCCGAGCATTTTCATGTTGTCGAACATGGGTACTTTCGCGGATCTTGGTGGCACCGCTCTCCAGAGCGGTGCGTCGTGAGTTTGTTCATCATGCACCGCTCTGGAGAGCGGTGCCACCAATAACCAACCTTATTCCTGCTTGCTGCTCTTGCGTGCCTGCACGCTTGTGAGTTTGGCGCCGAACAACTCGATCGCCTGCTTGACCAACGGATGTTCTTGGATGGCCTGGAGATTGGCGTTGATTGCCTGCTGCGTTTCCGCCGGCGCGAGCGTGGCGGACGCGGGTTGGCCGTGCTGGCGCAGTTCGAGTTTGACGGCTTTGTCCCACGCGCTGGCGAGCAAGCCGCAGAGTTCCTTTTCGTTGGCGCGGGCGGCGCCGGCCAGGGCTTCGCTGACGGCGAGCACCACCACGTCGTTCTCGACGCCCACGAGCGTGATGTCTTTAAGGAGGATTCGCAGGCGGCGGTTGGGGTTGGCCGCGGCCAGCACCTTGGCCCAGGGGTCGTCACCCATTGATGGTGCCGCGGTCACCACGGCAGAGGGCGCGGGCTGTGTCGCCGGCGCGATCGGGACGGTCGGCGCCGTCATCGCGGCCGGCTCGCTCGCCGGAGCGCGGCGGGGCGTCGCTACCTCCGCGTCGCGCTCGGTTCGCTCCTCGCGAGCCCAGGGCTTCTTGGCCTCGGCTGGCTGCAGCGCCGCCGAGGTCGAAGTCGCCGGGGTGTCTCGCGTGATGTCTCTTTCGCCGGCCACGTCCCTCGGATCATCTCGCGAAGTGGCCGCGGCCGGCGTGGTCATTTTTTTGCCGTGGTCACTCCCGCGCGGCCGGTGACGACCGCCGTCACGTCCGCGAGTTTCTCCGTCAGTGCGAGGCGCACGATGAGTGCGTCGAGCAGCGCCCGGGGCACGCTGGAGCTTTTGGCCGCCCGCTGCACGTTTTCGCACAACGCGATCATGTGAACCAGGCCGGCAGCGTCGAACTTGGTAGCCCGGCTGGCCTCACCCTGTCGCGACGCGTCGGAGAGTTCGACCAGGGGTGTATCCACGCCGCACGCCGCCATCACCATGAGGTCGCGCAGGCGCTGCAGCAGCGAATCCAGCAGCAGATCGATCGAGATGCCGCGTTGGAGGAGTTCGTCGGCGCGGGCCAGCGCCGGGCCCGGCAGCCCGTCGGCCAGCGAGTCGATGAGCACCCCCACCAGCTCGCGATCGGGCAGACCAAGAAGCTCGGTGAGCAGCTTCATGGTGAGTTTCTTCTCGCCCACCGCCATCAGGCGATCCAGCAGCGACAGGGCGTCGCGCATCGAGCCGTTGCCCAGGCGGGCGACCTGAAAGACCAGTTCGGGCTCGGCGGCAAGGCCTTCACTTTTGACGACGCTGGTCAGGTGCTCGGCGATGCGGCTGGTGGGGATGTTGCGGAAGTCAAATCGCTGACAGCGGCTCTGGATGGTCGGAGGGACCTTCTGCGGGTCAGTCGTGCAGAGGATGAACTTCACGTGCTCGGGGGGCTCTTCCATGGTCTTGAGCAGCGCGTTGAACGCCGCGGTCGAGAGCATGTGAACTTCGTCGATGATGTAGATCTTGTACTTGCCGCGGAGGGGCCGGTACGCGGCGTTGGAGATGAGTTCGCGCACGTTGTCGACGCCGGTGTTGCTGGCGGCGTCGATCTCGATGGTGTCGGTGTCGCGCCCTTGCATGATGGCTTCGTCGACCTCTGGCGAACCGCCGTTCAAGGCCTTGGCGAAGATGCGGGCGGAGGTCGTCTTGCCGACGCCCCGCGTGCCGCAGAAGAGGTACGCGTGGGCCACGCGATTGCTGGCGATGGCGTTCTGCAGGGTGCGGGCGATGGGCTCCTGGCCGATGACTTCGTCAAAGGCGCGGGAGCGATAGCGGCGGGCGAGGGCTTGGTAGGCCATAGGGCGGATGGTATTCGGGTTTGGCGGCGGGGCTCTGCCGTGGTACGAAGGGTGGTGAATACCGTGTAAAACCAATGGTGCCAAAGTCGTGACAACGTCGTGCCACTGAAGTCCCTGCTCTGAGGGACTTCAGTGCTCTTCGGATTCGCGGCCACGCTCCGCACTGAAGTCGGTCAAAGCACCGACTTCAGTGGCACGGTTTGCCCCTATCCTTGACCATGCCCCTTACCCGCGAACAACTCGCCCAGCGTGCCGCCCGTGAACTTCGCGACGGCTACATCGTCAACCTCGGCATCGGCATCCCGACGCTCGTCGCCAACTACGTGCCGCCGAGCATGGACGTGTGGCTGCAGAGCGAGAACGGGCTGCTCGGCATCGGGCCCTTCCCGCGCGAGAGCGAAGTCGACGCCGACCTCATCAACGCCGGCAAGCAGACCGTCACCGCCCGGCGCGGGGCGAGCTTCTTCGGCTCCTCCGACAGCTTCGCCATGATTCGCGGCGGGCACATCGACCTGTGCATCCTGGGCGCCATGCAGGTGAGCCAGGAGGGCGACATCGCCAACTGGATGATCCCCGGCAAGATGGTCAAAGGCATGGGCGGGGCCATGGACCTCGTCGCCGGCGTCAAACGGGTGGTAGTCGTGATGGAGCACACGGCCAAAGGCGCCACCAAGGTCGTCAAGGCGTGCTCGCTGCCGCTGACGGGCAAGCGCTGTGTGAACCTGCTGATCACCGACCTGTGCGTAATGGAGATGGACGCGGCCCGGCATCGGTTTGTGCTGCGCGAGTTGGCCCCCGGCGTGACCGTCGACGACGTAAAGCGCCAGACCGAGGCGGAGTTCATCGTGGCGGACGGGGTGGGGACGATCTCGATGTGAGCGATTCAGCGTGAGCCCCGCCGGGCATCGGTGACGGGTCTGAAAAGCACAATCTTAACTTTGGCCGCGGGCTAGGAGGCTGTTATGCTCCAGCCACGCGGCGATCGACCACGGCCTGATATCACGGCCCGATGATGGCTGTTTGTGCTTAATGCGGCGATGACGGGAGGGTTGCATGTCTTGGGGTGAGTGTGTGTTGGTGGGTCGCGGCGGCACGGGATTATCGGGCGACCGGCGAGCGTGGCAGGGATGGTTCGGCTCTCTTTTGTTGGCGCTCATCGCGAGCATCGGCCACGCCCAGTGCGGCAACATCTGGAACCCCATCGGCGGCGGCGGGGGGCCCACGCATGCAGACGGGGTCTTCGCCTCGGTCATGCTGCCCAACGGCGACGTTCTGGCGGGCGGCGGATTTTCAAGTGACGGTGATCCGGACAACTTCGCACGCGTCACGTTCTGTCGCTATTTCGCGAGCACCAACACCTGGAACACGACCGACCTCGGCGTGGCAGGTGAAATACGGGCCATGGTGTTGCTGCCCGATGGCGACGTTTTGGTAGGAGGGTTGTTCCGGTGCGGCGGGTCGTTCACCTCTCGCCAGGTTGCCAGGTATCACCCGTCAACGTCGACCTGGACGCCCCTCGCAACCGGAGGCGCCTCCGTCTACGCGCTCGCGGTGCTGCCTTCGGGAGACATCGTGGCCGGCGGGCGCTTCACGACCATCGACGGGGTGGCCGCGAACCACGTCGCGAAGTTCAACAGCCAGAGCGGCACGTGGTCGGCCCTTGGGTCTGGCACCAACAACAACTTGGTGTACAGCGCCGTTGCCCTCGCGGACGGCAGCATCGTGTTCGGCGGCGACTTCACGATTGGGGGCGGCTTGCCCGCGAACCGGATCGCCCGTTTCGATCTCTCCACCGGGACTTGGTCCGCCTTCGGCTCGGGGCTCAATGGCCCGATGTACGCGCTCGTCGAACTTCCCGATGGCCGCCTGCTGGTGGGCGGCAGCATGGGGACCGCCGGTGGCGTGACCGTGGGTGGCATCGCAACGTTCGATCGCACCACCGGGCAATGGGGTGCCATCGGCAGCGGAACAAACGGGGGCATAACCGGGCTGGGAATGCTGCCCGACGGTCGCGTTCTCGTCGGGGGAACCTTCAACTACGTCAACGGTGTGTACATGCCCAGGATCGCAATCTGCAATCCAAACACGGGTACGTGGGCGCCGGCCATCGCTTCCGGCACAGCGGGCGTCACGCCAAACGCCATTCAAAGAAACTTTGACGGCACCTACCTCGTGTCCGGGCTAAGCAGGGTTGGCAATCTGTACACGCCGGCGGGCGTGACAAAGTTTGATCCCGTCACAGCATCCTGGTCCGTTGTTGGAGGGTCGTTTTCCTTGGGCGGTGTCTTGGGCTCGCAATACGTCAACACCCTCGCGCCAACGCCCGATGGCGATGTCATCGCGGGCGGCTATTTCGACAACACTCCCGATGGATCCGCGAACTACATCGCTCGCTTTCATCCGCAGGATGGCCATTGGACCCCCCTGGGCTCCGGTGTTGACGACGAAGTGCTCACGGCGGTGACGACGCTCGATGGGGATGTCATCGTCGGTGGCTTCTTTTACCACGCGGGCAGTGCCCTCATCCATGGAATGGCTCGGTATTCCCCGACCGACAATCAATGGAGCGCACTAAATCCGGGTGTTACGGGAGTCGCGGACAGGTCAGTGCGACTACTCAATGGGGACATCGTGCTCAGCGGCTGGTTTACGGCAACGAACGGACTTCCTCTGGACACGATTGCCCGTTACCGTGCTAGCACCGGGGAGTGGTTCGCGCTCCAGACCGGCCTTGTCGGTCACGTGTTCAGCATGCTCACTCTGCCAAACGGCGACCTCGTAGTCAGCGGCGGCTTCACGTCCGCGGGTGGAGTGCCGGCGCGATACTACGCGAAATACAACCTGGAAACCGACTCTTGGTCCGCCATGGGCGTGCCGCCCAATCGCTACGCGGACTCTTTAGCCTTGCTTCCGAATGGGGACCTCGTAGCCGCGGGATCGTTTTCAACGATCGGCGGCATGACCTCGTACGCACCAGTGGCTCGCTACAACTTCGCGACCGGTGTTTGGTCCGGCTTTGAGCCGGTCGACGGTCGCTCGCCAACCGTTCCATACACGCTGGCGATACTTCCGGCTGGCGATATTGTGCTCGGCGGGTTCGTCTATCCGCCTGACTGGACAAGCCCCTACCCGAAGGTGGCCAGATGGAGCGCCTCCGATCACGCGTGGCATTCACTCGGGACCGGTCTCATGAGCATGTCGAGCCAGTCGGGCCGGGCGTTCGCGGCAACGCTGCTCCCGAGCGGCGACGTCATGTTCGGCGGCAGCATGACCGTCCCGGGCGGCGTGCACTCGACCGCCTGCGTGCTGTACCACAGCCTCATTTCCATGCAGCCTCAGCCCGTCGAAACTTGCACGGGGTCGATGGCGGGGTTCCAGGTCGCGACCACCGACGATCTTGGCTCGCTCTCGTATCAGTGGCGGAAGAATGGCGTTGCGCTGGACGTCGCCGCCCATCCCTCCGCGAGCACGCCCACGCTTACGCTCAACGGCGTGCAAAGCACCGACGCCGGCGAATACGACTGTGTCATCACCGCGGCGTGCGGCGACACGATCTCCGACGGGGCGGTACTCACACTCTTGCCACCTTATAGCCGCGCCTGCGGCGGCCCGGGCTGCGACGCCGACCTCAACGCCGACGGTGTCATCGACCAAGGCGACATCGACTACCTCATCAACGCCATCGCCGGGGGCGGCAACCCATCGGGCATCGACACCGACTTCAACCAAGACGGCGCCAGCGATCAGACCGATGTCGACGCCCTCATCAACGTCGTCGCCGGCGGCGACTGTCCGTGAACGGGGTCGCCGGGCCAAACCCCCTACTGCGGCCCAAGCATCACGTACCTGGGGTCGTCGCTCATCGCCAGCGTGCGCTGGTATTCAGACCCCAGGGTGGTCACCAGTTCCGTGTAGTTCAGCCAGTGGATCGACAGCGCCGTGAGCACGCCGAAGACGACCCACGCGCCGATCTCGGCGTGCCTGGTGTGGCGCAGGTGATAGAGGATTCCCAAGCCCAGCAGCGTGGTCGCGAGTTTCCATGCGATGATGCCGGCGGTCGATCCCATGCCCATCACCAGGCGTGCGATCGGGTTGGCCTCCAGCATGCCCATGTTGGACGCGAACGCCAGGGTCATCCACAGGTCGCCCAGGGCGAGGATGAGCGAAGCGATGAGCAGCATGTTGACCCGCCACGCCCGCCAGCGACGGGTCGTGCAGGGCGCGAAGTGTTCGCCAAGGCGGCGGCACAGGTCGAACCAGGCACTCGCCCAAGGCGTCCACGGATTGTCGCCCCACACGAACATGGCGAGAGGTCATCGGCGCCGCCGGCACGCGACCCAAGTGCGACCTGAACATTCATGCCGCGATCACCCCGCGAGATCGGTCGGCACGGTGCGAAATGCGCCCCGGGCCGAGACTCTGGGACCAGGGTGGTCCGAAAGCCTCAACCCGAGCCCCCGCCGGGCCGATGCTGCGTGTTGGCGCAGGAGGAAGAATCGGGCGGGCGACGGAAAGGAAGGCCGCAGACCCGCGGGGCCTCGGCCCGCGTATAAGTAAGGAACTGGCCAAGGCGGACGCCGCCGCCAGGTGCGGAGGCCCCGTGCGAAACCTCGCGACGATATCAATACTGGGCGGGGTGTTTGGGGTGGCGCTGTCTCCCGCGGCGATGGCGCAGGTGCAGCCCGGCGCGACGCGGGCGGTCTTCCCGGACGACTCGGTGGTGGCTCACGACGCCCTGATCCGGGTGCGTGAGCTGGCCGGGGCGGGCAATGCTGGCGAGGCCCTGCGCGTGCTGCAAGGCGTGCTTGACACGGAGGCGGACAAGGTTCTGCCCAGCGACGCGGACCCGGATGTGTATCTGCCGGTGCGGGCGCTGGCCAACCAGCTGCTGCTGGCAGATCCGGCGCTGCTCGCGAAGTATCGCGAGCTGGAAGGGCCAGAGGCCCAGACGCTGCTGACGCGGGACGACTTGGCGGGCGTCGAGCGCACGCGCTTTCTGACCCCCGCCGGGTTTGAGGCGGCGCTGCGCCTGGCCCAGATCGATTTCGAAGCCGCCCGCTTCAACGCGGCGTTCCTGACGCTGGCCCAGGTGGGCCCGCACCCGGACCGCGCGGGCGACAAGGCCAAGGACGCCGCCCGGCTGCTGGAAAGAGTGGCACGATTCGTCCCGCGGGCGGACGTCTTCAAGTTGCTCGAGCAGTGGCAGCACGACGCGGGATTGCCGCTGACCCACCCGGAAGGCGTGCCTCCGGCGCCTGAGCTGGCCGCGGCCTCCAGAACCTCGCTCGATCCGCTCCCGCCGATCACCCAGGCGTCGATCAACCCCGAAGCGCTGCAGCAGGTGGGCCTGGATCCGCTGATGGACATCGGCGACGAGCACGGCGGCAAGCTGGCGTGGGTGCTGCCCAGCGTCGTCGGAGACCGCGTATACGTCAACGACGGCTCGTGGATCCGTTGCCTGGACGCCGCCACGCTGGCCCAGCGCTGGGCCCAGCGCCCGGACCGCAACGCCGGGCGGGCGCTGGCCGCGAGCGATCAGGTCTTCGGGTTCATCGGCTACCAGCCCGGCTTGCCGGAGGACATGGCGAGCGTGACCGTGGCCAACGGCGTGGCGATCGCGCCGGGGGGCATCGCGATCGGCGGCGTGCGCACGCGCGACCGCCGCGTGCACGCCTTTGATGCGTCGACCGGGCGCCCGCTGTGGACCGAGGACGTCGCGACGCTCGACGACCACCTGCGGGACACGATCGCGATGGGTCCGGTGGTCGTCGACGGCGACGTGGCGGTCCTGGGGATGCGGAAGACCAACGTCTCCAAGCGGGTCAATGCGCTCTATCTCGCGGGCGTGGACCTGTACACGGGCGGGCTGCGCTGGTGGCGACTGGTCGCCAGCATCGGCACCAACCCCTGGGGGCGGGCGACGACCCGGCCCGATGCCGCGACCCTCGACGGCGGCATCGTCTATCGCGCGGACGAAATGGGCGTGATCGGGGCGTATCGCGCCGACAACGGACGCCCGGTGTGGGTGCGGCTCGGGGCGAGCAGCGCGCGCGCCAACGACCCGCAGCAGATCCGCATGCTGATGCAGACCCCGCCCGCGCCGTACAACATGACGGCGCCCGTGGTCGCGGGCGGGTCGGTCTTCTGCGTGGAGCCGGGGCGCGGGCGCGTCATCGAACTCGACGCCGCGAACGGTCGCCTGAAGTCTTCACGCGACGGCGCGGCTCTGGACGACCCCAAGTACCTGCTTCGGGTGGGTGATCAGCTTGCGTGCGTGAGCGCGACACGCGTGGTGTTCGTGCCGCTGGCCGAACTCGAATCGGGCAAGATCTCGATGACCCCGCCCCAGAACCAGCCGCCGATCGTGGGTCGTGCGTGCGTGGCGGGGGATCGGGTGCTGCTGCCCCTGGAGGGGCAGGTGCTGATCATCTCGCCCGAGGCGCCCGCGGACGCGGAGCGCGTGGATGTGGCGGGGATGGGAAACCTTGTGGTGGCGGATGTGCCCGGCGCGACCCCGCACCTGATCGCCGCGGGCTGGCAGAACGTCTCGAGCTTCATGAAGTGGGACGTGGCGAGCGCGCTGCTGGAGGCGCGGATCACCCGAAACCCCGGCGACCCCGATCCGCTGCTGACCTCGATCGAGCTTCTAAAGCGAGCCGCGAAAATCGATCGCGTGCCGCCCCTGGCGGACAGGGTGCTGACGCTGCTGGACGCGAATCCGACGTCCGATCGGTCGCTTTCGCTGCGCGGTCGCCTGTTTGATCTGCTGCTGGGAATGATCCGCGACGCCGCGGCCTCGATGAACGCCGCCAAATCCGACGCGGGCGAAGAGCACCCGCCCCCGGCGGCAGACCTGGCGCGCCTGGACGCCATCGCCCAGCGCCTTGAGCGCTGCGCGGAATCACCGGACCAGCTGGCGGCGATGTCATTCCAGCTTGCGTGGCTGCGCGAGGCCCAGAGCCGCCCGGAGCAGGCCGTCGAGCAGTATCAGCGCGTGCTGCTCGACCCGGCGCTGGCCGAGCTGCACCCGGCGTGGCTGACCTCGGACGAGGACGGAGCCGCCACCAGCCCGCGGGCCGGGGACGAGGCGGCGCGAAGGTTGAGGCTGGTGCTGCGCCACGCCGGGCCCAAGGCCTACGACGCCTTCGACGAAGAAGCCGCCGCCCAGTTCAAGGACGCCGCCGGCGCATCGCCCGAAGATCTCATCACGCTCGCCCGGCGCTATCCCGCGGCCAGCGTCACACCCCAGATTTACCTCGCCGCCGCTCGCGCCTTCGGCGACCGCCATCGCGTGCAGGACGCGCGCCTTGCGCTCGGCGCCGGGCTGGCGGCGGCTGAACTCTCCGCGTCGATCGGCCGCCCCGATGAGCAGGGCGGCCTGCCCAGCCTGCTGAGCGCACTGCTCGCCGCATCACCCGACGTGTACCAGCAAGCGCCGATCTATCGCGTGCTGTCGCGCATCGGGCGTGAACGCCCGGGCCTGTCGCTCTCGGGCAAGGCGGGCGTCGCCGAAGGCGTCGACCAGGCGCTGCGCACCTTGCGCGAGCGCCTGCTCGCCCGCCCCGCACGTCCACACCTCGGGCCGGTGATCGCGCCCCGGGCGCAGGCGATCGAGGGTTGGGAGACGCTCGACCCGATGATGCACACCCAGCCCGGCGTCAGTTGCGACAGCGTGATGATGTACAACGAGGCCCGCGAGCAGACGGCGCTGTGGGCGGTGCGGGCCGAGGACGGGCAGCTGCGCCCGCTCTGGTATCGCAAGTCCAAGTCGCGCCCGAGCGTGCTGCGGGTGGGCCTTGATAGCACGCTGATGTACTGGCCCAGCCCGCGGGGCGGACGCGTGGAATCGGTCGGCCCCGACGGGGCCACGCAGTGGCGCACGGATGAGCTGAGCACGCTCTTCGGAGCCGCGGGCGACCCCAACGAACGCATCCCGACGCCCATGGACGGGCAGGTGCGTCCGGACGATCTGTTGTTCGCGGTGCAGGGTGAGGTGCTGTGCCTGGTACAGCGCTGCGGCAAGGCCGCGGGCGTCTCGCTGCGCGACGGCGCCACGCTGTGGAACACGACGCTTCCCGCGACGCGCGTGTACGAACTGTCCGGAGTCGGCGACAGCGTGATGGTCGCCGGCTCGCAGCACCAGGACACGCAGGACGCGCCGTGGGGCGCCTTCGCCGGGGCGATCAACCTGAGCAACGGGCAGATGCGCTCGACCATCGCCCGCGACGCGTTGGGTGATCACGTCCGGTGGATCCGCCCCGTGCCGGGAGGCGACGCGCTGATCGGCACCAGCGACGGGGTGATGCGCGTCGACCCCGCCGACGGCTCGGTGCGCTGGCACACCAAGTACGACCCGGCACGCACCGCCATCGCGTCTTGGGTGCTCACCTCCAGCGCCTACATGCTCGACGGGGACATGGCGCTGCATCGCGTCAACCTCGCCAGCGGCGACATCGGCGCCGTCGACGGAATCCGGAGCAAACTCACCCTGCCGGTGATCGCTTCGCCCAAGGCCGACTCGCTGGCCCTGGGAAGCACGCGCGGGATGATCGTGCTCGACGACGCCGGCAACCTGATCGGCGCCGACGCGCTCGATGACCAGGCCCGCATCGAACCCCCCGCGATCGGCGACAACCTGTGCGTGGCGATCGAGAGCCCGGACCGCGAACTGGGCGGGGTCGAAAGCGATACCTTCGTCGCAAGGTTGTACCTGTTCGAACGGCCGGGCGGACGCCTGGCGGCTCTGGAACGGATCAAGCTCTACGACGTGCCCCGCAGCATCACGCTGCTCGACGGCAAGATCCTCATCGGGCAGGGCTCCGCCACCCTCGTGCTGGAAGCAAGCGACGATTCGCCCCCGGGCGAAGCACCGCAGAAGTAGCGCCGCAAGCAGTCAAGCTGTTCCGGCGGCCCCGCCCCGTGCGCCGCTCTCGCGTTCACGCGCCCTCACGACCATTGAATCTCAACGCCCGCCTCGGCAGGGGTGATGATGCCCAGTTGACGCTTCAGGCTTTGCGCCAGATCCGGCGCGATGAACCGATAGCCGGCGCGACGCAGCTTTTCGGGCACGGCGCGGCAACTGACCAGCAGCGCCTCCGCCTTGTCGCCCAGCAGCCCCTGAAGCATGCCCGCAGGAACCTTCGCCAGCAGCGAGCGGTCCACCGATTCCGCGAGGATGCGGGCAAAGTCCGCCGAACGGACGGCCGCGGGCGACACGATGTTGATCGCCCCGCTGATCTCTTCCTTGACCAGGGCGAAAAGTGTGGCCGCGACCACATCATCCATATCGACCCAGGGCCACCACGCCTGCCCCTCACCCGGCACGCACCCCAGCCCCGCCTGAAACCAGGGCACCAGCGCCCGCAGCAGGCCCGAGCGACGCGCGAGCGCCACCCCGATGCGAAGATTGACCACCCGCACGCCGGCAACTCGGGCGGGCTCGGCCGCGGCTTCCCAATCGCGCGATACCTCCGCGAGAAAGCCGCTTCCTACCCCCGCGCCTTCGGTGAGTTCCTGGTCGCCCCGGTCGCCATACAGCCCCACGCCCGACGCCACCACCAGCACCTTGGGCGGCTTGGCGCTGGCCGCGATCGTGTTGGCGATGAGCCGCGTGCCGTCTACGCGGCTCGAACGAATGCGATCGCGCTTGCGCTTGGTCCAGCGCCCGCTGACCACGGGCTCACCCGCCAGGTGCACCACCGCGTCAAGGCCATCAAGGGCGTCGGGCGCCAGTTGGCCCCCCTTGGCCCCCGCGCCGGGTTGCCAGAGAATCTCGCCCACCCCGGCCTTGCGCCGCACCAGGCGCACCACGTCGTGCCCGGCAGTGGAGAGCACACCGCACAGCGCCGAGCCGATGGCCCCGCTGCTGCCGCTGACGCCGACGCGCAGCCACCTTGGCTCGCCCTGCCACGCCGCCAGTTCGGCATGCATCGCCAGGTCGGCCCGCACCCGCGCATGCCGGAACGCGAAGAGTCGCTCGAGATCGCGCTTGAGCCCCGCGCCGGCGAATCGCCACGTCAGCGAGTGCATCGGCAGCGCGAACTCGACGGTATCGGTGAGCACGCTGGTATTTGGCGTCGGGCCGGCCGACACCTCGTGCCTGTGCACCCATTTGGCGAACGGCCCGCGCCGCTGCTCGTCGATGAACCTTCGCCCGGGCATGAAGCCCTTGTGCTCGGCGTGCCAGGTGAACGGAATCGGCCCGACACGGGAGCGGAAGACCACGCTCCCTCCATCGCGGATGCCGCCCGCCTGGCTGATGAGCCTGATCTCCTGCCAGGGGGGTGCCAGGCGCTGGAACGCGCCCGGGCGCTCGTGCCACGCGAACAGCGTGGCCGCGTCGACACCGAAGGTGGATCGGGCGATGAGTGTGGGCATGAGCGGAACGATGACCCCAACGCCCCACGAGCGGGGCCCTGCGCAATCAGCGTATCACGGGGGCGGAGGCCGGGTGCTTGCGCGGGCGACACGGGCCGGGCGTACGCTGAGTTCGCCATGACCACCTCGCCCGATGCAGCGATCGAGCTCCAGACCATTCGTGGGTTCCTGGACGCGCTCGGCGCCAAGACCCCTACCCCCGGCGGCGGTGCCGCGGCCGGTCTCGTCGGCGCCGTCGGGGCGGCCCTCGGACGCATGGTCGTCGCCTACTCGGCCGGCAAGAAATCTCTCGCGGCTCACGAGCCGCTTCTGGCGGCGTCGCTCGACTCGCTGCGAGCGACCGCCGCACGCCTCGTGACGCTCGCCGATGAAGACGCCGCGGCCTATGCCAAGGTCAACGAGCTGTCGCGACTGCCTGACACCGACCCGCGCCGCCGCGATGACTGGGACGCCGCCACACGCAGGAGCGTGGACGTACCGCTGTCCATGATCGACCAGTGCGTCGACCTGCTCGGACGCCTCGAGACACTCTGCGGCACGAGCAACCCCCACCTGAGGTCCGACCTGGCGATCGCCGCGGTGCTGGCCGAGGCCGGCGCACGCAGCGCCGCCTGGAACGTGACGGTCAACGCCCCGAACCTGCCGGAGTCCGCTCGCGATCAGGCCCTCGCCAGCGTGCGACAGCTGGTCGAGCAGTGCCGACGCAAAGCCGGGGTGATCGAGCAGCGCTGCCAGGCCGGCTGGTAAGGCCGCGACCCCGCCCGCCGACGCCGTCCGCGAGCCGACACGCCCGCGCCGCCCGCCGCCGATACACTTTCGCTCGTCGCGTCGCCCCGCGGGCACGCGAATCAGGGGTTGGCCGACAGCCGCGATTCAAAGGCGGCTTTTTCAACAGGAGAATCGCGAATGACCGTTCGCCCCCGCCTTGGCTTCTTCATGACGATCACCGGCGCCGCACTGCTGCTCATGGCGGGCGGGTTCGCCTCGCGGACTGTGCTCCAGCGACAGGCCGCGGCTACGCCCACCTCGGTGGCCATCGTCGACCTCCAGCGCCTGTTCAGCAAGCTCGACGAACTCTCCGACCGCAACAAGGAACTCGACGCCAAGGAAAAAGGCTACAACGACGAGCTCGAAGGCCTGAAAAAGCAGGCCGACCAGATCGAGGACGATCTCAAGAAGACCGTCGATCCCTCCGACCGCAAGACCCGCACCGACATGTCGATGCAGGCGGTGATCCTCCGCCAATCCCTGCAGGGCAAGAAAGAGATCTACGGCCGAGTGATGGACATCTCCTCCGCCGACGTCATCCGCGAGCTCTACAACAAGTCCGTCGATGAGATCAACCAGGTCGCCAAGCGCGACGGGTTCGACCTGGTGCTCTTCGACGACCGAGGCATCACCCTGCCCGAACGCAGCGGCATGAAAGACCTCAACGCGATCATCGCCGGCAAGCGGATCCTTTTCGCCACTCCCAGCATCGACATTACCGACCGCCTCATCACCATCATGAACAACGACTACCACGCCGGCGTCAAGGCGCCCTCGGCTACGACGCCGCCCGCCCCCGAGCCCGCTCCGGCCGGCTCTTCGGGTGCGATGCAGAAGTGATCGCCTGAAACATCTCTCACGGCTCGAACGCCCCGGCGCTCCCCGCCGGGGTTTTCGTGCGCCCGCCCGGCCCTCTCGCACGGGCGAGCCCGAACGCCGCGTCACTCTTCTTCCAGCGTCTTCTTCCGCCGCAAGATGTGGTGATAGTGCTGCGCGAAGCGGTGTGCCTCGTCGCGGATCGACTGCACCAGTTTCAGCCCCGGGTTCTCGCGCCCCAGCCTGATCGGCTCGCTCCGCTCCTGCACGTAGATCAGCTCTTCCTTCTTCGCCAAACTGATCACCATCGGGGGCTTCACGTTGAGCAGCCCGAACACCTCGAGCGCCGCGTGCAACTGCCCCAAGCCGCCATCGATCACGATCACATCCGGGTACAGCTCCTGCCCGTCCCCCGCCTCGCGATACCGGCGGCTCACCACCTCGCGGATGCTCGCGTAGTCGTCGTTGCCCCCCTCGACCGTCTTGATCTTGTAGCGCCGATACTCGTCCTTGAACGGACGCCCATCGATGAAGCACACTTTGCTGCCCACCGTCTCGCCGCCCTTCAAATGCGCAATGTCGATGCACTCGACGCACCGGATCGGCTCTTCAAGCTCAAGCGTCCGTTGCAGGCTTTTGAGCGCCTTGTCGGGCTCGAATATGAACTGCTCGGTCTCGGGCTGCCAGTTGTCATCACGGGTCGCGCGTTCGTCGAGCTTTTCGATGGCGCGGATCTGATCGCGAATGGCCGCGGCTTTTTCAAACTTCAGTTCAGACGCCGCCTGCTCCATTTCGGCCTTGAGCTCGCGCAGCATCGAGCTGCGCTTGGTGTTCAGAAACCGCACGAACCGCTCGACGTCGTCGCGATACGCGACTTTCGAAATCTTGTCCGCGCACGGCGCCGTGCACTGGTTGATCGAGTACAGCAGGCAAGGCCGAAAGCGCGCGTTCTTCGGGTCGCCCGCCACGATGTCCAGCTTGCACGTGCGAAACTTGAACACCCTCTGAAGCACCTGGATCGCCTCGCGCAGCGCCCCGGCGTTCGTAAACGGCCCGAAGATCCGCGCCCCCTTCAACTCCTTGCTCACCGGCGAACGCGTGACGAACACCCGCGGAAAGTCCTCGCGCGACGTCACCGCCAGATACGGAAACGTCTTGTCATCCGTCAGCCTCACATTGAACCGCGGCTTGATGTCCTTGATCAGCCGGTTCTCCGTCAGCAACGCCTCCCACTCGCTCTCGCACAGCAGCACCTCGAAGTCGTGCACCACGTCCAGCATCGGCTCCTTCTTCGGCCCCAGCTCGGCGGAGGGAACAAAGTACGAACTCACGCGGTCGGGCAGACTCAGCGCCTTGCCCACGTACAGCACCACCCCCGCGTGATCCTTCATGAGATACACGCCCGGCTGATGCGCCAGCGAACGCGCCTTGCGCAAGAGCCGCTCCAACCGCTCCTCGCGATTTTCGGAGCCCCATTCGGGCGGCATGGTTTGGGGGGGTTCTTCGGACGCCACGCACACATGCTAGAGGCGGCACAGGCCCTACAGAGGTCACACATCGCACAGCGGTGCCCCGCACCGCTGACTTTGTGAATCCGGACAAGGAGCGAGACAATTCGTCGCCCCGGCGAACCGACATTCTCCCCCGTCGCCCCAGCGTTCTGTGTGTGAACGCGCCCGACGGCGACAGGGAACACGCGGGGAGCCAACGCATGGATACGCCCAAGAAGAGCATCAGCCTGTCATTCAAGATTGTCGCCGCGACGGTCGGCGTCGTCGTTGCCGTCGTCGCGGTCAACTACGTCGTCTTTCTCAGCGGCTACACCCGCGACGCCAAGAAGGACCTCATGGAAAAGGCCGCGGCCTTCACCGCCGTGGCCGACGAAACCAAGAACCACGTCAGCAAGCTCCAGTCGCAGCACGCCTTCGACGGCGAAAAACTGCTGAACGAGGCCCTGGCCCAGGTCAAGGCCGGCTCCTCCTACGACAAGACCCGCTTCTACCAGACCATTCCCGTGGTCGCCGCCTGGACCGCCGCCCGCCAGGCGGCCAAGGACGAAGGCCTGGACTTCAAGGTCCCCGCCTTCCACGCCCGCAACCCCGCCAACGAAGTTGAGCCCAGTTCCTTCCGGGGCAAGCTGCTCTCAGACCTCGAGGCCAGCGTCAAGGCCGGCAAGGAAGAGTCCATGGGCCGCATCGACCCCGCCACCAACGAACTGCACTACATGCGCGCGATCAAGCTCGATGAATCGTGCATGATGTGCCACGGCGACCCCGCCAAGTACGACATCAAGGACGAGAAGGGCAACTACGACGGCAAAGACCCGCTGGGATTCACGATGGAAAACTGGAAGCCGGGCGACATGCACGGCGCCTTTGAGATCATCATGCCGCTGGCGCCCGTCGACGCTCAGGTCGCCGGCTTCTTCCAGAACGGCCTGATCTGGACCGTCCCGCTGCTGGTCGGCGGCATCGGGCTCTTCGTCTTCGCCCTGCGTTACCTCTTCGGCAAGCCCATGGCCGGCCTGCTCAACCTCGTCCGCGACCTCGCCAGCGGCGACGGCGACCTCACCAAGCGCCTCAACCTCAGCCGCGGCGATGAAATCGGCCAACTCGCCTTCAACATCGATACGTTCGTCGGCAACCTGCACGGGCTCATCGGCGATGTCTCCGGCGTGACCCGCGAGGTCGCGTCCGCCAGCACCGAGATCGCCGCCAGCGCCGAGGAAATGGCCGCCGGCCTCTCGCGCCAGGAACAACAGACCCAGGCCGTCTCCGCCGCCGTCGAAGAAATGTCCGCCAGCGTGCAGGAAGTCGCCCAGAAGGGTCAGAGCGCCAGCCAGGCCGCGGCCGAAGCCCAGAAAGACTCGACCACCGGCGGCCAGGTCGTCACCCAGACCGTCGACGAGATGCGCGGCATCTCCGATGAAGTCGGCCGCAGCGCTCAGGCCGTCGCCAGCCTCGGCAAGAAGTCCGAGCAGATCGGCCAGATCATCGAAGTCATCAACGACATTGCCGAGCAGACCAACCTGCTCGCCCTGAACGCGGCCATCGAAGCCGCCCGCGCTGGCGAACACGGGCGGGGGTTCGCCGTCGTCGCCGACGAAGTGCGCAAACTCGCCGAGCGCACCACCAAGGCCACCGAAGAGGTCGCCACCTCCATCAAGGAGATCCAGAGCGACACCGAGACGGCGGTGAAGCAGATGGAAGCCGGCAGCGCCCGCGTGCACAAGGGCGTGGAGCTCGCCAACAGCGCCGGCAACGCCCTGGGGCGCATCACCCAGAGCAGCCAGGGCCTGGCGGGCATGGTGCAGGCGATCGCCGCCGCCGCCGAGCAGCAAAGCAGCACCAGCACCCAGATCGCCCGCAATGTGGCGGAAATCAACGCCGTCACCAAGGAGTCTTCGCAAGGCGCTTCGCAAGCCGCCAAGGCCGCGGCCCTGCTCAGCGAACAGAGCGAACGCCTGCAGCATCTGGTCAACAAGTTCAAGCTGTAATCAACGCTCCCGATCAACGTAGGGTCCAGGATAACTTCGGGGACCAGCATATCCGGAACCCATGAACGGGGTTGCGGAGCCCGAACTCTGGATTCACTCCGACCGCCGCCCGATGAGGACGGCGGTTTTCAATTCATCCCCCGGAGCCGATTCATGAAGATCAAGTCCAAGCTTGTCACGCTCTTCCTCACGATGGGCGTGGTGCCCGCGCTCGCCGTCGCATCGCTCGCCTGGTTCGCCACCGCCAAGATCCAGGACTCCGCCGGCGTGCGCTTCGAGTCGGTCTCCCGAGCCCTGCTTGACAAGATCGACCGCAACCTCTTCGAGCGCTACGGCGACGTGCAGGCCTTCGGGGTCAACACCATCGTCTTCGACAAGGCCAACTGGTACAAGCCGGGCGGACCCATCTCCGACACGCAGAACCAGTACGCCGCTCTCTACGGCATCTACGACATCACCCTCTTCGTCGACACCGAGGGCAAGGTGATCTCGGTGAACACCAAGGACCCCGCTGGCAACCCCGTCGACACCTCGTCGATCTACTCGATGAACTTCGCCGACAGCGCCTGGTTCCGCGACGCCATGGCGGGCAGGTTCCTCGCAACCAAGGACCTGACCGGCACCGTCGTCGAAGATGTCTACGCCGATCCGCTGGTCCAGAAGCTCTACAAGAACAACGGCCTGACCGTCGGCTTCTCGGCGCCCGTCAAGGACGCCCAGGGCAAGACCATCGGCGTCTGGAAGAACTTCGCCCGCTTCTCACTCATCGAAGACATGGTGATGGCCGAGTACAACTCCCTTAAGACCGAGCACATGGCCTCCGCCGAGATGACGCTTTTGGATTCCAAGGGTCGGGTGATCGTCGACTGCGACCCCAGCCAGCACGACGGCAAGCTCGTGCGCGACACCGACAACGTGATTCTCAAGTTGAATCTGGCGGACAGCGGCGTAACAGCCGCGAAACTGGCGATGGATGGCGAGGCCGGGTTCAATCGATCGCTGCACGCCCGCAAGAACATCTGGCAGACCTGCGGCTACGCCCACTCCCAGGGCGCCCTGGGCTACGCCGGGCTCAACTGGTCGCTGCTGGTCCGAGTCCCCGAAAGCGAGACCGCCGCCGTCGTCACCCAGATCCGTGAGCAGGTCGCGGGCGTCGTGGGCGTGTGCACGCTGGGCGTCGGCATCGCCGCGTGGTTCGTGGCCCGCAGCCTGGTGAAGCCGATCAACCTGCTCCGTGACCGCGTCAGCGACATCGCCCAGGGCGAGGGCGACCTGACCCAGCGCCTCGAGCTCAACTCCAGCGACGAGCTGGGCGAGCTCAGCCAGGGATTCAACATGTTCGTCGACAAACTGCAGGGGACGATCAAGGACGTGGCGACCACCGCCCAGCAGGTCGCCGCCGCCAGCACCCAGATCGCCGCCAGCGCCGAAGAAATGGCCGCCGGCCTCCAGCAGCAGGAAGGCCAGACCACGCAGGTCGCCGCCGCGATCGAAGAGATGAACGCCAGCGTGCAGGAAGTCGCCCAGAAAGGGCAGGACGCCGCCGGCGCCGCCAAGGCCAGCCAGGACGACGCCATCACCGGCGGCCAGGTCGTCACCCAGACCGTCGACGAGATGCGCGGCATCTCCGATGAAGTCGAACGCAGCGCCCAGGCCGTCGCCAGCCTCGGCAAGAAGTCCGAGCAGATCGGCCAGATCATCGAAGTCATCAACGACATCGCCGAGCAGACCAATCTGCTCGCCCTGAACGCCGCCATCGAAGCCGCCCGGGCGGGCGAACACGGGCGCGGGTTCGCGGTCGTCGCCGACGAAGTCCGCAAGCTCGCCGAACGCACCACCAAGGCCACCGAAGAAGTCGCCACCTCCATCAAGGAGATCCAGGCCGACACGGGCACCGCCGTCAAGCAGATGGAAGCCGGCAGCGCCCGCGTGCACAAGGGTGTGGAGCTCGCCAACAGCGCCGGCAACGCGCTGGGGCGCATCACCCAGAGCAGCCAGGGGCTGACGGGCATGGTCCAGTCCATCGCCGCCGCCGCCGAGCAGCAGAGTAGCACCAGCCAGCAGATCGCCAAGAACATCGCCCAGATCAACGCCGTCACCCGCGAGAGCGCCGACGGCGCCTCTCAAGCCGCCAAAGCCGCGGCGTTGCTCAGCGAGCAGAGCGAACGCCTCCAGAGCCTGGTGCGCACCTTCAAAGTCTGATTCCCACGATCATCGGAAGCTTCTCAACGAGCCCGAAGCGCCTCCGCTTCGGGCTCGTTTCGCGTGGCTCACCCGCCCGGCAGATTCTTGTCGATCCAGTCGTCCTGGCGAAGCACCGCGGCACGGTTGCGCCGGTCCTTGGCCTCGCTGCGGCTCTGAGCCAGTCGGAACAGTCGCCCGGCCAGCTCGTTCGAACCCAGCTCCGGCTCGCGCGAGCGCTCACGCAGCACCCTGGCCAGCAGGGGCGTGAACCGCTGCACCAGCTCATCTTCCAGGCTCACAAAGATCTGCGCCGAACCCGGGTCGCCCTGACGCCCGGCCCGCCCGATGAACTGCCGATCCACCCGCTTGGCCCCGTGCATCTCAGTGAGCAGCACGTGCAGCCCGCCCGCCGCCAGCGCCTGCGCATCCGGCTTGATGTCTGTCCCGCGCCCGGCCATGTTCGTCGCCACCGTGATCGCCGCGTTGAGCCCCCCCACCCCCGCCTTGCTGATCACCTCAGCTTCGTCCTTGTCGAAGTTCGCATTCAGCACCTGGTGCGACAGCCCTCGCATGGTCAGCAGACGGCTCAATAGTTCGCTCGCCGCGATCGAGCGCGTGCCCACCAGCACCGGCCGCCCGGCCCGATGCACTTCCTCAATGGACGCCGCGATCGCCGCCCACTTGTCGCGTGCTCCCCGAAAGACCCGCAGCGGCCACTGCACGCGGGCGATCGGACGGTTGGTCGGGATCACGGTCACGGGGCGCGAATAGACCGACTGCATCTCGCCGGTCGCGTCGGCCGCGGTGCCGGTCATGCCGCACAGAAACGGGTAACTCCGATAGAACCGCTGGAAACTCATCCGCGCCAGCGTCTCCCGATCGGCGGTGACCTCCAGCCCTTCCTTTGCTTCCACCGCCTGGTGCAGCCCGTGCTCCCAGCTCCGGTCGGGCAGGAAGCGCCCGGTGTACTCGTCCACGATCACGACTTTGCCGTCGACGATCTGGTATTGCTGCCCGTGCAGGTAGCAGGCGCGGGCGACCAGCGCCTGCCGCACCAGCTCCTCGCCACGCACCGCCGCCCGCCAGATGGGCGAGCCGCCCCGCGCGACCAGATCCTCGAACAACTGCCGCAGTCGCTCCTCGCCCCGACGCTTCAGCTCCACCCGGCGCTGCGTGTGCTGCACCGCGTAGTCCGGCCCCTCATCCAGCTTGCCGGCCAAAGCCGCGGCTTCGCGATACGTCTTGGCCATGTCGTCCTCGCGGCGCGATCTCGCGATGATCAGCGGCACCACGCCCTCGTCGATGAGCACCGCATCCGCCTCATCCACCATCGCCGCCCGCAGCCCCGGCACCATCGGGCTCATCTCGGCCGCCCCCGCATGCGAGGCCTGCCGCCGCGCCGCCCATGGCGACGCCGCCCGCCCCAGACGAATCTGGTCGCGCAGCCAGTCGGCGACAATCTGCTTGGGCGTGCCGTACACGATCGCCCGGGCGTAGATCGGCATGCGATCATGCGGCTGGATGTCCTGGGTGATGGCGCCCGCGTCGATGCCGCAGCGCCGGAAGATCGGCCCGCGCGAGTCCGCGTCGCGCTGCGCCAGGTAGTCGTTCACCGTGAACACGTGCACGCGCCGGTGACGCCACGCCAGCAGCGTCGCCGCCAGCGACCCCGTCAGCGTCTTGCCCTCGCCCGTCAGCATCTCGATGATCCGCCCGTGGTAGAGCCCCAGCGCCCCGGCCAGCTGCACCACGTACGCCTCTTCGCCCGTGTATCGCCGCGCGACCTCCCGCACCCCCGCCAGCGCACGCCGCACATCTTCCTCGCTCTGCCGCCGGCGCGCAAACCGCTCCCGCAGGTCGCGCAGCGCCTCGTCCAGCGCCCCTTCCGACATCGAGCGGAACTCCATCCGCAGCCCGTCCACCCGCTCGGCCTCGCGCAAGAGCGCGCCGATCGCGTGCCGCCGGTGCTTGATCGCCGTCCCCAGGCGCGACGCCGCCATGTCCAACCCGCGCGGCACCTCCGCCTTCACGCGGCGGCTCCGCATCGATTCGTACAGCACCGAGTATCGCGTAAGAACCTGGCTCACACCTTGGCCCGCCCTTGCAGCGTCTTCTCCAACTGATCCATCCACTGGAACAGCAGTGGCCGGGGCGGCAGCTCAAACCTCAGGCTCACCCGAGTTCCCGGCATCACCCCCGGACCCAGCGGGCCGGGCTTATCGCCCAGCAGGAAATACCCCTTGAACAGCGCCGCCCGCGACACCATCCCGCTCCGGTCGCGCGGGTCGGTCTCGATCGAGCCCCCGCCCTGATAGCCGAACGCCTCGTGCGGCAGTTCCTTCGTCCCCGCCGGCACCACCCGCTCGCGATTCAGCTTCACGACCCGCCCCGGCTCGCTGACAAACCTCGCCTCCACCTTGTAATCGTCGCGAGTAATCCAGTCCGCCTCGGGCTGCGTGATGACCGCCGTCACCCGCAGCGCCGAGTCCTTCGCCACCTCGCACACGGGCTGCCCGGCCTTGACGAACGCCCCGACCAGGTCGCTGGGGTCGCGCGTCACCACCACCCCGTCGTGCGGGGCCCGAACCTGCGCATGCTCCAGTCGCCCCTCCAGCGTGCCGATCTGCAGCCGCACCGCGTCGCAGTATTCCTGCGCCACCTGCGCCGCGGCCATGTTGTGCATCACCGCCTCGCGGCGCTTGCCCTCTGCCTCGCGCAGCTGCGCACGCGCCAGCTCCAGCTGCGCCTTGAGCTGCTCGCAATCGACCTCCACCAGCACGTCGCCCTGCTTCACGTGCTGCCCGGGCCGCACGAACGACTTGGCCACAAAGCCATCCACGTCGAAGAAGACGCCCGTGCGGGCCTCGCTCTCTACGACCCCGCTCACGCGCCGCCGGTCGGGCGCAGGAACCGCCCCCAGCAGCAGCAGGCACAGGGCGCCGGCGGCGATGCTGGTCAGGATCGCCCGCCCGCGCTTCTCCGCCAGGTCGCTCGACGCCGCCAGCCAGTGCACGAACTTGCCCAGGGGCAGCACGAACCACATCCCCGCCGTCCACACCGCCAGCAGCAGCCCGATCGCGAACATCTTGCCCATCACAAACAGCGTGATCGACACGAACAGGAACATCCGGTAGATCATCGCCAGGATGCCGTAGCCGATCAGCAGCAGCGCCTCGCTCGGGCTCGCGGTGGGCGGCTTGGAATCCTTATTCCGGAACAGATGCCGCTGCGCCAGGAACGTCAGCATCTGCGTCGAGCGCTGCATCAGATTCGGGATCTCGAGCAGGTCGCTCAGGATGTAGTAGCCGTCGAACTTCATCAGCGGATTGGCGTTGAACAGGATCGTCGCGATGCCCGCCGTGAAAATAATGTTGTACGCCAACTGGTGTACCAGGCTGCCCTCGGGCGTGTTCAGCCACACGAACGCGGCCGCCGACGCCACCGTCAGCTCGAAGATCATCCCCCCCGCCCCCACCAGCATCCGCTGCCAGCGGCTCTTGAACGTCCACGCCGACGAAGCGTCCACGTACGGCGCGGGGATCAGCACCAGCATCATCGCGCCCAGCTCCGGCACCTGCCCGCCGAAGCGCTTGCAGATCAGCCCGTGCCCCAGCTCGTGCCACAGCTTGATCGCCACGAACGCCACGCCCATCAGCAGCCAGTTGGAGGGCGCCAGCGCGTTGCCCACCCGGCTCAGGAAATCCTCCAGGTGCCCCGAGATCGTGATGATCCCCGCCAGCACCCAGATCGCCCACAGCACCAGCCCCGGCACCGACAGCAGCGGGCGGAACACCGGCAGCAGCCATGTCAGCAGCCGGTCGGGGTTGAACAGCCGCACCCGGAAGTACATCAGGCCGATCGCCTGCTGCTGGAATCGCTTGCCCAGGCGATCGCGCCCGCGCCGCAGCATCTGCTCGGTCTCGGGCGGCACATCCGCCGTCAGCAGGTTGCTGCCGAACAACTGCGACAGAAGCTGGATCACCTCGTTCTGCGTCATCGCCTCGTCGGCGTGCCGCGTGATCGCGTACTGCCACACCTCTTCCACTGTGCGCCGCCCGTCCAGCATCCCCAGAAACTCGTGCGCCACCGGGTTGATGCGATAGAACTGGTTCGACGACGGATCGTGCACCACGTGCCAGCGACGCCCCCGGTAGTGCTGCCGCGTGATCTGCACGTGAGGCCGCAGGCGGGGCTTCATCACCCGCACCCGGTGCCAGAATGGAGAAAATGTGCTGCGTTCGGACATCGCTTACCACCACAACCAGATGCGGAGCTGATCGAGCACGCGCCGCGAGGCGATCCACGCCAGGCTGTGCCGCTCCGCGTTGAACTTCGCCTGCCCCTCGACGCCCGGCAGCAGCCACGAGGGCATCTCCGCGCCCGTCAGGCGCCCGCGCACCTCGAACACGTTCTTGCCCTCTTCGGCCTGCGACGCCGGCACGATCTGCTCGACGATGAAATCGACCTTCAGGCTCGGGTCCGCCTTCGGGCTGATCTGCCCGGTCTGGCCCTCGTGAATCAGCGCGATGTCCCGATCGTCCACCTTCGCGATCACCTGCATGTCAGACGTATCCGCGACTTCGTACAGCTTCTCGCCCAGCTTGACCGCCGCCCCCACCTTGTCCTTCAGGTCCCCGCTGGTGATCAGCCCGTTGATGGGCGACGTGATCGTGCTGCGCTCCACCTGCGTCTTCATCAGGTCGCGCTGGGCCTTGTACTGATCCGCCCGCGCCCGGTTCTGGTCCGACTCCGCCAGGTCCCCCTTGCGCAGGGCTTCGTCCGCCTGCTTCTCATACTGCAGCACCTGAGCCGCGGCTTCCAGCTCCGAAAGCGTCGTCATCCGCGTATCGAGCTTGGCCAGCACGTCGCCCGCCTTCACTCGCTGCCCCGCCTCGACGCCCTTGGGCACCGAGTCGAGCACGCCGTCAAAGGGCATCGAGATGATCCGCTTCACGCGTGGCTGCAGCTCCATCGGGGCCCCGACGCGATAAGGCGTCGTGTACAGCACGCTGAACAGCGACAGCCCGAGCAGCGCCACGCCCGCCAGCTTCCACACCGTGTGCTTGGGCCCCACCAGCCAGGCGCCCGCCTTCACGCCCGAGTCGTACACCCGCAGCGCGAGCATCCGGTCTTCGCGACGCCGCACATCCAGCACCGGGCCCACCAGGTCCAGCGTCGCCTGCAGCAGCTCTACCGTGCCGACGTCGATGGCCCCCTGCCCGGCCGACTCGATCAGCACCACGCCGATGATGCGGTCCCCGCTCGCGTCGCTCACCCGCACCGGCAGCGACGCCACCTTCAGGTTCGCATCCAGGGCCGCGAGCTCGCGATGGGCGTGCGTCACGGCCTGCGCCAAAATCGCGTCACCCTCCGCGCTGGGCGGCGGATACAGCACCGGCTGCTCCTGGTCCAGGCACTCGTTCATCGCCCCTTCGAGCCGCTGCACCATCGCCATCCGCCGGTCAAGGTTCTCCGTGTCGCTCAGCGCCGTCACCCGGATCTCGCGCGGGCCCTCGCCCCCGGGGCGCGAGCCGCTCCCGTGCGCAAAGCCCATCGCCACGCGATCCACCCCGAGCTGGCGGCACAGATCATTTACAAACTGGATCACCGCCCCTTTGAAGTCCCGCGTCTGATTGATCGACGCGATCAGGCGTGCCGCCAGCTCCAGGGACGCCGACGACGCCCGGACCCGCCGCAGCGCCTGCTGCGAGGTGTGCGTGAACACATACCCCGCCAGCACCTCCACCAGCGCCAGCGTCGTCTGCACCGCCTGGCGCGAACGCCCGTCCAGCATCAGCGTCACCACGCCCTGCAGGGGCAGGCCCGACGACTCCGCGGGCAGACCCCACGCCACCGGCAGCGCGATCACATACCCCCGCACCGCCTGGGGGTCGTACATCAGGCCCTCGGATTCCAGCCCGTAAATTTCCGATTGGCGCGAGTGCGCCGCCGCCCGCGCCGCGCTGCGAACCTCGGCCAGGCCTTCCACGTTGTCGTCCTTGGCGGCATCAAACAGCGCCTCGATCGGCACCGTCATCCGCCCCTGCGCGTCCACCACGTCCGGCCCGAAAGGCCAGACCAGCGCCGCCCGGGGCTCGATCCCCATCGCGTCATCGCGGCTGCCGGTCAGCGTCCACAGCACCGCCTGCCTCGCGCCGCTCACCTGCCCCAAAACACCCAGCAGGCGCAGCAGAAACACCCGGTCATCGCCCGTGGGCGAAGACAGCTCACCCACCACGCGCTGCCAGCCGGGGGTGCGAAGGCTCGAAAGATCGGTCAGGGCCATGTCTCGTCTGCTCCGCGGGTGCGAGTTCAATCAATCGGGCGGGGACCGGTCATCTGCGAGGCGACCTGGGCGCTGGGCTCGGTAAAGCGGACCCACGCCGCCTCCCCCGCGATCACGCGCTCCGGGCCCTTGGGGTTGTCCAGCTCCACCCGGATGCGCCGGGTGCGCGAGCCCAGGTCGGCCGTCGGCGAAACCTCGATCACCTTGGCCGTGCGCAGGCGGGGCGACCCGGCAACGTCGAGCATTACCCACGCCGTGTCGCCCGGCTGGAGCAAGAGCGTCTTGGCGTCCTGGGTCGGAGCGCCCACGTCGATCCACAGCTTGTCGATGTTCACGATGCGCACGATCTTGTCCGTCTCGGAGACGCTCTGCCCCACGTCCACCGACACCGTGTCGATGATCCCGTCGAACGGGGCGGCGATGTGCAGGCGATCGACGCGGGCCTGCATGCGGGCCAACTGCAGCACTTCTTCGGTCTGCTGGCGCTGCGCAAGCAGGTAGTCGATGCGCGAGCCCTCGTACGTGAGTCGCGCCCGCTCGACCTCCTGCTGGCTGCTGGCGTCCTTGGTCCGCACCTCTTCCAGGCGCTCGTACTCCACCTTCGCCAGGTCCATCTGGGCCTTGGCCTTCTGCACGGGCAGGTCGCTCTCGGCCCGGGTCTTCTGGATCTTGATGAGGTTCACGTCCTCATCGTCGTCGCCTCGGACGATCAGTTCGTCCTTCTTGACCTCGGCCCCGCCGTGCACGCGGACTTCCATCACCCGCGATGGCTGCTGGAAGCCCATCTCCGCCCGGCGGCTGGGCAGCGTGACGCACATCACGCCCCCGAACTTCGAGATGAACTCCGGGGTGATGCGCGCGGGCTCCGCCCCGCTCAGGGCGGGGTCAGAAGGTTGAGCGGGTTGGGCGGTCGGGGTCGCGGTTTTGGGGTCGGGCCGGCCGGGTTCGGTCTGGGCGAACGCGGGGGTGATCAACAGGCAGCCGCCCGCCAGCAGCCCGGACCACACGAATCGGTTTTTCGGCATGCGACAACTATACGAGAGTCGGGGTTGAAAATGTTCCCTCGGCTCGATGAGCGCCGGGTTTCTGCGCGCAAAACCCGTCGATGCAAAGCTCACCGCGCTCCTTCGCACGGTATTTGTACGGAGTTGGCGCGAAATTTTGCGTGGAAGGCGTGGGGGACGGGCTATTGTTGGGGCTGAGTTGCGGAGCGCGGGAAACGCGCGACGCCCGCCGCGGGGTGTTCGACAGCCGCGCGACGGCCCCGGCCCGGCGCGGATCGGGCGGGAGCAATCGCAAGTCACGCCCAGGCGTGCATCTGATACAGGAGTTCGGCGTTGACCACTTTGTCCGCCCCCACCGCTCGGAACGAAAAAACCAAGTCCCTCGCCCAGTTCGGCGGCACGCCCGTGTCGGCCAAGGCGATCCCCTTCATGTCCACCGCCCTGACGCAGGCGGACATCGACGCGTGCACCGCCGTGCTCAAGACCGGCATGCTCCGGGCCGCCACCAAGTGCGCCGAACTTGAAGAACGCTGGGCCAAGGCCACCGAGGCCAAGTACGCCATGACCTGCGCCAACGGCACCTGCGCCCTCCAACTCGCCTACGAAAGCCTCTTCAGCCCGGGCGACGACGTGCTCGTCCCCGCCTGGAGCTACATCGCCACCGTCAGCATGGTCGTCGCCCGGGGCGGCCGCCCCATCTTCGTCGACTGCGACCCCGACACCTTCCAGATCGACGTCAAGGACGCCGCCCGCAAGGTCACCCGCGGCACCACCGCCATCGCCGCCACCCACCTCTACGGCTGCCCGGTCGATATCGACGGCGTGCAGGAACTGGCCGAGAAACACAACCTCATGGTGATCTACGACGCCGCCCAGAGCCACCTCGCCACCTACAAGGGCAAGGGCCTGGGCGCCTTCGGCGACGCCGTCACGTACTCCCTCTACGCCACCAAGAACCTCGCCACCGGCGAGGGCGGGCTCGTCACCTGCAACGACGAGGGCCTGGCCAACGACATCAAGCTCCTCCGCAGCCACGGCGAGACCGACAAGTACCTCCACGAGCGCGTCGGGTACAACTACCGCATGAACGACATGGCCGGCGCCATCGGCTGCTCGCGCCTCGACCGCCTCGAAGCCCAGACCAACGCCCGGCGCGAGGTCGCCGCCCAGTACGACAAGATCGTCTCCAAGATCAGCGGCCTCAAGGCCCCCAAGACCACCGACGGCGCCGTCGCCTCCTTCCACCTCTACACCGTCCAGATGGACCCCGCCAAGTTCATCTGCACCCGCGACGACTTCTGCGCCGCGCTCAAGGCCGAGGGCGTCCCCACCGCCACCCACTACCCCCGGAGCCTCCCCAAGCAGCCCGCGCTCGCCGAGTTCGATCGCAACGACTGCCCCGTCGCCGACGGCATGGCCGCCCGCGTCTTCAGCCTGCCCATGCACCACGATCTCTCCCCCGAGCAGGTCAAGCAGGTCGGCGAGGCGCTCGCCAAGGTGGCCGCGGCTTTCCGGGCATGAATCCCCGTCATCACCTGATGACCGTTTCGTTACGGTAAATCCCGCAGTTTCTCGAGTGCAAGAATCGTCCGTTTTCGGACGACAGTTCTTGCATTCGCACACCAATCTGCGACACTGCCTCTCGCGTCGAGAAAGCCCGGCACCCCGGGCTCCACGTTCTCTCATTCGCAGGAGGTATTCATGCGCTGGAACCGGTGTGTGATGGTCTTGGCTTGCGTGGCCGGGTTGGCGACAGCTTCGCACGCGCAAATCCAATGGAAAAGCGGATCGCCCGCCCCCACCTTCATCGAGGGTGGCGGCCTGGCCAAAGCCCTCGATCAACTCGCCGCCCGCGCCGACGACCCGCGCGTCGTCGTCCACCTCTCCGCCCCCATCACCGACGCCGGACGCGCCAGGCTCGCCGCCAGCGGCCTGACCCTGCTCGCGCCCCTCGGCGACAACTCGTTCTTCGCGACCCTCGATGTCAAGACCCTCGCCCCCGCCGGGCTCGCCCCCTGGGTCGTCGGGGTCAGCGCCATCGACCCCGCCTGGAAACTGCACAAGTCGCTCGCCACCGGCGAAGCCCTGCCCTGGGCCAGCGGCAACGCCCCGCCCGACATCGCGCCCGACAACGCCGCCCGAGGCGGCCAGTGGGTCGCCGTCTACGTCCAGTTCCACGACGACGTCAGCCCCACCAAGGCCGTGCTCGACAAGGTCGAGAGCTTCGGCGGCAAGGTCCGTGATGTCATCTTCATCTCCAACTACGCCGTCGTCGAAATGCCCCGGGCCAACGTCGCCGCCCTCGCCCGCGAATCCATCGTCCAGTGGATCGAACCCGCGGCTCCGCTCTTCGGGGCCCTCAACGCCGAGAACCGCGCCCTCACCGGCGCCAACATCGTCCAGGCCTCGCCCTACAACCTCAGCGGGCAGGGCGTCAAGGTCTTCGTCTTCGACGCGGGCGGGGTCTACACCGGACACATGGACCTCATGGGCCGCGTCACCGTCATCGACGGCTCCGCCGCCATCGATCACTCCACCCACGTCGCCGGCACCGTGGGCGGCACCGGCGCGGCCAGCGGCGGCATGAACCGCGGCATGGCCCCGGGCGTCACCTTCCTCTCCGCCGCCCTCAACATCACCGGCCAGACCGGCTGGCTCTACACCAACCCCGTCGACATCGTGCAGGACTACACCACCGCCTACAGCATGGGCGCCCACATCGCCACCAACTCCATCGGCACCAACGTCGCCAACAACGGCTTCCCCTGCTCCTGGGAAGGCGACTACCAGGAAACCGACCGCACCATCGACAGCATCGTGCGCGGGTCCGCCGTCACCAACGGCAACCCCTTCCGGGTCGTCTGGGCCGCCGGTAACGAACGCAACAGCGGCACCTGCGGCTCCATGTACAACACCATCGGCCCGCCCGCCGGCGCCAAGAACCACCTCAGCATCGGCGCCGTCAACGCCAACGACGACTCCATGACCAGCTTCTCCGGGTGGGGCCCCACCGACGACGGCCGCATGAAGCCCGACTTCGCCGCCCCGGGCTGCCAGGTCGGTGGCGACAACGGCGTCACCAGTTGCCTCTCCTCGGGCCCCACGGCCTACGGCGTGCTCTGCGGCACCTCCATGGCAACCCCCACCGTCACCGGCTGCGCCGCCCTGCTCATGCAGGACTACCGCGTCCAGTTCCCCTTCCTCGCCGATCCCCGCAACTCCACCCTCAAGGTCCTCTTCGCCCAGTCCGCCGTCGATCGCGGCAACCCCGGGCCCGACTACCAGTTCGGCTACGGCTCCATCCGCGTCCAGGCCGCCATCGATCTGATGCGCCAGCACAACTTCCTGGAGGACGAAGTCTCCCAGGGCGTCGACAAGTTCTTCTTCACCCAGGTCGCCCCGGGCGACACCAGCCTCACGCTCACCCTCGCGTGGGACGACGTTCCCGGGACGGCCAACGTCGTGCCCGAACTCGTGAACGACCTCGACCTCGAAGTCATCTCGCCCGACGGCACGCAGGCCTTCCCCTGGACGCTGAACCCGGCCAGCCCCGCCTCCCCCGCCGTGCGCACCCAGGCCAACCACCGCGACAACCTGGAGCAGGTGAAGGTCGACAACCCCGCGCCCGGCACCTGGAGCGTCCGCATCCGCGCCTTCAACGTCCCACAGGGCCCGCAGCCCTTCTCGCTGGTCTCCTCCAACGTGCTCAGCCAGATGCCCTCGGTCTATCTGACGCCCGTTGAGCTGGTCCACTCGCCCGTGCTGCCGGGCACGCCCTCGCAGGTCGGCCTGCGCATCGACGCCGTCAGCGACACCCTGGTCGATGGCTCAGCCCACATGCTCTACCGCTTCTCACCCACGGCTGACTTCACCAGCGTGCCCCTGACGCCCCCGGCGCCCGGCTCCTCGGAATGGACCGCGACCCTGCCCGGCTTCACCTGCACCGATCTCCCCGAGTATTACTTCGAGGCCACCGGCGCCACCTCCGGGCACAAGACCCTGCCGGCGGCTGGCGCGACCGCCGCCTATCAGGCCTCGCCCGGCGAACTGGCCGTGCGATACCACGAAGACTTCGAGTCCGGGCCCGCCGGCTGGGTGGGGGGCCAACCGGGCGACACCGCCACCACCGGCCAGTGGGACCTGCAAGCCCCCGAAGGCACCTGGAACACCCAGCCCGCCGCCGACGTCACCCCCGGCGCCGGCACCAAGTGCTGGATCACCGACGGCCGCGCCGGCAACGCGGCCGGTCAGTTCGACGTCGACAATGGCTACACCACCCTGGTCAGCGCACCCTACAACCTCGATCGGGCGCCCGAGGCAACCATCTCCTATTACCTTTCCTATTACAGCAACCACGCCGGGCAAGCCAACGCCGACAAGTTCAAAGTCCAGGTCTCGCCCGACGGCACCAACTGGACCACAGTGGACATGATTCCCGCGGCTTCTCCCCCGACGCCAGCCTGGGTCCAGCACACCTTCCGCGTGGGCGACTTCATCACCCCCTCCGCCACCACGCAGGTCCGCTTCATCGCCACCGACCTCACCAGCGCGATTCTTGAGGCCGCCATCGATGAAGTCACCATCATCGCCCACCAGTGCATCGACACGCCCGCCTGCAACCCCGACCTCAACCAGGACGGCGTCGCCGATCAGGGTGACGTCGACTACCTCATCAACGTCGTCGCCGGCGGCGAAAACCCCAGCGGCGTCAACGCCGACTTCAACAACGACGGCGTCGCCGATCAGGGCGACGTTGACGCCCTCATCAACGTCGTCGCCGGCGGGCCCTGCCCGTAATCACCCGCCACAGGTTGCACGCACAACTCACGCGGCCCCGCCTTCGCGGGGCCGCTTTTTTATTTGCCGCAACCTCGCATCACACTCGCGGTCTACTTCGAGCAGCGTTTGCGCCGGGGAACACTCAATGCCCGGGGGAAACACCGTTTCTTCATGAAGATTCTCGACAATTCCCACGCGCTTCACGCGATGCCCTTGCCGCGGCGCCGCTCGTCACTACACTGCGATCCTCTCAGTCGTACCCCGTGGCGCAAGGGGCACAGCGCCAACGTTCGCCGGTGTCTCCGGCAGGGCGGCGGGTCCAAATCTCATACTCATCATATGAGGAGGTCGTTATGAAACGACTGAATGTGGCGGCATTGGTGCTGCTGGGCTTGCCTTTGGCCGCCCTGGCGCAGTCCGGGTACACCATCACCGGAGGCCTGTCGAACTTCGACTGCGGCAACCACTGCGATGACCCGTGCGACGAAATGGAAATCGAGATCGAAGACATCCGTCCGCAGGATGTCATCCACACCTACCACAACGGCAACTACGGCTCCCCCACCGTCACCCTCTCCGCCGACGGCCTCTCGACCATCATCGACTATCGCAACCCGCAGCACCTGACCGCCGTCGGCGCCATCGAGCACTTCGGCGTGTCGCTCACCAACCTCAGCCCCTACACCCCCATCTTCGTCCGCTGGAAGCGCAACGGCATGCTCGCCACCGTCAACGGGCAGGTGCCCAACCCCGGTGGCGGCACCTCCCCCGCCACCCAGCCCATGCTCCCAGGCATCAGCTCCGACACCACGTGGGGCACGACCGCGGCCGGCGCCATCGGCGTCACCGTCGTCAACAACGACCCGGCTCAATCCATCTGGATTCAACGCCGCGCCACCGTCACGCAGGGCGTCGTCTCCCTCGAAGCCCTCATGCCCACCGACCCGGTCGTCACGAGCACGCTGCAACTGGACGCGGCCCCGATCCTGCTGGGCCCCGGGCAGTCCGTCACCTACACCAACGATCTTCTCGAGGTGGAAGACAACCAGTCGGTCGTCTTCGCCGCCACGTACTACCAGGACCTCTTCGGGGGCGGGCCGTTCAATCCCTATCACCAGCGCGGGCCCGAGCTTGGCAACATCATGACCGCCAGCATCGCCAGCCCAGACTCGGGCTGCCAGTACTCCTCGCCGGTCATCATCAACCAGCCTCAGTCCGCCGACGCGGCCGAAGGTCACTCAGTCGACCTGAGGGTCGATGCCGACGGCAACGACCTGCCGCTGTCCTATCAATGGACCAAGGACGGCGTCGACCTGGTCAATGGCCCCGACTTCAGCGGCGCCACCACCGACGGGCTCACCATCGAAAGCCTCTCCGCGGCCACCGAGGGCTTCTACCGCGTGCGCGTCATGAACGCCTGCGGCAACACCATGAGCGACTCGGCGCTCGTCTTCATCACCGGGCACAATGTGCCCCCGCCTCCCCCGCCGCCCCCCGCCTGTGACCCCGACGTCAACCAGGACGGCGTCGCCGATCAGGGCGACATCGACTACCTGATCGACGTCATCGCCGGCGGCGACAACTACACCGGCATCGACCCAGACTTCAACGCCGACGGCGTCGCCGACCAGGGCGACATCGACGCGCTCATCAACGTCGTTGCGGGCGGCGACTGCCCGTAAGCCGGTCCCCACGCCCACACCTTCAAACACCTCAACACCCAACAAAAAACCACCCCGCGCCGCCGCGGGGTGGTTTTGCTTTGGACCCGATGACGCCTAGCGATGCCCGCCCAGCAGGGGCGACCCGCCACGCCCGCGCGATTCGACCTCGCCGCCGGAGGAACTGCCACCACCCGACGGCCCGCTGTTCGACGAGCCACCACCCGAAGAACCGCCGCTCGACGAGCCGCTATTGGAAGATCCGCTGTTCGAAGATCCCCCGTTGGACGAGCCGCCATTCGACGAACCTCGCCGCGAGAGTTCGCCGATCGCCTCGTCCAGCGAGTGGTGGCGTTCCACTTCGAAGGACTCGGGCAGGAACTCATGGGCGGAGTGCCCGGGCAGCGTGGTCGGGTTGCCGCTCTGATCAACCGTGAAGTACACGTTCACAGTCGTGGTGCGGCCGTTGGCGAGAGTCTTCTGCGCTCGCAGGTTCACAGTGTAAAGCACCGTGCCGTTCGCCTCGTCGTAGATGCTGACAGGCTGCGAATCGGGGATGCCGTTCTGCACACCCGCCGCCAGCGCTCGCGACAACAGCTCACCCTTGGCCGCGTCCGGGATCAGCCCGAACGTGGTCTTTGAACGCGAAGGCAGCGCCGTGAGCGAACCCGCGGCATTCACCGTCACCGTGGAGCGTGCGCCGTTCACATTGAACACGGTCGAGTAGCTGGTAACGCCGTTCTTGGTGGCGACGGTGACCTTCTGCACCGAAGCGTCGTCAAGAGCCGCGGCTCCCGCGGGCCGTGCGTTGTTGATGCCGGTGCGGATCGCGCTCGGCAGCACGCTGAACGGGAGATTCTGCTTGCCCACCGGGTTGCCGTTCTGGTCAACGGTGATGGTGGTCGTTCGCCCGCGCCCCGTGGCCGCCCGCAGCGAGACCGAATAGGTGGAGTCGCCCGAGGAGTTGGTGGTGACCTTCACCAGCGTGGCGTCGGTGGGCGCCCGCAGGTTCAGCGCGCTCGCGATCGCCGCGATCTCGCTGGCCGCCGCCGCGTTGCTCCCCGCGTCGGTGCCGTTGAGCACCGCCCAGGTCGAGGTGCTCCTGGCGGGGGGCGTCACCGGATTGCCGTTCTGGTCGACGGTCAGGATGGTGTGCGTACCGACGCCGGCAAAGTCGAACGAGAACGTTTCGACGCCGCCCCGATTGTTGAGGAACACGATCTCGGTCGAGTCCGCCGCCGGAGGCGTGAGCCCGCGCTGGCCTGCCAACGTGTCGATCCCCTGCTGAATGACGCTCGGCAACTGCGCGAACTGCACCGTCACGGCGCCGTGCGAGTGCTCCAGCGCATCGCGAAGTCCGTCGGGCGTAAACACGTCCCCCGCCGACAACACCAGCCTTCCCTCCAGGCTCTCGAAGTTCGGAGCCGCCGTCAGGGTCCTATTGACACGTTCAAGCAGACGCTTCCACATCAGTCACCTCCATGGGATTGACCGGGCCGGGTCAACACTCGTCCGCGCGCGATCGCGATCGCTCCACGTACGACCTGCAAAACAATGTCTGCACCTCGGCGTTTTCTGGCAGGCGACGACGACTTTTCGCGCTGAAACTGCCAGCCGCGTCATCCGCTCGGCATATCCGCTACCCAATCACCCGTGGAAGCCCCGGCAACTCGCCGTGGCGTGCACGCATATGCACGCTCACGTTCGTGGCGATCACACCCAGGGAAAATGCGGAGTGCGCTAGTCTTCATCGCCGCCGCGACGGCGTTCCCACTTCTTCTTGGGCTCCTGCTTCTCAAACGCCAGCGACGCCGCCACCTTCACCATCCCCTGCCCCAGTTCCGCCTCGATGCTCTGCACGACCGCCGGGGCCAGCGTGACGCGCAGCTTCGGGTCGGCCGCGAGCACCGCCACCGAATCCTGCAAGCCCAGCACCACCTCCACCGAGAACAGACTCGGCGCACCCTCGCCCGGCGTGTCACGCTTCGTCGTCGGCGTCAGCGTGCGCTCCTGCAGTTGCTTCGCAACGCTCGCCAGCGCCGCCTGCGCGTGCCCGTTCAGCTTGGTCTCATCCAGGAACAGCCGCAGCCGCCCCGCGTCCACCGGCACGCAATCGATCGGCACCAAGCGGTCCGCGATGATCTGCGGATCACCCCGCGACAAGTCCAGCCGCCCGAGCACGAAGACCACCGCCTCGTTGGTCGCCAGGTGCTGAAACTTCACGTACGCATCCGCGAACAGCACGACCTCGCACGCGCCCGCGAGGTCTTCCACCGTCAGAATCGCCATCTTCTGCCCGGCGTTCTTGCCATTTCGGATCACGATGGTGCGGGCCGACTGCACCATCACCGCCATCACCACGCGCTGGTCCTGCGTCAGTTCCTTGGCCGCGGCTGTCGTCGTCGTCGCAAACGCCCCGCCCCACGCCCGCCACCTCTCCAGCGGGTGACTGCTCACGTAAAAACCCAGCGTCTCCTTCTCGCGCCGCAGCGTCTCCGTTTCGCTCCACGCCTCGGCTCGCGCCAGCGGCGCCGCCTGCTTCGGAGCGCTCGCGGCCCCGCCTCCACCACCTGCACCGCCTCCACCAAACAGCCCGCTTTGGCCGGCCGCCTTGTCAGCCGCCAGCCGCTGCCCCGCCGACATCGCCCCCTCGATCGTCCCCAGCATCGCCGCCCGGTTCTGCCGCCCATGCACGCTATCAAACGCGCCGCATGTAATAAGACTCTCCAACATGCTCTTGGTGATCACGCCGGGAGGCATCCGCTCGCAGAACTCGTGCAGGCTCGCGAACGCCCCGCCCTTGGCCCGCTCGACAATCACCGCCTCGATCGCCTTGTCGCCCACGCCCTTGATGGCCTTGAGGCCAAAGCGGATATGGGCGGCTCCGGCATTCGGCATTCGTGATTCGGCCTTCGTTGTGCCGCGCTCATCAGCGACGACTGCCTTTTCACCAGTCCCCAGTCCCCGATCCCCAGTCCCTTCTCTCACCACCGCAAAATCCGCCATCGACAGATTAATATCCGGCGGCTTCACCTCCACGCCCACGCCGATCGTCTCGCCCGTCGCCGGGTCAATCCGCCGCGTCCGACGGCAATCTTCCAAGTACGGAATCCAGTCCGAGGCCTTGTTCGCCTGGCTTTCGTACGTGAGAAACGCCGCCATGTACTGATGCGGGAAGTAGGTTTTCAGATACGCCGTCTGATACGCGACGATGGCGTAGCCCGTCGAGTGGCTCTTGTTGAAGCCGTAGCCCGCGAACTTCAGAATGAGCTGGAACAGCTCTTCCGCGGCTTGCTTGCTCAGGCCCTGCTTCTGAGCACCCTCGACAAACTTCGGTCGCTCTTTCTCGATCTTGTCGTGCTTCTTCTTCGAGATGTTCTTGATGAGCGTGTACGCGTCGCGCAGCTTGATGCCGCCCAGCCCGTGCACGATCTGCATCACCTGCTCTTGATACACCATCACGCCGTACGTCTCGGCGGTGTACCGATCAACGATCTCGTGCACCTTCGGCACTTCCTCCGTGCCGTGCTTTCGCCGGTTGTAATCCGGAATCAGGTCCATGGGCCCGGGCCGGAACAACGCGTTGGCGGCGATCAAATCCTCCAGCCGATCCGGCTTCATCTCCACCAGCAGCCGCCGCATGCCGCCCGATTCAAACTGAAACACGCCGGTCGTCTCGGCCCGTTGAAACAGCGTGAAGACCTTCGGGTCCGTCGGGGCGATTCGCTCCAAATCCAGCGGATGCGGGCCGCCGTCCTTCGCGTCGCGGCCGACCGCCGCCCAAATCTCCCCCTCGCTCATCGTGTCGCGAATCAGCTTCTTCGCCCGCTCGATCACGCTCAGCGTGCGCAGGCCCAGGAAGTCCATCTTGAGCAATCCCATCTTCTCGCACGTGGGCCCGTCCCACTGCGTGATGATGTCGTTGCTGTCGTTGCCGGGCTGCTTGTACAGCGGCACGATCTCATCCAGCGGCCGCGTCGCCACGATCACGCCCGCCGCGTGCACGCCCGCGTGCCGCGTGTGCCCCTCCAGCGCGATCGCGTTGTCCAGCAACTGCCTGTAGCGCTCATCCGAATCGCGCAGCTTCGCCAGTTCGGGCTCGGCCTTCAGCGCTTCCTCGATCGTGATGTTGAGCTGCTCGGGCACCAGCTTGGCGATGCGATCAACCTCGGGCAGCGGGATCTCCAACACCCGCCCTACGTCGCGGATCGCCGCCCGCGCCTTGAGCGTTCCGAACGTAATAATCTGCGCCACGTGCCCATACTTCTGGCGCACGTAGTTAATAACCTCGCCCCGCCCGTCCTGGCACAGGTCGATATCAATATCGGGGTATTCCGTCCGGTCGGGGTCGGTAAACCGCTCGAACAGCAGGCCAAACTCAACCGGGCACGCGTTCGAGAGCCCCAACACATACCCCACCATCGTGCCCACGCCCGAACCACGCGCGTTGGCCGGGATGCCCCGCTGCCGCCCCCAGTTCACGAAATCCCACACGATCAGGAAGTACGCCGAGATGTTCTTGTCGGCGAGAATCTTCAGTTCGCGCTCGAGCCTTGCTCGCCGATCCGCAGCCACGGCATTCGGCATTCGTGATTCGGCATTCGTTTCCTCCGAATGCCGAATGCCGAATGCCGAATCACGCTCTTCTCCCCCATACCTCCACACAAACCCCGCCTCCGCCAGCATCCGCAGCGCCGCGTCGCAGTTCACTTTCGAAGCCGCGAGTTCCTCCGGCGTCGGCACGCTCTTGAATGGCTTGAGCTCGAACGCCGCGCAGTAATCCTTGTACCACGCGCTCATGTCGCCCGCGTACCTGGGGTCATCGTGCTTGGGCAACGCCGACGCCGCGGGCAGATCAATCTGCACCGCCGGCGCGTTGTTCCTGCCCAGCGGCAGCTCCACCTGGCATCGCTCCGCAATACTCGCGGCATTCGCCAGCGCCTCTCGCCCCGCCTCGCCAAACTTCGCGTTGTTGTAGTCCTCGCCCCCGAACAGCCCCTCCATCTGCGCCGGGCTCTTCACATACAGCTCGGGCGTGTAGTGCATGCGGCTGTCGTCAAACTTCCCCTTGCCCGTCGAGATGCAAATCAGCGTGTCGTGCGCATCATGATCCTCCGCCCTCAAAAAGTGCGCATCGTTGTCGCACACCAAGGGCAGCCCAAGCTCCCGCGCCAGCCTGATCAGCAGCGGATTGATCGCGTTCTGCTCGGGCACGTGGTGCTGAAGTTCGATGAAGAACCGAGGAAGTGGCAAAGTGCCGGAAGCGGCAGTGGGAGCTTTTTCTTCACTTTGCCACTTCGCCACTTCGCCACTCTGCCACTTCTTCCCGCCGCCAAAGGCGGCGGCATGCCACGCCGCACTCTCCACCGCCGCGTCCCAGTGCCTCTGCTCGCCGCTACGGCTGTACGCCAGCAGGTGCTCGCCGATCTCGCTGCCCAGGTGCCCGTTGATCGCGATCAACCCCTCGCTGTGGGCCGCCAGCAACTCCCGATCAATCCGCGGCTTGTAATAAAACCCCGTCAAATACGCCTGACTGCACAGTTTCAACAAGTTCTGCCACCCCGTGTTGTTTTCCGCCAACAACACCAGGTGATAGCCCCCTTCGCCACCGCCGCTGTACGTCCGGTCGGTGCGGGGCTTGCCGGGGGGCGTCACATACGCCTCCACGCCCAGGATCGGCTTGATCCCCTTCTCCTTGCACGCCGCGTAAAACGCCACCGCCCCGAAAATGTTCCCGTGATCGGTGATCGCGCACGCCTTCATCCCCAGCTCGGCCACGCGCGCCACCAGCTTCTCGATCTGGTTGCCCCCGTCCAGCAGCGAGTACTCGGTGTGCAGATGCAGGTGGGCAAAGGTGCCGGAAGGTTGAGCGGCGTCCATGTTCGAGCGTATCGGCCACGCCGCACCATCGCGGGCCGCCGACTGACAACCCTCACCCCCATTCACTCGCGTATTTGTTATCGGACGCAATTCTCGCCGCCGGATCCCCTTTTCGTGTGGACATCCGGTGGAAAGCCGTCATCGCGGCCGGCGTCACCCCAAAAACGGCGCTCAGAACGCGGTATGCGCCTTCTTATCGGCGAACGCCCGATATCAGGGCTTGCCAGAAAACCCACCTCCAGCTATCTTTTTGCTGGAGACAGGACCAAGACCGCCCTAACGGGCAACTCTGGAGGAGACGACATGCGTTACTTGTGCGCGGCCATTTTGGCCACGGGCGCGGCTGCTGCGGCGGCCAATGCCCAACTCATCGTTCTCGAGGACGCCAACTCGAGTACCCAGTTCCAAATCACCGGCGGCAACCAGGTCGGCTGGCAGGTCGATGGCGTGAACCAGCTGTTCAACCAGCGGTTCTTCTATCGCGCCGCCGGCTTCGCCGACGAAGTCGCCGTCGACAGCCTGCCCCTCACCGGCGCGCAGGCCACCGACACCAACCTCTTCGACGATCCCCGCCCGGACAACCTCGCCGTCCGATACACCGACGCGCCCAACAGCCTGCGCTTCGATGTCAACTACACCCTGCGCGGCAGCAGCGTCGGCAGCGGCGCTTCCGACCTCGCCGAGACCATCCGCATCGGCAACTTCGGCAATGTCCCCCAGCAGGTCTCATTCTTCCAATACGTGGACTTTGACCTGGGCGGCACCCCCGGCGGCGACATCGGCCAGATCATCGGCGGGCGCATCGCCCAGCAGGCCGATCTCGCCGGCTCCTTCTCGGTCACCGAGACCGTCGTCACCCCGGCCCCCTCGCACTACCAGCTGGACCTCTACCCGAACCTCATCGGCGAGTTCTTCAACGGCCAGGTCGACAACCTCAACGATTTCGCCGGCCCTCTGCAGGGCGACGTGACTTGGGGCTTCCAGTGGGACTTCACCCTCCTGCCCGGCCAGACCTTCATCATCTCGAAGGACAAGAACCTGGGCGTGGTCCCGGCCCCCGCCGGCGCCGCGCTGCTGGGCCTCACGGGCCTGGTCGTCGCCGGTCGCCGCCGCCGCTGATCGCGGGGCAATAACTCGTTCTCTCGCAAGGCCGCCCATTCGGGCGGCCTTGTTTTTTTTGCACTCTCCGCCACAACGCCCTTTCTCGGACGCCCCGGGCGGCACCTCTGCGCCGCATGCGCCGCCACACGCGTTACAAGCGTTTCGCCGGCCGACACAGCCGCCTCTCCAGCACGCTGAGCACTGGCTTTTCCTCAATCCTGGTGCATGTTGTGAGTAAGCAGCCCCGCATCGGAGAGAGAGACAGGGGCGGGGGGGACGGCTCAACCGTCCCCCCGTTACGAGACACCACACCTCACAGAGGAGAGAAGAAATGAAGACCGGTATGTTCAGCGTCGCCGCCCTCGCCCTCGTCGCCGGCCTCGCCGAGGCCGACACCATCAACGTGAAGTTCACCGGCACCGGCGCCGGCAGCAACGTTCACATCACCTCCCCCTCCTACAACGGCGACGTCTTCGCGGGCCAGCTCAAGCACACGCTCAGCGACGGCACCGGCGCCGCCGCCGCCTACAACGGCAACTGGCTCACCTACTGCACCGACCTCGCCCAGCACGTCACCAGCAACACCAAGACCTACGACGTCGTCTCCATCACCCTGCTGCCCGACAGCAGCCCCATGGGCGCCGCCAAGGCCAACGCCCTCCGCTCCATCTACAACACCGCCAACTCCACCCAGAGCTCCTCCGCCACCAGCAACGACCTGGCCACCGCCTTCCAGCTCGCCGTCTGGGAGATCGTCACCGACTTCAACCCCGCCGCCGCCAACGACGGCCTCAGCATCACCGCCGGCTCGTTCCGCGCCACCAAGACCACCGGCGCCGCCCTGTCCAGCGGGGTCATGACGCAGCTCAACAACCTGCTCACCTCCGCCGCCCTCGGCGCGGGCGGCACCGACATCGTCGGCATCCGCAGCGGCTCATACCAGGACCAGATCCTCCCCATCACCGTCCCCGCCCCCGGCTCCGCCGCCCTCGCCTCCCTCGGCCTGCTCTGCCTCGGCGGCCGCCGCCGCGGACGCTAACCCCGGTTCACCACCCACGGCCCTGACCAAGCCGTGATCCGTTACGCCGCCGCCCGTCACACTCCCGGGCGGCGGCGTTATTTTTGAGCTCCGCAGGGTCTACCCTTTCCCCGGGGTGGCGCCGCCGGCAAACTCTGCCGGACGGACGCAGACGAAAGACCCGGACCTCGAAACCCATTATGTAAGTCCGGGACCGGTTTTTTCCGCGTGATCGTCGCGCCGTCAGGCGGCTTGGGGAGGTCATTGCACGTGTGGAAGTGGTTGCTCATCCTCGCCGTCATCCTGCTCGGCTCTTGCGTCGGCAGCGGCCTCTACCTTCAAAAGTCCGGCAAGCTCCAGGAGCTCATGAAGAGCTTCCGCCCCGACCTCAAGCCCACCCAGGTCCGCCTCACCAAGGCCGTCAAGGGCGATCTCGTCCGCACCGTCTCCGCCCCGGGCCAGGTCGAGCCCAAAACCAAAGTCGAAATCTCCGCCCAGGTCTCCGCCCGCATCATCGCCCTCCCCTTCCGCGAAAATGACGCCGTCAAGCAGGGCGACGTCGTCGTCCGCCTCGACGCCCGCGACCTCGCCGCCCTGCTCGATTCCGCCAAGGCCTCCCTCCGCAGCGAAGAGGCACGCCTCGAGGGCGCCAAGGCCAGCTACGCCAACGCCCAGATCGAACTCGGCCGCAAGAAGGAACTGCTCGCGACCAAGGACGTCCCCCAGAGCGAGGTCGATGCCGCCCAGGCCGACTTCCTCCGCGCCGAGAGCAACCTTCGCGTCGCCGAGCACTCCATCGAGATCGCCAAGGCCAACATCGACCGTGCCGAAAAGGACCTCGACAACACCACCATCACCGCCCCCTTCGACGGCGTCATCACCAAGCTCAACGCCGAAGTCGGCGAGCTCGTCGTCGTCGGCACCCTCAACAGCCCCGGCTCGGTCATCATGGAGATCGCCGATCTCTCGACGATGATCCTGAAGGCCAAGGTCGACGAGGCCAACATCGCCCCCGTCCATCACGGCCAGAAGGCCCGCGTCTACGTCAACGCCTACCCGGACCTCAAGCTCACCGGCTCGGTCACCAAGGTCGGCCTCAAGCGCCAGCAGGACACCGACGGCACCGTCTACTTCGAAACCGAAATCCTGCTCGACAAGCCCAAGGAACTGCTGCTGCGCTCCGGCCTCACCGCCAACGCCGACATCGAGGTCGAAACCTTCCGCGACATCATCAAGGTCCCCAGCCAAGCCGTGCTCGACCGCAACGTCGAAGACCTGCCCGCCGGCGTCACCCGGGGCAACCCGCTCATCGACCCCGCCAAGAAGTTCGCCCGCGTCGTCTACGTCATGAAAAACGGCAAGGCCGAACCAGTGCCCGTGTCGGTCGGCGCCAGCGATCTCACCAGCACCGTCATCGCCGCCGGACTCGACGACAGCGCCACCGTCATCTCCGGCCCCTTCAAGGTGCTCGTCAGCCTCAAGCACGACCAACTCGTCGAAGAAATCAAGGAAAATGCCGAAGGCGGCAAGGCCCCCGCCGTCGCCGACAAGGCCGGGGACGAATCCAAACCAGACGCCGACAAGAAGCCCGAACAAGCCAAGCCCGCCGCCGGCAAGGGCTGACCCGCGGCTCACAACACCCGCCCCACGCCCACCGCCTCAAACCAACCGTTCATGGACACGCCCACCGACATCACCATCCGCATCCGAGGCCTGCACAAGGTCTACAAGGTCGGCTCGGAGAAAGTCCACGCCCTGCGAGGTGTCGATCTCGACATCCGCCGCAATGAGTTCGTCGCCATCATGGGCGCCTCGGGCTCGGGCAAGAGCACGCTCATGAACGTGCTCGGCTGCCTCGATCAACCCACGCGTGGCCAATACATCTTGAGCGGCAAGCCCGTCGAGAAGATGTCCACCTCCCAGCTCGCCCGCGTACGAAATCAGGAAATCGGCTTCGTCTTCCAGAGCTTCGAACTGCTGCCCCGCGCCACCGCCCTCAAGAACGTCATGCTGCCGCTGATCTACAGCCCCCGCCACTGGTTCAGCGCCAAGCGCTACGCCAAGGAGGCGCTCATCAAGGTCGGCCTCGAGCAACGCATGGACCACCGGCCCAATCAACTCTCGGGCGGCCAGCGCCAACGCGTCGCCGTCGCCCGCGCCCTGGTCAACAAGCCCTCCATCCTCCTCGCCGACGAACCCACCGGCAATCTCGACAGCAAGACCAGCGACGAAATCATCGCCCTCTTCAAGACCCTCCACGACGAAGGCCAGACCATCGTCATCGTCACCCACGAAGAAGATGTCGCCGGCAACGCCCTGCGCATCGTCCGCCTCAAAGACGGCCGCATCGTCTCCGACCACCCGACATCGCAAGACCCCATCCACCAGGATTTCCTGAAGCGCTCGCTCCTCCTCGCCCAGGCCGCGGCTGACTCCGTCGCGGTCGCGCCCGGTCCCGCCCCCACCCCCGAACACACCGAGGAATCCACGGCGTGATCCTCATCCGCCTCATCTACCAGACCGTGCTCCTGGCCCTCGCGCAAATGTGGGCCAACAAGATCCGCACGCTGCTCACCACCCTGGGCATCATCGTCGCCGTCGTCGCCGTCGTCACCACCGTCGCGGCCATGGTCGGCCTCAAGCAATACGTCCTCGACCAGTTCGCTTCCATCGGCGCCAACAAAGTCTGGATCTTCCCCCGCCTTCCCCAAAACCAACGCGACCGCTTCAGCTTCCGCCAGATCCGCCTCACCACCGAACAAGTCGACGGCCTGCTGCCCAACTGCCCCTCGCTTGAAATCCTCAGCCCCATCATGCAGCTCAACCCGGTCGTGCAATACGGCGACCGTGTGAAGTCCGGCGTCCTCGTGCAGGGCATCAAGCCCGAATGGCACCGAATCGAAGACCGGTACGTGACCTACGGCCGCCCGTTCTCCAGCATCGACGACGAAGAACGCCGCCAGGTCTGCCTCATCAACGACAAGGGCGTCGAAGAACTGGGGCTCAATCGCGACCCCACCGGCGACTTCCTCCTCCTCGGCGGCCGCCGCTTCCTCATCGTCGGCGTCGTCGAAACCAAGCAGGCCAGCCCCATGTTCGGGGGCGACGAGGCTGAAACCGAAATCTACATCCCCTTCCGCACCGGCGAAATGATGCGCCCCGAGCCCCGCATGTACGTCGTGGCTCAAACCTACAAGCCCGAACAGTTCGAAGACGCCAAGGCCGAAGTCCGCTTCTACATGCGCCGCGTGCGCAAACTCGGCCCCGACGACGAAGACACCTTCGGCGTCGAAGCCATCGAACAGGCCCGCAGCCAGTTCGGCTCCATCGCCGCCGCCATGACCGGCGCCGTCGGCGGCCTCGTCGGGATTTCTCTTTTAGTCGGCGGCATCGGCATCATGAACATCATGCTCGTCAGCGTCAGCGAGCGCACCCGCGAGATCGGCCTGCGCAAAGCCGTCGGCGCTCGCCCCGAAGTCATCCTGCTCCAGTTCCTCATCGAGGCCGTCACGCTGTGCCTCGTGGGCGGGGCCATCGGCGTCGTCATCAGCCAGGCGATCGTCTTCGGCCTGCGAGGCTCCGGCGCCGCCGCCGTCAAAGGCGCGGCCATCCCTCTCTGGGCCGTCGCGCTGGCCATGGGCTTCTCCGCCGCCACCGGCGTCATCTTCGGGATGTTCCCCGCCGCCAAAGCCGCCCGCCTCGACCCCATCGAAGCCCTCCGCCACGAGTGACCGTGCTTGGCCGCGCCGGGGGGTGGCCCCTCTCTTTCTTGGGTGGCCCTTCTCTCCGAGAGGGGGCGCATACGAGCCCGAAGCGCCAGCGAGGGTCTCCCACGCTCCCGCCCCACCAACCCGCACACCCATCCCGCCCTCGCGCCACCCCGCAAAACCACTCCGCCGCCTCACCACCTTGACCATTATGTTAGCACCCGCTAACATCCAGCATGCCCCTCGCCCCCTGGCTCCTCATCGCCCTGCGTCTCCTCCTCGGCCCCGCGATCATCGCGCTCGCCCTCGCCGGCGCGCCGGGCTGGCTGCTCGTCCTCCTGCTCTGGCTCGGCGTCGTCAGCGACATCTTCGACGGCATCATCGCCCGCCGCCTGGGCGTTGCCACGAGCCTCCTGCGCCGCTGCGACTCGCAGACCGACCTCATCTTCTTTCTCTGCGTCATCGCGGCGTGCTTCGTGCGTGCCCCCGCCGCCCTCACGCCGTGGCTGCCCGCCATCCTCGCGCTCTTCGCACTCGAAGGCCTCATCTACGCCGTCAGTTTCGCACGCTTCCGCCGCGAGCCTTGCACGCACGCCTACACCGCCAAGGCCTTTGGCCTCGCCATGCTTCTCGCCCTCTCCGTGCTCCTCGCCCGCGGCTACACCGGCATTCCCTTCATGACCATGCTCGCGCTCGCCGCCATCATGCAACTGGATTGCCTGGCCATCGTCCTCACCCTGCCCCGCTGGGAACGCGACGTGCCCAGCACCTACCACGCATGGCGCCTCCGCCAAGGCCACACCATCCGCCGCCACGGGCTGTTCCACTCGGCGTGAGGGTTCCGCAACTAGCGCCCGGCGGCTCAATCAGACACCGTCGTGCCGCCGGGCATCGCTTCGATGCCCGATGCGGACGAGCGCATATCCGCAAGAGACTGCCAAGTCGCCCTCTGTCTCCCACCGCTCGTCGAATACGCCAGGACGGTGCCACACGCCAGCATTCGTTGAGAGGCGCCTTCTTGTCGTGAGGCAATAAGTGAGGTTTTTGCATTCAGATTTTGCAGTCTTCTTTTAACTCACAATCGCATTGATTTACTGTCGTCTCGGTTGACTGGTCGACCCTCCGACGTTATGCTGAAGCAGATACGCGCCACATTTCTAATTAAGGAGTCTCATATGACACGCATTCTCGTTGCCTCCCTCGTCGCCTTTGCTGGAGTGGCCTCCTCCGTATTGGCGCAGTGCAGCCCGAGGGAAAGCATCAACCAAATCGCCGAAGTTTTCGGCGGCACCGCAATCGACGCGTTCACCAGTAGCGGAACTTTGATCCTCTTCTCGCAAGCCGCCGATCAAGACCCTTGGATGTTCGTGACCGACGCCGAAGGCTACGCGCATGTCCTCACGACCTATACCGAGAGCGTGCAGGATGAGGTTGGCTATCTCACCGATGGGACGCTGACGGCCACTCTCAAGTGCGACGACTCAATTGTACAGGCCTCCGTTCCGCTGGGCGACGGGAGCAGCGCGCAATTCGGCATTAATAAGGCGGGTCAACTCGTTACCTTGGGTCCGGATGCGTACCTGTTGAACTATGAGGCGCTTTACGGCACTTTCCCGACCAACAATCAGGTGTTCACTATCGCCAATCCCCTTTCTGAGACGAACACTTACGAAACGGGCGTTGTCAGAGACAGTACCAATACGTTTGAAGTCACGGCGGCGTTCGTATATTCGATCAACGACAGCAATGACCCAAGCATCGACTCGTTATGGACCGGAACGCTTACATCGGGAAGTGTGTCTGTCCCTTGTGCCGGTATTTGTATGCAGATCGATGGGCTGTACTACCTCTATCCGTGGATCTACTATAATGATTCTCAGCATGGAGCTGAAGTAATACAAGCATTTGAAGAAACTGCTGATCTGCGTCCCCCTGTATGTAATCTAGACGCGGAAGGTGAAGCCGAAATGAATGACTTATTTATTGATGCCACCGCGTGTACTGCCACTCAAAGAAACAAGCGCTATGGTTGGGGTTTGGCCTGCGCTGTTGGTGCGGGCGTTTCGTGCTCAGCTTGTGTCGTTCCCATTGTAAACTTGGTGAGCTGTCCCGCTTGCGGCACCACCCTTGCCTGCCTGGCTAATCAAATATTTGCATTCAATGAAGAGATCCACGGCGATAGTATTGAACTAAGTCGAGTAAGGGCCTGTATTTGCAATCATGTTGCGGCACGATCCAACGGTGCTAATCCATCATCTTGCAAATTCACGTGTCCCCATGGTGGCCTATAATCGTAACGCATGAAAAGCCGGGACATTCGCAGAAAAAAACTCACGTTTTATTTGTCGGGAGCATGCATATTTTGCATGCTTTTTTTTCGTTTGGCCAAACACTCATTTTCGATTGGCACTACACCCAGAACGGTGTTTGCATATCTAGCAACGTATTTTGTAATCCCATGCGTTCTAGCCTGGTACGTAATTGATTGGTGGCAATGCAAGAGCGATCTTCCAGACGATCCTCGAAGTTGCCATCGTTGCGGATTCTCGCTAGAAGGTTTGCCAGACCAAGGCATATGCCCGGAATGCGGACACATCTACGACTTACGGGATTGAATGCAAGTAGGCGATTGTCGCAAATAATAGTGAGGCCATGCTTTTGTAGACGCCATTCAGTCGCAATAGCGATTGCAAACCCTGTCTGCGAGCGCTTTTCGCTGTTTGAAATCGCCCTTCAATAGCAAACCAGCCGTACCGATAGGGGGCGCCCACGCCGTGCCACTGAAGTCGACCTTAGGCCCCGACTTCGATAACATAATCCCCCTCACTTCGGCATCGGATGATCCAACCCCGGCACCGCCACCGGCGGCTCGGGAGTCATCGGCCGCGGCTCGGGCTGCGGCAGCTTCGGCGCGGGCGGCTTCTCCTCCGGCAACGGCGGCTGCCCCACCGCCCGCGGCAAGCTCTCCCGCCACTCCTTGTCCAACTGCTCAAACCCCCGCCCAAACGCCTCGCGCGTCGCCTCGTCCAGCGTCTTGCCCTGCGCCATCAGCGTCAACCACTGGTTGCGCTTGTGCCGCCCAAACTGCTCGCTGATGTACCCGAGCATGTGATGCCCCTGCACATACACAAACGGCTGCAGCCGCGGCGGGCAGTTGTCAAAGTCCGCCAGGTCCTTCCATTCCGCCAGCCGCCCTTGCTGGGCCCACGTCTCCACAGTCTCCGACGCGTCATCGCCCCCCACCGCCCCCTCTCGCGAGAGTTCCGCCACGCCCTCCTCAATCCACCAAGGCATCTCGTTCGCATGCGGCCCCATCGCAAACGTCGCCACGTGTCCATACTCATGCGCCAACAGCGCACTCAAAGTCTCCACTGTGCTGCTCTTGTTCGCCAGTAACTTCACGCTCTCGTTCGGCTCGTTCCAACCCTCCAGCCCATCCGAGTAACTCAAGCAAATCGATTGCTGCAGGTGCCGCATCGAGCCGTAGAGTTTGATCTTCTGCGTGCGCGTCGCCAGCGGCGATTCTGAGAGCTCAAACCCCGCCTCCACCTTCTTCCGCACACGCTCAAACGCCTTCACCGTGCGGTCCGCCAACTCCTCCAGCCCCGGATCGCACAACACCTGCACGCCCGCCGCCTCGTGCATCTGCCACACCTCGCCCGCATACAGCCAGCGCCCGTCGTGCTCGACAAACCTCGCGTCAAACCCCACCCGCCGCTCGCGCTTGCCCGGCATGTTCCACACAAACGTCACCTTGCCCTGCGCGCCGCCCCGACCCTCACCCCCCGCGCCGAGTTCCAACCCCTCCACGCTCAGCGTGATCGCCTCGGGCTTCTTCTTGGTGAGGTCATTCGCAAAGTACGTCTGCTCGTGCGTGAACTCCGAATCGCGCTGATCCACGCACGCCAGCCACGCGGCTTTGTCCCCCTTCAGCGCCGCCTGCTCCATGTCGCGCAGACACAACTCCACGCCCGCCTTCGCCGCGACCAGCGCGGGGTCAGCCGGCTCTCCCTTCGCCCCGTCCTTTGCCGTTTCCTTTCCCGGTTCCCTCACCGGCGCCTCGGGCGCAGGCTGGCCAAAGGCCGCCGGCCCGCTTTCAATCGCGGGTTGCAGCCACAGAATCGCGGCGATCATCCAAACCGGCCTGGCGAACCATGTCGTGCTTTGCATGCCTAGATGGTACCGAAGCCGCGGCCACCGCCGCACTCGCCCCGTCCACCCCCGCCAGCGCCGCCAGCCGCTCCGCCCGCGCCTTCGCCGCCGCCTGCACCCGCCCATTCAGCCGCCACATCTGCCACCCCGCCCACGCGTACGCCGCCGCCGCGATCGCCAAGGGCGGGTAAAAACTCGCCGTCAACCAATACAGCCCAACCCCCGCAAACTGAAACAACTTGCCGCGAATCCCCACCAGCGTCGCGTGAATCGCCACGTACTGCGGCACCTTCTCCGGGCTCGGCGCCAGCGCCACCGGCCCCATCATCCACCCCACGTTCGCCCCCGCGTGCGCCATCCCATACACCACGCTCACCATGCTCAGCGTCACCGTGTCATGCGCCCACATCAGCCCCAAGGGGTGCAGCGTCAGCAACGCAAAACTCAGCCCCGTGCTGAGTATCGGCCCCACCCTGTCCATCAACACGCCCGCCGGATAGATCATCACCACCAGCGCCAACAAATACGCCACTTCCTTGCTCACGGCGATCTGGTCGTAATCCAGATGCATTCCCTTTGTTACCAGCTGCGGCAACAACGCAGTCACGATCATCCACCCCACCCCGTACGTCATGTACGCCGCCTCGTACCGCGCGAAGATCGGATCCGTCTTCAGGACTTCCTTCATGTGCCCCACGGGCTCGAAGACGCGCCGCAGTTCGAACGGGTCCATCCGCGGCATCACCCTCGACCCCGCATGCCCCGTCCACTGCGAGAGCAGCAACAGCAGCGCAATCCCCGCCCCCTGCGCCACCGCGCACGCAGGAAACAAAAGGTGATACGCCTCGCCATCCACCTTCAGCCACTCGCCCGCGCCCAGCGATATCCCCGCTGTGATCGCCGTCGACCCGCCCCAGATGATGCTGTACAGCCGCCCGCGCAGCGCCTCGGGATAAAACGCCTTGTACAACTCGCCCGACGCCGGGTAATACGCCGAGCCGCCTGCACACCCCACCAAAAACAGCGGCATCATCGTCCAGTAGCCGTTCGTCACCCCGCACAAACCAATCGGCAAACACGCGACAATCCAGTACAGCCACAAATACCGCCCGAACGCCAGGCGCTTGAACAAGTCATTCCAGAAGATCGACAGGCTGAAAAAGATCGTCGGCGAGGCCGTCAGCACCAGGCTCTGCCACTCGTTGACGTTGAAGTGCTTGATCGCCAGCACGGGCGCGATCGTCGTCATCGCCGTCGCGGTGCTCTGAATCAGCGAGTGGGCGGCTAGATGTGTACCGATGATCCACGCCGCGGGTCGATTCGGCGCTTGAAGTGCAATGCTCATGTGTGACGGGGTGCTCAGCGAGAGGGGTGCGAACAGAACTGTAGCGCGACCCGCCCTCAACCCGGCGTTTTGTTCGTCTTCGCGCTCGCCATTCGGATGCCGTTCGCATCCCCCGCGTGACGCGGCCGCTTGCGTGGCCCGGCGGTCCCCGCCGGTCTTCCCCTTCTTCCCCCTCTTCCTCTTCCCTCTCCCCTTCCCCATCTCGTAACACAGGCCTGCCTCCCGCCTGTGTCCTACCCCATCTACCGACCCTGCTCCACCTGATCCCCGCGCTCCACCACCCGCACATTCCGCCGCCCGTCAAACACGCCATTGGGCTCGCGCGTGCCGCGGATCGCCCGCCGCACCGCGCCGTATGCGCTCGCGAACATCCACGCGACCAGCGTGAGCGCCGCCACGCCCACGCCCACCAGCAACACACCGATCGCCGCCAGCGCGCCCAGCGTCAGCGTCACCAGCACCGTGATGAGCCGCGCCAGCCGCCCGAAAAAACCCTCCGGGCTGGTCCGCGTCGTCGTCACGCCCTGGCCATCGCTGTACGTCTGAATGGTCGTCACTCGGATCACAATCCATAATACGAGCCGCGCCGCCCTCGGTTCGCATCCTTCGCGCCCCGCCCCAACGCATCACGAACACATGCCCCAACCCAGCATCACGCGTCGCTACCCTTCCGCGTGATCTATCTCGACAACAACGCGACGACTCGCCCCAGCGACGCCTGCGTCGAGGCCATGCGCCGCGCCGACGCCGAAGCCTGGTTCAACCCCTCCAGCGTCCACCGCGCCGGCCAGCTCGCCCGCCAACAGGTCGAACTCGCGCGGCGGGACCTCGCCGCTCTCATCAACGCCAAGCCCCGCGAACTCACCTTCACCAGTGGCGGCACCGAATCCATCCACCTCGCCATCCAAGGCGCCCTCGCCGCGCTTCCGCCCCCAAAGCGCGAACTCATCACCACCGAGATCGAGCACGCCGCCATCCGCGACCTCGCCGAGGACCTGGGCGTCCTGGCCCGCGCCAAGGTCACGCTCATCGCCCCCGGCCCCGATGGGCTGATCGACCCCGCCGCCATCGAGCGCGCCCTCACCCCCACCACCGGTCTCATCAGCGTGCAGTGGGCCAACAACGAGACCGGTGCCATCCAACCGGTCCGCGAGATCGCCGCAATCGCCCGCGCCAAAAACACCCTCTTCCACATCGACGCCACGCAATGGGTCGGCAAACAGCCCACCAGCGTTCGCGATCAAGACGACCCCTGGTGCGATCTCCTCACCTTCTCCCCGCACAAGTTTCACGGGCCCAAGGGCGTAGGCGTGCTGTGGGCCTCGCCCCGCGTGCGTCTGCGCCCACCCGTGCCGGGCTCACAAGAACTCGGCCGCCGGGGCGGCACCGAAAACGTCTCGGGCATCATCGGCGCGGGCGTCGCCGCCCGCGAAGCCGCCGCGTGGCTCAACAACCCCACCTCCCCCGCCCCCCGCGCCACCCTCGCCGCCCTGCGCGACCGCTTCGAATCCACCATCCTCTCCCTCTACCCCGACGCCCGCATCAACGGCCCGCGCGACCACCGCCGCCTGTGGAACACCACCAACATCGCCTTCCCGCGCCTCGAGGCCGAAGCCCTCCTCCTCATGCTCAGCGAGCGGGGCGTGTGCGCCTCCGCCGGCGCCGCCTGCTCCTCGGGCTCGCTCGATCCCTCCCCCATCCTCCTCGCCATGGGCGTGCCCCCGCCCCTGGCCCACGGCTCGCTCCGCTTCAGCCTCTCGCGCGAGTCCCTCGAATCCGAAGTCATGACCGCCGCCGCCATCACCGCCGACTGCGCCCACCACCTCCGCCGCGCCCTGCCGGGTTGATGCTTGCCTTCGATGGTTGAATCCGCCCGCGGCGTATATCCTCTCCCCATGACGCAGCTCAACGAGCCCCGCTTCGGTATCGACGACGCGCCATTGAACTCCCGCACCAGCGTGATGGCCGTCATCTCCCTGGTCTGCGGACTCGCCTCACTCGTCGGCTGCTGCCTGCTTGGCATCGCGCCCGGCGTCGGCATCATCGGCGGCATCTTCGGGGGCCTCGCCCTCTTCCGCATCTCCACTTCCAACGGCCGCCTCGGTGGCTCCGGCCTCGCCATCGGCGGCATCATCACCTCGCTCCTGGGCCTGGCCCTGGGCGTCATCATCGTCGTCGGCGCCACCCAGTTCCTCAACACCTTCGAGAAATACGGCAAGGCCGTCGAGATCGCCCAATCCTCCGATCAATCCGCCCTCAACAACATGCTCACGCCCCAGGCCGCCAACCTCGCCACCACCGAAGGCCTCGCCGACTTCCGCTCCAAGACCCTCGCCGACCTCGGCAAATACAAGCGCGTCCGCCCGGGTCTGCTGCGCTTCTTCCTCAACATGTCCAGCGTCGAGCAGGCCGCCAAGGCGCTCCCTTCCACCTCCAGCGGCAAGAAGGAAGTCCCCATCCCCGTGCCCGTCGAGTTCGAAAAAGGCCCCGCCTCCATGTTCGTCCAGCTCGAACAGAACAACCCCGCCGGCGCCAACCCCACCACCACGCCCTTCGGCCTCGTTGAAAACATCGGCGTCTACGACCCCGCCACCGGCAAGATCTTCTGGCTCATCGACCCCTCCGCCAGCCCCGCGCCCTCGACCACCACGCCGCCCCCCAACAAGACGCCGCCCTCCCCCGGCGCCGCGCCCGCCCAGAACTCCCCCGACACCCCCGCCGACGCCCCCGCCAAACAGCCCGAGCCGCAGCCCGTGGCTCCCAAATAGCCGCCCGGCGACCACCGCCCGTGGCCCCGCTCCCCCGCCAGCCTGTGCCCATGCTCGCCCGGCTCGAAGACGAACTTCGCTTCGCCCCGCGCGATGTCATCCTCCGCGTCATCGACCGAGTCGAAGCCCTCGCCCCCGACATCACCTCGGGCACCGTCTACCCCAGCGAATGGGTCGTGCACCGCATCACCGGCTACCGCCCCGAAAAGCCCGACGCCGAACTCGTCCCCTGGCAATCGCTCCTCGCCGGCCTCTCCCCCTTCAGTGAACGCCTGACCGACCAGTTCCAACTCCACGCGACCGAAGTTCCAGACGCCTTGTCCCTCGCCGCCCTTCAATCCCGCTGGGAAATCAGCCCCCAAACCCTCGCCCGCCTGCGCCGCCAGGGCCTCGTCGCCCGGCGCGTCATCGACCACGACGGCTACACCCGCCTGGTCGTTCGCCAGCCCGTCGTCGAGGCGTTCGAAGCCGCCCATCGCGACACGCTCACCAAGGCCGGGAAGTTCAGCCAGCTCTCTCCCCGCGAGCGCCGCTGGGCCCTGCGGGCCGCGCCGCGCTATCGCCGGTGGGCCGGGCTTTCCCCCCAGGCCGCGGCTCGCCGCATCGCCCTGCGCCTGGGCCGCGCCACCGAAACCATCCGCACCCTCCTCGCCCGCGAGGGCCTGGGCGCCACGCCCGCCGGGCGCGATCTCTCCAAGCGAGCGATCTGGCGAGCCTGGCGCTGGGGCGCGTCAGCCGCCGACCTCGCCCACGCCCTGCGCCGCTCGCCGGGCGTGGTTCGCCGCGACATCGGGCTCATGCGAGCATCGCACCTGAGCGCCGCCCTCCCGCGCCTCTCCATCCCCGGCCATCGCCCCGATGCGAGCGTGCTCGCTTCCCCCGCCGCCACCATGGGCCTGGGCCAGGCCGCCCCCGAGACGCTCGAACAACTGCTCGCCCTCGCCCGCGCTGCCAAGCCCCCCGTCGCGCTCGAAGAGCGCACGCGCCTGGCGGCTTTTCACGCCCTGCGCGCCCGCGCCGCTCACGAATCCCTCCGCGTCGGCACCCTGCACCCCCAGCCCCGCACCCTCGACCGCGCCGAGACCGACCTGCGCTGGGCCGCCCGCCTGGCCGCGGCTCTCCTGCTCTCGCAGCTCCGCACCATCGTCTCCACGCTCGAAGTCCGCCTCGAACAGCCGCTCGATGCCCTGCCCGGCAATCTCGCGACGCCGATGATCCTCGAATCGCTGGAAGCCGCCGCCCACGCCCTCGAATCCATCGACCCCGCCAAGGGCGGGCGCGTCGCCGGCCCTGTCGGTCTCGCCGCCGATCGCGTGGGCGCGCGCCTCGCGCGACACATCGTCGTCTCGCCCAAAGGCCGCGCCCGCGCGCTCGGCCCCTCCCCCATGCCCGACTGGACGCTGCGCCTCTTCCCGTGGCAGCGCCACATCGAGCCCGACCCGCGCCTGCGTGCCGCGCTCCTCGCCGGCCACCTGCCCGCCGGGGCTCGCTCACTGCTCGCCGCCCGCTTCGGCCTCGACGGCGCCGGCCCCCCACGCACACTGACCGACCTCGCCCGCGAGATGAAACAAAGCGAGCGCGCCCTCAGCCTCGAACTACCCCGCGCCCTGCTCGCCGCCCTCGCTCCCTTCCGCGGCCCCGCGTTCCCAACGCCGCCCGCCGCGCGTACGCTGCCTTCATGAGATACCGCACCCTCGGCCAAACTAACATCCAAATCTCCGAGATCGGCTTCGGCTGCTGGACCATGGGCGGGCCCAACTGGTCCACCTCCAACGGACAATCCATCGGCTGGGCCGACGTCAACGACGACGAAGTGCTCGCCGGCATCAAGGTCGGCCTCGACGCCGGCGTCAACCACTGGGACAACGCCGATATCTACGGCAATGGCCGCGCCGAACGCACCCTGGCCCAGTCCTTCAAGAAACTTGGCGTCAAACGCGACACCCAGGTCATCGCCACCAAGGTCGGCCACTTCCGCGGCACCGCCCCCCACGCCTACGACCCCCGCCACATCCGCAACCAGTGCGAACAATCCCTCCGCAACCTGCAAACCGACTATATTGACATCTATTACTTTCACCACGGCACCTACATCGGCCCTGGTTACGATGGCCAGCCGCATGATTACCTGCACGAAGCCGCCGCCACCATGCACGCCCTCAAGAAAGAAGGCAAGGTCCGCAGCATCGGCCAAAGCGCCTACAGCGACGACGACTTCGAGCGGGCCGTGCCCGTGCTCAAGCCCGACGTGCTGCAAAACAAAGCCAACCTGCGCTACGACGACTTCATCCGCCCCGGCTCGCGCCTGCAAGCCCTCATGGCCAAGCACGGCTGCACCTTCGTCGCCTTCGGCCCCGTCGACCAAGGCATCCTGCTCGACAAGTTCGACCCCGAGAAGCCCCCGACGTTCGTCGAAGGCGACTACCGAACGAACCGCAAGGACTTCTCGCCCGAATCGCTGCGAGCCGTGCGGGCCAAGCTGCTGCAGGTGCTCGCCCGCTTCGCCAAGCCGGGCGACGACAAGACCGAAGTCCTCTCGAGTGCCGCCAGCCGCTGGGTGCTGGCCCACCCGCACGTCTGCTCGACCATCCCCGGCTTCCGTAACGCCCGCCAGGCGACCTGCAACCTGCGAGCCGCGACCGACCAGCCGATGAGCGACGCCGACGTCGCGTGGTGCCGGGATCTGTTTCGTTCATAGCAGCACCGGCCCAGCTTCCGCCGCCGCGGCCTGCGCCATCCCGCCATCATTCTCCTGCATCCCATCCCCCCTCCGGCCGGTACGCTCCCCCCGGAGGCGCCATGCAGTCACTCAACACGCCGAGCGGACCAGGCACGACGTTCCCCAAGCGCCACCCGCGCCTTCGTCGGGCCATGAAGCGCGGGTCGCTCCTGCTCTTTGTGCTTTTCGCGGGCGTCTGGATCGCAACCTACGCCTTCGGACCCAGCGACTGGTTCATCGCCGGGCCGCCCGTCGCGGGCGACATCGAGCCGCAGGGCCAGCGCTTCACCCGCTTCGAGCGCCACCTGCTCATCGGCCACGGCTTGATCATCCACCACGAGATGCTCGTGTACACGTGGGTACAGCCCTTCACCCGCCCCGAATCCGAGACCAACAGCCACACGCTGGCGATCGTCACCGTGTTCGAAAACGGCATGGTGCCCACCAACAGATGGTGGTCCTCACTCTGGCCACCCGCCTGGCAATGGTCCCGCCTGCTGCAGGGCGATGCCTATCTCATCGCCATCCCGCCGTCGTGGTTCGCCCTGGCCTCGCTCGCCGCCTATGTGTACCTTTGGCGCCGCGACCGCCGCCTTTCGCGCCATGGCCACTGCCTCCGCTGTGGCTACGACACCCGAAACACATCGCTCGACTCCCCCTGCCCCGAATGCGGCCACTGGAAACGCATCGCCTGACGTGCCCCGACGCTCCGCCCCGAATCGTCGTACCGCGGGTTCACGGGCACGCCCCGCCCGCCACCACGTTCACCAGCGCGTCCACGTCACCCTGATCCGCCACGCCATCGCCATTAAAGTCCGGGTCGATGCCCGCCGGGTTTTCGCCCCCCGCCACCACGTTGATCAAGTAGTCAATGTCCCCCTGATCAGCAACACCATCGTCGTTCAGGTCAGCGTTGCAAGGCGTGATGCCCAACCGGATGAGCCAAGCATGCTTCTTCCCGTTCAGCATTCCGGTGCCGACGAGCACCCGCCCATCCGCCGAGATGCCGCCCGGCACGTTCAGCGTCAAGCCGCCCAGGTCGACACCCAGCGACGCCAGATACTGGTTCACATCCGTCACGCCCGCGTCGCTCCACACCAGGATGTGCCGCGTGCTCGACCCCGCCAGCGTACCGGTGCCCGCGATCACCTGCCCGTTCGGGGTGATCACGTACGCCGTCGCGCCTTGAAACTCGCCGGGCAAGCCCAGGTCCTGCGCCGCGCCGCCCCCGACCCACTTCACGGCATGCGCGCCGAGCGCCGTCCCCGACAGGCTCGACCAGCCGACGATCACAGCCCCATCAGCGCTGATCGCATTCGCGCCTGAACTCATCGCACCCGGAAGCGCGCCCAAGTCCTGCATCCCGCCCTGCGCCGTCCAGCGAAACCCGTGCTGAACCACCGACACGCTTCCAGGACCGGTCGGCACCCCAACATCACTCTTTCCCACGATCACCGACCCATCCGCGCTCGCGCCGTACGAGTACGCGCTGTACGTCCCCGACGGGCTCTGTGTCAGCGTCCCCAGGTCGCGCGTCCCGGTCGCAGCCGTCCATCGAAACGCATGGTCAATCCACGTCGGCCCCGACGCCGGCGGCCCATACCCGTACAGCGTCGCCCCGTTCCCGCTCATGCCGTACGTCACCGCCCAAGGCCCCATCGGCAGAAAAGGCGGCGCACCGGTGATCGTCGGCAACACCGTCAAACCCTGCGCGCTCCAGATCGCCGGCCGCGCCGCGTGGTAACTCGTCGCGTCGTACACCGTCCCCGCCACGGTCTGCCCATCCGCCGAGATCCCGCTCGCGCCCCCCGCCCAGTAATCACTCGTCAGCGGCAAGCTCACCCACGTCCCATCCGCCGTCCACTTCACCGGCGAGCCCGGGTCGCTCGCCGTCTGCGCAATGTACCCAACGATCACCGCGCCGCTCGGGTCGATCGCGCTCGCCGCGGAACTGTCATGCCCCGCGCCCAAATCCATGAACGCGGGCTGCGCCATCGCGCCGGCCGCCAACGCGAGAACCGACGTGAACGCCACAACCCGCGACGCGACGATTGCGTGATTCCCCATGATCATGCCCCTTGCGCGCGGCGAGCTCCCCGCCGGCCCTTGCTCATCGACCACACACAACACAAGGGTGGTACCGGCGACCCGGTCTCAAGGTTGCAAGCGACGGCGAAAACTGAGTGCCTGTGCCTCAACGATTCGCCCCGAATCGTCGTGCCTCACTCACACGCCGATCTCATCCGCCACGCTCTCCAGCGTCTCGGGCGAACCATCCTCCGCCTTCACCCCCACCGGCTGCGCGCTGGGCAAAGGCTTGCCGTGCGAATCGGTCAGCGGCTTCCCGCTCATCGTCCGCACGATCGGCACCGGGTGCTCCATCTCGTGCTGCTTCAGTTGCTTCTCGAGATTTTTCTTCACGCCCTCTTCCAACTCCGCCCACTTCCCCCGTCCGCGGCACTTCGGGAACCTCGAACAACTCAGCCACGGCCCCTTCGCCCCGCTCCGCAAGTTCAGTTGGCTCTGACACACCGGGCAAGGCAACTCCGTCAACAACGGCGGCATGCTCGGCGCCGTCACCCGCCCCTTCTTATCCAGGTTCAACAACCCATCGCACGGATTGTTCTTATCGCCAAACTTCGAGCACCCCAGAAACGGCCCGAACCGCCCCACGCGCTTGGTCATCGCGCTCCCGCACTTCACGCACGCCACGTCCACCGTCTCCGCCGCCGGGCGGGGCTTGCCTTCGCGGTCCACCGGGCTCGAATACGTGCACTCCGGATACAGCGAGCAACTCAAAAACCTGCCGTTCTTCCCAAACCGATACACCAAGGGCACATGGTCGCCGCGCCCCTCTTCCGCGCACACCGGGCAGGTGTACTCGGGCGGCGCCGGAAACGTCTCGGCCTTGGCGTGCACCAGCTTGGTCTCGGCCTCGCCCAGTTGCTGCTTGAACGGACCGTAAAACCGCCGCAACATCTCGATCCAGTCCAGATGCTCGTCCTCGATCTGGTCGAGCTCCTTCTCCATCTCACGCGTGTACCCAATATCGAGAATGCTCGGCAGTGCCTCGACCAGTTTGTCCGTCACCACCTCGCCCAGGTCGCTCGCGTAAAACCGGCCCTGCTCCTTCTCAACATACTTGCGATCCTGGATCACGCTGATAATCGACGCGTACGTGCTCGGGCGGCCGATCCCCTCGGCTTCCAGCGTCTTGATCAGGCTCGCCTCGCTATACCGCGGCGGGGGTGAGGTGAACTTCTGCGCCGCCTCCAGCCCGAACGCCCCGACCGGCATTTCGGCTTTGAGCGCCGGCAGCGTCTGCTCTTCCGCGCTCTGCGGCACGCCCGCCACCTTCAGATATCCATCAAACACCAGTCGCCGCCCCGTGGCGCGGAACGTGCAAGGCCGCTTGGGGTCGGTGCCGCCGACGATGCTCAGCGCCGTCGAATCCCACTCCGCCGGCACCATCTGGCACGCCACAAACCGCTCCCAGATCGCCGTGTACACCTTCAACTGATCTTCAGTCAGCGACCCCGCCACCCGCCGCGGCGTGTACTCCGGGTTCGTCGGCCGAATCGCCTCATGCGCCTCCTGCGCGCTCTTATTACTGCTGCGGAAGAAGTTCGGCCCCTCGGGCAAGTACTTCGCGCCGAATGCCTTGCCGACGTACCCCCGCGCCATCTCGATGGCGTCGCCCGACAAGTGCGTCGAGTCGGTTCGCATGTACGTAATAAGCCCCACCGGGCCTTCGCCGGGAATATCCACGCCTTCGTACAACTGCTGCGCGGCTCTCATCGTCCGCTGAGACCCAAACCCGAAACGATTCGAACACACCTGCTGCAACGTGCTCGTGATCAGGGGCGGCGCCGGCCTCGTGTACGTCCGCTTGGTCTCGACGCTCGCGACCTTGTAGGTCGCCTTCGGATCAATGGTCCCCACCACCTCGCGCCGGAACGCCGCCGGACCCTTGCCCTCCGCCGCCGCGCTCCGCGCCTGCACGTTGGTCATGCCCGCCAGCCGCGCCACCTCCGCCACCCTGCCCGTCAAATCCTGCGGCTCGCCGCTCGCGCACCCGATCGCGAACTTCTCGCCGCCAACCTCAACAAGTTCCGCCCGGAACGCGCCGTGCTCACCCAGCCACACGCCGCGTTGCTTCTGCGTGGGCGGCGCACCCTTGGCATCGCGCGTCGCCAGCAGCCCCTGCCATTCCTTCTCCAGCCCGAGCGCCGCGGCCACCTTGTCCGTAAAGTTCGCGCTGACTTCCCAGTACTCATCCGGCACAAACGCCCGGATCTCGCGCTCGCGCTCGACCACCAGCCGCACCGCCACGCTCTGCACGCGCCCAGCGCTCAGCCCCCGCGCCACCTTCTTCCACAACAGCGGCGACACCTGGTAGCCGACGATGCGATCGAGAATCCGCCGCGCCTGCTGCGCATTCACCCGATCCTCATCGATCGGGTGCGGATTGCCGAACGCCTTCTCGATTTCTTTCTTTGTAATAGCCGGGAAGACCACGCGCTTCGCATCCTTGCTGCGAATGCCCAGCTCCTGCGCCAGGTGCCACGCGATCGCCTCGCCCTCGCGGTCCAAGTCCGTCGCGAACCACACCTGCCGCCCGGTTGCGATCGCCTCCTTGGCCGCCTTCTTGAGGTCCGCGATCACCCGCTCCTTCCCCTCGCTCACCTCATAATGCGGCCGAAAATCATGCTCAAGATCAACCCCCGGCACCGGCGCCTTCACACCCTTCGGGTTACGACTCGGCAAGTCCCGCACATGCCCCACGCTCGCCAGCACCAGGTAGTCCTTGCCCAGATACTTGTTGATCGTCTTCGCCTTGCTGGGCGATTCCACGATCACCAGGTGGCGGTCCTTGCCCGCGCCGGGCTTATACGCCGTCGTCGCCTGCCGCCGCGCAAAGCGTCCGCGCCCGCCGCCCTTCGGTACCGCGGCCGCGGCCGGCGCATCCGCCGCGCCCTCCGTGTCCACGATGCCCGCCGCCTTGGCGACCTTTGAAACCTTGGAAACCTTCTTCGTTGTCTTGCTGATGCGCTTGGCCATGCCACCCCAAGTCCGGCGCCGCCGCGGCGACCGCCAGTTCCTTTCAAACCCCGAACCAGTACGCTGACCACCGGCCGATAGATCGTCTAAATAAGGACTGCAAGTGCCAGATTGTCAAGTCCAGATCCAAAGCCAGTGAATTCCTTGGTGCAATTTGTGCGCCAACCAAGTGCTCCAAGTCATTTTTTCTCAGGCCTTTGCGCACAACTGAGCTCCCGCGGCTCGGCGCCGCGTTCGCCCCACCACCGCGCCCCCTCAGGGCCCCGGCTTGCGCTGCAGCAGCTCGTAGATCCGTTCCCACCGCTCTCTCAGCCCGGCCTCATCGAATGCCCGCCCGCACTCGGGACACACCCCCGGGCCCGGCGGCTGGGCCTGCAGGTCATACTCGCACCCCGGACACACCCGATACCCCTCCCGCCTCAGCTGCTGCAACGCCGCGTAGTGCGCCGCGCTCAGCTTCGTCGTGATCGCCAGCATCACCATCACGCTCAACCAGATGATCGGCACCCCCGCGATCGCTCCGGCCGGATGGTGAAACTGCAGCACGCTCACCAGCATCACACCCACCGCCAGCCCGATCACGCCCAGGTTAATCCTGATCAGCCGACGCATCGCTCGCTCGCGCGGCGTCGCCAGCGGCACACTTTGCAGTGGCCACCAGCGCGGGCGCTCGCCCGCATCCAGCTCTCGCTGACGCAGGTAGGTCTGCACGCCCGCACTCACCACGATCCCGCCGATCACCAGCGTGCCGATCACCAGCGGCGACGCGGTGCCGATGATCGTCACCAGCGGCGCCGTGAAAAACACGCCCACGATCAGCCCGACGACCGTTCCCGACATGAGCTTGCGCGGGCGCGATGGTTTGGGCGCTGAGCCGGTCATGCACCAAGCGTAGTTGAACAGCCACGCACAAGGCTGGCCGCCGACGTGAACGACACTGCCCCGCCGACGCGCGCCGGCGACCGGCGCCCCCCTCTCACGGGCACGGCCCGCCCGCCACCACGTTCACCAGAGCATCCACATCGCCCTGGTCCGCCACGCCGTCGTTATTGAAATCGGGGTTGGCGTTGTTGGGGTTGTCGCCCCCGGCGATGATGTTAATAAGATAATCAACATCGCCCTGATCCGCCACACCATCCTGATTCACATCGGGGTCGCACGGCGCCCCCACCACCGAGCCGTGCAGTTCGAACGGCAACTCATAGGCCCGGCCTTCGGTGACGCCGCTGACGAACCCCTCGCGCCCTTCGAACCACACGCGCGGGCCCGTGGAGCTGCCGTCGATCGAGTTCAGCAGGCGAGCGTTGTGCCCAGTGCGGCTCGTTCGGGGCGAGACCAGGGGCGTAAAAACGTTCTGCGACGGACTGCTCGCCCCATCAATCGACCACTGAATCCAATACGTGCCCGGCCCGAGCCGCCCGCCGTTGGGCAGATCATGCAGCGACACGGTGTACGCGAAGACGGGGCGCACCGTGCTGGTGCTCGTGGGGCTCTCGCGATGGCACACAAACGTCCCGGGCCCGGCGGGCAGCACCAGCGCCTGCGCCAGCACGGGCTGCGGAATCGTCTCGGGCAGCGGGGGCGGCGAGTCGGGCGAATACGGAGCCGCGGTCCACAGGTTCACCTTCACCGTCGTCGCGGTCGGCGTCGTCTGCGAAGATTGGAACGCGTAGATCGTCAGCGAATCAAGCTGCCACGCGCCGTCGGTGTCGGGCACCGTGAAGTCCTCGGCGACCGCCACATTCGCGGCGATCGTCTCGCCGATGCCGGTCGTCGAGAACAGAAACGTCGAGCCCGGCACCATGTACCCATCTGCGTTGCTGATGGGCAAACCGGCAATCGAGCCCGTGCCGCCCGTGGGGTTGGTGATGATCGGCCCGTTGGAATAGAGCAGATCGGACGCGTTTGCAAGCGAGGCACAAGCCGCGAAGATCGCGGCGGCAGCAAGGCGATGGTTCATGATTCAATCTCCCGCCCCGACTCCGCGGCATGCAGAGCCGTGAGACACGAAAGGATAGCCCACCGAGCCCTCACGCGAGCTCGTTCACGATGCCGCGGATGCGCTCCCGCTCTGCCATGGACATCTGTCCCACAGCGCCCGCGGCACACAGCATCTCAATCAGCACCGCGCGGAGTTCCTTGAGGTGGAGCTGCTGCACGAGCGATAGTGCCGCCGTCCGTACCAACGCGGGGGAAAACGGATTTCCATAGCCATCCGTCACCTGCGCCGCTCGATGCCCGGAAAGCCACCCGGCTAATACGCTGCAGATCGCCGCGTGATCCGTCGTCGCGAGCGGCTGCAGCAACGTCACCAGCTCATGCTCGACATAGTGTTGACGCTCGCTGTTGCACAGCCGTCGCATCTCAATGATGAGCCGTGATTCGATTTCCTCGGCTCGCGAGCTCCATCGATCACTCCCCGGCCCCCACCTTGTCCACTCACCCAACGACGGCTCCGGCTCCGCGAGCAGCATGCCGTAGCGCTTTGCGATGGTGTAATAACGATCTTCCCAAGAGTCTTGCAGCGACTTCGGTGTGTGGAACGAGCCGCACTCGGCGCAAGTGATTTCCGACACTGGTTCCGCCGGCAACGGATACGCGCACTGCGGGCAGACGCGATAGCCGCCATCCCGGAGCGCGGCGAGCGACCTGCGAAACGTCTCGCGAGCGCCGAAGATCGACTTCCGGAGCACGACCCAGGGAACGATGGCCCCGATGCCGAGCACGATCACCGGCAAGACACTGCTCATGGCGGCCTCGAGCACGAACGCGAGCATCACCGCCGCGATCGACAACCCCACACACCACAGCCCCGCTCGCGAGGAGGCCTGCTCCGCGGGTGTCGCGTACAGCGGCCACAACACGCGTTGCCACGCCGCGGCTTGCTTGGGTGCGTACACCGCGACGATGCTCGGCGACACCATCACCAACAAGCCAACCACGAGCATGACGCCTAAAAACACCGCACGCGCGACGGCCGGCACACCCTGCAACGCGGGGAAGTGCCGCAGCACTACCGCGATGAGGTCATCGCCGCGCAGAAGCCAGAAGCACACGGCGCCGGCGAGGAACATGGTCAGTCGCTCGCGGACGAACGTCTCGGGATATTGCCTTGGTTGCCTGAACATGGTGACTCGCGCACCCGCGCGGAACGTGATCATATGTCTGCGCCACACGCCGCACAAGGATTGCAAGCCGGCGGCATTCGCCGAGAGTGCTTGCGAGTCCGCTCATGGTCACTTCTCGGCTCTTTGCTTTCGCCGTTTGGCTCGCAGGCGCCTCAGCTTCTTCGCGTGAATTTGCCGCCAGGTGCGATACGTGTCTCGCCAATAGTCGCGGATAGTCTCGATGTGGAAGGGGCGGCCGCACTCGGGGCACTTTCTCTGTTCCAGGCCAAGCAGGCTGTAGCGGCACTTGGGACACAGCGAATAGTGAGCCACACGCAGCGCCCGCAGCCCGGCACGTCGGGCATACGTAATACACCCAGTCAGCACGTAGGGCATCAACACCAACCCGAGGTACGCAGCCGCCATCATAAAGACAGCGAACTCCTGGAGCCGCAGAAACGCTCCGGGCGCGCGAAGTCCGTTTGTAAGGTATGCCTCGAGAACGCCGAGTACGTACGTGTTCGTTGTGAACGCGAACACGAGTGGCACGAGCCACGCGTACACAAACAACAGGCCGAACGCGGCGATGCACCATCGCTCGATGGGCAACACCGTCGCTCCCCACTGTAGCCGCCACCAAGGCGCTCTCCAGCGGCGACCGAGCGCTAGATCGGGCTTGTCCACCATGATAAGGCGCGAGACCCAAGGCGCCATCAGAAACGTGAGCCACGCCTCGAGGTTGCCGAGTCGAGTCGGCGATAACAACACCAGCGGCACACACACGACCACCTGGAACACATACGCCCAGAAGATCACGCCCGGCACGCACATGCGAATCCCGCGGCGGACTTCACGCCACAGCATGCTGGCTTCTTCTGACCACGTCATTGACCACCACTCGGGTGCAGCCGTTGCATGATCCGCGCCGCCCATTCGTCCGACGCTGCACCCTGCTCACACTCGACCTCGATGTTCAACATCCCCGGCACGGCGCGCAGTCGCTTGAGCCATGTGCGTTGGTTCTTGGCGAATCGTCGCGTCTCGATCTTGATCTCTTCGACCGCGTCTTCGATTGTCGAGCCGCTTACGAATGCGTGCAGCAGTTGCTTGTAACCCAGCGCCTCTCGCGCCTGCGGACCCAGGACGCCCGCCGCTTCCAAGCGGCGGGCTTCTTGTTCCAAGCCCTGCGCCATCATCTGCCTCACTCGCTCGTTGATGCGCCGATTGATCGCCTCCACCGGCCACTCGAGCGTCACCAGCAGATAAGGCGACGGCCCGCGCTCGTTGTCCCACTGCGTTTGCAGCTCGCTGATCGGTCTCCCCGTGAGCCGGAAGACCTCCAGCGCCCGCACGGAGCGGCGCAGATCGTTGGGATGCAGGCGAGCCGCGGCTTTGGGGTCCACGCGTTCGAGTTCCGCTCGCAACGCGGCGGGCGATAGCGCGTTCAACTCCGCCCGCAACTCGGGGCTCGCGCCCGGGCCCTCAAACAATCCATCGAGCAGGGCCTTCACATACAAGTGCGTGCCGCCGACGACGATGGGCACGTGACCGCGACCGCGCACCGCCGCGATCGCCGCTTCCGCCGCCTGCAGCCACTGACTCACGCTGAACGACTCGGACGGTTCGACAACATCAATAAGGTGATGCACGACGCCGCGTCGTTCCGCGAGCGTGGGCTTGGCCGTGCCGATGTCGAGCCCGCGATAAATCTGAAACGCATCGGCGGTGATGATCTCGGCGTCGGTGACGTGTGGCGCAAGCGCGCCCGCACGCACGCGCAGCGCGAGCTCGACCGCGAGCGCGGACTTTCCACCCGCAGTAGGGCCGGCGATGATGGGTGTGAGCAGCGGCACGCGGGAGGGTAGTGCGGCTCACCTGCAGCGCCCGATACGCGCCGAGCGCCGCACTCACGCTACTTCAGCAGCGATCGAACATGCTCCGCCGTGGGCTTGGAGATCAACGGATTGGCCATACCATCGGAGAGGCCGCACACCCACTGCGACGGCTCGTCGTTGTAATCGATCACGCCGTCGTCGTTGGTGTCGGCTCGCAGTTCGATCAGCAGTTGACCAGCCGCCGCCTGGTATCGCACATTGGTGACAGCCATGCCGTCGGGCGTGATGGCGTGCGCGTTCTCGCCGTTGGGCCCGGTCATCATGAGCACCTGCGCGTCGCCGGCGTCGAGCGCGCCGTTGCGGTTGGTGTCGCGCGTGGTCACAAGAAACACCAACGCGCGTGCGCTGTCCATCCAGCGGCCGCCTTCAATGGGCACCGAGCTGGAGCACATCGTGTACCCCGACACCACGCCGCGCTGATCAAGCAGCGTGCGTTCCTCGCCGCTCTGCAGGTTGCGAAAGATCACATTGTGCCAGCGGACGTTCATAAGCGATGGACGCAAGTCGCTCGACACCGAGACCAACGCGGCTCGCGTCGGGCCCGACACCGCCGGGCGCCGGAACTGATCGTTCGCCTCGAAGAACCCCCGCTCGCTGGTGATCGCGAAGGGCACCATCACGCTCGTCGTGTTGGGGATATCGATCGGGGGCTCGAAGGTCAGGCGACCCTCGACCGGGTCGCGCGTCGGCGTTGGTGAGATCGTTTGCGGATCCCGCCGTGGAGCCTGAGAGGCGCACGCGCCGAGACTGAAGCACGCCGCGGCCGCGACGCTGACAAGACACACTTCCCGTATGATCATCATGGCGTGACGCATGCATCTGCTCCTTGTTAGTTCGGCGACACACTCACTCGCGACGACACTTGAGTATAACGCTCCATCATCATCTCCGGGCGTGGCCCTCCACCAGGCGTGCCGCGAGCCACGCAGGGCACTCCACACCCTGCCAACGCTGCCGCCCCGATGCGCTCTACCATCGCCTCCTATGACCACCGAACCCACCCCGACCCCCGCCCCCAAGTCGATGGACGCGATCATGGCGTTGTGCAAACGCCGCGGCTTCATCTTTCAGGCCAGCGACATCTACGGCGGCATCAACGGCTTCTGGGATTACGGCCCGCTGGGCGCCCAGATGAAGAAAAACCTGCGTGAAGCGTGGTGGCAGGACATGATCCTGAACCCCGCGTGGGGACAGAAGGGCCCCAACGGCGAACGCGTGAAGTGCGTGCCGGTGGAGACGCGGATCATCCAGCACCCCAAGGTGTGGGAGGCGAGCGGGCACGTGGGCGGGTTCAATGATCCGATGGTGGATGACAAGGAGACGAAGCAGCGGTTTCGGGCGGATCATTTGCGCGGTTTGTACACGACTTCAATCCCAAGCGAAGAAATGACGTCCGCCGTTTCCGCTGTGGTATCATCCACCGCAAACCCAAAGGTTAACATTGTGCCCCGCGCGACGGTGATCGCCTCAACTGAAGGCGAGGCAGTTGAAGCAATCAAGGATAAGAAGTTACAGAAGCTGTTGGGGATTCGATCCATTGATGAACCGTTCACACCATTTCCCGAAATGTCGTTTTGGCGCGGCAAGGTGAACTTTGGTAAGGGTACTGAGTCCGTCACACTTGAAGTTGTGCCGATCGAGACTCTCAAGGCGCACGCTTCGACGGTTCCCTCGCCATTCACGGGAAAGCCCGGTCATCTCACCGAGCCACGCCAGTTCAACCTCATGTTCAGCACCTACATCGGCGCCACCGCGACCGAAGACGACAAGGCCTACCTCCGCCCCGAGACCGCCCAGGGCGTCTTCCTCCAGTTCAAAAACGTCGTCGACTCGACGCGTGTTCGCATCCCCTTCGGTATCGGCAACACGGGCACCAGTTTCCGCAACGAAGTAACCCCCCGCAACTTCACGTTCCGCAGCCGCGAGTTTGAGCAGGCGGAACTCGAGTTCTTCTGCCACCCGAGCGAATCAGTCGAGTGGTACAAGTTCTGGCGCGACTTCCGCATGAACTGGTGGAAGTCGATCGGGCTGGCCGGCGACAATCTCATCCTGCGCGAGCACGACAAGGACGAACTGTCGCACTACTCGCAGGGCACCAGCGACGTCGAGTACCGCTTCCCGTTCACGTCGCCCGGCTTTGGCGAACTCGAGGGCATCGCGCACCGCGGCGACTACGACCTCACGCAACATCAGAAACACAGCGGCACCAAGCTTGATTACTTCGACACCACCCGCGGCGAGAGGCTGCCGAACGGGTCCAAGAAGGGCGAGCGGTACATTCCGCACTGCATCGAGCCAGCCGCGGGGCTGGATCGAGGCGTGCTCGCGCTCCTCTGCGAGGCCTACACCGTTGACGCCAGCCGCCCGAGCCCGGAACTGCTCAAACTGCACCCGCGCATCGCGCCGATCAAGGCCGCGGTGTTCCCGCTCATGGACAAAGACGGCATGCCCGAGGTGGCGGAAAAACTCTACGACGAACTGTTCGCGAAGTTTGGGAAGACGGGCTTCATCGAGATGGATGCCAAGCAGAGCATCGGCAAGCGCTACGCCCGCATGGACGAAGCCGGGTGCCCGTTCTGCTTCACCATCGACCAGGAAACGCTGACGGCGCAGACGGTGACGGTGCGCGATCGCGACACGGGCAAGCAGGAACGCATCGGGCTGGACAAGGTGGGCGCGTATTTGGGTGAGAAGCTTGGGGCATAGAGCACCCGGTCCCATACAAATGGTATCTAAATAAACTACTATTGCCGCGGCACCACGATCCATCCAAAGTTCACGCTGCCCCACGAGGCATTTGTCGAGCGTCGGCTTGCGTATGTCAAGATCGCTGATGCCTGCGAAGGCATGCACCACAGTGTGTTTATGGTCGTCGTCTGCTCTTTTTCGACAGTATGAAACAGTCCGAGCGATGAGGCGTTGCTTCCATCCCACTCACGGAACACGGCGCTCAGACCAACGTAGTTGCCGCCGCGGCCGGAACTTCGATCCTCAAGATAGTTACTGAATGTCGGGTCTTGTGCCGCGGCCGTCGTGGCCATTCGCTCGTCATCGTGGCGCTCGTGGAACGTCCAATGTGGATACGTCACATCGCCCAACCATCGCGGCGGGAGCAATGTGTAGCGCGTAAATAGCTCGCCCCGCTCATCGGCCTCGACGATTCGAAGGTCGCAGCGCACATAGCCAGTGGGCCGAAAGGCGTAGCCGAGTCCAAGCACCAGCAGCACCGCTGCGATGCGTCTCGGCCACTTCCACTTGCTGGGTGGCTTAGCGAGGTACGACTTGGGGTCCGAAGGGTCGAACTCGCGGCCGCATTCCGGGCAGCGGCCGGGAGCCGCGCCCGTGAGCGGGTAGTAGCACTTGCGGCAGCAGGCGGTGGGCGGGAGCGGCATGATGATAGTGTAACACGTATTGTGCTTACGAGCCCGACGCGCGAGCGAGGGTCTCAGTGGCAACCGAGAGGGGAGCATGTTGCGAGCTCGGGCGTCGTTGAGACCCTCGCTTGCGCTTCGGGCTCGTAGATTGCGTTGGCGCGTCTATGCCGGGCCGATGAGCAGGCGCTCGATGAGTTCCTGCACGTGGTGGCCGTGTTTGTCTTCGCCCTGGCCTTCGACGCCCAGGGCGGCGAGCATGCCGTAGCCCAGGCCGATGTGGATGAGCGTCCACGCGATGAGTTCGGCGGAGAATCTGGACAACACGCGGCGTTCGTCTTGGGCGCGCTTGAGTTCCTTCACGAGAAAGCCGTGCAGGTTGGTGAAGTGCGACGTTACCGCCTTGCGGATGTCCTTGTCGTCGACCTCGGTGATCGCCTGCATGAGCACGAGGTAGGGCTCGCGCGAGCCTTCGAGCACCATGGGGTTGTCGCCCAGCAGGCGGCGGAGGCGCTCGGTGGTGTCTTTGGCGTCGGCGAGGCGCTGGCGCCAGTGGTCGAGGGTGCGCTGGGCGGCTCGCTCGACGAGGGCGATGAAGAGGTCTTTTTTGCTGGCGAAATGGCGATAGATGATTGGTTCGGTGACGCCGGCGGCTTTGGCGAGTTGGGCGGTGGTGCTGCGGGCGTAGCCGCGGGTCGCGAAAATGACGGCGGCGGTGTCGAGGAGTTGTTCGCGGCGTTTGTCGGCTTTGAGGCGGGTCATGCCGCGCGTCTCCGAAGAAGGCGAGCAAAATGTTAGCGGTCGCTCACGGACTTTTCCGAGGCGTGGATGCGCGGCGGCACGGGGTCGTAGCCGCCGGCGTGGAAGGGGTGGCAGCGGGCGAGGCGACGGAGCGTGAGCCAGGTTCCTTTGAGGGCGCCGAAGCGGCGGTAGGCTTCGAGGCCGTACCAGGAGCACGTGGGATGAAAGCGGCATTGGCGGCCGACGAGCGGTGAGAGCGTGAACTGATACACCTTGATCAGCGCGATGAAGGGCCAGGCGGTGATGGGTGCGCGGTCGGTCATGATTGGGTGTTGCGCGCGGCGCGGCGGTCCCATTCTTTGTGCAAGTCGGCGGCGAGGGCGAGGAGCAGAGATTGGTATTCGCTCAGCGGCATGGGGTTGTGGGCGCGGGGGGAGATGATGATGTCGTACGCGCCGTCGTCGCGGCGGGGCAGGTCGTTTTGCGAAAGCCGGAAGGCTTCGCGGATGAGGCGTTTGACGCGGGCGCGGCGGACGGCGTTGCCGACCGGGCGGCCGACGGCCAGGCCGAGGCGGTGTTTGGGCAGGGCGTTGGGCACGGCGAAGGCGGCGAGCGGGCCGCGGACCTTGCGGGATTTGGCGGCGTAGACGCGCTGGAACTCGAGCGCGTGTCGCAGGCGTTGATCGGGGCGGAAGAGGAGGGGCACGGGGGATGGTAGTGGCGGCGGCGCGTGCGATGTTCGCGGCCTGCGGCGAGGCGTTGGGGTTGGGAGGGGTTATGGTTCCGCTGGGGCGTGGCTGGTCTTCCCCGGTGAGCGTTTGTGAGGCGCTCGAGCGGGACCCGATAGGCACACGTTCCGGCGGCGATGGGTGGGCGGTCCTTGGGGCCGACGCCTTTGGGGACTTTGTGCGGCACTGTTGGTCGTGCCGGCTCACACACCGCTTCGGCGGCCGCGGTTGCGGGCAGGGCGCATCGCCGGGGAAGACCAGCCTGAGTTCGTTGCTCAGCCTGTTGGATGCCCGGCGAAGGTGCCCTGACGGAAACGCGGGACGCTTCTATATGGACGGGTCGCGACACTGTTTGCGCGCGCAAGTGAGGTAGATGCGCCGAGGCCCTCCCTTACGGTCGGGCTACTGATGGGGCTTGAAGTGGCGTTTTTGGGGTGGTTTTGAGGGTTTTGGGGAGTGGAAGATTTTTTGGGAGTTCGGGGTGGGGGTGGGTTTTGAGGACGGGTTTTGCGCGCGCATCTGACGTCGGTACGCGCCTCGGGCCCTCCCTCACGGTCGGGCTACGGATGGGCGCGGACAGGCGGGACGCCTGTCCCACCGGCAGCCGTGGGAAGGAGAAGACGCCCCTCTCGGAGAGAGGGGCCACCCAAGAGAGAAACGCTCGGTGGTTTAGTCGGCGTCGATGAGGTTGGCGAGGAGGCGGACGCCCCAGCCGGTGGGGCCTTCGATGTAGGGGCCGCTGTTTTTCTCGGCGACGTGGACGCCAGCGATGTCGAGGTGGCACCAGGGGATTTTGTCTTCGACGAAGTACGACAGGAACGCGGCGCCTTGGCCGGCGTGGGCCTTGCGGTTGGGGTTGCTGTTCAGGATGTCCGCGATGGGGCTCTTCATCATGTCGCGGTATTCCTGGTGCATGGGGAGGCGCCAGACGCGTTCGCCCGCGGCGTCGGCGGCGGATTCGATTTTGGCGCGCAGCGCGTCGTGATCGCAGAACATGCCGGCGTAGGTGCTGCCCAGGGCGGTGATGACGCCGCCGGTGAGGGTGGCGAGGTCGACGATGTAGCCGGGGTTTTCCTGTTCGCAGGCCCAGCAGAGGGCGTCGGCCAGGACGAGGCGGCCTTCGGCGTCGGTGTTGGTGACTTCGACGGTGACGCCGTTGCGGTAGGTGATGACGTCGTCGGGGCGGTAGGCCTCTTCGTTGATGCTGTTTTCGGCGACGGCGAGGAGGGCGACGACGCGGCGGCGGGGTTTGATGGTGGTGGCGATGGCGTGCATGGCGCCGAGGACGGCGCAGCCGCCGTCTTTGTCACGCTTCATGCCGACCATGCCGTTGTTGATTTTCAAGGAGAGGCCGCCGGTGTCGTAGGTCATGGTTTTGCCGACGAGGACGGCGGGCTTGGCGGCTTTGGCGATGGGCGGGTTGTATTCGAGGCGGATGAGGCAGGGCTTGTAGATGCTGCCCTTGCCGACGTTGATGAGGCCTTGGAAGCGCTCGCGGACGAGGTCTTGCCCTTCCCAGATTTTGATTTTGAGGCCGGTGGCGCGGGCGAGTTTTTTGGCCTGGTCGGCCATGAAGGTGGTGGTGGCGATGTTGGGCGGGGTTTGGCTGAGGGTGCGGGTGAGGTTGGTGCTTTCGGCCAGGGCGAGGCCGCGGGTGAGGCCGGTGGCGAAGTCGGCGTCGCTGGAGCGGAGGGAGAGGGCGTGGCGCTTGGGGGCGGGGGTGGCTTTGCCCCGGAACTGATCGCAGACCCAGGCGAGCAGGCCCAGGCCTTCGCCGGCGGCGGTGCCGGCGGCGTGGGGGTCGGACTTGGTGGCGGCGAGGATGCCGTCAAACTCGAGGGAGAGTGAGCGGCCCTTGACGGCGGCGACGCGGCGGCCGAGGACGGCGGCGGCGTGGCGCAGGGCGTTGATGTTGAACTTGGACTTGTCGCCCAGGCCGATGAGGATGACGCGCGTGCCGGGGGTGGACTTAGTGGGAGCGCTGAAGGATTCGGCGAGGGCGTTGGCGTCGCCGGTGGCTTCGGGGAGGGCGGCGGCGGCGAGCAGGGCGTCCTTGAGGCCCAGGCCGGCGGCGAGGCTCAGCGTGCGCGAGTCGGGCTTTTCGCCCTGGAAGTGAGCGAATGCGACGGAATCGGAAGCGCCTTTGCGCGACACGCTGATGGATGTGAACATGCGGGCTCCTGTTTTGAGTGAGGGGAGATGGTAGCGGGTGGGGAGGGGAATCGCGGCGCCACGCGTGTGTCGGCGCGATGATTGAGAAGTGATGCGGCAGCGTTCCGGGGGTGGCGCTCGGCTACTGGCGATCAGGCCTTCGGCCTGCGGGCGGGGGCCGGGAGCGGACGGGAGGCTTTGGAGTTTGTGTGTCGGGGAGACCCTCGCTGGCGCTTCGGGCTCGTAGCGCTTCGGGGTCGTGGCCGAGGTCGGCTCGGAGAGCCGACGTACCGATCAGAGTTTTTTCCAGGCGTCTTTGTCGAGGTTGGGGAAGGTGACTTTGCAGGAGCCGGGCTGGATGTAGTCGATGCGGGCGAAGCCTTTTTCGTCGAGGGTGCCGCTGGCGAGGGTGCCTTCGGGGGTGGTGACTTCGTAGGGTTCGCCGGGGATGGGCTTGTTGTCTTCGCCGACGAGTTCGATTTCGATCCAGGTGAGTTCGGCGGCTTCTTCGGCGTCGTCGGGGGGCGTGTTGGAATGGGCGGGGAGCTTGACGGGGTTGAACTCGCCGGCCTGGGTTTGGAGCGCTTCGCTCTGGGCCTGTGAGACTTCGCCCGGGTCGGCGGTGGTGGCTTCCTGGGCGGCGTCGGGCGCGGCGGGGGCGACGGCGGAGGCGGACTTGATGGATTTGGGGCTGGCCATGGCGTGCTCCGGGATGGGTTGATTTTAGTTGGTGGATGCGTCGCCGGAGGATGACGACGAGGAGGAGGACGAGGACGAAGAGGCGGTGTCGTCGGCGGCGTCTTTGGGAGGGTCGGGCCAGATTTTGGCGTCGATTTTCTGGTCGTTTTCGACTTTTTTGATGTCGTCGGCGGGGATGGGCTTGGATTGGCAGAGGAACTTGCGGTCGCCGCCGGGGAAGGTGCCGGAGTCGGTGGTGACGGGGCCGGGGGGCTTGGGGGTGGCGGTGGTGAGATCGTCCTTGAGTTTGCCGAAGTCGGTGGATTGGTTGATGGCGGTGCCGCCCTGGCCGTCGTCGGTGTCGGAGCGGAGCTTGTTGACGCGGTCTTTGTAGTCCTTGGCGTCGTCCATCTTGCTCTTGGCGGCGGAGACCATGTTCTTGACGGGGGACAGGGCGTTGCCGATGGCGCCGACGCCCTTGCCGGCGAGTTGATCGAAGATGAGGTCGTAGACGGGCAGGACGGTGTCGCGGATGAGCAGCGCGGTGACTTCGGGGAGGCGCGCGAGCAGCAGTTCCATCGTCATGCAGTGCTTTTCGCGGGCGTTGCCGATGGATTCGGAGGCCTTGTTCTTGTCGTTGGAGAGGCCCAGGGCGCCGGCGGCGGAGGCGAGGGCGGATTGAGCGGCCTGGTCTTTCGCGCCCTCGATGGCTTCGTTCAGGCGCTCGCCCATGTTGGTCATGGCGAGTTGGAGGATGGGGTTCAGGTATTGGCCGAACTGGTCGCGGATGAGATCGCGGCCCCGTTCGATGAAGGCCTGCTTGGTGATCTTCTGGCCCTGGATGGTGCCCAGGCCGCCCGGAGAATCTTGGAGGAAGGAGAACTGCTTGACGATCATGTCGATGAGGGTGTCGAAGAACCACTCTTGGCCGAGTTTGTTGAGGGAATCTTGCGAGAAGGTCATGGTGGGGCCGGCGATCATGGCCTTGTGGTAGATGAGGCGGAGGAGTTCGATTTCCTTCTCGACGATTTTTTCGAGGGGCTTGGTGAACCAGGTGGGCATGCTGTCGACGCCGACGCCCTTGGCGATGGATTCGCTGAGCACGGCGGCGAGTTTTTTGCGTTGGCGCAGGTTGCCGTCGTCCTCGCGCTTGTCGAGCTTGGCGCTGGTGAAGGAATCGAAGACGGAGGCGAGGGCTTCGTCGCCGGGGGTGGGGTCGTCGGGAGCCTCCGGGGAGAGGAAGTCTTTGACGTCCTGGATTTTCTGGTCGACTTTCTTTTTGGCGTCGTCGGCGGCTTTTTTAGCCGCGTCGATGGCGCCGGCGATGTCGCCCTTTTTGGCGGCGTCGCCGGCGTTGCTGAGGTCGTCGGCAGCGTTGCCATCGGCGTCTTTGGGGGGCTTGGGGAGGGGGAACCAGACTTCGAAGGTGGGGACGGCCTTGGCGCGGATGGACTTGAGGGTCATCGCGTAGCTGGCGTTGTCGATGGCGTCTTCGTATTCGTCGCGCACGGCGAGGTACATGGAGAGGTAGATGTCGTAGGGCTTGAAGATGATGCCCTGGATGACGGAGAGGACCTTGCCGACCGGGCCCCCGATGGCGCTGATGGCCGAGCCGGCCGCGTTGCTGACGGCGCCGGTGACGCTGGAGAGGGCGCCGCCGGGGGAGCCGCCCCCGTCGTCGTGTTTGAGGTAGGAGTCGCCGGTTTTGCGGACGAAGTCGATGTAGTTGGCGCGGGCCTTGTGGAGGTCGATTCCGGCCTGGTGGAGGGTGGGGTAGTCGATGCCGTCGTCTTTGTTGATGGAGCCGCCGGCTTTGGTGATGCGGTTGGAGAGTTCGTCGAAGCGAGAGAGATCGGGGCCTGAGGAGCCGCCGCCGCCGAGCACATTGACGGCGGACATGACGTCGCCGATGGCGCCCTGGCTGCCTTTGTAGTCTTTGAACACGGCCTGGGCGCGGCGGAGAAAGCCGTGGAGGAGGAGGGCTTCGCGTTCGAGTGCGTCGCGCCACATGACGGCGTCGCCGATGGATTTTTGATCTTGGGGGAAGGTGGGGGCGAGGGCGGCGTGGGTACGGCCGAAGTGGACGAACTCGGTGGGGGCGTCCTGGCCGAACTGGTTCTGGTCGTTGTCGGAGGCGTGGGCCTTGGGGGAGATTTGGAGTGGGGCGCGTTGTTTGGGATCGGCGAGGGGTTCACCGATGTGGAAGACAGCGTCGACGTCGGAGGCGGTTTGGGCGTTGCCGCCGAGGGCGGAGGTTGCGGAATCGATGGCTGAGCCGATGCTGTCGAGCATGTGTTGCCTCTCGCTCCCCCACTGCGGTGCGCGGGCGTCGCCGCGCGAGAGCCATCAGTATTAGACGTGTACGTCGTCGATTTTCTTCTTGGTGGCGTCGTCGGCCTCGCCCGTCACGTCGAGGTCATATTTCTTCTGGAAGGTCTTGATGGCTTCGACGGCGTCGGGGGTGGTGAGATCGTCGTCGATGTCGCCGGGCGCGAAGCCGAGGTTGTTGAGGCGTTGCTTGACGCCGGTGGGCGTGTCGAAGGGGTCCAGGCCGCCGATGGCGATGGGATATTCCTCTTTGCCTTGTTTGAGTTTGAGGAGGGCGGTGCGGGCGTTGGGGGGGATGGGGTGTTCGAGCTTGCCGTCGGAATCGGTGGAGCCGGTGAAGAGCTGGCCATCGATGAGGAGGGTGTAGGGCTCGTTGGCGCGGGGCTCGTCGAGGCGGGTGAGGCGGAGCTTGAGGGTGGCGGGGACGCCCTTGCGTTTGAACTTGTGGCGGGCCTCGTTGGGGCGGTTTTCTTTTTTGGTTTCGAGGTCGGGGACGAAGACTTCGTCGCCCGGGGCGATGATGTTGGGGTCTTTGCGTTTTTGCTTGAGGTCGCTGTTTTCCGGATGGTTCCAGATGGTCTCCCAGAAGAAGCCCTTATCGTGGGCGATGCTGGTGACGCTGTCTCCGGATGATGCGATGATGGTGCCCATGGTGGTCTAACTCAAGAAGCGACGAAACGCTCGGGCCGCCACGGCCATTATGCGGGTTCCCAGGCGTCTTTATCGAGGTCCGGGAAGGTGATGTCGCTGGAGCCGGGATCGATGCCATCGACGCGGCCGACGCCTTGTTCGTCGGTGGTGCCGGCGTAATCGAAGCCGTCGGGGGCGGTGACGATGAAGGCCTGGCCGGGGATGCCCTTGCCGTTTTCGTCGACGAGCTGGACTTCGATCCAGCTTTTCTTGTCGGGGTCTTTTTTGCCCTGGGGGTTGGAGCTGGCGCTGAGGGTGGTGGACTGCCAGGAGCCGGCGCTGGACTCGATGGCGGAGCTGGAGGTGGAGCTGACCTCACCGGGATCGGCGTCGACGGCTTCCTGGGCCTGGTCTGGGGCGGCGGGGGAGACGGCGGAGGCGGACTTGATGGATTTGGGGCTGGCCATGTGCGACTCTCCGCGGGGGAAACCGAAAAACGTTACCCGATGCTGACCGACGGGGCCGAGACGGTTGCGGAACTGGAACCTTGCAGCGTGGCGGTGGCACCTTTGAATGTGCCGCCTCCCGTGCCCTCACAGGTGAGCGTGCCGCTGGCCTTGAGTTCACCGGTGCCGCTGGCGGAGATGGCGACGTTGCCGCTGGCGGTCACGGTGGTGTTGCCGTCGGTGGTGACGGTGAACTTGGTGGTTTGGATGTCGATGGAGCTGCTGTCGATGGCGATGGTGGAGCCGCCGACCTTGAGGGTGATGTTGGTGCCGGCTTCGAGGACGATGGTGTCGGCCTTGACGGAGAGCTGGCCGCTGGTGGTCTCGCTGTGGTCGCCCTGGAAGACCTCGATCATGTCGCCCTTGACGGTGAGGGAGTTGGAGCCGGCGATCTCGGTGGCGGCCTTGCCGCCGACGGTGAGGTTGAGGTCGTTGCCGACTTCTTCCTTGGAGTCGTTGGAGACTTCGGTGTGGCGGTTGTTTTCGATGAGGGTGAGCGAGTCGTTCTTGACCATGGTGTGGACGTTATTTTCCACGGTGACGAACTTGTCGTTGAGGACGCGGACGTGCATGTCTTTCTGGGCGTGGATGAAGATCTGTTCGTTGCCGGCGTCGTCTTCGAAGCGGATTTCGTTGAAGCCCTCGCCGCCCTTGCTGCTGCTGGACTTCATGGTGGACATGGTCTTGTTGTCGGGCAGGGTGTAGGGGACCTTGCACTCTTCGTTGTAGACGCGGCCGGTGATGATGGGGCGGTCGGGGTCGCCTTCCAGGAACTCGACGATGACCTCCTGGCCGATGCGGGGGAGGAAGATGAAGCCCCACTTTTTGCCGGCCCAGGGGTGGGAGACGCGGACCCAGCAGGAGGAGTTTTCGTCGCTGGTGTCGTAGCGGTGCCAGTGGAAGTGGACCTTGACGCGGCCGTATTCGTCGGTGTCGATTTCTTCGCCTGATTTACCGACGACGATGGCGGTCTGTGGGCCGGAGATGCGTGGGCGTGGGGTGGTGCGAGGGGTGCGGAACTGGGTGGTGGCGGGGATGGCGGAGATGGTGACTTCGAAGACTTCGCCTTCGTCTTCGCCGCTGTCGAAGTCGAACTCATCGCCCTGGGCGCTCATGCTGGTCGCGGTGCAGACGAACTCGCCGGTTTCGCCGACGTCGTTGTAATCGGTGAGGGTGAACTTGGCGCCGGCGAAGATGGCGCGGACGTCGCCCTTGCCCTTGTAGATTTCGTGCTGGGCTTCGAACTCTTCCATGCGCATCTTGGAGATGGTTTCGCCGTCGGCGGCGACCATGTAGCCGCCGGGGTAGTCGAACCATCCGAACTTGGTGACGTTGGAGAAATCGACGACGGTGGCGGCGTCTTTGAGGAGGGAGGTGCTGGGGGTCTTGAACTCGAAGTCGGTGAGGGAGGCCTTGCCGGGCATGAAGACCTGTTTGGGGGACCACTCCCAGAGGCGCTGGAAGCCCTGGGAGCTGCCGGTGTTGGGGGAGTAAGGAATGTGCTCTGCGCCGTCGGCGGGCGAGTGCTTGCTGGGGCTGTCGACGATCATGAGGGTGTGCTTGCCGTCTTCGTGCTTGAAGTAGTAGTACATGCCGACCTCTTCCATGAGGCGGCTGACGAAGTTGAAGGCGGTCTCGCGGTACTGGACGATGTATTCGCGGGTGTTGTAGGTGCCGGTGGTGTTGAACTCGAAGTCGGCGAAGCCGAAATCGTCGAAGACCTGCTGGATGACTTCCTTGACGGACTTGTTGAGGAAGATCTTGCAGTCGGCGGTGCGGGTGAGGAACCAGAGCCAGGGGACGAGGGTGGCGCGGTACTTGTTGATGGAACCTTCGCCCGGGACGTCGTATTGCTCGAACTCGGCGATGAACCCGTTGATGTAGCGGGGTTCGGAGGCGGCGCCACCCCCGCCGCCGCCACCGCCACCGCCACCGCCGCTGTCGCCGCCATCGTCGCCGGAGGTGGAGAAGCCGGTGGGGTTGATGCGGATGGTCACGTTCTGGGCGATGATGTCCTTGAAGGCGATGCCGGAGGTTTCGCTGCGGAGCTCAAGGTGGGCGACGAAGGGGCGGCCGAGTTCTTCGGTGAGGCGGATGCCCTTGAGCAGCAGGACGTCTTCGCCCAGGGGCGAGTTGATGGCGATGAAGCGGTTTTCCTGTGAGTAGTTGGGCATGAGAGCTCTTCTCCGTCTCGTTCGCGCCGTGTGAGGGCGGCGGCTGGCGCACTAACCCTGGTCGGCGTCGCCCTGCGGGCTTGCCTCTCCTCTGAGAATCTGTTCGTTGCGGACGCGGACCCGCTTGAGGCCGGCCTTGATGACCTTGGCACGGGCCAGGGCGCGCAGGGCGGCCTGCTCCGAGGCTTCCTGCGCGGCGGACTCGATTTCGTCGTCGCCGGGCTCGGAGGTGTCGAGCAGGTCGGGGGGCTCGGGGGGCTCGAGGCGCGGCATGAGGCCCGGGAGAGGGATTTCCTCGCTCTTGTCGCGCCCGCCGACCTTCCAGACCTGAGCGGCGACGGAGAGCTTGGCGCGGACGCGGACCCAGCGCTCCTTGGGGGTGAGGCCCGAGTCGGGTTCGGCGGGGGCGTCCGAGTCGGCGTCGGAATCGGATTCGGGCGCGTCGTCCTGGGAGAGGGCGAGCTGCTTGCGCTCCCATTCTTCCTGGCGCTGCTTGGCGGCGAACTGCTTCTGTTCCTTCTGCTCGCGCTTCTCGGCTTTCTTGTCGCCCTTGATCTGGCGGAACCAGTCGCGGGGGTTCTGCTCGACGGATGCGCGGGTCCACTTGGCGCGTTCGGCGTCGTCGTCTTGGTCTTCGGTCCAGACTTCGGTGAAGTCGGGGGGCTCGGGCTCGTCGTCGGCCAAGCCGCCAAACTCGGCCATGAAGGCGAGCATTTCTTCGTCGGGCTCGCTGAGGCTGCTGGGGTCGGCGGCGATGGTGTCTTTGTCGAGGGGTTTCTGGAAGTAGACGCCGGCGTAGATGCGGATTTTGCGGTAGAACTGGGTGCTTTTCTCTTCGTTGACTTCGAAGGTGAGGCGGGAGCGGCGCAGGGGGCCGAAGCAGAGGACGGCCCCGCCCCCGGTGAGCTGCTTCTGGCCGCGGTTGATGCTGTCGCAGCAGAGCTCGCGCCACTTTTCGGCTTCGGGCTCGGTCATCCATTCCAGGGCGATCATCTGGCGGATGAGGTCGGTGACGATCTTCATCTGGTTGCGGGTGATGTAGATGAAATCCCACACGGCCGGGTCCATCTCGAGCCCCGAGGAGACCTGGTGCTTCTTTTTCTTCTCCTCGCGCTCCTCGGGGGACATGTTCTGATAGGCCATCTCGCGCTCGCCCACGCTGAGGCCCGAGGCGGGGGGGCCGACGGCTTTGAGCTTGGCCGAGGCGACAGGTTCCTCGGGGCTGTCGGGCAGGAGCTGGGTGGCGTCTTCTTCGCCCGGGGCGACGGCATAGCCGGCGGGCGAAAACTCGCCCGGCCAGTAGGGGCTGAGACGCGACGGCACGGGGTCCCAGTCCCCGTGCGTGCCGTGGTGCCCCGGCCCGACATTGAATCGCCCGACGTCGAACATGTTTCTCCCGCTTCCGATTCCGGCACGTCTACTCGAACGAATACTCGAACTGGCTGTCCTTCACCCCCACGTGCACCTTGCTGACCGTCTTGCCTTCCATCAGGCGCTCCAGCAGCTCCTTGCCGACGCTGGGCAGCATCTGGCGCGTGATGATGGCGTCGATGGCGCGGGCGCCGCTGTCGAGCTCGGTCACGCGGCTGACGATGAGGTCTTCAACGGCCTGGTCGTGGCTGAAGGGGATCTTGTGCCCTTCCTTCACACGCTGGCCCACGCGGCTGAGCTGCAGCTTGATGATCGCGCGCATCATCTCGTCGCTGATGGGGTAATAAGGAACAATGTTCACGCGGCCCAGGAGCGCCGGGGGGAAGACCTTGAGCAGGGGCTCGCGGATGGCTTTGACCAGCCCCTCGGGGTCCGGGCGCAGGCTCGGATCCTTGCACATTTTCATGACCAGGTCGGTGCCGACGTTGCTGGTGAGCAGGATGATGGTGTTCTTGAAGTCGATGTCAACGCCTTCGCTGTCTTTCATCATGCCCTTGTCGAAGACCTGGAAGAAGACTTCGTGCACGTCGGCGTGGGCCTTTTCGACTTCGTCGAGCAGCAGCACGCTGTAGGGGCGGCGGCGGACCGCCTCGGTCATGACGCCCCCCTTGCCGAAGCCGACGTAGCCCGGAGGCGAACCCATGAGCAGGCTCACCTTGTGGGCCTCCTGGTATTCGCTCATGTTGATGGTGATGAGGCCTTGGGAGCCGCCATAGAGGGCTTCGGCGAGGGCGATGGCGGTCTCCGTCTTGCCGACGCCGCTGGGCCCGACGAGCAGGAACACGCCGACGGGACGGCCCGGATTGTCGAGCTTGGCACGCGAGAGCTGGATGCGCTCGGCGATGGCGTCCAGGGCGTGACGCTGGCCGATGACGCGGCGTTCCAAGGTGGAGCCGAGCGTGAGCACGGTCTTCATCTCGTCGCGCACCATGCGGCCCAGCGGGATGCCCGTCCAGTCTGACACGACGCCCGAGACGGACTGCGCGTCGACGCTGGGGGTGATGAGCGGGTTTTCGCCCTGGAAGGCGAGGAGTTCGTGCTGGAGCTTTTTGAGTTCTTCTTTGATCTTCTCGCGCTCGTCGTCGGAGAGTTTGGGTTCGGGCTTGGCGTCGGCCTTGGGGGCTTCGGCTTTGCCGTCTGCTTTTCCATTCGCTCCGGCGTCGGGTTTCTTGGCGTCGGTGCCGGGGGCGGGGGCGAGCTTGCCGCGGAGTTCCAAGATCTTGGCGACGAGGTCTTTTTCTTTGTTGAAGCGGACTTCGACCGCGGCCAGGGCCTTCTTGTCGGCTTCGATCTGAGCCACCAGTTCTTCGCGGCGCTTGGAGTGGTCGCCGCCGGTGCGGATTTCTTTATCGAGGATGGCCAGTTCGCGCTCGAGGCCCTCGATGCGTTTGCGGCTGTCGTCGATCTCGCCCGGCGTTGCGTGCAGGCTGACGGCGACGCGGGCGCAGGCGGTGTCGATGAGGCTCACGGCCTTGTCGGGCAACTGGCGGCCCTGGATGTAGCGCTTGCTGAGTTTGACCGCGGCTTCCAGGGCTTCGTCCAAGACTTGCACTTTGAAGTGCTTTTCCATGACGTCGGCCAGGCCCCGGATCATGAGGAGGCACTTGGCTTCGTCGGGCTCGTCGACCTTGACGACCTGGAAGCGCCGGGTCATCGCGGGGTCTTTTTCGAAGTGTTGCTTGTATTCGCTCTGGGTCGTCGCGGCGACAGTGCGGAGGGTGCCGCGGGCCAGGGCGGGCTTGAGCAACTGAGCCGCGTCGCCCGTGCCGGCGGAGCCGCCCGCGCCCATGAGCGTGTGGGCTTCGTCAATAAAGAGAATGATCGGCTTGGGGCTGGCCTGCACCTCGTCGATGACCTGGCGCAGGCGGTTTTCGAACTCACCCTTCATGCTGGCGCCGGCTTGGAGCAGGCCCACGTCGAGTTCGAGCAGTCGCACGTCTTTGAGCTGGGGGGGCACATCGCCCTTGACGATGCGCTGGGCGAAGCCTTCGACGACGGCGGTTTTGCCGACGCCGGCTTCGCCGGTGAGGATCGGGTTGTTCTGGCGGCGGCGCATCAGGATGTCGATGCACTGGCGGATTTCGTCATCGCGGCCGACGATGGGGTCTTGCTTGCCGCTGCGGGCGTTTTCGGTGAGGTCTTTGCAGTACTTGGCGAGGGCTTCTTGCTTGCCGAGTTGGGCGGGGGCCATGGCGCCGCTGGCTTCGCCGGGGGCGCCGCTGATGCCGCGGGCGTCGGCGGCGGCGAGCACGGCCTCGGGGCTGCCGTCGGTGATTTTGAGGAACTGCTCGCCGAGCTGATCGGCGGAGATCTTGTTGAACTGCTGGCTGATCTTGGTGAGCTGGGGCTTCAAGGCGGTGTCGTTGACGAGGGCGAAGATGACGTGGCCGGTGCGGATGTTCATTTCGCCGAACTTGAGGCTTGAGTAGGCCCAGGCGCGTTCGACGGCGTCGGAGAGGCCGGCGGAGAGGTCGCAGGAGTTGGCGCCGCGGGGCAGGCGATCGAGGGCGGCCTGGGTATCGGCCACGAGTTGGGAGACGTCGAGGTTGAAGGCCTTGATGATGCGGTGGAGGTCGGTGTCCTGGGTCTGCATGAGTTGGTGCAGCCAGTGGAGGAGCTCGACGTAGGGGTTGCCCCGGAGCTTGCAGAAGACCGTGGCCCCTTCGAGGGCCTTGTAACCGATGGAGTTGAGCTTGCCGAACAATGCCGCCCGGGAAATACCCGCCATGGAGCCGCCCCTTCTTGAAAGACCCATCCGTCGTGACGTTGCCGCACCCTCAAAGACTAACCGAAAACCGCGTAATCTCCCAGACCGTGCGTTGCCCGGACGCGTGATTAGCGCGGGCTTCGCAGCCACAGATCGCAGCGATCTTCGTCGCTGCCGGCGGTGGTGACCCAGCTTGTCCAGCCCAGGCGGGCGCCGAGCTGGCCGCCCATCTGGGTGCGGGGCACCTCGCCCGCCTTCAGGATCAGCGACACTTCCCAGTAAAACTCATCACCAAGGTAGTTACGGATCCAGGCGTCGAGCCGGCGTGCGCTGAGGGAGCCGGGCAGCAACGACTGATAACGCTTGAGGCTCATCGGGCCCAAACGGATCTTGAACGCACCTTGCGCATCCCAGACGCGGGTGCCGGCGACGGCGCCGCCGCCGGAGAGCGTGCCGAGGGAGGCCCGGGGCCCGCCCAGTTCGCAGCGATCGGTCTTGGGCAGTTCGACCCAGCGGCCGGTGAACTCTTCGATCTCGACGTCGACGCCGAGGTAGGTGGCGAGGATGGCGCGGAGGCCCTCGGGCCCGCGGGTGGCCATGGAGAGGCGGCCGGCGAAGTGGAGCTTGGCGACGTCGGGGGCGGCGTCGCGGTATCGCATGGGGTCGGTGCCCATGCCGAAGAGCGAGCCGATGTAGCGGGCGTAATCGTCGCGATCATCGGCGAGCAGGGCGTTGCGGGCCTGGTCGTTGAGTTCGCCCTGGGGGACGGCCTTGGGGGAGCGGTCGAAGCTGGCGGGCATCTGGCTGCCGGCCCAGGCGCGGTAGTAGAGGCCGACCATGCGATGGTTGAAGACGTTGAGGAAGGAGGCAAGGGTGCGGTCGCGCACCTGGAGCTCGCGCTGGTAGGCGTATTCGGTGATGTGCAGGGGCAGGGGGCCCATGGGGCCGAGCATGCCCATGAAGTTGACGAACAGGCGGGCGGGGGTGTTGTTGCGCGGGAACTGAAACTCGGAGACGGTGCAGGGCGGGAAGCTCATCTGCGGGTGCTGCGAGAAGCGCACCGGGTCTTCGCTGGCGCGGGAGGAGCGGCCGAAGCCGGGGACATCGTGGTGCAGGGCCTCGATGCGGCGGACAAGCGCGAAGAAGTCGCACGACCAGGGCTCGACGTTGATCTTGTCCCACAGGGCTTCGCGCGCGGAATCATCGACCTGGCGCGCGGGGGCGAGCGGGCGGGGGGTGCGCGCGGACTGATCCGGCTCGGGCTCTCCGGCGGCGGCCAGGATCGCGTCGAGCGGATCGGCGTGCGAGGTGCCGTTGGTGCCGCTCACAGCACCGGGCGTTGTCCGAGATTCGCCGGCCACCTCATGATCTCCCCGCGCTCCTGAGTGCGCACCACGGTCTCGACGAAGGAGTTCATCGAGACATACCGGGCCAGGAACTGCTCGAGCACCGCGCCCAGCAGGAAACACCCCAGCCCTTCGAACTGCGATTCATCGAATGTCAGCGTGACGGCCAGCCCGCGCGCGAAGGCCACCACCCCGGGCGCCGGCACGCGGCGCACCACGCTGGAGGCTTCGATGGTGCGCAGGCCCTCGATCTGCTTGCGGATGACCGGGTCGCCCACGTCGCCGTAGAGCTTGAGGAGGCTGCGGAGGGCGGCGGCGCCGCGGCCTTCCTCGCCGCTGATCCGCCCGTCGCCGTCGACGTCTTCGTCGGAGAGCGAGAGGTAGTTCAGCGTGAGGTGGCTGATGACGCGCCACGACACTTCGCCCTCGACATGGCTGCTGCGGGGCGGCGTGGGGCCGGCGATGACGCGGATGGACTCGACCGGGGCGCCGATCTCCAGCGAGAAGTCGGTCTTGTTCTTGCCCACGGGCATCTGCAGGGGCAGGTCGCGATTCGTGCACAGCGCGGTGACGGAGAGCTGCTTGAGATCGGTGCTGTAGGGGGCGGCCTGCGCGTCCACGAGCGACAGATAGACCTCGCTGCCGGCGTAGCTGGAGCGGCCTCCGAAGCGGCGTTCGCGTTCGCTGATGGCGCGGGGCACGCGGTGGGTGGCGTAGTAGGCGCCGGCGTCGATGCCGTCGGAATCGGTGGCGGCGTAGAAGGGGCGGAAGGCGCGTTCTTCGCCGGCCGCGGCACCGTAGCCGGTCACATGCTCGACGCGGTAGACCTCGAAATCGAGGGGCTTGGTGCGATCGGGCATCACCAGGAACTCGGAGGTCTTGTCGGAGACGAAGATGCGGTCGCAGCGCTTGGGGAAGAGGTTGACGGCGGGGGCGGCGTGGAGGCAGAAGTTGGCGGCGTCGACGGCGCCCTCGAGCTCGGGGTTTTCCTGATCGAGAGTGATGATGATGTCGAGCAGGTTGGATTCGCTCCTGGCCAGGGCGGGGCGCAGGCCGGCGAGGTTGATGAAGGCGAAGCGCTGGGGGAACGAGAAGTATTCCTGGATCAGGCGGTAGCCCTGGAAGCTGCGGGCCTCGTAGGGCAGCAGGCTCTCGCGGGCCTGGAAGCCGCTGCGGGTGATGTGGTCGGCGGGGATCATCTCCTGCCAGGTGCCGCGGCGGGTGCCCCCGGGGACGGGGCGGACGATGACGCCCTTGGCGTGGGCGAGCAGAGCCTCGTAGAGGCGCCAGGGGGTGGCGTCGGCGCCTTTCAGGTACACCGAGAGGTTGTTGAGCATCACCTTGTTGAAGGGCAGGGCGCCGGTGGTGCGCAGGCGCAGGCGGAGGGCGGCACGGACGCCCGCGGCGGGGTTGACGGTGCGGGCGCGGCTGGGGCCTTCCTGTTCGGGCGCGCCCCAGATGCGGTTGAGCTCCAAGGCGCCGACCTCGCGGGTGTAGTACTTGGCTTCGATGATCTCGAGGGGCCAGAGGGTGACTTCGTGGGCGGTGCGGAACTCGCAGGAGGTGACGTCCTTTTGAGGGACGCTGCGGAGGACGGTGCCGCGGGGAAGGGTGTAGCCCTCGGCCAGGCCTGCTTCGGAGCGGTCGTGCTGGAACTGCACGACGGTCATGGAGGGGGTGGGGGCGAGGTAGTGCGGGTAGACGGTTTCGAGGAGGTTCTGGGTGAAGCGGGGGAACTCGGCGTCGATCTTGAGCTGGACGCGGGCGGCGAGGAAGGCGAAGCCTTCGAGCATGCGTTCGACGTAGGGGTCGACGCAGGGGAAGTCTTCGAGGGCGAGGCGCCCGGCGATCTTGGGAAACTCGCGCGCGAACTCGGCGGCCACGGTCTGGAGGTGGCGGAGCTCGCGGTCGTAGTAACGGATCAGTCTTCGGTCCATGCGTGGTCCGTGTTACTGCTGGCCTTCCTTGACTTCGCAGCGGCCGGTGTCGAGGTCGACGGTGGTTTTGACGTACAGGGCTTCGGGCATGGGGAGGGGGCAGAGCTCGCCGCTGATCTGGAAGGTGACGCCCGACTCCATGCCTTCCAGGGCGACGGCCCGCACGCGGAGCGTGGAGCTGGTGATGCGGGGCTCAAAGACGCGGATGGCCTGTTCGACCATTTTCTCGACGCTGGCCTGGGTGATGCCGGCCGCGGCCAGCCCGGCCATGTCGGACATCCCGTAGTTGATGACGCTCTTGGCGACGAGGGGGTAGTCGTAGACGTCGTCGCCCTGGGGGCGGCAGCCGGCGTTCAGGAGCCATTCGAGATCGCGGAGCACGGCGGAGCGGAGCTGGCGCATCGACATCACGCGTTTGTCGCGGCTTTCGACGCGCTCCTGCGGGGCGTCGTCGGTGAGCCGGTCGAGCAGGCTGGGCTGCAATCGCTCGCGTGTGGTCAGTTCGGCCATGGGTGCTCCCCTGGGAGGACGACGAAAGTGTTAGGACAGACCCGGCCCGTCGGGCGACAGGGGGCCGTCGCCCACGCGGATGCTGCGGCAGTCGAGGATGCCGAACTCACCCGCGTCGGTGGCGATGAGGCGCTGGCCGACGGGGCCTTCGCGGCCGCCCAGGTCGACGAACTCGGTCTTGCGGGCGAGGCGTGTGGCGCCGTCGTACTTCGCCAGTTCGCTGCCGGGGTAGCGGGCCGGGACGAGGACGACCTGGGTGCCGCCGGTGGTCCAGATGGCCTGGCCCGGGAGCCAGACGACGTCGCGCAGGTCGGTGGGGGGTTCGAGGCGGAGCAGGGCGATGCGCTGCCAGGGAACCCAGTAGTACTTGCCGCCGACGAAGAGTTCGATCATGGGGCCGAGCAGTTCGTCGGCATCGGCGATCCATTCGAAGGGGTGCTTGGTGGCGTGTTCTTCGTCGGGCCCGACGCTGATCTCGCCACCGACGGCGGGGGCGAGCTCGAAGGCCTGGGCGCGGAGGTCGCTGGCGGCGGCGTGCTTGCCCTGGGCGGAGAGCTGTGCGGCCTGGACGATCATGCCCATCCAGGGCTCGGGCTCACCCAGGATCATGGGTGCGCGTTTGCCGGCGAAGACGTCGGCGCGAAACTTTTCGCTGAGGATGGCCTGCTGGCACATCTGGGCCATGAGGGTGTTGGCCTGATCCATCTCGGAGGCGACGCCGAGCTGGATGGTGGCGCGGTCCCACTCGCCGAGGACGGCGAGGACCTGGAAGAGCAGGACGCGGAGCTTGGCGTCGGCGGGGTTGGCACGGACCTGGCCCTCGACGAGTTTGAGGCATTCGTCGGGTTTGCCTTCGCGGAGCAGGTCTTGCGGCGTCATGGTCAACTCGACCTCCTGGAGAAGCGGGCGGGCTGGAAGCCGCGGGATCGGAATCGCGGGCTGCCCGGGTCTTTCTCGGGCGGGGAGGCGCGCGATCTAGAAACTCAAAGCCCCCACGGGGGATTGTCCTCGTGGGGGCGTGGTCCGGAGCGCCGGGCTTTCGACCGGCGATATCGGGAGGATCAGCCCTTGGGGTTGGCGGCCAGGCCGTGGCCGTCCCACTTGATGGCCTTCTTCTGATCCCAGCCGGTGGCGATGTTGCTGGCGATCTGGCCCTTGGAATCCTGCTGGCCGTACCACACGGCGAGCATTTCGGCGGTGAGGGAGACGGTCTCGGTGGGGATTTCGTCCGGACCGCCGGCGCCCTGGGAGGTGACGGAGGTGATGAGGACGTTCTTCATCTTGATCTGCATGAAGACCTGGGGGGTTTCGCCGGCCTTGCGGGCGACGAACCAGGCTTCCTCGTGGACCTTGCCGTTGGCGCAGGTGAGGAACATTTCGGGGGAGCCGATGTGGACCTTCTGGGTGAAGGTGAAGTCCTGGAAGTTGGCCTTGCCGGCGGTGAGACCACCCTGGCTGCTGGCGCTGCCGGACTGCGTCACTCCGTAGGTGAACGACAGCACGTCGATCCAGTTCTTGGAGCCGGCGAAAGTGCCGTCCTGAGATTCACCTTTGATCGTGCCGATTTTCAGAAATCCATCAAATGCCATGACCAACCTCCTTTAGAACCCTCGAGGGCCTTCGATCTGCGAGGCGTAGCCGCCCGCCTTGAGCCCTTGGCACCGGACACACGCCGGTCGCCCGTGTTTACTGAACTCTGCGGGCCTCGTGCCCTGGCCGCGCCTTTGGGTGCGGGGCGCTCCGCCTGACAACAACAGCGACGGAAAAGACGATCGCTCACGCCTGGGGATCAGCCGCCCTTCTGGGAGGGGAGCTTGGAGACCAGACGCAGCGAGACGGTGAGACCTTCGAGCTGGTAGTGGGGCTTCAGGAAGAACTTGGAGGAGTAGTAGCCGGGGTTGCCGGGGACTTCCTCGACGACGACTTCGGCGCCGGAGAGGGGGTGGGTGGCCTTGTAGGTTTCGGAGGAGTTGACGGGGTCGAAGTCGACGTAGTTGCTGATCCACTTGTTGAGCCAGTTGGACATCTGGTCGGCGCTGGAGAAGCTGCCGATCCTGTCGCGGACCATGCACTTCAGGTAGTGGGCGAAGCGGCAGGTGGCGAAGAGGTAGGGGAGGCGTGCGCCGAGGTTGGCGTTGGCGGTGGCGTCGGGATCGTCGTACTCGGCGGGCTGGTGGAGGCTCTGGGCGCCCACGAACGCGGCGTAGTCGGTGTTCTTCCAGTGAGACAGCGGCATCATGCCGTTCTTGGCCAGTTCGGCCTCGCGGCGGTCGGTGATGGCGATCTCGGTGGGGCACTTGATGTCCTTGCCCCCGTCGTCGGTGGGGAAGGTGTGGACCGGCAGGCCCTCGACGATGCCGCCGGACTCAACGCCACGGATGCGGCTGCACCAGCCGTAGAGCTTGAAGGCGCGGGTGATGTTGACGCCCATGCCGTAGGCCGCGTTCATCCAGGTGAACTTATCGTGCTTGGCGCCCTCGGTGTCTTCCTCGTAGGCGAACTCTTCGACGGGGTTGCTCTTGGCGCCGTAGGGCGTGCGGGCGAGCACGCGGGGCATGGTGAGGCCGATGTAGCGGCTGTCGTCGCTGGCTCGCAGGCTGCGCCAGGGCGCGTAGTCCGGACCCTGGAAGATCTTGGTGAGGTCGCGGGGGTTGGACAGTTCCTGCCAGCTGTCCATGTTCATGAGCGTGGGGGCGGCGGCGGAGATGAAGGGGGCGTGAGCGGCGGCGGCGATCTGGGCGATGCCGGCGAGCATCTCGACGTCGGGGGGCGTGTGGTCGAAGTAGTAGTCGCCGATGAGCGAGCCGTAGGGCTGGCCGCCGGGCATGCCGAACTCTTCTTCGTAGAGCTTCTTGAAGAGGGGGCTCTGGTCCCAGGCGGTGCCCTTGAACTTGGCGATGGTCTTGGACAGATCCTTCTTGCTGATGTTCATGACGCGGATCTTGAGCGTCTCGTCGGTCTCGGTGTTGTTGACGAGGTGGGCCAGCCCGCGCCAGGACGATTCCAGTTTCTGGAAGTCGGGGTGGTGGAGGATGGCGGTGACCTGCTGGCTGATCTTCTGATCGATGGCGGCGATGATGGCCTCGATGGACTTCACCGCGTCATCGGAGATGAGCTGGGTGCCTTCCAGGGCCTGAGCCGCGAGCGTCTTGACGGCGCTCTCGATGGCTTCCTTGGCGTTGGAGGTCTTGGGCTTGAACTCTTTCTGGAGCAGGGCTTCCAGGTCGTTGCCTTCCAACTGGATGCCCGAGAGGCCTTGAGACTGTGCTTGTGACATCTTCGTTCTCCCTGCCGCCCGGGGTCGCGAGTGGGACCTTGGCGGCTTGCGTATTTGGTTCTACCGAATGGTGGCGGCCCCGGGGCTTATTCCTTGGGCTTGGGGGCGGAGGCCAGGCTCTTGAGCAGTTCCGGATCGCCGATGACCTTGGACACGAGTTGCTCGGCGCCGCTCTTGCCGTCCATGTAGGTGAGGAGGTTGGAGAGCTGGGTGCGAGCCTCGAGGAGCTTGGCGAGGGGCTCGACCTTTTTGGCGATCGCCGCGGGCGAGAAGTCGGACATGCTTTCGAAGGTGATGTCGACGCTCATGTTGCCTTCGCCGGTCAGGGTGTTGGGCACCTGGAAGGCGACGCGGGGCTTCATGCTCTTCATGCGATCGTCGAAGTTGTCGACGTCGATCTCGAGGAACTTGCGGTCGGCGACCGGGGGCAGGGCCTCGGCGGGCTTGCCGGAGAGGTCGGCCATCACGCCCATGACGAAGGGGAGATTGACCTTCTTCTCGGCGCCGTAGAGCTCTACGTCGTACTCGATCTGCACGCGCGGGGCCCGGTTCCTAGCGATGAACTTTTGACTGCTTGCCTTGGCCATGACCTTTGCTCCTCTGCCGCCATTCGCGCAGTACGCCGGGCGGCTTGCGTACACACCACGATCCGAAAGCATCCGGGCGGCGCTTTCACGCCGCGCTACGCACAGAAAGATGACGCACTCGACACCGACACTGGATCTTCACACCCACCCGAACAATCCCGCCCCTGCATCATCCGTCGCCAGGGGATGCATCCCTGCATTTTGCACCCCGAATCTGCGGCCGCGGGCGGCGCGTGGGGTGAAAACCCTTCCCTCTTTGACAACCTTGTTCAGCGACACCCCCCGACCCTGACTCACACACGTGTTCCGCGAAAACCCTCTTTCAGCATACCACAACCCGCCCCAATGCCAAATTTACGCCGAAAACCCGTACCCTTCCGGACTACGAACTGCTCTGCTCGGGCGGCGTCGACACGTTGACCAGCATCTGCACGACGTCGGGCGTGAGCACCTTGGAGATATCCAGGAACCCCAGTCCGACCATGCGCTGGGCGCACTTCAGTATGAGCGGGACGGGGCTGCTGGGTTCGCGCGATTCGTAGTACGTAATGACCCGCTCAATTGCCTTGAGCGCATCTTGTGGGCTGGCGACGTTGCCGGAGATGCGCGGGCCGCCACCACCCCCACCACCATCGCCCGCGGCGTCGCCGCCGGCTTCATCGCCGCCTGACTCCCCAACGGCGCCCGAACCATCACCGGAGGTTTCACCGGCGAGGCGGCGGGTGATCTGGGTGATGGCGTCCTTGAGGACGGTGGCGAGGGGGGTGATGTTGGGGCCGATGCCGTCGCCGCACCTTTCGGTGAAGACGTTGGAGATGGCTTCGAGGGAAGCCGCGGCTTCGGTGGCGGCGGCGGCGAGCTCGGTGAGGCGTTCCTTGTCGGTTTCGGCGAAGGCGCCGTCGATGACGGCGAGGGTCGGGGGAGGACGGTCGTCCTTTTCCTGGCCGGCGGGCTTTTTGTCTTCGAGGGCACCGGAGGCGATGGCGATGTCTTTGAGCGAGAAGCGGCCGAGCTGGCGGGATTCGCAGACCGGGGCCTCGTAGACCCGGTCGACGAGTTTCATCTTGTCGCCGTAGGTCGCCATGGGGGTGGAGAGGGAGGCGATGGCGTTGATGCGTTCGGTGGGGTCGTTGTTGTCTTCGACATCGAGGACGGGCCAGACCTGGTCCCAGTACTGGGTGAGCCAGGTCTCCATGACCTTGAGGCCGTCGCGCAGGCCGGTGTAGCCCTCGAGGCGGACGGCGGCGAGGGTGAGGATGATGCCCAGGCGGAGGTGGCGGCCCTTGGCGAGGAGTTCGACGGCCTTGTCGCGGACTTCGCGCCAGTCGGGCTCCTCGGCGGGCTTGATGCTGTCGCCGACCTGGGACTCTTCGGTGCCTTCGGCGAGGCGTTCGAGTTCGAGGTAGGCGCGGTCCCAACGCAGGTTCTCGCCGCAGGGATTTTCTCCCTCCAGCGCCTTGGTCAGGCTCTCCACGTTGATCACGCCCACGCACCACCGCCGTTCACGATGGGCGGAGACACTCCGCCCAAAGACCCCCTGCCCCGGCGGGCTTGTCCGGGCACGCGCCCGGGGCCCGACGACCCCACGAACCGGACAATCCTACTTGAGCGACACGACCTTGCCAAGCACGGCGTACTCCATGTCCTCGATCTTGCTGATCTCGGGCGGCTGGATGCGGCCGAGCACGTTGAGCGTGGGCGTGCGCACTTCGTACGACGACAGGCCCAGCGTATCCAGCTTCTCGACCACGACCCGCGCCTTGTTGAGGAACTCCAGCGAGTCCTTGTCCACCTGCTCGGCCTTGGAGCCCAGCCCTTCCAGCCACTGGCGGAAGCCCAGCCCGTCTGGGTTGTCGGTGGTCTCGGCGTACTTGCTCCAGGAGGTGCCCAGGTCGTACTTGATGGTGTCTTCGCGGCTGACCAGGACGGGCTTGCCGCTGTCGTCGAGCACCGGCTGACCGGTCTGCGGATCGATCTGCGGGGTCTTGATCAGGTCGAGGTAGGCGTCCACGACTTCCTGCACAGGCGGGCCCGCCAGGCGGTTGACGGTGATGATGCTGCCCGTGTCGCTGACGCGGCGGCTGAGGTCGATATCGCGGTAGACGGCGCGGCCGACCAGGAACTCGACCGATTCCTCGAAGCTCAGCTCGCGGGTGTTCAGGCCCAGGTCCTGCAACTGTTCACGCAGGGCCTTGCCGACGGTGACGGGCGTGGCGACCTGCTTGGTCTCGGTGTCGCGGGGGATGGCCCCGGCGATGGAGCTGGCCAGGCCGGCGTTACTGGAGCCTTGGGCGGGCAGATCGAAGCCCAGCAGGAAGGAGCCGTTGCCCGAGCGCGGATCGGTGAACTGGCCGGTGCCCAGGCCGGCGGGGCCGATGTCCGCGGAGTCGGCCAGCTTGAAGAACCGGAAGGGGGTGATGGATTCGGAGCCCAGGACGCCGACGGCGGGACGGCCCGCGTCGGTGGCGAAGTTGACGAAGTCGGTGCTGGTCTTGCCCGTGTTGCCGATGTCGACCACCCGGACGACGGGGCCGGCCATGCCGTTGTTGCGCAGGAAGCTGATGGCGTTCTTGGCGACGAAGTCGAGGCCCAGGTCGCTGGGCGGGGTGCCGGTGGAGCCACCGGCGAGGTATTGACGGGAGATGAGGGGCGAGTTGCCGCGGTAGAGGAGATCGATGTTGTCGGACCGGACGACGATGCTGACGAGCGAGGTGATATCGCCCAGGCGGACGCGGCCGGTGGAGTTGATGGTGATGGTGCCGAAGGAGGTGATCTTTTCGCCACGGCCCATGCTGAAGCCGCCCGAGCCGACGTTGACCGAGAAGCTGTCGGTGTTGGCGAAGCTGCTGAGGGTGACGCGCCCGGAGTCGTCGAATCCGTCGCTGAAGACGGCGGAGGCGGAAGGCTGGGCCTGGTTGGCGGCGCGGTCGGAGCCGAGGTTGAAGGCGCCCAGGGCGGCGGTCGAGCCGATGCTGCGGCCGAAGCCGAAGGGGATGAAATCGGCGGAAGCGGTGCGCTGGGAGAGGAGGGTCAAGGTGCGGTTGTTGGCGGAGCTGTCGGCGTCGATGGTGCCGCGGAAGAGCAGGGCGCCCATGCCGCCCTGAATGGTGACGTTGTTGGTGAGGACGTTGGTGCCGCGGAAATCAGCGCCGTTGGAGAAGGTCATGTTGGCGCCGATGCGGGTGGTGCCGGTGTCGTCGAAGGTGCGGCTGGTGGAGTTGCCGCCGACGACGAGGCGGGCGATGTTGACGGTGCTGTTGAAGGCGGTGATGCCGTTGGCGCTGGAGTAGTCGGTGTTGAGGGTTTGGCCGGCGCCGGTGATGGCGCCATTGAAGGTGTAGCCGCTGGCGAAGAGGCTGGTGGAGTTGCCCGCGGTGCTGGCGAGGGTGACCGAGCCGTAGGTCTGGGCGCCGGTGGTGATGACGGAGCCACCGGCGAGGCGGGCGGAGCCCTGGGAGACAGTGAGGAGGCTGAGGGCCTGGGTGCCGCCGACGAGATCGGTGAAGATGGCCTCGCTGCCCGAGCCACTGGCGGAGACGTTGAGGCCGGAGGGGTTGGTGCTGCTGGCGGCATCGACGCGGCCGAACTGGACGGAGCCGTTGTTGGTGCTGATGGAGCTGGTGCCGATCTTGGAGAGGAGGAGGGCCCCGCTGAAGACGACCTGGCCGGCGCCGGTGGTCTGGATGTCGCCGCTGAGCGTGGTGACGGAGGAGGCGCCGCCGCCGTAGGACTGGGATCCGACGGTGCGGACGTTGGCGGCGGTGATGTTGGCGCCGCTGGCGACGAGCGAAGAGAGGGCGGCCTGGCCGGTGTTGGTGCCCAGGCCGATGTCGCCGCCGAAGATGACGTCGCCGTTGGCACCGGCGGTGGCGGTGAGGGCGTGGTTGCCGGAGAGCGAGTTGATGGTGCCGCCGACGTTGACGTCCTCGCTGCCGGTGGTGCCGTCGGTCTGGAGGGTGGTGTCGCCGTTGAGATCGAGGGTGCCGGTGAGGGCCACGCTGCCGCCGCTGCTGCGGAGGGTGCTGTTGGCGCCGGTGGTGGTGTTGCCGAAGATGAGCACGCTGCCGCCGGTGGCGAAGAGCGAAGCGTTGTCACCCAGGGTGGTGGCGCCGGTGACGCTGATGTCGCCCGCGTCGGTGGTGCTGGAGCCGAGGAAGAGGGAGGTGCCGGTGAAGGCCTGGGCGCCGGTGGTGCGGATGTCGGAGGCGGAGATGTTGGCGGCGGTGACGCTGAGGGAGGCGAGCTTGCTGGTGCCGCCGACGGTGCCGCCGAACCCGACGCTGCCGGAGGCGGTGATGGTGAGGTTGCGAGGGGTGCCGTCGGAATCGAGTGTTCCGGCGAAGGAGGCGCTATTGCCGGCGCTGAAGAGGATCATGTTGCCGCCCAGGATGATGTTGTCGCCGTAGACCTGGGCCTGGGTGGTGGTGACGTTGCCGGTGAGGGTGGTGGAGCCACCAACGACGGTGGTGAGGGTGGAGAGGGCGCGGGTGCCGCCGACGGCGCCGGTGACGGTGGTCGCGCCGGTGGTGCTGATGGTCAGGGCGCGGGCGGCGTTGGCGTCGGAGTCGATGGCGTGCAGGCCGACGGCGCTGCCGGCGTCGGCGGTGAGCTGGGTGTCCTGCTGCAGCACGGTGGCGTGGGCGATGGACTGGGCGCCGGCGGTGTGGAGGTTGTAGAGGCTGTTGACGGCGTTGTTGCCCAGCGTGAGCGTGCCCGCGGCGGCGCTGCTGCTCTGGGTCGTGAAGACGTTCAGCGCCTGGGTCGCGCCCACCTGGCCGACGAGGTTGATGGTCGGGGCGTCGAGCGTGAGCGAGAAGTTCTGACCCGTCATGCTGTCGGTCGCGCCGCTGACCTGGATGAGGTTGCGGGCGGTGATGATGGCGTCGTGGGCGAGGGTGAGCGGGCCGGTGACGGTGATGTCGAAGCTGCCGGCGGTGTTGGTGAGCTGGGTCGGACCCATGCCCGGAGCTTCGAGGGTGAGGGCGCCGGTGTAGACCTGGCCGGCGACGGTCGAGACGTTGTTGACGGCGATGGTGCCGCCGTTGATCGTGACGGTCTCGATCTGGCTGACATCACCCACGGCCGAGCCGATGGAGACGGCGCCGCTGGTGCCGGCGTTGAGCACCATCGAGGGGGTGTTGGAGGCGCTTGGGTCGGAGTTGACGCGGCCGGAGATGGCGATGCTGTCGCCCGCGGCTGAGCCCGAAGTGACGAGGCGAACGATGTGGTCCGAGCCGTTGTCTTCGAGCTGCAGGTTACCGTTGACGGCGATGCCCGCGCCGGAGCTGCTGACGGTGAGCGTCTGGCCGGTGCTGAGCCAGCCGTTGTAGGTCTGGGCGCCGACGGTGCTGACGTTTTGCACCATGATGCTGGCGAGCAGCTGATCGCCGGTGGCGGTGAAGGTGGAGAGCTGGTTGTTGGACCCGATGTCACCCGAGACGGTGACGGTGGAGGCGGAGCCGGAGTTGAGGGTGAGCGCGACCGGGCTCAGCATGGTCTGCGTGTCGATGGTGCCGCCGAAAGCGATGTTCTGGCCGACGACGCTCGCGGCGTCGGTGGTATCGACGGCGACGTCGGTGAGCAGCAGGGTGTTGTTGTGAAGGGTGACCAGGCCGTTGTGGGTGGTGATGTTGCCGCCGAGCTCGATGCCGCCACCACCGGTGACGTCGAGATCGCCCAGCGCGATGGAGGAGCCGACGTTGCCAAGCAGCTGCACCAGGCCGGCGGAGCCGGCGTTGATGGTGAGGCCCTGGGTGCCGGCGGCGGTGGTGTCGTTGATGGTGCCGTTGACCACGACGTTGGCGCCCGTCGAGGCGCCGCCGCTGTTGGTGCTGTCGAGGGTGGCATTGGCGACGAGGCGGACGCGGGCATCGCCCGAGGCGTTGGGGCCCTGGAATGAGATGGCGGCGCCGTCGGTGACGATGTTGGCACCGAGGAAGGCGACGCCGCCCCGCAGCGTGATCGAGGCGTCGGAGGCGGCGCCGGTGATGGTGCCGCCGACGACGAGGGAGTGGTTCACATCCGTGCGTGCCAGCAGGGCATCGCGGAAGGTGGAGGCGCCGAAGTTGATGTCGGCGGCCTGGGTGGCCGAGCCGATGACGATCTGGCCGGTGGCCTCGTCGGCGAGGGCGTCGAGGTCTGCGGCGGAGATCTGGGCGGTGCCGCCCGCGCCGCCCACGCCGATGCTGGTGGCGTCGGTCGCGCCGAGCAGGGTGAGGGTGCCGCTGCCGTTGCCGGTCACGCTGTTGTTGCCGCCCGCGAGGGTGAGCAGGTTGGTGCGGATGGTGAGGTCTTGCCCACCCAGTTCGAGGAGATTCTCGAAGCGAACGGTGTCGGTGCCGGCGTTGAGGGTGAAGGGCCCGGTGCCCAGGGCGGTGTTGCCGTTGAAGGAGATGCTCTGGTTGGACGTGGTGATGCTGCCGCCCAGCGTGATGGGGAAGGTGCTGCTGCTGGCGGCGGTGTCGGCGACGAAGCGGAAGGCGCCCGGGCCGGTGCCGGTGAGGTTGCCCGCGATGTCGATGGTGCCGCCGGTGCCGGGGGTCTGGAACAGCAGGGGGAGGGCGAAGGTGCCGGCGTCGATGGTGATGGCGTGGGTGCCGGCGCTGGCGCCGACGCTGACGAGGTTGAATGCGGCCGAATCGATGGCGTTGAAGAAGGCCTGAGTGAGCTGCAGGGTGCCGGAGCCGCCATTGATGCCGATGGAGGTGGCGCTGGTGACCGGGGTCAGGCGCAGTTCGCCGGCCTGGGTGCCGGTGACGCTGGCGGCGCCGCCATTGAACTGCAGGCGGTTGCCCGAGAGGGCGAGGTTTTCACCCGAGCCCTGGTTGGTGGTGACGGTCGAGGCGAAGGTGATGCCGGTGTTGCCGCTGGTGGCGGGGTTGGTGGCGGTGATGGCGACGTCGCCGCTGAGGGTGGCGGAGCCGTTGAAGATGACGCAGCCGGCGGTGAGCGTGGTGGTGGTCATCGACGAGCCGACGATGGCCGAGCCGTCGAAGATAAGGCAAGCGCCCGAGGGGAGCGAGAGGGGCGTGAGCACCGAGGCGGGGGCCCGGAGGTCGAGCGTCGTGGCGAAGACCAGGGGCGAAGGGGGCCCGGCCAGGGTGATGAGCCCGGTGCCCGAAGGAGCGCCGAGCTGGAGTTCACCAACGGTGCCGTCGACCGCGGCGATGTCCGCCTGGCTGAGGTTGAGAGCCCCCGAGCCGTTGACCACGCCGATGGTGGTGGCGCCGGTGGCGCCGAAGAGGCAGAGGCGGCTGGCGGCGCTGGTGCCGGTGACGCTGCCGGCCCCGCCCAGGAAATCGATCCCGTTGGCGGAGAGCGTGAGGGCGTTGGCGTTGATGGTGAGGAGGTTGTTGAACGCGATGGTGCCGGTGCCGGCGCTCAGGGTGGCGCTGGCGGGGGTGAAGGAGGTGTTGCCCGTGAAGGTGATGTTCTGGTTGGCGGTGGTGATGGCGGCGCCGAGCGTGATGGGGAAGGTGGAGCTGCTGGCGGCGGTGTCGGCGGTGAACTGGAAGGAGGCGGCGCCGGTGCCGGTGATGGCGCTGGAGATGGCGATGGTGCCGCCGGTGCCGGGGGCTCGGAAGGCGACTGGCGTTGCGTAGGAGCCGCCGGCGATGGAGATGGCGTGAGTGCCGGCGCTGGCCCCGACGGTGACGAGGCTGAAGGCGCCGGGGGTGATGGCGTTGAAGAAGGCCTGGGTGAGCTGCAGGGTGCCGGTGCCGCCCGCGACGCCGATGCTGGTGGCGTTGGTGACTGGGGTGAGCACGAGCCCGCCTGAGCCGGAGCCGGTGACGCTGGAAGCGCCGCCCGCGAAGGAGAGCAGGTTGCCGGAGAGGGCGAGGTTTTCGCCCATGGCCTGGTTGGTGGCGACGGTCGAGGCGAACGTGATGCCGGTGTTGCCGCTGGTCGCGGTGTTGGTGGCGGTCATGGCCACGTTGCCGTCGATGGTGGCGGCCCCGTTGAACATGATGCAGGAGGCCGAGAGGTTGGTCGTGGTCATCGCGGAGCCGACGAGCGTGGCGCCGTCGAAGATGAGGCAGCCGGTGCCGGCGGCGGTGACATCGATGAAGACGTTGGTCGGAGCGCGGAACTGGGCGGTCTGGTTGAAGGTGATCGTCGAGGCGTCGTTGACGGTGATGACGCCGGTGCCGGACGCAGCCCCGATCTGGAGCGAGCCGACGCTGCTGGCGACGGCGGCGATATCGGTGGTGCTGAGATCCAGGGTGCCCATGGCGGTGCCGACGCCGATCGGCACGGTGCCGTCGGCCCCGAACAGGCACAGGTGGCTGGCGCTGGTGGTGCCCGTGACGGAGTTGGCCCCGCCCAGCAGGTCGATGCCGTTGCCGGAGAGGGTGAGGCCGAAGGTCTGGAGGTTGAGGGCGTTGTTGAGGGTGATGGTGCCGGTGCCGGCGGCCAGGGTGCGGGCATCGACGGTGACGGTGGTCGAGCCGCCCGAGAAATCGATGTTGTCGTTGGTGGTGGAGATGTTGACGCCCAGCGAGGTGGTGCCGGTGCCGGTCTTGGCGAAGGCGCCGTCGAGGCTGAGGGCGGTGGTTTGGAGGGTGAGGACGCCGCCGGTGACGTCGATGGCGACCCCGCCGGTGCCGGTGGTGGTGACGCCGTTCAGGGTGAACGAGCGGCCCGTGAGGGCGACGCCGTTGGTGGTGGCGGTGATGAGGCCGTTGGTATTGACGGCGCCGGCGAAGGTGGTGATGGCGGTGCCGCCGGACGCGGCGGCGACCTGCTCGACGCTGGCGGCGGTGACGGCCTGGAAGCTGACGACATCGCCGCTGGTGATGCTGAGGGCGCCCAGGCGGGTGGTGCCGCCGACGGCGTTGGTAAAGGTGATGTCGGAGGCGGCGCTGTTGCCGGCGTTGAGGGTGAGGCCCTGGGTGCCCGCGGCCAAGGCGTTGACGGTGGGGCCGACGTTGATGGCCGCACCCCCGGCGGCGGCGCCGGAGTTGGTGGTGTCGAGCACGGCGTTGGCGCTGAGGGTCAGGCCGAACGACGCGTTGTTGCCGGTGATGGTGATGCCCGCGCCCTGGGTGCGGATGTTGGCGCCCAGGTTGAACGCGGCGGCCGTCAGGCTCACGCTGGCGTCGCTCTGGTCGCCCGTGATGTTGCCGGTGATGAAGATGGTGTGGTTCGAGTCGGTGGTGGCGACGAGGGCATCGTGGAAGGTGGCGTTGGCGAAGGTGATGTCGGCGGCCTGAGAGGCGGAGCCGAAGACGATCTGGGCGGCGGCGCCGTTGGACAAAGCCGCGAGGTCGGTGGCGTTGAAGGAGAGCGTGCCGCCGCCGGTGCCCACGCCGATGGACGTGGCGTTGGTGGCGCCCAGGATGGTGAGCGTGCCGCTGCCGTTGCCGATGACGCTGCCGGCCCCGCCCGCGAAGGAGAGGGTGTTCTGGCGGAGGGTGAGGGCCTGGCCGTTGATGTTGAGTTCGTTGTTGTAGGTCTGGGCGGCGGTGCCGGAGTTGATGGTGGCGGTCGCGGTGGCCCGGACGTTGCCGTTGAAGGTGATGGCCTGGTTGTTGGTGGTGATGCCCGCGCCCAGCGAGATGGGGAAGACGTTGGAGGCGGCGGCGGTGTCGGCGGTGAAGGTAAAGGCGGCGGTGCTGGTGCCGGTCAGGGCGTTGGCGAGGGAGATGGTGCCGCCTACGCCCCCGGCGCGGAACGCGGTGGGCACCGCGATGCTGCTGGTGCCGATCGTGATGGCCTCGGTGCCGGCGGCGGCGCCGATGTTGAGGATCGAGACGGAGCCCGAGCTGAGGGCGGCGAGCGCGGTGCTGGAGACGGTGTAGGTGCCGCTGGCCCCGGAGCCGCCGACGCCGATGCTGGTGGCGTCGGTCGCACCGACCAGGGTGAGGGTGCTGGAGCCCGCGCCGGTGACGCTGCCGGCCCCGCCCAGCAGCAGCAGGGTGTTGCTGCGGAGGGTGAGGGCGGTGCCCGCGAGGTTCAGGCGGTTGTTGACGAGGATGGTGTTGGTGCCGGCGTTGACGGTGGCGGTGCCCATCGAGCGGACGTTGCCCGAGAAGGAGATCGACTGGTTGGTCGTCGTGATGTTGGCGGCCAGCGTGATGGGGAAGGTGCTGGAGGCGGCGGCGGTGTCGGCGGTGAAGCTGACCGAGGCGCCGGCGTTGGCGGCGATGTCGCCCCCGATGTTGATGGTGCCGCCCGTGCCGCCCGCGCGGAAGGCGGTGGGCACAAGCAGGGTGGAGGCGGCGATGTCGATGGCCTCGGTGCCGGTGGCGGCGCCGATGTTGATGCTGGCGACGGTGCCGGCGGGGACGAGATTGAGCAGGGACTGGGAGATCTGCAGCGTGCCCGAGCCGCCCGCGACGCCGATGCTGGTGGCGTCGGTGGCGCCGACGAAGGTGATGGAGCCCGAGCCGTTGCCGCTGAAATCACCGTTGGGCAGGCTGATGGCGTTGCCCTGGAGGGTGATGGTCTGGCCGTTGGTGTTGAGAGCGTGGCCAGCGCTGGCGTTGGCCAGGGTGAGGGTGCCGGTGCCGTAGTTGATGGTGACGGCGCTGGAGGTGGTGACGAGGTAGGCGCCGGCGTCGAAGGTAATGTCGCGGTGGGTGGCGGAGCCGTTGGAGGTATCGATGTTGCCGCTGATGGTGACGGCGCCGGTGCCGCTGTTCTCGAAGGAGCCGTTGGCGGTGATCGCGCCGGAGATGGTGAGCTGAGTGCCGGCGGTCACGAGGATGTCGGAGGTGCCCAGGGCCTGGGTGGTGGTGATCCCGCCGACGACGTTGATGGTGTTGCCGACCAGGACGACCGACTGGGTGGCGGCCTGGGTGGCGGTCAGCAGCCCGTTGAGCTGCAGCGTGCCGGCGGCGCTGGAGGAGGTGAGGTTGATGGCGGCAGCGGAGGCGGCGGCCAGGGTGATGTTGTTGGCGGTCGTGACCTGGAAGCTGCTGAGGGGCGTGGTGCCGCCGACGATGCCGCTGACCACGATGTTGCTGGTACCCATCGAGCCGGCGGTGAGGATGAGGGTGTCGGTGTTGGAAGTGGTGCCGTTGATGGTGGAGGTGAAGGAGATGGGGGCGTTGGCGCCGGAGGTATCGACGGTGCGCGAGCCGCTGACGGAGACGGGGCCGGTGAAGGTGAGCCCGCCGGCGTTGGTGCCGGTGACGTTGCCGGCGATGGTGATGAGCCCGCCAGCGCCGCTGGCGCGGAAGTTGGTGGGCACATCGAAGGTGCTGGCGCCCAGGGTGAGCGTCTCGGTGCCGCCCGAGGCGCCGATGTTGAGCACGGAGACGGTGCCGGTGCCGATCTTGGTGATGAGCGCCTGGGTGAACTGGGCGGTGCCGCTGGCGCCGGCGACGCCGATGCTGGTGCTGCTCAGCGCGCCCTGGAGGCTGAGGGAGCCGGCGCCGGTGCCGGCGAGGTTGCCGTTGGCCATGGTGACGGCGTTGGACTGGAAGGTGACGTTGTTGGCGCCGATGTTGAGCGCGACGCCGGCGCTGGCGTTGTCGATGGAGAGGGTGCCGGCGCCGGAGTTGAGGGTGACGTTGGAAGCGGTGACGGTGACGAGGTACGACCCGGCGTTGAAGACCAGGTTCTGGTTGCCCGAGCCGCCACCCGAGGTGTTGATGCTGGCCCCGAGGCTGACATCGCCGGTGCCGTTGTTCAGGAAGAAGCCGTTGGTGGTGATGTTGCCGGTGATGTTGAGCAGGGTGCCCGCGGCCAGGCGGACCGAAGAGTCGCCGGTGGCCTGGATGGTCATGATGCCGCCGGCCTCGTTGATGGTGTCGCCCGTGACGACGACGGCGTCGGCGGCGCTGAGGCGCCCGGTGAGCAGGCCATTGAGCTGCACGGTGCCGGCCATGCTGGTGGAGTTGACGCTGATGAAGTCGGAGGAGACCGCGGCCAGGGTGATGTTGTTGGCGGAGTTGATCTGGAACTGGCCCAGGCGGGTGGAGCCGCCGACGGCGCCGGAAATATTGAGGTTCGCCGTGTTGCCCAGGGTGAAGAACAACTGATCGACGCCAGCGGTGGTGCCGTTGATGGTGGAGCCGAAGGTGAAGGAGGCGTTGCCCGCCGAGGTGTCGATGGTGTGCGAGCCGCTGACGGTCAGGGCGCTGTTGAACGTGACGCCCGACGCGCCGGAGGTCGTGACGTCGGTGGCCAGGGTGGTGGCGCCGGTGACGCTGAGGGACGAGGCGAAGATGCCCGAGCCGGAGAGGGATGTGGAGCCCGAGCTGGAGACGTTGACGGCGGCCAGGCCCAGCATGTTGGTGCCGATGCCGCCGGCGGAGGTCACGACGCCGGTGCCGGCGGTGAGCGTGAGGTTGTCGGTGTTGTTGGTGGTGCCGAGGATGGCGGCGTTGAAGGTGATGGGGCCGTTGCCGCCCGAGGAGTTGACGGTGCGCGTGCCGCTGACGGTGGTGGCGCCGTTGAAGACCGCCCCGCCTGCGCCGCTGGTGGTGACGTTGGCGCCCAGCGTGGCGGTGCCGGTGACGCTCAGTGAGCCGCCGGTGATGGAGGCGCCGATGCTGGTGGAGACTGCATTGAGCGTGATGGCCCCGGTGCCGGCGTTGAGGGTGGCGCCGCTGGCGATGGTGATGGCGCCGGTGCCGCTGGCCATGCCCGACGCGGCGTCGTTGGCGGTCAGCGAGATGAAGCCGTTGTTGGTGGTGATGCCGCCGTTGAGGATGATGTCGCCACCCGACTGCATGGTGATGCCCACGCCCGAAGTGGTGATGCTGATGGCGGCATTGCTGTTGACGGTGATACTGACATTGGCCTGCAGCACCACGTTCGAGGTGGCGTTGTTGATGACCGTGTCGCGGATGGTGATGGCGGTCGGGGTCGTCGCGAAGTTGACGGGCAGGGTCGTCGTGTTGCCCATGCTGTTCTGCACGACGATGGTGTCGGGGTCGAGCAGCAGGGTGCCGGTGCGGCCTTGGGGCGCCAGCGTGTTGGCGACGCCGTCAAAGGCGAGGTTGTGCTTGCCCGAGACTTCGGCGAAGCCGCCGTTCCCGCCCTGGACGCCGCCCTGGGCGGAGATGTCGCCGTAGAACCGGGTGATGTCATCGGACCAGACGACGACCTTGCCGCCGTCGCCGCGTTGCACCGCGTCGGCCTTGAGCGTCACGTCGTTGCCGACGAAGGTGGCGGTGGCGTTGCGTTCCGGACCCTTGCCCTGGTAGTTGCCGCCCAGCAGGATGGTGCCGCCCCCGTCGCGCCCGCTGGCGTCGATGTTGGCGTTGACGACGCCCACGTGCTCGCCCAGCACCTTGACGGTGCCGCCCTTGCCCGCGGCGTTGGTCGCGTCGATCTGGCCCTGCACGATCACATCGCCCCGGCCCTGGTTCTCGACCTGGACGTTGGTGGCCTTCACGTGGCTGCCGCCCAGCAGGGCGAGGCTGTACATGTCGCCCGCGGCCACCAGCACCTTGCCGCCCGCGGCGTTCACGGTCCCGCCGTTGGTCACGCCCTTGGGGTTGGTGGCGGCGTTGGCGGCGGCCTGTGCGCTCTGGCCCTCCAGCTTCACGAAGACGTTGCCGTTCTTCTCGCCGATGAGCACGTCGCTGCCCGAGGTCATGACGACGGTGCCCTGGGGGGCGTAGATGCTCGCCTGGTTGTCGACGCGGGCGCCCACCAGCGCGATGAAGTCGGCGGTGAGCGTGCCGTAGTTGCGGACGTCGCCCTGCACGTCGGTGAAGTGGTCGATCCCGCGAACGAAGTCGTTGTCCGAGAGGTGGCCGGCGGAGGCGTAGAGGCCGGCGGCGTTGATGACGCTGCCCTGGCCGAAGAAGACGCCCGCGGGGTTGACGATGTAGACGCGCCCGTTCGCGGTCAGGTTGCCGTCGATCTGCGTGGGCCGCGCCGAGGTGATGCGGTTGAGCACGCGCGAGGTGGCGCTGGGCTGGATGAATCGGACGGTCTCGCCCGCCCCGATGTCGAAGCTGCGGTAGTTGATGATGCTGTTGTTGCTGGCGTGGATCAGCGTCTCGCTGCCGTTGTGGCTGATGTTCACGTTGCCGCGGGCGACGCTGGCCCCTTCGGGCCCGGCCAGGGCCGCGGAGCACACCGACGCGACGATCGCCCCGCCCAGGGCGGCGCTCCAGCCACCCCGGAAGCCAAGCCCCAGAACGCGTCCGAGGGTGAACAGTTCGGCCCGGCGGCTCAGCCTGGCCGCGCCCTTGCTCTGCACCTGACGACGGGTATCAACGTTCGACATGCCGGCCTCGCTTCCCTGTGACTTGCTGTCGGCCCTTCGGCCCCGCCCCTGTCCGGGCGGGCGCTCTGGAGGCCGCGATCAATCCCTGCGCTTCAGTCGCTTCTCCGGCCTTCGAGCCTTTCGCTCTCGGGCCCCTCCCGGCGTGCGTCGCGCTGTTCGCGCCCCGCCGCCACACTCCGCCTCTGGTGCCCCTGCCCGCCGCCTAGTACAGCAGCGTGATCGAGAAGTGCACCTCGCTGTGTCCATCCCGCACCGGGTTCGCCGGGTCGTCGATGGATTTAGCGGCGATGCCCCAATCCAGCCTGGTCGACAGGTTGCGCCCGATCTGCAGTTCCGTGCCCAGCCCCAGGCCCACGAGCGTCGAGTCTGTCTCGCCCACCAGCGCCCGGCTGTTGGTGTTCCGCCCGACATCGACAAACGCCTTGAGCACCCAGTCCCAGTCCGCCCGCCCGAAGGGCTGCTGAGGCGTGTACCGGAAGCTCGACCCCAGAAGGCTGTTGACCGACGTCAGCTCGCGCCCGTTCCAGGTGCCCGGTTCGGCGCCTTCCCAACGCTTCCCGTTGGCGTCTTCCTTCAGCTCAAAGCCCAGTGCGCGAGGCACGTGGAACCGGTATTCGAGCGTCGCGATCCACACCGAGTCACCCGCCACGATCGACTCGGGATAGCCGCGCACCGTGTAGGTGCCGCCCAGCACGTCTTCTTCGCTGGGCACCAGGCGGTTGTTGAATGCATACTGACCCCGGAAGCTCGCGTAGATCTCGTGCGCCAGGGTGTGCTGACCTTCCGAACTGCCCCCGGCGTACCCCTCGGGGTTCAGCAGCGGCTCGATGTAGAACGAGTGCGTCGCCTCGAACTTCAACACCTGCCACGAGGCGTCGACGTTCTGGCGGCCCAGGCGCTGCTCGTCAACCACATCCAGGCCCGACCAGCCCCCGTCCATGAACTCGAACGTCCCGCTCAGCAGCGTGCTCGACGCATCGGTATCGCGGCTCAGCCTGGCCCCGACGTACGGGAAGTAGAAGTTCTCTCGACCCGTCGTGGCGGTCAGCGAGTTGGCGATCTCTTCGCTCTTGAACCGCAGGCCGCCCACGATGTCCAGGAACGTTTCGCGATACTGCCAGGGCGTGCCCGTCACCTCGACACCCCACGTGCCCGACTTGCCCGTGAACTTGTCCGCGTTCTGGCCGATGTCCGAGGCGTTGAACTCGGTGTACGCCCCGTACCCGCGCACCCGCAGGTAGTTGGTGATGATCGGGAACTCGTAGCTGCCCAGCACGGCGTGGGAGGCCTTGAACGCGGCGGTCGAGTAGTCGAGCCGCAGAATGTCGTCGTGCCCGGTGAGCTGATTGTCCACGAACCCGAAGCGTTCGCGCCAGCGGTTGGTGGTCTTGGTGCCGGTGTTGCTGAACTGGGCGTACACCGTCCAGGGCTTGTTTTCGCTCACCAGGTAGTCGAGCACCACGTCTTCCTGCTGGTCGCCCGGCGAGAGTGCGACGTCGACCCGGCGGTCCGGGTGGCGGTTGAGCCTGAACACGTAGTTATCCAGATCGTCCTTGTGGAGCAGGTCGCCCGGCTGGATCGGGCTCAGCTCGCGGATTCGCGACTGCGAAGGCGAATCGTTGTTGATGCGAGCCGCGGGATTGTGCTCCAGCTCATCCTTCCACTCGTCGCCCGCGGCGATGGTGCGGACCGTGCTGATCCGCCCCATCCACACGATGAGGCGCATATCCGTCCGCCCGTCCTTGCGCTTGTCGGCCAGGGTGGTCGGGTCTATGTCATCGGGCGAAATTTCCACAAATGCGCCCGCCAAGCCGCGCTTGCCCAGTTCGCCGACGATGGCGGCACCCACCGCGTTGATCGCGCTGCGGGCGAACCGCCCGGTGTTTCCCTCGGCGATGTCCGACACCCGCATGGTGACGGTCGGCTGGCCCTCGCGCGGCGCGGTGTACCCGTCGGGGGTGGTTCCCAGCGTCACCAGCGCCTGCGTCAGATCTTCGACGGGAGGATGATCCGGGTGCGAACTCTTGTATTCCACGACAAATCGCGACACCTGATACGTAGGTTCGCTGGCCACGGGGGCGGCTTGGGCCGCGTCGCCCGCGGGCTGGGCCTGGCCCGCGGCCTTGTCCGCCGGTGGCGCCTGATCGGCCTTGGGTGTCGCCGGCTTCGGCGGCGGCTCGGGGGCGGGCTGGATTTTGTTTACATCGAGCGGCTCTTTGGGCACACTCTGGCCCAGCACCGGTGCGGCGACACACATCACCAGGCCCGCGGCCAGCGCCAGGCACATCGAGCCGCGCCCGGCCGCGTTGACCACGTTCCCTGCCACACCCCGCACGACTCGCTGATTCATCACACGCTCCCCTGTCCTCGGACGCCGCGCCGACCCGCACGCACGCGTCCAAACGGCAACGCCTCGGCCGACCCCCACACCCTAAAGCCTTGGGCCCTGACTCGTCAAGTCACCCGCTCCGATCCGCCTCATCCATCATGACCAGAACCTGAACCCACTTCGCGCTACGTCATTTCTGCGCGGGCAGATACCCGCTCGAGCCCAGCGCCGATTGCAGACGCTCGCCAACCCCGGCCGCCCCCGCGGCCCGCGGCGCGGAGAACGCCAGTCTGAACCCCACATCGCTGTATCCCCGCCTCGACTGCGGAAAGTTCACGGGCTGGGGTTCGTTCGTGGCCTGCCCCTGGGGCGACAGGGCCGAACCCCCGATCACCCGCAACTTTTCACCCTTCTCCAGGGCGGCCTCCACCGCCTCGCGCGTCGGGGCCACGCCTTCCAGCACCAACGCCCCGTCGCTCACATATTCAGACACGTTGCCGATCAGGTCGTGGAACGTCGTCGTGGTCTTCTCGTTCACCGGGCGGAACCAGAGCACCCCGTCGTCGGTGGTGACCGCCGGCAGGCCGTCGTTGGGGGCACTGATGGGCGCCTGCCCGGCGGGCAGGAAGATGCCGCTGGCCGGCCACTGCGGGCTCAAGCCCGTGAACTGCTTGATGTGCTCATATTCCTTCTTCCAAGTCGCATCGCGCAGGTTGGGGTTGGGCGTTGGCCCATCGCCCGCCAGGGCGCGCTTCCATTCCTCGACGCTGGGGAAGCGGCAGCCCACCAGCCGCGCCGCGAGCAGCGCCGGAACAGGCCCGACGTACTGCATGGGCGAGTCCATCGCCGGGGGCGACACGGTCATGCCGTCGGGGTAGTAGGGTTTCTGCTGCATGGTGCTGCTGATGCGCACCCAGCCGCCGCTGCTGTCGCCCGCGCCGGGCTTGCAGGGTTGAATGCCCTGGGCGGTCTCGCCCGCCCAGTACCAGGCCCGCGGGCCCAGCCGCGGGTCGATGCCGCCTTCGCTGGACTTGGGCAGCAGGCTCCGGTACTCCTCCCACCTTCCCGCGGCTCCCACGATGTCGGCGAACTCGCCCACTGAGACCTCGGTGGTCGCGATGAAGCTGACCTCGCCCCCCGACCCCTCGGCCAGGCGCTTGAAATCAACGGTGTGCTCGTTGCCGCCTCGGCTCGTCGAGTACGTCGCGGTCAGTCCGTCCTCGCTCTGGGTGAGCTTCCAGCCGGCGCTGCCCGGGCCGAGCTTGGAGAGATCGAGCTGCGCGCCCTTGCTGCGGAGGGGCTCGATGGCCGCCAGCAGCGCCGCGGGCGCCCCGCTCTTGGCAATATCCAAACCCTGGACCGCGCCGACGAAATCGTTCATAGCCGCGGCCTGTGCGTCGGCCCGGGCGGCTCCCGTCTGGCCCTCGGCCAGCCTCACCGCCCGCTCCAGCTTCAGGCGGGCGATGTTGTACTTGGCCCACGACGGCAGTGCATCGACCGCCGGCTGATCGACGCCGAACATGGGCATGGCCTCGACCGCCGCAGCGATTCCGGCCCCATCCCCGCCCGCGGCTCGCACAAACCCGCTCCACATGCGGGCGGCGGCGTCGTTGGCGCGAGCGATCGCCGCCCCGCGTGCCTTTTCATCCGCGATCCGCCCCAGGGTCTTTCGCACTTCGTCGGCCAGCGTCTTGCCCGCCAGCGGCAAGTCCGCCGCGGTCTTGGGCCAGCCGATCTCCGCCAGCCTCAGCCACGCACCCAGCACCTCGCCCGCGCGCAGGCGAGTCTCATCCGCCCGGGCCTGGTGGATCACATCAAGCAGCTTGTCCGGGGCCTGCTCGGACGCCAGGTTGCCGATGTCCCGCACCCGCGCGACCACGCCCGACAAGGGCCCGGCCAGGTCCTTCCACGCGGGTGAGGCCTGCAGCTCGGTCACCATCGCCGTCATGGTCGGGTTGTCGCCCGGGAGTTCGCCCAGCGCGATCAGATCTTCCAGTCGCCGCGCCAGCGTGAGTTCATCCTGAGCCGCCTGCTGCGATGCGAGGAAGCCATCGACCACGCGCTTCTGGCGATTGACGTCGCCAAGCAGCACGGCTTCGGAAGCCGCCTGCAGCGCCGCATCGCGACGTGAGGCACTGACCGCGTCGATCGCGCCCGCATCGGCGTCGGGAAGGGTCGGGGGCTTGGCGCTGGCGGCGGCCAGAATCTTCCCCTCGGCATCGGTCAGCCCCGCGGTGATGGCCGCGGCCCGGTCGCGAGCGCCCTGGTACCCCAGCGTCGGGTCCACGCCCGCCACGCCCTGCTGCCAGGCCTTCTTCATCGCCTCGGTGGTGACGGCGGGCTGGGCGGCCTTGGCCTTCATCTCCGCGCCGACCCTGGCGTACACCTCGGCCAGTTGGGCGTCGATGTCCTTCGAGGCCTGCACCAGCATCCCTTCGCAGGCTTCCATGTCGCGCCGCACCGAATCCTGGTTGGAGGGCGTGAGCGTCACGGTCTTGACGAACTTGTTGGCGCGGTCCTCGGCCCGGGAGAGCGCCTCGCGCAGGGCGGGGTCGGGCTTCTTGTTTTCCTCTTTGAGCTGGGTTTCGAGTGTGCCCAGCTTGGCCTTGACCGCGCTCAGCGCCGCATCGAACCCCCAGCCGGCGCGGATGTCGCCCGCGGCATAGGCGGCGGGCTTGGGCTCGGGCTTGGCTTCGGGCTCGATCGCGGCTGGCGCGGGCTGGTTCTGGGCGGCCTTGGTGGGTGCCGCCGTTTCGGGCTCGGGGGCCTTGGTCTGGGGCTTGGTGTCAGCACCCGCGGCCTGGGCCGGGGGCTTGTCGGACTGCGCGCCCGAGGCGTCGCCCTTGGGCTTTGTGCCGCCGGAAGACCCGCCCGACAGGGCGTAGATGAGCACCGCGAGCAGCAGCAGCGCGCCGACGCCCGCGGCGACCAGCATGCCCTTCTTGCCTCCCACCTCTTTGACCGCCGCGACCGCGGCCATGGCGGCCGCACCGGGCGCCGGGGCGGGCGAGCGCAGGTTGCCGGCGGCCCAGGCCGCCTGGCGTTGTTCCGCGGCCTGGCGGAAGGCGGGCTCGATGGTGTATGGCACATCGCTGGTGAGCGCCAGGCCCTTGGCGGAGGCGCGCACGCAGAACAGGGAGCTGGGGCGCACTTCGCCCACGATGATGTCCAGGAAGTCTTCGTCCAGGGGCTCGATGACCAGCATCGGCACCCCGTCGGCGACGTTCTGGCTCATCAGTTCGAGCCAGGCGCTGGCCGCCTCGCCCTTGTGGGCCAGGCACAGGGGCACCCGCAGGTGCTGGCCCCCGGCGTCACCGGCCATGCGGGTGAGCCCGCGCGTGCCGCCCCCGGACGACCGGAACGCGCCCATCTCGCGTTCCATCTCGTACATGATGCGGGTCAGGCCCATGCCCTTGCCGTCGTCGGTGGGCAGTGAGAGCCCGGGGCTGGCGATCAGCGACTTGACGAGGCCGGCGGGCGAAGCGAGGTTGGTGGACGCGGCCCCGGCGACCAGCAGCGCCGCTTCATCTTCCAGCCCGCGCCGGGCCTCGCCGATCGCCAGGCGCACCAGCTCGGCCGAGCCGGTCTGCGTCACCTTGGATTCGATGGTTTCCAGGCGAGGCAGGGCGTGCTCGATCGCCCACCCCTGCGAGACACCCTCGACCATCGCGACCACGACCATGGGGTACTTGGTCCGCCCACGGCCATCGCGGCTGGACCACATGCGTCCGACCACGAGCCCATCGGGCCGGCGCCAGTAGAACACATGTCGGAAGCCAGGGAGCCGGTGCTCGTCGCTGAGTTTTTCCCATGCGCCCGAGTCGATGTTGCCGGCGATGCCCTCGGTGTAGAGGGCGCGCTTCACCTGCACGAGCGCGTCGCAGTCCAGGCCGATCTCTTCAATGTGATCGTCCCAGCCCGGGTGCTTCCCGAACGCCGCCACGTGAACTTTGGTGGCTCTTTGTTGGCCTTCCTTACCCATGCCTGATTCCTTCGGCCTTTCGGTGTGGACTTACTTGCCGGGCCACGACCGGCCGTCGGGCCAGTCTTCCTTGGCGGGCAGGGGAGGATCAAACGTCACATCGAGCACCAGCGAGTAGCCCCCGCCGACGATCGCGACCCGCCAGGTGCCGTCGGGCCGCACCTGCGTGCGTCCGGCGTCGCGCAGCCCGGCCCCGAGCAGGCCCCAGTTGCCCGGCACTTCCAGGCGCGCCTTGGGGTTGGACAGTTTCGACGCGTCGTTGCCGGGGTCCGCATCGTACAGCGCCACGACCACCTGCTTGCCGTAGTCCCCCTTGCCGGGATCGGCGGCGTAATCGAACGTCAACTGCTTGGCGGTCGCCGCGAAGATGGTGCCGGCACCGATGTTGAACGTCTCACCCAGTTTCTTGCCGTCCACCAGCACGGCGCCCCACTGCTCATCGATGGCCTTCTTGCCGGGGAGGCCGCTGTACGAATCCGCCGGGGCGAGCTGCACCTGGCTGATGTGGACGCTCTTGCCCGGGGCGAACAGGGCCAGGGCCTTGCCCATGTGCCCGAGCCAGGCGGTGGTGATGTCGTCGTTACTGAGGATGGTGGCGCCCTCGAGCTCGTGCACCAGCTTGAGCACCTTCTCGTCGGTCAGGCCGCCCGAGCCCGTGCTGGCGCCCTTGAGCTGGCGCAGTTGGTCCCACGCCCCGGCCGCCGCGAGGACGTCCTGGGGTGACAGGTCCTTGGCCTCGGGCGCGACGAACGCCAGGGGCGGCCCCTTGGCGCTCATGAGGGTGTTGCGCGCGTTTTCGAGGTCTCCCTTGGTGGCCAGCACCAGGCGGTCCAGGCCCTTCAGGTAGAACTCATCCCAGTAGCTGACGCCGACGCGATAGGCCTGCAGCAGGTCGGTATTGAGCGAGCTGCTGCGGAACTTGCGGAGCACCTGGGTGCGGGCGTCGTCGGGCTTGGGCAGCGAGGTCAGCTCGCGCCAGGCCTGCAGCGTGGCGGTCGCCTTGTCCTTGAAGCCGACGTCGTCGAGCCCCGCGAAACTCTTCTTGACCTCTTCGATGACCGGCCCGGCGTCGACGCCCAGGTTCTTGGGCACCGCCCCCAAGGCGTCCAGCGCGTCCTTGCGGACGCTCAGCAGCGGGCCATCGATGTCGCTCTCGCGCGTGACGGCCCGCAGCCCGTCGCGCCAGGCGTCCCACGTCGCGACGCTGGGCAGCACCTGGCTCGTCGCCTCGTCCTTCCAGTAGGCCAGGTAGTCCTTGGCGTATTCGAGCGTGGCGGAGGTCACGGCCCGGTAGTCCGGGCTTTCGCCCGCCAGCGTGCCCGCGCCCGTGCCGGCCGCCAGCATGCGCGCCTGCCCGGTGCTGTCACCTTCCACGATCGCCCGCAGTTCCGCGAAGGCGCCGAGCACGGCCTTGCCGGTCTGGGCGTAGAACTCGTCCTTGTGCTTCTGATCCGGGGGGATCGAGCTCAGCGGCACCGGACGGCGCACCTCTTCGGTGAACACGCCCGCCTTCACCCGCGCCTGCGTCAAAGCCGCCGCTTTCGACTCAAGGCTCGCCTTGTCGTGGGGCCAGGCCGCGATCGTCTTGCTGGCGACCAGGAAGCGCCGGCGCATGCCCGCGATGTCGATGGTCCGCTTGCTGACGCGGGCCGCGGCCGCCCACGCATCATCAAGCCCGGCCTTGAGCTCCGAAGGCTTGAGCAACGTCCAGCCCGAGGACGCGTCGATCCGCTGCTTGGCGCCGTCGCCCGACGAATCGATCGCCGCGAGTGCTGCCTGCAGCCCCTGCACCACCGCCTCGGGCGCCAGCCCCTCGGGCTCGGTGTCGGCGTTCTTCAGTTCCTGGCCGGCCGCGGCGTACGCGTCGGCCCGCACCTGGTACGCCCGCTGCTCGTCCTTGCCCGTGACTCGACCCGCCATCAGCATGGGCGAAACCTGGTCGAGCTTGCCCGACAGAGCCGCCAACTGCTCCTTCACCTTGCTCTCGACCTCGGGCTGCTTCTGCTCCAAGAGCGACCGCAACTGGCTCACCGGATCGGTATCGCCCCCGGCCAGGGCCCCGAGCGCGCCCGCGGCTTTGGCATCCTTCTTGCCCGCGGCGTCCTTGGCCGCGTCCAGCAACCCGCCGCCCGAAGCGGGCACCTGATCGCGCAGGGCCTGGAAGTACTTCTTCACCCGGTCGTTGACGTCCTGGCGGGCCTGGGCGAGCAAGGCCGCGGGATCACTCGCGGCGTCACCCAGCGCGGCCCGGGCGGAATCGATCTCCTGGCGTGCGGCTTCGAGCGCGTCCAAGGCGGCCCCGGCGTCGGCCCGGAAGCCCTTGTACTCCTCGTAGGTCTTGGGCGCATCGGTCGCCCCGGCGCCGCTCTTGGCCAGCCAGTGGATGTTCTGCAGCTGCAGCTCCGCCGCCCGGAACTTGTCCAGCGCGTTGATCAGCGTCTGCACCTTGTCCATGTCGCTGCCGGGCAGCGCGAGCTTGGTCATCTGCTCGGACATGTGGTCGACGGCGTCGGTGATGACGCGGCTGGACAGTTCTTCCTTGGCCTGGAAGATCGCCGGAAGATCCTCACCCGCCAGACCCTTGGGATAGGCCGCCCGCAGCGCTTCGTTGATGCGCCGGGCGTCGTTGTCGTACTGGTCCTTGCCCGCGGGCGGCACGATGTACGCGTACAGCGCGTCGGCGTCGATCGCGCCGTCCTTCGCGCCCGCTCCGGCCTTGCCCAGGCTCGAAGGGTCCTTCACCGCCTGGGTCGCGGCCCCCAGCAGCCCGCCCCCATCGCTGGCGGGCGTCTTGCCGAAGGCGTACGTCTGCAGCCTGACCAGCTGGGCCAGAGCCGCCACTGCCTGAGGCGACCAGTCGTTCTCACCCTTGAGCTTGTCGCGGGTCGCGTCGAATGCGGGGGCGAGCACGGTCAGATCGACCACGGCGCGCTGAGCGCGATGGCTGTTCTCGGTCAGGCCACGGTCAAGCCCGAAGAGGCCGGGGAAGATCGACGCCGGGAAGGGCACCGAGATCTTCGAAGTCGCCTCGGCCTGCTCGGTGGTCGCGCGCAGCAGGTCCACCCGCGTGCGGGCGTCGTCCATGTCCAGCGCCGTCGCCAGCCCGGGCACCTTGTCCTGCCCGGTGTATTGCTTGCGATCGGTGTCGAACAGCGGCAGCTTGGTGTTCGCGCCGGGGTCGGTCACCAGCCCGCTCACACCCTCCCAGAACGCGGAAGGACGCCCGATCGAGCCCTTGAAACCGAAGTACGCATAAACGCCCAGGCCGGCGGCCACCAGCGTCGCCACCAGGCTGCCGCCCACGAGCATGAGCCGCTGCTTGGCCAGGGCCTTGCTCACGTTGGTCGCCCGCGTCACCAGGCCTTTTTCCTTGAAGACCTTGGAGAGGAAGACGTCGCGCAGGAAGTAGGCCTTTTCCTTGTCCCACTCCTTGCCGCCCGGGATGGATTCGACATCCACGCCCAGGGCTGAGGCCAGGCTCATGTCCAGGGCCTGGCCCTCGCGCATCGAGCTGGTGAAGTAGATGCCGCGCAGGAAGAGGGGCTTGGGGCTCCACTCGCCCGCCACGAAGATCATCTCGAGATACCGGCGCAGGCGCGGGGCGATGCGCACCAGGTTGTCGGGCAGCTCGAACAGTTCGTCCACCTGATCGGTGCGGCGGAGATTCGGGTCGCCCGTGTGCACCGGGTTCTGCAGCAGGCCCAGGCGCCGGCGCATCAGCTTCTGGCGCACGGTCTCCAGGTGCTTGTCCACCTGGTCGGGCTTGAAGGCCTCGTCCAGGGGCGAGGGGTTGCTCCAGCCCAGCATCTGGTGCTGCAGGTCGGGGCTGTTGATGGTCTCGAAGAAGTCGCGGAAGCCGACGATCTTGTCGCACTTGGTGATGAACACGAACACCGGGAAGCGCACGTCCAGCGTGCGCTGCACGACGTCGAGCTGGCGCGCGATCGCGCCGGCGGTCTGCTCGATCTTCTCGGCCGAGTCCTTCAGCAGGCTCTCGGAGGAGATCACCAGCAGCATGCCGTTGATGGGTGCGTTGGGGCGCGCGGCCTTGAGGTTCTTCAGCAGTTCCTTCCACTCGGTATTGCCGCCGTCGCCTTCTTCCATGAACATGCGCCCGGCGGTGTCGAGCACGACGGCGTGGTTGGTGAACCACCAGTTCATGTTGAGCGTGCCGCCCGTGCCTTGCAGGAGGTCCTGCAGGCCGGGGGGGAAGCCCACGTTGCAGTGGCGCATGGCTTCGGTCTTGCCCGAGCCGCTGGGCCCGACCAGCAGGAACCAGGGCAGGCTGTAGAGGTCCTTGCCCGCGGCCTTGAAGGTCGTGACGCCTTCTTCGAACTTCTTGCGCAGGTCGTCGACGCGGGCCTTCTGGGCCGGGTCGGCGGTGCCGCGGCCCGAGGACTTGGTGAGCAGGTTGGCGAAGGGCCCGCTCTTGGACTTATCGATGAGGATCAGCACGCCCTTGAAGAGCAGCAGCACGACGACCGCCGCGACGAGCGCGATGGCGATCCACTTGTACATCGAGGTGGGGTAGACCAGGGCCATGACGACCGAGTAGATCCCCGCCCCGCCCGCCAGCATGCTGAGGGCCTGCACAGGCCGCGGCATGTTTGAAAACCAGGAAAACATTCAGATCCTCCATGACGGGCGATCGCCCGTCCGGCCATCGCGGGCGCCCGCCCGCGTGCCCCCGCCTTACGAACCCGCCTTCTTCGACTCTGACTGAATGATCGTGGTGAGCGACGTGTTGAGCGACTTGCCCGCCTGCACGAACGCCTGGCGGAACCCGACCGCCAACACCAGGATCAGCACGACCACCGCGATCACCAGCCCCGTCAAACTCCGATTCGGGGGCTGGGTCAGGTTGCGCGAGTCGATGTTCTCGTAGGCGTCCTGGCAGATGCGGGCGGCCTGGTCGGCGTCGATCATGCCGCGCAAGCGCGAGCTGATCTCCAGCATCTTCCGCCGGATGTAGTCGGGCTGGCCCGTGTAGAGCCCGGTGAACCCCAGGCCGATGCACACATAAAACACCGCGAGGCGCTGGGTGGCGTTCTCGCTCATGTCCTTCAGCGTGTCTTCGAGCAGATCCCAGAACTTCTCCTCGAAGCCCAGCTCGCCCCGCTCGTGGCTGATGGGTTTCCACCCGCCCTTGAGCTGGCTGTTCAGGATCATCGAGTCGGTGAAGAAGACCAGCACCTGCTCGATCTCGTTGTACGGAGCCGCCATCCCGGGCGTCTGCTCGGCCTTGGCGCGCATCTCCTGAAAGAGCGCCTTAACCTCGCCCCGTACGACCCCGAAGTCCACGCGGCCGCCCTTGCGCCCCACGCGGTTCAGGCGGCACACATACTGCAGCAGCGGCTCACATATCTCGACCAGCGTCATCTTGGCCTCCACGCCTCCACGCTATCGCCCTTGCCTCAAGGCAGCGTCATGTACAAACTCACGTCCTGGTAGTCCAACGGCTCCAACTCGGGCCAGCGGATGCTCATCGCCTTCTCGCCCGCCACCCGCTCCCACATCTTCTGGCTCGCGCCCACGTCCACGCGGAAGTAGTGCAAGTCCACGCTGCTGGGCAGCTCCAGCGGCGGGTGCCGGTCCTCGCCCAGCTTGATCCCGTAAATGTTGAGCTTGATCATGCTCTTGGGCATCAGCTTGAACTTGTCCTGATCCTCGACCAGCTTGCCCAGGCTCGAGGGGTCCATCTTGGTCTTGATGCCCACGAAGTAGCCGTTGGGCTGGGTGAGGTGCTCGTCGGTGAGCGCGGCACTGATCGCCGCCCCGTCCTTGACGAAGGGCACCTGGATGAACCGCTTCTGCACATCGCCCCGCAGCAGCGGGCGGATCTTCTTGTCCAGCTCCATGAACACCGGGCCGGGGTTGTCATGGTCGAACTTGGGCGCGTCGAACGGATCGCGCTCGGGACTCAGGGCCGCAAGCTCGCCCAGCAGCTCGCGAAGCATCAAGTACGCATCCAGCGGGGCCATGGTGCCCGCCCCGCCCACGCCCCCGGCCGCCAGCGTCGGCATGGTCGCGGCATACCTGCTCAGCGTGCGCAGCCTCAGCAGCTGCATGAACTGCGGGCCCTTGAGGTTCTCGATCACAAACCCGCCCCGGGTCATCTGGTTCACCAGCTCCTTGCGGGTCGCGTCGATCTGGTTGCCAAGGTCGCGCACCAGGTTGCGCAGGCGGGGCGAGGCGCCGATCACCAGGCACGGGGGGATGAAGTCCGGGTCAGGCCGCGGCATCGACTGCTCGTCGGCGGTGTGCGTGATCCGCAAGAGGGGAAGGACCTCAAGGTCGGTCATGTCGTCGCCCTCGACGACGAGCCGGGCGTTGATCCGCCTCACCATCATCGCCTGCGAGTTTTCGCCGGTGTTCTCATCGGTGCGGCTCGTCTCGGCGACGCGGTACAGCCGCTTGATCTTGGCCTCCTCGGCCATGGCGCGCTTGGCGGGCCCGCCACCCCCCACCGCCGCCCCGATCTCGACGGTGTTGGCCCGGTTCATCTGCCACAACGGCACGCCCAGGCCGACCAGGAACGACCCGCTGGACGCCTGAAAGACGCGCTTGATGTCCAGCGCCGGCAGGTCGGTGTTGCCGGGAATGTCGATCTCCAGCCCGCTGGGCATGATGGCCCGCAGGCGATCGACCCGCACCAGCATGTTCTCCAGCGCATCGGTCGACACCCGCATCTCGACGACGCCGTAGGGATACGACCAGCCCAGGCGGCGTTCGCGCCACGAGGCCTCGATGAGGTCGCGCTGCATCACCTGCAGGTGGTGGGGCTGGAGGAACAGACCCTCATGCCAATGGATGTGCCCGAAGTTCGACATCGCCTGTCTCCCGCGTCGCTGCCTGTTGAGTGGCCCCTCGTTCCAAGAGGGGCGATCCGCCCGATTCCGATTCGCGCCCGGGGCGCCCCTACTTCCTGATCACCTGACCCAGCCCGGCGTCGACGTCCTTGGCGAGAAGCTGCTTGAGCCGCTTCTCGACCGCCGCCGCGTCATACCCCTCCATCAGCTTGACATACTGCCGCCAGCACTTGACGTCCTCGCTGGTGACAAGGCTGCCCGGGCCGGCGGCCCGCTTGATCTCCTCGACGCTGAAGCGCTGCAGGTGGTCGCGTGCGAACTGCTTGCCCGCCTCGACCACGCCCTTCATGAGCAGCGACACCAGGCTGCGAAGGTTGTAGACGTTGTTGGCCAGCTGCGCCTTGGTCACCTTTTCGTCGCCCGTGGCGTACTTGGCCAGGTCCTTGTTGAGCGTCTGGAAGACCGTCGACTTGGCGTCGGGGGCGATGTCCTTCCAATAAGTGCAGGCCCAGGGCTCCAGGCGCAGGGTGAACTCCGCCAGGATGGCCGCCATCTCCAGCACCCGCCCCTGATCCAGCGGCACCTCGGGCATGACGCCGATGGCCTTGCGAAGTTCGCCCGCGGCTGCCGAGGCCGAGACCGGGGCCGCCGCCGCCGCGGGCGGAGCCGCGATCGGCTCGCCGACATAGGTGGGCTTGGTCTGGGGGGCGGGCTTGGGGGCCAGGCCGGCCTCGCCGAGCCTGGCGATGATCGCCCCGCGTTCGCCCTCGCTCAGCCCCTTGCAGGCCTCGACCAGTTTTTCGGCCAGGGCCCTGGGGTCGGTGGAAATCGCGGCCGCGCGGGCGGGAGCCGGGGTCGCGGGGGCACCGCCCGCGTTCCACACCGGGAACTGCTCCATGAGCTCCATGAGGAACCCGTCGCGCTCCTGCGGGGCGAGGATGGAGATCTCGCGCTGCACCGCGTCGCGCAGTTGCTCGGTGCGCATGTCGGCGGGCTGGTCGGCCAACTGCGCGTGCATCATGCGCAGGCGCTGCGACAGTCCCGCCAACCTCCTGGCCCGATCACTGCTCGGCTCGATCAACACCGCCCCCTTTCGACGCGCGCACCCCTACCCCCACCTATCGAGGCGGCCACCGACGCCCGAACGGGCCCGCGCCGCACCCCGCCATCTTACCGGACAGCCGCCCCGCGTGCCCACCCCATAAGCACGCCATGGCGCGCGCACCCGAGGTTACGGACCCGCGCAGATGGTGCGCCCGCCTGATTCGGCGCGACCGCAACCCGCGGCACCGCTTCGCCCCGGCTAACCCTAGGGAGCGACGATCCGGGTGCCGATTTCACTCCTGAGTCGCCGGAAATCCCCGGCGAAGGAGGAGTCAGCATGCGCCAGTTCAACAGCCGTTTGCTCAAAGTCGCCTCGTGCCTGGCCTTGGGCGCCCTTGCGGGTGCCGGGGGCTGCGCGTCGGAGAGCCGCTCCGCCGACGTCTACACCTACTCGCCCCAGATGGGTGGGAACGTGTGCGCGTCCGACGCGCTGGGCGCCCGCATGATGAAGGCCGAGACGTATCGCCAGGCGATGCTGATCAAGCAGAACCAGAACCTGGCCCAGGTTCGCGAGTAAGTTCGCAAGCGGGTTCCCGCCCGGGTGCGACACGCCGAAGACTCGACTCCCCCTTTGGCTTGCCGTACACGCCTACTGGCCCGCGTCCTTGGCGGTCAAATACGGTGCTTTGCCGAGCAGCGCGAGCAGTCGCTCCGCGGGCTTGCCCGCGCCCCCGCCTCCCTCGGCCGAGAAGGCCAGGCGGAAGCCGACGTCGCTGTAGCCGTTGCCCGCGCTGACATAGCGCACCGGCTGGGGGGCGTCGGGGGCGATGGTCGGCGGCGAGAGGGCCGAGGCGCCGATCACAAAGACCTTGTCGCGTACGCTCTTGAGGTACTCGTCGACCCCCGACGCGCTGGCCGGGGCGTTGCCCGAGCCGCCGGCATCATCCAGCACATATTCAGCCACGTTGCCCACAAGGTCCGAGAACGCTTGTGAGTCCTGCTCTGGGCGGAACCACAGCCAGCCGTCGGCCGTGTTCGCGGCGAGCTGGTTGTCCTGCTGCCATGGCGGGGGCGGGCCGGGAATCTGATAAATCTGTCCGTTGGGACGCCCGGCGGAGATGATGTTGCGCCCGGCCAGCAGCTTGGGGATCTCGGTGGCGACGTAGGTGAGTTCTTCGGCGTACTCGGGCCCGCGGCGGTTGGCGTCGGCGGGGTTGGCGGCGCTGGCGGCCAGCTTCCATTCGTCCGGCGTGGGCAGGCGGCAACCCGCGGCTCTGGCCGCGAGCAGCGCCGGGGCCGGGCCGACGTAGTTGATCGGTGTCTGGGGCGTGGGCGGGTCGGGCAGTTTGAGTGTTGCCGGGTAGGCGGGGATGCCCTGGTCGCGCATCGCGGGGTCGCGCAGGGCGAACCAGCCATTGCCCCAGGCCATGGCCCAGTTGCCGGCCTTGTTGGCCCGCTGATCCGGCGGCACGCTGGCGGGGACGATGGAGTTGTTCTCCCACTCCCAGGTGCGGGGGCCCTCGCGACGGTCGTCGGGGGCGGATTCGCGGCGCTGGGCGGTCATCAGCTTGGGTGCGTCAGCCGCGGGCATGAGCTGGGCGAAGAGCCCCACCGTCATCTCGGTGGTCGCCAGGTAGGTGGCGGCGGAGGCGTCCTCTGGGGTGATGCGCAGGAAGGTGAGGCTGGAGCCACCCTTGGAGTAGGTGACGCGCACCCCTTCGTCGTCGGGGGTGGCGGCCTGCCAGCCCTGGGCGCCGGGGCCGACGGTCGCGAAATCGACCGAGCCCTTGCCTTCTTCGTAGCGTTGGAGTTTGCGGACGAGTTCGGCCTGGGCCTTGTTGGACTTGAAGGGGGCGCACTCGGGGCGCTGCCAGAACTTCTTGAGAACGTCGGCGATGGCCGCGACCTGGGCCTTGGGGTCGGCGGGTGATTGCTGGCGGACCTTTTCGATGTCGGCGGGCAGGGCCTTCATGCGGGCGTAGTTGAAGGCCATGAAGGGGCCGACCTTGGAGCCCAGGTCGGAGGCGGCGATGCCGCAGCCGTCCATGGCGTCGAAGAGCTTGGCCAGCGTGCCGGGGTCGGAAACGCTGTCGGACTTGGCCAGGCCGATCCACATGCGGGTGAGCGGAGCACGGGCCGCGGCCAGCAGATTCTGGCGGCGGGTGTCATCCGGGATGGCCTTGAGGCCGGCGGCGACGCGGGTGGAATACAGATCGGCGGCGTCGGCCAGTTCGGCGACGGTCTTGGGATAGCCCGCGTCGGGCAGGGCATTCCACGCGGCCAGAAGCTGGGAGGGCTCGGTGCTGCCCTTGATGATGGCGATGAGGTCGGGCGCCTTGGAGAGCTTGGCGACACGCTCGATTTCGTCGACGCGGGCGAGCACCTTGGCGACGGCCTGACGCTGGATGTCGGGGCGCTGGGTGAGCTCCTGGCGCAGGGAGGCGATGGTGGCCTTGGGATTCGACGCGAGCCCGCCGGCTTCGTCCATCGCATAGCCCAGGCCCAGCAGGCGCTCGAGGTCGACGGCGCGGTCGATGGTCGACTGCATGTCGGCCCGGGCCTGCTCCAGCCCCTGGCGGGCGCCGTCGATCTCGGCCTTGGCCTCGCTGGGGTCCTTCACCTGCCCGGTTTCGCCCACTTCGCTGATGAGCTTGGCCATGGCTCCATCGCGGGCGCTGGCGAGCTGGGCGTTCATGCCCGCGACATCGACCTGGCTGCCGGCGGGAGAGGCCAGCGGGGCGGGGGCGGGCACGCCGGATTCGACGGTTTTGAGATAGTCTTCGAGGCGGGCGATCTGGGGCTGGTAGGTCGCCCAGAACTTGCCGCTGGAGCGGTCGAAGACGGGGCTGTTGAGCCACTTGAGCGTGGCTTCGAGGGAGGCTTTGAGCTTGTCGCGGGCGGCGGGCTGGGTGAGGCCGACGCTGTCGAGGTGGTCGATCTTGTCTTTGACGTAGGCGATCAGGCGGCTGAGCGAGTCGTCGACGATCGCGTCGATGCTCTTGGCGACACCCGCGCCGCGCACCTGCTCTTCGAGGTGCTTGAACTCTTCCGTGATCGCCTTCTGCTGAGCGATCTGGGCTTCCTTGGCCTTCTGGGCGGCTTCCTGGTCCGGGCCGTTGGGGCCCTGGGGGGTTTCGATCGGTGCCCAGGCCTTGGCGGCGCGGTCGGTCAGGTCGGTGGCGGTGGTCTTCCAGCCGCCGATCTGATCGCGGAGCTTCTGGATGATGTCGAGCGCGTCCTTGTCACCCTCGACCTTGGGCTCGAGATCGAGCAGGCGCTTGGTGGGCTGGTTGACGTAGCGGTCGATGAGCTTGTTGAGGCTGTCGGTGGGGTTTTGCCCCTCGACAAGGGCGATGGGCGTGTCCTCGTTGCCGCCAGTATTGGTCGTGTGCTGGGGGTCTTCGGTCTTCTTCTGAGGCGGGTTGAGCACGAACCAGGCGCCGGCGGCCCCGCCCAGGAGCACGACGCCCGCGAGGGCGCCGATGAGGAGCTTTTTGTTCCCGCCGCGCTTCTCCACGACCATCGCCGGGGCGAGGCGCTGGCGGATTTCGTCGGTGGAGGGGGGTGCGGCGCCGGCATCAGGGTTGAGAAGCCATTCGCAGGTGCTGCGCAGCACTTCGCCCGGCTTGCCCAGAGCCGCCCATTCGGGCCCGGCGGGCACGGTGCCGCCCTTGGGACCACCCCGGAAGACGACCAGGCGGTGGAGCAGATCGGCGAGGCTGCGCTGGTCGTCGGCGTTGCTTTCATCGAGCGGGCGGCGGTCGGGCTCGGGGTCGATCAGGAAGACGCGGGCCTGGTTGAGGTCGTTGCCCGGGGCGTCGATCAGCACGTTGCTGGGCTTGAGGTCGCCGTGCCCGCGTCCGCCGCGGGCCTGGCGGGCGGCGTCGAGCGCGGCCGCCACCGCCACCACCAGGCGGACTACTTCGGGCGGGCTCATGTCGCGCCGGGAATCGATGAGCTTGTAGGCGGTGAGGTCGTAGAGATCGGTGGCGTAGTAGGCGTGGGAGGGGGTGCGCCCGAAGTCGTGGATCGGGGCCCAGCCATCGGGGGCGGCCTTGGCCAGTTCCTGCTGGATCTTGGCGGTCTCGAGGAATGCCTTGGCCCGGGCCTCGACCAGGTCGACGTCGGCCAGGTCGTCGATGGTGAGCATGCCCGCGGCGGTGGTCTGGAAGGTCTTGACCACGAACTTGGGCGGGCCGTCATCGCCCGGAGCGCGCGCGGAATAGACCGTGAACGGGCCGCTGGAGGCCAGTTCACTTACGGTTTCGAAACGCCCGAACCCCGGCATGCGCGGCCCCCGGTCAGACTCCCAAGGGAGCGACTTACTCCTTGACGGGCTTCATCGGCGTCGCGACGTCGACCCCGCTCTTGCGGATGAAGATATCGATCTTGGTGCGATCGTCGAAACGGTCGGTGGTCATCGGCACCTCGATCTTGCGGGCATCGACCCCGCCACCGGGCTGCATGGTGCGGGCGTTGGCCAGCACGAAGACCTTCATGACGCCGGCCTTGGCCCATTCGTCCCAGATCGGGTCGTTCTTGGTGATGGTCTGGGGCTTGTCGCTGTTGGCGTCAAAGGAGAGCTGGCGGGCGAAGGGGGCGAAATCATGACGCAGGCTGTCGGACCCGCTGAAGTACTGATCGACCGAGTAGCTCTGCCAGCGGCTGACATCGGCGGGCTTGACGCCCACGACGTCGACCTTGACCGGGGGCAGCGTCGAGCCCTCGCGCAGGCTGGAATCGGGCGTCACGACCACGTCGTAGTGCCCCAGGCGCGGGCCGGCGCAGCCGACCATGAGCCCCGCCAGACCGACAGCCAGAGTTGTCCCGATGGTGTTGCGCATCGCCGTCATCACGAGCATGATCCTTCCTGGACGCGTGACCGTCCGAACCCCGGGGCGGCGCTAACGCCCCCCCATGCAATCCTTCACCACCCCGCGGATTTCGCTGTTGAGTGCGAAGTCCGCCACGATCAGCGTGCGGCACGCTGTCAAAAGAGCGTACAAGTCATCCAGCAGCCCGTCAAAGACCTTGTGCTGCCCGCCCGGGGGCGCGTCGCCGAAATCCCTGCAGCGGCTATCGGGCCCCAGGCCCGAGAAGCAGCGGATGATGGCGGCCAGGGTCTGGTACCAGAGCTGGGGCGGAATGGCCTCGAAGGCCTCGGCCGCGTTCTGGCACTCGCTGAGAAGGAGCTGCGGGCCCAGGGTGCCGGCCCAGCGTTTTTCGGCCTCGAAGGCGCGGCCGACGCGGACCCACAGGTCTTCGCCGGTGGAGGCTTCGTTGGCCGCGAGCCCGGCCAGGGTCATGAGCTCATCCAGCGACACGGGCAGGGGGTTCTTGGCGCCGACCAGCAGGGTGCGGATACCCAGGACGCCCATGGAATAAAGATCGCACGCGCTGCTGAGCATGGGCAGGATGCCGAACTGCACTTCGGGGATGGGCACGCCCAGGGCCTGCTTGAGGCGGGCGGCGACATCGTCCTTCAGGCGGGTGGGGATGGTGCGGATGCGAACTTCGCCAGGCGCCATCGAGCCCTTGGCGTCGACGGTGGCGTACTGATCGACGCGGGTGGGGCCCAGGCCGTAGCGCATCCACAGCAGATCGTTCTTGCCGGGAATGACTCGCTCCTGGGTCTGGAGCGTGCCTTCGAGGATGGTGCCGCCCGGGCCGTCGTTGACGATGTTGCGCAGGCGCAGCCAGCCCTTGCCCTGCACCTGCTGGCTGACGCCGGCGGGGGAGTACATGGAGAGCCCGCCGCCACGCCCGGCGACGAAGTACTTGACGTCGGTGCCTTCGACGGGCATCTCAACGCCTTCGCCCGGCTCGACCAGCGCGACCTGGTTGCTCCAGAGCAGGGGCGTGGCGCCGAAGGCGCTGCCCAGGCTCACCCGGAAGCTGTTGGCAGTGAGGTTGAGCATCGGGGCCTGGGTGGCGGCGATGGCATCGCGGGCCGCGGCTGCCGCCCCGGCCAGGGCCATGAGCTTCAGATGCAGCGACTCGACCAGGCGCCCGGAGCGATCGGACGCCGCGAGCATGAGCCAGCCCGCGCCGGGGGCCGTGAGGCTCTGCGGCGTATTGAGCGTGCCCTTGGTGCCGGGGGTTTGACCAGCGGCAGCCGCGGCGATGGTCTTGAGTACGCCGTCTGCGGGACCGGCATCGCTCTCGATGCCCGCGACGGCATCGACAAACTGTTCGTACGAAAGCGGGTCGAAGCGGACGGCCATCATGAGCCCGCCCCCGGGGTTGAGGGCGGCCAGGCCCCCCGGCAAGCCCAGCGCCTCGGGGGTTGCCATCTCGACGGGGATGACATCGGACGCGTCGCCAAGGTCGGGCTGATAGAGATGCCGCGAAAGCGTCGCGGCGTAGCCAGGCAGGCCTTTCTTGCTCAGGAGCCCCTCGTCTTTGCAGAGCGCCCAGGGGGCGTTGGTCTTCTTGTCGCGGGCTTCGACGGAGGCGGCGGCCTTGGCGTCCAGGTACACCGGCGCGGGGTTGGCTTGTTCGGCGCCGGTCTGCACGAGCCCGGCGTCAGGGGCCTGGGCGAGCATCTGGGCCCGCTGCTTCCAGCGTTCATCCAGCACGCGGTTGTTGATGACTTCGCGATACGCGGCCATGGACTGGGCCAGGCCCGAGACATCCTGCACCCAGATCTCCAGCCACTCGCGCACGCGGCCGGCCCGGTCGGCCAGGGCGCCCAGGTAGACCTTCGCGTCCATGGTTTCGCGCAGGGGCACCAGGCCGTCTTTGAGCACGGCGCAGACGCGGACCATGCCGGTCTCGCCTGCGAAGACGGGCGCCAATGAATAGCCCGGCGGGCACACCCGCGGGACGTCAGCGAATACGAATGACGTTGACGTGACCGTCACCGGCGACTCCTTCCTCCCTCATCCCCCCAAAGGCTGACCAGTGTAGTAAGCGACGCGGGGGGTTGCAGACACACGCCCGGCGGCGGAAGGAATTCACCACAGAGGCACAGAGACACAGAGAAGCAGGGAAAAAGACAAAGATGCGCCGAGAAAGAAGAGGAGGAGGAGACCGGAGAAAGAGGATGGCGGGAACTTGAGGTTTGGATGCCGCGGGCCTGGTGGCTTTTTTGAACTCCGGAACTTCGGAACTTCGGAACTCCGGAACTTCGTCTCTTCGTCTCTTCAGAACTTCGTCTCTTCACTCACCCGTGCCCCAGGTAGGCCTTGCGGATCTCGTCACTGGAGGCCAGCTCCTTGGCGACGCCCTCCATGGTGATTTTGCCGACTTCCAGCACATAGGCCCGGTGGGCGACTTGCAGGGCCATGTGGGCATTTTGCTCGACGAGCAGGATGGTGGTGCCGCCGGCGTTGATGTCGCGGATGATGCGGAAGATGGTCTGGACGATCTGCGGGGCCAGGCCCAGACTGGGTTCATCCAGGAGCAACAATCGCGGCTTGGCGACCAGCGCCCGGGCCATGGCGAGCATCTGCTGCTCGCCGCCCGAGAGCGTGCCGGCGCTTTGCTTCAGGCGTTCGCGCAGGCGCGGGAACAGGTTGAGCGCCCGCTCGCGGTCGGCGGCGATCTGGGCCTTCTCGCTGGCGGGCCTGGCAAACGCGCCCAACTTGAGATTCTCCTCCACGCTCATGTTCGGGAAGACGCCCCGGCCTTCGGGAGATTGGACGACGCCCAGGCGCACGATCTCGTGGGCGGGCATGTTCCGCAGCGACTGGCCTTCAAAGATCACATCGCCCTCGGCGGGGCGCAAGAGGCCCGAGATGGTGCGAAGCGTGGTGCTCTTGCCGGCGCCGTTGCTGCCGATGAGCGTGACAATCTCGCCCTTGTCGACCCGCAGCGAGATGCCGTGCAGGGCCTTGATGGCGCCGTAGTTCACCTTGAGGTCGCGCACTTCAAGCACGGGCGGCCTCCGGCTTCTGGTCGCCCTCTTCGCCCGTGTCGCCCGTGCCCAGGTACGCCTCGATCACCTTGGGGTTGGCCTGGATCTCCTGGGGCGTCCCCTCAGCGATGGTCTTGCCATAGTCGAGCACCGTAATCCGCTCGCAGATCTCCATCACCAGGCCCATGTCGTGCTCGATGAGGAGGATCGCGGTCTTGAACTCATCGCGCACGCGCCGGATCAGATCTCGCAGTTCCTTCTTCTCCTGCGGGTTCATGCCGGCGGCTGGCTCGTCGAGCAGCAGCACCTTGGGGTTGGTCGCCAGGGCCCGCGCGATCTCGAGGCGGCGCTGGTCGCCATAGGGCAGGTTCTTGCCCTGCTCCTCGGCCCGGTCGGCCAGGTCAAAGAGCGCCAGCAGCTCGCGGGCCTTGGCGTCGATCTCCGCTTCCTCGGCGTACGACGCGGGGGTGCGTAGCACGCTAGCCCACATGCCGTGCTTCACGCGCACATGCCGAGCCAACTTGACGTTATCCAACACGCTCAGCTCGCCGAACAGGCGAATGTTCTGGAAGGTGCGGGCCATGCCCTGCGCGGCGATCCGGCTGGGCCGGATGCCCGCGATCGAGCGCCCCGCCAGCGTGATCTTGCCCTCGTCGGGCGTGTAGACGCCCGTGAGCAGGTTGAAGACGGTGGTCTTGCCCGCGCCGTTGGGGCCGATGAGGCCTTTGAGATCGCCCCCTTGGAGCGACACGCCGAAGCCCTGCACGGCTTTGAGGCCGCCAAAGGACTTGCAGACGCCGGAGGCGTGCAGCACCGGATCGCTCACGGCGTTCCCCGCCTTCCGATGCGGGCGATGGCGCGCCAGGTGCGCTTCTCCCAGATCTCGCGCACGCCCAGCAGCCCCTCGGGCCTCACCAGCATCATCAGGATGAGAGCGGTGGCGTAGGCGACCATGCGGTATTCGGCGACGTTGCGGAGCAGTTCGGGGAGGATGGTGAGGATGATGGCGGCGAAGAAGGCGCCGCTGATGCTGCCCATGCCCCCCAGCACCACCATGATGATGATGTCGAAACTCTTGGCAAAGCCCAGTTCGCCGGCGTTGAGTTGGACGCCCACAGTGTGGGCAAAGAGCGCCCCCGCGCACCCGGCGAAGAACGCCGAGATGGTGAACGCCCGCACCTTGTAGCGGGTGGTATCGACGCCCATGGCTTCCGACGCGATTTCGTCCTCGCGGATCGAGAGGAACGCACGCCCATAGGTGCTGGCTTTGATGCGATAGGCGACGAGGATGGTGAGAGCCGCGAAGAGCCAGGCCCAGAAGAGGCTGGTGTACGAGGGCAACCCGCTGAACCCGAGCGCCCCGCCCAGGTACTTGGGCAGTTCCCACGCCGGGGTCTGCGCGATGGTGTCGGGGTCGTAGAGGGTGTCGGTGGTCTGTGTCTGAATCAGCACGCGCACGATCTCGCCGAAGCCCAGGGTGACGATGGCGAGGTAGTCACCCTTCAAGCGCAGGCTGGGCAGGCCGACCAGGTATCCACACCCCGCGGCCACCAACCCCCCCGCGAAGATGCTGCCCAGGAACAGCCCGTCGCCCTTGGTGAAGAGCCCGCTGCCCGCGCCGGTGCTGGTGCTCAGCATGCCCGCCGCCAGGTCCGGGCTGCCGAACAGGCGATACGACCCGTAGTACGTGATTCCCGCGGCGACATACCCCCCCACCGCCATGAACGCCGCGTGCCCGATGCTGAACTGGCCCGTAAACCCGTTCACCATCGTCAGCGATACCGCGAGGATGGCGTTGGTGCCGATGTCCAGGAGCAACTTGGCCGCGAAGTCCTGGCCCATGCGAACCAGCAGCGGGCCGACGACCAGTTGCATGACGATCGCCAGCACCAGGCACCCGAGCACAGGCGCCCACGCGCGCACGATGGCTGCGGGCGTGGAGGGCCGATGCAAACCGGGTTGGAGATTCGCTCCGCTCACACCTTCTCCACCGTCGCCTTGCCCAGCAGCCCGCCCGGGCGCACCAACAGCACGGCGATCAGAATGCCAAACACGTAAATGTCCACGACGGACGGCGACTGATACGCCTTGACGAACATCTCGGCGAGGCCGATCAATAGCCCCCCCAGCATGGCGCCGCGGATGTTGCCGATGCCCCCGACGACCGCCGCCACGAACGCCTTAAGCCCCAGCAGCACCCACACAGCCGCGGCTGTCTGGCCCAGGCCGGGGTACTTCTGGCTATACAGGAACCCCGCGGCCGCGGCCAGCATCGCGCCCAGCACGAACGTGAAACTCACCACCTTGTCGACGGGAATGCCCATCAGGGCGGCATTGCGCTCGCTGAAACTCACCGCCCGCATGGCCCGCCCCAACTTGCTGTGGAAGACCAGGCGATCAAGGCCCACCATGAGCGCGATCGACGTTCCCGCGGCGATCACGTCAAGCAAACGCACCCGAACCGGCTGCACCAGCCACTCGCCCGGATTCGCCCCGGGCGTGCCCGCGAAGTTGAACAGCACCTTGTCGGGCAGCAACTGGGGCATGCCCTGCGGGCGGGTGCCGAACATCCAATCAAGCTGCCCCAGGTTCTGCAGGAAGAGGCTCACCCCGATGGCGGTGATGAGCACGTTGAGTCGCGGGGCATTACGAAGCGGCTTGTACGCGAGGCGCTCGAGGGCGAAGCCGACGACGCCGCAGGTGAGCATCGAGCAGACCAGAATCACCCCGCCCGCGATGATGTCGAAGCCGTTCTGATGCAGCAGACGCGCCAGCAGCACCAGCAACACCGCGACCCAGCCCCACCCGCTGACCAGCCAGAGTGTGTACGCCGCGGGCGCGATGCGTTTGCGTCGCCAGTAGGTGAAGCCCGCGACCAGGCCCCCCGCGACCGCGATGCCCACGAGCAGAAGGAGCACCCAGGTGGCCATGTGGGTGGGTTGGCCATCGGGCCAGCCGGCGCACAGGGCGACGGTGTACGACATCCAGGCGCCAAGCACGAAGACATCGCTGTGGGCGAAGTTGATGAACTTCAGGATGCCGTAGACCATGGTGTAGCCCAGCGCGATGAGCGCGTACAGGCTTCCGACGGCCAGTCCATCCATCAGGGTTTGAATCAGCTTCTCGGTCACGGGGAGGGGGATGGTACCAACTCGGGGGCCCGGGATCAGCCCCGAGCGTGGTTTCGCGACCGAGCCTCCTGGCGGCCGGTGGGGAGGCCGAGCCGCCCGCTCGGGCTACAACACCCCCGCATGCTTCGCCCACACCCTGGGGTCCAGTTTCGTCCCCGCCGATAAATCCGGCCCGGGGGGCGTCGCGCGGGTGGCCTCCAGCGTTGCGGCCAGCGAATCGAACTGATCCGCTCCCACCCCGTCCCCCTTTTTGCGGCTCACTGCCCCGGCAAACTTCAGCGCCTCCAGCATCCCCGGCCTCAGGCTCAGCGCCAGCCTGAACGACTGCACCGCGTAGTCGTACATCTCCAGCCACGCCAGCGCCGCCCCAAGCGTGTAGTGCGCCTCAGGAAAGTTGTGGCGCAGTTCGACCGCCCGCAGGGCGTGCTCCGCGGCTGGTTCATATTGCTCCCGCGCCAGCTCCAGCAATGCCATCTGCTGATGCGCCGCCGGGTCGTCGGGGTCGAGCGTCGTCGCTCGCTTGAGCAGCTCCTCGGCCCGGGCCAGCCGCTTGAGATGCACGCACACTCCGGCGAGGGCGCACAGCACATCGGGGCGCGTGGGCGCTGCCTTGGCCGCGGCCTCCAGCACTCGGGCGGCGTCTTCGATGTTGCCCTGCAGCATGAGCGCCGAACTGTGCATGAGCCGTGCGTCGGGGTTGTTTGGCATGGCCAAGGCCAGGCCCCCCAGCACCTCGCCCGCCCTGGTCACCTCGCCACAGGCCATGAGGCAATGCGCCCAGTTCATCCCGAAGCGGGCGTCCTTGGGGTACTCGGCAAACAGTTTCTCGAAAATCTCCCCCGCGGCCTTGGGCCGCGAGGTCGTCATCAGCACCACGCCCAGGTTGAACCTCGTCTCGCGGTCGCACATCGCCACGTCCGCGGCATCGTCGCCCGTGGACGCCTCGACATACCCCAGGTCCGCCAGTTGGGCCATCGCGCTGCGGGCCTCAAAAGGGTCCAGTCGCAGGTCCGGCGGGTGCAGGCCCGCCTCGCCCGGCTCATCGTCCCAGCTCGGCACGCGCTCGATCTCGCCCGGCGTGGCGAGTGCCTCGATCAGCACGCGCCCGTCCATGTCGCCCCCCACCGGCAACCCCAGCAGCGTGAGGGCGGTGGGTGCGACATCAAGCAGCGTCGCGCCCGAGATTGGCGCGTGGGCGATTCCGGGCCCAGCCATGGCGATGACGCCCAGCGGGCGGTGCCACGTCGCGTCCATGGCCGCGTGCTGGTCGTCGATCGCTGTCTGCACCTTGGGGCGCAGGTGATCGCTGTGGAAACCGTGGTCGGAGATGAGGATGACCGTCGTCTCCGGGCCGGCGGCCGCCAGCATCTTGCCCAGCATTTCGTCCTGCAACTCGTACACCCCGGGCATGACGTGCCTGAACTGCTCGAAGTCGCGCTGGTTCACGTGCTCCATGCGGGGCGGGTAATACTGCATGAAGTGGTGCCCGGCGACGTCGATCGCCTCGTGAAACACCATCGTGCAATCCCACGCGCCCGCCAGCAGCGACATCGCCACGCGATCGACGCAAAGGCACTGGGCCAGCACCTTGGCCGCCATCTTCACGCGCGGGTCGGCGCGATTCATCTTCTTGAGGTCGGGCAGCAGGCGGGCCAGCATGTCGTCGGTCACGTCGCCCGGCTGCACGCGGCAGGCCGCCACTTCCGCCGTCCGGTCCGCCGGATGCACCGCGCCGGGCGCGTGCTCCTGGAAGAGGTTCGACACAACGACACCCCGGATGGGTTCGGCGGGGTGCGAGGCGTACCAGCTCACCACGTTGGTGGTGAGCCCGCGCTGCGTCAGGATGTTCCACAGGGCCTTGACGCGCCGGGTGGTGCTGCAACTGATCCGCAGGCCGGCGCCCGCGGGGTCGGGCTCCAGGAAGTTCAGCACGCCGTGCTTGTCGGCGGTCTTGCCGGTGGCGATGGAGGTCCAGAGCAGGGGCGAGAGCTTGGGGTCGAGCGAGGTGAGGTCACCCCGCGCCCCGCGATCGATCAGGCCCTTGAGGTGCTTCATGCCCCCCTTGGCCAGGAGCGCGTCGATGATCTTCCAGTCGGCGGCATCCCAACCCACGATGAGCAACTTCTTGGCGATACGTCCGGACATGCGTGCATGCTATCGGATCGGCGGGCGGCAAAAAAGAACACGGGCGGCCGCGAGACCGCCCGTGCCAGAGTCATTTCAACGCCTTCGGATTACCGACGGCGACGGCCGGCGACCAGGCCGCCCAGGCCGATGAGAGCGACCGAAGCGGGAGCCGGAGCGACGGTGATGCCGGCGCCCGAATCCTCGTAGGCGTAGGCGATGATCGCGCGGGCCGGATCGGTCGCGGAAGCGCCCAGGTGAACCTGGAACCAGGCGTAGTTGACGAGGCCGGTGCCTTCGTTGAGGAAGCGCACGCCGACGTAGTTGTTGTCGCTGTTGAAGTTCAGCGGGGTGCTGCTGCTGGGGCCGCCGCTGTTGAACGAGCTGGCGCTGCTCACCAGCGTGCCCGCGGCCAGGTTGAACCAGCCGGTGCCATCACCCACGTACACGCCGCCCGAGGGGCTGCTGGGGTTGAACATGTTCAGGTTGGCGGTGCTCCAGGGGTTCACGTCCCAACCCGGAGCGCTGCTCGGGCTGGTGCTGTTCACGCCCGTCACGAAGTTCAGGTACACGCCAGCGGTCGTCACGGGAATCGGGATGTTCACCGGACCGCTGGAAATGACCGTCGCCTGCGCCTGCTGCGCACCGACAGCGGCGACCGCGGCCACGGCGGCGGCGGCGACAAAATGGGAATCCAAACGCATCTTCAGGTTCTTCATGTCTTTCTCCTCTTTCTCACGAACACACGCACTCACGAGAACTCTGGTGGCCGCCCCTCCGCGCCAGTCTCAAACCCCTCCGGGCCAAGATGCCGCGACTGATCTAGCCTCCGAGTACAACAGAACGAACATACCTGCGGCCCGCGACATATCAACTGAACTTCTCCGAAAAAAAACGAAAAAGTAAGGGAATTCTCGATCCCGGACCTTCCACCCCCCCTCATGTGCTCCAAATGCGGGTGCCGCCTCCGCTTGTTCACCTTTTGGAAGCGCCAGCCTCTTCGCTCCAATGTCCGATATTCTCCTTCCCTCCCATGACCATCAACGGCTCATTCATTACCGTCGTGTCCGGTTTGCCCCGTTCGGGCACTTCAATGATGATGCGCATGATCGCCGCGGGAGGAATCCCCCAACTCACCGACGGCGTGCGCGCTGCGGACGAGGACAACCCGCTCGGCTACGCCGAGTTCGAAGCCGTCAAGCGCACCAAGGATGACGCGTCGTGGCTCGAGCAAGCGCCGGGCAAGGTCGTCAAACTCGTGCACGTGCTGCTCAAGGATCTGCCCGACACGTATCCCTATCGCGTCGTGATGATGCACCGCGACCTCGACGAAGTGCTGGCCTCGCAGGGCAAGATGCTCGAGCGATCGGGCAAGCCCGGGGGCGCGTTGCCGCCCGAGACGCTGAAGAAGATCTACACCGGTCAGATGCAGGGCGTGGCGGCATGGCTGGCGAGCAAGCCGAACTTCAGCGTGCTCGACGTGAAGTACAACGATGTGCTGGCCAACCCTGCGACCGAAGCCGGGCGTGTCGCGGCGTTCCTGGGGTTGGAGGGCAAGGCGGCGGAGATAGCCGCGGCCGTCGAGCCGAGTTTGTATCGCAACCGCAAGTGAACCAACGAGCCAGAAGCGCAAGCGAGGGTCTCACTCGCATCCGTACGCCATGGAGACCCTCGCTCGCGCGTCGGGCTCGTAGATTGTGCGCACCATGAAAAACGCCGCCCCCTGCGGGACGGCGTGTTGATGCTGTTCTTTCGCGGGCGTTACGTGCTCGAAGCGTTGGTCTTCTCGCCAGCCTTGCCCGTGTCCTTCTTGTCGCTCACCGGCCTCATCAGGCCTTCGGGCGCCGGGCCCGATTCAAAGTAGAGGTGATCCTCGGGCTTTCCGTCGTGCCCGTTGCGACGGGTCACCTTGATGCTGCACGGGGCCTCGAACGAACCCGCCAGCAGGCTCTCGCTGAGCGGATCTTCGATGAACTGGCCGATGGCGCGACGCAGCGGGCGGGCGCCGTACTCGGGGTTGTAGCCGCGTTCGATGAGGAACTCCTTGGCCGCGGCATCGATCTCGAGCGCGTAGCCCTGCTGGGTGAGGCGCTTGCCGAGCTTGGCCACCTCGTAGTCGATGATGTTGGTGATGTCGGCCTTGCTGAGCGGACGGAAGACGATGATGTCGTCCAACCGGTTGATGAACTCGGGGCGGAAGAACCGCTCGATCTCCTTGAGCAGCACCGTCTTGATGTTGTCGTAGTCGGTCGCCTCGGTGCGCTTGCCGAAGCCGAAGCCCGCGCCGCCCTTGATAAGGTCAGCACCCAGGTTGCTGGTCATGATGAGGATGCAGTTGCGGAAGTCGACGTTCCGCCCGAATGAGTCGGTCAGGCGGCCTTCCTCCATGATCTGCAGCAGCATGTTGAACACATCCGGGTGGGCCTTCTCGACTTCGTCGAGCAGGATCACCGCGTAAGGCCGGCGGCGGATGCGCTCGGTGAGCTGCCCGCCCTCTTCGTAGCCGACGTAGCCGGGGGGCGCGCCCACCAGGCGGCTCACGTTGTGCTTCTCCATGTACTCGCTCATGTCCAGGTGCACGAGGGCTTCCTCGTCGCCGAACATGAACTCGGCCAGCGCCTTGCTGAGCAGCGTCTTGCCCACGCCGCTGGGCCCGACGAAGATGAACGAACCCATCGGACGCTTGGGGTCCTTCAGACCAGCCCGAGCGCGGCGGATCGCCTTCGAGACCGCCTTGATCGCGTCGTCCTGGCTGATGACCTTCTTGTGCAGGTCGTCTTCGAGCTTGAGCAGACGCGCTGCCTCGTCCTTCTCGAGGCGCTTCAGCGGCACGCCCGTCATCTTGGCGACCACCTCGGCGATGATTTCTTCATCGACCGTGCCGTCCGCCTCCTGGGCCTTGGCGCGCCACTCGCGCTGGGTTTCTTCCTTCTTCCGGCGCAACTGCTCGGCCTTGTCGCGCAGTTCCGCGGCTTTCTCGTAGTCAGCCGCCTTCACCGCTTCGTCCTTCTCGACAGTGAGGCGCTCGATGTCGCCTTCAAGCTCAGCCAGGTTCGGCGGCTTGCTCATGCTCTTGAGGCGCACCCGCGCCCCGGCCTCGTCGATCACGTCGATCGACTTGTCGGGCTGCACGCGGCCCGTGATGTAGCGGCCCGACAGATCGACCGCGGCTTTGATAGCCGCATCTGTAATGTGCACGCGGTGGTGCTGCTCGTACTTCTCGCGCAGGCCCTTGATGATCTCGAAGGTCTGCTCGGGGGTCGGCGGATCGACGGTGATCGCCTGGAAGCGGCGGGCCAGAGCCGCGTCCTTCTCGATGTACTTGCGATACTCGTCAAACGTGGTGGCCCCGATGCACTGAATCTCGCCACGGGCGAGGGCCGGCTTCAGGACGTTGGACGCGTCGATCGCGCCCTCCGCCCCGCCCGCGCCCACCAGGGTGTGCAGTTCGTCGATGAAGAGCATCACGTTCTTGGCGCGACGCACTTCGTTCATGACCGCCTTGATGCGTTCCTCGAACTGCCCGCGGTACTTGGTGCCCGCCACCATCATGGCCAGGTCCAGCACCACCAGGCGCTTCTCGCTCAGGATGTCGGGCACGTCGCCCGCGACGATGCGCTGGGCCAGGCCCTCGACGATGGCCGTCTTGCCGACGCCGGCTTCACCCAGCAGCACCGGGTTGTTCTTGGTACGACGGCAGAGGACCTGCACGACGCGTTCGATCTCGTTCTGGCGACCGATGACGGGGTCGAGCTCGCCGCCACGGGCGAGTTCGGTCAGGTCGCGGCCAAAGCTATCCAAGGCGGGCGTCTTGCTCTTGCCCTTGGAAGCCGCCGACGAGCCGCCACCCGAGGGACCCGAGGAACCCAGCGCGCCCGAGCCACCCAGGCCCGCGGCTTCGCCCCCGCCGCCACCACCGGCGCCCGAGGACGAACCCGAACCCTCGCCCGCGTCGTTGCCCGCGGCTCCCAAGAGGTTCAGCACTTCCTCGCGCACGTCTTCAAGCTTGAGGCCCAGGTTAATGAGCACCTGAGCCGCCACGCCATCGTGCTCGCGGAGCAGCCCCAGCAGCAAGTGCTCGGTGCCGACGTAGTTGTGGTTCAGGTTGCGGGCTTCTTCGATGGCGTACTCGAGGACCTTCTTCGCGCGGGGGGTCTGGGGCAGTTTGCCCATGGTGACCATCTCGGGCCCGGCCTTGACCAGGCGCTCGACCTCCAGGCGCACGCGGCGGAGATCGACATCGAGATTGCGGAGGACATTGGCCCCGACGCCGGAGCCTTCTTTGACGAGGCCGAGCAGGATGTGCTCGGTCCCGATGTATTCGTGGTTGAGGCGTTGGGCCTCTTGGTTGGCCAGGGCCATTACGCGGCGGGCACGGTCTGTAAATCGTTCGAACATGGAAACCTCCCAAGGGCCTGTCGCCCGGACGCCTGGTCGGCGCGTCCCAGAACATATTCGTCGCCGACCCTAGCGCGGGTTCAGAGCCCGGGCCTTACCCAACGAGCCGCAGGCCCCCAAGTCCTTGTTCCCCAGGGGTCTGGGCGCACCAGCCGCGACCAGATTGTGATCCCCCCCTGCCGGGGGCGGTTTGGTCGCGTCGGGAGTATCGGCAGCGAGCCGCGTGCCGATCGACGGAAGTTCACAATCGGCGGCTGACGCGCTCGCTCCGCACCCAGAGCCCCGAAAACGGGCAAGGGCGGGGATTTTGCCGAAATTGGCACCGGCCAATGGGTTCCCCAGTGTCACTTTGGCAGACGGGGCTGCTATCATGGAAGCGGAGTCGTGGTCGATCATGAGAACCTTTCCCGGCGAGTGAGAGCCCGCCGCTTGCGAGGATTTCCCCACCGATGCTTCCCAAGCCCCCGCCGCGCGAGCTGTCGCTCGGTTTTCTCTACGTTCCTCCGTACCGCGTCTATGGCGAGTCCATCGCGGGCGAGGCGACGTGCCTGGCCATCCCCGAGCTCGATCTTGGCTTTGACATCGGCAGTTGCCCCCGGGCGATGCTGAGCACCAAGCACCTGGCGATCAGCCACGGGCACATGGATCACATCGGGGCCTTGGCCTACTACTGCTCGCAGCGCCGCTTCCAGGGCATGGGCAACGCCAAGGTGATCTGCGATGCCCGCATCGCCCCGGCCATCAAGCGCATGATGGAGGGGTATGTCGACCTCGAGCGTCAGCGAACGCCGTTTGACCTGATCCCCCTGCAGCCCGACCAGCCCTGGGAGATCAAGAACAACATCTGGCTGCGGGGCTTTGAGACCGAGCACACCTGCCCGAGCTTCGGCTACACCGTGAGCGAGAAGCGGACCAAACTCAAGCAAGATTTTCTTGAGTTGCCCCAGGACAAGCTGCGCGAGCTGAAGGACCGGGGCGTGGAGATCACGCGCTCCTTCGAGATTCCGCTGTTCGCGTACACGGGCGACACCTCGCCCGGGCCGCATCTCATCCGAGAAGACGTGCGCAAGGCGCAGATCGTGATCGCCGAGTGCACCTTCTTCGAGCCCGACCACAAGGAGCGTGCCAAGGTGGGCATGCACATGCACATCGACGACATCGCCGAGTGGCTGCGCGTGCTGGAGTGCGAGGCGCTGATCCTGGTGCACGTGTCGCGCCGCACCGACGTGATGTACGCCAAGAAGCGCATCGCCGAGGTCAGCGGCGAAAAACTGGCCCGCAAGGTCCACTTCCTGATGGACTACAAGACCAACAAGGCCCGCTACGAGCAGCAACTACTGGACGCGGAGAACAAGGAGCGCCGGCGCCCGCGGCCTGCGCCGCCCCCGCCAAACCCGGCGCCGAACGCGTAATCGAGTTCGAGCCCGGCGAGCAGCGTGTCGCCTTGCGAACGATGCCTGAACGAGCGCGATGCGTGGCTGCGCGCCGTCGATTCCATGCGAAACCCTCGCAGAGGCGACCAAGGGACGAAGGTGGAGACGCAGATTCCGGCGCGTGGGCGTTGACACGGACCGAAGATCGAAGTACGTTCACTTCCCGGTTTGCGTCCGCCGTTCGGTGGACGGCGGCGTGAACCATCGTGGCGGTTCGGGGTGGATCTTTCTGGCTGGAAGGGTGGGCGGGGAATGACGGATCCCGATCGGCAGATCTGGGATGGAATGCTGGCGCATCTGCGCGCGCATCACGCGACGATCTGTCGCCAGTGGTTCGAGGAGCTCGAGCCGCTCGGCATCGCCGCCGGCACGCTGCAGCTGCGCACCCATTCGCCGCTGCATCGCGACTATCTGCGGCGGATCTGCGCCGATCAGTTCAACGACGCGGCCCAGACCGTGTCCGGCCGCCTGCTCTCGGTGCGCTTCCTCGGGCCCGACGACGAAGTGCTGCAGCCCACGCCCTCCAAGAAGCCCGATGGCCCCAGGGCCTCGGCGCCGTCCGGGCCCGTGCAGCTTCCGATTGACCCGCGGCGCGACGGGGTCAGGCCCGCATCGCCCGCCGGGGCGCCGGCCCAGCCACCCACGTCGCTGGATCGTCCGCACACCAACGGCACGCATGTGCCCGCCGAAGCGAGCCCGGAGCCCCCCGAGGTTCACGTGCGGCCGGTCGTTGCCAATGGGGCCGCGGTTCCTTCCAAGCCCGCCGGCAGCACCCCGACGCCTTACGAATCGCTGGTCGTCAATCCGGATTATGACTTTGCGAACTTCGTGGTGGGGCCTGGCAACCAGCTGGCCCACGCCGCGGCTCAGGCGGTGGCGGCCAACCCGGGCCGGGCGTACAACCCGTTTTTCGTGCACGGGGGCGTCGGCCTGGGCAAGACGCACCTGCTGCAGGCGGTGTGCCTGAAGATCGTCGAGGCCAATCCGCGCACGCGCCTTTACTACACCTCGTGCGAAGGGTTCTCCTCTCAGTTCTTCGACAGCGTGCAGAGCGGCGAGATGGGCGAGTTCCGCCATCGCTTCCGCGATGTCGATGTGCTGGTCATCGATGACATTCACTTCCTGACCAAGCTCGACCGCTCCCAGGAAGAGTTCTTCCACACCTTCAACGCCCTCTTCCAGGCCCAGAAGCAGATCATTCTTTCGTCGGACGCGCCGCCTGAAGAGATTCCGCTGCTGCAGGAACGGCTGGTCAGCCGCTTCCTGTGGGGCCTGGTCGCCAAGGTCGAAAAGCCCGACTACGAGACGCGCATTCAGATTTTGAAGACCAAGGCGAGGCTGCGCGGGCTGATGCTGCCGGATGATGCCGCGGGCTTCATCGCCCAGCGACTGGACAGCAACATCCGCGAACTGGAAGGCGCGATCGTCAAGCTGCAGATCCAGTCGGTGGTGGAGAAGCGCCCGATGGACCTGGCGCTGGCGCGGGCGGCTCTTGGCGAAGAGCCCCAGCCGGCCGTGGGCGAACCCACGATCCAGTCGATCATCGACGCGGTGACCGAGTTCTACACCATCCGCCTGGCCGACCTGCAGAGCAAGCACCGCCAGCGCTCCATCGCCCTGCCCCGCCAGGTGTGCATGTACCTCGCGCGGCGCTGCACCCGGCACAGCTTGGAAGAAATCGGCGGCTTCTTCGGCGGGCGCGACCACACCACCGTGATGCACGCCATCCGCACCGTCGAGATCAAGCGCGAAAAGGAATCGGACTTCGAGCTGGTGGTGCGGTCGCTGGAAGAAAAGGTCCGGGCCGGGCGCGGGCCGGCGATGTAGCGACGACGCACGGGCTTGTGGTCCGCTTCAACGGGCCTTTTTCACCAGAACCGCTTCAGCAGCAAGCGCTTGCATCTGCGCACCCGCCGGTCTCGCCCGTGACACTTCGAATGTGGACTCAATGTGGAAGACTTGGCCGCCGCGGCTAGGTGCTGGTCGGAGTCGTGCCTGTCGCTTGCGAGTGGGCCGCCAATCCCCCGTGTCAGGTGTCAGGGCCCGAGCGCCCCCGCGCGCCAGGTGACAAGTTGGCCAGCCGGGCCGAGTTTGTAAGCATTAGCCGCACAGTGGCTTAGAGAGTTCTCCCCAGTCTTCTCCACATCCCGACACCCCTTGTTGAGAAGGAGATGAAGTTAATTCATTCACCTTGGGCAAAGAACGGCACCCGAAGAGACTGACAGCCCGGGACGCCGGCCGAGTGTTCAGGCAACGAGTCCCGTGTGGACAACCCTACTTCTGGCACTGCTTGCACCACACCGTCGTACGCTGGCCCAGCGTGGCCTGCGTCAGGACGCCACGGCAGGTGAGGCACGCCTCCCCACCACGCCCGTAGACGGCGTGGCGGGTCTGGTGGCTGCCCTTGGCCCCGTTGGCGTCGCGGTAGTCGCGGAGCGTCGAGCCGCCCGCCTCGATGGCGTCACCCAGCACCCGGCGGATGCTGGCGGCCAACCGGTCCCAGTCAGCCTCGCTCAGCGTCAGGCACGCCCGGGTGGGGGCGATGCCCGAGGCGAACAAGGCTTCGTCGGCGTAGATGTTGCCGACGCCCGCGACGACCTTCTGGTCGAGCAGCGCGGCTTTGACGTTCCGCTCGCTTTGGCCCGCCTCGCGGTGCAGGGCGTGGCCATAGACCATCAGGCCATCGATGCCCAGCGTCCCCCACTTCTCGCGCCGCAGGGTGGGTAGATCGGGGGCGAGCCAGAGGCCGCCGAATCGGCGCGGATCGGCGAAGACCATGGCCGAGCCATCGTCGAAGCGCCACCAGGCGTGGGCGTGGTCGGCGGCTGTGAACTTTGGGAGCGAGGTGGTCCAACTCAGCACGCCGCTCATGCCCAAGTGCACGCAGACCACCTGGCCATGGTCGGCGTAGATGGCGAGCTGCTTGCCGTGGCGCATGGTGCCAACGATGGTGGAACCTTGCAGCATGTGCTCGGGGGTGCGCTTGCTGCCCGCCAGTGGCTCGCAGATGTCCTTGCGGCGCAGGCAGGCGACGGCCACCTGCCGCCCGAGGATGCGGGGCTCCAAGGTTCGCCGCACGGTTTCGACCTCGGGCAACTCGGGCATGGGAGATGTTATAGGGCGAAAGCGTGGAAGTGGCTGCTGGAAAGCGCGGCTGGCGTCGCTCGGACCTTCACAATCTCGTGGCACAGGCCTCTGGCCTGTGACCTTCCTTTTCTCCGATTCCGGTCGACACGCGAAGTTGGTTTCAGTTGGGTAGACCGAAGAGAAGTAGTTCGGGTAGGACACAGGCCAGAGGCCTGTGCTACGAGATGGGGTAGGAAGGTCGGCCAAGCCGAATCCCTACCATGCTGTGCACTCGAAAGCACCACGCATGCCCAAACGATCAACACGCACCGCCGCCGCTCGCCGAACGCCTCGCGGTCGCCGCTTCGTGCTCGGCATCTCCGGCGCCTCGGGCGCGGCCTACGCCCTGCGGCTGCTGGAGTTGCTGTTGAGCGCCGGGCACGAGGTGCACCTGGTGGTCAGCGACTATGGCCGCCGGCTGCTGTTCGATGAGGCGGGAATCAAAAACCTCGAGCCCGAGGAACTGCTGCCCGCGTGGTGGAAGGCGGCCAAGCCCGCGGCCCGTCGCGATGCCGCCCGGCGGCTGGTGATCCACCCGCACAAGGACGTGGGCGCCGTGATCGCCAGCGGGTCGTTCTTGCACGATGGCATGGTGGTGGTGCCGTGCAGCAGCGCGTCGCTGGGGGCGATGGCGACGGGGAGCGGGAGCAACCTGTTGTGCCGTGCGGCGATGGTGACGCTGAAAGAGCGGCGGCCGTTGATCGTGTGCCACCGCGAGATGCCGCTGAGTTTGATTGATATCCGAAACATGGAGACGCTGGCCCTCGCCGGCGCGACGATCTGCTCGCCCAATCCGGGGTTTTATCTGCACCCCAAGAGCGTGGCGGACATCGTGGACTTCACGGTTGGGAAGATCTTGGACCATCTGGGGGTAGAGCACGAGTTGGCGACGAGGTGGGAGAACGCCGACTAGACGAGTCGCAGGCGCGAGCGTGGGGTCGTGGCTGTCGACCGACACGACACGTCAACATCGGGTTCGTGCAGGATCTTCAAAACAAGGCGCCCCTCTCGGAGAGAGGGGCCACCCAGATTGCTACTTCTTCGAAAACACAAACTGGCTCCCCTGCACATCGCACACGATGTGGTCGCCGGGCCCGAACTCGCCGCCCAGAATGCGGCTTGCCAGCGAGTTCTCTACGCGTTGCTGGATGGTTCGCTTGAGAGGCCGGGCGCCGAACGCCGGGTCCCAGCCTTCGGTTGCCAGTTGCTCCTTGGCGTGGTCGGTGAGCGTGAGCGACATGCCGCGTTCGGCGAGACGCTGACGCAGGCGGCTGAGCTGGATCTCGACGATGCGACCCAGGCCGTCGCGTTTGAGTTGGTGGAAGACGACGACCTCGTCGATGCGGTTGAGGAGTTCGGGGCGCATCAAGCCGCCCGCCATCGTGTTGGCGGCTTTGCTCATGACCTCGACGACGTTCGCCGGCAGGCCCGCGCTCTTGCCCAGTTCTTCGGCCATCATGCCCGCCGGGCCGCGGCGGAGCAACTCGCGGATGGCGAGTTCGATCTCCCAATCCTCGGCGCCTTGGTTCGTGAGTTCCTGGATCTGCTGACTGCCGTAGTTGCTGGTCATCACGATGATGGTGTTCTTGAAATCAACCGTGCGGCCCTGGCCGTCGGTCAGGCGGCCGTCGTCCAGCACTTGCAGCAAAATGTTGTACACGTCCGGGTGGGCCTTCTCGATTTCGTCGAGCAGCACCACGCAATACGGGCGACGGCGAACCGCCTCGGTCAGTTGGCCGCCCTCGTCGTAGCCGACATACCCCGGGGGCGCGCCGATGAGGCGCGAAACGGCGTGCTTCTCGCCGTATTCGCTCATGTCGATGCGGACCACAGCTTCTTCGGTGTCGAAGAGGAACTCGGCGAGTGCGCGGCACGTCTCGGTCTTGCCCACGCCCGTGGGGCCGAGAAAGAGAAAACTGCCCATGGGGCGATTTGGGTCGCTCAGCCCAGCACGGCTGCGGCGAACGGCATCGCTGACGGCCTTCAGCGCGTGTTCCTGTCCCACCACCCGGTTGGCCAGTTGCTGTTCCATCCGAATGAGCTTGTCGCGCTCGGTTTCGACGAGGCGCGAGACCGGAATGCCCGTCCAGCGCCCCACCACCTCGGCGACCGCCTCGGCGTCGACTTCTTCCTTAACCATCGTGTCGCCCTTGGCGGCTCGCGCAGCCTGGGCTTTCTCGGCGGCGGCCAGGTGGGTTTCCAGGTCGCGGATTTCGCCATACCGAATGCGCGCGGCCGCCTCCAGGTCGCCCCGGCGCTGGGCTTGCTCCAGTTCCACCTGCTTCTTCGCGAGTTTTTCCTTGATGTCCTTCACCGCGTCGAGTTGCTTCTTCTCGGCCTCCCAGCGCGCGGTGAGGGCGTGGTTCTTCTCCTGCAGTTCGGCGATCTCCTTCTCGACGCGCTGCAGTTCCTTGGCGGCTCCGTCGCGGGTGGCGCTGGTTTCGTGAACCGTGCTCTTCGAGCCCGCTTCGATCTTGAGCGCCTCGCGCTCGATCTCCAGTTGCATGATGCGCCGGCGCAACTCGTCGAGCTCGGTCGGCATGCTGTCGATCTCGATCCGCAGGCGGCTCGCGGCTTCGTCCATCAGGTCGATGGCCTTGTCGGGCAGGAAACGGTCGGCGATATACCGGTGACTCAGCGTGGCGGCTGCCAGAATGGCTTCGTCGAGGATTTTCACGCCGTGGTGCGCCTCGTAGCGGGGCTTGAGCCCGCGCAGGATCGCGACGGTTTGTTCAACGTTGGGCTGGCCGACGAAGATCGGCTGGAATCGCCGCTCAAAGGCGGGGTCCTTTTCGACGTGCTTGCGGTATTCGTCGAGCGTGGTGGCGCCGATGCAGCGCAGTTCGCCACGGGCGAGGGCGGGCTTGAGCAGGTTGCCGGCGCTCACCGCGCCCTCCGCCGCCCCGGCGCCGATGATGGTGTGCAGCTCGTCGATGAACAGGATCACCTGGCCTTTGCTGGCTTGCACTTCGCGCAAGACGCTCTTCAGGCGCTCTTCGAACTCGCCCCGGAACTTGGCGCCGGCCAGGAGTTGACCGACGTCCAGGGCCATGATGCGCTTGTCGCGCATGCCTTCGGGGCAGTCGCCGTTCACGATGCGCAGGGCCAGCCCCTCGGCGATCGCTGTCTTGCCGACGCCGGGTTCGCCGATCAGCACCGGGTTGTTCTTGGTGCGGCGGCTCAAGACCTGCATGCAGCGCCGGATTTCCTCGTCGCGCCCGATCACTGGGTCGAGCTTGCCCTGCTGGGCTTTTTCGGTGAGGTCGATGGCGTACTTCTTGAGGGCTTCGAAGTTGCTCTCGGCTTCGGGGTCGTTGACGTTGGAGACGCCGCTGGACGCGCGGATGGCCTTGACGGCTTCTTCGATCTTGCCGCGATTGATGCCCAGGCTGGTGAGGATGTCGCGGGCCTGACCTGAGGCGTCGGCGAGCGCCAGCAGCAGGTGCTCGCTGCTCACATAGCTGTCGTTCATCTTGCGGGCCAGTTCGTTGGCCTTGTTGAGCACTTCCATGATCGCACGGCCCGTCTGGCCCGTGTTGCCACTCACCTTGGGCTGCCGCGACAGCTCCGCCTGCACCACTTGGCCCACGCGCATGGGCTCGAAGCCGGCCTTGCCGAGAATGGACCAGCCCGGGCCGTTGCGGTCTTTGAGGAGGGAGGCAAGCAGGTGCAGCCCGGTGACTTCGGGGTTGCCGCGGGCCATGGCGTCGGCCTGGGCGTCGGCGAGGCTCTGCTGGGCGGAGGTGGTGAAGCGGTCCATCATGGGCGTTCGTTCCTTTCGGGGTCGGGGAGACGACCCGGAAAGCCAGTGCAAGCTGCGCGCCAGCGGGGCTGGGAGGGAAAAACCGCAGAAAGCCGCGGCGTGGGCCCGCTGGGGCTCAGAATCGGCCCGGAGTTGGCTCGGAGCGGCCATCCCCTGCCGACCTGGCAGGAATGGCTTTTCCCCAATCAGGCGGGCCCGGCCCCCGGCAACCCGTCAAGTCAAGCCCTCCCGCGGCCGGTGTCTGAATGCGATCCGTAAACACATGCGATTTGGATATTTACGCCTTAACGACAAGCACACCCAAGGAAAACCCCGACTCCATGAGCGGGTCCTCCGTGGGGACTTATCCCCATTTCATCCAGATGGGTGTCGCTGGCGGGCTTTCGAGGGAAAACGATCGCTGGATCGGGAATTGGGTCTGAGGGGTTGGGGGCCCGGACGCGGGGGCTTGACGTCGGAGCTTGAAGAGGTTACAAACCTCTCCCGCGGCGATTTCGCCCGGCCTTGCGCGGCTCGGGGCCTCCCTTCGCCGCCTTGCATGGTGGAACTTTCGAGCCAAAGGGGCTGGTTGGGCCCTGGGAGTGACCGATGTCGACTCGTCGTCTGAAGTGCGTGCTGGGTGTGGCGGTGTGTGTGGCCGGGGCGCTGGGCGGCTGCAGCGCGACCGACAACTCCCCCGAGGGCATCCGTTACAACCTCACCCCCGAGCTTCAGACGATGTGGCAGCGGCCGGTCGATGTGGGCAACCAGGTGTCGGTCACGTACGACGAGAACATCCGCATGTTCTGGGAAGACCTGCACCGCGGCGCGCTGGTCGATCGCCCCACTCACCTCTCCAAGTACCCCTCGCCTTATTGAGCCTGCGTCCGCTGGCCCAAGCTAAATGAGCACGCTCACCGCGGCGATCACCCGTGCGTGAGCCTGTGCCTACGCGCTGGGCGAAGGTCGCTGCCCGGCCTCGAGGGCGTGGATCCGCTTTTCGAGGTCGTCGGGCATGTTGACCTTGGCGCCGGCGCGATAGTCGTAGATCACGATCGTCCCCTCGCCGACAGCCGCGATGTCTTGGAGGGTTTCGCTGTACACCTCGTGGGCGAGGGTGAAGCGGTCGGGCTCCAGCTTGATGAGGCGCGACGACACAAGGATGGTGTCGGGATACACCAGCGGGCGGCGGAAGCGAGCCTGGACCGACTGCAGGATGAACCCGATGCCGGTGGTCTTCTGGATCGGCCGCCAGCCCAGCCGGTCGATGTACGCCACGCGCGACGACTCGAAGTAGCGGAAGTAGACCACGTTGTTGACGTGTCCCAGCGCGTCCATCTCGCCCCAGGCCAGGCGGATGGGAAGCAGAACGGGTGCGTCGGGCTTGGGCTTGGCGGGCACGGTTACTCCTGGTCGCGCACGACTTCGAGCAGGGCGGCTCCGAACTCGTCGAGTTTGGCCTGGCCGATGCCGCGAACTTCGGCGAGGGCGTCGAAGGTGCGCGGGCGGCGGCGGGTGATCTGATCGAGCACGGCGTCGGACAGGATGACGAAGGCGGGCACGCCCCGTTCCTTGGCCAGTTCGCGGCGGCGCTCGCGCAGGGCCTGGAAGAGTGCCTCTTCGTCGGGCGAGCGGGCGGCGGCCGGAGATTTGGGCGGGCGAGACTTGGCCAGCGGAGCCGCGGCTGTGTCGAAGAGTTCGACGATGATCTCGTCGCGCAGCACGGCGCTGGCCGTCGGGCCAAGCGCGACGACCGGGTACTCGCCCGGCGAGCGCTCAAGATGACCGAGCTCGATCAACTGCTGGATGTACCCCGTGATCTGTGGCTTGGCGAGGCTCTTGAGCAGGCCGAACGAGTTGAGCCGATCGTGCCCGTTCTCGCGCACGCGGGCAATGGACGCCCCGCGCAGCACATCGGCGACGTACGCGGCCCCGAAGTTCTGACCCAGCCTCGCGACACACGCCAAGATCTGTTGGGCGATGCGCGAACCGTCGCCGGCCTGGGCGTGCTCGTTCAGGCACACGTCGCAGGCGTTGCACGAGCCGGGGGCGAGGGCCTGGCCGAAGTAATCGCTGATGGCGGCGTGACGGCAGCGACGGCCGCTGGCCAGGGCGTGCATCTCGCGAAGCAGTTCCATCTGCACGCTGAGCGCCTCGGGCCCGGCGCCGGATTCCTCCCAGCCCATGGTGACGATCTTTTCCCAGCGGATTCGATCACCCCCGCCCAGCAGCATGAGGCACTCGGCGGGCTGGCCGTCGCGTCCGGCGCGGCCGGTCTCTTGCTGATACGCCTCGACGCTTTTTGGCAGCGCCGCGTGGACGACGAGGCGAACGTCGGGGCGATCGATGCCCATGCCGAAGGCGACGGTGGCGCAGACGACGTTCAGGCGTTCTTCGCGGAAGTCGTGGGCGATGCGAGAGCGTTTGGCGCTGTCGAGCCCGGCGTGGTACGCCGCGGCTTTGACGCCCGCGGCGGTGAGGGATTCGGCGGCGCTCTCGGCGTCCTTGCGGCTGATGGTGTAGATGATGGCGGCCCCTTCGGGGTTGCGCCGAATTGCCTCGACGATCTGCGTCGTCTGGTCGCCCCGCGGCACCACGCGATAGGTGAGATTGGGTCGATCGAACTGGCCGATGCGGATGACGGGGTCGCTCAGGTGCAACTGAGCCGCGATGTCGTCGCACACTTTGGGCGTGGCGGTGGCGGTGAAGGCGCTGATGGGGACGCCGGGGATCTTGCCGCGCAGTTGCGCAAGGCGGCGATATTCAGGCCGAAAATCATGCCCCCACTGGCTGATGCAGTGGGCTTCGTCGATGGCGATGGCGCAGGGCTGGAGGCGCGCGACCCAGGCGAGCATGTCGGGCATGAGCAGTCGCTCGGGGGCGAGAAAAAGCAGGCGCAGGTCGCCCGCGCGGATCATGCCCCGCAGTTCGTCGAGTTCGCTGGGGGTGCTGTGGCTGTGCACGGCTCCGGCGGCGACGCCGCAGAGGCGGAGGCGAGCGACCTGGTCCTGCATCAGGGCGATGAGGGGCGAGATCACGAGGCTGAGCCGCCCGACGACCAAGGGCGGCACCTGATAGCACAGGCTCTTGCCGCCCCCCGTGGGCATGACGAACAGCGAATCGCGTCCGGCGAGGGTGGCGTCGATGGCGTCGGATTGGAGGGGGCGGAGCGTGTCGAACCCCCAGTGCTTTCGCACGGTGTCGATCACGCTGACGCCGGGGGTGGGCATGGGCAGAGCGTATTACGAGCGGGCGGGGCGCGACGAGGCGGCCGAGGCGGATGGGCCCGGGGCAGCCGACCGTGCGTACGCGTCGATCGTCGTCGCCGCGATGTTGGGCCAGGTGAACCGGCTCAGCACCATTTCGCGCCCGATGCGCCCCATCGCATGGCGCCTATCAGGGGGCATGGAGAGGACAGCGTCGAGAGCCGCGGCCGTGGGCGCGGCCCCCAGGGGCGTGACGATGCCCGCGCCGGACTCTTGCACCTGCGGGAAGTGACACTGATCAGAGATGACGACGGGAATGCCGCAGGCCATGGCCTCGATGATCGCGACGCTGAAGCCCTCTTGGCGGCTGGGCAGGCAAAATGCGGCGGCGTCGACGAAGGCCGCGAGTTTGGATTGGGCGTATTGCGGGCCGACCAGGTGGGTGCGATCCGCCAAGCCGCTCTGGGCAACCATGCTCTGCACCGTGGCGGCGTAGCCGTCGTCGGGCCCGGCGATGACGAGGCGCAGGCGCGGGTGCTTGAGGGCGATCTCTTTGAACGCCGCGATCAGGAAATCCAGGCCTTTCTTGAAGTGCACGCGCGAGAGGAAAAGCACATAGGGGTCGTCGCCCAGTTCCGGATGAGCCGCCCGGAAGTTGCCGGGCGCGGGCAGCGGGCTGACCTCGGGCTCAAAGATGCCGTTGGGGATGATCTCGACCCGGGCTTTGAGCCGCAGGGGCGCGAGGCCGGTGGCTTCGTCGGGGTTCAGCACGTGCAGGAAGGCGGCGTGATCGAGCGTGGCGCGATAGACGAGCGCCAGCGCGAGTTTTTTCTTGTAGGTGTTTACGAAGCCCTGCCCGCCGATCGACCACGGGTCGAGCATGCCGTGGGGCACGAGGCAGTACGGAATGCCGCGCCGTCGGGCGGCGCCTGCGGCCCGCACGAGCAGGCCCTCCCAAACGCCATGGATGTGGAGGAAGTCGAAGTTGGCGACGTGCCGCGCCAGCCACGCCGCGGCGGTGTTGGCGCGGATGCGCCCGACCTTGCCGGGCTCGTGGGCGAGCGTGTGGATGGTGACGGCGGGCATGCCGGGAATCGGCGCGAGCGACGCGGCGATGCGTTGCGAAGCGTCGGGCGAGGCGTAGTGAACGATTGAGACCTGATGGCCGAGCGATGCTTGAGCCGCGGCCAGACGCGTGGCGACGGCGGGCGGGCCGCCGGCCTTGGGGTCGAGCGTGTGGATGACGTGGAGGATTTGCATTTCGGCGGCGGATGATAACGGCCCGCGATGAATCATCATCGGCGGGCCGGGGTGCGAAAATCACAGAGATGGGAAGGCCGGATTACGTTTGGGCGGCTACGGGCCTTAGGCGTGCGGCGAGCGGGCCGACGCACATTTCTGAGATCGCCGCGGAGACGTGCGAGTCGACGACAGAGCTTGAGCCGGCGCTGTATGCGATCACGCACGCTCGCCGCAGCATCTCGCGGATGAACGTGGCGCTCACACCCTCGGTGCGGGCGATGTGCCCGTCAATGTCGTCCAGCCGCAGGTTGATGTTGCGGGCGTAGAGGTCCATCAGGCGACGACGGCAGGCGCCATCCGGCAGCGGCACCTCGATCGCCTGATCGATGCGGCCTGGGCGCGAGGCGACGGCCCGCTCGATCGCCTCGGGCCGATTGGTGGTGAGCACGAAGAGCACATCGATGTCGGTGGCCAGGCCATCCATCTGATTCATGAGTTCGTGCAGCACCGCGCTGGGGCGGCCCGTCTCGCGTTCGGAGGCGACCAGGTCGACATCTTCGAGGATGACGCTCGCGGGCGCGAGGCGGCGCGCATAGTCGCACGCGCTCGTGAGCGAGCGGTAGTCGTGCCCGCTCACCAGGATGGTCGTGCGCCCGGCCATGCGGGTGGCCAGGTACATCGCGGTGAGGGTCTTGCCGGTGCCAGGGGGGCCGTAAAGCAAAACACCTCGCTTCAGGTGCTGGCCGGCGGCACGCAGACGTTCTGCAGCCAGTGAAAACGCGACGGTCTGGCGGTCTATCAAGTCGAGGGTCGATGCCGGCAGGATGACGTGCTCGCGCTCGACGTGGGGAATCGAGGCGAACTCGATGCTGCCGCAGCCGACGGTGAGGATGTGCCCGCGGTAGACGTTGAGCCGCTCGGCGCGTCGGAAGAGGTCTTCCGCGATCGCCTCTGCGGCGTCGCGATCCGAACACATGATTTGCAGATGGACGTATTGGCCCTCTCTCGTGGGGAACAGCAGGAGGGCGGCACGAAGGACTCCCGTCGAGCACGTGTGCAAGACCCGGCGCGAGAGGTGAATCGGAAGCCTGTTCGGTGCGTGGAACATCTCGGTTTCGATAGGCGTTCGCAAGAGCGAGCCAGCGCCCGAGGCAACGGTCGACAGCGAGATCTCTTCCCACGAATGCCGAACGCCGACGCCGTCGGTCCGAACTTCGCCGCCTTGCGAGCGAAGTTCCGCGAACCACTCGTCGAGCGCGAGCTGAAGATTCACGACTTCATCTCGGGGCACCGAGCGGCTGACAACGGGAAAGAACCCCGGATCGGCCCCGAAATGCTCGTGAAGCCGCCTCGTGAACCAGGGGAGATCATCTCCCGGTTGCTCGGCCGCCTGCTGCATCGATTTGAGAAAAGACAGATACGTACGCGCGAAATCGTGCACGTCGAACATGAATGGGCGCGCCCGTGTGAACTCCGGTGTCAGCCGGACTGCGGGCGAAACGCTTGGGCGGAGGGTAGCGCCGCGCGACGCGGAAGTCAGGTTGCTTTCGGGGAGGTTGTGTCCCGGGCGAGCGTGCGCAGCATGCCGAGGTTGAGTCGCAAGCCGCACTCGGGGCATTTGGAGTCTTCGAGGCCTCGGAGTTCATACTTGCAGCGTGGACAAGGCACATCGTTGGAGACGAGGAAGTCGACCACCGCCTTGTCGATGTTCCCCTGGTGGGTGGCGATCTGCTCCTTGCAGATATCGAAGAATCGGTAGGCCTCCTCGCGGCTGGCGAACGCGTGCAGCGGGATCGGGTAGCCCGCGCGCCCATGAATGAGGAGAATGAAGCCGCGGCCTGTGTTTGTGATGCTCCGGATCCCGCTCCATGAGCGCACCCAGGCACCCTTTGCCCCGGTCTGAGACAGACCCTCGGCGGACAGCCGCAAGGTCTGAGGCGTGTATTCGCCCTCAATGAGGCCCAGCATCGCGGCTTTGCGGATGTATGGCTCATGGGCCGCCTTGAGGGTCGAGGGCGAATGCGACAGCGCGGAGCGAACGAAGTGAAACCCGCATATCCCGAGGACGGCGATTGCCAGAGGCAGCAGGCTCGGGCCGACCAGACGACCCTGGTTATTGAAGTACACGATGGCGACCATGAGTGCGGCCGCCCCCATGAGGGAGCCCCAGAAGAACAGCCGCCTGATCCCCTCGCGCCGGGCCACGGCACTGATCGCGGCATCTTGCAGCGCGACGTGGTATTGGATCATGTCCTCCAACTCGAGCGAGAAGGAGATCTCCATCAACACACCGGCACCTGGCGGGTCATTTGAGTTGCTCAAGCGTTGTGTCCTGTGATACATCCGAGACTCACCGCCACAGCAGCACCATGTCCCACAACACGTGCGCGAGCATGAGCGGGGCCAGCCGCCGGAACTTCAAGAACAGCGCCGCATGCAGCAGCCCGGTCAGGAACACCGAACCCACCGCGTATGGACCCTGGTACAGGTGATACGACGCGAACAACGCGGCTATGCCGATCGCCGGGGCGAACCTGGCGTCTGTGAGCAGGTTGAGCCGCGTGTAGAGCAAGCCCCAGAGCATGAGTTCCTCGGCGGTGCCGTTGCACAGCGCGTGGAGGAACGTGGCGACGTAATCGGCCTGGGTCGTCGGATGGCCAAAGTCGTACATCGAACGCCGCGGGTACAGCTCCGGGGCGACAAAGTAGAAGGCGTAGGCGTACGCGTACGAGGTGATGTACCGGCCAAGATACGCGGCGGCGGCGATGCCGAGGTCTTTCCAGAGACGGGGCCGTACCAACCCGAAGGCGGCCGCCGTCTCGCCGCTGCGCCAGAGCATGAACAAGCCGAAGGCGATCACCGAGGACGAATGGACGAACCCGCTGGCTTCGGTGAGGAAGAACTTTCCCTCGCGCGAGTGTGTTGACACCGCGAATGAAAGCAGTGACCGCATTATTGCCGGTATGGCATACACCCCCAGAACCGCCATGATCTCGCCCGTCCAGCGTTGGCGCTGGGCGAGCGATGGCGGCTCCGGGGGCGATGATGTCTGCGGGTCTGGCTGCTCGCTCATGCGTGCAGTTTACACATGCGCGGGCTTGCGGCTTTCGTTAAGCAACCGCCGCAATACCGTGTGCAACACGCCGCTGTTGCGGTAGTACTCGGCTTCCACCGGCGTATCGATTCGGCAGCGCACCTTGAAAGTCTTCTTCTTGCCGTCGGGCGAGGTTGCTGTCACGTTGATCTCGCAGCGGGGCTCCAGCAGCCCGGCGTCTTCGCCGCTGGTCGCCACCGGCAGGTCGATGTCGAAGGCCTCTTCGCCCGTCAGGCCCAGGCTGGCCGCCGTTTGTCCTTCCATGAAGTTCAGAGGCAGCACACCCATGCCCACCAGGTTGGAGCGGTGGATGCGTTCGAAACTCTCGGAGATGACCGCGCGGACGCCCAGCAGCAGCGTGCCCTTGGCCGCCCAGTCGCGGCTGCTGCCCATGCCGTAGTCCTTGCCCGCCAGCACCACCAGGGGCGTGCCGTCTTTCTTGTAGTTCATCGCGGCGTTGTAGATGAAATCGACCTTGCCGGCGCCCGCCTTGGACATGTCGCGGGTGTAGCCGCCTTCTTTGATCTTGCCGTTCTCGGTGGCGAGTTTGTTCTTGATCCGCACGTTGGCGTAGGTGCCGCGGGTCATCACGCGGTCGTTGCCACGACGGCTGCCGTAGCTGTTGAAGTCGGCCTTCTTGACGCCCAGGCTCTTGAGGTAATCCCCCGCCGGACTGTTCTCGGCGATGTCGCCCGCGGGCGAGATGTGATCCGTCGTCACGCTGTCGCCCAGGTACGCGAGCACCTTTGCCCCCTTGATGTTGCCCGGCACGCCCGGCTTGTCGCTCATCCCCGTGAAGTAAGGCGGGTTCTGGATGTAGGTGGAATCCTGCCGCCAGTGGTACTGCTCGCTCTTGGAGACGGGCACGGCGTTCCACTGCGGGTTGCCCGTGAAGACATTCGCGTACTGGGTGCGGAACTGCTCGGGCGTGAGGCACTTGGCCTTAGTCTCGAGGACTTCTTTTTGGGTCGGCCAGATGTCCTTCAGGAACACTGGCTTGCCGTCCTTGCCCGTGCCCAGGGGCTGCGTCGCCAGGTCGATCTGCACGCTGCCCGCGATGGCGTATGCGACGACCAGGGGCGGGCTGGCGAGGTAGTTGGCCTTCACGTTCTGGTGCACGCGCCCTTCAAAGTTGCGGTTGCCGCTGAGCACGCTGGCGACGACGAGGTCCCCTTGCTTGATCGCGGCATCGATCTCGCTGGGCAGCGGGCCGGAGTTGCCGATGCACGTCGTGCAGCCATACCCCACGGTGTTGAAGCCCATCGCGTCGAGGTCGGCGGTCAGGCCAGCTTTGTTGTAGTACTCGGTGACGACCTTGGAGCCCGGCGCCAGGCTGGTCTTGACCCAGGGCTTGGGGGCGAGGCCCTTTTCGCGGGCCTTGCGGGCGACCAGCCCGGCGGCGATCATCACATCCGGGTTGCTGGTGTTGGTGCAACTGGTGATAGCCGCGATCACGACGTCACCGTGATGCAGTTCAAACTTCTTGCCGTGCATGGTGACCGGCACGCCCCCGTTGGCGCTCGCGGCGTCAGCGGGGTTCACATGCTGGCCCGCCGTGCCCCCGCCCTCGCCCGCCCAGCGATTCATGTTCACGCTTTCGGCGGGCGGCGTCTTGCCGAAGGAGTCGGCCAGTTCCTTCAGCCACGCGCTCTTGACGTCCTTCAGCGTGATGCGATCCTGCGGGCGCTTCGGGCCGGCAAGGCTGGGCTGAACGGTCGAGAGGTCCAGCTCGAGCACATCCGTGAACTGCGGCTCGGGCGCGCCGGGTTTCCAGAAGAGCCCCGTCGCCTTCGCGTACGCCTCCACCAGCTCCACCGTCGCTTCATCGCGGCCCGTGAACCGCATGTAATCCAGCGTCGCCTGGTCGATGGGGAAGAATCCCATCGTCGCGCCGTATTCGGGCGCCATGTTCGCGATCGTCGCGCGGTCCGGCACAGTCATGCCCGCCAGGCCATCGCCAAAGAACTCGACGAACTTGTCGACGACGCCCTTCTTGCGGAGCATCTGCGTGACGGTCAAGACGAGATCGGTCGCCGTCGTCCCTTCGGGCAGTTTGCCCTTGAGGCGGAAGCCGATCACCTCGGGCGTGAGCATGTAGATCGGCTGGCCGAGCATCACCGCCTCGGCCTCGATGCCGCCGACGCCCCATCCCACGACGCCCAAGCCGTTGATCATCGTCGTGTGGCTGTCGGTGCCGACGCACGAGTCGGGGTAGGCGACCATCTCGCCGCTGTCGGCGTCTTTGCGGGTCAAGACGCCCGTTGCGAGGTATTCCAGATTCACCTGGTGCACGATGCCCGTCGCCGGCGGCACGCACGTGAAGCTGTTCAAGCTCTGCTGGCCCCACTTGAGGAACTCATACCGCTCGTTGTTCCGCTCGAACTCTTTCCCTGCGTTGATCGTCAGCGCCTGGGCCGAGCCGAACGCGTCCACCTGCACGCTGTGGTCGATGACCAGGTCGCACTTCACCAGCGGGTTGATCAGGTTCGGGTCGCCACCCAGGGCCTTCATCGCGTCCCGCATGGCTGCCAGATCCACCACGCACGGCACGCCCGTGAAATCCTGCAGCACAACCCGCCCGGGCATGAACGGGATCTCTTCCTTCAGCGGTGCCTTGGCGTTCCAGTTGGCCAGGCCCGACACGTCGTCGGCGGTCACCACGAAGCCGTCCAGGTTCCGCAGCATGCTCTCCAGCAGCACCTTGATCGAGTACGGCAGCGTGTCGATCTTCCCCACGCCCTTGGCGGCCAGGGCGTTCAGGTCGAAATAGGTGTACGTGCCGTGCTTGGTGGTCAGCGTCTTGCGGGCGGCGAACGGATCGGGGCGGGGCATGGCTACCTCCTTCGGGTGTGTGCGTGCGCGAGTCAGTGGCGGGTTGGATTCCGCCTCTGAACAAACGTAGCAGCGCATCGGCATGAACCGAATCGATGATGATGAGTGAAGTCATCAAAAAAAGTGATGATGCTGGTCCACCCGTGCCACCCGTGCCACCCGTGCCACCCGCGACATCGCTGCGTTCGGGGCGGCTCGAATGCCCGGGACCCGCCCCGCGCTCGCCTCACACCGGCTGCCCGCTGCGTTGCCCTTACGGACACTCCCCGCCTGCGATGACGTTGATCAGGGCGTCCACGTCCCCTTGGTCCCCCACGCCGTCGTGGTTGAAGTCGGGGTCGATGAACGTCGGGTTTTCGCCCCCCGCGACGACGTTGATCAGGTAATCCACGTCGCCCTGGTCGGCGACGCCGTCCTGGTTCACGTCCGGGTCGCACATGGGCGGCTGGATGGGGTCGAGCGGGAAGCGGATGAGCGCCTCACCGATGGACGTGTCGGGCCAGCCGCAGTTGGCGGCATCGTCGCTCCGCAGCGTCACGACTAGGTACACATACCGGTCATCGCTCAGGAAGCCCGAATAGGGCTTGACGTCGCGCACGTAGACGCCATCGTCGAAGAGTCCGTTGTTGTCGAGGTCGACCGGGTCATTGGCCCGCAGAACCACGCGCGAACCATCGAGCACGATCGCCCAGTTCGTGAGTGCCGGGCCGTCGGTATATCCCCCGACGATGTAATCCCCGAAGTTGTTGGCCCGTGCGAGGAAGAAGGCGTTGCTCGCCCCCGCCGGGCGCGACCAGAGCGTGCTCTCGCCCGGGGCGATCGGCGAGTTGTCAAACGCGACGGGATAGCCGTTGCGCAGCACCCAGTCGGTGCCGTCGTTGCTGCCCCCGATGCACTCGGTGTCGCCGTTGGCTTCCATGAAGTAGCCGACGAAGGGGGTGGTGTCGCGCGCGGGAGAGAGGATGCCCGCGCCGTTGAGCAGGGCGTTTTCCTGCACGGTGACGAAGTTGTTGACGACGCCCACACGGTCCATCCCGCCCGGCGGGGGCGAGCTGGTGGAGGCGTTGATGTTGGCGGTGACCAGCCACGCGCTGGCGAAGGCGTTGGGGAAGAAGCCGGTGCCGGGGGTGGAGCCGCTGTCGAAGGACTTGTAGGTATACACCCCGCCGAAGGCCTGGCCCTGGGGCACCGAGAGGCCCTTGCGTTCGACGAGCGTCGCGCCGTCGGCGATGAAGAGACCCTGGTCGGTAGAGGCGGTGATGCCGGTGCCGGCGAGGGTGGCGAAGAAGCTGACCGAGCCGTCGGCGCGGATGGTGGCGCTGCCGCGTGATGAGCCGTAGGTCACTCCGGAACCCAGGGCGGGGGCCGGGCCACCCTCCTGCATCACGAGCCGGAACGCGGCACCGTCCCAGGCGACGATGTAGCCGTCGGCGCTGGTGTCGGTCCGCGAGTCGAGTCCCGAGAAGACGAACTGTCCTGCGTCGTTGATGCCCTGAACGGGGTCGAAGGATCCGAACGGCTTGTAGGTGTTGGCTGGCAGTGTGGGCAGCGTCGGAAAGGTTCCCTCGCGGGCCACGACCTGGAACTGCGTTCCCTGACCCGCGATGATCATGGCGTCGGAGGAGCTTGGCGCATCAGTGTCGCTCTGGACGATCCATCGAGAGCCGCTCTCGCTTTTGTAGACGCGCCCGATCCCGCCGACGCTCGAGAACCGCACGCCGGAGACCCCGGGCACCAGCGAACTGGCGCTGCTGGCCAAGGTGCTGAGGATGCCCCGGACGGGCGAGGTGGCCGGGTGCGTGCCACGAAGGATGGTGGTGAGCGTGAGGGCGTTGTTGTTCTGGGCGGGATCTTGCAGCGTGCCGGTGCTGGCCAGCGAGAGGGCGTTGGGTCCGGGTGCTCCGCTGACGACGCTGAGGGAGATAGTGCGGCTCTGGTTGGCGGCCAGCGACCCCGGCCCCAACACCCAGTCGCGCCCGGCGCCGGCCAGCGAGGGGGTCGAAGCGAGGTACGTCGACTGCTCGGGCAGCGTGATGTTCAGCAGGGCGGCGGGCTCGGGGTCGGGCCCGAGGTTGGTCAGCTGAATGGAATAGGTGACGACGTCGCCCGCCAGGACCTGGCACGCCCCCGGACCGGTGGCGGTCACGCTCAGGTCGGCCTGGGGCGGGCGCACCGTCGTCGTGACCAGCACGCTGTTGTTGAGCTGCGAAGGGTCGAACAGCGTCCCGGTGACTGAGGGAGAAAACTCCAGCGTCGCCTGGGTCGATGTGTTGGCCACGATCGTCAGCGTGGTCATCGCGCCATTCGCGAGCGTGCCGATCGGCGCGCTGTACACCCCGCCCGTCACCATTCCCGGGGCGCTCAGGTTCGTCGGCGTCAGCCCCGCGGGCAGGGTTCCGGTGACGACGACGCCCGTCGCGTTCGAAGGACCCAGATTGCGCACTCGGATGGTGTACGTCAGCGGGGCGCCCGGGGGCACCACGGGATCGGGAGACTCGGTGCAGGTCAGTTCCAGGTCCGCCGAGGGACCGGCGACGAACATCCCCGGCGCCCAGGCCCCACCAGAGTTGATCGCCCCGGTGGACCCTCCGAAGGGTGAGGTCAGCGAAGGAAGGTACTGCGAGGTCGCCAGGTCGAAGACGTAGATGGGCTGGACGCCCTGGTCGTTGACCATGTACAGCCGCCCGCCTCCCGCGGCCAGGCCGTCGATGTCGGTATCGCCCGTGGGGTAGTCCGCGATCTTGGTGAATGTTGGCGCGGACAGGGGTTTGTCGATGCGGTAGACGCCCTGACCGGGCACGAGCGTCGTCAAGAGGCTGTCGTTCAGGGCGTAGAAGGCGTTGGTGACCGGGTCGTAGTCAAAGCCCCCGAAGTCCTGCGCCGTGCTGAGAAAGATCCGGGTCGAGGCGCCCGTCGAGACGTTGATGTCGTACAGGCCGTCGGCCGAACGCCCATAGAGCTTGTTCGCGGCGGTGTCGAAGGCCAGGCCGGTCATCGGCGGAGCAACCGAGCCAACGAGCACCGGCGTGAGCGTGCCCTGCATCTGATACGCGGCTTTGTAGAGCTGCGTCCCGTTGGTCCAGTAAAGGACGCGCCCGACTTCATCGGCCGCCAGCCCTGAACAGAGCGCCACCGACCCGGTGACGAGCATCCGCGGGGCGGACGCGCCGGTGACATCGACCATGTAGATGATCGGCCCGGCCTGGTCGTTGCCGCAGACAAGCTGGGCGAATGACAGGCTGCAGAAGGCCGCCGTCACACCGGCCGCGGAGATGAGTGCACGAATCTTCATGAATGACGGCCGAGCCTCTGCCGGAAACACCCGGCCACGACGCGGCCACGACTCCTCTACCCCCCCCGTAACCCTTTCCGAGCCACGCCAATGCGTAACCCGGACCAAGGAACAGTGTACAAGGCAGGGGTGCGAAGTTCCGGCGATTTTGCCCGGTTTTTCGGCTTTTAGTGTGAAGCGCGCTACCGGACTTTGAGCGGGTCCGGACTGGCAGGGCCAACACAGAGAATGGCGGCGGATGGAGAGATTTTGCTTGAATTCGTACGTGAATTGTGCAAAGTTACCAAGGGGTGATGCTGCCGTGCCCGCGAGGCCTTGCGCGCCCCTCTGCGTTTCCCAGACTGCCCAGACTCCCCGCCTCTCGGGCGGGCTCGGGGCCGAAGCCGCGGCAAACGCCCGCGGCGGCGAGTTGAGAGAGAGGTTGAGCGCGTGAGTTGGAATTCACATCCTCGGGCCGGGCGGATTGAAAAGCTCTGGCTGGCGGGCACAGGTCTGGGGCTCGTCGCAGCCGCCGTCGCCTCGGGCACCGTGGGCACCACCGTGCTGGATTTCTTCATCCCCGGCTCGCAGCCCAACAGCCTGACCACCCGCCTGGCCAGCTCCACCGGCTGCCTGAACTGCCACGCCAACTACAACCAGGGCGAATCCGAACCCGGGGCCGGTTGGGCCCACAGCATGATGGGCCAGGCCTCGCGCGACCCGATGTTCTACGCGTGCCTGGCGATCTCGAACCAGGATGCCGCGTTCGCGGGCGAGCTGTGCCTGCGCTGCCACACGCCCCAGGGCTGGCTGGTGGGGCACAGCAACGACCCCACCGGCGGCGCGCTGGTCGATACCGATTTCCAGGGCATCGGCTGCTCGGTGTGCCACCGCATGGTGAACCCGACGTATGTGCCGGGCGAAAGCCCCGCGGTTGACCAGTCGATCATCGCCGGGTTGCCCTTCCCGCCTGTCAACCCGCATAGTGCCTCATTTGTGATGGATCCGCAGGATCGGCGTCGCGGGCCGTTCGACCTGACCATCAACCCGCACCAGTGGCTGCAGTCCCCCTTCCACACCTCCTCTTCGATGTGCGCTACCTGCCACGACGTCAGCAACCCCATCTACACCCGCCAGCCCGACAACACCTACGCGTTGAACCAGCTCGACGCGCGGAACCTGGATGGCGACAAGTACCACCAGTTCCCCATCGAGCGCACCTACAGCGAGTGGGCCAACAGCCTTTTCGCGCAAGGTCCCGTCGACATGGGCGGGCGCTTCGGCGGCAACACCCCGTTCGTCTCCACCTGCCAAGACTGCCACATGCCCAAGACCGAGGGGTACGGGGCCAACCCGGTCTTCGGCGCGGCTGACCGCCCCGACCTTCCCCAGCACTTCTTCAACGGCGCCAACACCTGGGTGCTGCGTTCCATCAACTCCCTCTACCCCGATACGGATACGTACATGACGCCCGAGGGCGTGGATGCGTCGGTGCTGCGGGCCCAGGGCATGCTGGCCGCGGCCAGCGATCTGGAAGTCTCCGTCGACGGCTCAACCCTCACGACCCGCGTCATCAACATGACCGGGCACAAGCTGCCCACGGGCTACAACGAAGGCCGCCGCATGTGGGTGAACGTGCAGTTCTTCGACGCGGGCGGCTCGCTCATCGCCGAGCGGGGCCACTACGACAACGCCACCGCCACGCTGACGACCAGCGACACCAAGGTCTATCACGCCGAGGCGGGTGTGGACGCGGCCGTCTCCGCGATCAGCGGCGTGCCCGCGGGCCCCAGCTTCCACTTTGCCTTGAACAACCAGTGGTACTTCGACAATCGCATCCCGCCCATGGGATTCACGAATGCCGGGTTCGCCGCGGTCCAGGCCTCGCCCGTGGGCGTTGCCTACGCCGATGGTCAATACTGGGACGACACGACCTACGACATCCCCGCCGGGACGGCCCGGGCGGAGGTGCGGGTGTATCACCAGACTACCAGCAAGGAATACGTCGAGTTCCTGCGTGACGAAAACCACACCAACGCCGCCGGGCAGACGGCCTATGACCAGTGGGTGATGTGGGGCAAGAGCGAGCCCACGCTGATGGACTTCCAGTCCATCGAGATCGTCTCGCCCTGCGACGCTGATTACAACAACGACGGCGTCGCCGATCAGGGCGACATCGATGCCCTGATCGACGCCGTGGCGGGGGGCTCGACGCTGCCCCGGGGCAATCCGGACGTGAATCAGGACGGCGTCGTCGATCAGGGGGACGTGGATGCCGCGATCAACCTGATCGCCGGGGGGCCGTGTCCGTTCTAGGTGAAGTCAAGGGAGTTTGGCGTCTGGCACGCCCGCGGGGCTGTGTGGTCGAAGACGCACGAGTGAGAGAAAGCCGCGGGCGTGAGAAGCCTGCGCATGCCCGGGGCCAGGCCCCGGTCTCGGAGAGCACGAAATGAAATCGTCCCATCGCGTCGGTCTGTTGTCTCTGGTGGTCCCTGGCCTGGCGCTGTGCGTGTTCGCACAGTCATCGCAGGCCCAGGGCCTAGCCACCACCCGCATCGCCAACGGGCTCGCAGGCCCGGTGTTCGTCACCGCGCCGCGGGGCGATAACAGCCGCATTTTCGTGGTCGAGCAGCGCACCAGCACCACCGGCCGCATCCGCATCATCAACATCCCGGCCAACACCTTGAACAGCACGCCCTTCTTCACGGTCTCGCCCGTCGCGACCGGCAGCGAGCAGGGCCTCCTGGGCCTGGCCTTCCACCCCAACTACCTCCAGAATGGCTATTTCTACGTCTACTACACCCGCGCCCCCCAGGCGGGCATTAGCGCCGGCAGCAGCGTCATCGCCCGCTACCGCGCCAACCCGCCATACGCCACCAGCACCACTGCCGACCTTACCTCCGGCACCACGCTCCTCGAGATTCCCCAGCCCGACGCCAACCACAACTGCGGCTGGATGGCCTTCGGACCCGACGGGTACCTCTACATCGGCACCGGCGACGGGGGCTGCGGCAACGACACCAACTGCGGGGGCAACTCCCCCAGCGTCGTCCCGCCCGGGCACACCGCCGTCACCGGTAACGCCCAGGACATCACCAGCAATCTGCTCGGCAAGCTCCTGCGCCTGGACGTCGACGGGCCCGACAACATTCCCGGCAACGCCGACGACGCCGACCCCAACACCGGCACGCCATACCGGGCTGCCCCCGGCAACCCGTTCAACGGCTCCAACGGCGACCGCGAGATCTTCGCCTATGGCCTGCGCAACCCCTGGCGCGACAGCTTTGACCGGGTCACCGGCGATCTGTGGATCGCCGACGTGGGCCAGGGCGCCCGCGAAGAAATCAACTTCGTCCCCGCTGGCCTTGGCGCGGGCTTCAACTTCGGCTGGCGATGCCTTGAAGGCACCCGCGTCACCGGCCTGACCGGCTGCAACCCCAACGACGCCTCGCTGTGGCCGCCGATCATGGAATACGGGCACAGCGAGAACATCGCCCCCACCTTCATTCACGGCTGCGCCATCACCGGGGGATACGTGTACCGGGGCAGCGCTCTTCCCAGCCTCTACGGCAGCTACATCTTCGCCGACTACTGCTCGGGTGACATCTGGACCATCCAGCGGGCAGCCGGGGGCGGGCTCACCAACATCGTGAACCGCACCGCGCAGCTCACGCCCCCGGGGGGCCTGGGCATCCAGAACGTCACGAGCTTCGGCGAAGACAACCAGGGCGAGCTCTACATTTGCGACCAGTCCGGGGGCGAGGTGTACAAGATCATCCCCCGCACCTGCGACGCAGACGCCAACCAGGATGGGGTGGCGGATCAGGGTGACGTGGATTACCTCATCAATGTCGTGGCCGGGGGCGCGAACCCGACCGGCTTCAACACCGACTTCAACCGCGACGGCGTCTCCGACCAGGGCGACGTGGACGCGCTCGTCAACGTCGTTGCGGGCGGCGACTGCCCGTAAACGCGACCGCGAATCGCGAGCCAGGGTCTCACCGGCGGCCGAAGTCAACGCGACAAGACACTGCAACACCGAGGACGCTTCGCGCCTTCGGTGTTTTTCTTGCGCGACGTCTCGTTCCAGTTTGCTACGAGGCCCGCGCGTTTCCCGCGCCCGCTCGGGCGTGCTCCGCGCCGATCTGCCCCAGCGCCGCCACCACTCGCCGCACATCGTCTTCGGTCACAAACGGCCCGACGCTGAACCGCAGCGCCCCGCCGCGATCGAGCGAGCCGAACGTCCGGTGTGCCCCGGGAGCGCACGTCAGCCCGCTGCGAACCAGAATGCCGAAGCTCGCCTCCAGCATGGCCGCGATCTCGCCGGGATCCAGGTCGTCGTGCACCAGCGCGAACACGCCGACGCGGCGTTCCGGGTCGGTAGGCCCGAGCAGCCGGAAGCCATCCAAGGGCCCGGGCCGCGCTTCCCATGCTTGGCCCCGGCAGCCGCCATCTCGCAATCCATCCAGCGCCGCCCGAATCAGCCCCAACTCATGCTCGCGCAGCGACGGCACGCCCTGCTCCAAAATCCACGCGACGCTCGCCGAGAGCCCCACGATCCCCGCCGTGTTGTGCGAGCCGGCCTCGAACCGCTCGGGCATGCTGGTGGGCTGAGAATCATCCTCCGACCACGAGCCCGTGCCCCCTTCGCGCGTCGTCGCTACCCGCCCCAGCACGCGGGGCGAGATGTACAACCCCCCGGTGCCCTGCGGCCCCATCAGGCCCTTGTGCCCGGGGAACGCCAGCAAGTCCGCCTGCAGCGCGCCGACATCCACCGGCACATGCCCCAGCGACTGGGCCGCGTCCACCAGGTAGGGCACGTCAAACTTGCGACAGACCTTGCCGATCGCCTCCACTGGCTGCAGCGTGCCCCCCACATTGCTCGCCATGTTCACCGCCACCAGCGCCGTGTCGTCGTTGATCGCGTGACACACCGCCGAAGGGGCGACGACGCCTGTCTCGGCGTCCGCGTGAATGTGCACCACCTCGGCGCCATCTTCTTCCAGCGCCCGGTAAGGCCTCAACACCGAGTTGTGGTCCATCGCCGTCGTGATGACACGCATCCGCCGCCCGGGGTGATCTCGCCGCCATGCACGGGCCACGCCCTTGATCGCCAGGTTCAGCGCATCGCTGGTGTTGAGCGTGAACACCACGTGCGAGGGATCCTCGCCCCCGATGAGCCGGCAAAGGCGTTCGCGGCACACGCGAATGAGCCTCGCCCCCTCGCGGCTCTCGGCATACTGCCCGCGCCCGGGCGACGCCCCCAGCTTGGTGGCGTACTCGAGCATTGCCTCGATGACGCCCGGGGGCTTCGGAAAACTTGTGGCCGCGTTATCGAGGTACGTTCGCTTCATGTTCGCTGATTCAGGCTTTCCGTCGCGGCGTCGGCGCGCGACACTTGCCCAAGCTCCCACCTCTCTCGGGCATTTTGGCATCTTTGGCGCGTCGCGCCCGCTTCGCGCGAAACTTCCGCGTCACACCGGCGGTACACAGATGGATACTCCCTCTCCGGGCTGGCGGCGGGTCAGGGCGTTTGTGGGGAACGTCCCCGGCCCGCCGCCGGCCGCCCTCATGCCATCCGACCCGCAATGGCGTACCATGGGCCCTCATGGTGAGCGACCTCTTCAAACCCGGGCAGCGCGTCAAAGTCACTCAGCAGGTGCCGCGGCTCGACCGCGCCATCGGCCCCGGGGGCGGCACGATGTCCATCACCATCGAGGGCACCATCATCGCCCTCACCCAGCAGAAGACCGGCTCGTGGTTCGCCCACAGCAAAGACCACAAGCTGTGGCTCGATCGCCTGCAACTCCGCAAGGACGACGGCGAGATCGTCTTCGTCAACCTCGACCAATACTCCAGCGTCGAAGTCGTCGGGGGCTGAACGGGCCCTCGCCTCTCACTGCCCCTTGAGGTCTTCCAGCGTCAGCACGCGATATGAGCCCGGGCCGTCGCCGTGGATCGCGGCGATCGATTGCAGGAGCCCGGTCGGGTCGTCGGCGAGCAGCTGCACGGTCTTAATGACGGTCGGCCGGCGTCCAAGGTCGTCGGGCGGGTTGAGTTTGTCGAGGGCCGCCAGCGTCGCAGCGTTCCCCTCGCCCCAAGTGCCCGCCTGGCTGCGGGGGATGCTGCACGTCAGCAGAAAAATCAGGTCGGGGTGCAGCGCCAGACCTTCGCGCAGGCCGTCGAGAGGCACGCTCGAGCCCGCCGGGCGGATGCCCTGCACCCAGTTTTCGACGCGCTGGCGCACGCCCGGGGCGGCCTGGGTATAGCCCGAGGAGGAAAAGCGTTCGATCGCGGGCAAGGGCTGCCCGCTCTTGGCCTCGGGAGGGTCGCGAAAGACGATCACCTCGAAGGATTGTGAGGCGTCCAGGCGCGAGATCGAGTGGATCAGCTCCTCCTCCACGAACGGGAGGGTCGTGACCATGGCGGCTGAGCCGTCCATGACGTAGACGATGTGCCGCGCCCGCACGCCCTGCACCCCGGCGAACGACGCGACGGCCGGGGGCGGCGGGGACTCGGACTCGGGAGGCACCGGCGGGGCGGCCGCGGGCGCCGAGGCCGGAGCGGCTGCCTTGGCAGTGGGCTGGGGTGCCTTGGCGACTGGCTTTGAGGCCAGCAGCGAGTCCGGCGCTGGGGCGGGCTTTGGAGTCTCAGGCTTAGGGGGTTCGGGCTTTGGGGGCTCTGGCTTGGGGGGGGCCGGTTTGGGTTGCTTGGGCGTGGGCGTTTGGGGCGGGGCGGGCTTCAGGTCTGGCGCCGGGGCAAGGGTCAGTTGTGTTGCGGGGGCGTCGACCAGTCGTGGCTTCGGGGCCGCGATGCGAATCCGCTCCAGAACCACGATCAGCCCCGCATGTACCACCCCCGACCCGACGCACGCGGCGATCAGGATCGTCTTGGCCGACCACTTCCAGCGGCGTGTGCGACGCACCGGCAACTTTATCGACCAAACCCGGGCGAGGCAGTACTCTCCGGCCGCCCGCGGCTGGGAATGGGATTCACCCCGCGGGCTTGGGCGGGGCCGGCTTGGGGGGCGGCGGGGGCTTGGAGGGGCCGAAGAGCACGGAATCGACCGACAGCGCCCCGGCGCCCAGCAGCATGACGCTCAGGGCGGCCATCAGCAGCGCGAAGGGCCAGAGCACGCCGACGTACGACGCATCGCCTCCGGCGTAGAGGTCGTACTTTGGCAGGAAGCCCCAGCGCGTGACCCCGCTCTGGAGGGCCGGGCCGATCTGGGCCAGCCAGAGCGCCCCCACCATGGTGCCCGAGACGAACAACGCGCTGAGCCTCGCCAGGAACCCCAGCAGCAGAAACGACCCGCCGACAAGTTCGGAGAGCCCGGCGGTCCACGCGAAGTACACCGGAAGTTTGCCCTCGGCGCCCCTGGCGGGCCACAGCAGCATGGGCGTGGACCCGTCTTCGCGCGGGGCGGGGTGGGCGGCTTTGTAGACCGACAGCGCGATCAGGTTCACGCGCATGGTCTTGACGGGGTTGGGAAAGTCCGAGCCCAGGTAGGTCTTGGGCGCGGGGGCGGGCGTGCCCGACGGCTGGGCGGGGCCCTGCTCGAAGGAGGTCGTGCGCACCGTGCTGTTCGACGGAATCAGAGCCGCGGCCGGGGGCGGGATGACGCCCATGTTGGCCAAAATCGCGGCGTCGTCGCCCGAGACGGGTTCCATGGCCGCGAACTTGCCAAGCCCAGCCCACAGAAATGTGAAACCCAGTGACAGACGCAGCAACAGCGGAGCGACCCGCAGACCGAAGCGTGAAGTAGCCATGCGACCTTCCTTCCGGGAACTCTCTCCGGGCTTTCAGGGAGCCAATCGGGCGGCGATGAAGCCTAGAACCATGTATCGGCGCTGGCGGGGTCGGGGCACGTAGCATTTGACGAAGGCGGGCGTGGCGGAATGGCAGACGCGCGGGACTTAGGATCCCGTGGCCGCGAGGCTGTGCAGGTTCAAGTCCTGTCGCCCGCACTTGTGGGTTGGGGGTACGAGCCCGAAGCGCGAGCGAGGGTCGCGTTGGGGTTCGGATGCGTGGCCCTGTTCGGGAGCCGGTGAGACCCTCGCTTGCGCTTCGGGCTCGTAGATGCAGCAATCTCCCACGACACCCTTGGACGTACCCGCCGATGTGGCGGATGTGGTGGTGATGGGCGGCTCGTTCGACCCGCCGCACGTGGGGCACACGAGGTTGGGGGAGGTTGCGAGGCGGCACGCGGGTGAGCTCGCGTGGTTGGTCTTCGTGCCGGCGGCGAGGTCGCCGTTCAAAGATGCCGGCCCGACAGCGAGCGACACGGACCGGGTGGCGATGTTGCGCCTGGCAACGGCAGAGGCGAAGCGCACCTTGGTGTGGACCGATGAGATCGATCGGGCCAGGCCGGGGCAAGCGAGTTACACCATCGACACGCTGCGGCGGGCGCGGGCGTGGCTGGATGGGCATGGGAGCGCCGGGGCGAGGCTGTGGCTGGTGATCGGGGCGGACCAAGCCGCGGCGTTTCACAAGTGGCGTGAGGCTGGGGCGATCTTGGAGCTGGCCCGGCCACTGGTGCTGGCGCGCGAGGGTGCGATGCTGGACGAAGCGATGGTGCAGCACTGGGATGCGGCGATGATGGAGCGATGGCGGCGGGCGGTCGTGCCGGCGCCGATGCTCGAGGTGAGTTCGACAGCGCTGCGCCGGGCGATGGCGGGGGACGACGCGAGACTGGCGGAGCAGTGGCTGGAGCCTGGAGTGCTGCCATACATCCGCGAGCGCGGGCTGTACGCCTGAGCGTTCGCACTCCCGACATCTACCGAACTGAGTCGGCGTGATTCGCGTTCGACCCCGCGCGGGTGATTCGGTATCCTCGCCCCCTATGGCTATTGAGCAACTGAGCGAGCAGCAGGTGCGTGAGTGGTCCCGCGAGCAGAAGGACCGCTGGTGGTTTGAGAAGATTTATCGGGCGACCATGCCCCAGTTGACGCTGCGGGCGGGGCTGACGGGCTTCCTGCTTGGCGGGGTGCTGTGCGCGACGAACCTGTACATCGGGGCCAAGACCGGGTGGTCGCTGGGCGTGGGGCTGACGAGCGTGATTCTGGCGTTCGCCGCATTCCGCATCATGTCGCGCCTTGGGGTGCGGGACATGACCATCCTCGAGAACAACTGCTCGCAGTCGGTGGCGACGGCGGCGGGGTACATGACCGGGCCGCTGATCAGCGGCATCGCGGCGTACATGTGGGTGCAGAACGTCATCATGCCCTGGTGGCAGATGCTGCTGTTCAACGTGGTGCTGTCGGTGCTGGGCGTGCTGGTGGCGTTCCCCATGAAGCGCCGGTTCATCAACGACGAGCAGCAGCCCTTCCCCGAAGGCCGTGCGGCGGGTGTGGTGCTGGACGCGCTGTACACGTCTGAGGCGAACGTCGGCATGTTCAAGGCGAAGGTGCTGACGTTTACGGCGCTCGGGGCGGGGCTGGTGCAGGGGTTGATCGTGACGGGGTATCTGAAGTCGCTGCACGTGCTGGCGCTGATGGCGCGGCACGGGGAGAGCTGGAGCAGCGTGCTGGCAAAGTACAAGGCGGACATCGCTGGGACGTGGCATTTGCCGGAGGATTTGAGCGGGGTGTACGCGTGGCTGGCGTCCAAGGGCATGGAGCCGAAACTGGCCAAGGTGCCGATCGATCAACTGGGGCTGAACCCGACGCTGGATCTGTCGATGTTCGGGGCGGGCGGGCTGACGGGGATCAAGGCGGCCAGCAACATGATGTTGGGGACGGTGATCAACTTTGTGATTTTGGTGCCGCTGATGATTCACTACGGGGAGATTTTGCCGCAGAAAGGGAGTTGGGAGGATGGCACCGCGGTGTTCAGCCGTGCTTGGGTGGTGAACAGTTGGGCGCTGTGGTGGGGCATCGTGATCATGGTGACGGCGTCGATGGTGGGCCTGGCGGGCAAGCCCAAGGTGTTTGTTGAGGCGTTCAAGGGCCTCTTCGCCCGCAAGAAGGCCGGGCCCAGCACGGACATCTTGAAGGACATCGAGTTCCCGCTGTGGATTTCGTGGGTGGGGATTCCAGTGGTTGGGGCGATCGGCGTGTGGATGGCGCACGACTGGTTCGGGGTGAAGTGGGTCTTCGGGGCGTTGGCGATTCCGCTGATTATCGTGCTGACGCTGATCGCCGCGAGCAGCACGGCGCTCACGAGCATCACGCCGACGGGCTCGCTCTCGAAGATTCCGCAGTTTATTTTCGGCGCGGCGGACCCGAAGCACCCGCCGACGAACCTGATGACCGGCGTGATGTGCGTCGAGGTCGCGAGCAACGCGAGCAACCTGTTGATGGACATCAAGCCGGGCTACATGCTGGGGGCCAAGCCTCGGCAGCAGGCGTGGGGGCATTTGATCGGGATTTTCGCGGGGGCGATCGCGGCGACGCCGCTGTTCTACGCGTTGTTTTTGTCGAAGATGGATCCGGCGAAAAGCATCGAACAGAACATGGTGACGCCGCAGTTCGGGTTTCCGTCGGCGGTGCAGTGGAAGGGCGTGTCGGAACTGGTGACCAGCATTTTCGGGGGCGACACCTCGGCGCACTTGCTGACCAAGTCGATCGTGACCTCGATGGTGGTGGCGGGGGTGGTCGGCCTGGTGTTCGAGTTGGCGAGGGTGTTCACGAAGAACAAGTTTCCGCTGAGCCCGATGGCGATCGGGCTGGGGGTGGTGATTCCGCCCGACTCAACGTTCGCGATGTTCTGCGGGGCGACGTTCTTCTGGGGCATGGGCAAGGTGTACGCCCATCGGAAGAACACCAACGGGCACCGGCTGTGGGTGGATTCGCAGGAAGCGATCTGTGCGGGGCTCATCGCGGGCGCGGCCCTCGTCGCGATCGGCAGCCAGTTGCTGGAGGTGTTTGCGTTGTAGGGCGTATGCCTTGGCCCTCCCTGACGGTCGGGCTACGGACGGAATCGGGACGGCACCCGTTCTTGGGTGGCCCCTCTCTCCGAGAGGGGCGTGGGCGAGTCGCCGCGGCTTTCCCTTACGGTCGGGCTGCTGACCCCAAGGCTGCTGCTGCTGCGGGCGCCGGCCTGTCGGGGGCGGATTGGCACGAGCACTACCCTCGTGCGTGAAGATCTACTTGAATGGCGAAATCGTGAGCCGCGGCGAGGCGCGGATTGACCCGTTCGATCGCGGGTTTGTGTTTGGCGACGGCGTGTACGAGGGTCTTCGCGCATTCGACGGACGCGTCGTCGGCCTCTCTGGGCATGTCGCCCGCCTGGCCTCCGGTCTCGCGGCCACCGGAATCCCGTGGGACGCCTCGCTGCTTGGCGGCGTGTGCGAGCGATTGCTCGAGGCCAACTCGCTGCGCGACGCGTTTATCTACATGCAATGCACGCGAGGGGCGCCGGGGCCGGGCGAGCCGGTGCGCAGCCGCGTGGCGGCGGGCCCCATCCGCCCGACAATCTTCGCGTATGCCACGCCCACTCCCGGACTGAACACGTATGCCGCAACCCCCACCAAGCGGGCGATCACGACGCCCGACACGCGTTGGCTGCGCGGGCTGATCAAGAGCATCTCGCTGATGGGCAGCGTGCTCGCGGCATACGAGGCGGAAGCCGCGGGCTGCGACGATGCCATCCTCATCCGCACCATGCCCGGGGGCGAAAAACTGGCGGCGGAAGGAACGAGCGCGAACCTGATCGCGGTGGTGCCCGCGCCCGATGGGACGCAGATCGTCACCCCGCCGCTGGACGGAGCGCCGATCTTGGCGGGCGTGACCCGCGACATCCTGCTCGCGGCCGCGGCGCGTCGGGGTGTTGAGATCGCTGTGCGAAACCTGCCCGAACACGAACTGCTGGCGGCCCGCGAGATCATGCTCTGCGGCACGCTGACGATGGTGACGGCGATTACTCACTTGAACGGAAAGCCGGTGGGCGAAGGCGCGCCCGGGCCGGAGACGAATCGCCTGCTGCGGGTGCTGGTGGAGGCGATTGGGCAAGGGGCATGAACCCATGCCCTAGCCCGCGTGGTCTGCGAGAGACTCGCGTGTCGAGGGCTCTTTCGGCTCAAACACTTTGCGGCCGGACTGATCCTTGGCCAGTTCGTCGAGCTCAGGATCGATCGTGATGGTGAAGCCGCACTCGGGACACAGGACATCGCCCGCGTTGCTGACTGAGATACCGATGAGCGAGTAGCCGCAATCGTGGCAGGTGGCCTGCGCCCGAAGTACATTTTCCAGGCGGATCTGCAGAAATACATCGCGCATGTAAAACACAGCCAGCGTCGGCGGGATGAGAATGAAGAGCATGAGAGCCGCCACGAACACATCTTCTGGCAGGCCGATCGCTCTGAAACCGTCGTGAACTGCCGGGCCGAACTCGGCTGCCGTGAGAACAAGAAGAATCAGCGCGATGAACGCCACGAATGCGCTGGTGAACCACGAGAGCACCCGGTGTGTCCAGTCTCGGTTGGCGGCCCGCACGAAGCGTTGGCAGCGTTCGTCGCTGTAGGCGTCGAGTTCGGGGAAGGCGCGGTAGATAGGCTTGCGGGTGAAAAGCCTCATGGTTGGGCTCCCGTGTCAGTGGGTGCCGCGGGAAGGGGTTGGGGCGGGGCAACGCTTTGTCGCCCGAGGTCATCGCGGGCGAGATCGCTGAGAGCGGGGTCGACTTCGTTGATCATGCCGCACTCGGGGCAGGTGATGGTGAGGTCGGGCGCGACGGACATGCCGACGAGCGAATAGTCGCAATCGCGACAGCGGCCTTGCCGGCGCAGAACGGTGAGGATTCGGCGCCGGATGAGGCGGTCTCGCACGCGCAGCACGATGACGCCGGTGACGAACGTGCCGAAAACGATCCATGCTAGAAACGCGAACGGTTGTTCGTCAGCGTCGCGGGGGGACGGTGTGAAGAGAATAACGACGGGCATGGCGGTGATCGCGAACGCGGCGAAGCCGCCGAGCGACAGGACGACCATGAGCCCGAGGACGGGCAGCCGGAACCACAGAGGTCGCTTGGCGGAGTTGAGGAACACGATGCAGTAGTGGTCGTCGTAAGAATCCAGTTCTGGGAAAGCGCGATAGATTGGGCGGCGGGTGATGAAGCGCATCGGCCGAGGCGGCTGATTGGCAGGCGAGATGGCCTTGACGTCGCGAGGAACGAAGCTCTGGCGGCCTTCTTCGTCGCGCACCAATTCGCAGAGGGCACGGTCGACCCGGGCTTTCATGCCACACTCCGGGCAAACGACGGTGAGTTCGGGGCTGATTTCCAGGCCCAGAAGCGAGTAGTTGCACCTGACGCAGCGACCTTGGGTGCGCAGCAGGCGCCGGACGCGGCGGCCGATGAGGACATCGCGAACCCAGAACGCGCAGGCGATCACGAGGACCAGGCCGATCATCCAGAACAGCGCGGTGAGTTCGAGGTCGAGACTCCTTCGGAAGAAGTCGTCGCTGACCTCTGTTGCGAGCTCGGCACCGAGGTAGAGGGTGAGGGGGATTACCCCCACCAGCATCAGGATCATGACGCCGGCGGTCGCGAGTTTGAAACCCATGGATTCCAGCGCTCGCGCGACGAAGCGCTGGCAGTCATCGTCGTCGTAGGAGTCGAGTTCAGGGAAGGCCCGGTAGATTTTGGACTTGGTGATCAGCCTCACGGCGTGGGCTCCTCGTCCAGGATTGGGAACGAGAAATCGTGACCGCTTGGCGTGGCCGTAGGCAGGAGAGGGAGGTTGTCGGGCTGCACCAGACCATCATCGTTGCCGTCGGGCCCGACGCTGTAGAGGACATAGGGGGCGTGGTGAGCCGCGGCTTTGGGGCCGGCGCGTTCGTAGATGAGAGGTTTGCCGGAGTATGGGTCGATCGGCAGCGCGGGGAGCATGCCGGCGTCGACCAGGGTTTGGAGCGTCGCGGGATAGTCGCCATGGTCGAGGTTGTACTTTTCGATGCAGAGGAAGGTGATGGCACCATCTTGCAGAAGTTGATCGTTTTCGATGGAATTGAAGGACCAAAAGACGGACGGCATCAACCCGGACAGCACGAGGTTGCTGGCGCCCGTGACGGGAGGGGCGCCCGTGCTGAACGACTTGTCTGAGGCGAGCGACTTCTCGACAGCGCCGAAGGTTCGGTCAACCAACGCGGCGTTCTCCCAATAGAAGCCCAGGCGTTGGGGCCAGACGATGCCGCGGGGCAAGAGACCCTGCACTGTGTCAGACCAGCGCTCCAGCCACACGTGCGAGGGGTCTTCAAACAGCCAGCAGACGTAGTCGTTCATCGCCATGTGCGTGGCTTTGACAGTCTCGATGGCGGGGGGCAAGCGAGGGGCGTTGCGCACCACCGGGTAAATGACCTTGACCCAAGCCGGCCCGCCGGCGTGCGCCGCGTCGATGATCGAGCACCACACCATTGACGAGAGCGGGCTGGACACAAACGCGCCGTTCCAGGGTTGGAGCGCCAGCATGTGCACGGCTTGCAACGCGTCACCGGCCGCCGCGGCAAACTCGGCGGGGTCGCCCCGCAGGCGCGCGAGGTTCATCCTGCCGATTTCAAGATTTGCCGCGTTGATGACATCGGACGGCACCGCGTAGCGAATGGCGTTCGTCGGATCTCCCCAGCCATCGCCGGGCGGGCGATGTTCGGGCGCGTGGAGCGCGGCCGAGATTTCGGCCCATTGGTGTTGCGCACTGATCGCGTCGAGGGTACGAATCAGTTGGTCGTCGGTGGAGGGCGCAATGCCCCAGGCCCACGTGATCGACTGAAGCTCTGAGACCCGAAACCCGCCAAGCCTCGAATAGCTGGCCGTGATGCTCACCACACTCCAGCCAGATCCGGACGCGCTCAGCCCGCTTGCCTCGTAGACCGACGGCATGACCTTTGCAACTTCCTTCCACGCATTCGCCGCGCCCGCCGGAGCCGCAGCCGAAGGGAATAGCGTGGCGTAGTTGGCGGCCTTGGGGCGGGCGTTGGAGGCGGCGGCGGCCTGGAGCAGCAGAACTACGCCGTAGGTCGCGGCGATGATGACGGGCGAAAGCACCACGCCCAGGACGCTCCACAGGATGATCCGCTTGCGACGCCGGAGCACGCGGGGGTCGATGCGTCGGGCGGCGTGGCCGGCGGAGAACTGCGAGGGATTAAAACTCGCGCGCCCTTGCTCATCCAGCACGAGTTCGCCGAGTGATTCGTCGACCTTGGTTTCGCTGGCACACTCCGGGCAGGTGACGAGGTTTCCCGGCCCGATGGCCAGCCCGACGAGGATGTAGCCGCAGGTCTCGCAGGTGCCTCGCTCGCGCAGCACATGACCGACGCGGAACCACAGCAGCAGATCGCGCGCCCAGAACATGAGCGTGCCGCAGACAAGCATCACGGCGAGCCAGACGCCGCCGATGAGCGGGAGGTCGGCGTCGGGGTTGCGGGGGGTGGCGAGGCCGACTTTCCTGGCAAGCGCGAGAGCACCGAAGAAGGCGATGGCGATGCCGATCGCGGCGATCGTGGTCATGCTCAGACACGTGAGCAGCTTGTGGAGCAGCGATTTGCCCGCCGCCCGCATGAACCGCACGCAATGCTCGTCGTCATACCCGTCGAGTTCGGGGAACGCGCGATAAATCTTGCGACGGGTCAGCAATCTCACATGGCACCTCGCTGGAGCATGGTACAGCAGGGTCGGCGCGAGGTTGCATCGCGTATTTCAGCAGCGGGGCGAGGGCGGGGCGGCGTTGTATTCGCCGCGGGCGGTGCCTAGCGGCGGTTGTCTTCTTCCTCGTCTTCGTCTTCCTCGAAGGCGTCATCAAACCGTTCGTCTTCGTCGGTGAGGCTGCCGGGCATGGTGCCGTCGGCGTCTTCGGGGGTGTCAAAGGGCGGGGCCTCGGTGCCGGCATTGCCCCCGCCGCCGGTGAAGAGTTTGCCCGGCTCGCCCGACGGGCTTTCGCCGCTGGGCATCGCGCCCGCCGAGGCGCTGGCTTCTTCGATGCTCTTCAGGCCCTTGGCCTTGGCTTCTTCGGCCGCCAGGCGCTTCATCGTCGTCCAATCTTCCAGCGTGATCAGCACGTCCCGCGCCACGCTGCCCTTGTGATCCGAGATGATGCCCGCGATGCCCATCAGATCGATCAGGCGGCTCGCCCGCGTGTAGCCGATCGCCAGGCGGCGTTGCAGCAGGCTCACGCTGCCCCGCTTGGTTTCCAGCACGATCTCGACGGCGCGGGGGAAGAGCGGGTCTTCCTGAGCCGCGGCCAGCGAGGCGGAGCTGTTGTTCTTGCTCTGGAGGAGGCGCTCTTCATCGGTGAGGCTGCCCAGGCCGGTGGCGGCGCCGTCGGCGCCGGCGCTGCGGATCTGCAGCAGGCTGCGCTCGAAACTCGGGCCCGCGACGTCGCGCATGAATCGCACAACGCGCCGGATCTCGATATCGTCCACCAGCGTGCCCTGTGCGCGGCTCAGTTTGCTGGAGCGGGGCGACAGAATCAGCATGTCGCCATGGCCCAGCAGCAGTTCGCCGCCCTTCTGATCGAGCACGATGCGGCTGTCCATGCCGCTGGCGACCTTGAACGCGATGCGGCAGGGCATGTTGCTCTTAATCAGACCAGTCACAACGTTGGCCTGCGGGCGCTGCGTCGCAAGGATCAGGTGAATGCCCACAGCGCGGGCCTTCTGTGCGATACGGATGATGAACCCTTCGACCTCCTTGTTGGTCATCATCAGGTCGGCCAACTCGTCAATGATGAAGACCATGTAGGGCAGTTTGCGCGGGATCCGGGCTTCTTCCTCCGGCGTCTTGGGGTTCATCCGCTCCTTGAGCTCGTCCCAGGAGAGGTCGTTGTAACTCGCGATATCGCGGCAGCCGGCTTCGGCGAGGAGTTCGTAGCGTTCGTCCATCTTGGTGGTGGCCCACTCGAGGATGGCCGCGGCTTTGCTCATCTCGGTAACGACCGGGCACATGAGATGCGGAATGTCCTTGAACTGGCTCATCTCGACCATCTTGGGGTCGACCAGCACCAGCTTCAGTTCGCTGGGTTTCTTGGTGTACAGGAACCCCATGATGATGGTGTTCATGCACACGCTCTTGCCGCTGCCGGTGGTGCCGGCGATCAGCATGTGGGGCATCTTGGTCAGGTCTTCGATCAGCGGCTCGCCGCTGGCGTCCTTGCCCAGGAACATGGGCAGCTTCATGGACGCAAACCGATCGGTCTTGGCCATCAGTTCCTTCATGCGGACCTTTTCCTTGGTCGCGTTGGGAACTTCGACGCCCACCGTGTCGCGCCCGGCCTGGTTGGGCACGATGCGGATGTTGATGGACTTCAACGCCCGAGCAATGTCGCTCGACACCGCCGAGAGCGCCGAGACCTTGGTGCCCGGGGCGAGGCGCACATCAAACAGCGTGATCACCGGGCCCGACTCGATGCCGACGACTTCGCCATCGATGCGGTACTGCTTGAGTGCCGACTCCAGCGCCGTCGCCTGGTCGCGCACGTATTCCTCGAGCTTGGCGTTGAAGTTCTCTTCGGGGTTTTCCAGCAAATCAAGCCCGGGAAACTGGTAGGGCTTGGGCGGAGCCGCTTCTGGGGTCGTCGCCACCGTGGTCGTCGCCTCGGCGTCGGCGCTGCGAAGGAGCGCCAGGTCTTCGGCGCTGGCCACGGCTTTGTTCCGCTGGCCAAACACCACCGGCAGCTTGGCGATCTTCTCGCGCAGCGCGTCCTCGGTGTACACCTGCGGGGCGCCCGGGCCCTCATCCTCTTCGTCGGGTTCGTCGCTCGCGGCGATCGCGTCGGACTTGTCGGCGTTGTCATCCTCGGCGGCATCGATTTCAGCGCTGGTCGCCCCCGCTTCCAGTTCGTCCTCCAGCTCGGGCTCGATCTCCGCCTCGTCGATCGCCGCCTTCTTGCCACCCCGACCACCCTTGGCCGGCTTGGTCTCGATGATGTTGGTCCCGGCCAGTTCCTGGTCGGGGTCGGCGATGTCCAGCGCCGGCTGTGCCTTCTTCCCGCGCCGTCCCGAGGTCTTTCGCCCGGGCGTGTCATCGTCGATGTCATTCAGGCGCGGCGACCGGCGTTTCGGTCCGAACAGTCGCCCCCAGAGTCCACCGATCGCCCCGCCGCCGGCCTTGGCCGCGCCCGCGCCCACGGTCAGCGCCGCTTCGCCCGCCACCACGCCCGCCACCTTGGCCGCGGGCAGCCCGCGCTCGCGTGCGAACACCCACCCCCAACCCATGAGGGCGAGCACCCACTCATCCATCGCCACCAGTGCGCCGATGAGCAGCGCGCCGAAGAGCACCAGCGTGGCGCCCAGGCCGCCGAACCTCTGCTGCAGTTGATCCGCCCCGACGACGCCCACCAGGCCCCCAGGAAGATCGGGCAAGGGCCCGGTGCCAACAAGCAGATGTGCCTGGATTCCCGCCACCGCGCATGACAGCAGCACCAGCCCGATCAGACGCGTCATGCCGTCGCGCACCGTCGCGCCGGCCGCCGACCACAAAATGCCCAGCCCAAACAAACTGACCAGCGGCCAGGCTCCAAGCCCCAGCAGCTTGAACAGTGAATACGCCACGGTCGCCCCCAGCGGGCCACACCAGTTGGCCACCGGCTGGTTGGGGGGCCACACCAGATGCCCGGGCGGATCGGCGCGATGAAAGCCGATCAGGCTGGCGAGCACAAAGGCCCACCCCGCCAGAACCACGATGTACCCGGCCCATACCGCTACCGACGAGCCGCCACGGCGCCGTTTTGAGTCTGCCATACTTCCGGGATTATCGGCCGGGTGCCGCTCGGGCAGTCAGTCTTTGCGCCTGGCCCGAACAGGCTCCGTTCGTGCCCCAGCCCCGTTCGCTGGATATTCGCCAATGCCATGCGGCATTCAAGCGCAACTTTCTCTAGGTGATTTCGTCGGCTCCCTCTACGCTGCTCCTTCCGTTCGCATCCCTGGAGGAGAAGAGACATGTCGATTCGTGTTGCCGCCGTCGTTGTCGCCAGCTCCGCGCTCGTCGCGGCTGCCCGCGCCCAGTGCACCTATTCCACCTCGCTCCTTTCGTGGCGCGACAGCGTGGGCCTGCCCTCCCAGGGCGATCAGCAGCAGCCAGGCGTGGCGTGGACCTTCCATCGCAGCGATCAGAACCGCGCCCTGCTCACGGGCGTGGTCTCCGGCGCAACCGGCGCCTGGGGTGCCGCCGACCAGGGCTTCTTCGTCCCCCTCGCAGGTCCGCGAGTCTCACCGAATCCCGCCAGAAACGAGATTCCCTTTTATCGCCGCACCCCGTCCTTCGAGGGCATCTTCTTCCACCCCGGCTACTCACCCATCGACATGCTTGGCATCTTCCAACCCACCGGCGGCGGCATTCTCACCGGCTGCACCCTCCAGGCCGAAGACCTCGGCACCGCCAGCCCCAACGTCGTCGTCTCGGTCGATCTTGAATCACCCAGCGGCACCACGCACCTGATCCCCGCCACGTCCGTCGCATCCCTCGCCCCCGCGATCACGCTCTCGACGCCCACCGGCATGAGCTACGCCTTCTCCCAGGACAGCCGCATCGTCGTGCGCTCCAACAACGGGGGCGACCCGAGCGAAGACTGGCTCAACCTCAACGTCACGCTGAACTTCCAGCAGTCGCAGGCCGTGATCCTGCGCCAGCCGCGGGATTACATCGCCTGTCCCGGCACAGCCGCGGCTTTCGATGTCGTCGACGCCGGCGCCACGCAGTACCACTGGTACCGCGCCCCCTTCATTCCGCTCTCTGATGGCCCAACCCCCACCGGCTCCACCATCGTGGGAGCCGCCACCCGGCAGTTGCAGATCCTGGGCGCCCAGCAGCCCGACGCAGGCCAGTACTTCTGCGTCGTCACCAACGCCTGCCAGGGGCCGACCTCCACCAGCGCCACGCTGACGGTGCTCGCCTGCTGCCCCGACCTCAACCAGGACGGCGTCGTCGATCAGGGTGATATTGATTACCTCATTAACATCGTCGCCGGCGGCAACAACCCCACCGGCGTCGACCCCGACTTCAATCGCGACGGCGTGGCGGACCAGGGGGACATTGATTCGCTGATCAACGTCGTTGCCGGGGGCGATTGCCTGTAAAACCCGCAGGAATCCAGCGTTGCCGGGCGAAACGTCTCCCGATCGCGTTCCTTCGATGCTGGCTGCGGCCGTATCGAGATCTTCACACGCTTTGCCCGCGTTGGCTGGAACTCCCACTCCTCCCGCGGCGAACCTTCAAGCGCCCGTTCATCGGCGCGTGCCGCACTCTGGCGGCACGCACATTGTGTTGGCAGCGTGGGGTACGCTTGTTAGACTCGACGCGTCCGTCATTGTGCGACTGTCGATGTGATTGACCAGCATCAACGCAGCCGCGCCTCCGCTTCGCCCGCCGTTACGCCCCCATCGAAAAGGCGCCGTCATGCCCAACCCGCCACGTCGTTCCCGCCCATCACGGCCCGCCGTCCTAGCCGCGGCCGCTGCACTTCTGGGGTTTGTGGCGATCACCCCTCTCGCCGCGGCCCAGCCGTCGTGCGATGGCACCTGGGTACCCACGCTGGGCCCGACAGGCGTGGATGGTTACGTGTACGCCATGGCCAAGTGGGACCCTGACGGGCCCGGGCCGCTGCCGATGTGCGCGGTGATGGGCGGAACGTTTGCCGTCGCGGGTGACAGCATCGCTGCCAACATCGCGCTATGGAATCCAGACAACGGCCAGTTCTCGCCCCTCGGAGGCGGCGTGAACGGGCGTGTGCGCACGATCGCCGCGTTGCCCGACGGACGTCTGGTGGTCGGGGGAGATTTCTCAATGGCGGGCAGCACGCCGGCCAATCGTGTGGCGATCTGGAACGGCACGAGTTGGTCGGCCCTCGGCGCGGGAATTGATAACAATCCGCCTTCCCGCGGTGCAGCCGAGGTGGATTCCGTGACGGGCCTCGCGGACAATTCGGTGATCGTCGCCGGCAACATCTATTCGGCGGGCGGGGTTATGACTGGCTCAATCGCTCGATGGGATGGCCAGACGTGGTCATCGCTCGGGTCGACACCGTTCACGGATTGGTCGGGATCACTCGCGATCGACCCAATATCGCATGACCTCTTTGCGGCTGTCGGGGGCTCGGCGATGCGATGGGACGGTACTTCTTGGGCTGCCGTGCCCGGAGGTGTAGGTCGCTACAACTTCAGCTTTGACGACGCGGGCAATCTTTACTCCGCAACCAGCGGCGGAATACTTGCTCGCTGGGATCGCAGTTCGTGGACGAACTTCGCCTTCTCGAACGGCTACTTCGAATGCGTGCTCGGCACGGACCCCGGATTGTGCTCTAGCGCGGAGACCGGATACCAAGTTGTCGGGCAGCGGGGTCTTCCGCGACTCTCGGTGAGGTTCTCGGGCGGCTCCGGTTCGTACGGCATGTCAAGCGATGTGTATTGCATGCTTCGGTCCACGAATCAAACTATGCTCGCCGGTGGCAAGTTCACGTCATATGGCTCGCTTCAGGGGGTGTATTACTCGCAATACCCGACATACGTGCCCTCAGTGCTGCTTGGCCAGCCGGCAAGGTTTGAGAACGGGACCCTCCGCCCGCTTCGTCCCACCGGCGCCTTCATTTTCCCTGGCAAACTCATTCGACTAGACGACGGCACCATCGCGACAATCGAGCGAGGCCGATTGGGCGTCTACACCTATGACCCCTCAGGATCTTGGACGAATCAACCATTCGATCGAAGTTTCTTTTGCGGAAGTTGCGGCAGATTTCAATATGTTGAGGATATTGCACCCATCCCGGGTGGAGGAATGGTCGCGATCCAGGGTGATGCGGTTTATAGCTCCAGAGACGGAGATGGGTTTGTCCGCATTGGCACAAGCAACAATCTGATAGTTGACTTTCACCCAAATCCGCAGGCTGGGGTTCTTCCCAATGGTGATATTGTCGTTGCTTCTCCCGACCTCACCGTCATTAACTCTGTTCCCGTCCACGGCTTCGCCCGATGGGACGGACAGACTTGGTCAGACATGTGCTCTGGATTCGCACTATCCACGCCGGGATACGGTAACTTCGTCGTGGCGGTAGCCCCCAACGGCGATCTCGTTGTCGCAGGCAATCTCGTGAACATCAACGGCGTGCCCGTGCGTGGGGTCGCCCGGTGGGACGGCTCGAATTGGCACGCATTGAGCGATTGTGGGCTCGAATCCGTCTCGCTGTTGACGATCGGCGGAAACGGACACATCGTCGTGAGTGGCGTCACCCCCGCTCCTGCTCAGCTGGCCATGCGAGAGTGGAACGGATCGGCTTGGACTTCGATCGAGGCGCCGTTCCACCTCGGAACTTCGGGCGGCTACCTGTACTCGCTGGCCACGCGTACGAACGGCGACATTGTCGCTGCCGGCCTTTTCGACTCCGTCGGGACTAGCCCGGCTGCCAATATCGCCCGCTGGGATGGCTTCTCATGGCGACCTATCAGTGATGGACTGCCGACTCTGGGCGGTTATGGCTCGGGTGTTACAGGACTGGTGGTTGCTTCCGACGACACAGTCTTTGCGGGCGGTGACTTCTCCCACTCAGGCAACACCGTCTCCTACGGCCTCGCCCATGCGGTGTTCGGCGCGGGCGCCCCACCCACCATCACCCAGCAGCCCGAAAACTACGCGACCTGCTTCGGCTACGACGCAATGTTTCATGTCGCCGCCGCCAGCTCGGGCGCGCTGGCGTATCACTGGACGCTTGACGGCACACCCATTGACGCAGCCCTCAACCCCAGCGCCCTCACCGATACGCTGATCATCGCCGACGGAGCCAGGCCCGCGTCGTATCGCTGTGTCGTATCCAACGGCTGCGGCAGCGTCACCAGCGATGCCGTCACCCCCTTCGAGCATCCTTGCTGCCCGGATTACAACTACGACGGTGTGGTGGATCAGGGTGACATAGACGCGATGATCCTTCTCATGGAAGACCAGAGCCCCGTCGGCAAGAACCCCGACTTCAACCAAGACGGCGTCTTCGACCAGGGCGACGTCGACGCACTCATCACCGTCATCGCCGGCGGGCCCTGCCCCTAGGCGATTCCGGCCCGCAGGTCGCACCGCGCGGCTGCGAACGCGCCCCTCCACTCACTCCCGCTTCCGTCTCAACAACTGAAACACCCCCGCCTTGAGCAGCACCGACCCCGCGATCATGGGCAACACGCCGATCGCCCCGATCTTCACGCCGTGCAGCATCTGGTCGCTCACCCCCTGTTCGCCCCCCTTGGGGTCGTCCAGCGGGTGCTCCAGCGCACCTTGGTACATACCCACCAACGGCACGATCGCCAAACTTGCCCCGTACAAAATAACCCCGCCCCCGATCAGGCTCAGGATTACGCCAGCCGCCAGCTTGGTGCCCACGCCCCGCATCTGCTGCTCCGACCGGAAAAACCCGTTCGCGCCGACGGGATTCACCGAAAATACCCCTCGCGACGCCGAACTTGCCCGGGGGAATACCGATACAGTCGAACCGTCATTCGTGCATATGTCGCGGCCGCCCGGCCCCCCGGCCTTCGGCCATGACCCGTTGCCACGCCAGCATAGCGCAACCTGCGAAAGGCCAAGAACATGAAGCTTCTCAACCACCTTCTGGGTCTTTCTTCCGCCCCCCGCCCCAATCACGATGGCTTCGAGCCGCTCGAAAGCCGCCAGTTGCTCGCGGCCGACCTTTCGGTCGCCCTCGGTCCCGTCACGAACCCCTTCAAGGGCAACACCGACCGGGTGCAGGCGCAGGTCATCGTCACCAACGTGGGCGATGAGACCTTCAAGGCGCCCCGAAACGCCGTCGTCGAGTTGTATCTCTCGGCCGACAGCACCTTTGACGCCTCGACGGACGTGCTTTTCGCATCCCTCAAGCTTTCCAGCCTCTCCCGGGGCGCCAGCAAAAAGCTCAAGCTCGATGTTCCCGAGCCCAAACTGCTGAACCCGGCCAGCGGCCCGTCCCTGCCCGCCGGCAACTACAACGTCATCGCCCGCATCTCCGGGCTCGACTCCAATTCCGCCAACGACATCGCGGTGGGCAGCGGCTCGGTCGCCGTCGATTACAACTTCGGCCTGCGGGATCGCGCCAAGGTCTCGCTCGCCCTGCCGCTGGCCGACGGCACCACCATCACCCTGCGAATCAACGACAGGGGCACCGGCACCGTCACGAGCGACAACGGGCACATCATCGTCACGCTGCTCAGCGGCGGCACCCGCTCCGAGCTGGTCATCAGCAGCAACGCCAAGGGCCGCACCACCTCGACCATCGACGGGCTCATCATCAGCGACGTGGTCAAGCGCGTCATCGCCGACAAGATCACCGTCAACGGCAGCGTGGTGATCAATGGCGGGCTGGCCAGCATCTCGCTCGGCGGGCTGACCAACGGCAGCATCTCGTACGCCGCCACCAACTTCGGGTTCTTCAGCTTCCAGCGCAACACCTTCAGCGTGGGCGAGGTGCGCGACTCCATCATCTCGACCGACGTGCCCCTGGCCGAACTGCACATCACCCGCTGGATCGACACCAACGGCGGGGGCGATCGCCTGGTCGCACCCTCCATCGGCGCCATCACCTCCTTGGGCGATTTCCAGCCCTCGGTCACCATCTCCAGCCGCACGCCCAAGGACCCCTATTCGATCATCACCGCCAACATCAAGGGGCGGATCAGCGGCTCATGGGACCTGGCCTTCGGCGTCCGGCGCTTCCAGGCCGGGCCCATCACCAACGACTTCAAGGCCACGTTCGGTGGCAACATCGACACGTTCAATGTGAACGGCAACTTCGAGGGGCTGGTGGCCGCGCCCAACATCAACCACCTCTTCGTGACCGGCGACCTGCGCGGGGCCAGCATCCTGGTGGGCACCACCCTGGGCAACGACGTGCTGCTGGGCGGCACGGGCAACGCCGCCGACAGCTTTACCGCCGGCCGCCTGGGAGACTTCACCGTCCGGGGTTCGGTCATCAACTCGCTCATCGCCTCGGGCCTCAACCCGGTCGACAACATCTACCTCAACGGCAACGACACGCTCGCCAACAACAGCAGCATCGGGCGCATCCAGATCTACAAGAACCTGGTCAACTCCCACTTCGCCGCGGCTTCTCTCCCCTCCACCGTGCGAATCCTCTATAACAGCCGCGTCTCGACCGCCAACAACCCCTCCTTCCTCACCATCCAGGCGGGCGGCTGATCGCGTACCGTCCAACGCGATGACCCCGACGCCCATCACCGGCCACGGCGCGTTCAGCGGCAAGCCCGGCACGCTCACCCTCCAGCCCGGCGCAGGTCTGCAGTGGCGCGACGCCGGCGGCGACACGCTCTCCGCCCTGGTGGCCCACGTCTCGAGCGACCACGCCTGGACCGGCCTGCCACCCAGCGTCCCGATCCGCAACACCACCCTCCGCTCCAGCCGCCGCGTCTACGCGACCATCGAGCACGTGATGGGCGCGCTCGCCGGGCTGGGCGTGTGGAACGCTGGCATGATTCTCGAAGGCCCCGAAGTGCCGATCCTGGACGGATCGGCGCGGGCGTTCGCGCAAGCCGCCCGGGCGCTGCCCAAGGGCGCGCCCGAGCCCCTGGTGCTTCGCGAACCCGTCGAAGTCCGCGCGGGCGAGGCGTCGATCCGCGCCACGCCCCTGGCCCCGGGTGAGCCACTCGAATACACCTACCAACTCGATTACGGCCCCGCGTCCCCCCTGCCCGCGCAGCAGGCGTCGTGGCGGGGCGATCCTCACGACTTCGAAGCCACCATCGCCCCGGCGCGCACGTTTTCGCTCCGGCGCGAGGCTGAAATGGCCCAGAGCCTGGGCCTGTTCCGGCACCTCAGCCCCGAGGACCTTGTCGTGGTGGGCGACGACGGCACGCCGATCCGCAATGCCTGGCGTTTCGAGCACGAGCCGGCCAGGCACAAGCTGCTCGACCTGATCGGAGACCTTGCCCTGCTGGGGCGCCCGCTGCACGCCAGGGTCGTTGCGACCCGCTCCGGACACGCCCTGACCCACGAGTTCTGCCGTCGGGTGCTGGGTTTGTGAACTCCGGAGAACCGTCCGCGCCGCGACGGGATTGATGTCTATCGCGACCTTGATCGACGCACCGGAGTCATCTTGGGTCTGGCCCGCGAAGGCGCGGCTTCGTCAGCGATGACGTCCGGAACGCTCGCGAACCGATTCATCGCGTGCTGGCTCGCGCTGCGGGGAGAGTGAATGCCGCTGGGCGGGGGCGGCACCTCCGGCGGGCGGATCGGTCCCTTCAGCATCCGATCGAAAGCGCGCCCGGCGTTGTCCTTGGAATACTCGCACCCGATGAATCGCCGCCCCAGCGCCCGGGCGATCACCCCGGTGGTGCCGCTGCCCAGGAACGGATCCAGCACCAGGTCGCCGGGATTGCTGCACGACAGGATGACGCGGGCCAGGTACACCTCGGGCAACTGGTTGTCGTGGCCCGGGCGGCGTTCCTTGTTGTTCCCCTGGATCCGCCCCCAGTACTGCCCGTACCACACGTCCATCGGCACGCGCTTGCCGCTGGGCATGCCGTCCTTCTTGCTCAATGTCCGCGGGTCAAAGTACGTCGTCGCCCGGTCGCTGGCCTCCAGCACGCGCTCCGGGCGCCACGTGCGTCCGCCCGGCTGGTTCTCGTTGAATCCGCCCGGCTTCACGAAGTACAACGCGTGCACCTTGCTGTTGATGAACCGGGCCTTGGTGTTCTGCCCAAACCGGTAATGCCAGATGCACCAGTTCTCCATCTCCAGCGCCGGCTGCCCCGGACCGGCGTCGGTCTTCAGGTGCATCACGATCTCGGCGGCGGTGTCGTCGGGGATGTTGATCCAGAACGCCCCGCCCGGGCGCAGCGCCGCGCGGCACAGGTTGAGCCACTCGCGGGTGAACTGCAGGTAGTCCTCGCGGGGCATCGAATCATCCCACTTGTCGTACGCCCGGTTCCAGTTGAAGGGCGGATCCGCGAAGACCAGGTCCACGCTCCCGCGCTGGACTTCGGGCAGGCTCGCCAGAATCCGGCGGCAATCGCCCACCCACACCCGGCTGGCTCCGTCGTCGGTCGCAAAGTTGGGCTCAGGTGCGCGCACGCCGTGGGGTTTCATGGGCAGGCTCAAGATACGCAGCCCTCATCCGCCCTGCACGCCGAAACCCGCCCCAGCCGACACCCCGGACTCGATTCTTCGCCGCGAAAAAAGACCCGCTACGCCCCAAACTCATCCCTTCCGGCCCCCTACTATTCCGGGTTAGGACGTGGCCGCCGGGTCGTGACATTGTGAGCGCCGAAGTCTCGGCGCGACGACCCCGGACGCCCGACCCCGGCCCCGCCCCATCGGGGCGATCGCGCCGGGATTGGGTGAGCGTCCCATGGAACCTCAATGACGACGCTCCCGATCATGACCAACGTCGAGCCCGAACACCCCAACCAGCCCGCGGCCACTCCCGACACCGCCCCCGTCGTGCCGGGCGACCCCCACGCCGAACATTACGTCCCCGCGACTCCGGTCAAGGGCGAGATCTTCGACGAGGCCCAGCGCTTCGCCGACTTGGGTCTGCGCTCCAGCGTCTTGAAGGGCTGCGACGATTGCGGCTTCAAGCACCCGACCGTCACTCAGGCCAACTTCATCCCGCCGATCATGGCCGGTCGCGACGTCCTGGGCCAGGCCAAGACCGGCACGGGCAAGACCGCCGCCTTCGGCCTGCCCCTGCTGCACGGCCTGGACAAGGACACCCCCTTCCAGGCCCTCGTGCTCGCCCCGACCCGCGAACTGGCCATCCAGATCACCCACGAGATCAACGAACTGGGCGTGCACACGCCCATCAAGGCGATGACGCTCTACGGCGGCCAGGCCGTGCAGGCCCAGGCCGACAAGCTCAAGCGCGGAGCCCAGATCATCGTCGGCACCCCGGGCCGCGTGATGGACATGCTCGAACGCGGGCACCTGCACTTCAACAACATCAAGTCGGTCGTCTTGGACGAGGTCGACCGGATGCTCGACATCGGCTTCCGCGAGGACATCCGCAAGATCCTCGAGCAGACGCCCAAGGAACGCCAGACCGTCTTCGTCTCGGCGACCATCTCGCCCGACATCGAAAAGCTCGCCCGGCGCTACCTGCGCGACCCCGAAAAGATCGTCGTCGCCAGCGGCTCACTCACCGTGAGCATGGTCAAGCAGTTTTACATGTCCGTCAATCAGTGGGACAAGAAACGCCTGCTGCTGCACCTGCTGCGCCATGAAGAGCCCGCGCTCACGCTCATCTTCTGCCGCCTGAAGCGCAGCGTCGACGAGATCGCCAAGGGTCTCACCCAGCGCGGCATCGAGTCTTTCGCCATTCACGGCGACATGCCCCAGGGCAAGCGCAACACCGTCATGCAGCGCCTGCGCGACGGGGGCCTGCGGGTCCTGGTCGCCAGCGACTTGGCCAGCCGCGGGATCGACGTCGAGGGCGTCACCCACGTCATCAACTTCGACATCCCCGAAGACCCCGAGGTGTATGTGCACCGCATCGGGCGCACCGCCCGCGCCGGTCGGGGAGGCATCGCCTGGACCTTCGTCACCCCCGAGCAGGGCGAGCTGCTCACCAATGTCGAGAACCTCATCAACGCCGAGGTGCCCAAGCTCGACTACCCGGACTTCAAGCCCTCCGACGCCCCGGAAGGCTGGCGCCCCGAACTGCCCGGGGGCCGTCGCAGCGGCGGGCTGACCATCGTGGGCGCTCCCGACGCCCCGCCGCCGCCCCCACCCAAGCAGAACCGCGTCGAGCAGGTGATGAACATGCCCCTGCCCGCCGCCGAACCCGACAAGATCGACCAGACCAAGTTCCCCGGGGGTGTCGTGCCCACCAAGATGCCGCCCAAGCGGCTGATCAGAGGATTCAAGCGCAGCCGCTAGCGACGGGCCCCTCGTCGCAGCGCATCTGTGTTCGAACGAACTCCGGACCTGGCACCGTCGCTCGACCCCCGTGTCCCGAATCAGATTCTTGAGTTTTCGGCCGGACGCAACACAGGAGACCTCCGATGAACCACGCCCGCCTGCTTTCGTCTTCGCTTCTTGTGTGTTCGTCGATGCTGGCCACCGTCGCCCTCGCCGGCGGCCCGCCCGAGACGCCCAAGCACCCCGTCACCGACGAACTGCATGGCGTCAAGATCGTCGACGACTACCGATGGCTCGAAAACTGGGATGACCCCGCGGTCAAGGCGTGGTCCGACGCCCAGAACCAGTACGCCCGCTCCGTGCTCGACGCCATGCCCAACGTCGAGGAGATCCGCAAGGACGTCTCCAAGATCCTGTCCGCCTCCAGCGTGTCCTACGGCTCACTCTCGCCCCGCGAGCACGAGGTCTTCGCCCTCAAGCGCCAGCCCCCCAAGCAGCAGCCCTTCATCGTCGCCATGCCCGACGCCGCCCACCCCGATCAGGAACGCGTCGTCGTCGATCCGACCGTGATCGACCCCACCGGCGGCACCTCCATCGACTGGTACGAGGCCTCGCCCGACGGCTCGATGGTTGCCGTGTCCCTCTCCAAGGGAGGCAGCGAATCCGGCGACGTGCACATCTTCGACACCAAGACCGGCAAGCAGGTGCACGAGGTCATCACCCGCGTCAACGGCGGCACCGCCGGCGGGTCGCTCGCCTGGGCGCCCGACAGCAAGAGCTTCTTCTACACCCGCTACCCCCGCCAAGGCGAACGCCCCGAGGCCGACATGGACTTCTACATGCAGGTCTATCACCACACCCTCGGCGATGATCCCTCCAAAGACCACTACGAACTCGGCAAGGACTTCCCCAAGATCGCCGAGATCATGCTCGACTGCGCTCCCAGCGGGGCCGTGCTGGCCAGCATGCAGAAGGGCGACGGGGGTGAGTTCCAGCACTACCTGCGCACGCTCGATGGCCAGTGGCAGCAGCTCGACAAGTACGAAGACCGCATCGTGCAGGCCGTGCTCCACGGCGAGGGCAAGAACGTCGGCGTCTACATGGTCAGCCGCGATCACGCGCTGCGTGGCAAACTGCTCCGCCTCGACTGCCCGGTGGCCGCCGGCCCCGCCCCGGCCCTCTCCAAGGCCGTCACGCTGATCCCCGAGGGCGAAGACACGCTGGTCTCCGCCTTCGCCGAGGACACCGGCAACCTCGCCATCACCCAGCACGCGATCATCGCCGAGTACCAGACCGGCGGCCCCAGCGAGTTCCGCGTCTTCGACCTCGAAGGCAAGTCCAAGGGCACCCCCAAGCAGCTGCCCATCGGCTCGGTCGGGGGCGTCGCGGTGATGAACGCCGCCAAGGACCAGGCGATCTTCTCCAATGTCAGCTACGTCCAGCCCCAGGCGTGGTACACCTTGGATGCGGCCGATCTGGCCGTCGCCAAGACCAAACTCGCCCAGACCTCGCCCGTGGATTTTTCGGACATCGAGGTGACGCGAGAGTTCGCCACGAGCAAGGACGGCACCAAGATCCCCGTCAACATCCTCCGCAAGAAGGGCGTGAAGCCCAACGGCAAGAACCCCTGCCTGGTCACGGCCTATGGCGGCTACGGCGTCAACATCACCCCCGCCTTCAGGCCCCAGAATCGCGTGCTTCTGGATCAAGGCTTCGTGTGGGCCGAAGCCAACATTCGCGGCGGTGGTGAATATGGCGAGGCTTGGCACCAGGCCGGCAACCTCACCCGCAAGCAAAACGTATTTGACGACATGATCGCCGCCGTCGAGTTCATGCAGCAGAAGGGCTACACCAGCCCGGCCCACACCGCCATCATCGGCGGCAGCAACGGGGGCCTGCTCATGGGCGCCGTGCTCACCCAGCGGCCTGATCTCTTGAAGGCCGTCGTCAGCAGCGTGGGCATCTACGACATGCTTCGCGTCGAGCTCAGCCCCAACGGCGCGTTCAACGTCACCGAGTTCGGCACCGTGAAGGACGAGGCCCAGTTCAAGGCCCTCTACGCCTACAGCCCATACCACCACGTCAAGGAAGGCGTGAAGTATCCGCCCGTGCTCTTCCTGACCGGCGCCAACGACCCGCGCGTGGACCCGATGCAGAGCCGCAAGATGACCGCCAGGCTGCAGGCCGTGGGCTCGACGGTGCTGCTGCGGACCAGCGCCAACAGCGGGCACGGCATCGGCACGGCGCTCTCCGAGCGCATCGAGCAGACCGTGGACATCGACGCGTTTCTCTTTCATGAGCTGGGCGTGAACTACGCCTACAGCAAGTAGGCCCTACACCACGACGCCGATCGGCCGACCAAGGAGTGCCTTGTGCCGCAAACCCCCAGCAAGCTTCAGAGCGCCTCCCAGCGCGCCCAGGCGGGCGAAGCCGCCGAGCGAAAAAAACGCCTGATCCTGGGCGTCAGCGCGGGCGTCGTCCTTCTGGCCTGTGGAATTTATCTCACGTTCGCCTTCAAGCGTGCCCTCTATGGCCGGACCGTCGTCGTCGAGCCGAGCCAGGAGGCGATCGACGCCGCCCGTCCCTTCGCAGAGGACTACACCACCCTCGAAGCCATGTCCTTGCCCGATCTTGAGCGCGAGCTCCAGAGTCGACAGGCCAGCGCCGCCGCGGCCGTCCGCACCAACCCGCAGAAAATCGGCGAACTCGAAGCCGCCGTCGACCGCTGCCACGAAATCCTCAGCCGAAAGCGCCTCGAAGCCTCCAAAGCCGACGCCGGCACGAAGTAACCCCGGCGCCAGGCCCAGCCGCCATGCCCGCCAAGCCTTCCACACCCTCCTCGCGCACCAAGCCCCGGGGCGTCTTCTTCGGGGTCGGCGCCATGCTCGGGCACGTGATCAAGGGCGTCAAAACCCCTGTCCCGCCCAAGCCCCGTGTCGTTCGCGAAGAGATCATCGAGCAGCCCGTCGACCTCCCCCAGGGCCGCGTCGTGCTCCGCCGCACCGTGCGGGATGAGGTCGTGCCCACGCCGCCGCCGCCCAGCCAGCGCCCCAAGCCCCGCGGCTCGTGATGCTCCTCATTCGCGCGAGCCGCGTGATTCTCGCCCGCCGCCAGCGGGGGGTCGAGCTCCAGAGTTCCACGCATTTTCGTCCCATAAACACACGCTTCCTCGCCCGCGGCGTGCGATCGATCTCCCCGTCGGTCTCACGCTGATTTGTTTTTGCAAACGCATCTTTTTCTGCTAGCGTGCATCGAAGTTTGCAGGCCGAGCACCTGCTCACCACAGCACCCCGGGTTGGCGCCTGCTGTTCTCGCCTCCCCTCTTTGGAGACGAAGCCGCCATGCGCACGCGCCCTCATGTTGCCGCCGCCTTTGCGTTGCTCGCGCTTTCGGGCCTCGCCCACGCCCAGCAGAAGCGGGTCTACATCTGCCCCGACGACCACACGGATTACTTCTGGACCGCCAGCGACGAGGCGTATCGCGGCGCGTTCATCCGCATGATCGACTACTACCTCGATCAGGCGGACCTGACCCAGAACAACCCGCCCGACTTCCGCCAGCGCTGGCACTGCGATGGCAGCCAGTGGCTGTGGGAATACGAGCGCAACAAGACCGCTTCCGACTACCAGCGCCTCATCTCCCGCATCCGCGACGGCACCATCTCAGTCGCCCTCAATCCGCTGGTCATCAACAACGGGGGTTCGCCCGCCGAGGCGGTCATCCGGGGCATGTATTACCCGGGGCGCATCGAACGCCGCGAGGGCCTTCGCTTCAGCCTGGCGATGTACCAGGAGAACTCGACCTTTCCGCTGGGCCTGCCCGCGCTGTGGGCCGGCAGCGGGGCGCGGTACTCGTGGAAGGGCGTGTGCGACTGCGACACGCGCGTGCCCGACGCCACCAATCGCCCGCACGAGGTCTATCGCGCCCAGGGGCCCGACGGCTCGGGCGTCCTCATGAAATGGCAATCGCTGTTTGCGGGCGGGGCCAACCAATCCATCGGGGGCTACGCCGAGGCGTACGACCCTGCTGCCGTCGTCGATCAGGTGACCACCAACGCACCCTTCAACGGCTTCGCGGCCAAGTGGCCTTTCCAGGTCATCGGCGCCGTCGGTCGCGGCTGGGACGGCTTCGAGTACGAGAGCAACGAGTTCGTCACGATCGCCCAGCAGAAGTCCAACGCCAGCCGCCGGGTGATCGTCGGCAGCGTCACCGATTTCTTTGAAGACTTCGCGGCTCAATACCCGCCGGCGACGCTGCCCGCCGTGTCACTTTCCTTTGGCAACGAGTGGGACGCGTACGCCTGCACGATGGCGGAGCAGACCGCTCGCATCCGCCGCGCAACGGAACTGCTGCGCCCCGCCGAGGCCCTCAGCGTGCTGGCCAGCACCATCGATCCGGCGTTCATGGACGGGCGCGAGACGGCCCGCGACCTGGCGTTCCAGGATCTGGGTCTCTTCTTTGAGCACGACATGGGCATGGTCGGGCCGCCCGCGGGACAGGACGGCATCAACCGTCGCATCGTGTGGCAGCACCAGGTGGCCGACGCCGCCGAGCAGTACGCGACGACCCTGCTGAACGACGCGGCTTCGCTGGTCGCGGCTCACATCCCCGCGGGCCCGGCACCCCGCGCGTATGTCTTCAACCCTCTCTCGTGGGAACGCAGCGACGCCGCCGATCTCGCCTGGAGTGACCCCGCGCCCGTGCACGTCGTCGATCTCGCCACCGGCCAGGAGGCCCCCTCGCAGCGCGTGACGATCAACGGCCAACCCTTCCTGAGGTTCTGGGCCGCCTCGCTGCCAAGCGTGGGCTATCGCGTGTACGAAATCCAGCCCGGCGCAGGCCAAGCCTTTGCCGACGCGGCCAGCGTCAGCGGCGGGCAAGCCGTCACCACCGCCACCTTCACCATCGACGCCGACAATCGCGACGCCCTCTCCAACCACGCCCTCGCCGGGCCCGACGAGACCCGCGTCAGCGGCTACGCCCCGGACGACCGCTCGCTGTACTGGAGCAACGACGGCGACACGCAGACTGCCGCCCTCGAGTTCGCGTGCACCCTGCCCCGTGGCGCCACCATTCGCGAGGCACACCTCGAACTGCACGCCGTGCCGGCCGTGCCCAGCCCAAGCGGCGCCAGCGAAATCCATCTCTACGACGTCGACGACGCCGCGGCCTTCGTAAATGGCCCCTCGGGCGACCTGCTCACCTGGCACCCGACCTTCGCCACCACCATCGCGTGGCCTCAGACCGGCTGGAGCGCGGGCACAATCCAGGCCAGCCCCGACATCACAGCCCTCGTGCAGCACTATGTCAATCGCCCCGGCTACCAGCCCGGCAACCACATCGGCCTGTGCATCACCGAGGGCTCCATCGCGCCCAATACGTACTACGGCTTCGACGATTTCTCCAAGCCGGGCGGCTCGCCGGCACGCCTCGTCGTCACCTATGACGACCCCAACGGCAATCCCTCGGGCAGTTCGCTCATCATCAACAACCAGCGCGATCGTGTCGAACTCGACGCCTCGGGCAAGATCACCAGTTGGGTGAACGCGGCCCTGGGAAATCGCGAGATGGCGGCCACCGTGAACGGCCGCGCGATCAACGACCTCGGCGGCTCGGGCGGCAGCGTGCAGGTCGAAAACGCCGGGCCGGTCTCCGTGACGCTGCTGGCGACGTCGTCGTCCCCCGTCGCCCACAACACGCGCGTGACGCTCTATCGCCAGGGCGACCGTGTCGACATCGCCAACCAGATCACCCAAGGATTCGACAGCAACCTCGAGTGGGCCGAGAGTTTCGCGCTCGCCTCGCCCACGCTCCGCCACGAGGAACTGGGGGCGATCATCACCGCCGCCCTCGCCAGCCAGGGGGGCGATTACAGCAACACCAACGCCCGCTACGACCTTCTTACCTTGAACCACTTCGCCGACCTCACGCAGGCCGGCCCGACGCCCGTCGGCGTCACGCTCTCGAGCTGGGACTGCGATTTCATGACGCGCGGCAACAGCACGCCGTACGTCCTCGACACCACGACGCCCCAGCTCCGCGTCATCGCCGGGGGCAAGGTGGTGTCGCCCGGCATCGGCATCCCAAATCAACTCGGCGACACGCTGTTCACGCAGCGCTTCGCGCTGCGGGCGCGCGGGGCGCAGAACGACGCCTCCTCGATGCGCTTCGCCCTCGAACACCAGAATCCGCCCATCACGCGCCTCGTCACCGGCGCTTCTCCCACGCTTGCAACGTCTCCCACCTCGCTGCTGAGCGTTGACCAGCCGGGCGTGATCGCGTGGGCCTTCAAAGTGGCCGACGACGGCTGGAACAGCCCCGATGGCGGCATTGCCCTGCGCCTGTGGAACGTGGGCGACGCCGCGAGCACGGCCGCCATCACCCTCGCGCCCGCCCTTGCCGGCCCCGCGATCGTCTCGACGCACATCGAAACGCCCGATCCGACGCTGGGCCCCGCACCCACGCCTCTGCCCCAGGGGTTCGCCGCGGCCTTCGCTCGCCAGCAACTCCGCACGTTCCGCGTCACGCCCGCCGCCCCGCCCGCGTGCGACCCGGATGTGAACCAAGACGGCGTCGCCGACCAGGGCGATGTGGATTATCTCATAAACGTCATCGCCGGCGGCGAAAACCCCAGCGGCATCGACCCCGATTTCAACCAGGACGGCGTCGCCGACCAGGGCGACGTCGACGCGATCATCAACGTCGTGGCGGGCGGCCAGTGCCCATGACGTTGCCCGCTATGGCGGCGTGACGCCCAGCTTGGCAAGGATCGCCTCCCGAACCGTCTTGGCGTCGGCCTTGCCGCCGGCGAGTTTCATCACTTCGCCGACAAGCCGCCCAACCGCCTGCACCTTGCCGGCGCGCACGTCGGCCGCCACCTTGTCGTTGGCCGCGAGCACCGTGTCGATCCACCCCGACATCGCCGCGTCGTCGCGCTCGATGATCAGCCCGCGGGCGAGCGCGATCTCCCTCGCGCCCGGGCCGCCCGCGCCGCCCCCGGCGCACAACTCCCCAAACACCACATCCACCGCCTGGTTGTTGATTTGACCCTTCTCGCGCAACAGCACCAACTCCGCCAGCGCCGCGGCGCTCAGGCCCAGTTCGTGCATCATCTTGCCCTGCTCGTTGGCACGCCTCGCCCCGCTCTGCAGCAGCACATTGGCCGTCGCCTTGCCCGCGCGGCTGCGCACGACGCCCCCCAGCACCACGCCATCCACCGCCCGCTCGAAGTAGTCGCTCGTCGCCCGCTCCTCCACCAACTGCGAGGCTTCCTTCACGCCGAGCTCGTACTCCTTCACGCAGCGCTCGAGCCTGGCCAGGGACATCTCGGGCAGCCGCCCGCGCACTTCCTCCACCCACGCCTCATCCACATCCAGCGCCGGCAAATCCGGATCCGGGAAATATCGATAGTCCTGTGCGTCTTCCTTCTCGCGTTGCACCACTGTGAGATTGCGCACGTCGTCCCACCCGCGCGTGGTCTTCTGCCCCGGGCCCATTTCGCGTCCGTCTTCCACCCACCTCGCGGGTTGCTGGGCAAGCTCGAACTCGATCGCGCCCTTCACCGACTTGAACGAGTTCAGGTTTTTCACTTCCACGATCGGCGTCGTGATCAGCCGCCCGTCGCGCAGCGCCAGTTTGCAGTTGATGTTCGGTTCAAACCGCATCTGCCCGCGCTGCATCACGCCCTCGGTCACGCCCGCATAGCGGCAGATCTCCCGCAGCAGCCTGCAAAACAGCACCACCTGATCGGCGCTGCGAAAATCCGGCTGCGTCACGATCTCCAGCAGCGGCGTGCCCGCGCGGTTGTAGTCTGCCAGCGTGACATCGATCGCCCCGCCCCCCGGCGCTTCGTGCAGCAGCTTGCCCGCGTCCTCTTCCAGGTGCGCCCGCACGATGCCGATGCGCGTGGTCGGGCCATCAAAGTCGGGGTAGCCCAGCGCATCAGCCGCGGGCAGGTCAAAGGCCCCGTCGAAGCACAGCGGCATGTCATACTGGCTGATCTGGTAACTCTTGGGCAGGTCGGGGTAAAAGTAACTCTTTCGGTCCCACTTGGTGCGGCGCGCGATCTGGCAGTTGAGCGCCAGCCCCACGGCCATCGCCATCTCGACCGCCGCCATGTTGAGCGTGGGCAGCGCCCCGGGCAGGCCCAGCACCGTCGGGTCGATGAACGAGTTGGGCGGCGCGTCATGAGCACCCGCGAACGCCGGGCTCAGCGCACGGCTGAACATCTTGGTGCGCGTCGCCAGCTCCACGTGCACCTCAAGCCCCACGATGAGCGACACCGACTCGACATCTTCCAATCGCCGCGCGTGAGCCATGACAAACCTCCCCGCCGCAATCACCTTCCGGTTTCTCTCTCCGGTCTCCTCTTCCTCTTCCTCCTCGCCGCTCTGCCGTCTTTTCCGCCTTCTTCTCTGTGCCTCTGCACCTCTCTGGTGAACTTGTCTTGGCGGGTCGCGTCACTCATCCCAGGCGTGCCAGCCCCCGCAGCGCCTGCTCGAACCGCGCTGCAAACCCCGCCCCATCACACAATACGCCCTCGCGCATCCGCCGCCGCAGATCGCGCCGCAGTTCCGCACGCCGCCCCACATCCGCCGCCAGCCCCGCCGCGAGCCGCACATACTCGCCCTCGTCGCGCGCGACCAGCGCCTCCAGCCCCACCCCGCGCAGCAGCGTCACGCCCACTCGCCCCGCGTGCATGTTGCCCGCCAGCGTCACCACCGGCACACCCATCCACAGCGCCTCGCACGTCGTCGTTGTGCCCGCATACGGCACCGGATCGAGCGCGACGTCCACCTCCTGATACGCCGCCAGATGCCCGCTCGTTCCCGCGACCGGCCCGCGAAGTTCCAGCCGCGACGCATCAACGCCACCCGCCCCGAACATCGCCGCCACGCGCCGCCTGAGCCCCTCGTCCTCGAAGTTCACGGCTTTCAAAAGCAACCTCGACCCCGGCGCCGCCGCCAGCACCCTGGCCCACAGCGCGATCACGCGCGGGTTGAGTTTCTGCGCCGCGTTGAACGAGCCGAACGTCACCACACCGCTCGCTGCGCTCGGCGGCGCTCCAGCCTCCGGCGCTCCCGTCGGCGGCTCAAAACACACAAAGCACGGATCCATCCGCACCAATCGCTCGCTCGCCCGCGCGTCCGCCTCGCCCGCAGGGTCCGTATTCGAATCCACCAGCCGCGCATCAATCGTCGTCAGGCCTGTGGTATTGGGATATCCCAGCCACGTCACCATCAACGGCGACGGCCGCGCGTTCATCGCCGCCAGGCTGTGCGCCTGCGTGTGCCCGCTGAGTTCGACGCACACATCCAGCCCATCCGCGCGGATCGCCGCGGCGAGCTGCTCATCGTTCACCCGATCCATCACCCGCCACACGTCCGCCAGCCCGCGCAGTCGCGCCGTCACCTCGTCAGCGATCGCGTTGGTCTGATACACCACGATCTCCATCGTCGCGCGATTGCGCCCCTTGAGCAGCGGCTCCACAAACGACGCGACGGAGTGCTGGCGCAGATCGGGGCTCACCAACCCTACCCGCAGCCGCTTGCCCGCGCCTGCCGGTAGGACAGGCGTCCCGCCTGTCCGCGCGTCGCCCAACGCCCCCATCACCTCCCCATATCGCCGATGCACCCGCCACACCTCGTCGGGCGTCGCCAGTTCGTCATAGTTGCTCAGCAGCGCCGCCCCGCTGGCCAACTGCGGCGACGCCGGGTTCGCCTCACTCAAGCCCCGCACCAGCGCCGCCGCCTCGTGCCCGCGCGCGGTGTTCAGCAGCACTCCGGCGAGCAGGCTTTGCGCCCCCGCGTCGCCGGGGTGCCGCGTCAACCACTCGCGGCACATCCGCTCCGCCTCCTCAAACCGCCTCGCTTCACTCAGCGCCGCCGCCAGCCCCACAAACGCCGGCCCAAACTCCGGGTCCGCCCTCACCGCCTCGCGAAGGGCGGCCATCGCCTGTTCATTCTTCCGCATCGCCTGGCACAACTGCGCCAGTTCCACCAGCAACCCCGGGTTGCCGGGGATCAACTCCGCCGCCCGCGCCGCAAAGTGCTGCGCCTGGGGGATCTGCCCGGCCATCAGGCTCGCGCGCGACAGCAGATGCGCCGCCCACCCATCGCGGGGCGACCCCTGCGCCAGCCGCTGCGCCTGCGCCCGCGCCGCATCCACCTTGCCCTGCTCGAGCAACGCGGCCACCTGCGCATGCCTGGGCCCCCACTGGCTCATCGCTTCACGCCCTCTTCCGCGATCGCTCGCAGCATCCTCCCAAACCTCGCCGCAAACCCCGCCCCATCGCACAGCACACTGGCGCGCACGCGCTCCCGCAATCCTCCGCGCAGCCCCGCCAAGCGCTCCGCGTCCATCACCAACCCCGCCGCAATCTCCACATACTCCTCCTCGCGCTTCGCCACCAACTCTTGCAGCCCCACGGCCTGCAACAAACTCACCCCCACCCGCGACGCGTGCACGCCCCCCGCCAGCGTCACCACCGGCACGCCCATCCACATCGCCTCCAGCGTCGTCGTCGTGCCGTGATACGGATACGTGTCCAGTGCCACATCCCCCGCGTGATACGCCGCCAGATGTTCCGCCCGCCCCTTGGTCGGCGACAACACCTCCACCCGCTCCCGCGCCACGCCAGCCGCCGCCAATCGCCCCAGCACCTCTTCCCGCAGCGCCGCCTCAGAAAAGTGCGCCGCCTTCAGCACCAGCCGCGAGCCCGGCACGCTCTCCATCACCTTCGCCCACAGCCCCAACACCCGCGGGCTCAACTTCGGCGCCGCGTTGAACGACACGAACGTCGGCGCTCGCCCCGCGTCCCGCGCCCGCACCTCCGGCGCTTCCATCGGCGGCTCAAAGCACACAAAGCACGGGTCCAGCCGCACCAGCCGCTCCGTCGCGTGCCCATCCGCCTCGCCCACCGGGTCAGTCCGCGAATCCACGATCCGCACATCCACCCCTCGCACGCCCGTCGTATTCGGATACCCCAAATACGTCGCCACCACCCGCGCCGGGTGCGCCGCCATCGCCCCCAAACTGTGCCCCTTGGTGTGCCCGCTCAACTCCACGCACACATCCAGCTCATCCCGCGCGATCAGCCCCGCCAGCGCCGCGTCCGACACATTGCCGCACTCCCGCCACACCTCCACCAGCCCGCGGCACACCCTTGTCGTCTCATCCTCAAACCGATTCGTGAAGTACGCAAACGTCTGAAACTCGCCCCGGCTCAGGTGCCGCAGCAAAGGCAGCATGAACATCGCCACGCTGTGCCCGCGAAGGTCCGGGCTCACAAAGCCCACGCGCAGCCGCCCGGGCGTCCTCGCCCCGCGGGGCGTCAGGTCCGGCGCGCCGCGCGACGCCAGCGCTCCGTACGCCTCGTGCGCCGCCCGCACCCGCCCTGGCTCCACCCCATCCACATAGTTCATCACCAGCGCCCGCGTCGAGAGCACAAACGCGTCGTCGGGGTACTTCGCCGCCAGCCCGTCCAGCGCTGCCAGCGCCCCCGCCGCGTCCCCGCAGTCCAGCAGCGTGTTCGCCCGCGTGACCAGCAAATCGTGATCTTCCGGCGCCGCCTTCAGCCCCGCGGCACACCGCTCCCTGGCCGCGGCATGCTTCCCCTGCTCCAGCAAACACAGCGTCGCCAGTTGATGCGTCTCCCCGCTCCCCGGCTCCAGCCGCGTCGCCGCGTCGATCTCCTTCATCGCCTCGTCAAACCGCCGCTCGGTCGCCAACAGCCCCGCCAGGTTCATGCGTGCCCGAAAGTCCTGCGGGCTCAGCCCCGCCGCCTTCTGCGCATAAAAAATCGCCTGGGGCACCTCCCCCAGGTTCATCAAGATCAACGCCATCAGGCTCGCCGCCGCCGCGTCCGCCGGGGCGCTCTGCACCAATCGGCGGCACGCAACCTTGGCCTGCTCGTTCTTGCCCTGCGATACCAACTCGCGGATCTGGTCCAGCCGCACGCCCGTCATGCCGCCCACTGTAGCGGCCGACGCTCTCAGCCCGCCTTGCCCGGCTCGGGCCGCCGTCCCAGGGCCAGCGCCACCAGTTCCCCACGCGATGTCGCGCCCATCTTCCGATGCAGACTCTTCACGTGATCATGCACCGTGTGCGGGCTGCGGCTCAGTTGCTGCGCAATCTCCCTCACCGAATACCCCATCACCAGCAGGTCCAACACTTCCTGCTCGCGGGCCGTCACCCAGTCCGATTCGCGCCGCCTCGAACACCCGATCGCGCCGCACGCCACCTCCGCCGCCACCGGCAGCAACGCCCCCAGCGCGTCCACACACCACCCCGTCGCTGCTTGCTCGGACGATCCCACCATCACCATCAACGTCGGGCCGTCCGGGCTCATCGGCGCTTTGCCCATCACCACCGAATCAACCCCCAGCGATCGCCAGCCAGGTTCCAGCGACCCGGTCTCCGCGGCTGACGCAACCCGCACCGATCGTTCCCCCGCGCCGCAACACTCCCCCGAAATCGCATCAATCCGGCAACGCAGATCCATCAACTGCGACTCAGGCATTCCACCAGTGCCGCCCACCCCACCGACCCACGTGTGCGTCACACGTCCTGCTCCGGCATTTTCACAAATCGCAACCACGCCGACTCCGCCCGGCATCAGGTGTGCCAGCGCCGACGCCGTCCGATCGCACCAGTCGTGCACCGGCACCGCCGGCAACCTCGACAACAGGCGGCACACCGTCGCCAGGCGTCGGTAGGCGTCAATTGCCTCCAACGCCCGGTCTTCCACAAGGGTCGCGCCAACGGACATACGCACACTCCCCAAATGCAGCCGTCGATCGCGGCGTGGAGTGGTGCACCCCCGAGTGCATCACCCCCACAGCCGCTCCACGAATCTCATATGTCATACCGGCCAACTCGCATAATGTCGTCAAGAATCGCGATGCGACTTGTGTTCAAGATTCTCTACGTTTCCCCCCACAATGGGTGATAGCAATTCACGTCTCAGTCTCTGACAACGATTTATCCGTGTTTTTGTGCGTGTTTTGAGTCATTCACGGTGAAATCGACCACAGGGTTGCGCGGGGAGGGTTTTTCCCTCATTCTGGGCTCCGTGTCGGTTGCCCCGGGCGGCGACCTACACTTCCGCCCGCTCGGATTCGCCGCACAAGGCGTCTTCGGGCCACAAGGCACCCACGATCACACCGCACCCCCGCTGTTTTCCGGGGGCCAGGAGCACCCATGCCGCCGGACGCGCGAAATACCACAAAATCATCCGGTGTAACCGGGCAGCGCGTTCTGATCCTGGGTGCCGGGCCCACCGGCCTGGGAGCCGCGTATCGCCTCAAGGAACTCGGGCACGACAACTTCCTCGTCGTCGACCGTCACCCCTACATCGGAGGCCTCGCCCACTCGTTCACCGACGCCCAAGGCTTCACCTGGGACATCGGCGGACACGTCATGTTCAGCCATTACAAGTACTACGACCGCTGCTTCGACACCCTCATGGGTGACGAGTACACCCTTAACAACCGCGAGAGCTGGGTGCGGATGTTCAATACCTGGGTTCCTTACCCATTTCAAAACAACATTCGCTATTTGCCCAAACAGGCAGCCTTCGAGTGTATCGCCGGTCTGGTTCGCGCCCAGAGTGGCAAAGGCCGCGTGCCCAGCCCCAAGGCCGCTCAGAACTTCGGCGAGTTCATCGACGCCGTCTTCGGCGACGGCATCGCCGAGCACTTCATGCGTCCGTACAACTACAAAGTCTGGGCCTACCCGCCCGAGCGCATGAACAAGCAGTGGATCGGCGAACGCGTCGCCGTCATCGACGTCGAGCGAGCGCTCAAGAACCTTGTCCTCGGCACCGACGACTTCGGCTGGGGCCCCAACAACCAGTTCAAGTTCCCGCTCAAGGGCGGCACGGGCGAGTTCTACCGGCGATTCGGCCCGCACCTGGGCCTCGACCAGCAGGGCCGCGAAACCCAGCACAGCAAAGTCCGCCTGAACACCCGCGTCCAGACGATCGACCTTGACGCCAAGGTCGTGCACTTCACCGACGGCTCGCGCGAGCCCTTTGACATTCTCATCTCCACCATGCCGCTCGATCGCCTGTGCGCCGACGTGCTCACCTCGCAGCGCGAAGCCGCGGCTCTCCGCGAAGTCGCCTCCGACGCCGCGGGCCTCCTCCACAGCGGGGGCTACATGGTCGGCATCGGCCTCAAGAGCCGCACCCCCGGCGCCGGCACGCCCGACACCAAGAGCTGGATGTACTTCCCCGAGCCCAACTGCCCCTTCTACCGCGTCACCTACCTCTCCAACTACTCCCCCTTTATGACCCCCGACAAGGACAACTACTACTCGCTGCTCTGCGAAGTCTCCGAGAGCCCCGTCAAGCCCACGCCGGGCGATCACGGCAAGAATCAGGACGCCGTCATCGACGAATGCATCACGGGCCTGGAAAACGCCGGACTGCTCGAGCCCGGCGAGCGGGCCAACATCGTCAGCCGCTGGTGCTACTACGCGGATTACTCGTACCCGACGCCCAGCGTCGAGCGCGACGACATCCTCTCCCGCGTCATCCCCTGGCTGGAGCGCCGGGGCGTTTACAGCCGTGGCCGCTTCGGCATGTGGAAGTACGAGGTCGCCAACACCGACCACTCGCTCATGCAGGGCGTTGAACTGGTCAATCGCCTGGCCCTGGGTGAGGCTGAGACGACCATCGGGATGGTGTACAGCGTGACCGAGGACGGACGCAACGCCGCGACCCACGAACGCCCCGCCCACGCGGGCAGCGGCGAGAAGCGCCTGGCCGCGGCTATCGCCGAAGCCAAACCCGAGGCCGGAGATATCCCCGCCGGTCCGATATCCAAGGACGAGCTCGGCGCAGGCTAATCGGACCAAAGTCCCCGGAGCCCAAGACTTTGCCACCACCATACCGATCGGTCTAGCCACCGCGGCGAGGTTCACACGCGTCTTGTGTGCAGACGTATCGTCGAACGCCACTGATCGCCGGTTCGGGGGATGGGCCGGCAAAAACCGCAGTTTTCGGACCCGACCGGCCGAGAACACGTATCGCCGGTGCCAGATGTTCCACCCAAATCAAAGAAATCGCGCACTTGGGTGGTTTTTTTGAGATTCTGATGCACATTGTGCATGGGTGAAGGCTTGGGGGGAGCACCAAGACCGGGCCGGGGTTTCCACCTGCGAAGCTGATTTTCGCGGCGGTTATCCGTGCGTCTATGCCGCCTCCATCGTGGGGGTGGTCCGGGTCGGGGTGCGGGTGTTGGATCGCGGGTCGATCTCGCGGCGGATGCATTGAGCCGCGAGCGAGCGCGTGCGTGGGAGTTTGTGTTGGCCCAGGGCCGGGCCGGGTAAGACATGAGTGCGCTGTCCAGACATCTCGACGTCCCGTTGCTGGTTCCCGACTGGCAGGCCGACATCACGCAGCTGCTCGACGAGCATCACCTGGTGGCGTGGTCGGAGCTGCCCGCGCGCCGCACCCAGTTCGCCGTCTCTCTGGGCCAGTTCCTGGGCGCTCAGCACGACACGGAAGTCTGCGTCTTCTACGGCAAGTTCATCACCGACATCGAGACCTTCTGCTATCAGCTCGAGCGGGCCATTCCCGGGCCGCTGCTTGATCGCCGGATCGACGGCCCGCGGAGCGTGGTTTCGCTGCTGCGCAGCCGTGCCAGTTTCCGGGGCCGCCCCGAGGCGAAGTACCGGTATTACATCTGGCACGATGCGGACGTGCTGCTGCGCAAGGACCACATTCTTTTCGGGCAGATCGTGGACGCGATGGCCGGCGTGGCCGCGGAGTCCGAGTTCGTGAGCGACGACATGCTGCTGCTTCATCGGGCGGTCTTTGTCGGCTCGACGGTGCTCGACGTCTACGCCGACGACCCCAAGGGCCAGTTCCGTCGCTGGCTTCCCGACGCGCACGGCGACCCCTTCTGGCAGGTCGTTACCGGCGTCAATCGCCCGCCGTTCATGCGTTATCGCATCGATGCGCTGAGCAAATAGGGCCCGGCGCGGCTCAAGGTCCGAACACCACGTGCCGCCTGTGTCAAGCAAAAAACGCGTGGGAAATTCTTGTTTCCACGCGTTTTTTCTTGCAACGCGGAGCGCGAATTCGGAGTATTGGAGCCCGTGACCAGCGCCGCGCGTACCGGGTCATGACCCGGCCGGGTCCGCTCAAGCCAGGCACATCGTGCCAGCCGACGGGACGGCATCGCTCGAGACTTTCGCCCCGCTGCAGCCATGCAGCCGCCTACGGAGATGAATGAGATGAACCCGTTCCGCTCGACCTCGCGCCTGGCCGCCGCCCTTCTCGCATGCTGTGGCCTGGCCGCGGCCAACTCCGCCGCCCACGCCGGCACCTGGGTCCGCCTGAACAACCTTGCACCGGGCGGCGTGCAGCTCATGCTCCTGCTCTCGGACGGCACGGTCATGTGCGGGGCCAGCGGCGGGGGCGAGTTCAACGGCTGGTACCGCCTCACGCCCGACATCAACGGCAGCTACCGCAACGGCACCTGGTCCACCCTCGCCTCCATGCACGACACCCGCCTGTACTTCTCCAGCCAGGTGCTGAGAGACGGCCGCGTCTTCGTCGCTGGGGGTGAATACGGCACGGGCGGCGCTAAGGCCGAGGTGTACGACCCGCAGACCAACGTGTGGACGCAGTTGAACGTGCCCACCAGCGTGCTCAACCCGGGCGCCAACAACACGTTCTATGACTCCAACAGCGAAATCCTGCCCGACGGCCGCGTGATCATCACCCCCGTCGCCCCCATCTCCTATGGCGGCACCGTCATCTACAACCCCGCGGCCAACACCTGGGTCAACGGGCCCACCCTCTTTCGAGGCGGCTACCAGGACGAAGCCACCTGGGTCAAGCTCCCCGATCAGAGCTTCCTGACCATCGATCCCTTCGGCCAGAACTCCGAACGCTTCATCCCCTCCCAGAACCGCTGGATCAACGACGGCGTCGTGCCCGTCGCCGTCTACGACCCCTTCGGGGGCGAGATGGGCGGCGGCGCGTTCCTGCCCAACGGCAAGGCCTTCTTCATGGGCGCTACCGGGCACACCGCCCTCTACACGCCCAGCGGCCAGGCCACCCCCGGCACCTGGGCCGCCGGGCCCGATATGCCCATGGGTGGCGGCACGCCCGACGCCCCCTGCGCCATGATGCCCAACGGCAACGTGCTGTGTGCGATCAGCCCCGCCCCCACCAGCGCCGATCACTTCCCCAGCCCCACCCGCTTCTACGAGTACGACCCCGTCGCCAACGCCTTCATCAATGCACCCGCCCCCGGTGGCGGCAGCACCGACAACCGCCCCACCTACCAGTGCCAGATGCTCGTCCTGCCCACCGGCCAGGTGATGTACTCCCACTACGGCAGCGACCTCTACCTCTACACCCCCACCGGCCCCGTCGTCACCCAGGCCATCCCCGTCATCACCAGCGTCACCCCCAACCCCGACGGCTCGTTCCACCTCGTTGGCACCGGGCTCAACGGCAACTCCGAGGGCGCCAGCTACGGCGACGACGCCCAGATGAACTCCAACTACCCGCTCGTCCGCATCCGGCACAGCAACATCCACACCTACTACGCCCGAACCTTCAACTGGAGCACCACCAGCATCGCCACCGGCTCCACCCCCGTCTCGGTCGACTATCGCCTGCCCGCCAACCTGCCCGCGGGTGACTACCAGATCGAAGTCGTCGCCAACGGCATCTCCTCCGCCCGCTTCACCCCCTGCACCGCCCCCACCATCACCTCAGGCCCCACGCCCCTCTCGGGCTGCGCCGGCTCCAGCGTCACCCTCTCCGTCCAGGCCGGCGGCTCCTCGCCCACCTTCGCCTGGTACCGGGGCTCCCAGGCCCTGACCGACGGCGGCAACATCTCCGGCGCCGCCACCGGCTCGCTGACCATCTCCAGCCTGAGTGCCGCCGACGTCGCCCAGAGCTACACCTGCGTCGTCACCAACGCCTGCGGCAACGCCACCAGCGACGCCGCCAGCATCACCCTGCTGCCCGCCTACTCCCAGGCCTGCGGCGGCCCTGGCTGCAACGCCGACGTCAACCAGGACGGCGTCATCGACCAGGGCGACGTCGACGCCTTCATCAACCTCGTGGCGGGCGGGGACAATCCGTACAACTTCGACGCCGACTTCAACCACGACGGCGTCGCCGATCAGGGCGACGTCGACGCGCTCATCAATGTCATCGCGGGCGGGGCTTGTCCCTGATCTCCGGGCCTCGCCGTGCGACCAAAGAGCTCCAGCAGGCGAGACTGGCGATACTCGAAGATCTTCGCCACGTCCGGGCCCACCAGCCACTTGTGCACCAGCGCTCCGCCCGGGTGCGAATACGTCACCCGGTCGCGGCACAACGTGCCGCCGTCGCGCACCTCAAACGTGTGCTCGTGGCGCCACAGGTAGTAAGGCCCCTTGAGCTGCTCGTCGACGAACCGCCGATCCGGCTCCCAGGCGCTGATCCGCGTGCGCCAGCGGATCGGTACCCCGCGCAACCGAATCCGATAATCCAGCAGTGTCCCTTCGCGCATCTCCACCGGCATGGGGGTCAGGATGCGGAAGTGGACCCAGGGCGGAGTGATCAGGTTCAGGTTCGCCGCGTCCGCGAAAAACGGGAACAGCCGCGCCCGGGGCACGGGCAACCACACCGACACATCGAGCACATGTTCACGCGCTGCCATATCCAATGAGTTCGCCCGCGGGCGGCTTTGGATGTACCCGGGTGTGGCGTCCGGGCAACACGGCGCAAAACCGGCCTTGCCCCTAGGGCCGGGCGGCCGCCCACCCCGTTCGCGCGGGTTTTCATGCACCACCACTGAATCAGGACCTTCCCATCGTCGATGCACTGGGTCGAATGTCTCGCCGTCGCGCCGCCATCTCGGCCCGTGCCCTCCGACTCGTCGTGGTCCGTTCGTCGGACCCCTCGCTCATGGCGTCTCAGCTCGAGCATGCGGGAGCCGCGGCTGTCATCGCCTGCCCGGGCACCCCGCAGGTGCAGGCCCTGACCACGCCCCTCGACGCGATCGTGCTCGACAGCACCGGCCTGTCGCGCGAGGAGACGCTCGAATCCTGCCGCCTGCTGCAGGCGCTGCATCGCCCGCTGCTGTTGCTGGCCGACACCTCCGACGCCTCGCTGGTGCTGGAGGCGATCCGCGCGGGAGTGGGCGATGTTCGCGAGCCCGGCGCCGCCACCGAAGAACTGCTCGCCTCGCTGGCCGCCCTGTGCGCCCGGGATCAGGACGGCCGCCGCGCCGTCGAGCGCCTGGAGAAGCGCAACCGCCGCCTGCGCGAGGTGAGCCGTTCGCTGTTCCGCTCGCGCCATGAACTGCTGACCCAGATGGGCCAACTGTGCGAGCAGATGGCCGGGTCGTACCGCCAGCTCAACGACCAGATGCGTCAGGTGGCCGCCACCAGCGAGCTCAACGCCGTGCTGCGCCAGGAACTGGACATGGAAGGCCTGCTGCGCACGGTGCTGGAGTACGCCCTGAAGCAGCTTGGCCCGACCAACGCCGCGATCTTCCTGCCCAACACCACGGGCGACTACACGCTTGGCGCGTACGTGAACTACGACTGCCCGCGTGACACCGCCGAGGCGCTGCTTGATCACCTCGCCGACGTCGTCGCCCCCGCGTTCGAGCATCGCGACGACCCGGTGGTGCTGGCCAATGGCGAGCAGATCTTCGCCGCCCTGGGGCGCGAGTCCGACTGGCTCAGCGAGGCGACCATGGTCGCCCGCGCCTGCCGCAACGACGGCGAGTGCGGCGCCGTGATGATCTTCTTCCGCGACGCCCGCAACCCCTTCTCCCCCGCCGCCATCACCACGATCAACCTCATCGCCGGCCTCTTCGGCAAGCAGCTTTCGCGGGTCATCAAGACCCACCACCGCCACCTGCCCAAAGACCAGTGGTCGCGCCCCGGCGACGGCTCAGACTCCGACGGCCGCCGCCTGTGAGCCAGCCCGCTGGGGGACGGACACTCCCTCTGGGCGCCACCCGCAAATCCTGTAGAATCTGCGCATGCTCGCCGGGGGCTCAGTCGCCGCCGCCATCACCCCGCCCACCCGCGTGGTCGTCTTCCACGCGCCGGGCGCTCCCCCCGCCAAGCCCCTCATCGATGCCCTGGACCGTCGCTCGCGCGTTGATCGCCGCGTCGTGGCCCACCCATGGGCGGCTCTTTCGGGCGTTCTTTCCCCCGGGGCGGCTCACTGCGTCCTCGTGCTCCACGAGCCCGGCAGCCTGCCCGACGTGCCCACCCTCCTCGAAGCCCTGGCCAAGTACGCGAGCAAAACCAAGGTCTGGATCTTCGACGCCGTCGCCACCCCGCCCCTGCGTGCCGCCACCGATTCCGATCTCGCGCTGCTGCGTCTCCGCCGGCCCGCGGCTGCCACTCCCGCCGCCGCCGCGGCCTCCTTCATCGCCGATTCGCCGGCCCCCGACCTCCGCACCGCGCCCGCCGCCACCCCAGCGCCCCCACCCCTCAAGCTCGCCGGGGGCGAGCCGGGCGTGAACACCTGGATCCTCTCCGCCCCCAGCCCAGCACCTACCGCAAACACCTTTCAGACACCAAACCAAGAACTTGCCCAAACCCCCCCAATCGCGCAACCCGCGCCGCAGCCGCTGCTCAGCGCCGAAGAATTGGCCATGCTCTTGTCGGACGACCCATCGAATCGTACCTGAATGGGTGGTGAAGCTTCGCGGAAAAGCCCGAAGAACCCCCGGGCGAGAAGGGTCGCGAGGTAGGGGCGGATAACGCCCAAACCCCCGACCAAAGCTTCACCCGGAGTGATCCCCAGTACTCCGGCGCACGTATGTCTTTCGGTGATTCGGACCAACTGAGAGGTCGATACCCTTGAAGGGCCTAGAACCGCGGCAGCATCTGAAGTTGGTGGAGGCGATGACGGCCTTGGACACCCATCCCGACCAACGGCTCGACGCGCGCGTCATCGTGCTCGGACGCACGGGGCTCGAAAGCGCCCTGCGCACCGACCCCAACATCGAGCTCATCCGCGTCAGCGACCCGATGGAAGCCATCGGCGAACTGGGCCACCCCGACGCCATCGCCCGCCCGGCCCCCGCCGTCGTCGTCGTCGGGCCCAATCACCCCGACCTTGGGGGCGACAAGGGCCAGATGTTCATCGAACAGCTCCGCATGGTCAACCCTCAGGTCGTCGTGCTGGGCGTGACCAAAGGCGACCATCGCCCATTCGACGGCGCCGTCGCGCCCGACGCCAAGGTCGATCAGATCCGGGCGGCCGTGCGCTGGCGCCCCGGGCTTGCCCCGCCCGTCGCCATCGACACCCGGACCTCGGTGGCCGAGATGGTCGACGGGCTGCTGCCTCTGGACGAACCCGAGCCCGGCACCACGCCCCGCCCGGAACGCCCCGAAACGCCGCGCGCCGACGCCCGCACCGACATCAAGCCCGGCGGCTTCGGCTCGCCCAAGCCGCAGGCGGACTCCGCCCGCGTGCCGGGAGACGAAGCCCTGTGCGTCCTCATGTTGCGCGGGCAAGACCCCCTGGGCGTCTGCGTCGCGCTCATCCGCGAACGCCTGAGCGATCCCTCGGTCGAGTTTGTGACCCCGGTCGCCGACGCCTCACCCCAGGGTGTGCCCGTGGTGTGGGAGGGCGCGTGCTTCGGGCACCTCAAGAGCGCCCGCAGCGAAGCCGCGGCTCTCGCGCCCCACGCCCGCTGGCTCGCCGGCTGGCTGCGACTGCGTGACCAGCAAAACCAGCTCCGAGCCGCGGCGTTCACCGATCCGCTCACCGGCGCCTGGAACCGGCGCTACTTCGACCGCTTCATCGCCTCGGCCATCGAGCAGGCCCGCGCCGGGCGACAGCCGGTCACGGTGCTGGTCTTCGACATCGACAACTTCAAGCAGTACAACGATCAGTACGGGCACGACGCGGGCGACGAGATCCTGCGCGAGACCGTCCGCCTGCTGCGCAGCACGATTCGGCCCACCGACCGCGTCTGCCGCGTGGGGGGCGATGAGTTCGCTGTGGTCTTCTTCGAGCCCCAGGGCCCGCGCCAAGAAGGCAGCAAGCACCCCAGCAGCGTCTTCGCCATCGCCCAGCGCTTCCAGCAGCAGATCCTGAAGCACCACTTCCCCAAGTTGCTCAACTGCGCCCCGGGCACGCTCACCATCTCGGGCGGTCTGGCCACCTTCCCCTGGGACGGCAACACCCCCGCCGAACTGCTCGGCAAGGCCGACCAGCTCGCCATGGCCAGCAAGCGCCAGGGCAAAAACGCCATCACCATCGGCCCGGGCGCGATGAAAATGATGAGCGAGTAGCTGCGACGCCGGCCTGGCTCCGGCCGGGCCCCCCGAAAGCTGAAACCCAGCCCGGCGTGCTCGCCTCTTATCATTCCGCGGAATGACCCGCCACCTCGCCATCTATCCCGGCTCGTTCGACCCCATCACCCTCGGGCACCTCGACGTGATCGCCCGCGGGCGCACGCTCTTTGATGAGCTGATCGTCGCGGTCGGGCGAAACCCCGGCAAGGACCCGCTCTTCACCCTCGACGAACGCGTCGACATGGCCCGCGAGCTTGTCCACCAGATGGTGAGCGAAAAGCCCGGCGCGCCCGTCAGCGTCCGCCCCTTCTCCGGCCTCACCGTCGACTTCGCCCGCAGCGCCGGGGCCAACGTGCTCCTTCGCGGCGTGCGCAACCTCAGCGATCTCCAGTACGAAGTCCAGCAGGCCGTCACCAATCGCGAAGTTGCCGGGCTCGAGACCGCTTTTGTCGTCGCCGGGCAGAGCTTTGCGTACACCTCGTCCAGCCTCATCAAGCAGATCGCCGCCATGAGCGATGACCTCACCAAGCTGGCCGCGATGGTGCCCCCGTTGGTCGTCGAGCGCCTCGCGGCCAAGAAGCGCGAGCGCCACCCCGCGCTCGAAGCCCTGCGGGCCGCACGCCCCGAAGGGAGCGACGCATGAGCACCTGCGCCCCCGGTCAGGCCTGCGACACGTCCCCCGCGCTCCAGGCGCCCGAGCAACGCGGCATCTTCACGCCCCGGCGCGCCCTCTACGGCGCCATCATCGCCGGCGTGCTGCTCGGGCTGGGCGTCATCCTCACCCACCTGGGTGTGCCCTGGGCCGGCAGCGTCGGGCGGGTGTGCGTGTGGGTCAGCCTGGGCGTGGGCATGGTCTATGGCGGCAAGGCCGCGCTCGAAGCCCTGGGTGAAAAGAGTTTCGACATCGATGTGTTGATGGCCGTCGGCGCCGGTCTGGCGGCCTACATCGGACACGCCGAAGAGGGCGCGCTGCTGCTGTTCCTGTTCACGCTTTCGGGCGCGCTCGAAGACCTCGCCATGCAGCGCACGAGCCGCGAGATCAGCGCCTTGCACAAGCTGATGCCCACCGAGGCCCTGGTGTGGCGCGATGGCGCGTGGGTGCAAGCCGCGGCCGGCGAACTCGTCGCGGGCGACAAAGTGAAAATCCGGCCGGGCGAACGCGTGCCCGCCGACGCGCGACTGGACACCGGCGAAACCGCGCTCGACCAATCCGCCATTACCGGCGAATCCATGCCCCGCAGCGTGAAGCCGGGGGACGAACTCTTCGCTGGCACCATCAACGTCGATGAACCCGTCGAGGCCACCGTGCTGCGCCCCGTGCGCGAATCGAGCCTGCAGCGGATCATGGACCTGGTGACCACCGCCCGCGAGCAGCGCGAGCCCGTGCAGCGATTCATCGATCGCGTGAATCAGCCCTACGCCATCGGCGTCATGGTCATCAGCGCCGTCGTCGCGATGGTGTGGTGGCAGGCCCTGGGCCGCCCTTTCACGGATTCGCTCTACGTCGCCATCACCCTGCTCATCGTCGCTTCGCCCTGCGCCCTGGTCATCGCGACCCCCACTGCCACGCTCGCGGCGATCGCCCGGGCCGCCCGGGGCGGCGTGCTCTTCAAGGGCGGGCAAACCATCGAACGCCTCGCCCGCACCCGCTGCGTGTGCTTCGACAAAACCGGCACGCTCACCCACGGCCGCCCGACGCTGTATGAGGTGCACCCGGTCGCATGGTCGGACGGCAAGGAACTGCTGGCCATCGCGGCCGCGCTGGAGGCCGACAGCACCCACCCGATCGCCGTCGCCATCCGCGAAGCCGCCGAACAGCGGGGCGTTTCGCCCGCCAGCGTCGACAAGCTCAACCACGTCGTCGCCCGGGGCATCCAGGGCCAGCACCAGGGCGCCCCGGTGCGCCTGGGCAGCTACTCGTTCACCGAGCCTCTGATCCCGGTGTGTTTCCGAAATCGCGTCAAAGAGGTTCTGGGCAAGATCCAAAGCCGCGGGCACGTCGCCGTGGTCATCGCCCGGGCCGCGACGGGCGACGACACGCCCGACGACCCGACCGACGACGCGTCGGGCGAGGCGGCTGTCCTCATCATGGCCGACTCGGTGCGTCCGGGCGCGACCGAACTGGTGCGCGACCTGCACAGCCTGGGCGTGAAGCCGGTGCGGATGTTGACGGGCGACAACGCGCTCACCGCCGGGCGAATCGGCCAGGGGCTGGGCATCGATCAGGTCGACGCCGAGCTGCTGCCCGACGACAAGCTGCGCATCGTGGGCGAGATGAAGCGGACCTATGGCAATGTCGCGTTCATCGGCGACGGCGTGAACGACGCGCCGGCCCTGGCCGCGGCCGACATCGCGCTGGCCATCGGCACCATCGGCACCGCCGCCGCCCTCGAAAATGCCGACGCCGTGCTCCTGGCCGACGACCTGGCCACCTTCCCCTGGGCGATTCGATTGGCCCGGCGCGCCCGCCAGACCGTGGCGGTCAACGTCACCTTCGCACTGGGCATCATCGTCGTGATGAGCGCCAGCGTGCTGATCGCCTCGGCCCTGCACCGGGAGATTCCCCTGTCCATCGGGGTGCTCGCCCACGAGGGGGGCACGGTGCTGGTGGTGCTCAATTCCTTGCGAATTTTGGGTTTTTCAGATAAATCCCGGGAAAATACTGAAATCTCCCAACATTTGGGAAGAATGAGGGTACAAAAGGTCGCATCATCATCCGGATGATTGCAAAAATTGATTCGACCATTGACAGTTCGCGTTCGAATAAGTACGGTCAGTGAGTGGCCTTGTGTCGGTTTGTGTGAACTTGGGCGGCTTGTAAGCCTGTCAAAGCTGCCTGATCCCCCAGGGTCAATGCACCGACAAGGCACGCCGGAATGCTCGGGCCCGAATGGCGCGGGAGCGAGCGGGAGCCAAAGCGAATGTTCTCAGTGACCACTGAATATGCGTTGCGTGTGATGACGGCGCTCGCCATGTCGCCCGATAACCTGGTGCCGACTGGTTCCCTGGCGGAGCTCACCAAGATTCCGAGCAACTACCTGGCCAAGGTGTTGCAGCAGCTTGCCGGCGCCGGCCTGGTGACCGGGCGGCGGGGCGTGGGGGGCGGCTATCGACTCTCCCGCCCGGCGGCCAACATCCGCCTGATCGAGATCATCCAGACCGTGGGCAGCCTGCAACGGATCACCACCTGTCCGCTGGGCCTGGAGAGTCACGGGCCAAACCTCTGCCCGCTGCATCGCACGATCGACCGGGCCGCCCAGACGCTGATCGAGCTGTTCGACGGCGTCACGCTGCAGAACCTGATCGATGACCCGAACTCCCCGAATCGCCCGCTGTGCGAAACGGTGACGACGGTGCCCTTGACGATGAACGGCGTGTCGCACTAACTGACGGGTTCGCGGCGTCCATACTCTGGCATCAAGATCGCGGCCGCGCGGGAGGTGAGACCCGGCGTGCCCGCATCTGGTTCGGAGTAAGGCATGAGCGATGCAGCAACGCCCGATGGCCAGACCAGCGCCGAGGGTCTTCACAAGCTCCAGGAACAACGCCGCCACAACCGCGAGGCCCTGCGGGCCCTGGGCTTTGAGCCCTACGGCTCGGCCGAGCGGGGCCTGACCCCCCTTCGCGAGGCCAAGGCCCGCTACGACGAGGCGGCCGACAAGGATCACCAGGCCAACGGCAAGACGCCCGGCTTCCAGGACAATCGCCCGCAGGTGTCGGTCGCCGGGCGCGTCATGCTGCTGCGCGACAACGGCAAGCTCATCTGGGCCACCCTGCGAGACGCGGGGGGCGACCTGCAAGTGGCCATCAGCGCCCGCGACGTGCCCGAGGCGGACTTCAAGGCCGCCAAGCTGTTTGACCTGGGCGACATCATCGTGGTGACCGGGCGGCTCATGAAGACCAAGACGGGCGAGGTGACGGTGTGGGCGAGCGCCGCCCGCCCCGCGGCCAAGAGCCTGACGCCCCCGCCCGCCAAGCACGACGGCCTTACCGACATCGAACTGCGCTATCGCCAGCGATATGTCGACCTGTGGGCCAACCCCGAGACGCTGCAGGTCTTTGAACTTCGCTCGCGCATCGTCAGCGGCGTGCGCCGATTCATGGAGCAGCGGGGGTACCTCGAGGTCGAGACGCCGATGCTCCAGACCCTGGCGGGGGGAGCCGCGGCCAGGCCGTTCGTCACGCACATGAACGCCCTGGACATCAGCTTGTTCATGCGCATCGCCCCCGAGCTCTACCTGAAGCGACTCCTGGTCGGCGGCATGCCCCGCGTCTTCGAGATCAATCGCAACTTCCGCAACGAGGGCCTGGACAAGCAGCACAACCCCGAGTTCACCATGCTCGAGGCGTACCACGCCTTCGGCGATGTCGATACCGTCATGGAACTCACCGAGAGCCTGATCCGCGACGGGGCGGCGATCGTGCGCGATACGCTGGCCGCGACCGGCGGCACCCCGCCAACGGGCGACATCGTCCTGCCCTTCGGCGAACTCAACATCAACTACTCCAAGCCCTTCGAGCGGGTCAGCTACGGGCAGCTCTTCGCCAAGGCCTATGGCTTTGAGATGACTGACACGGCCCGGGCCCGGGCGCTGCTGAAGGAACGAATCCCCAAGCACGCTTCGGCCGTCGACGCGATGGATCCCTGGCTGGTGGTGAACGAACTCTTCGAGGACAAGCAGCACGGGGGCGAGGCCCAGCTCGACCACAGCCGCCCCACCTTCATCACCGATTACCCCAGCGCCATCTCGCCCCTCACCCGCCCCAAGCGCGACAACCCGGCGCTGGCCGACCGGGCGGACCTCTTCATCGCGGGCATGGAGATCGCCCCGCACTACACCGAGTTGAATGACCCGGACATTCAAGAGGCCAAGTTCAAGGAGCAACTGACCGGCCTGGACGCCGACAAGAACGCCGAGGAAAACACCTTCCGCACGATGGACCACGACTTCCTGCGAGCGCTCAAGGTGGGCATGCCCCCGGCCGGCGGCATGGGCCTGGGCATCGATCGCCTGGTGATGCTGCTGACCAACCAGCGCACCATCCGCGACGTGGTGCTGTTCCCGCTGATGAGGCCGGAGTAGCCGCGACGCGATGTTCACGCCCGGGGTGAGCGGCGCGAAGGCCGAGAAGGTCTGGGCGTGGCGGCGCCCTGGAAGAAGAGTTTCACCACAGAGGCGCAGAGGCACAGAGAAGAACGGAAAGAAGAGCAGAGAAAGAGCAGAACGAAGATGCGCCGAGAAAGAGGAGGAAGAGGAGACCGGAATCAGGAAGGAGCGAATCCCTGATCCACGTTCCGAAACTTCTTCTCTTCTGAACTTCGTCTCTTCGTCTCTTCGGCACTCCGTCTCTTCTTCCTCACGCCTGCAGCGCCTGCATCTTGGGCTGCGACTCGATGTACTTCTCGTGCACCGCCTTGTAGTGCTTGCGGTACATCGCGTCGCACTGCTCGGGGGTGGGGAACTTCTCGCTGAAGCCGGGGGACGAGACGTCCAGCGTGCGCCGGGCCGCGCCGATCAGGTGCGCCATCAGCGTGCGGGGGTCTTCCGCCCCCACCGCCACGCGCACCGTCGTCGGCGAGATGCCCGCGGCTTTCAGCGCCTGATCGCTCATCTCGCTGTGGCTGGTGATCGCCGGGCACAGCACCACGGTGTTGGGTTGGCCCAGGCTCACTTGGTGCCCGAAGATGGGATCGAGGCAATCAAAGAACCTCTTGAAGGCCTCGCGGTCGATGGTCGGGCGCTGGCCACCCTTTCCCTCGAAGTCGAACGTGAAGAGCGGGGCCGGGAAGCCCAGGTACAGGCACTTCTCGCGGATCGCGGCGTTCTCGTTGCCGGCGGCCGCGGCACACTTGACGTTCACGCCCGGGTGCGTCGCCAAAAACTCGACAAACGTGAGCGTGTTGATCACCTTGGTGAGCATGCGCATCTCGAGCGTGTGCATGCCGTTGAGCACTTCATAGCACTTGTCGCTGTCAAGGAACGCGCCCTTGACGTAATACACGTTCCAGAACAGCGTCTCATCCCAGTTGTAGGTGCGCTTGGTACCATCGGGCGCCGTGCCCAAGACGCTCTCGTGCTTGCCCATGAACATGCGCTCGTTGCGCCCGATGACGACGCCGGCAGTTGTGCTGCCGTGGCCCGACAGGTCCTTGGTGTAGCTGTGGATGATGAAGTCGGGCCGCTCGAGCGCGTCGGTCTTCTGCAGCGGGCGATGCAGGAAGGGCGTGCCCACCGTGCTGTCGCAGATGACGGTGAGCCCGCGCGCGTGGGCCTCTTTGCAGATCGCCGGCACGTCCAGCACATAGCCGTGCGGGTTGCACGGGCTCTCGAGGTACACGTACACGTGGCGTCCGTCGGCCAGGCGATCGGCGTTGTCTTTCTTGACCTGCTCGAGCGCCTTCACGAAGTCCGCGGCCGTGAACCCGTCGAAGAAGTTCACGCTCACATCAAGGTTGCTCTTCTTGGCGTACCAGTCGTGCATGAGCTGATACACGCCGCCGTAGACATTGCGGCTGGCCAAAATGATGTCGCGATGCCCGACGAGGTGGCTCAAGATCGCGTCCACCGCCGCCATCCCGCTGTTGAAGTTCCACGCGAAGTATTCGGCCGCGTACGGCCCGGCTTCGAGGTCCACGATGTGGTTCGCCAGGCTCACGTTGGTGGGGTTGAGCAGGCGCGAGTAGACCTCGAGCATCAGCTCCTTGCCCTCGAAGGCGTCCGCCACCCACTCGGCGCAGGCGTAGATGTACGTCGCAGTCCGCGTGATCACCGGCTTAGCGGCAAACAACGCCGTCACGTTGTCGAAGATCGGGTAAGGCCCCTTGGGCAGGCGCTGACTGGTGCTCGTCACCAGGCTCTGATAGGTGCTGCGGAACGGGTGCTGCAGCGTGTCGAGAATCTTGGCGAGCTGGAAGCACAGGAACTTCTGAGCCGCGAACCGGGCGATGCGGTCTTCGCGGGGCAGGTTGGCGAGTTCCCGCACCCCCACTTCCCACAGGCGCTGCATGTCGGCGTGCCCGCTGTACAGATGCCCGGCCAGGTCGCCCAGCACCTGCCCATAGTCGCTGGCGGGGTCGATGCCGAAGTGGGCGAGTTGCTCGCTCACCAGCCCGGCGACGTCATGGGCCTGCGTCGTCTTGCGCCTGGGTGAAATCTCCCGCGCCAGCGCAAACTCGCTCTTGGGCGTGTGGGCGTGCGAAGGACCATTGGCGTGGGCCGGATTGTGGGCGTGGTGCGTGCTCATGGAGCAACTGTATCACAACCCGTGCGCCCGCCGTGCCCGGCCCAACGTACTCTCTTGGCGTGATGCTGCCCCGCCAAACCCCGGCCCGCGTGCTCGGCCTGGTCGCCTCGCTGGCGCTGGCGGCGTCTGCCCTCGCCCAGGAGTTCGACGCCAAGATCAAGCGCGAAGTGCTGGACGAAGTGCAGTCCACCCTCACCACCCGCGCCTACGTCGGCGGCGTGCGCTTTTCGCAGTGGAAAGACCACGAGGCGAAGTACTTCGACCGCCTCGACGCCGCCGGCTCGCCCGAGGCCTTCGCCGCCGTCGTCAACGGCGCGCTCGCCGAGTTCGGCGTCAGCCACGCCGCACTCATCCCCCCCAGCATGGCCGGCGAGGGCCGGGCGTCGGTCGTGGGCATCGGCGTCTCGGTGCGATTCACCAACGATGGCGGCCTTCGCGTGCTGCGCGTGCTCGATGATTCCCCAGCCGCGGGCGCCGGACTCAGCCCCGGAGACGTCATCATCCAGATCGACGGTGCCGCCCCCAAAGACCCCGCCCAGCTCGAGGGCGAGCCCGATTCCAAGGTTGAAGTGCGCGTCCGCAAGCTCAGCGGCCAGCGTCTCGACCTCTCCCTCACCCGCCGGCTCATCATCACCCGAACCCCCGCTACCCTCACCGTCTTCGACGAGTCGGGCAGTAAGGTCGACCTGCCCCCCGGTGCCCGCATCAGCGACGATCGCCGCCTCTTCGGGCTCATCCGCCTGCCCACCTTCGCCAACGAATACTCCCAGCCAGAGATCAAGGCGATCTTCAGGCGCTGCATGGGCTTGTCCGGCCTCATCATCGACCTGCGCGACAACGGCGGCGGCGCCGTCGTCTACATGCAGCACTTCCTGAGCTTCCTGCTCATCGCCGACCAGCCCATCGGCGTTGCCGTCTCCAGCGAGATGGCCGCCCAATACGTCGAGGCCACCGGGGGCGATCCTTCCGACGTCGTCAAGGTCGCCGCCTGGAGCGATGACCCCATCACCGTCCCGGCCAACCCCATCCGCCCCTTCCCCGGCCCCATCGTCGTGCTCCTCAATCGCGGCTCTGCCAGCGCCTCCGAACTCTCCGCTCAGGCCCTGCGCGAGCTCCACGACGCCAAGATCTGCGGGCACACCAGCGCCGGCGCCTTGCTCGTCTCCATCACCCTGCCCATGCCCGGCAACTTTGTCCTGCAGGTCCCCATCAGCGACTACGTCTCCGCCCAGGGTGTCCGCCCGGAGGGCGTGGGCATCTCGCCCGATATCCAGCCCAGCCGCACTCCGACCCACCCCGGCCTCGATCCCGACGTCGACGCAGCCCTCAACGCGCTGCTCGCCGAGACCGACCCGACCCGCCAGAACCCCTAACCATGCGCAAAATCGCGTGCGCTGCGGCACACCGGCCCAAGTTTGACCTGTGCGCCCGCTCGCCTTCGGATACAATCATGCTTGGTGATCTCGGCCCGCCGCCATCATGGCTTTTCGGTTGTCGAACTGCTGATCTGCATCGGCGTCGTCGCGCTGCTGCTCTCGCTGGCGCTGCCGGCCCTCAACGCCGCCCGCGATAGCGCCCAGCGGGCGATCTGTTCCTCCAACCTCCGCCAGATCAACGTCGGCTGGCAGGGCTACCTGGCCGAGCACAAGGAACAGTTCCCCGGCACCAGCGCCGTGCCCGAGTGGTCCTACGGCGGTCTCGACTTCGTCGGCCCCGCTCGCCAGCCCGTGCTCGCCTCCAGCAAGCCCATCAACCCCTACATGGTGCCCGACATCCGCTCGGCCAGCAGCACCGAGATGGCCCTCTTCCGCTGCCCCAGCGATGCTGGCCTCTGGACCCGCGGGCGCTACGTGCAAGGCCGCCCCCCCGCCTCCGAGCTGAACTTCCGCACCTGCTACGCGACCTACGGCACCAGCTACCTCGCCAACCCCCTGCTGATGGACTCCCAGGCCGCGGGCCTCTCGGGCGACGCTCGCCCGCTCTTTCTCCACGAACTCACCGTGAACCCCTCACGCCTGATCGTCGCGGGTGATCCGGCCTGGGCCTACAACGCCCGCTTCTCCCCGCTCATCCCCCGCGTCGATGCTCGCCTCGAAGCCCGCTGGCACCGGCGCGAAGACGCCGGCAACGCCCTCTACGCCGATGGGTCCGTGCGCTTCATGGATTTCTCCTCCCCCACCACCGACGTGACGCCCTCGCCCGCGGTGAGGTGAGCCCGCGGGCGGCGCGAGCGCCACCCCCGAACCGCTCGGTCGCGCGGCGGCAATCTCAACTCATTCGCGCGCCCGCGCCGTGGCGGCTGCAACGTTCATGAGGCCGGCCTTCAGCGCCGCCGCCAGCGAAGCACGCGCTTCGTCGCTCATGGCGCCCGCCAGTCGCTCCGCCGGCCAACCCCAGATCGCGTTCTTTGGGTCCGGGTCGTCCGCGTGCCGCGGTATCACGTGCCAATGCACATGGTGCACCTGGTTGCCCAGGCATTCGTAGTTGATCCGTACCGGGCCAAAGTGCTGACGCAGCGCCCGGGCCGCCAGCGCCACCTCGCCGAAGACCCGCGCCTGTCGCTCGAGCGTCATCGCGTCCATGTGCTCCACGTGCTCGCGCAGCACCAGCACGCACCACCCCAAGCACCCCTGCTTGTCGTTCAAGAACACGTCGCACTCGCCCAGTTTCGCCAGAGGCGTCAGCTTCCCGGGCGTTTCCAACGCGGCACACAGCGGGCAGGTCTTCATGCTCCGCATTGTTGCAGCCGGCCGCTCACCCGCTCCGTTCCGCGGCTCCCGCTACCCGATCACCTTCACACGCCGCAGCGTCCGCGTGCACGCCCCACGCAGCGCTGCTTCGCCGCCGCTGCGCAGCCACACCTCGATCTCGTACCTGGCCGCCGCTCCGCTCGCCCGGATCGTCAGGATTCCCCCCGCCGACAACCCCCCCACCACCGCCGCACCCTGCAGCTCGGGCGGCGCCAGCCTCGCCCACGCGTCATCCAGACCGGCGCTGGCGTTGGCCCGGGTCGCCACCTCGCGCTGCACCGATTCGACCAGCGGCCCAAGGTGCTGCTGAGGCGAACGCCACACCCGGTTCTTTCGGAGCAAATCCAGCGATTGTGCGGGCGAGCGCCGGGGCATCACCCATGCTACCCCGCCCCGAACCACGCCGCGCCCGCCCGCAATGCCCCGCTGGCAACAAAAAAACATCGAGGACCCGAAATCAACGGATCCTCGACGAAAAACCTGCCTTCAAGACTTGGGGTTTCGAGAAAACAGGTATGCCAAGCGACGGCCCGCGGAGCGGGCCGGTACACATTCAAAACGTTCGCCATGGAGCTCGCCCCGCGATGCCGCGCAACGTGCTCCCAAGGGTGAAGACGTCAGGCTAGTCGAAATGTTTCGCGGCGCCGAACGCCCCAGTGTCGCCCGCGGGCTCTGCGTGTTCAACCTTTGTAAGCGTCGTGTCAAAGGGACATCACACGAACGTCACTGGTGCCGTGAAGTGCGGTTGTGAACATCGCACAAGTGCCTGCCAAAAAGGGAGTTGCGTCCAACTCCGCTGGTCCGGTGCGCGGCCCTCTTCCCGCGTCTTGCCTTGACCGCATCTTCGCAAGAACTTCAACGGATTTTCCGCTCGCCCTGGAGCTCGCCCCCGACTGCCGCGCCCAGGGCCGCATGGATGCGTCGCCTCCACGGGCCGCGCCGATCCATCGCCGCCACCCGCTGGCGCGCCGGGCGCTGGCCTTGCGATGTCCGGCGCTGCTACATTGGCCGCGGCTATGTCCACCACTGTTGTCATCCGCGAAATCTCGAAGACCTATCCGGCCGCGTTCGGCGCCCAGGCCTCCACCGCCGTCAATCGCGTCAGCCTCACCATCAACGCCGGGGAGCTGTTTTTCCTGCTCGGCCCCTCTGGCTGCGGCAAGACCACGCTCCTCCGGATGATCGCCGGGTTCATCGAGCCGACCAGCGGCGACATCCTCTTCAAAGACGATCAGGGCGAGCACACCGTCACCTATTGGCCCGCTGAAAAACGCGACACGGGCATGGTTTTTCAGAGCTACGCGCTTTGGCCCCACATGACCGTCGCCCAGAACGTCGCCTTCGGGCTCGAGGTTCGCCGCGTCGCCGCCGCGGAACGCGAGCGGATGGTGATGGAGGCGCTCCAGGCGGTGCGCATGGAGGCCTACGCCAGCCGCAAACCTACTCAGCTCTCTGGCGGACAACAGCAGCGGGTGGCCTTGGCGCGGGCGCTGGTCATCCGCCCCCGCGTGCTGCTGCTCGACGAGCCGCTGTCCAACCTTGATGCCAAGCTCCGCCTCGAACTGCGGGGCGAAATCCGCCGCGTCTGCAAGGCTTCGGGCATCACCACCGTCTACGTCACCCACGACCAGAAGGAAGCCATGAGCATGGCCGACCGGGTGGCGGTCCTCGAGGCCGGGCAGGTGGTCCAGGTCGGAAGCCCGAAGCAGTTGTACCGGGCTCCGGCTACCCGCTTTGTTGCGGAATTCCTTGGGGAGACAAATATTCTCAGGGGAGAGATCCAAAGCATTACAGATTCAGGAGTTACGGTGAATGTCGGCGGATCAACCCTGCTCGCCCGCAGCGCCATGCCCGCCGGGGCAAAGGCCGGATCCCCCGTTCAGGTGTCGATCCGTCACGAAGCCTTGACGCTGGGCAAGCCCGGCAACGTGAACGTGTTGCAAGGCACGCTGGTGGACAGCGTGTACTTGGGCGAGGCGGCGCAGCATCGCCTGGACATGGGGGAATCGCGGCTGGTGACGGTGATGGTGCAGAACCCCGGCAGCCCGGCGGCCGCGGGCTTTGACCGCATCGGTTCCAGCCTCGCTCTGCACGTTGCTCCCGAAGATGTGGTGCTGCTGCCCGGCGCCGCCAACTAGGTTGGCTGCTGCCCGCTTCCCGACTCCCCCACTCTCTTGAGCCCAGACTCAGGTGTCGCGTCGTTGCGGAGCGTCCGCGCCGATCCAATCCGCGCCGGTGGTTGCCAGGAGGTCGCGAACGGATCCGAAGGCCCCGAGCCAGCCCGCGGCTTGCGACGGCCGCAGATCGAGCTTCGCGATCGAACTCAGCGCCACCCACTCAAACGCGAGGTGCGATTCCTGCGAACGAATGGTGGGGGGGAGCGATGGTGGGGGCGGGGCGGGCTGGACGAGTTCCACGTGGAACAGCAGGTTGAGCTCGTGACGCTGCCGCTCACCCTGGCGGAAGATCTGCTCGTGCACATGCAGGCATCGCCCCACTGCCACCGGCAGGGCCGCCTCTTCGATGAGCTCGCGAGCGACCGCCTGGGCGGCTGTCTCCCCGAACTCCACATGCCCGCCGGGAAGGTAGAAGTAACCCCCCCGGAGCGCGCGGCAAAGCAGCACATGTTCCCCGTGGAACAACGCCCCCCGGGCAATGACTTCGATGTGAGGCGTCTTCGATCCCATGGAAGTCGATTGTCGCCCGCCCGAAGCGCCATGTCGACTGCGCCACCCCGACTGTCGCTTCCAGTACTTTGCTCCCCCCTGCCGATAGTCTCGGTGGAGAGACTCTGCATCTTTGGAGGACCGATGAGCACTCAGAAGAAGACGGAAAGCACCCCGCGGCGGCTCGGCCGCGGGCTCAGTAGCCTGCTCGGCGCCCCAGTCGCGATCGACGCTTCGGCAATGTCGCCCGCCGTGCCGGTGGTCGCGGGCCCCGAAAACCCGAGCACCGCGAAGCCAATTGCGGGAAATACGGGTTTTCCCGAGTCCGACTCACAACGCTTATCGGACGTTCAATCGATCAGCGTGGATCGGATCGAGCCCAGCCCCTTCCAGCCGCGGCGGATCTTTGATCAAGCGCTGCTCGAAGGGCTTGCACAATCGATTCGTCAATCGGGTGTGTTGCAACCGGTGTTGGTCCGCCCTCGAGCGGGTGCAACGTCAGACGGCGGTGGGGGGGCAATGTATGAGCTCATCGCGGGGGAACGACGCTGGCGGGCCGCGAAGTTGGCCGGGTTGGAGCGGATACCCGCGATCATCAAGACGCTGGACGACGCGCACGCCGCGGAACTGGCGCTGATTGAAAACGTCCAGCGCGAGGATCTCAACGCGATGGACCGCGCCTGGGCGCTGCGTGCGCTGATGGACCGCTTCGGCCTGACACAGGCGAATCTGGCGGAGCGGGTAGGTTTGGAAAGGCCGACGGTTGCCAACTTGCTACGGCTTACCGAGCTCGACGCGGCGATCGCGGATCTGATCGCCGCCGGAAAACTCGGCGCGGGGCATGGCAAGGCGTTGCTGACGGCTCCGGCGGGGGAAGCCCGCAATCGTCTGGCCCAGCAGGCTGCGAGCGAAGAGTTGAGCGTGCGAGAAGTCGAACGCCTGGCCGCGGCCATGTCCAAGAAGCCAGAGATTCCCATGGAGCGAGCCCGCGCCAATCCGGGCGACGACCCCAGACTGGCGGTCCTCTCCGACTTGCAGCGGCAGATCGGCCAGCAACTGGGCACCAAGGTTGTGATCTCCACCGATCGCCGCGGACATAAGGGACGAATCATCATGGAGTTCTACGGCTTGGATCATTTTGACTCGCTGTTGAGCCGCCTGGGAGTATCCACGCATTAGATGAACCGGCATACATCACCCGAACAAAGACAAACCAGATGCGTGTGTGTGAGGAAAAACTCACAAAATGAGGATTTTCCTGACAACATATCATGACATACAGCGATGTAAGCGCATAGCATCGCGCCCGCGACATATGGAATTTGCCCGCAAAGTGTGATGCGGGTGATCCGGGCGAGGTTCCGAGGAGGTTTACATGGCGAAGCGTTCATCCAGCACCGGCGGCGGCTCGAGCTTGCGTGATCTTCCGATGTCGGCGATTCAGCGCGAGTTGGCCCGCCGGGCCCGCAAGGTCGGCACGGTGCAGCGCCGTCGCGATCGTCTGGCCGCCAAGCTCGCCAAGCTGGATGCGCAGATCGCCGCGATGGGTGGCTCGATCGCTCGCATGGGCCGGAGCGGCATGAAGGGCACCGGCATGGGCGCCCGCACCCGCATGACCAACAGCGAAGGCCTGGCGCCGATGCTCCACAAGGTGCTGTCCGGCGCCACGATGGGTGTTTCCGAAGCCGCCGATGCGGTGCAGAAGGCCGGCTACACCACCAACGCCGCCAACTTCCGCACCATCGTCAACGCCTGCCTGCTCAAGCACAAGAACCTGTTCAAGAAGGTTTCGCGGGGTCAGTACACCGCGGCCTGATCGTCGCTGGTGTTCTCAAAGCCTGCACGCAACACACCAGCCCGCGATCTTCGCGGGCTGGTGTGTCTTTGCACACTCGCGCCCGCGGCGGGTCGAAGGTTCGAATACGCGCCGGCGCGGCGCCCCGGCCTTACGTGTTACCGGATGTAAGCACCAGTCCTCAGCCCGGCCGCTCATCCGCGCAATACAGGGGAAACCTTGTAATGATCGCCACACGAAGCACTCGGCGAGCTTACAAATTTGCGCAAATTGGGGACGGACTATTCTTGACTGAACACGAAATGTTCTCGCGCGAACGATCAGCCGTCGAAATACACGCGCGTGTGATGTCACCGATGCGGGGCTTGTGCAAAGAAACATCGTGGCACACGCTCACCGGTGCCTACCGGCATCACCCGGCTCGCGAGGGAAGCGCGATCAGGGTTTATCGTCACCTGGTGGCTGTTTGTGCCAGCGTGCGCGGGCCACGGGGTGGGTTGCGGGGGCCGGGGGGCGGCGTCATGGCCGCGGCTTTGGTGGTCTTCGATAGCCGTGCCTCGATCGCCCTGGCGATGCGCCGCTCCAGTTCCTCATCGCGGGCAAAGGGCACCGCGTAGTTGCCCCAGATCTGCTTGGCGGTCAGCGCCGGGTCGACGGCCGTCGTCGTCAGCGAGACGGAGCGGCTGTTGGGACGCACCAGCGCGACCTGCACCCGCCGAATGACGACCTGCACATCGCCCACGCACGCCTCGGCGTCCGAGGGCGGGTCGATCGGGTCGGCCTGTTGGCTGGCGCGGGCGAAGACGATCCGCACCCGCCTTGCCTGGTTGTTCACGATGTCGGAGAGCTCCTGCTGGGGCGTCGTCTGCACCTGGTCCCAGGGCGTGAGGAGGCCGGCGCTGAACAGGTCGGCCGTGGTGATGACCCCCTGGGCGCCGTCCACGCGTTCGAGCTGAAAGTGATAGTCGCGCAGCACATCGCGGGCCGCGTTGAACGCCTGCTGATACTGCCCGATCTGCACGTTGAACGTCGGCGGGCCCGAGGCGTTGCACCCGCCCAGCGCGATCAGCACCATCCCGGCCAGCAGCGTGAACAAGCGTCGCGGCCAGCCGGCGAGGGCAAAGGCGGCAGTGGGGGGGGTGTGGGTCAATGGCATGCGCGGCATCGGCACAGGTTACGGCGTCGCGGCCCCGGACGCCTGCCGCTCGGCGTTGGGGTCGGTGGCCCCGTCGTGCGAGGCGATGACCAGGCGCACGCGCGTCACGCGGGTAGGCTCGGCCGCCAGCACGGTCAGGGTCAGATCGTCGTGCCGGAAGGTCTCGCCCGGCGCGGGGATGCGCCCCATGGTGACCGTGACGAAGCCGCCAACCGTGTCGTAGTCTTCGCTCTCGGGCAGTTCCGCCCCCAGCGCGGCCAGCGCGTCGTTGGCGTCGTGGATGTACGCCCGGGCGTCGATCTCCGCGCTGCGCGTTGCCGCATCGATCTTCACCTCAGCGGCGTCGGCCTCGGGCTCTTCGTATTCGTCCTGGATGTCGCCGAAGACTTCTTCGACGATGTCTTCGATGGTGATGAGCCCGGCGGTGCCGCCATATTCGTCGGCGACCATGGCGATGTGGGTTCGGCGCGAGAGCAGCTCGGCCAGCAACTGGCGGATGGTCTTGGTCTCGGGCACGAAGTAGGCCGGTCGCAGCAGGGCGCGCAAGGAAAACGGCTTGCCGTTGCGCGAGCCCTCGCCCGCCAGCCACTTCATGAGGTCTTTGACGTAGAACACGCCCACCACGTGGTCGAGGCTGTCCTCGTACACCGGAATGCGGCTGTGGCCTACGGATCGAACGGCAGCGGTCACGCCCGAGAGATCGGTCGACAGTTCCATCGCCTGGATCTCGGTGCGGGGGGTCATCACCTGCGCCACGGTCTTGTCGCGGAAGTTGACGACCGCCTCGATCATGTCGCGTTCGACGGCGTCCACCGTGCCCTCTTGCTCGGCTTCTTCGACGGCTTCGAGTAGTTCTTCCTGCACGGCTTCGGCCTTGTCCTGGTGTTCCTGGCCGGCGAGGCGCCGCACGATCTCGTCCATCCAGCGGGCCAGGCCCGTGAAGGGGCGGCCCACGACATACGCGAATCGCAGCACCGGCGACCAGGCAAATACCGTGACCTCCGCAGCGTGCTTGGCCACGCTGCTGGGGAGGACTTGGCCAAATAGCCAGATCAGCAGCGACGCGGCCGCCGCCCCGATGGTCATCTCGACCCACGTGGGCACGGCCAGGCCCCGCATCATGGCGACCCACATGACCACCGCGATGGCGACGACCAGGTTGCAGGCGGTGCGGGGCAGGGCGATAGCCGCGGCGTGGCCCTCGGGGTCGTCAGCGATCTTCTCGACCCGCTCGCGCCCCCGCTGGTGAATGGCGGCCAGTTGCTCCAAGGCGGGGCGGCTCAGCTCTCGAAGCGACTGCACCAGCGCCGACAGCACCGAGCCCACGCCCAGCGCCACCACCCCGATGAAGAGCCAAACGTTTGAGTTCACCGACGCGAGCCCCGGGGGGTGCTCCGGGCGCACCCCCGACTACCTTGTACCCTCGCCCGGCCCGCTGTGTTCGGACCCCGGCGCGGCATAGGCCGCACCCACCCCGATGGCGATGAGCACGGCGTCTTCGGCCTCGTGCATCTGGGCGGCCTCGGCCTCGTCGTGGTCGTCCCACCCAAGACAGTGCAGCACCCCATGCACGACGTAAAGGAGCAACTCCTTCTCGGTAGAATACCCGCGCCGGGCGGCTTGGCGAGAGGCTTCGTCGAGGCAAACCATGATGTCCGTGTCGAGCGGGAATGGCGGGGAGGAAACCCTGACATTATCCGACTTTATAGCCGCGGCGGTGGGTTTGGGCGGCGGCGGGGCGGATTCGGGGTCCGATAAATCAAATGTGAGTACGTCGGTCGTGCCCTCGACGCCGGCGAACTCCTGGTGGGCCTGAGACATCGCGGCGTCGTCAACGACCGCGACGCGCACCTCGCCCGAGCCGCCCAGGCGTGCGACGGCGCGCTGGATATGCCGCGTGAGCCAGTCGAGCTGCATGGGGATGAGGCGGGCGGTCTGGTCGGTGAGTTCGATGGAGAGTTTGGGCATGGGGGTGCAGACCTTCCCGATCTTGTGGCACAGGCCTCTGGCCTGTGTCCTTCCGTATTGCTTCGTGGTTTGAGTGGCGTGTGAATGTAAGAAGGAGAGGTAGGCACAGGCGGGACGCCTGTGCCACAAGATGGGGTAGGGTCTACAGCCGCGGCCCGGCCTTGCTCCAGAACCTCGCCCAGTTGCGCCAGGCGAAGTCTTCGATCTGGTCGTCGTTCCACCCATGCCGCCGCAGGGCGTCTGAGAGCACCCGCAGGTCGCGGGGGCTGTCGATGCCGGCGGGCAACCGCTCGCGGCTGAACCCCCCGTCCATGTCGCTGCCCAGCCCGACGTGGCGCGTGTCGCCCACCAGTTCGCAGATGCGATCGATGTGGGCCAGGACGTCCACCAGCGTGGCGCGGCGGTCTTTGCCGTGGCGATTGAGAAACGCCGAGAACAAGTTAATACCGATGATGCCGCCCCGGCCCGCGATCTCCCGAATCGCCCGGTCGGTCAGGTGGCGCTGGGTCACAATGCCCCCGGGCCGGTCCAGCAGCGCACGGCAGTTGCTGTGCGAGGCGATCACGGGCCGCGACGTCATCGCGAACAGATCGTCCAGCGACCGATCCGACAAGTGCGACGCATCGTGCACCACGTTGAGCCGATCTATCTCGCGCACCAGGTCGCGCCCGATCGACGTGATGCCCTCGCGCGCCTCGGGCGGCACGTTGTTCCCCGCGGCATATCGGCTCGGCCTCGCCCACGCCAGCCCGATCGCGCACACGCCCCGCTCCACCCACCAGGGCAACTCCTCGGGCGTGCGGATCGGATCGGCATTCTCCATCAAGATGCCCACGTGAATCCTGTCGTCGCGCAGCAGCGGGCCGACGATGGAATCGACGCTGGGGGGCACGAGTTCGGAGACGCCCATGCCGCCCCGGATCTCGCCCACGCCCTCGGGCGGGTGCAACGCCTGCGGCAAGTCGATCGCGATGTGCCCCTGGTCCGCCCACGTGAGGTACGCCTCAAGTTGAGCCCGCCCGCGCCGGTGGGCCCCCTCGGCGTCGCCTGCGATGTATTGCTCCGCCAGCAGCCCATCGGCCTCGGCCTCGACCACCTCGGTGAAGATCGTCGCAAGGCACATGCGCACCTCGCCATCGAGCAGCGCGGGCAGGGTGACGGCGGGGGGTGCGTCGGGCCCGGCGGCAGAGCCTTCGAGCGCGGCCAGCGCCTTGGTCATGGGCCGCCCACGCACGGCGAGATAGGCGAGATCGAGGTGGGCGTCGAACCAGCGTTGGGGCATGGGAGGGGAGGGTAGGGGGGAGGCGGCAGCCGCAGACCCGGTGAACGGCGGCGGGGCTCGCCCGGGCGGCTGCGGGAAGATACGCGAAGCCCCGGATCGATCAGAAATTCACTGCGGATTGCTGGCGTTTTGACAAATCTGAGGCATGTTATCGTCGTGAAGACTCGTTACCCCAGAACCGTGCGGCCTCTGCCCGCCCTCCTTGTGCTCGCCAGCTTCTCGGGCCTGGCCAGTCAGGCCGGGCTCGCCTCGCTTGATTTCTGCTCCGCGGCCAGCGGGCAGAGCGTGATCGAGGTTCCCACCGCCACCGGTATCGAGGGCATTTCTGATGACGGCCTGACCGTCTCGGGCGTGAATGTGATCAACGGCGTGGGTGACTACTTCCTATGGCGCCCTGCAAGCGGCTTCGTTCAAGCGCACTCCAACGGGATCGGACAGGGCTTTGTGGCCCCCATCTCCGGAGATGGGCGCGTGTTCGGCGGGGCCGACCCGCAAGCCTTCGCGGTGCGTGACACTGGCGTGCGCACCAACATCGGGACGGGATCGCCGGACTTGTTCGCCTCGATGATCGAAGGCTTGAGTCAGAATGGTGCAGCCGCGGCCGGGTGGAGTCGAGATGTCTCGTTCATGGCTGGCTGGCGATGGACTGCCGCGGGCGGGATTCAGTTCCTCCCCGGATTTGTCACCGCACGCGGCATCAGCGGCGACGGGAACACCGTGGTGGGCACAGCGGGCACGGGAAGCACGGCGGTCGTTTGGCACAATGGCGTGACCACTGTCCTGCCGATTCCGGCAGGCACGACCGGACCGTTTGGCACGTCTGCGTGGCAGACCAACTTCGACGGCAGCCGCGTCGTCGGCAGCAGCGGCAACAACGCGGCGGTGTGGGTCAATGGGCAGGGGAGCCTTCTCCCGCTGCTTTCCGGATATGGCACGGCGAGGGCTACCGACCTCAGTGATGACGGAATGGTCATCATCGGCAACGCGAATCCGGGAGCGATTACCGCACCGGAGTTCATCTGGACGCCCAGCCGCGGCACCGAACTGCTGAGTACCTACTTCGCGTCATTCGGCGTGAGCCTGCCGGAGGGAAACTCGATCTTCAGTGCCACTGTGACGCCGGATGGACAAAGTTTCGGCGTGACGACGATCGGTCCGGACAATCGAGGACATGGCTTTATTGTGTCGATTCCCTCGCCAGCAGGCTTCACCTGCATGCTGCTGGGCTTGGCGGCTACGCGCCGGCGAACGCGCTAGTCATGGGCCGCCCACGCACGGCGAAATCGGCGACGCGGGTAGGAGTTCACGCCCCGCCATACACCGGCACCAGCCCGCCCCGCGTGCAGGTGTTGCTGGCCGACGCCAGGAACGCGATGGTGCGGGCGACGTCTTCGACCTTGGCCCACTTGGTGTAGTCGGCCCCGGGCATGGATTTGCGATTGGCGGGCGTGTCCATCATGGAGGGCACGACGGCGTTGACAAGGATGCCGCGGGCGACGACTTCTTCGGCCAGGGCCTGCGTGAAGGCCGCGACCGCGGCTTTGGCGGCGGTGTATGCCGTCATTTTCGCCCCGGCCCGGGGCTCGAGCGCCGGACGAGCCGCGACGTTAACGATGCGTCCGCCCGGGCCCCCGGGGTTTTTGGACATGATCTTGACCGCCTCGCGCGAGCAGAGAAAACACGTGAGCGCATTGATGTTCATCTGCGTCAAGAAATCCTGCTTGCTGGCGCTCTCGATGGGCGCGTAGGCGAAGGCACCGGCGATGTGGATGCTGGCCCACAAGCCGCCGACAGCCGCGGCTGACTCATAAAACCGCGCGACGGTCGCTTCGTCGGTGAGGTCGCACCCCTGGGTGATGCGCACCCGGTCGTGCCCGGCGAAGGCGAACTGCTTGAGTTCACCCTCGTGCATGACGGGGATGAGGCAGGTATCGCCCCGCTCGAGCAGGGCGGCGACCACCGCCTGGCCCAGGGCGCCGGTGCCGCCGGTGATGATGCTGAACTGCGACGCGTGCGACATGGTGAACCTCGGGCGCATGGAAGGCGGGTGTACGGGGCATTGGGACCACAAAGGTCCGAAAAGCAAGCATACTGGAAGTGGAGACTAAGATTCGGACATCGCGACCGGGCCTTTGATGCCGCGGCTCGCGGAACGACTTCAAAGGAGATCACATGAAAATCAACCTGTTGGCGGGAACGAGCGTAGTGGCGGCGAGCGTGATGCTGTGCGGCTGCAGCACCGCGCCGCAGAGCGACCTCTCCAGGCAGGAACTGAAGGACGAGGCCGCGGCCGCCGTGAAGCAGGCCGAAAAGACCGACACGACGATGGATAAGGCCCTCAGCGAAGCCAAGGGCTACGCCGTCTTCCCGACCGTCGGCAAGGGCGCCATCGGCATCGGCGGAGCCTACGGGCGAGGCGTGCTCTACGAAGGCGGCAGCATCACCGGCTACTGCGACCTCTCGCAGGCCACCATCGGCCTGCAGCTGGGCGGGCAGGCGTACACCGAGATCATCTGCTTCCAGGACGACGTCGCGCTGCAGACCTTCAAGACCGGCAACTTCGCGTTCGCCGCCGAGGCGACGGCGGTGGCCCTCAAGAGCGGCGCCGGCGCCAACGCCAAGTACGCCAACGGCATCAAGGTCTTCACCTTCGGCGAATCGGGCCTGATGTACGAGGCCTCGATCGGCGGGCAGAAGTTCAGCTTCTTGCCGGCGAAGTGAGGCGGGGAGAGACGAAGAGACGAAGTTCAACAGCCAAGAGCCGCGGCGTTCAAACGCCGCGGCTTCTTTGTTCCTTCACTTTGCCACTTCGCCACTCTGCCACTCTGCCACTCTGCCACTTCGTTCTCCCTCAATACCCGCTCATCCCCGGCACCACCAGCGGCTGTATCCCCGTGATCCGCCACGGGCCCGCCCCGTCCCGCGCCAGGTCCATCCGCCACCACGAAAAATACGGCCCGCCCCACGCCTTGCTGCTCACGCGCACCTTCACCTGCGTCTTGGCGGCAGTGGGGGAGTCAAACGCCACCTGCACCACCAGCACCGCGTGATCGTCCAGCTCGTAGCGGGCGCCGCGCGCAAAATCACTGGAAATGCGGCTCAAAATCTCGTCTTTGCTCACCGGCGACGAACGCTCGAAGTCATAGATCGCCGCCCCCGGGGCCAGCAGCGCATCCGCCCGCCGCGTGTCGGCGCTGGCCACGGCGTCCACCAGTTGCGAGACGCTGGCGGTCACCTGCTCGCGCGGGGTGTCGATGAAATGCGCTGCCGCCAACAGCCCGAGCCCCGCCAGCGCCAGCGACAGGGACGCGATCGTGCCCACTCGCCGGCGCGACGGGCGGAGGACGACCCAGCACACCCCCGCCGCCACCATCAACACCAGCACAATCGCCAGCGGGCTCTCGAGCGTGTAGTGCTCGATGCCGTAGGTTTCAGACAGCGGCGCGGGCGGGGTTGGTTCAAAAAACGATTGCATCGTGCGAGCTAGCCTATGAGGGGCAGGTGTGGGGCACGCTCACGATGCTTGTACGTCTGCCGTGGGCTCGGTGTTGCCCGACTCGACAGCCGCCAGCCAGAACTCCTGCAGGGCGTAGAACTTGGGCCAGAAGTTCCTGGCGCTCGTGGGGCACGAGAAGATCTCTTTACCCCCGGACATCACGTGCAGTTTGAAGTCTTTGATCTGCATGTCCTCGATGGCGGCATAGGGGACGAGCTGGCCTTTGAGCGAGCCACCGGCGGGGGTCAGGCCCTGGGCCGAGGCGCTGTGACCCTTGGCCAGTTCCAGCGTTTCGCCCTGAGCGAGGGATTCGACGAAGCGGGGCGACAGCGTGCTCGCGGCGATGTCGCGCACGGGGTCGAGGTCGGTGGGTGTTTCGATGAAGTTGTGGCGGAACAGATTGACCATGCCACCTTTGGCGAGCGTTTCTTTGTACCTGCTCGAGTGGGTGTAGATTTGGTGCCCTTCTTTGAACCATTTGAGCGTGATGCTGGTGCCGATGTAGCGGCCTTTGTGATACTGGCGGCTTTGTTCCATGCGCATCTCGTCGGCGTCGGCGTAGCGGATGGATGCGATCCGGCGTTGTTTGCGGTAGCGTGCGACACCTTGTTCGTAGAAGACATGCTTGTCGCGGCCTGAATAGAGCGTGACGCAGCCGCTGACGAGCAGGCCCAGAGCGAAGATGCCGAGAAGGATTTGGCCCTCGATGGGCAAGCCAGTGGCGTGGCCGCGACCCGAGGACGCGTGATGAGCCGCACTGAAGACGCCAAAGAGCGCGCCGATGCCGCCCAATATCCAGACGACGCCCGTCGCGATGGCGTTCTTCGCGTTCGACCTGACGACCAGCACGTCGCCCAGCTCCGGGTCACGATTGAAACCAAGCGAGGGTGAATCTTCGCTCACGGGTGGGTCCTCATGCAGACGTGCTGCGATGGTATCGAGTGATGGGTGGGGGCTTGTCAATGTGCGGGCTCGCCCGCCGCCACCATCAACACCAGCACGATCGCCAGCGGGCTCTCGAGCGTGTAGTGCTCGATGCCGTAGGTCTCAGACAGCGGCGCGGGCGGGGTTGGTTCAAAGAACGATTGCATCGTGCGAGCGTGTTCAGAAGTTCTCTACGTGCGCCGGGCGATCAGAGTTGCGTGCCTGACGAGCCGCCAGCCAGAAGGCCTGCACGGCCTGGAACTTGGGCCAGAAGTTCGGCGTGGTGCTCACGCACGTGTATTTCTGGCCGTTGGAGAGCCGGGCCACGAGTTCCAGATTGTTGATCTCCAACGAGTCGATGTCGGCGTAGGCAGCCACGACGTCTTTGCCGAGGACCCGGGCGAAGCTAATGCCCGCCCCGCTCGCCACATGCCCGTTGGCGAGTTCGAACGATTCGCCCCGCGACAGGGCGTCGATAAACCGCGGCGCCAGCGCCGCCGCCGCGACCTCGCACACGTGGTCAAACGGCCCGGGCTCGTTGGAGAACGTCGTGCGACGGACCAACAGCAACACACTCTGCGAGTATTCGCGATAGCTGGCGCCGAACGAGAGCAATGTCCGCCCGCCGCTCTTCCATGTCATCCTGATGCTTGTGCCCTGGTAGCCGCCCTTGCCATACCGGCGGTGGCGTGAACACCGGAACTCATCGGCCGCGTCATAAAAAAGCCTCGTGACAACCCGCGAGTCACGGAGAAACTCGGCGCCGTGCCGGTAGAACACGTACGTGTCGTGCATGTGGACCAGGCCCCACACGCCCGCGCCGCAGATGAACAGCCCGGCGACGGCGGCGCCAACCAGCGCCAGCACGCCGCCGGTCGCCGAGCCGGCGGAGAGCGGGTTGCCGATCGCCCTGAAAGTAAACCAGAGAAAGAACAGCCCGAACAGCATCCCAGAGATGCCCATGACCAGCCGGGTCACTGGGTTCGACCATCGAAGTACGACGGGTCCAAACTCCTTGTCGTCACCCGTTGTGCCGCGTGTGCTTGGTGTGTTCGTGCGTGCTGTCCTCCCTTCCGAAAGATTCGGGAGAGATGATAACACGCTCCGACGGTTTGTCACATCTCCGGGGCTCGCTCCGGCGCGTCCTCGTCCGAGGCTTCCACCGCCGCCAGCCAGCACTCCTGCACCGCGTAAAACCTCGGCCAGAAGTTCTTCCCGTCGGTCGGGCACTTGATGATCTCCTGGCCCCCCGACATCACGTGCAGCTTGAAGTCTTTGATCAGCATGTCCTCGACGGAGGCGTAGGAAACGAGTTGGCCCTTCATGGGGCCGCTCGCGGGCGTCAGCCCCTGCGAGTTCGCGCTGTGCCCCTTGCCAAGTTCCAGCGTTTCACCCCGCGCAAGCGCATCGCTCCATCGCGGCGTCAGGACAAAGGCCGCCAGATCCCGCACCGCGTCCATCTCCCGCGGCCCCTCCACAAACTTCTGCTTCAGCCACACCTTGAGGCCGCCCTTTTCCATCTTCTCCTTGTACATCCCGTTGTAGCGGAACACCCGCCGGCCCCCGCGAAGCCACGTCATGTTGATGCCGGTGCCGACGTACGCGCCGTTGTGATACGAGCGGGCTTCCTTGATGGTCAGGTCCTCGGCCTGGTCATACCTCAGCATCGCGCGAGTGTTGCCCCTCCGCGTCCGGGTCACGCCCAACTCGTAAAAGTTGAACCGGTCCCCAAACCGAACCATCAGCACCACCCCCATGCCCCCCATCAACAGCCCCATCACCACGCCCCCGATGCGCAGCAGCCAGTCCGACCGTGCGGCATTCCCCGGCGTGCCCCACCCCGAGCCCAGCAGCGAGCCATACATCAAAGTCCCGCCCAACCCGAGCAACATCAGGCCGACCAAGATCGCCGACGGCCCCAGCGACTTGGTGATGATCCCCGCTCCGAGTTCCGGGTGGGGCGGCAGTTCAGGTTGCGGGGCAGAATCGCGCCGTGCCATGACGTCTCCAGGTGATCGACATGCGCATCGTAATGCCGACGGTTGGTTGCTGGCGCGGAAGAGATCGCACGGCTAACCTCTCACCCATGACACTCGCCGAAACCTGCCCGACCATTCGCCGCATCGGGGTCTTGACCGGCGGGGGCGATTGCCCCGGCCTTAACGCCGTCATCCGCGCCGTCGCCATGGATGCCCTGTCCTGCGGCATCGAGGTCGTCGGCGTCGAAGACGGCTACCTCGGCCTCATCGAAAACCGCCTCCGCCCCATCGGCGATCGCGACCTCGTGGGCATCCTCAACCGGGGCGGCACCATCCTCGGCTCCAACAACAAGTCCAACCCCTCCGCCTTCGTCGTCGGCAAAAACCCCCCGCCCCCCATGGGCGACGGCAAGCCCATCCTCAAAGACGTCACCCCCAAGTGCCTCGACAACCTCCGCCAGCACGGCGTCGAGGCCCTCGTCATCATCGGGGGCGACGGCACCCTCACCAGCGCCGCCACCTTCAACCGCCTCGGTGTCCCCACCGTCGGCGTCCCCAAGACCATCGACAACGACATCGTCGGCACCGAGATCACCTTCGGCTTCCAGACCGCCGTCGCCGTGGCCGCCGACGCCATGGACCGCTGCCGCACCACCGCCGACAGCCACCACCGCGCCATGGTCGTCGAGGTCATGGGCCGCAACGCCGGGTGGATCGCCCTGCACAGCGGCGTCGCCGCCGGGGCGGACGTCATCCTCCTCCCCGAAATTCCCTTCGACATGACCTCCATCTGGCAGAAGATCATCCACCGCAGCAAGCGCGGGCGCAAAAGCACCCTCATCTGCGTCGCCGAAGGCGCCAAGCCCAAGGGCGGCCAGCAGTTCGTCGGCAAGATCGACCCCACCAGCCCCGATCCCATCCGCCTCGGTGGCGTCGGCAAATGGCTCGCCGACGAAATCGAAACCCAGACCGGCATCGAAGCCCGCTACGTCGTCCTTGGCCATGTCCAGCGGGGCGGCACGCCCACCGCGGGCGACCGCGTCCTCTCCACCATCCTCGGCAATCACGCCATGACCCTGCTGCGCCAGGGCAAGGTCGGCCGCATGGTCGCCGTCCAGGGCGGCAAGCTCACCGACATCGACCTCGAAGAGCCCGCCGGCAAGCAGCGCCTCGTGACCATGGACGACCCGGTCGTCCACGCCGCCCGCGCTGTGGGCACGTGCTTTGGGGATTGATGACTCCCCACTTGCATCGCGGCCGAGCCACGGTAGTCTGAACGCGAGCAGGCGCCACCCGCAGCGGAAGCACCCACGCCCGGAAAAGGAGCAACCATGCCCCCGCCAAACAAGCCCTTGCCGCCCACCCCCAAAAGCCTCAACCAGGCACCCAAGAAGCCTCTGCCCCCGACGCCCGCAAAGGGCGGCATGAAGCCCGGCTATCAGAACAAAGGTCTCAATCTGGCCGGCAAGGCCGCGCCCAAGGCTCCGCCCAAGCCCGCCCACCTCACCCCGGGGTACAACAACGTCGGCCCCGCCAAGGTAAGCAAAGCGCCAAGCAA
>WGNV01000005.1 GCA_016124375.1 Tepidisphaera sp.
GGAAGTGGCGTTTTTGGGGTGGTTTTGAGGGTTTTGGAGCGGAGAAGATTTTTTTGGATTTTGGGGTGGGGGTGGGTTTTGAGGGCGTGATTTGCGCGCGCGGAATCGGTCAGTGCGCGTTCGGAGAGGTGATGAGAAGAAGGCATCGGGGCATGGTGCATCGGGGCATCGAGGCGCGGACAGGCGGGACGCCTGTCCCACCGGCAGCCGTGGAAGCGAAGACCGGCGGGGACCGCCGGGCCACCCAGGAGAAGAGCACCGCTCTGGAGAGCGGTGCCACCAAGAGGCAAGAGAAGCCGCCGCTCTCGGAGAGAGGGGTCACCCGGGAGGGGCCGAAACACGCTTGACACGCGTCGTACACTTGTGGATATGTCGACGACACCACGAGCCGTTGTGAGTCCTTCTGTGCCGCAGGTCGATCCGCATGCGGTGACGATTTCGGGATTGGTGCTGGACCCTTCGTATGGGCTGCCGACGGATGCGCCGGGGACGCCGGTGTATGCGTTGCCGGATTCGCTGCGGGAACTGGGGCGGGACTTGCCGCCCCCGGGGCATTATCCGTTTACGCGCGGGTTGTTCAAGGACGGCTATCGCACGCGGCTGTGGACGATGCGGCAGTTTGCGGGGTTCGGCTCGGCGGATGACACCAACCAGCGGTTCAAGTATCTGTTGAGCGCGGCGAAGGGGACGAAGGCGAACACTGGGCTCTCGACGGCGTTTGATCTGCCGACGCTGATGGGGCGGGACAGCGATGACCCGTTGTGCGTGGGCGAGGTGGGCAAGTGCGGCGTGGCGATCTCGACGATCGAGGACATGCACCGGCTGTACGACGGGATACCGATCGACCAGGTGACGGTGAGCCAGACGATCAATGGGCCGGCGGCGGTGATCTGGGCGATGTATCTGGCGCATGCGCTGGAGCGGGGAATCTCGTGGGACACGCTGGGCGGGACGCTGCAGAATGATATTTTGAAAGAGTTTCATTCGCAGAACGAGTTTATTTATCCGCCCGAGCCGAGTGTTAAGTTGGTGGTGGATACGATCGAGTTTCAGAGCCGCTGCGTGCCGAAGTGGAACAGCGTGAGCATTTCCGGGTATCACATTCGTGAGGCGGGGAGCACCGGGCCCCAGGAGCTGGCGTTTACGCTGCGGGACGGGATGGAGTATGTGGAGGCGTGCCTTGAGCGGGGGATGGATATTGATTCGTTCGCGCCGCGGCTGAGTTTTTTCTTTAATGCTCACAATGAGTTTTTCGAAGAGATCTGCAAGTTGCGGGCGGCGCGGCGGATCTGGGCTCGGGTGATGAAGGAGCGGTACGGGGCGGCGAGCGAGCGGTCGTGGTTTATGAAGACGCACGTGCAGACGGCGGGGTGCTCGCTGACGGAGCAGCAGCCGCTAAACAACATTGTGCGGGTGGCATATCAGGCGATGGCCGCGGTTTTGGGCGGGTGCCAGAGTTTGCACACCGACAGCATGGATGAGACGCTGGGGCTGCCGACGGAGCAGGCGGTGACGGTGGCGCTGCGGACGCAGCAGATTTTGGCGCACGAAACCGGCGTGACGCGGGTGACGGACCCGTTGGGCGGGTCGTGGTTTATTGAAACGCTGACGGACACGATGGAACGCGAGGCGCTGAAGCTGATCGATGAGATCGATCGGATGGGGACGTACACGGATTGGCGGGCGAGCGGGGGGCGGGCGGCGAATGCCGCGGCGTTGCACGAGCACCCGGCGTATGAGAAGCGGCGGACGTTTGGGCGCGGGGTGGTGGCTGGTATTAACAGAGGTTACTTCCGGCGGGCCATCGCCGAGGCTTCGTATCGGTTCAGCGAAGAGTGCGAGGCGGGGGATCGGCTGATCGTGGGCGTGAATGCGTACGCGGATGCGGGCGAATCGCGGCCGATTGAGATTCTGACGATTCCGCACGAAGTCGAGGTGCAGCAGAACGCGCGGCTGGCGGCGTTCAAGAAGGCACGCGATGCGGGGAAGGTGGCCAGGGCGCTGGAGAACATCCGGGCGGCGGCGCAGGGGAAGGCGTATGCGTTGTTGAATCCGCTGCCCGGGGCGGCGGGGCAGAAGGGGAGCATGCACGCGACGAACGTGATGCCGGCGCTGGTGGATGGGGCGCTGAGCAAGTGCACGCTTGGGGAGATGGTGCAGGCGATGGCGGATGTGTATGGGCGGTATAGCGGTGGGCCGGAGTGGTAGGCAGGGACACTACGAGCCCGAAGCGCGAGCGAGGGTCTCTTTTGTAGCCGTATTGCAATGGCTTTGAGAAATCCGAACTCATGCCGCCGTCGATGGCTTATTTTCTCACCTGGACGACTCATGGAACGTGGCTCCATGGCGATGAGCGGGGGTCGGTTGATCGTCATAACCGGGGCGTTGGCACTCCGACGGCACTGCCCGAGGCGGAGCGTGCGCGGCTGGAGCGAGATCGGGCGGCGGGCCCTGCAGTGTTACTGAGCGACGAGGCGAGAGCGATCGTCGAGCGGGTGATATGCCGTCATTGCGAGATCCGCGGGTGGAGTTTGGCGGCGTGCAATGTGCGAACCAATCACGTGCATGTGGTGGTTGGGCAGTGCGGCGAGTATCTGCCTGAAGAGGTGATGTCGCAGTTCAAGGCGTGGAGCACGCGGCGGTTGCGGGAGGCGGGGTTGGCTGGCGCGGATGCGAGGGTTTGGACGGAGCATGGGTCGACGCGGTGGATTAATGATGAGGAGTCGTTGGGGCGGGCGGTGGATTGTGTTTTGAATCGGCAGTGAGGCGGGCGGGGCGGGTGTTCCGCGGAAGTTGTTTGAGTTTGGGAGTCGTGGAGACCCTCGCTTGCGCTTCGGGCTCGTGTGGGGCGCCGAAAGAACCATTTCAATTTGGGAGTCGTGGAGACCCTCGCTTGCGCTTCGGGCTCGTAGGGGCGTCTATTCGTCCTTGAGGGAGAAGGGGGTGAAGTTGGTGTTTCGGTCGAAGAAGTCGACGCCTTCGGCGCGTTTGAGGAAGTTGCAGATAGCGTAGGTGAGGGGGGTCATGAGGACTTCGACGGCGACTTTGAAGAGCCAGTTGAAGATGGAGACCTTGATGAGGGTGGAGGGTTCCCAGATGCTGGCGAAGGCGATGGGGTAGAAGAGCATGCTGTCGATGCCTTGGCCGACGAAGGTGGAGCCGACGGTGCGGGTCCAGAGGTGCTTGCCGCCGGTCAGAATTTTCATTTTGGCCATGACGAAGGAGTTGGCGAAGTCGCCGACCCAGAAGGCGATGATGGAGGCGATGACGATGCGGCCGGTGTTGCCGAAGACGACGTCGAGGGCGGGGACGATGGTTTTGTTGTATTCCTCGCCCGGGTTGGCGGGGAGGTGGCGGACGACCCAGGACATGATGGTGGCGAAGATCATGGCGCCGAAGCCGGCCCAGATGACGCGGCGGGAGCGGGCGTAGCCATAGACCTCGGTGAGGCAGTCGCCGAAGATGTAGGAGATGGGGAAGAAGATGTTGCCGGCGCCGAAGACCAGGAGCGAGGTGAAGGCGAAGCCGTGGTCTTTGGTGTAGTCGGGGACGATGTTGACGCCGAGGTTGAGGACGCAGGATTTGCCGGGGCCGATGAGGTTGGAGCAGAGCAGGACGGTGACGAAGGCGCCCAGGAGGAGGTCGTAGTACTTGTAGGAATGGTGGAGTTCGGCGGGGTGTTTGTCGGGCACGGGTGGGTCTCTTGTGTGAGGGGTGAGGGGGTGAGGCCCTCCCTGACGGTCGGGCTACTGACGGACAGGGTGATCCTGACGGTCGGACTACTGATAGGCAGGGCGATCCTGACGGTCGGGCTACTGACGGAGTGTGAGCGGAAAGGCAGTCTATCGCAACGGCTTGATGCCTCGTAAACTTGTCGAGCCGGGGCGGCGTTGCCGTCCGGAGTGTGTTTCGGGTTGGCGGCGGGGTCGGATGCTTCCGGCCTTGCAGCGATCCATCTACGACGGAGCCAGGATGACGCAGGCCCTCAACGTTGCGACGACCGAGTTTGAGAAGAAAGACCGCTGCGCCGATCTGCCCCACCGCCCGCGGGTGTTGCTGGGGAAGATGGGGCTGGACGGGCATGACCGGGGGGTGAAGGTGATCGCCCGGGCGCTGCGGGATTCGGGCGTGCACGTGATTTATTCGGGGCTGTGGCAGACGCCGCGATCGCTGGCGATCAGCGCGAGGGATGAGGATTGCGACGTGGTGTGCGCGTCGATGATGTCGAACAGTCACCTGGTGCTGGGGCCGAAGCTGGTGGCGGATTTGGCGGCACTGGGGCGGGCGGACTTGCCGGTGTACATGGGGGGGATCCTGCCGCAGGAGGACATTCCGAAGTTGATCGAGGGGGGCATCAAGCGGTGCTTTACGACGGGCGTGGGGCTGTTGGACATCGTGAACGCGGTGCGGGAGGCGGCGGGGAAACGGGTGGAGAAGTTGCCGCGGGCGACGGCGGGGTCGCAGCTTGCGCGGGATATCTCGCTGGTGCACGACGGCAAGGCGGTGCGCGGGGATGCGAAGCGGCGGCGGCCGGCGCGGGTGGTCGGCATCACGGGCTCGCCCGGGGCGGGCAAGAGCACGCTGGTGGCACAGATGGTCGGTGAGTTCACGCGGCGGGCCAAGGCGGGCGAGGCGGGGTACCGCGGGCGGGTGGGTGTTGTCGCGTTTGACCCGATGAGCCCGATCACCGGCGGGGCGCTCTTGGGCGACCGGCTGCGGGTGGATTTCAATAACTTGGATGAGGCGGCGTACTACCGGAGCCTGGCAATCGCCGGGGAGGATTATCGGAGTCTGCCGGAGGTGATTGAGCTCATCGGCGGGGCGTTTGAGGGTGCGGAGGCGATTGATTTGCTGTTTGTTGAGACGGTGGGCGCGGGGCAGAACGAGACGCGGATCCGGAGCTTTGTGGACAAGACGGCGGTGGTGCTGACGCCCGGCATGGGCGATGCGGTGCAGATGGACAAGGCGGGGATTCTGGAGATCGCGGATATTTTCGTGTGCAACAAGGCGGATCACCCCGGCGAGCACGAGCTGATGCGCGACCTGCGGGATGTGGCGGGTCGGCGGCCGATTCAGGAGACGGTGGCGACGCGGAACCAGGGGATTCCGGAGTTGCTGGCGGCGCTGATGGGCTGAGGGGCTGAGGGGGTGATGGCCGGAAAGAAGTGAAGGATCGGAAGGACACAGGCGGGACGCCTGTGCCACGAGATTGGGAAGGTGGGGAAGAGGGGCGGGGTGCTGTCGGGCGATGGCGGCACGCTTGTGCGAGGGGCTGGAACTAGGATGCGGAACATGACTGAGACTGCCCCCACCCCCACCCCCACTGCTGTTGTGGCTGATGCCGAGATCGCGGCCCTTGCGAGCAAGGCGGAGGCGTTGCTGTTCAGCATTGATCGGCCGCTGCCGCCGGTGCGGCTGGCGGAGGCGCTGGGGTTGGTGCCTCGGGAAGAGGCGGCGGCGGCGCCGGCGGGCGAGGGCACGGCGAGCGAAGAGGCGGCGCCGGTGCCCGTCGTCAAGAAGGGTTCGACCAAGGCGAAGTTTGACGCGGCGGCCCGCGAAGCGGCGCTGGCGCGGCTGGCGGGAGCCATCGAGGGATTGAACGCGGAGTATGAGCGGACGGGGCGGACGTTTCGGATCGAGTTGTTGGCCGGCGGGTATCGGGTGATGACCCTGCCCCAGTTCGCGCAGGTGATCGCGGATTTTCATCGGGCGCGGCTGGCGGCCAAGCTGTCGAGGCCGGCGATCGAGACGCTGGCGATCATCGCCTACAAGCAGCCGATCACGCGGGCGCAGCTCGAGTCGATCCGCGGGGTGTCGTGCGGCGAGGTGCTGCGGGCGCTGATCGAGCGGAAGCTGGTGGCGATCAAGGGGCGGGCGGAGGAGCTGGGGCGGCCGCTGCTCTACGCGACGCACCCAAAGTTCCTCGAGCACTTCGGGCTGGCGAGCATCAGGGATTTGCCGACGCTGGCGGAGCTGAAGCCGGCGTGAGCGCGGCCCAGGCCGGCGCGGCACTACGCGACCGGCACCTGGATCAGCGCTTTGGTGCCCTTGACGTGCTTGAGGCTCCAGGCGGCCATGGCCTCAAGGACGGGGTAGAGGGCGCGGCCTTTTTCGGTGAGGGAGTATTCGGAGCTGCCGGCGCGGGCGGCGGACTTGCGGGCGGTCACGACGCCTTGCTCTTCGAGCATTTTGAGGCGCTGGGCGAGGATGTTGGTGGCGATGCGTTCGGGGGAGGCGGCGAACTGGTGGTAGTGGGTCTTGCCCGCGAAGAGATCGCGGACGACGACCAGCGTCCAGCGGTCGCCCATGATGTCGAGCGCGCAGGCGATGGGGCAGGGGGAGCGTCGCGCTTTTTGAGTGCGGCTCACGCGGGCTCCTTGGTGTAATCGATGAAGGGGACGTGTTCGAGGCGGCGATCGATTTCGTCCCAGGACGGGGGCGGATCGGCCGCGGGCCATTCGAAGCGGAGAAACTGGGCCCGCTTGACGGCGGCCAGCCCCTCGCGGATGGCTTGGCCGTGCGTGGAAGAGCGGACGAAGGCGTCGGTGGCGGCGTGGTCGCGCCACAGGGTCATGGTCCAGACTTCGTTGCCGAGCAGGCGCCCGCGGACGGAGTAGCCCAGGTATCCGGCGTTGGAGGGCAGCGAGGCGATCACCTTGTCGGTGTATCGGTCGAAGGCGTCGCGGCCGGCGGGGTCGAGCTGCGCGTGGGTGATCGCGACGACGACGGGGCCGGCCGCGGGCGGGGTGCCGTCGGTCGAGGCCCGAAAGGGCGTGGCGAGGCGGCAGCCCCCGGCAAACCAGGCGCCGGCCAGGGCGACGCCGGCAAGGAGGCGGGCGATGGCGCGGCCTGCGAAGCCACGGTGGGAGTTTTCCATGCGGGCATTCTAGACAATCGCTTGCATTTTGCAAGTGATTGCGATATGCTGGCGAGGCGTGGTGTTGGTCTTTGCTTCTTCTGGGGGTCGGCTGTGCCCGAAATCGATACATCTGGCGGCCGCCTGCTTCGCGGGTTTGGGCCCGTGGCGGTCGTGACGGGGGCGTCGTCGGGGATCGGGCTTGAGTTTGCCCGTGAGTTGGCGAGGCGGGGTTTTCACGTTGTGCTGGCGGCACGGCGGGCGGAGGTGCTGGCGGGGATCGCGGCGGAACTGGAGGCGAGGCACGGCGGGCGCACGACGGTGGTGGCGGCGGACCTCGCGACACCCGAGGGCGTGCGGGCGTTGCTGGCGGCGACGGAAGCGATGGATGTGGGGCTGCTGGTGGCGGCGGCGGGGTTTGGAACATCGGGGCCGTTTATCGAGAACTCGGTGGCGGACGAGTTGGGGATGATTGATCTGAACTGCCGCGGACTGGCGGAGCTGACCTGGCACTTTGCGAGGCGGTTTGCGGGTAAGCGCCGGGGCGGGATTGTGCTGCTGAGTTCGCTGGTGGGGTTTCAGGGGGTTCCAAAGGCGGCGAACTACGCGGCGACGAAGGCGTATGTGCAGGCGCTGGCGGAGGGGCTGCATCACGAGCTGAAGGGGCGGGGCGTGAGCGTGGTGGCGTCGGCGCCGGGGCCGATCCACAGCGGGTTTGCGGCCCGCGCGGGGATGGTGATGGGCTTGGCGCAGAAGCCCGAGGCGGTGGCGGCGGCGACGCTGCGGGCGCTGGGTCGCGCGACGACGGTGCGGCCCGGGTGGTTGTCCAAGTTTCTGGGCTGGTCGCTGGCGCTGCTGCCCCGGTGGGGACGGGTGCGGGTGATGGCGCTGGTGATGGGGGGAATGGCGAGGGCGGGCCACTCGAACTGAGGTTGGGAAGGGGCGGAGCGGGCGGCGGGGGGTGCGGGCGGCGAAGCTCGAGGAAAAGAGCTGCGTTCCAATCCGGCGTGCGATTCGCCACGTACATTCATGCATACGGCATGGTCGCGCCCGCATCCATCCCGGCCTCTCGTGCCAAGGTTGTCGCCCGCCGGTATCACATGCATTTTCCGGGGGTGGTGTACCTGTTCATCACGGTGGTGCTGCTGCTGGGGGCGATTCGGAGCCAGAACAACCTGCTTTTCTGGCTGTTTGGGCTGGCGGTGGGCGGGCTGATCGTGTCGGGAGTGTTGTCGGCGGCGTCGCTGATGGGGCTTTCGATCTCGCGCCTGGCGCCCGACGGGGGCGTGGCGGGGCAGCCGTTGAGGCTGATTTATCGATTGTCGACGAGAAACTGGGTCCTGCCGGCGATGGGGCTGACGATCGAGGAGTTGGCGGGGCGATCGGCGCGGCATGCGGCGACGTGGCCAGAGTTCACCCCCACCATCACGACGTTTCTGGCCCGGGCGGCCAGAGCCCCGACGCCGGTGGTCGCGACGTGCACGCCTTCGCACCGGGGGCTGCTGACGCTTCGGCTGGTGCGGGTGTGGACGACGTTTCCGTTCGGGCTGGCGAAGAAGTCCGTGACGTTTCTGCTGCCCGGGCAGGTGCTGATCCGGCCGGCGCCTGCGGCGGTGCCCGCGACGCTGATGGCGTTTTCGGCGGGGAGGTCGCAGTCGCGGCACACGCTGAGGCGAGACCGAACCGGCGAGGAGTTCTTTGCGATCCGCGATCACCACCCCGGGGACAGCATCCGGACGATCGCGTGGCGGCCCACGGCCAGGCTGGATCGGCTGGTGGTGCGTGATGCGGCCCGCACGCCGGAACGGCGGGTGTGGCTGAAAGTGCAGCCCGGCGCGGGGGACATCGAGCCCTTGCTGAGCCTGGCCGCGGGGGCGGCGATTTCGCTCACGCGAGACGGGTACTCGGTGGGGTTGCTGGATGCGCAGGGCTCGATCGCCGAGCCGATCTCCGGCGGGCCGAGTTCGGACGCGGCGTTGCTGGATGCGCTGGCGCTGTGGGGCAGCGACCCGGGGCGACAGGGATCTCGCCCCGGGCACATGCACGCGGCGGACAGCCTGCTGGTGATCTCGCACGGTGACGCGCAGCGAGGGGGCCTGACGCCTTTGACGCCGGGGGTGGCGATGCCGGCCAGGAGCGAGGAGCAGGCCCCATGACGTTTGCGACGCTCGAGCACCGGTTCCGCGTGGCGCTGCTGTTTGTGTGCGTGCTGTCGCTGCTGGCGTTCGGGGTGGCGGATCGACAGCTGCCGTTGACGCTGGCGTTCATCGTGACGGCGGTCGGGGGGTGGGTGGTGACGGAGCGCGGGGGGGGCGGGCTGCCGCGCTGGCTGACGTCGACGATCCTGTTCATCCTGATTTCGGGCCTGCTGTACCGGGCGATCTACAACATCCCGGTGGTGTCGCTGTTCACGATGTTTCTGGAAGTGGTGATGCTGCTCAAGCTGTGGGAGCGGCGCGTGATCCGCGACTATGCGCAGATCCTCACGATCTCGCTGTTCCTGGTGGTGGGCACGGTGCTGACGGACCCGGGGCTGGCGACCGGGGCGGTGCTGCTGGTGCTGCTGCCGTTTTTCGTGTGGACGGTGATGCTGTACCAGCTCCACAACCAGGCGGTGGCGGCGGGCGCCCGCGAGGTGGCGTGGCCGACGATGCGGCGAGCTTTTCACGGGGCGGCGTCGTTCGCGATCATCGCCGGATCGGCGTTGGCGACGGCGGCGTTCATTCTGATCCCGCGGGGGTATGGCCTTGGGGGCTCGCTGCAGGGCGCGAGCCGGCTGGCGGGGCTGCAGGCGGGGTTTGCGGAGGATGTGCGGCTGGGGCAGGGGGGCATCATTTCGCAATCGAGCACGCCGGTGTTCGAGGTGGGCCTGGTGTACCTGACGGACCAAACTCACCCGATCGGCGGGCCGGACGAGCCGCAGTATTTTCGGGGGATCGTGCTGAGCACGTACGAGAACGGGCGATGGTCGCCGGCGCCGGCGTCGCCGGATCACCAGGTGCGGCCTGAAGAGCGTGTGAGCAACCAGTTGTTCACGTACGGGCAGAATCCGGATTCGCGGACGCCGACGATCGTGCAGTCGTTTCGGCCGCTGATGCCGCCTCGCGATGGATCGCCCTTGTTTGCGCTGTATCGGCCGTTCGCGGTGCAGATGCGAGAGGCGAACCAGTTGACGCACCTCGACATCGAGCCGAACGACTTCTGGATGCGTCGGCCGGTGTTTGACGGGGCGGCGCAGTACACGGTGCTGTCGGCGCCGGGCTGGAATCCGAATCTGATTCCCGATCCCAATGGGCGGCTGATGCCCTATCGATCTCGGCGGGGGCGAGTGTCGTTTCCGAGTGCCAAGGTGGCGGACCTTGCGCGGCGGCTGCTGACGGACAACAACATCGAGCCCGACCCGGCCAAGCGCGACCCGGCGGACGACGAGCGGGCGCTGAACGTGCTGAGGTCGCACCTGCAGCGGCGTTGCCGCTATTCGCTGGCGAACACCCCGCCCCCGCTTGGGGTTGATCCGACGGAGTGGTTCCTGTTCGATTCGCGGCAGGGGCACTGCGAGTATTTCGCCTCGGCGATGGCGGCGCTGGCGCGGAGCGTGGGGATCGACGCACGCGTGATCGGGGGGTATCTGGCGACGGAGTACGACGAATCGCGGCAGGTGTATGTGGTGCGAGCGTGGAACGCGCACGCGTGGGTGGAGGCGAACGTGGACGACTATCGCTGGATCACCCTGGACGCGACGCCCCCCGCCGACCTGCAGGAACTCCGCGAGCGCAGCAACGCGATGTTCGTGACGCTCACGAGATGGCTGGACAACCTGCAGGCGGGGTGGAACTCGAGCGTCGTGACGTTTGACCAGTCGATGCAGGCCAAGCTGCTGGGGCTGAGCAAGGGCCACGAGGCGCACACGGCGCCGGAGTCGCTGGGCGCGCACCTGCGCGACACGATCGATCGGCTGCGGGGGCTGCGGGTTCGCGATGTGGCGATGATGGGCGCCCCGGTCGTCGTGCTGGTAGGAATCGTGCTGCTGTGGCGCACGGTAAGGCGTGCGAGCCGGCCGAACCCAGACCGGCCCGGGTGGGCGTTTGAGCACCCCGCGGCGGCGCTGCGGGCGGACCTCATCGGCATCCTCAAAGGCCTGGGGCACACCCAGCCGGCGTGGCAGAGCCTGGATGCGTTTGTCGCGGCGGCGGCGGCGGGCGATGCACGGGTGCCGCGATCGGCGCCGGCGGCGGCCCGGGCGCTGACGCGGGCGGCGATGCGGCCCGAATCGGCGCGTGAAAGCCTGGCGGCGGCGCACGAGGCGATCGCCCGCGGCGCCTGAAGGGGGATCATCGCGGGCGCGTCATTTCCATGGTCTCGTCGTGCCCCTGCGGGTCTTGGGCGGCGGCCCTCGCGCCCGCCTTGCCCACGAGCGTGCCCACGCCCGCCCAGAAGTAGCCGATGAAGGCCATCATGACGACCTCAAAGGGCCAGAGATTGTGCGAGGTCGGGTCCCGGGCGGTATCCATGAACACGCGAGCGATGTCCGCCAGCGGGACGGCGCTGCCAACGACGAGCACGATGCGCCAGCTCCGCTCCAGGTTCAAGAGCCTGAGCCCGCAGGCAGCAAGGGCGGTCACGATGACGCCCAGCTCCATGAGCGAGCTCCAGCGCTGCGCCTGCTGATACGAGAGTGACCAGAATGGGAGCCCGAAGGCGAGCAGGGAAACTCCGAACGCCGCGGCCAGCCACCGGTGCTTGAAGAGCAGATCCATCGTCACCTCGCAATCGTCGAGTCCTGACGTTTCAATCGGACTTCGTCCGGGCCGGGTCCACCGGTCCCGGCGGTTCGCGACCGGCCTGGCACTTCTCGGACATCACCACCCGTACAGCGGCCCGACCGGCCTGATGCCGCACGGACGTTCCCCTACACTTCTGGAAAGGAGACTTGCCATGACCACCATCTCCCGCCAGCCATCCGCGGCCGCCTCCAAGACGTCCGATCCGCTGCAACTCATCGACGTGGATCACGTGCGGTTTCACGTGGGCAACGCCAAGCAGGCCGCGTTCTTTTATGCGCACTGCTTCGGGTTCCAGATCGAACAGGTGAGCGACCTGACGACGGGGAACCGGGACGCGGCAACGTATCTGCTGACGCAGGGGAACATTCGATTCCTGCTGACCAGCGGGCTCTCGGCGGAGCACCCGGCGAGCCTGGAAGTGGCGATGTATGGCGACGGCGTGAAGGACGTGGCGTTCACGGTGTTCGATGCGGAGAAGGCGTTTGACAAGGCGATCCGCAACGGCGCGAGCGTGGCGCCGGGGGGCGAGCCCCGGACGTATCGGGATGACGCGGGGACGGTGACGATGGCCTCGATCCGCACGTATGGGCGCTGCGTGCACTCGTTTGTGTCGCGCACGGGCGGGTATGACCTGACGCAGGTGAAGCAGGGCGGCACGTTTGCACCCAGGTTCAAGAAGCTCGACGGGCAGGGCTCGGCGCTGCTGGCGATCAACGAGCACAACAAGAAGCACCCGTGCGGGCTGAAGTATGTGGATCACCTGGTGGGCAACGTGGAACTGGGGAAGATGAACCATTGGGTCGCGTTTTACGAGAACGTGCTCGAGTTCTCGATGTTCAAGCACTTTGACGACAAGGACATTTCCACCGAGTACTCGGCGCTGATGTCCAAGGTGATGGCCAGCGGCAACAACCTGATCAAGATGCCGATCAATGAGCCCGCGCCGGGCAAGAAGAAGTCGCAGATCCAGGAGTATCTGGATTGGCACTGCAATACGCCCGGCGTGCAGCACCTGGCGCTGCGGACGGATGACGAGCTGCACTCGATCGCGGCGTTGCGCAGCCGCGGCGTGGACTTCCTCACCCTGCCCGACGCGTACTACGACAAGGTGTGGGACCGGGTGAACAAGATGCTGACCGAGCACGGGCATCACGCGGTGAAGGAAGACCATGACCGCGTGAAGCAACTGGGGATTCTGGTGGACGCCGACGACGAGGGGTATCTGCTGCAGTTGTTCACGAAGCCCCTGCAGGACCGGCCGACGCTGTTCTTCGAGATCATCTGCCGTCGCGGGAGCCAGAGCTTCGGCAAGGGCAACTTCAAGGCGCTGTTCGAGGCGCTGGAGCTGGAGCAGGAGCGGCGGGGGAACTTGTGAGTCGTACCGGGGCTGTGGCTCCGGGATGGTGATGAGCGGCGTTTCGGGCCGCCGGAATGAGACGTCGAATCGCTTGGGCCCTTGGTCGCGACGATGAGATCGCCGCGTGGGGCCTGCTTATCTGCGGATTTCGAAGCCGTCTTCGTTGTCCACCAGCGGCAACTGGCCGGCGGTTTCGTTTCGGATGTAGCCGGACATTTGTTCGCGGAGGGTGGCGCGGGCGGCCTCGATCTCGGCGGGCTCGCCCTGGAGTTCGAGGCGGACCGAGCCGTCGGGTTCGTTGCGGACCCAGCCGCTGAGGACGAAGCGACGCATGATGGAGCGGGTGGTGGCCCGAAAGCCGACACCCTGAACTGATCCCGAAAAGATGATGACGCGGCGTTCGTGCATGACGGCAGTTTGCCCTTGTCAGGTCCGAGTTTCCAGCATGGTGTGTGGCTCGCGGGGCTTACCTAGACGGCGTGGGCGGCGCGAGCGGCAGAGAATCTCGCGGATTTGTGGCACTTTGGCGTTCCTGTGGTATTTTTGAGGTAGGAAGGCGTGTCGGCGGCGAGGAACGCCCGCGGCGAAAGCCGCACCGACCCCGGGATACTCTCGGACGCGACAAAGGAAAAACGGCGTGCTCTGGTCTCCCCACAAGGACAATGGCGACAAGGAACGCGTTCGTGACGCGTCGGACATTGTTCGCATCGTGGGCGAGTCGGTGGCGCTGCGGCCCAAGGGGCGCGAGTACGCGGGGCTGTGCCCGTTTCACGATGACCATCGCCCGTCGATGAACGTGATCCCGAGCAAGCAGATCTTTCACTGCTTTGTGTGCGGGGCCAGCGGCGACGTCTTCACGTTCGTCCAGAAGTTTCACAAGATGGACTTCCGCGAGGCGCTCGAGTATCTCGCAGAGCGGGCGGGGATCGCGCTGACGCCTCTGCGCGGGGCGGCGGATGCGGGGGCCCCAAGCGGGCCGAGCCGCAAATCGCTCTTAGAGGCAAACACGCAGGCATTGCGGTTCTTTCGCGGCCTGCTGGCTCATGCCGAGCACGGCAAGGTGGGGCGAGAACTGATCGCGCGCCGAGGGATCTCCCCCGAGATGGTCGAGGCGTTTCAACTCGGCCTGGCACCCGACCGCTGGGATGGGCTGCAACTGTGGGCGCGGCAGAATCGGCTGGATGAAGCCTCGCTGCTGGCCGCGGGGCTGCTGAAACGCCGCGAAGGCAGCGACGGCTGCTACGACGCCCTGCGCCACCGGCTGATCTTCCCGATCCACAACAAGGCGGGGCAAGTGATCGCCTTTGGTGGGCGGAAGATCCGCGACGAGGACGAGCCAAAGTACCTCAACAGCCCCGAGACGCCCCTGTTCAACAAGTCCGCGACGCTATACGCCCTGCACCTGGCGAGCAACAAGATTCAGCTCGAGCGGACGGCGATCATCTGCGAGGGATACACCGACGTCATCGCGTGTCACCAGGCGGGTTTCACCAATGCAATCGCGACGCTGGGCACGGCGCTGACGCGCGAGCACGCCAAGGAACTGCGTCTGCGCTGCGACAAGGTGGTGCTGCTGTTTGATGGTGACGAAGCCGGACAACGGGCGGCTGACCGGGCGGTGCCGATCTTCTTTGCCGAGCAGATCGACGTCTGCATCGCGACGCTCAACAAGTTCACCGACGCCAAGGACCCCGACGAGTTGCTCAAGCGCCCGGGCGGGGGCGAGGTGTTCCGGCAGGCGCTGGCCGCGGCTCAGGATCTCATCGAGTATCGCCTGGGCCGGGTGCGGGCGAGGCTTGCGGGCGCGGGGCTGTCGGCGCTGGAGAAGGGCATCACGCAGGAGATCGCCGACTTCGCGGCCATGGGGCTGGCGACGGCCGCTCCCCAGCGCCGGGAACTGATCGAACGGCGCCTGGCGGAGATCAGCGGCCTGCGCGAGTCGACCATCCGGGCCATCACGCCCGCCGGGCGCGGCGGACCGACGCGGGTGGCCCAGGCGACCCCGAGCGAGGCGCTTGAGCCCGACCAGGATTTGTCCAAACAACTGGCACGGATAAACACCGGGACGCTGTCGGCACCTGAGCACATGCTGGGGTGCATCCTGTGTGATGGGGCGTTTTTCGCAGGGCTAAGCGAAACGGATCGCGCCCTGATCGCCCCCGACGCGTACAGTTCTTCATTGGTGGCCAGCGTCTCAACGTTGGTGTTGTCTCTGGGGACGGGCGGGTCGCCGCCCTCGCTGTCTGCGTTGCTGCAGGCGACGGAAGCGGGCGAAGTTCAATCTGGCGCGGTCTGCCTGATGTCGCGGGTGGCGGCGGAAACGGATCGAGACGACGCGCGGCTGGCGCAGCACTGGCGGGCGTGTCTGGAGCGAGCCCGGACCGACCGGGCGCACGAACAACTCATGAAGGGCCAAGCCGCCAACCCGGCGGCGAAGCTCGCACAGCTTCGCGAGATCAAGCTGAAAACCGGCGCGGATCGGCGGGCGATGCCCCGGCCGCGCGGGCAGTAACGGATTTGTCAGGCGAGAAGTAGCAGGCGTGGAGTAGCAGGAAGACCGGCATGGCCACAGACCAGAGCCCGCAACGCAAGGAGACGCGTGTGATCGGTGAACTTCATCCGGCGATCTCGCAGTTGCTCGACTTGGCACGGCGGCGGGGCTGGCTCAGCTATGAGGAGCTGAACAACACCCTGCCCGACGAGATGGTGGATCCGCGCCGCATCGACGAGATGCTGGTGCTGATCGATCGCCTGAAGATCGAAGTCGTCGACGAACTCGAGTACCGCGCCCGCGTGCACCGCCAGGCCCTGGACAGGGGCGACGCTCCGCCCAAGAGCGGCGGGCCCCTCATGCCCCAGTTCCGCGCCATGAGCGTCACCGGGGGCGAGCGCGTGGCCGAGGCGGTGTCGCTGCGCCAGAAGCTGACGACCGCCGCCCAGCGCCTGATCAGCGCGGACATCGACACTGCCGACGCGGAAGAAGCCCAGCTGCAGCGCGACCTCGCGGAGGTGGTCAGCGAAGAGACCACCGGCAAGCGGGTGGATGACCCGGTGCGGATGTACCTGTCGCAGATGGGCACGATCCCGCTGCTGACCCGGCCCGAAGAAATCCGCCTGGCCAAGAAGATCGAGACCACGCGGATGATCTTCCGGCGGCGCTGCCTGGAGAGCGATTACGTCGTCTCCCAGGCCGTCGAGACGCTCAAGATGGTGCACAAAGGCGAGCTGCCCTTCGATCGCACGATGCGGATCTCGACCGCCGAGGCGGACGCCAAGAACAAGATCGCCCGTCGGATTCCGGTGAACCTGCCGACCATCGAGCGGCTGCTGGAGCTGAACCGGGCGGACTGGGACGCGATGCAGCAGTTCAAGGGCGAGGCGGACCAGGAGAAGGTGATCGAGATCAAGGGGCGGATCGCCGCCCGCCGGCGCCGCATGGCGACGCTGACCGAGGAACTGAGCCTGCGGACGGGGCGGATCATCCCGCTGATGCGCAAGCTGCGCAGCATCGCCAAGAAGATGCAGGAGCTGGACATCGAGATCCGGCGTGCGAGCGGGCAGGACGTGGGCAAGGTTCGCAGAAACCGGCCCGTCAAGAAGTACGACCCCGAGGACCTGGCGGTGATGCGCGAGGAGCTGGAAGGCCTCAAGGCCCTGCTGCTGGAGACGCCCCAGGAGTCGGTGCGGCGCGTGCGCGACCTGAACACGGTCTTCTGGGAATACGAGCAGGCCAAGCGCGACCTCTCGGGCGGCAACCTGCGCCTGGTCGTCTCGATCGCCAAGAAGTACCGCAACCGGGGCCTGTCGTTCCTGGACATCATCCAGGAGGGCAACACCGGCCTGATGCGTGCCGTCGACAAGTACGAATACAAGCGGGGCTACAAGTTCAGCACCTACGCCACGTGGTGGATCCGTCAGGCGATCACCCGCGCCATCGCCGACCATGCCCGCACCATCCGCATCCCGGTGCACATGATCGAGACGATGTCCAAGCTCCGCAACTTCCAGAAGGCGATGCTGCAGGAAACCGGCATGGAGCCGACGATCGAGGAACTGGCGGACCGCGCTGGGATGAGCAGCACCGAGGTGCGCCGCGTCATGAAGATCAGCCGCCACCCGGTGAGCCTGGATCGCCCCGTGGGCGAGAGCGAGGACAGCTACTTCGGCGACTTCATCGAGGACGATTCGCAGCACGCCCCGGGCGATGTCGCCGCGAGCGACATGCTCAAGGCCCGCATCGAGAGCGTGCTCAAGACCCTCACCTATCGCGAGCGGGAGATCATCAAACTCCGCTACGGCATCGGCGATGGTTACACCTACACGCTGGAAGAGGTCGGGCGCATCTTCAAGGTCACGCGCGAGCGCGTGCGCCAGGTGGAGGCCAAGGCCATCCGCAAGCTGCAGCACCCCGTGCGGGCCCGCAAGCTGCAGGGCTTTGTCGAGGGGAACGTGTACAAGGAAGTGCGCACCGAGGCAAAACAGGACGGTGCGCACGTGATGCACGCCATGAATGGCGTGCTGCCCCCGGGGGCGATGGGCCCGGGCGCGCCGCTGAACTCCGCCGCGCCGGCGGCGGAAGCCCCCCGCTCTCTGCTGAAGGAAGGGCTGGACGAGCTTGACGGGCCGGACGGGCACGACGAGCCTGACATGATGGACCCCGCCGACGACCTCGACATGCTGTCGTGAGCGGCGCATCGTGATCCCCGCCCGCTCGGCCTCTCGATGCGAGGCGGGCTACGATCGTCGTCCACTGGGGAGTAGCCCCCGCGGCGTGTCGCCGCGGATACACGGATCGTCAACACGGCCGGTCTGCCGCATCCAGACTGGTCCGGTCCGTGCCCGAGCGCTCGGCTTCGAGCGTGCGGCAAGACCAGCCGTCCCGATGCGCCGTCGCGTCCGCGCCTTTGGCGGCTATTGGCCGCGGGTGCCGTCCGCGCCGGCGTTGTAGAGGCTGCCCCTTGCTCGACATCATCGCTCAGGCCCCCACACAAACTCACTCGCACACCCTCGCATACGCGGCGTTCATCGCGCTGGTCTGCGTGTTCCTGGCGCTCGACCTTGGCGTGTTTCATCGCAAGGCCCACGTCGTTTCCATGAAGGAAGCGATCCGTTGGTCGTTCATCTGGATCGCTTGCGGGCTCGCCTTTTCGGGCGTCGTACACCAGGCCTACGAGCACCACTGGCTCGGGTTGGGGCTCGATACGCCGATGTACGGCGCCGCGGCGGCGAGCGGCAAGCACGCGGTGGTCAACGGCGAAGTCGGCGGGCTGGAAGCCGCCAAGCAGTATCTCGCCGGCTACCTGGTGGAAAAGTCGCTGGCGATGGACAACATCTTCGTCATCGCCATCGTGTTCGGATATTTCGGGATTCCCGAGAAGTACCAGCATCGCGTGCTGTTCTGGGGCATCGTCGGCGCGATCATCATGCGCGGGGCGATGATCTACCTGGGCGCTGAGCTGATCCACCGCTTCACCTGGATTCTCATCTTCTTCGGGCTGTTCCTGCTCTTCACGGCGATCAAGATGGCGATCATCAAGGGCAACGACGACCCGGGGAAAAACCCCGTGGTGCGACTCGCCAAGCGGGTGCTGCCGGTGACGGATTTCCTCGACGGGCCCCACTTCATCACTCGGCGCACGCTGGCCCCGACGTATTCCAAGGACCCCGGCTCGGGCGAGATGCGCCGCGACCCCGCCCCGCCGGGCACGCTGAGCGCCACCCGCCACTTCACGCCGCTCTTCCTGGCGCTGCTGGTGGTCGAGTTCACCGACCTCATCTTCGCCGCCGACAGCATCCCGGCGGTCTTCGCGATCACGCCCGACCCGTTCATCGTGTTCACCAGCAACATCTTCGCGATCCTGGGGCTGCGCTCGCTGTACTTCTGCCTGGCCGCGATGATCGACCGCTTCCGTCTGCTGAAGCCGGCGCTGATCGTGATCATGGCCTTTGTGGGCGTGAAACTGATGCTGATGGCGACACCCCCCTACCTCGACGACATCGGGGGCTGGTTCGGGCTCAAGATCGCCGAGGGGCACCCGGTGAAGATTCCCACGGTGTGGTCGCTGGGGGTGGTGGTGTTCGTCCTGCTGGGGGGAATCGTCGGCTCACTGCTGCTGCCGCCCAAGAAGCAGGCATGAGACTCAGGACGAAGGTCCGCATGAGTGCCGGGCCATGGCGTCGCTCAGCCGCCCCGGGGCGGGAATGGCAGGGCGCCGTCGCCCACCAGCCAGAGGTATGACGAGAGCACGGCTCGCACATGGTCGCTCGCGCGATGGCGGCTGCGGACGTAGTCGTACGCGTTGCTCGCCAGCGTCCGAGCCTTGGGAACGTCGCACAGGATGTCGCGCAGCACCGCACCCCAGGCCCCGGAAGTCGGTTGGCCGACGGTGCGGGCGGTGCGGCCATCCTGCAGATAGCTCACCGAGTTGTCGGCGGCCGCCGCGACGATCATGCCGCCGGCAAACGCTTCGAGGATGACACTCCGCACCTCGCCGCTGGCCTCAGGCTGGATGAGCACCGAGCCCTGCAGCAGCAGGTCGCGCCGGGCCTCGAGCTCTTCGATGAGCGAAAGCTGCTCGAGCAGACGCAGCTCGCGTGCCCGCCTCCAGAGCCCCGCGCGCCGGGCGGCGAGGGCGTCGCAGAAGACAAGCAGGTCGGGGCGGTCGCCCGCGACTTCGGCGATGCCGGTAAGGGCCGCGTCAAAGGCCTTTTCGTCGCGCCCCGAGCCGACCATCATCAGCGACACCGGTTGGTCGTCGGGCAGCACGGGGCGGAGCACCGGGGGCGAATGAACCCCCCAGGTCGCCAGGCGTACCGCCGCTTCGCCCGGCCCCACCGCTTCCACCAGCGAGCGTTCGATGGTTTCGTCGGGCGCGATGAACAGCGGATCGTCGCCGGGCCAGCGTTCGTTGCGTGCCCGGGCCGTCAGCCCGCTGCGCCAAACCTCCAGCACGAGCGCGGCCCCGAGTTCGCGGGCCACCTCAGCGCCCAGCGCCCACACCGAGCCCCCGAACACGTGCACGATGTCGAGCAGGGGTTCATCGCCCACCGGCCCATCGGTGGCGACGGTCACGTCGCGCACGATGCGCCGAGCCGCCAGCGGGCGCGTGATCGCGAGCGTGCGGGGCGAATACGTGATCACCCGGCTGTACACGCTGGAGAGGTCATCGCCCAGCCCTTCGGGCACGCCGTGAATCACGCGCACACCCTCGTCCACCAGTCCGATCTCCAGGCGCGACAACAGCGCCCGCTCGCGCGAGGCGAAGAACGCGTCGGCCAGGATCAGCACTCGCATGCTCGCAGTTTACCCGACCTGGCCGGGCGGGCACGCCAGGACGCCGTGCCCGGGCGCCACCTCGCGCCACACCCCCGGCGCCCCCGCGACCTCCGGCCACCAGGCCTTCGCCCCCGGCTCGCCCCAGATGTCGAATTCACGCCCGATCTCGACCGTCGCGAGCCGCTCGCGGCGTTCGCCCAGGCGGGGCACGCTGGCGAGCAGCGCCCGCGTGTACGGGTGCCTGGGCCTGGCCATCACGTCGCTCGCCGAAGCCGCCTCGATGATCCGCCCGCGCAGCATCACGCATACCCGCTGGGCCCGCTGGGCGATAAGGCCAAGATCGTGCGAGATCAGCAGGATGCCGAGGTTTCGTTCCGCCCGAAGCGCGTCGAGCAGATCCAGCACCCGCGCCTGCACCGTCACGTCCAGCGCCGTCGTCGGCTCGTCCGCCAGCAGCAGGCCCGGGTTGCCGGCCAGCGCCATCGCGATCATCACGCGCTGGCGCATGCCCCCCGAGAACTCGTGCGGGTATGCGGCTAGCTGTCGCCGCGCGTCGGTGATGCCCACGCGCTGCAGCAGCGCCGCCGCCTCATCGCGAGCCTTGGGCCCCCGAAGGCCTCGATGCAGCTCGAGCACTTCGGAGATCTGCTCACCGATCGTGAAGACGGGGTTGAGGCTGGTCATCGGCTCCTGGAAGATCATCGCGGCGTGCCGGCCCCGCAGCGACCGGCGCTCGCGCGGGCCGGCGTGCAGCACCTCCACCTCGCGCTCCCCCGCTCGCAGGCCTATCTCTCCCCCCGTCGCGATCGCGCCTCGGGGCAGCAGGCCCATCACCGCAAGCGCCGTCATGCTCTTGCCGCTGCCGGATTCCCCCACCACCCCCACCACTTCACCCGGGTTCACGTCCAACGACACGTCATCCAGCACGCGCCGCCCGCCGATCTCGACGCGCAGCCCGCGCACCCGCAGCACCGGGCTCACGCCGCTCACGCCCGCACGCTCCGCGGCTCCAGACGCCGCCTCAGCCATTCGCCCACGAGGTTCAGCGACAGCAGCGTCGCCGCCAGCAGCACGCACGGGAACACGATGAGCCACCAGCTGCTGTCCACCGGGTTGATCTCCGCGAGCCCCGCGGCCGCCAGCGAGCCCCAGCTCGGCATCGGGGGTTTCACCCCGATGCCCAGGAAACTCAGAAACGCCTCCTGCAGCATGGCCTGCGGAACAGTCAACGCCCCGTACACCAGCACGGTGCCCCAGAGGTTGGGCGCGATGTGCCTGACGAGCACCCGCCAGGGAGAAAGGCCGATCGCCCGAGCCGCCAGCACGAACTCGCGGGCCTTCAGGCTCATCACCTGCCCGCGGATGACCCTCGCCATGCTGAGCCAGCTCACCCCGGCGATCGCCACCAGCAGCGTGCCCAGGTCGATCGCCTGGCGGGCGCCGCTGGAAATCTGCCGCGGCGGCTTGGCGTCGAGCCCCGCGCGTTCCAGTCGCTCGCGCATCGCGGCATCGGTCCGCAGCGCCTCGCGCACCTCGTCGCGCCCCGCAAGTCGCCCGTGATCCAGCAGCTCGCGCGTGGCCGCGTGCTCGACCCATCGTTGACGCTCACGCTGACGCGAAATCGCCTCGCTCACCACCGAGTCGGTCGCGACCGCCAGCAGCACGACCAGCAGCACATAGGGCAACCCGTACAACACGTCGACCAGTCGCATCATCACGCTGTCCAGACGCCCGCCCGCAAACCCCGCGATGGCGCCATAGACCGTGCCGATCACCACGCTCACCCCGGCCGCCGCCAGCCCCACCACCAGCGACACTCCCCCCCCAGCCAGACACCGGATCAGCTCGCTGCGTCCCAGCGTGTCCGAACCGAGCCAGAACCAGGGGTGGGGCGCCGCCCCTGCTCCACCTTGTGCCAGCGGCGCCTTGCCCGTGTCTGGGGTTGATCGCTCCCTGGCGCCACCCGCCCACCATGGCGCCACCCGCGCCCACGCCAGCTCGCCCGCGTTGTAGCGCGGCTCGCCGCTCGCGTCCTTCGCCAGTGTGAATGGAAGCGTGGTGAGGCACGCGAGGAGCATGAAGATCAGCACGCCAAGGCCCATGAGCCCCGCGCGATTCCCCGGTCCCTGCTTCGTGTGCACGCCGCTCACGCGGCATCAACATAGGTCAAACTCGGCCGCCGTGCTTCAGGGCCGCCCGTCACTTCAAGGCTGACGCCCTGCTCCCGGCTGCCGGCGGATTGATCGTCCCGTCCGTTCGGGGCGATTGCGGCTCGCCGCGCCCCGCGTCTCACCCACCACCACGCCGCCACCCCGAACACCCCGACGACGCACGCCACCGCGACCGCCGGCACCACGATCGCCAGCACCGACAGCACCGTCGCGATCAGCGTCTGCGTGGCATTGATCACCGGGTTGAGCAGCCCGGCAGTGGTGACGGTCGAGGCACCGCGCGTCGTCACCGTTGCCGCCTGCGTCAAGCCCGCCGCCCCGCCCCCCGCCACCAGCCCCGTGCCCCACATCAGCACCGGGTGCATGTGATCGATCTGCGAGGCGGTGATCAGCGTGCCCGCGAGCACGGCACAAGGCGTCGCGATCAGGTCCAGCGCGTGGTCCAGCCAGGGCCACACGCTGGCGACGCACTCGACGACCGTCGCCACGCCCAGCGCCAGCAGCGCCGGCCATGAGGCCAGAAACTCGAACCCGTGCCCGAGGGAAATAACCCCGGTTCGGGCGCCGATCGCCATGACCAGCAGAGGCACAAACACCCGAAACCCGCACGCCGCGGCCAGGGCGACGCCGACACATAGACCGAGGGCAGTGTCCATCGGGCGTTTATTGGGATTTCGGTCAGGTTGATTTCGACCGCACGGTCTTCCGGTCACTCGGCCCGAGGGATCTCTCACATCGGTCGCTCTTATGCGCGTCGTGGCGTCGCGTGCCAAGGGGGCTCATCATCCGGCGGCGGTTCTCCGGTCGTTCATCTCCCGCTCAACATCAGAAAGTCGCGAATCACGAGTCATGAGCATTCGAGCGAGCGTCTCCTCGCCGTAAGAGCGGTAGGCGACCTCGTCGAAGTCACAGGCCACGATGCTTCCGACTTGATTTTCCACCAGAAAACACCATCGCCCACCCTTGAGGTTCACGCGGTATCCCTTGTCAATGATGTCATGAGAATGCTGGGCGGCTTCTCGCACCTCCAACGCCGGGTCGGACTGTCTCATCAACGCCAGGCGCGGCAGCCATCGTTTGCGATCGTGGGAGTGCTCCGTCCCCTCGCAAGCCCATAGCCGCACGCGTTTCGACCTGTCATCGAGCCCAACATGAAGAATCGCGTCTCGAGCCTCGCCGGGGCCGTGGAAAAACCTCATCATCCATCCGCGTGCGGGCGCCTTTGCCTCCCGAAAAACCGTCAGCGACCACGCGACCGGGTCTTGATGTAGTTCCGAAATCAAGCCCATGGCGAGGCATGACCAAACGGGAAGTGTCGACCCTCCGGCGTTCAACGCGGCAATGAGCGTTCCGTCCTCGGGAAGTGCCCCGTCCCCCAAGACACAATGATCGATTTGCCGAGACAAGTCAGCGCCAAGTCGGATTGCAACCGAAGCCGTCGCCCTTTTCCAATCTTCCCGATGCTCAAGCCACAAGCGAGACGCTTTGGAATTGGGCCTCAACTCGGCCCATCGCTTCGAGATTGTCCGCTCTTCCTCAAGAATGGCACGCGACTGGAGTCCGTGTGGCATGGGCATTCTTCGGTTCCTGACCGACCGCTCAATCCACTCAAATGCAAAATCGGGGTCAGCTAATCCACAAACGGATTGATCAGGTTCTGCCCGCCCGCGTTGAACACATCGCCGTAGATGGTGAGGTACGCGTTGCTCCCGGGCTCCGCGAACTGCTCGCCCAGGGGCTGGCCGGTGTTCTCGTCCTCGTTCACGAAGACGTTATCGCCCCACGTCCGCGAGCCGTTGATCGTGTACCGATACGTCATCGGCAGTTGGTCGCTGTCGGGGGTGTTGAAGAACTGCACGTGGGTGTCGTTGAACGCCACGTTGCCGCCCCAGGAGTTCTTCCCGCCGAAGATCTTAAGCCGGTTGCTCTCCGCCCCGCTCACGCCGGCCCGCAGGCGCCACAGCCCCGGCGTGCCGTCGTACGAAGGCCCGCGATTGGCCAGCGTCGCCTGGCGCGAGTCGTAGGTGCTCTTCCAGGTGCCCGCGTGCTGACCGAACGGAGCCGTGTGCGCAAAGCTCAGGTTGCCCACGGCTCCCGCATCACGCCTGCCGCCCCCGATCCCCGTCGTGTTCGCCTCGCCCGGGTAGCCCGAAAAGCCCGGATCCCACAACGCGGCTTCCTCACTCACCGCCAGCGACGGGAACTTGTACTCGTACTTGGTGTCGCGCACGATCCGCGGGTTCACCTCCGCCGAGCTCACCGTCAGCTCCGGGCCGAAGTACCCGTTGAAAATCAACACCGAAAAGATGTTCCCCGAGTTGTCCTTCACCGTCGCGGGCTGGCCCATGGGGTCGATCGTCGAGTTGGCGCGATCGAGCAGGCTGGGAATGGGGTAGGTGTCGTCGTGCGTGCCCGCCCAGATCACCATCCCCTGCTGGATGCTGCGCAGGTTCACGCCGTCCTTCAGTTCGCGGGCCGCCGTGCGGGCCTTGCCCAGGGAGGGCAGCAGAATCGAGATGAGCAGCCCGATGATGGAAATGACCACCAGCAGCTCGATGAGCGTAAAGCCGCGCCCGGGGCTCGCACGTCCCTTTCGCATTCCTATTCCAATCTACCGCCTCGCGCGGGCGGCGGTTGCACCCAGTCTGACGCCGCACATCCCGGCGCATTGCACTCCGGCCAAACGCATCCCGCGTCGCCCTGCGTCGTCCCGCGCAACTGGACCAACCCCACCCCGGCCCGCACCCGCCCGGCTCATGCCGGAAAGGCGGCCAGGGAGCGGGCGGCACTGGGTCTACTTCTTGGCCAGGCGCTTCTTCACCCGCGCCCGCTGCTGGTCCGCCGCCTTCTTGTCGGCGACCTGCTCGGGCGTGCCCACGCTGGGCGCCTTCATCGCCGCCGCCAGCTCAGCATCCGCCGCCGCCGCAGTGAGTTCCTCGACCGGCATCGCCTTCTCGGCCAGGATGGTCAGCTTGTTGTCGGACATCTTGACGACGCCGCCCTCGACGTAATAGGTCGCCTCGCCGCCCTTGCTCTTTTCGGTGTCAGCGAACTCCAGCCGCAGCTCGCCCACGCCCAGGCGGGCGAGAATCGCCGCCCGTCCGGGCAAAATGCCCATCGAGCCGTCCCACGACGGCACCGCCGCGTACGACACCTGCCCGGTCACCAGCATCGCGGATGGGGTCACAACCGAGCACTCGAAGGACTTTTTCGCCACCGTAAGATCTCCAAAGGTACCATTCGCCAGTCACGCGGCCCGGGGGGTCATTCCCGAAAGCGGGGCCCATTCTAGGTCCTTTCCCCCGGGTCGTCGCCGCCAACGCCGCGCATCCCGCCCGCCCGCCGGGTACCTTCTCCCTGACTGTGAAGCGACTGCCCACCCCTCTCGGCCTGGCCCTGCTCACCCTGCTCCTGGCCGGGGCTGTGGTGCTGCGCCTGGCCATCGGCCGCGACGCCCACGGCCCGGTCCTCGCCTTCGAGTTTCTGGACCAGCGCCTCCCCCGCGTCATCTCGGGCGTCACCGTCGGCGCCGCCCTGGCCGCGGCCGGAGTGCTGCTGCAGTCGCTCCTGCGAAACCCCTTGGCCTCGCCCGACATTCTCGGGCTCTCCGCCGGCTCGGGCCTGGGCGTGATGGTCGCGTCCTACATCGCCTTCCTCGCCGGGCACGGCATCGGCGGGGCCGAAAGCCTGGGCATCTCCGCCGGCCTTGCGTCCACCCTGGGCGCCCTGGTGGCCATCGCCATCGTGTTTCTGTTCGCCCAGCGCAAGGGCGTTCTCGACCCGACGTCGTTGGTGCTGGTGGGCGTCGTCGTCGCGATGATGTGCGGGGCGGGCACCATGCTCGTCCGCCAACTCCTGCCCGACCAGGGTCTGGCCGCGGGGAGGCTGCTGCTAGGCGCCGTGCGCGACGTCGCTCCCCGCGAACTCTGGGTCCTCTCGCCCGTCTGCCTGGTCGCGATCGGCTTCGCCGCCCTGTGGACCGGCGCCATGGACGCCGCCAGCCTGAGCGACGACGAAACCCGAACCCTGGGCGTGCCGCTGGGCCGCCTCCGCGCCATCCTCTTCATCGCCGCGGCCGTCCTCACCGCCGACTCCGTCCTCCTCGCCGGGCCCGTCGGCTTCGTCGGCCTCATCGCCCCCCACGCGGGCCGATTGCTGATCGGCCCGCGGCACGGGCCGCTCCTCGCCGCGGCATGCATCTGCGGCTCCACCATCGTCGTCTTCGGCGACGCGCTGGTGCGCGCCATCGACCTGGGCAGCGGCCAGCTTCCCCTGGGCGTCCTCACCGCCCTCGCGGGCGGACCAGTGCTGATCTCGCTGCTGCGGCAACAACGGGCGGGGGTGTGAACTGATCGGGAGGCCCCTCTCTCCGAGAGGGGCTTGTTGCACCCCGCATCCGATTCCCTCGGTCACACCCGCCGCCGTCGCCTCGCCGCCACCAATCCCATCAGCATCACGGTTCCCGGCGCAGGAACCACATGCACCACCGCCAATTCCGTGCCGACATCTCCATAGAACCGCGTGCCCTGGGCCGCGGTGCTTGATGTGAACCACGCCGCGTACAGGTCGCCATAGTGACCAGTGGCGTTGTTCGTTTCGTGCCCCAGCCCGGCCAGCGGCGTATCGATCACCATGTCACGCACATAGTTCGCGCCGTCCTGACCGACCACGTATCCAAACTTCAACACGACGACATCGTTCTCCAGGTTCGAGGGTGGATCGGTCGGCAGCCGCGTTCCGGGCGCAATCTGCGCCACGCTGACACCCCCGTTGCCATTCCAGTTGTTGATGGCGCCGGCCCCCGACGTCGGCCCTTCGCCGATCCAGTTCGTCACATACGCCTGCGCGATCCGCAGCAGCCCGGACGCCGTGCCCGACCCAACATGCCCACGCAGAAAATTGCTCGTGGAAGCCGCGTTGGCCCGGAAAGGATCGACCCGCCCATACGCGCCCGGTGGCGGCGGAGGAGGTGGTGGCGGGGTCCGAACCCCACCAGGCTCAATGCCCATCCCCCCCGGCGAACTCGGATCCGTGATCAGCCTGTCGCTGTCCGTCCACCCCGTCACCACGGGCTGGAACACCAACTGCGATAGCCCGCTCATCTGCTCCGCCCCGCTCCAGATCACCCGCGCCCGCACCTGCACCGTGTCGCCAGGCTGGGCAAACGTGCTCGACGACCACGAGGCCCCCAAGTCGGTGGACACCTCGTACCTCAGCGTGGTGCTCGCGCCAAACACCGCCGCCGTGGCCCCCGCCGCCGCAAACACCGCCGTGATTCGCGTCATCGCTCGGTTCATACGTTCCTCCGTTCAGAATCCCCCAGGAGGAAAGATGTCCGGAGCCTACACGAATCTCCGCCGCCTCACAACGCAAGTTGTCAACTTAACGAAAAGCAAACCACAGCCCCTCGCGAGGTACTGCGGCTTCTGCTGGTCCCCTCTCGGCTGCGGGCTGTCCCACACCCCACCCTGCCGAGACTTGGCTCACACTCACGCAGCGGATCTCACCGCCGGCGCCGCAAGGTGACGACCCCAGCTGCGAACACCATGACGCCCATCCCTGGAGAGGGCACCACGTTCACATACGCCGCTTCAGCCGCAGTGCTGTCATAGGAGTTATAAAAACTCACATCATTTTCGTTGAGCCACCAGCTCGACTTGGTGAGCCCGTAGAGCTGAGGCGGAGCCGTCCCACCACCCTCGTGGTACAGTCCACGCTGAGGCGTGTCGATCGAAAGCGTCCTCGCATCACTGCTGTCCCCAAGCGTAAATCCAAACTTGAAGACGACGACATCGGTACCAAACTTGAAGGCGGGATACTCAGGGTGACCCGCCGTCAGTGCACTTGAGAACTGACCAACGGTCACCCCACCCACGCCGTTCCAGTTGTTGGCAGCCAGCGGTCCCGATGTCGGCCCCACACCAATCCAGTTCGTGACTTGTGCCCGCGCAATTCGCAGCAACCCCGCGGCGGTGCCGGTGCCGAGAAAACCTCGAAGATAGCTCGTGCTGGTGATACCAGACGTCGCGAACGGATACACCCGGCCCCAGGCGCCAGGAACATCCGGAACACTGCCCGACGGAATCGTCGCATTGCTCCCAATCGGCCCGATGCCGCCCGGACCATTGCCGCTCGGGTTGAGCGCGTCGTTCGGGTTCACCGGAGTCCCCGCGGTGGTCTCCAAGTGATCCGCCGCAGTCCAACCCGATACCACGGGCTGGAAGCCCACCTGCCCCAGTCCGACAACCTGCGTCGCCCCAGTCCAGATCACCCGCGTCCGCACCTGGATCTGCGTCCCAGGCAACGCATTCAAACTCGTCGACCAGTTCAGCCCGTCCGTCGACACCTCATACTTGATCGTCGTATCCGCGGCTTGTGCCACGCCCGACACCCCCACCACTGCCGCCACGCCCGCCGCCGCGACCATCGCGCGAATTGTCTTCTTCATGTCTGTCTCCTTGTGTGCGGCCTTTCGGCCGCCAACTCTCAGTCCAGTTCTGTTAACATTCTTCACGCAACGGTCACCGTCGCCGACGCGCCGCCAGCGAACCAATCGCCACCACGAGCAAGCTCGCCCCCGGCGCCGGCACCACGTTCACAAACGCCGGAGCCGCGGCAATGCTGTCGTAAAACGGCCTTAACGCATCCGTGGGTGTGACCGCCCAGTACACAACAGATCTACCATAGTTTGGGCCGACGTGTGTCTCTCGTCGTATGCCAGAAAGCGGCGTGTCGATGCTCAGCGTGCGAGCGCTCGCGGCCGCGCTCAGCGTGAAACCGAACTTGAATACCACGTAATCCGTGCCCGGCACGAACTCCAGGCCGCCCGGTCGTGGCGACGAAATCTCAGGATACAACTGCCCGGCAATGACCCCGTTTCCCGCCGACCAGTTGTTAGCCGAACCCATGCCGCTTGTTGGTCCTTGCCCAATCCAGTTGGTCGTCTGTGACAGGGCGATTCTCAACAATCCCGCTGCGGTGCCAGTGCCCAGAAAGCCTCGGAGATAGCTCGAAGTGGTGGTCGCCACAAACGCGAACGGGCTCACGCGGCCCCACACGCCCGGCGTATCCGGAACGTTTGCGGACGGATTCGTTCCCGCGCCGCCGAGAATCCCAACGCCCCCAGGACCATTCCCGCTTGGGTTTAACGCATTGTTCGGATTCACCGGCGTTCCCGCCGTCGTCTCCAGATGATCCGCGGCCGTCCAGTTCGACACGATTGGCTGAAAAGTCACTTGCTCTAGCCCATACACCTGCGTGGCGCCCGTCCAGATCACCCGCGTCCGCACCTGGATCTGCGTCCCCGGCAACGCATTCAAACTCGTCGACCAGTTCAGCCCGTCCGTCGACACCTCATACTTGATCGTCGTGTCCGCGGCGTGCGCCACGCCCACCACGCCCGCCACGTACATCATGGCACCAATCACCGTCTTCATATTACTCTCCGTGTACGGCCTCTCGGCCGAGATCCTTCAATCCACACTCACATCGACACGCTGAATACACGCTCACCGCCGCCGCCGACTCGCCCCCAGCCCCACAGCAATCGCCAACATCACCACGCCCGGCTCCGGCACCACGTGCACGAACGCAGCCTCCGTGCCAGTGCTGTCATAAGACGCCATCGCAGAGATGTCCGAGGCGCTCAGGTACCAGAGTGACTTTGTCTTGCCAAAGAGCGCGGGCGGTGCGTTACTGCCACCCTCGTGATACAAGCCCCTCGCGGGAGTGTCGATCGTCAGGTCTCGAGACCCACCGCTATCGCCGACCGCAAAACCGAACTTGAAGACAACCACATCGGCGCCGGGCTGGAATGCCGGGTATCGCGGGTCACCCGCGATCAAAGATGGCGCAGGCTGCGCCGGGCTCACGCCTCCCACGCCGCTCCAGTTGTTCGCCGCTTGCGGGCCCGACGTCGGACCCACCCCGATCCAGTTCACGGTCTGCGCCTGTGCGATTCGCAAGAGCCCCGCGGCTGTCCCGGTACCCAGAAAACCCCGCAGGTAGTTGGATGTTCCATACGCGATAGATCCAAACGGGCTCACGCGTCCCCAGACCCCGGGAGAATCAGGCACGTTTCCAGAGGGGTTCGTGAGCGCTCCGCCCAGAGGACCAACGCCTCCGGGCCCGCTGCCGCTGGGATTGCTCGCATTATTCGGGTTGGTCGGCGTGCCGGCAGTGGTCTCGAGGTGATCGGACAACGTCCAACCAGACACCACGGGCTGAAAGCCGACTTGTCCAAGCCCATACACCGTCGTTGACCCGCTCCAAATCGCCCGCGTACGCACCTGAATGAGCGTTCCCGGGAGAACACTCACGCTCGTCGACCAGTTCAGCCCGTCCGTCGACACCTCATACTTGATCGTCGTATCCGCGGCTTGCGCCACCGCCACCACGCCCGCCACCGCCGCCACGCCCGCCGCCACCACCATCGCGCGAATCGTCGTCTTCATGTCTGTCTCCTCGGTGCAGCCTCTCGGCCACGGCTCGTTTGCTCACGCTCTCTGGAGCATTTCTATCCACGCTCACCGACGGCGCCGCCCCGCGCGCAATCCCGCGGCCATCAACACGATTCCCATGCCCGGCGCGGGCACCACGTGCACAAACGCCGGCGCCGCGTCGTAACTGTCATAAAATGGTGTCCCCACCATGTCATCTTGATGCACGTACCAACGGGCCACGAGATGCCCATAAAACGGCAGCGCTTCTGCAAGAATGTTCGTGCTGTGCCTGAGTCCTTCGTCCGGCGTATCGATGCTGAGTGTGCGCTGCGCAGTCGCGCCGCTGAGCGTGAATCCAAACTTGAAGACCACGACATCGGTGCCCAAAAGAAACGGGGGTATCGGGTGCGTATCCGCAAAATCCTTGCTGACTTGCCCCGCAGTCACGCCGCCGCCGGCGTTCCAGTTGTTCGCGCCGCCGGGGCCAGAAGTCGGGCCCACGCCCACCCAGTTGGTGATATTGGCCTGCGCGATGCGCAGGAGCCCCGACGCAGTGCCGGTGCCGAGAAATCCCCGTAGGTACGTCGAGGTCGTGGTTGCGACCTGCGCAAACGGTGTCACACGACCCCACTCGCCAGGTACATCGGGAACACTTCCGATAGGCGTGCTTCCGACGCCCCCGACCGGCCCGATGCCTCCGGGCATCAACGGATTCGGATTCAGCGCGTTGAGCGGGTTTGTCGGCGTGCCCGCGGTCGTTTGGAGATGGTCCGCGGCGGTCCAGTTCGACACGATGGGCTGGAACTGCACTTCGCCCAAGGCATCGACATGCGTCGCGCCGGTCCAAATCGCACGCGCCCGGACTTGAATCTGCGTGCCGGGAAGAGCGTTGAGGTTGCTGGACCAACTCAAACCGTCCGCCGAGACCTCATATTTGATGGTGGTGTCCGCCGCGCGAGCGGAGCCCGCTGCGGCTAAGAACGCGGCAATGGTAGCGATAGCGCCGTACGAAGCCTTCATGTCTCTCTCCTTGTCCGCATTCAGCGTCAGATCGGGTCAGGGCTTTCGCCGAGGTATTCGGACTTCTTTGGTACACGGAGCACGGAGAGATGGTTGCATGAACAAACTTAATTCCGATATTTCATCGCGATGTAACTGGCGTCAACCCTTCGTTCATCGGACATCACACTCCAGCCGCATCGGCGGAGGACGCTCAGGCACCACACCTCAATGCGGCCGAACGACCTCGCTACGCACCGAGGTAAGTTGCCGAAGGGCCGCGTGCTTTTCCGGTACTTGCCAAAACGAAAAACCCCTCTTCGGTTTCCCGAAGAGGGGTGAGTCATTTCGAAACTTGGTGAGCAGAGAGCCTGCTCAGATCATGCTGCTGCCAGCACGATCTCCCGGTCCACCGTGATTAGCGGCGGCGACGGGTCGCGACCAGGCCACCCAGGCCGACGAGGGCCAGAGCGCCGGGGGCGGGGACGACGTTGACCGAAGCGGCTTCGGTGCCAACGCTGCCGTAGAAGCGGGTGCCCTGAGCAGCCTGCGACGAGGTGAACCAGGAGGCGTAGAGCTCGCCCAGGTGCCCGGTCGTGCTGGAGGTTTCCTTACCCAGGCCGGCGACGGGGGTGTCGATGCCGAGGGTGCGGGCCGTGCTGTCGGCGTTCAGCGTGAAGCCGAACTTGAAGACGACCACGTCGTTGCTGTCGCTGTAGGCGGGGTCGGTGGGCAGACGGGTGCCGGGGGCGATCTGGGCAACCGACACGCCAGCGGCGCCGGTGGCGTTGTTGGCGTTGGTGCCGGTGCCGATCCAGTTGGTCACGAAGGCCTGGGCGATGCGGAGCATGCCGGCGTTCGCGCCCGTGCCCACGAAGCCGCGGATGTACGCGGTGGTCGTGATGGCGTTCGCACCGAAGGGCGTGATGCGGCCGAAGGCGCCCGAGGCGTCATCGACGGTGCCCAGCGGGGTCGTGCGGCTGCCGCCGGTCGGGCCGATCTGGTTGGACAGCGGGCCGGTGTTGTCAAGGGTGTCAGCCCAGTTGCTCACGATGGGCTGGAACACGAGCTGCGACAGGCCGAAGACCTGCGCCGTGCCCGAGTAAGCCACGCGAGCCCGCACCTGGATGTGCGTGCCGGGCAGAGCGTTGACGCTGGAAGACCAGGTCGCACCACCGTCAGCGCTCACCTCGTAACGGAGCGTGGTGTCGGCAGCGTTCGCGGCCATAGCCATACCGGCCACGGCGAGCATGGAAACAATCACCTTCTTCATGTCTCTTTCTCCTCAATCTAGCGTTTTCGAAAGGTCTCTCTCTCACGCAAAGAACGAACGACTCGTTCCTGACCCACCCACAGAATACATCAAACTCCGTGACTGGCAAGCGGTTTTTTCATCTTTTCCCGCGACTTTTTGTTGCCAAACCATGGATTTGTTCTTTGTTTGGTGCCCATAATCCTTGGTCCGACACCCCAAAATCCTGCGTTATTTGCTCGTAAACCCCGTTTTTCTAGGTCTTTATGGCAATTGACAGGTATTTGTACTGGGCCGCACAAACGATACAGGTGTTCCTACGGGGGTCAACGAATTCTTGATGCTTCTCGCCCGAAAAGTCTCTCACGCACCCGCCCGCCCCCGTTTTCGGTGCTCCAAGCGTCCCTTTTCCTCCCCCCGCGATCGATCATCCGCAAGATTCGCGCGTCGGCGTCATCACTCGATCATCACGCCCGCACGCTCACACGCTTCGATCCAATCCGAGCATGGCCCGCTTCGCCGCCCACTCCGCGGCCTCGCGCTTGTTGCTCGTCGCCAGATCCGGCGCCGCCCCGCCCGCATGCCCTCGAATCGCCTCCACCTCCAGGCGCGACAGGTGCATTGACTCAAACTCGTAATCCCGCCACGCCTCCATCGTTACCGGCACCATCGGCTCCAGCAGCCGGTACATCGCGTGGGCGTACTCGCGGATCTCGAGCTGCGCGTGGCTGTCCATCCGCAGCGACAGAAACCGGAGAATGTTGTGCAGATCGCACTTCCAGTACCACTCGGTGTACACGTTCACAGGCAGGCCCATCCGGGCCAGCTCGCGCGACACGCCCCGCTTGGTCAGGGCGTCATACTTCTGATACAGCGATTCGGCGTCGCGCAAGTACTCCAGAAACGCCGACGCGGTCGCCGCCTGGTCCGGGTCGCTGCCGTCCACCACGAACGTCTCCTCGCCCCCCTGCCGGTTCGAGGCCGACTGCTTGCGAATCGCCTCCATCGTCGGCCGATAAAACCGATCGGGCACGATCGAGTATCGCGCGGAGTACTCGTTCACATTGGCCGTGCGGTGCCGGATCCACTGGCGGGCGATGAAGATCGGCATCGCGATGTGGAACTTGAACTCCACCATCTCAAAGGGCGTGGTGTGCCGGTGCCTCAGCAGATATCGGATTAGCCCCTTGTCCTCGCTCACCTGCTTGGTTCCCTGTCCATATGAGACACGGGCCGCCTGCACGATCGCCGCGTCCGCCGTCTGCCCCTCGGGCACCAATCGCGGCATCGCATCCACCAGCGCCACAAACCCGTGATCCAGACACTTGATCTCAAGCCGCTGGGCCCCGTCCATGACGTCACGCAGGGGCTTCTCCGCCGCCACGCGGCTGATGGGCTTGCTTTCAATCTCAGCGGACGCCCGGCCGGGCACGGTGGATGGGGAAGTAGCCATGCGGAAGCGTACCGACGTCTCACCCTCCGCCAGAAACTTTTTCACTTCGGTGCCAACACCCCTCCAAACGCCTCATGACCACTACCGCAGCACCCGGGCGTGAACTCACGCACTCACTTCGACCGCCGCCGGCACCATTGGCCACGCGCTCCCGCACTCAGGGCAGCGATTGGGTCCGAACTGGTCCGGGGCGATACCCGCCGAAGGTGTGCGCTGGTCCACGACCAGGTATCCGCAGTCTGGACAGGTTCCACGCCGCAAGCAACGCCTCAATCGGTTCGTTGTTCCCAAGCCGATTGTCCGCATCGTGATCGCCAGGAGCCAGAACAATGGGATCCAAACCAAGTTTGCAAATGCGGCTTCCGGCGATGTTCTCAGCATCATCTGCTGCCATCGTCGACCATCCAGATCGGCACGCATTCTCTTGCTTTCTCGCCACCACGCGTCGACCCGCTGCGCGTACTTCGCCCGCAGCCGTCCGCGATCGTCGCCCCTCTCAAATTCCTCCACGCGAGCGAGACGGCACCGATTCAGCGACTCCTCCCCGCCAACTGCGTCCATGGCCCGGGCCAGACTGACATCCCAGAGGGAGTGCTTCTCGGAACTGCCCGCGGTATTTGACATGGGTCGTTCGCCGACACCCCAGCCACACGCCATGTTCACTTCTTCTTCACCAGCACGATCTTCGCCGTCCCCGTCAGCTTGTACCGCCGGTACGACACCTCCACCTCATCGCCCGGCTTATACCCCGACAGCACCCGCACCAGCTCCGACATGTCGCGCACCGGCTTGCCGTCGATCGCCGTAATCACGTCGTTGATGTGCAGCCCCTGCGCCCCCGTGCGGCGATCAAACGACAGCACCACCGGCCCCTCGCCGCTGCCCGCATCCACTTCCAGCCCCAGCGACGCCGCCCCGCTGCGAATCTCTTCCGGCACCGCGGGCAGCGACCGCACCCAGTCGCGCCAGCGGGTGTGCAGGGCCTTCAAGTCGGTCTCTCCCAGGGCCTGCTCAAACGCCTTCACGCCCGTGGGGTCGTCGGCACACGTGGCATCGAACGCCCTGGAAAAGGCCAGGAGCTTTCCCTCGCTGGCCAGGAACATGAACTCGCCCCTGGCCGCGGCATAGTTGAACAGGGGCCGATCATTGAAGAACGGTCCATATGGAATCTTCGCCAGCTTCTCGATCCGAGGCAGGTTCCCCAGCTTCTCCACGCGCTTCAGGATGTTCGTCCGCCACGAAGGCGCCGGCACCATCTCCCCGTTCGGGCCCGGGTCATAGTCCTCGACCAGCGATCCGAGCCCCTCCAGCATCCACGCCGGGCACTCCTGCCCCTGGCGGGTGATGTGCCGGTAGTGCAGCGCGTGCATGAACTCGTGCCGCAGCGTGGCGCCCAGGTCCATCGACACCAGGCGCTTGAGGTCGTGCTCGTACGCCCCGCCCACGGTGCTGTTGCCCGTGCTCACCTGCGGCCCGTACAGCGCAATCGCCCACTTGGCGAAGTCCAGCTTGCTGGGCAGCACGATGGTCACCCACGCGTCGTTCTTCGCTTTTTCGGGGTCGAATAGGTCGGGGAAGAGATTCGCCTGCGCGTACGCCGCGACCTTGTTCAGCTCCTCGATCGCGGCTTTCGTCGATCCCTCGTCAAACGCGGTGCGATAGACCACCCGCATGCGTTCGTCGACGATCTCCTTGTACTCGCCATCCTTGAACAGCTCGCGGGCCGACGCCAGGTTCGCCTCCCGCCGGGCGATCAGCACCGCATCCCAGTGGTCCACCAGGGCGAGATACGCCGGCTCCTTGCGGATCACATCCAGCACGCCGTCGCGCTTCAGTTGATAAAGATCGCAGAACCCGTGCTCGACGGCCTGCGAGATGAGCGCCGCCGCCCCGGGCCCGTCCCGCTGCGCCGCCCGCGTGCACGCCAGGTTGTAATACACCACGAAGTTATTCGGCTGCAGCTTGAGTTGGCGTCGCAGCAGATCCTCCGCCTTGGCCGGGTCGTGCTTTGACATCGCCTCAAAGGCGAGGGCGGAAAGTCGGTCCGCGGATTCCTTGGTTTGGGGCGGCGTCAGATCCGGGGGCGTCTGGGCCCGCGCCAGGGTCGCGCCCGCCAACAGAACCCCGACCACCCGCGCGATGAACGCAACCCACTTCACGCGCCGCCTCCGATGATCATCTGAATCGCCTCGGGCAGGGCTTCCAACTCGAGCCCGAACACCCGCGCCGCCAGCGTGTCGGGCGTGTCGCCGGCCAGCACCGGACACCGCTTCTGCAAGATCACCTTGCCGGTGTCGAACGTGTCGTCGGCATAGTGCACGGTGCAGCCGCTCTCGGTGTCCCCCGCCGCCAGCACCGCCTCGTGCACATGGTGCCCGTGCATGCCGGGCCCGCCGTGCTTGGGCAGGAGCGCCGGGTGAATGTTGATCACCCGCCCGCGGTACGACGCGGGGATGTTCACCAGTTGCAGATATCCCGCCAGCACCACGTACTCAATGACGTGCGACTTCAAGACCAGTTCCAGCTCCGACGCCGGAATCCGCCCGGGCATCACCCGCACGTCCGCCACGCGCCCACGAACGCGCTCGACCCCGGCGCAAGGCCTCGACGCGATCACCAGCGGCATCGTCGCCCGCAACGCCCCCGCGTCGATGCGGTCCAGCAGGTTGACAACCGTCCGCCCGCCCCCCGAGATCATCGCGGCCAGCCGGACCGCCGGCCTCACGCAATCTGCTCCGCGCCGCTCTTCGCATCCGGCGCAATCGTGAACAGCCGATGCAGGTTCGTCAGGCGGAACAGATCCACCAGCTCCGTCGACAGCCCGGCCAGCACCACCTTGCCCCCCGCCGCCTGCGCCGCGCTCCGCACCTGCACCAGCATCCCCAGCCCGGTTGAGGTCACCAGCAGCACGTCGGACAGATCCACCACCAGCTTCGCGGGCGGCGCTTCCACGAACTTCTTCAAGTCCGTCTTCAACGCCGCGGCTTCAAAATCGCTCACCCGCGGGCAGGTGATCTTCGCCACCATCACCCCGCCCAGCGGCTGCGCACTCATATACGTCGTCTCGGCTGGCTGCATGGGTCCCCTCGTGTGCATCCGCACGGGCGTTCACACCGTCGGCGGCTCTCGAAACGCGATCGGCTTGCCCGCCGCGTCCACCGCCACCATCGTCATGGTAGCCGTCGTCACCTGCACCACCTCGCCGCTCGCATACCGCTCCGCCTCCACCAGCACCTCCACCGTCACGCTCTTGGTCCCCAGGCGGCTCGTTCGAGTGTACAGCGTCACCACATCCCCCACATGCACCGGCGCCTTGAACTCCACGCGATCAACCGCCGCCGTCACCCAGCGGTGTTGCCCGTGCTTGCGAGCCTGTACGAACCCCGCCTGGTCGATGTAACTCAAAATCACCCCGCCAAAGATCGTTCCGTAGTGGTTCGTGTCGCGGGGCAGCGTGGCGACGCGGAGGGCGACAGCGTGATCGGGGTTTCGGGGAGCGGGTTCGGGCATGGGGGTAGCGTACAGTCTTCGGAGGCCCGGCATTCGGCATTCGTGATTCGGCATTCGTTGTGGCGACGCGGCTGCGGGGTGCGAAGTAACGAATGCCGAATTACGAATGCCGAATGCCGATTCCTCCTCAAGGAGCCCCCATGTCTGAATCCACCCAAACCTCCCCCACCACCACCGACGCCCCCACCTCCGCCGACTCCTGCTGCAACGGCCACGGCAAAGCCTCCGGCGGCGGGTGTTGTCGCGAGCGTGCGTCGCTTTCGCCCCTCACCAAAGACCAGATCGCCGCCCTCCCCACCCTTCAACTCATCGCCCGCTACCAACGCGGCATCGAATGGATCGACCGCCGCGTCTTCGAACTCTCCGAACGCCAGATCGACCAGGCCTTCCTCCCCGACGCCGGCGTCGGCCGCTGGCCCGTGCGCGTGCTCATTGGCCACATCTGCGACGCCGACCTCGCCGCCGTCCACCGCATGCGCCGGGCCGTGGCGGAAGACCACCCGATCTTCGCGGAGTGGGACGAAAACGCCTTCATCGATGCCAATCTCTACGGCAACACCCACGAGGGCTACGCCGACGACCCCGACACCGACCACGCCCGCGTCATGAACGCCCTGGGCGGCTTCCTCGCCACCACCCACACCCTGCGGCAATGGACGGCGCAATGGCTCTACAGCCTCAGCGACGCCCAGATGGCCCGCGCCGGCATGCACCCCACCCGCGGCCAGATGTCCGTGCGCGACATCCTGGCCAGCTACACCTGGCACCTCGAACACCACTGCCAGTTCCTCACCAAGAAACTCGACCTAATGGTCGGGCCCGCGGCCGAAACCCACAACCACTCCGGCGGCTGCGGGTGCAAGCACTAGCAACCTCCAAGCACCGAAGGTGCGCCAGTCGCGAGCCTGGGGCGCCAGCCCCAGGAAACGAAACCGGCACCACCTCCCCACCCCCGCGCACCATCTCCCGCCGCCTCGCGGCTCGCCACCCTCAATCTCCACCCGCCGGCGCTGACGCCCGGTCTCGCCCCTCCCGCCCCTCCGCGCCCCTCCCGCCCCTCCGCGCCCCTCCACCCCCCAAAAATCTTCGCGCATCTACCGGGATTGCGCGCGCCTTTCGCGTGATACCCGTTTTCCCCCTTCCATTCCCTCCCGCCGCGCGTCACACTACCCGGCATGAGCACCACCCTCACCCCCTTTAGCCCCTCCCCCAAGATCACCGACGCCGTCATCGACGCCCTCAACTCACCCGACAACACGCTGCGCGCCGTCGCCAATCAATATCGCACGACCGTCGAGGCCCTCACCCTGTGGATGACCCGCCCCGACATCGCGCTGCGCCTGGACAACATTCAATCCGCCGCCTCTCGCCGCACGCGCCTGATCGCCACCAACTACCTGCCCAGCGTCGTCAAGCTGCTCAACACCATCATCAACCACCACCTGGCCGACGAGCACGGGCACGAATCCGCGCCCCTCGCCCCCGAGCCCCGCCGCCACCGCGAGAACGCCCGCAAGGCCGCCGCCCTCATCCTCCGCCTCGCGAAGTTTCTCAGCCCCCCCGGCGCCACCCATCTCATCCCATCCGAACGCATCGACGCGGCAGACCCACTTCCGCCAGCCCCCCTCGATGCCCGGGTGCCTCCTGCCTCGCTGCCTTCTTCTCCATCACCCTCCGAACCCCCACGCCGCGACGCCCGCGTCCCCCACGCTCCAAAAATACAGCCGCCCCACCAATCGATGGGGCGGCCGGAGACATCAACACCCGAACTCAATCAAGCCACGACACCCGATGACCGCCGCCGACGCGAGGCGAAGAGGCCCGCGACGCCCAGCAGCGCTGCCGCGCCGGGTGTGGGGATGCCGCTGAGGCGGATAATCCGGTCGGTCTGCGTCAGCAGCAGATCGCCCGAGCCGGAAGGATCGCTGGAGACGAAGTCGCCGCGCGAGCCGCCGGTGGCGATGGTGACCTGTTCGAGCGTGGAGAGGTTGATCTCCACCACATTGCCGTTGTTGAGATTGCCGTAGATGAAGCCGGTGCGCTGGCCAAAGCCCAGCGCGGTGCCGTCCAGCCCGCCCGGCACAAATCCGGAATCGAACACCACAGCGCCGGTCGTGGTGTTGTATCCCAAGAGGTGTCCGAACGCGCCGCCCGAGATGGCGGCTCCGTACAGCGTCGATCCGTCGGGCGAGATCGTAATTCCGTCGAGTTCTTGTGTGGTCAGGGTCGTAAAGATGCCGGTGTTGGGGTTCACATCGCGCACGCCCTGCACAGTGGAGGTGAACAGATGGCCATTGGCGGGGTTGGCCAGCAGTGCGCGGGCGTTGCCCAGGCCGCCGGCGACGGTGTGGTTCACAGAGCCGTCGGGGTTGAGCTCGTCGATGGTCTGCGAGTTGTAGTGCGAGACAAACAGGCGATCGCCCCAGTGGGCGATGCCGTGGGCGAGCTCGGCATTCGGGTACCCGGTCAGGAAAGGTGTGCTGGCCACCGTCTGGTTGTCGGTGTTGGTGAAGCGGTAGATCCGGTTGTCCACATAGGTGCCGACGAGGATCGAGCCGTCATTCTGGAAGTCGATGGGGATCGGGCCGATCCCTCCGGACGAAGCGAAACCCGTGGCGAAGGTGCTGAGCGTGAAGTTACGGGCAGTCCCCTGGGGCGTCAGCGTCATCTGCGCCGACGCGACCGAGCCCGCGGCCAACACGCACGCGAACGCAAGCTTGACGTGAAACACGACGAAACGATTTGTAAGCATGACTCTCCCACTCTTCTGGTGCCGGAGAAAAGAGACGCCTCCGCAGAGCGGAAACTGATCTCCCTTCTCCCCCGCACACCACCGACGCAGCCTATATGAGGCGGGCACTTTGTCAATGTCGAAGCGACCGATCTCACGGCGGATTCAATCCGTCGATTCGAGCTATTCATTCATATTCACAGGCGACGACCCGGTCGACCGAACACATGGACCGCTAGAGCACTCGACGCGCCAACGGAATACCAGCCAGCTCTTCGAAGGCCGAAGAGCCGGCCGGGTCAATGCGATTGACTCTCCACCGGAAATCAAGCGAGGCGGCGGCGGCGGCACGAGGCAAGAGCGGCCACGCCCAGCAAAGCAGCGGTTCCCGGCGTCGGAATGCCGCTGAGCCGCAGCACGCGGTCGTACTGCGTGAGCAGCAGGTCGCCCGAGCCCGAGGGGTCGCTGGCGACGAAGTCGCCCCGCGAGCCGCCCGAGGCGATGACGGTCTGCGTGAGATCAGAGAGGTTGACCTCGACCACGGTGCCGCCGTTGGTGTTCACGTAGAGATATCCCAGGCGAGTGCCGAAGCCCACGGCCGTGCCGTCGATGCCGCCGGGGATGAAGCCGGAATCGAAGACGAGTTGCCCGCTGGACGTGTTGTATCCCAACACGTGGCCGGAGTTGGCCGCGGCGTACAGGATGTCGCCCGCCGGAGAGAGCGAAAGCCCGTCGGCGGCCTGGTTATTGAACACCGTCACCTGGCCGTTGCCGGGGTTGACCTTGAAAATCTGGCTGACGTTGGAGACGTAGAGCATGCCGTCGGCGTTGTTGGCCACCATGCCGGTTGCGAAGCCGATGGTCGCGAGGGTGTTGCCGCTGGGCAGCGTGACGATGCGCCCGGCGCTCTGCTCCGCGAGGAACTGCTGACCGCCGAAATGGGCCAGGCCGGTGCCGTTGTTCTGCCCATAGTTGCCGACGATCGAGCCGTCGGTCCAGATCTGGTTGTCGACGTTGGCGAACTGGCGGACTTCGCCGTTGTACGCCGAAACCGTGACGCCTCCGTTGAAGTAGTCCAGCCCGATGGGGCCGAGGTTGCCGATGGTGACGTTGTTCACAAAGGTGGACAACTGAAACCCGCGGCTGACGCCCGCGGGGGTCAGCATCATCTGCGCCGACGCCGCCGAGCCGGCGGCGAGTACCACAGCGACACACATGCCAGCGCGTAACAACACAACACGATTCTTGACCATGATCCCTCTCCTCCCTTTGCAGGGGAACCAGCCGTTCGCGGCTCCAAGATGTTCAGGATTCCCCCACCAGTTCTCAAAATCGTACCTTGAAGCACCAGGCTGTCAATCCGTCCCGACGCGGAATCACCGCCCCTTCACGGGGGCACTCATGGCAAGGGTCGCGCATTCACCCATGGTCTGGGGGTGCCGGCGCTCGCCCAAACCCACCCCGACCCACCTCGGCGGCGTTCACCCCCGGTGCCCTTCCGCCCGCCGTACGCTACTGCGAGATGGACGGTCTATTCGAACAGCGTCGGTATCTCATCCCGTTCCGGTCGTCGCTGCTGCCGCAGATCTTCACCGACACCCTGGTGATCGGGGGCGGGGTCGCCGGGCTGCGGGCGGCGGTGGCCGCCAGCGAGCACGGCGAGGTGATCGTTCTTTCCAAGGGCGACCTCAAGAACACCAACACTTCGTGGGCACAGGGCGGCATCGCCAGCGTGATGGACCCGGCGGACACGCTGGAAGGACACGTGCAGGACACGCTGGTGGCCGGTGCGGGCGGGTGCGACCCGGCGGCGGTGCGGCTGGTGGTCGATCACGGGCCGCGGCTGATGCGCGAACTGTTCGCGTGGGGCATGAAGGCGGATACGGATGCCGCGGGGCAGTTGGACCTGGGGCGCGAGGGTGGGCACAACCATTCGCGCATCGTGCACGCCAATGGCGACGAAACCGGGCGCGAGGTGCAGCGGGTGCTGCTGGCCAAGGCTCGGGCGACCAGCGGCGTGCGGATCTTCGAGAACTGCTTCGCGTTGGACCTGATCACCCCCACCGCCGAGCCCGGTTCGCCCGTGATGGGCGCGATCACGCATCACCCCAAGCACGGGTTGCAGATGATCTGGGCCAAGGCGACCATCCTCGCCAGCGGCGGCGCGGGCGTGCTGTTCCGCGAGACGACCAACCCGCCCCTGGCGACGGCCGACGGCCTGGCGATGGCGTATCGGGCGGGGGCGACGCTGGCGGACATGGCCTACATGCAGTTCCACCCGACGACGCTGTACTTGGCGGGTGCGAGCCGTGCGTTGATCACCGAAGCCGTGCGCGGAGCAGGGGCGCACTTGCTGGACAACTCCGGGCACCGGTTCATGCAGGATGTGCACCCGCTGGCGGAGCTGGCCCCGCGCGACGTGGTGAGCCAGGCGATCGTGCGGCGGATCGCGCACCAGGGCGGCGGGAGCGTGTATCTGGATTGCCGCCATATCAAGGACTTCGCGACGCACTTCCCGGGCATCGCGAGGTTGCTGAAGCGGTTCGACCTGGATGCGGCCAAGGACCTGATCCCGATTCACCCCGCGGCTCACTACATGGTGGGCGGGGTGAAGACGGATCTGCACGGGAGGACGGACGTGCCCGGGCTGTATGCCGCGGGCGAGGCGGCGTGCACCGGCCTGCACGGGGCCAATCGCCTGGCGAGCAACTCGCTGCTGGAGGGGCTGGTGTTCGGGGAGATCGCGGGGCGGCAGGCGGCGGAGATGCGGGGCGACGCGGCGGTGGCCAAGGCGATGAACGGCAACGGGGCCAAGCCCGCGGGCTGGACAGGCGGGGCGCGGCCCGCGCCGGTGGGCATCGTCAGCGACATCCGCCCCAGCGACCGGGGCGAGCTGGACCTGACCGACGTGCGCAGCAGCGTGAGGTCGGCGATGTGGAAGAACGTCGGCCTGGAGCGGACCGGGCAGAAGCTGGCGAGCCAGATCGAGATGCTGGATTTCTGGGCGCGGTACACGCTGGACAAGATCTTTGATGAGCCTCTGGGGTGGGAGACGCAGAACATGCTGCTGGTGGGCGCGCTGGTAGCGCGGGCGGCGTTGTGGAGGGAGGAAAGCCGCGGGTGCCACCTGAGGCTCGATCATCCGGAGACGCGAGAGGCGTTTCGCGTGCATGACTGCTGGCGGCGGGGGCAGATGGGGGCAAAGGCGGCGCCGATCGGCGAGCTGGCGGCGGAGGCGATCAAGTGACGCGCGAGCGCGGAGCAGCAAGGCTGGGGGCGTTGGCGCTGGGCGCGCTGGTGGTGCTGTGCGGGTGCACCGAGACAAGAATCGTGAAGTGGAACCCGATGCTGGGCGGGCTGCCGGGGTCGGAGAGCGGAACGCCGATCGTGCGCGACTTCGGCGATGACTACCGGGACCCGGCGGAGGTCAAGAAGGATGAGTTGCAGGAGACGCTGCCCGACGGCACGGTGAAGCTGTACGCCAAGACCGGGCGGCACCTGATGATCCACATCCACAACACGCTGGAGGAGAACGACAAGAAGCTGTTCGTCTCGCAGGTGCTGAGCCAACTGACCAAGCGGGAGTGCATCGAGCGGGGAGTGGACCCCGGGGAGTGCTTTGATTACCTGAAGGAGCACGAGCAGGACATCCAGGACCTGTTTGATCGGATGCCGTCCGGCGAGCGAACGCCGGGGATCTTTCCCAAGCCCCTGGGGAACAACGTGACGCGGGTGGAGCTGGGGCCGCGGGGGGATCAGGGGCTCTTGTGGGGCGGCTTCGACATGGTGATGGAGCACGGGAACTATCGGCTGAGGTGGTTCGTGCCGGCGTACAAGTAGGCGTCGGGCGAAGGGAGCGGGGCCGGGGTAGACTCGGTCTTCGCGGAGAATGGCAGCGGAGCGGCGGAAGAACGGGTGCGCACCATCGGCGGCGCGTGCATGAAGACGGAGATCAAGCTCGAAATCCAGGCGCAGCCCGACGACGTCACCTGCGGTCCGTCGTGCCTGTACTCCATCTACCGGCATCTGGGTGACAAGACCATCACACTGCGGCAGGTGATCGACCAGATCGAGAAGCTGGATCACGGGGGCACGCTGATCGAGGTGCTGGCGTGCCACGGGCTCAAGCGCGGGCTGCACGCGACGATCTACAGCTATCACGTGGATCTGCTCGACCCGACGTGGTTCGCCGAGGACGGGGGCGTGCACGACCGCGACTATGTGCGCGAGCGGCTGGGGCTGCAACTGGCGGCCAAGAAGGGCGACTCGCGGATGCGCCTGGCGACCAGGGCGATGCAGGAGTTTCTGCGGCTGGGGGGCGACCTGCGGATGGAGGACCTGACGCCCGCCTTGATCTCCAAGCACATCGCCAAGGGAACGCCGATCCTGTGCGGGCTGAGCTCGACGTACCTGTACGGGGCGTCGAGGGAGGTGGAGAAGACGAACGAGGATGATGACGTGGCGGGGTATCCGCAGGGGCACTTTGTGATGCTGGTGGGGTATGACCCGGCGAAGCGCGAGGTGCTGGTGGCGGATCCGTTGGATCAGAACCCGCCATATCACACGGCGAAGTATCGGATTTCGATCTATCGGCTGGTGAACGCGGTGATGCTGGGGATCATCACGCACGATGCGAATCTGCTGGTGTTGTCGCCGCCGGAGGGGTGGGAGCCGGGGAAGGCGAAAGGGGCGGGGGAGAGAAGCGGGGAGAGAGTGGCAAAGTCCGGGCGCGATGGCGTACGCCATCGCGAGACCGTCGAGCGAGGCTCGAAAGGCGCGTGACTGAATGGGCATTTTGCTTGTCCTCGATAAACCCGAGGATTGGCCGCTGAATGTCGAGGGCGTGGAGGTGGTGCCCGCCCGGAAGTACCTGACGGATACGGCGTATAGCGAGCGAAAGCCGCACAAGGTGTTCAACTTGTGCAAGAGCTACCGCTACCAGAGCATCGGGTACTACGTGTCGCTATTGGCGAGCGCGCGGGGGCACAAGCCGCTGCCGGACATCTCGACGATCCAGGACCTGAAGCTGCACGAGCTGGTGCGGGTGGCGGGGGAAGAGCTGGACGAGGTGATCCAGGAGGGGCTGAAGGAGATCAGCGGGGGCGAGTTCACGCTGAGCATTTACTTCGGGAAGAACGTGGAGGCGCGGTTCAACCGGCTGGCGCTGGCGATTTTCAATCGGTATCCGGCGCCGTTTCTTCGCGCGAGCTTTGAGAAGAAGGACGGGGAATGGAGGCTGGAGGGGCTGCGGACGATTCCCTCGAGCGAGATTCCGTCGGATCACTTCCTGGATGTGCTGACGTTCGCGACGCAGTATTTCAACCGGCCGCACCGGAGGCCAAAGCAGGCCGAGGCGCGGTATGACATGGCGATCTTGAGGTCGGAGGATGATCCGACGCCGCCGTCCAACGAGAAGGCGATCAAGAAGTTCGTCAAGGCGGGCGAGGCGATGGGCTTCGACGTTGAGATCATCGGGAAGGACGATTACGGGCGCCTGGGCGAGTTTGACGCGTTGTTCATTCGCGATACGACCAACGTGCTGAGCCACACGTTTCGCTTTGCGCGGCGGGCGGACGCGGAGGGGCTGGTGGTGATCGACGACCCGGAGTCGATCGTGCGCTGCAGCAACAAGGTGTACCTGGCGGAGCTGCTGCAGCGGCACCGGGTGGCGACGCCGCCGACGCTGATCGTGCACAAGGACAACGCGGCGAGCGTGCCACAGATATTGGGGCTGCCCCTGGTGCTGAAGCAGCCGGACAGTTCGTTTTCGCTGGGGGTGATCAAGGCCAAGACGCGCGAGGAGTATGAACGCGAGATCGACCGGCTGCTGAAGATCTCGGACCTGGTGGTGGCGCAGGCGTACATGCCGACGGACTTTGACTGGCGGGTGGGCGTCTTGGACGGCGAGCCGTATTACGTGTGCAAGTATTTCATGGTGAAGGGGCACTGGCAGATTTATGACAATACCAAGCAGGGGGACGACAAGCTTGGGGAGTTTGAGACCTGGCCGGTGGACGCGTGCCCTCCGGAGGTGCTGAAGGCGGCGCGGCGGGTGGCGGACCTGATCGGCGACGGGCTGTACGGGGTGGATATCAAGGAGGTCGGCGGGAAGGCGTATGTGATCGAGATCAATGATAATCCTAATATTGATGCGGGCGTGGAAGACAAGATATTAGGAGATGAGATCTACGCGAAGCTGATGCGGGTGATGCTGGGGAGGCTCGAAGGAAGGGGGAGGTAGGGGCCCTCTCTGGCGGTCGGGCCGCTGACGGGCGGGTGGGGGTGAAGGACGCGTGGGATGGGAACCGGACAGGCGGGACGCCTGTCCCACCGGCGGCCGGGAAGAGGAGACAGACGCGGCTCCAAGAGGCGAGCCACGACAAGCCATGAGCACACCGATACATCTATTTCAGGCGTTTGGCGTCGAACTTGAGTACATGGTGGTCAATCGGCGATCGCTGGACGTGATGCCGATCGTGGACCAGGTGCTGCGGCGTTGCGCGTCGCTGCCCGGCGCGAACTCGTACACCGACGAGGGGGCGGACCCGGGATACCCGAATGAGGTCGCGATCGGGGATGTGTCGCTGTCGAATGAACTTGTGCTGCATGTGCTGGAGATGAAGACGACGGCGCCGGTGAAGACGCTGGAGGGCGTGGACAAGGCGTTCGCCGCGGCGGTGCGGACGGCGGATGAGGTGCTGGCGGAGTTTGATGCGATGTTACTTCCGACGGGGATGCATCCGTGGATGGACCCGATGCGGGAGACGAAGGTCTGGCCCCACGATTACAGCCCGGTTTACAATACATTCAACCGGATATTTGATTGCCGCGGGCATGGATGGTCGAACCTGCAGGCGGCGCACTTGAACCTGCCTTTTCAGATCGACGCGGACACGCCGATGAGCGAGTTTGGGCGGTTGCACGCGGCGATCCGGGTGATGTTGCCCTTCATGCCGGCGCTCTCTGCGTCAACGCCTTGCATGGACGGGCGGTTGACGGGGGTGATGGACAATCGGCTGGAGGTGTATCGGACGAACAGCGCGAAGGTGCCGCAGGCGGCGGGGTTGGTGATCCCCGAGATGGTGTACACCAAGGCGGATTACGAGTCCAAGATCCTGGGCGAGATCTACAAGGCGTACGGGCCCCATGATCCGGAGGGCGTGCTGCGGCATGAGTGGGCGAACTCGCGCGGCGCCATCGCGCGGTTCATGCGGGACACCATCGAGGTGCGGGTGCTGGACGTGCAGGAGTGCCCGAAGGCGGACGGGGCGGTGGTGGGCGCGGTGGCGAGCGTGGTGCGGGGGTTGGTGGAGGGACGGATCGGGGATTTGGAGGCGCTCAAGCGGCGCGAGGTGGGGCCGCTGCATGCGCAGTTGCTGGCGACCATTCGCGATGGGGAGCGGGCGGAGATTCAGGACGCGACACTGGCAAAGGAACTTGGTTGGCGTGGCGGCGGAACACCGAGCATGCCCGAGTTGTGGCAGCACCTGGTGGAGGCATCGCTGCAGGGCGGGGCGCGGCCGACGTGGTATTCGCCACTGATGGTGATTCTGGGCGAGGGGACGCTGGCGCGGCGGATCAGCCGTGCGGCGGGGGTGACGCCGTCGCGGTCCAAGTTGCATGATGTGTACGCGCACCTGGCGGCGTGCCTGCATGATAATGAGATGTTCCGGGGATGAGCGCGGGCAAGGTGCTCACGCTGAGGTCGGACCTGCGCGCGATGATCATCGACGGGGTGTGTTACTCCGTGATGGTGGGCGTGGCGGAGACGTACATCCCGAAGTTCGCGGTGGACCTTGGATTGGGCGAGGTGGCGGGAGCGCTGGTGGCGACGGCGCCGGTGGTGCTCGGAGCGATCTTGCAACTGGCGGCGCCGGCGTTGCTGCGCCGGGTGGGGTCGTATGCGCGATTCTGTTCGCTGTGCGCGTGGGCGCAGGGGGCGATGTATCTGCCGCTGGCGGGGGTGGCGCTGGCGGGGCCGGAGCTGATGGCGTGGCTGCGCGGGCACGGCGGGGTGTGGGCGGCGTGGGTGCTGGTGTTTGGGATCGCGATGTTGTATTGGGCAGCGAGCCTGGCGTGCGGCCCGGCGTGGAGCACGCTGGCGGGGGAGATCGTGCCGCGACGGATGCACGCGAGTTATTTCGCGTGGCGGAACCGCTGGCTGCAACTGGCGACGCTGGGCGGGATATTGCTGAACGGCGCGGTGCTGGCGGGGGACCAAGCGGGCGTGCTGCGGCGGTTTGCGTGGGTGTTTTTGGGGGCGGCGGTGCTGCGGTTTGTGTCGGCGTGGTACCTGGGGAGGTACTCGGCGCCGAAGCAGCAGCCGCGGGAAGAACGGCACGTGCCGCTGGGGGAGTTGGCGGCGAGATTGCGAGATTCGCACGCGGGGAGGTGGATGATGTACGTTGCGGGGGCGCACATCGCGACGCAGATGGCCCAGCCGCTGTTGAATCCGTTCATGCTGAAGCAACTGGAAATGCAGGGCGTGCGGTACAGCCTGCTGCTGGCGGCGTGGTACGGCGGGAAGATGCTGGTGTATTCGACGGCGGGGCGGCTTGCGGCGCGGCGGGGATCGATGGCGCTGGTGCGGGCGAGCGCCGCGGGGCTGGTGCTGTTGCCGTTGTATTGGCTGGCGGTGCCGGGGTATTGGGTGCTGGTGGCGGCGCAGGTGGTGTCGGGCATGTGCTGGGGGGCGTGGGAGTTGTCGGTGGTGCTGATGAACTACGACGCGGTGCCGCCCAGGGAACGGACGAGCGTGTACACGTGGTTCCAGTTGGTGAACGAGAGCAGCAAGACGACGGGATCGCTGGTGGGGAGCGGGGTGTTCGCGGGTGTGGGCGGAGGGTTTGTGGGGTATGCCGCGGCGTTTTGGGCGTCGGCGGGGATGAGGTTGGGGTCGGCGTTGATGCTTGGGTGGGTGGGGCGGAGGCAAGGGACGAAGGAGGAGTAGGGCACAGGCCGGAGGCCTGTGCCACGAGATGGGGTAGGGAGAGCACTGCTCTGGAGAGCAGTGCCACCAAGAGGAGGACGCCCCTCTCGGAGAGAGGGGCCACCCGAGAGCGGAACTACGATGTGGGCATGAGCGGCGTGAAGCAACCGGGGACTCGGAACACCAAGCAGCGCGAGGCGGTGCGGGGGGCGATTGAGCGCGCGGGGCAGCCGGTGTCGGCGGCGGAGATATTGGCGCTGGCGAAGAAGAAAAGCCGCGGCATCGGGCTGGCGACGGTGTACCGGACGCTGAAGATGTTGAGCGAGGCGGGGGAGATCGCGACGGTGGTGATCGCGGGGCAGGCGCCGCGGTATGAGGCGGCGGGGAAGGAGCACCATCACCATTTTCATTGCCGCGGGTGCGGGCGGGTGTATGAGTTGGAGGGGTGCTGCGGGCACTTTGCGGAGTTGACGCCGGCGGGGTTTGAGCTTGAATCGCACGATGTGACGCTGTTTGGGCGGTGCCGGGAGTGCGTGGGGGGCGGTAGCACGGCCAGCACGGCGCGCCAAAGATGGAAGGATGAAGACAATCGAAGAAGCCCACGCGGCGTATGAGAGTCGGATCCGCTACGAGACGGCGCGGATTCATGCCGCGGCCTTGTACTGCTCGGACGGGCGGCTGGGCGAGCACTTCGATGACTTCTTGCAGAATGGGCTGGAGTTGCCCCGGTATGACCGGGTGAGTCTGCCGGGCGGGCCGGCGTGTTTGGCTGGGCACCCCGAGGCGCACCTGGAAGAGCAGGGGGTGGTGGATGAGCTCAAGTTCCTGGTCGAGGTGCACAAGCTGAAGCGCGTGGTGCTGGTGGCGCACCAGGGGTGCGCGTTTTATGCGGCGAGGCTGGGGCTGAACGAGCCGCGGCTGGAGCTGGTGCAGCGGGCGGACCTGGTGCGGGCGGCGGCGTTTGTGCACCGGGTGACGGGGCTGGAACGGATCGAGGGGTATTACGCGCGGCTGACGGATGGGCGGGTGGTGTTTGAGCGGGTGGAGGTGTAAGAGTTCGCTTCGCGCGGCGGGAGGGGAGACGAGAAAGGACACAGACCGAAGGCCTGTGCCAAGAGATGGTGTAGGAAAGCGCACCGCTCTGGACAGCGGTGCCACCAGGAGGGGGACGCGGCTCGGAGAGCCGCGCTGCCTAGCGGACCAGGTGGGCCTCCAGGAACCAGAGGCTCTTGTCGAGCCATCGAGAAAATGCGGTGAAGAGGTCGGAGGTGTCGACGTCGTCGGCGTTGTCGGCGTCGTCGATGGCGTTGCGCGTGGACTTGGCGAGGGCGGCGTAGCGGTCGCAGAGGGCTTCGACGAACGCCTCGCCCTCCTGATCGGTGATGTTGAGTTCGGGCAGGCGCGAGGCCTTGGCGGCCATGCGAACGGTGCCGTGGGCGGTGCCGCCGAGGGAGACGGCGCGTTCGGCGGTGGTGTCGATGTATTCCTCGAGTTCTTCGGCGAGGGTATCGAAGAGTTCGTGCAGGGCGATGAAGTTGGGGCCCTTGACGTTCCAGTGGGCGGTCTTGGTGTGCAGGCGCAGGTCGATGGCGTCGGCGAGGTTGTCGTTGAGCAGATCAACCATGGCGGCGCGGGCTTTTGCGGGGAGGTCGTTGCGGGTTTTTCGGAGGCTTTTGGTCATTGAGCGTCCTTTGTGAGCGAGCCTGTGGGGGGCGGTTCTTTGGAAGCCGCGTGGATGGAATGGGAGTGCATGATAGATAGGCGGCGCGAGACGACAGGAAGAAATCTCGCGGGACGTGTCACGCGATCGCGCGGAGGTCATCGTAGAGAAAGAGGCGGCACGGGCATGCGATGGGCCGCGATGATCGCGGCGTGCATGCGAGGTTTGCCTCCCACACTTCAGGAGCAAGCGATGAACGTCAAGGGAGCAACCGTCGTCGTCACCGGAGCGAATCGCGGGATCGGCAAGGCGCTGGTGGATGAGTTTTTGGCGAAGGGCGCGAAGAAGGTGTACGCGGCGGCTCGCGACACGAGCAAACTTGCGGGGTGGAAAGGTGACAGCCGCGTGGTGCCGCTGAAGATCGATCTGGCGGACGAGGGCGTGATCGCTGCGGCGGCGAAGACGGCGAGCGACGCGACGATTCTCGTGAACAACGCGGGGGCGCTGGAGTTTGGCAGCCTCCTGACGGGCTCGCTGGACGCGGCACGGCGGGACCTGGAGACGAATTTCTTCGGCACGCTGCGGGTGATCCGCGCGTTTGCGCCGGTACTGGAGAAGAACAAGCCGGGCGTGATTGCGAACTTGTTGTCGGTGGTGTCGTGGGCGAGCATGCCGGGGATCGGCGGGTACTCGGCGTCGAAAGCCGCGAGCCACTCGGCGACGCTGGCGCTGCGCGGCGAACTTGGCAAGAAGGGGATCGACGTGCTGGGCGTGTACCCCGGGCCGGTGGATACGGATATGGCCAAGGGGATCGAGCTCAATAAGGCGACGCCCGAGCACGTGGCGGGCGAAATCGTGAAGGGAATCGAGAACCGGACGCACTACATCACGCCCGACCCCATGGCCCAGCAGGTGTACGCGGGGTGGAAGGGCGATCACGCGGCGGTGGAGGCACAGTTCGGGAGCATGTGAAACGCGGGCGTACGGATTAATTTCAGAGGGCGCTGCCGACCTTGGCGGCGCCCTTTTTTCTTGAACGAGATCGCGGGTGGCCAAGTTCGTTCAGGCCTTGCGGGCGCATTCTTCGGCCAAGCGTCGAAGTTCGGCGTCGTCGTCGGGACTTCGAAAGAGGAACAATGCGCCGGTCTTACGGTTCTTGGCCCAGCGCGCTTTTTCGAAGTGTTCGGCCGCGAGGGAGAACTGGTCGATGGCGTAGTAGAGCCGCGCGAGCATGTAGTTGTGTGCCGGGCTTTCGAACTTTCCGGCGGACAGGCGAAGCGTGGCGCCGTTTGGCGCCTGCTGCACGATGACTTCCGGGTCCGGCCGCAGCACGAGAGGCAGCAGTTCTTCGGGGGGATAGGGCCGACTGAGCCACGCGAGGGCGAACTCACGAAACTGTTTGGCGATCTCGATCGCGCAGGCTTCGGCGTCGCGCTCACTTGCGACATTCCAAATGAGATGTGGACCGGGAATGCCAACGTCAACGGGCGCGATGAGCCAGGCTTGCAGCGGTAATTCGTAGGTGTGCGGCCGGGGTTCCTCGGGCACGGACTTGGAACCCTGAAGGAGTCCGAGAGCAGGCGTTTTTATGCCGAGATGCACAAAAAAAGAACATGGCGTGTAAGGGCCACCAAGCGCTTCGTGTGTGCCCAAACTGGCAAAGTCCACAGCGTCAATACGTTGCCCAAGTCGTCGCCAGGCGCAGCGGCTGGTCCAATCGTCGAAGCCCTCGGCCTTGAGCAAGGGGTAGACGAGCCTGCGCAGTACTTTGGTGACCGTGGCGGAGGTTAGTCCCTTGGGATTCAACATTGATGAGATCGCTTTTGCAGAGCCGCGAGTGGATTCATTCGAAAACTTGGAGCCGACCAAGTGGCGGATGAGAGCGCACGGGAGGTGCGGAACGCGTCAGGCAATCACATTTAGCGCGAGCGCGGGGTAGTGGAGCACGTAGGGTGTATCGTTAGGTTCACCCACTGGAAGCTCATGACCGTAGAACGCGACGTGGCAGATGTGTCGGCGCTTCTTGTTGTCCATCCAGCAGTGCACGACGATGCCACACTCTGGGCCTTTGTCGAGTCCGTCGTATCGAACCTTTGTCCCCGGCGCAAGATATCGATCTTGGGGATGTTTGTAGACGCCGTTGAGAGCCGCGGCGGACTTCAAGATGTAGATGAAGTCCGCGGCGCGCAGCGTGTCGCCCTCGCGGATGTTGATGGCGCGGCGGGTGTTGCCTTTATCGCCGGCGTTGAAGAGTCTGCCAGGGTCGGGCAGTGAGGCGCCTTTGGCGAAGGTGAGTTTGATGTAGTCTTTGTAGGTTTCGCCGGTGCAGATGATGCCGCCGAGCGACCAGACGGGGACGCCCTGCATGGCGTTGGAGGGCTTGCGCCATTTGATTTCTTCGGTGGCGTCGGGCAGGACTTGGCGGATGAGCGTGCGCACGCGGTCGAGGGCGGCAGGGCGCCAGTCGGGGGTTGCGGGGGCGGGCTTTTTTGGGCGAGCGGCCGCGGGCTTGGGCTTTGCGGCGGCGCGGGAGGATTTTTTGCGAGCGGCCTTGGTCATGGTGGGCGACATGCTACATCACGCTGTGCTCGGATGTCGCGGATGCAGAGGGAACCGCTTCGGTTCCCTCTGCGACTCCCTCCCGCGGGGCGGCGCGGCGGGGGCGGCTGGTGTGACGCGGACAGGCGGGACGCCTGTCCCACCGGCAGCCAAGGAAATAGAAAGCCCCTCTCGGGGAGAGGGGCCACCCAGGGAACAAGAGTTCGCCGTCGTGCTCAGCGGCGGCGGCGGGAGATGGCCAGGCCGCCCAGGCCCAGGAGGGCGAGGGAGCCGGGGGCGGGGACGACGCCGCCGTAGAGGGGCAGGTGGACTTCGCCGTTCTGGGTGAAGGAGGCGACGAAGACGGAGCCGTCGATGGCGGTGGAGTTGGTGAGGTGGGCGTTGGGGGCGAGCAGGGCGCCGTTGAAGTTGCGGTCGAGGGTGATGCTGGTGGCTTCGAAGAAGTTCCAGATGACGTTGGACCGGGCGAACGTGGTGGTGAAGCTGCTGGCGAAGTTGCCGGTGTTGAAGTTGACGGTGGAGCCGCTGACGTTGATGACGATGCTGGAGGCGTTGCCAGCGTTGAGGTTGATCTGCTGGATGAGGCTGTTGTTGAAGACGTTGGCGGCGGAGACGTTGAAGACGGCGATGTTGCCCGGGCCGCTGGGGGTGGCGTTGTAGTTGACGGCGGCGGGCTGGCCGGTGGGGAACGTGGCGATGCTGTTGGCGGTGAGGGAGTGGAAGTAGGTGGAGGCGTTGGCGATCTCGGTGGTGGCGCTCGAGACGATGGAGGAGACGTTGGAGACGATGTCGCTCTGGACGGCGGAGCCGCCACCGTTGAAATCGAGGGTGCCGGAGCGGGAGCCCTGGCGGACGAGGTTGCCGGCCTGGAGGTGGATGCCGGAGTTGGAGATGTTGCCGCCGACGGTGAGGACGGGGGTGCCGAGGTAGTTGGAGGCGGGGAGGAGCTTGTTGCCGACGGTGACGATGCCGCCGGAGAGGTTGCCGCCGACGAGGGCGGTGCCCTCGATGTCCTGGTTGTTGTTCTGGAGGTTGCCGGTGACGACGAGGTTGTAGGTGCTGAACACGCCGGCGTTGGCCAGCGACGACAGAGCAACCACGGACGTGGCGAGCACGAGGAAACGAACGGAACGCATTACGGGAATCCTCCTAGTTTGAGCGCGGCGGCGAAGCCGCGAATACACACCCGGACGTCGGCCCGGGGCTTGTCTCTCGGGCTGACTATACGTGCCTGAATCTGCAAGGGATCACGCTTCACGGAACTTTTTTGATCGGTCATCTGGCGGTCACCGGAGATCTCGCGGGGGCGGCATATTCCTGCGTTTTTGGGGGCTGGAAGCGGGGGCCGAGGCGGTTGGTCCGGGGTGATTACGCGGGTGGCCGCGGCGCGGGCTAGTGGCTTGACTTTGCGTCGGAGACGGGTAAACATGCGTTTCAAACAGATGTTTGAATCGAGTGCGTCGCCTGGCTCGAATGGACTGGGCGAAGCGGAGGCGGAAACGTCCCGGGCGAGCGGGGGGACCGGTCGCAGCGGGTGAAGCGGGCGAGGCGTGGGATCGAGGCGCAGGCTTGAAGACGAAGCGAAAGGCATCCCGGGCGGCACGGAGCACCTCTAAGGCTGGGCGGCGCGGGGTGGGACGTGGACGTTCGGGGCGTCGCGGGCGCCGAAGCGCGGCGCCGGGGGGCGTTTCGAAAGCGCAGACCCGGGCGGGTGCGGGGATGGACGACACACGGCGCCGGCTGTTGATGGCCGCGGGCGAGGTGTTTGCGCGGCGCGGGTATCGGGACGCGACGGTGCGGGAGATTTGCTCCCTGGCGGGGGCGAACCTGGCGGCGGTGAACTACCACTTTGGCGACAAGAAGGGCCTGTATCACGCGGTGATCGCGGGCGGGCACGAGACGGGCGAGGCGCTGCCCAAGGACCAGGCGGCGCTGGTGGCGGCCCCGCGCGAGGCGCTCAGGGTGTTTTGCGTGGCGTTTGCGAAGAAGATCTTGAGCGAGGCCAAGCCCGAGTGGCACGGGAAGCTGATGGCCCGCGAGATGGCCGAGCCGACAGAGGCGCTGGACGAAATGGTGCGGACGATGATCCGCCCGCACTGGGAAGCGCTGAGCGGCATCGTTGGGCGGGTTTTGGGCGAGGCGGCGGAGCCGGAGCGGGTGCGGCAGTGCACGCAGAGCGTGATTTCGCAGTTGGTGTTTCTGTCGCACGCCAGGCCGGTATTGAACCGGCTCTTTCCGGGGGATGACTGGTCTGTGCGGAGCGCGGCGGCCCGGGGCGAAGCGATCGCGGCGTTTTCGCTGGCGGCCCTTGATGGGGTGCGCGACGCTGCGGGTTCAAAGAGCGAAGGAGGCGGGGAATGCTCAGCATCGCGATGAAGATGCTCTTTCGCGACAAGGCGAAGTACTTCGGGATCATCATGGGCGTGACGCTGGCGTCGCTGGTGATCACGCAGCAAGGCGCGATCTTTGTCGGGCTGATGTCGCGCACGTTCGCGGTGATCACGGACATGGGCGACCCGGACATCTGGGTGATGGACCCCAAGGTGCAGTTCATCGATGACATCAAGCCGATGCAGGACACGGCGCTGTATCGGGCGCGGAGCGTGGAGGGCGTGGCGTGGGCAAGCCCGCTGTACAAGGGCCTCACGCGGGCGAGGATGGATGACGGGCAGTTCCAGAACTGCAACTTGATCGGGCTGGAGGATTCGACGCTGACGGGCGGCCCGCCCCGGATGATCAAGGGGCGGGTGCAGGACTTGCGACAGGCGGACGGGGTGATCGTGGATCAGGTGGGGGCGACGACGAAACTGGCGCGGCCCGGACCGGACGGGAAGCTGAGGCCTCTGGACGTGGGCGATGTGATGGAGTTGAACGACCACCGCGCGGTGGTGGTGGGCATCTCGGACAACACGCGGAGTTTTCAGAGTCAGCCGGTGATTTACACGACGTATTCGCGGGCGACGACGTTTGTGCCGCGGGAGAGGAAGCTGCTGAGCTTTGTGCTGGTGAAGGCGGTTCCGGGGACGGACCTCAAGACGTTGTGCGACCGGCTGGAGCGGGCGACGGGGCTGGCGGCGTATACCCGCGATGAGTTCAAGTGGAAGACGGTGATGTACTTCGTGGACAACACGGGGATCCCGATCAACTTCGGGATCGCGGTGGGGCTGGGGTTCATCATCGGAACGGTCATCACCGGGTTCATGTTCTTCAGCTTTACCGTGGACAACCTGCGGTACTTCGGCACGTTGAAGGCGATGGGGGCGAGCGACAACCGGCTGCTGAGCATGATCATCGTGCAGTCGATGTCGGTGGCGACGATCGGGTTTGGGCTGGGGGTGGGCTTGGCGTCGCTGTTCGGGGCATCGACTCGGAACAGCCCGTTGGCGTTTCGGATGCCGTGGCAACTGCTGATGCTCTCGGGGATGGCGGTGGCCATCATCTGCACGCTGTCGGCGATGTTAAGCATGCGTAAGGTCATTTCGCTGGAGCCGGCGGTGGTGTTTAAGGGTTAGCGGACAAAGACTTGCGGCGGAACGAGCCGGATTTTTGAAACTGATGGCGTTTGATTCCCGAATGATGTTTGTCGGGCTAACGGTGTTCAGGGACGAGGTGGATGGGTGGGGTGTCCGGCTGGGCGTTGGAATGCGTGTGAGAGGTGCGGCGATCGGGGGCGGGCGGGCATAGGAGCACGGCATTGGCGTCGGTAGATCGCAGAGCCCGGGAGAAGAACGAGACGCGGGAGCGGATCCTGGCCGCGGCTCGAGATCTGTTCGTGCGCGAGGGCGTCGAGGCGGTGTCGATGCGGAAGATCGCCGACGCGATCGAGTACACGCCGGCGGCGATCTACACGCACTTTGCGGACAAGCACGCCCTGATGCTGGCGCTGTGCGATTCGGACTTCGGGCTGCTGCGCGAGGCGATGGGCGAGGCGGCTCGCGAGCCCGACCCTGTGGAGCGGCTGCGGAGGTGCGGGCGTGCGTACATCGATTTCGGGTTCGCGCACCCCCACCACTACCGGTTCATGTTCATGACCAAGTTCCCGGCGTATGACCCGAAGGAATCGCCCTGCGAGCACGGGAACCCGGACGAGGACGCGTATGCGCTGCTGCTGGACACGGTGCGGGCGTGCATCGGGCAGGGACGGTTTCGCGAGGAGTATCGCGACGTGCACGTGGTGACGCAGGCGTGCTGGGGGGCGGTGCACGGGATCGTGAGTTTGTATCTGACGCACGGCGAAGACCCGTGGGTGAATTTCGTGCACGCGAGGGAATCGGCCGAGCTGCTGTACTCGGCGTGCATCGATGGGCTGCTGAGGCGGGAGAGCGCGGCGGGGCGCGAGGGGGCCAAGCCATGATGCGGATCGCGATCAAGATGCTGGTGGGAGATCGGCTGAAGTACCTGGGTTTGCTGGCGGGGATGGCGTTTGCCGCGATGATGATCGCGCAGCAGATGTCGATTTTTCTGGGGCTGTCGTCGCAGACCGGGACGTTCATTCGAGAGATGACGAGCGCGGACTTGTGGGTGATGGATCCGCAGGTGCGGTTCAGCGAGGACAACATCGCGCTGCCGGACACGGCGCTGCAGCGGGTGAGGAGCGTGGAGGGGGTGGATCACGCGGTGCCGCTGTACAAGGGGTTTTTGAAGGCGCAGCTGGATGACGGCACGCGGACGAGCGTGATCGTGGTGGGCGTGGATGATGCGACGCTGCAGGGGGCGCCGGCCAAGATCAATGACGGCGATGCGATGCTGCTGCGGCAGGACCCGGGGATTCTGATCGATGACCGGGACCTGGGGACGAAGCTGGCGTACAAGCGGGCGGGCGGGAAGGCGATGAAGATCGGCGATCGGCTCTCGATCAACGATCATGACGCGGTGGTGGTCGGGACGTATCACGGATCGCCGGCGTTCTTCTGGGATCCGATCGTGTACACGACGTACAGCCGTGCGCTGGAGTTTGCGCCGCGCGAGCGGCGGCTGATGTCGTTCGTGCTGGTGAAGGTGAAGGCGGGCGAAGACGTGATGGAGGTCAAGCGGCGGATCGAGGCGCGGACGGGCTATGTGGCGCGGACGCCGGTTGACTTTGAGAACGTGACCAAGGCGTACATCCTGAAGAGCACCGGGATCCTGGTGAACTTTGGAATTGCGGTGGGCCTGGGGTTCATCATCGGGATGATCGTGACCGGGCAGACGTTCTTCAACTTCACGCTGGACAACCTGCGGTATTTCGCGGCCCTCAAGGCGATGGGCGCCTCGACGTGGATGCTGATCCGGATGGTGATCGGCCAGGTGCTGAGCGTGACGTGGCTGGCGTTCGGGCTGGGCGTGGGCATCGCGGCGATGTTCGGGTTCTTCCTCGCGAAGACCGACCTGGCGTTTCTCATGAAATGGCAGGTGCTGGCGCTCACGATCGGGATGATGCTGGTGGTGGGCGTGCTGGCAGCGTTGATCAGCCTGGTAAAGGTGCTGCGGCTCGAGGCGGGCGTGGTGTTCAAGGGCTAAAGGGCGAACATGAGCGATACGGCACACAGCATGACGAACTATGGCGACAAGCCCTTGGCGGTGCGTTGCAAGGGCGTCACCAAGACCTACGGCCAGGGCCAGTCGGCGGTGCGGGCGCTGCGGGGCGTGGATGTGGAGGTGCGCACCGGCGAGCTGCTGATGCTGGTGGGCCCCTCGGGCTGCGGCAAGACGACGCTGATCTCGGTGATTGCGGGGGTCTTGGACCGCGACGAGGGGGAGTGTGAGGTGCTGGGGCAGGATTACCAGAAGCTCGGGCGGGCGGGAACCACGCAGTTCCGGGCCAAAAATGTTGGGTTCGTGTTCCAGGCGTTCAACCTGATTCCGACGCTGACGCTGGCGGAGAACGTGGCGGTGCCGCTGCTCATCAATGGCGTGAAGCGGGGCGAGGCGATCGATCGGGCGCGGGAGATGCTGGGCAAGGTGGGGCTGGGCGAGCGGACCAAGGACACGCCGAGCAGGCTGTCGGGCGGGCAGCAGCAGCGGGTGGCGATCTCGCGGGCGTTGGTGCACAAGCCCAAGCTGCTGGTGTGCGATGAGCCGACGAGCGCGCTGGACCATGCGACGGGGCACAAGGTGATGGAGCTATTGAAAGAAGTGGCGGCGGGCAACGACCTGTCGCTGGTGGTGGTGACGCACGACGCGCGAATCTTTGAGTTTGCAGACCGGATCGCGGAGATGGATGACGGGCGGATCGTGAAGATGTCGGCGGGGAATGGGCACAAGCAGGCATCGCACGGGGTGGCGGCGGCGGCGAAGTGACGAAGATGAAGTAGGACACAGGCCAGAGGCCTGTGCCACAAGATGGGGAAGGTGACGCATGATTCGGACGTATTTGATTCCGCTGTTGGCGATTGCGGGGATGGTGTTCGCGGTGGTGACGGTGGTGAAGGGGAGCAAGCCGCCGCCGGCGACGCCCCCGGTGGTGGAGCCGCCCCGGGCGCCGTTTGAGGCGTTTGTGGCGGGTTCGGGCTTGATCGAGGCGGCATCGCAGAACATCGCGATCGGCACGCCCGTGGGCAACGTCGTCACCAAGGTGAATGTGGTGGTGGGCGACGAGGTGAAGAAGGGCGATGTGCTCTTTGAGCTGGACAGCCGCGAGCTGCAGAGCCAGCTGGACGTGAAGCAGACGCTGGTGGGCGTGGCGAAGGCGACGCTGGACCGGCTGAAGGCGGGGACGAGGCCCGAGCTCTTGCCCGGGCAGCGGGCCAAGGTGGCCGAGGCGGAAGCAGAGTTGGCGGACGCCAAGAGCCAACTGGCGAAGATGACCAATGTGACGGTGCCCGGGGCGGTGAGCGCGGATGACCTGGATCGGCGGCAGTATGCGGTGGCGACGGCCGAGGCGCGGCTGAGCGAGGCCAAGGCGCAGCTTGCGCTGCTGGAAGCGGGGACGTGGCAGCCCGAGATTGATGAGGCGGCGGCGCAGGTGGCGAGCGCGCAGGCGGATGTGGAATCGGTGAAGGTGGAACTTGAACGGCGGGTGATCAAGGCGCCGATCGATTGCCGCGTGCTGCAGGTGAATGTGCGGCCGGGCGAGTTTGCGCAGGCGGGGGTGCTGGCGACGCCCCTGATGCTGGTGGGCAGCGTGCACCCGCTGCATGTGCGGGTGGACGTGGACGAGAACGATTCGTGGCGGGTGAAGGCGGGGGCGAAGGCGTTCGCGTACGCCCGGGGCAACAAGGACATCAACACCCCCCTGCAGTTTGTGCGCTTTGAGCCTTATGTGGTGCCGAAGAAGTCGCTGACGGGCGATAGCGCCGAGCGGGTGGATACGCGGGTGCTGCAGGTGATTTACAGCTTTGATCCCAAGGACTTGCCGCTGTACGTGGGGCAGCAGGTGGATGTGTTCATCCAGGCGGATCCGATCCGGCGCGAGGGTCAGCCGCCCGAGGAGCACGGGACCAAGGGCTGAGGGGCGGCCGAGCGGGGCGGATGCGCGGAGAAATTTGAGACTGAGTTGGCACAAGATCGCGGGCGGGCCCATCCAAGGGCGTCGGCCCGGTTGAATGACGCGGGCGTTGCTTCATAAGTCCGGGATCTCTACGGAGGGTTGCGATTGAAGACGATCTCTCAGCGTGCGGCACTTTTCCTTCTTCCGGTGCTCGCGGGGTGCAGCGTCGGGCCGGATTACAAGGGCCCGGGCACTGCTCCCATGCAGACCAAGTTTGACAGCACGCATGGCGAGCCGGAAGGGATTCCCTCCAAGCCGGTCGAGAAATCGCTCGAGCCGGGCGCGCTGGCGACGTGGTGGAAGGTGCTGAACGACGAACAGCTCAACTCGCTGATCGATCGAGCGATCGCGGCGAACCTGGATCTGAAGATCGCCCTGGAACGGGTGCGCGAGGCGCGGGCGCTGCGGGGTGTGGCGGCCAGCGAGCAGTACCCGGATATCAACGCGAATGCCAGCTACACGCGTTCGCAGGCGAGCAGCACGAACCTGGCGTTCAGCACCAGAGCGCGCGATGTGTGGGACGCCCACGTGGACGCGAGCTGGGAGATCGACGTGTTCGGAGGGATTCGACGGAACATCGAGGCTTCGGACGCGGACCTGGACGCAAGCCTTGAGAACACGCGCGACGTGCTGGTGAGCCTGACGGCGGAAGTGGCGCGGAACTACGCGGAGTATCGCGGCTATCAGGCGCGGATTGCGTTGATCAATCGGACGATCGGTACGCAGCAGGACACGCTGAGCCTGACGGAGAGCCGCAGCAAGGCGGGCATCGGCGCGGAGATCGAGACGCAGCAGGCGCGGGCGCAGTTGGCGACGCGGCAGAGCCAGTTGCCGCCGTTGATTGCGGGGGCCCGTCAGGCGGCGTTCCGGCTTGGGGTGCTGCTGGGCCAGACGCCGGATTCGCTGCTGAGCGAGCTCGCGGAGGCCAAGCCCGAGCCGACGCCCCCGGATGAGATTCCGGTGGGGTTGCCGACGGATCTGCTGCGCCGGCGGCCTGACATCCGGCGGGCGGAGCGGCAACTGGCCGCGGCGAACGCGAGGATCGGCGTGGCGACGGCGGACCTGTATCCGCGGTTTTTCCTGACCGGTCTGGGCGGGGTGCAGAGCGCGGAGCTGTCGGACATCGTGAACTCGAGCAGCCGCGTGTGGAGCATCAGCCCGAGCGTGCAGTGGAATGCGTTCAGTGGATGGAGGATCCAGTCGAACATCGACGCGGCGGACTCTCGCACCAAGCAGGCGCTGAGCACGTATCAGAAGACGATTCTGTCGAGCCTTGAAGACGTCGAGAACGCGCTGACGCAGTACGTGCAGAATCAGGCGCAGCGGGCGGCCCTTCGTGAGGCGGTGCAGGCCGACCAGCGGGCGGTGGATCTGGCCAACGATCGGTACAAGAGCGGCATCGGGGATTTCCTGACGGTGCTTGTGAACCAGCGCGAGCTGTACGACGCTGAAGCGCAGTACGTGCAGAGCCAGACGTCGGTGACGACGAGTTTGGTGGCGGTGTACAAGGCGCTGGGGGGCGGATGGGACGATCGGCAGGCGGTGGATTACAACGCGCCCAAGCAGGGGGAGGGCGGGGCACCGCAGCCCGCGCCCAAGGCCGAGCCTCAACCGGATGCCTTCGCGCCCGTGACGACGGATGGTCAGCCTGCGCAGTGAATGGGCGGAGTTGTGGATGAGGGCACGACAGGCGGAACGTGCGATCCACCGACAGCCCGGAATGTCACAAGCCCCTCTCGTGGAGAGGGGCTTGTTTTTCTCGAGACTCAGTTAGAAAAGAACTTCGACGCGGAGCTGGCCGATCGTGGCGTCGTCGAGGCCCTGGCCCCCGGGATTGACGATGTAGACGAAGTCTGGCGTGATGTTGATGAACGGGGTCAGGTGGATCTTGTAGTACACCTCGATGGCGGTTTCGTCGCTGGTGTAGGGTGAGCCCGCGGCGTCGCTGAGGTCGTCGTAGGAGACGTAGACGCCGGTGGTGTCCTCGTCGCGCGAGGGGAAGGTGCCCTTGAGCATCAGGCCGCCCGCGACATGGAACTTCGAGGGGGAGACTGAATCTTCGGTCCAGCCGAACTGGCCGAAGGCGAAGAGGCCGCGAGCCTTTTCCTCGTCGCTGGTGCCCGGCGCGAAGAGCTGCTGCTCGGCGAGGGCGTAGACGCCCGAGGCGCCGGCCTTGCTGTCGCCGTTGAAGGTTGTCGCGCGACCCGTGTGGTAGTGACCGCCGACGGCGGCGCGACCGGCGCCCAGGCCGAAGAGATCGTCCCAGGAGCAGCCGGCTTCGCCGATGAAGAACCAGCTTGAAGACTTGTCGTCGCTGAAGAACTGATCGGGCCCGCGGTTGCCTGTGAAGTAGCCGTCGCGGGTGGCGCCATCGAAGACGCCGCCCGAGATGTAGGCGTTCTTGACGGGGTAGACGAAAGCCACGACTCCGGTGGCCGGGGCGGGGTAGGTGGGGAAGCCGTTGATGGTGGGGCTGAAGCCGGCGCTGCTGGTGAGGAAGTCGCCGGCGGCGTTGACGAAATCGAACTCGCCGTTGGCGTCGATCTTGCCCACCTTGAGGCGGAGGACATCGTCGAAGAGTTTCTGCTGATACCAGAGCTCAGCGAGCTGGTTGACGTTGATGCCGGTGTCGATGTTGGAGATGCCCTGCACGTCGCCCACGTCACGCGAGCCGCCCCGGTTGGAGGCGAAGTAGGCGTCGGCGTAGAGGGTGGCGCCGGTCAGGCCGAACATCTTGTCGAGGTCGGCGGTGGCGTTGATGTCAAAGACGTGCCGTGTGCTGGCAACGTTGCGGGCGCCGCCATCCCACACGCTGGACCAGTGCTGCACGTAGGAGCCCTCGACGGTGAAGCCGTGGTCGATGAGCCAGGTGCGGCCGCCACCCCAGTCGCCGGTGGCGCGGTCCCACTGCCAGTAGGGCTTGCCGCCGAACCAGCTGCGCTCTTCGGGCTTGGGGGCCTCGGCGGCGGCGGGCTGGGCGGGTATTTCGGGTTCGGCCTCGCGCGGGGCCTTGGGGCGCCCGGGCAAGTCTTGCGGGCCGAAGAGTTCGTTGACCTCGGTGACCGTCGTGTGTTGGGTCTCGGGCGCGTCTTGCGCGACCGCCGTCATGGGCGCGAGGGCGATGGCGCCGACAAACACGATGATGGTCCTGTAATCGAGTCTGTGGATGACGGAGTTCATGCCCGAGGCAATCGGACCCGGGCATGCGGAACTTCATCTCGTGTCAAGCGCAAACATCACAATCCCTCATCTCGGGAGCGGCCCGAGGACGGGCGGTAACGTCTTTACCGGCGGCGCCGCAGCGCGGCCAGTCCGGCCAGGGCGCCAACCCCAAGGACTCCCGGGGCCGGCACGACCACGAGGGTGATGTCGGTGGCGGAATAGACCACTTCGAAATGGAGGGCGGAGTTGATCTGCAGGCCGTTGAGGGATGCGAAGAGGCCGTCGCGCGAGGCGAACGTGATGATCTCGAAGGACTGGCCGTAGGCGGGCGCGAAGCCGTCGATGAGCGAGACGTTGAGCGAGCCGGCGGCGGCGTTGTCGAAGGTGAGTGCGCCGGAGATGTCGAGGGCGTCGTAGCCGTTTTGGGCGATGCCCCGATTGAGGCCCCCGATCTGGATGTTGAGGGCGCTGTCTTGCATTTGCTGGAGGTTGCCGGTGACGGCGAGCAAGCCCGGGGACGCGCCGGGGCTGATGACGCCATTGCTCACGATGTTGCCGTTGATGGAGCCGTTGCCGTTGAGCGTGCCCCCCATGAGGTTGAAGCCTCCGGTGGCGCTGATGGTGCCGTTGGCCAGGGTGGTGCTGCCGGCGGTCTGGTTGAGAGCGCCAGAGACGCTGAGCGTCGTCGCGGCTGAGCCCGCGGCGCCGACATTGAGGGCGCCGGCGTTGGCGAGGGCGCCGGAGGTCGAGAGGTTTCGCCCGTCGCTGATGGAGAGGGAGCCCGCGGCGGTGACGGTGTTCAGGTTGCGGAAGGCGTCCTGGTTGTTCTGGTCGACGATCTGGGCGCCGGCGTCGTTCAGGGTGAGATTGGCGGCGACGGTGTTGATGTCGGCGTCGTTGAACTGCAGTCGTCCGGCGACGGAGAGTTGGCCATCGGTGATGGTGCCGGAGGCGAAGTTGGTGATGGTGCCGTTGACGGTGAAGTTCGAGCCCGTGCCCACGCGCAGCATGCCGGTGGTGCCGAGGGTCAGATCAGAGGCCGTGGTGAAGTTGCGGCCATTGAGGACTCCGAGCTCGCCCCCGGAGGCGATGGTGGCGACGTTGGTGAGGGCGTCGGTGTTGGCGAGGTTGACGATCTGCGAGCCCGTGCCGTTGAGCATGACGGTGGAGGCGATGGTGGAGATGCCGGAGAGGTTCTGGGCCTGCAGCGTGCCGGCGACCATGAAGGTGCCGCCGGTGAGGGTGGAGCCGCTGACGTTGGTGAGGGTGGAGCCGCTGGGGATGGCGAGGGTGGAGGACGCCTGAACGTCAACCAGCCCGTCGTTCTGGAGGCTGCCCCCGGTGGTGTAGGTGCGCCCGCCGCTGACGCGGAGGGTGCCGGCGGGGGCATTGGTGGTGACGGAGTTGAAGGCGGTGAAGGTGCCGCTGCCGGCACCGAACTCGACGGTGGCGGCGTTGGTGGTGATCATGTTGCCGTTGGCGGTGGAGGCGTTGAAGGAGCCCCCCATGATGCGGTAGGTGCCGCCCGAGAGGGTGGAGCCGGTGGTGACGAGTTGATCCACGCTCAGCGTGCCGGTGCGGGTTTCGACGGTGCCGGTGTTGGCGAAGGTGACGCCGGAGATGGAGGCGGTGGCGGCGCCGGTGTCGCGGATGAGCATGCCGTTGTTGGTGAGGGTGCTGCGGGTGCCGGAGTTGTTCCAGCGGATCTGCTGGTCGTTGGAGATGGTCATGGTGCACGAGGCCATGTTCGTGAGGGTGGTGTTGTTGCCCAGCACAATGTCCTGGGTGCCCATGATGTTGGCGTGCCCGTCGTTGTGGACGACGTCGGAGTCGTCGATCTCGCAGACGGTGGTGGTCGGGTTGTAGTTGATGATGCCGTTGGCCTGGAATGTGGCGAAGCCCTGGTAGTTGCCGCTGCCGAGGTCGGTGATGCCGTTGACGGTGAGGTTGGACTTGTTCGCGCCGGAGCCGCCGTTGATGGTGACGCCGTTGGAGGCGGCGAAGTTCTGGTTGACGGTGAGGGTGCGTGGCGCGGCGTTGTCGGACATGAGCCCGGCGTTGCCGGTGTTGTCGAAGGTGAAGTTCTCGATGGTGGGGTTGATGTCGAGGGTGATCATGAAGGTGCCGGAGCCGCCGATGACGGCGTCGAAGGTGTTGGGCCCGGCGTTGTTGGGCACGGTCATGGGCGACCACTGGGCCATGTCGGACCAGGAGCCGGTGCCGCCGGCCCAGGTGATGACGGTTTGGCCAGCGGCGTGCCCGGCACACAGGAACAGCAGAGCCCCGGCGAGCGGGGCGCCTTTGACGAATCGGGTGCGCATGGTTATGTCAACTCCTCCGGGCGATGCATCGAACGAATGGGAGCGATTCCGGCGAATCGCCCTCGAAAACAGCGTACCGCGCGTGCGTGGTTTGGCAACCGTGCTTGGCGCGGTTTTCATCTGGCGGATTCCCTCGTCGAACCCCTGAACGCGCTGCCATCCAACCTAACAAAATCGGTACGCCGTGATCTTCTCGTGGGCGAACTACCCTGGGCCGCTGCGCAGACGCTGGACCTCCTCGAGCAGGCCCCCCACTTCCGTTTCGTTGTTGTTGCCCGCGGGAAGCGCGCCGCGGTCGCGAAGGTCTTTGAAGATCTGGAGCGAGCGGGAGAGCATCTGCTGGGCCTGGTCGAGGCGGGCGGACCGGTTCGGCCCGCCTGCTTTGGCGGATTGGAGAGCGGCGAGCCCGAGCTTGTAATACGCCACGCCCGCGTCGAGGGTGTTGCGGTCGGTGGGGTCGGATTTCAGCGACGCGTCGCGGAGGTCGAGCGCCTGCTGGTAGGTCTTGATGGCGTCGTCAAATGCGGCGAGCGCCCGCTGTTCATCGCCCACGTTGATGAGGCAGACCGAGTAGTCGCGCAGGGCGGTGATGCTGGCCGCGTCTGAGCCTGCGAGCGAGGAGGCGATCGACGCGGCGCGGGTGAAATGCTGGAGGGCGTCGCGATGGGCGGCGATCGCCTTGGCCTTGTTCGCGTCCGGCTCGGTGAGCATCGCGAGCTGGTCGAAGCACTCGGCCTGTCCTGAACAGGCGCGTCCCAGGCTGCGGACGCTGATCCAGAGATCGCGGCGAAGTTCGCCGCTTTCCGGATGGGCCTTGGTCTGGGTCTCGAAGTTGTCGACAGCGCGGGCGGCCTTGGCCTTGGCGGCGTCGTAGTTCTCGACCCCCTGATTGAAACGAACGATGGCGGCGTCGGTGTCGTTGGCTCGCTGAAGCGCGTGCTTGCCGCTGGTGAAGAGCGACCTCGCTCGGGCGATGGCGGCCTGGGTCTTCTGGTCTTCGATGACGCCCAGGGCGCGGGCGGCGTCGGCGTCGGAGGCGTTGGAGAGAAGCCTGGCGGACCAGTAGTCGCGGGCGCTGGCGTAGCGGTCTTCGGCGCTGGTGATGAGTTCGCGAGCCGCGGCTTCGCTGCCAGGAGAGGCGGAATCCATGGCGTCGGTACCCAGGTCGGTGAGCACGTCGCCGAGGAAACTCAGGCCCCACGCGCGGGATTCCTTCCAGCGTGCGATGTCGGCGACGAAGGATTGATCGGTGCCGGCCAGGGCCATGGCGCGGTCGTACTCGTCGATGGAGGCGGCGTACAGCTCGCGTGCAGCCTTGAGATCGTTCTTGCCGCGAAGGGTGTTGGCCTCGCGCACGCGGGTGCGGGCGATGGCGGCGTGGACGCGGGGGTCGGAGGGGAGTCGCTGCAGCAGCGCCTCGCGGATCTGCTTTGCTTTGGCGAGGTGGACGTCGCTGGAATCGCCCTGGCCGGTCTTGGGGAAGAAGTACAGTCCGCCCTGCAAGTCGGCGACCTGCTCGTGGGCGCTGGCAAGGTCGAGCAGCAGCGACGGCTCGTCGCCGGCCTCGGACTTCAGCCGGTCGAGGTAGTCCTTGGCCTGTTGCAGCAGCAGTTCGCGGGCCTTGGTGGCGCCGCGAAGGTCCTCGAGCTCGGGCTCGATGCGCGTGATCATCGACATGGCCATGGCGTGGCCGGCGAGAAAGTTCTGCTGGGCGCGGGTTGCCTGATCCTGTGCCCGTTGCTCGGCAGACTGGGCTTCGAGCAAGGCTGCTCGCGTGCGTTCTTCGGCGGCCTGGGCCCGGCGCCAGAGCACGGTGGTGACGATGCTGACGCCGACGATGCCCAGCAGGCCGACGCAGGCCGCGATGACCCAGGGGCGATAGCGGGCGAGGGTCTTGGCGATGACGTAGCCCGCGCTGTCGCGCTTGGCCTCGATGGGCTGGCCCGCGACATAGCGGCGCAGGTCGCGGGCCAGTTCGCCGGCGGACTGGTAGCGGCGCTCGCGCTCTTTGCTGAGGCACTTGAGGACGATGGTCTCGACCTCGTCGTTGATCTGGCGGCGGATGGTGCTGGGGCGGGCGGGTTCGGCACGCAGGATGTTGTCCAGGACGTCGCGCATCGCCCCGACGACGCGATATGGGAACTGACCCGTGAGCATCTGGTAGAGCATGACTCCCAGGGAGTAGACATCGGTGCGGACGTCGATGTTGCCCGGCACGCCTTCGGCCTGTTCAGGGCTGGCCCAGGGGAGGCTGCCGATGAACTGGCCCGTGAGGGTCATGAGTTGGGGGGTTTTGTGCCCGCTGTCGATGGCGTCGGGCCCGGAGATCTTGGCGAGGCCGAAGTCGACGACGATGGGTTCGCCGTTGGCGTCGACGCGGACGTTGGCGGGCTTGAGGTCGCGGTGGATGACGCCCTTCAGGTGGGCGGCGTTGACGGCGTCGCAGATTTTGGTGAAGAGGGTGATGACTTCGTCGACGGAGAGTTTGCGATCGCTGATGACTTCATCGAGGGTGCGGCCCGAGATGTAGTCCATGACGTAGAAGAAGCCGCCATCGGTGGTGATGCCGCTGTCGTGGATGCGGACGATGTTGGGATGGTTGAGTTGGCCGAGGACCTGGACTTCGCGCTCGAAGCGGGCGCGGCCGTGGGCGCCGGTGAAGGGGCCGCCGTGCAGGACCTTGATGGCGACCTTGCGCTTGGTGGTTTTCTGGATGGCTTGGTAGACGACGCCCTGGCCGCCCCGGTGGATTTCGCGGATGACTTCGTAGTTTGGGAAGGCGTTTTCGGGGGGTAGGTCGTCGGCGAAGAGGACGGCGCCCTGGCGGGGGGTGCCTTGCTCGATGGCTTCGCGGATGAGGTCGCGTTCGGGGCGGGAGCCGCTGGGGGGAGTGGCGGCGCCGGCATCGTCTGCCGAACCGGGAGTCCCGGGCGGATTGAGGGGGTTGGACGGGGTGTTGGTGGGGTCGTCGGTGCTCATGAACGAAACCCGATCGCGCGAGCGCATGGTATTTGCGTCGAGTGACGCCGCGACGGTCGCCCTTCGATTCGCGAGGGTTTGGAAACGAAAGAACGCCGTCTCGCCTTAGACGCCCCCCTCCGGACTTCCAAGGCGAGACGGCGCGGCTGGCCTACACCGGCGGGTTGAGACAGACAGTCCCACCGGTTTGGACCTTCCGCACATATGAAGCGATAAATGTCGCCGACATTCACGGGGCTTGCGAGAAAAATTTTGCGGCCGGGCCCATGGCTTCCCGCAGGCGGTCGTGGGCGCGGGCACGGAGCATGTAGGCGGCGCCTTCGGATTTCCCCAGGCGATGCGCAACCTCTGTCATTTCAAGGCCTTCCAAATCGAACAAACGGACGACCTTTTCATAATCCTTGGGAAGGCTGGAGAGAGCGCGGTCGAGGTGGGAGGCGGCTTCGTCCTTGGCGGCGTGGCGGCTGGGGGTGGTCATGGTGCCGCTGAGCAGGTCGATGAGGGCGACGACGGAGCCTGAGGTGCCGCCGGCGTTGGCGACGCGGCGGCTGGGGTCCGGTCGGCGGGCGGCTTCGAGGGAGCGGATGGCGTCGATGAGGTTGTTCTCGGCCATGCGGGTGAGCCAGGCGAGGAAGCCGCTGGCGCCGCCGCCTTTGAAGCGGCTGAGTCGCATGACGGCTTCGACGTAGGTGACTTGCATCACGTCGTCGGCGTCGAGGCTGGAGCGATGGGCGGGGCTGATGCGGCCTTCGATGCGCGGGCGGACCTTGGGGGCGCAAAGTTCAAGCAGCTTGGCGAGGGATGAGGTGTCGCCCTTCATGGCCTGTTCGAGCAGTTGGTCGGCGTCGACGGACATGGGCGGGCTCCTGATGCTGCTTGGAAGAAGGCTAGTCGCGCACCGGCACATCGCGTTCGATCACGGAGCCTTCCTGGTAGGCCTTGACGAGTTCTTCAAGGTCGGCGATGTCGCCCCGGATAAGCTCGCCCAGGAGCGTATCACCCACCGAGCGCGGCGTCGGGTATTCGCGCACGCGGGTAATGGTGGGCACGATGTCGGCGCCGCTGCTGATCGCGGCTTCGACGCCTTGAAATGGAGCGTGCTGGGCGAGGTCGATTCGGTCGGGGCGGAGGACCAGGGTGTAGCCACGGTCGCCGTAGGCCTGGGAGAAGGCGCCGTCGATGGTGATGGCGTTGCCGCCACGCTTGATGGGTTGCTCGCCGTTCTCGAGCTTGACGGGCACGTGGCCGTTGACGAGGAGGACGTCGTCGCCCATGCCAAAGAGGGCGCCGATGCGGCGGACGAACGCGGGGTCGTGCATTCGTTCGAAGTAGGGGTTTTTGTGCTCCTTGTGGGTGGCTTTGTCGGCGAGGAACGAGGTTTCGAATGTGGCGAGTTTGTCTTTGCCGAAGAGGGGAGAGCGCGGGCCGCCCCAGAGGTACCAGAGCCAGTCGGCGTCGGCGTCGAGGCCGAACCAGCGTTTGCGCATGGCGCGGCGGATGATGGAGTTGAAGGCGTCCATCAGTTCGCGGCCCGCGAGGTCGCGCCCTTCGACCTTGAGTTTGAGCGGCTCGCCTTTGTCGTCAACCGGCACGCAGGCGTGGAAGAAGAGGACATCATCGCGGCGGGTCCACATGGAGCCGTGGCGGACCATCCACTCCATGTGCTGACGCAGGCGCATGGAGCGGGTGAAACTCTCGCGCAGGCGGTCGACGCAGGCTTGTTCCTCGGGGGAGTAGGCGTAGGGGTCGTTGGGGTCGATGGTGGGCAGGTGCTGGTCGGCCATCGGGTGCTCGACGCCGTTGATGGTGACGGCGACGGCCTTGCCCTGTTCGAAGCGGATGCGGTGCAGCAGGCGGCGGTGCTCGAGGTTCCACTCCGGGTGTCGCTCCAGCAGCCGGCCCTCGGCCTTGAACTGCAGGATGCTCACGGCCTTCTGCATGCGGGCGATGGTGAGGGCGTCGCGGAAGCCTTCGCCCTTGGGGAGGAAGCGGGCGGCGGGGTCGTCGGCGTAGACCTGGCGGACCAGGCGTTCGAGCGGGGCCATGATGACGCCGTAGCCCTCTTCGAGCTGGCTGATGCGGCGATACCTGATGCTGAAGCGCAGCATGGTGAGCATGGTGGGCTCGTGGCCGAGGTGCGCGCCGAGCCAGAGCATGTCGTGATTGCCCCAGACGATGCGGCAGCGGGGCTGGCGCATCAGGGTGTCGCAGACGGCGTCCATGCGCGGGCCGCGATCGCCCAGGTCGCCGATGACGAGGAGTTCGTCGCAGCTGAGGTTGCGGATGAGGCGGGCGCCGGCGCGGACGGCGCCCCAGTCGCGATCGAAGCGGGCGAGTTCGTCGAGCATCTGTCGGACGTATTCGGGGCGCTGGTTACTGCCGAGTTCGATGAACAGCTCGCGGTACCAGTCGGGGAGGAGGTCTTCGAAGTGGACTCGCCGGTAGTGGCGGCGGAGTTCGCGGATGATGCGGAACTGCTGGGAGAGCATGTCAAAGACCCAGTCGCGGCGGCGGCCTTCTTGGACGATGGCGTGCGAGCGGGCGTTGATGGCTTCGCGCGGGTAATAGAGGACGCTCAGGAACTCGGCTTTTTGAGCGGGGGTGAGGGAGTCGCCCAGGATGTGGTCGACGAGGAGGCGGAGCTCGCCGCTGGCGTTGTTGATGACGTGGCGGAGCTTGGCGTGCTCGCCGTGAACGTCGCTGATGACGTGGACGACGCCCATGGGGAGCGAAAGGCGGGCGCGCAGGGCGGCGGCTTCGGAGACGGCGGACTCGATGGTGGGGAAGCGGGCGGAGAGGGCACGCAGGGCGGAGTGAAGGCGGCGATCGGTGGCGTGGTGCATGAGGGAAGAATCGTACGGGGCGACGTGGGTACAGGTTGGCGCCGGAAGTGAGGCTTTGCGACGTTCCGGGGGTCACGGGCGCTCGACCCGGACCTTCGAAGACTCCGGTCCGGCGTCCAAGGAAGATGGTTTCGATCGGGCGGGCCTTCAGGGGTGCGCCACGCTTGTGCGCGGGGTGCCGAGGTCGTCGGTGATGAGTTTGGCGGCGAGGAGGATGGACATGACGATGAGCACGGTGCGGACAAACCGTGCCCCGCCCCGGATGACGAGGCGAGCGCCGACTTGAGCGCCGAAGAACTGCCCGGCGGCCATGGCCAGGCCCGGGGCCCACAGCACCTTGCCTGACACGATGAAAACGGTGAGGGAGGCCAAGCCGCTGGCGAAGTTCATGAGCTTGGCGTGGGCGGTGGCGACGGGCAGGGTGAGCCCGAGCAGCGAGACGCAGGCCAGGGCGTAGAAGGTGCCGGCACCGGGGCCGAAAAAGCCGTCGAAGAAGCCGATGCTGAAGGCGGCGGCGGCCGCGAATGCGGGCAGTGTGAGGCGTTGGCGGCGTTGCACTTCGCCGACGCGTTTGGCGAAGAGCATGTAGAGGGCGATGGCGATAAGGAGCCAGGGGATGAAGCGGCGGAGGAAGGCGGGGTCGGCGAGTTGGAGGGAATAGGCGCCGAGGCAGCCGCCGAGGAGGGCGGCGAGGAATGCGGGCCAGAATCGGCGGAAATCTACGGCGCGGGCTCGGACGAAGTGGATACTGGAGGAAAAGGAACCAGCGGTGCCTTGGAGCTTGTTGGTGCCAAAGGCGAAGACGGGCGGGATGCCGGTCCAGAAGATGGCGGGGAGGGTGAGGAGCCCGCCGCCCCCGGCGATGGCGTCGACACAACCCGCGACGCATGCGACGCCGAAGAGGGCCAGGAGCGTGGCGGGCGGGAGATGGGCGGCATCGGGCATGGGGGAGGAGGATAGAGACGAAGTTCCGAAGAGACGGAGAGACGAAGTTCGGGCGGGCGAGAGGGGACCGGATGTGAGCCCGCTACCATCGATTTCATATGACACAGGCACCCATGGCCGCGGGCAAGGCCCCGGCACCAAAGATGAGCGAGACGCCGGACGAGGCCGGGCGATATGGCCCGTATGGCGGGACGTATGTGCCCGAGACGCTGTGCGCGGCGTTGGCGCAGTTGCGCGAGACGTACGAGAAGGTGTGTCGCGAGGAGAAGTTCTGGGATGAACTGCGCGACTTGCTCAAGACCTTTGTGGGCAGGCCGACCTCGCTGTACTTCGCGAAGCGATTGACCGAGTACGCGCGGGGGAGCGCCGGGCACGACCTTGGGGCGAAGATCTGGCTCAAGCGCGAGGACCTGGCGCACACCGGGGCGCACAAGATCAACAACACCATGGGCCAGGCGCTGCTGACCATGCGGATGGGCAAGCGCCGGGTGATCGCCGAGACGGGCGCGGGGCAGCACGGGGTGGCGACGGCGACGGCGTGTGCGCACTTTGGGCTGGCGTGCGAGGTGTACATGGGCAGCGAGGACGTGCGGCGGCAACGCCTGAACGTCACGCGCATGCGCATGCTCGGGGCCAAGGTGATCGAGGTGGATTCGGGATCCAAGACGCTGAAGGACGCGACCAACGAGGCGATGCGCGACTGGATGGGGAGCAGCGACACGACGCATTACATCATCGGGTCGGTCGTGGGGCCGCATCCGTTTCCGATGATCGTGCGGGATTTTCAGTCGATCATCGGGCAGGAGACCAAGAGCCAGTCGCTGCGGCTGTTCGGGAAGTTGCCTGATGCGGTGGTGGCGTGCGTGGGCGGGGGGTCGAATGCCGCGGGGATTTTCTTTCCGTTCGTCGATGACTCGGGCGTGAAGTTGTATGGCGTCGAAGCGGGCGGGCGCGGGCCCGGCGCGGGGGACCATGCGGCCCCCTTGTCGCACGGGACGCCCGGCGTGCTGCACGGGTCGCTGAGTTATGTGCTACAGGACGAAAGCGGGCAAACCGCCAACGTGCACAGTTGCTCGGCGGGGCTGGATTACCCGGGCGTCGGGCCCGAGCACTCGTATTGGAAGGATAACGGGCGCGTGCAGTACTCGGCGGTGACCGACGACGAGGCGCTGGAAGCGTTCACGCTGCTGGCGCACACCGAGGGGATCATTCCGGCGCTGGAGACTTCGCACGCGATCGCGCAGGCGGTCAAGATCGCGCGGGCGATGAAGCAGGATCAGAACCTGGTGATTAATTTGTCGGGCCGCGGGGACAAGGATGTGGACGAGGCGGCGCGGTTGCTGGCGCTGCGGGGGAAGTAGGGCGAAGAGAAACCCGCGTCCGCGCTCGATCACCGATGCGTTGATGCTTCGTTCCAGTCTTCGATATTCGTCACCGGCACCTCCGAGCGAACGGCGGAGCCGAACTCTTCTGGAACAAAGACGATCGCAACCTGCGTGGGATCTGCAGCAGTCGACTTATCGATCAGGAACGACTGTCGGAACTTCACAACGCGCCGGCCATCTGGTCCTCCGTTGCAACTCACAACTGGCTCGCGAAGCATGCTGGGGCGAACAATCGGGCACGATTGAGGCAAAACCGCGAACAGGGTGTCGAGCCCGACCTGCTGGGAAAAAACATATGGAACCCCAATCTTGTTGGGCGGCATGATCGTGAGCTGACTCGATCCACCGCCAGTTACCTCGAGCCTTGGGGGAGGTATTTCGGGGTTCCTCATTTCATTCGGATGCGAGGAGTTCCAGAAGTCCTGCAACTCGTCGGTCAGGTTGTCGACCGAAATCGCATGTGTGGCGCCTTCCGCGACCACCACGTCTGCGAATAGATACCGCTCATCTTTGAACCACCACGCCCTATCGACTGCCACAACCTGGTTCGGATGGGAATCGATGAGGTCCTTGGTTTGTTTTGAAAGCCCGGCATCCGGCAGTGGCGGTCGGGGCGGCACCGCCATGGGATGACACCCGGCCATTCCGACGACTGCGACGAGAACCAGGAAAACCAGCCGCATGCTCGCTCTCCTTCTTCGAGGCTCAGAGATTTCGGTCAAATCCTTGCTTCCCACGGCACGCTCGGCGTGTAGCCGATGGTCGCGTACAGCTGCTGCCTCGTCTGCATTTGCCCCAACAGCCCCTCGGCCGTGCCCTTCTCTCGAAGTTCGGCCAGGGCGCGCGTCACGGCCCCCATCGCGACGCGCAGCATGGTGACGGGGTAGATGACGATCGAGTAGCCCAGCGCTTCGAACTGGCTCAGCGTGAGCATGGGCGTCTTGCCGAACTCGGTCATGTTGGCGAGGAGGTACGGGCCGCCTCGCGGGTCGGGGCCTTCGAGCCGGCGCATGGCCTGGGCGAAGAGTTTGAACTCCTGCTCGTTGGCGAGGCCTTCGGGGAAGATCATGTCGGCCCCGGCGCGGACGTAGGCCGCGGCTCGGTTCACGGCGGCTTCGAAGCCATCCACGCCCCGCGCGTCGGTGCGGGCGCACACGACAAACCCGTTGTCCATGTCGTCGCGGGCCTTGGCGGCCCACTGGACTTTTTCGATCATGTGGTCGGTGGGGATGAGTTCCTTGCCGTCAAGGTGGCCGCAGCGCTTGGGGAACTTCTGGTCTTCCAGGTGCAGCCCGGCGCCGCCGGCGCGGCTGTACTCAATCACAGTTCGCCGCACCATTTCGGCTTCGCCAAAGCCGGTGTCAGCGTCGGCGAGGACGGGCAAGCCGCTGGCGTCTGCAGCTTCGCGGATTTCGCGGCAGAAGTGCTCGAGGCTGAGCAGCCCGATGTCGGGGACGCCCGCACTCACGGTGGTCGCGGCCCCGGAGATGTAGCAGGCGGGGAAGCCCGCGTCGGCGATGGCCTTGGCGCACAGGGCGTTGAAGGCGCCGGGGGTGGGCACGCATCGTTCGGCCATCAGGGCGCGGAGCCACCGGCCCGGTGAGGATTGATTGGTCATGCATAATGGTACGAACCGGGGCTGGTCCGCGGAGCGGCAGCCGGTATGCTGTAGGGAGCCGCGACGGCGCGGCGGATCTTTAGCCCCCACTCCCACACACCGAACCCGCACCTATGAACGAACCCGCATTCCTGGTCGCCCAGAACATCAGTAAGCGTTTCGGCATCACCCAGGCGCTGGACGACGTGAGCGTGTCGTTCCGTCGGGGTGAGGTGCACGCGCTGATGGGCGAGAACGGCGCTGGCAAGAGCACGCTGGGCAAGACCATCGCCGGGCTGTATCGGCAGGACCAGGGCACCGTGACGCTGGACGGGCGGGTGCTGACGCCGGGCGATATTGATGGTTCGTTCGCCGCGGGCGTGCGGCTGGTGCACCAGGAGCTTGCCCAGTGCCCGAATCTGTCGGTGGCGGAGAACCTGTCGCTGCACCAGATGCCGGCGTCGAAGGCGGGGTTCGTGGATTTTCGGGCGATGCGCGAGCGGGCGGCACGCCTGGTGCATGCGCTCGAGCCTGGGATTGATGTGACGGCGCCGCTGGGCGGGCTCTCGCCCGGGCGGCGGCAGATCTGTCAGATCGCGGCCGCCTTGGATGAGGACGCCAGCGACGGCGGCAGCAAGGCCAAGGTGATCGTGCTGGACGAACCCACCAGTTCGCTGAGCGTGGCTGAGGCCGACCGGCTGCTGGAGATCACGCGGCACCTGGCGGGGCTGGGCATCACGATCATTTATGTCAGCCACCGCATGGGAGAGATTTTCCAGGTGTGCGACCGCGTGACCGTGCTGCGCGACGGGAAGTTCGTGGCGACGAACGTGGTCAAGGACATCGATGAGCCCACGCTGGTCGAGCAGATGATCGGGCGGAGGCTTCAAACGCCCGCCCGGGCTTCGAACGCGGGGAGCGGGGCGGCCACCGGCGCGGGGAACGAGAGAGCGATTCTCGAAGTTCGCGGGCTTTCGTCGCCCGGGCGACTCGACGACGTGTCGCTGGAAGTGCGCGGCGGCGAGGTGGTGGGCGTCGGGGGCCTGGTCGGCGCCGGGCGATCGGAGCTGCTCGACGCGATCTTCGGGCTTGATGCCAAGGCCCAGGGAATCATCCGCTGCGAGCAGGCGTATCTCGCGGGCGCGGGCGGGCGGGCTTCGGGGCACGCGGGGGCGCGGGCGGCGATCGCGGCGGGCGTGGGGTATGTGCCCGAGGATCGGCGGCGGCAGGGACTGTTCTTCGAGTTGGGCATCGATGAGAACATCGTGATGCCATTCATGGTGCAGTTGGCCAGCGCCCTGGGCCTGCGGGCGATGCCTCGCGAGCGGGGGCTGGTGCGGGAGAAGATGACGGATTTCCGCGTGAAGGCGGCGTCGCCAGCGTCCAAGCCGGGCGAGCTTTCGGGGGGCAATCAGCAGAAGCTTCTTATTGCACGCTGGATGGGCAAGAACACGAGGCTGCTGTTGCTGGACGAACCGACGCGGGGCATCGACATCGGCACCAAGAGCGAGGTATACCGCCTGGTGCGCGAGGCGGCGGACCGGGGCATGGCCGTACTGCTGGTGTCGAGCGAGATGCCTGAGTTGCTGGCGCTCTCGGACCGGGTGCTGGTGATGGCATCGGGGAAACTGCAGGGCGAACTGAGGGGCGAGCAGGCGACGCAGACGAACATCCTGCGGCTGGCGACGGGCACCGGATAAGTGGCTGCGCACTGAACGCATCGCATCTCCAATGCCTGGGCAGAGGCGAGTGGGTCAGGAGCATGGCCCCATAAGTCGGTCCCGTTGATCTCGGTACTGAATAGAACCGGATATACGTTGACTATTCGCTGGCGACGATTATGCTGCCACGCCCCGGGGCCAAAGCGCTCCGGCGGGTCATAAGGAGGGACAAGATGATCATGCGTTTGTATGTGTGCGCGGTGGTTGCGGGCCTCGCCGGCGTCGCCGGCGTCGCCCAGGCGGATTTGCTCACCAACGGCGATTTCGAGGCCGGCAATACGGGCTTCGCCAACGACTACGGGTACTACCCCGTCAGCGTGTCTCCCTACTACGGGCAGTATGGCGTAACCCACAGTTCGTTTGAGTGGTCCAACTTCTGGCACAACATTGGTGGTGATCACACCACTGGGACAGGGCAGTTCCTCATCGCCGACGTCGGACCGAGCGGCGCGATCTGGCGGCAGACGGTCTCGCTCGCGCCGGGATCGCAGGTGACGTTTTCCGGGTGGCTGGCAACGTGGACTTCGTACCCAGCCGCAACGCTCAATGTCGTGGTTGACGGCGTGCCGGTAGCCTCATGGAGCGCGCCCGGCAGCGCGGTGTGGACGCAGTATTCGGCGACTTGGACGGCGGGGACGAGCGGATCGTCGACGATCGAGCTGGTTCCCGCCTCGTTTTTCCAGCCGGGAGATGACGTCGCGGTCGACGATCTCACGCTGGTGCCGGCACCGGGAGCCGCGATCGCGGGCCTGGCATTGCTGGCGGGGCTCCGTCGCGGCCGGTGACAGGCGACTGCACGAGAGAATAAACCCCGCGCGTCAGCGCGGGGTTTTTTTCTTATGGGTCCGTTTCACTCGGGCACCATCGACCGTGTCTCACGGGCAATCGCCGCCGGCGATCACGTTGATCAGTGAGTCGATGTCACCTTGGTCGGCGACGCCGTCTTGATTGAAGTCAGGATCGATGCCGGAGGGGTTTGGGCCGCCGGCGATGACGTTGATCAGGTAGTCCACGTCGCCCTGGTCGGTGACGCCGTCCTGGTTCACGTCGGGATCGCAGGGCGGGGTGCCGACGAAGACGGTGTAGTACTGGTAGATGCCGCGGCCAGAGTCTTCGAATGCGCACAGCAGCACCGTGTTGGGCCCGGCGGCGAGACCGGTGAGCACGCGCGACCAGTCGAAGCGATCGTTCTGCGTCGCGAGGTTGCTGTTCGTCGCCAGCGACAGCGGGTTGGATGTGTTGGCGGGATTCAGAATCAGGTGGATGCGCGACACGGTGCGGTCGAGCGCTTTGGCGCTGAACTGGTACTGGACCGTGCCCAGCGGCAGCGGCGAGGGGTTGATCATCGTCGCCTGCGGATTGGCCCGATCGACGTACACCGCGGTGCGGAACTCGCGGAAGATCGGGGCTTCGTTCGCGTTGCGATGGCGGAACGCGAGCACCGAGATGTAGTGCATGCCATCGTCGAGCTGCGAGGCGTCGATGGTCTGGCGGTAGATCCCTTGGGTGTTGCTGGAGTTGTACAGGGGTTGGCGCTGGGTCACGAAGTTCTCGTAGCCGGGCGCGACGTCGTTCTGGTAACCCACGTCGACCGAGCCATTGCCGTTCCAGTCGGTGAAGCCGCCGTCGATGCGGAAGAGGGCGTTGTCGTCGGCGTTGTTGTTGTTGACGGCGGTCGGGTCGCCGTTGGTGGTGGTGAGCTGGATCTCGAAGGAGTCACCGGTGACGATCGGCACTGCATTGCGACGCCGACGCCACGGGGGCACCGAGGCGGGGTCGGGCGCGATGCTGGTGGCCGAGCCCCCGATGGCGAGCGAGCCGCTGGGGATGGCCGGGGCGTAGACCACGAAGCTCTTGTCGTGCTCGACGCCGTTGGCGTTGAGGTTGCGCGGCACGCGGATGGTCGCGGTGCCGTTGGCCGCGACGGTGATGGTGTCAAAGATGTCGTTGTTGGGGTCCACCGTCGCGTCGGTCGCGTTGCCGGTGTATTCGAAGAGCTTCGTGCCGGCGGGGAAGGTCGTCTGCACGGTGCGGCTGTCGTAGCCCGAGTCGAACCGATCGTTCACGCCCACGATGCAGTTGGCGCTGTACGCCCCACCACCCAAGGGCGTGGAGCGCTCGTAGATAATGACATCGCCATCGACCCAGCGAGGCTGATATTCGCCCCGGCCCAGTTCGTTGTTGAGCTGGACGAGATTCGTGATGACCGGGTTGGGGGTCGTGTTGTTGCCGTCGACACCCAGCGCGACGGGCAGGCCCTGGCGGGGGAAGAAGCCCCCGGAGCGGGCGATGCCCCGGGCGTTGTGATACACGACGCTGTGCCCGGGGCGCATGAGCATGAAGGCGTGTGCGAACCAGCCTTGTTGCTTGTTCGTGGGCGTGGGCGGGTAGGAGTTGCCGTCGCCGGTGGTGCCGTTGTCGTGGCTGTAGACGTGGGCGACGCCGATGGAGCCGTTGAGGAAGCCATCGTCGGTGTTGTCCATCATCGCGCCCAGCACGTTGTTCCAGCTGCCCAGGCCGTTGGCGTTGACGAGGTCGCGCAAGGCGCCGGCGCCGTTGAGGTCGAGCAGGTCGCGGTTGCCGAAGGCGTCGCCGGCCGTCGAGCGCCCGCTGGTGCGGCCGTTGGGCTTCCTGATATACCGATCAAAGCCGAAGTCGTTGCTGTCGACGCTCTCGCCGAAGCTGAAAGGCGTGACGAGGCGGCCGTCGGGCGTCACCCGCCGGTTGTACACTGCGGCATCCCAGAACCCGTCAAAGAACCAGCCCGGGATGTGCTTGATGGCGTCGAGCCGGAACCCGTCGACGTGGTGCACGTCGAGCATCCACTGCGTCCAGCGGAGCAGGTAGCCCGTGGCGTTTTCCGCCACCGGCACGCCCGCACTGGGGTTGGCGAGGTTGAAGCGCCCGGCCGTGAACTGCGAGGCGGCGACGCTGCGGGCCGGCACGGTGCACTGGCCCGAGTTGACGCCCGCGACGTAGCTTCCCGCGCCGGAGAACATGCCCGGGTTGTTGATGGTGTCGGTGCCGAGGGTGGGGTCGGGGTAGAAGCGGGCGTTGTCAGGATTGGGATTGTTGAAGTACGTGCCGCCCGGGAGGTTCTGAGGGTTCCCTGCGACGGTGGGCTGGCGGATGAACATGAAGTTGGAGGCCTGGTCGATGTCGCAGAGGGCGACCAGGTCGCCACCCTGGAGGCAGTAGAGAGCGCCTCCCGGGTCTTCGGACTCGTAGTAGCCGGTGGTGGTGCCCTTGTGGAAGTCGCCCCAGTTGGACGTGGGGAACTTGGAGGTGATGGGCGTGGTCGGGGCCATCCAGAAGCCGGGATAGCCGCCATTCTGCTGGAACTGCACGCTGGTCTGGCGGGTGGAGTTGTGGTTGAGAATGGTGTCGATGTAGACCTCGGTGCCGGCGCGATGGAACTCGGCGACGACGGCGTCGAACGTGGCCTCGGTGCCGAATGCGGTCGTCGCGCCGGGCTTGCCCAGGTCAAATCGATCGAACACGTCGTAGCCCGCCGACGAACTGTTCTGGTTGGACGCGGTCGGATCCTGATAGCCGCGGCTGACGGGCGGGACCCACACCGACCCGTACCCCGCCAGGAAATAGTCGCTCATGCGATGTTCCATGTCGGCCCACGGGCACTCAAACCACTGCAGCGTGGGGGCGGGGGATTCGTTGCTGATCTGGGCCAGGGCGGGAGCGCCGATGGCGGTGACAAAGGCAGCCGCCATCAACCACGTCGTCTTACGCATCGCAAACTCCATCACTCACGCGGGGTTGGGCGCGAGGCTCACCGGCGGCTGCACACGGCCGCGGGCGAACACCCGCTCGAACACCCCGAAATCTGGTTTGAGAATCGGACGCACCGGGCAGTATGACCGGGGAAACCCGCGAAGCAAACGGAAAAATACTCTGACCCTGAAATTCCCGCTATGCTGACGGAACGTCCGCAAATATTTGAAGGAATCACACCGGTTATGCGACCCACCCAAACCTCGACGCGCCTCCAGTCGTTCGCCGCCCGCCTCCTGTTCGCAGCTGCCGTCACACAGGTTGGCGCCATCTGCGGGCTTTCCGTGGCTTTCGGCCAAACAGTCTCCGAATCGATCGGTGAGCACTCGGTCCGGTTCTTCGCGTCGGCCGCGGACAAAGAAGCCGCTCATCCTTCTTATGCGCTTGTCCAGGAACCTCAGACCGGCCCGGCTCCCGCCAAGTTTCCGGTGACGCCCGTGTTCGGAGCCGAGGGGGACAAGCACACCGTTCGAATCATGATCGATCAGGGCACATCGCTGTATGGCACGGGCGAGGTGCCCGGACCCCTGATGCGCAACGGGCGCGTCATGACCGCGTGGAACACCGACGCCTACGGCTATGGCGACGAGGCGACCTCGCTGTATCAATCGCACCCCTGGGTGCTGGCGGTGCGGCCCGATGGCTCGGCGTTTGGCGTGCTGGCGGACACGACGTACCGGTGTGAGATTGATACGGCGTACTCGGCGCCGAACGAGATTCGGTTTGCCGCGGACGGCCCGGCGTTCCCGGTGATCGTGATCAACGGCAACTCGCCTCAGGACGTCCTCAAGGATCTGGGCACGCTCACCGGCACGATGCCTTTGCCCCCGGAGTGGGCGCTGGGGTATCACCAGTGCCGGTATTCGTATTACCCGGATTCGCGGGTGCGTGAGATCGCCAAGGAGTTTCGCGATCGACAACTGCCGTGCGATGTGATCTGGATGGACATCGACTACATGGAGGCGTTCCGGGTGTTCACGTGGGACCGGGGCTACTTCCCCGACCCCAAGAAGCTCAACGCGGATCTGCTGTCGCAGGGATTTCACAACGTGTGGATGATCGATCCGGGGATGAAGAGCCGTGCGGCTCGCGGGCCCAGCGACCGGCCCGAGGCGGACCTGAAGGCCGAAGGACCGGAGGTTGCCAAGGCCCGGGAAGCCGAGCTCGCCAAGTTCGACGCGATCATGGCCTCGGGCGACAAGGCGGATGCGTGGGTGAAGCGGGCGAACGGCGAGGTTTATGAGGGCGAAGTGTGGCCCGGCTGGTGCAAGTATCCGGATTTCACTCGGCCCGACGTGCGCCAATGGTGGAGCGGGCTGTACAAGGACTTCATGGCCCAGGGCGTGAGCGGGGTGTGGAATGACATGAACGAGCCCGCCGTATTCAATGTGCCCAGCAAGACGATGCCCGAGGACAACAAGCACGGGGGCGACCCGTCGATGCTGAAGCCGGGCGGCAAGGCTCAAGGCGCCGAGGCGGCGGGCGAGCACGCTCGGTATCACAACGTGTATGGCATGCAGATGATTCGCGGCACGCGCGAGGGGATCGCCGCGGCCAACCCGGACAAGCGGCCTTTCGTGCTGAGCCGTGCCAACTACATCGGCGGGCAGCGGTATGGAGCGACCTGGACCGGCGACAACAGCGCCGACTGGTCGCACATGGAAGACAGCGTGCCGATGGTGCTGAACATCGGGCTGTCGGGGCAGCCGTTCATCGGGCCCGATGTCGGTGGCTTCGCGGGCAACGGCGACGCGAAGTTGTTCGTGAGGTGGTTCGGATTTGGCACCATGCTGCCCTTCAGCCGCGGGCACACCGGCAAGGGGAACATCAATAAGGAACCCTGGGCGTTTGGGCCGGAGGTGGAGGCGACGTGCCGCGAGGCACTGAACCGGCGGTATCGGTTGATGCCGTACTTGTACACGCTGTTCCACGAGGCGTCGGTGGACGGGATGCCGGTCGCGCGGCCCGTGTTCTTTGCCGACCCCAAGGACCCGGCGCTGCGAAGCGAGGACGACGCGTTCATGTTGGGGGCGGACCTGATCGTGGTGCCGCAGATGGTGCCCGACGGCTCGCGCGTGCCGGCGCTGCCGACGGGCACGTGGCGGGAGATCGAGGCGAGCAAGAACCCGGACCTGCCCAAGATTCTGCTGCGGGGAGGGGCGATCGTGCCGATGGGCCCGCTGCAGCAGTACGTGGGGCAGAAGGCGCTGGACCCCTTGACGCTGGTGGTGTGCCTGGACGACAGCGGCAAGGCGAAGGGAACGCTGTACGAAGACGCCGGCGACGGGCTGGAGTATCAGCAGGGGCAGTACTTGCTGTCGACCTATGAAGCGACGCTGGGGAACGGCGTCGTGACGGTGAAACTCGCCGGAGCCGAGGGGAAGATGGCGAGACCGAGCCGCAAGGTGACGGTGCGGGTGGTGCTGCACGACAAGGTGATGGAGGGGATGGGGACGGACGGGCAGACGATCAGCGTGCAGGTGAAGTGATCTGGCTGCGCGTTTCGTCTGCAGCGTCAGAATCGATCGCCGATCTTTCCGGAGCCGACTCGATTCGGCTTTCTATTTCCGGCTGACTCAAAAGCTCGATGCACAACGCAGAAAGTGCGTCCAGATCGACCTTTCGACCTATCGCGAACTGACGGGCATACAAAACGTGGTTCTTTCCAACGAACTCCACGACAAACCAATGACTGCCGTCCGGATGCTGGCACACGATCGCGCAACGGAAACGATCTCGGGCAATCCGAGTAGAACTTTGACCTTGCGTCCAAAGCAAACCGTTCTGATCTATTGAGATGAACCGCGGAGTGAGCCAGAAGACGACACCGTTGAACAGAAGGAAGAATGGAATTGCAAAAGGTCCCATGCACAGTGCGCGCCACGGGATCACCATGCCCGGAAACAAATGCACTGACCAAGCAAGAAGGGGAGCGAAGAGTACGGCCGCAACAAAAGTCATTGCGATCCAACGCCGCGGACGGAGCATTCCGCTTTGCTTGATCGCCTGAAGCGACGCTTTTCGCGTCTCGCGATAGGGCTCCCACCACTCGACCTTCACACTCTTTATTTGCAGCATTCGTCGGTATTTTTGTTGAGCTTTCGCAATTGCTGCATGTCGATTCGTGCTAAACAGTCCAACTATTGTAGTCCTGCATGCCAACATCCCCCATCACCCGCGTGTGCGTTTTCTGCGGCGCCGCCCACGGCGCGAGGCCCGAGTACACCATGGCCGCGTTCGCATTGGGACGGGCGATCGCCGGCCGGGGTATGACGCTGGTGTATGGCGGCGGGCGGGCGGGGCTCATGGGCGCCGTGGCGGATGCGGCGCTGGCCGCGGGGGGCAAGGCCATCGGCGTGATCACCACGTTGCTGAAGGATCGCGAACTGGGGCACACCGGACTGACGGAGCTGACGATCGTCGAGACGATGCACGAACGCAAGCAGCGGATGGCGGACCTTGCGGACGCGTTCATCGCACTGCCGGGCGGCTTGGGCACACTCGACGAAGTGTTTGAGATTCTCGCGTGGGCGCAGCTTGGGATTCACTCCAAGCCGGTCGGCTTGCTGAACGTCGCGGGGTACTACGACCCGTTGATGACGTTTCTGGATCAGGCCGACAAAGAGAAGTTCCTGCGGCTGAACCATCGCACGCAGGTGATCTTCGAGTCCGACCCCGAGGCGATGCTGGGGCGAGTGGCCCCCAAGGCGTGAGCAGGCGTGAAGGTGACGCCGGAGATGAGCGAAGCGAATCTCCGGGTGGACGTCGCGCGGGGCCCCAGCAGGTTGAGATGGAATAAGGCACGAGGCACCGAGGCATCAAGAAGAAAGCCCCCTCGGATTCGAGGAGGCTTTCGAGTGATCAGGTTGTGCGTCACATTCAGCGACGGCGACGGCCCGCGGCCATCACGCCCATGCTCAGCAGCACGATCGAACCGGGAGTGGGGACGACGGTGAACAGCCAATCGCCCGCGGCGATGTGGGGCTGAACCTGGCCCGCGTCGTTCACATAGTCGAGCCAACCCCAGCCGGAGACGCCCGCGAAGCCGCGATGGCCGAGGTCGTTGTCCTCGTTGCCGACGCGGATCGAGTAGCCGTAGGAGCCACGTTCATCGGTGAGGTGCTGCACGTAGCCGCTGGGCAGGGTGACGGAGCCGAAGTTGGCGTTGTTGGAGGTGTTGTCCCAGATGTCGTCATCGCCCGGCACAGGGCCGACGCCAACGTTGTAGGTGAAGTTGATGGTGTAGACGCCGAGGTAGGCGTCGTTGGCGTAGCCGCCGCCGATATCGCGCCCGCCGTAGGAGTGGCCGACGATCTGGATGGTGCTGGCGGTCACGACCATCTGCATGAGTGACGCGGGGTTGTTGAAGTCGAAGGTGAAGATGTCGTGATTCGAGGTGACGTTCACCAGCTCGTCGAGCCGCATGCCATACTGCGGGGGCTGCGCATCGCCATCCGGATGATTACCGAGCACGTACACACCGGGCGCGAGGATCGCACCCTGAGCGGCGGCGGCCAGCGCGAGCGCAGCCACAGCGCCCAAAGTCACGTAACGCATTGGAAGAACTCCTGTCTCTCCACACCATTCAGCGGGAGTACACACCCGCTGAGTCTCCTGGCCGCCTTTCGGCGACGGGGATCATCCTAACGCTCGAAAATCCCCTGACAAGGGGGAGACGGAGAAATCCCGATCCTGAACGCAACTTTGAAGAAGCCAGTCGAATCGAAGCTCCCCGAGTGCCGGCCTGCAGCTTCCCAAACTCGCTGTTTTTCCCAGATTCCCACCCAGATCCCCGGATCCGCAAGGATGATGGGTCTGTCGTCCAATACCCAATGATTTTACAAGAGCCTAACTTTGCAGGCTGGCGTGACGACCCAGGTCCGGATTCAATGGATTGGTGGGGCCGGGTTGCTGGCGGCACGGTCCTGCGAGGAAATTCGCATGCATTCACGGCGTGAGTTCATCAAGCGGGCGACCATCCTGTCGGGAGCCGCGGGCGTATTCGGGGCGTTGCCCGCCTCCATCAGAGCCGCGATGGCCATCGAGCCCGCGCCGGGATCGACGTATCTCGACGCCGAGCACGTCGTCATCCTGATGCAGGAGAATCGCTCGTTTGACCACTGCTTTGGGTCGCTGCGTGGCGTGCGGGGCTTCAACGACCCGCGGGCCATGACGCTCGCGGGCGGGAACCCCGTGTGGGCCCAGACCGGGCCTGACCACAAGGCGTACACGCCCTTCAGGCTCAACCTGCATGGCACACGTTCAACGTGGATGGGGTCGCTGCCTCACTCCTGGACCGACCAGGTAGACGCGGCCAACGGCGGCAAGCACGACGGCTGGCTGGCGGCCAAGCACAGCGGCAACAGCGCCTATCGCGACATGCCCCTGACCATGGGCTACTACACGCGCGAGGACATTCCGTTTTACTACGCGCTCGCCGACGCGTTCACGGTGTGCGACCAGCACTTCTGCTCGTCGCTGACGGGCACCACGCCCAACCGGCTGTACTTGTGGTCGGGGACGATTCGCGGCGACGCCGACTCACCCCACGCACCGGCCAACACGCGCAACGAAAACGTGGATTATGGCCGCTGGGCGAACTGGACGACGTTCCCCGAGCGCCTCGAAGACCTGGGCGTCTCGTGGAAGATCTACCAGAACGAAATCAGCCTCGATTCGGGCCTGCACGGCGAAGAAGACGCGTGGCTGGCGAACTTCACCGACAACCCCATCGAGTGGTTCGAGCAGTACCAGGTGCGTTTCGCCAGGACGCATCGCGAGCATGTGCTGAAGCGCATGCAGCAGCTGCCCAAGGAGCTGGCGGTCGCGCGGCAACGCCAGCAGACGCCCGGTATCTCGGCCAAGGAAGCGGACGCGATCGTCAAGCGCATCGCCGAGATCGAGCGGGAGATGAAGGATCTCTCCACGGAGTCCGTGAACTTCACCGACGAGGCGTGGGAGAAGTTGCCGCCTCGCACGCGGAGCCTGCACGAAAAAGCCTTCAGCACCAACGCGGCGGACCCCCACTACCGCTCGCTCGCCGACCTGACCTACGACGACAACGGACAGCAGCGGCGACTGAAAGTGCCCAAGGGCGACGTGCTGCACCAGTTTCGCACGGACGTGAGCGAAGGCAAACTCCCAACGGTGTCGTGGCTGGTCGCGCCCGAGCGATTCAGCGATCACCCGGGCTCGGCGTGGTACGGAGCGTGGTATCTCTCCGAGGTCATCGACATTCTGACCAAGAACCCCGAGGTGTGGCGGAAGACCATTTTCATTCTGACCTACGACGAGAACGACGGGTACTTTGATCACGTCGCACCGTTCGCCGCGCCGCGCCCCGGGCACCCGGAGACGGGCTTTGTGTCCGAGGGGCTGGACGCGACCAGCGAGTACGTCGAACTCGACGATGACTTGAAGCGAGCCAAGCCGCACGACGCGCGGGGCAGCAGCATCGGCCTGGGCTTCCGCGTGCCGATGATCGTGGCGAGCCCATGGAGCCGCGGCGGGTGCGTGTGCTCGCAAGTCTTCGACCACACCTCGTGCCTGATGTTGCTGGAGAAGTTGCTCAGCCACAAACTCGGCAAGCCGGTCAAGGAGACCAACATCTCCGACTGGCGGCGGGCGGTGTGCGGCGACCTCACCAGCATCTTCCGCCCCGCCAGCGACGCCGCGCCGGGCACGCTGCCCTTCGAGAAGCGCGACGAAGTCATCGAGGCGATTCACAAGGCGCAATTCAAGGAAGTGCCCAAGGACTACGCCGCCCTCACCGACGAGCAGCTCGCGACGCTCCGCGCCGGCAAGCGCGACGCCCTGCCCAAGCAGGAACCCGGCACACGCCCCGCGTGCCCGCTGCCATACGAGTTGGCCGCCGACTGGCGGCTCAGCCCCGACCTCTCGGCGATCAACCTCGGCCTGAGCGCGGGCAATCGCGTGTTTGGCAAGCAAGCCGCGGGCGCGCCGTTCACGGTGCACGCGGTCGACGGCAACGGCGACCTCAGCGTGCGGCATTACGCGGTGTTGCCCGGCGACGCGATCGCCGACACCTGGGCCTTCAGCGAGTTCGGCGGGGCACCGGCGCACTTGCGCGTCTTCGGGCCGAATGGTTTTTACCGCGAGTTCCGCATGCTGGGCGGGGCGGTGCTGGACGTGAGCGTGACGCCGCAGGTGGGCAAGGATGGCAAGCCGACGGGCGTGCTGGAAGTCGCGCTCGCGAGCCGCGCGACGACCGGGGCGGCCGGCGTCGGCAAGGGCATCAAGGCCGAGATCCGCGATATGTCCTACGGCAGCGGCGTGTCGAAGGCCGAACTAGGCCCCGGCGCGTCGAGCCGCGTGAAGATCGACACGTCAAAGAGCGGCGGCTGGTACGACGTGGCGGTGACGATCGAGGGCGACAAGGTCTTCGCGTGCCGCTACGCGGGGAAGATCGAGACGGGTGCGTGGACGACGAGCGATCCGGCGATGGGATGATCCAAATGGAAATGTCGCTGCCTATAGGGCTCGCATCTGAGACGCGAAGTAGTGTCTCCCAAGGGCGTCGTACGCGTCAGCGATCAGCAGGTTGATTCGAGGGGCGAGATCTTTGTCAAATCCATACTCCCATCTCGCCGCGCGTGAATACAGAAGCGATGATGCGGGAAAGGATGATGCCATTGCTCTCGAGGCGGCATCAATGAGATCGTTTAGCGGCGCCGTTCGGCATTTCCCGCTCTTTCGGTGTGTCGGCTCAAAGGCCGAGTCCGGAGCGAACACGCCCATGCCATCAGGGGTTGGGACGTAGAGATATCCGGGGTGCGAAGGCTTCGGCAACTTACGAAAATCGCCACCCGCCGTGAATCTACTGGACTTCTGGGGGATGGCGAACGCCGCACCGAGGACATTGCCCAAGACTTTCAGATTGAGTTCTTTCGCGGCGGAATCCGATTCACTTGCATCCTCTTCGTCGTCGAGCTCATCATCTCGTAGCAGGACCGCTTCGGCCGCCAAGTTGCGTAACGCGTCGAGCGTGTCGAGCCCGAGAAGGCTAATCGGTTCATCATCCATGGGCGAGAACTCGCCCCAAGGAAAGTCGTCCGCCGCGAGTTCCGGAGCCCGAATCACGGCTCCATAGGAAACTCCGTCGACACCCATACTTGCCAGTACGAAGAACTCCGGAAGCCAGTTGGAATACTTAATCCCTCCCCACGCTGATCCCGGAAACAGAACCCCCATGAGATCGCCAGAAAGCTGCATTGTCAGAATTTCATCGAAGAACCTCGCGAACTCGTCTTCAGAGCGAACGCACGGGGCGACATGTTGCAGCAGTTTCAACCAAGGACGGGGAATCAGCCGGCCGGGCTCGTCGCCGGTCGTCATCAGGGCCAGTGCGTTTTGAACATCTTCCGCTGAGAATGCGTTTACGTTATTGTGTTCCACTTACCTGATGGTACGTCTCCAGAGTGGGAGGATACGTGACAAGGACTTCCTTTGGAGTCAGATCCGTGGCCGGACGAACGAAGCATTTTCGATCTGCGCTTCGTCGGTGATCGGCTCGGCGTTACTTCACGGCTGGCCCGTGCGCTCTCTTCTTGAAAGAGGCCGCATGGGCAAGTCGTTTCAAACAACATCAGAAGCGTTCTTTGCGGCCACGTGCGCGGGGAAGGCGGTGGTCCAGCCGGTCTGCGCGGCGGTTACCGGCGCCATGTCGGCGGCGACCAGCCCCCGCGCGGCCAGGTTCGCGTTGGCGTAGGTGACACAGTTGGATTGCCACGCCTGAAACGACGCATCGGGGCCGGGAACGTAATCAGCCATGATTCAGTGTCCCCTACAGTGGATTCGGCGGCTCGCTGCGGGAAACGTCCAACCGCTACCCGAGCCGTCAATCGGCACGCGGCGGACACTCCCGGGTGCATCGACGGCTTGACGCGGCGACTTGAGGCCAATCCAGAGACATTGTCGGACACGGCGGGTCTACAACGCCTGAGACCACTTCTGCACGCCCGCTGCGATGGCGTCATCCATCCACTGGGCAAACCTGTTGGAAACCTCGAATGCATCATCGCGGTACGTGAACTCGAAGGGCTCTCCCGTAAGCGGCTCGACGGAGGCTATGTTGCCTGCGGTGTCCTTTTGGCAATAGATCGCGGAGCAGCAAAGTACACCGCGCGTGTCCCGGCCAATGCCGTGGAACGAAAACAGAATCTCTGTACGGTCCTCGGTGATGAAGGCAACGAGCGCCCACGCACGGTACTCGGGCAGGTTGGCGAAGTAATCTTGTGCCTTCGCGCATTCCACGATCTGCAACTTGTAGTAGTAGTCGCGGGGCGAACCGTGCGCCGCATCGTCGAAACGAGCGGCGAACTTGGGGTTGTGAGACTTGAGCATCTTGTCCGTATCGGCCTCAACCGCCTTGAGCCGATCGGTCGCCTTCTGCCGCAAGACCTCAGCCACTTGCAGCACCTTCTGTTGACTTTGCGCAAGCGCCTTGGCGCGGTCCCCAAGCCGCTTGCTCGCGGCGGCGAGTGCGGACTTCACCGTCTCGTTCTCGACGATGACGCTCTCGCTCAGGCTCAGGGCTCGGCGAATCGCTCGTTTCTGCAGCTCGTTGAAGTGCTGGACCAACGGCTTTAAATCGCCATTGTCCGCCAATCGAAGAGCGGCGATGTACTTCGGCTTGTCGGTGCGCGTCACCACGAGCGGGAACCAGCCCGCTTTGAGCATGACCAGCGTCGCCAAGCATCGGGCTACGCGCCCGTTGCCATCCTGGAACGGATGAATGAGTGTGAACCCGTGGTGCAGCCACGCCGCCCGAATCTCCGGCGGCACGCCAACTGCGGTTTGCTGCTCGAACCCGGAAACGAGATCAAGCATCTGCGATTCCAGAAGCGCGGGTTCGCAGTAAAGCCACGTCGTACCCTCAGCGTCAGTCACCTGCGCCTCGGTCTGTCGCCAATCCCCCCGACGCAATGGGACGGACACAGTTCGCCCCTCAGCGTCTTCCGATTCGGTCGTGTGCTGGTTGGCCGTGAGAACATTGTGCAACTCACGCACATACCCCAGCGAAAGGTTGCGGCCTTCGGCGATGAACTGGTACATGCTGTTGATCGCAGCCTCTTGGTCGCGGATCATCGCCATCACCTGATCGACTGGCTTGTCCGTATCGGACGACGCGAGAAGAGAAGCGTCTAAGCCGTGTTCAATCAGCGTCTTGGTCGCGGAGTCCTTGAGTTCGTACAAACGCTCCAAGACGCCGGTCTCGATGGCCCATTCCCGGCGCAGCTTATCGACGAACGTCCTGTAGATCGCTTTGCCTTGGAGCTCTGTAACCTGCTCGTTCCACACGCGGACAAGTGCGGCAATACCCGGATCTTCGAGTTCCTTCCACCCGTTCAAGAGCGATTCGACGGGCTTCCATTTCCGGGGCTTGACTGCCGACATGCTGTACCTCGTGGCGAGGGGCCGATGGGTCATGTGACAACACCCGCGCATTGTACGGGAGCCCGCGTCGTGCATGAGCTACGCCGCCACCGTCGCCGTCGTGATCTCCGACCAAGGCCCCTTTTCGCCGCGTGTGTTGACCCAGCGGGCCATGTAGACGGCGGTTTTGCCGCCTTCGCCCGCCTTGAACTCGGCGCGGAAACTCGGTTTCGTGGTCATGGTCAGGAACGTGAAACTGCTTGGATCACGGGCGGGGTCGCCCAGCGAAGCGCCGGGAGTCGAGCCCGCGGGCTGGTCGGCAGTTGGGGGGGCGACCAGTTTCACCCACACCTCGGCCCCAAGCACGCCCGCGGGCCGGGCGCGGCGGGTCGGCTACGCCTCAATCCGATGCTCGCCCCGCGCGGCCTCGAAGACTTCCTTCGCAGCCCCCGCGTTCATGATGGCGATCCCCACGCCCACGATCAGGTCCGGCCAGATCGAGCGAAGCACATACGTCAGCCCGCCCGCGATGATGATGCCGATGTTGGCGACCGCGTCGTTGCGGGCCGAGAGGAACGCGCCCTTGCTCAGGCTGCATTCGCGGTGCCGGTGCTTCGCCAACAGGAAGGCGCAGAAGACGTTGACCGCGAGCGCGCCCAGCCCCGTGACCGTCAGCGGCAGCGGCGCAGCGGGCACGCCCGAACTGACCTTGCTCCACGCCGCCCACAGCGCGGCCACCGCGGGCACCAGCAGCAGCACCGCCAGCAGCATCCCCACGCGGGCCCGGGCCCGGGCGCTCCACGCCAGCGCCAGCACGATCAGCCCGTTGACCGACGCGTCCTCCAGGAAATCAATGCTGTCGGCCAGCAGCGACACCGAGCCGATGGACAGCGCCACGGCGAACTCCACAAAGAAATACGCGAGGTTGAGCGCAGCGACCGTCATCGCCGCGCGGCGGAACGCGGGGATCGTCGGATCGGGCGCATCGCACATGCGAAAAGTGTAACCGCGCCGGCAACCCGCCCCCGGGTGCGTCGTGCGGACACGGCGAGCGCGTACGTCGTTGGCCGCGGCGACCCCGGCTTCTCACCGCGCCTCCGCCGCCCCTTATGCCGCCACCGTCGCGCTGGCTGTGTCGCTCCACGGCCCCACTCCGCCGCGGGCGGCGACCCAGCGGGCGATGTAGTGGGCCTGCATGCCGCCCTTGCTTGCTTCGAAATCCATGCTGGTTTCGCCGCGGGTGACGCTGCCGATGTAGCGAAACGACCCGGGATCGGCGGGGGCGGGGCTGCCCGGGGCGGTGAGGGCGACGTACACCTCGGCGCGATCGACGCCGCGCGGCTTGCCGCGGCGGGTCGGCGAGGTTTCGTCCACCAGCCGCAACTCATGCGTCAGGCGCTGGGCGGGGTTTACGGTTAACAGCGGGCGGCTGGTCGGCGTCGGGCTGGGCGTCTTGCGTGTGTCGCGCACCGTGATGCCGATCGTCGCGCGGTCGGCGTCGGTGGTTTTCGGATACGCCTGCACGAAGTTGGTGATCGGGCGGACCTGCTCTTGCAGCGCCGCCCGCGCCGCGTCCTTGGCCTGCCGGGCCGCTTCGGCGGCGGCCTGGGCCGCCACGTGCGCGGGGTAGGCCTTGTGCCACTCCGCCGCGGCGATTTGCAGCGGTTTTAAATCGTTCCCATCCAGCCCGTGGGCGAGCCACCAGGTTTCGATGGCCGCGAGGTAGTGCGTGGCCCACGCGTCAAACGCGCCGTCGGGCCGGGGCATGTAATCCTTGCTGGTTCGCGGCATTTTTGGGGCTCCGGGTGCGGGCTTGGGGCGGGCGAAGCGATGCGCCGCCCAGGCGGGCGGCTTCGCGGCCACGCTCCGGCCAACGCGGGGTATTTCACGATCGGCTCGGGGAGGGTTCCGGTTGAGCGGGAGTTGTGTACGCGTGGGCCGGGGTGGGCTCCGGAGCGCGCGGGGAACTCCCCGGGTCAGCCGGGGATCTTTCCGGGTGAGGCGGGGATTGCTCCGGAGGAGTCGGAGAAGATCGCGGGTGACGCGGGCAAGGGCAAGGCGCAGGAAGAAGATGGAGTAGGCACAGGCGGGACGCCTGTGCCACGAGATGGGGTAGGGTTACGGCGCCCAGACGTTGGCGGTGCTGGTGCCCGGGGCCTTGGGGTTGGCGGCGCCGTTGGTGCCGTTTGTGCCCGGCGCGGGGATGAGCGTGGTCGCCGTTTCGGCCTTGATGACGTCGACTGGGTGGACTTCCTTGGGGAAGGCCGCGGCGCTCGCGGGAGGCACGGTCACGCCGTTGAGGTGCATCTTGCCGCTGCTGAGGCCCGGGAAGTGCTGGCCTTGCCAACTGGCCGGGTACTTGGCGTCGTCCATCGCGAGGGCCGCCTTCGTCGGGAACAGCGGCTTGAACGTGTCGCACATCACGGCCAACTCGGCGGTGTGCGTGGCGGCCAGGCTCGCTTCGATCGTGCCCGGGTGCGGGCCGTGCGGGATGCCCTGCGGGTGGGCGGTCAGGCTGCCGATCTCGATCCCCTTGCGGCTGCCGAAGTTCCCCTCGACGTAATACAGCACTTCGTCGCTGTCAAGATTGCTGTGGTTGTAGGGGACTTTGATGCTCTGGGGGTGGTAGTCGAGCATGCGCGGGGCGAAGGTGCAGATGACGAAGTTGTGGGCCTCGAAGGTCTGGTGGATCGGCGGCGGCATGTGCAGTTTGCCGGTGATCGGGCTGAAGTCGTCGGCGTTGAAGATGAACGGGTAGTAGCAGCCGTCCCAGCCCACGACATCGAGCGGGTGATATTGATACATGTACTCGTGGATCAGGTCGCGGGCCTTGATCCGCACGAGGTGGTCGCCCGCGGCGTCCCAGGTCATCGGCATCTCGGGGAGTTTTAAGTCACGCTCGCAGAACGGAGCGTGCTCCAGGTACTGCCCGTGCTCCTTGCTCACGTAGCGGTGCGGCGGGCCGATGTGGCTGCCGTTGGTGGTTTCAATAAGAAGGTACCGGCCGAAGGGCGTGTTCTCGATCGCCGGGCCGCCGTCGGCGGGCTTGCCGTCGGGGCCGTTCACGCGCTTATCCCAAATGATCGTGTAGATCACGCCCTTGGGGATGACGAGATAATCCTTGGGGCCGAACTTGAGCGTGCCCAGCATGGTGTGGCAGGTGCCGGAGCCGTAGTGAATGAAGATGCACTCGTCGCCCTGGGCGTTTTTGTAGTGGTAGTTCAGTTGCTCGGCGGGGTTGCACACCGCCATCTCGCAGTCGCTGTTGCCGAACAGCACGACCCGTCCGGTGATGAAGTCGCCCTTGGGGGCCATGCGCTGGCCGCCGGTCATCACGTGGCGCATCCGCATGATGTCCTGCTCGACGTACTCGACCTTGGTGGAGTACACGCTCTTCCAGCCGTAGACCTGCGTCGGCGGGTGGATGTGGTACATCGTGCTGCTGGGGCCGGAAAAACCCTCGGTGCCGAAGAGTTCTTCGCTGTACAGGCAGCCGTCCGGGCGGCGGAACTGCACGTGGCGCTTGCGGGGGAGCAGGCCGAGTTTGGTGTAATACGGCATAGGGCCTCCATGATTCGGGCGGGCGCTGGTCAGCCGCGACCGCTGCGGAATCATAGGGGCGGGGCGCGTGCGCGCGGGTCGTGCGCCGCGCTACTTCGGCGGCGGCGGGGTCAAGTCGCCCGGCGGGGGCGGCCTGAGCTCCTCGGGAACATCCGGCGTTGCCGGGCTCTCGGGTTCGGGCAGGGCGAGGTCCTTCAGAATCGCCCGGAACTGCGAGGCGACGGCGTCGGCGTCCTGGTTGGCGGGGTCGATGGTGACGCGCCCCAGCAGCGTCTGTTCTGGGTCGATGAGCACCACCACGCCCGCGCTCTGCGGCGCGAAGCGGTCCAGCAGCGCCTGCCCGCCGCTGGTCCACAGCAGGTCTTCGCCCACCCGCGTCCACGGCTCCTCGATCGACTTGATCCGCGACGGCTGCACGTCGGTCAGCTCCAGCACCGCCACCGGACGCACCAGGAGGCGGATCTCCGACGCCTCGCCCTGCTGGCGGCGACGGTCCAGATCCTTCTTGATCGCCCGCAGCGCGAACGTGGCCTGCAGCGCCGCCTCGGTGGTCGCGTCGGCGCCGGCGTCGGCGCCCGTCGCCCTGTAGAGCACCAGCGCGATGTACGCCGGGCCCGAGCCCGCCTGCGTCGGGCTCAACAGCATCTCGCGCAGCGAGCCGGAGAGATCCCACGCCGCCAGCGAGGGCGTCATCAGCCCCAGCCCGGGCGCGCGGGCGCCGAGCTGCGCCGCCGCCGGAGCCTCGCGCAGCTCGGACATCGAGCCCACCCGCGTGCGCCCCACCGGGTCGATCGCCCAGCCCCGGTCGTCGGCGGGTTCGGCGGGCTCGGTGCGGATTTCGAGTCGCGTGCCGTCCTCGCCCATCGCGGCGCTGAGCCGCAGCAGCCGCCCCGTACCGGAATCGATCACCATTTCGACCGGGCCCCGGGGCGACGTCCCCTGCAGCACGGTTTCGCCCGGCCGCCGGTCGGCGCGGATCCACGTCACCACCCCCAGCGGATCCACCCGCAGCGTCGCGCCGGCGGGCGCGGCATCGGGCGAGAATGCCCACGCCAACTGCGGCAGCGGCAGCGCGGGGATGATCTTGCCCAGCGACTCGGGCGACACGCCCCCGGGCAGTTTCGCCTCGAACAAAAGCTGCTTGTTCTGCTGGTTCACCGCGCGGAACTGCTCCCCCACCGCCTCGATGTGCAACTGCACGCCCAGCTTGATCACCGCCCGCGGCGGATGCAGCAGCGAGCCGTCGCCACGGTCGATCAGCACCGAGAGCCGGCTCGTGCGGGGCGGCCCCTGCAGCGGCCGCAACGTCACACTCTCACGCTCGGTGATCCCCGGCAGCGAGTAGGCGGTCCGCACCGCGGCCAGCGCGGCGGCGATCTGCGGGTCGACGTCCGCCCCCGGGGCAAAGGCGGCCGCGGGCTGGTCTTGCGCACGCGACTCCACCGGCGTTGCCCCGGTCAGGCCAAGCGCCGCCAGCGAGCACACGCTGAAACCGATGCGGATTCGAAGATCGAACCGTCCGAGCATGGACCATGGTATTGCCGCGGGCCGCGCCGGAACGCCCCGCTAAAGACCGGCCAGCAGATCCGCCACCGGCCCCCGCCCGGGCACGACCAGCTCCGGCGCGATCAGCACCAGGGGCCGAAGCACGAACGCCCGCTCGTGCATGCGTGGGTGGGGAATCGTCAGGCCCGGCTCATCGAGCACCAGGTCGGCGTACACCAGGAGATCAAGGTCCAGCGTGCGGGGCCCCCACCGGCGCTCCCGTGCCCGGTCGCGGCCGTGCGCTCGCTCGATGGATTGCAGCGCGGCCAGCAACCCGTGGGGAGCAAGCTCGGTTCGGAGCAGCGCCGCGGCGTTGAGATACGGCCCCTGATCGGGATCACCCACCGGTTCGGTTTCGAGGAACTCGGATGCCGCGAGCAACGCCGTGTGGGGCAACGATCCCATCGCCCGCAGCGCGGCATCCAGATACGACGCTCGGTCGCCCAGATTGCTGCCCAGCGCGATGGCCGCCGTCACGGGGTTGGGAGCATCGATCGCCACGCGCGAGGGTACACGCGAGAACGCCTCCGCGTAGCCGGATCCCGTCGCCAAGCCGGTCGCCAAGAAAAAACCCACGCCCTGGGCGTGGGTTTGAAGTGCATTGAGGATTCGCGCCGGTCTGGCTCGCTCACTCCACCGGCTCAAGCTCCCGCATCCGATACTGCATCTGGGCCTTGAGCCGGGCCAGGATCGAACTGTGCATCTGGCTCACGCGGCTCTCGGAGAGATCCAGCGTCGCGCCGATTTCCTTCATCGTCATCCCCTCGTAGTAGTACAGGACGACGATCAGGCGCTCCGCGCGGCTCAAGCCCTTGGTGATGAGCTCCTTCATGTCGCGGCGCTGCATGTCCGAGAGCGGGTTGCTCTGAGTTTCGTCGCGGATGACATCGATCTCGCGCACCTCTCGTCCGCCATCGCTGGCGAACGTGCGCTGCGAGAGGCTGCGGGTGCTCTTGGCCTCGCTGTCGCGCTTCAGCTTGGTGAACTCGTCGGAGTTCACGCCCAGCATCTGCGCCACCTGATCGTCGGTCGCGGGCTGACCCGTCGACTTTTCGATCTGCTGGCGGGCCTGGTCGACCTTGTTGGTGCGGTGGCGCACCAAGCGCGGCACCCAGTCCATCGAGCGCAGCTCGTCGAGGATCGCCCCCCGGATGCGCGGGGCGCAGTACGTCTCGAACTTCACCTTGCGCTCGAGGTCGAACGCGTCGATCGCGTCCATCAGCCCGAAAACCCCCGCCGACATGAGATCCTCGATGTCCACCTCGTCGGGCAGGCGGGTGTGGATCCGCTCGGCGTTGTAACGCACCAGCGGGAGAAACTTCTCCATCAGGTAGTTGCGGGTCGTTTTGTCCTTGTGCTTCGCGTAGTTCGCCCAGATCTCGTTGATGGGCTTCTTGTCCAGAGGCGAAGGCGCCTTGCTGGGCTCGGCGTGACGGGCCGCATAGCGACCCCCGGAACGCATCCCCGACCGCGCGGATTTCATCATGGCCATCTGGTCCGCTCCTTGACCCATTTTTCTGACGCCCCCGCGAGAAGCGAGGCCCAGAACCCCGTTCGATCCGCCGACGCTCATCCATCGCGCAGATCTTCAAACTGTCGACCCGCATCATCCATGACCGGCGACGTCGAAAGTATGACTACCTCGCGGCCCGCCCGCAAGTCCTGCAGAAGAAATTCACAAATCTTTTTTCACTTCATCCGCTGCCTGCGCCGCTGAGTCCGTCTGTGCCGCGTGGTTCGGCGTCGGAACCGGCCGATCCGCGATGTACTGCGTCACATGCTGCTTGATGACGTGAGAAAGCACCATGCCCAGCAGCGCGCCGACGAAAAAACCAGCCGCCAAGCTGGTCAACGCGCGTGACAGCGTCACGTCCATCGGGTTATCCACCGCCAGCCCACACAACACCGCCACCGCGAAGGCGGTGAGCCCCAGAATCACGCCGATGTGTCGGCTCTCAACACTCACGCGAAGACAGTTCCTCTTCGATCTCCCCGACCCGCACCCACAGCGTCCCGCCCCGACCCTGCCAATCGGCGCGCGTGACGACAGACTTTGACGATCGCGCGAAAAAGACTCAAGAAACGCGACTTTTTCCCCTGTCCAGGGCGGTTATCGTGATCCACCCAGCCAGGAAAAGAAGCCGCCTCGGGGCTTTTCCGGGGTTCTCCCCGGCTTGATGGCCAGCGAGGTCGCCAACCGCTCCGCGATGCGCTCAATGTCGCGAGAACTCCTCGCACGCGGCGTGCCAACCATCACCGGCACCCTCGCACGCACCGCCTCCTGAGCCGCGGCATCGCGCCGAACGACCCCGAAGAGCGGCACGCCAAACCCCAGAAACCTCGAGCACGTCGCGCTCATGCGCTTGTGAACCTCGAAGCCCTCGTCCTCGCTCTCGGCCATGTTGACCACCAGCGCGAACTTGGGAGGGCTCGGCATGCGCGACACGCACTTGATCATCGCATAGGCATCCGCGATCGACGTCGGATCGGGAGAGACGACGACCAGCGCCAGATCAGCCGCGGCCACAAACGCCGTCACCTGCTCGCTCAGCCCCGCCCCGGTGTCCACCAACACCGCATCGCTGAACGACTCGAGATCGATCAACCCCTGCAGCAGCGCCGCACGCTGCGAGTGGCTCAGGTTTGCCATCCTCGCCAGACCCGCCGAGCCAGGCACCAGCTTGAAGCCTCCCGGTGCATCGACCGCAATCTGCGAGAGCGCCCGCGACGCCACGCCGTCGGTGCGGCTCGGGTCAATCGCAGCGTCCAGGCGATTCACCGGGTTCATGCCGCACAGCAGATCCGCATTGGCCAGGCCCAAGTCCGCGTCCAGCAGGCTGATTCGCCGACCGAGCTTCGACAATGCGACCGCCAGATTCACGCTCACGCTGGTCTTGCCCACCCCCCCTTTTCCGGAGGTCACCGCAATCAGCGGCACAGAGCGGGACGGCGGAGCTGGCGGTGCCGAAGCCCGGGGAATCTCTGGCTTTTCTTCGCGCGCGAAGCGGGCTCGCTCGGCATACGTGACCACCGCCACCCCGGGCCCATACACCGACTGCACCATGGCCCGAAGGCGCGACGCCTGGTCGGGCTTTGATTCGGCAGCAACTGAATCCATGCGAACCACCCTCACCGGCAAACTTCCCTTCGATCGGGAAGAGGTAGTACGAGCAAAACACCCCACAAGAAACTCCGGGGACGGCCCCCGCGATAGGGTACCGAGTCCGCCCGCTTCTGGCGAGCGGGCGCAAATGCGAACTGCTGTCAGATCGCGCCGGGCGACGCGTCCGCCTCGGCCACGCCGGCCGCCAGGGCCGGGCCGAGTCCGGAGCCTTCGCTCGAGCCCAGAATCAGCCTGGCAAATCGATCAGCGTTGGCCAGTTCGATGTGGTCGGGCACCTCCTGCCCGGTCGTCACGTAGCTCAGCAGCAAGCGGGCCGCATTCACCACGTTGACGAGCCGCCCGAAGTCCAAGGCCTCGTCCAGCTTGCTGATGATCAACCGATCCGGAGCCAGCGCCGCGAATCGTTCCGCGGCCTTGATCATCACCTGCTCGTCCGCCGCGGCTGACAACACCAGGTGCGTTTCGTCCGGGGACGCGGCTTGCACAAATCCCGCCAGTTCGTCGAGTTTGCTCGCGTCTCGAGGAGAGCGACCGGCCGTGTCCATCAGGATCACATCGCAGTCGCTCAGGCGCTGGCACGCCTGCTCGGTCTCGCGAGCGGAAAGCGCCACCACCAGCGGCACGCCGATGATCTGGGCGTACGTCCGCAGCTGATCCACCGCGCCGATGCGGTACGTGTCGGAGGTGATCAGCCCAACCCGCACGCCGTGCCGCAGCTTGTATGCCGCGGCCAGCTTCGCGACCGTCGTCGTCTTGCCCACGCCCGTGGGGCCCACAAACGCCAGCACCAGGGGCTTGCCCAGCTTCTGGCGAGAGGCCTTGGTCACGGCGCCGACCACGGGGATCTTCGCCGCCAGCGCCCGCTCGATGCTGCGCGACACCACGACGCGGTCTTCCAGCTCGCTGGCGTGCAGTTCGTCTCGCACCGCCCCGGCGATCTGGTCGGCGATCGCCGCCTCGATTCCCGATTCGGTGAGTTGCAGATGCAGATCAAACAATGGCTCGCTCATTCCCAGCGTCGCGTCGCCGCCCCGCCTGGCGCTGCTGAGCACCTGCCCGACCAGCCGCTTGATCGTGGCCATCTCCCCGGCCAGGGCCGCCAGGGCATCGGGGTCCACCGGGGCGGCCGCCACCTTGGTCGTGGGCAGCGGCGTGCGCTGAGACTTCGAACGCGACGCGGTCACCGGCGACGCCTCGCGAACCACCGGATGCGGGAGCGGCTCAGCGGCCTGCGCGGCCTTTGCAGCCGCCACGACCGGCGCGGGCCCGTCCGGCACGCGTGACAACCCCTCAGGCTTCAGTTCAAATCGATCGAAACTGGTTGGCACGAACTCGGCCGGGTGGGATGCGGATGCCGCGGCAGGCATCCGGGACGGGCGCGAGCTCGATACGTCATTCCCCCGCGGCGCCTGCTCACGACCAGCGTCCTGCCCCCGCCGCGGCGTGCGCGAAGGCGGCTGATCGCTCGCCGTGATCTCAACCACCTGTCGCCCGCCCACGCCCAGCATGCCGCCCACGCGATAGACGCGGGTATGAAGAATTACCGCGTCCTTGCCGAGGTCTTTCTTGACTTCGGCCAGCGCGAGGGCCATGGTGGGCGCGTTGTACGTTTTGAGGTTCATGCTCGCCATCCGTGGCTTGTCAAACCGTCGACTTTGCCAAAACCGTCAGGTGTTGAGCCCACATCCTGCGGGCCCACGAGGCGAGAGTGTATCAACTCCCTGACCGTGCAACCAGCCCGCCGGGATGTGGAAAAGTGTGAAGATTGACGGGCAAGACCCCCGTGAACGAGGTCTGCTACGCCGCGCTCGCCGATTGGCGGGAGTCTTCGACCGGCATCACCAGGCCCACTGACTCGACCTCGATATCCCCGGTGACCTCGTTGTAGCCAAGGACCGCCGCCCCGGGGATCTTCGGCTCGATGAGCTGGCGAACCACCGCACGCACCTGGGGCGAAGCCACCACCACCGGAGGCTGGCCGACTGCCACCACCTGCTGCAAGGAACGCGCGATCTGCTCGGTGACGCGAGCGGCCAGGCGCGCGGGGACGTTGACCGCCGTGCCCGCGGGACCTCGATCGATGTACGCGTTGATCTGGTCCTCCAGGCCCGGGTCGAGTGTGACGCAGGTGAGTTTGAAGCCGCCCCCCGGCTGCTTGGACGCGTATTGCTGGCAGATCGTCCGCTTGAGGGCGTTGCGCACGTACTCGGTGAGCACGTCCAGGTCCTTGGTCTTGGCGCCCCAGTCCGCGAGCGTCTCGACGATGGTCTCGAGGTCGCGAATCGGCACGCGTTCGCGCAGCAGATTCTGGAGGATCTTCTGCAGGTCGATGGGCTTGACGACCGCCGGGATGCTCTCCTCGACCAGCTTTGGGGCGCTCTGTTTGAGCTGTTCGATCAGGTTGCTGACTTCGTCGCGGGTCAGCAGCTCGTCGGCGTGTTTGCGCACCACCTCGGTGATGTGCGTCGCCAGCACGCTGGTGGGTTCGACCACTGTGTAGTTGAGAGTCTCGGCCCGCGTGCGCAGGGCCGGCTCGATCCAGTAGGCATCAAGCCCGAAGGCGGGCTCCTTGGTCCGGTCTCCCTCCACCGGGCCGCTGGTGAGGCCAGAATCCATCGCCAGCAGCCGCCCGGGACGCACGTGCCCGCTGGCGATCGGATTGCCCCGGATCTTGATGCGGTAGTCGTTGGCGGGCAACTGGATGTTGTCGCGGATTCGAACTGGCGGCATCACCAGCCCCATCTCCACCGCCAGTTGGCGCCGGATCGCGGAGATGCGATCGAGCAGATCCCCCCCCTGCACCGTGTCGACCAGCTGCACCAGCCCGTAGCCCACTTCGAGCTCCAGCGTGTCGACCTTGAGCAGCGCTTCCACCGGGGGCGGCTCCGCGGCCTTGCTCGCCTTCTCGCCCGCGGGCCCCTTCTCCGCCTTGGCCGCCTGGCTCTTGTGCGCCGCCCGCGTCAGCGCAAAGCCCAGTCCGCCAAGCACGCTGCCCGTCATCAGCAACGGAATCGTCGGCAACGGGGTGAGCGCCAGCAGAAACAGGAAACCTGCGGTCAGCATCAGGCCCCGGGGCTGGCTGATCACCTGGTCCGTCAGTTCATGCCCGAGCTGTTCCTTGCTGCCCGAACGCGTGACGATCAGCGCCGAGGCGATCGCGATCACGAAGCTCGGGATCTGGGCAGTCAGCCCGTCGCCGATGGTGAGCTTGGTGAACACCTCGGCAACCTTGCTCGCGTCCCAACCTCGACTGATGACCCCGACCGCGAATCCGCCCACCACGTTGATCGCGGTGATGATGATGCCCGCGATGGCATCGCCCCGCACGAACTTGCTTGCGCCGTCCATCGCGCCGAAGAAATCCGCCTCTTGAGCGATCTTCTCGCGCCGTCGACGTGCCTCCGCCTCGTCGATGGTCCCGGCGTTCAGATCCGCATCGATCGCGAGCTGCTTGCCCGGCATCGCGTCCAACGTAAACCGGGCGGCTACCTCGCTGATGCGCGTGGCGCCCTTGGTGATCACCATGAACTGCACGATCACCATGATCAGGAAGATCACGACGCCCACGAACAGCGAGTTGCCCGCCACGAACTGACCAAATGCCATGATCACATGGCCGGCCACGCCCGCCGCTTCCTCGGGCGTGCTCGCGTCGGCGCTCAGGATGAGCCTCGTGCTCGCGACGTTCAGCACCAGGCGAAACAACGTCGTGCCCAGCAGCAGCGACGGGAACACGCTGAACTCCAGCGGATGATCCATGTAGATCGTCGTCAGCAGGATCACCACCGACAGGCTGATGTTGAGGCAGATCAGCACGTCCATCGCGATCGGCGGCAGCGGCACCAGCAGCACCACCATCATCGCCACAAAGCCCGCGGGCGCGATGTACCCGCGATGCGTGTGCAGCTTCGCCAGCCAGGGCGGCAGCACCAGCGGGGCCTTCACAGCTGGCCCCGGGCGCGGCGCGGGCGGCCTGGGTGCGGCAGTCGCGGCGGATTTGGCGGCAGCCTTGGCCACTAGCGCATCCCTCCGTCAACAGTGGGTCGTTGATAGTTCGCCCTAGCCCAGCCGCTCATGCCGCCGCCTCGCTCTCCAGGCGATACACATACGCCAGCACTTCCGCCACCGCCTCGTAAAACTTGGGCGAGATCTCGCTGCCCACCTCGGTCGAGGCGTAGAGCCCGCGTGCCAGCGGCGGCCGCTCGACGATGGGCACACCGTTCTGGGCCGCGATCTGCCGGATCCGCATCGCCAGAAAATCCGCGCCCTTCGCCACCACCCGCGGCGCCTTCATGGTCTTGGCGTCGTACTGAATCGCGACCGAAAAGTGCGTGGGGTTCGTCACGATCACATCGGCCTGCGGCACCGCCTGGTTGATCCGCTGCAGCGCGATGTCTCTGGCAAACTTGAACCGCCTCGCCTTCAGCTTGGGGTCGCCGTCCATACTCCGGCGCTCGTCCTGCACCTCTTGCTTGGTCATGCGCAGGTCCTGGTGCAGCTGCCAGCGCTGATAGAGCCAGTCCGCGATCCCGATGATGAGCAGGATCGACAGCAGCCACTTCACGAGCAGCAGCAGCATGTCGCTGAGCACCGTGAGCCCCGCCCACAAGCCCAGACGGGGCAGCCCGACCACCTTGCCCATCGCGCCGCTCAGCAGCAGCCAGCTCACGATCAGCACCACGAGCAGCTTGAGCGAGTTCACGAGCGTTTTCACCGAGTTGCGACGGTTGAACAGCCGCGAGAGCCCGTTCACCGGATTCAGCCGCGAAAAGTCCGGCGTCAGTCCGCGCGACGACAGCACCAGCCCCGTCTGCAGCACATGCGCCCCCACGCCGATGAGAAACGCGAGCGCAAGCGCGGGGCCCGTGGCGATCGCGGTCCGCACCGCCGTGCTCACCAGGATCTGATCGAGATCGATCGTGGTCACCCCGCTGGTCCCGTCGCGAAGGATCGCCTGCATGATCTCGCCCATCCCTCGCGCCAGCCCGGCGCCGAAGATGATGATGATCAGCACCACGCCGATGAGCTCGATGGCCGCCGACAGGTCCGCGCTCTGCGCCACCTGCCCGCGCTGGCGGGCTTCTTCCAGTCGCTTGCCGGTTGGCGCCTCGGTGCGTTCGCCCAGGTCCTCAGCCATGGGTGGCCCCCTGTGAAAGCGAACTCAGCCACCCCAGCGCCTCGCCCAGCGCGTGCCGGATTTCCTCGCCCGCCGCGTCGTACAGCGCCGTCGTCGCGAACACCAGCACGCCCAGCCCGGCAAGGATCTTGATCGTGAACCCCACGCTCATGATGTTGAGCTGAGGCATCGTCTTGCCGACGACGCCCAGCACGATCATCAGCAGAAAGCTGATCGCCACCACCGGCATCGACACCCGCATCGCCAGCACAAACCCGCTCGTCAACGTGCTCACGAATAGATCCAGGGGGGTCTCGCTCATCTGAAACGCCCCGATCGGAACCGACCGGAAGCTCGCCAGCAGCCCCGCGTACAACTGCTCGATGCCGCCGATCGCCGCGAAAATGCCCGACGCGATGTAGAACAGCAGCTGCCCCAGCACCTCGCTGTTGGCGTCGCTCTCGGGGTTGTACACCTGCGCAAGCCCGAAGCCCATCGACTGGCCCATGATCGCGCCCGACATCTCGATGCTTAGCAGGGGCAGCGCCGCGATCGCGCCGATGCACAGCCCGATCATCGCCTCGCCCAGGATCAGCGGCACGAGCTCGATGATCGTGATCGTCTCGGGCGTTTCAAGCCGCCCCGCGAGCATCGGGTAGGCCGCCGCCGCCATCATCGCCGTGAGCAGCGCCTTGAATCGAGGGGGAATGATGCTCGACGAAATCGTGGGCGCAAGGACGAAGATGCCGCCCAGCCGGAACATCACCAGCGTGAAGGGCACCACGTGCCGCAGGAGAGGTTGAAGGTCGGTCTGGATCGACACCGGTGAATCTCAACTGCCCGTATGGGCGCCTAAACCAGCCTGAAAAGCTCCGCCGAATACTCGATGAGTCGCTGCGCCACCCAAGGGATCAGCAGCGCCGCCGCGAGGATCATCACAACGATCTTGGGCACGAACGACAGCGTCTGATCCTGAATCGACGTCACCGTCTGCACCAGGCTGATCACCAGCCCCACGATCAGCCCCGCTCCGAGGATCGGCGCCGAGATCTTGAGCGCCATGATCAGCGCCTCACGCACCAGTTCCAGCGACGTCGTGTCGTATTGCATTCGTTCGTTCCCGCCGTCGCCGGCACGCTCAAACCCCGATCGCGTCACGCAAAGTTCATCCCGAACCCCGCCGCCACCCCTCGCATCAACGCACCGCCGGCAAGCGACAGCTGCGTTCCGTGCTGCACGAAACCCCGCATCAGCCCCCCCACCACCAGCACCCAGCCGTCCACCAGCACAAACAGAAGCAGCTTGAACGGCAAACTCACCAGCACCGGCGGCAACTGGATCATGCTCATCGCGATCAGCATCGTGCTGATCACCACGTCAATCACCAGGAACGGCAGATACACCTTGAACCCCAGCAGAAACGCCACCTTGAGTTCGCTCATCATGAACGCCGGCACCAGCGTCGTCATGTCCACATCCGCCCGCGTCAGCTTGTCCGGCTGGCTGATGTCCACGCCCCGGTAGTCCAGAATCGTGTACACCCCGCCCCAGTTGCCGCTCGCGTCGATCTGATCGAACATGAAATCCCGCATCGGCTGCTTGGCCCGGTCCCACAACGCGTCGTACGACGTGATCTCACCCCGCCGGTACGGCCCGATCGCCTCCTTGTTCACCCGCTCCAGCGTCGGGCTCATCACCAGCAGCGTCATGAACAGCGCCAGCGCGGTAATCACCTGCGGCGGCGGCACGCTGCTCGTCCCCAGCGCCTGCCTCAACAGCCCCAGCACGATCAACATCCGCATGAAGCACGTCGTCATCAGCAGCAGGCTCGGCGCCAGCGCGATGACCGTCAGCACCACCATGATGTTGATCGCGGTCGACAGCCCCGTCTTCTCGTCCCGCTGCTCCGCCCCGGGCAACGCCTTACCCGCCTGCGCCAAGATCTGCACCGGGTTCAATCCGTCCGATAGGTCGCCCGCGGCCGCCCCAGACACCAACGGCAACGTCGAAGTCGCCGGCGTCGAAACCTCGCCCACACCACCAATCTCAGGCCCAAGCACCCGGGGCGAGGGCTGGGCCCCCGCCGCCCCCGATGCGAGCACGAACACACTCATCGCGATGGCAATGCCCTGCCGCTTCACGCCCTCACCTCCAGCGTGGGGCGGGCCGAGGCCGGCGCCGCCCCGGGGCGCGCGCCGTTCACCGACCGCACAGTTCCCGTCGACCCGGGCGTCGCGCGAGGCCTGGATGCACTCGGCTGCCGAGGCGTCGCCTGCGGCGCGAGCTTGAGCGCATTCTCCGCCGCCTGATCCTCCCGCTGCAGCAGCCCGGCAAACTGCCTCGCGATCGATTCCCCGGCTTCATCCCGGGTTCGCAGCAGCAGCGAAGCGACTTCGTCCGGATCGCTGATCTCGCACAGCGTCTGCATGCTGCCGCCGGCCCGTCCGAGCCCCATGGATACCAGCAGCACACGACGATCAAGTTTGAGCAGCACCAGCGTCATACCCCGCGCCAGCGGGAATCGCCCGAGCACTTCGATGACGCCCGACGGTGACCTGCCCCCCGGGCCGATCGCCCCGAGCAGCCCGCCGCCTCGGGCCGCGACCTTGCGAACCACGACGCCGATACCCACGATGAGCCCAATCACGATCGCCAATGCCAGTGAGACCTGCAGCGAACTCCCGGCGATCGTGGAAGGCGTCGCAACCTTGTCGGGTGCCACATCGACCCCGCCCACAGGCCGCGCCGCCCCCAATGGCAGCCGCTCCTGGGCCGGCACCCTCCCGCCCGCGCTGTCGGGAGTCCCGCTCGATTGGGTCGCCTTCGCCGCCGATGCGTCCGGCTCCGTGCTCGCAGCCACCGGCAGCGCGGCCAGCACCATCACGCCGCACGCAAGCAACGCACCCCAACACCGAGTTGATCGCTTGGCACCCACGCTCGCCTTCCTGGCGTTCTTCACCGGTCTCCGACCGGCGACCCCAACCCGCTCGAACCGACGCCGCCCCTACGCCGACTTCGCGGCTTCCGTCGCGGCGCTCAGAATCTCATTGATGCGCACACAAAAGTTGTCGTTCAACACCAGCACCTCGCCCCGCGCCACGTGCCGATCGTTCACGTACACATCCACCGGGTCGCCGGCCAGCTTGTCCAGCTCCACCACCGCCCCCTCGGTCAGCCGCAGCACGTCCTCGATCAGCATGCGCGTCCGACCCAGCTCGATCTTCACGTTCAGATTCACGTCCGACAGCAGGTCGATCGCCTTCGGCACCGCCACCGCTTCCGAAGGCGTCAGCATCGGCAAGTCCACGGGCTTGGCCCCGGCGGGCGCGGGCCTTCCAGCCGGGGCGGCCGGCGCCGATTCCTCTCCCCCACTTCCGCCCGTCAAATCGCTCAAATCTCCCAGTCCCGACACCGCATCCTTCGCGGCCTGGAGCGCATCCTCCGCCAGCTTCTCAGCGGCGGTCTTTGGCTTGGCGGGCTGGGACACCTCGGGAGGCGTCGGCGCCGCGCCCTCGGGCGATGGAGACTGGTTCGCGTTGGGTTCTTCGGCCATCCTGGCCACCTCGCTCGCGCTGGCGAGTCGAGGCGCACCCTCCTGGCGCAACCCTCCGACCCGCATCCTGGGTCCATCCATCGGCGCGTCGCGCGCTCCAACGTCACAAAGCGCGGCAACTCCTGCCGATTGGCCCGATAATCGTGCGCCCAACTTGCCCGCACGCGCAGATTTGGCACATCGGCCTCGGCGAAACACTCAGTCCGCCGGGAACCCGCGGCACTTGGGTATGAGCACCTTCTCCACCCGTTCCTTGCCCTCGGGGTCCTTGCCCATCACGTCGTTGACATACGCCGTCAGCTGCCGGGTGATCGTCTCCAGCCCCGGCTCCTTCAACTGGCTGTGCTGGGCGCGCCGGAAAATGAGCGACACGCCTTCCTTGATCTCGGCGCTCTTGCTCTCCATCAGCTTGTTCACGTACTCCGAGTTCTTCTGCTTCACCTTCAGGTAGATCTCGGTATCCCAGATCCACACCCGCCCGGTCTGCAGGTTCTGGAACTTGTCCTCGATCAACTGGATCTCCTCGGTCGCCTCGGTATCGACCTTCTCCGCGCTGTCCAGTTTGACCTCGTCGGCGGCCGCCGCCTTGGGTGCCGTGCTCTTCGCCACAAAGAACACCGCGCCCGCTTCCACCGCCATCAACGCCGCCACGATGCCGATCACCTTGATCGGCAGGCCCTTTTTGGCGGGTGCGGCTCCCTCGGCGGGCTTGGCGCCTTCCTTGGGTGCTTCCTTGGCGTCTTTTCCGTCGGACATGCTCCACGCCTCCACACGCCGGGAGACTCACTCGCCCGGACCGACGACTTGCATCGGCACACCCGCGCCGGGCGTGGAGAGGGAAGCCAAAGAACACCACGCGGTCCGCTCGCCACGCCGCGCAGCCCGAACCTTGGAAGCCCTTGCCTTGGTTATCAGACTTGGTTCCGGAATCAGTACCGGATCAGGCGGCCCGGCGCCCTGGTTCGGACGCGGCTCGGGGCATCGGCAGCACCTCGCCCCGGCTCGCAGCCTGGGGAGTCTTCCCGCTGATCAGCACGGGCCACGCCAGCATTGGGGTCGCGATCATCATCCACAGCCCCACCCCCACCGCCACGCGCGTGAAATCCACCGGCACGACGCCCGCGACGACGCACAGCGCCCCGGCGAGACCGGCAAGCGAGAGCGCGGCGATCGACAGCCGCAGCGTAGAAACGTCGCGTCGGGACAACCACTCGAACCAGCGATCGACTCGCAGCACCCGGGCCAGAAGCAGCGCTCCGCCCGCGCCGACGCAGGCGACACCCAGGAGTTTCATCAGAATCAGCGCGCTGGTCATGGGCGTCCTCCCAATCGGGACCGCGAACCGGTCCCCCTGGTGGTGATCGGACCTTTCTTGCCTGGGCTTGAGCCGCTTTAGCGACCGAGGACGAGCAACTGCTGCATTAGGTCATCGGTGGTTTTGATAATCCGCGAACTGGCGGAAAATCCGGTCGAGGCCTGCACCAGCCTGATGAACTCGGTGGAGAGGTCGACGTTTGACTGCTCCAACGAGCCGCTCACCAGCCCCCCGGTGCCGAAGCCACCGGGCTGGGTGATGATCGCCGTGCCGCTGTTGGCGCCCGCCGAGAACAGGTTGTCGCCATTGCTCACCAGCCCGTCCTGGTTGTTGAACGTCGCCAGCGCCAACTGGCCCAGCGTGCGAGTCAGGCCGTTGGTGAACACGCCGGTGATCACCCCGTCGCCCCCGATGCCGTAGCCGGTCAGCGTGCCGATGGGCGATCCATCTCGATATGTCGCGGCGATGCTCGACCCGGTGTCGCTCAGCGCCGTCAATCCGCCCGCGGGCGAAGCGAAATCCAGCGCCAGCGTCAGGGGCGTGTCCGCGCCGCTGCCGGTGCGATCGACGTTTACCGTCACGGGCGTCGTCGACAGCGGCTGCCCCTTGGTATCGAACAGTTGCGTGCCCGTCGCGATCTGCGTCTGCTGCCCGTTGGGGTCGGTCGTCTCGATGTAGTACCGCCAGGCGGTTCCGGTGCTCGAACGCGAATCGAGCGCGTAGGTGATGTCGAGCTCGACAGTGCTGCCCAGCGAGTCGTACGCGGTAAAGGTCGTCCGCACCGATTCGCCATCCGCCTCCGCCGTCTTGTTCGGCGCGAAGGGATACTTGATCAGCGCGCCTGACGCGTCGTTCAGGCGCACGTCCGAAGCGCCGATCGTCAGATCGTTCGTGGTACCGGTGTTGCCGACGATGCTCAACAAGCCCGTCGCCGGGTCCAGGCTCACTCCAGGCGTCGAGCCATCGGGGTTGGGGCCGGTCGTGGTGTTGATGCCCAGCGCCGACGTGAAGAAGGCGCTGATGTCCGCGACGGTCGACGCGCTCGTGATCGCGTAGCTGGCGGTCGGGATCAGCTTCCCGCCCTTCTGCGCGCCGCTGATGCTGATCGACTGGCCCGCCGCGAACAGCGCCGTCGTCCCGCCGGGCGAGGCGATGTCCGAAATATCAACCAGGCGCGTTGTTGCGTCCAGCACATTGGGCGATACCGGCGCGGGGTTCGCCCCCGCCAAGGCCGAGAAGCCCACACCAGTGCCCGCGCCCAGCGTGATCGTCGAGCCCCGCGAAGGCAAGAGCCCGCTGGCGTTGAGATTTCCCGAGAACTGCACGTTTCGCGTCGCCTGGGCGATTGTCAGCGCCCCCACGGGCAGGTTCACGTCGCTGATCCGGCCGGGGATGATGTTGAAGTTGGAATCAACCCCATAGCCCTGCACGCGCTCGCCACTGATGGTCGTGAGCTGGTGATCCGCGTTGGTGCGGAACGATCCGGCGCGGGTAAAGAACTGATTCGTCCCGCGATTGACAACGAAATATCCCTTGCCGTCGATCGCCAGGTCGCGGTCATCTCCCGTGCTGGAGATCGTGCCGGGGTTGGTGTTCCGAAGCGTCCCGGCGGTGTTCACGCCCAGGCCGATCTGAAACGGGTTGGCCCCGCCGTAGTTGGCGCTCGGCGCCGTGCCCGCCGAGATCGTGCGCGAATAGATCGTCGAGAACTCAAGTCGCGACGACTTGTACGCGGTCGTGTTTACATTGGCGATGTTGTCGCCGATCACCTCAATATCGCGGCTCGCCGCGTTCAACCCCGTCAGCGCGGTGTACAAGGCCGTGGTCGATGGCATCGGTCGCCTCCTGCATCAGGTCGCCGGCGATTTGCGCCGGCGACTGAATCCGTTCGTTGTTGTTTACAGCAGCAGCCCCAGCGGTCCGGCGCCCGCCAGCTGGCTCAGCAGCCTCGCCCCGCCCGCAAGCGGATTGAACCCGCCGCTGTGGTCCGCCGGATTCAGCGAGATGGCCGTATCAAACCCGCTGATCAGCCCGCGGTCCTGCGGCGCCGGGCCGGTGATCGTTCGCGTCGCCACGTCCAGCGCGTACGCCTTGTCGCCCACCAGCACCAGCGCACGCTGCGCTCCGGTCAGTTGGGCCTGGTCCGCTGCCGCCGTCAGCTGGCTCTGCTGATCGTCCGTCAGGGAGAGCTGCACGCCCGGGGCGATCTTGACGCTCTGCCCGCTGGAAAGCGTGCCCGCCTGGGCCTGCTGCAGAAGCGTGTCGAAGTTCTGCCCTGCGATGGACGCCCCGGCGCTGGACTGCAGACCTTTGGCCTGGCCCGTCGACCCGAGGGCGCGCAAGAGCTGCACTGGGTCGATGGTCATGTTCCGGCCCCCACCGTGGTCTTCACTTCGTCAAGGTTCGCCACCTGCACGCGCGACCCGTCGTCGAGCGTCACCACCGTGCCCTTGCTCGTCCGCGAGACTGTGCTGACAACGCCGCTGACCCGCGACGAATCGTCGGCGAGGCCCGACACGGTCTTGCCAATCAGCGTCGACGCGTTGGTGAAGTCGTTGTGATTGAGCAGCTGATCGAGCTTGTCGGAAAGGTCCGTATTCGACTGGATGGACCGGATCCCCGACAGCTGCTGGATGAGCTGATTCGTATCGCTGGTGTTGAGTGGATCCTGGTGCGACAGCTCCTGCAGGATGATCTTGGTGAAATCACCCGATGAAAGCGCACTGAACCCGCTGGCTGCGGTGCCGCCGCCGGAATTGCTGCTCACGCCACTGATGTCCGACATGGATGATTTCCCGGGCCCGAAGCGCCGCTCCCGGCGTTTCAGGCGATGGCGTCGAGGCGCAAGCGGCCACCCGAGACGCGCGTCACGCTTGGGCTGGGCGCCTCAGGCGAAACCGCGTCGATGCCGCCAGTGCGGGGCTCCGCCCCGCCTTCACGCCCTGCGGCTTCACGCTGGCTCCGCCGATCCGGCCCGCTGTTCGCGTCCTGCGTCAGCGTCCCGGTCTGCGCCACGATGCGCGAGCCGTCGATCTCGATGCGTTCCACGCTCAAACCCCGCGCTTCCAGCGCGGCCCAAAGTTCATGCGACTTTGCTTCCAGCAAGTGGCGTGCCGAATCCGTCGTCGGCTCCAGCCGCGCCGTCACCTGGTCGTCCTTCACATGCAGGTGAATCGTCAGGTCACCCAGCGAATCGGGCGACAGGCGCAACGTCGCCTTGCCTCCCTGCTTCAGCGCCAGCGACAAACCGCGCGACACCTGCGTCAGCGGTTCATCGTCCTCCACCACGAACTTGGATCGCGACGATGCCTCCAGCGTTGCGAGAAGTGCCTTCGACTTCCCACTGCTGATCGTCTTGACCTCGCCAGCAGTGGGCGCCGTCTGCTCCACCCTCGTGTCAGACTCTGCGCCACCCACGGGCGATGCCGCTGTCGCCGCCGAGTTCGCCGGCCCAGTCGGAATCGGCGTTGCGGGGCTCCCAACAGCCCCGGCTGGGTTCGCAGTCGACCCTCCACCAAGCTCGCCGGTCGCCTTCGGCGTCCGACTGGGGGCAGCTTCGCCCTGCGTCCTCTCGGTCGGCGTCGGCGCGTGCGTGCCCTGGTCCGAACCCTGTCCCACCTTCGATGATTGAACCGACTTTGCCTCTCGTGGCCCGGGCCCTTCGGCATGCGGAGTTCCGTCCGCGGGCGCCTCGGCTTCGGATCTCGCTCCGCCCGATTCCGTGTTCCGCGGCTCTGCTCGCCCGTCCTCAGAGGGTGTCGGCTCGGCCCTTTCGGCGGGGCTTTGCAACTCCGCGCGGGCGGCCCCGGTTGCGTTCGGAAGCGTCGACAGCTCCGACACGCTCAACTGCGTCAGATCCTTCGGCTTGGGCTGCTTCGCGTCGGTCCTGCGCGTCGGTGCCGAAGCCTGCGCCGGGTCCGGCACATTCCGCGCATTCGTTGCTGCACCCGGCTGCGCCGCCGCTCGCTCGCTCGTGAGCGTCGCACCTCGACCAAACGCCGCCTCCAGCGCCCGGTCGAACGCGCCGTGCGCGCCGAGCACATCGCCCCCACCAGAGCTCACTGCCCCGTTCGTCGTCAAGCCTGCCGGATTGTCAATCGAAAGTGTCATTCAAGGAGCGCCCGACGCAACGCCGGCAAACTCGCCGCGTTTGCGAAGCTGCTCCAGCAACTGGGTTGCCAGCCTGGGATCGGTCTTGGCGATCTCCGCCAGGATCTTTCCCCGGGGCCGATCGTCCATCGCATCCAGGTACCGCAACGCGTCGGCCATCCCGGGCTGGCCGGGGGCCGAACCCGCCGCCGACGCCCCCAGGGGCGACCCATTGGCGATGAGCGGGCCATTTCCCCCGCTCGCCGCACCAGTCGCGGGCGCGACGCCCGGCGTGACACCGGCGATCAACTGCTGAAGGATCGTCGCGCTCTGCGCGGGCTTGAGCGTGGTCAATACCGTGAGGCTTTTCTGGAACTGGGCATCCGCCAGGTCCGACTGCGTCTGCTTCACGGTGTCCTCGAACGCCTTCTTCTGGGCCGCGAACGCGGCCTTGTCGGCGTCGATCGCACTCCGCTCCGCCGCCAGCCCCCGTTGCAGGTCTTCCACCTCACGATGGAGCCGGTTGATCCGCTCCTCATCCTGCTTGGTGGCTTCGATGCGTGCGGACAAGCGCTCCTCCGCGGTCAGTGGAGGCCGCGCCGCCTTGGCGGCCTCCGCCGCCGCCTTCTTATCCGCCTCGGCCTTCGCCGCCGCCGCCTGGGCCTCGGTCTTCTCGTCGGTGATCGTCTTGGAGAGCAGCTTGCGAATTTCGCCCGCCCGCTCCCAGTTCAGGCGGTCGCTGCTGCGCAGCCAGCCCACAAACCCTCCGATCGCCAGCAGGTTCGCGATCGCCAGCACCACGATGACATTCAGGATGGTCTTCATGCCAGTTCCTCACCCTTGCCCGCCCGCATCACCGCCAGTTCGTCCATCGCGGCCGCCTCCAGGCGCTTCTGCTCCTCCCGCCATTCCTCGAACCGCCGCTCCTTCAGCATCTCCACCGCCTTGCGCGCCGTCGCTGCCTTGAGCAGTTCGAGGCGCGCCGCGTCCAGTTTGCGATGCACGCCCGCCAGCTCAAACACATGCCGCTGCGCTCGCGCCACCATGTGCAGGCCCGCCCCGGCCTGCATCCTCACGCCCGCCAGATCCACCGCCGAACCCGCCCGCGCCCCGCCCAGCGCTTCCCGCAGATCGTCCCGCCCCCGAACGATCGCGCTCTGACACTCCCGGATCAGATCCTCGATCCGCGCTCGCTCACGCTCGAACGCACCGACCACCAGCTGGCGCTTCCGCTCCTCCGCGGCTCTCGCCCTCAACAGCCCTTCGAGTTCGAACACAAACTTCGCCATGCGTCAAGTTCCTGAATCACACGCTCCGCCTACCTCCCGCCCCCTCTTGCTCTCATCAACTTCTGTGTCGTCTCCGCCGTGTCCTTCGCCAGCTTCAACAGCGTCCCCCGTGCCTGCTCGAAGGGCACCGCGTCATCCTTGCCCTGCCTCAACAGCTCCACGATCGCCCGATTCGCCTCGATCGCCACGTCCGACTCCGGGTTGCTCCCCTTCGCATACGCCCCGATCTGAACCAGGTCTTCCACTTCCTTGTACATCGCCATCATGCGGCACACCTGTCGCCGCGCCGCCGAGTGCTCCGGTGTGATGACCTCATCCGCCACGCGGCTCACGCTGTCCAGCACATCCACCGCCGGAAACTGTCCCTTGTGCGCCAACTTCCGCGACAGGATCACGTGTCCGTCCAGAATGCCGCGAGCCGCGTCCGCGATCGGCTCGGTCATGTCATCGCCTTCCACCAGAATCGTGTACAACCCGGTGATCGACCCCTTGTCCCCGCTCCTTTTCACCGCGCCGGCACGCTCAAGCAGCAGCGCCAGCTGCGCAAACACGCTGGGCGTGTAGCCCTTGCTGGCCGGCGGCTCGCCCACGCTCAGCCCCACCTGCCGCTGCGCATGCGCAAACCGCGTCACCGAATCCATCATCAGCAGCACATCCAGCCCGCGATCGCGAAAATACTCCGCCGCCGTGCACGCCAGCTTCGCCGCGCGCAGCCGGAGCAGGGGCGACTCATCCCCGGTCGCCACGACCACCACGCTCCGCGCGAGTCCCTCCGGCCCCAGGCTGTGAGCGATGAAGTCCTGCACCTCGCGCCCGCGCTCGCCGATCAGCGCGATCACGTTCACATCCGCCTCGGTCCGCTTCGCGATCGACCCCAGCAGCGTGCTCTTGCCCACACCCGGCCCGGCGAAAATCCCCATGCGCTGCCCGCGCCCCAGCGGCGTCATCAAGTCAATCACCCGCAGGCCCGTCCGCAAGGGTTGGCGAATCGGCCGACGCGTCAGCGCCGCGATCGGCTCGGGATTGATCGGCAGGTGCACGCGGTCATGCGCCGGCCCCTTGCCGTCGATCGGTCTCCCGAGCCCATCCACCACCCTGCCAAGCAGCGATGCGCCGACCGGCGCGGTCTGGCTCGTCTGCTCCCACACCACCTCATCGCCGGGCGAGATCCCCGTCGTCTGTCCCAGCACCATGACGATCGCCTGCTCGCGGGAAAAGCCCACCACCTCTCCGAACAACGCACCCCCCGCGCGGGCCACATCCGGGCTGCGCCCGAACTTCACAAGCGACCCAACAGGCGCGGGCAGCTCATCCACCAGCACCGTCAGCCCGCGCAGCGCCGCGACCCTCCCCGAGATCCTCAGAGGCTGAGCCCGCCCCACCGCCTCGAACGCCGCCGCGAAGACGCTCATGACGCCGCCTCTTTGGGCAGCAGCGCGTCGATCACACGCTCGAGCTGCGTCTGGATTTCCGCGTTCACCGTCCCGCCCCCGGGGCTACGAACCACGCATGATCCGCTCGTCAACGCCGGGTCCAGCACCAACTCCGCGGCCGCTCCCGCCCCGAGCGCACCCAGCACCCTTGGCAGCGCCGCCCTGGCCATCGCCTCGTCGGCCGGGCTCACGGCCACCACCAGCCTCGTTCCCAGGCCGCATTCCCTGATCGCCGCTTCCATCTGCCCATCAACCACCTTCGGGTCCAGCTCGACGACGCGCTTGACCACCCGCCGCGCGATCTCAGCCGCCAGGCCCAGCAGGTCCGTCTTCGCCGCCTGCAGCATCTCCTCGCGCCGCGAGAGAAAACTCTCCAGCCCGCTCACCCAGGCCGCCTCGATCTGCCCGAGCGCGGCCTTGCGTTCCGCCAGCCCTTGCTGCCGCCCTTCCTCCAGCCCCTTGGCGTACCCCTCCTGCCGTCCCATCGCAAGGCCTTCGGCCCGGCCCGCCTCGCGCGCGTCGCCCACCAGCCGCGCCCGCTCCTTCTGCGCCTCCTGCACGATCCGCGCCGCCTCGGCCAGCGCTCGCGCACGCATCTCATCACCCTGGCGTTTGAGGTCGCCAAGGTCGAGCACCACGGCCTGAGCCGCGATCCGCGCCGCATCCGCCTGCCGCAGCACCGCCATGCGTCCTCCTCAGCCGGCAGCCGCGCCCGCTTACACCATCTGCTCGGCGTCCCCGCCGCGTCCTTCGATCACCACATCCCCCGCCTCTTCCAGCCTCCTCACGATGTCCACGATCCGCTGCTGCGCCGCCTCCACGTCGCTCACCCGCACCGGACCCATGTACTGCATGTCTTCCTTGATGAGCTGCGCCGCCCGCTCCGACATGTTCTTGAAGATCTTGTTCTGCAGCTCGTCGCTCGCGGTCTTGAGCGCCAGGCTGAGCTCGCTGTTGTCCACCTCTTTGAGCACCGCCTGGATGCCCTTGTCGTTCACCTTCAGCACATCCTCGAACACGAACATCAACCGACGAATCTGCTCGACCAGGTCCGGGTCTTCCGACTCCAGCCCCTCCATGATCGCCTTCTCCGTCGCGCGATCCGTCAGGTTCAGGATCTCCGCCACCGTCGGCACGCCGCCCGCCTTCTCCGTGCTCTGGTTCAGCATGTTCGACAGGCGGCTCTCCAGCCCCCGCTCCACATCGCGGATCACCTCGGGGTTGGTCTGCTCCATGTTCGCAACCCGCTTGATCACCTCGATCTGCTTCTGCATCGGCAGAGCGCTCAGAATCTCGCTCGCCTTGTGATGGGGCAAATGGCACACGATCAGCGCGATCGTCTGCGGGTGCTCATCCTGAATGAACGTCATCAGGTTGTCGCTCTCGGCCCGCTGCAAAAACGCGAACGGCGTCCGCTGCACCTGCGTCTGGATCTGCCCCATCATCCGCTCGGCCGCCTTCGGATCCATCGACCCCATCAGCAGCTGCTTCGCGTAATCCAAACTCCCCTCGTTCGCGTACTCGCTCGCGATCGAGATGCCGTAGAACTCCTCCACCACCTGCGCCTGCAGCTCCTTGGGCACCCGCCCCAGGCTGGCCAGCTCGCGCGTCACCTCTTCGACAGCCTTGGTGCTAGGCGTCTTATTGAGGATCTTCGCCGCCCGCTCGGGCCCGATCGCCAGCAGCAGGATCGCCGCCTTGGTGATCCCCTCAAGCTCCCCGGCGTTGTTGGGCAGTTTTTCGTTGGGCTTTCTTGGCATGGTTCACAGTTCCGGCGCCGCCCGATTCTTCACCTTGGCTACTCGTCCACGTTGATCCATCGCGCCACCAGCTTGGCCGCGCTCTCCGGATTCTCCTCCACCAGTTCGCCCACCTGTTCCAGGATCTTCTGGGCCTGCATCTCCTCATCCCCCACCTCGATGCCCGCCATCGCCGTCTCGCTCTCATCCGCCTCGCCGATCACCTCCGCCACGCCCTCCAGCGCCGGGGGCAAACCCACGATCTCCTCCGCCGTCGGCGTATCGGCCTTGCGCCCCGCCTTCTTCACCACGCTCAGCATCATGCCCATCGCCAGAAGGCTCAGTACCGCCAGCACGCCCTTCTCGATCAGCCCGCCGCTCAGCAGTCCGCCACCGCCGCCTCCCCCGCCCAGGCCCCCGAGCAGTGACGCCGACTGCGCCGGCGCCGCCGGCGGAATGTCCGTCGGGATCATCATCACGCTCACGCTCTGCGACGCCAGCTGCGTCAGTTCCTCCGGCTTCAGCTTCGCGTTCGCCTGAGCGATCATCGTCCGCACGTGATTCGTCACCAGCGCCACGATCGCCGGCTTGATCTCCCCGTCAAACTTCTTCTGCACGTCCGCGTCCGCCGGCGCCGTGGGCTTCCCGCCCGGCGCCGCATTCGCCGCCCCGCCCGCCGCCTCCTCCATCAGCCTCACCACATACCCCTTCGGCACCGACACCGACACCGCCACCGCCGTCGACTGCCCCTTGGGGTCCACGATCCGCTCAGTGCGAGTGCCGAACTTGTTCTCGTTCTCCACCGTCTCGTCGTTGTTCTCGCTCTTGGCGCCCCCGCTCCCGCCAGCACGCGTGATGTCCGCCGTCTGGTTCGCCTCCACCCCCGGCGCCGCCGCCCCGCTCGCCTCGCTGGTGTTGTTCGTGGTCGTCGTCGTCTTCTTCGTCAGCTGCACCGTTCCCTGCTTTTCTGGCAGGTAACTCTGCACCTCCGCCACGCTGCGGCTCACATCCACCGACGCCGTCACCGCCACCTGCACACCCGGGATATACGACAGGAACTGCTCGATCTTCTCCCTCGCCTGGCTCTCCACCCGCTGCGCATTGTCCAGCGCCAGCAGCGACGCCTGCGATTCGTCCGACGAGACCGTCCGCTTCGCCCCCGTCGTCGCGTCCGTGATCGCGATGTGACTCTCGTCCAGCCCCGCCACGCTCTTGGCCACCACGTTCGCGATGCCGTCCACCACGCGCTGCGGAATCGGCCGCCCATCGCGGCTCTTCACCGACACCGCCGCCGTGGGCTTGTGCATCGCCGCCCCCAGCCCCTGCGTCTCCGGGATCTCCATCAGCACGCTCGCGCTGTCGACCCCCTCGAACCCCTCGATCATCCTCCCCAGCTCGTTCTGCAGCGCGATCCGGAAGTTCTGCTCGTTCTGCTGACGCGAGTTCATCCAGTTCTGCTTGCTGATCAGCGTCTCGAAGTACAGCGCCCGGTCCTTGGGCAGGCCCCCCGCCTGCGCCAGGTACTGCCGCGCCGCCAATGACTTGGATTCAGGAACCATCAGCCGCCCAGCGTCCAGCGCCGCGCTGATCCCCACCTGGCTCAACTGCTCCGCGGCATGCTGCTTCTCCGTCAGCGTCGCGCTCTGCAAAAGCTCCACCCGCGACGCGCCCGACGTGAACACAGCCACCAGCACCAGCGTCATCGCCGCGATCACCGCGACGCACACCACCAGCCACCAGTGCGCCGCCTTCAGCCCGCTTAGCTGACGCCGAATGGTCTCGATCGCGCGCTGCAACGCACCCATGACAGCCTCCGTGCCCCGTGCCGGCGCGATCCTCGCGCCCTTTCGCGCAGCCATTGCGCTCGCATCGCGCAACTTCGCAACGCGAAGACGCATCTTCGGCCGCTTCGGGTCCGTGCCTTGAAACTGTCGGTTGGTTCGGTTTCGCGTCCGAGAAGCAGGGCTCGCCGCCCGCCTCCGGATTCACACGCGTCACGTACGGATCTGCTTGATCTCGTCGTACGCGTCCATCATCTTGTTGCGCAGCGCCTGCAGCATCCGGAACGCATCGTCCGCCTTGTTGGTCGCCAGGATCACGCCCTCAAGGTCGTTGCGCTGACCCGTCGCCAGGTCTTCCACCGCCCGCGTCGCTTCCTGCTGCGCCTTGTTCGCCTGGTCCAGGCTCTCGGTCAGCACATCCTTGAACGACTTCTCGGGCGCGGCTTCCTTTCCCTGCCCCTTCGGAAGGAACCGGGAGGCATCCACGCCCCCGCCGCCGCTGATGAAGCCCAATGGGTCCGCCATCGCTCGCATCGCTCCTGCCAAAGCCTACCAGCCCGGCCCCGAACAACCCGGAACCTTACGCCAGCAGACGCAAAGCCTGGGCCATCATCGCCTTGGTCGCTTCCGCCGCCACCACGTTGGCCTCATACGCCCGCCCGGCCTCCAGCGCGTTCACCTGCTCCACCACCGGATCTACATTGCTTTCAAGCACATACCCCTGGTTGGGCCCATCCTTCTGTGCCCTGGGGTTCGTCGGATCCCACCGCCGATTGAGCTGCGACGGATCATCCCGAACTTGCGCGACGTGCACGCCAAGCGTGCGCCCCGCCTGCGTGCTCGCCGCCGGGTCCCCCACCTCAAAGAACACCCGCTTGGCCCGATAGGGCGTGCCGTCAGCGTTGATCGAGTCCTTGTTCGCCAGGTTCGCGCTGATCGCCGCCAGGCGTGTCCGCTGGGCGATCATGCCGCTGGTCGAGATGTCAAGGGCGCCGTACATCGTTCGTTCCTACTTCCCCATCTCGCGGCACAGGCGTCCCGCCTGTGCCTTTCTTGCCTTGGTCTTCTTTCCGCCGCCAAGCTCCTACACCCGCTGGCTGATGGCGCTCCTCAGAATCCCCTCGTGCTGCCTCAGCAGTTCGCTCGCCGCACGGAACACCACGCTGTTCTCCGCCAACGCCTGCATCATCCTCTCCACATCGCGGCTGTTCCGATCATGAAACAGCACATTGCCCGAGTGCGTCCTGGGCTTGAGCACCAGATCGCCCCCAGGGCCCCGCGTCAGTTCTCTCGTTTCAGACGGCGAAAACTCCCCGGTCTCGCTGCCGGTCGCCTCACGCCGCTTCTTCACCGCATCGCGCAGGTTCGCCTGAAAGTCCGCCACCGACACGTCCAGCGGCACAAAGTCCGGCGTATCAATGTTCGCGATGTTGTGCGCCAACAGCCTCTGCCGCTGGGCGGCAAAGCTCATCACCTCCGCCAAAACCGGCATCGGCCCCGAGTTTGCCAAGTCTCCGATCAGCACGCGACACCTTCCCGCAGGCTCCGCCCGCGCACGAACTGGCCCGCAAACCGCGCGCCAACCCTACAGCGTCGCCGGCACCAGCCCGTCCGTCTTCCACTTCTTGAGCTTCAGCCCCAGTGTCCGAACCCCGATCCCCAGCGCCGCCGCCGTCTTCTGCCGGTGCCCGTCAAACTGGCTGAGTGCCTGCACAATCGCCTCTCGCTCCAGTTCTTCCAGCGTCCGAGGGGGCATGCTGATCCCCGCGCCCGGCTTTGCTTCGATCTGCTGTGGGTGCACGCCCTGGCTGATCACTGGCACCGAAGCCATCGCGGCCGCCCCCGACAACCACGGCGCCACCAGCGCGGGCGTGATCACCCCCGACCCGGCCGAGGCCAGCACCACCGCCCGCTCGCAGATGTTCTGCAGCTCGCGCACATTGCCGGGCCACGAATACCCCTGCATCAGCCCCAGCACGCTCTCCTGGATCTCCAACGCGGGCCGCCCCTCACGCTGGCAGACCTCATTCACAAAGTGCCTGGCCAGCAGCGGCACATCCTCCAGCCGCTCGCGCAGCGCCGGAATCCTCACCGGCAGCACGCTCAGCCTGAAGTACAAGTCCTGCCGGAAGTCCCCCTTCGCGCTCGCCGCGGGCAGGTCCCGATTGCTCGTCGCGATCACCCGCACATCCACGCCCATGGTGGTGCTCGAGCCCACCCGCTCAAACGCCCGCTCCTGCAGCACCCGCAGCAGCTTGGCCTGGATCTTAGGGCTGACTTCGCTCACTTCGTCCAGCAGCAGCGTGCCGCCATCGGCCAACTCAAATCGGCCCTTGCGCAGCCTTTCCGCCCCGGTGAACGCCCCGCGCTCATGCCCGAAGAGTTCGCTCTCGAGCAGACTCTCCGACAATGCCGCGCAGTTCACCGCCAGGTACGCCCCGCAGCGTCGCCCGCTCATCTCATGGATGGCCTTGGCCACCACTTCCTTGCCCGTGCCCGATTCACCGGTCACCAGCACCGTGCCCTGCGAGCCCGCGATCGCCGCGATCTGCTCCTTGAGCTCCCGCATCGCCGCACTCTCGCCGATCAGCCGGTTGACGCCGGCGTTGGCCCCTGCCGCCAATGCCGTGGGGCGTGCCTGCGCGCTCGCCCCGCCCGCCAGCAGCACCGCGTTCTCGCGCATCAGTCTCCGGTGCTCCATCGCCCGCCGCACCGAGATGATCAGCTCGTCCCCCTCAAAGGGCTTCGTCAGGTAGTCAAACGCGCCCAGCTTCATCGCCTTGACCGCCGTGTCGATCGTCCCGAACGCCGTCATCAGGATCACCGGCAGCTCGTCATCGATCGCCCTGAGCTTCTCCAGCAGCTCGACCCCGGTCATCCCGGGCATGCGCATGTCGGTCACCACCGCGTCCGGGCGTCGCTTGGCCACTGTCTCCAACGCCCCCGCCCCGTCCGGCGCCGTCAGCACCGCGAAGCCCGCCCGCTCCAGCGTGCCCCCCACGCTGTCGCGAAGCATTTCCTTGTCATCCACGATGAGCACGGTCTTCATGTCGATGGCTCCGAAAGGACGCTTACCGGTGGCGTCGCCCCAGCGTTATCGGCACAACCCCCAACTTCGTCCGAAGAAAAGTTCGGCAGCAGTATCTCCACGCACGCACCACTTCCCCCGCCCATCTCCGCGTTGTTCCGAATCGTCACCCGGCCCCCGTGCGCATCCACGATCCGGTGCACGATCGCCAGCCCCAGCCCCGTCCCCGCGTCGCGCGTCGTGAAAAACGGATTGAACATCCGCGACACCACCTCGGGCGTCACCCCGGGCCCCGTGTCCTGCACCCGCACGCTCACAAACCTCCGCCGCTTTCCGTCATGGTCCGCCGCCCTGGCCGTGCGGCAGTCCAGCGTCAGGCAGTGCTCCGACGCCTTCCCACCCCCCGCCGCGATCGCCTCAAACCCGTTCCTCACCACGTTCACCAGCGCCTGCGTCAGCAAACTCGCATCCGCGTGCACCACCTGGCACGCCCCCTTCAGCCGATCGCGCCGCTCCACCCTCACGCCCTTCCACCCCGCCACCCCCTCGTGGCAGCAGCTCTCGAGCACCCGGTCGAACAGCGCCCCGATCTCCACCGCCTGCGGCCGCAGCCGAATCTCCCTCGCAAAGCTCAGCACATCGCCGACGATCCCCTCCACCGCCCGCACCGCCGCGTTGATCTTGACCGCCACCTTCGCCTGCTCGGGCATGCTGGCCAGATCCTCTTCCAGCATCCGCGCGTACAGCCGGATCGACCCCAAGGGGTTTCTCACCTCGTGCGCAATCCCCGCGGCCATCTCCCCCAGCGCCGCCAGCCTCGCCGATCTTTCCACCTGCGCATTGGCCTCGCCCAGCTCCCTGGTCAGCCTCGCCACCTCGCCCCTCAACGCCTCGTGCGATGCCTCCAGCCGCGACGTCACCTCGTTGAAACTCGCAAGCAGCGAGGCCAACTCCGCCGGCGTCACGTTGGTTGATGGTGCCGCGCTCATCCCCGCCGATCCTGGTAGCGGGGCGATTGCGCTCCGCCCGAGGCCGTGTACGCGCCCATCGCCCGCCGCCCCATCGCCAACTCGGCGAGTTCGCCCGCCACCCGGTCGCGCTGCCGGCAAAGAAGCGCCTCATCTTCCCGGTCCCGCCCCGCGATCCGCCCCGCGATTCCCTCGATCGCCGCGAACCGGTCATGCAGCCCCGCCAGCGCTTCCCGCCCCGGCGGCGCCAGCTCCAGCTCCTGCCTCAGACGCGCCAGGGTTGCCGCACCCGCCTCCGCCTTCTCGAGCAGCCCCGCGCGGCTCTTCAGCAGCGACAGCAGCCCCGGGCCATCCGCCGCCTCGATCAACGCCCGCTGACGACGCGAGATCGCGTCCAGCTCGTCCAGCGCCGCGTGCTGGCGATCCAGCAGCGCCCGCAGTTCCGTGATCTTCGCTTCCACCCCGGCTTCGTGCGTGGTCATCCTTGACCTCCATCCCCGCGGTCTCCGCCGCGGCCTCATCCGCTCCCCCTACTCCCCACCCCCCGACGCCGTCTTCGACGCCTCGCCCCCCCGCGTCAGCGCATCCTGCGCATCCAGCCACCGCTCCCAGTTCGCCCGGGTCATCGGCAGCGTCGGATCGTCCCACGTGTTCTCGGGCAGCGACTCAAAGAACCGCCTCGCCCGCTGGTTCGCCACCGCCGCCTTCGCCATCTCCCCCTGCGACACAAACGCGCTCACGATCTGCGTCATCGCCATCAGCGACGCCGGGTCCTTGGGATAACGCTCGCGGGCCGCGTCATACAGCCGGATCGCCGAGTCGAAGTCCCGCAGGTCAAACGCGCAGTCTCCCGCATAGAAATACGAGTTCCGCAGCGTCAGATCCTCCAGCGCCGTCCGGTGCTTGCGGGCCTCGTACTCCCGCTTCACGTGCTCGTACAGCGCCTCGGCCCGCGCCAGCCGCTCCGCCCGACGCTGCGACAAATCGCGCTTGAGCCCATCCGGCAGCCCGCCCTCGAGCTGCTTGGCGATCTCCGCGGCCGACGCTCGATACGCCTCGGCCAGCTGAAACCGCACCGGTTCATCGTCATTCGTCGCGCCCTTCTCCGCCCCCGCCGTTTCGCCCGCCGCCTGCTCGGAGAGCGCCAGGTACTGCTCCAAACGCTCGATCGCCGGGGCATAGTGCCCGGTCTTCTGGTCGTGCTGCCCCAGCGCCCTGAGCGCCGCCCGGAAGATCGGCGTCCCCGGCCCGGTGATCTCCCCCGACACCACCCGGTCCAGCAGTTGCTCAGCCTCTTGGTCGTTCTTGGCGTCCCCGTCATTCAGCAGCACCGTCGCCAGCGGAACAAAGCTCTGGTCGCCCCACGCGCCGCTGCCGTTGGTGTCTCCCCGCGACGCGATCAACTCGCGATAGAGCTTCGCCGCCGACTCCAGGTCCCCCCGCGCCCAGAACGCCTGCGCCAGCTTGAACATCGCCTCGGGCCGGCGCGGATCGCTCGGAAACTCCTGCGTGAACTGCTGAAACACCGCGATCGACGACTCAAGATCACCCGCCATGTCGAACGCTTCGCCCGCCTGCCACAGGCTCTGCGCATACGCCTTGCTGTCCGTCAGCACGACCCGCTCCGCGTACGACTTGTACGCGTCCCCGGCCCTCAGCAGGTGCTCCTTGGCCTCGCGCTGGGTCGCGGGGTCCGCCTCCGCCAGGCTCAGCGCCCCGCCCGCCGCCGCCTCTTTCAGCAAATCCTCCGCGATCAGCCGGTGCGTGTCCGCCAGCGCAAGGATTACATCCGCCGGCGCCTTGTCGGGCGTGTTCAGCTTCTCGGCCATGTCCGCAAACCGCAGCGCGCTCCGGTAGTCCTTTCGATCAAACTCCTCGTGATACCGGTTCATCAGGCTCTCGGTCACCCGCTGCACCGTCGCCGTCTCGTCGCCTCCACCCGCCAGCATCGTCTCCACCAGCTCGCTGTACCGGTCGATCGAATCCTCGATCGATCCCGTCGACTGCACGTTGTGGATCTGCGCCAGCACCTCCGCCAGCCCCAGCAGCGCCGTCGGCCGCCCATCCGTAAACGAGTACCGATCAATCACCTCGGAGTACCGCTCCCGCGCCCGCTGCAGCTCGCCCTCATGATGATCGATCTCCGCCTGCAGCAACGTGATCAGCGGCTTCAGCAGGCTCTCCTCCCCCACCAGCGCCAACGCCCGCTCCAACTGCTTGCCCGCCTCCGCCATATCGTTCTCGGCCATGTACGCCTTGGCCAGCGTCACCAGCAGTTCGCCCAGCATCGCCGGGTCCGACCCCTCCAGCCTCGGCAGCGCCCGCACGATCTTCGTGATCGCGTCATCCGGGTAGCCAGTGCTCACCAGCACCTCGCTCTGCCTCACCAGCGCCCACAGCCGCTCGTCCGGCGCCAACGCCGAATCCGACAGCATCACCGTCACCAGGTCGATCGCCCGCGTGTAGTTCGGAGGCCGCCCCTCCATCGACAGATCGATCATCCGCTTCAGCAGCGCCACGCGGTTCTCCCGCTCCGCGTCCGGCAACCGCTCCGTACGGCTGATCGCGTCCTCCCACTCCCCCAGCGACACCAGCGTCTGCGCCAGATAAAACTGATCCTTGGGCTCCAGCGTCGCGTGCAGCTTCTCCGCCGTCGCATACTCGCCCTTGATCGCTTCGTTGTTCTCTTTGCGGTCCAGGTCCAGCTCGCGCTGGCCCAGATACAGCGCCCGCGCCCTCAGCAGGTAAAACTCGCGCCGGTCATCGGGCGTGAAGTTCTCGTTCACCATCAAGGGCCGCACCCGCGTGTTCAGCGCATCCAGCGCCTCGCCGTACTTGCCCTTCTCCAGCAACCCCGCCGCCGCCTTGATGTCCACTTTCGCGTCAGGCTTGGGCGCCGTCACCACCGCCGCCACCACTCCCGCCACCAGCGCCAGCAGCCCCACCCCCAGCGCAGGCACCGCCCACACATCCCGCCACGCGGGCGGCGTCTTCACCTCCGCCTTGGCTTTTCCCACCTCGTCTGCCAACGCCTCGACTCCGCAAGCCCGCGCCGCCCCCCCGGGTAGCACCCCAATGCACCACCCGGACGCCGACGCGTCCCACCCGTGTTATCGGAGTTCTCACCCGCTTCAGTTCAGCCGATTCCGCGCGTTCTCGCGCAGATCCGTCGCTCGAACATCCCCCAAACACGTCCCGCCCTCACCCATCGAAATCATCGTCCAGGGGCTCATCCTCCGGCACATATCTCACAATCACCGCCGTCCGCGCGAACTGGTCATGCCGCCCGCGCCCTCCCGGGTCCATCACCCCCAGCAACCCCAGGGGAGGCAGCCCCCACTTCAGCAGATTCCTCACCAGCGCCCGCCAGAGCGAAGGTCTTGCTTCCCCCTGCTTGCTCGCCCCGAGCCTCACCTGCGTCGACACCACCTCGCACCCGCTGACCAACTTCCCGGGCGTCCGGCCCAGCAAGCACTCGAACACCGTGCACACCACCACCAGCGCCCCCAGCGCCTGCACCACCACCAACTGCCCCTGCTCCCCAGACCACCACCCCAGCGTCAGCATGTCGTCCAGCGCCACGCCCTCGATGCGGCTCACCGCCAGCATCGCCAGCGAGAAGTCGATCACCCCCGCGATCACCCGCCGCATCGGCTCCGCGATGCTCGAGCCCTCCGCGATCACCACCACCCCCTCGCGGGGCGGCACGATCCCCGCGATCACCATCCCCAGCACCATCCACATCACCACGCCCATCAGCACGTAGTCCGCCCCCGAGATCGGCGGCGCCAACCGGATCGGCCCGTCGTACAGCACCCGACCCGTCCGCACGCTCAGCTCCATCAGGCGCGATTCCGGCCGCGTCGTCTCTCCCGCCTTGGGCTTGTCCGGCGCGGGCGGGTTGTACATCACCGCCAGTCGCTCGTCCTGATCCATCGCCACCGGCGTGAACGCCGAATACACCCCGGGCTGGGTCGCCAGGTCTCGCCACGCATCCGAAGGCGTCGGCTCGCCCCGCCCGTCCAGCTCGCGTGAAACCACATGAAACGCCCCGGCCCTGTCCGTCCAGCTCGCCAGCAGTTGCCCCGCGCACAACGTCAGCACCCCGTCCGCGTGCCTGAGCGCCCGAGCGCCCAGCGCGCCCAGCGGCCGCTGCGCCCACGTCGGCGCCTGGCCCGTCAGGTTCACGCTCCACAAGACCCCCGCGCCCTCCGCACCGACATGCGTCGGCGCCGCCGCGATCAGCACCCCTTGCTCCCCGCCCGCAATCGCCAGCCGATCCTCACACTCCTCCAGTTCCGCCGGCAGCCCGTTCACCTGCTCCCACCCCGCCGCCGACGACGTCGCATCCATCCGCAGCACGTCCAGCCGCACCCGTCCATCCACCCTTCGAACCGCCACGATCCCCGGTCCGCACCCCACGATGTCGATCATCTCCCCCGCCCCGTCGAGGTTCGGCAGCACATCCGGCCGCCCCGCCGGGTCAGTCGCCCACTCGCCAGTCTCCGTTCGCGTCGCCCGCACCGTGAGCAGCCGCCGGGGCTTGGGTGGCCCCGGAAACGCCGGCGGCCTGGGCGGCTCTTCGAACAACATGTACAAGCCCCGCCCCCGCACGCACCACGCCACCGGCATCTGCACCAGCTCGCCCGCCGGCCTCAGCGTCCCATCCGCCGCGCCCCCCACCCCCGTCCGGGGCGGCACGTGAAACAGCACCACCCGCGACTGCCCGTTGGGCAGCTTCTCATCCACGCTCACCACGAACCAGCCCTGATTCTCAACCCTGCTCACCCGCGACTTCTTTTCTCTCAGCCCCTCCCCGCCCGCGCTTTTTCCCTCCGCCCCCGGTGTCGCCCTCGCCTTGGGCGGCTCCGCTGCCTTGCCGGGCTCCGCCGCCCCCGCGCCCTGCCCCAGCGCATGACGCCCCAGCAGCAACGCCACCATCACACACGCAAGCCGCAGCGCCACCTTCATCGCACCACCCCCGCCCGTCCGCTCTCCCCGTCAATCTCCCGCACATCGGTAATCCCGAAGCTGTCCAGCAGCTTCGCCAGATCAAACGGCGCCGTCCTCATCCGCTCCGCCGGGTTCTCAGGCTGCGAAATGCTCACCGACACCTTCGCGTCCGTCGCAGGAATCTCCACCTTGTACCTCGACGCCATCATCGCCTTCGAAAACACATCCCCCCGCACCTTCACCGGCACAAACTCGCTGAGTTCCGCCCGCGCCGCCAGCCGCCCCTTCGCGTCAAAGACCTCCACGCGCGTCGGCTCCGCCGTCGCCGGATCAATCTCGATCCGCCGCACGCCCCAGCCCGCCCCCCGCGCCGGCAGCGTCACCACCCACCTCGTCCCCTCCGCATTCCACGCCGCGCCCGCCCCCTTCTCGGGCAAGGGCAGCACGCCCAGCAGATCAATCAAATCCAGCGGGTGCACCGGAATCCCGAACTTCGCCGCCGACGACGGCGTCGCCCGCGCATGCTCTCCCACCAGCGCCCGCGCCGGGTTCCCAAGGTCCAGCCACCAGTACCTTGTCTCGTCGCATCCCAGGTACGCCAGCGTCTGCGCCACCTTGTCGACCCGCAGCGCAATGCGGCTCGGCGCGACGAACTGCAAGTTCGCCTCCACATGATCCGTCCGCCGCTGGCCCGGCTTCTCCCCCGGGCTGTCAATGGTCAGGTTCGCTGGGCAGCGCAACTTGTCCAACCCCTGGCAGCGCTCGTTGTACTTTTCGCGAATCGCCTCATAAGGCGGCAGCGCAGCGTCCGCGCGCGACACATACCACTTCGGCGTATACCCAGCCTGCCCGCTTTCGCACCCCGCCAGCAGCGCGCACGCCAGCAGCCCCACCAACCCCGCCGCGACATGTCCGCGCCTCCGCCTCATGCGGCTCCCGCCCCCTCAACATTCACCACCCGCCCGAGCTGCTCCAACGCCTCGGCGATGACCCCCTCATCCACCCCGGGGTCCTTCACCTCCAGCATCGTCTCGGGCGAGCCCTTGGGCGACACCAGCAGCACGCCGGGCTTCACGCCCACCTGCCGCAACAGCCTCCGCCTCACCAGCAGCAACGCCACGAAATACCGGAACGCCACCTGCTTGGGCTGCTCCGCCACCGCCAGCTCTTCAAACAAATCCACCAACTCCGCATCGCCCAGCAGGGGCTTGGCCTTCTCCGGGTGCGGCGAAAAACTCGCCCGCCAGAACGCAAACATCGCAAACGGCGCTGCCGGCCTCGCTCCGCCCTCCCACGCTTCAATCGAAAAATCCAGCCGCTCCAGCCCGCTCTGCCCCGCCCGCTCCACCAGCGTCGCAACGTATTGCTCCGCCTCGGCAAACGCCCGCCCGCTGGCCGCACACACGCCGGTTGATCTCGACAAGGGATACGTCGTCGCTGCCATTTGACCACTGTACGCCCGCCCGCCTCCGCCCCTTGCCGCCAGCCGACGCATCCCCCGCACCTGCCCGCTCCTAAACTCCTGTCGCGTGCCCACCCCCGCCCCGCCCAGCACAACCTGCGGCCACACCATCCCCCTCCCCGTGCTCTCCGGCACGCCCCCGCACGCCGCCGCGCCAATCAAAAAATCTCGCAACGCCCCCCGCCGCGCCCTCGTCCTCATCCTCATCTACATCCTGATGACCATCCACCTCATCCAGTGGCTGGTCGTGGGCATGACCATCTCCCCCATCGAGCCCAGCGAATCCATGTACACCCTCGAACTCGGCGCCATCAACGCCGGGTTCATCTTCTTCTCCCTCGCCCTGCTCTCGACCTTCATCTTCGGCCGCTTCGTCTGTGGCTGGGGCTGCCACATCGTCGCCCTTCAAGACCTCTGCTCGCACTGGATGTCGCGCCTCGGAATCCGCCCCCGCCCCTGGCGCACCCGCCTCCTCCTCTGGTGCCCCCTCCTCCTCGCCCTCTACATGTTCGTCTACCCCACCTTCGAACGCCTCGCCCTCATCCCGCTCCTCAACTACTTCGCCGTGCCGCGTACCGACTGGCCCTTCTTCATCACCGGCGCGGGCCGCCCGCCCCACTTTCACAATGCCCTCCTCACCGAGAACTTCTGGGCCACCTTCGCCGCCTGGTACATCGCGATTCCTTTCCTGGCAGTCTGCGGCTTCGCCACCGTCTACTTCCTGGGCTCCAAAGCCTTCTGCTCCTTCGGTTGCCCCTATGGCGGCTTCTTCGGGGTCATCGACCGCTTCAGCGTCGGCCGCATCGTCGTCTCCGACGCCTGCCACCAGTGCGGCCACTGCACCGCCGCCTGCACCAGCAACGTCCGCGTCCACCAGGAAGTCCACGAATACGGCATGGTCGTCGACCCGGGGTGCATGAAGTGCCTCGACTGCGTCAGCGTCTGCCCCAACGACGCGCTGTCGTTCTCCTTCGCCAAGCCCGCCGCCCTCACCCGCGCCAAGTCCAACACCCCCCGCGCCCCCCGCCCCGCCATGGACCTCTCCTGGCCCGAAGAGATCATCATCTTCGCGCTCACCATCGCGCTCTTCATGTCCTTCCGGGGCATGTTCAACCAGGTCCCCATGCTCATGGCCGCCGGCCTCGCCATGATCGGCGGCTTCGGCGCCTGGAAGCTCTGGCGCCTCACCCGCGACCCCAACGTCCGCGCTCAAAATCTCCAACTCAAACTCAAAGGCCGCCTCACCCGCGCCGGCTACGTCGTCGCCGCCCTGTTCTTGCTCCTCCTCGCCAGCGGCGCCTGGTCGGGCTGGGTCCGCCTCACCCGCCTCCGCGCCGACCTCGCCGACGCCAAGGTGCTCACGCCCGATTCCCGCGTCATGGCCCCGGGCTACACCCCAACCCCCGCCGACAAGGCCCTCGCCCAGCGCGCCATCGACCTTTACCTCTCTACCGCGCCCCTCTCCCAGGGCGGCTTCGGCTGGTCCTTCTCCCCCGACCAGCTCGCGCGCCTGGCCTGGCTTTCCGCCGTCGCGGGCGATCTGCCCAGCGCCGAGGGCTACCTCAATCAGTCCATCGCGATCGCCCGCCCCAGCAACGACGTGGTGTTTGGCCTGGCACGCTTCATGACCAACCGCGGCGCGACCGCGCACGACGTCGAACTCGCCCTCTCTTCCATCCTCGCCCGCTACCCCGAGCACGCCACCGCCCGCCTCACCCTCGCCCGCGTGCTCGCCGCCGAGGGCCTCCTCCCCGAAGCCGCGTGCGAAGCCCTCAACGTCGCCGCCTCTCCCCGCGCCGGCGCAGGCGACATCGTGGGCGCCAGCGAGATCCTGGTCGGCGTCGGCCGGGCCGACGAGGCCGTGCGCCTGCTCGTCGACGCCGCCCACGACCACCCCGCCGATCCGCTCATCGAAGCCTCGCTGGGCCGCGCCCTCTACTTCTGCGGGTTCAAAGACGCCGCCATCGCCCACATGCAGCGTGCCGCCGCCCTCGCGCCCGACAACCAGGCCTACTGGGGCGCACTCAGCGAACTGCTCGACGACGCCGGGCAGCACGAAGCCGCCGCCAACGCCCGCAAGTGGATCGACACCGTCACCGCCGCGCAGTCTCCACCGCCCGCCCCGCCCAAGGGGCGATAAAACCGCCCCGCCGGCATCTACCGCCTTTGCGCGCGCTTTTCATGCATCACCCGTCTTTGCGCGCGCACATCCGGTTCTTCACGGACTTTTCATTGTCAGCGCCCGCCCCGCGTGGTATCGTCGTTTCCTGACGCGGGCCTCTGCCCGCCCATCCAACTCCAGGGGTCCTCCAATGAACCGACAGTTCGCCCGCGCGTGCTCCGTCGTCCTCTCCCTGTTCGCTTCCTCCCTCGCCATGGCACAGGGCGCCGGCCCCGACGTCATCGTGGGCGATGTCTCCGCCGTCGCGTCCTACGGCTCAGAGAACGGCATCAGCGCCTTCTCCGTCGGCACCACCTCCTGCAACCAGGGCACCGCCCCGCTCAACTGGTTCGCCGGCACGCCCGACCATCCTGTCATCTCCGGCTCCCTCTACCGCTGGCGCTCCGTCAACGGCGCCGGCCAGTTCGAGCAGATCGGCGTCTCCCAACTCAAGCACGGCTACTTCGCCCTCTCCGGCGCCCTCTGCTTCAACGACTGCCAGGGCGACCCCACCGGCCACACCCTGGGCGTCCACTGCTCCGACCCCTACGGCGCCACCACCAACGGCCAGCAATCCAACTTGGGCCCGCGCAGCGACGTCAACGCCTTCACCGGCCAGTTCCCCTACCCCTTCACCAACCGCCCCTACTCCGGCACCTCCGCCCGCCGCCTCCGCGTCGCCGATACCGACCTCGACCCCTCCCTCAACCCGGGCGCCGTCTACTTCTTCGAGGGCCAGTACGTCGCCGCCGACGACGCCGCCGCCCAGAACGCCAACAACAACGCCAGCTACCGCCGCTTCACCCTGGGCGGCGTCCCCACCAACTACACCTTCGCCCCCGCCGCCCCAACCGTCCGCACCCGCTCTGCCGTCTTCGCTTGGCGCGAGCTCGAGAGCGACGTCACCATCGCCTTCATGCAGGTTCCCGGCGAAGGTCTCTTCCAACTCGCCTACAAGGTCACCCCCCTCGACAGCGGCTTGTACCACTACGAGTACGCCCTGCACAACCTCGATTCCGACCGCTCCGCCTCCTCCTTCACGATCATGTACCCCCCCGGCGCGTTCTGGTCGTGCATCAACTTCGCCAACACCGCCTTCCACGACGTCGCCTACGACCCCACCGAGCCCTACGACGGCACCGACTGGTCCTTCCTGCGCGGGCCCGAGAGCGCAGCCTGGACCATCGCTGCTCCGTTCAACCAGAACCCCAACGGCAACGCGCTGCGATGGGGCACCACCTACACCTTCCGGTTTGATTCCCGCCGCCCGCCGACCCAGGGCACCATCGTCGTCGGTCTCTTCAAGCCCGGCACGCCCGACTCCATCAGCATCGCGGCCGCCGTCCCCTCCGCTTGCGACTGCCCAAACTCCGACCTCAACGACGACGGCGTCTCCGACCAGGGCGACATCCTCTACCTCATCGATGTCGTCGCAGGCAGCCCCAACCCCAACCAGATCGACCCCGATCTCAACCAGGACGGCTGCGTCGACCAGGGCGACGTCGATTTCCTCATCAACATCATCGCCGGCGGGCCCTGCGGCGGGTGACCCACGCCGCATTTCCGCCCGCCAGGGATCCTTTCCAGCCTCCCGTGCGAACAACTCGAGCCATCGTCGCGCGCCGGCGATCGTCCGAAAACTCTTTGACCGCTTCCGCCGCCCATCCGATTCCGTCGATTCTCGCTCGATTCTCAGGGGTTTGGGTGTCAGCCGCCCCTTCCGCCGGAAACAATCCGTCCGGGGGTCGCTCGCCCCAGGCCAGCGTTTCAAGAAAGGAATGCCCGATGACCTCTCATCTGCACACCCTCGCCCTCTCAGGCGTGCTCACCCTCGCCGCCGGGGCGGCCATGGCCACCCAGACCATCACCGCCGACGCCGCCAACGACAACACCATGTACCAGTTCGATCCCACCCAGGGCGAGACCGCCCTCAGCAACGGGTCGGGTGGCTGGATGTTCGCGGGCATGACGGCCTCCAACAGCCGGCGGCGGGCCCTTGTCCGCTTCGACATCGCCGATCTGATCCCCCCCGGCTCGACCATCGTCAGCGCCACCCTCACCCTGCACATGTCGCGGACGATCGCCGGCTTCACCCCCGTGACCATCCATCGCGTGCAGGCCAGCTGGGGCGAAGGCACCTCGGTTGCCTTCGGTGATCAGGGCGCCGGCGCCGGCGCCAAGACCGACGACGCCACCTGGATCGACCGCTTCTACGAATCCGGCCTGGTGTGGCAGAACCCCGGGGGTGACTTCGACGCGGCCCCCAGCGCCACCACCCAGGTCGGCGATGTCGGCTTCTACTCCTGGAGCAGCCCGCAGATGGTCGCCGAGGTGCAGACCTGGCTCAGCAACCCAGGCACCAACTTCGGCTGGGTGGTCGTGGGCGATGAAACTCAGACCGCCACCGCCAAGCGCTTCGACACCCACGAAAACGCCGAGCCCACCTTCCGCCCCGCCCTCGTCATCGAGTACAACCTGCCCAGCACCTGCGACCCCGACGTCAACCAGGACGGCGTCGCCGATCAGGGCGACGTGGACTACCTCATCAACGTCATCGCCGGCGGCGAAAACCCCACCGGCATCGACCCCGACTTCAATCAGGACGGCGTCGCCGATCAGGGCGACATCGACGCCCTCGTCAATGTCATCGCCGGCGGGCAGTGCCCGTAAGCACCAGACGCCAAGCATCAAGCGCTAACGAATCAGCCCTTGTTCGATCGTGTCGCGTACGTGGCAATACGCCTCGCTCATGCTCCGCGCATGCGCCTCCATGCCCAGGGGTGGCGTGATCGCCTCGCGCCACCCCTTCACCGGCGTCGGATCGTTCGCCAGCTCGGTCAAGATCCGCGCCAGGTCCTCGCGATCATTGCCCCGGTGCAGGCGCCCGTTCACGCCGTCGCGGATCACGTCCGGCACGCCCCCGACCGCCGCCCCCAGCACCGGAATCCGGCACGCCAGGAACTCAAGCACCGTCTGAGGCCCGTTGTCCCACCACACGCTCGGCACGAGCCCCAGGTCGCGTCCGAAGACCGCCCGCGGGAACATCTCGTAGGGGTAGCCATGGTGCACCGCCAGCCCCGCCAGTCGGGGTGCCAACGCCGACAGCCTGGGCATCATCGGCTCCACGTCCTTGGCGTTCACCAATAGGTCCAGCTTCGCCAGCGCGTCGGGCGGCACCATCTCCAGCGAATCCAGCAGCATGTGCAGCCCTTTGGCAAAGTTGTGGTAGCCCATGAATGCCAGGCGCAAGGGGCGGGCGGGTTCAAACCCCGGGGGCGGCGCCTGCACGTCGGGCTGGCTTGCGTACAGCTCACCCATGCGCGTGCCGATGGGCAGCACCCCGAGCACGGCCTCGCGCACACCCATCGCCGCGAACTTGTCACGCACGAACCGGCTGACCGCCAGGACGCGATCGCACCCGCTCAATGCCGCGACGATGCCCTGGCGCCGACGCCCGAACGCGTGCATTTCGCCCGGATACGACGGCTCGGGCTCGATGGTGTTGTCCAGCGGCGCAAGCGCTTCTTGCAAGGCCGCCCCCGCTCCGCCCGCGCGCACCTCGCTGTCCGCGCTGCCCGCGCTGCCCGCGCTGCCCGCGCCGAGCCTTGCGTCGGCCTGGCTGCTCACCTGCCCGCCCGGCAGTGGCGCCGGCGCGGGGGGCACAAACGCCGGCTGCACACGCTTGCGCAGCGCATCGCTCCATGTCACCGGCACCGGCCCGGGCGCCGGCCGAGGCAGATCGTGCCCGTAGACCAGGGCGTATTCCTTGGCGCGGCGCTGCTGCTCGCGCGGGCCTTGCAGGTCGGGCACGCACGCCGCGCACGCATGCCCCCCCTGAAAATCGCGGCAGGGCGTCGAACCGTTCCGCAGCAGGTAGACGCGCGGACACACGGTGTGGTAGTTGTGCAGCGAAAAGAGCACGCCCGGGCGGTATCCCCGCTCATCGGCCCGGGTGAGACGCGTCACGCACCCGGCCGAGAACCCCTCGAGATTGTGAAAGTGCACGATGTCCGGACGCGCCAGCTCGATGAACCTCGCAAACTCGGCCTCCAGCGCCGGGCACGACACCTCCGCCATCGGGTCGTGCGTCTGCAGCGGGCCGGGAGAGATGACCGGCGAGTTGATGACCTCGAAGACGCTCAGGCCCCGCCAGTCGTCGCGGCGTCGAATCTCGCAGGGCCCGATCGAGCCGGGGGTGGCCCCGGGCGTGTACGTCTGCCCGCTCAACAACCAGCCGACCTCGTGTCCCTGCCGGGCAAGCTCGATCGCCAGCGATTGCAGGTAGCCGCTCACGCCGCCGCCCAGGGCAGCGCCGTGAACCGGAGCAGTCCAGTTGATCAGCAGCACGCGCATGTCTTGACGGAGAGGTTAGCGGCACGGCACCGGAAGCGGCGGACACAAGGCCGCCATGCGTTCTCCGCCCGGAGCTGGGGCCCCCGGTCAACCGGGCGTTGTTGACCCCGAAACGCCCCGCTACCGTCGCCCAACAAACTTCGCCGATAGTTTTGCGACCACACCCCGGGGGGCTCCCATGATCGAAATCCGCTGCGACAACTGCGAGGGCACCATCCGCGTCGACAATCCCATTGTCGGCCAGAAGGTCAAATGCCCATCCTGCGGCGACATCAACATCCTCCGCGCCGCCGAAGCCGTCGGGGGAGGCACGCCCAAGAAAGACCGCGCCGCCGAGGCGGGCTACCCCCCCTCCTTCGGGCCCGAGACCGATGTCCTGCACATCCGCCCCGCCATGCTGCGGGCCCGTCCGGGGAAGTTCCTCGGGCTGATCTTCCTCGCGCTGGCCGGCCTGGTCGGGGGGGGAATCCTCGGGTTCGTGACGCCTCTGGCCATCGGGTGCCTGGTTGTCGGGGTCGTGGCGGCCGCGGCGCTGCTGCTGTGGCGCCTCCAGACCCTGGGCGACGGCCTCAAGATCACGACCAAGCGGACGATCGACCGCCGCGGCATCTTCAGCCGCCACACCAGCGAGGTGCTGCACGCGGATATCCGGAACATCCAGATCGAGCAGACGTTCTGGCAGCGGCTATGGGGCGTGGGGACGATCGCCATTTCGTGCTCTGCCGAGCATGAGGACGAGGTGGAGATGTCCGACGTTCCAAACCCGGAAAAAGTGCGGAACATCATCGATCTCTACCGACCTGTGTGATAGGGCCGATGTTCCGGTGGCGGAGGCAGCTTCTGCGGGAGTACACTTGGCCGAATGCCGACAGGAACCGTGAAATCCTGGGTGCAGAAGCTCCGACGCCGGGCGCTCTGGCTTGTGGTGGCCGTCGGTGCCATTTCCGCCGGGCTGATCGCGACGACGGCGCTGCCGGCTGTCGCCGTCATCACCCCCGCGGCCATCGCCGTGCTGGTCGCGCTCAACTCGATGACCGCCAAGATCACCGAGACCACCTGCCTGGGGTGCGGCGCCGACGTCTCGCAGCAGCCCGTCAGCGCCCGCGGACGCATCTGCCCGCACTGCGGCGCAGTGAACGAGCGGCTGGCGATGTCGTTCATCAAAGACGCGACGCCGGCCTCCGACTCCGACGCGACTGCCGGTTCCGATCACGTCTGAGTTCGCCAGATTCGTGACTCCGCGCGGAGCGCTGCTTCGAAGTACGGGTCATGAGCAGGGATTTCCGACTTACATTGCGTTGGGCTGTGCTGGCCGCCAGCGCGATGGCCCTCGCGGGCTGCCAGACGCAGACGCACGCGGGCCGAGCACTCGAAGCGGGCACGAGCACCGGCGCGGTGCTTCCCGCGGACATCGACCGCCTGACCGGCCCCGCCTGGCACGGCACGCTGACGTACCTCGACTACACCTCGAACAAGCCGACCACGATCCGCTCGGGGCTGCTCGTCACGCGCCTGCCGGATGCCGATTCGCCGGCGTGGACGTTTGGCCTCTCGTACGACGAGGAGCCCAAGGCCGACCAGGGCTCGAAAGTCCGCCTCACCGACAACGGCTTCAACTTTGACGACGCCGCCGTCACCGAGCGCACCATCGAACCCGACGGGACCGTCCAGATCACCACCGAAGAGGACGCGGACGACAACCACCGGCCCGCCCGCCTGCGCCATGTCCTGCGCATCGGCGAACACGAGTGCACGTGGCAGAAGCTGGTGCGCCCGGGCGGGAGCGCCGAGTTCTTCGAGCGCAACATCTATCGCTGGACGCGATAGGCGGAGCGGCTCAGGGGCGTGGGTTGTGACGCGACGCGTGCGGCCGGAAGTGTCCGGCTTGCACTGCGCCACCCAGGCCGTTGAGCGACGGTTTCGGAGCGCTTCGCAGAGGCGTCGCCACGCGCGACGGCATCAGCGGGCTCGTGTTGCAGCGGGCGATCGCCTCGGCCGCACGGCTTGCTGCGGTGTGCGGGGCGTGATGGCCTGCCTTAGGGCCGATACCCGGCCGCGGCTGCAGAGCACGCGAAGGAATCACCCCTGAGTCCGAGGCGGGGTTGGCCCCGGACGCGAGTGGCGATCGAACGGGAAGCCCAGCGGGACGGTTGTGATGCGGATGCGTCATGGCCGCGACTCCTTCGGAGCGCCCCCGGAACCAGACAAAGGCCCGGATACGCCGATCTGCAAGCGACGGCGCACACCAAGGACTCACGCCGGCACGACCATGCCGAACTCACGACGAAAAAAAGCCCCGCGACAGTCGCGGGGCCAAAGTGGATGACAGGGGTCTGCCGATCGCGGACCGACAGGACGTTAGACCGCCCCCGTGCCCTGCTCTTTCATCATCTTGTTGAACTCATCGGCGGGCATCTCCTCGACGCTGGCGCGGCTCAGGATCGCATCCAGCGCCTTGTGATCGCGGATCTGCTGGTAGATGCCGTTGACCTGGCGGGTGCGGATGAGGTCGGCCCGGAGCTGCTCGGGGCGGACGTTGCGCTGGGCGGCCATCTGCGCGATGCGCTGGCTGATCTCGTTCTCATCCACGCGCACCTTGAACTGCTCGGCCACGCTGTACAGGATGAAGAAGAGCTTCAGGTCGCGCGACGCATCGGCGCTGCTGCTGGCCCGCAGCTCGGCCATGTGCTCCTCGATCTGCTGCGCATCCACGCCCCGGTACATCAGCTCCAGGCGTCGGCGCTCGAGCGTGCGCGAGGCCTGCTGGGCGCTCATGCGCTGGGGCAGTTCCATCTGCGTCGAGTCGATCAGATGCTTGGCGATCTGCTGGTGCATCACGCCCACCTGCTGGATCATCACCCGCTGCTCCATCCGCTGGCGGATGGCGTCCCGCAGGCGCTGCTCGCTCTCGAAGCCCAGCCCCTGCACGATCTGATCGACCGGCGCGGGCAGGATGCGGTCCACCCGCTCGGCGTGGAAGGTGATCGTCAGCTCGGCGTTGCGGATCCCCTCGACCTCGTGGTTCTCGGGGCCCTTGGCCTTGATGGTCGCCGTGTCGCCCGCCTTGGGGGAGCCCAACTGCTTGTCGAAGTCGTCGACCATGATCCCCAGGATCATGCCCTTGCCTTCCTTGTCGGCCGTGGGCTTCTGCACGACGGCGCCCTTGAGGTTGTAAAACTCGTGCCCCTTGGCGTCCACCATGATGGCGTGCCCGGTGATGTAGTCGCCCGCCTCCGCGTTCTCGCGGCTTTCCAGCGACCCCTCGTTGATGCACAGCTTCCGCACCTCGTCATCGATCATCGCGTCCGTGATCGCGATCGTCGGCTTCTTGACCTTGATCCCCTCCAGCGCCGGAAGCTGGAACTCGGGCAGCACTTCCACTTCCACGTCGAAGGAAAACGCCTTGCCCTCTTCGAGGTCCAGCGTCGGCAGGCTCTCGGCCGTCGGCTCGCTCACCACCTTGAGCTTGTTCTCCTCGACCGCCTGGTTGACGGCCTGGGTCACCAGCTCGGTCTTGGCTTCCTTCCGCAGGGCGGACCCAAACTTCTTCTCCACCAGCCAGCGCGGCACCCGCCCCTTGCGGAAGCCGGGCAACGCCGCCTCCACCGCGATCGTGTCCAGCGATTCCCGCAGCTTGCGGGTCACCACCTCGGCGGGAATCTCGATCGACACACGCTTGGCGCTGGGGCCGGCGTCGGAAATGGTGACTTTGTTGGTCTGCTCGCTCGTGGCCGTCGACATTGATCTGCTCCAACTTCGCCGCCGGGGAACGAAACCCCCGCGCCGATCCGTCCGTGAACTTCTGCCCCGGGCACAAGCCCGGACCAAGGGAGGTAGTTTACGCCCTCCGGCTCACCGTTCCATCCCCCTGTCAACCCCCGCCTTTTTAGGACCAACTCGCCCTTGGGTCCGTCCCCGACTTGCGGTACGCTGCCCCTCCACGCCGGTCGCGGGGTGAGCGACGGCGCCTCAGGAGCAAGCGGCACATGAACACGCGGCATCACGGCATCGTGCGGAACTCTGGCCACATCCGGCACTCAAGGCTCATCGCGCTCACGGCGCTCGCCTCGCTCGCGGGCCTTGCGCCGTCCAACTCCGCCCTCGCCTTCCCGCCCCCGTACGTCATGGTCATCGACGGCAAGGAGCAGCCCTGCCCGGACGTCCAGATGGGCGACCCCGCCGTCGTCGACCGCATCATCGCCGAGAGCAAGGACAACAGCCTCGTCATGAGCTACATGCACTCGCTCACCTTCGACATCGGCGCTCGCCTCACGGGCTCCGCCGCCGCCGAAAAAGCCAACAACTGGGCGATGGAGCAGTACAAGACCATGGGCATCGACAACGCCCACCTGGAGCAATGGGGCACCATCCCCGTCCGCTTCGATCGCGGGCCTTCCACCGGCAAGGTTCTCCTGCGCAAAGAAAAGCCCGCCGACGACGACAAGGACGACAAAGCCCCGCCCAAGGTCGAGTACGAAGACCTCCGAGACATGCAGTTCACGACCCTCGCCTGGACCGCCGGCACCGACGGGCCAGTTCGCGGCCCGGTCGTCCGCGAGCCCAAGACCCAGGAAGAGTTCGACAAGGTCAAGAACTCGCTCAAAGGCGCTTGGGTGCTCATCCAGGCCCCGCCCGCCCTTGGCCAACGCGGCGTCCGCAACCTCGCCCGCGCCCGGCACGAGATGCGGGCCGATGCGCTCTCGAAGGTCGCCAAAGGCACCGACCCCGCCACGCTCACCATCCCCGAGCAGCTCGCCCTGCAGCCGGTGGCGGGGTTCATCTCGACCAGCCGCGACGAGCGCGTGTGGACCGGCGCCGCTTCCAACTGGCGCGATCTCGACGCCGACCACCTGCCCAAGGACGTCGAAGTCATCATCCGCCTGAGCGACTACGACTACATCAACTCGCGCCTGACCGACCACGACCCCATCGAGGTCGAGTTCGACCTCGCCAACCACTTCACCAAGGGCCCCATCCCGGTTTACAACACCGTCGCCGAGATTCGCGGCTCACAAAAACCCGACGAAGTCGTCATCATCTCCGCCCACCTCGATTCGTGGAACGGCCCGGGCTCGCAAGGCTGCACCGACAACGGCACCGGCAGCGTCGTCACCCTCGAAGCCGCGCGCCTGCTCATGGCCGTCCACGCCAAGCCCCTGCGCACCATCCGCTTCATCAACTACACGGGCGAGGAGCAGGGCCTGCTGGGCAGCCACGGCTACGTTGAGGCCCACAAGAGCGAGATGGACAAGATCTCCGCCGTCTTCGTGGACGATGGCGGCACCAACTACGAGGGGGGCCTGCCCGCCGCCGAAAACATGGTCCAGATGCTCGCCGAAGCCACCGCCCCCACCAACAACGTCTTCTACAGCGACACCGACAAGAAGTTCATGAACGTGAATGTCCGCAACACGGGCAAGAAGATCGACACCCACGGCAGCAGCGACCACGCCAGCTTCAACGCCGTCGGCGTGCCGGGCTTCTTTTGGGATGAAGTCGGGCGTGCCGACTATCCCTACGGCTGGCACACCCAGAACGACCGGTACGACCTGGCGATCCCCGAGTACCTGGTGCAGTCCGCCGCCAACGCCGCGATCACCGCCTACCGCCTCGCATGCGCCGACACGCTGCTGCCGCGAGCGGTCAAAGAACCGGAAGTAAAACACGCCGATTCGAAGCCCGAGCCCAAGCAGCCGCAAGGCGCCTCCAAGGACTCTCACGCCGCGGCACCCGCCTCCAAATAGCCCGGGAGCATCATCACTCGCTCAGTGTTCAGGCGTCCCGGCCCCGCCGGCGCCTTTCGCGTAATACCGCGCCGTCATTTTCAGGATCGACTGCGACCAATTGCGCACGGCGTCCGCCGTCGTCGGCGTGCCCGACGACGACTTGAATCGCTCGATCTGGAACTGCGCGTTCCCCGCCGTCAGCATGCTGCCGTACAGCAGGTCATAGATCCCGGAGAACCCGTCGCGAAACGTCGCCTCCAGCGTGTGCCCGCTGGGCTCGAACGCCAGATACGGCACCTCGCCCCGTCCGGGCGTGATGTTCGCCAGATTGTCCCCGGTCATCATGTCCCACAGCCGGATGACCCCGTCGTCGCCCCCGGTTGCGAGCAGCTTGTTTCCGGGGCTCACCGCCAGCGCCGTCACCGCGTTCCGGTGCGCATCGAACCGCACATCGCGCTTGCCGGTCTCGATGTTCCACACCTCCACATACCCGTCCGCCGTCGCCACTACCAGGTGCGTCTGATCGGGCGCGAGGCTCACGCACACGGCGCGGCTGTCACACTTCACCGCCCCCAGCTTCGCCCCGTTCACCAGGCTGTACCACCTCACCTCATTCACGTTTCCTACGCAGAACACCCGCGAAAACGTGTCATCGACGTCCAGGTCTTCGACCGCCTGCGAGAAATCATCCAGCCGCAGCACTTCGTGCCCGGTCGCCGTGTCCACCACGTTCACCACCCGCTCATACCCCCCCGTCACCAGCAGATCTCCAAGCGGCGACAGCCGCATGTTGAACAGCTCGAACTTGCCCACCTGGTACTGCCCAACGCATTCGAGCGTGCTCGCATCGAGCACGTACACGCATCCGTCGTCGGCCGCGACGTACAGGCGCGTGTCGTCCGGGCTGAAGCGCACCGTCCGCGCCCGGTCCGCGGGGATCAGCGTCATCGCCAGTTGCTTGCCCGTGCCGCGGTCCCACAGGCGGACGCTGTAGTCCCCCGCGCAGGTCGCGACCACCGGGCGCAGCGGGCTGCGGTCCATCCCGAAGATCCAGCTTCCCTGGCCCGCAAACCCGACCCGCCCCCGGTCTGTCTGCGCGTCCCACAAGCGAACCGACCCTTCGCCACACACGGCGATCGCGTTCCCGTTCGGGTCCCACGCCGCGCACATCACCCGCCCCTTCTGCCCCGGCAGGCGCGAGATCGCTTCGCCGTTCTCCGCGTCCCACAGGCAGGCCTGATCCGGCCCGGCCGTGAGCAGGCGCCGCCCGTCGGGCGAATATGACAGCGACACCATCGAGGGCAGCTCGGGCGAGTTTTCAAACACCATCCGATCCGCGGCGATGTCGTACACCCGCACCTTGCGGTCGCGCGAGCAAAACGCCAGCCGCCTTCCGTCCGGTGAAAAATCCATCCCGCCCAGCCACAGCGCGCTCCCCCCACGCCGCGGCAGCTGGATCACCCGCACCTCCTGCCCGTCGCTCAGACGCCGGATCGACAGCGCCGCCTCGTCGTTGCCGATCGCCATCAGCCCCGCCGCCGCACTGCATGTCATCGTCGTATACCGGCCCGGGGGCAGCACGATCTCGCGGCTCACCTGCCCGGTGCGACCATCAATCTCGCGAATCACGTGCGCGTCCGCCACCACCCACACCCGCGAGCCATCCCGCAGCGTGCACGCCGCCCGATAGGACGAGCTGCGCCCCTCCGGGTTCGAACGCCTCCACACCGCCGCGGCCTTTCCGCTCGTGATATCCCATCGCGCCGCCTCCCCGTCACTCGCGATCGTCACCAGCCCCGCATCATGATCCACGAAGCTCACCTGCCGAATGTGCATCAGGTGCGCCCGGAAATGCAACATCTCCGCCCCCGTGGCGACGTCGTAAATCGCCACTTCGCCCCCCTCCGCCCCCACGACCACCCGCTGCCCGTCATCCGAAAACCCGCACCACGCGTTGTGCACCCGGGGCCCGGGCACCGTCCACCTCACCGGCGCCCGCCAGTACAGCTCCCACAACGCCCAGCGCGCCCGCTGCGACGTCGGGTTCGAAATGAACGAATGCCACAGCATGTCCTCCGCTCGCGACAGATTCCCCGTCAGCCCCGCCAGACGCGCCTGCTCGATGTTGCTGTCGAAGAGCTCCTGATCCAGCTCCTTTGCCTTCTCCGCCGCCTCCGTCGCCTTCTCCGCCGCCATCCGCCCGTTCGCTTCCGCCGTCGCACGGGCCGCCACCGCCTCGCGGCTCACCATCCGCTCCTTCGTCGCCAGCGCCTGATACCTCGACGCCTGGATCGCCGCATACACCGCGAACGCCGTCAGGCTCAGCAGCCCCACCACGCCCGCGGCCACAAACCCCTTGTACCTCTTCAACTGTTTCCGCAGCACGTACAGCGCCGAATCGTGCTTGGCGTTGATCGGCCGCCCGCCCAGATACAGCCTCAGGTCTTCCGCCAGTTCCGCCGCCGACTGATACCGCCGCGTCTTGTTCTTCTCCATCGCCTTGGCGACAATCGTCTCGACATCGCCCCGGAACACCCTGCTCACGCTGCTCAGCCGCGCCGGCGCCTCATCACGAATCAGCCGCGCCGCCTCCGGAATGCTCCGGCTCTTCAGATCCAGCGGCAGCCTCCCCGTCAACAACTGATACAGCACCACCCCCAGCGCATACACGTCCGACCTCGTGTCCACCTCGTTGGGGTCTGCCAGCACCTGCTCCGGGCTCATGTAGGGCAGCGTGCCGATGAGCTGCCCCACGCTGGTCTGCAGCGTCGTCACCCGCAGGTCCGCGTCCGCCGCCCGCGCCACGCCAAAGTCCAGCACCTTGGGCTGCCCGCTCTCATCCACCAGAATATTGCCGGGCTTCAGATCCCGATGGATCACCCCGCGCTGGTGCGCATGATGCACCGCGTCGCACACCCGCGCCACCAGCTCAAGCTTCGCCCGCGTGTCCAGCCCCTTCTCCTCCGCATAGACATTCAGCGCCGGCCCACGCACCAGTTCCATCGCGATGTAGGGCTGCGCCGGCTGGCCGACCTCGACGACCGCCGCCCCCGCCTCGTAGATCTGCGCGATCCCCGGGTGATGCAGCCTCGCCAGCACATCCGCCTCGTGTTCGAACCGCCTCACCAGCGACTGGCTCGACACGCTGCGCCGAATGATCTTGATCGCGACCGTCCGCCGGGGCCGCTCCTGCCGGGCGATGTACACCGTCCCCATCCCGCCCCGCCCCAGCACGCCCTCGACGACATACTCACCCACCCGCGTGCCGGGCGTCAGCTCATGCTCGTCGGCCGGACGCATCGTCCCCAGCCCCAGGCTCTGCGCCAGCAGTTCCGCGTTGTCAAGAAACCCTTCGGCCCGCGCGTGGCAGTCCAGCAGATCCCTGATCTCGGCTTTCAGCCCGTCATCGCCGTTGCAGCGCCGATCCAGTTCACGAGGCCACGCCCCCGGCGGCATCTCCACCAGTTCAAAGAAAATCCGCTCGGCCAGTTCCTGCCTCGACGCCATCGCTTCAAGATCCCCAAGCCGCCACACCCCGCAAACGCCGCCTACTCCTCCCCGCCCTCCATCGCCTTCAGTTCCCGCATCAGCCATGCCCGCGCAAACGTCCACTCGTTCCGCACCGTCGCCGACGACACGCCCAGCGCCGCCGCCGTCTCATCGTTCGTGAGCCCTGCGAAGTACCTCAGCATGACCACATCCGCCTTGCGCTGGCTGTACGCCGCCAACTTGTTCAGCGCCTCGTCCAGCGCCACCAGGTCGGTGGACGCCGAATCGTTGGCGACCGCCTGATCGCCCAGTTCCACGCGCTTGCGGTCCCCGCCGCGTTTGATCCGCCCGCGCGAGCGAGCCTTCTCCACCAGGATCCGCCGCATCGCCATCGCCGCCGCCGCGAAGAAGTGCCCGCGCGAATCCCACGACACATCAACCCCGCCCACCAGCCTCAGATACGCCTCGTGCACCAGCGCCGTCGCCTGCAGCGTCTGCCCTTCATTCTCGCGATGCATGTACGACCGCGCCAGCCGTCGCAGCTCGTCATACACCACCGGCAGCAACTGCTCGCTCGCGGCTTTATCCCCCGCCTTCACCGCATCCAGGATGCGTGTGACATCGTGATTGCCCGGACTTGTCTGTGTGTCGCTCATGGAATGCCCAAAGCCTACCAAAGGGTGCAAACGCCGCCCATCCCATGCGCCAAACCGGCCCCAAAGCGCCAAAAACGCCTGGTCGGGCCGCTCCCAAAGGTACTTCCGGCCACAGGGAACTTCGCCCCCAGAACAGGACCTGGACGCAAACCTGAAACGGGTGATCGCGAGTTCAAACCGGGAGTTGAGCCACGCCGCTCCGCGCGGGCCTTCAACCGCGTTTCCCCTTCCCTGGATTGGAATCTTGTAGTGACTCCTGAACTCTTAGCTTTCAGTTCAGTTCTTGCAGCGGACTGAATGGCCATTTGCTCCTGCAGTCTGGGTGGTCCGGCGGCCACTCAGTTTGCAAGAACGGGGGCTGGCTGTTCAGCCTTCGCTCTGTTCGTACGCCCTGAATGCTCCCTTCTTGTCCTCCGCCTCCACGTAGGCGCGGAACTCGGTCATCTTGTACGACACGAAGCAGAAGACGTGATGCAGCGTGAGGAACTCAAGGTCCGTGTCGTCCTTGGGGGCGTCCTTGCGCAGGCGATCGAGCTCGGCGAGCAGATTCTCGGCTTTCATGCCGGAGGGTAAGGCACTCAGGCCTTGGGCAGCAGGCGGCCGACGGTGATGGGCCGCAGCGGAAAATCGCGCAGCACGCCCCGGAGGTCGTCGAGCGTGACGGCCTCGAGTTTTTCGAGTTCCAGTTCGAGGGTGTGATACGCGCCGAGATAGGTCCACAGGCGGCCGAGGCGCTGCATGCGGTCGCCGGGGCGCTCGCCCCCAACCGTGGCACCGGTGACGATCTTGGCGCGGAGGAGATCGAGGTCTTCCTGCTTGAGCGAACCGTCGAGGCCGGCCAGTTCCTTCTGGATGACCCCCCACACCTCGTCCATCTTTTCGGGATCGCACACGGCGAAGACGAAAAACTCACCGAAGCCATCGTGCGGGTCGAACGACGCCTGGGCCTGCTCGGCCAGGCCGGGCTCGATGAGGGCCCAATGGAGGCGGCTGTTGTCCGGGGCGCCGAGCACCTGGGCCAGCAAAGCCGCGGCGTACCGCCGGTCGTCGCCGATCGCCGGAGCATCGCACATGCCCAGCACGTACCCCCGCGTCGCGCTTTCCTGGTGCAGGGTCAGTTCGCCCCCGACATAGGCCGGCTTGGCGCTGTTGCGTGAGACGTGCGTCGGCTTCCAATGCCCGCACAACGCCTCCACCTGCTTGCACACGCCGTCAAAGTTGACCTTGCCGGCGAGGGCGAGCACGGTGTTGTCCGCGGAGTAGCGATTTTCGAAATACCCCTGCATCTGATCGCGGGCCAGGGCCTTGATCGAATCAGTCGTCCCCAGCACGCGGTGCGACAGCGGGTGCGAACCGAAGTGCTTCTCGACCGATGCCTCGTAGAGCACCCAGAAGGGATTGTCCTGGTACATCGCGATCTCTTCGAGAATCACGCCCTTTTCGGTGTCAAAGTCTGCCTGGTTGAGCGCGGGACGCATCATGCGCCCCAGCAGTTCCACGCCCCGGGTCAGGTGCTCGGGCAGCATGTGGGCGTAAAAGCACGTCATCTCGTTGCTGGTGTACGCGTTATTGCGGGCGCCGATCTCGTCGAACGCTCGGTTGAGCTGGTCGGCGGTCAGCCCCTCGGTCCCCTTGAACATCATGTGCTCAAGGAAATGGCTCACGCCCATCAGGGGCGTCGCCTCGTCGCGGGCACCCGTCTTGACGAAGAACCCCGCGGACGCCGTGTGCGCCCCGGCATCCACCTCAGCGATGATCTTGAGGCCGTTCGGCAACGTGTGCGACTGAAACGAGTAGGGCATGGGGGGAGTGTACGGGGGAGATGGAAGTGGCAAAGTGGCAAAGTGGTCGAGTGGCAAAGTGAGAAATCAAGGAAGCCGCGACGTTCGAACGTCGCGGGCCTTTCACTCTGCCACTTCGCCACTTCCCCCCTCACCCATCCGGCTCCTTCAGCAACCGCGCCACCTGGGGCGGCTCCACCCCAAACACCTCGCGGTAGTACATCGCCAAAAGTCGCGTCGCCCGCCCCACCGCCGTGGGCTCAGTCGCCTCCAGCCCCGCCGGACCATCCATCCCCGCCAGCGCCCGCAACACTCCCACCGTCTCCGCCCGGACCCGCCAGAGCGAAGCGTCGCCCTTGGCCTCATCGCGCGTCAGCCCGCCCGCCCGCGGACTGAAGGCGTAGCTTTGGGCCGCCGCCAGCCCGCCCCCGTGCAGCGTGTCGTGCTCCAACTCGGGCCGATGCCCGGTATCGCTCAGCAGCATCCACATGAACCACAGCACCGCCGCCCGGTCGCGGCGTTTCTCCCCCAGGTGCCTGGCCGCCTGCAGAAGGGCATCGAACAACCCCGGATGCGGGTCGTGATCCGTCACGGCGTGGAGAACCAGATCCAGCAGCGTGAACGCCGCGTTGAAGCTGCTCAGGCCCTGGCGAGCGGCAGGAAAAATCTCCACCAAATCCCAGCTCGCCAGGATGCTCAGTTGCCCGCCCGTCTTGATGCTCGCCACCATCTCGCCCAGCGTGAAGACCTCCAGCCCGCCCGAAAACGCGCTGTGATCGCGCTTGGCCCCCTTCGCGACGCACCGCACCAGCCCGTGCTCGCGAGCGAAGAGCGACACCGTCTGGCTGGTCTCCGACCAGTCCCATACGCGGACGCAGAAGGCCTGGTCGATGGTCAGGGCCACGCGGCTCCCTCGTCACACACTCAAAGCCCGAAGGGCGAAAAGCACACGGGCGGGACGCCTGTGCCACGAGATGGGGTAGACCGGTGCCCGCACAGCCTCACCCCGGCACCATGATCTTCGCCGGCCTCAGCACGAACCGCCCCGAGACGGCCACGGGCAGCTCACCGGGCCCGGCCGCCGGGTCGAGCAGTCGCCCCTCGCCCTTCAGATCAAACTCGCCGTCTGCCGCGCCCGCCAGCGTGACCTCGACCCGCAACGAAAAACCGGGCCTGACGAACCGCCCGTACTTGAGGGCCCGGACTTTTCCCAGCACCAGGCGCTGATCCGGCGCGGCCTTTGGCCCGCACAGCCGCCGCCCCGCCTGCACCATCGCCTCCAGCATCATCACCCCGGGCAGCACCGGATAGCCGGGAAAATGATCCTGCAAATATTCTTCCGCCCCGCTGATCTGCTTGAGCGTCACGATGTGCGTGTCGGAGGAATCCAACACGCGGTCAACCAGGTCGAATCGCATGGTGGCAGGGTACCCCGGCTGGGCGCTACAGTAGCGATTCGTGGCGAGGGGGGCCGGCGGGCGATCTAGCCGCGGCGGGCCGCTCTCACGGGTTTTGCAACGGACGCGAAGGACAGAGCACACATGACACGCGACGAGATTTTTGGCAAGGTTCGCACGCTGCTGGTCGACGCCCTGGCGGTGGACGACGACGACGTGACGATGGACGCCAAGCTGACCAAGGACCTGGGCGCGGAGTCCATCGACTTCCTCGACATCGTCTTCAAGCTCGAACAGGCCTTTGGCATCAAGATCCCCCAGGGCGAGCTCTTCCCCGACAACGTCGCCCAGGACCCCCAGTACGTGTCCGACGGCAAGGTCACTCCCAAGGGCATCATCGCTCTCAAGGAACGCATGCCCCACGTCGACTTCTCGCAGTGGGAGAAGGACCCGCAGCTCGGCACCGTCGCCGACATCTTCACCGTCGAAACCCTGGTGAAGTTCGTCGAAGCCAAACTCGCCAAGAAAGCGGGCTGAGGCGGCCATGCGCTGGATGTGGATCGATCGCGTGGTCGAGCTGGTACCCCGTCAGCGGCTCGTGGCTGTCAAAAATGTCAGCCTGGCCGAGGAACAGCTGCACGACCATTTCGAGGCCTCGGGCGACCTGCCCGCCCTGCCGATCATGCCCGCCTCGCTCATCATCGAGGGGATGGCCCAGACCGCGGGCATTCTCGTCGGCCACGCCCAGGATTTCCGAGAGAAGGTCATCCTCGCCAAGGTGAGCAAGGCCGAACTGGCGGGCGAGGTCGCCCCGGGCTTCACGCTCCGCTATACCGCCACGATCATTCAGATGGACACCAACGGCGCCTCCACCAGCGGCCTGGTCGAACTCATCGACCCCGCCCGCCCCGGCCAAGCCACCAAGCTCGGCGAGATCAACCTGATCTTCAGCCACCTCGACCAGAACATGGGCGGCACTGAATACCCCGAGCACAACTTCGTCTTCGGTGAGGGCTTCAAGACCCTCCTGCGCACCAGCGGCTACTGACTCGTTCTCGTCCGGCTTTCGGGCAGGAGAAGAGTTCACCACAGAGTCACAGAGGCACAGAGAAGAACAAGAATAAGAAGAAGAACAAGAACAAATCGAGAAAGACGAGGAAGGGGAGACAGGAAGGATCCACGTCTCTGCTCGATGCCTCGATGCCTCGATGCCGCGTGCCTCGATGCCTTCTTGAACTTCGTCTCTCCGTCTCTGCGGAACTTCGTCTCTTCCCCTACTCCAGCGGTATGTTCTCTGGCCCCGGGCCACCAAAGTGCAGCCACGCGAGCAGCTGCAGCAAGCCGTACCCCACCGGAAAGGCCGAGATGACGATCGCGACGATCGCGAGCAGCCGCCCCGTGCGGAGATTGCGGCGACCCACCACCTCGCACACGCCGATGACCAGAATCACCGAGGAGTACTTGAGCCCGATGAGCCCCCAGTGCTCGTAACGCTCCACCAGCCTTGCCGCGATGAGGTTTACTTCTTCCCCGCCGATCCGATAGATGAAGGCGTAGGTCAGGAGCACGTCGAGCGAAGCCGCGAAGATGTACCAGACGTAGAGGCTCGGGTACAGGGCAGCCCGCATCCACGCCTTGGGATTGGCGGCCGCCGTGTTCATCCTTTCGCCTCCCCCCCGCCACCCGCGACGTCCAGCGATTCGGTGACGAGCTTGGCAAACAAGTCGCGCGGTGCTGTGCGCTTCGTCCAGGCTTCGCACTGGAGCGCCGCCTGAGCGACGAACATTTCATCGCCGGTGATGACCGAAAGCCCGCGTTGTCGAGCCGCCCGCACGAGGGGCGTTTCGCGGGGGACATACACCGTGTCGAACACCACGCAGTGGGGCGGCAACGAGGCCATCATCGCGGGGTCCAGGGGCGAAGCGCCCGGCGCCGGGCCGCCCTGCATTCCGACGGGCGTCGCGTGCACGACGCAGGCGGCCCGCGCCAGATCCTTTGCCGAACCGACGCGCACGCTCGCGCCGGGCAGCACCTCATCAATCGCCCGGGCAAGCGTGTGCGCCCGCTCGCGCGAGCGATTCACGATCACCACCTCCGCGCCCGAGGTTGCCAGCGCCCACGCCGCGGCCTTGCCCGCACCCCCGGCGCCCAGCACCGCCACCATCTTCCCGCGCACGTCCCCCATCACCCGCACCACGCACCTTGCGACGGCCGGGGCGTCGGTGTTCAAGGCCCGCACCTCCCTTTGCGCGTCGCCACGTGCGGACACGACCATGGTGTTCGCGGCCCCGATTCCCCGCGTCGCGTCGTCGGTCTCCCACCCCTGCTCGCGCGCCAGCCTCGCCAGGTGCTCCTTGTGCGGAATCGTGACGCTCGCGCCGCCAAAGTTCAGCCGCTCGTCGTGCACCAGCTCCAGCAGCGTCGCCTTGAAACTCGCGTACGTCGTCTCCTCGTCCGCGCCAGCCGCCACCGGCAAAGGCAGATACACGCTGTCCACACCCGCAGCGGCAAACCCCGCGTTGTGCACGAGGGGCGACCTCGAATGCGTGACCGGCCACCCGATGATGCCGTACACCCGCGTTGCCGTGCCGATGCTCTCGACCCGGTAGCGCTCGCGCAGCAGCGCCAGCGTCGGCTGCCCGGGCGCGGTCGCGCTTGCTTCCCGCAGTGCCGCGAACGTCAGGAACCCGCCAAACTTGGGCGCCAGCACACGCGACAACAGCCCGAACTCGCCCATCGCCAGCGCGATCGTCGGCCGCCCCAGCTCGCCCGGCAGCGCCAGCGCGGCGAGCGCATCCCGCACCGACCGCGCCGTGTACGCCACCTTGATCACATCCACCCCGCCGGTCTGCGCCATCGCGAGCAAGCGCCTCGCCAAATCCCGCGGCGGCCCCGCAAAGTCATGCATCGAGAGAATCACCCCCGGCCTCGCCGGGTCATCGTGCTCGTGCACCAGGCTCCGCAGCACGCCGCTCTTGCTCAGCGCTGCGAACTCGACGTCCACATACCGGGGCGTCGCCGCACCCGCGGGCTCCAGCATCGCCCGCGTCCATGCCTCCACATCCGCCATCGCCCCCGCGAACGTCCCGCCCTCCGCCGCGCTTCGGCACGTCATGATCACCGGCAAGGCCGCCCCGGCGCACAAGTCGCGCGAGAGATGCACGCAGGCATCAACCCCGGCCGCCTCCATGACATGATCCACGCGAAACTCGACGACTCCCGCCCCTTGGTCTTTGGCAAGGGCGGCGTCCGCCAACGCGTCCGTCTTCGAATGCACCTGAATGGGCACGCACAGGAGCGTCATGGCCACGATGTTAATCGGTCGGACCGCCCGAAGGTTTCAACCCAAGCCCCCGGGCCGCCCCAAGCCCAGCCACATAACCCGTCGCCCACGCCCATTGAAAGTTGAACCCCCCGATCCGCCCGTCCACATCGAGTATCTCCCCGCAAAGGTGCAACCCCGGGCACACGCGGCTTTCCATCGTCTCCAGCCTCACCTCGCCCAACGGCACACCCCCTGCCGTCACCTCCGCATACGTAAACCCGCGATCCCCCACCACCGGCGCCTCAAATGCCGTCGCCGCCGTCGCCAGCTTGACCCTCGCTCCGCGCGACAGGGAGTGAAGCGACGCCGCTCCGTCCACGCCCGCGGCTTCGCACAGCCCGCGCGCCAGCCGTTCGGGCACGCCCAGATTCGCCAGCGTCCGCGCGCACGTCTGCTTCCCGCCCCGCGCCAGTTCCGCGTCCAAACTATCGAAAGTGTGCGCAGGCAACCAGTTGATCAGCAGCGCCGGGCGCGACGCCCCATCGCTCGCTCCGCCCGCGCCGGCCGCGCCCAGCTCAGCCAAGTAATACCGGCTCACATCGAGTATCGCCGGCCCCGACAACCCAAAGTGCGTGCACAACAGCGAGTTCGTAAAACTTGCCACCATCTTCCCGCTCGCGCTGCGCACGCTCACGCTCGCCACCGTCGTCAACCCCGACAGCCCGCACAGCCAATGTGCCTGCGGCAACAGCAGCGGCACCAACGCCGGAAACACCCGCTCCGTCACGCTGTGCCCGAGCGACCGCGCGATCGCATACCCCGCGCCGTCCGAGCCCGTCTTGGGCAACGCCATGCCGCCGGTCGCGAGGATCACCCGCCGCGCCAGCACCCGCCGCGGCTCCACCCCCGGCGCCGCCTGTTCGACGATTTCAAACCCGCAGTCCGCCGCCAGTCTCACTTCGCCCACCCGCCACGGGTGCGCCAGCGACACGCCCGCCTCACCAGCCGCGGCCAGCAGCGCACCCAGCACGCTGTGCGCATCGTCCGACACCGGAAACAACTTCCCGGTGTCCTCCTGCTTGAGTTCCACGCCCCGCTCGCGAAAAAACTCGACCGTTCGCTCGACGCCGAACCGCCCGAGCACCTTGCGCACCGCGTTCCGCGACGACCCGGCATACGCCGTTTCGTCCACCGCGTGGTGCGTGACGTTGCAGCGCCCGCCACCGGCGACCAAGATCTTTGCGCCCAGTTTGCGGGCCCCGTCCAGCGCGATCACACGCCCACGCGGCTCCAGTTCGCGCCCCGCCCATACCGCCGCAAACAAACCCGCGGCTCCCGCCCCCACCACAACCACATCCGCCCGCTCCAAGCCCGCCGCCCCCGCCCCGCTCACAGCTCCGCCAGGCGACGCCTCGTCTCCTGCTCCAGCAAATCCTTCACCAACTGCCCCCAATCACCCGCGAGCAAGTCGCGCAGCGAGTACTCACCCGGCAATCGCTCATCCGCCACGATGCCTTCTTTGTACCTGTACGTCCGCACCTTCTCGCTGCGGTCACCCGTGCCGATCTGACTCCGCCGCGCCGCCGACCGCTCGGCGTTCTTCCGAGCCAACTCGGCTTCATACAGGCGCGCGACCAAAAGCCGCCGCGCCCGCTCGCGGTTCTGCTGCTGGCTCTTGGCCTCCATCATCTTGATGATGATGCCGCTGGGCTTGTGGTGAATCTGCCACGCCGTCTCAACCTTGTTCACGTTTTGCCCGCCCGGCCCCTGAGCCCGCGTGGCGAACTCCTCCACGTCGTTGATCCAATCGATCTTGAGGTCCACCTCTTCGGGCTCGGGCAGCACCGCCACGCTCGCGGTCGATGTGTGAATCCGCCCCTGCGCCTCGGTCGCGGGCACGCGCTTCACGCTGTGCACGCCCGCCTCGAACGCCAACTCGCTCCACACGCCATCACCCTTGACGTTCGCCACCGCGCTCCGCAGGCCCCCGGCGTCGGACTCGGCCACGGCGTCGAGCATCTCGAACGACCAGCCGCGACGGGCCGCGTATTTCGAGTACATCTCGAACAAGTCCCGCGCCCACAGCGCCGCCTCGTCGCCCCCCGTCCCGGCCCGGATCTCCAGCATCACCGACCCGACTCGCCGGTCTTCGCTCGTCACAAGGCGCGACAGCATCTCCTCCACGACTTGCGTGGCCGTCGCTTCGATCCGGGGCAGTTCCTCCCGTGCCATCGCTGCCAGCTCGGGGTCCGCATCCTTGCCGCTGGCCGCGAGCAGTTCGCGCAAGCCCACGGCCTCCTTTTCCAGGTCTTGCAACCGCCGAAACCCCGCCGCGACGGGCTCGATCGCCCGCTTCTGCACCGATAGGTCGCGGACTTTGCGATGGTCGCTGAGCACCTCGGGGCTTTCGAGGGCCGCAGCCAGTTCGCGCTCCCGCGCGTCGATCTCGCGAAGCTTGTCGATCGCCCGCGCGGGCAACTGCGGGGCCAGAGTGAACGGCGTCGGGCTCGTCATGCCCGCACAGCGTAGACGCGAAACGCCACGCGACGGCCTCCTAATAATCCCAACGACCCGACCGAATACCGTCCGGCGTTCGCCGCCCGTTCCGCGCCCAGTCCAAGGAGGCCGATTGACCGCAGCCATCGACATCAAAGGCGTCAACAAGACGTTCGGCCCGAAGGTCGCCGTCCGCGACATGTCATTCACCATCTCGCAGGGCGAACTGATCGGCCTGATCGGCCGCAACGGCGCGGGCAAGACCACCACCATCCGCATGGTCATGTCCATCATCTTCCCGGACTCTGGCGAAATCAGCGTGCTGGGCAAGCGATCCGCCGTGGAGAGCAAAGACCGCATCGGCTACCTGCCCGAAGAACGCGGGCTGTACAAGAAGATGAAGGTCGGGGTCTTCCTGAACTACGTCGCCCGCCTGAAGGGCATCGACGGCGCGGGCCTGGACAAGCGCGTGCGCGACTGGCTGGAGCGCGTCGAGCTCCTCGGCAGCGCCAAGAAAAAATGCGAGGAACTCAGCAAAGGCATGCAGCAGAAGGTCCAGTTCATCGCCTCGGTCATCCACGAGCCGGATCTCATCATTCTGGACGAACCCTTCTCGGGGCTCGACCCGGTCAACTCGCGCCTGCTGAGCACGCTGGTCGACGAGCAGCACGCCGCCGGCCGCACGGTCATTTTCTCGACGCACCAGATGAGCCAGGCCGAAGCGGTGTGCGACCGCATCATCATGGTCAACGACGGCAACAAAGTGCTCGACGACACCATCGCCGGCATCCGCCGCCGTCACGACCCCAAGACCATCGAGGCCGAGCCCTTGCACGCCGTCGGCGACGACGAGTTCGGCGCCCTCGCCCGACTGCCGGGAGTTGAATCGATCACCCGCGCCAACTCGCATCTGCTCTTCAATCTTTCGGGCCGCGAAAGCGCCGAACAGGTGCTGGCGCGGATCGTGCAGGCCATGCCCGTCAGCGGCATCCGCATCGTGCGCCCGACGCTTGAAGACGTCTTCATCGACATCGTGACTCAAGCCGCGAAAACTCCCGAAGAACGCGCCCGCCTTGAACTGATCACCAGCGAACGTCGGGGCCCGGGCGGCTCCGCCAGCGACTGAAACCACGGCTTTCGCCCCGACGACCTCCCTCCGCTCATCGCTCTCCATCACCCTCGCCTCCCGCTTCGGACCCCACGCATGAACAAGATCCTGACCGTCGCCCTGCGGGAATTCCTCGCCGTCGTCCTCACCCGTAGCTTTGCGCTCGGCATCCTGCTGCCCCCTGTCATGATGGGCATCGTGATCACGCTGATGCCCGCGCTGATGAACCAGAAGCCCCCCAAGGTTCAGGGCCACGTCGCGGTCATCGACCACTCGGGTGTCGTCGCCGACGCGCTGGTAAAGGCCTTCACGCTCGAGAGCATGGAAGCCCGCCGCGAGCAGGAGCACAAGGCGATCGCCGAAGCCACGAGCAAGGCCATCGGCGTCGACGCCAAGACCGCCGAGCAGGCGACCAAGGGCGCCTCGCTCCCCGGCGCACAGCCCGACCTGCCCACACTCAGCGTGAAGGTTCTCCCCCCCGATACCGACCCCGAAGCCGCCAAGGCCGACATGCGTGCCAACGCCGACAAGCGGCTCTCCGACATGGGCCCAGATCCTCGCCTCGCCCTGGTCATCATTCCCAAGGCCAGCGTTGACGGCGAACCTGACGCCGACAACTCCCAGGCGCACGCGACCACCTACCCGGATTTCCCGATCTTCACTTCGCCCCGGCTCGACCCCGAAGTCACCAAGGACATCCGCAACGAGACCGGCCGCGCCATCGTCGATGCACGGCTCCGCTCCAGCGGGCTGGACGCATCCAAAGTCCGCCAACTCACCGCCCGCCCCGATGCCGACGTGCACGTCGTCACCGCCTCGGGCGAGCGCAAGGGCAACGAGGCGGCCCAGATTCTCGTCCCCGGCGCCTTCATGTTCCTCATGTGGATCAGCGTCTTCACCGCCGGTCAATACCTGCTCACCAGCACCATCGAAGAAAAATCCAGCCGCGTGATGGAAGTTCTGCTCTCCGCCGTCTCGCCCATCCAACTGCTCGCGGGCAAGATCATCGGCAAGGGTGCCGTCGGCATGCTGGTGCTCACGCTGTACGCCTTCACGGGCATGCTGGCTCTGGTCGCCTTCGCCATGATGGACCTCGTCCCCTGGCAAAATCTCATCTATCTGGTCGTCTATTTCGCGATCGCGTACTTCTCGATCTCCGCGATCATGACCGCCGTCGGCTCGGCGGTCACCGAGGTCGCCGAGGCCCAGTCCCTGATGAGCCCCATCATGCTGATCCTCGTGATCCCGATGATGCTTTGGTTTCCGATCCTGCGCAACCCCAACTCGACCTTCGCCCAGGTGTGCAGCTTCGTCCCGTTCATCAACCCCTTCGTGATGGTTCTCCGCATCAGCGGGTCCGAACCCATCCCCGCCTGGCAGATCCCCGCCTCCATGCTCGTCGGGGCCGCGGGCGTCTGCCTTGCCGTCTGGGCCGCCTCCAAGGTCTTCCGGATCGGCGTGCTCATGTATGGCAAGCCCCCCAACCTCGCCACGCTGGTGCGATGGGTCCGGATGGCCTGAGCAGCCCCCGCTTCACTCCACAGTCGCGTCACTTCCAGCTGGTCAGGTGCCAGTTCTTCTTCCCGCGGCGGATCAGGATCATGCTGCCGTGCAGCAGGTCGGCGGGGGTCAGGGTGCCGTCCGCGGTCGCTTTGCGGGTGCCGTTGATGAGCACCGAGCCCCCCGCGAGGAACTCCTTGGCTTCGCGCTTGGAGGCGGCGAGTTTGGTGGTGACGAGCAGGTCGAGGATCGGCACGCCGGCGGCGAGGGTAGCTTTGTCGTGCTCGGTAGCGGGGACCTGCGAGAAGACTTCGCGCAAGGTCGCTTCGGGCAGTCCGGCGACCTCGCCTGAGAAGAGGGTTTTGGCCGCGGCTTCGGCGTCGTCGGTGGCGGCCTGCCCGTGGAGCAGCGTCGTCATGTGCCGGGCGAGGGCGCGGTGGGCGTCGCGCTTGGCGGGGTCGCTGGCGTGGGCGGCTTCGAGTTGTTCAATCTCGGCGTGCGGCAGCAGCGTGAAGGTGCGGAGGAACTTGGGGATGTCGGCGTCGGCGGAGTTGAGCCAGAACTGGTAGAAAGCGAAGGGGCTGGTGCGATCGGGCGTGAGCCAGACGGCGCCAGACTCGGTTTTGCCGAATTTGCCGCCATCGGCTTTGGTGATGAGGGGCCAGGTGAGGCCGAAGGCGTCGACGCGCGGTGCGTCGGCGAGGCCCTTGGCCTCGGCGTCGAGCGATGCGTGGCGCTTGATAAGATCAAGCCCGCAGACGATGTTGCCGAACTGGTCGCTGCCGCCCATCTGGAGGGTGACGTTGGACTCTTTCCAGAGGTAGTGGTAGTCGTACGCCTGCAGGATCATGTAACTGAACTCGGTGTAACTGATGCCCTGGTCGCGGTTGTGCAGGCGGTCTTTGACGGAGTCCTTTTGGATCATCATGTTGACGGAGAAGTACTTGCCGACGTCGCGCAAGGCGTCCAGGTAAGAGAGGTTTTTCAGCCACTCGTAGTTGTTGCGGATGGGGGGCGTGCCAAGGCCCGCGTTGCGCCAGATGGCGTCAAAAATGCGGCGTTGGCCCTGGACGTTTTGGTCGACGCGCTCGGGGGTGAGCAGTTGGCGTTCGGCGGACTTGCCGCTGGGGTCGCCGATGAGTCCGGTGCCGCCACCGACGACGACGATGGGGGTGTGCCCGGCCTTGGCGAAGCGGACCAGGGCCATGATGGTGACGAGGTTGCCGATGGTGAGTGAGTCGGCGGTGGGGTCGAAGCCGGCGTAGGCCTTGCGGGCGGCTGCGGGGCCGGCGCACAGGTGGGCGTCGAACTCCTGCGGCGAGGTGATTTGAGAAATCTGGCCTCGCCAGTGCATGTCGCGCAGGAACTCGCTCTTGTAGACGTGGTCGGGCATGGGGGCAGGGTAGGTCGGGGCGATGCGCCATCGCCGCCAATACACTGCGGCATGGAGCGCGTGCTGGTGGGCGAGATCATGGATGGACCGGAGGTGTCGCCGGACGAGATGCGCGAGGCGCTGGCGTTCATTCGCGCGGTGAACCGGCGGCTGGGCGGAGCAGCGGCGCTGATCCGGCACTTGGAAGCGTGGAGCCGCAGCTGGCCCAAGGGGCGGCCGATTACGTTATTGGATATCGGCACGGGGTCGGCGGACATTCCGGTCGCGGTGCGGCGATGGGGCGAGGCGCAGGGGCATGACATTCGCATCACGGCGACCGATGTACACCCGGTGACGCTGGCGCTCGCGCGAGAGCATGTGGGAAAGACGCCCGGCATCGAGGTGACGGAACTTGACGCGCTGGCGATGCGCGAGACGCTCAAGCCCTGGTCGTTTGACTATGTGCACGCGGGCATGTTTCTGCATCACCTCAAGGAGATACAGATATTGACAGTGCTGGCGGGAATGGAGCGGGTGGCGACGCGCGGGGTGGTGTGGAACGACTTGGTGAGGTCGCGTTTGAACCTGGCCTGCATCACGCTGATGACGCTGAGCACGCGCGAGATCATTCGGCATGATGCGAGAGCGAGCGTTCGGGCGGGGTTCACGCGGCGCGAGGTGGTGGGCTATGCCCAGCGGACGGACTTGACGTATTGCCGGTATCGGGCGAGCCTGTTCACGGGGCGGTTTACGCTGGCAGGCGAGCGGCCGGGGGCGTGGACGCGGGAGGGAGTTTGATGGGCTCGCTTCGTGACGTGCCGCACGCGGCGGTGATCGGCGCTGGCCCCGCGGGGTGTGCCGCGGCGCGGCAGTTGGCGGCGAGCGGGTGGCGGGTGACGATCTTTGAGCGGGCGGTGTTTCCTCGCGTCAAGGTATGCGGGGAGTTTGTCAGCCCGGCGGCGACGGATGTGCTGGAATCGATTCTGCCCGCGGCGACGCTGCTGCACGCGGGCGCGAAGCGCGTGCAGGATGTGGTGCTGGTGGTGCAGGGGCGCTCGCGGGAGTGGCAGATGCCCGAGCCCGCGTGGGCGCTGAGCCGTGCGGGGCTGGACACGCTGCTGCTGGAGGCGGCACGGCAGGCGGGGGCCGAAGTGCGTTGCCCGGCGAGCGTGCGCGATGTGGAGTATGGCGCGGCGGGCGTGACGGTGGTGCTCGCCGACGGAGAGCGCGTGGCGGCGGACATCGTGATCCACGCCGACGGCGTGGGCCGGTTTGATCCGGCGGGGCCGACGCCCGCCGCCCCAGGGCTCGTAGGAATGAAGTGTCACCTGAGGTTGCCGCCCGGGCGGAGCGGCGGGGCACTGCTCACGATGCGCTCGGCGCCTGGGGCGTATGTGGGGACGGTGGGCGTGGAGGCCGGACTGGCGACGTGCGCGCTGGTGGCGTGCAAGGCGTTAGTGAACGCGGCGGGGGGCGATGGAGACGCGTTGCTGGCGCGGGTGTGGCCAGAGTTTCGGCCGGCGTGGCGCGAGGGGGAGTGGAAGGCGAGCGCGGTGGCGCGGGGCGGATATCGGGAGCCGGGGGATGAGAGGTCGTTCCGGGTGGGCAATGCCGCGGGGGCGGTGGACCCGGTGGGGGGCGAGGGGATTGGGCTCGCGCTGTGGAGCGGGCGGAGGCTTGGGGAGATGTTGGCGGCCCGGCCCGGCGCCTGGCGCGAGTTGCAACGGGAGTTCGCGGCCAGTTATCGGCGGCGGCTGCGGGTGAGGCGGTGGGGTTGCCGCGTGGTGGCGGAGATCATGATGAGGCCGCGGTTGGCGGGGATGCTGTGGCCGGTGGCGGCGCGGCCAAAGGCGTCGCTGCGGGCGTGGTATGCGCTGACGGGGAAGGGGTGAGATAGAAGAAGGCACCGAGGGATGAGGCATCGGGGCAGCGGGGCGAAGAAAAAAACGCCGGTGATCGCTCCTACCCTCGCTGCGTGCCGGTACTCAGCTGCAACAACATCCTCGTTCGCTTCGGCGATGACATTATTTTGGACGGCGTCTCGATGGCCATCGAGGCGAACGATCGCATCGGGCTGGTCGGCCGCAACGGCACTGGCAAGAGCACGCTCATGAAGGTGCTCTGCGGCGTGCTCAAGCCCGACAGCGGCATGGTGGCGGCCCAGCGGGGAATCAAGGTCGGCTACCTGCAGCAGGATCCGTCGCTGGACCCCGAAGAGACGCTGAAGGACGCGGCCGAGCGGGCGTTTGAGGTGCTGCATGACCTGCACGCGCAGATGCACACGCTGTACGACGAGATGGCCCACGCCCAGGGCGATGACCTCGACATGCTGCTCAAGAAGCAGGTCAAGCTGGAGGAACAGATCGAAGCCGCGGGGGGCTACGCGCTCGAGCACCGCATCGAAGAGGTGCTGCACGGGCTGGGGTTCACCGATGCGCAGATGAGCCTCAAGGTGCGCAACCTTTCGGGCGGGCAGAAGGGGCGGCTAGCGCTGGCGAGGCTGCTGCTCGAGAACCCGGACGTGATGCTGCTGGACGAACCGACCAACCACCTGGACATCGAGGGGCGCATCTGGCTGGAGGAGTTCTTGAACACGCAGTTCAAGGGCGCGGTGCTGATGGTGAGCCACGACCGGTATCTGCTGGATTCGGTGGTGAACAAGATCATCGAGACCGAGCAGGGGCGACTCATCGATTACCCGGGCAACTATGCAAAGTTTCGCGAGTTGCGTAAGGAGCGGCGCGAGGTGATGCTGCGGGCGTACGAGGCCCAGCAAGACAAGTTCAAGAAGGAAGAGGAATACATCCGGCGGTACAAGGCGGGCCAGCGGGCCCGCCAGGCCAAGGGGCGCGAGACGCGGCTGGAGCGCGAAAAGGAAGCCAACACGCTCGAACGCCCGATGGAGATGAGCGCGTTCAACATCACCCTGCCCAAGGCCGAGCGCACCGGCGACATTGTGGTGTCGACGCGCGGGCTTTCCAAGAAATACCCGCGCGATGACGGGGGCGAGAAGATCCTGTTCCACGAGCTCACGCTGAGCGTCGAGCGCGGCGAGCGCTGGGGGATCATCGGGCCCAACGGCGCGGGAAAGACCACACTGATCAGGTGTGTCTTGGGCGACTTGGCGGCGGACGAAGGCGTCGCCAAGCTCGGCTCAAACGTCAAGATCGGCTATTACAAGCAGACCCACGAGGGGCTGCCGATGGACCACGAGGTCTGGCGCTACATCCAGAGCGTGATCCTCAAGGAAGCCCCGCAGGCGTCGATGAGCGAGCAGGCGGCGCGGGATCTCGCAGGCGCGTTCCTCTTCAGCGGTGATGAGCAGGAAAAGCTCCTCGGCATGCTCAGCGGCGGCGAGCGCAGCCGTGCCGTGCTCGCCGGCCTTCTCGCCAGCGCCAAAAACCTCATCGTCCTCGATGAGCCCACCAACCACCTTGATATTCCCAGCGCCGAACGCCTCGAAGAAGCCCTCAAGGCCGAAGGGGGCTACGAGGGGACGCTGCTCCTGATCAGCCACGACCGCGCCCTGATCGACAGCACGTGCGATCATCTCCTCGTGCTCGACGGCAAGGGCGGGAGCGAAATCTTCGCCGGCAACTACACCGAGTGGAAACGCAAGGACGCCCAGCGCAAGGCGGCCACCGCCCGCGCCGACGAAGAAGCCAAGGCCCGCCGCGAAGAGGCCGACCGCCATCGCAAGGCGGCGGAGGATCGCAAAAGGGCCGAAGCCGCGGCCGCCGCGAGCGCAAAGGCCGCCAAGCCAGCCCAACCCGTCAGCACCAAGTGGTCGCGCATGAAGACCGAGCAGATCGAGCGACGCATCGAAGAGATCGACGCCCGCATCCGCGCGATCGACAAGGAACTCTCCGACCCCGGAGTGTGGCAGAACCACGCCAAGGGGAGCGCCCTGGGCGACGAACGCCGCAAGCTCGAAGAAGAAAAGGAACCGCTCGAGTTCGAGTGGATCCGCCGCGCGGAGGGCTGAACCAGCTCAAGCCGCATCGCAAGGTCCGCGGTCGTCTCACGTCGCGACCCCGGGGGTTTGTTCGCGCGGCAGGCCTTACCCCTTCTGCCCGACCGTGTAGTTGGGCGATTCCTTGGTGATCAAAATGTCGTGCGGGTGATTCTCCACCACCGTCGCGCTGCTCACGCGGCAGAACCGCGCGTGCTGCCGCATCTCTTCGATATTTCGGCACCCGCAATACCCCATCGCGCTCCGCAGGCCGCCGACGAGCTGATACACGAAGTCCGCCAGCGAGCCGCGATACGCCACCAGCCCCTCCACGCCCTCGGGCACAAACTTCTGCCGCTGCGTGCCGTCGGCACCCAGTTTTTCCGCCTGGCGGTACCGGTCGGCGCTGCCGGCGTTCATCGCGCCTTCGCTGCCCATGCCGCGATAGCTCTTGTACCGCCGCCCGTGCGTGAGCACGATCTCGCCCGGGCTCTCGTCCAGCCCTGCGAACAGCGAGCCCATCATCACGACGCTCGCCCCGGCCGCGATCGCCTTGGGAATATCCCCCGACAACCGAATGCCCCCATCCGCGATCACCGGCGTCCCGCTCCGCATCTCCGCGATCGCCTGCGCCACCCGCATGATCGCCGTGATCTGCGGCACGCCCACCCCCGTCACCACCCGAGTCGTGCAAATGCTCCCGGGCCCAATCCCCACCTTCACCGCGTCGGCGCCTGCTTCCACCAAGTCCCGCGCCGCCTCACCCGTCGCGATGTTCCCCGCGATGATCTGCGTCCCCGGATGGCGGCTCTTGAGTTCCCGCACCGTCCGCAGCACGTTCTCGCTGTGCCCGTGGGCGGTGTCGACGACCAGCAGGTCCACATCCGCCGCCAGCAGCGCCGCCGCCCGGTCATACTGATCCACGCCCACCGCTGCCCCGCAGCGCAGCCGCCCGCGCGAATCGCGGCAGGCCCGCGGAAACTGGCTCAGCCGATCGATATCCCGCATCGTGATCAGCCCGGTCAGCATCCCCGCGTCATTCACCAGAATCAGTTTCTCGACCTTGTTCTGATTGAGAATGTGCTCGGCCTGCTCCAGCGTCGTGCCCGCGGGAGCCGTGAACAGCGGCTTGCCCCGCGCCGGGCCGGACATCACGTCGCCCACCCGCATCGCCGTGTCTTCGACAAACTTGAGGTCCCGCCGCGTGATGATGCCCAGCACCTTGCCCTTGCCGCGCAGATTGTTCGAGCCGTCCTCGGTAACCGGGAACCCCGAGAGATTGTGCTCTCGCATCAGCTCCTTGGCCCGGGCCACCGTGTCCGTCGGCCCGAGCGTGATCGGGTCCTGGATGATTCCGTTTGCAGAACGCTTGACCTTCGCGACTTCGCGTGCCTGCGCCTCGACGCTCAAGTTCTTATGGATGATCCCCAGCCCGCCCTCTTGCGCCAGTCCAATGGCCAGCGCCGACTCGGTCACCGTGTCCATCGGCGCCGACAGCAGCGGAATGTTCAACTGAATCGTCGCCGTCAGCCGCGTCGACGTGTCCGCCTCCGCTGGCATCACCCCCGAGCGTCGCGGCAGCAGCAGCACGTCATCAAACGTGATGCCGTCGAACGTGATTTTCTCGCGTTCGTGGAAGACCGGCGTGGGACTTGAGTTGGACGGGGTGGCGGGAGTCGCGTGGGACGAATGTGTGCTGACGGCCATGGAATAGCGTTAGGGGGGTCCGCCCCCGGGTCAAATTTGGAGAGTTTTGCGAGATGTCGCTACCGCGCCGGCTAGCAGCAGCCGCCCTTGTCGTTCCCGCTGCGGAGCAGCCGCTCGCCCTGCTCGGGCGTCATGCTGCCCTCGGAAATGAACGCCGCGATCTCACGCCGCGTGCGCTCCTTTGCGTTGGTCTTGAGCACGCCCGCCACCGAGCGCACCACCACCGTGATGATGATCCCCGAAAAAATCAGCAGCGGGGCGAGCACGTTTTCCTGCAGCACGCGTTCGAGAAGTTGGTTCGTATCCATCGCCACCCTCCCTGCCAGTGCACCTTGACGCAGTACCCACCGGCCCTCTTCCGCCAGGCTAACGCACAGCGCGGGACCCGGCTCGCAGGCGTTATACGGAATCCTACCGCGCGGCTTTCAGAACGCGAGCGGAAATGCCCCGCCACGCAAGGCACGACCCTCAGAGACCCCCTGCCACCATCCGTACAATCGCCTGATGCCCCCCGAGCCCGCCCCACGAGAGCCCCCCACCCCCGAGCAGGCCCTGCAGTGGGTCCTCTCGATGTACCGCCAGGGGTGGTTCCCCATGTACGACGACGCCTCGCGCCAAGTCCAGTGGGTCCAGCCCCACCATCGCGGCATCATCCCCCTCGACGACCGCTTCACCGCCTCGCGCTCGCTCCGAGCACTCGTCCGCCGGCGTCACTTCGTGGTCACCAGCGATACCGCCTTCATCGACGTCATCGAAGCCTGCGCCGCCCCGGCCAAGGGGCGCGAAGACACCTGGCTCAGCGACGAGATCATCGACGCCTTTGTTGCGATGCACGAAAAGGGCCTGGCCCACAGCATCGAAGTATGGACGCGCGGGCCCCGCCGCACGCTCGTCGGCGGGCTCTACGGCCTCCGCCTGGGCTCCGTCTTCTGCGGCGAGTCGATGTTCAGCCGCCCCGACCTCGGCGGCACCAACGCCAGCAAAGTCGCCCTCGTCCACCTCGTCCACCATCTCCGCCGGCAAGGCTTCACACTGCTCGATTCCCAGATGGAAAACGACCATCTCGCCCAGTTCGGATGCTTCACCATCCCCCGCGAGGAGTACCTTCGCCACCTCGTGAAGCACGCCCTCGATGACGCCTGCTGGGGTGACTTCGACGCCGATTTTGCTCCGGGCCAGTTCGAGTCTCGCTCAGGCCCGAGATGAGCGAATCGCATCCCGAGACAAACCCGGCTCCGGGGAAAGACCGCAAAGAGCAGCGAGGATGAACCGCGTCGCGACTCGATCGCTCGATGCTGCACGGCTTCTTGAACTTCGTCTCTTCGGAACTTCGTCTCTTCGAACATCCGCTGCTACTGCTTGTCGCCCAGGATGCCCACCTTCGTCACGCCGTCTGCCGCGCACCATTCGTGGATTCTCACCACGTCGTCATAAGGCACATTCGCTTCGGGCGCCACCAGCACGACCAGCCCGTCGGCCCCCGACGCGGCCCGACTTTGCAGAGCGTTCCGCGCCTCATCCATCGTCATCGGCGTCGGCGCATCGTCGTCGATCTGGATTCTCACCTGCGTACCGCCCTGGTGGGCAAGGTAAAACGTCAAGCGCGTCGGGGGTTTTTCGTTGCTCGCGGGCCCCGCGGCTCGCACCGGCAGGCTGCTCTTGAGAAACCACTCCGGGCCCAGGAACGCCGCTGAAGCCATGAAAAAAATCAATATCACCATCACCACGTCCACCATGGGCGTCATGTTGGGCCCATAGTGCATCTCGTATACCGCGCGGGCGCTGCGGGGCCGGTGCGAGTGGCTCACGACCCGCCTCCTTCACGCGACGCCACCAGCTTCACACTCTTGAGCCCCGCCTCGCGGCACGCCTGAAGCACAGGCTCGATCTTCGAAAAAGGCAGCGCCCGGTCCGCCCGCAGGTGCACCGGCTGATCGGGCCGCCGCACTTGCGCCGCCCGCAGCGCATCCCTCAACTGCCCCTCCCCCATCGACACCCCGTCGACCACAACCTCGGCCGCCTCGCCGTGCCGCACGACATTCACGACCAGCGCCCCCGCCGGCTCATCGCCCTTCCCGACGTGCGAGCCAGGCAGTTCGACCCGCGCAAGCCGGTCCGACGCCAGCTTGCCGACGATGAGATAGAACACAATCAGCACCATCACCACGTCGATCAACGGCGTGACGTTGATCTTCGCCATTCCCGCAGCGGGTTTGTGGAATCGCTGTCGCATGGTCTCTTGTGTAGGTCGGCTCTCCGAGCCGACCGCTTCCTTCATGCCCTTCCGTCGGCTCGGCGAGCCGACCTACTCAGCCGCCGGCAGGCGCTCCACGATCTCCGCCGCGATCACCGTGCCCCGGGTGCACAGCCGGTCCACGATGTTGCGGTACACCCCATACGCCAGCAAGCACGGAATCGCCAGGCACAGCCCCAGCAGCGTGTGGAACAGCGCCTTGGAAATACCCAGCGACAGGTCCGCCGGCCCCGCCTGCCCCTGCGTGTTGCCCAGGCTCGTGAACGCCAGGATCATCCCCCACACCGTGCCCGCCAGCCCCACCAGCGGCCCAAGGTTGCCGATCACGCTCAGGAAGTCGATTTTGCGGAACCAGCGGGCCGACTCTTCAGACGCCGCCAACTCCGCCGCCTCGCGGATCGCCTGCCTGTCCCTGCCCGACATCTCCATCGCGCTCCGCACCACGCGGCTCACGAAGGAATCGTCCTCGCGAACGGCAATTTTGAGGTCCTCCCATCGGGCCGCCCGCGAGAGGTCCGTCAACCTCCCCAGCACCGCCTGCGGCACGATGTTCTTGCTCCGCACCTCAAACATGCAGACAAAAATGGTCGCCACCCCCACCACCGATCCCAAAATCAGGATCACGGTGAACGCGTCGAACGACTGCACAAACAGGCTCCACAGGGCGTTGCCCTGCCCGGCCTCCGCCAGCGTCAGTGTGTCAATCATGCGGCGCGATGGTATCGGCCCCGCGGGCGGACGTCGTCGCCTTGGCAAATGGTCGTACTCTTGCGACACATGCGCCTCACGCTCGCGCCCATCAACCCCACCGTCGGCGATCTTGCCGCCAACACCGCTCGCGCTCACGCCGCCATCGCCGCCGCTCGCGCCCATCACGCCGACGTCATCATCCTCCCCGAACTCTGCATCGGCGGCTATCCCCCCAAGGATCTTCTCCTGGAGCCAGGTTTCATCGCCGCCTGCCACACCGCCGCCCGCACGCTCGGCGAACAGCACTCGCGGGGCCTGACCCTCATCTTCGGCACACCTCTGCCCGGGCTCGGTGCCACCTGCACTAACTCGCTGCTGGTCTACCGCGATGGCCACCTGCTGGCCCGCTACGACAAGCGCCTGCTCCCGACCTACGACGTCTTCGACGAAGACCGGTACTTCGCGCCCGGCGACAAGCCCGTCGTCGTCGACGGCCTGGGCCTGGCCATCTGCGAAGACCTCTGGCGGGGCGAAGACGCCGGGTTTGCCTCCCGCTATGCCGGGGCGCCGGATCCCGTTGCTGACGCCGTGGCCGCGGGCGCGAAAATCCTCCTCAGTCCGTCGGCCAGCCCTTTCGTCCTAGGCAAGGGCCAGAAACACCGCGACATTCTGGCTGGCCACGCCCAGCGACACCGCATCCCCGTCCTCTCCGTCAACCAACTCGGCGGCAACGACGACCTCATCTTCGACGGCCACGCCTATGCCTTCGCGCCCGATGGCTCGCTGGCAGCGCAGTCTCGCCTCTTTTCGGGGGATTCTCTCACCGTCGACATTACCGACCACGGAGCCATCTCTGACGCCGGAGATGAGGCTCTGCGAATCTCCGGGTCGCCCGCGCCCTCGACTCATCCCACGCATCAACTCGCCAACTCGGACGACGATCAACTCCTCTACCACGCCCTCGTTCTCGGCGTGCGCGACTATCTCGCCAAGACCGGTTTCACCTCCGCCATCATCGGCCTCTCGGGCGGCATCGATTCCGCGCTCACGGCTGTCATCGCCGCCGCCGCCCTCGGCCCCGCCAATGTGCTGGGCGTCGCCATGCCCAGCAAGTACAGCAGTTCTCACAGCATCGAAGACGCGCAAGACCTCGCCCGCCGCCTCAGCATCCGCTGCCTGCTCACCCCCATCGAGCCCGGCGTCGTGGGCGGCTCCAGCATCGCCGACGGCGCGTTCCACCAACTCGGCGTGCCCGGCCTCGGGCGCGTGCTGCCCGACATCGCCGAGGAAAACCTGCAATCCCGCGTGCGGGGCACGCTTCTGATGACCCTTTCCAATCGCACCGGGGCGATCGTCCTCACCACCGGCAACAAGTCCGAACTTGCGGTCGGCTACTGCACTTTGTACGGCGACATGAACGGCGGGCTCGCTGTCCTCTCCGACGTCACCAAGCAGCTCGTCTACCGCCTCAGCCGCTGGATCAACGCCCACGCCGCGCCCCTCGGCTTTTCCTCGCCCCCCATCCCCCAGCGCACCATCGACAAACCCCCCAGCGCCGAGCTGCGCCCCAACCAGACCGACCAGGACTCGCTGCCCCCGTATGACGTGCTCGACGAAATCATCGAGCGCCGCGTCAACGCCCGCCAATCCCCGCGCGACATCGTCGCGGCCACCGGCTTCGATGCAGCCACCGTCGCCCGCGTCGTCCGTCTCATTTCGCTCGCCGAATACAAGCGCAAGCAAGCCGCCATCGGCCTCAAGGTCACCAGCGTCGCCTTCGGCTCGGGCCGGCGCGTGCCCATCGCCCAGCGCTGGTCGCCAGAGGCGTGAACAGTGTGGTCGCCTTGGGTGGCCCTGCTCCGGGTGGCCCGGCGGTCGCCGCCGGTCTTCCGCCCTCTACACCTTCCACACCCACCCGCCGCGCTGACAGTTCGACCGCCGCCGCTCGCCGCCAGCCCCAATACCATCCGCCCGACCCGGCCCGCCGGGCCGCCTGACATGGAGCCACGCATGACCCGCACCACCCGCTCGCTCATCGCCCTCGGCCTCACCATCGCCGCCGGACTCATCACCCTCGCCGCCGCCGGCTGCCAGACCGTGCAGGGCGTGGGCAAGGACATCCAGTACGTGGGCGAAAAGAGCGAAGAAGCCATCACCAAGTAATCGGTCTCTTCAGGCCCCCATCGCCTCATCGAGCAGCGCATTGGCCTCAGCGCTCGTCGGCGCCTCGGCGATGAACCTCATGATCGGTTCGGTGTTGCTCGCCCGCACGTGCAGCCACGCCCGCCTGCTCGCCAGGTCCACCCACACCCCGTCGCTGGTGTCCACCCGCTCGCCCGCGTACCGCTTCGCCAGCGCATCGAGCACTCCGGCCCCATCCTCGCGCCGCAGCAGCTCTTTCTTCCGCTTCTCGATCGCATATCGAGGCAAGCCCTCCACCAGCTCGCTCACCGTCCGCCGCCCACCCTCAAGCAGGCTCACCACCAGCGCCATCGCCGCCAGCGAGTCGCGCACATAGGTCACCCGGGGCCAGATGAGCCCCCCGTTCCCCTCTCCCCCGCAGATCACCGTCCGCCCAGCCGCGGCCTCCCGCTTCATCGCCGCCACCACGTGCGCCTCTCCCACCGGTGTCCTCAACACCTTCGCCCCGTACCGCTCCGCCACATCATCCAGCATGCGCGATGTGCTCAGGTTCGTGACGAGCACCGCATCCGGCACACTCCCCGAAGCCTCAAGCAACGCCATCGCGCACAGCGCCAGCGTGTACTCCTCCCCGATGTACCGTCCCCGCTCATCAATGATCGCCAGTCGATCCGCATCCGGGTCCTGCGCAAACCCAACCGCGCACTCACCCCCCACCACCGCGTCGCACAGCCCGCCCGGCTGCGACAGGTTCTCCTTCGTCGGCTCGGGCGCGTGCGGAAACAACCCGTTCGCCCCCGCCCCGATGTGCAGGATCTCCTCGCACCCCAGGCTCTCCAGGCACAGCCGCGCCCCCTCCACCCCCGACGCATTCACGCTATCGACCGCCACCCGCACGCCCTCGCCCAGGCGGCTGGGCACATCGCTCACCTTCGCCGCTTCCAACGCGTGCATCACCCGGTCCACGTGCTCATCCGCCGCGCTCGGCTCGCTCTGAATCGTCCCGATCTGCTCCCACCCGCGCCAGCCCGTCTTTCCCGTCTTGAACGCCTCGATCACCCTCCCCGCCAGTTCCGGTGCCGGCGCACACGCCGCCGAGCCGTGCTCGCCACCCTCCGCGAGCAGGCACTTCAGCCCATTCCACATCTGCGGGTTGTGACTGGCCGTCAGCACCATCCCCGCCACCATCCGCCCCCGCCCAGTCCGCCCCACCGCGTCGGTCATCACCGCCGTCGTCGGCGTCATCGCTACGCCCAAATCCATCACGTCGCACCCGACGCCGATCAGCCCCGCGATCGCCGCGTGCTGCACCATCTCCCCGCCCCGCCGTCCATCCCGTCCGATCACCACCGTCACGCCCCGCTCCCCGGCACGCTCCCGCAAAAACGTCCCGAACGTCGCCGCGAACCTCGTCGCCACCTCCGGCGTCAGGCTCTCCCCCACCACCCCGCGACACCCGCTCACGCTCAACATCAAAGGACTCGCCATCGCGCATCTTCTCCGGTGCAATACCCCTGAATAACCCTCTCCAACGGTACCCGAAAAACCCCGGCCCGGTTTTCCCAAGAAAGGCCGGACACACACCTCGGGAGCCCCGCCATGCTCGACAACTTCCGCCTCGCCGCCTCCGTCGTCTGGCGCGTCCTTTTCGCCCCTCTCTGGGTCACTTGGCGAGGCTATCGCATCCTCTGGTGGGCCTTCGACTCCGATCCGCGGCGGGCGGGTGCATCAGCGTCGCTAGCCCCGCGCAATGCCCCGCCCCCGCCCGGAGACGCCCCCCTGCCCGCCTCGGCCGACCCCAGCCAGGCTCCTCCCATGACCACCTCGCCGCCCCTCGCGGCCCTCCGCGGCGGCTACATCGCCAGCCTCCTGGCCAGCGCCTTCATCGCCTTCCCCACCCGCCTCGCCGTCGCCTCACACCACCTCTCCCCCGCCGCCGGATGGCTCACCTGGGGCTGGGCCACCCTCGCCGTTGCCGTCGCCAGCCTCTTCTTCGTCCGCCACGTCGCCCGCGAGCACGCCAAGCGCCAACCCGTCGGCCGCTTCGCCCAGGCCCGCGCCTCACTCGCCGGTGTGGGCGTGGCCCTGGCCAGCAGCGGGCGCGGCATCACCCGCGTCGCGGGCGCCGCCGGCAAGCTCGGCGCCTCCGCCGCTCGGGCCACCCGCGCCGCATGGACCTCGGCCCCGGCATCCCGCGCGCGTGCCGGCATCGGCTCGCTCGCGTCGCGCCTCCGCCGCCCGGCACAGGCAAAGGCCACCGCCACGAACGCGTGAAACCACCACCCTCGCCACGCATCTAACCTTGAAGGCACACCCTCCGTGCCATTTCAAGGAGAACCAACGATGCACCCGCTCTTCCGCCGCACCCATGCTGTCGCCGCCGCCGGCCTGCTTTCGCTCCTCGCCGGCCTCGCCTTTGCCCAGCCGGCTGCGCCTGCGGGCGATGCCAAGCCCGCCGCCCCGGCACTCACCGACCCCGACCCCAAGCTCCACGCCAAGGACGCCCCCAAGCAATACAACGTCGACAAAAAGTCCCTCGCCATCGAGGGCTACGACCCCGTCGCCTACTTCCCCGAGGGCGGCAGCAAGCCGCAGGAAGGCGACAAGAACATCACCTTCACCCACAACGGCATCACCTACCGCTTCGCCTCAAAAGAACACCTGGAACTCTTCAAGGCCAACCCCGACAAGTACGAACCCGCCCACGGCGGCTGGTGCTCCTACGCCATGGGCGCGACCGGCGAAAAGGTCGAAGTCGACCCCGAGTCCTATGTCGTCGACAAAGGCCGCCTCTTCCTCTTCTACAAAGACTTCTTCAACGACACCCGCAAGAAGTTCCTCGCCGACAAGGCCAAGCTGCTGAGCGCCGCCGACGCCAACTGGAAGAAGACCTCGGGCGAAGACGCCCGCACGCCCGAGACGATCGCCAGCAGCAAAGACGCCCCCGCCAAGAAAGACTCCGACAAGCCCGCCGACCCCGGTCACAAGTAACCCGCACCGGCCCACCGCTCCCCAAGTCCATTCCCGCGGCTCACACCCGCACGCCCGGCGCTCTCGCGACACTTCGTTCGTGCGAGCCTCCCGGCGTCGTGCGTTTTTGAGCCCCACCCTCCCCTCGCCCCGCGTCGCGGCCTCCTGCGTTACAATTCACCCTCAGCCGCGGGAGGCCCCATGTCGCGTTACAACACCATCCTCGTCCCCACCGCTTTCTCCAAGCTCTCCCAACTAGCCGCGCCTTATGTCATCCCGCTGGCCAAGCAGTTCGGCTCAAAGGTGCACGTCGTGCACATCGTGCCGCAGACCGAGCTCGCGGTCCCATCGGCCACGCCCAGCATGGGCGGGGCGATGAGCATGCCGCTCGCCGGCCCCTCGCGCGAGGAGCTCATGAGCATGAGCCGCGCGCACCTCGACACATTCTGCGGCTCAGTCCTTGGCGAAATCGCCGGACAGATCACCAAGTGGTCCACCATCGGCCCTATCGTCGACGAGATCGTCGCCTACTCCGAACGCCACAAGGTTGACCTCATCGTGATGGGAACCCACGCCGACGGCATGCTCAAACGCCTCGTCTTCGGCTCGATCGGCAAGAGCGTGCTCGAGTCCTCCATGTGCCCGGTCATGCTCGTACCAGTGCGCGGCGCCAAAGTCTGACGCGCTACCTTCGTCTCTTCGTCTCTTCGTCTCTTCCGAACTTCCGCCCCCCCTACCCCGCCTTCTTCTCCCCGTTCGCGTCCCCGCTCCGCTGCTCCGGCGCCCCGTGGGGCTTGTAGATCTCCACGCTCGTCGGATACGCGAACTCGATCCCCTCCTTCGCGAACGCATCGAACATCCCCAGGTTGATCGCCTGCTGGATGTCCATGTACTTGTTGTAATCCGAGTTCAGCACGTAGTACACCACCTCGAAGTCCAGCGAATACGCCCCGTAACTCTTGAAGTGCACCCGGTCCAGCCGCACGCTCTGCTGCGACTTCACCACCTCGCGCACCATGTCGGGCACCTGCTTCAGCTTCTCCAGCGGCGTCTCGTAGATGATCCCGAACCCGAAGACCACCCGCCGCTCCTGCATCCGCTTGTAGTTCTGGATCCGGCTCGCCAGCAGGTCGCTGTTCGCAAAGACCAGCTGCTCGCCGCTCAACGCCCGCACCCGCGTCGTCTTGATCCCGATGTGCTCCACCGTCCCCATCTTGTCGCCCACCACGATGAAATCACCCACCAGGAACGGCTTGTCAAACAGGATCGTCAGCGAGCCGAACGTGTCCGCCAGGATGCTCTGCGCCGCCAGGGCCACCGCGATGCCGCCCACGCCCAGCCCGGCGATCAGCGACGTCACGTCCACGTTCATGTTGCTCAGCGCAAACACCACGATCACGCTGCCCACCACCACCGTCGACAGCACCCGGATCACCCCGGACGCCGATTGCACCGTCTGATCAGGCTGCCCATCCGGCCCCCGGCGGCTCGCCAGCAGCGCCTTCGTCCCGAACTCGATGAAAAACCTGCTCGTCACCAGCGCCTGCGCCGCAATCGCCGCCACCAGCAGCTTGCTGATCGCCCCGTTCGCCGCGCCGCTCAGCACCAGCAGATGCGAAAAGAAATACACCCCCACCATCAGGAAAAACCACGAACGCAGGTCCCCCAGCGCATCCACCAGCACATCGTCCACGTGCGACTTGGTCTTCCCCGTCAGCTTGCGCAAATGCCCCACCACCAGCGGCTGCAACGCCAGCACCACCACCATGCTCAGCAGCAGCCCCGCCAGCGCCAACACCCACACCCACGCCTCATTCCCAAGAAACGAGCGCATCGCCCACCCAGGCATCCACGACGGCGCAGCACCGCTCGACACCCCGCCCGCCACGCCCGCGGATCCCTTTGCCGGTTCGGCGATAGTTTGGATAAGGTTCATGTTCCAGTATACCGGCGCGGGCTCCGCCATCCAATCGATCCCGCGAATAGTCGCGCCGTAATGTTGGCGCTTTTGCCGATGGGAATAAACTAGCACTATGCGAGTACTCGTTGTCGAAGACTCCGCCCGCCTGCGTGAAGCTGTCCAGACCGGTCTCCAACGTCAGGGCTTCGCCGTCGACGCCGCCGCCGACGGCCGCCAGGGCCTCCTCTGCGCCCGCACCACCGAGTACGACGTCATCGTGCTCGACATCATGCTCCCCGAGATGGACGGCCTGGACCTCCTCACCGAAGCCCGCGCCAAAGGCGTCGACGCCATGGTGCTGCTGCTCACCGCCCGCGACGCCGTCGAAGACCGCGTCAAGGGCCTTCAGGCCGGCGCCGACGACTACCTCGTCAAGCCCTTCTCCTTCGACGAACTCGTCGCCCGCGTCCAGGCCCTGGCCCGCCGCAAGCATGGGGCCCGCTCCACCACCATCCGCGTCGATGATCTCGAGGTCGACGCCACCGCCAAGAAAGTCAAGCGGGGCGGCATCGACATCGACCTCAAGCCCCGCGAATACGCCATCCTCGAATACCTCGCCCACCGCATCAACCGCCCCGTCTCGCGCAGCGAGCTCGAGGAGCACGTCTACGACGAAGAGTCGCAGGTCCGCAGCAACGCCATCGACTCTGCCATCTGCAACCTGCGCGCCCGCCTCAACGTCGCCTCCTGCCGCCCCCTCATCCACACCCGCCGGGGCCTGGGCTATGTCCTCTCGGAGCAGGGCCCGTGAAGAGCATCCGGCGTGAACTGACGCTCCGCGTCGTCACCCGCGTTCTCCCGCTCATTGTGCTGGGCTGCGTGCTCTCCTACTTCCTCGTGCGGGCCGTCGTCTACCGCGAGTTCGACACCGCCCTCCGCCACGAAATGCAGGTCCTCGCCTCCGCCGCAGAACGCATCGGCGACGGCGTCGACTTCGACTTCGCCGTCGAACGCGTCCAGGGCACCGCCATCGACAGCGGCCTGGACTACTTCTTCGACGCCCGCCTCAGCGACGGCTCCCTCCTCAAGCAGTCCCCGCTCCTCAAGGGCGCCCGCCTCGACATGCCCAAGGGCCGCCCGGGCCAGATCACCGTCGCCCCCATCATGCTCCCCAATGGCCGCCAGGGCCGGGGCTGCGAATACACCTTCGAACCCCGCGTCGTCACCCTCACCGAACACCCCGGCCCGGTCGATCGCCCCAACGCCCCCACCGGCCCTGTCAGCATCGTCATCGGCGCCTCCACCAGCGACCTCGACCGCCCCCTCGCCGCCCTCGCCCTCACCGAGGTGCTCGTGGGCGCCGGCCTGCTGGGTGCCACCCTGCTGGCCCTTCTCAGCAGCGTCCGCGCGGGCCTCGTCCCCCTCTCCAGCCTCGCCCACGAGGTCACCGACATCCAGCCCGCCAACCTCGCCGCCCGCGTCAGCGAGCATGGCCAGCCCCAGGAACTCGTCCCCATCGCCTCCCGCCTCAACGCCCTGCTCGCCCGGCTCGAAGCCGCCTTCGCCCGCGAAAAGCAGTTCGCCTCCAACGCCGCCCACGAACTCCGCACCCCGGTCGCCGAGGTCCGCACCATGGCCGAGGTCGCCGCCGACGCCCCCGCCCACGACATGCGCACCACCCTGCTGGAGATCGCCAGCGTTGCCGCCGAGATGCAGGGCACCATCGACACCCTGCTCACCATCGCCCGCGCCAACTCGGGCCAACTGGCCATCGCCATCAGCGAGGTCGACCTGGGCACCTACCTCCGCGAACTGTGCGCACGCCGGATCGCCGCCCGTCCGGGCGCCGCCCCCCTCACCTGCGAAGCCCCCGACGATCTGCTCGTCGAGACCGACCTGGCCGCCATCGCCTCGATCCTGGGCAATCTCATCGACAATGCCCTTGCCTACACGCCCTCCCAAGGCCGGATCCTCGCCCGCGCCATCGCCACCCCCACCGGCGTCGAAGTCTGCGTCCGCAACCATGTCGCCGACTTCACCCACGACGATCTTGAGGCCATGTTCGAACCCTTCTGGCGCAAACGCGGCACCTTCATCGCCGGCTCCCACAGCGGCCTCGGCCTCGCCCTCGTCCGCGCCCTCTGCGAAGTCATCGGCGCCCAGATCCGCGCCGAACTGCTCCCCGCGACCAGCGAACTGGCCGTCTTCATCACCCTGCCCCGTCGCCCCGGCCTGCCTGCCGAAGACGCCCCCGCCCGCGAACCTTCCTCCGCTTCACTGCCCCCGACAAGGCCCTCAGCGCCAGCCGCCCTCGACTCCGCCTCGGCCCCTCCCTCTCGCCCGACGCCTCTGCGCACCTGATCGTCACCGAGCGCGACAGGCCCGCCACACCTCCTGGCTTTCTCGCTAGTCTTCCCACGACGACGCGACTCCATCCACCCCAAGGGCTGGGCGTTCACCCCTTGCCCCCAAGGAACTCCGCATGTCCCGAGCCATCCTCTTCGCCTGCCTCGCCGGCCTCTGCTGGGGGGTGGGAGAAATCGGCACCAAGTTTGCCCTCAACACCCGCCAGGTCGGCCCTCTGACCGCCTCCTTCATCCGGGCGGCTGTCACGCTCCTGCCCGCGCTCATCGCCTGCCTCCTCGCCACCCGCGTCTGGAAGACCGAGCCCCCACAGTGGTGGACCATGAGCCCCCGCACCTGGCTCAACCTGGTGATCGGCTCGGGCCTGCTCGCAGGCTTTGCGGGGGTGTTCTTCTTCTACCTGGGCCTGGGCAGCCCCGGGGGCGACATCTCCCGCCTGCGCCCCATTGCATTCGCCCTTGCTCCCGCAACCGCCGTGCTGCTCGGGTGGCTGGTGCTGGGAGAACCCATGACCCTGCGCAAGGCCCTGGCGTGCACCCTCATCGTGATCGGCATCGTGCTGCTCGCGGGGGAAGGGCACGGAGCCGCGGCTGCCAAAGCCTCCTGACCCCGCTCCCAAAGGGCGGCCGCGGCTTGCGATCGGTATCGGCTGCGTCCACGCCTGTGCTCACCGGTCCCCGCATTGACGTCCGCCGCATCGAGAGGCTGCACGCACGCAACCGCCGCCCCGACAAGGGCCACGCATGCAATCACCGGCTGGGCGTTGCCACGCGGCAATCACCGGCGATGAAGACCCGCCCGACCAAGTCCAGGCCGCACGATCGAGGCGACAGCTCCGAACGCAAGGTCCGGTCCAAAAAAACAAGTCGCCGCGACTTTCGCCGCGGCGACCAGAGCTTTCGTTTTAGCGAATCACGGGAAGAGGTCTTTCACTCGTCCCAGATTCTCATCCTCACCGAGGCTTAGCGGCGACGGCGGGAGATCGCCAGACCGCCCAGGCCGAGGAGGGCGACGGCGCCCGGGGCCGGGGTGATCTGCAGGGTTTCCTGCGTGGGGACGTTCTCAAAGTTGCTCGAGAAGAAGTTGGCGTTCTGCAGTTCGAGCTGGGTGATGGCGCCATCGTAGATGCCGCTGCCACCGAAGATCGTGCTGAACGCGCCGCTCGCGGTGCCCGTGAAGGTGGCGCCGTTGAAGGTCACGTTGCTGAGCGAGCCGTTGAAGAACACGGCGGTGATGCCGTTGAACCACTGGCCGGAGATCGTGCCGCCCAGGGTGTTGCCGTTGGCGTCAGTGATCAGGAAGCTGCCCGAACCGTCGCGGGTGTCGGGGTCAGCCGTCGGCGTGGAGGACAGGGACACCACGATGTCCGCGGGATCAGCGCCCGAGACAAAGCCGGCGCCGAAGCTGGCGGTGCCGATCGGAGCAACAAGGCGAGCCACCGTACCGGACGACTGCAGGCCGCCGGGGACGTTCACCGCGTTCGCATTGAACGTGGTGCCGTTCCACGAACCGGCAAGGTCGTTGTACGTCGCCGACACGATCGTGTCAGCGAACGCCGGAGCCGCAATCCCGGCCACACCGGCGAGCACGAGGGACGTCATACGCATCTTCATCTCTCACTCTCCTTCGAGGTGCCCGGTCGTTCGGACCTGACCCTCTTTATTTGGAATGCAGGTTCCACCCCGCATGCCACCCTGTTTCGTTACTTGGCACCCTGTCTCAGGGGGTGCCTGGGCGTAGAACGCCCCTCCTCTCCAATATCACTCAAAATCCTGATTTGTCAAGCAGAAACCGCGATTTTCACCCGGTTCCCGCGTTTTTACTGATATGCCCGTCACAGCCCAACCTTCCAACTTTGCGCCTTGCCTAGATCAAGCCCAGGCACCGACTCGCAGCCGGAAGTTCCACTTACCGGCGACGACGGCCACCAGCCACCACCACCGTGCCGAGGCCCAGGAGGGCGATGCTGGCGGGAGTGGGGATCAGCTGAGCGGTCACGCCGGTCGCGCGATCCTGGAAGCTGTTGGCGAAGAACGTGCTGGGGTTGCCGCCGAAGACGAGCTGCACCACCGCACCCTCGTAGGGGGGCGGGGAGGGCAGGTTGAGGCCCCAGGAGCCGCCGTCGGTGCCGTCGAACGACGTACCTTCGCTGGCGGACGGCGTGATGACCACGTTGTTCAGGTACCCGTTGAAGAAGATGTACCCGGGCGTCGCGATCCAGGTGCCGTTCACCTGACCCGAGATCATGTCCCCGTCCTTATCGATGGACTGGAACGTGCCCGTGCCGGTGCGGCGGTTCGGATTCGCGGTGGGAATCGCCGTCACGTTGATGTTGAAGTCGGCGGGGTTGGCGCCGCTCACGAAGCCCGGAGCAAACTCAGCCTGCCCGGTGGGGCCGACCAGACGCGAAACTTCGCCCGAAGAGCGAAGGGTCGCGGTGTCGACCGCCTGGGCGGTGAACTGCTGCAGAGCCGCGTCATAGGACCCGGCCAGCGAGTCATAACGCATGCTGACCAGAACCGTGGTGGCGCTCGCAGAGCCTGCAGCCGCCAGAAGGGCCGCACCAGCAGCGACGCCGAAAATACGCATTGTGCTCATCTCTCTTCTCCTCCTGTTCCAAGCGTTCTCCAACGCCCGGAAAATACGCAGGGTGTCTCACGCCCTGCAGAACTGAGTATCTCGATCCTGATCACCGCTGTCAAGCGGAAATTTCAACTTTTTTCGTTCGCAAACCTGCGGATTTCCGCAGCTTCATGAGCGTTTGATGAAGTGGGTGTCTAGATTCGGACGCACCAGCATACGCCATGCGTCGCCAAGGGTTGCCTTGGCCAGAAGATTTTCGGAGTTCCCCTGCAAATTCCGATCAAACTACCCCTCAGATACCGTCCAACAACCAAACTTTGGCATTCGGGATCTAGGCGATTGGCATTGCAAGTTGCCTAGATTGCCAGCAAAATTCAAGCCAGGTGAAACTACGTGATTTTCCCGGGAGTTGGCGGAGCTGTCGATTCTGTGCACATTTAAAAAAAACGACCCCCGGGTGGTGGTCCCGGGGGTCATGGTGGCAGAGTCGAGGTTCCTCAGTGGGAACGCGCCGGGGTGGACGGCGCCGCTCGAACTCCGCTTGGGTGGACCAGGATCGCCGCGGTCTGACGTGGGTGGTGGTCTGCGTCCGACCCCTCGCCGCGGCTTTTTGAACGGGCTCGATCTCCTTGACGTCGGGGTTGCCCCCGCACAAACCTTGTCCTGACTCGCAAGCGCTCGGCCGTCCGAGCGCCATCGTCGTGCGACGTTGCCCATTCAGGGGAAGCGCCCTGCCCTCCAGGGCTTGGCGCCATCGGCAGGCTTCCGTTCCGCCGACCCCTTGCTGCTTCGCTTCGAGCGGCCGATCCGCGGACAATCCGCGACCCGACACGCGTTGATCCCGACCCTCTGGCTCGGACGCCACGCTGGCGTCCGATGGTTCATGTGTCCCGTGCTTATGAGCACCCCATGCTGTTGCCGCAGTTCAGGCACTTATGGCAGGTCCCGCTGCGAACGGTGACGTTGCCACAGACGTCGCATGCGGGCGCGTCTCCCACCTGATCCATGTAGTCGGAGAGGGTGCTGCTCTTCCCGCCCGAAGCGATGACTTCGACGCGTTCGCTGACCGTCACGCGGATCTGCGGCTTGGGCTCGGCGTCCCGGGCATCTTTCCATCGCGGGGTCTCCTTGGAGAGTGCTGCGGGGGCGTCGTGCCCGCCGCGATTGGGGGCGTTCTGCTCGCGATATCCCGGGATGAACTGCATGCCCATCCAGCGGAAGATGTAGTCGACCAGGCTCTTGGCGAAGGGGATGTCGCTGTTCTCGGTCATGCCGGCGGGCTCGAAGCGCTGGTGGCTGAACTTGCTCACCAGGCTGGAGACCGGCACCCCGTACTGCAGCGACACGCTGGTGGCGGTGCCCAGGCTGTCCATCAAGCCGCCGATGGTCGAGCCCTCCTTGCTCATGGTGATGAACAACTCGCCCGGCTGGCCATCTTCATAAAGGCCGACCGTCAGGTACCCCTCGTGCCCGGCCACGTTGAACTTGTGGGTGAGGCTGCGGCGGGTATCGGGCAGGCGACGGCGGACGGCGCGGGGGATCGGGTTGCTGGTCACGAGCTCGGCGGGCACGCCCACGTCCTTGGCGATGGGGGCGATGGGCTCAAGGGCGGGGGCGGTCGTCGACGAAGTCGCCGGCGGGGTCGCCGCAGACCCCCCCACTGCAATCGCCGCAGCCGCCTTGCTGGACTTTGCCGGGGCGGACTTTCCCGAGGTGGCGCCCTCCTCGTCGCGGCCGGCTTCTTTCTTGGCTTCATCGGTCGTCGCGCTCAGGGGCTGGCTGAGCTTGCAGCCGTCGCGGTACAGCGCGTTGGCCTTGAGGCCCAGTTCCCAGCTCATGCGGTAGCACGCCTTGATGTTGTCGACGTTGGCGTTGTTGGGGAGGTTGATGGTCTTGGAGATGGCGCCGCTGATGAAGGGCTGAGCCGCGGCCATCATGCGGATGTGCCCCTCGGGCGCGATGAACCGCTGGCCGAGCTTGCCGCACTTGTTGGCACAATCGAACACCGGCAGGTGCTGGGGCTTGAGGTGCGGGGCGCCCTCGATGGTGGAGGTGCCGCAGATGACGACGTTCAGCGACTCGATCTGCTCGCGGGTCATGCCCAGCGAGGCGAGGAGGTTGAACGAGGGGTTCTGCTTGGCCGACGCGGCGTCGATGCCGCAGGCCTTGAGCGCGGCTTCCGGCAGCGCCCACGCCGAGAAGGCGAAGGAGAGCTCGAACACGCCCGGCAGGCCGTCGGAGATGCTCTTGAGATCGGCGCTGGAGAGGCCCTTGGACTTGAGCCAGCCGCCCAGCGTGTCGCCGCGGCTGGCGTCGTCCACGCCCTCGGGCAGCGGCACTTCCAGGGACAGTTCGCCCAGGATGTACGCCATGATGTCGCGGACCTGCGCGTCGGTGTAGCCAAGGGCGACGAGGGCCGGGCGCACCGATTCGTTGGCGATCTTGAAGTAGCCGCCCCCGGCGAGCTTCTTGAACTTCACGAGCGCGAAGTCGGGCTCGACGCCGGTGGTGTCGCAGTCCATCAGAAGACCGATCGTGCCGGTCGGCGCGATCACCGTCGTTTGGGCGTTGCGGTAGCCGTGCTTGGTGCCGAGTTCGAGCGCCTCGTCCCATGCCTTGGTGGCGTGCTTGAGGCAGTCGGTCATGTTGGCGATGTTGACCTTGCCGGCCTTGATGAGGGCGTGGTCGATGGGCACGGGGCGGATGCGGAGGTTCTCGTATTCGGCGGCGGCGCGATCGAGGCCGTGCGCGGCGCGGCGGTGGTTGCGGATCACCCGCAGCATGTTCTCCTTGTCCGCGGCATACCCCGCGAACGCGCCGTGCTCCTTGGCGAGCAACGCCGACTGGCGATAACTGCGCCCCGTGAGCACGCTGCTGAGGCAGGCGCACACGGCGCGGGCTTCGTCGCTGTCATAGGGAATGCCCGCCTGCATGAGCATTGCGCCCAGGTTGGCGTAGCCCAGCCCCAGCGTGCGGTATTTCCAGGAGAGCTCGGCGATCTCCTTGCTCGGGAACGCGGCCATGAGCACGGAGATCTCGAGAACCGTGGTCCAGAGGTCGATCCCGTGCTCGTACGCCGCGACGTCAAACTTGCGGGTCGCTGCGTCGTAGAACTTCAGCACGTTCAGCGACGCGAGGTTGCACGCAGTGTTGTCGAGGAACATGTACTCGCTGCACGGATTGCTGGCGTTGATGCGCCCGCCCGAGGGGCAGGTGTGCCAGGCGTTGATCGTGGTATCGAACTGCACGCCCGGATCCGCACATCGCCACGCGGCAAAGCCGATCTGCTCCCACAGGTCCGTCGCCTTGTACGTGCGCGACATCTTCTTGTCGACGCGGTTGTAGGTCTTCCACTCTTCGTTCTTGTCGAGGGCGTCGAAGAAGGCGTCGGGGATGCGGACGGAGTTGTTGCTGTTCTGGCCGCTGACGGTGAAGTAGGCCTCGCCATTGAAGTCGTAGTCGAGGGTGAGCTTGAGGCGCTCGCAGAGTTCGGCGACGGATTCGTCGTGCTTCTTGATGAGCTTGAAGCCTTCGACCATCGCCTGGACTTTGATTTCCTCGCGGACCTTCCAGTTGATGAACTCGGCGATGTCGGGGTGGTCCATGTCGAGGCAGACCATCTTGGCGGCGCGGCGGGTGGTGCCGCCGGACTTGATGGCGCTGGCGGCGCGGTCACCGATGCGCAGCCAGCTCATGAGGCCGCTGGACCGCCCGCCGCCCGAGAGCTTTTCGCCCTCGCCCCGCAGGCTGCTGAAGTTGGTGCCGGTGCCCGAGCCGTACTTGAACAGGCGCGCCTCGCGGACCCAGAGGTCCATGATGCCGCCCTCGTTGACGAGGTCGTCGGTGATGCTCTGGATGAAGCAGGCGTGGGGCTGGGGGTGCGTGTAGGCGTCCTTGGCGAGGGAGACTTCGCCGGTCTTGTGATCGGCGATGAAGTGGCCCTGGGCGGGGCCGGAGATGCCGTAGGCAAAGGCGAGCCCGGTGTTGAACCACTGCGGGCTGTTGGGGGCGCACATCTGGTGCACCATCATGTGGACGAGTTCGTCGTAAAAGGCCTGGGCGTCGCCAGCGGAGTCAAAATAGCCGTGCGTCTCGCCCCAGTGGCGCCAGCAGCCGGCCAGGCGATGAATCACCTGCTTGGCGGACTTCTCGGGGCCGGTGGCGCCATCGGGCTGCGGCACGCCCGCCTTGCGGAAATACTTGCTCACCATGATGTCGGTGGCGAGCTGACTCCAGGATTCCGGCACCTCGGCGTCTTTCATTTCGAAGACCACCGAGCCGTCGGGGTTGGTGATCTTGGAAGATCGCTTGACCCACTGAACGGAAGAGAAGGGGTCGGCGCCGGCCTTGGTGAACTTGCGAGAAATCTTCATGGTTCGAGTCTTTCTTGAAGCGTCCTGCTTGCCTGTCCTCTGGTCTGCTCACCTCGCGGCAATCGGCATTCGTGATTCGGCATTCGTTGCTGCCGCTCGCCTTACCTGCTGCACGTTTCGGATGAGCCCTGCCAGAACCTTGCTCACTTCGTTCCAATCTGCCATCAAACTGTCGTAGCCGCGAGACGTCAGGTAACCTAGCTCCTTCGCCATGAGAAGTTGCGTGTCAACCTCGAAGAGACTCCCGCGTGCAATCTTGAGAAACCTTGCGTAATCCACCCTGCTCCCCCGGCCAAACCCTTCTGCAATGTTCGACGGAACCGAGAGTGCCGCCCTTCTGAGTTGTTGCGAAAGCCCGAGTAGTTCGAACTTTGGAAACGTCCCCGCCGCCTTCATCACCCGCTTCGCGAGCGCGAAACTCATCTGTCATGCCCGAAGATCGCGATGTGATCGAATGGGCTCGGGCACACGCTCACCCCGCGCAATGCTCTTTCCTGATAACGAATGCCGAATCACGAATGCCGAATGCCGAACTCCGCTCCTAATCCACCTTCGGCAGCGTCAACCCGCCCTGGTCCTGGTACTTCCCACCCTTATCCGCATAACTCACCTTGCACACCTGATCCGCCTTCAGGAATACGAACTGCGCGATGCCTTCGTTTGCGTAGACCTTCGCCGGCAGGGGCGTGGTGTTCGAGATTTCGAGCGTGACTTTGCCGCGCCATTCCGGCTCCAGCGGCGTCACGTTCACGATGAGGCCGCAGCGGGCGTAGGTGCTCTTGCCCAGGCACACCACCAGCACATCCCGTGGCACCTCGATGTACTCGACGGTCTCGCACAGTGCGAACGAGTTGGGCGGAATGATCACGTGGTCGAGCTTGAGCTTTTCGCAATCGACCTCGACCATCAGGTCGTCGGTAAAGTTCTTGGGGTCGACGACGGTGATCTGGCCGGTGCGCGGTGTGGGCGTGAAAATCTTGAAGCGCGGGCCGACGCGGACGTCGTAGCCGTAGCTGGAGACGCCGAAGGAGATCTTCCCCGCCCGCTTCACCGCCTGCTCGAAGGGCGAGATCTTGACGTGGGCTTGAATTTGATGATCTGCCAGAACGCCCACCAGCCACCCCGCTATCCCGCCGCCACCACGGCACCCAAACCCGACCACCAAGATCCTACCAAACGCCAATCGTATGCCAAACCGAACCACCAGTTCGACGGTACGACGAGCCCGGGGTTCTGCACCCACCCGAGCCCTATAAAACCTGCACAAACTCGATGAATCCCCGCGAAACGATCCGGAAGCAATCTGTCGCGGGGGCTAGCATACCACTACAGATCGTGCATGCAAGGGCGGCAAGCCCAAAATACGGTAGGGTTTTTGGTGAGAACCTGTCGAGTGCCCGCAAGTCCATCAGAATCTTGCACTTGGAGCGTCGTGGGCCCATGTCGTTTGCGGTGCACAGGCTGTCTTTGGCTGTTGGTGGTTTTGATCTGTTCGGGTGTCGGGCACCACAAGAGGCGCCTTGACCCCGGACCGGGCTTCGGGCGCGGGGCCGGGGTCTAGGGCGCATGAATCCTGCTTCTGCCCCGGCACGATGCCCGGCGCTTTCGTACAGTGTCTAAATCGCGGGCGTTGAGGCGTTTGGGCGCATTCGTATGGCCCCGCACGGAGTGTCGCATGCAGGTGATTCAGTCTCCGCGTTTCACGCGGGCGTTGTGGTTGGTGTCGATGGCCCTGGCGACCGCGCTTCCTGGTTGCGGCGACACGCCCAAGCCCATCCCGGTTCGCCCGGTGGTCGTTCGTGACATCAGCCCGCTGCTGCGCGGCACGATCGGCGCCGAGGTCTCGATCCGGGGGGTTGAGCCCATCGTGGTGTCGGGGCTGGGGCTGGTGGTCGGGCTGAATGGCACGGGGGGCGACGTGCTGCCGGAGAACGTGGCCGCGACGATGGAACGGGAGATGGGCCTGCACGGCATCGGGCGGGCGACGAGCCCGGCGGGCACGGCGCTGGCGGGCAAGACACCCCACGAGGTGCTGCAGGACAAGAACGTGGCGGTGGTGATCGTGCAGGCGGCGGTGCCGCCCGGCGCACCGGTGAATTCGACATTTGACGTGGTGGTGCGTGCGCTCAACGCCAGCAGCCTCGAAGGGGGCACGCTGTGGTCGACAGACCTACGGGTGGGCGACCCGACGGTGTTCGGCGGTCCACAGTTGCGGCAGTTGGGCGTGGCGCGGGGGCCGATCTTCATCAATCCCTTCGCGCAGCGGGGCAAAGAGACCGAGGGGGTGACGGCGAACTTCGGGCGGATTCTGGATGGCGGGGTGATGACGAGCCCGCTGCCGATCGTGATGATCATGGACAACCCGAGCCACGCGCGGGTGCGGGCGATCGCGTCGGCGATCAACAGCCGCTTCCCGATCGGGCCGGGCGACGCCACGGAGACGGCGATCGGTCGCTCGGACACGCAGATCGATCTTCGGGTGCCGCGGCGGTACCGCGAGCACGCGGGCGAGTTTCTGGACCTGGTGACGCATCTGCAGGTGGACAACAGCGCGCCGGATGAAAACGCGCGTCGGCTGGTGGAGGGCGTGAAGGCCGAGCCGGCGCTGGCGGGGGACGTGTCGTGGTGCCTGGAGGCGATCGGGCAGAAGGCGCTGCCGTTCATCCGCCAGCTATACGACTATCCGGAGTTGGAGCCGCGAATCGCGGCCCTCAAGGCTGGTGCAAGGCTGAACGACGCGCTGGCGGCGGCGCCCTTGCGGGATATCGCGAAGAACGGGGCGGGGGGCGTGCAGATCCGGGCGATTTCGTTCCTGGGTGATCTTGATGGGGGCCCGACGGTCGACCTTGCGTTGCGCGAGCTGGCGGGCGAGCCCTCGCTGACCATCCGCACGGCGGCGTATGAGGCCCTGGCCAAGCGTGCGGTGCGCGACCAACTGACGCGGTACAAGGCGTGGGTCGAGGAAAACCCGGATCGGCGGCCGGTGTCGCCGACCCGCCTGGAGGAGCTGGCGAAGCTGGAGATCCCCGGGGACAACGTGCAGGGGATCCGGCGGGTGCGGGCGGGGGACAAGTTTTTCATCGACATCGTGCCCTTCGGGCCGCCCCTGATTTATGTGACGCAGCAGGGCGCGCCGCGGGTGGTGCTGTTCGGAGAGGATCAGACGCTGCGATCTTCGGCGCTGGTCACGATGTGGGACGACCGGTTCATGCTGGACGCGCAGCCTGACGCACAGGGCAAGCCCAGCGCCCGGGTGAAGTATGCGCAAGCCGGGCAGGGCAACCCGACGGTGCAGGCCGCGCCGACGCGACTGCCTGATTTTCTGCTTTTCCTGGCCCGAAAGACCACTCCTGAAGACCCGCGGCCCGGGCTGGACATGACCTACTCCGACGTTGTGGGAGTTCTGAACGCCCTGGCTGGGGGCGGGGGCGTGCGGGCGGCGTTCGCCACCGAGCAGGACCGCCTGCAGGGCCAGCTGCTGGCGGCGACAAACTCTCGCTCGCAGGTTGATCGACCGGAGACGCCGGACGAAGCGCCGGTGGTCGTAACCCGGGCGCCCACGGTGCTGGAGCCGAAGGACAAGCCGGCGGATGGGCCCCGGATCGTGCCGATCACGCCCCCCAAGGGCGAGCAGTCCGGAGGCTGAGGCGGGCGGAGGGGAACGGAAGCGACAGGCGCGCGGGGACCAGTGTGCTCGCCGCGACGGATGTGCCGATATTCTGGGGTTGGTCTTTGAGCCGCGGCTGGTGACGCGGAGTGGTTGTGATGTTGGTTTGTCGGCGGCACGGAAAGCCGCGATGCGGGGGTGGACCAGGCCCCCCGCGAAGAGCGTGATCCTCGCGATACGCCAGCGACATGGGGGTTGCATGCGGCTTCTCAAACTCACGCTCAGCGGCTTCAAGAGCTTTGCCGACACCACCGAGTTCACGTTTGACGACGCGGTGACGGGCATCGTGGGCCCCAACGGCTGCGGCAAGAGCAACGTCGTCGATGCCATCAAGTGGGTGCTGGGCGAACGCAGCAGCAAGAGCCTGCGCGGCACCGAGATGATCGACGTGATCTTCGCCGGCTCAGCCGGGCGGAAGCCCTCGGGGCTTGCGAGCGTGAAGTTGACGTTTGACAATCCGGTGATCGAGCGAGTCGCGACGGCGATAAAGCCCGCAGCAGTGATAGAACCCCCGGCTGTGATCGAGCCCGAGGCGACCGCCGGGCCGCTCGATGCCGCCGCTGACTCCGCCGCGATAGAAGTCGAAGCACCGGAAGACACGGGCGGGACGCCCGTGCCACAAGATGGGGTAGATGAATCAGCCGCGAGCAGCACGGCCATCGCCGCCCCCACTGCCTCCCCGCGCCGCCGCGCGTTGCCGATCGACACCGACACCGTCGAGATCGAGCGCCGCCTGTATCGCGACGGCGAGAGCGAGTATCTCGTCAATGGTCGCTTGGCGCGGCTCAAGGACATCCGCGAGATGTTCCTCGATACCGGCGTCGGCGCCGACGCGTACTCGATCATCGAGCAGGGCAAGGTCGACGCCATGCTGCTCGCCAGCCCGCAGGAACGCCGTACCATCTTTGAGGAAGCCGCGGGGATCGCCAAGTACAAGCAGCGCCGCACCGAGGCGCAGCGGAAACTCGAACGCACCGAGGCGAATCTCTCGACCACGCGCGAGCAGCTCGACAGCACCGAGCGCCGCCTGCGGCTCGTGCGGGGCCAAGCCGCCAAGGCCCGCAAGTTCGTCGAGCTCGATCAGGAGTTCAAGGCGTGGCGCCTGGCCCTCGCGTTCGAGCAGTACGACGACCTCGCGGCTCGGCTCGAAGGCCTGACCAGTCGCCAGACTGCACTCCAGACCGATCGCGACGCCGCGGCCGCGGCTCTCCAAGAAGCCGAGCTCACGCTGGGCGACATCGACCGCGCCAAGGGTGAAGCATCGCACGCCCTGCGCGAGGCCGAGCACGCCCGCACGCAAACGCAGCACGCGCTGGAGCAGGCAACGCAGCGCAAGGGCATGCTCGAGCGATCGCTGGAAGACGCGAATCGCCAGGGCGAAGTGGATCGCAAGCGTTTGGTCGAGGCCGAGACCAAGCGCGCCCAGACCGAGCAGGCCCACACCGAGCAGGCCGAGGCGCTCGCGGCTCTCGCCGAGCGACTGACCGAAGCCGAGGCAAAGCTCAGCGGCGCGACGCTCACCCGCACGCAGGCGACCGAAGCCGTGGCCGAGAAGCGACAGGCGGCCAGCGCCAAGCACAACGCGGCCCAGCGCATCGAGCGCGAACGGGCGCAACTGCTGGCGAACATTCAGGGTGAATCTCGGCGCGCCGAGGCGCTGCGCGAGCAGGCGGAGCGATTGGCCCAGCGGGGAAGCAAGCTGCGCGACGAGCAAGCCGCGGCGAGCGACGCGGCCAAGCAGGCGGCCACCACCGCGACCAACTCGACCGAAGCAGTCAAGGCGGGCGAGGCGGCCCTGGCCACGCTCGACGAGCAAGTCGGGCGACTGTCGTCGGACCGGCGGGCGCTGGCCCAGCGCGTCGCGGAACTCGAGCGCGAATTGGCGGGTCTGGAAGCGCGGCGTGACACAGTGCGCGAACTCATCGACAGCCGCGCCGGTTTCGCAGAAGCCGTACGCAAGGTCATGGAACTGCGCGACAAGGGCGAGGCGTTCGCGGGCGTTGTCGCGCCGCTCGCGGATCTGATCGAGACCGCGCCGGACGTTGACGCTGACGCCGCGGCCGCCGTCGATGCCGCGCTCGCGACCGACCTGCAAGGGCTCGTCGTGTCGTCAGTCGCGGCCCTGCCGACGCACGACGACCTGGCCCGCCTGCCCGGGCGCGTCACGCTGCTGCCCATCGGGCACCTTGGTGGCGGCTCGTGCCCGCCGGCGGACGCCATGAGCCCGTCGCTGGCCGGGCTGAATGGGCCCAGCGGCTTGGACGCGATCGACCTCACCGACCCGCGCGGGCGCGTCGTCAGCGTGCGCAGCATGGTGCGCGTGCGACAGGGCGACAACGCCGACCCCGGGCTGATGGACCTGCTTGATCGCCTTCTGACGCACGTCTATATGGTCAGCGATCTCGACGCCGCGATGCTGCTGGCGGCGGGGCCGCTCGCAGGCCGGCGGGCCCGCTTCGTCACACGCGATGGCGCCGTGCTCGATGCCGATGGACGCGTGAGCGTCGGCAACGGCAAGGCCGAAGACGGCTCGATTCTGCGGCGGCGCGTCGAGCTTGAGCGCTTGAGCGCCAAGGCCACCAGTGTCGGCGCGTCGCTGGATGCGGAGCGCACGTCGCTCAAGTCGCTGGACGCGGAGTCGGCGGCGATCAGCACGCAGGCGAGCCAGGCGCGGGCGGCGCTCAGCCAGGCGCAGCGGCAAGCCGCGACCGATCAGAGCCGGCTCGAGCGTGCCAACGCGGACGCGGCCCGCATCGGGCGCGAGGCGGGCGGGGTCGCGCAGGAGTCGTCGCAGTTGCAGGAACGCCTGACCAAGCTCGAAGCCGATGTGGCGCAGGTGCGCGAGCGGGCGGACAAACTCGGGCGGTTGCACCAAGAGGAAGCCGCGGCGGCGGCGAACATCGAAGCCGAACTCGCCACGCTGCAGGCCCAGGCCGATTCGTCGCTGGAAGCACTGAGCCAGGCGAAGATCGAGGTGAGCGCTTTGGCCGAGCAGGCGGGCAACGCGCGGCGGGAACTCTCGCGTCTGGCGATGACGCGCGATGACCTGGCCCGTCAGCAGCGCGAACTGGCGACGCACATCGAGCGAGCCGCGGGGCGGGCGGCAGAGTTTGTCGACGGCATCCGCCAGGCGACCGAGGTGGTGCAGGAGAGCACGAGCACGCTCGAGACGCTGGCGGGCCAGATCAACGTTCGCCGCAGCGTCCTGCACAACGTGCTGGAGCAACTGGGCGAAGCGCAGACACGCGTGCAGAGTTTGCGGCAGCAGCACAGCGTGCTGGAGCGAGACTGGCACAGCCTCGAGGTGTCACGCCGCGAGCTGGAAGTGAAACGCGAGAATCTTCTGGAACGCGTGCAGGAAGAGATCGGCGTTGATCTCGTGAAGGAACACCCCGAGTATCGCGAGATGATGGCCGCGGGCGATGTGACGCGCATCGACACCAGCGAGGCGGCGCGGAACATCGACGTGCTGAAGGACGCCATCCGCAAACTCGGCAGCGTGAACATGGACGCGCTGACCGAAGAGACGACGCTGACGGCTCAGAACGACGATCTCGTGAAACAAGTCGCGGACATCGACGCAGCCCGCGGGCAGTTGGTGGCGCTGATCGAGCAACTGAACAATCTAAGCCGCGAGCGTTTCGGCGAGGTCTTCACCAAGATCCGCGAGAACTTCGGGGGCGACAGCGGGATGTTTCGCAAGTTGTTCGGGGGCGGGCGGGCCGAGGTGCGCCTCATGCCGCTGGTGCGCGAAGTGGAAAATCCGGACGGCACCACCAGCAAGGTCGAGACCGATCAGACCGACCTGCTCGAGAGCGGCATCGAGGTGATCGCCAAGCCCCCGGGCAAGGAGCCCCGCAGCATCAGCCAACTCTCGGGCGGCGAAAAGACGCTCACCGCCGTCGCCCTGCTGATGAGCATCTTCCGCAGCAAACCAAGCTGCTTCTGCGTGCTGGACGAAGTGGACGCCGCCCTCGACGAAGGCAACGTCGGCCGCTTCAACCAGTGCGTGCGAGATTTCACCGACTTGTCGCATTTCATCGTCATCACCCACAACAAGCGCACCATGCAGAACGCCGACCGGCTGTACGGCGTCACCATGCAAGAGCGAGGCGTGTCGACGCGCGTCAGCGTGCGATTCGATCAGGTCGGGGCCGATGGCTCGATCAAGCAGCGCGACAAGGGTGAGCGCGAAGAGACACAGGTGCCGGCCTCGCGCCAAGCGCCCGAGCCCGTCGCCGCGGCCGTCGAAGCGCCCGCGCCGATCGTCGAGGTCGTTTCGAACAACGTGCTCGATGCGCTGGTCGCAAGGCAATCACGTCGCGGTGCGAAGCGCGCGCCCGAGCCAGCGACGAAGCCGGAGTGACGCCTGCCGATTTGCCCCTGGGGGGCCTCTCTCTCCGAGCGGTACGCATCGGTACGATGCATCACGAGCCCGAAGCGCCAGCGAGGGTCTCCCCGGTATCCGGAAGTCAAGGAGACCCTCGCTCGCGCTTCGGGCTCGTATTGGAGGTGTTAACATGTCCATCGAATCCACCCTCGCCGAACTCGGTCTTTCGCTTCCGCCCGCGCCCAAGCCCGCGGGGGCGTACATCCCGACGCGCCGCACTGGAAACTTGGTGTTCGTCGCCGGGCAGGTGCCGCTGGCGGCGGGTCAGATGGTCGCCACCGGCAGCGTGCCCAGCCAGGTGAACATGGAAACGGCGCACAAGTGCGCGGTGCAGTGCGTGCTGAACGGGCTGGCCGCGATCAAGGCCGAGGTCGGCTCGCTGGACGCCATCAAGCAGTTCGTTCGGCTGGGCGTCTTCGTCTGCAGCGACGCGGGGTTTACCGAGCAGCCCAAGGTGGCCAACGCCGCGAGCGAGCTGCTGGTGAAACTATTCGGCGACAAGGGACGTCACGCACGCGCGGCGGTCGGCTCGGTTGCCCTGCCCCTTGGCTCACCCGTTGAAATCGAGTTCATCGTCGAGGTCTGAAAGCCTCGCGGCCAGGCAGCACGGCCTGGGCCTGCGCGCACCTCCCCCGATTCCCCCGGGGTCGCTGTCTTTCAACAGCCGCCAGCGAACTGTCTCCACCCCCTACGCTTCTGCCCTTTCAGGAGCACCGCATGTCCACCGTCACGCTTGCCGCCGATACCAACCAGGCCCTGGGCCTGGCCCAGTACGCCATCGACTTCATGACCAAGGCCTCGCCCTCGCCCGAGGTCTTGGAACGCACCAATCTCTTCTTCACCGACGCCTGCCTGTGCGGGCTCTCGGCCCTCGCCCTGGGCACCAACGCCCCGGTGCTCCTCCGCCAAGAAGCCCACCAGTACGCCACGCCCGCCGCGGGTTTCGGCACCTTGGGCGGCGTGCCCTGGGCCGGCGCCTGCGTGCGCTCGGGAGTGCCCACCTTTGGCAGTACCACCGACGTGCAGGTGGAAAAGGCCATCGCCGCCAACGCCGCGGCTGTGCGCGAGTGGGACAGCAACGGCACCAACTTTGGCTACAACCCGGCCCTCGGCCACACCGCGGGCGAGTTCGGGCATAACGACTTTTACGCCGTGCCCTTGGCCGCCGCCCAACTCCGCGGCAAAGACGGCGCGTACGCGCTCAAGGGCATGGTCCTCGTCGACGAAATCCGCGGGCGCCTCGCCGAGGTCTTCTCGCTCAAGAGCTACAAGATCGATCACGTCGTGCACGGCGCCATCGCCAGCGCGGCCACCTTCGGCGCGATGATGGGCGCGACCCCCGAGCAGATCGAATCCGCCATTGGCATGGTCGTCGCCCACTACATCCCCTTCCGGGCCATCCGCGCCGGCAAGCAACTTTCCGACAGCAAGGGCGCCAGCGCCGCCATTAGCACCGAAGCCGCCATCCTCAGCGTGAAACGCTCCATGGCCGGCTTCATGGGGCCGAAAGACATCTTCCGCAACCCCGAGGCGATCTTCCGCCTCTTCGAAGGGCCCGGCCAGCTCTTCCAGAAAACCTCGTCGATGGGCACGGGCATTCCCGACGCAAAGAGCGGCAACGCCCACGCGAGCCCGTTCGATCTCGTCCTCTCGACGACCGGCGACGACTTCGCCGTCATGGGCATGCACTTCAAGCTCGGCCTGTACGAACACCAGAGCGCCGGCGCGCTGCAAGGCCTCATCAACATCCTGAGCGCCAACCCCCACCTGCTCGCGCAGCAGAACGGCGACGCGATCAGCAAGATCGTCGTACGAGCCTACGAGCCCGCCTTCGGCATCATCGGCGATCCCGCCAAGCGCGACCCCAAGACCCGCCAGAGCGCCGACCACAGCATGCTCTACCTCGTCTGCACCATGCTGCGCAAGGCCCTGGAACTGCACCACGCCAAGCCCGGCGCGGCACTGGGCTGGAAGCAACTGATGCTGCTGCCCCACGACTTTGGGCCCGCCGCGCTGCATGATCCCCTCACTCGCCAACTCATGGAAAAGATGACCTTCGAACATGGCGGCCCCGACTTCGACGCCAAATACCCCGACGGCATCCCCACCGCCATGCTCATCACCGACGATCGCGGCTCCACCATCGACAGTGGCCTCGTCATGTACCCCGGGGGCCACGCCCGCAATCACCTGGGCAACGACAAGGTCGATCGCGACGACATTTTGGCTCACAAGTTTCAGAAGCTGGGCGAGCTGGTCACCGAAAATCCCAAGCCCTTGGTGGCGAGGTTCAGCAACCTGGCGAAGAAGAAAGCCGCCGACGTGGCGGCGATCATGAACTTCCCGCTGGAAATCAAAGGCAAGTTCGACTGAGTTTTGGCATGGATGGCGTGAAATCTGCCAGCCGTTGGACACATGAACGGAACGTCGCCGTTCCGAAAGACAAAGACTGAAATGAGCAGAAATCAGCTCGATTTAGGCTTCGGCTCGGGCTTTGGCACGACCATCTCCTTTGGAGGCGGCGCGGGGCGAAGTGACTTTTGGCCCTGAGTGCCTTCAGTGATGGTCTGAGGCTTCGACGGTTTCGGACTGGGTTGTTGCTTGGGGCTCTGCTTTTCGGGCATGTGATGAGGCTCCAAATGCGGTATTCAGGGCTACAAAGCTCACGAGCAGCGCTACTCCGACTGCGGACGCGATCAACGATACCCACGAGCAGACATACACGGCCTTGAGCGACCATATCTTGTTCGTCTGTTCTTGCACACGTTTAAAGTAGGTTTCATTGAACCCGCCGGCATCGACTTCGTCATCCATGACTTCTCGCAAACGCTCGAAGCATCTTGTTCCCAAGTGGACGGATATCAGCATTAGCAAGATCGACAGAACTAGAAGAAACCAAGATATCGCCAAAAGACTGGTATGCTCCGCTATCGGCAACTTTACGATGTCTTTTAGGAATGCTATCGAAAGTGCTAGCGCAGTACCAGAGACGCTAAATGTCCATCGGACAAGCTCTTTTGCAGCTTCAAGAGCCGACTTGTTCAGATACTCGCGGTGTGCCAAGTACGCTTTGTATCGACTCTGAACCGCTTCGTCGATTCCTGGGCTGGCAGACATGTCGGTCATGGCCCATTTATATCTCGCCTAGGCCGAACGATCGCCAGATAAAGGCACGACTATTGACAAGTTGTTCACGCAACTCTTGGTTGTGTGTCACTTGTTCGCGCCGTGAATCCACCCGCCGCCCATCACCACCTCGGGCCGCTCGCGGCTGTACAACACCACCGCTTGCCCCGGTGCCACCGCCTCCTGCGGCTCATCAAACTCCACTTCAAACCGGCCCACGCGCCCGGATGGGCTGGCTGCCGGTGGCACAAGCGTCCCGCCTGTGTCTTCTCGTTCTACATCCCCCACCACCCGCACCCGCGCCGCCACTGCCACGCTGTTGTACCGATACTGCGCCCAGCACGGCTCCCACCCCCGCGGCTCATCCACCAGCCAGTTCGCCTCCGCCGCCACGCAGCCCCGCGACAGCAGATCCTTCTTCTCCCCCACCACCACCGTGTTGCTGGCCGCGTCCTTGCCGACGACGTAAATCGGATATCCGAGCGAAATCGACAACCCCCGCCGCTGGCCGACGGTGAACCGGTGCTGCCCGTCGTGCTCGCCCAGGCGCTTGCCCGAGGTATCAACCACCTCGCCCCGAGCCGCCAGCCCCGGGCGGCGTCGCTCCACCAGCCCCGCGTAGTCGTTGTCGGGCACGAAGCAGATTTCCTGCGAGTCGGGCTTGTTGAAGACCGGCAGGCCGAACTCCTTGGCCAGCTCGCGCACGCGGGACTTTTCCATCGCGCCGATCGGCAGCAGCATCCGCCCCAGTTGCGCCCGCGGCACGCCGAACAGCACGTAACTCTGGTCCTTGCTCTCGTCCACGCCCCGCATCAGCGCCGGCCCGCCATGCTCGCCTGTGCCCACTCGCGCATAGTGCCCCGACGCGACGAACTCCGCCCCGATCTGCCCGGCGTACTCGTGCAACTTGCCGAACTTCAGCCAGTCGTTGCAGCGCACGCAGGGGTTGGGCGTGCGCCCGCGGGCGTACTCGTCCACGAAGTAGTCGATGATCCGCCCGAAGTCCTTCTTGAAGTTGCACACATAAAACGGCACGCCCAGTTCAGCCGCGACGGCCCGGGCGTCGGCCGCATCGGTGATCGAGCAGCAGCCCTGGTGGCCGATCTTGGTCGGACCGCTCGCGCGATCGACCTCGCACGCCTCCTCGCCCGGCGTCAGTTCGTCCAGCGTCTCACCGGGCGAACCCAGGCGCATGAAGCAGCCGACGACGTCGTACCCCTCGCGCAGCAGCAGCGCCGCCGCGACGGAGGAATCAACCCCGCCCGACATCGCCACCAGCACTTTGGACTTTGCCCGACTCAATGCTGGATTGTAGAAGTGGCGGGTCTGCCATACGCGGCGAAACGCCCCGCCTTCGTCACGCCGCCCGCCACTGGCGCGAGCGGGCAAGAGCCTTCAAGCCCGGCCCCGTGTCGCGGCTCACCCTGCCTCGACCAACAAAATCAGAATCGCCAGCAAAGCGATGCCGACGAAGACCCCAAGCAAGATCGGCCAGATCCTCTCGGATTCGTTCGGCGCTCCCACCATCCCCAGCCGCCCTTGCACCGGAGTCGTACGTACGCCCTCACCCCGCCGCGCGGCGTCCTGCACAATCGCGATGACCAAACTCGTGTCAAACGGGCGCAACCCCAGTTTGACGCCCTCGGACATCAGCGCCCGCCGGGCACGCGGCCGAAGGATGGCCGCTCTTCCCCCCTCGAGGCTCGTTGCGACCATCGCGGCGAACGCGGCCCGAACGTCGTCAGCCGCCATGGCGGCCATGCGATTTTCGAGCCCGACATCCCGAATCGCACCGGACGCCGGGGCCGCATCGGTTTCGCGCGCCAGGCGAAGGGTCATTCTGGGAGGTTGGAGCGCGGAACGTGTCATGCAAGGGGGTGGCGATCGTCGAGCCACAAGCAACGGACCTGCGTCGTAACCCCCCACAACATACGTCACGCTCGGGACGCCGCGTTCATTTTAGAGAAATAACTGCGAGCGGACCTCCGGAATAGCCCGTATAGACGGAGCGGAGGCGAAATCGCGGAAAACCACAGTTTTGGAAACTTCCGCGTGACAGCCGTTCGATCCGATCGTTTCTTGTGGTAGCCTTTCTTTCCCACAGTCGGAAAACGTTTTCCTGAACGACCCACCCTTCCCGATGGCGCCCCACGCGCACACCGAATCCGTCGCCGCACCTGCCTTGCCCGAGGCGCTGGTGGTCGCATTGCCGCGCGAAGAAGTCGTGGCCCGGCTCGACGGGCTGGCCCGGCGGGGCAAACTGCCCGAGTGCACGCTCGACCGGGGCGAGGTGCTCTTTTCGGTGCACGCCTACGGCGCGCCGTTCGACTCGGTGCTCGAAGGGGTGACCCGCTCCGGGGGCCAGCCTTTGCGGATCGACCTGCGGCTGCGGATGCTCCCAAAACTGCCGGTGATCTTCGCACTCATCATTCTGCTCACCATCTGGCCGGGCGTCTGGCTCACGGACTCCATGCTCAGAACCTACTTCTCCTGGTACGACTTCCAGACCTGGATGTGGTATCTGCCCGTCACCATCATTCCGCTGCCCTGGACGCTGCGGGGGATGGTGCGGCGTTCGCGCCTGGCGGCCCAGATCTGCGCCGCCGAGCTCCTCGCGGACATCACGCCCGCGCTTGGCGCTTCGGTCTACAGCGCCCAGCCCAAGACGGATAGCGTTGTCGGGGTTCCGAACCCGACGACCTGATGACCCACGACCGGCACATCTGGAATGCGGGCGAGCTGCTCGCCCGGGCCGCGGCGGGCCTGAAGAAGGCCGAGCTGGCGCTGCGCCGTGAGCAGGCAGTGCGGGGTCTGGACGCCCTGAGCGAAATCGAGCTGCACCCCCTGCTGGCCTCCGGGCTACGCGAGCACGCCCTGGGCGTGCTGCGCGAGCAGCCCTACCCGGGCGTCGCTCCCGGACGCCGGAAACGTGCCGAGCGAAGCCGCTGCGACCTGGTGCTGCTGCCCTCCCCCGGGCTCAAACTCCGCGACCCGGTGGAAGAGCTCATCAAGGCCGAGGCACAGGCCTCGACGCTCTTTGCACACGTCGAGCCCGCCCCGGCGCCGGGCACGATCAGTTCCCGCGAGGCATATTGGCTGGAGGTCAAGTGCGTCGGGCAGCACACCTACACGCACGGCGTGCCCGGCCCAAATCGCAGCTACTCGAGCGAGATCATCCACGCCCACGCCGAAGACCTGGCCAAGCTCGCCCAGGAAGCATCGATCGAGCGGGGGGGTCTGCTGGTCGTGCTGTTCACCGAAGGCCCGGAGATTGCGACGCACGACCTGGCCATCGCGCTGGGCAAGGCGGCCGACAAGGGGCTGCCGCTGCGGAGCCCCGAGAGCGCGGGCTTTGAAATTCTGGACCGGATCGGCAACACGTGGTGCGAACTCTCCCTGATCGAGATCAGCCCGGTGAGGTAAGCAGGCTCGCCCTGGATTGCTGCCCCGGGGCCGGCGCCGCGAGCGCCGCCCGAATCCCCAGCACCTCTTCGATGGCGTCGGCCGCGGCGTGGGACGCATTGATGTTCGCGAATGAGGCGAGCACCTTGTCGATCTCCGCCTGCTGTAGTTTCACTGCCTCGGGGCTGGCGATCAGTTTTTCCGCCGCCCGCACGATCGGCCTGGGGCCGCCGAAGTGCGGGATGAACTCGGGCACGATCCGCCGTCTGGCGAGGACGTTGGGCAGCGAGAAGACGCGCGTGGCGAGGATGGCCCGCGCGAAGAGGAAGAACAGCGGGTTGGATTTCTTGTAGAACACCACCATGGGCCGGCGCTGCTTGGCCACCTGCAGCGTGACCGTCCCGCTCTTGACCAGCGCCAGCGTGCACCAGCGGATCACCGCGTCGGTATCGCGAACCACGACTCCCAGCCCTTCGGGCCAGCCCCCGTGCTCCTGCGCCATCCGCCGCAACTGATCCGCGACCGCGTCCGAGGTCGCCGCGACGACGCCCACCAGCTCCGGGTGCGCCTTTCTGAGCAGCGCGTACGCCCCCAGCAGCGTGGGGAAGTTGCGTTTCAGTTCATCCGGACGGCTTCCCGGCATCATCGCCACGCGAACCGGCCCCTCGCCGAAGGTCGCGGCACGCCGGTCGAGCGCCTCCACATCGAGGGGCTTGTCGAACAGGAAATGGCCGATGTACTTCGCGGGCACTCGGCGCCGGGCAAAGAACTCGGGCTCGAATGGCAGCATGCACAAGACCAGATCGGTCACTCGCCTGAGTTTGTGAATCCGCCATCGCCCCCACGCCCAGATCTGCGGGGCGACCAGGTGCACCACGCGGATCCCGTGGCGCTTGGCGATCTCGCAGATCGGCGTGTTGGCCGCGGGCGAATCCACCGGCACGTGCAGCGCGGGCTTGTGCTCGCCCATCCATGCGTCGATGCGCTGGTTGATGCGCTGGTGCTCGATGATCTTCTGGATGCCGGGCATGCCCATGACCGCGTCGTCGCCCGTGTGCTCGACGATCGTCGCGCCCGCGCGGGCCATGTGCCGCCCACCCCACGCGAACATGGGCAGCGTCGGGTGGCGCCGGCGAAGTTCGGCGATCACCGCGGCGGCGTGGTCGTCGCCGCTGGGTTCGAAGGCCGTGAACAGCACCGACGGCATCGCGGAGTTGGGCTCGTTCTCCTGCGGCACGTGCAGGAAAGATAGGCGGGAAACCACATGGGTTCGCTCGCGGGCCGACAGGGCAAGGATCTACAGCCCCGCGCTCTTGAGCCAGTCCGACGGGGGCCGCTTGAGCGCCGAGGCGATCGCGACCAGTGATTCCAAACTGGGCAGGTGCGCCCCGCGCTCGATCGAGCTCAACTGGCTCACGCTCACCCCCGCGATCTCCGACAGCTCCTTCAGCGTCAGCCCCTGGTCGGTGCGGGCCAGGCGGATCTGGCGGCCGAGCTCAAGCCGAAGAATGTCCTGCGGGCGCTGGCCCAGCCCCAGGCTGGCCGCGGCCTGCGAAAGCGAGCGCCGCAGCTCGGCAATGGAGAAGGGCTTGGCCAGGTAATCAAACACGTCCTGCTTGAACGTCTGGCGCATGCTGTCGAGCGTCGGGTAGCCCGTGACGACGATGACCGCGAGCTTGGGCCAGCGCCGGCGCAGATCCTCAAGCACGCTCTCCCCGCTCTCGCGACCCATCTTGATGTCCAGCAGCACAAGGTCCGGCAGGCGCTGCTGGCACGCGGCGATGAACTCCTCGCTGTTCGCCGCCGTTCGCACGTCGTGCCCGTCCGCCTCCAGCACACCCGCGACGTACTGGCGAAAATCCGCGTCGTCGTCCAACGCCACGATCGACAGCGCGGGCGCGAGCACGTCGGTCGGCTGGCCCGGCTCGGGCCGCGGGTTGGGAGGGTTGGGCGTCATGGCGTCGGCGGTCACGCTGGTTCTTCCTTGGCGGCGGGAACGTTATTCTCCCCGCCCGCCAATGTACCGGATGTCTCGCCTTGGGGTTCGTCCGGGGCCGGCAGAAGCACCTCAAAGACCGCCCCGGGCCTTTCCGCCCGGTTTCGTGCGAGCAGCACACCCCCGTGCTCGCGCACGATCCCCTCCGCCACCGCCAGCCCCAGCCCCGTGCCGCGCGAGTCCAGCCGGGTCGAGACAAACGGCTCAAAGAGCCGGGGCAGCACCGCCGCGTCGATCCCCGGCCCGTCGTCGGTCACCATGATCGACACCCAGGGCCTCCCCTCACGCCGGGAGCGGACCGCGCCGACGTCAACCCGCCCCTGGCGTCGCCCCGCCCCGCGGATCGCGTCCACGGCGTTGCGAACCAGGTTCACGAACACCTGCACCATCCGGTCGGGGTCGCACTGGGCCAGCACACCCTCGTCGATGTCGCAGCCGATGGCGATTTCCGCCCCTTCACGATCGAGGCGCACCAGCGTGATCGCTTCGTCCACGATCGGCCGAACAGGCGCCGGGCGGGCCGCCGCGGGCCGGGCCCGGGCAAAATCCAGCAGGCTCTCCCCCAGTCGCTCCAGTCGCCCGACTACCCGCAGCATCAGCGCCGCCTCCGCTGGGGGCACGCTGTGCGTGGGCGCCGCGTTCAGCTTCTCGGTCAGCCCCTTGAGCACCGCCAGCGGCGTGTTGAGTTCGTGGGAGATCCCTGCCGACATCATCCCCAGGCTCGCCAGGCGATCCGCGTCCGTCAGGTTTCGCCTTGCGGTCTCCAAGAGATGGTTCTTCCGCCTCAGATCGGTCGCCACCGCTTCCAACTGCGACAAGGCCTGGGCCAGCGCCGCCTCCTGTCGTCGCAGGCGCGAAATCGCGTCATTGCGGCTGCGCATGATCTCGCCCAGTTCGTCCCCCGGGATCAACGCCTCGGGGATCAGCTCCTCGCCCGAGGTCGACGCCTGCACCGCGCGGTCCGCCGCCAGCATCCGCCGGATCGGCGCGTACACCGTCTGCGGCAACACCAGCACCTCCAGCGTGATCGCCACCAGCGCGTACACGCCCAGCAGCGCCAGCACCATCAGCCCGTACAGTCGCACCACCGCCGAGCGGGCATCGCGGATCTGCACGCGCATCAGATGAAAGATCGGCTCCTCACCCGGGCGCCCGGGCAGAAACACCACAGCCCCCGGCCCCGCCGACGTCTCCATCGCCAGCACCGCTCGCCCGGGCGAAGCCGTCGCCTGGGCCACCACGTCCGACGGCAACCCGAGTTCCTGAGCCGTCCCCGCCCGTAGCAGCGTCTCGTCAGCGTTCAACCTCGCGATCGCGGCGTCCGACGTGTCTGGCGACGCCAGCGCGGGCACCAGGGCCTCCAGCAGCACGCGGGCCTCGTCCAGCTCCGCGCGGCTGACCACTTCCTTGAGCGCGGGCCGCAGCGCGACCAACAGCGCCGCCGCCAGCGCCAGCGAGAAGATCGTGTGCAGGAAGACCAGCTTCTTCCGGATCCGCATGCCGCCCAAAAAACCCGGGCGGTCGGAGGGGCGGGGCAGCAGCCTCAGCCGGCGCCGATCAAAGACCGGGGGGGGAGGCGGGGCAGGAGCCGTCGCGTCACTCGCAGGCTTGTCGTTCGCCGGTTTGGGCTTGGCTTTGGCCACGTGAGGGAGTTTATTCGTCCCGTGACGGCCCCACCCTGCCAGGCCAGGGCGTGCGACGCACGATCGCTCCCTAGACTCCAGGCTCTCATGCGCCCGCCCCACAAAAAGAAGCCCGTCCACAAGTCGCACGCCTCCCCCGCCATCACGCCGGCCCGGCACGCCGTGATGGAGGCCCTGCTGCGCCAGGCCGAGCGATTCCCTGACCTGGACCCCGCCCCGCTGCGCGACGAAGGCCTGCCCCCGCGCGACGCGGCCTTCGCCCACGCCGTCTACGACGCCGCCATCCGGCGCTGGCTCACGCTGGCGCACATCCTCTCGCTGAAGCTCCGCCAGCCCTTCCACGAGCAAAAACCCGGCGTGCAGGCGGTGTTGCTTGCGGGCGCGACGCAGTTGCTGCTGATGGACAAGGTGCCCCCCCACGCCGCGATCAACGAAGCCGTCAACTGGGCCAAGGTGCGCCTCTCCGGCAGCATCGCCGGCATGGTCAATGGCGTCTTGCGCAACGTCGTCCGCATGGTGCTGACCGACCGCGCCCAGGGCGACGAACTGGCCCAACCCGTCCGCCGGGCGGCTTGGAGCGGGGCGCTCGCCGAACTGCCGCTGTCAGATGGACGGGCGCTGGTCTTCAAGCAGGATGTCTTCCCCGACGACTCGTTCGATCATCTCGGCCTTGCGACCAGTTGCCCGCCGGAACTCTTCGAGCACTGGGCCGCGCAGTTCGAAGGCGAGCAGGGCGAGCCGATGCTTCGAGCCCAGATGCTGCACCTGCTCAGCGAGCCCCCGACGATCCTCAACGTCGCGTTCGCTTCGCCCGAGACGCTGGCGGCCCTCAGCGCCGGCACGCCCCCGCTCACCTCGGCCCACGAGTCGCCCCACGCCCGGGTCTGGCACGGGCCCCGACAGGAACTCGGCCCGTTTCTCGCCAAGCACCCTGAGATTTGGGTGCAGGACGCGGCCTCCGCGCACGTCGTGAGCTCGATCGCGCTCGCCGCCCCCACGCTGCCGCCCGGCCCCATCCTCGACCTTTGTGCCGGCCAGGGCACCAAGACGAGGCATCTCGCCCACGCGTTTCCGGGGCGGCAGATCATCGCGACCGACGTCGACCCCGTGCGCCTGGAGTCGTTGCGTCGCGTGAACCTGCCCAACGTGAAGGTCGTCGCGCCCGAGGAGATCGCCGACGCGGGCGCAACCGCCGCGATGGTGCTGGCGGACGTTCCGTGCAGCAACAGCGGCGTCCTTGCTCGCCGCCCCGAGGCGAAATATCGCTGGAGCAGCGAACAGACCGAGCGCCTGATGGGCGTTCAACAGGAGATTCTGACGCAGGCCGCGGCTTTGCTCGCCCCGGGCGGTTTGCTGGCATATTCCACCTGCAGCATCGACGACGCGGAGAACCAAGCCCAAGCCGCGTGGGCGGTTGAGACGCTCGGATTGACTCTGGAACGTGAAGAAACACTTCTTCCGGCAGGCCTTCCGGGCGAATCATGGTCCAAGTATCGAGACGGCAGCTACGCCGCCTGGCTGCGTCGGGGAACAGATGTCGCTGACACCGACGGGACGAAGGCGAAAAAGACGGGTACACTCAAGGCCCGTCGCGCAAAGACGGCCTCGAAGCAGCGTCCTGGGAGCCGGGCTTGATGAACTTGCTGGACATTCTGACCGTCGACTGCATCCGGGCTCCCCTGGCCGCGACCAACAAGCGCGGGGCCATCGACGAACTCGTCGACGTGCTCGCCGGGCTCGGCCGGGTCAACGACGCCCAGGTACTCAAAGACGCCGTCTGGACCCGCGAGCAGATGCGCACCACCGGCATCGGCGCCGGGCTCGCCATCCCCCACGGCAAGTGCGTGGGCATGCCCGGTTTGGCCATGGCCATCGGCAAGCCCGCCCAGCCCATGGACTTTGAAGCCATCGATGGTCAGCCGGTCAAGTTGATCGTCCTGCTCGCCAGCCCGCCGGACCGCACCAGCGATCACATCCAGGCCTTGGCCCGCGTGAGCCGCCTGATGACGATGGAGCAGTTCCGCGAGCAGATCTACGCCGCCTCGTCGCCCCAGCAGATCTTCGATCTGCTCAAGAGCCAGGAAAAGCCGGCCTGACCGGCTGCGTGGTGCGTCATGTCGCAATCCTCCCTCGCTCGCAAAGTCATGGATGAAAAGGCCGCCAAGGCCCCGGACGTCTTCGCCCCGCTCTCCCGCATCGAAGAGACGCTCGATCGCCTCTCCTTGCACCCGACCGCGCCCCGAGGTCTGCAGGAAGCGGTTCGCTATTCCCTGCTCAGTGGCGGCAAGCGCCTGCGCCCCATCCTGGCTTGGCACGCGTGCGTCGCGGCCGGGGGCGACGGGGCCGACAGCCTCTGCGCCGGCGCCGCCGTCGAGTTCATCCACTGCTTCAGCCTCGTGCACGATGACCTGCCCGCGATCGACAACGACGACCTGCGCCGAGGCCGCCCCACCCTGCACAAGCATGCGGGTGAGGCGATGGCGATCCTCGCCGGCGACGCGATGACGCTCACCGCCTTCGAGGTTCTGCTCGACGCCAAGCCGGCCCACCTGCCGCGTCCCGAGCTCATCCGCGAACTGGCTCACGCCACCAGCGCCATGATCCACGGCCAGGTGTGGGACACGCTCGGGGGCCTGCCCGCCGGGCTCACCCCGCTCGATCAGCTCCGCCTCATCCACCGGCACAAGACCGGCGCCCTCATCCGCGCCAGTTGCCGCATGGGAGCGATGTGCGCCCCATCGGGTCCGGGCTTCGAGCAGGCCCTGGCCGCGATCACCCGCTACGCCGAAGATATCGGGCTGATGTTCCAGGTGGTGGACGACCTGCTGGACGTGACCCAATCCGCCGAGCACACCGGCAAGCGCACCGGGAAGGACATCGACGCCGGCAAACTGACCTACCCGGGCGTGCTGGGCATCGAGAAGACGCGCGAGCAGGTCGATTCTCTGAAACGCGACGCCCTGACGGCCATCGAACCGTTGGGCAGCCGCGGGGCGGCCTTGGCCGAGCTGTGCGAACTGATGAGCACTCGCACAAAGTGACCGGCGGCACGAAATCGAACCGGAGGCTCCCCAGGGAGTCTGATATCCGGGTGGGGGCAAGTCTTGGCTGGTTTTTCAAACGCAGGCGCGAACCGGCTGGTCAGTGCCATCGCATGCACAGGTACACCCGAACAAACCCGTGACGTCCGAGAAAGCGGTTATCAACAGGTTTTTTGCGGGAACAAGAATACACCCGTCTTTCAGAATAGAATGAAAACTTGGAGAGCACCCGGGCGTTGACGCCGGGCGCCAGTCAGTGTGATCGGGGCGGGCTCATTCCCGTCCCCATTCGCGGCAGGACGATCGCGACAGGCCGCAGGAAACCCTCAATGCCGACGCTTCTCGAGACCATCCGTACGCCCCAGGACATCAAGGCCTTCACCATCCCCCAGTTGCAGCAACTGGCCCAGGAGATGCGCAAGGCCATTACGGATCAGGTCTCCAAGACCGGCGGACACCTCGCCCCCAACCTGGGCGTCGTCGAGCTGTCCATCGCGATGCACTACGTATTCGACTTCGGCTTCGACCGCCTGCTCTTCGACGTCGGGCACCAGTGCTACCCGCACAAACTGCTGACCGGCCGCCTGCCGCTCTTGGGCAAGCTCCGCACCCGCGATGGGATGGCGGGCTTCCCCGAGCCCCGCGAAAGTTCGTACGACCTCTTCAGCGTGGGCCATGCCGGCACGGGCATTTCGACCGCCGTGGGCATGGCCCGGGGCGACACCCTGAACAAAGACGCGTATGACGCCACGACCAACCCGACAGGGCGGCGCGTCGTCACAATCATCGGCGATGCGTCAATCGTCAATGGCGTGGCGATGGAAGGCCTGAACAACGCCGGCACGCTCAAGCGCCAGTTCCTGGTCATCCTCAACGACAACGGCATGTCGATCAGCAAGCCCCAGGGCGCTGTGTCGCATTACTTCGACCGCCTGCGGCTGTCGCACTTCTACACCGACTTCAAGAAGTCGGCCAAGGAAGCCCTGCAGGGCCTGCCCGGGGGCGAAACCCTTCGCGAGGCCTACCACATGATGGGCGAGGCCTGCAAGGCCGTCGTCAACGAAGGCGCGTGGTTCGAGCACTTCGGGCTCGTCACCGTCGGCCCGATCGACGGGCATGACCTGCCAACGCTCATCGAGTTCATGCGCGAGGCACGCGACTTTGGCCGCCCGATGGTGCTGCACGTCAAGACGATCAAGGGCAAGGGCTTCGAGGCCGCGGAAAACGACGCGACGCGTTTCCACTCTCCGCCCGCGTTCAAAGTAAGCGACGACCTGGAGCAGGAAGGCTGTCGCGTCGAGCTCAAGAGCGAGGGCCGGAGTTTCACCACCGCCTTTGCCGACGCGTTGTTCGACGTGATGGAGCACGACCAGAAGGTCGTCACCTGCACCGCGGCCATGCCCGACGGCACCGGCCTCAGCAAGATCATGCCCAAGTTCCCCGATCGCTCGTGGGATGTGGGTATCTGCGAATCCCACGGCTTGGACATGATGGCGGGCCTGGCCAAGACCGGCTGGAAGCCCTTCTTTGCCGTCTACGCCACGTTTCTCCAGCGAGCCTTCGACCAGTGCTTCCAGGAATCCAGCCTGCAGGGCCTGCCCGTGCGCCTCTGCCTCGATCGCGCCGGTCTGGTCGGCGGCGACGGCGCCGTGCACCACGGCTTCTGCGATGTGGCCATCCTGCGCACCCTGCCCAAGGCCGTGCTCATGGCCGCGGCTGACGAACCCAGCCTCCGCGCCTCCCTCGAGTTCATGCGTACGTACGAGGCCGGCCTCTCCGCCGTGCGCTACCCGCGCGATACCGTCTCCGAACGCCTGATCGACCAGGTTTGCCCCCCCTTCGTGCTTGGCAAGGCCCGGTGCCTTTCGTCCAAGTTTGACGTGCAGGCAGGCAAGGCCCCGCCCGATGTGGCGGTGCTGGCCTTCGGCACGCTGGTCATGGGCGCGCTCGACGCCGCCGACTCGTTGGCGGGCATCATCGACGTCGGCGTGTGGGACGCCCGCTTCGCCAAACCCGTGGACAAGGACCTCATCAAGGCTCTCCTCGAGCGGGGCGTGCCGATCGTGACGATCGAAGACCACAGCGTGGTCGGAGGCTTCGGCACCGCGGTCCTCGAAGCGGCCCAGGAGCTCGGGCTGGACGCGTCGCACGTCACGCGCCTGGGCCTGCCCGACGCATGGGTCTACCAGGACAGCCGGGCCAAGCAGCTGGCCGAGGTCGGCATGGACGTGCCGGGCATCATCAAGACCATCCGCGAGGCAGCCTCGAAGCGCAGCGCGGGCGTGATGGCGAAGTAAGTCAGATCTAGATCGTCGGGTCAGCGCGACGCCGGAGTATTGCTCTGGGCGCTTTCCCATTCCTGAATGGCAACTAGAGGCGTGTCGCTCGATATGACAGCGTTACCGCCGAATTTTTCCAACGCGATCGATTCTGGATCACTGAGACTCTCCGCGGGCAAACGCAGGGGCTGTCGGAATTTAGCAATTGCCCAACCATCGACCTTATCCGTCACCAGTTGCTCTCGCAGGAGCCTGGCGTCGGGCGCCCCGGAGGTTGCAAATATCCTGAGGGGCAGGTCCCACTGTATACGGCACCGATATGCGTAGGGGTAAGCCCACTTGTGCGGCGCCAATGCCTGACTCACCACCCCATCACTGAATCGGATATCAAACTGCGGTGACCACTCCTTCCTGGGCGCGAGGTCGTAATTCGAGTAATCCTGAAATTCATTTGCCAATCGCGTGGCATCATCAACGCCAGCTCTTGACGCTGCCACCACGTCCACATAAAGGTACTTGTCAGACCCAACGAGCCACGCCCTATCCACCAGCACCACCCGATCGCCCGGCACACGAGAGAGGCGATCGGTGGTCTGCGGGCTGAGCATGGCGGTCGGTGCCGGCGGGCGGGGAGGCATCGCCATAGGCGAACACCCCGCAAGCGCCAAGACTGAGTTTGCAACCATCAAACCAAGAACGCGAACACGCACCATGACAGCCTCCATCGCTGGGTTGCGTCACACTGTTCTAGATATTATTCAGGAATGTCAAATGAGGCCCGTATCCCCGAACGCCTCACTGCCCGCCGATGCGTGAGCCCAGGTTCTTGCCCCCAAGGCCCACGACACCCACGCCTCCGGTGCTGCCGTAGGGCGTGACGTTGACGCTCACGCCGGTTTCGCCCGTGATCTGGTCGGTCGCCACGGCGACCGCCAGCTCAAGGCTGCGGAACTTGCGGTGGATCTCCACGATCGCAGTCTGGAAGTCGCCGGTCGTCGCGTCAAACTCCGCGCCCAGCGTGAGCGAGTACTTGCTGGTCAGTTCATAGCTCAGCACGATGTTGAGGAACGTGCTGTCCTCGGGGTTGAGGAATCTCAGGTCCACCGCCGCCGAGAACTTCGGGGCTTCGCGGATGAGCAGGCCCACGCTCGTTGTCGCCACCTCGTTCTTGTCGAAGTTGAAGATCTCCCCGGCCGTGAGGCTGGTCGCGTCGGTGAGCCGCAGCGCGGCATCCACCGTCCCCCACTGCCCGGCGTTGGAGTACTCCGGGCGATAATCGAAGAACCGGCCGAAGGGACTGGTCTGGTCGGTGTCGCCCGTCGAGTAGATGTAGTTGGTGCTGAGCGTCAGCAGATCGACGTTGTGCCACTGCCCGGGCCCGCCCCGCTGCGTCTGCAGGGTCTGGTTGATCCCGACCTTGTACATCCCTCCATCAACGAGCTGCTCGACCGACTGGTCGTACACCGGCAGGTCCTGGCTCTTGACGTTGGTGCCCGAGTACCAGATGGTGGCGTTGGGCTCGATGATGTGGCGCAGGCGGTGAATGTCCAGCAGTTCCGAATCCGCATCGTCGTACACCCGCTGCAGCGTCGTGCTGAAGCGCACGCCCGCCGCACCCCACAGCCGGGTGTTGTCGCTCTCATCGGGCGAAAACGCGGCAAAGTCGTTGTCGTACCACGTCACCCGCCCCACCACGAACGGATTGATCTTGATCGGCCCCAGCTCGGTCTGCATCGACAGCTCGTGCCGGGTGTCCAGCCGGATCACCCCGTCCTCCGACAACCCGCGCCCCGACAGCACGTTGGCGAAGTTCTGGTTGGCGTTGATCCCGAACGCCGCCTGCGCGATGCGGTCGTTGATCAGCCCGTGCTCGGCCGCCGTTGCGGTGTCGAAGTTCAGTTGCATCCGGGCGGCGCTGTACTCGGAGGTGTACGTGAGGAACCCGGGCGCCAGCCCGCCCAGCACGTCGTCGGCGAGCCTCGCGTACGTCACCTGCGGCGTCTTGGTGACGCTGTAGCCCTGGCTCTCTTCCAGGTATTCGTTGGTCAGGAAGTCATTCAGGCTGCCCCGCACCTCCAGCGACAGGTACGAGTTGTCCTCCAGGCGCCTGGCGTCGAGCGAGTTCGTGAACTCGCGGCTCGTCCGCCCCAGCTCCGCGAAAAACGCCGGCACGAACGTCGGATCGCTCTGGTAGGAGATCTCGCCGAAGATGGTCCACTTGTCGTCGATGCGCCAGCGTTCCTCGCCGTAGATGATCCCGCGGAAATCCTGGTCGTGGTTGAACTTCGCACCCGACTGGGTCGTGTCCCACCCGCGATCGATCGGCAGCGTGTACGCGAACAGCTCTCCCTGCTGCGAGTCCTCTTTCCAGTCCGCCTTCACGCCGATCGCCGGCCCGCGCTCGATGTACAGGTCCGTCAGCAGGTCAACGTTCGCGTTGCTCGGCGACTCCAGCCCCAGCAGCGCGTACGCGTTCCACACCCAGGCCAGCTCGAGCCCCGAGCCCGAACGATTGCGAAGCACGAAGTTCTTCAGCGTCTTGTCGTTGGGGTCGCCCGCGAACTCCGGGAACCAGAAGAACGGCATCCCCTCGAACGTCGGCTCAATCCCCTTCGCCTCGACCCACGTCGTCGTCTGGGGCGGGGCCGCCGGGTTCAGCACGCTGGTCCGCTGCTCAGGCGCCTGTTTCTTGGTGATGGTGAACTTGGAGACGCCCAGGCTCAGCTCGCTGTCGGCGAAGGATGTGTTGGTGATCTGGGCATCCTCGCCCGTGAACGTGCTCGCCGCCGTCTGGCGCAGCGTCTTGGCCCGCACGTACAGGGTCAGTTTCTGCAGTTGGTCGTAGGTCCAGAAGACCGCGTCCAGCACCACCGCCTTGTTGGCCTGCACGTCGTAATAGACCTCGGCGCCGCGCAGCGTGTACTGGCCGTCGGTGGCCATCGCGTCGCCCTCGATGTAGATGCCCCTCACCTGTTCAACGCCCAGACGCAGCATGTCGCTGATCGGCCCGGGCTTGGTAAACACAACCGCCCGCTGCGCCGACAGCTGCAGCAGATGCCCGGTGCGCGGATCGCTGTACTGCAGCGTCACGCCCCCGGACGCGATGATCGAGTTGTCGTCGTCGCCCCGCACCAGCGTCACATCGCCCGGCGCGATCACGATGATGCCATCCTTGGCGAAGATCGGGTCGCCGGGGTTGCGCTTGCCGCCTGGGGCCTCCCCAGCCGAATCGCCCGCGACCCTCGCGGGCTCGGGCGAGGCCGGCAAACCCGGACCGCCCGCCCCGGGCTGGGCGGCTCCGCCTGGTCCGGGCTGAGCAGTCTCGCCTGGTCCGGGCTTGGGCTCCACCGGCCTCATCCCCGGCAAAGGCCCGTTCGCCAATCTCTCCGGCGGGGGCACGATGCCTCCCGCGCGGGTCGGGGGCGTGATCCCCCGATCAGCCCACTGCGAAAACGCCGCGGCTTCCAGGGCCGCGTCGGGCACGAACACCGGCACCGGAGGCGGCGTCACGGGCTTGCCCGCATTCAGCTCCCGCCGCTGCGATTTCGCCAGCGCCGCTTTTCCCGCCTCCAGCGTCGCCCCTTCGGCCTCGGTCGTCTCCGAGGGGGGCGAGGCTAGCACCAGCGCCCCGTTGACAAGCACCGACGAATCCGCCGTCAGCACCGCGCGGACCGGCATGCTGTCGGCGTTGAACGACGACCCGCCCGCCGATTCCGCGCTGGCCCGCACCCCGTCCAGGTACATGAACAGCTGCTGCACATCGCCGGATGCCCGGTGCAGGCGTGCCAGCCACACCACCGCCCGGTCGGCGTGAAAGGTGTATTCGCCCACACTCGCGACCACCTGCCCGCTGACGAAGATCCGTCGCGTGTCGCCCTGATCCCACACATTCACCCGCAGCCCGTTGATCGCAAAATCGCCCTTGATCGCCCCCTGCGAAAACGCCACCGACGTGAAGTCGTAAGGCCCGCTGTTCGCCACGGCTTCGCCCGCCGCCGCCTTCCCGCCCGCCTCCGGCTGTTCAGGCTGGGGCGAGTTCGCGGCACCCGGCTCGGGCTGAAGCGCAGCCGCGGCGCACGTTCCCGCGCACGCGGCCAGCATCGCAACTTGGAGCATGCGCCAACGGCGCGACAAGGTCATAGAGGGCGGATGCTACGACCCCACGGGCCCGGGCACAAGCCGGGTGTTGATCGGGTTCCTAGGCGAGGGCGGGCGTGCCCGCGGGCAGGCTGATCTCTGCCGCCAGCCGCTCAAACACGAACAGCATGTTCACGTTGCTGTCCAGGGCTCGCTCGGCCTGGCGGATGGCATCCAGCCGGTCGGCGGCTCGGGCCGGATCGGTCCTCGACAGCCCCCGCCGCAGGTGGGCCGCGACCAGGCGCAACATCCGCTCGCACGCCATGCGGTTTCCCAGTTCCTTGCTGTTGTTGTCGTCCTTGTCGGCAAAGTCCTTGGCCCAGGCGTCGATAAGCTCGTGCATCGCGGGCCCGAGCTCCGCGGCATACTCGCCCTTGTCCGCCCGCGCCAGCAGGGGCGACAGCTTTTCCCACCAGGCCGCGAGGTTTTCGGTGATAGCCGCGGCCAGCATGCCGGGCGAGCCCGACGCAAACTCCAACAGCCACGCCTCCTGCTCAGCGGGCAGTTCGAGCCCGGCGCCTCGCGCCCAGCGGCGAAGGTCCGCGTCGCTCAACGACCCGAAAAACACCCGCTGGCAGCGGCTGCGAATCGTGGGCAGCAAATACTCCTCGGCGCTGGTGACCAGGATGATCACCGTCCGCTCCGGGGGTTCCTCCAGAAACTTCAAAAGCGCGTTCTGCCCCGCGATGTTCAACAACTCCGCCTCATCGATGATGAACACCTTCGACGCCATCGCCTCGCTGCGCACCGAGGCGTTGAGCGCCCCCGGCGCGAGCACGAAGTCACGCAGCACGTCGATGGGAATGCTCGCGAGTTTTCGCGACCTCACCGTCGCGTCGTCGTGAAACTTCGCCAGTTCCTTCACCACCAGGTGCAGGTCCGGGTGCGTGCCCGAGGCGAGCAGGCGCTGCGTCTGGCTGTCTGGGTCGGGCGCGATCTCGCCCGAAAGCCCGGGGGCCGAGGTCGGGTCGAGCAGCACCGCCCCGAACGCGAGGGCCGCGGTGCACTTGCCCACCCCCGCCGGTCCATGGAAAATCCACGCGTGATGGATTCTGCCGCTGCGCATGGCATCCTGCAGCACCTTTGCCGCCCGGTCATGCCCGATGAGCGCCGAAAGCGCGATGGGCGCGGGCGTCAGGCGCGGGGCCTCGGGCAGGGCCTCGGCCTTCAGGGCCTTGCTCGCCTTCTCGGCCTTGGGTTTGGTGCTTCGCTTAGCCACGCCCCGACTGTACGGGCCTACTCGTAGCCGGAAGAAAAATCATCCAGTCGCTTGTGCTGCTCGCGAATGTGCAGCTTGAGGCTCTCGACCTCCAGCCGCAGCTTCTCGATCGCCACCGAGTTGATCTGCTCGTGCCGCTGTCGGGCGGCCAGTTCGTGCTCGGCGATCTGCACCTGCGTCTGCAGCAACTGCGTTTCCAGTTGCATCTTCTTCAGCCCAACTTGGTTTATCATCTGCCCTTGCTCAAAGTGAAACTGCTCACGCTGCGCCTGCTCGGCCTGGAACCGCTGGCGGGCGGCCGACTCGGCCAACGTCGCCTTCCGCTGCTTGCGGGTATTGAAGTTATTGAAGAGCGACACAACGACGACCGCCAGGACCACGCTCAGCGTGAGCGCGAGAAAGATCTCCGCCTGCCGAGAATCCTCCGCCGGTGTCGACACCGCGAGCAGCGATTCCATCAGTTGTTGGGTCAAGCGCACGTTACCTCCCGCGGCAGCCCGCCGCCGAGAGATGTTAGACATTCCGCAGCTTGTTCACCCCATTCAACGCCGCCACCTTGTAGCACTCCGCCAGCGTCGGCCAGTTGAACACCGCATTCACGAAGTAATCCACCGTCGCCCCAAAGGCCATCGCCGCCTGCCCGATGTGGATCAGCTCCGTCGCCCCGGTCCCGATCGCATGCACGCCCAAAATCGTGCGGCTGTCCTGGTGAATCAGCAGCTTCAGCATCCCGATCTCATCGCCCAAGAGCTGCCCCCGCGCGATCTCCCGATACTGCGCCACCCCCGCCTCGTACGGAATCCCGTCCTTGGTCAGTTGCTCCTCGGTCCAGCCCACCATGCTGATCTCTGGGATGCTGTAAATCCCATACGGCAGCGTGTTGCCATAGCTCGGGCAACTCTCCCCGAACATGCTGCACGCCGCCAGCCGGCCTTGCTCCATGCTGGTGCTGGCCAGCGCGGGGAACCCGATCACGTCGCCCACCGCGTAGATATGCGGCACACTCGTCTGGTAGTGCTCGTTCACCTTGATCCGCCCGCGATCATCTGCCGAGAGCCCCGCCGCCGCCAGGTTCAGCGCGTCCGTCGCCCCCTGCCGCCCGATCGCGTACAGCAGGCAATCTGCCCGCAGCGTCTTGCCGCTCTCCAGCACCGCCTCGGCCATCACGTTGTTGGTCGTCCGTGCCCCCGGGGGCGGCTCCACCTTATTGATCGACACCACCTTCTCGCCCATCCGCAGCGTCACCCCCGCCTGGCGCAGGTGATACTGCAGCGCCTCGGCGATCTCCGCGTCGATGAAATCCAGCAGCCGGTTCCGCCCCTCGATCAGCGTCACCTTCACGCCCAGCGCCGCCAGCATCGACGCATACTCGGTGCCGATCACCCCGCCCCCCACCACGATCATCGACAGGGGCAGTTGCTTCAGGTGCAGCAGTTCGTCGCTCGTAATGATGTCGATGTCGTCAAACGAAATGTTCGCGGGCTTGGCCGGGCGCGTCCCCACCGCGATCACCACGTGCTCCGCCCGGATCGCCTCGCTGGCGTGCTCACCCGTCACGTCCACGATGTTCGCATCGCGAAACGCCGCCTTGCCCGTGATCAGTTCGATCCCGTTGCTCGCAAAGTGCCCACGCACGATCGAGATCTCGTTCTTGATGATCGCCTGGCACGCGCTGAACAGGTCGCTCAGGCTCACCCGCCCCCGCGCCGACATGAAATCCGAAAATCGCGGCATGAACGGGCTCTTCCCCGTCGCCGCCAATATCGCCTCGCGCAGCGCCTTGCTGGGGATCGTGCCGGTATTGACCGCCGCCCCCCCCACCACCTCCGCCTTCTCAACGATGCACACGCGCTTGCCGAGCTTGGAAGCCTGGATGGCCGCCTTCTGCCCCGCGGGCCCGCTGCCGATGACGCAAAGATCGAACGTTCGCATAGACGATCAGGCTAGCAGGGTTTGGGGACGCGTTCCGGGGGGCGTAGCGGCTCCGGGGGTGAGTGCGACCTTTGCGTCAACCACGTCCTGACCCTCAATACGCTTTCCCGATGACCGTCGCAACCGTACCCCAGACCGTCCAACTAGGTCCATGTCCGAGGTGCGAGTACGACCTTTCGGGCCTCGATGTCGCCAACTGCCCGGAATGCGGGTTGGATCGGTCCCGCATCCTGGCGAACCGAGCGCGAACGCTCGCACCCGCGGGCGTGCGGACGACCATCATCGCGACCTGTTTCGTAGGCGAACTGGCCCCGTTTAGCTCGCTCGGGGTGTACACGCTGTTGTACCTTCGGGTGTTGCACAGGCTCACCGGGAACGAGATAGGCAGACCACCGGCACTGATTGCGTTTGCGTTGTTGATTTCTCTGTACGTTTTGCCGTGGTGTGTGGTTTGGGTCCTGTGGTTGCTCCCCCCCCAAACCTGCGGATTTTACGGACGACCCTCGCAGGCTGCGCGGGCGCGCCAAATACTGGGCGATTGCGAGCTTCAGCCTTTACATGTCGGGATTGTGGGGTGTGCCGATCTTGTTGGGCATCACCCGATGGCGAACGCTGTTCGGGATCTCCCGATACGGCCAGGTCTTTGCCTGCGTCGAGCCGGCCCTCATGCTTTTCGGGCTGGCCGCCTTGCATCACGCCGCCGCAATCGCTTGCCGGTTCGCCGCCGCCCGTGCGGACGACGCGCCGCTCGCGCGTCGGGCCGCCAGGCTCGCCAGATGGTTACCCGCCATCACGCTTCTCGGCGCTGCGACACTCGGTCCGGTCGTATCCGCCTTGATGCTCAATCAACTGATCCGCCGGCTTCGCGCACGCGTGCGGACCGTGGCGCTTGTTGCGGAAGCGGCGAGCAACGGGTTCAACTAGGGACTGCTAAACAAGTCTCGCCCGGCCTCTTGCACCCTACGAGCACGAACTCGCCGTACACGAAAGTTACATCGGAGTTATCATGCACCCTGTGCAACTCGATGATCCAACCAATGCCCCGCTCGCCGCCGCCGTCATCCCGCCGGCAGTCGTCGCAGCACGCGCGATTCTCCCGTGCATCGGTTGCGGCTACGACCTACGAGGCCTCAACCCCGCCGGCGTATGCCCGGAATGCGGTCGTCCGGTGGCCGACACACTGGACGGCAATCGTCTGTGGCGGGCGGATCCCGCCTGGCTCAAGCGCGTCCTCAACGGCCTCAGTCTCGCCCTGCTTGCGATGATTCTCTCGGTTCTGTCTTGGGCACTCTCTCAGGCCCTCGGCGCCTTTCGAATAGGCCCCAGCGGAATCACTGCCACCAACTTGTCTGGATATTCCCTTGTAGACCAAGGAATGCAACTCGCGATCTTCGCTCTTTCCTCCCTTGGCTACTACCGGCTCAGTTGGCAAGAACCACAGAACACGCCGCACGCCACGCCTGACGGCGCTCGAATCTGGCTCCGACGATTCCTGTATGCCTCCATCGCAACGACCGTTGCCGCCATCCTGATCCGAAGCGTCGCGATAGCCTCGCTGGCGTCACCAACACCCAATAGAAACTGGGTTTACTACCTGGCTGCCGCGGGCATTGCCGGCTATTTCGCGTAGTTGGGTCTCTATATCTTCACGATGCTTCACGTTCGTACACTTTCGCTCCGGCTCCCCAACCACACGCTCGCCTCGACAGCCGCCATCTTCGCCTGGGTCCTGCCTCCGATGTTCTTTTTGAGTGGCGTTGTTGGCCTATTTTGCGTGCCTTTGTGGTTTGGCATGGCCGTCGCCGCCATCCTCTATTTCCTGCTGCTCTACCTCTTCCGCACCCACCTCCAAACCGCCCTCAGGCAGGCCGAAGCTCGCATCGACGCCCCGGCGGCCTCTCCTGAGCCGGCCCCCGCTTCAGCGACTTACCCTTCCAATCCTTGACTCCCCCCATCGCCCAAGCCCCGCCCAAAGACCGCTCCGGCCCCATGCCAGGCGCGCTTGGCGCGTTCCTCTCCCGCTTCTACGCCCTCGCCATCAACTACCGCAACCGCCGCTTCGATCGTGGGCGGGGCGTCATCCGCTTCGACCGCCCTGTCATCAGCGTCGGCAACCTCAGCGTCGGCGGCACCGGCAAAACCCCATTGGTCCAGCACCTGATTCGCCTGCTTCGCGCCAACGGGCGCTGGCCCGCCGTCGCCATGCGGGGCTACCGCTCCCCCCAGGGCCAGGGCCTCAAGAGCGACGAAGCCCAAACCTATCTCGACGAGTTCCCCACCCTCCCCATCGTCGCCCAGCCCGACCGCGCCTCCGGCCTCATCCAACTCTTCAGCACCGAGCAGGGCGAAAAGATCGACTCCATCATCCTCGACGACGGCTTCCAGCACCGGCGCATCGGACGCGAGGTCGACCTCGTGCTCGTCGACGCCACACGCTCACCCTTCGAATCCTCGCTCCTGCCCCGCGGCTGGCTTCGCGAGCCCGTGCAAAGCCTCGCCCGCGCCAGCGCCGTCATCATCACCCACGCCGAAGCCGCTTCGCCAGAAAAGCTCCTCTCGCTCCGCGCACAGATCCAGGCCGTCGCCCCCGGCGCCGCCCTCGCCTCGTGCAGCCACGCCTGGAGCGGCTTCGCCCTGCACCGCGCCACCGCCCACCCCGAGCCCAAACACCTCAACTGGCTCGAGTTCCAACGCGTCTTCGCCGCCTGCGCCATCGGCAACCCCGGCGCCTTCTTCGAGCAGGCCCGCCGCCTCTGCCCCCAGGTCGTCGGCACCCACGCCTACCGCGACCACCACGACTTCCTGCAAACCGAGATCGACACGCTCTCGCTCGCCGTCAAGGCCAGCGGCGCCGATGTGCTGCTCGTGACCGCCAAGGACTGGGCCAAGCTCCGCGCCCTCTCGCTGCGGGGCGTACCCGTCGCAGTCCCCACCCTCGAAATGCAGTGGCACCAGGGCGGCGAATCCATCGAATCCATGGTGCTCGCCGCCCGCGTGCCCGACGAAGACGCCCCCGAGGCCCCCGCCCGCGATGTCGCCCCGGCGCGCTGAGCCCGACTCCCGCCAATAGAATCCCCTCAATGCCAACACCGACCGACTCGCTCCTCACCACCCTCGCCGACTGGAAACCCTTCCGCGTCCTCGTCGTCGGCGACTTCATGCTCGATCAGCTCGTCCACGGCGCCGCCGAGCGCCTCTCCCCCGACGCCCCGGTCCCGATCCTCCACGTCCGCCACACCGAAAACCGTCCCGGCGGCTCGGCCAACGTCTGCCTCGATCTGATCGCCTTGAAGGGCCATGTCCGGGCCTTCGGCGTCCTTGGCGCCGACGCCGCTGCCGACGTGACCCGCGCCGAACTCGCCCGCCAGGGCGTCGACGTCGCCGGTCTCCTGTCCGACCCCGCCCGCCCGACAACCGTCAAGCAGAGCCTGATCGGCCTGGCCCAGGCCCGCCACCCCCAGAAGATGTTCCGCGTCGATTACGAATCACGCGATCCGATCTCGGCCGAACTCGAAGCCCGCCTGCTGAACGTCGTCAAGGCCGCCCTGCCCGAGGCCGACGCCCTGTGCATCGAGGACTACGACAAGGGCGTCTGCACCCCGGGGCTCTGCCAGGGCCTCATCCACGCCGCCAAGTCGTTGGGCAAGCCCGTCTTTGTAGACCCCGCGCGGGGCGTCGACTACGCCAAATACCGCGGCTCCACCGCCATCACCCCCAACCGCACCGAGGCCGAAGTCGCCATCGGCCAGCGCACCGAAGACGCCGGGCCCACCGATCGCAACATCGCCCTGGCCTGCACCCTGCGCGAACGCCTCGATCTCGACGTCTGCGTCCTGACCCTCGACCGGCACGGCGCTCTTCTCGTCACCCGCGACGGCACCCCCATCGCCGTCCCCACCGTCGCCCGCCAGGTCTACGACGTCACCGGCGCGGGCGACATGTTCCTCGCCGCCTTCGCCGCCGCCCGCGCCAACGCCTGCGACTGGGCCGACTGTGTCCGCTTCGCCAACGCCGCCGCCGGCCTCGAGGTCGAGATCTTCGGCGTCCAGCCCATCCCCCTCGAGCGCGTGCACCACAGCCTGCTTTTGCTCGCCGCCCCCGCCATCGGAAAGCTCCGCACCCTGTCGCAGGCCAAGATCGAGCTCCAGGGCCTGAAACAACAGGGCAAGAGGATCGTCTTTACCAATGGCTGCTTCGACGTCCTCCACAGCGGCCACGTAACTTTACTGGAAAAGGCCGCCGCCATGGGTGATTTCCTCATCGTCGGCCTCAATGACGACGATTCCGTAAGGCGACTCAAGGGCCCCACCCGCCCCGTCAACACCCAGGATGAACGCGCCCGCGTGCTCAGCGGCTTGCAGGCCGTCGGCGCTGTCGTCATCTTCGCCGAAGACACCCCCCTCTCCCTCATCAAGGAACTCAAGCCAGATACCCTGGTCAAGGGAGGGGACTACACAGTCGAACGCGTGGTGGGCCGTGCCGAGGTAGAAAGCTGGGGAGGCCGCGTCGCGCTGGTCGATCTCGTGGAAGGCAAAAGCACCACCGCGACGCTCGGACGCATTCGCGGGTAGCCCCGCGACGTCGAAGCACGCGACTCGTCAACGGAGTCCCACACCATGCTTCACGTCGCCATCATCCACCAATCGCTTCTCGCCGACCTGCTCGCAGGACGCAAATCCATCGAGTCCCGCTTCTCCCGCGCCCGCCGCACTCCCTTTGGCGAGGTCCGCGTCGGCGAACGGGTCTACTTCAAGGTCGTCGGTGGCGGGTACGGCGCCACCGCCCTCGTCAGTCACGTCGAATCCTTCGAACGCCTCCGCACGTCCGACGTCTCGGCCATTCGCCGCCTCTACAACGATCGCATCCGCGCCACGCCCGAATACTGGCAGCGCAAGCTCGCCAGCCGCTTCGCCACCCTCATCTGGCTCAGCCGCATCGAAGCAACCGAAATGGGCCCGGTCATCGACGACCTGCCCCACTGGCAGCCCCGCTCGGCCTGGGGCGTCTTCAGCGAATCCCTCGACGTCTACCCGCCGATGATCGCCGCGTAGACGGCGAGTGGTTCACAGTTCGCCGCCTGACGCTCACCACCTCAGCACGATCTTCCCGAACTGCTCGCCCGCCTCCAGGCGCCCGATCGCCTCGCGCCCATCCTTCGCGTCATACACCCGGTCCACCGGCACCCGCACGCCCCCGGTTCGAAACAACGCCGCCACCTCGCGGAACTCGTTGTTGTCCCCCATCGTGCTGCCCAAAATCCTGAGCTGATTCCAGAAGATCCGCGCCAGATCCGTCGTCGCGTCCGGCCCGCTCGTGCACCCGGGCGTCACATACGCCCCGCCCCGCGCCAGGCTCTTGATGCACGTCAGATGCGTCGCCTTCCCCGCCGAATCCACCGCCACATCCACGCCCCGCTTCCCGCTCCATCCCCGCACATCGCGGCTCCAATCCTGCCCCTGGTCCCACACGCACAATTCCGCGCCCAACGCTTTCGCCTTCTCCAGCTTCCACGCATGGCGGCTCGTCACCGCTACCGGGCACCCAAAGTGCCGGCAGATCGCCATCGCCGCCAGCGCCACCCCGCCCCCGATCCCCGTGATCAGCACCCGCTGCCCCGCGTGCAACTTCGCCTTGGTCACAAGCATCGACCACGCCGTCAGCGACACCAATCCAAACGCCGCGGCTTCCGCCGGCTCCGCGTCATCCGCCACCACCGCCAGGTTCGCCGCCGGCGCCAGAAACGCCTCGCGATGCATCCCATCACTGTGCTCGCCGATCAACTCAAACGCCGGGGCCAGGGTTGAATCGGGCGGGTCGCCCGGCATGCTCCGCCCCCCCGCCACCGTCGCGGCATTCACGATCACCCGCTTGCCCACCCAACTCGCATCCACGCCCGCGCCCACAGCCTCGACCACCCCGCACGCGTCGCAGCCCCCGATGCGCGGATACGTCAGCGTGAGCCCGCCGATCCCCTTCCCGATCCACAAATCCATGTGATTGAACGCGCTCGCCAGCGTCCGCACCCGCACCTGCCCCGCCCCGGGTGCACCGACATCAGGCCAATCCGTCCGAAACTCCACATTCGGCGCCACCGGCGACCCCTGACGCGTCAGTACAAGTGCTCGCATGCCCAACTGTATCGCCCCGCGCACAATCGCCCACGCGACATACGAGCCCGAAGCGCAAGCGAGGGTCTCCCCGACATCCGCGCGCCAAAGGCCCAACCGACCGACTCGTCCAAAAACAAAAAGAGCCGCCCCGAAGGACGGCTCTCGATTCATCGATTCACCTCGGGCCCGCGCCCTCAGCCTTACTTCTTCGCCGGCTTATCCGCCGTCAGCAAGGGCTCGATCTTGACCTTCGTCGAAACCTCGGTGCCCGGAATCGGCACGCCATCGTGCTGATTGTGCTTGAGGCCCCGGCGCTGATCCCGCAGACGGCGGCTCTTGCCCGCCCGGTCACGCAGGTAGTACAGCTTCGAACGCCGCGTGTCCGCGCGACGCACGATGTCGATGCGGGCGACCAGCGGCGAGTTCACCGGGAAAATACGCTCGACGCCCACTTCGTCCACGATCTTGCGGACGACCGCCATCTCGTTGATCCCCCGCCCGCTGCGGCTGATGATCACGCCCTGGAACATCTGCACCCGCTCCTTGTCCCCTTCCACAATGCGGAAGTGAACATTCACCGTGTCGCCCGGCTTGAAGTTCGGGACGTTGGTCTTCAGTTGCGAGGCGTTGATTTCTTCGAGAATCTTGAACATGAGCCACCTTCTTGGGAGACGAAAAATCCGAGTTCGCTACGCCTTCGCACGGCCCAAACAGCCGCGCCCCGGCGGGCCTAGACGATAGGCGTTTGGTCGCCAAGGGTCCAGCACCCACCCACGCATCCCGCCCAATCTACCTCAGCAAATCCGGACGTCTGGCCTTAGTTCGGGCCAGCCGCTGCTCCAGCCGCCACGCCTCCACCTTGCCGTGATCCCCGCTCAGCAGCACCTCCGGCACCCCGCGCCCCATCCACTCCCGGGGCTTGGTGTAATGCGGGCAATCCAGCAGCCGCCGAGTCTCCGTCTCCTTCTTCCCCACCTTCCACGTCACGCTCGAAAAACTGTCCTGCTGGTTCGACAACTCATCACCCAGCACGCCCGGCAGCAGCCGCGCCAGCGCATCAATCAGCACCAGCGCCCCCAGTTCCCCCCCGCTCAGCACAAAATCACCCACGCTCACCTCGAGCGGCTCCAACGCCTCGATCACCCGCTCATCGATTCCTTCGTAATGCCCGGCGATCAGCAACAACCGGGGCTCCCTCGCCAACTCCTCCACCAAAGGCTGCGTCAACGGCACACCCTGCGGCGTCAAAAGCACCCGCTTCGCCGGCGCCGCCTCCATCCCCTCCACCGCCATCACGCAGTCCCACAAGGGCTGGCAACTCATCACCATCCCCGGCCCGCCGCCAAACGGCCGATCATCCGTCTTCGCATGCTTGTTCGCGGCAAACGCCCGAATATCCGTCGCCCGCACCGTCAGCGCCCCGGCCCGAATCGCCCGCGCAGGGATACTCACCCCCAGCACCGCCGGGGGCTCGGTCCCAAACATCTCCGGAAACGTGGTGACCACATCAACGCGAAGTGCCACGTTACAGCCCTCCGCCGCAGGAAGGAATCACCACAGAGGCACAGAGAAGAAAATCAGCGAAGAAAAGAAAAGCCGAAGATGACCGAGAAAGACGAGAACCGAAAGAGACCAGAGCTAGCGACCCTCATCCAAGCCGCCGCGACCCTCCAAATTGAGCCATTTAGCAATTTAGCAATTTTGCCATTTAGCAATTTGGAGGCCGCAACGCGGCCGACTACTTCTTCTCGTCCTTCTTCTCGCCCTTGGCCGCCTCAGCCGCGGCCTTCGCCACCTTCGCCTCGATCGCCTTGCGACGCTCGGCCCGGTCGGCCTCCCACGACTTCACATCCACCAAGCCCCGCTTGGCCAGAATGTCACGCATGGTCTCACTGGGCTGGGCGCCCTTTGCAATCCAGAACTTCACGCGCTCTTCGTTGATCCGCAGCTGCTTGGCCGGATCCTTCTCAACCGGGTCATAGAACCCGAGGGCCTCAATGATCGGCCCATTGCGGCGAGTCCGCTGCTCCGCCGCCGAAATGCGGTAATAAGGACGGTTGCGACGACCAAGACGCTGCATGCGAATGCGAACCATAAAAGCTCCAAGCTAGGCAGGCCCAAGGCCGCCGCGACACGTTCCCCACTCCACACCTCGGCCCGGAAAACCCGGGGACGGCCCGCAATAGGCCGCGTGGAACAGGGCCAAGATATTAGGCACCCACCTCGCCCACCGCCGCCGAACCGCCCACCGCATGGCCCCAAAATCCCGTTAGCGCCTCCTCCCGCCCCCGTCGCATTGCCTGCGTCCTCCGCGGGGCACCCCCCGCCCACCCTGCCCTGGCCCGCCGCTCGTTCGGCCCCACGGGCTTTTCGCGACTCCCCCCGGCTCGTCCGGGCGGAACGCTCATCTCGCACTCCGCCGTTCCCTTTCCGCCCGCGCCCGTCGCGCGAGCGACGGCGATGTCGCGCGACCAGAGCACGCCGGAGACCTCCCATGCACACCATCACCAAGACTTCCGCCGCCGCCCTCGCCCTGTGCGCAGGCCTCGCCCACGCCCAGTGCAACCCCACCCAGCTCCTCGCCAGCAACCGAATGACCCAGGACCTCTTCGGCACCGCCGTCGCACTCACCACCGACGCCTCCAACAACCCCATCCTCTTCGTCGGCGCCATCGGCCACGACGAAACCGGCGCCTCCAACCTCGGCGACGTCTACGTCTTCAACAACAACGGCTCATTCTCCCAGGCCCAGCAACTCCTCCCCGCCTTCGGCACCGGAAACTTCCAGTTCGGCTCCGCCATCTCCGCCTCATTCCCATACGTCGCCATCAGCGCCCCCGGCGGCGGCGTCGGCGGCCTCGTCTACGTCTACCAGAAAATCGGCTCCTCCTGGACCAGCGTCTACTCCTACGAGCCCAGCGGCACCAACTCTCTCGCCAACTTCGGCTACTCCGTCGGCGTCACCGCCTCCCCCATCCCCCGCGTCATCGCCGGCGCCCCGGGCTACGACTTCAACGGCGTCATCGACTGCGGCGCCTTCTTCATCCACCAGAACAACGGCGCCTGGGCCGTCCAGACCGCCAAGACCGGCCTCGACTTCGCCGGCCAGACCACCGACCACCTCGGCGCCGCCGTCGCCATCGACAACGCCCTCTGCGCCGCCGGTGCACCCGACGCCACCAGCGCCGGCCAGATCCAGGCCGGCTACGCCGTCGTCGGCAAGCTCGGCGGCAACGGCTCCTGGACCTTCACCCGCTTCAGCGCATCCCAACCCCAGGCCCTCAGCCACTTCGGCCAGACCATCGCCGTCAACGACGCCGTGCACCTCATCGCCGTCGCCGCCCCCTACTTCGACACCTCCGCCGCCGACCAGAACGGCGCCCTCCAGGACGTCGGCGCCGTCTACATCTTCAACACCGCCGCCGCCGGCGCTCCCGTCCAGGTCGCCCGCCTCCTCCCCGAAAACCCCGTCGCCAACATGCACTTCGGCGCACGCCTCGCCTTCTCCGCCGGCCGCCTCCTCGTCTCCGCGCCCGGCACCCACCAGGTCTACGAGTTCAAGCAAGACGTCGGCGGCTCCTTCCGCCAGCAGTCCGTCCTCTCCAGCTCCACACCCAACAACGACTTCGGCACCTCCATCGCCCTCGCCAACAACCTCTTCGCCGTCGGCGACGACCTCAACACCACCTCCCCCACCGTCTGGCAAGGCGCCGTCTCCTACGGCTACCTCTTCTCCGGCATCGGCGCCGACACCTTCGACGGCGCCCAACTCATGCTCACCGGCTCCACCGCCACCACCTGCACCAACGCCATGACCCCCTCCCCCTTCCCCATCAACGCCTGCGCCGGCTCCTTCGGAAACGGCAACGACGCCTGGTTCACCTTCACCCCCGCCTGTGGCGGCCAGATCCGCGTCGACTCCATCGGCTCCTCCTTCGACACCGTCCTCACCATCCACGACGCCAAGCCCACCCCCGCCAACCCCCACGTCATCGCCTGCAACGATGACATCGCCCCCGGCAACCTCCAATCCCAGCTCACCTTCGACGTCACCGCCGGCCAGCAATACTGGATCCGCGTCGCCGGCTACAGCGCCGCCGCGCTCGGCGACGCCCAGATCTCCCTTTCCCAAGTCTTCGCCGCCAACGACGACTGCCTCCTCGCCCGCGACGCATTCCCCGGCACCACCCTCGGCTCCACCTGCGCCGCCACCAACAGCCTCTACAACGCCCTCACCTGCTCCGGCCTCCAACGCACCTTCAACAAAGACGTCTGGTTCACCTTCACCCCCACCTCCACCGCCACCTACGACATCACCACCTGCGGCTCCTCCTTCGACACCCTCCTCGCCGTCTACCCCTCCTGCCCCGGTGCCAACGTCCTCCCCATCGCCTGCAACGACGACACCAACATCTGCGAACTCTTCCGCTCCAAGGTCAGCCCCGACCTCACCGCCGGCCAGACCTACTTCATCCGCCTCGGCGGCTACGACGCCAACGCCTCCGGCGACTTCGCCCTCAACATCTCCGAACAGGCCCCCCCCTGCGACCCCGACGTCAACCAAGACGGCGTCTCCGACCAGGGCGACGTCGACTACCTCATCAACGTCATCGCCGGCGGGCCTAACCCCACCAACATCGACCCCGACATCAACCACGACGGCGTCGCCGACCAAGGCGATATCGACGCCCTCATCAACGTCATCGCCGGCGCCCCCTGCCCATAAACCATTCTTTCCGCCCATCCTCGGGGGCCGCACTCGCCGCCCCCGTTCAACCCCTCGCACCCCGCCCCGGGCCAACCGCCCGGGGCGGCGGCGTTTTTGCACTTCCCCTAATCAGCCCCACCCTCCTCCTCGCTTCGCACATTTCTGTTAGCGCATTCAATCCAACATGACGCATTGATTGCGGCAAGGCGCTCCGTCGCCCCGCCGTATCACCCACATCCAAAACGCAGCCTCCCCGCTCCGCACCGTGCCGCCGAGCCCCCGACGCTGCCACACCCGTCGGAGATTCCATGAGCCACACGTCTGTCATTGCGCACATTGTCCTCGCCGCCGCCGCCTCCCTCGCCGCCGGTCAGTGCGATCTCACCCAGGTCCTCCACGCCCCCCGCGCCGACGCCGATCACCTGGGCGCCTCCCTCGCCCTCACCCGCGACACCCTCAACAGCCCCGTCCTCGTCGCCGGCGCTCCCGACCGCGATCAAGCCCTCACCGCCAACGCCGGCGCCGCCTACATCTACAACTTCTCAGCGGGCTTCTCCCAGGTCCAAACCCTGAGCCCCACCACCAACGCCAACGCCTTCTTCGGCTCCTCCGTCAGCGCCGCCTTCCCCTACATCGCCGTCGGCGCGCCCGGCGCGGGCACCGCCGGCATGGCCTACGTCTATCAAAAATCCGGCGCCTCCTGGAACGGTGTCCTCGCCTACGCACCCGTCGGCGGCGCCTCCCGCGACGGCTTCGGCTCCGCCGTCGCCATCACCCCGCTCCCCACCCCGCGCCTCATCGTCGGCGCGCCCGGCGTCGACGCCGGCGGCAACGCTAACTCCGGCGCCTTCTACGTCCTCCAGAACTCCCCCGCCTGGGCCCTCCAAACCTCCAAAACCAGCCTCGATTTCCAGGGCGCCGCCGGCGACCTCCTCGGCTCCTCCGTCGCCATCGACGCCACCACCCTCGCCGCCGGCGCTCCCGGCGGCAACAGCGGCAACGGCTACGCCGTCATCGGAAAATACTCCGCCGGCGCCTGGACCATGACCCGCTTCAACGCCCCCGTCACCCAATCCCCCGGCTCCGCCTTCGGCACCTCCGTCGCCGTCAACCAGACCCACCACCTCATCGCCGTCGGTGCTCCCAAGTTCGACACCCTGGAGTCCATCGGCACCTACCCCAACGTCGGCGCCGTCTTCCTCTTCGATTCCTCCGCCCCCGGCGCTCCCCTCCTCATCGCCACCCTCGTCCCCGACAACCGCACCCCCAACATGGAGTTCGGCTCCGAGGTCGCCCTCTCCGACGACTGGCTCCTCGTCCGCTCCCTCTCCCCAAGCATGGTCTTCGCCTTCCACCGCAACCCCGACGGCTCCTTCGTCCAGCAGTCCGGCATCCGCAACCCCGCCCCCAGCGCCCAGAGCGGCGTCGGTCTCGCCCTCTCCGCCGACCTCGCCGCCATCGGCGACCCTCTCACCAGCGTCGCTCCCAACTCCGAAAACGGCGCCGCCTACTACACCACCCTCTCCGCCGCCACCGGGGGAGACACCTTCGAGTCCGCCCTCCACACCTCCGTCGGCGCCTCCGTCACCGCCTGCACCACCTCCATGACCCCCCTCGGATTCAACGTCGGGATCTGCGGCAATCTCGGCGGCCAGGGCAACGACGTCTGGTTCACCTTCACCCCTCCCTGCACCGGCACCGTCACCATCGACACCCTCGGCTCAGACTTCGACACCGTCCTCACCGTCCACAGCGCCAAGCCCACCATCCTCAACACCTTCAACCTCGCCTGCAACGACGACATCGTCATCAACGCCCAGCCCCAGTCGCGCATCCCCCTCCCCGTCATCGCCAACACCCCCTACTGGGTCCGCGTCGCCGGGCACGATCCCATCGACCACGGCAACGTCGTCCTCAACCTCTCTGAAGTCTCCGCCGCCAACGACAACTGCTCCGTCGCCAAACTCGTCTTCGAAGGCTCCACCCCCGCCGGAAACTGCGGCGCGACCACCGACGATCCCACCCCCGTCTTCTGCGGCTCCAACCCCCTCGTCTTCAACAACGACGTCTGGTTCAACTTCGTCCCCTCCCAGTCCGGCATCTACGACATCAACACCTGCGGCAGCACCCTCGACACCCTCCTCGCCGTCTACGACGCCCCCATCTTCGGCTGCCCCCTCCTCGGCACCGGCCTCCTCGCCTGCAACGACGACGCCAATCGCCCCGACTGCGAAGCCCTCAGCTCCGCCGTCTCCGTGCCCATGTACCAGGGCGTCACCTACGCCGTCCGCATCGGCTCGTACAACCCCGGCATCACCGGCAACCTCGCCCTCAACATCACCCGCATCGCCCCCATCTGCGACCCCGACACCAATCAAGACGGCGTCTCCGACCAGGGCGACGTCGACTACCTCATCAACGTCATCGCCGGCGGCCCCAACCCCACCAACATCGACCCCGACATCAACCACGACGGCGTCGCCGACCAAGGCGATATCGACGCCCTCATCAACGTCATCGCCGGCGCCCCCTGCCCATAACCCGTTCTTTCCGCCCATCCTCGGGGGCCGCGCTCGCCGCCCCCGTTCAACCCCTCGCACCCCGCCCCGGGCCAACCGCCCGGGGCGGCGGCGTTTTTGCCCCTACACCAACCCCCAGCTCGCGCCCAGCCCCTCTCTCCTCACCCATCCCAATCCGCAGCACAACATCCCAAATCCCCTTCATCATTTCCAACCATATTTTCCTTGACACACTCGCCAACACATGCAAAATCCTCTCGCAACACGCTTGCTCACAATCACCGCGCCAACGCTGACATAACACAACCGGAGATTCTCACTTGTCCGACAGGCTGCCTCTCCCGCTCACCGCACTCTCCGCCGCCCTCGCCACAGCCTCCACAGCCCACGCGCAGTGGGCCGTCACCAGGCTCAACCCCCAAGGTTCTCCATACTCCGTCGCCTACGCCGCAAGCGGCTCACAGCAAGTAGGCGACGCCTTCCTCGCTGGTAATCATCACGCCGTCCTCTGGAACGGCGCCGCCGATTCCTACATCGACCTCCACCCCGCAGGTCATTCGAGTTCCTACGCCCTCGCCGCCGGCGGCTCGCAGCAAGCCGGCTACGTCGGTTTCGCAAGCGGTGCTCTTCACGCAAGTCTCTGGAACAGCACCGCCGCCTCCTGGGTCGATCTCAACCCCGCAGCGTCCGCAGGCTCCTACGCCTACGCCACCGACGGCGCCCATCAGGCAGGCTTATCCCTCGTCGGCGGCGTCGCCCGCGCCAGTCTGTGGAGCGGCACCGCCGCCTCCTGGGTCGATCTCAACCCCTCGGGTTCAACCAACTCAGTGGCCTTCGCTGTCAGTGGCTCCTCGCAAGCTGGCATCGCCGTCGTCAACGAAGTCTACCACGCCAGCCTCTGGAGCGGCACAGCCCAATCATGGGTCGACCTCAATCCCGCTGGCTGGGAGCAGTCCTACGCCCTCGCCATCAGCGGCTCGCAACAAGCCGGCTACACGCTCAACCCCCAAAACTCTCACGCCAGCCTGTGGAACGGCACCGCCGACTCCTGGGTTGATCTCAACCCCGCCGGAGCCACGAACTCACAGGCTGCCGCCGCATCTGGCTCGATGCAGGTCGGTTTCGCCACAGTCGGAGGTGTTGGTCGCGCCAGCCTCTGGAGCGGCACAGCCCAATCATGGGTCGACCTCCACGCCTTCCTCCCCGCCGAGTTCGCAGGCAGCGGCGCAAACGGCATCTCCACCGACGGCATCAACACCTACGTCAGCGGCTACGGATACAACTCCGTCACAAGGCACTACGAAGCCCTCCTCTGGACCTTGCCCGTCCCCTCCCCCGGCCCCGCCACCCTCCTCTCCCTCTCCGCCCTCCTGGCCACCCGCCGTCGCCGCTAGCGCACCCGTGCCACCGAGGACGGCTCTGCGTCCTCGGTGCAACAACGCCCAACGCAAGTGCAATCCACTCCGTCAGTAGCCCGACCGTAAGGGACGGCCACCCGGGTGGCCCCTCTCTCCGAGAGGGGCGTTTTTCTCTTCCTCCGCTCTTGGTGGCACCGCTCTCCAGAGCGGTGCTCCGATGCCTGGGTGGCCCGGCGGTCCCCGCCGGTCTTTTCTTCCACGGCTGCCGGTGGGACAGGCGTCCCGCCTGTCCGCGCCTCGATGCCCCGAAGCCCCATGCCCCGATGCCTGCTTCTCATCACCCCGAACTCCTCCGTCCGGCATGACCTCATTCATCCCAGCGGGATGAACGAAGGTTGCCAGGGGTGGCTCTGCACCCCTGGAAACCAGCCCCCAAAAACACTTCCTGTCTTCTCCTCTCCGCACACCCCGGAGGGGTTTGCGAAATCACGCTCGCGCCACCAACCAACCACCTCTCCGCAAGGGAGGGGGTGCCGGGGGAACCGCAGGTTCTCCGGCCGCCACGCACCGAACAACTCCACAGAACCCCCCATGCCGCTTCCATCAGGAACCCGCTCCTGAAGCACGCCAACTCACGAACACCCCCTCTCTGCGAGAGGCGCATGCTCCCTCTGAAGACCGCCGACGCCACGGGCGCCCTGGACGAACGCCGCTACTATTGCCAGAACTGGCGCGGCGACGTGGTGGCGATCACCAACAGCTACGGCGTGCCGCTGGAATATGTGCGGTATTCCTCGTACGGAGAGCCGACCGTGTACCCCGTCGCCGATCTCAACATGGACGGCAAGGTCGACAGCGCCGACGCAGTCGAGTGGAGCAACGTCGCCTACGGCGGCACGCCCACCGGCGCCTACGGCCCGGACATCGACTTCGACGGCAACTTCGACGGGGGCGGCGGCGGCGACGAGACCCTGTTCTTCGAATCCTACAACGCCAACAACGGCAAGAGCGGCATCGGCAAGGTCAGCAGCGACGACATCGGCAACCGCATCGGCTACGCCGCCTACCAGTGGGACGTCAATATAAATAAACAGCAAATCTGGATTCGAGAAGATATCGCGGATCCGCATGGCGGAGGTCCTGGGGCTCAAGGTCCTCACTTCAACTCCGGACCGGCTGAATCGCAAGACTTGCCCAATCATCACTACTGGACCACATATTAATATCAAGTATTCATATGAAGATTATTATATATGAATCTTTGGCGCGAAAAACGATCGTGCCTGCCATTCGCTGGCCAGGCAACTCTATGATGCGACATTGGCCGAGGCTTGATGATTATTCTGCATTGTTTATTCGATTTGAAGAGAAAACGGCGAGGGAATGGACCGGGGCCGCTGGTACGGGTAGGTTGCATCCCTTGGCGACAAGTCCTATCTACCTCTCCACCTCCGACGTCAACGATTCTGAGGTGGCTAGATTCGTTATGGCCCAATTGCTGGTTCGCAATTGGGCCAAAATATTGCATCAAGATCGAATTGATATTGTCACAAGTGACTGGCCAGATATCAAGAATCGGGTGCGGACCTATAAGACGCTCTTTGATGCCAAAGTTCGCTCGCAAGCGATTGATTTCGAGCAACGAGAGGTGGAGGTTAATTCGCAGGCGTCGGTCCTCGTCAATAGAATTGCAATTGATTCTTCTGTGCAATATTCTCGTTTGTCGCCACTCGCTCTCGGAGACACACTTCGGTCTTTCGGGATTTACGACTATTCGCCATCACTAAGAGATGGCTTATTTGAGCAGATTGTGAACTGCTATGACGATCAAGGACGGATGTGGCGATGGAGTCTGAGTCAACTGCTTCCTGTGGTTTGTAATGATTTCGCGTCATTGTTGTTTTTTCAGGGGCTTGCAAGCGACACTGGTTTGGAAATGGTTGTCTACTTGCGACGAGAACAAGTGTGCGATCATGTGGAAATGTCGGTGGCTCTATTTAATGCTCAGGTTGTATCTAATATAATTGGGACGCCTTGGGAGGACCCTCCGAAAGACGACTGGTCCTGAGTTCGCCGTCCTGTACGAAAACTCTAGCCGTTCATTCGAAAGGGATTTCAGGGCAAATCGCGTCACGCTGCTTTTCGGTAGTAGTGCTTGATCACACCACCGAGACGTTGCCTGCAGCGGATCTCTGCCGTTCAGGGAGGCCCGGCACAGGTCGACGGCCTCCTTCCCGCCGGCGTGGCAAACTCAAGTGACGAGTGGGGACGCTCTCGGTTGTAGTGGTCGATGAACTCGGCGGTCAGGTGGTCCATGTGGCCGGCGCCCATGACGATGAACCCGTCCGGGCATTCGTCCCGTAGGGTCTGGATGAACCGCTCAACATGTGCATTGAGGTTCGGGGCGCGGCGGGCCAGGCTCACCGGCGACACCGTGTCATCACAGTCTCGTGCCAAGAAAGTCCCGGCTTTGCCGGGCTTCATTCCTCCCGCCCCACCCCCGAATCTCCCCAAGCCCGCACTCTCCCGCGGGAATGGTCGCAGGAAGGGGGCAACTCCGTCCTGCATCCGAAGCACCCTCACCCTCACTCCACACGCCTCCTCAACGACCCTCGCCCATCAGTAGCCCGACCGTGAGGGAGGGCCTCAGCCGCGCATCGACGCAGTTCGCGCGCGCAAATCGCGTCGTCAAAACCCACCCCCATCCAAAAATCCCAAAATTCTCCCACGCCCCAAAACCCTCGCCGCAGCGTCCAATCGCCCTTCCGCAGCCCGACCGTCAGGGAGGGCCTCCGCGCATCAACCGCCCTTGCGCGCGCAAATCCCGTCGCCCCCCGTCCATATAGAAGCGTCCCGCGTTTCCGTCAGGTCACCTTCGCCGGGCATCCAACAGGCTGAGCCACGAACTCAGGCTGGTCTTCCCCGGCAACGTGCCCTGCCCGACTCGCGGCCGCCGAAGCGGTGCGTGGGCCGGCCCTCGCTCGCGTGAAGCATCGGGGAACACTCGCCTGGTGTGGCCCAGCACACCCGCGACCAACAGAGGCTCCGACTCGGGACACCACACCGGGCAGCC
>WGNV01000009.1 GCA_016124375.1 Tepidisphaera sp.
ACAGGCTGAGCCACGAACTCAGGCTGGTCTTCCCCGGCATCGCGCCCTGCCCGACTCGCGGCCGCCGAAGCGGTGCGTGGGCCGGCCCTCGCTCGCGTGAAGCATCGGGGAACACTCGCCTGGTGAAGTGACTCACCATCACCTCACCCGCGACCAACAGAGGCTCCGACTCGGGACCACTCACCGGGCAGCCCCTCGCCACGACCCGCCTCACGCCAGCAGTGCCGAAAAAAGCTCAAAGGGCGTCGGCCTGATGAACTCGCCCACACATCGCCGCTAGTCCGTGTGCCTACCGGATCCCGCGTTGGGTGCCCTCAACCAGCATCCAACCGGGCAAGACCAGCCACGCCCCAGCGAAACGCCAACCCCGCCCCACCCAAACGACCCGCCCCGGGCCGCAAGCATCGCCGCGCCTCCTCCGAATACACTCCTCCCATGACCCGCGCCGTCACACCCCTCGCCCTCTTCCCGCTCCTCGCGCTCCTCTCCGGCTGCGTCAACTCCTGGCAATCCGGCTACGTCGCCTCCTCCAGCCTCGCCCCCGCCGCGCCCGCCTCCGGCCCCATCGAGCTCCGCGGCATGCCCGCCGAAGACGTCCTCAAAGCCCCGCCCCCCGACGGCTGCGAACGCATCGGCTACAGCGAGTTCGTCTCCTCCGCCGGCCCAGAGCTCGACCGCCTGCAGGAGTTCGGCCAGAAACTCGGCGCCACCACCATCTACTGGGGCCGCACCTTCGCCCAGCTCAGCCAGGAAACCGACTACCGCGCCGACTACTACCCTTCCACCTCCACCACCACCATCACCAGCCCCGACGGCAGCAAAACCACCGTTCACACCAACGACGGCGGCACCCAATACGTCCCCCACGTCCGCACCGACGCCTGGTACCGCTACGTCGCCGCCTTTTATCGCAAACGCCCCTGACCCGCCGTCCTCTCCCGCACGGATTCCGTTCCAACAGGAGCTCTGCCCATGCGTTCAGCCAGCCGCCTCGCGCGTTGCGTCGCCTCCATCTGTCTGCTCGCATCCCTCTTCGCACTCCCCGCCTGCCAGGACAAAGCCAACGACGACACCTTCGATCAGGTCAAGGTCGGCATGAGCGAGGGCGAGGTCGAGTCGCTCATGGGCAAGGGCGAACTCCAGGACGTCAGCGGCGTCAGCATCTCCGGCGCCGGCATGGCCGGGGGCAATCCGCACGAGTCATCCGACCGCCACACCATGACGTGGAAACACAACCACACCGACTACTCGGTGACCTTTCAGGGCGGCAAGGTGGTCGACAAATCAAAGTTCTAAGGCCGCGCTCGCCGGGCTCAGAAGCCCAGCTTCTTGAACGTGCTGTTCATGCGCTGCGCATTCACCACCTGCGGCGCTTTCGCAGGGTTCGCCATGCGCTGCTGACCCATCACCGGGGCGCCGGGCGTCAGCTTGGGCGTCTTCTTGGGCAACGCTCCGGGCGTGAAACCCGTGGTGGGCTTGCTGGCGCCGGTCTTGGGGGCGACGGATTTGGGCGGCGTGGGCTTGCTCGCCGTCGGCTTCGGCGCGGGCGTCCCCGTCGTCTTGCCGAGAATCTTGTTGGCCTTGGCTCCGCCGCTGAACCCGCTGGGTGACTTCGACATGGTGCGCCTCCGATAAGGTGCCGCGAACGTACCACGCGGCGGCGGTTTTCGCTATCCCAAACCCGTTCCCGATCCCCGCTTTCCGATTTTGACCGACCTTCGCTTGACATATGCCGATATGGGTATATATTGTCCCGCATGGCACGAGCCGCCACCACCCTCGACCCGTTCAACGCCATCGCCGAGCCGAAGCGGCGGCTGGTGCTCGGCGCGCTGGCCGCGGGGGGTGGCGAACTCACCGTCAACGCACTCACCAACACCCTGGGCTGGCCCCAGCCGCAGGTTTCCAAGCACCTGGCGGTGCTCCGTCAAGTCAATCTCGTGTCCGTCACCCGCCGCGGGAGGGAACGCATGTACCGCGTCAATGGCGAGCCACTGCGCTCCATCCACTATTGGACCAAAGCCTTCGAGCAGTTCTGGGAGCACCAGCTCGGCCGCATCAAGGACCGCGCCGAGGCGATGGCGAACCACGTTCAAAGTCCTTCCAAGCACCCCAAGGAGACAACGCAATGACGACCGCACAGATCGCCGGCAACTCGCCCGCCACCGACAAGTTCATCCTGCACATCAAGAAGGAAATCAAGATCGCGGCTCCGCTCGCCGTTTCCTGGGCCGCCATGCTCGAAGAGATCGGCCCGGGGCTGACCAAGCCCGACGGCACCAACCTCAACATGCGCCTCGAGCCCTGGCCGGGCGGGCGCTACTTCCGCGACACGGGCAACAACTCGGGCCACTTCTGGGGGCATGTGCAGGTGATCAAGCCCCCGAGCCTCCTTGAGATCACCGGCCCGCTGTTCATGTCCTACGCCGTCATGTCGCACGTGCAATATCGCCTGACCGAAGAGGGCAGGCACACGCTGCTGACGCTCACCCACCGCGCGTTCGGCGAGATCGACGACCAGCACCGCGAGGGCGTCAACATGGGCTGGGGGCTCATCGCCGAGGCCATCCGCAAGCGTGCGGAGAAGTAACGCGCACGCACCTTCCCCATCTGGTGGCACAGGCGCCGCGCCTGTGCCTTCCCCCTCTTCCTGCTTCTCTCACCCTCACAAGGAACACAGCCATGTCCACCACCACAGCACACCCCAACGTCGTCTCAAAGAGCACCTGGGAGGATGCCCAGCGCACCTTCCTGGACCAGGAAAAGGAGTTCACCCGCCTGCGCGATGAACTCAGCGCCAAACGCCGCCAGCTCCCCTGGACCAAAGTCGAAAAGCCCTACACCTTCGACAGCGAGCAAGGCACAGTCTCACTCGCCGCCCTCTTCGGGGGCAAGCGTCAACTCGTCGTCTACCACTTCATGTTCGACCCCGCCTGGGACGAAGGGTGCCCCGGTTGCTCCTTCCTCGCCGACAACATGGACGGCGCCCGCACCCACCTCCTGGCCCGCGACACTGAACTCGTTTATGTCTCGCGTGCGCCCCTTGCCAAACTGCTCGCCTTCAAGCAGCGGATGGGCTGGACCATCCCCTGGGTCTCTTCGTTCGACACCACGTTCAACTACGACTTCGGCGTCACCATGGACGAAACCAAGGGCTCCACGCAGTACAACTACAAGGACGCCTCCAAGCTCCAGGCCGACGGCAAGATCAAGCACGCCAAGGGCGAGATGCCCGGCGCCAGCGTCTTCCTCCGCGATAACAACACCATCTACCGCACGTACTCGGTGTATGGCCGGGGCCTGGATCCCATGCTCAACACCTACAACTTCCTTGACCTCACCGCCCTGGGCCGCCAGGAAAACCCGGACCAGCCCATGTCCTGGGTCCGCCACCACGACAAGTACGAGCACGCGCAGGCGGCCTCGTCCTGCTGCTGCTCGTCGAAGGCCAAGGCGTGAGCCCCTGCCGATGCCAACCGCCGCGAGCGCGAGGCGGCTGGTTCCGTCGAGGCCTGGGCAACTTCTTCGGCTGGGCCGGCCCCAGCCTCCTGCTCGCCCTCATCCCCAAGTGCCCCTTCTGCGTCGCGGGCTACGTCGCGCTGTGGACGGGCCTGGGCATCTCGCTCACGACTGCCGCGTGGCTGCGCACCGGTCTCATCATCCTCTGCGTCACCTCGCTCGCGCTGATGGCGGTCTTTCACGTCCGCAAGCTGATCAGCCTCTCCCGCACCCGGGCCGCGACGTTCGCGGCCGACCCAAGGAACATGCACCCATGAACCAGAGCACCCTCGCACTCGAATCCCTCGACATCGGCCGCCAACTGGTCGACTTCTGCTGGCAGGGCAAGGCCGACGAAGCCATCGATGCCCTGTACGCGCCGGACGTTGTGAGCATCGAAGCCAAGGACTGCGCCGACTGCGGCCCGGCCCGGCGCGAAGGCATCGCCGCCAAGCGCGCCAAGGCCGCGTGGTGGAACGACAACCACATCATCCACAAGACCGAAGTCTCCGGCCCCTGGCCCCACGCGGATCGCTTCATCGTCCGCTTCAACTACGAGCTCACGCCCAAGCTCGGACCCATGGCCGGCAAGCGCATGCGCCTGGAAGAAGCCGGGCTCTACACCGTGCGCGACGGCAAGATCGTTCAGGAAGAGTTCTTCTACCACATGGGCGAGTGATCGCTCCCCTCCTGGGTGGCCCGGCGGTCCCCGCCGGTCCTCCCTTTCCTCACTCCGCCTCACGCATCATCGCGCAGGCGATGGTCACGTCGTCGGCGAACTCCTCGTGCTCGGCGTGCGCCTTGAGGGCGGCCAGCACATCTCCGACCTGGGCGGCGGGTGATTCGTGGCGCGCCAGCGCCTCGAGCACGCGCTCGACGCCGAACATCTCGCGCTTGGCGTTCTGCTGCTCGACGACGCCGTCGCTGACGACGCAGACGCTGGCGCCCAACTCCATCGGGATCGTGGCCGCCTCGTACTCCATGTCTCGCGCGATGCCCAGGGGCGTGCCCCCGAGCATGAACGGGCGTTCCGCGTGCCCCCCCACCGACCTCATGAACGCGTATCCGTGGCCCGCGTCGGCGTAGGTCAGGGTGCGCTCGCGCAGATCAAACACGCACGCGAAGAGCGAGGCGAACAGCGTTGCGTGCCCGGTCTCGTTGCTCACGCGCTGGGCGTAGTCGGCCATCAGCCCGTTGACCTCGCTGAGCGTCACGCCCGGGTCGGCCGTCTGGCGGAGCAGCCGCGACAGGTGTGCCTGAAGGTTGCTCATCACGATGCCGGCCGCCACGCCCTTGCCGACGACATCACCCAGCAGCAGGCCGGCCTTGGCCTCGCCGATGGCGAAGAAATCGAACATGTCGCCCGCCACCAGCCGCCCGGGCACCGACGCCATGTAGTAGTCCACGCACGCCAGGCCGCTTGGCGCCACGCGACCCGCAGGCAGGGGCATGATGATCCGCTGCATGTCGCGGGCCGCGTGCAGCTCGCTCAGCCGCTGACGTTCTTCCTCTTCGCGCCGCGCCCGGTCCAGGTTGCCCAGCGCCAGCCCGGCCAACCTCGCGATCGCCTGGCAGAACCCCGCCGCCTCGGGCGAGATCGGCTGGCTCTGCCCGCCACGCGCCCCGCCCCGCATGTCCAGGTACGCGAACGCGACGATGCGGCTCTTGCCCGCAGACTCCAGCACGATCGGCGTGCACAACGCCGCCGATATCTCCAGCGTCACGATGCTCTGCCCGAAGTCGTGGTCCCCCACCGAGTGACCGGGGTGCAGCACGACGGTCTTGCCCGCCGGGCCGGGCTCCGCGGCCGCCGACAGCAGCGAACGGCTGAAGCCCCCCGACGCCTCCGCCCCTGACGCCGCCAGCACCTCGACTTCTTCTTCGTCGCGCAGCGCGAGGATCGCACAGCGTGGCAGCCCCGCCCCCTTCACCAGCGCGTGCACCACAGCCCGATAGATCTCCTCTTCGCTGCGGCAGGCCCCGAACAGGCCGGCGCACGTCATCAAGAGCCCGAGGCGCTGTTCCGAACTTGGCGCAAGTTCAAACTCACCCAGGGCGTGCACCAGCGACGTGGTAAATCGCCGATCATCGCTGGTCCGCGCCAATCGCCGCGGCGCCTCGTCCCCCACCCGCACGCGCAGGGTCCATGGCCCGAGCCGGACCAGATCTCCGTGGCGCAGGGGTGTGGGCGAGCCCGGCGTCAGCCTCGCGCCGTTGATGAACGTGCCGTGACGGCTGTTGGTGTCGGTCAGGTGCCAGGGGTCGGGCGCGGCCGCGTCCAGCGTCAGCTCGCAGTGCTGGCGCGAGACGATCCCCTCCGGATCCGGCAAGCACCACACCGAGGTGGGCGATCGCCCGATCGAGATCGGTCCCTTGTAGTCCTTGGGCGAAGCCACCAACGACCGCACGGGCGGCCCGCTGTGCGACTCCAGCCAGACGGGATGAATCTTCGTCGATTCCATGGCTCTGCACGCCGCCTGCCCACTCCGATCACCACCCGCTCACAGCCTATCCCAAGCCGCTCCCCAAAGAGGCTATCCAGATTCCCGCCCGGAGTGACCCCCGGAGCAAGGCCCGGCGCCATCAGGCGTGCCCGGCCCCTTGCCCGGCCTCCCCCCCGCCCGGCCCAGGCCCCAGAACCACCCGCTGGGGCGTGTTCTGCGCGGACCCTTGGACACCGGCCGACTGCCCCCCTAAACTGCCCCCCGCGTCGCAAGACGCGCCGCCGCCGTGCCGACAAAGCAACGTGGACACCAAGCCACCGAGCCAGGTACGTCGACGGGACAATTTGGGGGCATAGCTCAGTTGGTAGAGCGCATCCATGGCATGGATGAGGTCGTGAGTTCGAGTCTCTCTGCCTCCACTTCGGTTCAAAGAGCCCCTTCGCGGGGCTTCTTTGGTTTTTGGACCGTGCCTGTTTTCCGCGCCAAGCCTGCCGCCCCGCCGCGACTCTGGTGCTCGCGCCCCGCCACGAATCCAGAAGCGCTCCGAAATAGCCGCCCGCGGGCGGCGTTACACTCCTGTTCGACCTGAACTCCGGGCCCGCGGGGCAGCAAGCCAGCGTGCGGCAAAAGCCAGCGTGCGGCAAAGAGGGAGCGTGCGGCATGGTTCAGTCGTTGCGGTTTCGGGCGGCCGGGGTCTTGGTGCTCGCCCTGCTCGCGCCCGCCGCCATCGCCCAATCGACCTTCGTGCAGACCGTCAAGCAGAACTTCACCTCCTGGGACGCCAACAACGACGGGGTCCTCTCGCCCGACGAGGTGGACCGCCTAACCGTGGACCCCAAGGTGCGCGGGGATGCGGCCGCCGCGGTCGCCGTCATGAAGCTCGCCATGCGCTCCAAGAAAGACCCGGTCGCGCAGTTCACCTTGGCCGAGGTGGAACACGCCGCCGACGCCCCGCTGGTGGTCGAGGGCGATGCGCCGCTGCCCGCGGCCGCCAAAAACCGCGACACCTTCCAGACGCGCTACGCCCGCGCGGCTCGCGTCATCCGCACCGTGAAGCGCGACCTCTTCCGCGACCCCACGCCCGATCTCGACGGCTTTCACCAGGGCCGCATCGGCGACTGCTTCTTCGTGTCGATGGTCGGCGAGATGGTCGAGCACGATTCGCAGAGCGTCAAGAGGATGATCCGCCCCGAGGCGGGCGGCTACGACGTCACCTTCGGCAACGGGCAGACCGTGGGCGTGCCGGCGCTCACCGACGCGGAGTTCGCGCTCGCGTCGACGACCGGGGGCGAGGGGATCTGGCTGCCGGTGCTGGAGAAGGCCTTCGGCAGCGTGCGGATGCGCAGCCGCGCCGAAGACAAACAGGCCCAGAGCATGACCGACGCCATCGCGGGCGGCGGCAGCATCGCGATGTCGATCCAGTATCTCAGCGGGCACAAGGCCGAGACGCTGCGCCTGCGGGGCAAAGCCGCCCCGACGCCCGGCGAGCGGGAGGAACTGGCGGCTCGCGTCAAGGCAAAGGTGATCGAGGCGATCAAAGCCGGGCGGCTCATCGGCGCGGGCACCGACGCTGCGCCGGGCGTGCCGGGGATCACGCCCAACCACGCCTTCGCCATCTTCGGGATCGACGCGCAGGCCGGCGTGCTGCACCTGTGGAACCCGCACGGGAACACCTTCAAGCCCAAAGGGCCCGCGGGCCTCGAACACGGCTACCCCACCAAGGGCGGCCGCTTCGACATGCCCCTTGGTGACTTCGTCGCCACGTTCCGGGGCGTGACCTTTGAAACAGGCGAGGCGCTGGCAAACCCGGAGGAGGCGGCCCACCTGCCCGGACGAAAGCCGCGAACGCCGACGGCGAAAGCAGACGCGCCCAAGTCGCCGGAGCAGACGACTCACAAGTGATCGGAGAGCGGGCGCGAGAAAAGCGTCGATGGCTGTGCTGCGCTATGACGTTGCGCTGAACTGCGACTTGGCCGCAAGTTCTTCTTCAGCCATTGTTTCGTTTGCGAGTCGAGAAGATGCCGAAGCTCATCGCGAGAACGCAGATAGCCGCGGGCTCGGGCACCGCCGAGGCGATCCGCAAGCCCAGGAAAGCACCCGGATAGGTCGGAAAATTGGAACCAAAAACTGAACTCGTTGGATCTCCCCCGTACGGAACTTCTCCGAATCCACTCCCCTCGTACAAACGATCTCTGGGAAAAGGTTCTCCTTCAATCTGGGAATACCCCTCCGTCCACTCGCTGGCACCACCCGCAGTGTCGTAGAGCCCGAATGCACTCGTGATGTTGTACGCCCCCAGCGGCACGGTGTAGGGGTTGAGGCCTGGGTACGAGAAACTACTCCAGCCGGCGTTGGCGGTCGTCAACTGCCCATTCCTGATGATCCCCGGCGGGCCGTAGTTGGGGTGTGTATCGCTCTGATACGCGCTGGCCCACCAGCCGCCCTGGCCTTGACCATTCTTGTTGGGGTCGTAATACGCGGCCTTCATCCACTCGTCGAGGGTGGGGATCCAGTATTGGGCTCCGGGGCTGTGGGTGAGTTGGTCGGTGAAAAGCGGGCCGCCGTTGAGGTAGCCGAAGGTGCTCACGTCGTACGCGCCGGAGAGGAACGAGCTGCGGTCGGTACTCTTGCCGTTGCAAAGCCAGTTGCAGTAGACGGCGCAGGTGCGCCAGTCGAGGCCGCCGACGGGAAGCATTTCGTTTCCGGCGGCGACGGTCCAGCGAAGGCCGCCCGGCGTGGTGGGCGTGGTGGATTGAGCGCCCCAGATGTAGGGCGTGCGAACGGAGGGGATTCGGTCGTTCGACGGGCGGTCGAAGGCGGCGTTCATGAACTCGACCCACTGGGCGGTGGTGACTTCGTACTGGCCGATGCGATAGGCGTAGGGCACGCTGCCGCGGTTGTTCGTGTAAATGCCGCCGCCGGTCCATGGGGCGTTGTTGGGGGAGCCGACGGTGACAAACTGGATGCCGCTGGGGTCGGGCTGGGCGGAAGAGAGTGCAGGGAGGATGCACAGGGCGGCGAGGGCGGCGTAGATCCGAGTGAACTGGATTGGCTTACGAGCCCGAAGCGCGAGCGAGGGTCTCTGTGACATCCGAATGCCGCGGAGACCCTCGCTGGCGCTTCGGGCTCGTGGGGAGGCGGCGCGGGTGGCGTCGTTGGTGATGAGGGTGGATGTGGCGGCACGTCGCATAACCGGGCTCCGGTGCGTCGTGTCTCTCTGTTCCCGAGAATGAACGTAGCACACAACCGGAAAGTTGCAAGATAAGAGAAGAAGTAAATAGTGAAGGACATAGGCGGGACGCCTGTGCCACGAGGTGGGGTAGGGATGACCGGCGGGGACCGCCGGGCCACCCACCACGACCTGCCGCTCGTCGCCCGCCGGGGCCGGTGCGGCGGTCAATCCGGGGCGAAGCGTGCCGCGTTGGCCGCGTCTTGTTCGCTCTGGTGCTCGATCGCCCGCACCTCGTCGGGCGTCATCCAGGGCAGGCTCAGCAGCTTGTCGCGCAAGCGCTCCGGAAACGGCCTTTGCTTTCGCTCGTGCGGCGGGCGGGCCTTCCAGACGCGGTGCATCCACAGGTGCTGGTCGGGGCTTTGGCGCACCATGCGTTCCATCGCGCGGCGGTAGCGGGCGGCGATGTAGAACTGCGGGTCGTCGTGCTGCTGCCAGTCGGCCGGGCCGAAGACGTCGACGATCTCGATCTGCATGCCAAGCGTGTCGGGGGCTCGCTCGGCGGCGGGCAGGCGCCGGGCGTAGCCGCAGATCAGCGTGGCGTTGTGTTGCATCGCCAGGAGCCCGATGACCTTCTGGGTGGAGGTGAGGCGGCCGAAGTAGGGGACGAACTCGGCCCGGTCGCCGCCCGTCTGGTCGGCCACGAGCCCGACGGGGCGGCCCGGGGCGAGCACCTTGGGCAGGGTGTCGATCGCGTCGAACTTGCTCACCAGTGCGAGCCCGCGCCGGGCGCGGCTGTCGCGCACCCAGGCGTCCAGCGGGCGCAGCTTCAGCGGGCGATAGACCGCGTGCATCGGAAAGCCCAGCATCGAGATGGCGTAGCCCACGACCTCCCAGTTACCGACGTGGCCGGTCATGAGCAGGCAGGGCGAATCGCCCAGCAACGCGGCGAGCCCGGGACGGATCTGCCCGAAGGTCAGTTGCTGGGTGAAGCCCTCCTGCGAGATGAGTCGCGGCAGCAGCACGAGCTCGGCCGCGGTCTCGAAGAAGTGCCGGTAGCTGGCCAGGGCGCCCGCCCGCACCTGCTCGGGCGACCACTGGGGGTAGGCGTCGGCGAGGTTCTGCACCGCCCGCGCGAACAGGCGCGAACGCAGACGCGGCACCAGGTTCGCGGCTCTGGCGGCCCAGGCGCGGGCGTCGTCCAGCCCCATGAGGTGGACCGGCAGCGTGGCCAGGCGGAGCGAGCCGGCGATGAACTCTTCGACCAGCGCGGGGTAGCGTGTCTGATACTTCGCCAAGGCCGGAGAGTAGCAGAGAGAGACGAAGTGCCGGAGAGACGAAGAGACGGAGTTCAAGAGGAAACCCGGGCGTCCAGGGGTGTTTCACCCTTTGAGCCCGTCACTCTCTCAATCCGTCACGCCCCCTTGGGCTGCTTGATGTTCCACGCCAGGCCCATCCAGCTCATCACCTTGATCGTCCACCAGGTCAGGTCGATCTCGTACCACTTGTGCCCGTGGGCGGCGGAGCGCTGATCGGCGTGGTGATTGTTGTGCCAGCCTTCGCCGAAGCTGAGGAGCGCCACCCACCAGTTGTTGCGGCTGTCGTCCTCGGTCTCGTAGTTGCGATAGCCCCAGGTGTGGCTGGCGCTGTTGACGAACCACGTGGCGTGGTAGACGAACACGGTGCGGATGAAGACGCCCCAGGCAATCCAGCCCACGGCGCCCTGCCAGGTGCCGAAGACGGCGTAGCCGGCGGCGCCGATGACCAACATGAGGACCACCGCGGGCACCCAGGCGTAGCGGTCGATGAGGCTGATCACCGGATCGCGCTGCAGGTCTTTGGCGGCATCGCGGGCGGGGCGGCTGGGGTTGTCCTTGACGATGGCCCACCAGATGTGGGCCCAGTTGAAGCCGTGGTGCGGGGTGTGCGGGTCGTCCGGTTCATCGCTGTGCGCGTGGTGGATGCGATGGGTGCCGACCCACTTGACCGGGCCCCCTTCGAGGCACGAGGCGCCGAGCATGGTGAGGCCGTAGCGCACCCACTTGGGGGTGTCGAAGGATTTGTGGGTGAGGAGGCGGTGGTAACAGAGGCAGATGCCCAACCCGCCACAGACCCACCAGAGGAAGAGGGCGAGCACGGGTTGCGACCAGTGGAACGGGGCGAGGAGGGCGAGGAAGCACCCGGCGTGGATGAGCGCCATGCCGGTGGTGGCGCCCGGCGCGAGCATGCGGTACCAGCGCTGCGACACTTTTTCAGGCCAGGCGGCGTTGGGTTTGCCGTTGAGCGTGTCGAGCGCGGCCTGGTGTTCGGCTGGCTCGGCGTGGATCTTGGGAGCGATCACCTGCTCCGGGGCGACCGGGGGTGGGGCGAACATCGAGTTGGGCATCAGCTTCTCCGTCGACCGGGCGAAGCCGGTCGTGCTGCGCGACCGACCATGCGGGCGCGACTTGGGACGCTAGTCTAGAAACCTCGCGTAGCCCATGCGAACCTTTCTTCGGTTTTTCTCCATACTTCGTTCATGCAAGGACTTACAAACGACTGGCGGCCAGGCTGGCCAGCTCGCTGCGTTCGCTGCGGGTGAGGGTCACGTGCGCATACAGCCGCACGCCCTTCATCTTTTCGATCGCGTACGCCAACCCGTTACTGGATTGATCCAGATACGGGTTGTCGATCTGCCCGATGTCGCCGGTCAGAACCAGTTTGGTCCCCTCGCCCACGCGGCTGGCAATGGTCTTAACCTCATGGGGCGTCAGGTTTTGCGCCTCGTCCACGATCATGAACTGGTGGGGAATGCTTCGCCCACGAATGTAGGTGAGGGGCTCCAGAACGAGCTTGCCGTCGGCCATCAGCTTGGCGATCCGCTGCTCGGTGCTCTGGCTCTCCGGCGCCTGGTTGCTGGCGCCCCGGGTGCTCATGAGGTAGCCCAGGTTGTCGAAGATCGGCTGCATCCAGGCGGTGAGCTTTTCGTCCTTGTCGCCCGGCAGATAGCCGATGTCGCGACCCAGGGGCATGATGGGGCGAGCCACCAGCAGCTTGTCGTAGCGGCCTTCATTGAAGACCCGGCTCATGCCCGCGGCCAGCGCCAGCAGCGTCTTGCCCGTGCCCGCGGTGCCCAGCAGCGTCACCAGCTTGATCTCTTCGTCCAGCAGCACGTCCATCGCCATCGTCTGCTGCACGTTTCGCGGCACGATGCCGAAGACGGCCTTCTTGGGGTTGGTGACGGGGATGATGTGATCGGTGTCGGCCAGGCGACGCCCCAGGCCGGTGTGGTTTTCGTCGCTGTCGTCCTTGAGGACGATGAACTGGTTGGGCTGCAGGTCGGGGTGAGCCGCCTCGCCTTCTTCGTATTCGAGCTTGAGCTCCTCGGTCAGGCGATCGACGGTGAGCAGGCGGTCGCGGTAGAGCTCGTCGATGAGTTCGCCCTCGACCTTCAAGGAGACAAAGCCGGTGTAGAGACGGTCGGCATCGACCTTCTGGTTGGTGAAGTCTTCGGTCTTGATGCCCAGCGCGTCGGACTTGATGCGGGCGGAGAGGTCTTTGGTGACGAAGACAGTGCGGGTGCCTTTTTCTTTGAGGTAGTAGGCGACGGCGATGATGTGGTTGTCGGGAGAATCGTCGGAGATAGCCGCGGGGCGGGGATGATCGACGACGTCGATGCGAATCGTCCCGGTGGCGCCGCCGTTGGGCCCGGTCGACCGGGCGGTGTTGGGCAGCGTGGGCAGCTTGCCCCACTCGACGCCCTCGCTCAGGCGCCCGATGGCGCGGAGGCGATCAAGGTGGCGGATGCAGGCCCGGGCGTTGCGGCCCAGGTCGTCGTCCTTCTTCTTGAGGCGGTCGAGTTCCTCGATCACCATGAAGGGGATGACGACGTGGTTCTCTTGGAAGACGAAGAGGGCGTCGGGGTTGTGGAGGAGGATGTTGGTGTCGAGCACGAAGTGCTTGATGGCGGTGTCGGCTGCGTGCTTGGAGTCGGACGCGTGCTTTGGTTCAGAACCGGTTCGCCCTCCGGCCTTGTTCCGATCGATGGCCCCGTGGGAGTTGGCCCCGTGGGATCCATTGGTGGCCTTGGTCGTTTCCAACGACGCTGCGCCCTTGACCATGTCGCCCCGCTTCTTTGTCATGGTTTTTCCGGTCGCGCGGGCAGCCGCCACTCCATTGGCTTCCCATCGGCCCGCCGACCCTCTCACTCTCGCTGCAGCCTACTTATTCGGGCGAAAGCCGGTGGACGGCTGTCGAATCGCTCTGTGAGATTTCCTGAACACTTCTGAACGTACGCATGCCGTGCGGGGTTGGCCCGGGGAAAAAACCCACTAAAAGAAACCGGCCACGCTGACCAGGATCGCGATGACGCAGGCCAGGCTGGTCTTGGCGACGGTGGCGAGCAGCCTTCCGGCTGCGGCGCCGCTGCCGCTCTTGGCGGCGTCCTTCCACGATCTGGCCACCACGCCCTTTTCCACCAGCAGGGTGCCGACGCCCGCGCCCAGCACGCCCCCGACGATGGTGCCGAGAGGGAAGGGCGGCACGATCGAGCCGATGAGGGCGCCCAGCAGGGAGCCGATGACCGCCCCGGCCGCCCCGCGCTTGCTGGCCCCGCCCTTGGTGGCCCCGAGCGCCGAAGCCCCGAACTCAACCACCTCACCCAAAATCGCCAGGCCGATGGCGGCGCCGATCACCCACCACGAGAGCATCCCCGGCTGCCAGAGCTTCACGAGCAGGGCGGCCAGCACGATGAGCCAGGTGCCGGGCAGCGTGAGCAGCGTGAGCACGATGCCGACCAGCGACACCACGACCAGAAGGGTGGCGGCGGTCCAGTGGGCCCAGTCGACGTTGTGAAGCCATGTCATGCGTGAGGGGATCTTCGAGTCTGACACCGAACCATTCGTTCTTTATTCGGAAACGGAACGGGGTGATTGTGGGCACAGAAGCTAGGGGCGTGCTGGAGAAGGGAAACTGTGACGTGGACGCCGGAGGTGAGGCTTTACGAACCTCCGGGTCTCGCGAGCCTTCGACCCGGACCTTCGCTTCGCGAAGGTCCGGCGTCAACATACCGGTCCTGCGTCTGAGAACGCTTCACATATCGATCGTGTCGCGGCAGATGCGGATCTGTTGGACGCTGTGGCGCTGGCCCTGGTCCATGCCCGGGCAGCCTCGCTTGGCGCGATCCCACGCGAAACGGGAGTGGAGATTCGAGTTCCAGAAGGGCCAGGTGCGGCACTGGGCGGGGCGGTCTTCGTACACGCCACAGACGGCCTTGCCGGGGATTTTGTCGCGGTCCAGAAAGATGCAGTCGAGCCCGGCGGGGCTTTGCTTTTCGGCGAGGGAGAGGCCGCGACGGGTGTCCTTGGTGTAGCGGGCGAGGAAGTCCTCACGCGAAACCTGCACACGGGCGGCCAGCGCCGTCACGTCGTCATCGGAGAGAAGCACGTACCCCTCGGGGCCGGTGCAGCAGTTGCCGCAGAGCGTGCAGGAGAAGCGCAGCCCGGGCTGGCCGGAGTCGTCGGGGAGTTCGTACCAGTCGGGCATGGGGGAGGGTAGGAGAAGAGACGATCTTCCGAAGAGACGAAGTTCCGAAGAGACGGAGAGACGAAGTTCAGGAGGGACGAGAAACAGGAAGGCAGCGAGGCACGCGGCATGGGGGCATCAAGTTTCCGGCAGCCGGTCGGCTCGGAGAGCCGACCTACCAAGTTACACGATGCACACGCCGTGGAAGCGCATGGCCACCAGGGTCTGGTCGTCGGCGCGGGTGGCGGAGCCCACGTGGGCGAAGAGGCCGGCGTGGACTTTTTCGACGACGCAGTCGGGCGAGCCCGAGCAGTCGAAGAGCGAGCGTTCGAGGCCATCGACGTCGAACATCTTGCCGTCGGCCGAGAAGGCCTCGGTGATGCCGTCGGTGTAGATGATGATGGTTTCCTGCTGGGCGATGTTCACCTTCACCGACTCGGCGTTGAGCGGGCGATCGATGCCCAAGGGCAGGCTGGCCGACTGGTTGAGGGCTCGAAGTTCGCCGGTTGCGGCTTTGATCAGCGGCGGGGGGTGGCCGGCGTTGGCGTAGACGAACTCGCCGCTGACGGGATCGAAGACCGCAAAGAACGCGGTGACGAACGCGCCTTCGAGGTTGGCCGAGAGCAGGCGTTCGTTGGCGAACTCCATGACGGCGGCGGGGTCGATCGCGGCTTGCGGATCGCCCAAGGGGGCGTAGGCGTGCAGGATGGCGTGGAGCATGGCCATGACGGTGGCCGCGGCCGCGCCGTGCCCGGAGACGTCGGCTACCAGCACGCCCCATCGCCCGCCGGGCAGGGCGAAGAAGTCGTAGTAATCGCCCCCGGCCATGTCGCTGGTGAGGTAACTGGTGGAGATTTCGACGCCCGGAATGTCGGGGAGGCGGGCGGGCAGAAGCGACTGCTGCACGCGGGCGACCTGGTCGAGCTGGTCGCGCATCTGGGCGTGGAGGCGCTTGATGGTGTGCATGGAGTCGAGGTAGCGGTTGGCCGCGGCCAGGAGGTTGGAGGTAAGCAGGGCGCGGGAGACGTCGTCGGCGCTGGCGGGGTGGGGCTTGGTGGAGAAGGAGAGGACCCACTCTTCGACCTTGTCGCCCTCGAAGAGGGGCAGGGCCATGACGGATTTGAGCTCGGGCTCGATGTCGTTGAGGACGGGATCGCCCGAGAAATCGATCTCGTAGGCGTACTTGGGCGTGGGGTCGGCGATGACCTGGGCGATGAACCCGCCTTCATAGACGGGCAGGGCGGCGATGGCTTCGGGGCGCACGTCGCGGGGCTTGTTGTCGAGCCAGTTGGTGTCGCTGGAGCAGTAGGAATAGAGCAGGCGGAAGGCGCCGGGGCGACCGGGCTCGGGGCGGACGCCGATGAAGGCGTCGACCGGGCGCAGTTGGCGATAGCGGTGCATGAACGTGAGGAGCACGTCCTGCGAGTTGCCGGCGCGGGTGATCTCGCGCAGCATGGCGGCGGTCTGGGGGATCGCCGGGTCTTGGGTGAGGTCAACGAGCGTCACGGTGGGGCACTGTAGGGACGCGGCGGATGCGTCCCTTCCTTTTTTTGGGGCGGCCCATTGGAGGCCGCGGCCCCTGCCCGAGCGGCGGACCTAGGTTCGCCTGGGCCCGATGCGCAGCATGGGGCATTCGAGGGTGCCGCCGGGGTCGATCCAGACGGAGGTGGCCTGGACCTGGCCCTTGAGCTTGCCCCGGGAGCCGACAACCACGGGGCCGCCGCTGCGGACGTTGGCCTCGAGGACGCCCAGGACTTCGATGCCGTCACCGGCATGAACGTTTCTGGTAATCGTGCGGGCGCGTGGGCGGATGAAGATGCGCCCGCAGGTGTTGAGCAGGCCGGACCAGCCGGAGTCTTTGACGGTGATGTCGTCCAGGGCGATGCCCCGGTGGCACTTGGGGCAGCCGAAGGAGCGGGCGATGACGGGCGCGACGACCTGCGCCCCGCAGTGGTAGCAGGTGATGTAGTGCTGGCCTGGCTCGTCGTAATCGGAGTGTGCGGCGCGGACCATGGGTAAGGCCTACCGGAGATATACGAGCCCGAAGCGCAGGTGAGGGATTCAGCTGGATCCGCACGCGAAGGAGACCCTCGCTGGCGCTTCGGGCTCGTGGTTCGGGCGTATTCGGGCGCGATTTTCAGGCTTCGGCGTTGTTCATCCAGCCCGCGGGCTTGGCGGCCACGCCGGCGGGGCTGAGCCAGTCTTCGCTGGCGGGGGCGGCGGCCAGCGAGGTGGCCTTGCCCTTGCCCGCGGGCTTGGTCTCGATGGTGGCGGCCTTGCGGGTGCCGGTGGCGGCGGCGACGGCCTCGGGCCCGACGCTGACGCGGCCGGCGAAGGTGGCGCCCTCGGCGACCATGAGAGCCGCGGCGGTTACGTCGCCCTGCACGTTGGCCTTGGAGCCCAGTTGCAGTTTCTCGCGGGCCATGATGTCGCCTTCGACGACGCCCTCGACGGTGATGGTGTCGGCTTCAAGGCTGGCGGCACAGCGGGCGGTCTGGCCCACGTGCACATCGCCCTTGCCCTTGAGGGAGCCTTCGAGCGTGCCGAGCAGCTTGAGGGGGCCGGCGATGGTGATTTCGCCCTTGAAAATGGCGTCCGGGGCGAGGATGGTCGTGTTCGCGGCGGGGTCCGGCATCGTGCGGCTCCTGAATATGCGTCCGGAGTCCTTTCCGGGCGATGACAGGTTATCGGCGTGGGGTGGGGAACGTCCGCAAAAAACGCCGGTGTCGGTTGGGTGGACAGGCGTTGGTACGGGGACTAGGCTCGTTGCAACTGAGACTCAGTTGCATTTGGTGGGCTTGTGGGGCGGAAGGTGGAAGAGTTCACCTCAGAGGCGCAGAGGCACAGAGAAGAGCGGCGAAGAGAAGAAAAGATGCGCCGAGGGGGAAGAGGAAGAGGAGACCGGAAAGGAAGAGCAGACCGGAGTTGGGTGGGTTGGCGGGTTGGGGATGGGGAGGGGTGGAAGAGCCCTTGGAGAGGCGTGAGGAGGCGATGATGGCGCGGGAAGAAGTAAGGCGGGTGGGATTCAGGGCTGGCCGGTGGGGCTCTCGGTTGGGGATCGCGGCATTCTGTTTTTTCTTGATCAAGGGGCTGGCATGGCTGGTGGTGCCGGCGGCGTTGGCGGCGATCGCGACCCGATGAGCCGCGTTCACATCTCATTCATTTGTTTGGCACAGGAAGCAAGGTCATGAACCACTCACAGAACGTCCACCCGCACAAGCCCGTCGCTGTCGAAGCCACGACCCAAGACCCCAACAGCCTGTCGATGGCGTTGCGGGAACGCACCCGGCAGGCACACACGCGGGCGGAGCGGCATCCGCAGCAGGCGCGGCTGGTCAAGGGTGAGGCGACGCGGGCGCAGTATGCGGCGTGGTTGGGGCAGATGCTGCCCGTATGGCGCGAGGTGGATCGAGGATTGGTGGTGAACGCGGCCCACGATCCGCGCGTGGGCGCGATGCTCCATCCGTATCACGCCCATGCGGGGCGCATTGAGGCGGACTTGGCGTACCTGGGCGAGAGCGCGCAGGGACACGAGATGACTCCGGCAACGCGCCGGATGTGCGAGCTGGTGGCGAGCGAGGCGAACGCGGCGGAGCCGGGAATCGTGGGGATCTGGTATGTGCTGGAGGGCTCGGCCAACGGTGGCAAGTACATCGCCAGGGCGATTTCGAAGTCGATGCACATCCCCGGGCCCGAGGGGCTGATGAGCCTGGACCCGCACGGCGAGGCGCAGCGCGAGCGCTGGGAGCGCTGGCGCCGCGAGCTGGACTCGCAGGGCTGGAGCGAGGCGGAGCGGGCGAAGATCATCGAGGCGGCGAACGCGACGTTTGACGGGATTTATGAGTTGCTGGAGGATTTGGATCGGTCGACGGGGGATGGGGCGGCAACGGGTGGAGCGATGCGGGCGAGGTGATGAGGTGGCGCGAAGGGCGCGGGATACGCTTGGGACGCTTTGTAACAAAGGAGTTTCCCATGCGCGTGGCGAATGTGGTGTTGGCGGGGTGTGTGATGGCGGGGGCGGCGGGTCTGGCGATGGCGCAAGGCACGGCGCCGGCGGGCGAAGCGAAGAAGGCGGCGGCGCCGGCGGTGACCGAGGCCGTGACGCCCGGCGAACATCTGGATGAGTTGCTGAGCGTGATGGAGGGGAGTTTCAGCAGCGAGAAGCAGAGCAAGGCCGACCCCGAGTACTTCGAGATTCATCTGCACATGACGCGGATCTGGAAGGATCGCAAGGATGGGGCGTGGCTGTATGTGGAGCAGGCGGCAGCCGCGGCGCTGGAGAAGCCTTATCGGCAGCGGATTTATCACGTCGTGGTGTTGCCCGACGGGGGCTATCAGAGCGATGTGTACACGTTGCCGGGCGACCCGCTGAAGGTGACCGGGGCGTGGAAGGACGCGAGCAAGCTGGGGGACTTGAAGCCCGAGGACCTGAAGAAGAAGGACGGGTGCGGGGTGGTGCTGCATCGGACGGCCAAGGGCGTGTTTGATGGCGGGACCGAGGGGAATGGGTGCGCGAGCGACCTGCGCGGGGCGGCCTACGCCACCAGCAAAGTGCACGCGGAGGCGAGCGGCCTGCGCACGTGGGATCAGGGGTTTGACAAGGATGGGAAGCAGGTGTGGGGGGCGGTGAAGGGGCCTTATCAGTTTGATCGGGTGGCGGATGATGCGAAGGCGTCGCCCGAGGCGAAGATGCCGCATGCGGATGGGAAGTGAGCGGGAGGGAAGGGAAGGAATGAAAAGAGCCCCGGCGTTGGCCGGGGCTCTTTGGGTTTTTGGAGGGGAGGAAGGCAGGGGAAGAAGGTGGGGTAAGACACAGGCCAGAGGCCTGTGCCACGAGATGTGGTAGAGCGGAAGAGCACCGCTCTGGAGAGCGGTGCCACCAAGGCAGAAGAAGAGGAAGCAGAAGACGCCCCTCTCGGAGAGAGGGGCCACCCGGGAAGGGGCCACCCGGTTACTTCACGTCGAAGAGTTCGATGTCGAAGATGAGGGTGGCCTTGGGGGGGATGACGGGGGGGCGGCCGGCCTCGCCGTAGGCGAGCTGGTAGGGGATGGTGAGCTTGCGCTTGCCGCCGACTTTCATGCCGGGGATGCCTTCCTGCCAGCCCTTGATGAGGTTGTTGAGGGGGAAGGTGGCTTTTTCGTTGCGCTTGTAGGAGGAGTCGAACTCGGTGCCGTCGGTGAGGGTGCCGCGGTAGTGGATGGTGACGGTGGCGCCTTTGGGGCACTCTTTGCCGGTGCCGACGACGAGGTCTTCGATGACGAGGCCGTCGGCGGTGGTGACGGGGGCGGGCTTGGACACTTCGGGCTCCTTGGTGGGGGTGGGGGTGGTTTCGGCGGGTTTGGGGGCTTCGGCGGGCTTGGTTTCGGCGGGCTTGGCGTTGGCCACGGGCTTGGCCTGCTCGCAGGCGGCAAGGCCGGCCACGCCGGCGAGGGTGAGGGCGAGGAGGATGGTGGTGACGGGGCGGGGCATGTGAGGGTCCTTTGAGAGGTTAATGGATGAGGGGGTGATGGTAGACGGGCGGGGTGGGTTGGGGTGTTGGTGGGGTTCTTACAGTGGGGGATGATGAAGCCGCGGATTGCGATTTCGATGGGGGATCCCAATGGGATTGGGGCGGAGGTGATCGTGAAGGCGCTGGGGGATGCGGCGCGGCGCGGCCGGGCGGCGTGGGTGGTGGTGGGCTCGATGGCGTGCCTGGAGCGGGCGGCGGGGGTGAGACTCGATTGGCGGCGGGTGGGGGGAGCGGGAGAAGGGAACCCGCCGCGGGTGGGTGAGGTGGTGGTGGTGGATGATGGGCGGGGCGGATGGGGGGCGGGAGAGAATGCCGCGGCTGGGGAGGCGTCGTTCGCGTGGGTGCAGGGGGCAATTGATCTGGCAAGGCGCGGCGCGGGCGACGCGTGGCGCGTGGACGGCGTCGTCACCGGGCCGATCAGCAAGAAGGCGTGGGAGCTGGCCGGGCACGGGCAGTATCCGGGGCACACGGAGTTGTTCGCGGAGCGGTTCGGTGTGCGCGAATACGCGATGATGTTCGTGAGCCCGGTGATGAATGTGATCTTGGCGACGGTGCATGTGCCGCTGGCGCGGGTGGCGGACGAGTTGAGCGAAGAGCGCGTGCTGCGGGCGATCGTGCTGGGGGCCAAGGCGCTGGAGGCTCGCGGCGTGGTGGGTCCACGCGTGGCGGTGTGCGGGCTCAACCCGCATGCGGGCGAGGGCGGGCTGCTGGGGAGTGAGGACTCGCGGCTGATCGCGCCGGCGATCGAAGCGGCGCGGACGGCGGGGGTGGACGCCAGCGGGCCTTACCCGGCGGACACGGTGTTCTTACAGGCGATGGATGGGGTGCGGCGCGGGCGGCGGTTTGACCTGGTGGTCGCGATGTATCACGACCAGGGGTTGGGGCCGTTCAAGTTGGTCGCGCGCGACAGCGGCGTGAACGTGACGGTGGGGCTGCCCACGGTGCGGACGAGCCCGGATCACGGGACGGCGTTTGACATCGCGGGGAAGAACGTGGCGGATGCGGGGAGCATGGGGGCGGCGATGGACTTGGCGGTGGAGATGGCAAAGGGAAGAGACGAAGTGCGGTAGAGACGGAGAGACGAAGTTCGGAAGAGGACGTAGAAGAAGGCATCGGGGCAGGAGGCATCGAGGCATCGAGGGATGCACCGCTCTGGAGAGCGGTGCCACCAAAGGCAGCAAGAAAAAGAAAAAAGCCCCTCGATGGAGAGGGGCTTTGTGAGGGATCCGCGGACGGGCGGGACGCCTGTCCCCGTGCAGCCGCCGGATTAGCGCATCGCGGTTTTCTTGGTGGGCTTGAAGGTGGGGACGCCGTCGCCTTTTTCGAACATGTCGGCGAACTTGAAGCCCTTGCGGCCCCGCCACTGGGCGCGGTGGTAGGCGTCGCTGGCGAGGATGGGGAAGAGGGCGGAGAGTTCGCCGAAGACCATTTGTTCGTGGACGACGTCGACCTTGCCCCAGGAGCAGGCTTCGCGGAGCGTGGAGCCAGAGAGGGCGCCGTCGCGCGAGTCGGCCACGGTCATCTGGATGGCGTACTTGTGCATGCCGATATCGCCACGGGCCTTGCCGCCCTTGCGTTCGTTGAGTAGTTCGGCGGCGACGACGATGTCCTGGGCGAAGTTCTTGGGAACGCCGCCCCCGAGCATGAGCAGGCCGGTGTCCTTGCAGTTGAGCTTGATGTCGGTCAGTTCGCGGAAGTCCTTGCCGCTGTCGAAGGCGACCTGGCCGCGACCTTCTTCGATGGCTTCGGTCTGCTGGAGGACGATGCCGAAGCCGGCGGAGCAGTCGCTGAAGGCGGGGACGAAGATGGGGACGCGCTTGAGGTAGGCGGTCTTGACGAGGCTCTGGTTCTTGGCGAACTTGGGGGTGTTGGCGAGGTAGGCGCCCATGGCCTCGACAAACTCGCGACTGCTGTAGGCGCCGGGGGCGAAGGCGTTGAAGATCTCGTGGGTGGCGGCGTCGCAGGCGCGGAGATCATCCTCGTCGATGTAGGTGTCGTAGATGCGGTCGATCATCATGTTGCGCAGGGTCATGTCGTCCACGGGAGGGGCCTCGGGGCTGCCGGGGGCGATGTAGTGCTTGAAGCCCAGGCCCTCGAAGAAGTCTTGATCAACGATGTTGGCGCCGGTGCTCACGATGGCGTCGATCATGTTGTTTTCGAGCAGCGTGATGATGGCCTTCTTGAGTCCGGCGGAGATGAGCGAGCCGGCGAGGGTCAGGATCACCGCGCAGTCCTTGTCCTTGAGCATCATCGAGTAGATGTCGGCGGCGTTGGCCAGCGTGCGGGCGCTGTAGGCCATCTGCTTGTAGCTCTTCACGACCGGGCGGGCGTCAAAGGCGGTGATGTCGATGTGGGTGATGGGGCGGGAGAGGAGTTCTTTCTTGGTCCAGGTGCTCATGGGTGCTCCAGTGGGGCGAGGTCGAACGCGGCGCGGACGCCCACGCGCTCGAACGCGTGGGTTTCCTGGTTTGGATTCGACGAACCCCGTGCAGACGCGGCCAACCCCCCTGGCCAAGGCGTGTGCGTGTGGTCGCGGGGGTGACGCGACGGGAAATGATAGTGCGGGCGAGGGGGAGATGTGCGGCCGTGAGTGGGAAAAACTGAGAATCGAAGGAGGGGAAGGACACAGGCGGGACGCCTGTGCCACGAGGCTGGGAAGGCGGGCTAGGCGAGGCCGTTGGCGATTTCGGCTTCGGCTTCTTCGCGGCTGAGGGGGCGGGAGAGGATGGATTGGAGCCGCGCGAGGGCGAGCGCGCCGGGGCGGGAATAGGCGCGAAGGCGGCGGTCGGTGAGGTCGATGTAGCAGCCATGGATGTAGAGGCCTTGGGCACGGTCGCCATCGAGGAGCATGAGGTCGAGATTGACGAGTGAGTTGTCGTGGTGGGTTTCGATGTCGGCGGCCCAGCAGGTGCTGCGGAGGTCGAGCATGGTGCTGTGGTTTGGGCCCGTGATGCGGGGCGCGAGGATGTGCTTGGAGGCGTGGGCGCCGGCGAGGGGCCAGAGTTCGATGATGATGCCGGGAGTGCCGCTGGTGAGGCGGACTTCGGGGTGGTTGGGCGTGGCAGGGCCCCGGAGGAGGACGACGCGGAGCGTGTCCATGTGCTGGTAGGCGTGGTAGACGTTGAGGCAGCGGTGTAGCCAGGCGAGGGGGAAATCTTTGGGAGAGCCGGTGAGGCGGGCGGTGCGGGCGGGGAGGTTCAAGAGAAGCGGGAGGAAGGAGCCGCCGTCGGGGTAGTGGCGGAGTTCGAGGGGCAGGGCGGCTGGGTCGGGGCCGTTGGGCACGCCGTCCCACATGGTGCCAGAGAGATCGAGGAGCGTTTCGCCCGTGAGGCGATCGGTGATGCAGGCAGCATCGGCCCACTGGTTGGGGCCGACTTCGGAGGCAGCGGAGGAGATGGAGAATCGCGGGGCGGGGGCCGCGGCGGAGATGCCGAGGGAGGCGTGGAGCGCGGGAAGATCGCGTGAGCGATCGAACTGGATGGTGGCGTCGCGGAAGCGGAACAGGGGGATGGCGTCGGCGGCGCCGTCGACGAGCACGCGGAGAGTGGCGGCGCTCACGATGCCTGAGAAGCGGGCCTCGGGGTGCTGGGCGTGGGCGATGGTGAAGGTGAACTCGTCCGGCGCGGCGGGCGCGAGCGTGGTGTTCCACATCGTGCCCGCGGTGAACTGGTGGTCGCGGGCGGGGGATTTTTCGACGAGAGTGCAGCGGCGGATACACGTGTCGCCCATGTCGTAGTCGTCGGAGGTGATGGTGAAGCGGTCGGGAGCGGGAGGCGCGGGCGGGGTGGGTGGTGAGGCGGCGGGCGGGGGCGAGGGGGTGAAGTGATTGGCGAGGTCGATGAGAGCGGCGCGGAGGGCGTGGCCGCTGACGGCGCCGGAGAAATCGGTGAGGCTGGCGCTGCCGGGGGGCCAGACGAGGAGGCGTTGTTCGCGGGCGGCGGCGAGGGGGTGGTGGAGGAAGAGTTCGAAGCCGGAGTCGGTGGTTGCGCGGCAGTCGTGGCAATCCCAGTCGGTGTTGCGGAGGTCGAGGGCGAGACGGCCATCGGTGGATTGGATGACGGGCTCGAAGACGCGCCAGCCTTGGGGCGAGGTGCGGGGGAGGAGGGTGGTGAACCACTCGCCGTCGTCGCTGATGATGGTTTTGGGCGCGTCGGGCATGTGTTTGGGAGTCTATCGGAAGGGGTGTGGCCGCGATGGGGAGAACTTGACTTTGGGCTTGGGCGTAGCACGATGTAGGCGAATGGTTTCAGGCGTGTTCCAGGCGTGTTGCTGTTGTTGTCGGGCGTAATGCCCTGACTGACGACGCGCCTTGGGCGGAGCTTTCTGAGTTCTGGCACAGCCGCCCTGACCAATGCATCCAAAAGAGCGTGAATGACGGTGGGGGTCCCTTTCGGGATTGAAGGAGTTGTGCATGCATTCGAGCCCGGAGAATCGTGTGCGGAGTGACGCAGGCCGCCCTGACTTGGACGCGAGGGTCTTCGAGTCGGTGCTGGACATGCTTCCCAGCGAGGCGAACCCGACGCCGCTGGTGAGGTTGCAGAGGTTGGTGCCGCCGGGGAGCACGCTGTATGCCAAACTTGAATGGATGAATCCGTTCGGGTCGGTGAAGGACCGGGCGGCGTGGGAGATGCTGCGGGACTTGGAAGAGCGCGGGCAACTGGGGGAGGCCAAGCCCGGGCGCGGCGTGGTGGAGCCCACGAGCGGGAACACGGGTTTGTCGCTGGCGGCGCTGGCCAGCATGCGCGGCTATGGCATGCGGGCGGTGGTGCCCTCGAAGGTGCCGGATGAGAAGAAGGCGTTACTCAGGCTGGCCGGGGCCGAGGTGGATGTGACGACGGATGCGCTGTGCCCCTTGCCCGGCAGCGAGGACGGGGCGATCGGGCTGGCCCGGACGTACGCGCGGGCACAGGGCGACAAGTACGTGATGCCCAATCAATATGAGAACCAGGCCAACGCCCGGGCCCACGAGCGGACCACCGGGCCCGAGATCTGGCGGCAGACGGCGGGCCGGGTCACGCACGTGTTCACGGCGCTGGGGACGGTGGGCACGGCGACGGGGCTGGCGCGGTATCTGCGGAAGCAGAACCCGGATGTGAAGATCATCGCGGTGCAACCGAGCCCGGGGCATGATGTGCCGGGGTTGCGGAACGTGAGCGAACTAAGCGTGAGCAAGTTGTTTGACCCGAGCCTGATCAGCGAGATTCTGGAGATACCCCACGAGTTGGCGTACACGCGGGCGGCGGAGCTCTTCCGGCGCGAGGGGTTGCGGGCGGGGCCTTCGTCCGGGTTGATCTTTGAGGGTGCCCGGCGCGTGGCGGAGCGCGATGGGGTGGGGCTGGGCGTGATGATCTTTTGTGATGACGTGTTCAAGTATGTGAGCAGCATGCGGAAGCACTTGCCGGAGTTGGGGAAGTTCAACGTGGAGGGGGAGTAGGCAGAAGAGGTAGAGATGGAAGGACACAGGCCGGAGGCCTGTGCCACGAGATGGAGTAGAGAAGACAAAGCAGCACACACCGGGCGAGTGGCCCGGAGAGGAGCGAAGCGACCATGGCGTATGCGAACCCTGACGTATTAGTTTCGGCGGCGTGGGTGTTGGAACACCTCAAGGACCCCAAGGTGCGGATCATCGAGGTGGACGTCGACCCCAAGCAATATCACGCCGGGCACATCCCCGGGGCGATCGGCCTGGATTGGACCAAGGACCTGCAGGACCCGGTGCAGCGGGATATTCCGACCAAGGAACACCTGGAAACCCTGCTGGGCTCGCGGGGTGTGAGCCACGAGCACACGATCGTGCTGTATGGCGACGCCAGCAACTGGTTCGCGGCTTACGGCTTCTGGCTGCTGAAGCTGTACGGGCACAAGGACGTGCGGCTGCTCGACGGCGGACGCTCCAAGTGGCTGGCGACCGAAAGCCTGCCGATGACCAATGAGGTGCCGTCGTACCCGCCGACGACGTACAAGGCGCAGGCGCTGGACCTGACGTATCGGGCGCGGGTGGTGGAGGCGCTGGAAGCGAGCCAGAAGGCCAAGGCGGCGGGGGCGCAGTTGGTGGATGTGCGCTCGCCCGATGAGTTCAGCGGCAAGGTGATCGCGCCCCCCGGCATGACGGAGACGGCGCAGCGGGCGGGGCATATTCCTGGGGCGGTGAGCGTGCCGTGGGGCAGCGCGGTGAATCAGGACGGCACGTTCAAGAGCGCCGACGAACTGCGGCAGATTTATGTGGAGGGCAAGGGCTTGAAGGCCGAGACGCCGACGGTGGCGTATTGCAGAATCGGCGAGCGCAGCAGCCACACGTGGTTTGTGCTGAAGTATCTGCTGGGGTTCAAGAACGTGAAGAACTATGACGGGAGTTGGACGGAGTATGGGAGCATGATTGGGGTGCCGATCGAACGGGATGTTCGATGAAGGTTCCAAATGGCTAAAGGGCTAAATTGCCAAATGGCTAAATTTGGAGTGGGCGTTCTGGAGACGGTTGTCTCTGATGTAGCATTTTAGCAATTTGGGGTTTAGCCATTTGCGGGGGGATTGGCCGCGGTGTTCCACTCGATTCGGCGCGAGGATTCGCCGACCGGCGTGATCTTGACGTGCGTGACATCGCGGCCGATGGCGGCCGCGATTTTTTGTGGCCACTCGATGATGGCCGCGGCGTTGCCACGGGCGCGACCTTGCTCATCGAAGAGGCGTTCCCAGCCGAGGCTGTCGAGGTCGTCGGAGCCGCTCAGGCGGTAGGCGTCGACGTGGATGAGCAGGTCGATGTTGGCTTTGCGGGCGGCGGGGGCGATGGGATAGGTATTGATGACGACGAAGGTGGGGCTGGAGACCAGGGCAGGCGCGACGCCGAGAGCCGCGGCCAGGCCTCGAACGAAGGTGGTTTTGCCGGCGCCCATGGGCCCGTGGAGGGCGATGACGCAGCCGGGGGTGAGGGAGGCGGCGACGCGGGCGGCGACGCGAAGGGTGGCGTCGAGGTCGGGGCAGTCGAAGGTTTGCGGCGCGGGCATGGGGGATGTGGAAAGAGGAGCGGCGTTGTGCGTGCGATTGTCGGTGAGACCCTCGCTTGCGCTTCGGGCTCGTAGGAGTTTAGTGTTCCCAGCCGTGCGAGGAGATGTCGAGGGTTTGGCCGCTGGGGCGGCGGAGGCGGACGCCTTGGCCTTGCGTGACACGGCCGATGCGGGTGACGGGGGTTTCGCCGAGGGCTTTGGGGGCGTGGGGGGCGCAGAAGAGGAGTTCGTAGTCTTCGCCGTCGGCGAGGGCGCGGATGGCGTCGGTCAGGCCGGGGGAGAGGGGGAGTTGGGATTCATCGAGTTCGATGGCGACCCCGGATGCCGCGGCGATGCGCGAGGCGTCGAGGCCCAGGCCATCGGAGACGTCGATCATGGCGTGCAGGTCAGGCCCGAGTTCGTGGCGGAGCAGGGCGCCTTCGCGCAGGCGGGGTTCGAAGGTGAGGTGGTGGCCCAAGCCACTGGGCAGGAGCGAGCCGCCGATGTGCCCGGTGATGTAGACGTGGTCGCCGTGCTTCGCGCCGGCGCGGTGGACGGGCGGGCCCTGGATGGTGCCGATGGCGGTGAGGGTGAGGGTGAGCGGGCCGGGGTGGGCGCTGGCGAAGGAGGCGACGTCGCCCCCGACGACGGGGCATTGCCAGGCGGCGCCCCAGCGGTGGGTGGCGGCGGCCAGCACGCGGGCGGCTTCGGGCGGGAAGTCGTGGGGCAGCGTGGCGGTGCAGAGGGCGCACAGGGGCTGGCCACCCATCGCGGCGAGGTCGGAGATGCTGCGGGCGATTGTTTTGCGGGCGTAGAGGTCGAGCAATTCGTCGCGGCTCAGGGAGTCGATGCCGGGGAAGGGGGAGTGCCAGCCGCCGGGCGGGCTGGGGGCGTGACGGCCTTCGATGACTTGATCGACGGTGAGGAGGAGGGTGTCGCCGCCGGGTGTGCGGACGGCGGCACAGTCATCGCCTGGGGCGAGGAGGACGTGGGGGAAGGCGGCGGACTGGCCGGCGGCGATGGAGGCGATGTGGGCCAGCAGCGAAAGCTCGTGGGCCATGGGGCATGGTAGGGGCGGGGGCTAGGATGATTCGTGCAGCCCGACGACGAAGTGTGCCTGTGCTTTCACGTGAGCCTGCGGAAGATTCGGGCGTTTTTGCAACGTGAGAACCCGCCCGTGGCGTCACTGATCAGCGAGTGTTTGGGGGCGGGCACGGGGTGCATGTGGTGCGTGCCGTTTTTGAAGCACCTGCACAAGATGCATGCGAACGGGAAAGCGATCGATCTCTCGGTGAGCCCGGAGGAGTACGCGCGGACGCGATTGGTGTATCGGGAGACGAATGAGCGGGATGCGGGGGTGGTGAAGAAGGCGACGGAAGAAGAGACGTAGTTTCCGAGAGACAGAGAGACGTAGTTCCCGAGAGACGAAGAGACGGAGTTCGAAGAGGCGGAAGGGGACGGAGAAGAAGGCAGCGAGGCATGCGGCATCCAGGCATCGAGACGACTCTTGCTCCGGTCTCCTCTGCCGCGCCTTTTCTCCTCTTCTTCTCCTCTTCCTCGTCTTTCTCGGCGCATCTTTGCTTTTCTTGTTTTCTTCCTCTCTGTATCTCTGTGACTCTGTGGTGAACTGCTCTGAGGTGAAACACTGACGCCCCTCTCGGAGAGAGGGGCCACCCAAGAAAAAAGCCCCGCGTGCGCGGGGCTTTGAACTTCGTCTCTTCGTCTCTCCGGAACTTCGTCTCTTTGCTTACGAATCCAGGATCCGCAGGCCCAAGCCGTGCTCGGCCAGGCGTTCCTTCACTTCGGTGAGCGAGGTCGCGCCGAAGTTCTTGATGCCCATGAGCTCGGCCTCGGTGTGCGAGGCCAGGTCGCCCAGGGTCTGGATGTTGAGCAACTGCAGCGCCTTGCGGGCACGCACGGAGAGTTGCAGGTCGCTGACCGGCTTGGCCAGCACCGTCTCCTTGCCCGAGCCCTTGTACTGCTCCATGAGGGCGCGGCGGGCGGCGCGGTGGGCGTCTTCCAGGCCCTGGCCCAGGCGCAGGCCCTTGGCCTGAAGCATCTTCTTAATCTCGAGCAGGCTGCTCTCGCCGAAGTTCTTGTAGCTGAGCAACTCGGCCTCGGTGATGCGGAGCAGGTCGCCCAGCGAGCGAATGTTCATCTTCTTGAGGCACGTGCGGGCGCGGACGGAGAGTTCGAAATCCGTCACGGGCGTGTCGAGCAGGGCCTTGCGCTTGAAGACGTCGCGGTCCTTCTCTTCGACGGTCACCATCTCGCGGCTGGCGGCGATGTCCTTCATGAACAGCGTCGCACGCGGGTGATTCGGGCGGGTCTCGAGCACCTGGCGCAGGCAGCGCTCGGCGGAGGCGTAGTCCTCGCGGTCTTCGTACATCACCGCGAGGTTGAGCAGGGCGTTGACCATCGGGGGCTGTTGCTCGACGCAGCGCTCGTAGAGGGCCAGGGCTTCGTCTTCTTCGCCGACGAGATCGAGGGCGAAGGCGAGGCGGAAGAGGGCCTCGCCGCTGGTCGGGTCGGCGTTGACGGCCTTGCGCAGTTCGGTGATGTGAACCTCGCGGTTGCCCTGCTGATCAGCGGCCTTGGCGGCGGCGATGAACTTGGCAGCGGCCTGCGGGTCGCGGTGCGTCGCGTCGGAAACACCGATCACGGTATCGAGAGGATCGTGGGCCATGGGGTCGCTCCTGGGTTGCTGTCGCCCGCACGAGCCGCGGGACTGGAATCGAGAATCCGCGGCTCAAAGTCTGGGCCGGAGGCAACACTAGACACGCCTTCAATCCGACTCAAGCGTCAAACCAAACATATACCTACTTATACGAACATCCACCTTCCATTCTATGAGACTATCGCAAGTCGGCGTGGCATTGGGCGGGCCGGGTTTGACACCCGCGCCATTGATACTCATACTTGCATGATGACACAAGTGTACACGCGTATGGCGGCGACGCCGAAGCGGGCCGCTCGCTCGAAGCGGCCGTTGGACCGCATGCTCGATGTCTCCCTCTTCCGGGCGCTGGGTGATCCGACGCGGGTCAGGCTGCTGGCGTGCCTGATCAAGTGCGGGCGGGCCTGCGGGGTGGGAGAGCTGGCGGCGTGCTGCAGCGTGGATCTGTCGGTGGTATCGCGGCACCTCGCGATGCTGGCGCGGGCGGGGCTCATCAAGGGCGAGAAGAAGGGGCGGGAGATGCGGTACGCGCCGCTTGGTGGCGATTTGGCCGCGAGGCTGCGGGAGTTGGCGGCGGAGATCGACGCGTGCGGGGCGGCGTGCGAGCCGGGGTGCTGCGAGGGGGCGTGCGAGAAGAAGTGAAGGACTGGTTGGACACAAGCGGGACGACTGTGCCACGAGACGTGGAAGCAAGAAGGCGAAGAAGGAGGCGGGACATGGCGCGTGGGGTGTTGTTGTGCGTGGCGTGTGTGGCGGCGGGGTTGGCGTGGTTGGGTTCGCTTGGCGCCGGGAGCGAGGGGGGCGGACCGGGCGCGGATGCGCTCTACCCAAAGGTGCGCGAGTATCTGGACCAGCGCGCCGGCGAGTTTGGCCAGATCGAGCCGGAGCGGCGCGAGGTGCTGGACCAGTTTGCGGCATTCATTCGCGAGCAGAACGCGAAAGGCCAGACGCCCAAGCTGGTGTTCATCTGCACGCACAACAGCAGGCGCAGCCACATGGGGCAGGTGTGGGCGACGGCGGCGGCGAAGATGTGCGGGGTGAAGGTGGCGGCGTATTCGGGCGGGACAGAGGTGACGAAGTTCAACCCGCGAGCAGTGGCGGCGCTGGAGCGGGCGGGCGTGCACATCGAACAGACGACGGACGATGAGGACCCGGTGTATCACGTGAAGGTGGGTGAGGGCGTGCCGTCGCTGACGTGCTTCTCGAAGAAGTATGGCGACCCGCCGAACCCCAAGCACGACTTCGCGGCGATCATGACCTGCGACCAGGCGGACGCGCAGTGCCCGGTGGTGCAAGGGGCGATCGCGCGGTTTCACACGGGATCCGTGGACCCCAAGGCGGCGGACGGGACGAAGGACGAGCAGAAGGCGTATGACGAGCGGTGTGCGCAGATCGCGCGGGAAGTGCTGTATGTGATGAAGGAGGCGGGGAAGTAAGAGAGAGAGAGAGAGAGAGAGAGAGAGACGAAGTTCCGAAGAGACGAAGAGACGGAGTTCGGAAGAGGCGGAAGAGGACGTAGAAGAAGGCAGCCAGGCAGGCGGCATCGAGGCATCGAGTAAAGGCACCTTCCTGTCTCCTCTTCCTCTTCTTTCTCGGCGCATCTTTGCTTCTGTTTTTCTTCTCTGTGCCTCTGTGACTCTGTGGTGAAATACTCCGCCCCTCTCGGAGAGAGGGGCCACCCAGACCCGCCTAGCTCATCACGCCGTCGGTCGTCATGGCTTTGGCTTCCAGCGGTTCGCCCGCGGCGTGTTTGAGCAGGTCGATGGTCTTCCACTTGCCCGCAACAAAGCGGAGCAGCAGGACGATGCCGAGCAGCGCGATGTAGGCGGCGGCGGTGATCCAGGGCCCAAGCGAACTCAGGCCCGGGAAGAACCGGACCATCCCCAAGCCCCCGAAGACGATGACAACCCAACTGAGGATGACGGTGGCGACGCCGGGGAAGACGGTGTCGCCCGCGCCACGCAAGGCGCCGGAGAGGGTCATGGCGGCGGCGTCGAAGAGTTGGAAGCACGCGGCGGCGATGAGCATCTGCGAGCCGAGATGGATGATCTCGGCGACCTCGGCGTCGGGCGTGCCGTCTTCGATGAAGAACTGCACCAGCGGGCGCCGGAAGACGACGAACACAATCGCGCACAAGCCCATGTAGCCCATGGCCAGGCTGGTCGCCAGCCAGGCGCGGCGGCCAGCGATGTCCGGGCGCTTCATGCCCATGTACTTGCCCGTGATGGCGGTGCAGGCGACAGAGATGCCGACGGCGGGCATGAAGGACATGGACATGTATTGATGGGCGATCCACCCCGCGCTGGCGTGCTGGGCGCCGAAGTGGCTGACCAGGTAGACCATGAAGAAGCCCCAGCAGATCATCTCGTTGCCGAACATGAGGCCGCCCGGCCAGCCGAGTTTCAGGAGATCACGGATGTGGGGCCAGCTTGGGCGCCAGGCGCGGCGGGTGGCGAAGGTGGCGTTGATCTTGGGCGAAAGAAACAGCGCGAGCGGGATGGAGAGCTCGACGAAAGTGGCGATGACCGTGCCGTAGGCAGAGCCCGCGATGCCCTGGGGGGCGATGTGCAGGGCGTGGCCGGCCTGGCTGACGAGGCGGCCAAAGAGGCCGAGGTCGCCGGGGATCGGTCCATCGCCGAAGACGAGCACGGCGCTGACGAGCAGGTTGACGATGTTCGCGGTGACGCCGGCGACCATGACGATCCCCGCGCGGTGGAGGCCATAGAAGAAGTTGGAGATGGCGCGGGTGCTGAGGTTGAGGAAGGCGCCGAAGAGGAGGATCTGGCCATATTGGGCGCCCAGGCGGGCCTGCTCGGGGTCGATGTGGGCGGCGGCGAAGATGGCGGGCAGGAGGAAGGAATACGGGATGAAGACCAGGGCGCAGGCCCAGGCGATCCACACGCCGTTCCAGGCGTAGGGGGCGGCCCGCTCGGGACGCTTGGCGCCCATGTTCTGCGAGACGTAGGTGTTGATCATCGTCAGGATGCCCATGGCGACCGATTGGGGCACCCAGGAGGCGAGGCCCCCGTTGCCCTGAGCGCCGACATAGACGGCGCCCAGGCGGCTGACGAGCCACTTGTCGGTGAAGGTCATGACCGTGTAGGAGGTCATGGTCGCGACGGTGGGCCCGGCGATAGCGAAGAGCTCGGCAATCGCCGAGCGCGGCTGTTCTGGCTGAGATGACATGGGTGTGGGCGAGTGTAGGGGCGGGTGTTGCGCGGTAGCCGCGATTCGCGGGAGGGCGCTAGGCCGTGAGCGAGTTGGCGGGCTGATGCGAACTTCCGATGACGGATTCGACGGCTTCCCAGGCGCGGTCGACAGAGATCTTGGTCATGGCGCAGCGGTCGTGGTGGTCGTTGGCGATGAGCTCGGGGGGAAGCGTCGGGTCGGCGATGACGCAGGCCTCGGGGGCGCCGGGGCGGGTGGGGATGATGGCCCAGCGCACGTCGGTGGGGCCGAAGAGCGAGACCAGGGGCGTGCCCAAAGCCGCGGCCATGTGGCGCGGGCCGGTGTCGTTGGTGACGACGAGGTTGGCGCGGCGGATGACGTGCTTGAGGGAACCCAGGCGGATCCCCACGGTGGGCAGCGCGACCGGGGCCGGGCCACGGCACGCGGCAAGCACGGCGGCCACGACGTCGGCCTCGGCGGGCGAGCCATTGACAAGGACTTTCCAGCCCCGCTCGGAGAGACGGTCGGCGATGGCGGCGAAGCGATCGGCGGGCCAGCGCTTGACGGCGGCATTGGCGCCGGGGTTGAGCATGGCCACACGGTCGTGACGACCGACGCCGGCTTTGGAGAGAATCTCTTCCCCGGCCGCGGCCTGGGCTGGGCTGACGTCAAGCTCCATTGTGCCCATTCCGGAAGTGGGACGGCCGGCGCCGTCGAGCAGGTAGGCGGCGGCAAGGTTCCAGTAGTAGCGGACGGCGGAGATGGGTTCCCACGAGCCATCGGGGCGGCGAGGGGGATCGAGCGCGTCGGTGAGCAGCATGCCGCGAACGTCGCGGTCGTAGCCGATGCGGCGTGGGATGCCTGCGACGCGGGCCATGAGGGCAGAGGAGAAGGAGTTTTTGAGGAGGAGGGCGGCGTCGAAGCGCAGGGGGCGGGCGCGAGCCGCGGCCCGCTTGATGCCCATAACGCCGGAGGACCGGACGACCAGAACTTCGTCGACCAGTCCGGAGCTTTCGAGCAGTTCGTCGATCCCGGCCCTGGCCATGCCGGCGATGAAAACCCCCGGATATGCATTGCGGATGGCACGGAGCGTTGGTGTGGCCATGGCGACATCGCCCACCCAGCTGGGCAGGACGATGAGCAGGCGGAGGAAGTTGGATCGATTGGGAGGCATGGGGCGTGAAGGGACTATCTGATAGTCTACAGGAATGTCGTCGAGAATCCTTACCGCTGGATGCATTTTGTCGTTCGTCGCGTTGCTGACAGCCTCCCCGGGCATCGCCCAGCCGAGCAACACCGGCCCGTTTAGCCCGCCGCCCAACGGTCCGAGGCGTGCGGACCCGACCTGGACGGCGCTGGTGGACTGCACGCTGCACCCGACGCCGGACGTCGTGGTGCCGCACGCGACAGTCGTGATGCGCGACGGGAAGATCACCGGCGTCTTGCCCGGCGAAGGGGACGCACCGGCACGTTTGCCCCTGGGCCCCAGGATCATCGCCGCCAAGGGGCTGCACGTCTACGCGGGATTCATCGACGGGTGGGTGGAGGTGGATGCGCCCAAGCCCGAGGCGAACGCGCCGGGGCGGCACTGGCATGACGACGTGACGCCCGAGCGCCTGGCGACGGACGGCCCGGGGGTGGACGCGGGCACGGCCGAAGCGCTGCGGAAGCAGGGGTTCGTGGCGGCGGGCATTTCGCCCCGGGGCGGCATCTTTCGGGGCTTTGGAGCCGTGGCGAGCCTGGCCAAGCCTTCGGACGACGCGAGCGTGGCCAAGCCCCCGGTGTATCGCGACCGGGTGTATCAGATGATCGCGCTGGATATGGGCGGGCGGGGGTATCCGGATTCGCAGATGGGCGTGATCTCGCTGATTCGCCAGACGTTCATCGATGCGCAGTGGCAGATGGGAGAGCGGAAAGCGGGGCGGTTTGCGGGTCCGGCGAACTGCTTGGATTCGCTGGCGGGTGAGGCGGCCGCGGGCACGCTGCTGATGAACTGCGAAGATGATCTGGAGGCCCTGCGCGACGCCAAGATCGCCAGGGAGTTTGAGCAGAAGGCGATGATTTTGGGGAGCGGGCAGGAGTTCAAACGCCTGCCAGCGATCAAAGAAGATGGGCTGGCGTTCTTTGAACCCCTGAACTTTCCCAAGGCGCCGGACGTGGGCAGCCCGGGGAAGCTGGAGAGCGTGGACCTGCGCACGCTGATGACCTGGGAGCAGGCGCCGACCAACCCCAGGCGGATGGCGCAGGCGGGGATCAGGTTTGCCCTCACGACGGCGAAACTGAAGGATCGGGGCGACTTCACACCCAACCTGCGCAAGGCGATCAAGCACGGGCTGACGGAGGAGCAGGCGCTGGCGGCCCTGACGACGACGCCCGCGACGCTGCTGGGGGTGCAAGACCAACTGGGCACGGTGGAGGCGGGCAAGCGCGCGGACCTGGTGGTGGCGGATGGGCCGGTGTTCGACGACAAGACCAAGCTGCGGATGGTGATCATCGACGGGCAGGTGCATGAGTTGAACGCGGCTCCCGTCGATGTCGAGGGCGAATGGACGCTCGACATGCCGGGCGAGGGCAAGCGCTGGCTGAGCATCGAGAAGGACAACAGCGTCACGCTGCACCACGATGACAAGAGCGTGAAGGCGACCAAGGTGAGCGTGCAGCCTCGGAGCATCAGCCTGGCGTTTGACGCGGAGGCCGCGGGCATGGGCAAGGGCGTCACGCTGCTGAGCGGGGCGATGGAGCCGGCGGAGAGCCCGACCAAGATCAGCGGCCAGGGCGTGACGGCGGCGGGCGAGGCGTTTGTGTGGAGCGCGAGCCGCCGGCCCAAGAGCCTGGAGGGGGCGTGGGCGGGGGTGATGGGCGGGAAGAACGTGGTGCTGGTGTTCGACAAGGACGGGGGGCTGGCGATCGCGCGCGAGGGAGAGAAGGAGAACGCGGCCGCGAGCGAGGTGCAGTACGACGGCGCATCGCTGACGTTCAAGAGCGCGGGCGGCGACGGCAGCGCGACACCGACCTGGCCTGAGCCCCGCGACACGGAGGGCAAGCCCGCGCTCAAGGGGCGGCTCGGCGGGCAGGAGTTGGTGGCGACGCGATTCAGCGTGCAGGGCACGTACAAGGTGACGGAGCAGGATGGCAAGCCGGTGGCGGCGGATGACCCCAAGGCCCCCACCATCACCATCGAAAAGGACAGCGTCAGCATCAAGGTGGGCGAGAAGACGGCGAAGGCGGCCGACGTAAAGGTGGACGGCCCGCGCGTGAGCTACGCCTACGACGCCAAGGACCTGGGCGACGAGGCAGGGGTGTGGAAGGACGAGGTGTTCGTCGCGGGCGACACGCTCACCGGAACCTCCACCACGCCCGACGGCCAGCCGCACGCGTTCAAGGCGACCCGCCAACCCTCGGCCGCGGACGCCGCCAAGAAGGCCGAAGAGGAACGGATCAAGACGATTCCCGAGACGATTCCCGTGCCCTTCGGTGCGTATGGCGTCACGGAGTATCCGGCGCAGAAGGCGTATGTGATCTCAGACGCGACCGTGTGGACCAGCGGGCCGGCGGGGAAACTCGAACACGCCAGCGTGCTGGTGAAGGACGGCAAGATCGCGTGGGTGGGCCCGGGGGCGGCTCCCGATGTTCCCGCGGACGCGGTGAAGATCGACGCCAAGGGCAAGCACGTGACGCCCGCGATCATCGATTGCCACAGCCACACGGGCATCAGCAAGGGTGTCAACGAAGGCGGGCAGGCGGTGACGGCGGAGGTGCGGATCGCGGATGTGACCAACCCCGACAGCATGAGTTGGTATTGGGAGCTGGCGGGGGGCGTGGCGACCGTGAACAGCTTGCACGGGTCGGCGAACGCCATCGGCGGACAGTGCCAGACGAACAAGATCCGCTGGGGCGCGGCTCGGCCGGATGACATGCACATGGAGGGCGCCAAACCCAGCATCAAGTTTGCGCTGGGCGAAAACCCGCGCGAAGTCAACGGCGGCAGCGGCGACAGATATCCCCACAGCCGCATGGGCGTCGAGACGCTCATCCGCGACCGATTCACGGCGGCCCGGGAGTATGCCGCGGCACGCAAGGGGCCAAACCCGCCCCGGCGCGACCTGGAACTGGACGCGCTGGCGGAGATCTTGGAAGGCCAGCGCATCATCCACTGCCACAGCTACCGGCAGGATGAGATCGTGATGCTGTGCGAGGTGGCCCGCGATTTCCACTTCAAGATCGGCACCTTCCAGCACATCCTGGAGGGGTACAAGGTGGCGGACTGGGTCAAGAAGTACAGCGGCGGGGGTTCGGCGTTCTCCGATTGGTGGGCGTACAAGGTCGAGGTGCAGGACGCGATCCCCCAGGGCCCGCCCCTGATGCACGATGTGGGCGTGGTGGTGAGTTACAACAGTGACAGCGACGAGCTGGCGCGGCGCCTGAACGTGGAAGCCGCCAAGGCGATCAAGTACGGCAACCTCTCAGAAGAGGAAGCCCTGAAGTTCGTGACCATCAACCCCGCCAGGCAGATGCAGATCGACGCGATGACCGGCTCGCTGGAAGTGGGCAAGGACGCGGACATCGCGATGTGGAACGCGTCGCCCCTGAGTTCGCTCAGCATGTGCGAGATGACGATGATCGACGGGCGGGTGATGTGGTCGCTGGAAGAAGACGCGAAGCTGCGCGAGCGCAACAAGGCCGATCGCGAGCGCATCGTGCAGAAGCTCCTCGCCGATGACGCCGGCAAGAAGCCCGAGGGCGCGGGGCCCGCCGGGCCCTCTCGCCGACGCCGGCGCCCGACCGATGACGACCTGACGCAGGACGACCTGCGGGCGCTGCGCAGGGCGTACGAAGACCTGCAGCGCAGCGGAAAGACGGTGAATCAGCCCGGGGTGTGCGGGTGCGGCGTGACGCACGAGCAGTAGCAATGTCGGTGGCACCGCTCTCCAGAGCGGTGCGGCTTGGGTTTGCCTCTCGGAAGCACCGCTCTGGAGAGCGGTGCCACCAAAGACCACCAGAGAATAGAGCCTCATCATGCGATACACGACTCTCACTTTGCTCGCGGCCTCCATCGCGGGCGTTTCGGTTGCGAATGCTCAGGACTTGGGCCTCAAGGCCCCGGCGCAAGACGGGCCGATCGCGATTTTGCACGCGACGGTGCACCCGATCGAAGGGCCGGAGATCGCCGATGGCGTCGTGTGGTTCAGCGACGGGGTGATCTCGCACGTGGGCAAGGCGAGCGAGTGGGAAGACATCAAGTCCCGGGCGCGGTTTGCGAAGCCGCCCAGGGAGATCGACGCCTCCGGCCTTCACGTGTATCCAGGCCTGTTCGGCCCGCTCACGCAGCAAGGCCTGAACGAGATACAAGCCGTGCCCGCGACGATCGACACCAGCGAAGTCGGGGCTGTGACGCCCGAGGTGCGGGCGACCGTGGCGGTAAACCCGGATTCAACAGTCATCCCCGTCACGCGGGCCAACGGCGTGCTGCTGGCGGGCGTCTTCCCCGAAGGCGGCATCATCGCCGGGCGCTGCGGGGTGATCCGCATGGACGCGTGGACGCGCCCCGAGATGACGGTGCGGGACGACAGCGGCGTCGTGCTCCGCTGGCCCAACATGCGCCCCATCAACGCGTGGTGGAACAATCGCTCCGACGAGGAGCAGCAGAAGGAAATCAAGGCCAATCTCGACGCCATTGCCAAGGTCTTCGACACCGCCAAGGCGTACGCGGACGCGAAAGCCGCCGACGCCAACGCGCCGACCGATCTGCGCTGGGAGGCGATGAAGAGCCTGTTTGCCAAGGACAACGCCGAGCCGCTGTTCGTGTTCGCGGACGACATGGATCAGATCAACGCGGCGGTCACGTTCTGCGCCGATCGCGGCGTGCGCTGCGTGCTGGTGGGCGGGCGGGATGCTGACCGCTGCGCGCCGCTCCTCAAGGAGCACAACGTCAGCGTGCTGGTGCGGGGCACGTTCGTGATGCCCCGGCGCGACGACGCCCCGTACGACGATGGCTACACCCTGCCCAAGCGCCTGTTCGACGCTGGCATCCCCTTCGCCATCGCCGGGGGCGATGAGACGGCCCACGAGCGGAACCTGCCCTACGCCGCGGCCATGGCCGCGGCTCACGGCTTGCCCCAGGACGCCGCCATCCGGGCGATCACCCTCGGCCCCGCCGAACTGCTGGGCGTCGCCGATCACTACGGCTCACTCAAGGACGGCAAGAGCGCCACGCTGATCATCACCACCGGCAACCCGCTCGAAATAACCACGCATGTGAAGCAGGCCTTCATCGACGGGCGCGAGATCAGCCTCGACAACAAGCAGGAGGAACTGGCGAAGAAATACCGCGAGCGCTATCGCCAGACGGGGGATTTGAAGGAGCCCGGCGTACGCTGAGGTTCGGTGATCGCAGTGGATCGCAACCCGGGCCTTCGAAGACTCAGGTCCGGCGTCGGGCCAGGCGGGACGCATCTCCCGGCGCGTCCACTTTGCCACTTTGCTACTCTGCCACTTTGCCACTTGGGCTATCGAAACACCGACGTGATCCCGCCGCTGATCGCGTAATCGATGTCGTTGAGCACCTTGGCCAGCACCAGGCTTTCCAGGATGATCGCGACGAAGCTGGTGACGAACGAGTCGGTGGTCGCTTCGCCCACGCCCTCGGCCCCGGCCTTGCATGAGAAGCCCTTCCAGCAGGCGATGAGCCCGATCGACCCGCCGAAGAACACAGACTTGAGCAACCCGCTGAAGATGTCGAACGTGCCGACGAACTGCTCGCTGTATCGCCAATACAGGGCCACGTCGGCCTTATAAAACTGCGTGGTGATGAGAAACCCGCCGACGATGCCGCAGAGGTTCGAGGCGATCGTCAGCGCGGGCGTCACCAAGAGGCACGCCAGAAACCGCGGCACCACCAGCACCCGCACCGGGTCGCTGCCCATCGCCCGCATGGCGTCGAGCTGTTCGGTGACGCGCATGGTGCCGAGTTCGGCGGTTAGCGAGCAGCCCACCCGCCCGGCGATCATGACCGCGGCCAGCACCGGGCCGATCTGCTTGACGATTGAAATGTTGATCACCCCGCCCAGGCGCGCCTCCTGGCCGATCGCCTGGAACTGGCGATACCCCTCGAACGCGAGGATCATGCCGATGAACCCGCCCGTGATGGCGACGACCGGGATCGACGCCGTCCCGCCCTGATAGAGCTGCCGAAGCAGCCGCTCGCGCCGGAACCAGGCTCGCCCGTCGAACATGCCCCGCACGCACGCCCCGGCGAAGCGGGTGAACTGCCCGAAGCCGGCCACGCGAAAGATGATCGCTCGCCCCAGCAGCACGAGATAGCTCAGCGGCGTCAGGAGCCAAGACGCGATCGCGGGCATCGGTTGGTTGGGCGCATCGCTCACGGGCGCGATGGTAGCGTGGCCGCGGCGAAGATATGGAGCCGATAGCCCTTGGGCACCAGCCCCATCGCGCGGCACACGTCCTCGCACCGCTTCGCCAGCTCGGGCATATCCACCGGCACTGCCTCGCCCGTATCGGCCCGAATCACCAGCACATGATCCTGCCGCCCGATGACGGTCTGATAGTGGGCCTGCTCGTCGTCAAAGGGTACCCGCTGGACAATGCCCGCCTGGGCCAGCAGCTTGATCGTGCGGTACACCGTCGCCTTGCTCACGCGAAATCCAGAGCCCTTGAGCAGGTCGATCACCTGCTCGGCCTCGAACAAACCCTCAAACTTCAGCACAGCGTCCAGCACCTGGGCTCGCTCGGGGGTGTACTTCAGCCCCTCGCCCTTGAGCGTCCGCCGAAAGACCGCGCACAAAGGCTCGATGATCGCCAGATCGGGCTCGACGCCCGCCTCATGTTCGCCCGCGCCGCCCGCCGGGTCCGCCGGCTGGACCGAACACTGGGCGTGATGAGCCGAGGACGACTTCATGAAACTATCCTACGCCCGCGTGAGCAAGGCCCCGCACAACACACCCCCGCACGCGCTGCGGCGGACCACCATCATCGCCTCGGGCGTCATCTTCGCCCTCTGCGTCGTTCTCACCTGCTGGTACGGCGCTTCGCACTCGCTGCTCGTCGCCTTCGCGCTCGTGCTCGAACGCTCCGTCTACGCCGGCGGCCCGCCACTGGTGTACGTCGCGGGCGCCGTCGGGCTCGGCCGCCTCTTCCGCCCGCTCTTCCGGTCCGCCACCCACCCGCTGGCGCTGCAGTCTTCCTGCGGCCTGGCGCTCTCCCTCTGGCTGAGCCACCTGCTGGGCTGGCTTGGAGCCTTTCACGGAGCCGCCGGCCCGTGGGTCGCGCTCGGTGTGCCCGCCTTTGGGCTCCTTCTCGCGCTCCAGCAGTTTTATGTCTTCATAAAAGGAGGCGGCTGGGAGCCCTCACTCCCCGCGATCTCCCCGCTGCTCGCCATTCCCTGCGGCCTGCTCTTCGGTGCGGCGCTCTTCGCCCCCGGTTGGCTGTGGGATAGCGAGTTCGGCGGCTACGACGCCCTCAGTTATCACCTCGAACTCCCCAAGGAGTGGCTCCAACTCGGACGCCTGCTGCCCCTGCACCACAACGTCTATTCCTACCTGCCCTCGGGAGTGGAAGCGGCGTTCATGCAACTGGGCGAAATGGCCTGGCCCGGCAGCGTGCCCGGCAGCCTCACGCTCGACGAGGGGTACCGCGTCTACGCCTGCCAGTTACTTGTGGCGCTCGGCGCGGTGCTCGCGGCCTGGATCAGCGGAGCCGCGGCCGGCGCGACGGCGCAGCGACTGGGCTGCAAAGGCCCCGTGGGGCCAATCGCCTCCGGCCTCGCCCTTGCGACGCCCTGGTTCATCGTCACCGGTTCGCTGGCGTACAACGACGGCTTCGTGGTGTTGTTCCTGGGCGCGGCGCTGCTGGTGGCCGCCCAGTCCGGCCCAGGGGCGCTCAAGCAGGGCGTGCTGTCCGGGCTGCTCGTCGGGGCCTCGTGCATCGCCAAGCCCACCTCGCTGATCTTCGTGGCGCTACCGATCGGCGTGCTGCTGCTGGTGTGGACGCCGCCCCGAGCGTGGCTCAAGGTGGGCACGGGCGTCATACCCGTCGGCCTTGTGATCATCCTGCCCTGGCTGATCCGCAACTGGCAGGACAGCGGCAATCCGCTCTTTCCGTTCGCCGCCTCGCTGTTTCCCAGTGCTTCAGGGGGCACCGGCGCGTGGCCCCCGGAAGAAGTCGCCCGCTTCGCACGCTCGCACGCCTTTGACGGCTCGTGGGGCGAGCGCCTGCGCTTGCTCGTGCTGCCAGACATGCACGACCCCGCCGGGCCGCGACACCGGGGCCTGCTCCATCCCCAGTGGGGCGCGTTCTTCCCGCTGGTGGGCGTGTGCGGCGTCATCGGCGTGCTGCGCCCGAGCCTGCGGAAAGCCGCGAGCGTGCTCGGCTCGCTCACGCTGCTCCAATTGGCGCTCTGGCTCACATTCACGCACATTCAGTCGCGATTCCTGCTGCCCTTGCTCGTGCCGGGGGCGGCGCTGTGCGCGATCGTCATCGCGGGCATCTCACCCCCGGGCCGGCGCGGCCTGGCGAGGTTCCTTGGCGGGGGCGCCGTGCTCGTGCAGGCCGCCTTCCTGCTGATCGTCTACGCGAGCCAGGCCCGAGGGCACCCGGCACAGGGCTTCCTGCCCGGCGTCGAGACCTACACCGGCGCGGATTTCGCCTGGCTCAAACGCTCGCGAAGCCCCGAGGAAAATCAGCGCAACCTCGCGGCATCCAACCCGGCGCGATTCTGCAACATCGTGCTCCCGCCCACCGCCACGCTCTACCTGCTGGGTGACGCCACGCCCTTCTATCACACGGGCAAGGTGATCTACAACACAACCTACGACCCCTGGCCCTTTGCCCAGGCCGCGAGCGGCGGCGCCGGGCCCGACGCCATCACCGCCAGCCTTCGCGCCCGGGGCATTACCCACGTGCTGATCAACTTCAGCGAGATCGATCGGCTTTCGCGTTCCGGGTTCATCGACCCCGGCGTGTCGCTCGACGCCGTCCAGCGCTGGGCCCACGCCTCGACGATCCCGCTGCGCGACTGGCCTCAGGGCACGGTGCTGGTGCAGCTTCCGGCCGCCGACGGGAGTGCGCCATGAGCACCCCTCGCGGCTTCTGGGGGCGGGTGTCTGGCGCCCGCTCGCACCTGTTTGCAAAGGCGACCGGCGCCGGCCGCCGGCGAATCGCCGTGCAGGCCTTGGCCATCCTCGTCAGCATTGGGCTGCTGGCCTGGACGATCGCGGGCGTGCTGAAGCCCGAGAACCGGGGCAAGCTCGAATCTGTGCTGCACGCCCCGCCCGCCAGCCTGGCGCTCTTGCTCAGCCTCTCGTTGGCGTCGCTGGCGTGCAACGGCGCCACCTTCTGGCTCACGCTGCGGGCGGTGCGCCCTGTGCCCTTCGTCGGCACACAAGCGGCCAACGCCATCGCGTCGTTCCTTGGATATCTCCCCTTCAAGCTCAGCGTGATCTCTCGCCTCATCATCCACCACCGGCGCGACGGTGTGCCGGTCGTCGCGCTGGGTGCCTGGCTCGCCGCCAACGCCGTCCTGGTGCTGGGCGTGCTGGGGTGCGTCATCGTCGCACGTCTGTGGCGCGGGGCGGTCGATGGTGTCTTCTTCGGCGCGGCCGCCGGGCTGCTGGCGGTGTTCGGCGTGACGCTGTGCGTGGCGGCGCGACTCTTCGCCGGCGCTGCGGGCCGCGCCCGCTACGACGCCCTGGCCTCCCGCCTTGGCCTCATCGGGCGCCTCATGACTTCGCCCGCCCTGGCTCACCTGCTGGCCGGCTTCGACATCCTCGCGCACCCGGGCGTCGTTGCGGGCACGATCGTGGTTCGCCTGCTCGACCTGGCGGCCCAGGCCGGACGCTTCGTCATCGCCGCCCAGATCATCGGCGTCCCGCTCACCTGGAGCGGCGCCATCATCCCGGCCGCGGCGTTCTTCATCATCGGCGCCAGCAACCCCGCCGGGGCCGTGGGCGGGCGCGAGGGCGGCACCAGCGTCATCGCGTCGCTGCTCCACCTCGAATCCATCGTGCCGCTCGGTGACTTCAAGGTCATCACGCTGGTGGTGAGCGGGTCGGAGATTCTGATCTTCGCGGCCGCCGCGATCGTCAGCGCGATCTACGTGCGCCCCGACCGCCTGGCCGCTATGCCAGCTCGGCCTGCATCGACTTGAAGCCCAGGAACGTGCACGCCGCCCCGATCGCCCACTGCAGCGCCGCCGACGCGACGAAGTAGGGGAACACGCACAGCACGGCCCCCAGCGCCATCAACTGAAGGTTGGCGTTCTTCTTTCCTTGCATGAAGAAGATCATGCCCACCATCCCGAAAATGAGCGCGGGCAGCAGCGACCAGGGGTGATCAAAGTCCATGTGGCGTCCCTCCATGAGAGACGTCGGCCCCTGCCGCTCACTGGGCGAGCGCCACCACCCAAGGCCGCCCACGCCAGCGCCCAACGCGCCACCTGAAACGGCACAACCACACCACCCGGCGCCAGCGACCGATAGCCACAGCCTCCGTCGCACCCGCGGCGAGGCCCGCCTCCAATCGTCATCGCGTTACGTCACCTCGCGCCCATCGCGTCGCCCGTCCGGGACGCCGCGCTCAGCCGTTCTTCTTCTCAAAGTCGCGCATGAACTCCGCCAGCGCCACGCAGCCCTCGCGGGGCATGGCGTTGTAGGTGCTCGCACGCATGCCGCCCGTCGAGCGGTGCCCCTTCAGCTGGTCCATCCCGTGCTTGAAGGCTTCCTTCACGAACTGCTCGTCCAACTGCTCGGTGGGCGTGCGGAACGTGATGTTCATCAAGCTGCGGCTGTCCTTGCGGGCGTGCCCCTTGTACCACTGGCTCTTGTCCAGCACGTCATAGATGAGCCCGGCCTTCTCGGCGTTGCGCTTCTGCATCGCCGCCAAGCCGCCCTGCTTCAGGATCCACTTGAAGACCAAGCCGCTGAGATACATCGCGAACGCCGGCGGCGTGTTGTGGCGGCTGCCGTCCTTCGCATGCACCTGATACTGCAGCATCAGGGGCAGCTTGCGGGCCGGCTTTAGCAGGTCCTCGCGGATCACCACCAGCGTCGTGCCCGCGATCCCGATGTTCTTCTGCGCCCCCGCGTACACCATGCCGAACTTGGTGAAGTCCATCGGGCGGCTGTAGATGTCGCTCGACATATCCGCCACCAGCGGCACCCCGTCCGGCACCTTGGGCAGGCGCAGCGAGCCGTCGGGGTTGTTCCACTGCGTGCCGTAGATCGTGTTGTTCGTGCACATGTGCACGTACACGGGCTTGTCCTTGTACACCACTTCGCCATCGCTGGGGCAGAAGGAGTGCTTGGAGCCCCGCCCGTCCCACGCTTCGTAGGTCTTGCTCGAATAGACCTTGGACTCTTCGAAGGTTTTCTCGCACCAGTAGCCGGTCGTCAGGAACGCCGCGACGCCTTCGTCGGGCAGCAGGTTCGCCGGCACCATGAAGTTCTGGCTCGTCGCCCCGCCCGTCAGGAACAGCACCTTGTAGTTGGCGGGGATGTTCGCCACAGCGCGGCAATCCGCTTCCGCCTCCGCCAGCACCTTGTCGAACACCTTGCCCCGGTGGCTGTGCTCCATGATGCCGATGCCCGAACCCTGGATGTTCCAGATGTCTTGCTGGGCCTGGTGGATCACTTCTTCCGCCAGCACGCCCGGCCCGGCAGAGAAGTTGAAGATCCGCCCCGAGGCGGCGTGCTTGACGGCTGGAGACATCGACGGTGCGGGTGCGGTGGTCATGCGATAAGTGTAACCCCGGTGCGGACCCGCGGGCGCGAGAGGCGTTCGGGAAGTGAAGGGGGTGAGGGGGTGAGGGGGTGAGGGGGTGAGGGGGTGAGGGGGTGAGGGCGAACGGTACAGGTAGTTGGTGGTAGGACCGGGCGCGCGGTGCGACCGCATTCTGAGATTCACCACACACGCGACTCGCGATGTATGTCACCCCCTCACCCAATCACCCCCTCACCCTCTCATCCCCTAACCTCGCCCATGCCGCGTCTCCTCTGGATCACCACCTTCGGCCTGGGCTACATGCGTCCCGCATCGGGCACGTGGGGGTCGTTGCCGCCGGTGGTGGTGGCGCTCGCCCTGTGGCTCGCGGGCTTCGGACCAGACCGCGCCCCCGTCCTCTATCACGCCGCGCTCGGCGTCATCTTCATCGTCTTCTCCGCCGCGTGCATCCTGCAAGGCCGCGAGGCGGAAAAACGCTGGGGCAAAGACCCGAGCAACGCCGTGGCCGACGAAACCGCCGGGCAGTGCCTGGCGTTGGTCGCCCTGCCCGCCGCGGCGTTCGCCTCCCCCACCGCCGCCCTCCTCACGCTCGGCGTCGCCTTCGTCACCTTCCGCGTCATGGACATCATCAAGCCCTGGCCGGCATATCGGCTGCAGAGGCTGCCGCACGGCTGGGGCATTCTCGTTGACGATTTGTTCGCGGGGATGTACGCGCTGGCGGTGGTGCAGGCGTTTGCGAGGCTCGCACTGCCACATCTGGCCGCCTAGCCAGCGCGACCTATAGTCGCCCGAGCGTCGACTCCACAGGGTTCTCACCCCGCGGCTTTCCTCGCTCGCACCCGCACAAACGCCGCCCATTCCGGGCGCGCTCACTCGGAGACGCACATGGCGACCAACGTTCGTGAAATCCTCGGGGCCCAGGCCGACGCGCTGCTCAAGTACGAGTCCAAGACCGTCAGCAAGTCCCACATCCACACCCCCGGGCCCGACTTCATCGATCGCGTCTTCGCTCAGACCGACCGCTCGCCCGTCGTCCTGCGCAACTTCCAGACCATCCTCAACACCGGCCGCCTGGCCAACACGGGCTACGTCAGCATTCTGCCCGTCGACCAGGGCATCGAGCACTCCGCCGGCGCCTCCTTCGCCCCCAACCCCGAGTACTTCGACCCCGAGAACATCGTCAAGCTCGCCATCGAAGGCGGCTGCAACGCCGTCGCCTCCACGCTGGGCGTGCTGGGCGCCGTCAGCCGCAAGTACGCCCACAAGATCCCGTTCCTGGTGAAGTTCAACCACAACGAGATGCTGACCTACCCCAACATCCACAAGCAGTCCTACTTCGCCAGCATCAAGCAGTGCTACGAGATGGGCGCCGTGGCCGTCGGCGCGACCATCTACTTCGGCAACGACTCCTCGCGCGAAGAAATCGCCTACGTCTCTGACATGTTCGAGCAGGCCCACGATTACGGCCTGGTCACCGTCCTCTGGTGCTACACCCGCTCCCCCGGGTTCAAGGTGAAAACCGCCGACGGTAAGAGCGTCGATTACCACTCGTCGGCCGACCTCACCGGCCAGGCCAACCACCTGGGCGCGACGATCAAGGCCGACATCATCAAGCAGAAGCTCCCCACCAACAACGGCGGCTACGCCGCCCTCAACTCCGGGGGTTCGTCCTACGGCAAGTTCGACAAGCGCGTCTACACCCAGCTCTGCGGCAGCGACGAAAACGGCAACGGCGGGCACCCCATCGACCTCTGCCGCTATCAGATTCTCAACAACTACATGGGCCGCATCCCCCTCATCAACTCGGGTGGCGAGAGCAAAGGCGCCACCGACCTGGCCGACGCCATCCACACCGCCGTCATCAACAAGCGCGCCGGCGGCATGGGCCTCATCTCGGGCCGCAAAGCCTTCCAACGCCCCATGAAAGAGGGCGCGGCTTTGCTTCAGGCCATTCAGGATGTGTACCTGGATAAGAGCGTGACGATCGCGTAAATCGCGGCCAGCCGCACACGATCATCACACTTCCGTCGGTAGCCCGACCGTCAGGGAGGGCCATGCCCCCGCCAGCGCGGGGGCGTTTTGTTTCGTGCCGAATACACTCACGCGTAACCCGCTCGTTACGAGCCCGAAGCGCGAGCGAGGATCTCCCTAGTAGCCGAACTCCAAAGAGACCCTCGCTCGCGCTTCGGGCTCGTAACGCCACCCACTCGCATGCCTGCCAACCCACCACAGCCCGGTCCCCCCGACGACGCCTTGCTGTGGTTCTGGGCCGCCGTCAGAGACGGCGACATCAACACCATCGAGCGACTGCTCGCCGCCGGCGTGCCGCGGGCGACACTGGAAATCACACCCCTCTCTTGGGCCATCTCAGACGGCAACCTCTCGATGCTGAAATACCTCCTGGCCCTTGGCTTCAGCATGACCGAAGAGGTCGCGCTCGCCGAGCCTTGGGACTTCCCGCTGCACGAAGCGGCTCAGAAGGGCGATCTCGAGATTCTCAAAGTGCTCCTCAAACAACCCGATGCCAAGCACTTCTTGAACCGCTTCGATGACAACTGGTTGGGCTACACCCCGCTGCACATGGCCGTGATGGCCAATCACCCCGACGCCGTGCGCCTGCTCATCGCGGCGGGCGCGGATGTGGACGCCAACGACGAGCCGCACATCGGCGACACCGCGATCCGCCGGGCCGTGGAAGAGAACCACGAATCGATCGTGCTGATGCTGCTGAAGGCCGGCGCCAACCCCGACATCCCGGGTTGGATGTGGATCTCCGCGCGAGACAAAGCCGCCGACTCGACCCCCGAGATCCGTCGCCTGATCGACGCCGTGCCCTTCCGACCCGTCGAGCACCCGCGCTACATCCGCGACGGGCAGTGGCCGCCACGGCGCTCTTGAGCTTCTACGTATCCTGATGTCCGTTTATTATATTGCAAGCCCCGCGGCTGTTCGGTACACATGACACGTTGCGACATTGGGCAGCCCTCCTGATCCGCGGCGAGCGCCAGGCATGCCCCCGTCGCCGGAGCGCTCACGCCGAACCTCAATATTCATGAGTGCGGCCATCCACCCTGAGCACCGCCCGTTGCCCGTATTTTTACGGGGCTCGTGCTTGTGAGGCAAAATTCACCTTTTTTTGCTCTTTTTGAAGGCACGGGTGCGAGCCCCGCGGCTCGCCCACCCGCTCGCGATGGCCGCGACCTCGCCTCTCGGAACATTCAACTGCGGCTTTTACTGGGCTCGAAACTTGCGCCTTTTACTGGGATTTTGATTGCGGTTTTCACTGGGTTTTTAACTGCGCGTTGTACGGGCTTTCAATTTGCGGCTTTCACTGGCTTTCTAACCTGTGCCTTTTACCAGATTTGGCGATCTTTCTTGTGCAAAATACCACTTTCGAGCGATGCACGTTATCTTTCCTCTCAACCTTTGTCCTACTTGCCCATATACAAGGGCATGAGATTGACCAAAGGCAGGGGCTCGACGCTGACCAAGGACGTTCCACACTTCGATCCGCCATCGCGGCGTGAACAGGCAATCCCCACGCCCATGACCTCCATTCCCTGGGAAGCACTCAGCACCGACGCCGGCGCGTTCGCCATGGTTGTCGACCCCCGGGCCAACATCGCCTTCGCCAGCCCCACCTGGAACCTCATCCTCGGCCTCTCTCAGGTCAGCGGCAAGCCGCTGTCCGACGCCATGGGCAAGGACTTCGCCTCCGAACGCCAACTGATCCACGATCGCGTGCTCTCGGGCGGCAAGCCCGAATCGCTGCTGGGCATGGTCGGGGGTCACCTCCTGCGCACCACCTTTCGTTGCGTCCCGCTCAGCGAAGCCCCCCCAGAACCGGGCGTGCTGGCGACCAGTTGCATCTTGCGCGAGGGGATGGACCTCGACGGCGTGCCGCTGGCCGTCCATCACGACCTGGGCCACCTCCAAGGTCTCACCGAACGCGAACTCGAGCTGCTCCATCACATGGGCAATGGCTGCTCATCCGAAGACGCGGCCGAACGCATGCACCGCAGCACCCGCACCATCGAATGGCATCGCGCGTCCCTGGGTGAAAAGCTCCGCTGCGACAACCGCGTCCAGCTCGCCCGCATCGCCATCGCCTCGGGGCTCACCGCCGTCGGCATCGAAACACTGCGCCTCATCCACCGGTCCGCCAAGGGCCGTAGGGGCTGAGTACGCCCCGGAGCGACCGCCCCCCGCCGCGACCACGCTCGCCCCGTACCATCCGCACCATGTCCGCCCCGCGGCCAAACCTGGGTCCGTCCGACGCCCCGCCGCCCGGCGTCGAACGCATCCGCCCGGATGAATCCCTCGACACCTCCCTCGTCGAGCAAATCCGCCGGGGTGACCCCAACGCCTGGACCGCCCTCGTCGCCCGCTACCAAAACCGGCTCTTCTCCGTGTGCCTCCGCATGGTGCACAATCGCGAGATGGCCACCGACCTGACCCAGGACGCCTTCGTCAAGATCATCCAGGGCATCAACACCTTCGACGGCCGCTCCAAGCTCTCGACGTGGATGATCCGGATCACGATGAACGTCTGCCTCTCCAAACTAAGGTCCGAGAAGCTGCGTCGACATGCCAGCCTGGACGCGATGCGTGAGGGTGCGGGGCCGGGCGGGCCAAACCCGGGGAGAGCCCGGGGGTTCGAACAAAATAAGGAACCGGAGGTCGGGGAGAGCGTCGAACACGACGAAGAGAGGGCGATCGTTCTGGCCGCCCTTCGAGAACTCGATCCTGAGCAGCGAGCGGTGCTGATTCTGTGCGACAGTCAAGGTCAAAGCTACGAGCAGATCGCCGAGGTGATGCAGGTGGCGGTCGGCACGATCAAGAGCCGCCTGTTCCGGGCGCGGACAGCCCTGCGCGAAGCGGTGGAGGCGAAGCTGGCCGGGAGGAGCCAGCGGGAGGATGGGGCCTGACACAGGTGAAGGGGTGATTCGGCGCCCCGCTCCGGAACTCCGGAACTTCGGAACTCTGGAACTCTGGAACTTCGTTTCCTTTTCTCATGAACACGTCTGACTCCAATCCCGACCCTCGTCCCGACCGGCGCCCAGATCTGCGCCCGGTCGACGAGGCACAACTGCTCGACTGGATCGACGGGCGTTTGTCCGCCGCCGAGCAGTCGCGCCTGGAGCAGGCCTCCGGCCGCGCCGGCCTGTCAGACCGCATCGCCCAGATGCAGGCTCACAAGCAGATCTTGCAGAGCTTGCCGGAAGAGGACGCGCCGGCGGACCTGATGGACCGCGTGCTCGCGGCGCTCGAGCGCGATCAGCTCGTCGGGGGCGGCATGCCCCGCCAGGTCGAGGACATGGTGATCGGTCGCCGCACGCCCAGCCGCCTGCCGGCGTTCGCGATGGCCGCGGGCGTGTTGCTGCTCATCGGGGGCGCGTCGTACATCGGGCTGGTGGCGATGCGCGCCAACCCGGCGACGCCGCTCGCACCGAACCGCTCCAGCATCCCGGGCCCGCTGGCGCTCAACACGGCGCCGGTGACGCCGGACGAAAAGCCCGCGCCGGACCACGCCTCGAAAGTCAACGAATCCTCGGGCGCCGCCATCGCCAGCGCCTCGCCCATGGCGAAGACAGAAGCGTCGCAGGACGCCCGGGCCCTGGCGCCGGACGCGAGCACGGAAGAGCCGGCCGCCCTGGCCCAGGCATCGCCCCCGCCCCAGCCGGAGGACCTCCCGCTCGATCGTGCGGCCGAACTGGCCAGCGAAGGGCGCCTCGCGATCCGCGTCGTGGCCGACGACACCCGCAACCTCCCCAGCCTGGAGCAGGCCGGCAAGACCAGCACCAAGTGGCGACTGCGGAAGGACGTGCCCGCTTCGGTCGCGGCCGCCGTCCTCCCCACCGGGCCTCGTGCCGATATCGGGCCCGAAACCACATACACCGGTCCGGCGATGGCGAGCGCCGAGTTCCGGCGCGAAGCCGCGGCCGGCATCCTGGCTCCACACCTCGGTCTTCGCGCCGGCTTCGAAGCCCTGCCCAGCAACCCCTCCGACCCCATGTCCCGCGTGCGTGGCACCTACCTGGTCGAGATCCCGGCGGAAGCAACCTCGCTCCAATCGCTGAAGAAGCTCTTCGCCGATCGTCTGCACGCGGGCGTGAAGTTCGAAGAACTGCCCGAGGGCATGGCCGTCTCTCCCCCCGCAACGCCCGACACCGTGCTGTGGTGGACCATGGGCCCGGACCACTGGTCCCCCCGCGCCAGCGTGCCGGTGGTCGTGCAGCGGCGCTAGCAAGACGCGACGGTTCGAAACCGCCGACACGTCGGACGGCGTCCGGCACCTAAGGTCTTCGGAGGTGCCGCATGGCGCACACGCACAATGATCGTTCCATCTCGCGTCGCATTCCGGGGGTGATCGGGGCGCTGGCCCTGCTGGGTCTGGGCGCCGGGTTCGCGGCTCAGCCGTCGAAGCTCGGCGACAAGCCCGCCCGCACGGACGCCAAAGGCTTCGCGGTGGTAGAGCTGTACACCTCGGAAGGGTGCTCCTCGTGCCCGCCGGCCGACGCGGCGCTGGCGGCCCTGCACGCCCGGGCCACCAAGGACGCCACGCCCGTGTACACCCTCTCTTTTCACGTGGACTACTGGAACAACCTCGGCTGGCCGGACCGCTTCTCGACCACAGGCAACACCGAGCGGCAACACCGCTACGCGAAGGCGTTTAGGGCCAACAGCGTCTACACGCCCCAGGCGATCGTCAACGGCAGCGCCGAGTTCGTGGGCGCCGACACTTCGCGCCTGGACACCGAGGTGAAGGCGGCCCTCGCCAAGCCGGCGACGGCCAGCGTGAAGCTGACTCAATCGCCCTGGCAGGCTGACCAGGTGATCGGCCTGCGGGCGGAGATCGAGCACGCGCCGGCCGGGGCGCTGCTGTGCGCCGCGCTGTGCGAGGACGGCCTGAGCAACGACGTCAAGGCGGGCGAGAATCGCGGGCGGGTGCTGGCGCACGACAGCGTGGTGCGCGACTTCCAGGTGAGCAAGATCGGCGACGACGGCGTGGTGCGGGTGTCGCTGACGCCGCCGAAAGACCTGAAGGCGTCCAAGGCGAGCATCGTGGTGTTCGTGCAGGATGCCGAAACCATGAAGGTGCTGGGCGCTACCGGAGCGGCACTGAAGGCCGAGCCGGAGGCCAAGGCACCCAGGGCGACAACCCAGGCCCCGGCGACGCCGAAGTAAGCCCGCTCCGCGCGGGGGGGCTACTTCGGCATCGGAATCGAGATCGGGGGCTGGCCCGGCGGCATCGCGGCCCCGGGCTTGGCGGGCTCGCCCGGCTTGGGCAGCGGCGCCAGCAGATCGTCCATCGTCGAGGCCATGAGCGAGCCCTTGAACGCGGGCAACTGGAAGACCCAGCCCTGCCAGCGCTCGTTCATCGCGCTGATCTCGCTCTTCAGATCATCGCTCGGGCCCGCGGGCGCCGCTGGCTTTGCCTCTTCCTTGGCGGACGAATCCTTCGCGGCTTCGGGCGAAGCTGGTGCGTCCTTCTTGTCGTCGGCTTTGTCGTCCTTGCTCGCGTCCGGCTTGGCAGGCGCGTCGGCCGCGTGCGGGGTGTCGGCTGGCGGGGCGGGCGGGGCTTCGTAGTCGGCGTGCAGGCCCCACCACCAGTCTTCGCCCTGCTTCACGCCCTTGGCGTCGATCACCAGCCCGTCGAAGCAGATGACCTTGTACTCGGCGGCGTCCGGCACGTTCACGTTGATCGTGTCGGCCTTGGCGACATCGTCGAAGGTCGCGCCCGAGAAGCAGTTGGCCAGGCGGGTCAGGATGTAATCGTCCTTGAGCTTTCGCCCCTCGGGCAGGTCGGCGAGGGTGAACTTGGTCTGGTCCTTGGTGGGGCGGGAGATGTCGACCAGCACCTTGCCCTGGCGGATGGTCTGCACTTCGCGCACGCGTTCGGGGCGGAGGTCTTCGAGCGAGCGGACGAGCCACTCCTTGGCGTCGGTCTCGACGCGGAAATCGCCGCTGACGAGGTACGACTGGGCCTGGCCGGCCAGGCGCACGAAGTTCTTCGGGCCGGCGGCATCATCCAGGGGCGAGGCCTGCGCGCCGTCGAACTGCTTGCGCCCGACGATCACGCTGTCCAGGGCCTTGCCGCCCGAGTCTTTGAACGTCACCAGCGTGGCGGCGCTGCCCGCGGCCTCGGGGTCTTCGACTCCCAGGCGGGCGTAGAGATCCGGCTTGGAGGTTTTTTCTTCGAGGATCTTGGCGTCGGCGAATGTGCGCAACGTGTCGTGCACGCGGGCGTTGTCGGCGCCGTAGCCCCCCTTGGCGGGGATCACCCACTTCTGCCCCTGCTTCTCGAGCACGAGATCGGTCTTGTCCTTGCGAAAGGTGATGCTGGCGATCTGGTCGGCGGCTTTGGCAAAGTCGGGCAGCAGCGGCGGGTGCTCCTTGGCGCTCGCGCTCTGAGTCTGGCCTCCTCGCCCGGAGACGACCAGGTATCCACCGACGAACACCGCCGCGGCGATTCCCGCGAGCGCGGCCAGTTGAACGGGCTTCACGAAGCACCTCCGGAGGTGTGGGCCTGGGCGGAGGTCGCGGCCACCGCTCGCCTCGCCCGCCTGAACAGATAGAGCAGCAGCGCGAACGCCGCGACCAGCACCGGCATCATCGCGGTGTTGATGATCTTGAGCAGCGTGCCCAGGTGCTCGATGTCTTTGTTGAGATCAAGGCGCACCTGGCGGAGCTTTTTGCGGGTGTCGGCGTAGTCGGCCTTGAACTTGGCGATTTCCTTGGCCTGTTCGGCGGTCAGCGTGAGCGCCCCCTTGTCGTCGCGGGCCCGCTGCAGCTCTTCGATGTGCTTCTGCGTGTCCTTGAGTTTTTCCTCCAGCACCGCCTGCTGAGAGAGCAGGGTCTGGTCGGCGCGGCGCTGCATCTCGTCCACGGTGTCGAAGGGCCGTGCCGCCTCGCGCCGGGCGCGGATCGAGATCAGGTCGTCGTTGCCCGTCAGGTTGTCGAGCGCGCTGAGCACGAAGTCGGCGTTGTCGGAGATCTTGCGCTGCACCTGCTGGCCGAAGAAGTTCTCGCTGCGGGTCCACATGTTGTCGGCCAGCATGTCGCAGTCGACCACATAGATCACATTGATCGAGCCCTTGGATTCCTTCAGCACTTCCTTGGGCGCTGGGGGTGCTTCCTGGCCTTCGGGGGGCTTGGGCGGGCCGTCGGGGAAGGCGCTCTTGACCTTGCCCGACAGGCGGGCGGCCAGCGTCAGTTCGATGTTGCCCGGAGTGTATTGCTTCAGCAGCGCCTTGGGGTCGGGCGGGAAGCCGAGCGCCTCGGTGGGAAGCACGCCTCCCGAGGTGGTCGTGTGCACCAGGGGCGTGATGGTGGCGCCGTCCTTGAAGTCTTTCTTGGGCTCGATGACGCCGCTGGTCGCGAAGATGAGCTGCTTGAGGTTGCTGGTGACGGCGTCTTCCTTCGCGAAGGTCTTTTCGTTGAGGTTCAGCCACACGATGTAGGGCACCGGCTCCTGGCTGCCCCGCTGGCCGACGTACACGCGCAGCGCCAGGTCCTTGTCGGCGGCCAGCTTGCCCGGGGTCATCTGCACGCCCCAGGCGTCAAGGATCTTGGCGAGCGAGGACGAGCCGCCCCCGCTGCCCATGCCCATCGGGCCCGGGCTCTTGTCGTTCTCGCAGTAGGGGTCGGTGAACAGGAGCACGTGCCCGCCCCGCATCACGTACTGGTCGATGGCGAACAGGGTCTGGTCGCTCAGGTTCTGCGGGTGCACGATCATGAGCACGGTGATGTCGTCGGGAATCTCCTTGGCGTCGTTGAGGGTGCGGACCTGGTAGAGGCTCTTGATTTCTTCGGAGATGGCCCAAGGGGGCGTCTGCTCGGGCTGGCGGGTGCGCGGGTTCATGGTGAAGCCGCCGTCCAGGGCGATGCTCGAGATGATGCCGACGACGGGCTTCTTGGGGTTGGCCAGCGAGTAGACCAGGCGCGACACGTCGTACTCGAGGAAGCGTTCCTTGCGGGGGTCAAAGAACGGGATGACCTCCTTGCCGTCGGTGGAGTTGGTGCCGACCAGGCCCAGGTACAGGTTCTCCCCCGCCTCGTTGATGGGCACGGGCGTAAGGCCGGCCTGGGTGGCGTCGTCTTCTTCCTGCGAGAAGGGCTCGGGGTTGATCACGCTCAACTTGATCTTGCCGTTGGAGACGCGGGCGTACTCCTCCAGCGTCTCGCGCACCCGCTGGGCGAAGGACTGGATCTCCGGACGGCCCTGCGCGAGCTTGGAGGTGTAGTACAGCGTGAGCTTGATGGGCTCTTCGGGCGACCTGGCGATATTGCGGCTGCCCTTGGTCAGCGTGTAGATCGACCCCTCGGTCGCATCCACCCGCACGCCCCGCAGGCCGGCCCCCGCCAGCATGTTGACGCCCAGGAACAGGACCAACAGGGCGGTGAACAACAGCGGAATCTGAAGCGATCGGAGCATGTCTACCTCTTCGTAGGTCGGCTCTCCGAGCCAACCTTTTCGTTTCGATTTTCAGCACATCGCAACCCCCCGGCGTCACGCCGGGGCGCTCTCACGCCATCACTTCCCGCGCTCGAGCAACGCGGCATTCAACACCAGGCACGTCACGATCAGCGAGCCGAAGAAAATCAAATCCCGGGCGTCGATCACTCCCTTGCCGATCGAATCAAACCGGGTGAGAAAACTGAACGACGCGATGGTGTCGACCACACCCTGCGGGGCCCAGCCCTGGAAGAAATCAAGCACGGGCGACAGCCCCGCCAGCAGAAAGCCGAAGCACACCACCACCGCCAGGATGAACGCCACCACCTGGCTGCGGGTCGCGGCACTCGCGCACGCCCCGATCGCCAGGAAGCTCCCCGCCATCAGCACGCTGCCCACATACCCCGTCAAGATCGCCCCGTTGTCCGGGTGGCCAAGATAGTTCACCGTGATCCACAGCGGGAAGGTCAGCACGATCGCCAGCGTCGTGAAGATCCACGCGGCCAGGTACTTGCCCACCACCGCGCCCAGGCGGGTGATGGGAAGCGTCGACAGCAGTTCCAGCGTGCCGCTGCGCCGTTCCTCCGCCCACAGCCTCATCGCGATCGCGGGGATCAGGCACATGAACAGCCAGGGCTGAAAGGTGAAAAACGACCGGAGGTCCGCCTGGCGGGCCTCGAAGAACCCCCCGATCTCGAAGGTGAAGACCCCCGAGAGGATCAGGAAGATGATGATGAAGACGTAGGCGACCGGGGTCACGAAGTACCCGGCCAGCTCGCGTCTTAGTACCGCTGTCCAACCTTGCATGGTGTGCTCTCTGTGGTAGGTCGGCTCTCCGAGCCGCCCTGAATCTGGGTGGCCCCTCTCTCCGAGAGGGGCGATTCTTCCTCGGTCTAGTTCTTGGCGCCGGTGCTGGTGAGTTCTCTGAACACGTCATCGAGGCGTCCGCCCTCGGTGCGCATCTGGTCCACCCGCCAGTTCTTGCTGCGGACCAGTTGGGTAATCGCGGGAGCGATGTCCTTGCCACGGCTTGGGATCACGGTGCACGTCACACGCACGCCTTCGGAGGTGGTCGCCCGGCCCAGGTCTTCCACGCTGGCCACGCCCGCGAGCTTCTGAAACTCTTCGAAGATGGCCGTGCCCGCGGGGGGCACCAGCGAGACGGTGACGGCGTTGTGATAGCGGCTGCGAGCCGCGAGCTCGATGGGCGTCGCGTCGGCCACCACCTTGCCCTTGGCGATGACGATCGCCCGGGTGCACACCGCCTCGACCTCTTCGAGAATGTGCGTGCTGAGCACGATGGCGCGTTCGCCCTGGCCGGCCAGCTCGCGGATGAGGCGGCGAACTTCGAACTTCTGGTTGGGGTCCAGCCCGTCGGTGGGCTCATCCATGATCAGCACCGGGGGCTCGTGCAGGATCGCCTGGGCCAGGCCCACGCGGCGCTTGAACCCCTTGCTCAGTGTGTCGATCGGCTGGCGCAGCACCCCCTGCAGGCTGGTGCGGCTGATGGCCTTGTCGATCGCCCCGCGCTTGGCGCTCCCACTCATCCCCCGGGCCCGGGCGCAGAAGTCCAGGAACGATTCGGGCGTCATGTCCGCATAGGCCGGGGCGCCTTCGGGCAGGTAGCCGATGCGGGCCTTCACGTCCAGCGGGGACTCGCCGACGTCAAAGCCGCAGACCTTGGCCGAGCCGCTGGTGGGCGCGAGGTAGCCGGTGATCATCTTCATGGTGGTGGACTTGCCGGCGCCGTTGGGGCCGAGAAAGCCCAAGACCTCGCCCGGAGCGATCGAGAACGACACCCCGTCCACCGCCAGGATTGACCCCGAACCGCTCCCAAATCGCTTGGTGAGTCGATCCAGTTCGATAAGCCGATTGGTCATGCCGGTATTTTCCATTCGGACGCGGATTGTTCGGTTCCGGATATGCCCGCATCATGTCCGGATAAGAGCGCGACGACTCGCCCGCGGCCGCGCGACCATGAGATGCTCGCGGCCCCGCGGATCCGTCGCCCGTTGCCAGTTTGTAGGCGATAACCGGAGCGAAGGTCCGGAGAAACGCCGAACAACCGGCGCATCTGTTGCGCTCGACATGCCGGGGAGGGGTGGTTCGGGGGGCGAGGTGGGCGGCAAGGCGGACATATGGCACGTTGAGGCTGTTCGGGTCGCCCGCCCCGCTTGCGTTCGGCGTCGGGGGCGTTCCCACACCGCGTGAGGACACCATGATTCAGCTTCACAACGCCTCCCCGCTTCCGGACACGATGTTCACCCTGAGCCAGGTCGGCGATATCGCCGTGCTGGCGATCACCTGCCCGGCCCTGCTCGACGATCAGGCCCAGGCGCTGGCACCCTCGCTTCGCGACGTCGCCCTGCAGAGCCAGGGGCGGGTGCTCATCGACATGGGGGGCGTGGGAAGGTTCTCGTGTGCGTGGATCAACACGCTGCTTGAACTCACCCGCACCTGCAAACGCCTCGGCGGGCAGATGTTTGTGGTCAACGTTCAACCCAAGGCGCGGCACCTGTTGCGGACCTCGGAACTCGACCGGCATCTGAACCTCGCTCCGTCGCGAGCCGCGGCGTTTCAGGCGCTCGGCCACCCCACCGTCGCGCCCTGGCGCCTGGCAGTGGCGCGCTGGCTGGATATTCCCGTCGGTCAAGCGGCGTAAGGGCCCCGCGTGCCCGCACGTCGCCGGCCTGCCGGACCGTTGCGGCCACCCAAAAACGCCGATCCGACTGGGGCGGGGAGACGTATAGCCCCGGGTTGGATTTCGGACTTTCTCGCCCGCATTAAGATCGAGGTACGCATGCGTGTTGGCCGTTTGGCGATCGGGGTGGTACTTGCCTGCGCGGGGCTCGCCTTGGGGGCCGATAACGCCGCGGGGGTGGTGCACCCGGCTCAAGGCGTGCTCAACCTCCGCACGGGCGATGTGGACACGTCGCGCCTGGCGAACCTCATGGATGGCGACGCGGCCTTTGTGACGGGCGTTCGCTACGTGATCGTGCTGGATGGACCGCTGGACCCGGGCCGCGACGCGGCACTCACCGGCGCGGGGGTCATTCGGCGCGGGTATCTGCCACTGAATGCTTTCGCGGCCGACCTTGACCGGACCACGCCCAAGGCGCTGCGCGGGCTGGGATTCGTGCGCTGGGTCGGCACGTATGACAACGCGTGGAGGGTCGATCCGGCGGTGCTCGCGGGAGCGAACGGCATCGCGTGGCGGACGCCGGCCCGCCAGCAACTGGCGGCAGCGGGAAAGAGCGCGGTCAACGTCTGGCTCTTCGAGGGGCTCAACGAACAATCCACGCTGCTGGCGATGACGGCGCTGCCCGGGTGCACCGTGACCAGCGTCACGCACGCGGGAGCGACGGCGTGCATCTCGGCGACGATGAACGCGGCGGACGCGGCAGCGCTTAGCGCTAACCCCGACGTGCAGTACGTCGAGCACCAGGGGGAGTACGCCGAGCGCAGCAACGCGCTGGTGCGGGCGATCGTGCAGAGCGGCTCGACCACGTCGTCGCCGTTGTTCACGCGGGGCCTGCACGGTGAGGGGCAGATCGTCGGGCTGATCGACGGGTATCTGAACAAGGACCACTGCTCGTTCGCGGACACGCAGCCGATCGGGCCTTTGCACCGCAAGATCCTGGCGTACAACACGACGTTCGGCGCTGACCTGCACGGCACGCACGTGGGGGGGACGCTGGCGGGGGACGCGGGCGACACGACGGACACGCGGGGCGTGGCGTATGCCGCGAAGATGGTGTACAACTTTTACCCGGATCAGAACGAGCCCAGCGTCTTTGGGCGGTTTGATCTGCACGCCTCGCAGGGCGCGCGGATGCACAACGACAGTTGGGGCGATGACTCACTGACTGCCTACGACGGGGCGTGCCACGCGATCGACTCGTTTACGCACGACCAGGACGACAACCTGGTGGTGTTCGCCGTCACCGACCTTTCGGGGCTGGTGAAGAACCCCGAGAACGCCAAGAACAGCCTGGCAGTGACGGCCAGCGGCGGGCTGAACCCGCAGGGCTCGCCCAGCCAGGACTACTGGTACGCGGGGGGCTCGGCTCCGACGGCGGACGGGCGGCGAAAGCCCGAGATCGCGGCCCCCGGGCGGAACACGTCGTCGTCCTACGCGTTCTCCACGTGCAGCGTGGTGCCGCAGTCGGGAACCTCGATGGCGGCCCCGGCGGTGACGGGCGTCGGAGCGTTGATCCGGCAGTATTTCACCTCGGGGTTTTACCCTTCGGGCCTGCCCAACCTCGGCGACGCCTTCACGCCCAGCGGCCAACTGCTCAAGGCGATGCTGGTGAACTCGGCCGTGGACATGACCGGCGAACCCGGCTTCCCCAGCCCGCGCGAAGGATGGGGGCGCGTGCTGGCCGACAACGCGACGTACTTCGATGGCGATCTGCGGCGGCTGGTGGTGCACGACGTCCGCAACAGCGCGTTCGACGCGCTCAGCACCGGGTCTGACACCTCGCTGCAGGTGGATGTCGCGCCCGGTCAGGCGTTCAAGGCGACGCTGGCGTGGGCGGACGCGCCCGGCGCGGTGAACGCCACCTTCGCCCCGGTGAACAACCTTGACCTCATCGTCACCTCGCCCACCGGGCTGGTGTACTACGGCAACAACTTCGCCGCCGGGCAGTCGACCAGCGGCGGATCGCCAGACACGCTCAACAACCTCGAGCAGGTGCTCGTCACCTCGCCCGTTGGCGGGCGCTGGACCATCGACATCGTGGGCACGGCGGTGAACGTCGGCCCGCAGGGGTACGCGCTGGTGGTCACCGGCGGCGTGACCGAGGTGGTGTGCCACAGCGACTACAACGGTGACGGCGTGAGCGATCAGGGGGATGTGGATGCGCTGATCCAGGACATCGCCGCCGGAACGCAGTCGTATCCGCCAAACTCGCCCGACCTCAACCAGGACGGCGTCGCGGACCAGGGCGATGTGGATTACCTGATCAACGCGATCGCCGGGGGCGGCTGCCCGTGAACGTGGTGCGGCGGCGGGCGCTGCGGGCGTGCCTTACCATGCCCTGATGAAGGCAATTCCAACGTGGTTGGGCGGACTGTGCGTGCTGCTGGCGGGGCTGCTGATGGGCGGCTCGGTGATCAGCGGCTGCGCAAGCACGCCCAAGGGCAACCCCATGCCGCCCGATTTCAGCCTTTCGCTGAGCGTGAGCGGCTCGGGCGAGGGGGATCTGCAGCCGGCGTGGTACGTCGTGGGGCCGGACTGGGTGCTTCGCACAGCCGTGGGCGAGCGCACGCCCAACACGCCGCTGCCCGGGGCGGTGCGGACGATCTCGCGCCAGCAAGCTGAACACCTGTGGGAGCTGGCGTACGCGACCGGCGTGCTGGACGAGGACAACCCCGCGGGGCGGGCGGTGGGCGATGACTGGGTGCCCAAGGCCGGGAGCGGGCCGGCGGCGGTGATCTACCTCGCGGGGCGGGGGCTGAGAAGGACGCGTGTGATCGAAGGGCCGGCGAGTGATTCGGCAGTGGCGGCGCTGGCCCACGAACTCAAGGGGCTTTCGTGGATCAAGTGAGGCGGGCACGCGGGGCGCGGACGAGACTCCGCAAGAAGAGAAGAGCATTCACCGCAGAGACGCAGAGGCACAGAGAAGAGCAAGAAAAAGAGCAGGAAGAGATGCGCCGAGGAAGATGAGGAAGAGGAGACGGAGCGGGAGGGGAACGGACAGAGAGCGGAACGGGAACGGGGAAGAGCGGGATGGGCGCGGGCGCAGGTGCGTGCGGCGTCATGATTGAATGAGCCGCCCGGCGCGGGGGTTGGAGTTATTTGTGAGCGAGGAACTGATCGTCGGAATCGATCTGGGCACCACCAACAGCTTGGTGGCGGTGTGCGATGCGCACGGGCCGCGGATCTTGGGCGCGGGCGGGGCGATGGTGCCCAGCGTCGTGCGATATCCGGCGGCGGCGGGTGAAGCGTTGGTCGTTGGTGAAGCCGCCAAGCGTGACGCGACGCTTTTTCCCGTGCGAACCGTGAGCAGCGTGAAGCGACTGATGGGGCGCAGTGCGACCGACGCGGCGGGCGACGCGGCGTACCTGAGCTACGAAGTGGTCGCGGGCGAGCGCGGGGCCGCCCGGGTGCGCATCCCCGCGGGCGAGGGCGTGCCCGAGCGCGTGCTGAGCCCCGAAGAAGTGTCGGCCGCGGTGCTGCGCGAGCTCAAGAGCCGCGCCGAAGCGGCGCTGGGGCGAGCGGTCTCTAAGGCGGTCATCACCGTGCCCGCATACTTCGACGACGCGCAGCGCCAGGCGACGCGCGTGGCAGGACGCCTGGCGGGGCTCGAAGTGGTGCGACTGGTGCCCGAGCCGACCGCGGCAGCGCTGGCGTACGGCATCGGCCTGCCACGGGCCGGCGCCAAGCCCGCCAGCGTGATGGTGTACGACCTCGGTGGCGGCACGTTCGACGTGTCGGTGTTGCGGCTGACGCCCGGCGAAGGCGATGAGCCGTTCTTCTTCCAGGCGCTCGCCGTTGGCGGAGATTCGCACCTGGGGGGCGATGACTTCGATCACGCGCTGACGGGCGTGATGAAGCGCGAGGTGCTGGCGTTGCTCGGGCTTGCGCCCGATTCGACCCTCGACCCCGCGACGACCAAGGCGCTGGTGGAGTTTGCCGAGCGCGTCAAAATCCGCCTGAGCGACGCGGCGAACGCGTCGGTGCGGATCGATCTTGGCGAGCGCGTGTACGAACGCGTGTTCACGCGCGAGGAGTTCGAAGCGCTCGTGTCCCCCATGGTGGAGCGGACGATTCTCGCGGCTCAACGCACGCTGGAACAGGCGCGCGAGGCGCTGGCGGGCGAAGAGATCAGCGCCGTGGTGCTGGTGGGTGGCTCGACGCGCGTGCCGCTGGTGAGGCGGCGGGTGCGGGAGGCCTTCGGCATGGAGCCGTACACCGCGCTGAACCCCGACGAAGTGGTGGCGCTGGGCGCGAGCGTGCAGGCGTCACTGCTGGGGGGCGCGAGGTCCGGGGCGCTGCTGCTGGATGTGCTGCCGCTTTCGCTGGGCGTAGAGACGCAGGGCGGCGCGGTGGCGAAGCTGATCATGCGCAACAGCACGGTGCCGGCGCGGGCACGCGAGATGTTCTCGACGAGTGTGGACGGGCAGACGAGCATTCGCTTGAGCGTGTATCAGGGCGAGCGCGAGATGGCGGCTGATTGCCGCAAACTGGGGGAGTTTCATGTTTCGGGCCTGCCCCCGATGCCCGCGGGCGTGCCGCAACTGGAAGTGGTGTTTGCAGTGGATGCCAACGGCGTGCTGAACGTGAGCGCGACCGAACGCCGCAGCGGCCGGCGCGCGGGGCTGCAGGTCATCCCCACGCACGGCTTGAGCCAGAGCGAAGTCGAGCGCATCGAACGCGAGAGCCTGCTGCACGCCCGCGAGGACATGACGCGGCACCGCGTGGTCGATCTCATCGTGAACGGCAAACTGGACCTGAAGTGGATCGGCGAGCGACTGGCCAAGCACCGGGCGGAACTCGACGCGGCGTACGTCGGCGAGTTGGAATCTCGCGTCGCGTCGCTGCGCGAGATGATCGACTCCGCGGAGCGGGATTGGCGGAGCGTGGATCCGTCGAAGATGCATCAGGCCAAGGAGGCGCTGGATCGCGCCAGCATGCGCCTGCAGGAAGTCGCGATCACGCAGAGCCTGCGGGAGCAGCCTCGGAAGCTGTGAGCGTGTGGTTCGCTTTCGCGCACGAGCCCGAAGCGCCAGCGAGGGTCTCTTTGGTATTCGGGTATCACGGAGACCCTCGCTGTCGCTTCGGGCTCGTTGTCATCTAGGCCTGTTGCGCTCTGGCCCGGCACCACTCGCGCCACAGCGTGCGGATGGCGCCGGCGAATCGGGCGGCGTGGGCCGATTCGTCGCACAGAGACGAGGCCCGCAGCATGGCGGGAAGGTCGTGCCGCCAGCGCTCGCGCTTCGCGGCGTCTCCGGCGATTCCGGCCGCGATGCTCACAAACGCCTCGGGCGAAGTCGCGGCCAGCTCGCCCAGCCCGGCGGCGCGCAGCAGCGACGCACCGACGCGCGAGGCGTGGCTGCGCCCGGCCAGGCTCACCACCGGCACGCCCATCATCAGCGCTTCGCAGGTCGTCGTGGCGCCGTTATATGGAAAGGTGTCGAGCGCGATATCGATGTCGTGATACGCCGCCAGGTGCTCCGCGGGCGTGCGCGCGAACGGCAGCAGCGTGAGGCGCGATGGCTCGACCTGCATCGCCTGCGGCAGCCAGTCTCGCAGCGGGCTCGCCTCTCCGTTGCTGGCTTTCAACACCAGGCGCGAACCCGGCACTTCGCTCAGCACTCGCCCCCACAGCGCGGCCGTCGCACGCGTGATCTTCCAGATCGAGTTGAAACTGCCGAACGTCAGCTCCCCGCCCTGCGGACGCGCGTGCGGCGCCTCGGCATGGGGCGAGGGGCGATAGCACACAAAGCACGGGTCGAGCCGCACCAGCCGCTCGGGGTACAGCCCCTCGCCCCCCGGCGGGTCGGTGATCGAATCGACGAAGCGTGCATCGATGGTGGTGAGCCCGGTGGAGTTTGGAAAGCCGCAGTAGCTCACGATGACCGGCGCCGGCTTGCGGGCGAGCACGGAGATTCGCTGACCCTCGAGCCAGCCGACCATATCAATCAGCACGTCGATCCCGTCCTGGCGGATCGCCTCGTGCAGCGCCTCGGGGCGCAGCGTCCACGCGTCGCGCCAGCCCGCGAAGCGGGGCTTGATGCGGTCCGTCACATCGTCGACGCGGGCATCGAGCTGGTAGGCGTAGAGCGACAACCCAAGCGCGGGCAATCGCTCGATCAGGTGCTCGATGAAGTGAATCACCGCGTGAAAGCGAAGGTCGGTGGTCAGCAGGCCCACCCGCAGCGGGCGCTCGGGGTCGGCCGCGTTGCTGAATCTAGCCGGGGGAGGCACGCCCTCCTGGGACAGTCGCCCGGCGGCGGCCATGATCTGCGACAGCGCCCCGGGGTCGTCGGTCGCGTAGTTCACAAACTGCGTCAGGATTCGCAGCAGCGGACGCGGGTCGGCCCCGCGGGCGATCGCCTCGCGTGCCGTCTCCGCCGCCAGCTCCGCGTGTCCGCTCCCGATCTGCATCGTCGCCAGGTTGAACGCCGGCCAAGGGACGCTGGGGTCGGCGGCCATCGCGCTGCGGAACAGCGCCGCGGCGCGGGGGTGGTCCCCCCGCTCGGCGGCGATGATCCCCGCGCCGGTGAAGTTTGTCGCGATGCTCGGCGCCAGGGTCTGCCCGAGCTCGAACTGCGCCAGCGCCTCGTCGCGGCGCCCCATCCTGTGCAGCAGCATGCCCAGCTCGGCCCGGTCCGCGCCGCTCTTGGGGCGCAGCTCGACGGCGCGCTGCCGAAAGTAGAGAGCCTGCTCGTGCTTTTCCTGCGACTGCAGCACCTGGGCCAGCATGCTGATCGCCGCGGCATCGCCCGGAGCGTGCTGCAGATGACGCCTGAGCAGCGTTTCGGCCTGGGGGTTATCGCCGCGGCGGTGGGCGTCGATCGCGCGGGCGACGGTCGGGGGCATGCTCATGCGCGAAGCGTATCGCGCATGACGGATGCGCTCACATTCCCAGTTCCTTGAGACGGCGGGCCACGCGTGAGGCGTCGCCCTTCATGCCGCCCCGCGAAAAAGTCTGCATCGCTGTGCTCAGGCGCTGGCGTGCCTCGCCCGGGCGCCCGCGGGCGATGTCAATGATCGCCAGCGCCTCCATGCTGCGGGCGATGCCCTCCACCCGCCCCAGGCGCTGCTCGATGCCCAGCGAGATCAGGTGCAATCGCTCGGCCTGTTCGAGGTTTCCCCGCTCGCGCTCGATGTCGCCCAGGTTGAAGTAGTCGTTGGCCAGCCCCTCGATGCGCCCGATCGCTTCGTTGAGCGCCATCGCGCGCCGGATGGACGCATCGGCCTGCTCCAGCTCGCCCCGAGCCCGCATGATGAGCCCGAGGTTGCCGTAGCCGTTGGCCATGGCTTCCAGCCGTCCCAGGCGCTCGTCGATCGCCAGTGCCTTCTTGAGCATCATCTCGGCGTGATCCAGGTCGCCTCGTCGGCGCGAGATCAGGCCGAGATTGCACAGCTGGTTGGCGATGCCGCTCTCGTTGTTGAGCCGCTCCTCGATGGCCAGCGCCTTCTTGTACGCCGCCGCCGCCTCGGCGAGGTCACCCCTGGCCTTGCTCATGGCGCCCTGGTTGCTGATCGCCGCGGCTTCGCCCTTGGCGTCCTGCTGATCGGCCGCGAGCTGGGCGGCGCGGCGATTGAACGACTCGGCCAGGTCCGTGTTCCCCAGCGAAAGGTGGATCTGCGCCGCGTGCGAGAGCGCCAGGGCCATCTGTTCCAGCGCCACCGATCCGCGCGTCCCCTCGGCGTATTCGATCGCCTTCTCGAGCACCTCCAGCGCCTGCGTCAGGCGCCCCAGGCGTCGCAGAAATCGTCCATACGCCACGTGCGCCGCGATGTCATCACCCCGCGACACCGCGAGCGCAAAGCACGCCTCCGCACCGGCGATTCGTCCGGCGTCGGCCAGGCGCATCGCCTCGCCCACCAGGTCCTCGCGCTGGACGGGAGCCGCAGAGTCGCCCCATCGCGTCGCGGCGTTGGCCCCGCCCGCGCCCGGACGGGGGAGCACAGTCTCCCACATCTTGAGGCACTGCTTGGTGACGAGCGTCAGATCGGCGAGCTGATCAAACTCGCCGACAAACGCCCGCCCGGTGCGCTCGATGTGCCGCCTGAACAACTGCACCTGCTGGAGCTGAAAACTCGGGGCCTTGAGCGCCTCCTCATCAACGCGCCTGAACAGCACGCCGATGCCGGCCATCGGCAGCTCTTCCGCCTCCAGGCACGCCCACGCCAGTTCGAACTCCTCCTCGACGTCCGCCCAATCAGGCTCGCGCCCGTGCCGCGCCTCGCGCCAGTGATCGCTCAGGATCAACAGGAAGAACTCGCAGTTGCGGATCGCCCGTTCGGCCATGGCGCGGGGGGTGACCCCGGGCTGCAGCTCTTCGACCGCGAAGCGCCCGCCCGCCGGGCCACCCGCAAAGATCGCCGCGCCCGCCGCCTGCCGCTCCGCCGCCAGGGAGGGCGGAGCCGCGATGTACACCAATCTGCGTGTCTGCACCGTGTCGCTCGTGCCGCTGGTCATCGTCATTCACCGTTTGAGGGCGTGCCGTGCCGGGGTGGTCCGGCCGGGCGAGCACTCGCCGCCAAAGCATCCGGCCCGACCCTCGAAACACTACCCTTGTACCGACGAACCCCGCCAAGGGTCCAAAAACCCCGAAAAACTCCCGGAGCAACACGTTTGACCGGGGTTTGATAGAATATCCGCGAGCTCGCGGCGCGTGCCGCGGCAGGTGTGAAGAGCGGCAACGGGGACGGGCACGCTCAACGCGTGCCGCAAGGAGGTCGTCATGATGTCCAATCGACTGTTCGCGATGTGCGGGATCGCCGGCGTGATGTGCCTGGCCGGTGCGGCCCTGGGCCAAGACAAGGCCAAAGAGCCCGCCAAGCCCGCCGACAAAATGGCTCAGCCCGCGGGCGGCGAAGACGCCGCCAAACAGGCTGAGGAAATGAAGATGTGGACCGAAATGGCCAAGCCGGGCGAGCAGCACAAGTGGCTGATGCAGTTTGTGGGGTATTGGGAGAGCGAATCGATCACCTACACCCCGCAAGGCGCCGGCCAGCCCGAGAAGGGGCGCATGGAATACAAGCTCGCCATGGGCGGCAGGTTCCTTGACATGGACTTCGAAGGCAAGTTCATGAGCCAGCCCTTCCACGGCGGAGGCATGATCGGTTACAACAAGGTCGACCAACGCTTCGAGAGCACCTGGGTCGACACCATGGGCACCGGCATGTTGTTCATGACCGGCCAGCTGAGCGATGGCGAAAAGACGCTGACCCTCGAAGGCGACTACACCAACCCCATGACCAAGCAGAAATCGACCTTCAAAGAAGTCGTGACCATCGTCGACAAAGACCACCACAAGTCCGCGTTCTACGACAAGGTCGACGGCAAGGACGTCAAGATCATGGAGATCTCCTACACCCGTGCCGCACGCCCCGCCAAGCCCGGCAAGCTGGAAAAGGGCGAGCATGAGCCGATGAAGGATCACGCGAAGGACGACAAGAAGGGCGAGAAGTAAATCGATTCCGGCTGCTTTACTCAGTTACTGTGACCTGGCTCGTTTCGTGCTTCAACACCCTGCCCCGTGGCGGGGTGTTTTTGCATCCCGCACCTGATCGGGTATCGTTACCCACGGCTTTGACCACAAACACGATCGACGACACAGTTAAGAATCAGCCTCATCGAGTACCATGCGCAAGGCCCGTTTCTGTCCGCGGCATCAAACCTTACAGAGTTCTCGCCTCGCATCATGATTCTTCTCGCCGTCATTCTGATCGCGATTTCACTGCCGCTGCTCATATTCGCGGCTCGGGGCAGGCGATTGTCCATTCCCCCCGCGTGTCGCAAGTGCGGGTTCGAGGTGGCTTCGATCATCGCGGCCGGCATGGCGGGTAAGCGCTGCCCGGAATGCGGGGCCGACCTCGCCGCTGCCCGCGCGGTGCGGACGTCGACTCGACGCCGTCGCCCTGTGCTCATCGCGGCCGCGAGCCTCTTCCTGCTCGCGTCCCTCTCGCCGATCTATCTCCAGTTCCATGCCGCCCGTGTGTGGGCGTGGGGCCTGGCTCACTCCTCGACCAGTATGCTGGCGTTCGCGATTGAGCACGCGCAGGGCGGAGTGTTTATCGCCGCCGTGGATGAGGCGTCGTCTCGCGTGGCCGCGGTCAAGCCCGCGCCCGGCGAACTCGGCAAACTCGCCCGGGCCGCGCTCGTTCGCCAGAAGGGTGTCGCACCTTGGGACCGGCGGCTGGGTTCAATCATCGAGCGGGCGTACGACGCCGGGGAGATCACCCATGACGAAGGCGTCGCGTACGTGCTTGATTCGCTCGACGTCACGCTATCGCCCAAAGACCCGGTGATTCCCGGCTCGGCGGTCGTGGGCATTCGGCTCACCACGGCCCGCGCCGGTCCCTCGGGCCAGGGTGCCGCCAGCGGCTTGTACACGTCGCAGGAACTTCGGGATCAGCGGATGGACTTGCGGGTCGATTCGGCAGACTTCGACGGCGTACGGCGATTTCCATTTGCGCCGTCGGATCCACGATCAAAATGGCCTCGATGCTTGCCTGAGTCCGTTGGCAGCCTACTCACGTCCGATTGGACAGAGGTGTCACAGTCATTCGACGCGCCGACGCTCGACGGCAAGGTCGACGCGGCCATCAACGTCTCGCTTGTGATGGCGAATCAAACCCGATCATTCCATGCCGCCTTCAAGGTGCCGCTGATTTCCAAGTCGCCGGACGTGGTTGAGCCGGTGTCGGACGAAGAGACGGCCGCCAAACTTCGGGCGGCGTGCCTGGTTGCTGCGTGGAAGAGCCCGCCGCAACCCGACGGAAGGGTTCCCGTGAACGTCTCGTTCGAGTATTTCCCGGCGAAAGTGCCGATCCGGATCTGCGCGAAGGTCGAAGTTCCCGGCTCGGTGGATCGCCAGAACTTTCACACGAACTGGTATCCCTTTCCCATTGACCATCAGAACTACTCGCCCGAGAGTCGCATGAGCGCGTTCCAGGAAGTGTTTTACATGCCGGCGGGATGGAACGAGCCGAGCATCGATGTTGAGCTGGTGGGAGTGCGGAAGGAACTGGAGATGTTCGGGCGCGATGTGGCGGAGTGTGCCCGGAGCGGCTCTAAGCTGCCGCTGTGGATGGGACCCCTGAGGTTCGAGCACGTGACACTGAGGTGACGCGGGACGGGTGCGGAATGCCGCGGGAGGAAAGCGCGGGCCCCGCTGGCAAGATGGCCCGCGAATCAGGCACTGACCGCGCGCCCGCGTCGATTCAAGAGCACGAGCACGCATGCCGACGGCAAGGGTCCGTCGGCCGGAACGAGCTCGCCCAACTGCTCGGGTACGAATTCCTCGGGCACGACCAGACGATCCAAAAACACAAGCACCCATGTTTTCACATGGGCGCTTGGCCGGAAACTCCGGTTAGACAAGAAACAGTTGGGTCCGCTTGGTTCAACGTTGCCGTTGAACTATCCGCCCGCTCACAAGAGCGAGGCAGACGAGAGAGCGTTGACGACCAGTGGCAGATCTCTCTGCCGGTCTGGTCTAAGGAAATCCCTTAGAAAGGAGGTGATCCAGCCGCAGGTTCTCCTACGGCTACCTTGTTACGACTTCGTCCCAGTCACCGACCTTGCCGTGGGCACTGCTGAACTGCAGCGACTTCGGGCACTTTCGGCTCCCATGACGTGACGGGCGGTGTGTACAAGGCTCAGGAACACATTCACCGGAGCGTAGCTGATCTCCGATTACTAGCGATTCCGACTTCATGCAGGCGAGTTGCAGCCTGCAATCCGAACTGGGGTGCATTTTTTGCGATTTGCTCCGCCTCGCGGCCTCGCGTCGCTTTGTATGCACCATTGTAGCACGTTTGCAACCCTGGATGTAAGGGCCATGAGGACTTGACGTCATCCCCACCTTCCTCCGTCTTGACGACGGCAGTCTCGCTAGAGTACTGGCTTGCGCCGAGCAACTAACGATAGGGGTTGCGCTCGTTAAAGGACTTAACCTGACACTTCACAGCACGAGCTGACGACAGCCATGCAGCACCTGTGCACGTTCCGGTCTTGCGACTGTGGCTCTACTTTCATAGAGTTAATCCGTACATGTCAAACCCAGGTAAGGTTCTTCGCGTTGCCTCGAATTAAGCAACATGCTCCACCGCTTGTGTGAGCCCCCGTCAATTCATTTGAGTTTTAGCCTTGCGACCGTACTCCCCAGGCGGCGCACTTATCGTTTTTACTACGACCGATACGGCGTCAAAACCGCACCGGTCTAGTGCGCATCGTTTACGGCGTGGACTACCAGGGTATCTAATCCTGTTTGCTCCCCACGCTTTCGTGCCTCAGCGTCAGGACATGCCCAGCGGGCCGTCTTCACCATCGGCATTCCAGTAGATATCTACGCATTTCACCGCTCCACCTACTGTTCTGCCCGCCCCTACATGCCTCAAGGAGTGTAGTTTGCCCTGCTGTTCCACGGTTGAGCCGTGGGATTTCACAAAACACTTTCACTCCCGCCTACGCACCCTTTAAGCCCAGTGATTCCGACTAACGCTTGTGGCCTCTGTATTACCGCGACTGCTGGCACAGAGTTAGTCGCCACTTCCTCTGGGGTCAATCATTGTTTCCGACCCCTGACAGTGGTTTACACGTCAGAGACGCTTCATCCCACACGCGGCATTGCTCCGTCAGGCTTTCGCCCATTGCGGAAGATTCGTTACTGCAGCCTTCCGTAGAAGTCCGGACAGTGTCTCAGTTCCGATGTCGCGGGCCGTGCTCTCACACCCGCTACCCGTCTTCGGCTTGGTGGGCCATTACCCCGCCAACTACCTGATAGGACGATCGCTGCTCCCAAGGCGGTAAACCTTTGCTCCGTAGAGATCATGGGGTATTACCTACAGTTTCCCATAGCTATCCCCCACCTCAGGGTACATTCGATCGCATTACTGACCCTTTCGCCACTTGTGTATTGCTACACACGTTCGACTTGCATGTTTTAGCCATGCCGCCAGCGTTCAATCTGAGCCATGATCAAACTCTTCAGTTGATTTTCTTTGTCCTTGTCTTGCGACAAGGTAAACATCAAGAAGATGACCATGTTCTCCGCATGATTCGGCTTTCGCTTCCTCACGCAGAGCGGTCTTTCGAACCCAGAGCCGAAGCTCAGGGCCCGCCACCGGAGGCTCTCCGGTGGAAGACTCACTCGTTTTCTTTCCTCCCTCGACACAAGTTCGAGAGAGAAGGGTTGCACGACAAGTGAATCCTCAACGGGCTGTGACCCCCGTTGATCGACCCCCAACGCCTACCTTGTACGGGACAGGCTTGGGTATTTGGATCTGTTCGCGCCCTCCGGGTCGATCGGAACGTGGCATGCAGCCACTGACGCGAACACACACTCTCGTGCGGCTCCCAACTGTTTACTTTTCAAAGATCACGCCGTGAGTGACACCCCCCAGGCCCAAACCTGGGTAGTGCCGACTCGACCGGCAGGGGTCAAGAATAGAATCCACCCCGCCCCGAGTCAAGCCGCTCCGCCCAACTCGTCTCGAAACTTTCTTCTATCTCCCTGCAAACCAAATCTTTGCGCAACGCATTCCACCGCCCATGCACCGTCAATTTTCTCGTGTCCAAACAAAAACCGTTCATCGCCGCAGCCCGATCCGCCTCAAGCCTCGCGAGGCCAGCCACAGCAGCCCCAGGGCCGCCAGCAGCGACACCAGGGCAAAAACGCCCATCCAGGTGCCCATCGCCAGGTAGCTCATCGATCCCACCCCGAAGTAGTCGACCTGGTTTCCGGCGCTCACACGCCCACTTTGCCACCCGTACAGCTGCATCGCCATCACGATCATCCCGAACGGGTTCAGGGTGAATACCACCGACTCGACCTGCGACCAGGTGTTGTACAACCCCATATTCCGGAAGATGCCCTCGGCGATGCCCATGCCCAGCGGCACGCCTCCCCAGGTGAGCAGCAAGGCCGCGGCACTGGCCATGGTGGCCTTCTGGGTGGTGCGCAGGCCCAGGCCGATGAGCGTTCCCACAGCCGCGGCTATCGCCACGCTGGGCACCACCACCATCGCCGCATACACCAACGTCAACCAGATCACATTGCCGAACACCCACGCCAGCACCAGGTGCGCCCCGATGACGCTGACGCCGAACCACGCGTGCCTCATCGCGCCAACGAACTTGCCCAAGACGATCTGGCGGGCGCTCAGGGGCGTCGTGAGCAGGATGTCCAGCGTGCGAGACTCACGCTCGCTGGGGAAGCCCCCGCTGGCGGCCGACGCCGTGGTGAGCACCGCCACCAGCAGCCCCAGGAACGAGACGACGTGGTGAACGCTCGAATCCGTCACCCCGTCGTACGCCACATCCAGCACCCCAAAGCCGATGAACGCCATCCAGGTGACCACCCGCAGGCTCAGCTTGGTGACCAAGGGCGTCGCGCATTCTCGCCAACGCACCGGGTGCTCACCCACCACGCGGCTCGTCCCTTCCAGGGCCCCGGTTGCCCGCCCGAGTTTGCGTTGGTTCCCCTCCGGTGCGACCGCTCCCGCATCGCCCGCTTCAGGCGGGGCCTCCGAGGTCTTGGCGGCTTTGCCGGCCTTGGCCCGATGACGGCCCCTCCCTGACGGGGCCGGATCCATGGTCAGGCGACCCTTGGCCGCGAGCGAGCGCAGCCGCAGACACGACAGCAGGAAGAGCACTCCCGACCACCCGAGGTTCCACGCGACGGCGCCAGCGACCATCAATCCCAGGTTCACGCCGGGGACAGGCGAATCCTGTCCGAAGGCTGCCCAGCCCAGGGCGAACGTCGGCATGATGAATGGCAGGTGTCGCACGTCCATGAGCGTGGTATCGAGGAGCAGGTTCACCAGCGACCCGAGCAGCGGCACGCCGAACTGCTGGAAGGCCAGGAGCGCCAGGCCCGAGACCGCCGCCCGCGTGATCCGGTTGGCGCTGATCGATGCGTACACCCCGCACACCAGCCCGCACAGGGCGGTCGAGCCGACGATGGCGGCGCAGTACGCCAGGGTGGAGGCGCTGACGCCGCCGAAGATGCGCACCGCCAGCAGCACGGGCAGGGGCAGCAGCGCCAGCACCAGCATCTGGGCGCCCCCGGCCAGCACCTTGCCCAGCACGATTTCCCACGTGCGCAGGGGCGTAGCCAGCAGGGCCCACAGCGTGCCCGCCTGACGCTCGCCACAGATCGCCATCGAGGTCGCCGACACGCTGAGGAGCGAGAGAATCACGAACTCGAACCACACCGTCGCGATGACCAGCGCCGGCGCGACCCGCTGCAGTTGCTGCAGCGTCGCGATGTTGGAGTCGTTGGCGCCGTCCTCCGTGAACCCGCGCATGTTCACCGCCGAGGAGTAGGTGATCGCCAGCACCACCAGCAGCAGCCCGACCACCGCCAAGCGCGTCAAATACGTGCCCATGCGGCGACTCGACTTGGCCACGTCGCGGGCCACGATCGGCCCCGGGAATCGCCGCCATGGCCCCTTGCTGGGCCACGTGGGCTTGAGCCGCTTGGGCGCCGGGGGCGGCGCCTCCGCACCGGGAACCATCGCGGCGTCGCTCATTGCAACGCCCCCGTGGTCAACTTGAGGAACGCGTCCTCAAGTTTGACTTCCTGCGGCTCAAAAGCCGCGATCTTCGCGCCCCGGGTCAGCAACGCCTCGATCACGAAGTGGTGCCCGTGGGCGCCCGCCGCCAGATCGATCACCAGTGCCCGCCCATCCGGCGCCACGCGGGCGAAGCGCGGCTCGCCCGCCAGCGCCGCCGCCAGGTCCCCCGCCGACACGCTCGATTCCTCGAGCGTCACGCGGATCCGGTCTCCCTCGCCCCGGGCGGCCTTGGTCTTGGCCAGCGCCTCGTCGATCGACCCGGCGTACAGCAGCTTCCCGCGCTCGATGATGCCGATGCTGGTGCACATCTCGGCCAGTTCGGTGAGGATGTGACTGCTCACCATCAGGCTCTTGCCCATGCGCCCAAGCTCCGTAAGCAGGCTGCGCATCTCGATCCGCGCCCGCGGATCAAGCCCGCTGGCGGGTTCGTCCAGGAACAACACCTTGGGGTCGTGCACCAGCACGCGGGCGACGCCCAGCCGCTGCTGCATGCCGCGCGACAGGCCATCCACCAGCGCATGCTGCTTCTCGGTGAGGTCGGTCAGTTCCAGCACCTGGCCGATGATCTTCGGGCGTTCGCGCCGCGGGATATCGAACGCCGCGGCGAAGAACTGCAAATACTCGTCCACCGTCAGGTCGTCATACACGCCCAGAAAATCCGGCATGTAACCGATCATCCGTCGGATCTGGTCCGGCTCCTTGGTGATGTCCAGCCCGCACACGCTCGCGCTGCCCGCGTCGGGCTTCATCAGGCACGCCAGGATCTTCATGGCGGTCGTCTTGCCCGCGCCGTTGGGGCCGATGAAGCCGAACACCTCGCCCGGGCCGATGTCCAGCGTGAGGTCATTAAGTGCGACGAGCTTGCCATACCGCTTGGTGATGCCCCGGGTCTGAATCATGGCGCGGGTTCCTCTTCGATGGGCACGACGAGCCTGACCAGCCGCACGCCCCTGCCGGGAGTCGAAATGCCGTCCTTCATGCCGTTGAGTTGGACCATCACGCAGGCGTATCGCCCGCTCTTGACCCGGGCGGCGATCGCGTCGTCGCGCTCCCGCGCCCCGCTGAGGGCCAGGGCGGGCCATGTCAGATTGTTCGACGAGTTCTCATAGGGCCAGGCCTCGTAGATGTTCGGGGTTTGCTGCCATTGGCCGTCCCACCCGGCCGCCGAGTCGATCTGCACTTCCAGCGTCATGCTGTTTTCGCCCGGTCCGGGCGCCGTGCCGTTGGGCGAGACCCGCCCGTCCTTGGTCGCCAGCATCACCGGCCCGGGCGTTACGCCGCCGGGAATCTCGGTGATATCGATCCGCCACGACTTGGCCGCCTTGATCACCCGCACGCGGGGGATCGACGCTTCGCGTGGCCCGGCGGCCATCTGGAACTGAAACGTCCGCACGGTCCACTGCGCCTGCGACGCGGGCGCGAGCACCACGGAGCCCGCCTCTTCGCCCCCGTCGGCCAGCAGCAGGCTCGCACGCAGGTCTCCAAACCCAACCCGCCGCCCCGCCTCCCACGCGCTGAAACCTGTGCTCACCCCCCGCCAGGCGCTCGACGCCTCCCGCGGCAGTTCCACGCTCTCGGGGCGCGCCGAATAGCTGCTCACGACCCCGCACCGCCACTGCGTGTCGTCCAGCACGTCCACCACCTCGCACGAGCCCCGCACGGAATCGCCCCGCCTCATCACCATGGGCAGCAGCAGCCCCGCCAGGCTCATCGCCCCGATCCACAGCAGCGCCCGCGAGATGTGCCAGCGGGAGGTCGCGCGCCGCTTGGACCTCCATCGTTCCAGCGGGCCGATGCCCACGCCCAGCAGCAGCAGGCAACCCGCGATGCCGTAGAACACGCCCGAACCGATCTGCGGATTGGGAGTCACCTGATCCAGCGCCTGGCGGATCGCGGTGCGCTCCAGCGCATCGACCCCGCTGTTCCACTGCATCGCGCGGAAGCCGTAATACTGATCCGTCGGCCGCCCCCAGGCACGCGAATACCGGCTCAGCGGGCTGAGCCGCTCGTCCGCGAGCAGGCTGAGCCACACGTTGCGAGCGCCCGCCCGGGCGTCAGTCACGCGCAGGCGGGCCACGTCGACCCCGATCAGCGTCACGACGCCAAGCCCGACCGGCCCCCGCGCCAAGAGTCCCCGGCCCGGCTCCGGGTGCTCCGCCACGCCCCACGCCGAAATCCAGCCCTTTTCCTCCCCCGCCTTCGTGACCGAAATCACCCGGGCGGCCAGCCGCGTCGCGGCCGGCGCAGGTCGATCGTCCGTCCCGAGCGGCAACGTCTCTCGCTGCTCCTCGGGCATCCCGGAAAACTGGTTCTTCTTGATCGGCGAATAGCGCTGACGCCAGCGTTCGAGCGTCGCCCGCATCACCTCTCCACCCGGCGTGATGACCTGCGGCTCATCCACCTGAAGCAGGCCGTCGCTGCCCGGCACCCACATCTTCCATTCCGGGCTCGGGGAATCGATGATCACCACCAGCCGCCCGCCCGCCCCGATCCACTGCAGCAACGCGCTCTTGGCGCGGGCGTCGGCCCGGGCCAGCTCGCTCGCCTTGCTCACGATCACATCCGCCCCCTGGTAACTCAGCCACGCATGAGGCAGGGCCTTGGAATCGCCCAGCAGATCGACGGCAAGCGCGTCCTCAAAGTCCGGCACCGGAGGTCCGACGTTGGCGTCCTCGGGTTCCGGAATCTGTCCGAGCGGCTTCTTGAGACAGTCACGCAAGGTTCCGTCGCCCACCTCGAGCACGCGGACCATCTCCATAACGGGATTGGCCAGTGTCTCGGGCGGGGGCGCCTGGGTGGAAAGCCGCACCGCGTCAAACGTGCGGAAGCGCTCGGACACGAATCGCACCACGATCTGGTCGGTGTTGTGGGGCGGCGCCGCAACGAGCTCGATGGGCACGCTGACCCCGGGTGTGGTCGCCGCGGGCACGATCAGGGCGACATTCTCCGACCCGTCCTGGGGATAGGAAATCTCCACCCACCCCTGCACCGCCCGGGAGCCGCTGGAGATGTGCACGACCACCGGGCTCCACCGCTCGGCACTCATGGGTGAGCCGAACGGAAACTCGATCCGGTCGATGCGCGGGCTGTCGGGGTCGGCCCCGCCCCCGCCGAGCGCACGGGCAGGCGCTGCCCGCAGGACCAGCAGGGCCAGCACGCACAGAAGCACGCGCCACAGCCGGCTCACACGTGCACCTTCTTGTTGTACACGAACCACTCGAGCATGAGCACGCCCACCCCCGCAAGCAGAATCCAGGGCCACAACTGCTTGCGCCCCGCCTCCGGCCCCTTGGCCTTCGCCGTCGCCTGCTTGTTGGCCAGTTCCACGCGATCCTCCGCCCCGACGTTCGACTCGGCGCTGTCCAGCAGCGACGACGCGTAATACCGCTTCGCCCCCGAGCCCGCCTTGATATCCGTCGACCCCGCCGCCCCGCTCCAGCTCAACTCATACACACCCACGCGCTTCAGCGGCCCGAACACCACGCGCCCGTCCGCCCCGATGCCGATCTCCTGCGTCGTGCCGTCGGGCAGCTTCAGGCTCGCCCCGCTCGCCCCCGCCGGCAACCGATCGCTCAGCACCTGCCCGGGCTGCACCTGCCGCTGCGTGCCCCCGTCTACGTCATCACCCAGGTACGTCGTCGCCTGGGCCACAAACACCACGAAGCTCACGTTGAACGGCCAATCGCTCTCCGCAACGTCAAAGGGCACCACCACCGCGTGCACGTCGCCCGCGATCGTGTCCACGATGATCGGCCCCGCGTCGCTCCACGCCAGCGCCGTCGCCCCCGAGCCCGGCAGCACCTCGATCTTGCGGCTCTTGGCGATGTTCAACCCGTCCAGGTTCACCGATCGCATCAGCGGATGATCCCGCCGCCAGTCCACGATGCCGCTGGCGCCCGCCTCGCCCACCACCTTGATGCCCGACGACTGCCCGCTCAGACGCGTCGGCGCATCACCGAGTATCAGATACCGTCCGGGCGGCAAGTCTGGCGTGTTGTCCGGCGGGGGTGCGGGCGTCGTCGGCTTGGGCGTGGCTCCGGCGGGCGCGGCTCCGCCCGACGCCGGCGCCTGGGCGACATCCCCGCCCGCGGCTTTCTTCGCCCCGGGCGGCAACCACCGATCCAGAATGATCACATCAAACTCGCCCAGCGTGCCCGCCGAGGCCCGCTGCTGAAACTGCTCGGGCGTCAACTCCACCAGATGGCTCAACGGCAACCCGCTCAGCACGCTGCTGATAAATAGATTCCCGCCCGGCTGCACCAGCGCCACCGCCAGCTTCCTCGCCGGCGGCACCACCAGCCACGCCGAATCATCAATCGCCATCACATCGCCGCTGGGCGCGTCGTTCGCCCCGGGGTCGCGCAACCTCGCCTGCACCACCGCCCCTTCGGTGCGATCAATCGAAAACACCACGCCCGCCTGACCTGGCTGCAACTCGGGCTTCTTTTCAGGCTCACCCTGCTTGTCCGGGTTACCCCCTGCCGCGGCGATCGCCTCCCGCTCCTGCCCCGCCGCCTGCGCCGCCGCTGCCGGCCCCAGCGAAAGCCCGTTCGAAGACGCCGCGGGAATCGTCGCGCTCTTGATTCCCTTGCCCACGCCGTCGATGAGAAACTCCACGTCCACCGCCCGTTCCTTGGGCTCGTTGTTCTGCACCGACACAAACACGCTCAGGTGCGTGGGGTCTTCAAAGCTCCGCTCGCTGCGGATCCCCACGATCCCCACGTCCGCCGAATCCGCCTGGCCTACGCGATGAAACTCGACGTCGTCCTCCGGCCCCGGCGTCGCCTTGGCCGCGTCGGGAATGCGACCATCCGAGAAAATCTGGATCGTCATCGGCTCACCCGCCATCAGCCCCTGCCCCTCGACGATCCGCTGGGGCGACTGGGCTTTGGCCAGCCGCATCGCCTCGTCGATCGACGTCGGGCCGTCGCGGGCCGTGATCTCCATCACGCGGCGTTTCAGCAGTTCCTTGTCGCTGGTAAACGTCGATTGCAGCGTCTCGCCCTGCGAATCAAACGCGATGATCATCGCGGTGTCGGCCTTGTCGCTGTTGAGCAGGCCCCCATCGCGCATGTCGTCGATCAACGCCATCGCCTGCTTCTTGGCGGCTTCCAACCTCGTCGTCTTGCCCCCCTTGCCGTCGCTCTCGTCGTTGCTGGTCATCGAGCCGCTGCGATCGATCATGATCACCTGGCGATTGCCGCTGAGCTTCTGCCCGGCCATCTCCGGCTGGGCCAGCGCCACGCACACGCCCGCCAGCACGATCAGTTGCAGCAGCAGCAGGATGTTCCGGCGCAGCCTCTGAAACGGCGCGTTGGCCTGCAGATCCTGAATCGCCTTCTTCCAGAGCAGCGTCGTGGAGATTTCCATGTCGCGCCGGCGCAGCTTTAGGAAGTACAGAATGATCAGCGTGGGGGCCGCGATGGCCGCCGCGATGCCGCCGATGAAGGGGGTTAGCCAGGTCATTTGACGATCCCCCTCTTCCGCAGGTAATCCAGCACCAGCACGTCCACCGGCGTGTCACTCCTCACCGTGATCAACGTCAGATCACGCCGGGCGCAGAACAGCCGCATCTGCTCGCAGTACGCCCCCAGCATCGCCTTGTATCGCTTCAGCAGCGGGGCCGAGATCGTCACCTCCGCCATGTCGCCGTCTTCGATGTCCTTGAGCCGCAAATCGCCCGCGATCGGCGGCTCCACTTCCTGCGGGCTGAGCACCTGCACCACGAAGATGTCATACCCGTGCCCGACCAGCCGGCGCAGGCCCTGCTCGTAGCCTTCTTTGAAGAAGAAATCCGAGAAGACCAGCATCAAGCCCTTGCCGCGCCGGGCCAGCGCGATCCGCTCCGCCGCCTCGCGGAAACTGAACGTCCCGCCAGGGTTCAGCCCGCAGATCCACTGCGCCAGATCATGCGAGCGGCGTTTGCCCCGCAGGTCCCGCAGCGAGCTCACCACGCCCCCCGGCCCGGGCCCCATCGCGGTCGCGCTCACGCGATTCAGATTGATCAGCCCCACATACCCCAGGGCCATGATCGCCTTCTGCATGAACAGAAACTTCGAAGGCTCGCCGCAATCGCTGCTGGCCGAGCAATCGATCACCAACTGCAGCGACAGGTCTTCCTCTTCGAGGAAGAGTTTCAAGAAGAACTGATCGAGCCGCGCGAGGATGTTCCAGTCGATATGCCGGATGTCATCGCCCGTGGCGTAAGGCCGGTGATCCGCGAACTCGACGGATTGGCCGCGTTTCTTGCTGCGCCGCTCGCCCTTGAGCTTGCCAAAGAACACCCGCTTGGACGAAAGGTCCAGCGGATCAAGTTTGGCGATCAACTCAGACGTGAGCAGATCGTCCATGCGCTTGGGTCGGGTTGGGCTGGCGGTTGGAAGCATGATCTTGGTAGGTCGGCTCTCCGAGCCGACCGTCTTTCTGCACTCCCGCCCTCCCTCACGGTCGGGCTACTGACATCGATTCACCTACGTGCACTTTCCTATTTAGCAATTTAGCAATTTAGTATTTAGCAATTTGCCTACACCCCCGCCTTCACCGGCTCCGTCGGCGTCAGCGCCACGATCTGGCGCACCAGTTCATCCGGGTCCACGCGGTCCGCCTCGGCCTCGAAGTTCATCAGGAGCCGATGCCGCAGGCTCATGGTCGCGATGCTCTTGATGTCGCCGAAACTGACGTGATAGCGCCCTTCGATCAGCGCCCGCACCTTGCCGCCCAGCATGAGCGCCTGAGCCGCTCGCGGGCTCGCCCCGCAGCGCACGTACTTGTTGGTCGGCCCATCACTCCCGCCCGCGGCCATCTCCCCCCCAGGATGCGTCGCCAGCACCAGCCTCGCGATGTACTCCTTCACGTGCGGCGCCACGATGCACCCGCGCACCAACTTCTGCGCCTCCAAAATCCCCGGCCCGTCCAGCACCTTCTCCGCTTCGGGGTTGGCCGTGCCCGTGGTGCGATCCAAAATCGTCATGAGGTCGGGCAGCGTGCTGTACCCCACCACGATCTTGAAAATGAACCGGTCCAACTGGGCTTCAGGCAGCGGATACGTGCCTTCCTGCTCGATCGGGTTCTGCGTGGCGAGCACCAAAAACGGCTGCTGCAACTTGTACGTGGTTCCCGCGCTGGTCACGCTGCGTTCCTGCATCGCTTCCAAGAGAGCACTCTGCGTCTTGGGCGTCGCACGGTTGATTTCGTCGGCCAGCACCACCTGGGCGAAAATGGGCCCACGCTGGAACTCGAAGCGCCGCCGCCCGGTCTCGGGGTCTTCCATCACGATGTTCGTGCCGATCACGTCGGCGGGCATCAAGTCCGGCGTGAACTGAATACGGCTGAACGGTAGACTCAGCGCCTGCGCCAGCGTGCGCACCAGCAGGGTCTTGCCCAGCCCGGGCACGCCCTCCAGCAGCACGTTGCCGCCCGCAAAGAGCGCGACCAGCACGCCCTCCACGCCGTCGGCGTTGCCGACGACCACCTTGCCGATTTCACTCTTGAGTTTCTGGAACGTGGCCCGGAACTGCTCGCACTGGGCCTTCACCTCGGCGGGCGTTTCCATCTTGATTTCGCGTTCAACCGGCGGCATGTGCAAGCTCCTATCTGCCTATCTGGGTGGCCCCGCTGGGCCTCGGTGGCCACGCTCTGCTTGGGTGGCCCTTCTGTCCCGGGTGGCCCCTCTCTCCGAGAGGGGCGTCTTCTTCGCTCCCACCCTCCCTCACGGTCGGGCTACTGACTGAACCGACTTCCTCTCAACTTGGTTGCTCGTATCCGTACATCGCCGAGACCCTCGCTCGCGCTTCGGGCTCGTAGCGCCCTTCTTATTTAGCCATTTAGCCATTTAGCCATTTAGCCATTTAGCCATTTAGTCATTTGACTCCTCCCCCATCTCCTCCTGCGCCTTCTTCTTCGCCTTCAGCAACCTCCCCATCCCCTCATCCGCCCCCGCAGGCTTCTTCAGGTCCCGCGTCGGCGTCACCTTCGCCTCGGCTCCACCCATCGCCACGCCACCCTTGCCCGCGGCTTTCAACTGCTCCTCGCTCGCCTCAAACTTCGCCCCCGCCGTCTTCACCGCCTGACGCGCCGCCTCGCGCGCCTGCGCCTCCAGTTCGCCGGCCGTCATCTTCCCGCCGCGCTCCGCCAGCTTCGCCCGCGCCTGCTCGCGGGCCGCCTTGAGCCCGCCGATCGACTGCGCGCCCTTGGGCCCGCCCGCCCCAAAGCCGCGCTTCACCGCCCGCACCATCGCCGGCACATCGATCCTCACCCGCCGCACACCCACGTCCATCAGGAACAGCGTCAGCGCCGCGATCGCCGCCCACAGCCAGAAGGGCTGCGTCGACACCGGCATCTTGATTCCCTCGCGGCTCCACAACTCCGCGCTCGTCGCGTTGTCCCAGTCCAGCACCCTGCCGCCCGTCACCTGCGCCACCTGCAGCAACAACCCCGCGTTGTCCTCCAGCGTGCGAAACTCATCCGCGAACGGCCGCGTCACCGCCGCCTGCACGCTCCCCTGCAGCACCTGCCCGTTCCCGCTCGGATCGGGCGCGGCATACTTCAGCCCCAGCACATACGCCCCCGACTTCGCCGTCGCCACCACCCCCTGATACCGCCCCGGCCCGACCTGCTTCAGCTCCACGTCCTGCCCCGTCCCGTCCGGCGCCGCCAGCCGCCCCTGAAACTGCGCGAAGTTGATCCGGTCGCCGCTGCCCGCGCTCGCCTCCACCGTGATGATCGTCTGGTCACCCTTGTTCTCGGTGATCACCTTCATGTTGGCGTTGCCCTGGGGGCGCATCACCCAGCGCATCTGCTGCTCCCAGAACTGCTGGTAGTTGCCCCACGCCACCCACGCCGGGTCCCACCTCGTCGCCGCATCGCTCGCAAACGTCACCACCCGCCCCAGCCCGTACTGCCACTCCGCCAGGATCGGATCCCCCTCCTTGCCCTTGATCGTCGTCAGGCTCAGCCCCTCGCGCTCGGCCATCACCACATACCCATTGATCGGCGGCACGCTCGTCAGGCCCTTCAGCGACTCGCCCCCCGCCAACACCTGCGGCGAAAACGCATTCCCCTCCCAGATCAAACTCCGCCGCACCGTCTGCGCTTCCTTGATGAAGATCTGCGGAATCGTCGCCAGCCCCGCCTGCGTGTTCACGAAGTAATACCGCCCGCCGCAGTACTTCGCGATGTACTCCATCCGCCCCGTCTCAGTCCCCCCGTGCGGATACACGCCCACGCACGAGATCGTGATCTTCTTCTCGACGAACTTGTCCAGCAGCGAGTTCGGCGGCGTCTGCGCATCCCCGTCCGAGATCATGATCACGTGCCGCTGCCCCGCGTCGCACGCCGACAACCCGTCATACGCCAGTTGCAGCGCGGGCGTGAAGTCCGGCATATCGCCGAACGCCAGGTTCTGAATGCTCCGCTTGGCCCCCGTGCCGTCGCCCACGGGCGAGAGCTTGTGCACCCAGCTCGTCCCGCCCCCCCAGCCATACTCGATCATCCCGAACAGATCGAGCCTCGACAGCGAGTTCAGCGCACTCTCCGCCACCTTCCTGCCCAGGAACACCCCGTCCGGCGCCTCCACGCTGTGCAGCACCAGCGCCAGCGCACCCCGCGGCATCTGCCGCTTGTCAGGCGGGTCCAGCTTCACCGGCAGCGCATCCTCCAGAGGCGAACCGATCCACCCCCCCGCCCCAAACGCGTCGGGCCCCCCCACCATGAGCAGGCCCCCGCCCGTCTCATGGATGTACTGCCTGAGATCCTCCTGCCCCTTCTGCGTGAAGTCATACGCCGACTCGTTCAGCATCACGATCGCGTCGTACCCGTTCAGCTCCGTCAGCGACGTCGGCATCTCCGCCGCCTTCCGCACGTCCATGCGGATCTTCGCCTTCTCCATCGCTTCCAAGAACGGCCCGTTCTGCGCCGCGTCCTGGCACAGCACCAGCACCTTGCCCTCACCCTGCACGATGCTCACCGCGCTGCTCTTGTTATTCTCCGGCACCGCGTCGTCGCCCGGCCCGTCAGGCTCAAACACTGCGTCAAACTTCTGCGGCCCGCTCTTCTGCACCTTCACCGGCAACTGCAGAACATTCAGCCCCGCCTTCAGCGTCACCTTCGCCCCGGCCTTGGGCGAATCCGGATCCAGATCCAGCGGCACATCGTTCATCGTCACCGTCAGCCGCCCGCTCGCCGGCTTGGTCGCCTGCAGCACGATCCGCAGATTGATCGTCTCCCCCTCCCGCGCCGTCGCCGGGGCCACCAGCCGATCCACCAGCACCTCATTCTCGTACTTGTACCGCACCGGCAACACATCGATCGGCACGCCCTGCGCCCGCGCTGTCTCCGCCGCCGCCAGCACGTTCCCATCCGTCTGATTTCCGTCGCTGATCAGCAGGATCCGAAAGCCCGCGTCCTTGGGCGCCGTCGCCAGCGCCAGCCGCACGCCCGTCGCCAGGTTTGTCCCGTCCGTCGCCCCGATGTGCTGCCGCTCCACGTGATCATTCAGCCGCGACGGCAGCGCCTGCACATACGCGTCCTTGGCCACCGTCAGCACGCCCAGCCGGTCTTCCTTCTTCTCAGACCTCTCCGCCGCCCGCTTCACATAGGCGTCCACCTCGGGCTGGCGCGACGCGGGGATCGAATCGCTCGCGTCGATCACGACGTTCACCGCCAGGTCCTTGGCCTCGCGCCGCCACATCGGCTCGCTCATCGCCAAGGCAAGCAACAAGAACACCAGCAGCCGCGCCGCGATCGCCGTCCACTTCGTCACGTTGCCCAGCCCCGACAGGCTGCGCCGGGCCATCAGGAACGTAAACAGCCACGTCACCGGTATCAGCAGCAGCCACACGGGCTTGGTGCACTGAATCGGGCCAAAGACCATCGATGCGAGCAGCGCCATGTTCATCCGGGCCCACCGCCCGTCTTGGCGTCACCCGCGCCGGCCCCGCTCGCCGCGCTCGCCGCCGCCTTCTCAGGCTTCGCCTCCAGGGGCGTCTTGCCCGTCGGCAGCGCGATCGCCTGCACCCGGTTGTTCCCGCTGTCCAGGATGTACACGCGATCCTTCAGCCTCGTAATCCCCCAGGGCGTCGCCACATCCCCCGCCCGCCTGCCGCCCTGCCCGAAAATCCCCAGGCTCTTGCCGGTCGAGAGGTCAAACCGCTGCACCCGGTTTCCGCCGTATTCCGCCACCATCGCCGTGCCGTCGCCCAGCAGCACCAACCCATACGGGAACTTCATCTGCCCGACGCCGTCCCCCGCCTGGTCCGGCCCGCCAATCCACGCCACCAGCTTGCCGTCGTATGTAAACCGCCCCACCCGGTGATTGCACGCGTCGGTGATCACCAGCTCATGCGCCGCCGTGTTCACCTCCACGCTCTGCGGGCGGCTGAACTCCGCTCCCTCCCCGCTCCCGAACCTCCCAAACGCAAACTTGAACACGAACTCCCGCTCGTCCCCCGGCACCGACCCAGCCGCCGGCTCATACACGCTCACGCGGTCATGCCCGCCATACTCGCTGACATACAACCTCGCCACGCCCTTGCCGTCATCCGTGGGCAAAATCCCGACATCCGTCGGAAAAATGAACTGTCCGTCCCCCTCGCCATAACTTCCAAACTTGGCGAGCAGCTTCCCACCCTCCCGCAACGGGTCCGCACCCTTCTCGACGACCGGGTCATAGATCATCACCCGGTGATAGTGCGTGTCGGCGATGTACACCCGCGTCGGCCCGCCCGCCGGGGGCGTAAACAACGTCACCCCGCAAGGCTTGCCGTTCTCAAACTCCGGCATCCGCCACCGCAGCGTGCACACGCCCGTGCCGGGTTCCACCCGCTGCACCCACGCCTGCTTATCAATCACCCACAACTGCGAGCCGTCGCTGTCCAGGCACCGGGGGTACGAAAACTGGCCTGGCGAATCGCCGACCTCACCAAAACTGCCCAGCACCTCCAAGGGCCCGCCCGCCGGCGGCGCCTTCGAACATCCGCCAAGCACTCCCGCCCCTGCCAGCAACGCCATACCGCACGCCGCCATCGCCGCGCACGCCCGCCACCGACTTGTCGCGCTCAACCTCATGCGTCCCGCGTTCCGTCCTTCTGATCACTTCCTACTGCCCCGCACCGGGTAAGGATGCGTTGGGATTCCACCCCGGGTTCGTGCAACACAAACTTCTTTCCATGCATCATCCGCGGCACAACATACACGCTTCGACCTCTCACGCCTCTTCCCGCGTCCCCTCCCGCGCCTCCGCCGCCCCAAACCCCAGCACCCACACCCCCAGCCACCCCACCCCCGCCAAAACGCCCATCGCCAGCGCGATCCACAACACCCCCACCGACAACTCCTCCAGACGGCTGTAATGCAGATACCCCAGCATCACCTGCGCGAGCCCCGGCGTCGCCGGGGGCTGCACGATGATCGTCGATTCAATCTCGTGCAGGCTCTGCATCGCCGCCAATAGCCCGGCCCACAGCACCGCCGCCCCGCCCAGCGGCATCGCCGTCTCCAGCCACCCAAACACCCCCATCGCGCCATCCATCCGCCGCAGAGGCTGCACCTGCCGCGCCGCCCGCGCCGCCAAGCACCCCAAACACGCCGCGGCTCCGCCAAACCGTGCCAGGTGCGTCAACACCACGATCCCCTGCGAATCCCCCAGCCACTGCCAACGTATCCCCAGCTCAGCAAAGGCTTTACCCACCAGCACCCCCGGCGTGAGCGCCGCCACCAGCCACGCCGTCGTGCTCCACCGGGCGATTCTGGCCGCCACCGGGTCGGCGCTGGTAAGCCCCACAAACACGCACAAAGCAATCAACGCTGCCCCCGCCCCGACCGCCGTCGCCAGCACCGCGCTCTGCTGGGCGGCGTCCCCCGTAAGTGTCCAGAACATCATGACTTGCCGCCAGCCGCGCACCGCCGTCGCGCACATCACCAGCGGCACCCCCACCCCAAACACCACCGGCGCCGCCCACCCCAGCCACGCACGGCGGCTAGGCCTCACCGGCTCAAGCACTTCCGTCTCGCCCCCAGGGCTTTCCGCAAGTCGCTTGGCGATGTACCACCCGACTCCCGCCGCAATCGCGAGCAAGGGCCAACTGCGCGTCCACACCGCCAAGCCGCCGGGGGCTCTCGTCAAATCAAACCAGATCTGCACCGAGATCGTCGCCGCCTGCGCCAAATGGAGCGGCACCGCCGACCCCAGCATGAGCACCCCGCACACCCCAACCGCCGCCAGCACCGGTCCGCGGCTAAGCCCCAGCAAAACCACCCACTTACGCCACGCCGGCAATGGCTCCAGCCGCAATGCGTCCAATACCGACTCCGGTATCTTCTTAAGACCCGCCGCCAGCACGATCGTCGCGATCGGCCAGCACCAGATCGAAAGCGAAAACAACGCCACCCCGCGGCCCACCAAAATGGGTAGCCCATCCCACCCCATCTGCGAGGCCTTCTCGATGAGATCGCCAATGCCCGTCTGGGGGGCTCGAAAAAATCCGTAACCCACGTAAGACAAGTAACTTGGGAACGCGATCACCGGCAGCAGCACCAGGCTCGCCCCCCACCCCCGCCGCCGCAGCGCCCAGCCGGTGGGCCACGCCAGCAGCGTCGCCAGCACCCCAATGCCGATCGCCCACACAAACGTCCACGCCAGCAGCGCCCACGACGGCGTCCACGCACCCAGTGTTTCCAAGGACTTACGTCCCTGCACCAGGTCCCACAGCACCACAGCCCCCGGGGCCAGGCACGTCACCCCGACCAACCCCAATAGCACCACTCCAGCGGCGCGAGCGGCAAGCGATGGGGTAGTCCTCATGAGCGCGGGCAGTGTACGGACTTGGTTCACCAAGGTTGCACCGGGTAGCTCACCCTTGGGCACCCGCTCCCCCCTATTTCGCGCGTGCGCCTCGGGCCGATATCATCACCCCCTCATGGGCAGTGCCAAGAAGACATCCAAGCGGCCATCCAAACGTCCCGCCTCTCGACCCGCCAAGAAGGTGGCCAAGAAGGCCACCCCCAAAGCCGCGCCCGCGCCGGCGACGCCCAAACTCAAACTCCTGCCCGATCTCACCCCCGACTTCAAATCGCGCTTGGGCAAACTCGCGGCCGCCATCGACGCCCGAAGCGTCTCCCACGCCCTCATCACCAACCCCCTCGACGTCGCTTACTTCACCGGCTTCCTTGGCGGCGACAGCTACCTCGTCGCCGGCACCGGCGGCCCGGTCCTCATCAGCGACTTCCGCTACGAAGAGGAACTGGCCCCCGTCGCCAGCCTCGCCCGCATCCACATCCGCAAAGGCGGCATCATCGGCGCCGTCGCCGACGTCGCCAGCCAACTGAACGTCACCGAACTCGGCGTCCAGGCCGAGCACGTCACTCTGGCGCAGTCGTCGCAGTTGGCCGAGGCGCTGGGCGAGGGCAAGGCCATCCGCCCGCTCACCCGCCTCGTCCAACCCTTCCGGCTCATCAAAGACGACAGCGAAGTGCGGCTCATCCAAAACGCCGCCCGCATCCAGGAAGCGGCGCTGCGGGAAATCCTCCCCACCCTCGCCCCGGGCCAGACCGAGCTCGACATCGCCAGCCGCCTGGAAGCCGCCATGAAATCCCGGGGCTCACCCAAGCCCGGCTTTGAGAGCATCGTGGCGGCCCGCGCCAACGGCAGCCTGCCCCACTACCGCCCCAAGATGGTGAAAGCCGCCAACAACACGCCCCTGCTCATCGACTGGGGGGCCACTTATAAGGGCTACCACAGCGACATGACCCGCGTCTTTGCCTTCGGCAAGTGGCCAGCGAAGGTTCGCGAGATCTACCAGATCGTCCGCGAGGCCCACATGGCCGCAGCCGCGGCTCTCAAGCCCGGCGTCAGCACCCGCGACATCGACGCCATCGCCCGTGGGCACATCACCGACGCCGGCTATGGGCCCAACTTCGGACACGGGCTCGGCCATGGCCTGGGCCTGCAAGGGCACGACGAACCTTCGCTCAGCCACATGGCCTCGCCCACCGAACTCGCCGCGGGCATGGTCGTCACCATCGAGCCGGGCATCTACCTCCCCAACATCGGCGGCGTGCGCCTGGAAGACGACTACCTGATCACCGACACCGGCGCCACCAACCTCTGCACGCTCCCGCTGGATATCGAATGGGCCACGTTGTGAATGTGTGATTCTGTATGTGTTTGACCGTGTGATCGCGTTCGTCATGATCTCAGTGAACCCCAACCCGGAGATTCGCAAAGCCTCATCTCCGGCGTCTTGAACAGACCCAACCAGCAACCCAGCGATCCAACTCGTGGAAAGGACAGCATGGACATCTCCAAAATGGACATCTCCAAGATCAAAGAACTCATCGGCCTCATGACCCAGAACGATCTTTCGGAGATCGAGCTCAAGGACGACAAGCAGGGCATCAGCATCAAGCGCGGCTACGCCGGCGGCCAGCCGCTCGTGCAATACGCTCCGGCCCCCATGCAGGCCCACGCGGGCGGCGCTGCGGCGACGGCGCAGGCCCCAGCCGCACCCGCGGCCGCTCCCGCCCAACCCGCGGCTTCCGGCCCGGCCATCGAAAGCCCCATGGTCGGCACCTGCTACCTCGCACCAAACCCCGACGCCGCGTCGTTCGTCAAGATCGGCCAAAGCGTGACGCCCGACACGGTGGTCTGCCTCATCGAAGCTATGAAAGTGTTCAACGAGATCAAGGCGGAGAAGGCCGGCGTCGTCGAACAAATTCTCGTGAAGAATGGCCAAGCAGTCGAGTTCGGCCAGAAGTTGTTCGCGATTCGAACGTGAGGAAAGAGACGAAGTTCCGGAGAGACGAAGAGACGAAGTTCAAAGGCATTCGCGAGCGGTTGTCCGAGGAGACTTTGTGTGGCCGGAGTTCGACGCCTTGAAGACTTGGTTGCATGGCAACGAGCCATGACCCTGTCCATAGAGGTCTACCGGGCCACATCGCGATTTCCGGTTTCCGAGCGATATGGGCTGACTTCTCAGGTCCGTCGGGCGGCTGTTTCGGTGCCTTCGAACATCGCCGAGGGGTTTGGCCGGGAAGACACGCCAGACATGCTGAGATTCTTCCGGATCGCCCGGGGCTCGCTCTTCGAACTTCGTACACAACTGCTCATCGCCCGCAAGCTTGAGTTTCTCCCAGCCGACGACGCACCGACCGAACTCATCGAAGAAACAGACCGTGTGCTTCAAGCATTGATCCGTAGTTTGCAGCCAGATAAACCACGACCTCGGCATGACAAGCATCCGGCAACCACGATAGAACTCGAAGTGCCTTGAACTTCGTCTCTTCGTCTCTCCGGAACTTCGTCTCTTCAAGGGTTTCCAATGTTCAAACGCGTCCTCATCGCAAACCGCGGCGAAATCGCCCTCCGCATCATGCGGGCCTGCCGCGAAATGGGCATCGAATCCGTCTGCGTCTACTCCACCGCCGACAAAGACGCGCCGTACCTGAAGCTGGCGGACCGCGCCATCTGCATCGGCCCCGGCCCCTCCAAAGAGTCCTACCTCAACATCGCTCGCATCATCGCCGCCGCCGAGATCGCCGACGTCGACGCCATCCATCCGGGCTACGGCTTCCTCTCCGAACGCCCCGACTTCTCGCAGGCCTGCCGCGATTGCAAGATCGAGTTCATCGGCCCCTCGCCCGAAGCCATGCAACTGCTGGGCGATAAGGTCGAATGCAAGAAGACCGCCAAGATCAACGGCGTGCCCGTCTTCCCGGGCTCCGAGGACGCCATCGAAGACGAAGAAGAAGCCGTCAAGGTCGCCGCCAAGATCGGTTACCCCGTCATCATCAAAGCCTCCGCCGGTGGCGGCGGTCGCGGCATGAAGGTCTGCCACAACGAGGCCACGCTCCGCAGCCAGCTCCGCGTCGCCAGCCAGGAAGCCGCCGCGGCTTTCGGCAACGGCGCCGTCTTCATCGAGAAGTACCTCGAACACGCCCGCCACGTCGAAATCCAAATGCTGGGCGACAAGCACGGGCACGCCATTTACCTGTGGGAGCGCGATTGCTCATTGCAACGCCGCAACCAGAAGGTGATCGAAGAAGCCCCCGCGCCCAACATCGACCGGGCGAAAGTCCAGAAGGTCGCCGAGTCCGCGGCCAAGATGATCTCCTACGCCAAGTACGCCGGAGCCGCCACCTGCGAGTTCCTCCTCGACGGCAAGGGCGACTTCTACATGCTCGAAGTCAACACCCGCGTGCAGGTCGAACACCCCGTCACCGAAATGGTCACGGGCGTGGACATCGTCAAGATGTCCATCCTCATCGCCGCGGGAGAAAAAATCCCCTACAAGCAGAGCGACATCAAGATCCACGGGCACGCGATGGAATGCCGCATCTGCGCCGAAGACCCCGCCCACAACTTCCGCCCCAGCGCCGGCCGCATCGACACCTGGGAAGCCCCGGGCGGCCTGGGCGTGCGCCTCGACAGCCACGTGGTGCCGGGATACGTGGTGCCGCCGAACTACGACAGCATGGTTGGCAAACTGATCGTGCACGCCGACACCCGCGAGCAGTGCCTGAACCGGGCCGCCCGGGCGCTTCGCGAGTTCCACGTCGGGCCGATCAAGACCACCATCCCGCTGCACCAGCGCCTCGTCGAGAACACCGACTTCCGCCGTGGGGGCGTGGACATCCACTACCTGGAACGCCTGCTGAAGTGAGGGCAAATCCCTCCTCACGAGCCCGAAGCGCAAGCGAGGGTCTCACCGGCAATCGAACTACAAAACTAATCTCGCCACGTACGCTCACCCCAGCGCCACATCAAAGTACCGGAACAGCCGCTCCAACTCCTCGCCCGAGTTGTAATGCTGCAAGCTCACCCGCACCACGCCCTGATCGGGCAGCAGCCCGAACTCGGGCGTGAGCTCGTCGATGAGCCGCTTCGAATAAAAGTGTCCGAACCGAATGCCCAGCCCCTGCTCGTTGGCCCGGGTCGCGATCTCGCTTGATCGCCGCGTGGCGTGCACGAACGCCACGGTGCACACGCGCCCCGCCGCTCCCGACGCGGGCCCGACCACGCGCACGCGCGGCTTGCTCGCCAGGTATTCGAGAAGTCGCGTGAGCAACCCCGACTCCAACTCGCTCACGCGCGCAAACGCCCGCTCGAACAGCTCGCGGCTCGGCGTCTCACCAACCCCCCCCGCTTCACCCGCCTCCGCCCCAGCCAAAAACGCCGCGTACTCGCTCAACGCGTTGATCGCCGCACACCCCTCGTGCGAGCACCCTCCCAGCTCAAACTTGTTGGGCAGTGTTTCGCGGGGAATAAAGAAATGATTCGGCCCGGTGAGCTCGCCAAACGCCTCGGCCGTGCCGCCCAGGGCCGCCATGTGGGGCCCGAACACCTTGTACGTGCTGTACACGTACCAATCGCACCCGATTCGCTTCATGTCCGGCGCCGCGTGCGGCGCGTACGCCACGCCATCCACGATCATCCGCGCCCCCGCGCCGTGCGCGATCCGCGTTGCCTGCGCCACATCCCACACTTCGCCCAAAATGTTCGACACCTGCGGCATCGCCACCAGCCTCGTGCGCTTCGATACCAGCTTCGCCAGCGTCTCCATGCTCGGCCGCCACTGCCCGTCGGCGTGCATTTCGGTTGGCCAAAGCGTCACCTCAAAGCCCCGTGCCGCGAGCCGCGCCCAGGGCCCAACGTTCGCTTCGTGCCCCGCCGTCGCCACGATGATCTGATTCCGCCCGCCGCCCGTCCCCGCGTCGGCGTACGCGTTGGCCACCAGGTGACATAGCGCCGTCGTCGATGGCCCCAGGATCACGCTCCCACCCTCGGGCACGTTCAGGAAGACCTTCACCAGCTCGTGCGCGGCTTTCACATTTGCCGCCGCCCGCACGCTCGGCTCATACCCACCCCCAAGCTGCGCGTACGACGTCTCCATGTACTTCGTCACCGCCTCGATCACGCACCGGGGCAACTGGCTCCCCCCCGCGTTGTCGAAGTACGCCACCTCCGACGCAAGCGCCGGAAACTGAGCGCGGATGTCCTTCAGATTGGGCAACGCCGCCTTGGAACTCGTGAGCATGCGAACATTGTTGGCGGAGCGCACCACCCGCATGCCGCCACGAACCCCAAAACCCCGCAAAACCCGAAATCAACTTTTGTCCCTTCCCGCCCCGCGCACGGGCCGCGTGCGGGTATGCTGAACGCGGGGGAGGCCCGGCGCCGGGTCTGATTTCACGAAGGGTGATGTCGCCATGAAGAACATTTATGTTGGAAACCTGCCGTACACCACGACCGATGACGAACTGCGCGAGCTTTTCTCCGAGCACGGCCAGGTCAGCCGCGCTCAGGTCGTCATCGACCGTGAGACCGGCCGCTCCAAAGGCTTCGGCTTCGTCGAGATGAGCAACGACGACGAGGCGGCTCACGCCATCGAAAAGCTCAACGGCTACTCCATGGGCGGACGCGCACTCAACGTCAACGAAGCTCGCCCGCGCGAAGAGCGTGGTCCGGGTGGCGGCGGCCGCAGCGGCGGCGGTGGTGGCTACCGCGGCGGCGGGGGCTCACGCGGCGGCTGGTAATCACCCGCCCTTCGCCTTCGATCATCCGCAATATCGGTCCGTACGCCGCCCAAACCGCGATCGCTATTCTGCGCGCACATTCGCCTAGGCCCGGCGGGGTCCTCGTGGTACCCTTTTCCTCACGGGGCGTGCGATTCTCGCTCCACCAGTGAACCCTTTCTCCGGAGGTCTTGGAACATGCGAGTCCTGTCCATCTTCGCGGCTCTGGCCTTTGCCTCCTCCAGCGCCCTCGCCGCCGACACCTACAACTTCACCGTCTCCTCCCCTTCTTCCACCGCCACCTGGTCCTTCAACTACGCCGCCCCCATCGTCACCAGCCCCAGCGGCACCTCCTTCATCCTCGGTAGCTACAACGCCACCACCAACCCCACCGGCACCCGCACCATCCCCGGCATCACCGGCGGCGACCTCAACGCCAACACCCCCATCAACATCAACAGCGGCTCCATCACCGCCTCGGGCTCCTCCGGCTCCGCCACCATCCACCCCGCCGGCGCCTTCGCCCTCACCATCGACACCGCCGCCAACACCGCCGGCGCCTCCGGCCTCACCGCCGATCTGCTCAACGGCTCCACCGGCAGCGCCAGCGCCTCGGTCTCCATCAGCTACAGCACCTTCCGCACCCGCCAACCCACCTGCACCATCCTCGGCCTGCCCCTCACCGTGCCGCTGGGCACCGCCACCCTCGAATCCATCACCGCCACGCAAGACGGCGCCGCCAGCGGCACGCTCTCGCCCACCGGTCCCAACACCTACTCCGTCAACATCCCCATGACCGTCATCGCCAACGCCTCCGCCTCCTTCATGGGCATGCCCCTGTCCGTCCCCCCCACGCCCGTCATGATCACCCTCACCGGCACCCTCACGCTCAACGGCGCCGCCGCCTCCTTCACCGGCGGCTTCACCATCAACAGCCAACAGGTCACCCCCGGCCCCACGCCCCTCGATCCCCTCCCTTTCACCGAGCCCCTGTGCAGCGGCAACCTCGTCTTCACCATCGTCCTGGGTGATGCCAACACCACCGTCAACACCAGCGCCACCATCGCCGCTAGCGGCACCCTCGCCCCACCCGTGTGCGACCCCGACGTCAATCAAGACGGCGTCGCCGACCAGGGCGACGTTGATTACCTCATCAACGTCATCGCCGGCGGCGACAACCCCACCAACATCGATCCCGACTTCAACCAAGACGGCGTCGCCGACCAGGGCGACATCGACGCCCTCATCAACACCATCGCCAGCGGCACCTGCCCATAACACGCCCGCGCCACGCAACAACGAGCCCGAAACGCGAGCGAGGGTCTCTTCCGCGCCGGGCCGCCATTCGCCACCAATCCCAGTAAAGTCCGCAAATCTCACGCGTGCGCGGACCCGGCATCACCTCCGCGCCGTATCGGATAAGCCGCACGGCGCTCCCGCGTCGCGGCTTTGTGCCCCTTTCTCGCTCTTTTCGTCCTGTTTGCGTGCCCGGGATCGTTCAAGGAGCCCCATCATGAAGCGTGAGATGCTCGCGGCGGCTGTCGTGTCGGCGTTCGCAGTCGCCTCGTTCGCGCAAGACACCTTGCCCTTCGGTGGCGAGATCGTCATCCCTGCCTCGCAGGTGAAGTACGCCAACCCTCCCCTGCGTGGCGGCTACCAGTCCCGCGCCCTCGCGCCGGTCTACGACAACATCTCCAGCGTCTTCGCCAACGGCACCGGCGGCGCTTACCTCGCCACCGAGATGATCATGGAGGATGTCAGCTTTGTCGGTGGGCCCTGGGCGCTGCCTTATTCCAACCCCCGCGTCATTCAGTCCGCTTCAGCCGGCGTCGCAGTGCTCAACACCCCCACCAGCAGCTCGACAGACAGCTTTTTCCTGGTCTTCTGGAATCCCGCCGATGTGAACTTCAACGGCGGCGACGGCCCCGGCACCAACATGATCCGCTCGGGCGCCACTCCGCTCGCCGCCTATTCGTTTGATCTCGGCACCGTCACCCCCGGCTTCGTCTGGCAGTTCACGTTCACCGGGCTCAATGTCACTGTGCCCGCCACCGCCAACGGCGTGTACGTGCAGGCCGGCTGGTGCAACTCCCCGGCTGGCCCGATCACCAACCCGCGCGACCTCAGCGGGTGCTACCCCGTCTGCGGGGCCACAGACCGCGGCATGGCGATCGGCAGCTGCAGCTTGGGCTTATTAAACCCCGCCTGCGTCGGTTCCACCCTGCCCGACTACGGACGCGACAGCCTGAGCGCATTGAACAACTGTTGCGCGGATCGCGGCATCTTCATCGGCCGCCCGAGCACAGATCCCGCGGCATGCAACGAGCACCGCCCCTCCGTCTCTATCGGCTCCACGCCGGCGGCCTATCAACTCCTCCTCGAAGGCGACGTCGTCGCTCCCCCAGCCTGCAACCCCGACGTCAACCAGGACGGCGCCACCGATCAAGGCGACGTCGACTACCTCATCAACGTCATCGCCGGCGGCGAAAACCCCAACAACATCAACCCCGACTTCAACCAAGACGGCGCCAGCGACCAGGGCGACATCGACGCCCTCATCAACACCATCGCCAGCGGCCAGTGCCCCTGACCCCCGTCACCCCGTGCCACCGAGGACGCTGCCGCGTCCTCGGTGTCTTCTCCCTCACCACTCGTGCCTCACGTCTGCTTTCAAAACGGAGAACCAGCATGAAGCGTGAACTCATCGCGGCGATCATCGTCCCAACCCTCGGCACGGCGGCCTTCGCACAAGAAGTCCTCCCCATCTCCGGCCCCGTCCAGGTCATCACCCCCCAAGTGGTCTACGCCAACCCGCCCATCCGGGGCGGCTACCAGTCCCGCGCCATCACCACCGTCTACGACAACCTCTCCAATGCCCTCGCCAATGGCACCGGAAACTTGGCTCTGGGCAACTGCAATCAGGCCCTCGAAGATGTCAGCTTCACCAACAGTCCCTGGGCGCTCCCATACTCCGGCCCGCGCGTCATCTCAGGCTGCACCTTCGCCCTCTTCGCGCTCGGCACAACCCCCAACCCCAGCACCGACCGCGAGTTCCTCGTCTTCTGGGATCCCGCCGACGTCGACTACCACGGCTTTTCCGGCCCCGGCACCAACATGATCCGCCCGGGCGCCACCCCACTGGGTGCCTACATCTTCGCCATCAGCGGCATCGGCACTCCCGCGGGGCAAATTCATGTCACCGGGCTCAACGTCACGCTCCCGTCCGCCGCCAATAGCGTCTTCGTGCAGGTCGGTTGGCTCAGCCCAGCCGCCGGCGTGCCCGCCGACTGGAGCAACCTCTCCGGTCTGCTCGACGAATCCTGCCCGAACATCAACAACCGGGGCCTGGTCTTCGCCAGCAACAGCCTCGCGAGCCCTGGCGGCAACCCCGCCACCATCGGCACCACCCTGCCCGACTTCGGCCGCGACATCCTCTCCGGCGCGTTCACTTCCTCGCCCGGAGCCTGCTCCGATGCCGGAATCTTCATCGGCTCGGCGAACGCTCCCAGCACCGGCGGCCAGAACGAACACCGCCAACTGCTGAACGCCTCCACCGGCGTGCAAACCCAATACGGCTACCAACTCCTCCTCGAAGGCGACGTCGCTCCCCCCGCCTGCGACCCCGACGTCAACCAGGACGGCGCCACCGACCAGGGCGACGTCGACTACCTCATCATCGTCATCGCGGGGGGCCCCAACCCCACCAACATCAACCCCGACTTCAACCAAGACGGCGCCAGCGACCAGGGCGACATCGACGCCCTCATCAACGTCATCGCCGGCGGCCCCTGCCCATAACACACCCGCATCCTACGAGCCCGAAGCGCCAGCGAGGGTCTCATCCCGCTTCGGATAGACAAATCCGCTCGACTGTTGATGACATCAAAGACGCCGCCGGGTCCTCAGCGTCTTCGCGCTCGCCGCCCGCTCGCCAAGTCGGTTTCCAAATCGGAGGCTCGCATGCAGCGTGACATACTCGCGGCTCTCCTCTTTTCCGCCATCTCTTCCGCCGCCCTGGCCCAACAGCAACTCCCCTTCGGGGGCGAGGTCGTCATCCCGCCCTCGCAAACTGTCTACGCCTCCACCCCGCCCCGCACCGGCTATCAGCCCCGCGTCCTCACCGATATCTACGACAACATCTCCCTCACGTTCATGAACGGCACCGGCGCCACTTTCGCAGGTAGCTGCAACCAGATCCTCGAAGACGTCAGCTTCGTCGGCGGCCCGTGGGCCCTGCCCTACTCCGGCCCGCGCGTCATCACCGGCTGCTCACTCGGCGTCACGATCGAAGTCATACCAACGGACTCCGCCACCGACCGCCTCTTCGCAGTCTTTTGGGATACCAACGACGTCAACTTCGAAGGCTTCACAGGCTCCGGCACCAACATGATTCGTCCAGGCGCCTCACCCCTGGGCGCATACCTCTTCGACCTCGGCGCGCTGCCCGCCGGCTTCGCCTGGCATCTCGCTTTCTCCGGGCTCAACGTCACCGTACCGCCCGCCGCCAACGGCATCGTCGTCCAGGCCGGCTGGCTGAAAACCGCCGCCGGCGTCCCGACGGACTGGAGCAACCTCTCCGGCCTGCTGCGCGAATCTTGCCCCAACGCAAACGACCGAGGCCTGGCCTTCGGCAGCAACACGCTCTTCGGCCCCGGCGGCAATCCCGCGTCCGTCGGCTCCACCCTGCCCGACTTCGGCCGCGACATCCTCGCCGGCACGAACACCGGCCCCTCCGGCGCCTGCACCGATGCAGGCCGCTTCATCGGAACCCCCGGCGAGCCCGCCACCACCGGCTCAAACGAACATCGCCAGATGAGGGTCACCCCCGAAGGCGGCTCTCTTACCCAATACGGCTACCAACTCAGCCTCCAGGGCGACGTGCAGAATTCCATCCAGCCCTTTCCCCTCGGCTCCATCGGCGACAACGGCACATCGTTCCAACTGCTCGTGGGTACCTCGAGCGTGCGTTGGTGCTCCTTCACCATCGCGGGCGACGCCACCGACGCCGCCTTGCAGTTCCTTGATCTCGACACGGAGGGCTCCACGACCGATGTGGCGATTGGCCTCTATGACGACACCGCACACCTGCTCGCTACCGACGACAACAGCGGCTCGGGCACCAACGCACAACTCTCCTTCGGCGTCGGGCGACGCCCCGCCATCGGCGATGGGAAGCAATACGACGGCCGCAGCGGCCAGCTCCCCGCCGGCATCTATTACGTTGGCATTGCATTGGGCGGCTCGCTCTTCCAAGGCGGCTACTCGATCGTCCCCGCCCAAGGCCCCGCCGCCGAGGTTTCGCTGAACTTCCACACCAACGTTAACGGCTCGCCCCTCGCCCCATCCGTCCCGCCCATCATCGCCGCCGGCCACGACTTCGACGCCCTCTTCGGCCCCGTCGACCCCGATCAACCCGGCGGCGCATTCCGCCAGCTCACCCCCGCCGACACCGGCGTCGGCGGCGTCATCTGGGATCGCTTCACGCTCGCCTCCGCCATCGACGCCGCCCACTTCCTGAACCTCATCGCCTCGCAGTCCACTCTCTTCGCGCCAGCCCTCGCGTACATCTTTGACGCCGGCGGCAACATCGTGTACTCCGACGGCCCCAACGCATTCCCCAAGTTCATCATCGGTGGCCCCGGCCCCAACACCCCGCCCGAGGCCACCGCGGGCCTGCCCGCAGGCACTTACTACCTCGCCAGCGTCCTCTCGCCCGCCGACGACCTTCGAAGCGTCACCTCCGGCCAGCGCTGGCACGTCCGAGGCCGCAACCTCGCCAACGCGACGCTCTCCCCCTCGCTCTTCGCCGGCCGCGCCGGCCCACCCTGCAACCCCGACACCAACCACGACGGCGTCGCCGACCAGGGCGACGTCGACTACCTCATCAACGTCATCGCCGGCGGCCCTAACCCCACCCACATCAGCCCCGACTTCAACAACGACGGCGCCTCCGACCAGGGAGATGTCGACGCGCTGATCAATGTCGTTGCGGGCGGCCCCTGCCCCTAACGCACCCATGCCTTACGAGCCCAAAGCGCAAGCGAGGGTCTCACCGGCTTCCAACTATCAAAGTGCCCCACGCGCGCAATTGGGCTCGCACCACATCTCGCCACGCACGCGCCACTCACCCTAGTTCCCCACCCTCCCCGCCCCCATCTTCCGCGCCAGCAAAAACGCCATCTCCAAGCTCTGCTGATAGTTCAGCCGCGGATCGCACAAACTCACATAGTTCGTCGACAAATCCGCCTCGGTGACGCCCGCCCCGCCCCCCACGCACTCGGTCACGTCCTCGCCGGTCAGCTCAAAGTGCACGCCGCCGAACGGCACGCCCACCGCCTCGTGCACCTCGTACGCCGCCTCGAGTTCGCTCTTGATCGCATCGAACGATCGCGTCTTGATCCCCGTCGCCGTCGTCATCCCATTCGCGTGCATCGGGTCGCACACCCACGCGGCTTTCCGCCCCGCCGCCCGCACGCCCTCCAACAACCCCGGCAGCACCTGCCGCACCTTCCCCGCCCCCAACCTCGTGATAAACACGATCTTCCCGGGTTCATTCCCCGGGTTCAGCGCCTCGCTCAACCCCACCGCGTCGGCAGCCGTGCTGCTGGGGCCGAGCTTCACGCCCACCGGGTTGCGAATGCCCCGGAAGAACTCCACGTGCGCCCCATCCAGCGCCCGCGTGCGCTCCCCGATCCACGGCATGTGCGTCGTCAAACAATAATAATCCCTCCGCCGCGGCACCAATCTCGTCTGCGCCGACTCATAATACAGATTCAGCCCCTCGTGGCTCGCAAAGAACTCCACGCTCGACAAATCCTGAATCGACCGCTCCCCCAGCGCCTCCATGAACCGGATCCCATCCCCCAGCGTCGCCACCATCCGCTCATACTCCGCCCGCGTCGCCGCCGACAAACTCGCGTGCCGGAAGAAACTCAAATCCCAGTACTCGGGGTGATGCAAATCCGCGAACCCGCTGTCCACCAGCGCCCGAATGAAGTTCAGCGTCAGCCCCGCGTGCTGATATCCCTCGACCAGCAGCGCCGGGTCGGGCGTGCGCCCGGCCGCCGAAAACTCCGCCCGATTGATCAAATCCCCAAAGTAACTCGGCAGCGTCACGCCCCCCCGCGTCTCGGTCGGGCTGCTGCGAGGCTTGGCGTATTGCCCTGCGAACCGCCCCATCCGCGTCACGGGCTTTTTCCCGGCATGGATCAGCACCAGCGACATCTGCAGGAGAATCTTCAACTTCGCCGCGATCGGCTCACTACGGCAATCATCCAGCGTCTCCGCACAATCGCCCCCCTGCAACAGCAGCCGTCGCCCCGCCTCGACGCCCACCAACTCCGACCGCAACCGCTCGATCTCCCAACTCGTCACCAAGGGCGGCAACGACCGCAACTTCGCAAACTCCCGCTCCAAAGCCGCGGCATCCGGATATTCAAACACATGCGCCCGCCCCTTGACCCGCCACGACTCGGGCGACCACGACGCAGCACGCCCAGCGCCCGCGGCCCCGCCCGCCCCGCCACCGGACCCACCACCCGCAACACCATGAAAATCAGAGGTACTCATCGGCGGCAGCGTAGGAAGGGCGGCCGCGACCCCACCCAAAGGGCCGCCAAACGTGACCGCCCATAACGACACACTTGGACGCAAACCTAGAACGCGAGCCAGAATCGTCCGAAATCCCGCCCCGATGTACCAAGATTGCGCGCAGATTTCCCGCGATACACACAGCCGCCGGAACCAGCCCCCCACACGCCCGTATAACCAAGGCTCGTTCTGAACCTTGAACGCTCGCGCCTCCGTGGTAGTCTCACACATTCGTCCCCCGCATCACTTTCAGAGGGCACCTCGCATGCGCCAAAGCTATTGGACCCTGTTGCTGGCGGTGCTGTGCCTCGCGAGCAGGGCGGTTGCCCAATGCGACGGACGGTGGATTGGAATGGACTCCTCGCTCTCCCAAACGCAGCACTTTCCCGCCGGGAGCTTCGCTCGGCAAGTCGCGTGGGACCCGGATGGAAGTGGACCACAGCCGCCATGGCTCGTTGTGGGTGGCAATTTCACAGGATTCAATTCGCCCGCGGCCAACCACATCGCGGGCTGGGATGGCGCCGTGTGGCACAACTTCGCGGGAGGATTCAATCAGCGCGTGCGATCGCTCATCAGTTATCAGGGCCAACTCATCGCCGGCGGCGCGTTTTCGGCGACGCAAAGCGGCTCCCCGCTGAAGTGCATCGCGAGGTGGGATGGGCAATCCTGGCAACCGCTGGGAGCGGGGGTGACCGACCCATCCTCGAACGCGACCATCTGGTGCATGGCAGCGGGCGATGATGGTCTCTATGTGGGTGGGGAGTTCAACTCCATCGGAGGCGTCCCGGCCATCAACATTGCACGCTGGGATGGCATCGCCTGGCATGCCTTGGGAGTTGGGCTTGATGGTCGGGTGGACGACCTGCTGATGTACCAAGGTCAGATGTATGCCGCCGGGCAGTTCGCGCATTCCGGTGGCATTTCGATTCGAGGCGTCGCGCGCTGGAATGGCACGACCTGGGAAGCCACTGGAGATACCGGTGGGCAAGCCGCTACCAATCTCGCGGAGTTCCAAGGCGCCCTTTACGCCAACCTTGGAACCGGCGAGGACCAGAGCATCTCCACGCTCTGTCTGCTTTCCGGCAACGCCTGGCAAAGCTTGCTCGTGTGTCCGGTGGCTCACGCGCTGCACGCTGCGGGAAATACGCTCTACATCGGAGGTGAACGCGGCAGTTTGTCGATGCCCGGTCAATCCAACCAGGGTGGATATAGCGGCGGCTTGATCTCGTGGGACGGCGTTCGGGCCCGCTGCTTGCTCGCATGCTCTGTTCAGTCCTTCAGCGGCATTGTGTACTCAATCATCGACTTCCAGAACGGGCTCTCCATTGCGGGGCTCAATACCAAAGAGGAACTGCCTCCGCGAAACACCCAGACGACCGGCATGCTCTTCTCCCTCACCAACGACCGCTGGCGGTCCTTTCCCGGTCGCGAGCGAATGGACGCGGGAGTTTCGTCGGTCGTGGAGTACAACGGGAAGCTGGTAGTCGGCGGAGCCTTCTATCAGCTGCGTGATTTCCCAGCAAACTTCGTGGCGATGTGGGATGGCAGATCCTGGACCCCCATGGGCGAGGGGCTGCCCGGTCCTGTGACTCGGCTGCTCGTTCACGACGGAGAGCTTCTGGCCGCCGGTCGGCGAAACTACTACGCGCCCGGCGAACCCGGCGGCTATGTGCGCCGCTTCGTCGATGGACTGTGGATGCCGATCGGCCCCGAGCCCCCCGGCGCGGTCACCGCCTTCATCGAGTCGGGTGGCGACCTCCTCATCGGAGGACCCCAGCGGTCGGTATCGGGCGCGGACATCGGTGCCGGAATCTGGCGTTGGGACGGAAGCAACTGGCCCGCCTTCGGAAACCTCACCGGGTATGTACCCGCTGGCACGCAGCTATGTTCTTACAGCCTCGCGCTTCTCGGTGAGTTTCGTGGACAAATTGTCCATGCTCTGTTCACCTCCGAACTTTCACTCGTCACCGGCCGCTGCGACCCATATCTGATCATTCAGAAATGGACCGGTGAAGACTGGGAACTCGCGGCCCATACCCCGTTACCCGCAACCCCCAACAACCACCGAAGCCTCTATTGCTTCGCCGAGGTCGACAATGAGCTTTGGATGGGCGGCTCCAATCCCTCGGTCGTCAGATCCGCCACCTTGTCTGACTGGTCTGAGTTCGCAAATATCAATGGCGACGGAAACACCCCACCCTCAATCAACGCGATCGCCACGGACGCCGGAGGGTCGACCATCGTCGGAGGCGTGTTCGGCAGCCTCTGGTCGGGCGGCTCGTTCAACTTTCAGGTGAAGGGAGTCGCAAGATGGGATGGGGCTCAGTTTCAACCCCTGAGCTTGAACCCCTTGAACACCTACCAGGCCATCGCCGGTTCCGTCAACGCACTCACCACATTTCGGGGTGAGATCATCGCCGGAGGTAACTTTTCAAGCGCCGGCGGCGTCCCCGCTCTCAACATCGCCCGCTGGTCCGACTCCGGCCTCCCCACCTTCTCCCAGCAGCCCGCCCCCGCCCTCGCCTGCCTCGGCGACGCCGCCTCCTTCTCCGTTCTCCCCGCCAGCGGCTACGGCGACGACACCCTCACCTACCGCTGGATCCGCAACAACACCCCCCTCATCGACGGCCCCCAACCCTCCGGCTCTGCCATCTCCGGCGCCACCACCCCCCTCCTCACCATCACCGGCGTCTCCGCCGCCGACGCCGCCGATTACGCCTGCACCGTCACCGACGCCTGCGGCTCCGCCACCTCACAAGCCGCACCCCTCACCCTCCGCCCCGCCTACGACCGCATCTGCGGCGGCCCCGGCTGCGACCCCGACCTCAACCACGACGGCGTCGCCGACGACAGCGACATCGCCTACCTCATCAACACCATCGCCGGCGGCGACAACCCAACCAACATCAACCCCGACTTCAACCAAGACGGAGCCGCCGACCAAACCGACATCGACGCCCTCATCAACGTCATCGCCGGCGGGGTGTGCCCCTAAGCAGATGCGCCGCCACGAGCGTTGATTTACGGAGCAAGCCTCACGATGCTGCGTCCTGGCTGGGAGAATGCGTTCGAAAGCGCAGAACTGCGATCACGCGTTGATGAACTCGTGACTTCAAACTGGTCGCAGGCTCTCAAACTCGCGAATGAAATCCCGCATCGGTGGTATCGCGTCCAGTCGCTGGCCAAAGTAGCAATGGCCGCGCCCGACGATCAGTTCGACACCGTCCTCGATACGGCACGCAGCGAAGCGAGCCAAGACGCGGATGCGTATCGACGCGTGGCCGTTCTCGCATGGATCATCGATGCCGCCCTCGCGCGAGGACGATCGAGCACTGCAGACGCCATTTTGCGAGACGCGATGTCAACCATCGGCACCGTCATTCCAGACAAGTCGCGCGCCGCGGCTCTTGAACTCCTCCTGGCGCGAGCCATCAGAATCGGCGATCCACACCTGCGCCAGGTTGCGGATGCACTCTCAGAAGTCGCCGCGATACTCGCCGCCGACCCATACAAGAAATGGCGAAAGTGGGGCAAAACCTACGCCAAACGGATCGTTTGGCTGCTTGGCCGGAATCACCATCCTCTTGCCGAACAACTGCTCACTGCCAGATTCGGCGCCGCGCGTGCGGCAGCGTTTCTAAACCCCCGCCACCCATTTCCCTATCGCTGAGTTTCTGCCGCTCACTCCACGCCCCAGCGGACAAGCCCCACCCCTCCCCCCACCCCGTCTACACTTCGCGCCCGCGACCGGGACATCCCTCCCGCCGCCCGTTCGGAGCCTGTATGCCGTTCACCATCAAACCCGACGACGCCCTCACCGTCGATGCCGACAACACCAAGTACCTGCAGTCCCACGTCGACACCGGCGACCGCTGGGTGCTCAACTTCGGCCCCCAGCACCCCGCCACCCACACCACGCTGCGGCTCGTGCTCGAACTCGACGGCGAACGCATCGCCCGCTGCACGCCCCACATCGGCTACCTGCACAGCGGCTTCGAAAAGCTCGCCGAGAGCCTCGACTACAACCAGTACGTCACCATCGTCAGCCGCATGAACTACCTGAGCCCGGTGTCCAACGACATCTGCTGGCACCACTGCGTCGAAAAACTCTTCGGCATCGACATCACGCCCCGCTGCAAGGTCCTCCGCACCATCATGGCCGAGGTCGGCCGCATTCAAGACCACCTCCTCTGCGTCGGAGCCGCGGGCCTCGACCTCAACGCCTTCACGGGTTTCATCTACGCCTTCAACGTCCGCGAGAAAATCTACGATCTCTGCGACTTCATCAGCGGCCAGCGCTTCCACCCCGACTGGACCCGCGTGGGCGGCCTCATGCAAGACCTGCCCAGCGAAGACACCTTCAAGCAACTCGTCAAGAAACTCATCCGCGAAGAAGTGCCCCGCGCCATCGACGACCTCGAAACCCTGCTCAACCGCAACCGCATCTTCATGGATCGCACCCAGGGCATCGGCACGCTCACCAAAGAAGAAGCCATCGCCTGGTCGATCTCCGGCCCCATCGCCCGCGCCAGCGGCGTCGTCCGCGACCTCCGCAAAGACGAGCCCTACCTCTGCTACGCCGACAACTGGGATGGCCTGGGCGCCCCCGCCGTCAAGTTCCAAGTGCCCGTCACCGAGGGGGGCGACGCCTACTGCCGCTACCTCGTCCGCCTCGAAGAAATCAAGCAGTCCGTCAAGATCATCGAACAACTCATCGACAACATCCCGGGCGGCCCGGTCGACGCCTTCGCGGATTCCAAGGTCGTCAAGCCCAACAAGAAGGACGTCTACGGCTCCATCGAAGGCCTCATCCAGCACTTCGAGATCATCATGTCCAACCGCGGCTGGAAGCCCCCGCTCGCCGAGTGCTACGGCGCCCACGAAACCGCCAACGGCGAACTCGGCTACTTCATTGTCAGCGACGGCTCGCCCCGCTCCTTCCGCGTCAAGACTCGCCCGCCCAGCTTCATCAACTACCAGACCATCAGCAAAATGGCCGAGGGCCACCTGCTCAGCGACATCGTCGCCGTCATCGGCTCCATCAACGTGGTGGCCGCGGAACTGGACCGGTAGAGCCAAGGGCAAAGAGACGAAGTTCCGAAGAGACGCAGAGACGAAGTTCGAAGCAGTTCGAACCGCGCATCCGCCGTGCTTCGAATGTGCCTCAATCGCCCTTCGATCACGCCCGGGATGAGCGAAGCGAATCCCGAGATCGCTCGCCCCTGACGTTCCGTCATCGCTATTCCGGGAACTTCGTCTCTCCGTCTCTCCGGAACTCCGTCTCTCTCTTATTCCCGCGCCGGCTTCACCCCGATCACCTGCACCACATCCGAATCCCCGCCGTGAAACGCCCCCTCGTGCACGGCTCGCGTGATCTCCTTCACGCTGAAAAACCGCAAGCCATCCAGTTCCTTCGTCAGCCCCGCCGCCGTCGGCAGCATGTCCACGTTCTTCGGCCCGCCAGAATTGCGATGCACCTGCCCGGGCGTGTACGCCTCAAGCACAAAGCTCCCGCCCGGCCTCAGCGCCTCCACCACCCGCTTGTGCACGCTCCCCCGAATGTGCGACGGCAAGTGGCACCAGATGCTCACGATCACATCCCATTTTTCCTTGCCGAGATCAAACTCCTTCAAATCCGCGGCCACCGTCTCCACCTTCACACCCGCCGCCGCCGCCAGCGTCCCCGCCTTCGCCAGCCCCACCGGCGACAAATCCACCGCCGTCACCTCAAACCCCTGCTGCGCCAGCCACACCGCGTTCCGCCCCTCCCCCTCGCCAATGCACAGCACCTTGCCGCCCGCCGGCAAAAACGTCCGTGCCTCTCGCAGAAAATCATTGGGCTGCGTGCCGTACGTATACGCCTGCTGCGAAAAACGATCATCCCAGAACTTGCGTTCATCGCTCATGGCCACACCCTCCGCGCACGGCCACCCGCCGCGCCCAAAACGGTAGTGACCAATCCCAACCAAACAAGCCCGACCGAACCAGCCCCGCCAGCCCGGCCCGGCCAAACACGCCCCCGCATGCCACCCCGCGGCCCGCTTCCCCCCCGGCCTCAGCGATGCCCCGGCGCCACGCCCTCCATCTCCAGTTCGTCACGCTTTCCAGCCACAAAGTTGCCCGTGCCGCCCCCGCCCGCACCCAGAATCATCCAATCCACCAGCTTCTCCGTGCTCGCCGCCACGTGCTCACCCTTGTGAAACCCGATGACCGCCGCGGGCTCATTCTCCAGGGTTCCCGCGATGTTCGCCGCGTCCGCGCTGTCCACCACGATCCACTCCGCCTGCTGAATCTTGTCCTCGCTCGTAAAGTTCACCAGCGCCTTGAACGTCTGCATCGACGACCGGGCGGCAAACTCCTTCACAAACTCCGGATACCTCTTGCGAGCCTCATCACTCGCCGCGATCAGCCGCGGATCATCATCATCGATCTCCAACTGCCCCGGCCGCCGATGCGTCTGCTTCTCCTGAGTCCGCCGCGTCATCTCGTTGCGGGCCTTCTGCCGCTCGATCTGCTTGGGCAGATACACCTTGTACGCCGCAAACGCACCCACCCCGCCCAGCACAATCAACGCCAACAACACCCGTAGCGGCATATGACCCCACGCAACACAAGACCATCCCTCACCGGATTGCACCACTCATCGCCGACATTCAGCGACGATTCACAACGTCGTGGATTGTGACATACACCCGCACGCATTGCAAGATCAGATTCGTACATAACACCATGAATTTTGCCACCTTCAAATCCCCGCAATTCCCGCAGGCTTTCCACGCTCGCATCTCCCCCACGCTTCGCGGCGCTCTGACACCACATCACCGCCGCAAGCCCCGGGCATCACGCCGCGCCAGCAAGCAGGCCACTCACCGCCCGCCGCCAAAAACAAAAAGGCCCCTCTCAACGAGAGGGGCCTTGAACAACTCACTCATCTCCAAACCGCCGCGTCTTCTCCGGCCCTAGTCCCCAGTCCCCAGTCCCCAGTGCCTCAGGTCGGCTCTCCGAGCCGACCTACCGACACGCCGCCTTCAGCGCCTCCGCCTTATCCGTCTTCTCCCACGTGAACGTCTCAAACTTCTTCCCGCCCACCGTGATGCTTCCCGGCTGACGCCCGAAGTGCCCATGCCGCGCCGTCGGCCCATAAATCGGATGCCGCAGCGCCAGCGTCTCGATGATCTTCCGAGGCGTCAACCCAAAGTTCGCCCGGATCGCCGCGCTGATCTTCCCCTCATCCACCTTGTTCGTGCCGAAGCACTCCACAAACACGCTCGTCGGCTCGGCCACGCCGATGGCGTAACTCAACTGAATCTCGCACCGGTCCGCCAGCCCCGCGGCTACCACGTTCTTCGCAATATACCGCGCCATGTACGCCGCCGAGCGATCCACCTTCGTCGGGTCCTTCCCGCTGAACGCCCCGCCGCCATGCCGCCCCATGCCGCCGTACGTATCCACGATGATCTTCCGCCCCGTGAGCCCCGTATCGCCGTGCGGCCCGCCAATCTCAAACCGCCCCGTCGGGTTCACGTGCACCGTGATCGCCGGATTCCACCAATCCTTCAACACGGGCTTGAGCACATGCTCCACCACCTGCTTCTTCAGTTCGCCCTGGCGATCATTCCAACTCGCGTCATGCTGCGTGCTCAGCACCAGCGTGTCGACCCGCACCGGCTTGCCATCCTGATACTCCACCGTCACCTGGCTCTTGGCGTCGGGGCGCAGCCCGGGAATCGTCCCCTCCCGCCGCACGTGCGCCTGCTGCTCCACCATCCGGTGCGCCAACTGAATCGGCAGCGGCATCAACTCCGGCGTCTCGCGGCACGCATACCCGAACATCATCCCCTGGTCGCCCGCCCCCTCGCGGTCCACACCCATCGCGATGTCGTTCGACTGCTTGTTCAGCGCCACCATCACGCCGCAGGAGTCGGCATCAAACCGCATGTCCCCCGACACATACCCGATCTCTCGCACCGTCTCGCGCACCAGGTCCGGAATGCTCACGTACGTGTTCGTCGTGATCTCCCCCGCCACCACCACCAGCCCCGTGCAGCACAACGTCTCGCACGCCACGCGGCTAAAGGGATCATCCTTCAGCATCGCGTCCAGCACGGCATCAGAAATCTGATCGGCGACCTTGTCCGGATGGCCCATCGAGACGGATTCAGACGTAAACAGGTTCGTGCGCGACATGGTGGTTCCTTCGTTTCGCGGCGACTCCCGCCGCCAGGCCACCATTTTATGCAGCCCCCACGTGCCACGACGATGCGCCCCGCATCACCGCGCTCCTCTCCTCTTGACCACACCAAATCACTCCGCCTCACCCCTCGCACCCACAACACCTTGCCCCTTGCCACCTGCGTCGCCGCTCCCCACATTTCCAATCTCCACAATCCCCCGCCCGCCCCCCACCCCGCCAACAATCCCCCCCGCGGCCACCACAGCCTCCCTCCACACTCACCCCGCCGCGCACTCGGAGCCTCCCATGTCCCACAACGTTCTCATCCTCGGCGGCGGCAAAGTCGGCAAGTCCGTCGCCGAACTCCTCCTCGCCTGCGGCAAGGGCGCCTACCGCGTCACCCTCGCCGACCGCGATCAATCCACCCTCAACGAAGCCGTCGAAAACCTCTCCCGCCTCGCCACCCTCGTCCCCTTCAAGGTCGAGTTCGCCACCCAAGTTCTCGACGCCACCGACCAGTCCGCCGTCCGCAAGGCCCTCACCGGCCAGCACGCCGTCATCTGCATGCTGCCCTTCAACTTCGTCAAGGGCATCGCCGAAGCCGCCAACGAACTCGGCGTCCATTACTTCGACGTCACCGAAGACGTCGCCACCACCGACGCCGTCCGCCAGATCGCCTCCAGCGGCCGCGCCAAGGTCGCCCTCGTCCCCCAGTGCGGCCTCGCCCCAGGCTACATCGCCCAGGCCGCGTACGAAGTCGCCAAAGAGTTTGACCAGGTCAAAGACCTCACCCTCCGCGTCGGCGCCCTGTCGCAGTTCCCCACCAACCAACTCAAGTACAACGTCACCTGGTCCGCCGCCGGCGTTATCAACGAATACTGCGAACCCTGCAACGTCATGTTGCATGGGCACAACGTCAAGGTCCCCGCCCTGGAGGGCCTCGAAAAGTTCAGCTTCGAAGGCATCGAGTACGAAGCCTTTTACACCTCGGGCGGCGTCGGCACTCTCATCGAAACCCTCGGCCACGAAAAACGCCTCAGCCCCGAGGCCAACGTCGCCTACAAAACCATCCGCTACCCCGGCCACCGCGACCTCATGCAGTTCCTCTTGAACGACCTGGGCCTCGCCACCGAGCACGCCACCCCCACGCCCGGCGGCCACAAGTTCGACCGCTGGATGCTCATCGAACTCTTCGACCACGCCCTCGCCCGCACCCTGCAAGACGTCGTCATCATCTTCGTCAACGGCATCGGCACCAAAAACGGCAAGCCCTGGCAAGTCAACTTCCGCCGCCGCGTCCCCTCGACGCAACTCTTGGGCCGCTGGTGGCCCGCCATCGAACTCACCACCGCCGCCGGCGTCTGCGCGATGGTCGACCTCCACCGCACCGGCAAACTTCCCCAAAAGGGCTTCATCCGCCAGGAAGAATGCACGCTGCCGATGTTCAGCAGCACCATCTTCGGCCTCGCCTACGACCACCCCGATCGCCTCGAAGCCGAAATCCTCAAGAAGTAACGCCACGCCGTCAGTAGCCCGACCGTAAGGGAGGGCCTCCGGACTAGCCCCTCTCTCCTCGGGTGGCCCCTCTCTCCGAGAGGGGCGTCTTCTGCGTCTGCCGATAGGACAGCCGTCCCGCCCCTCCTGGGTCGCCCGGCGGTCCCCGCCGGTCTTCTCCCACGGCTGCCGGTGGGACAGGCGTCCCGCCTGTCCGCTCCTCCCTACCCCTCTCGTGCCATGCGCCTACGGCGCCCCTGTCCTCCCCACTCTTCTCTTCATCCCAACGGGATGACCGAAGGTTGCCAGGGGTGGCCCTGCACCCCTGGAGCGAGCCACCCCACAACCGAACCTCACGAAAAGGGAGGGGGTGCCGGGGGAACCGCAGGTTCCCCGGCCGCCGCGTTCGAACGACTCCGTTCTTTGAGAGGAGCGATTGCCATGTCGAAACCTCGCCCCAGAGCGGCGGCACGAAGGCCGCCAGTGGCGTCATGTTTGTTTCTGCGAGCGTTCACGCGTCGGGAGACACCGATGACAGAGAAACCCGCGTTCCTCCGCTAAGATACTCAAGCGTCGGGCATCTCGCGAATGTGAACCGGGGCGTCGGCTTCAATTCAACGACCGGTAGATTCGGTGTCAGCTCGCGTTAGGCTCTTCTTGCCGTCCCCGAACTTCGGTGTACCTGCCATGTCGCATCTGCATGTACTCCAAGACAAGACCCTGAGGCTGCTTGCCCGGAAATAGTATTTCGAAAAGGACAGTGTCAGGCATAGTGTCAACTTCAGGCCATTCAGATCTATTTTCTCTTGCGGTCTCTACGACTCGCACCAGACACAGAACTAGGTAAGGGGACATCGCTAGCCCAGCCTCTGAAAAGGCGAGCGTGGGCCCATCTCGTGGCCCAAAAGATATGTGCGAGCGCAGCTTCCCCTCGTGAAGCAACCAATTGCGAAAGAAACTCCCAATCGCGATATGCCACGGTACCAATCCGTCAGCATACTTTGGGTCATCAACCCCCGGTAGCTTCACATTTAGATTCTGCACATTGCCGCCGGACAGAACCAATCGTTCATCCTGCAAGAAGTTTGCAAGCGCATCGCCGGAAGCAATACCGCTACTCGCTGGATATCGCAGCCGCGAAGTGCCTGCTGCTGCACTTATCGCGAGAACCAAAGATGACTCATATCTCTCAAGGTGCCACAGCGCTACGGCATCTTCGATAAGAACTCGAATTCCCATAAGACTGACGATATGGCACCCTCGGTCACCACAACAGCGGAGCTTCAGCCCAACTACGGTGAGCTTTAGAATGCGCCGATCGTACTTACAACAGCACGCTTTGCGCGCGCAAACCTCGCCCTCCAAACCCACCCCTCCCCAAAAATCCCAAAATAATTTCCACTCCCCAAAACCCCGCTCCAAAGCCCAAAAACGCCACTTTCCCGCCCTTCAGTAGCCCGACCGTCAGGGAGGGCCTCCTCGCATCTACAGCATCTGCGCGCGCAAACCGCGTCGCCCCCTGTACATATAGAAGCGTCTCGCGTTTCCGTCAGGGGTCACCGCGGCGGGCATCCTCCGGCTGAGCCACGAACTCAGGCTGGTCTTCCCCCGCCAACGTGCACCCCTCCAGAATCGCGGCCGCCGAAGCGGTGCGTGGGCCGACTCACGCTCGCGTGAAGCATCGGGGAACACTCGCCCGGCGACGCGGCCTCTTTCGCCAACTCGCCCGCGACCAACAGAGGCTCCGACTCGGGACCACCCACCGGGCAGCCCCTCGCCACGATTCGCTTCACGCCAGCAACAGTCGTCACAAGTCCCCAGGGTGTCGACCCAAAGGACCGCCCAAGCCTCGCCGCCGGAATGCGTGCCGATGGGATCCTGCGTTGGGGGCCGTCAAAAAGCTCCCAAACGGGGAAGACCAGCCACGCCCCAGCGGAACCACAACCCCTCCCAGCCCCACCGCCCCTCCCCGGGCCGGCGCGGTCGCCACGCGCATCTGTCCCTCCCACTCCCCCGGGTATCCTTGCCCCATGCCCCCCGCCCTCACCTACGCCTCTTCCGGCGTTGACATCGACAAAAAAGACGCATTCACCGAGTCGCTCGACACCATGCTGCGCCGGACGCACACCGAGCGCGTCATCCCCAACCCGGGCGGCTTCGCCGGCCTCTTCCGCCTCGACTACCGCGCCCGCCTCTTTGCCCGCAACTACAAAGACCCCGTGCTCGTCGCCTGCTGCGACGGCGTCGGCACCAAGGTCAAGCTCGCGGCTGACCTCAAGACCTTCGACACCGTCGGCATCGACCTCGTCGCCATGAACGTCAACGACCTCATCGTCCAAGGCGCCGAGCCGCTGTTCTTCCTCGACTACATCGCCACCCCCGTGGTCGACACCGCCTTCCTCAACGACCTCGTTCGCGGCATCGCCGACGGCTGCCGCAAGAGCGGCTGCGCCCTCCTCGGCGGCGAAACCGCCAACATGCCCGACATCTACGCCAAGGGCGATTTCGATCTCGCCGGCTTCTGCGTCGGCGTCGTCGAACTCGCCCGCGTGCAAAAGCCCACCCGCGTTCGCGTGGGCGACGTCGTGCTGGGCCTGGCCAGCGACGGCATTCACAGCAACGGCTACACGCTCGTCCGCAACGTCGTCAAGCAGGCCGGGCTCGACCTTGGAAAGGTGTATCCCGAGCTGCAACCCGCGGCCAACATCAAGAAACGCCGCGGCAAGAAGGCGCCGCCCGCGGATCGCACGCTCGGCCAGGTGCTGCTCACCCCCACCCGCCTGTACGCCGACCCCATCGTGCGTCTGCAGCGCGACTATCGCGTCAAGAACATCATCTCCGGCATGGCCCACATCACCGGCAGCGGCATCGGCGGCAACCTCTGCCGCGCACTGCCCCCGACGCTCGACGCCGTCGTCAACACCAAGTCCTGGCCCCGCCCCGCGGTCTTCAGCTTCCTGCAGCAGCAAGGCGGCATCCCCGAAGCCGAAATGTGGCGCGTCTTCAACATGGGCATCGGCTATTGCCTCATCGTGCGCCCCACCTTCGCGCAGTCGGTCGCCGAGCGCCTCACCAAACTCGGTGAGACGGTGTACGAAATCGGACGGATCGTGAAGGGCAAGGGCGAGGTGGTGCTGGAGTAGCACGGCGCAAGCCGCGTGTGTTGCGAGATTACGGATAGGTTGCCCCGCATCTACGGATGTTCGTGTCGTCAATTCGCGGTGCGGTACTCTCGTTCGCCGAAAGGCCCAGAACGGCGCGACATGGGTGTACATGCCGCTCACGCAAACCGCACACACTGGTCATGTAATCACATTTCATGCACCCCGGAAGCGGGCAGGTCGATAGTGCCATTGGAATGGGGGAGTCTTCCGGCCAGCCTTCGCAGGGTTTTGCACCGGTTACGAACAATATTGCTCGATCGGGAAACGGAGGTAGTCTCGCGGCCATGCAGCGGATTGTCGGCGTCATCCAGCGACTCTCGATGGCTCGCGACATGGCGGCGATCGCCGCGATCGTGCGCGACGCGGCGCGCGACCTGACCGGGGCGGACGGCGCGACATTCATCCTGCGGGACGGGGCCGAGTGTTATTACGCCGAGGAGAACGCCATCGCGCCGCTGTGGCGGGGCAGGCGATTCCCGATGAGTGGGTGCGTCAGCGGGTGGGTGATGATGCACGGCCAGGCCGCGGTGATCGAAGACATCTACATCGATCCGCGCGTGCCCGTGGAGGCGTATCGGCCCACGTTCGTGAAGAGCATGGTGGTGGTGCCGGTGCGGCGTGAATCACCGATCGCGGCGATCGGCAACTACTGGGCGACGCGGCGGCGACCGACCAGCGAGGAGCTTGGGATTCTGCAGGCGCTGGCGGATTCGACGAGCGTGGCGATTCTCAATGTCGAGATGGATCAGCAACTGCGGGCGCAGCTGAAAACGCTGGAATCGCAGCAGACCCGCATCGAGGAGCAGAAGGCGGCGCTGGAAGTGTTTACCCGGGCGCTGGCGCATGATCTGAGAGAACCGACGCGAGCGATCGCGGAGTTTTCGAGATTGCTGTCGCGCGCGGAGGAGATGTCGCTGGAGCAGCGGGGCGAGTATCTGAAGTACGTGCAGGATGCCGCGGGGCAGATGAGCGCGATCGTCGACGGCGTGTTCACGTATCTGCGGCTGGACGCGCCCGCGGCGGCTGCGCCTGTGCGCTGCGACCTGAACGACGCTCTGGAAACGGCGAAGCAGGCGCTGGCGGGGCTGATACAGGAGCGCGGCGCGACGATCGTCAGTGATCGCCTGCCGGCGCTGGCCGCGGCTCCGGCGGACATGGTGCTGCTGCTGCGATCGCTGATCGACAACGCCATCCGGCACAACGACGCGCCGGTGAGGGTGAGCGTGGAAGCGTGCGCCGAACCGAACGCGTGGCGGCTGTGCGTGCGCGATGACGGCGCGGGGCTGAAGCCCGAGGAAGCGAACAGGATCTTCCTGCCCTTCCGCCGTCTGGCGAGGCGGGAGCATTGCGTGGGGCTGGGGCTGGCCATCGCACGCAAGATCGTGACGCAACTGGGGGGCAAGATCTGGTGCGAATCTCGCCCCGGGCAGGGGGCGGCGTTCTTCATTTCCGTTCCGATGAACGACCTCGGCGCCGAGCGCAAGGCGGACGCAGACGCGACGCCATTCCGGACCGGGGAAGATGGAGAAGGCCCGGCGGCCTCTGTACTGGTGGTTGACGATCGAGGGGAAGACCTGGAGCTGATTCGCCTGATGTTCGAGACTGATGCGAGCCTGGATTGCCGCCTGCTGTTCGCGCGCGGGGGCGACGAGGCGCTGGCGATCATGAAGCAGCAGCAGGTGGATCTGGTGTTGCTTGATATTAACATGCCGGGGATGGACGGCTTTGAAGTCCTGGAAGAGATGAGCAAGCGCGACACGCTGGCGATGACACCCGTTGTGATGTGCACGGGCTCGACGTACGACAAGGATCGGGAGCGGGCGATGAGCCTGGGCGCCAGCGAGTACATGGTGAAGCCCGCGAGCTTTGAACAACTCGGGCCGATCTTGCGTGGGCTGTCCAATCTGTCCTTGCGACGGTCGGGCGAGGGATGGCGGCTGCTGCGGGCGATCGGCCGGGAGGCGGGGTAGGGCACGCGGACGCGAATCGTCCGAGCCCGACGCGAACGAGGGTGACGGGGATGAGCGATCGAGCGATGACGTGTATGCCGCGAGCTGCGGAGACCCTCGCTTGCGCTTCGGGCTCGTAGGGGATGGGGCTCGACCTACCATCGCCCCATGTTTGTCGATCAAGCGGTGATCAAAGTGCGGGCCGGCAACGGCGGCGACGGGTGCGTCTCGTTCCGGCGCGAGAAGTTTGAAGCCAAGGGCGGGCCCAACGGCGGCAACGGGGGCGATGGGGGCAACGTCGTGGTGCAGGCCGAGGAAGGCCTGAGCACGCTGTATGACTTTCGTCATCAGGCGCTGTGGCCGGCGCAGCACGGCGAGCCGGGCGGGCGCAAGCAGTGCTCCGGGGCGGCGGGGCAGGACCTCATCATCCGCCTGCCGCCGGGAACGCTGATTTACAACCATCAGACCGGCGAACTGGTGCATGACCTCAAGCCGGGCGATCGCGTGGTGATCGCGAAAGGAGGCCGCGGCGGCTGGGGCAACGAGCACTTCAAGCGCTCGGACAACCAGGCGCCCAAGGAGGCCGAGCCGGGACACCCGGGCGAGGAACTGACGGTTCGGCTGGAACTGAAGCTCATCGCCGAGGTGGGCCTGGTGGGCAAGCCCAACGCGGGCAAATCCACGCTGCTGGCGGCACTGACGAAGGCGACGCCGAAGATCGCGAACTATCCGTTCACGACGCTGTCGCCGCAGTTGGGCGTGGCGGAAGTGGACGGGACGCGGCGGATCGTGCTGGCGGACATTCCGGGGCTGATCGAGGGAGCCGCGGACGGCGCGGGGCTGGGGCATGACTTTCTGCGGCACATCGAACGCACCAAGCAGATCGTGCACCTGCTGGATTTGCAGCCTGAAGACGGCTCGACGCCAGCGGAAAACTATCGCGTGATCCGCGAGGAACTCGCGCAGTATTCCGAAGCGCTGGCGGACAAGCCGGAGCTGGTGGTGCTGAACAAGGCGGATTTGATTGGTGATGAGGCGGAGGTGTTGAAGGCGGCCAAGGCGGTGTGCCGCGAGCTGGAGTTGCGGCTGAGCGAAGTGCTGGTGATCTCCGCGGCGGCGCGGCAGGGGTTGAAACCGCTGCTGGAGACGCTGTGGAAGAGGCTGCACCCGGGGCAGCGCGAGGCGCCGGGGTGGAAGGTGGGCGGGGCTGCGGAAGAGGAAGAGACGTTACCACAGAGGCACAGAGACACAGAGGAAGAACAAGAAGGGAAGAAGACAAAGGCGGCAGAGGTAAAGAGGAAGACGAGCAAAGCGAGGAAGAGACCGGAGAAGAAGAGAACGGAGAAGAAGCCGCTGAAGAGTGCGGCGGCGAAGAAGAAGGTGGTGCGGAAGACGGTGAAGAAGAAGGCGAAGAAGGCAGCGAAGAAGGCAACGAAGAAGAAAGCACGGGCTTGATACGTGCGGCGTGGCGGGACCTGATGCCTGGGTGCCGCGTGGCTTGATGCCTTCTTGGGCATCAACTGGTTTGAGCGGGCGGACACAAGAAGAAGACATCGAGGCATACGGCATCGAGGCATCGAGGGATGAGGCGGCCGCGGCTCGCGGAACCGGGCTTGCCGATCGCATGCTCCGGTCTCTTCTTCCTCTTCTTTCTCGGCGCTTCTTCTGTCTTTTCCCGGCTCTTTTCTGTGCCTCTGTGCCTCTGTGGTGAACTCTTCTGCCGCCCGCGAGGACGATCTCGGGATTCCCTTCGCTCATCCCGGGCGTGAGGCGCCAACTATTGCCCATGCTGAGCTTCATCGTTCCTGCCCGCAGCTTGCGCGACGTCACTACCGAGTGCCTGATTTCGATCAATACGGCGCTGCACCAGCTTGGGCTGCTGCCCCACGCGGAGTACATCCTGCTGGATGACCAATCCGACCCGCGCGAGGGAATCAGCGAGATGTTCACGCACTTCCGGGCCAGCAGCCCGTGCCCGGTGCATGTGGCGCGGTTCAAGCAGTGGCAGCACTACACGGGCGTGTTCGCGTATGGGCTGTCGCGGGCCAGGGGCGATTCGATCTTTTTCATTTCGAACGACATGTACGTGACGCCCTCGTGGCTGCGCACGGTGCTGGCCGTCGCGGCCACCGACAACTCCATCGGCATCGTGCGGGGCACCGCCGAGATCGTCGACAGTTTTCCGCAGCACGAGGTGAAGCCGCCATTTGAGGATCGCGGGCCGGATGACATCCTCGCGTTCTCCGAATACCTGAGCAAAGTGCGCGGGCTGGAGCACAGCGACGACACGATTCTCAGCGGCGATGCGGTGCTGATCCGGCGCAACGTCATCGATGCCATCGGCGTGATGGATCGGCGGTTCTTCGGGTACTTCGGCGACCCTGATTACGGCCTGCGGGTGCGGCGGGCGGGGCTGCGCATGGTGTGTGCGAAGGGCGCGTGGCTGAAGCACTATGGGCAGGGGCACATCAAGGCGGAGATTCAGAAGGGGGCGAAGGCCGACGACGCGAACGCGCGGCGGCGGCAACTGGTGCTGGCGGCGTGGGCGAAGTTCCGCGAGAAGTGGGACAAGACGCTGCCCGAGGTGTTCATCAATACGGATCAGATTGATTGGGCGAAGTTGATGGCGTTGCCGAAAAGCCGCGAGCTGGATTTTGTGGCGCCGGTGGGGCATGAGCCGGGGGTGGTGGAGGTGCTGTAGCGTTGCACGAGGGTCGTACCCGGACCTTCGCGGACTCAGGTCCGGCGTCCAAGAGGCTCGTACCATCCGCCTCGCATGCCGCTGACGCTGTACAACACGCTGACTCGCCGCCCCGAGCCGTTTGTGCCCGGGGATTACTCGCGGATTTCGTTTTACACCTGCGGGCCGACGGTGTACGACGACGCGCACATCGGGAACTTTCGATCGTTCCTCGCGGCTGACTTGCTGCGGCGCTGGCTCGAGAACCCGCTGTGCGAACTCGCGGGCGAGACCGAGACCGAGCGGGCCCGGCGCGAGCGGCACGGGCGAGCCGTCACGCACGTGATGAACATCACCGACGTGGGGCACATGACCGACGACGCCGAGGGGGGCGAGGCGGGCGAGGACCGAATGGCGGTGGCGGGGCGACGCATCGCCGAGGCGAAGAAAGCCGGCAAACTGCCCGCGGGGAGTGACGTCAACCCCAGCGACCCGTACCAGATCGCCAAGTTCTACGAGCGGCGGTTTCGCGAAGACGCGCGGCAACTCGGGCTCAAGGTGTCGATCCTTGCCGAGAGCGACGAGACGCTGCACCCCAAGGCGACGGCGCATGTGGCGGGGATGATCGAGGTGATTCGGCGGCTCATCGCGTCCGGGCACGCGTATGTCGTCGGCGGCGCGGGCTCGCGGGTGGTTTATTTTCGCGTGCAGAGTTTCGAGCCTTACGGGCGCCTCAGCGGCAACCTGCTCTCGAATCTGCGCGAGGGCCAGGGCGGGCGCGTGAGCGCGGCCAACCAAGCCGGCAAGGAGCACCCGGCGGATTTCCTCTTGTGGAAAGAAGATGCGTCGCACATCATGAAATGGGCGAGCCCGTGGGGCGAGGGGTACCCGGGGTGGCACATCGAGTGCAGCGTGATGAGTTTGCGGGCGATGGCGGCGACCGCGGCGGAGGCGCCGAATGCCGCGACGCTGGCGCTGCCCGATGGTCAGGCGCTGATCGACGTGCACTCCGGGGGCGAAGACAACATCTTTCCTCATCATGAGTGCGAGATCGCGCAGAGCTGCTGCGCGTTCTGTGCGCAGCCGGGGCTGGGCTCGTTTGCGCGGCTGTGGTTTCACCCGCGCTTCCTGATGGTCGAAGGCGCGAAGATGAGCAAGAGCAAAGGGAACTTTTATGTGCCCCGCGAGCTGTGCGCGCCCATGGAGCAGGGCGGCAAGGGGCTCTCGTGGCACGCGCTCAGATTGGAACTGATCAGCGGGCACTATCGCAGCCAGGCGGATTTCAACCTGGAGAACGTGAAGCGGTCGGCGCTCAAGATCGAGCGCTGGCGCGACCTGGTGCGGCTGGCGATGAGCGTGCCGAGCGACACGCCCTGGCTCGGGGGCACGCAGCGGCAGAGTGACTTTGCTCGCGCGATGAATGATGATTTGAACATCTGGAACGCGCTCGTCGCATTCGAGGCGCTGCTTGGCCCGGGGACGATTTCGCTGGACGCGCCGAAGGCGGCAGCCGCGGCCCCTGCCCTCCCCACTGCTCCCTGGACGCACGAGCAAATTGCCGAAACGCTCGCGGCCAAGCCCGGCACGGTGGCCGAGTGGCTGGCGTATGTGCACCGGCTGGATCACGTGGTGGGCGTGATCTTTGTGCCGGGCAACGCGAAGGTGGAGAACGACCTGGGCGTCTGGGCGGGGGGTTTGACGCCGGACGCGAAGGTGGAGGCGTTGCTGCGCGAGCGGCGGGATGCGCGGGCGGCCAAGGACTTCAAGAAGTCGGACCAGATTCGCGATCAGCTCGCGGCCATGGGGTATGCGATCAAGGACATGGCGGGGGGCAAGGTGGAGGTGCGGCGCGGGTAGTGGTGGTTCGCCGCGATGGAAAGAAGACGCCCCCGGGGGTGTGTACCCGGGGGCGTGGAGAAGGCGTGTGTCTGAGGACAGAGGCGGCGAATCAGATCTTGGGGGCCGCGGGGAAGTCGATGGGCGTGTTGTTCATGTGGTTGAAGTAGTTGGTGTACAAGGCCAGGGTGTAGTTGGCGAGGGCTTCGGCGGCGTGTGCGGGGGAGTAGCCGGCGGCGGTGAAGGCCTGGAAGTCGGAATCGCTGACGAAGCCCTTCTTTTCGTGCAGGGCCATGACGAACTTGGAGAGTGCGTTGAGCTTGGCGTCTTTCATGGAGGCGCGACGGGCCTCGATGGTTTGTTCTTCGGTGAGGCCGGCGCCCTTGCCGATGACGGTGTGGGCGGCGACGCAGTAGTCGCAGTTGTTGGCCTGGCCGAGGGTCAGTTGCACGACCTCGCGCTCCTTGGCGGAGAACTGGCCCTTGGCGAGCGCGGCGGAGAGGGACGCGTAGGTGTCAAGAGCCGCGGAGCTGTTGGCCATGCTCTTGAAGATGTTGAACTCTTTGCCCTTGAGGGGGCCTTCGAAGATCTCCTTGGCCCTGCCGGTGGCGGTCTTGGGATCGATGGGGGCGATGCGTGCGGTCATGTGAGTTACCTCCGGGAGTGAACACCTCCGGCGTCGGCCATTGGCGGAACACCCGCCGGCGGCGCGAAGGACTGACAAGGCTAGGCAGGAAAATACAGACAGGTCTGTACTTGTGGTCTAGGTGCCTGGGTGATCGAGGAGTGCGCGGGCGATCTGGCGGGCGCGGGCGGCTGGAACGGGGCTCTGCCAGAGCATGGCTTCGGCGCTGGCACCGTCGAGCAACAGGAGCCATTGCTCGGCGAGCTGGCGGGGGCTCTGGACGCGGGCGGCTTTGCACATCTCGGTGAGCAACTCGAGCATGGCTCGCTTGTGGGACATGGCGACGTTGCGGGCGGGGTGGGCGGGGTCGGAGAGCTCGGCGGTGGCGTTGATGAAGGGGCAGCCTCGAAACTCGGGGGTTTCGAACCAGGCGGCGTAGACATCGAAGCAGGCGAGCAGGCGGCCGACAGGATCGGCAGACCGGGCGGCAACCTCGGCGGCAAACCAGGCTTCGAAGCTGGCGGCCTTGCGGGCCATGACGGCGGCGACCAGGGTGTCCTTGCTCTCAAAGTGCTTGTAGAGGGTCATCTTGGCGACGCCGGAGCGGCTGACGACTTCGTCCACACCCACGCTGTGAATTCCGCGGGCGCAGAAAAGCGATTCGGCGGCTTCGAGTATTCTCTCACGGGTCTGCTGGGTTCGGGTGGCAAGCATACCAAAGTATACCAACTTGTCTGTATGATTTCCAGTCCCTAGACGAAGGAGTATATCTGGTGCGGGTGATGCTGTTTACGGACACGTTGGGGGATGTGAACGGGGTGGCACGGTTCATACGGAACTCGGCGGCGTGTGCGTTGGCGCGTGGGGAGCGACTGGAGGTGGTGACGAGCACGAACTTTGAGATTCCGGAGGTGGCGAACATCCGGAACTTTGAGCCGGTGATGGCCAGGCCGATGCCGAAGTATCCGAACCTGGAGATTGTGTGGCCGCCACGGCGGGAGATGATGCGGGCGGCGCGGGAGTTTGGGCCGGACGTGATTCACGTATCGACGCCGGGGTCGGTGGGGATGGTGGGGCGGGCGGCGGCGAGGGAGCTGGGCGTGCCGCTGGTGGGGGTGTATCACACGGATTTTCCGGCGTACATCGAGCGGCTGTTTGCGCATGAGACGCTGACGGAGGTGACGGCGCAGACGATGCGGTGGTTTTACAGGCCGTTTGAGGTGGTGCTGGCGCGCAGCCGCACGTATGCGGCGGGGCTGGGGTGGCTGGGCGCGAAGCGGCTGTCGACGTTTCGGCCGGGGATCATGCTGGAGGAGTTTGGGCCTTCGCACCGGAGCGAAGAGGTGATCTTGTCGCTGGGGGGGAGTCCGGGGGCGGTGCGGGCGTTATTTGTGGGGCGGGTGAGCGTGGAGAAGAACACGCCGCTGCTGGAGCATGCGTGGGTGGCGGCGAGGCATGAGCTGGAGAAGCGGGGGGTGAGGGCGGAGCTGGTGATGGTGGGCGACGGGCCGGACTTGGCGAGGCTGAAGACGACGCTGGCGCACCAGGGGGTGGTGTTTGCGGGGTTTCGCAAGGGGGTGGAGCTGGCGCGGCTGTACGCCAGTTGCGACCTGCTGGTGTTTCCGAGCGTGACGGACACGCTGGGGCAGGTGGTGCTGGAGGCGCAGGCGAGCGGGCTGCCGGTGCTGGTGAGCACGGTGGGCGGGCCGAGCGAGGTGATGAAGCACGGGGAGACTGGGCTGGCGCTGGCGCCGGTGGAGGCGGCGTGGACGCGGGCGCTGGTGGAGTTGATGGGTGAGCGCGGGCGGCTGGCGGCGATGGGGCGGGCGGCGCTCGCGAATGCGGCGGAGTACTCGTTTGAGCACAGCTTTGAGGATTGGTGGCGGGTGCACCGGGAGGTGAAGGAGGGGGCGGTGCGGGCGGGTTGATGGAGGGGAAGGCTCAGGCGGGGTTGGAGGCGTGGTGGGCGCGGGCGGCGTCGAGGAACTCGATGCCGCGGCGGAGATGGGGGATGACGATGGAGCCGCCGACGATGAGGGCCACGTCGAGGGCTTCCCAGAGTTCCTCATCGGAGACGCCGGCGGCGACGCACTGGTCGATGTGGTAGGCGATGCAGTCGTCGCAGCGGAGGACGGCGCTGGCGACCAGGCCGAGGAGTTCCTTGGTCTTGGCGTCGAGGGCGCCGGGCTCGTAGGTCTGGCCATCGAGGCGGAAGAAGCGCTTGGTGACCATGGAGCCGCCCGGGGCGACGCCTTGGGGGGTGGTGGCGGCACCGCTGGCGGCGCGTTCGGCGTCGTCGCCCAGGATTCGGCGGTTCATTCGCGCGCGATATGTCTGGAACTGCTGGTATCGCCCGGGGGTTGGGGTTGACATGGTGAGGGAGCGTACCGGCGAAACCGGGGGTGGGGAATTGCGACCAAAGGGCGACGGGGGCGGGCGGCGGTCGGTATCTTGTCGGGGGGCGGGGTGGGGAGTTGGGGTGGGGAGTTGGGGTGGGTGTGGGGGTGGGTGTGGGGGGTTTGGGCACGCGTTGCGATGAACGGATTGGCGTGAAATGAAATGCGCGTCAACCCTGGTGCCCGGGCACGCGAACGATGATTGAGGGAAGGTCGGCGGCGGGCCGAGAGTTGGCGAACGAATGGGTGAAACCAAGACTGTCACGCTGACGCGGGATTTGACGCTGACCTCGACGGGGGGCGGCGGGGAGGCGTTGCCGCAGGTTGAGATTCCCAAGCAGTTGGGGGCGGTGGAGCTGGTGCGGGAGATCGGCAAGGGCGGGATGGGGGTGGTGTGGCTGGGGCGGGACAACCTGCTGGGGCGGGACGTGGCGGTGAAGTTTCTGCTGCACGCGGTGGCGAGCGAGGATGACCCTGACTTTGCGCAGTTTCTGGAGGGTGCGCGGGCGGCGGCGGCGCTGCGGCACAAGGGGCTGAACACGGTGCTGCACGCGGACGTGATCAGCGGGGTGCCCTTCATCGTGATGGAGTATGTGGATGGGCCGACGCTGGGGCAGGTGTTGCAGCGGACGGGGGCGTTGACGCTGGCGGCGACGCGGGTGGTGATGAACGCGGCGTGCGAGGCGGTGGGCGTGCTGCATGATGCGGGGATCGTGCACCGGGACATCAAGCCGGCGAACATTTTGCTGGGGCAGGACGGGTCGATCGTGCTGACGGACTTTGGGCTGGCGTGCCCGAGGCCGCGATTGAGCATGGGGAGCCGGGTGGAGGCGGTGGCGGGGACGCCGACGTACATGGCGCCGGAGATGTTCGACAAGAACGTGTCGGCGCGGAGCGACGTGTATGCGCTGGGCATCACGATGTATGAGTTGCTGATCGGGACGGCGCCGTTCGAGGGGACGCTGGAAGAGGTGCGGGAGGCGCATCGCTCGACGCCGGTGCCGGTGGAGAACCTGGAGCCGTTCGAGCCGTCGCTGGCGGAGGTGGTGGGGCGGGCGACGAACAAGAACCCGATGTTCCGGCTGAAGACGGGGTCGTCGATGCTGGTGGCGCTGGAGGAGGCGTTTGCGAAGTGCAACCCGATGGTGAGCAACAAGGCGCGGGGCGAGAGCGAGCTGGCGGCGCTTACGCAGCGGACGCTGGGGCGGGCGGGGCTGGTGGATGGGGGCTCGAAGGCGACGCCCCAGGTGACGTATTACGACCGGTTGAACACGCTGGTGCAGAAGCGGAAGGAGTCGGACGGGGGCGAAGGGATTGACCTGGTGGAGCGGGTGTTGGAGGAGGCGAAGTGCTGGCGGTGTTCTTCGCCCTTGAAGGGCGAGCCGCTGACGGGGCGGTGCCCGGGGTGCTTGCTCCTGGTGCGTGAGGCGATGAGAGCGCGGAGCGGCGGGGACGCGGCGACGACGCCTGTGCCGACGCCGGGCGCGACGCCATCGAGCGAGCCGGCGGCGGCGCGGGTGAATGAGCCGCCCGCGAAGCCGGGGCCGAACACGACGACAGCGCCGGCGACGACGCCCGCGGGCAAGGGGCTGCGATCGAAGCTCCGGGCGGCGTGGCGGAATTTTCTTGGTGGGTGAGGATGCGGGGGGAGGATTCGGAGACTTTGCGGCGGTGGCGCGCGATTGCCACTGAGACCCTCGCTTGCGCTTCGGGCTCGTGTGGCGCGGGGCGGGGCGTCATAACGTTGAGGCATGGACATCCGGGTGATTTCGATTGGGGGGTTGGCGGCGCATCCGTTGTGGGGGGAGCGGGCGGCGGTGCGGACCGGGCACGCCACGACGACGCTGATATCGAGCGAGGGGCGGCGGGTGCTGGTGGATCCGGGGCTGCCGTCGCAGGCGCTGGTGGCGCGGCTGGGGGAGCGGGCGAACCTGGCGCCCAAGGACATCACGGATGTGTTTTTGACGAGTTTTCATCCGGAGACGCGGCGGGGGTTGTTGGCGTTTGAGGGGGCGAAGTGGTGGATTCATGCGCCGGAGCGCGAGGCGGTGGGCGTGGCGCTGGCGAGCCGCGTGAAGGCGATGAGGACGGGGGAGGGGATTGAGGCGGGGGGCGGGCACGATGAGGAGCTGCTGCGGGCGCTGCAGCAGGACATCGCGATTTTGCAGCGGTGCGAGGCGGCGCCGGATGAGCTGGCCCCGCGGGTGGCGCTGTTTCCGCTGGCGGGGGTGACGCCCGGGCTGGCGGGGCTGCTGCTGGAGGATCTGCGGCACACGACGCTGGTGTGCGGGGATGCGGTGCCGACGATCGAGCACCTGGAGCAGGGGAAGGTGTTGTCGCCGGCGGCGAGCGTGGAGCAGGCGCGGACGAGCTTTGAAGAGGCGCTGGAGATCGCGGATTTGCTGATTCTTGGGCGCGACAACCTGGTGGTGAACCCGACGAAGCGGCCGTTTTGAGTGGCGGGCTGAAATGGCGGGGCGGGAGATGATCGGGCGGCGTTCGCGCCGTCATTTTCCGCATTTTTCCGGTTTTCGGTGGTAACGCATGGCGAGCAGGGCTAATAAACCGGTAATGCAAGGCCCGATCTTTATCGGCGGGGCACCCCGGAGCGGGACGACGGCGCTGTGGAACGCGCTGACGAAGCACCCGGCGCTGATGCCGCGTGAGGGGTACGGGCGGACGGACAAGGAGCTGTGGTTCTTCGCGGAGTTCTTCGCGGGGCGGAGTCGCCGTGACATCGGGCGGCGGACGCACCCACTGGATCAGGAGTTTGCGAAGGAAGCGGTGCAGTTCATTGACGGGTTCATGCGCTGGCACTGCGCGGCGCCGGGTGGGCGGTACATCGCGGCGCTGGTGGACAATATTTTGTACACCGAGGAGATCTTGCGGCTGCTGCCCGACGCCCGGATGCTGCTGATGGTGCGGCACCCACAGGAGAACGTGTGGAGCCTGCTGAACGCGTTCTTCTCCGGGTTCATCAGGAAGGCCAAGGGGGCGGACCTCATCACCGACGAAGAGATCGGCAAGGCGGTGGAGATCTGGCGCGAGCGAGCGGCGATCGTGCTCAAGGCGATGGAAGGGGAGTATGGCCCCAGGGTGATGGTGGTGCGGCAGGAGCGGTTCATCATCGAGCCCGAGGCGGTGTCGCGGCAGATGCTGGAGTTTCTGGGCGAGGAGTATCACCCGGGCGTCGCGGCGGCGCTGTCGCAGGGGGTGATTAATACCTCCTTCCCGCCCGACAAGGAGCCAAGCGAGAAGTCGTTCATGGAGGTGGTGCCGGTGATGGCGCCGGGTGAGCGCGAGGCGTTCTTCGCTCGGACGCGGGCGGAGTTGATTGCGCACCCAAGGGTGTGCCGCGTGGTGCGGGAGATGGTGGGCAGCGAGATGCGGCAACTGGGGTACGAGGACCTGACGGACCTGGGCGGGGCCGCGGCGCCGGCGCCGGCCAAGGTGCGGGCGGGGGAGATCGTGCAGATCAGCGTGGTGCCGAATCGCCCGTCGTTCGCGGTGGACGACCTGGTGACGGTGCGGGTGGTGGTGCAGGCCAACCAGAACATCAGCCATCCGAGCGTGAGCTATGTGATTCACGATGAGCTGGGGGAGCGGCTGTTCGGCACGACGACGTTTGACGAGCGGGTGCGGCTGCCCGACATGCCGGCGGGCACGCAGCAGACGGTGGAGTTCGCGTTTCCGGCGCGGCTGCGGGTGGGGCTGTACAAGGTGTCGGCGTCGTTCAACTCGGTGTCGCTGCCGGGGTATGTGGACAACGTGCTGCATCACCAGGTGGAGCACGCGGCGGAGTTCCGCGTGCACTTCACCGAGGGCCACCCGGTGCACTATCGCTTCAGCGTGCCGGCGGAGATCCGGTCGTTTGTGCACAGCGAGCAGGGGACGCCGGCGGCGGGGTAGGTTTGCGGGCTTCTCATCCTGCTCTTTTCTACTCCTGCTCCTGAAGAACGCCGTGCGGGTCGGGCGGGTCGGCGGGCTTGCCTCGTGATGAGAGCCCCCACTGCACCCAGAGCAAGAGGCAGGCGCCGGTGATGGCCATGCCGCCACCGGCCCACTGGGCGGGTGCGAGGGCGCGGCCGAAGACGGCCATCTGGGCGACGGCGACGACGAAGGGCTGGAGCTGGACGACGCCGCTGGACACGGCGACGCCCAGGCGCGCGATGGCGGTGTAGTACCACACGTGGCCCAGGGCGATGCCGATGACGGAGCTGAGGACGAAGAGGCTGAACTGACCGGCGGACATGTCGAGGGGTCCGGCGCCGAAGTTGTGCTCGCCCGCGGCATTTTGCCCGAAGGCGAGCATGCCCAGGACGAGGAAGAGGGCGGTGTATTGGCTGATGGCGGCGAAGGAGACGAGCGGGCTGACGTCATTGAGGCGGCGGCGGACTTCGAGTGAGTAGCCGGCGAAGAGGATGCCGCCCCCGACGGCCAGCGCGATGCCAAGGCCATGGGAGGCGTGGACGCCGACGGCCTGGGCGGGCCCTCCGGCACGGGAGAGGAAGAGCGTGGCGGCCAGGCCGACGAGCACGAGGACGATGCCGAGCCAACTGCGGGCATCGCGCAGCAGGGCACGCTCGCTGGGGAAGAGGAAGTAGGCGCCGATGGCGACGAAGATGATCTGCGAGCGCAGGCCGAAGCTGCCGGTGGCGGCGTCGATGTGATAGAAGGAGAGCGCGAAGGCGGTCTGGCCCGCGGCGTTGAAGATCGAAGGCGTCAACGCCCGCCACGCCAGGCCTTTGGGCAGTGTTCGCCGCACGCGGCCGATGATGAGCACCGGCGCCCAGATGATCGCGGCGAAGGCGTAGCGCCAGCCGTTGCTGGACCAGACGTCCAGTGAATGCGCGAAGTGCTGGATGAACAGGGGCGTGGAGGACCAGGCCAGGAGCGTGAGGACGACAGTGATGACGCCCAGGCGGTGCGATGTTGTGTGATCGTGCGAAGGCAAGGACGGCACTGTACGGGTGGCCCGCGCGATCAGCGGCTCACGTCTTCGCGCAGCACGCTCGTGAGGCGCTCGAGGAACTCGTCGATCGCGCCGTCGTCGTGCTGCAGGGAGAGGTACAGCTTGGTGCCCATGGGGTTGACGAAGACATCGCGACGGAAGAGGCCGAGCATCATCTGGCGGCTCTTGGCGCGGTCGCCTCGGATCGTCGAGCGATAGTCGAAGACAGGTTCGGTGGAGAAGACGATCTGGCCCAGCGGGCCATCGCCGATCACTTGGCCGGCGTGCCCGGCGTCGCGCAGCACGCGGCGCAGGCCTTCGCGGAAGCGATGGCCCATGGCGTGGAGCATCGGGTAGGTATCGGGGCGGCGGTAGATCTCGAGGGCAGCGAGGGCGCCGGCGCAGGAGATGGGGTTGCCGCCGAGGGTGGAGGCGGTCCAGACGTATTCGGGCGTGCCCGCGCGGTCTTCGCGCACGATGTCCATGATGTCTTGGCGGCCGACGAACGCGCCGATGGGCAAGCCGCCCCCGAGGGCCTTGCCGTAGGCGACGAGGTCGGCGGGAACGTTGTAGTAGTGCTGGGCGCCGCCATAGGCGAGGCGGAAGCCGGTGACGACTTCGTCAAAGACGAGAAGGACGCCGTGGGCGTCGCAGGCGTCGCGAAGCCCTTGCAGGAAGCCATCGCGCGGGGCGAGGCAGCGATGCAGGGGTTCGACGATGACGCAAGCGAGGTCGTTGGCGGCGGATTCGATGATGCGGCGTGTGGAGTCAAGATCGTTGTAGGGGGCGATGAGCGTGTAGTCAGCGCTGATGCCGGCGCTGCTGGGCTCGGGGGCGGGGAAGGGGGTCGTGCCGCTGGGGAAGAGGCTGGTGACGCCTTCGTCGTTGGAGCCGTGGTAGGCGCCTTCGAACTTGAGGATGTGGCGTTTGCGAGTGAAGGCGCGGGCGAGGCGGAGGCAGTGCATGGTGGCTTCGGTGCCTGAGGCGCAGAAGCGGACGCGGCGGGCGCGGGTGGGTTGGAGGGCGAGGAGTGCTTCGCCCAGCGCGAGGGACTGGGTGTTGGGATACGAGAAGTTGGTGCCGCCCCAGGAGCCGGGGCCGGCTTCGCCCAGTGCGCGGGCGGCGACGGCGGCGACGACTTCTTCGCGGGCGTGGCCGGGGAGGACGCTGCCCCAGCCCATGGAAAAGTCGAGCATGTCGCGGCCTTCGCTGTCGCGCAGGCGGCAGCCCTGGCCCCGGTCGATGACGCGGACGAGCTCGGGGGGTAGGTTGAACTCGCCGTTTGAGCCAGCGGGGAAGACGGCGAGCGCTCGGGCGGCGAGGGTGTCGGCAGAGAGCGTGGCGGGGGTCATGGGGTGACTCTACCCGGCCAGCGCGTGAAACCCCACCTGGGGATGCGCTAAGAAGGGATCATGAGCGGGGGGCGGCGAAGCGGCGATTGCGCCAGTCGATGGCGCAGCGGGCGAGGAAGTCGTCGCGGATCGAGCGGGAGGAGGCGGGGTCGCAGCCGTGAATGCGGGCTTCGCGGCGGACTTGGTCGGAGGCGAGGCGGATGGCCCGGGCCCAGGCGGGTTGCTCGCGGGCCCAGAGGCCTGGGCAATCCGGGGTGGGGGCGTCGGGGTAGGGCGGGCGGGCGCGAGCGGGGACGTGCGCCCACAGCCAGGCGGTGAGGGGTTGGCCGAGGAGAAGCTCGAAGGCGAGGGCGCCCAGGAGCCAGAGGTCGGTGGCGACGCCGCGGGATCGCCAGCCGCGGCTGCCCGCGCCGAAGAGGAGTTCGGGCGGGGCGTGGGCGCGGTCACCGACGACCCAGTGGTGGGCGAAGGGGCCCCAGCAGTCGGCGCTGGAGGCGCGGCCGAGGTCGGCGAGCACCCAGCGTGCGTGGGCGTTGCGAACGACGGAGAGGAGGTTGGCGGCTTTGAGGTCCTGGTGGACGATGCCGCGATGGTGGAGCTGGCGGAGGGCCTGCGAGGCGTCGAGGAGGGCGGCGCAGGCGTGCGGGGCGGGCTGGCGGAAGAGGGCGGCGGCGCTGTGCGAGGCGCGTTCAAAGACCAGGACGCCCGGAGTCTTGCGGGTTGGGGGCTGTGCGTCGAGGAGGGTGATGAGGCGCGAGCAGTCTCGTGTTCGCGAGAGCAGGGTTTGCTCGGTCTGAAAGGCCCAGGCGATCACGCGGCGAGCGGCGGCGGTGTCGCGCATGGCCGCGGCGACGTTCGCGACGTCAAAGACCTTGGCGTAGCCCGGGAGGCCGTCGCGGCGGCGGCGGACGAAGAGGCCCCGAGAGGCGTTGCCCGAGCCACCTTGACCCTCGACCAGCCAGCCCGGGATGACCACGGCTCAGGGCTTTTTGAACAGAGGCTTGGGAGCCGTGGGCTTGGCGGGGGGCACGGGGCGGCCGGAGTTTGACGATGCGGGCGCGACCTGGGACGAAGGTCGGTTGCCGATCATCCCGGGCTTGGCGGGGCCGGCGGCGGGCTTGACGCCCGGCTTGAACGCGGTTTTGCCCGGGCCGACGTTGTTGTACCCCGGGGTGAGGTGAGCGGGCTTGGGCGGGGCCTTGGGCGCGGCCTTGCCGGCCAGATTGAGACCTTTGTTCTGATAGCCGGGCTTCATGCCGCCTCTGGCGGGCGTCGGGGGCAGGGGCTTGCTTGGCGCTTTGCTTACCTTGGCGGGGCCGACGTTGTTGTACCCCGG
>WGNV01000016.1 GCA_016124375.1 Tepidisphaera sp.
CTCGCGGCCGCCGAAGCGGTGCGTGGGCCGGCCCTCGCTCGCGTGAAGCATCGGGGAACACTCGCCTGGTGTGGCCCAGCACACCCGCGACCAACAGAGGCTCCGACTCGGGACACCACACCGGGCAGCCCCTCGCCACGATTGCGACACGCAAGCAGTGCCGAAAAAAGTCCAAAGGGCGTCGGCCCGATGACCTCGCCCACACATCGCCGCTAGATCGTGTGCCTACCGGGTCCCGCTCGAGCGCTTCAAACCCGCTCACCGGGGAAGACCAGCCACGCCCCAGCGGAACTCCATCCTCTCCCAACCCCACCGACCCACCCCAGGCCGAGTTTTTCCCGCGCGCCCTCGCAGCCGCAGAGCACGCCCCTCTCGGAGAGAGGGGCCACCCCAAGACACGCGAAACAAAAACCCCGCGGGTGGCGCGGGGTTGGGGGTGCGGCGTGAGATGGGTGGCTGGCGAAAGCCGCGACGGCTGGCTCGAGGCTTACTTGCCGACGAGGGTCTTGGCGATGCCGAGGGCCTTGTCCTTCTTGACGTCGAACTTTTTGTCGGCGGTCATTTTGGCGATTCGTTCGGCGCGGGTGAGGACGCTGCGCTTGCCGCTGAGGTTGGCGGAGATCTTGAGGGAGCGATCGAGGCTCATGGGTGCTTCCTTCTGTTGCCGCGGCTGGGGAGCCGGGGCGTGCGAATGCGGTGTGCGAGGCGGACTAGAACTTTTCCCACCCCGGCTTGGCGAAGTTCGACGCGCCGTGGTGCTGCTTCTGCCAGATGTCTCCCAGGCGAGCGACCTCGGCTTCGAGGTTTGTCCGCGCCGTTTGCTTGGTGCGGTACTGCTCGCTTGTGATCCCGGTCGCGGCGAAGAGCCGGTAGGCGGGGCCAGCATTGTTGGCTCTTCCCCCGCCCCGATCAACCGGGACGCCGATGATCTCAACGCCGTTCTGGCTCATGAACGCGATGGCGGCTTCGGCGTCGGTTTTGGAGAGGGTGGCGAGGGCGAGGTAGTTCTGGCCGTGCTCGCGGGGGTCGGCGGTGACGCCGCGGGAGGAGAGCACGGCGCCGACGCCGGGGGAGATGGCATCGGAATCGGATTGTGTTTGGGTATTGGGCGCGGGTGTGCGGGTGGAGGGGGAGGTGGGGGGGGAGGAGGAAGAAGAGGAAGGTTGGGGGGCTGGGGAAGTGGAGGGTTGGTTGAGGGGATCGTTGATGCCGGGGCGATCGAGGAGGCGTTCGCCGAGTTCGCGATCGGCCTGTCGGTTGGCGGCGTCTTTGCCGAGTTTGTAGCCGCCGAAGAAGACGAGGAAGAGGAGCGCGACGAAGAGTGCGACGGCGTACCAGAAGGCGTTCAGAGGGAGACGAAGGACGCTGAGGGGTGCGTCGGGGGCGGTTTCGCGGCTTGGGGAGAGCGAGGGCTCGACCTGGGGCTTGAGCTCGACGCGGACCATGGGCTTTGGCGGGCGGGGCGCGTCGGTGGGCGTGCCGGGGGCCTGGGCGGAAGCGGCGCCGTTCTGGCGGCGGAGGAGATCGAACAGTGGTGTCGTTTGGCGCCCTCCCGGCATGTCGGGATCGTACCGCGTCTGAGGGTGCCGCGTATACTCGAAGCGGCATGCCCATTCCAGAATCTGACGTTTTACACCTGCGCGTACCCGAGATGAGCCGCACCGATTCGGTGTATCTGCCCGCGATCATCAAGGGGTTCGGGGTGACGCTGCGCCACTTTTTCACGAGTTTCGGGCAGAGCAAGTTCAGCCCGAGCAAGACCAGCCGGACGATGCAGTATCCGGAGGAGCGGCGTGAGAACATGCCGGTGTTGGAGGGCGGGCAGAATGTGTCGAACTTCCGGGGCGTGCACCGGCTGAACCGGGATGAGAAGGGCCGCGTGAAGTGCGTGGCGTGCATGATGTGCCCGACGATCTGTCCGGCCCGGTGCATTCACATCCAGGCGGCGGAGAGCCCGTGGGACGATCGCGAGAAGTACCCGGCGAAGTTCGAGATCGATGAACTGCGGTGCATCTACTGCGGGATGTGCGAGGAGGCGTGCCCGGTGGACGCCATCGAGCTGACGACCGAGTACGACGTGGTGGGGCTGTCGCGGCAGGAGATGGTGTTTGACAAGGAAAAGCTGCTGCAGGTGTACGACGTGACGATCGAGCGCAAGCCGATGTAGACGATGATTGAAGCCGGTGGGCCGGGCTGATGTGCCCGGCTTGGGTGGCTCGCAAAGGCAGAATCCGATAACAGCGTCCGCCCCGTGTTCTCTGGAACACGGGGCGGCTTTGTTTTGGACCTGTTCGGTACCGAGAAGTGTGGCTGGGGGTGCGGGTCGTGCGGAATCTGAGGTCGCACGCAGAAATTCTTTCCACTTTTCTGGCACTTCGGAATTCCTGATGCACATTCGAGGTGGAGAGCCGCGCAGTCGGACGCGCGCTCCGTGACTGCTGTGAGGAACAGCGGGCGGCGGTGCTGTGTTGTCTCGGTGGCGGTTGGAGGTGCGTGAGAATGAATCAAGTTCAAACTGGACTCATCGTGAGCGCGGCAGCGTTGTCGGCGCTTACCGGGATCGCGAACGCGGACTTCTTCAGCTTCGCGTCGGACATTGCGGGCGCGAGCCCGACGTTTCAGGGCGTTCCGACGGATCCGCCGGGCTCCGGCGGCATCGCGGACGCCGGGCCACTGAGCCCGAGCGGCCGCGTGAACACCATGCTGCTGTGGGACCCTGACAACGACGGCCCTCAGCCGGCGATGGCGTTTGCGAGCTATATGACGTTCCAGGCGGGGCTTTCGCAGCCCTTGCTCACGCCCTTTGCGGGCGGGTTCATCCAGAGCTGGGTGGCGAACGGGCAGTATGAGTTCCATGACGCGGCGAATGACTCGTTGATTCTTCGCGTGACGTTCTCGAACGCCGCGTTCATCAGCTTCACAGACAACCCGAACTTTCTTGGTTCGAGCGCCACGCTGCAGAGCAGCGAGGTGACGGACGGCGGGCTGACGTTCACGGGATTTGGCCCGCTGGCGGGGCGGAACCTGAGCGGCCCGCGTTCGCAGGCGTTCACGCTGACGGCGCTGCGCGGCCCGAACGGGCAGCGGGCGGGCGTGGCGCAGGGCGGGTTCGTCCTGCCGGGCTGGGTGTCGGAAGGGTCGTGGTCGGCCAACGCGGTGCCGGCGCCGGGCGCGCTGGCGCTGGGCGGGCTGGGCGGGCTGCTGGTCTTCCGGCGCAGTCGCGGGAGCAAGTGAATGGGAGTTGAAACGTCGCGGCTGGGGCGCGGCGGGCTTGGGAGTTTGAGAAGTGTGAGAGGGAAGAGAAGTCATGTGCGGCCCGGAGGGGGACGCGCTTTGACCGGGAGATCTGTGATGAAGACGATGACGATTGGAATGATTGCTCTGGTGCTGGGCGCGGGCGCGGCCCAGGGCGTGACGACGTTCAGCTTCGCGTCCGACAGCGACAACACCAGCTTCACCTGGCAGGGCGCGGGGAACACGATTCAGAACGCCAACAGCGACGGCAACCACCTGACGCTGGTGATCGACGACGGCAACGGCCCGGCGCCGGCGCTGACGTACGACGTGTCGTTCTTCGCGGGCTTCTCGATCGCTTCGACCGGCAGCATCCCGGCCGGCGGCGGGCGATTCCTGCACACCTACGGCGTGAATGCTTCGGCGAACGAAGCGGCGGGGAGCTTTGAGTTCCGCCTGGCCAACGGCGACACGCTGCTGTCGGCGACGATCGTGGCCGGTTCGTTCAGCGCACTGGGCACGCAGGGCGCCTGGGGCACCGCGGCGGGGCTGGCGGCGACTGACAACGCCACGGCGCATGTCGAGTATGTCTGGAATGGTCCGGACCTCCCGGCGTACGGCCTGTTCCATGGGGCCCACTCGCAGGGCATCGATGATGCGGCGTTCACCTTCACCTTCCTCCAGAATGCGGCGGGCGCTCCGGGCGTCGGGCTCGACGGCGAAGTGCCGGGCCAGTGGTTTGCTGAAGGTTCGTACTCGGGCACGGCCAACTTCGTGCCGGCTCCGGGAGCGATGGCGCTGCTTGGTCTTGGCGGGCTGGCGATGGCGCGGCGTCGCCGGGCCTGAGACGCGTTGAGCGGATGGATGTGTTTGGCCCCGCGGGGGGCGATCAGGAATGTTTGGAACTCGGACCCGCAGAAGCGGGCCGCTGGGAAGAGAGAGACGCCCCGGGAGGGGAGATTGGGGAGTTGAGTTATGAAGACTGCAGTGATGATGGCGGCGGTGCTGGCGGGGATCTCCTCGGCGCAGGCCGTCACGACGTTCAGCTTCGCGTCTGATACCGATCCCTCGCACTTCACGTTCGCGGGCTCGGGCGGCAACGTGAGCAACGGCACGCCGGCTCCGGTGGTGACGCTGACGGTGGGGAACGGGAACAACGGCGAGTCGGCGCTCACGTTCGACGTGGAGTTCCGCACGAACTTCTCGCTGGACTTCCTGGCGAGCGTGAACCAGCCGGGCGGCACGCTTCACCTGTACAACATCGTCGGGTTCGACGGGCAGGCCCCGATGTTCGGGTTCTATGTGCCGGGGACCAACACCCCGCTGCTGACGGCGACCTTTGACGGCGGCATTTTCCGCAACCTCGGCAGCGAGGGGGCGTGGGGCACGGGCGGCGACGCCTCGGCCTCGGACATCACGGGGCAGGTGACCTACACCTGGTTCGGCGCGTCGAACGCGAACTTCGGCCTGGTGCAGGGCGCTTCGTCGGTGGGTGTGGATGACGTGGTGTTCACGCTCACGGACCTGCAGAACGCCCAGACGCACACGCCCGGCGTGTCGCTGGGGAACAACTACCCGAGCACGGGCTGGGTCTCCGAGGGTTCGTACTCGGGCACGGCGAACTTCGTCCCCACCCCCGGCGCGATCGCGCTGCTGGGCCTGGGCGGGTTGGCGGTTGGGCGTCGGCGTCGCTGAACGCTGACGAAGCGAGATTGCTTCACACGCCGCGTGCGATGACGGGCGTGACCATGAGTCCGGTTCGGGAGAATCGGTCGGGAGAAAGTTGAATTCCGCGCTCTGAAGAGGGCGCGGGTTCTTTGCTGGTAACGCGTGGCAGAAAAAGCGTGATCGCTTGAGGCCGCGGCCTTGTGTCTGGCGTTCGTGCACTCGTCATCGGGGAGAAAAGTCATGCGGATACAGGCAATCGCGTGCGCGGGCGTTTCGCTCGTGCTGGTCTCGGGCGCGCAGGCGGCGTTTTTCAGCTTCGCGTCGGACAACGACCACACCAGTTACACCTTTCGCGGCACGGGCGGCACGCTGAACAACGCGAATGATCCGGCGGACCCGCAGACGCTGCTGGTGGATGACAACAACGGCCCGCTGGCGGCGCTGTCGTTCGACGTGAACTTCGTGGCCAACGTGCAGCTCTCGTACCTGGGCAGTTCGGCGCTGCCTTTGCCCGGCAAGTACAGTCACTCGTACAACCTTTCGGGCACGTTTTCGTTTGTGGATCGCACGACGTCGGTGCCGCTGCTGACCATTCAGGTGCAGGGCGGGCTGCTGACGGCGATCGGCAACGGCAACAACCTGGTGACGCCCACGTCGTGGGACGACACGGCGACGATGCAGTTCAGCGACCGATATGGCGTCGTGACGTACACGTGGAACGGGCCGAACTTGCCCGGATATGGGCTTTTCGGCGGGTTTTCTTCGACCGCGGGTGATGACGGCGCGTTCACGCTGACGAGCCTGGTGGGGCCGACGGGCGGACTGGGCGTGTCGGTGAATCCGCAGACCGGGCTGCCCAGCGCGCAGTGGTTCAGCGAGGGGTCGTTCTCCGGGCAGACGACGATCGTGCCCGCGCCGGGCGCGATGGCGCTGGCGGGGATGGCGACGCTGGTGCTGGGGCGGCGGAAGCGGTAAGGATGTTCGTCAGCCGGTGATCACTGTTGCAATCTCAGCGGCGAATGACTTGGCGGCGCGGTTGATGGCGCTGGCCCAGTCTTCGCCGCTGTTCGCTTGAGGGTAGATGACGCTGCGGCTGGCGGTGACGAGGATGCCCTGGCGGCTGGGCGTTAGCATGGCGCGGACGTCGCTCGCGGTGCCGCCTTGGGCGCCGTAGCCGGGAATCAGGAAGATTTGATTCGGCATGCGGGCGCGGAGGGCGGCGGCTTCGGCGGCCTTGGTAGCCCCGACGACGGCGCCGACGCTGCTTTGGCCGCGGGTGCTCAGGTGCGACGCGCCGAGGGTGTGCACGAGGTCGGCCATCATTTCGGCGACGGTGCGGCCATCGGCGAGGCGCTGGGCTTGGACGACGTCGCTGTCGGGGTTGCTGGTGCGGACGAGGACGAAGACGGCGAGGCCCGAGGCGAGGAAGGGGGCGATGGTGCTGGGGCCGAGGTAGCCGCTGAGGGTGATGGCGTGGGCCCCGGCGTTGGCGGCGGCGGCGGCGTAGTGCTCGCTGGAGATGCCGATGTCGCCTCGCTTGGCGTCGAGGATGACCAGGAGGCCGGCGTCGCGGGCGTAGCGCATGGAGGCTTCGAGAGCGGCGACGCCCTGGCTGGCGTGACGCTCGTAGCAGGCGGACTGGAACTTGACGGCGGGGGCGAGGCCGCGGATTGAGTCGATGACGCCGCGGGAGAAGTGGTGGATGGCGTCGGCGGGGGCGGGGTGCTCGGCGCGGAGGGTTGGCGGGATTTTGTCGAGGACGGGATCGAGGCCGACGCAGATGGGGGAGGCGCCGGCGGCGAGGCGTTGGTGGAGAGCGTCGGCGAAGTGGGTGGGCATTTGGGGGATGGTTGGCGCGGTGCGGGCGTGAGGCGACGGGCGGAGATGACGTGGAAGAAGGCATCTGGGCATGAGGCATCGAGGCATCGAGTGGGCAGCGGCGACCTATCCTGAGTTGTGAATGCGCCCAAGGCTATTGACGTCAAGAAGGATCGCGGGGTCACGATTGAGTGGCCCGATGGGGCCACGTCGTATTACAGCGTGGTGTACCTGCGGCGGATGTCGCCTAGTGCCGACATGAAGCAGTTGCGCGAGGAGATGGCGACCAATCCGCTGACGGTGCTGCCCGCGGGGTCGGGGCAGGCGCTGACGATCGTGGATGTGGAACTTCGTGGCAACTACGCGATCTGGTTCCGGTTTTCGGATGGGCACGCGACGGGGATCTACACGTGGGCGTATCTGCGGCAGATCGACCCGGCGAGCGAGGCGCGGGCGGAGTGAGGGCGGCACGGCCTTAGATGAGCGTCGCACTGACCACTGCGGTTGAGGAGTTGCCGGGGTTGACGCCTCGGGTGGCGGGGCTGCTGCGCACGCTGGGGCTGACGAACCTCGGGCGGCTGGTGGCGCACTTACCCACTCGGCACGAGCGGCTGGAGGCGGAGGCGACGATTGACCAACTCGCGTCAGGGGCGAACATCAGCACGCGCGGGGAGATCACTGCGACGCGGCCGGTGTTTGGCAAGCGGCCTCGGTTTGAGGCGGTGCTGATGGATCACACCGGGCGGCTGGATTTGGTGTGGTTCAACGGGTTGTACATGCGCGACAAGATTCACCCGGGCGTGCGGGTGCGGGTGCAGGGGAAGGTGACGCGGCGGGGCCCGGGCTTGCAGGCGGTGAACCCCAAGGTGGAGGTGTTGAGCGCGGAGGGGGAGGAGCCCCCCGAGCATGAGGCGGCGTGGCGGCCGGTGTATCCGGCGAGCGAGCAGATCAACTCGGTGGCAATTTGGAGGGCGATCAAGAAGGTGTTGCCGTTGGCGCTGCCATTGATCGAGGAGCATTTGCCGGAGGCGTTTCGGCGCGAGCGGGAGATGCCGACGCTGAGCGAGGCGTACCGGATGCAGCACGAGCCGGCGAGCGAGGCGGAGATTTTGGGATCGCGACGGCGATTGGCGTACGACGAGTTTTTGCTGTTGCAGTTGGGCGTGCACATCCGGCGGGCGTATTTGCGGGAGCGGCTGCGGGCGCCGGCGCTGAAGTTCAGCGAGGGGATTGATCGGCACATTCGGGAGCGGCTGCCGTTTGTGTTGACGCCGGGGCAGGAGGGGGCGGTGCGGGAGATCGCCGCGGATTTGTCGAGGGCGACGCCGGCGAATCGGTTGATCCAGGGGGACGTGGGGTCGGGTAAGACGATGGTCGCGCTGTACGCGATGCTGATGGCGGTGGCATCGGAGCGGCAGGCGAGCCTGATGGCGCCGACGGAGATTCTGGCCGAGCAGCATTACGAGGGACTCTCGCGGATTTTGAAAGGCTCGCGCGTGCGGCTGGCCTTGCTCACGGGCGGCACGCCGAGGCCCGAGCGCGAGGCGCTGCTTGGGAAGTTGGCGGCGGGGGACGTGGATGTGCTCATCGGCACGCACGCGCTGCTGACGGAGGATGTGAAATTCAAGGAGTTGGCGGTAGCGGTGATCGACGAGCAGCACCGCTTTGGCGTGCACCAGCGGGCGCGGCTGCGGGCGAGCGCGACGGACGAGACGAGCACGCCCCATGTGCTGGTGATGACGGCGACGCCGATCCCGCGGACGCTGGCGATCACGCTGTTTGGGGATTTGGATATCAGCGTGGTGCGGGGGTTGCCGCCGGGACGGATGCCGATCGAAACGCGCGGCGTTAGCAGCGAGCGGCGGCGCGACGCGTACGAGGATGTGGCGGAGCGGATTGCGCGGGGCGAGCAGGCGTATGTCGTGGTGCCGGCGATCGAGCCCGGAGAGGCGGGGGCGGGGGGCGAACCGATTCGGGATGTGCGCACGGTGTTGAAGGAGTTGGAGGAGGGGTACTTGAAGGGCGTGCGCCTGGCGGCGCTGCACGGGCGGCTGTCGCGCGAGACGCGCGAGGCGACGATGGAGCGGTTCAGAGTCGGCGAGATCAAGGCGCTGGTGGCGACGACGGTGATCGAGGTGGGTGTGGACGTGCCCAACGCGACGGCGATGGTGGTGGAGCAGGCGGACCGGTTTGGACTGGCGCAGTTGCACCAGTTGCGCGGGCGGGTTGGGCGCGGCACGCGCCCGTCGGCGTGCTGGCTGATCGCGGACCCCGTGACGCCGGAGGGGGAGCAGCGCCTCGCGGTGATGTGCCAGACGACCGATGGGTTTGTGCTGGCGGAGAAGGATTTGGAGATTCGCGGGCCGGGGGAGGTGTTCGGCACGCGGCAGGCGGGGATCGCGCCGTTCAAGGTGGCGGACCTGATGCGTGACCGGGCGTTGTTGGACATGGCGCGGCGCGATGCGGCGGCGTGGATCAAGCGGTCGCCGCTGCTGGCGTATCCCGAAGAGGCGGTGTTGAAGCGGCGGCTGATGAAGTCGTACGGCGAGACGCTGGGCCTCGCGGATGTGGGGTAGCGGGCGGGAGAAGCCGCGGGTTTGGGGCGGACGCACAGAATGCGCGTCGAATCGCCACAAGTTGCACAGACCTGGGTTTGGTTGGTATCCTGTTTGGAACGTGTTGGTGGATACCGACTATCCCGTGTTTTCCGTGGAGTGACGCGGAATGCACCGAGTGCCGGGGGCGGGCATGCAGGATTCGTTGCTACATCAGAGGCTGAAGGCGGCGGCGGGGCGGCGGTCTTTTCGGGAGTTGGGCACGCTGACCAGCACGCATCCGGAGACGGTGCGGCGGTACATGCAGGGGCATGCGCCGAGCGTGGAGTTTGTGGCGACGCTGGCCGCGGCGCTGAAGTTGAATGGTGAGTGGCTGCTGACCGGGCGCGGGCCGATGCTGGCCGAGCAGATCAAGGATCATGCGCTGCGCGACGCGAACCCGGGCGAGTTGCTGGCGGCGGTGGCGGCGACGCTGGAGAAACTGACCGAGCGGGTGGAGCGGATCGAGGTGTTTTTGCAGACGCTGGAGCTGCGGCTGCGGGCGGGAGGCGAACGTCATGGCGAAGCGGGCATTGTTCACGTACCCGAGCGGGTCAGATCCGTCGCAGACGCTCTCCCCAAGCGAACACCTGAGGATGCTGGTGGAACTGCTTGAGCCCGCCGGGCCGGACCTGGCAAGGCGGTGGCTGGCGGCGCTGCTGCTGGTGGACCGGGAGGACCGGCCGGCCTTGGTGGCGGAGATCGAGCGGCGTGTGGTGGCGGCGTATGCGCCGCGGGCGGGAGGTGGGTCGGCTGACGTCGTGGAGCCCGGGGAGATCACGGTGGTGAGTGCGCCGGTGCAGCGCGAGGGGTTTGTGGAGCAGGTGATCACGACGTATGCGCGGCAGGAGGAGCCAGAGGTGAAGCCGTCGCGGGCGAAGCGACGCAGCCGGGCGTGACTGCGCGGGCAGGAAGCAGAGTTCACCACAGAGCGACTGTGTTCTGAGTCAAGGGTGTTGGGGGTTTTTGGGGGTTTTCTTTTGGTTCCACAGCAGGTCATCGCGGACCAGGGCGTTGAGGATGGTGAGCAGTTTGCGCATGCAGGCGGTCATGGCCA
>WGNV01000003.1 GCA_016124375.1 Tepidisphaera sp.
CCTGCCCCCGCTGCGGCTACGACCTGTCCGGCCCGGTCGCTACCTGGGACGACACCGGCGTGTGCCCGCTGGAGGGCACGTGCTCGGAGTGCGGGCTGGGGTTTCGGTGGTTTGATGTGATGACTCGCGACATCTGGCGACTCGACGGCTTCGTGGAACACGCGCGGGACTTGCGGACTTTCGTGAGGTGGGCGATTAGGACGACCTGTTGGGCGATTTGGCCATGGAGGTTCTGGAATCGGGTAGAGATGCACCACAGAGTGCGCCCGTGGGCTTGGTTCGCCTGGTTTCCGGCCGTGACTTGGACCGCGCGAACGATGGCGTTGCTTGCGTTCTTGCTCGAACTGCTCTTGCTCTTGGCCATTCGCCCTGGTTCGCAGCTCGGGATTCCTTCGATCGGTCAGTTGTTGTGGCCCGTAGTCGGGCTTGGGTACGACTACTGGGGCCCGGGGTACTTTGGCGATTGGGGCAACTCGAACGCTTGGCGACTTCTTGTTCGTCCGACGACTTTGGTGGCGGGCGCTGCCATCTTGTGGCCACTTTGCATGGCCGCGCTTCCGATCAGTTTGCGCGCCGCGCGAGTTCGCCCAATCCTGGTAGCGCGGGCGGCGGCATTCAGCCTCACCATTTTCAGTCTTCGCGCCTGGGTAGGCTTGGTGTGGCTGATCATCTGCGGGTTCATTCGCGTCCTTGCGGGCAAGTCGATCTACAGCAGCAACATTCTGGGTATACCCGAGTCCCCGATCGCCTCGTTCTTTCGATTTCTGGAGCGGTGCTGGTACTACATGAGTTACTCTCCGTGGCCCGTTCTTATCTGGCTCGCGCTGTGGTGGCTGGCCGCACTCACGCGTGGGTTCAAACTCAAGCAGGGCGTGCTCGCGTGGCTGGCAATCGTTGTACTTGTGCATGTAGCGATGGCGGTGATGTTTGGCGTCGAGTTTCGAGCCTTCGGCCATTACTACCGGCTGTAGGTGCGGACTCGCTGCATACGGATCGATTCAGCCATTTCGTCTTTTCGCCATTTGGCACTACCCTCCCGCATGCTCGCGCCCGCCGCCCCCTCTCCCGCCTGCCCCGCGTGCCGCTACGACCTGCGCGGCCAGGTGGCAACGTGGGACGCCGCGGAGCAGTGCCCGCTCAGCGGCACGTGCCCCGAGTGCGGCGAGAGGTTCGAATGGTGGTTCGTTATTCGGGAAGGCGGGCGGATCCGCGGGTTCATCGAAGACGCGTACGGGCTGCGGCGGCGGATCACGTGGTCGGTGCGGACCACCCTTTGGGCGCTTTGGCCTTGGAAGTTCTGGAGCCGCGTGGGCGATGCGAAGGTGAAGCCCTGGGGGTGGGTGTGGTGGGCGGCGATAATGGTGTGGTTTGTTCGCGTCATCAATACGGCGGGCACAAAAGCGTTGCAATACGTTTTCTGGCGTTGGAGTTCGGGTCCGACTTTTCCGCGCAAGGCCGCGTTGACTCTAGTGCCAGGGCTTCCATATCTCACTGGGCTGGGCAGAGGCGCCGAACGAATTTTTCAGGAAAGATTTTCTGACTGGCTTGAGTACTACACCTCCACGGGAGATCGGGCGTTCGCCCTTGAGGCCGTCGCGTGGCCGCTGACGATGCTGGTGCTCGCCGAGCAACCCCACGCCCGCCAAGTGCGCCTGGCACAAATCGCACGCGCCACCGTGTTCAGCCTGGCGCCGCTGGCGATGCGAGGCCTGGTGGCGCTGGCCTGCAACGTGGCGTACTTTGCGTACTGGCTTGTTGGTCTGTTGTCCGAGGTCGTGGGTGCTTCACAGCCGCACTCGCATGACTTTAACTGGATGTATCAGCACACCTTTCAGATCATGAACTGGTTGCAACGGGGAATCGAGAGTGTCTGGTGGCTTGGCGTTGTGTGGGTGCCCCTGTGGTGGCTGGCCGCGATGCAGCGCGGGTTCAAAATTGAGCGGGCGGCTCAGGTCTGGATCGTGCAACTGATCCTGATCAACGTGATTTTGTACTTCTTGTTCGGGCCGCGGGTGGATCCGATCCGGTGGTGAGTTGGCGAGCGGGCGCGTTGCGGGTTGGCACGCGTGGGAGACCCTCGCTGGCGCTTCGGGCTCTTGCGGGAAACTAGGCCCTCAGTTCAAGTGCGGGAGCAGCGCTGGTGCGTGGGGCCAGAGCCAGCCAAAGACGCCCGCGGTGAGCAGGCCATAGATAAGTCCGTCGATGACGCGTCCGGGAAGTTGGCTCCAGGGCTGGCCGTGCCAGATGCACAAGGGCAACGCGTAGCCCGCGTGGGCGAGGATGGCGGCGGTGCCGACGATCTGAAAGACCTTGAGGTACGCCGCGCCGGCGATCAGCGTGTTGGCGCCGATGTAAGCCGCGAGCGTGGTGACGATAAGAATGTGCACGAACCACAGGGAGAGGTTGCGCCCCATGTTGGGCATGCCCGGAAAGACGTTGAGCATCGCCCAGGGCCCGCGTTTGAACTTCTCGCCCGTTTCGGGATTCTTCATTTCCTTGTGCGTCGCCCACGGGACGTAGTACACCCCGGGCTCGAAGGCGTGCTGGCGCAGGAACTCCAGCAGCGGGGCTTCTTTGTCGCCCGGGTCTTTGTAATCGTGCTTGTGCAGGGGCGAGGCCATCCAGATGATGGAACTGGCCACGAACACCAGGACGGTGCTGACGAGGATCGGCAGCCAGAGCGACGCGAGCGAGATGTTGGGCATAGTGGGCTCCCAGGGTTGGCCGGGGTCGAGCGGCCAGACGCCCAACAGAATACTGAAATCCGTTGGTTGCAACCTTTGCCCCCGAGTGGTGGTACGCCCCGGGAACACTCGGGTGTGCCGCGACGGGCTCAAGCAAAGGAGCCGAAATACGGCGCCGCTTGCGAACAGGGTCGGCGTGCACTCGAGGCTCATGAAAAGGAACCTGGAATGCTCCTGATACCGATCTTGGCATTGGCGGCCATGGCCGGCCCCGACCCTGCTCCCTCGCCAGAACTGCGCGACGCGCTGCTCAAGCACATCGACGGCGTCGCCCTTGGGCATACGTGGCGACTGTCGGCGGATGTGGAAGACTCAGTGCCCTCGCGCGGCAAAGCCCGCCCGCCGCGATGGACCAGCCCAAAGGGTGCCGACAAAGACCCGATCAGTGGAGTTCTGCTGCCTTGCTATTCGATCGGACAGTTCGAAACCAACGGCCACGACACCTGGATCTGGCTGTGCACCTGGTCTCTGGGCCCGAAGAACCCGGCAGCAGAGAGACTCGCCGATGCATGGGGCGACACCCCGAGGGTCCAGAACATGCCGTTCGACCCGAAATACAAGGACGCTTTTCACGTCGCCTGGGTCTCCCCCGACCTGGAGAAAAAGGTGGTGCTGGCCGAGCAGAACATCTCAGCATTTCAGCGCGATGGCACGGCGTACGTGTGCGAAGCAGAGTTTGTCGGGGCTTTGCTTGCCGGTCTACCAGATATCACGCAGGAAGCAAGGCCCGATGGCAGCGTCGCCGTGACGTCGCCCTCGTATCACTTCAGCGCGATCGTTGACCCCATTGGGGGGCGGCTGCTCCGCGCCCACTTTGAGTACCCATCACAAGAGAATCCGATGGATGAGACGCTCGAGTTTGGCGGCTGGTACCCCGATTCGGGCCTCGGAATGCCACACCCGGCTTGGGCGAGAATCTCGAGCAGTCGCGGGGTCAAACCCCTGCCGACCATCGTGCTTCGATATTCCAAGCCCGCGAAGGCCACACTTCCCGGTGTTCACCAGCCCGTGTACGTACCGTTGAATGGGGGCGCAAACCTGGAGTTGCACCTGCAGATTCCAACAAAAACCAACCAAAGCGCAGACAAAACCCCTAAACCTGCTGGGGGGAAGTAGTTGCGCCCAAGATGATTGCTCAGGAAGCGGGCGACGTTGATCCGACAGGTTTTGCAAGACGACATGTTTTGAGAGACATGCCGTTCGGGTAAACCTGCCGACAGTTCATCCACCGAGGGTGTTCGCAAATAGTTCGGCTTGCTCGGGATCGCTTGGCGAGGATGAGTATCATTCGGGCTAGCGTCGTTTTATGGGCATGCCTGTGACATGACGCCCGATCGGGTTTAGGAGCACTCATGGCCAAGGCTGCCTCAGAAAAGAACACACGGACGTGGAGCGAGGTGCTGCCGGAACGCAAGGCCGCGATCCCTGAGGGGTTGTGGCTGAGGTGCACCTCGTGCACCAAGATGGTCTATCGGCGGCACCTGGAAGCGAACCTGCACGTGTGCCCGGAGTGCGGGTTTCACAACCGCATCTCGGCGACCGAGCGCATCCGCCAGCTGGCCGACGAGGGGTCGTTCCAGGAACTCTTCACGGGCCTTGCCCCGACCGATCCGCTGCAGTTCAAGGATTTGAAGGCGTACAAGGACCGGCTGCTGAGCGAGCAGATCAAGACCGGGGCGCAGGACGCGATCAAGGCCGGGACGATGTTCATCAAGGGCCGCGAGGCGCTGGTGTGCTGTCTGGACTTGACGTTCATGATGGGCAGCATGGGCAGCGTGGTGGGCGAGGTCATCACGCGAGCGATCGAGCACGCGACCAAGACCGGCCTGCCGCTGGTGATCGTGAGTTGCTCGGGCGGGGCGCGCATGCAGGAGAGCGGGTTGTCGCTCATGCAAATGGCCAAGACCAGCGCGGCCCTCGCCAAGTTCGACAACGCGGGCGGGCTGTTCATCTCGGTGCTGACCGATCCGACGACCGGCGGCGTGACGGCCAGCTTCGCCATGCTGGGCGATGTGATTCTGGCCGAGCCGAATGCGTTGATCGGCTTCGCCGGGCCGCGGGTGATCCAGCAGACGATCCGCCAGGAGTTGCCCGAGGGTTTCCAGCGGGCGGAGTTCCTGAAGAAGAGCGGTTTGGTGGATCGCGTGGTGCCCCGCAGCCAGCTGCGCAGCGAGATCGCACGAATCATCGACTACACGGGCAAGTGAGCAGCGCGAGCCGAGCTACTTCCGCGCGACCACGTACACCACGTAGTTGTCGTCCAACTCCGCGGCTTCGGCGGGCCGGATGTGCAGGCGCCCGGTGTGATCGAGGGCGCCGGCGTCCTGGTCGTACACCTCGACGTGCTTGAAGCCGGCTTGCAAAGCGGCATCGGTGAACTCGGGGATGCTCCACAGCCGCCAGTGGTAGGTGAAGGCCCGGCGCAGCACGCGCGTGCGGCCCGGCTTGCCGCGGGGTGGCGAGACCTCAAAGTGCAGAGCGTTGTGCACCAGGCCCGAGATGGCGTCGGCCTGTTCCTGCTCCCAGGTGTACTTGATGCGTTCGCCTTTGGGCCCGCGAAAGCGGCGGGACATGGTGAGGGGGCGGAAGGCGTCGGAGCCGCCGTAGAGATCGGCGACGAAGACGCCCTTGCGATTGAGCCTTGCGCGGGTGAGTTTGAGATAGGCCACCAGGCTCGCGCGATCGTGCCAGTAGCCGAGCGGAAAGTTGAGGGCGGCGATGATGTCGGCCTTGTCAGCAGCGCGACGGACATCGGCGCGACGAACCGTGATGCCCGGGTGCTTCGCGACGCGCTTGAGGGGCTCGGGGTCCAAGTCCACGGCGATGGCGCGGCGGTGTTCGGAATCTGCCCCGGAAGCCGGCGCAACCCACGCCTTGCAGAGCGCTGCCCCGCCGCTGAAATCCTCGCGCAGCGTGCAGGGCGAACCCCGATGCGCGGCTTCAAGAAACCGCGCCATCGCGGGCGCGTTCTGCACGCAGAGTTCGTAGAGGTCGAATCGGTTCATTTACGGCTTGCGCGATCTGTCTCGAGGTTCAGTCGTTGGGGTTGCGCATCAGTTTCTTGAGCAGGGGCGTGAAGATCGCCACCAGCACGCCCACGCCCACCGGCACGATGACGAACCCGGCGAAGAAGTTGGTCTGGCCCGGGCCGACATCCCAGGGCAGCTTGAGTTCGCCCTTCTCGATGCGCTCGACCTGAGCCGCGACGAGCCCGCCCGCCAAGTTGGCGATGAACGAACTGACGAACCAGATGCCCATGAGCAAGCTGACGAACTTCACGGGGGCGGCCTTGGTGACGTACGACAGCCCGGTGGGCGACAGGCACAGTTCGCCCACGGTGTGCCAGAAATAGGTCGCCACGATCAGCCACATCGAGGCCTTGGCGGTGCCCACCGCGCCCTTGCCCGCGACCACCATGAACAGATATCCCACGCCCAGGAAGATCAGCCCCAGCGCGATCTTCATCGGCTGGCTGGGGTTGAGCTTCACGCGGCCCAGGCGCGTCCACAACGCCGCGAACAGCGGCGCCAGGATGAAGATGCACCCGGCGTTGATCGACTGGAACCACGTTGCCGGCACTTCGAATGTGCCGACCATGCGGTTGGTGTTCTGCTCTGTAAACACGTTGATGCTCGAGCCCGCCTGCTCGAAGGCGAGCCAGAAGAAGGCGTTGAAGATCATGAACAGGAAGATGGAGATGACCGGGCCGCGGTCTTGAGGCTCGTTCTTCGCGACAAACAGGCTGGCCCAGCCCAGGATGCCCCCCGCCATCAGCCCCGCCACGATCAGCCCGACGGTCGGGTTCTTGTTGGTGAGGTAGTCCATCATCTGGTCGAAGTACGAGGTGACGCCTGCGTAATAGAGTCCGCCGAACGCGGCCGCCAGCACCAGCGAGCCCACCAGGAACATGGTCGCTGTGCCCGTCGCCGCGGCTGGGGCCTTGGGAGCCTCGCCGATGCCCTGCAGGAATCGCGGCTTGCCCCACATGTACATCAGCAGGCCCACGATCATGCCGACGGCGGCCGAGCCAAAGCCCCAGTGCCAGCCGACCTTCTCGCCAAGCGTGCCGCAGATGAACGCACAAATGAACGCGCCCAGGTTAATGCCCATGTAGAAGATGGTGAACGCCCCATCGCGGCGCGGGTCGCCGGGCGGGTAGAGCTGCCCGACCATCACCGACACCGTGGGCTTGAAGTGCCCGGTGCCCAGCACGATGACGGCGAGCCCGGCGATGAACACCGCCATTCCCAAGTGGCTTTGATCCAAAGACCCGATGCCCGACACGCCCAGGATGACGTGGCCGATGCTGATGAGGATGCCGCCAACAAGCATGGAGCGGTGGGTGCCGATGAGCTTGTCGGCGACGATGCCGCCGAAGATGGGAAAGAGGTAGGCCAGGCCCGTGTACCAGCCGTAGAGCGTGCTGGCGTCGGCCTGGGTCCAGCCCCGTCCGGGGTTGAAGCCCTTTTCATCGCCGGTCACGGCACGGATGAGATAGAGCACGAGCAGCGCCCGCATGCCGTAGTAGCTGAACCGCTCCCACATCTCGACGAAGAAGAGCAGGAAGAGGCCGGTGGGGTGACCCAGGATGGTCCGGCCGGCGGCGCCGAATGCGAGGTTTTCCGGATTCGCCGGGTTCATCCGGTCGTGATCATCACCTGCCGCGAATGTGGGGGTAGTCGGGGGGTGCGGGTTGGCCATGTGCGATTCCTTCGGTTCTTGGCCGGGCTGAACGCCGGGCGAACGGGGAGAATATCAACTTGCGGGCCTCGGCCCAACCCGCGGGGCGCCCCGCTTCTCCGGCTCCTGGGAGACGTTTGCCTTATAGTCGGCGTGCATGAAGACCCGGGCGACAAAGTCCAAACCAGCGAAGAGCCGGAGCGTCAGGGCGGCGTCCGCGCGCCAGACCGACCTGTCTGCCGCCGCGATCGCCAGGTTTGAGCGGCGGCGGGCGACGGTGGGCGTGGTGGGCCTGGGGTATGTCGGCCTGCCGTTGGTGCGGGCGATGCACGACGCGGGGTTCACCGTCGTCGGCTACGACATTGACGCCACGAAGATCGACATGCTCAAGAAGGGCCAGGCCTACCTCAAGCACCTGGGCGTCGAGCTTGTGCGCCACCTCGCGGCTTCACCCCGCTTCACCCCCACCACCAACGCCAAGGCCCTGGCCAAGTGCGACGCCATCGCCATCTGCGTGCCCACGCCCCTGGGCAAGCACGACGAGCCCGACCTCAGCTACGTCGAGCACTCCACCCGCATGATCGCGGGCGTGCTCAAGCGCGGAGCCCTGGTGAGCCTTGAGAGCACCACATACCCCGGCACGACCCGCGAACTGTGCCTGCCCATTCTGGAAGCGGGTGGGCGGCGCTGCGGGCGGGATTTCTTCCTGGCCTTCAGCCCCGAGCGGGAAGACCCCGGTCGCAAGGGGGTCAATACCCGCGAGATTCCTCGCCTGGTCGGGGGCATCGATGATGCCAGCACCAAGGTGGCCGCGGCGATGTACCGGGCGGCCATCGAGCGCGTGCACGAGGTCGAGAGCGCCGAGGTCGCGGAAGCCGCCAAGATCCTCGAGAATACGTATCGCGCCGTCAACATCGCGCTCGTGAACGAGCTCAAGCCCGTGCTGGCGGACATGGGGATCGATATCTGGCAGGTGATCGAGGCAGCTTCGACCAAGCCCTTTGGGTTTCAGGCTTTCTATCCCGGCCCCGGGCTGGGTGGACACTGCATCCCGATCGATCCGTACTACCTGACCTACAAGGCCCGCGAGTTCGGGCACGTGACCCGGTTCATCGAGCTGGCGGGGCTGGTGAATCGGCGCATGCCGCGCTACGTGGTGGACCGCACCGCCGAGGCGCTGAACGATGCCGGGCTGCCGATGCGCGGCGCCAAGGTGCTGGTGGTGGGCATCGCGTACAAGCCGAACATCGACGATGTACGCGAGACGCCGGCGGCGGAGATCATCGAACTGCTCGCCGATCGCGGCGCCATCGTGAGTTTTCACGATCCGCACGTGGGCGTGTTCCCTCGCATGCGCAAGTACGACATCCCCCTCAAGAGCCTGCCCCTGAACGCCGGCAACCTGCACCAGTGCGACGCGGTGGTCATCGTCACCGACCACGCGGCGGTGGATTGGGCGCTCATCGGGCGCGAGGCAGGGCTGGTGGTCGACACCCGCAACGTCATGGCGAAAGTCAAGGGCAGGATCCGGGCAAGGGTGGTGAAAGCGTGAAACCTCGCCCCGCAGCGTCTGTCGCACATCGAATCCCGCAGGCTCCGCCCCGGGCCATCATCGGCATGGTGCACGTACTGGCGTTGCCGGGCACGCCCTTCGCCGCCCGGTCGCTGGCCGAGATCGAGGACGTCGCAGTGCGCGAGGCAACGCTGCTCGCCAAGGTCGGATTCGACGCCATCATCATCGAGAACATGCACGACCGGCCCTATGTGAACGCGCCGCACGGGCCCGAGACGGTCGCGGCGATGACTCGCGTAGGGCTGGCGATCCGGCGCGAGTTGCCACGCATGCCGCTGGGTGTGCAGGTGCTGAGTTTCGGGCATCTCGAGGCCCTCGCCATCGCGATGGCGATCGACGGTGCGTTCATTCGCGTGGAGAACTTTGTGTTCGCGCACGTGGCGGACGAGGGGCTGCTGGCAGACGCAGCCGCCGGACGCCTGCTGCGCGAGCGTGCGCGATTGGGCGCCACGCACGTGCGGCTCATGTGCGACATCAAGAAGAAACACGCCTCGCACGCGCTCACGGCGGACGTGCCGCTGAAAGACGCCGCCAAGGCCGCCGAGTTCTTCGGTGCCGATGGGCTGATCGTCACCGGCACACACACAGGCACGCCGACCGACCCGGATGACTTGCGCGCCGCGAAAGATGGCTCAGGCCTGCCGGTCTGGGTCGGCTCGGGCGTCACACCTGATCAGGTTCGGCCGCTTTTGAACCACGCGGACGCGCTGATCGTGGGCTCGAGCATCAAGAAGGGCGGGGCGTGGTGCAACCCCATCGACGCGAAACGCGCCGAGGCGATCATCAACGCGAGGTAAAGGCGTCGGCTTCAGCGCTGCTCGATGGTCGGACGCATCTTCTGCCCGCGCTGCTTGTACGCGTTCAAAGCGCTCACCTTGTCGGGGAAATCGGTCGTCGAGAAGACCAGCTTGGAGTTGCCGATCTGGATCTCGTCGTTGTCGACCAGTTCGATGTCGCTGGTAACCTGGCGCCCGTTGATGAACATGCCGTTGCTGCTCTTCATGTCCAGGGCGTGATACTTGCTGGTGCTCTCCTCGAAGCGCACCTGCACGTGCTTGCGGCTCACGCGGTCATCCACGATCTGGAGAGCTGCGGACTCGTCGCGCCCGATCACCGTGGTCCGCTTGCCGAGCGGGTAGTACAGCCCTTCGCTAGGTCCGGAAACAACCAGTAGTGAAGCCATGACGCACACCCCTTCAGAGAACACACAACGAACCACGACGAAGGGCAAGTGTACAGGGCAGGTGGGGCAAATCCAAGGGGGCGGCCCGGGTTCTTCACGGTTTACAGCAGCGGATTGAGCAACTGGGCGAGATGGTCCAGCAAACGGGCCCAGATCGAGCGTTGTTTCCACTGCTCGGGCAGGATTTCCCGAGATTGGTCCGCGTAATGCTGCTGCATGAATCGCAGCTGGCTGGCAAAGTCATCGTCGTGGATGAACAGCGTGGTCTCGAAGTTCAGCCAGAAGCTCCGCATGTCGAGGTTGGCCGAGCCGACCATCGCGAGCCTGCGATCGATGCTCGCAGTCTTGGCGTGCAGGAGGCCCCCCTCGTGCTCGAGAATTTTCACCCCCGCGTCGAGCAGGTCCTCGTAGTGCGCCCGGCTGGCGGCCGCCACCACCCGCGCGTCGAGCTGGTCGGGCACGATCAGCGTCACATCCACGCCCCGCAGCGCCGCGTTCTGGATCGCCGCCTTGGTCGCTTCGTCCGGCACGAAGTATGGCGTCGTGAGGATCAACTCCTCCTTGGCTTCGAAGAACATCGCCAAGAGCGCCTGGTGGATGGCGTCCGGGCGCGGCCCGGGCCCGGAGGGGACCACATGCACCACCGATGAGCCCGCGACCGGGATCGGCACCGGGAAAAACGGGCTCACGTCCGGCAGGGTTTCGTCGCTGTCCAGCAGCCAATCGCGCAGAAACACGCACTGCAGCGCCTGCACCGCCGGCCCACGCAGCCGGATCGTCGAATCGATCCATGGGCCCACCCGCTGCTTGCTGAAGCCGCGCTTGGGCTCGAAGGTTTCGTCGGTCAGGTTCTGGCTTCCGGTGATCGCCACCTCGCCATCGACCACCACGATCTTGCGATGGTTGCGCAGGTCAATCCTCGCAAACAGCATGCGCAGCGGGCTCACGGGCAGCGCCGATACGACCTTGACGTTTGCTTCCCGCATCGCCCCGCACAGGTCGCTCGAGAGGAAATCCTTCGCCCCCACCGCATCGACGAGCACGCGGCACACCACGCCCCGCCTGGCCGCCCGCATCAGCGCCTCGCCCACCGCCACACCCTTGCCCGCGGGCATCCAGATGTAAAAGAGCAAATGGCAATGATGCTTGGAGGCATCGATCGCCTTGATGATCTCATCCAGCACCGGTCCGCCCGTGCCCAGCAGCTCCACGTGGTTGCCGGTCAGAGGCGGGATGCCCCCGACAAACGTCCCCAGGTGCGCCAGCGGCTCATAGGCCCCGCGCCCCACCTCGTGCACCACGCCCTGCCGGCGCCAGTGGAGCACCGCGTCTTCCTCGATGCGCCTGGTCAGCTGCTCATATCGGCCCAGGCGCCGGAATCCCAGCTTGTTCTCGCCGATCAGGAAGTACAGCACCCAGCTCAGCGTGGGCATGAACAGCAGCAACAGCAGCCACGCCCAGGTGTCTGCTGCCGGACAGCGCCGAATGAGAATCCGCAGCGCGATGCCCAGCCGCACCAGGTAGTCCAGCACCAGCAGCGCCAGGCTCAGTTCCTGCCCCAGGCTCATGCGTGCCTCCCTGAACGAGCGCGGCGGGCGGGGTGGTCAGGCTCAGTGGTGATCATGGCCGCAGTCGCACCCCGGCTCGTGGTGGGTCGGTAGCGTGGGCATCTCGGGCAGGCCTGGCACCGGGGGCGGCGTCCAGCCCGGCCGACCATCCGGATAGTCGCTCCGGTCGCCGCCGTTGAGGTTGATCACTTCGCCATCGATGTGCATCTGGCCCTGCGTCTTGACCTTCAGTTCACCCTGGGCCCGCACCTCGACATCCCGGGCGGCGGTCAGCCTGACCGAATCGGTCGCGGCGATCTCGAAGTCCTTGCATCGCACCGCCACGCTGTCCGTCGAGTCGATCTCGAGCTTGACCCCGCGAAGCTGCAGCACCGGCCCGTCGGGCGTCAGGGCGATCCGCAGTTCCAGATCGCCCGCGGGCGACCGGATCTCGATCTGCTCGCCGCCGCCCTGGGCCGATGCGGTCACGGTGCGCCCCGATGGCAGCGAGGTCGTGCCCGGTGCCAGGGGCGTGGGCTGCAAAGCAGACCCGGGCAAGCGTGATGGAACCATGTCGGACATCGCTTTCTATGATATTCATCGTGTGGTTTGTGTGCGGGTGAGGTAGACTCCCAAAACGGCACGAGCCGCCTGATCGTCTCGGCATGCCCCGGCGTGCCCCTTTGCGAGGTGATGACCGATGCCCCCAGCAGCGCGAGTCGGCGACAAGATGCTCCAACAAGCCCCGCACTGCCACGCGGCCCACGGCCCACAAGGCCCGGTGCCTCATCCGGCGATGCCCCTGGACATCATCCCGCCGGGGGCGGCGACCGTGAAAATCGGCGGGGCGGCCGCCGCTCGCGCCACCGACCAATCCAAGCCCTGCATGCTCGCGGGCTGCGCGCCAGGCGGGCCCGGCATGATCGCCAAGGGCTCGGCGACCGTCATGATCGCCAACATGCCCGCCGCCCGCGCCGGGGACAGCACCGCCCACTCCGCCTGCGCCGCGCCGATCCCCTCACCCACGGGATCGATCCTCCCTCCCTGCTGCCCGACTGTGAACATCGGAGGCTGACAAGCCCCGGCACCGACTCGTGAACCCTTCGCTCTCTCACCCCTTCCGCCCGATCTGCCCGCGATGCGCGAGCCGGGCTGAAGGTGAGCACGCACTCGGCCTGCTCGCCCGCGACGTGACCGACGAGCAAGGTCGTGTCGTCGAGGGAGCGCTTGTCTGTCCGCGCCAGGATTGCCAGACGGAGTATCCGATCATCGACGGCGTGCCGTTGCTCTTCGCGGACGTGCGCCGGGCGGTCGCCGCCTCGATGGCCCAGATCGAGACCCGCGACGACTTCTCCCCCGCCACCCGCTCGAGGTTGGGTGACTGCCTGGAGCCGGGCTCGGTCCCCGACACGCTGCGCCTCTACCAGAGCACCTACGCCTTCGACCACTTTGGCGAGTTTTTTCCTCGCGCCAGCGTCGTCTCGACCGGGTGCGAGCCGGGCGGGGTGCTGCGCTGCCTGGCCGCGGCCCGTTCGCTGATCGACACGTTTCCCAACGGGCCCATCCTGGACATCGGCTGCGCCGTGGGTCGCTCGACGCTCGAACTGGCGATGGATGGCCGCCCGGTGCTGGGGCTGGACGCGAACATCGCCATGCTTCGTCTGGCGCGCAAGGTCGCCCAATCCGGCTCCGGCCGGGCCGCGATTCGACGGGTGGGCATGGTCTATGAGCCCGTTGAGTGGACGGTGCCGGGCGTGGCAGAGCTCGCGCCGGGCCCCGACTTCTGGTGTGCCGACGCCGAGCTGCTTCCCCTGCCGCAGTCCTCGCTGGCGGGCATTGTGGCGTTGAACTGCCTGGACTGCCTCTCCAACCCGGCGGGGGCCCTGCTCTCCTGGGCCGGGGCGCTCAAGCCCGGGGGCGTCTTGCTGCTCACCACGCCCTTCGACTGGTCGGGCAATGCCACACCCCTGGACGCCTGGCTGGGAGGGCACTCGCAGCGAGGGCCGGAGCGGGGCGCGAGCGAGGCGGCCCTTCGCCGCCATCTCTCGTGGGCGGGGTTCGAGATTCTGGGTGAATCGAGCGTGGCCTGGGGCGTGCGGTTGCACGACCGGGCCTCGACGATGTACAACTCGTTCGTGGTCGCCGCCCGCCGAAACAATCGCCAGCCCGGGAGCACGTCATGAGGCTTTCTGTCTACGGAGCCGCGGGCGAGGTGACGGGCTCGTGCTACGTGCTGGAGACGGCTCGGGCGCGGGTGATGATCGACTTCGGCCTGCACCAGGGTGGGCGGGAGGAAGACGAGCACAACCGCACCCGCGTGCCGCCCGACCTGCGTCGCTTCGACGCTGTGGTCGTGACCCACGCGCACATCGACCACATCGGGCGCTTGCCGCTGCTGGCGGGCGCGGGATTCTCGGGTCCGATCTACGCCAGCGACGCGACGGCGGACCTGATCCCGATCATGCTCCGCGACACCGCCCGCCTGCAAGAAGCGGACGCCGCCCGCGACCTGCGCCGCCAGGGGCCCGAAAAGGCCCGCCCGGCGCTGTACACCAGCGACGAGGTGGAGAAGATCCTCCCGCGGGTCAGGCGCGTGCCGATGCAGTCGCTCACCGAGATCGCCCCGGGCGTCAAGGTGAGATTGGTCGACAGCGGGCACATGCTGGGCTCGGCGAGCATCGAGCTGCGGGCGGCTGACGGCCCGGGCACGCCCGAGCGCGTGATCATCTTTTCCGGCGACATCGGCCCGTGGGGCATGCCGCTGCTGCGCGACCCGCGCTGCCCCGCCCCCGCCGACGGCGTGAAGGTCGATCTGGCGATCATGGAATCGACCTATGGCGACCGTGACCACCGCCCGCTGGGCGAGACCGTCGAAGAGGCGAACAACATCGTTCGCGAGGCGACCTGGGACAAGCAGCGTCTGCTCATCCCCGCCTTCGCCGTCGGACGGTCGCAGGTCATCGTCTACTACCTGGGCCTGATCATCCAGTCCGGGCGAGCCCCGCGATTCCCGGTCTACCTCGACAGCCCCATGGCCATCGAGGCGATGGAGCTGTACAAGCGCCACACCGAACTATTGGACGCCGACGCCCACGCCCAGATCCAGGCCGGAACATTCCCGCTCGACATCCCGGAACTTCGCTACTGCCGAAGCGCCGAAGAGAGCAAGCGTCTGAACGACGCAAGCGGCGCCCTGGCGATCATCGCGGGCTCGGGCATGTGCAATGGCGGACGGATCATCCATCATCTGCGCCACGGGCTTTGGCGCAAGGACGTGCAGGTGATCATCGCCGGCTACCAGGCCGCCGGCACCCTCGGACGCCAGCTCGTCGACGGCGCCAAAGAGGTTCGAATCTTTGGCGACACGATTCCTGTACGGGCCAAGGTGCACACCCTGGGCGGCTTCTCCGCCCACGCCGGGCGTACCGACCTCATCCGCTGGGCGACCGACCTGCACAAAGCCGCTTCGCCGCGCCAGTGGATTCTCACCCACGGCGAAGATCGCCAGCGCCGCCTTCTGGGCGAGGGGCTCGCGCCGATCCTTGGCCAGACGCCCGCCATGCCCGCCTTCGCCGATCACTTTGAACTGTGAAGCGCCCCCCGCGCCCTCGCTCTACCATCACGACCCATGCGGCTGTGCCTGACATCCAGCGAGGTCGCCCCGTTTCATGGCTGGGGTGTCGGCGCCTGCACCACGCACTCGCTGCGAGCCCTGCGCGACGCCGGACACGACGTCCACCTGCTCGCCGACGATCTTCCGGGCCTGCGGGCGCAGGCCCTCTCCGCCCTGCCCGGCATCCACGTTCACACCCTGCACGCTCAGAGCCTGCACCATGTCCCGTGCATCCACACCAAGCGCCCGCTGGAGATCTATCGGCGCCTTCTCGACCTGCACCAACGCCACGGGTTCGACGCGCTCCTGTTCAACGACTTTTACGCCGATGCTTTTCATGTGCTTCGCGCCCGCCAGACCATGTCGCACTTCGCGGGCGTCGCGATCGGGGTGATCCTTCACAGCCCGATCACGCTGCTCAGGCGGATCAACCGCCAGACCGAGTGCGACCTCGAGGTCGCCGCGATCACCCACATGGAACGGGCGTGCTTCCGTCTCGCCGACGTGCTCCTGGCCCCGTCGCGTGCCATCGTGCGCGAACTGGCCGCCACCCCCGAGTTGCAGAGCAGCGTGCCACCCGAAAGCTCGCCCCGCGTACGCATCGTGCCCTACGCCTACGACGCGGCGCTGCTCCGCGCTCCGAACGCTGCGCCCGCCGGTTCCACGCCAAGGGCTTCGCTCGATGCCCCCCGAAGCGAGATCCTGTTTTTCGGGCGGCTCGAGCGACGCAAGGGCGTTGAAACCCTGATCGCGTCGGCGGCGTCCATCATGCCCTCGCACCCGGCGCTGCGCGTGCGCATCGTGGGCGTGGATACCGACACCGCGCCCGGACGTCGCAGCATGCGCGGGTGGCTGCGACGCCAGATTCCCCCCGGTCTGGCCGACCGCTTCATCTTCGAAGACAACCAGCCCCGGGAGGCCATCGCGGGGCTAATCTCCGGTGCGGCCGCCGTGTGCATCCCGTCGTTCTGGGAGAACTACCCCAACGCCTGCCTCGAAGCCATGAGCCTGGGCGCGCTGGTCATCGGCTCCGACGCCGGGGGAATGCCCGAGATCATCACCGATGGCGTCGACGGGTTGCTGTTCCGCGCGGGCGACGCGGGCTCGCTGGCCGACGCCCTCGGGCGCGCCCTCAGAGACCCGGCCTGCGCCGTGATGCGAGAAGCCGCCCCCCGCACGGTCGCCCGCCTGTGCGACCCGGGTCTGCACGCCCGCCAGATCGTCGCGGGGCTCGAAGAAGCCCGTCCGGCTTCGCGAAGCGTCGGGGTCGCTTCGCCCGCGCGGGTCGGCGTCATTGTGCCGTGCTTCAACCTGGGCGCCACGCTCCCCGCCACTCTCGACTCGTTGTGGTCTCAGACCCGCCCGCCCGATGAGGTCATCGTGATCGACGACGGCTCGAGCGACCCCGCGACCCGCGAGGCGATCGACCGGCTGGGTCACCCGTCACTCACCGTGATCCGCCAGCACAACCAGGGCCTGCCCCGGGCTCGCAACGCCGGCATCGCGCGGGCGACGTCCGACTGGATCATCCCGCTCGACGCCGACGACATGCTCGCGCCGACGTTCATCGAGGCGGCCCTGCACGCCGCCTCTCTCGATCCCGGCCTGGGCGTCATCACCAGTCACATGGCCTGCTTCACCCACTCGCCCGACCAACCCGAGCTTGAGTACGTGCCGCTGGGTCCAGACCCCGAGGTGCTGCGCGTGCTCAACTGCGTGAGCAGCGCCACCGCGATGGTTCGGCGCGAGCTGATTCTTGCCGCCGGCGGCTACGACCCTGAGATGGTCGCCTTCGAGGACTGGGACCTCTGGTGCACGCTGCTGGCCCGGGGGGTGCAGTTCGCGATCATCCCCCAACCACTCATCTTCAACCGGATGCGCCCCAACTCGATGCTCCGGTCGATGCCGCTGATGGAGCAGCAGAACCTGCGGGCCAGGCTCATCTCCAAGCACGCCAACCTGCCTGGCGATGCCACCCGTGCGCTGCGCATCATGCTGGGCGAATCCTGCCACTTCCAGCGCTTGTGGTTCGAATCACAGCACAGGCAAGACGCCGGCCCGCCCCCGCTGCGCCACCGCCTCGCCGACAAGGCCCACCAGTGGCTCGCCGACCTTGGTCTGGCCCCGGCCCTCAAGCCCATCACGCGGGCCCTGTTCGAACCCGCCAGCTTTGAGCCCAGGGCCTAGGCCCCGCGCTCACGTCCCCCACTTCCGCAGCGGCTCGCCCGTGTACTTGCTCAGCGGGCGGATGATCCGGTTGTTGGCGTGCTGCTCCATGATGTGGGCGCACCACCCCGTCACGCGGGCCGCCACGAAGATCGGCGTGTACTGCGGCACCGGAATCCCCAGCGTGTAGTACGTCATCCCGCACGGGAAATCGACGTTCGGGTGAATCTTCTTGTCACGCAGCATGATCTTCTCGACCTCGTCGCCGATGTCGAACCACCGCAGAAAATCCTTGCCCTTCTTCTGTGCCACGGCCCGCCCCAGCTTGCCCAGGATCGGCGCCCGGTGGTCGCCGTTCTTGTACACCCGGTGCCCGAAGCCCATCAGTTTCCGCTTGGTCGCAAACGCGTTCTGCATGAAGTCGTTCACGCTGCCCTTGCCGGCGTCGACAAACTCGCGGATCTCCTTGAGCATCTCCATCGCCGCTTCGTTGGCCCCGCCGTGCAAGGGGCCTTTGAGAGCCGCGACACCCCCCGCGACCGCCCCGTGCATGTCGCTCAGCGTGCCGGCGATCACGCGGCTCGTGAACGTGCTGGCGTTGAAATCGTGCTCGGCGTACAGGGTGAGCGAAACGTCGATCACTTTGGTTGCTTCGGCGTCGGGCTTGTGCCCGGTCATCAGGTAGAGCAGGTTCGCGGCGTGGCTCAGCGACGGGTCGCCCCCCAGTTCGGCGCCGATGATCGAGCGCCCGTCGATCACGTTCTGCATGTGCCCGATGATCGTGGGGATCTTGGCCAGCAATCGCTTGCTCTTGCGCAGGTTGGCCGCCGGGCTGTTGTCCTGGGCATCCGGGTCGGTGTGCCCCAGCAGGCTCACGGCACTGCGCAGCACGTCCATGGGCACGGCCCGCCCGCTGGCCAGCCAGCCCCCGCTGCTCTCGATGAACGCCCGAACGAACGGCGGCAGAGGCCGCTCGGCGACGACTTCGTGCTTGAAGCGGGTCAGTTCCGCCGCGCTCGGCTTGTGCCCCTCCAGCAGCAGGAACGCGACTTCTTCAAAGGTCGCGTGCTGGGCGAGATCGTGGATCTCATACCCCCGGTAAAAGAGCCCGCCCTGCTCGACCGAGCAGATGTTGGTCTCGCCGGCGATGATGCCTTCCAGGCCTCGTGAGTAAATCGCTTCGGCTTGTTCCTTGCTGATGGCGGGGGCAGTGGCCATGGGCGGGGCTCCGGTCATACAGGGTGCGTGGGTGCGCCGCGATCGGCGACTGAGGCATTATTGACCCTCGCCCGGCGCCCGGATTCCGCCTCGCTCGCTCCTTTTTCGCATCAGGCTTTCTTCGCAGGACCCTTGCTCTGGCTGTAGATGATCTCCCCTTCCTCGGGCACGCTCATACGAATCGCCACCGCCTCTGGCCGCTTCTCGACCTCCACCCACCCGCGCACCGCCATCGCCTCGATCGCCTGCATCGCCTGGCTGAAGAGCGGGCCCAGGTTGGTTTCACCCGGGAACGCCGCGGCGATCGCCCGCTTCAGCCCCGCCACCACCCTGTCCGCCGCGTGTTCCTTCGCCAGCACGTCCGCCACGAGCTTGTAATGCCCCACCAAGGGCAGCCTGGCCCCGTCGCGCTCCAGCACCTCGATCTTGAGCACCCGCCCCATCTGCGGGGCGGCCATCATGCTCCGCGTCGCGCCCGCGAAGTTCAACTTCAGGTGCGTCGCGCCGTCGATCGCGCACGCCACCACGCCGTCACCATCGTGCGAAAACCGGTGCTGCACCGCCTTGAACCCCGACAGCCCGAGCCCGCCGATCGCAAACTGCCCCAGGTGATCGTCGATCCCTCCATGGCTCAGCCAGCGGAACGCCTCGGCGGGGTCGAGCTTCAGCCCCGCCCCCTGCGCGATCTTGGTGCAGTTGTCCAAGACCTCCTTGAAAAGCCCGTTGGCCGAGTACCAGTATTCCGCAAACTTGATGTGCTGCGCGACGCGCCGTTGCTGAATCTCTTCATACTGCCGCCTGAGCCACGCGGCATCCTGCTCGCCCCGCTCGAGTTCCAGAATAGTGCACGCCAGATGCTCGGCGCACGTGTGCGTCAGCGTCAGGCCCGCCGCGAGAATCGGATCCGCAAATCCAAGGCACTCGCCACAGAGAAACCAGTTCGGCCCATAGGCCCGCCGCGCGACGTACGACCAGTCGGTCGTGCTCTCCACCTTGCCCCGGTGCGAAGCGCCACTGAGCCACCCCGCGACCGAAGGCTCGGCCTTGAGTGCCTCGTGGTAGATCTGCTCGGGGCGCTTGCCGCTGGTTTTGTAATACTCGGCGTTGCACACCAGCCCCACGCTGGTGCGATCTTCTGACAGCGCGATGTACCAGATCCACCCGAAGCCCAAGCTGCGGATCTGCACCCGCACCGTGCCGTTTTTCATGAGGGGCGCATTCAGCCCCGGCTTTTCCCAGTAGTCCCAGAAGGCCACGTTGCGCAGCAGCGTCGGGGCGTCGACCTCCACCCCCAGTTGCCGCCGGATCACCGCGGCATTGCCGCTCGCATCCACATAATGCCGCCCGACGATCCGCTCCCCCTGGTCCGTCTCCAGGTGCGAGATCGCGCCCCCGTCGTGGTGCACCTTGGCCACCCGCACGCCCTGCCGCACCTCGCACCCCAGGCTCGAAGCGTGCTCCAGCAAAATCTCGTCGTACCGAGACCGCTCCACCTGCAGCGCCACCCGCGAGCGCCACCCGGCGTATTTCGCGGGCCTCGTCGTGTCGCGGATCTCCTGCTCGGGAATGAACCCAAACACCCAGGGCTCGGTCGTCTTGCCCCAGGTGTAGGTCGCGCCGAGTTTCACCGGAAACCCCGCGGCTTCGATCTTCTCCCACGCCCCCATCTCCTGCAGCACGCGCCCGATCGGCGGCAACTGGCTCTCGCCCACGTGCTCGCGCGGGAAGTGCTCTCGCTCCAGGATCAGCACGCGCAGCCGCGGGTTGTATTTGCGAATAAGCGACCCGAGCGTCGCCCCCCCGGGCCCGCCCCCTACCACCACCACATCGTGCCCTGGCACGACCCCGTCGTGAGATCGAGAAACCACCGTGTACCCCCGTTTCGCCGAGCGAAGTCGCCAAGCCTACCAAGCGGCTCTCGCATCTCAAAGAGGAATCGAGCGCACGAAAAAGCCCCGCGGATGCGGGGCTTGGAATGCACAAATATTCGCCGTACCTGGCTACTTCTTCCGCAGCCATTTCTCCCACTGACCCTCGAACTTCTCGACGTTGTCCTTGGTCACGATCGACAGATCAAAGTGCCCGATCACCTGGGCCGGGTCCTTGTGGTTCACCAGCTTGTCCACCAGCAGCTCCACCGAGTGGTAGCCCCAGCCGTAGCAATCCTGCCCGATCAGCGCCTGCACCTGCCCGTTCTTCACATACTCCAGCTCCTCGGGCAGCGTGTCCACCGAGACCACTTTGACGCCCTTGTCGGCGATGCCGTTGAGCGCATTCTGCGTGAACAGCGGCCAGCCGCCGACCATCGCCCACCCGGCGATCTCGGGGTTGGCAGTCTGCACCTGCTGGATCATCGCGGCCGCGTCGCTGGCCGTCTCCTTGTGGTAGTAGACGTCCTTGAGCTTGAAGCCCTTGTCCTTGAGCTTCTCCAGCTCCTGCTTCACGCCCTTGACGCGGGCCTGCAGGTTCGGGGCCGTCTGCGTGCCGCCCAGAATCGCGACCTCGCCCCCCTTGTCGCCCATCGCCTTGGCCAACTGCTGCATCACCGCCTCACCCGCGGCTTCATCATTAATCCCGTAGTACGCCATCCGCTTGCTGTTGGGCGAATCAGAGTCAAACGTCACCACCACCACGCCCTTGCTCACCGCCTCGTCGATCGGCTTCTGCAACACCTGCCCGTCCGTGCACGACAGCGCGATCCCGTCCACGCCCTGGCTGGTCAACTGCTCGATGAACTGGGCCTGCTTCTGCGCGTCCTCGGCCACCGGCGTCTGCCAGTTGGGCTTGATGTCGATCCCATACTTCTTCGACAAGTCGCGGCACGCATCCTCGGCGCCCGTCCGGGCCGCGATGAACACCGGGTTGCTCTGGCTCTTGGCGATCACGCCGATCACCAGGCTCTTCTTGGTCCCTGCGGGTGCGGCACCCTCAGCGGGCTTTGCTTCCGCCGGCTTGGCCTCGGCGGGCTTGCTCTCGCTCGGCTTGGTTTCGGCCGCCTTGGCTCCCGCGGCCGGGGCCGACGGCGCTTCCTTGCTGTCGCAGCCCGTCAAAAGCCCGCCCGCCAGCGCGATGAGCCCGGCAGCCGCCAGCCGGCGCGAAAGTCCCCACGACAGTCCCAAGTTCAGCATGTGTCGCACTCCTGTGTGTTTGTGACGCCCGACGCGGCCGCCCTCACGCTAGGCGCGCCCGCTGGTCAGGCGGCTCTTGGCCTGGTCCAGCAGCACCGCGATGATGATCGCCGCGCCCATCGCCACGTTGGTCCAGCTCGAATCCACATCCAGAATAATCAGCGAGTTGGCGATGAGCTGGATCAGAATCGCCCCCAGCACCGCCCCCAACGCCGAACCCCGCCCGCCAGAGAGCGCCGCCCCGCCGATCACCGACGCGGCGATCACCGACAACTCATACCCGTTGCCCGCGTTCGCGTCCGACGCGCCCAGGTAGCCGATGTTCGCCGCGGCACTCAGGCCGCTGAGCATGCCCACCAGCGTGAACATGATGATCTTCACCCGCCCAACCGGGATGCCCGCGTAAATCGCCGCCGTCTCGTTGCCGCCGATGGCGTACGTCCGTCGTCCCAGCACCATGCGGGTCATGACAACGTGCCCGATCAGCGCGACCAGAATCATCACCAGCACGGGCACGGGATAGACCCCGGCCATCTGAGCCTTGAAAAAGCCACTGGTAAACGACTCGGGCAGCGAACTCACCGACGTGCCCTTGGAGACGATGAACACGATGCCTCGCAGGGCCCCCATCGTGCCGAGAGTGATGATGAACGGGTGCACGCGCAGGCCGACGACCATCGCCCCGTTGGCGAAGCCGCAGAGGGCGCCGACCAGGCAGCACATGCCCACGCCCACCAGCACCGAGACCACCAGCGGCGCCCCGCCCGCCGTGGGGATGGACGCATCGGAATAGCTCATGTGCAGCCACTGGGCCTGCAGCGCCCGCAGGGCCATCGCCCCCAGCAGCGCCGCCAACGCGTAGATCGAGCCCACCGAGAGGTCGATCCCGCCCATCACGATGATCGCGGTCATGCCCACCGCCATGATCGCGATGAAGCTCGCGTCCTTGGCCAGCAGCACGATGTTCTCGAAATCAAGGAACTTGTTGACGGTGATCTTGGTCCACTCGCCGGTCGCTTCGTCCTTGACGCGCTTCTCTTTGGTGCCGCCGAAGATCGTCAGCCCCAACATCACGAGGATGATGACCAGCACCAGCCCCGATTCCTGGGCCAGCAGCAGGCGGCGCAGCACCGAGTGGGGCCTGGTCGTCTTGTTCGCGCCCGTCATCGAGGTCATGGAATCCACGCCCGCCCTTGGAGAAAACACCGACTACCACGCCGCACAGACCGCGGCGTCGCGACACACGCGAGGGGGTCAGGATACACGCGAAGTCGCCCCCGAGCGAGCCGCACGCAGTTTTCTCCACACCCCACCCGAGCTCGCCCGCGTCAATCGATCGTCTGCGTGCGCGCTGAACGGTTCGGATCAATCGCGTTCACAGACAGCGGACTGGGCGGATTGTTGGGATCGGGCGTACCGAAGAACGTGTTCTGCACGTCGCCCGTCAGGAAGCCCGCGTGCCCATCGCTGAACACGAAGTTAGCGCCCGCCGTGCCGTGATTGTCGTCCGGGCCGTACAGGTAAGGCGTCGTCTTGGCGGCCGCCGCGATCGCCGAGTCCGCGTACCACGCGCTCGTCGACACGTCCGGCCCGTTGGTCTCATCGCCCCACAACGGCGCGGGGTTGATCACCGTCGGTTCGTCCGTCCGCAATCCGGCGATGTACAAGTAACTCACGTTGTACGAGCACACATCCTCTTCGCTGGCGCACGTCTTGGGGATGTGCACGTTGAGGGGATTGGTGTACTGCGACGCGTTGAACGGCGGCGCCGGAATCGCGCCCCAATAGATATCCATGCGATCCGAAGGACAGGTCAGCACGCCGAAGCCGTCCAAGTAGGCCTTGAGCAGCGGCGTGGTGCCGCCGTCGGGGTATGACTGCGGCGCGGGCATCGCATACCCGTGCTGCGTGCTGTTCGGATCACCCACCTGGTTGAAGCTGAAGAAACTGGAGACCCCGCCTCGCAGCCACTGCTCGGTGAGGTAGCGGTTGCCCGGGGGATTGCCCTGGTAATACGCGGCCGCCGCCGACGCACGGAGCGGCACGATCGGGTACCACCCCTTCCAGTCGTTGGCGTAGAGCGTGAGCACCGTTCCCATCTGGCGGGTGTTGTTCAGACACTTGCCCAAACGGGCGGCACTCCGAGCCTTGCCCAGCGCCGGCAGCAGCACACCGATCAGCAAGGCGATAATCGCGATCACCACCAACAGTTCGATCAGGGTGAACGCGGAACGACGACACCAGTTGTTTTTCATGGACCAAGGCTTCCCGGGCGGCTCTTTCGCAAACTCTGCGTGAACGCTTTCTGAGCCGCCAGAAAACGCTCTCCGAAACACCGTACAAAGGTGGGCCCCGTCCAGTCAAGCCCAGACTCAAATATCTCGGACCAACCGTTCCCGCACGCCTGATACCGCTTTGAGTGACTTCCACGTCACAATGTAAGGGCTTTCAAGATCAGGCACGGATATCCATAATTCGAAGTGGGGCCGAGACCGTGCGGGTTCTTTTCGGACGATCCGGATGTGACCCATGTGTCATACCCCCGAAGGGCACGAATCGTGGCGAAATGTGCGCAGATTTTTCTCGATTTTGGGTGCCCGCTGCCTTTATCATCGCGATGGAGATGACGCCCCGCGCTGCGGGTGCGCCCAGTTCGCATCGGGGGCGAGCGCGGTGCTCGCCTTACGAACCACTCCGGCCCCAGCAGGGGCTCGATTCATACGCCCGCCGCCGCAAGCGGTTTCATGGGAGAGATGTTCATGAATAAGTACGCAGGTTTGTCCGCGATCGTGCTGGCCTCGCTGGCCGGCCAGGCGATGTCTCAGGTGGTCATCAACGGCGTGAACGATCCGTCCGACGGCTACGGCGCCCCGCTGTGGGTGCAGACCAACCCCACCGGCTTCGGCGACAACGTCGCGGGCGGCACGGGCACCCCGGGCAACCCCGCCGACGTCACCAAGGGTCTTGAGGTCGCGATTCCCTTCGCCAACCTCAACGGCATCACCAGTGCCGCGGGCCTGAAGATCACCGCGATCCTGATCCGCGACAGCGACAAGAACCTGTCCAACCAGGTGGTCGACAACCTGCCCGCGTCCTACGCCTCGACCCGCCTGGGCGAGCCCCGCAACGTCAACTTCGGCGCCATCGCCGGCACCCAGACCCTGACCTTGAACCCCATCGCCTCCAACCGTGCCCCCACCGTCGACGGCACGCTCGATGCCGACGGCTACTGGAGCGGCAAGCGCGTGTGGGTCGAGTCCCTCCCCACCCAGGAAGGCGATAACAACTCCACCGGCCAGGCCGGCAACGGCAGCGAGATCGACAACCTCTACGCCACCACCTTTAACAACACCCTTTACCTCTTCATCGGCGGCAACCTCCACTCCAACAACAAGATCATGCTCTTCGTCGACGACGTCGCCGGCGCGGGCCAGAACCGCCTGCTCTTCGGCAACAGCAACTGGTCCTTCGGCCTCATCAACCGCATCAGCGAGAGCGCCGCAGGCATGGGCGACGGCCTGACCTTCGAGCCCGGCTTCGCCCCCGATCACGTCTTCCTCTTCGGCAGCGGCAATGCCACCCTCTACACCGACCACATCACCCTGCCCACCGACCCCGTCGCCGTCGCCGGCGCCGGAACCTACCTCGGCAGCACCGCCAACGGCTCGGGCAACTCGGTGCCCACCGGCGGCAGCGGCGCCAACATCTCGGCTTTCGCCGGCGTGCAGGTCGCGCTCAACAACAGCAACACCGCGGGCGTCGGCGCCTCGGCCAGCGGCACCGCCGCCCCGGACCGCGACATCGCCACCGGCAGCGAACTCGACGCCCTCTACGGCAAGGTCGACGGCGACAACCTCTACCTGCTCCTCACCGGCAACCTCGAGAACAACTTCAACAAGATCTGCCTCTTCTTCGACGTCAACGGCGGGACCGACGGGCAGAACCAGCTCCGCTCCGACAACCTCAACGTCAGCTTCCAGGGCCTGAACCGCATGGGCGCGGGCGGCAACGGCGCCACCGGCGCGGGCAGCGGCCTCAAGTTCGATTCTGACTTCTTCGCCAACTACGCCCTCTTCTACACCAACGGCAACAACCCCGTCGAGGCCTATATCGACGAGTGCGTGCTGCGCGCCAACGGCCCCACCGTCGTCGCCGGCTTCCCGCTCGAGTACTCCTCGACCGATGGCGGCCTCAAGAGCGACCACAACCCCATCAACTTCCCCGCCACCTACGCCGACTACCAGGACTTCACCCTGCTGCAGATCCAGACCAACGGCCCCGCACGCCAGGTCACCGACTGGGCCTCCATCCAGCCCCCGCCCGCCGGCACGCAGTACACCGATCTGCCCGCCAACTTCGCCGGCCAGACCCAGGGCTTCCTCGACAACAACAACGTGCTGGGCGTGACCGCCACCGACGCCAGCGGCGCCGCCAGCGTCTCCACCGGCCTCGAACTCAAGCTCAGCCTCACCGAACTCGGTTGGGACGGCGTCTCCCCGATCAAGGTCGCCGGCTTCATCAACTCCGACGGCTTCGGCTACGTCTCCAACCAGGTCATCGGCAGCCTGCCCGCGGGCACCGACAACCTCGGTGAATCCAGCGCCATCGACTTCTCCGCCATCGACGGCCAGCAGTACGTCGTGGTGCCCCTCTCCAGCGGCCCCACCTGCGACCCCGACGTCAACCAGGACGGCGTGGCCGACCAGGGCGACGTCGACTACCTGATCAACGTCGTCGCCGGCGGCGAAAACCCCACCGGCATCGACCCCGACTTCAACCAGGACGGCGTCGGCGACCAGGGCGACATCGACGCCCTGATCAACGTCATCGCCGGCGGTCCCTGCCCGTAAGAGATGGCACTGGGCGATAGGCACTAGAGCCGGAAGGAAACCCAAGCCCCGCGCGTTCGAGCGCGGGGCTTTTCTTTTCATTACCGCAAGTGTTCGAGTTTCGTGAAGGTCGCGCTCGCGGGGCCCTGTGTGGCCCAAGCCCGAACTACCATCGCGGAATCATGAAGCACTCGACCGTTCGGCGTTCCTTTGCGCTCCTCACCATGGCGGCGATCAGCGGATTGGCCCTCGCTCAGCCCGCCGCCGCCGCCAGGCACGTCGTCGTCATCGTCTGGGACGGGATGAGGCCTGACTTTGCCCGTTCCGATGTCGCGCCGAACCTCGCCGCCCTCGCCGATCGTGGCGTGCGATTCATGAACAACCACTCGATGTACGTCACCTCCACCGAGGTGAACGGCACGGCCCTCGCGACCGGCGCCTTCCCGGGTGTGGACGGCATCGTGACCAACGTGATGTACTTCCCGGAGGTCTTCGCCGGCCGCCCGGTCGACACGCAGGACCCGGTGGTGATCGAGAAGCACGACCAACTGACGGGCGGCCATCACGTCCGCCTCAAGACCCTGCCCGAACTTGTGCGCGACGCGGGCCTCACCACCGCCGTCGCCACCTCCAAGCAGGTCGGCTTCATCTGGGATCGCACGCAAGACGAGCAGGCCCGCAAGGGGTGCATCACGCTGGCCGAGGGCGCGACCATCCCCGAGAAGGCGATCGGCGGCATCGTGGCCCAGCTCGGGGGCGACATGAAGCACTTTGACGATCACAAGCCCGGGCGCCTCTCCGATGACACCTGGACCGCCCGCGCCCTGACCGAGGCACTCTGGAAGGACGGCGTGCCCAGTCTCTCCGTGCTGTGGATGGCCGAGCCCGACGCTTCGCAGCACCAGTTTGGGCCCGGCAGCCCGCAGGCGCTGGCCGCGATTCACAACGCCGACGCATGCCTGGGCATGGTCGAGGCGGCCCTCAAGCAGCGCGGACTGCTCGACCAGACCGACATCATCGTCGTCTCCGATCACGGCTTCTCGACCATCTCGCAGAACTTCTCGCCCGTGAAGGTCGCCAAGGCGGGCGGCTTTGATGCCGTCGAGCAACTGCCGGAGGGGCACACGCTGGCCAAGGGCCAGATCATGGTGAGCGCCAACGGCGGGGCGGTCGGGTATTACGTGGGTGGGCACGACAAGGAGACGATCGCCAAGTTCAGCAAGTACCTCCAGGGCACCGACTACGCGGGCGTCATCTTCACCAGCACGGGCGAAGCCGGCACGTTTAAGCTGGAAGACGCATTCCTGAACGCACCGGAAGCGCCGGACATCCTGGTCTCGATGGTCTGGAGCGACGAGCGCAGCGGCAACGGCACGCCGGGCATGGTCGTCTCCGAGGGCGGCAGGGTCCGCGGGCAGGGCATGCACGCAACGCTCAGCCCCTTTGACACCCACAACACCCTGATCGCGGCCGGTCCGCACTTCCGGAAAGGCTGGCAGAACACCCTGCCCAGCGCCAACGCCGATGTGAACCCCACGGTGTGCGAGATTCTGGGCGTCAAGCCCGACCCGAAGCACACGGGCCGGGTGCTGACCGAGGCTCTCGAAGGGGGCAAGGCTCCCGAAGGCGAGCCCCAGACCAGCACCATCACGGCTCATGAAGGCGCCTGGACGCAGTACCTGACGCGCACGACATTCGCCGGGCATGTGTACATCGATCAAGGCGGGCGCGGCACATCGCCCAAGGACGTCAGCGGGCTCGTCGCTGAGCCGCACATGGCGCCGGCGGCGAAGTGATGCGGGGCGAGAGTGGCGAAGTGGCAGCGTGGCAAAGCGAAAGACCCACGGCGCACGAGCGCCACGGGTCTTTGAACTTCGTCTCTTCGTCTCTCCGGAACTTCGTCGCTCGGTCCCTTCTCAGACGATCTCGATGATCTTGAACATCTTGACGCCCCGCGGCGCGTTGACGCGGATCACGTCGCCCACCTTGGTCTTGAGCAGCGCCTCACCCATCGGGCTGGTGGCCGTTACTTCCACGTAGTCATCGGGGGGCACGGGGCTTGCCTCGCCCACCAACTTATAGAGATCTTCGTCGCCATTGCCCTCTTCGCGCAATCGCACCGTCGAGCCCAGGAACACCACACCCTCCACCGCCTTGGCCATCTTCTCGTCGATGACCGACATGTTGGAGAGGCGTTCCTGCAGGCGGCGGATGTCCGCCTCCTCCATTCCCTGCTGCTCGCGGGCCGCGTGGTAGTCGCCGTTTTCCTTCAGGTCCCCCAGCGCCCGAGCCTCGGCGATGCGCTGCGACAGCGCGGGGCGATTGGCGATCAAGGCGGCCAGCTTGGCCTCCAGCATGTCCTTTTCGGCTTTCGTCACCAGTTCCATCGGTGCACTCCGCGGATGCCACACCCTCGCGCCCATCGCAAACGCCATGGGCGGCCGCCCGCCAAAACGCCCGGCGACCTGAGGTGTATTCACTCAATCTAGGCGGGACGACGCAAAGAAGCCACCCACACCCACACAAACCCCGCAACTGTTCCAACCGCCCCCACGCTCCACCAGTGCTCGGGCCGCGCCAAGGCCGCCATGCCCGTCCACGATCGATCTCCCACGATCTCCCAGCCGCACGTCAGGGGCGAGGCCAGCAGCCATCCATTCACCCCCGGCTGCGGATCCAGACTCGGTCGATGCGTCAGCAGCCCGATCGCCGGGCCCGTGAGGCTGAGGCCCGCGATGATCGCCATCATTCCCGTGCGGCTCGCCGCGGGCGCGCGACTCGCCCACTGCAGCATCAACGCCAGCAAGCCGGCGAGCAGGAGCGTCCACGCGAAGTACGCGGCGCTGATCGCCGCGATCGGCCCAACCGGAAACGCCGCCATCCAGGGCAGGCACTGAGGCCAGGTCATCGCCTGCAGCGGCGCGGTGATGACGAACACATCCTGGAACATGGCGCGGGCGGGCGACTGCGGCGTCTCCTGGCTCAATCTCACCATCGGCCAGATCAGCCCAAGCCCTGCCCCGATGACGCACAGCATGATCCGCGCCCCGGCGCGATAGACGTCGATGCTCACAAGCCCGGTCGCCCCGGCGCTGCCGATGCTGACGACCGCCGCCATGAACAGCAGCACGATCCACAGGGCCGCGAATGTGCGGGGTTCGCCCCGGCGGTGCGCCCAGGGGTCGGGTCGCGCAGCAACGATGAAGGTGTCATCCGCACCCGGCGAGGCCGCCACCGCCTCAGTCGATGGTTGGCGCGAGCCCGCGATCGGTTCAGGGCGCGCCTCGGGCTGTCGCCCGGGCGCCAGGCCCGGAGCCGGATCAGGATCGCCCCCGAACCCGCTCATGGCGTGCCCGAAGCCGGTGGCGCGGCCTCCGCCTTCAGCGCCTGTTGTGCGCTGGCCGAGGTATCAAACTGCAAGCGGCTCGAGTTCACGTATATCAGCGGGTAGCCGCCATCGATCCGCTTCGCATCGTGCTGCAACTGAGCCAGATACGCGAGCTTCTGGCGCGTCGTGACCTCTCCCACGCGGGGCTTGCTCGGGCGCCCACCCCACACGATGCGGGTGTTGGCGCGGGTGATGATCGCCAGCGTCGAATCGCGCGAGTACGCGCTGGCATCGATGCCCAGCACCTGGTCGCGCCAGGGCTGACGCATTACAAGGTCCAGCAGTTCGATCGATGCCGCGAGATCTTCGCCCGCCCATGGCGTCTGGTAATCGCGCTCGCCGCCCTTGGTGGCGGGGGGCCCGAGCGAGGGCTCGATGATCGCGGGCAATCGCGATTCGCCCGGCTCGTAGACCGCGGGCATGAGCTTGCCGTCCCAGGCGATCATCGAGTCTTTGCCGTCCTTGCGCACAACCGCCGCGGGCACACGGAAGGTGCCGTCGACGACGATTCCTCCCCGCCTGTCGCGCGTGACGGTCGGCAAGGCGCTGAACCAACCGGTGTCAAACAGGGCACTCGACACCCGCGCCAGGGGTGAAGCGCTGTACGGGTCCGGGCTCGCACCCGCCGCCCCAAGCGCGATCGACTCCAACTGCTCCTGCTGCGCCTTTGGCAACCACGTCTGCCCGCCCGAGGGCTGGTCCGCCATCAGCGGCCAGTGGATCTCGATTCTCACGGGACCGCGCCCGTGCAGCGCCGCCGCCCGGGCCTCGAGCGGCCTCATGCCGATGATCGCCCCGACCAGCAGCGCCAGCCCCAGCACCAGCACGGTGAAACTCGACAGATAGCGTGCAAAGGCCCCCCAGCGGAACCCCGCATCGCCCGGCTTGGTGGTTGACGGCTTACCCATGGTTCATCCTTGAACAGTCGGTGAAGATCCATCGCGGACCGCGCATTCTACGAGCCGCTGCGCAAGCCCGGCGAATGTCATGCCCGCGTGCCCCGCGGCCATTGGCAGCAGCGAATGCCCCGTGAACCCGGGCATCGTGTTCACCTCCAGCAGCCAAGGCTCGCCCGCCTGACCCGCCGCGCCCGCCTTGCTCAGCAGAAAATCCACGCGGGCCAGATGGCGCACCCCGATCGCCCGCGATAGGTCCAACGCGTACTTCTGCAGGCGTTCCTTGAGACCCGCGGGCAACTCGGGGTCGACGTCGTACTTGGTCTCGTCGCTGTGGTACTTCGCCTGGTAGTCGTAAAACTCGCTCTTGGGGCGGATGCGAATCGGCGCGAGCGCCTTGCCATCAAGAATCCCAACAGTCAACTCGGCGCCGCCCAGCACCGCCCCCTCGACCATGTACGACCGGTGCGGGTGGGCCCGCATGTCGGCGATGGCCGCGTCGACGGCGTTGGTCCACTGTGCCAACGTGGTGCAGATGTGCACGCCCACGCTCGAGCCCTCGTGAATCGGCTTGAGCACGACCGGCAGCGGCAGCGGACACGCCCGGTCGCGCGGGTTGAAGACTCGCGCCGGGGTGGTTGGCACGCCCACGCCCATAGCCGCGAGTTTGGCGCCGATCTTGTCCATCGCGGCGCGGGCGGCAAACGGCCCGCACCCGACGTATGGCCGCCCGTCTTGCTCCATCAGGTCCTGTAAGGGCCCGCCCTCGCCAAAGGGCCCGTGCAGCACGGGGAAAATCACATCGCCGGGCAGGGCCCTCAGCCTGGCAAGGTCGATCGCGTCGATCACTTCGCGGTGCACCTTGTACCCCGGCAGCGTCGCCAGCGCCTCGGCCACGCAGCGCGAGGATTCGAGCGAGACTTCTCTCTCGGCATCCGGCCCGCCCCCAAGCACCAGCACGTGCCGCCCGCTCATGATCGCCTCCAGATGACGACCTCCGGCTGCAGCGTGACGCCGAACGCGTCGTGCACCCGCCGGGTGATGAGCTCGATGAGTTCGATCACGTCGCGGGCCTTGGCGCCGGGCGCGGTCACGAGAAAGTTCGCGTGGCGCGGGCTGACGCTGGCCCCGCGCACAGCGAGCCCCTTGAGCCCGGCCCGGTCGATGAGCATGCCCGCCGACACCCGCTGGCCGGGGCCGCCGATGTCGCCTGTGGCGTCCTTCACGCTGTGCGCCAGCGTCGGGTTCTTGAAGCAGCACCCCGCCGAGTTGTCGGCCATGGGCTGGCTGCTTTTCTTGTACGCCATGACCTCTTTGAGTCTGTCGCGCAGGGCGACGGGGTCGCCCGGGGGCAATCTCAACTCCGCGCCGGTCAGAATGAGTTCATTCAACCCGCTGTGGCGATAGCCGAAATCGATCTGCGAGCGCTCGATCGTCACGCTCGTGCCCTCGCGCGACACACCGTACACCCGCGTCACGCAATCGGCGATCTGTCCGAAGGCCCCGCCAGCGTTCATCACCAGCGCCCCGCCCAGCGTCGCCGGAATGCCCCCCAGCCCCTCCAGCCCGGCCCGCCCCCGCCGCACCGCCTCGACGATCAACTTGGGCAGGTCGGCCCCGGCGCCGACGCGGACCAACTCAGGGCCCCACTCCACACCCTGAAATGCCGGCGACTCGAGTGACACGACCAGTTCGGCGACGCCATCATCATCCACCAGCAGGTTCGCCCCCGCGCCGAGCACGCGCAGAGCGGGATCCAGCCGCACGCAGGCTTCGAGTTCCTGCTGGTCGCGCGGCATCGCCAGACGATCCGCCCCACCCCCGACCCCGAACCAGGTGCGAATGGGCGCGTGATTGGTGATCGGGATGTTCATGATCGCTGGCATGTTCACGTTGAAGATCTTGACCCCAGTGCCTCGCGTTCGCCTGACGCCGGAGATGAGGCTTTGCGAATCTCCGGGTTGTTCTCTGACCCACCCGGACCTTCGAAGACTCAGGTCCGGCGTCTTCTCGACAGGTTTCGATCCGTCCAAGCGCTTTCACCCTCTCACCCAATCACCCTCTCACCCCCTCACGCCTTCGCCTCTCCCAAATACCCCCGCGCGATCCGCCACACCGGCCCCGCCCCCATGCACACCAGCACATCACCCGGGCGGCAAAGGTTCTCCAGTTGCTCCACGATCGCCTCGAACGGGTGCAGATGCATCGCCCGGATGCCCTTCTGACGCAGGCGATCGACCAGGTCTCCCGAGGTCACCTTCTGCTTTTCCGCCTCGCTGTCTCTCACAAAGTAGATCTGCGGCACGATCACCACGTCCGCCTGCGAAAAGCTGCTCGCAAACTCTTCCATCAAATGCCGCGTGCGGCTGTGCTGGTGGGGCTGAAAGACGCAAATCAGCCTCCCTTCCCGCGTCTGAGGTTGCTCAGCCTCGCGCAGGGCCCGCAGCGTGACGTCGATCTCGGTGGGGTGGTGCCCGTAGTCGTCGAACACACGCACGATGCCACCCGCGAGTTGCTTCTCACCGAGCAACTGCATTCGCCGGTCGATGCCGCTGAACGCCGCCAGCGACTCGGCGACCTTGAAGGGGTCGGCCCCGCTCCAGCACGCCAGCACCATGGCGGTGGCCGCGTTCATGGCGTTGTGGGCGCCGGGCAACTTCATCACCCACGCGGCATGCACATCCTGCCCCCGCCGCAACGTCACGCGGCGCGACTGTGGCTCGTAATCCACCTGCCAATCGGCCTGGGGCGAGAACCCGATCGTCTCGACCATGCAGTCCAGCCCGGCCGTCACCTCGCGCCGGTGGGCGTTGTCATGGGCAATGAGCAGTTTGCCCCCCTGAGCCGACGGCGGAATGAGAGCCGCGAACTCATGGAAGGCCTCGACCACCGCGTCCAGCGTGCCGTACACGTCCAGATGGTCCGCCTCGACCGACGTGATGCACGCCATGGTCGGACGCAGATTGTGGAAACTCCGGTTGAACTCGCACGACTCGGCGACCAGCAGCCCGGGCTTGCCCGCCAGCGCCCCCGCGGGGATTTCCCCGGCACCCAGCCTGAACCCCGTCGGCTCGCTGACCGGCTTGCCGCACCCCTGGGCCAGTTGGCCGCTGGTCGCGCCCACGATCACCGTGGGGTCCAGCCCGGCGTCGGCGAGCGCGCATCCCAGCATGGCGGTGGTCGTGCTCTTGCCGTGCGTGCCGGCGACGCACACCCCGGTGCGCCCGCTCATGCACATGCCCAGCGCCTCGGCGTACAGCATCGCGGGGATCGCCCGTTCCGCCGCCGCGATCATCTGGGGGTGGTCCGCCCGGATCGCCGCCGACGCGACCACAAGGTCGCACTGCTCGGGCAGCCACGCCTTGGTCTGATCGAAGCCAACCTCCACCCCTAGCCCGGCGAGCGCGATGGTCGCGTCGGTCTCCTCGCGGTCCGAGCCCGACACCTTCGCCCCGCGCCCCACCAGCATCCGCGCCAGGCCCGACATGCCCGAGCCCCCGATGCCGATCAAGTACACATGCTTCCCGGCGGCTTCAAACTTCCGCTCGGGCCTCTGGCTCGTTCGTGTGCTGGGCCCGGCGGGCATGTTCGAGGGTATGGAAGGCGTGTTCGCCATGGCAGGACGGCTCGGGGCAATGGTCATTCGACCCGGTATATCGGCGAGCACCAACGCAATCCGTGAGCCCGCCGGCCCCCCTCGCACTACCCTCTGCCCATGTCCTCCCACGCCCTGGCCGGCTCCCTGCCCGACATGCCCTACCGCATCGCCTGCCTCTGCGACCTACGCGACGAGAAAGGCCGCGTGCTCATGCTCCGCCGCCTGAAAGCCCCTAACCAGGGCCTGGCCAGCCCGATTGGGGGCAAGCTCGACGTCGGCCAGGGCGAAAGCCCCGCCCAGTGCGCCCAACGCGAGATCGCCGAGGAAGCCGGCATCGATGTGCCCATCGACCGGCTCCACCTCATCGGCCTGGTCAGCGAACAAGCCTTCGAAGGCAAGGGGCACTGGCTGATGTTCGTATACCGCGTGCTGGGGCCCGTGTGGGTCGAGCCCCGCGACATGCGCGAAGGCCGCCTGGACTGGTTCGAGCCGAGCCAACTCGAATCCCTCCCCCTGCCGGAAACCGACCGGAAGATCATCTGGCCCCTCATGAAACGGGCCGAGCCCAAGACCGCCGGCGGCAAGCCCGGCTTCTTCGCCGTGCACATCGACTGCCGGGGCGAACTCAAGTGGCACGTGGAACAAGAAACGCCGGGGACGTGAGGGGAGAGGGAGAGAGACGAAGTTCTGGAGAGACGAAGAGACGGAGTTCAACTCTCGTGGCTCTCAACTCTTGCGGATGGCGGCGGCGTTCCGGCGCCTGGGCCTTCCTGCTCCCGAACTTCGTCTCTTCGTCTCTCCAGAACTTCGTCTCTTTTCCTAAACCCCAACCCCACATCCCCCCAACAATACAAGCGTGAACATCACCCTCGGCCCACGCCGGCGTTCGCTCACTCGCAGCCTGCTCACCGGGCTCGGCTCGCTTGTCGCCCTGCTGCTCGCGTTCGTCGATCCCGCCGCTACCGCCCAGACCACCGCCACCAACCCGCCCATCACCACCATCCCCGCCTCGCGGGCCGCCAAGAACATCGCGATCATCACCCTCCACGGCGAGATCGACGGCCAGGGCGTCATGGCCGCCAGCATCAAGCGGCGACTGGCCATGGCCGAGCGGGCCGCCGCCGACGCCATCGTCTTCGACATCGACACGCCCGGGGGCGACCTCAGCTCCGTCCTCGAAATCTGCAACGCCATCAAAGCCAGCCCGATCAAGAACACCGTCGCGTGGATCAACCCCAACGCCTACTCGGGCGGGGCGGTTGTCGCCCTGGCCTGCCGCGATATCGTGGTCAACGACCCCTGCGCCTTCGGCGACGCCAAGATCATCTCGGGGGGCCCACTGGGCATCGACCCCAGGGGCATCTCGCCCGAAATCCTCCGCAAGATCATGCCCCCGCTGATCGCCGAGGTGGTCGATTCCGCCCGGCGTCACAACGCCGAATACGGCAACTACTCGCGCGACGAATATCTGGTGCAATCCATCGTCGCCGACGACCTGCCCCTGTGGCTGGCCCGCAATAAGAAGACCGGCCAGCAGATGTGCATCGACCAGCGCGAACTCGCGACGTTCTTCCCGGGCGAAGACCCCAGCGGCCCCACCCGCCTGCCCAGCGTGCCCGGGCTCAGCGCCTCCAATCACCCGACCGTCACCAACGCCCCCGAGGGCGAAGTGCCCTCGGGCTCACCCAAGCTCGCCAACATCGCCGACCAGCTCGCCCAGCTCCAGACCCTGCCCACCTCGCGCCCCAAACTCACCAAGGACAACGCCGCCGACTGGGAGATCGTCGAAAAGGTCACCGATGGCGCCGGGGCCTCCACCTTCAAAACCACCGACATGCTGCAGTTCGGCCTGGCCGCCAACGACACGACGTTCGTCAACGGCATCCCCGCGATCAAGCCCATCCGCAACGACCAGGACCTGGCCGCCTACTTCGGGGCCAAGCACATCCTCCGCTACGACTCTTCCTGGTCCGAGGGGCTGGTGCTCTTCCTCACCAACATCTGGGTGCGGGGGCTGCTGATCGTCGTCTTCCTGGTGGGCTTGTTCGTCGAGATGACCCATCCGGGCATTCTGCTCCCCGCCGCGATCGCGCTGGTGGCCCTGTTCGCGCTCATCGCGCCCCCCATGCTCATCGGCATGGCCGGCTGGTGGGAGGTTGCCGCCATCATCGTCGGGATCCTGCTGCTGCTTCTCGAGATCTTCGTGCTGCCGGGCTTCGGGGCCGCGGGCATCGCGGGGTTGATCCTCCTCTTCGTCGGCCTGGTCGCCACCTTCGTGCCCTATGGCGACGGCCTCTTCCCCGATTCTCCCCAAGCCCGCAGCGGCCTTACCTACGGCGCCCTAGTCGTCCTGCTCGCCATCGTCACTTCGGGCCTGCTCATGTGGCAGATCGGGCGGCACTTCGGCTCGCTTCCTTTCCTCAACCGCCTGGTCCTCCAGACCGGCGAAGACGAATCCGACGGCATGCTTTTGGCCATGGACCCCACCACCGACGCCGTCGCCACCCTGGGCGAACTGGGCGTCGCCCTCACCGCCCTTCGACCCGCGGGGCGCATCCAGATCGGCGAGCGATTGCTCGACGCCTCGGCGGCATTCGGCTACATTGACGCCGGTACGCCCGTGCGGGTCGCTCGCGTGGAAGGCCCATGGGTGTGGGTCGAGCCCGCGGGCGACGCCTGACCCGGGACGACGCTCGCAACCGCCAACGCCCGAAACACGAAAGCACTCCCGATGGAATCGCTGCTGGTCTGGGGTCTGGGGCTCATCGGTCTAGGCATCGTGCTGCTCTCGCTGGAGTTTTTCTTCCCGGCGGCCGGCGCGCTGGCCCTCACCTCGCTCGTCCTCGCCTTCGCGGGCATCATCTGCCTCTTCCGCTACGACCTCACCTGGGGCCTCACCGGCTCGCTGCTGCTGCTTGTCTTCGGCCCGCTGGCCCTCTACTGGGGCCTCAAGATCTGGCCCAACACCCTGGTCGGGCGCAAAGTCTCCGGCGAACCCACCGAAGAAGAAGCCGAGGCCCAGCGCCTCGCCCAGCTCGAAGCCCAGAAGCAGGCCCGGGCCCTGGTCGGCAAAGAAGGCGTCGTCGTCTCCGATCTGCGCCCGGTCGGGGCCGTCGAGATCGATGGCGCCCGGGTGGAAGTCATCGCCGAATCCACCTTCGTCCCCGTCGGCGCCCGCGTGCGCGTCATCTCCGTCAACGGCCCCAGCGTGCGCGTGCGAGAACTGCGCTAACCCACGGGCAAATTCTCTTTCTTTCCCGCGGGCTCCGGTCTCCCGACAGACTTACACTCTGTCTGATCCGCCCAGTGGGCGAATATCACTCGGAGGGTTCTCATGCGTCATCGTCTCGCCGCTCGTTCTCTGGCAGCCGCGGCTGTCGTCGGCCTTCCCAGCCTCGCCCTCGCCCAGCCCGGCTCAGGCACCGGCTCGGGAGGCGCGATCCTCGTGGTCGTCGTGATCATCGTCGCCGTCTTCACGCTCATCGTCATCGCGTTCCTCTTCCAGTTCGTCTCGCTCTACATCCAGGCCCTCACCAGCAACGCCCGCGTGGGCATGTTCGACATGGTGGGCATGCGTCTTCGCCGCGTTGACCTCCGCACCGTCGTGATGAACCGCATCCGGGCCGTCAAGGCGGGCATGGACGTCTCGACCAACCTCATCGAAACCCACTACCTGGCGGGCGGACGCGTGAGCAACGTGATCAGCGCGCTCATCGCCGCCAAGGCCGCCCGCATCGAACTGCCCTGGAGCACCGCGACTGCCATCGATCTTGCCGGGCGCGACATCCTGGACGCGGTGCACACCAGCGTGAACCCCAAGGTGATCGACTGCCCCGCCCCGCAGGGCCCGCGCTCGACCATCGACGCCGTGGCCAAGGACGGCATCCAGCTCAAGGTCAAGGCCCGCGTCACGGTCCGCACCAACATCGCGCGCCTCGTGGGTGGTGCGACCGAAGAAACCATCATCGCCCGCGTGGGCCAAGGCATCGTCAGCACCATCGGCTCGGCCCACGACCACAAGGCCGTGCTCGAAAACCCCGACGACATCAGTAAGACGGTCATGAAATCCGGCCTCGACGCCGGCACTGCGTTCGAGATCCTCTCGATCGACATCGCCGACGTCGACGTGGGCGAGAACATCGGTGCGCAGTTGCAGCAGGCCCAGGCCGACGCGGACAAGAAGCGCTTCCAGGCCGAGGCCGAAAAACGCCGCGCACTGGCCATGGCGCTCGAGCAGGAAAACAAGGCGAAGATCGAAGAGAATCGCGCCCTGGTGACCCTGGCCGAAGCGGAGATTCCCAAGGCGTTGGCCGAGGCCTTCCGCACCGGCAACCTGGGCGTGATGGACTACTACAAGCTCCAGAACGTGCAGGCCGACACAGCGATGCGCGGCGCCATCGCCAAGGACGCCCAGCCCCAGCAGCCGCGGCAGTAGATACACGCTCGCCCGCCTCGCGCGACGCGATCTAATCGCGTCGCAATGTCGCGCGCCCGGTCGAACGGTCGCGGGTTCTCGTTGCGCCTTGGTGGTCGGATCGGTGGCTCAAGATCAGCCGGCATCGGTGGACGAGCACTCGCCGCACCCTGATCTCAATCGCGCGACATCCACCTCCCGCGTCTGATTTCATTTTCAGTTTCAAGTGTGCCATCGGCCACGCCGCTCAGGCGTCAATGGCCGCCCCACACCCATTTCGAAGGACAATCTCCGATGGCCCGCTGTCATCTCAATAGCTACGGCGACAAACTCGCCCGTGGCATGTCTTGGCCGCTGAATGTCACCAGCATCCTCGCCGCCCTCGAGCACCGCCCCGAGGCGGACATCTGGCTCTCCGCCTATCGCCGCAATACCGCGCAAAGCTGGTTGCCGTATCGGGGGGTGGACCAGTGTCCGAAGGAGGCACACCTTGTCTCGATCGAGTACACATCACGGCGCGTCGAGTGGAAACGCCGCTGGTCTCACCGTTTCAACTTCTTGCCGCTGCCAGCGTGGTTCGACCTCGATGACCCGCCGCTGATTGATTCGAGCATGTACAGCATTCCCGCGGGACTGATGCGCGACACGGGCCTAACCAAATCGCTCGCGGCTGGGGCGGTATCCGATTCGCTTCGGTCGCTGCTGCCCAAGTCCATCACGGACGAAGATTGGAAGCTCGAACTATTGCTACGCAGCATGGACCCGGCGATTGTTTGCCGCAGATACGAACACCCGCTGACGAAATGGACGCTGGTGAGCACGAGGACTTACGCGATAGAAACACGGCGCTAAACGGTGCAGAAGCGTGCGTCTGGCGAGCCCTCGCGACTGCGCGATCGCGATCCAAACCGCGGCGGACATACGCTGCGCTGGGATCACGGGGCCGCGTGGCGCCGCGTTAGGTTTCGTTCTGAAGAGGTTCCCCTCGATGACCTGGACCGAAGCCATCGCCGCGGCCACCGGCCTTCTCAGCGTCTGGCTCACGGTGCGGCAGAACCTCTGGCTCTGGCCCACCGGCATCATCAGCGTGCTGCTCTACACCTGGGTTTTCGCCGGCGCGAAACTCTACTCCGACGCCGGCCTCCAAGTCGTCTACCTGGTCGTGTCGATCTACGGCTGGGCCCACTGGGCCAAGGGCGGGCCTCGCGAGAGCGGCTTGCCGGTCACGACGCTCTCGCCATCCGCCCGGGCCGTGTGCGGCCTGGGCGTGCTCGCCGGAGCCGCAGGCCTGGGCACCCTGATGGCCCACTACACCGACGCCGCCCTGCCCTACCCCGACGCGCTCGTCACCTCCGCCAGCATCGCGGCCCAATGGCTGCTGGCCCGCAAGAAGCTCGAAAACTGGTGGCTGTGGATCGGCGTCGACGTGCTGGGCATCGGCGTCTTTGTGTACAAGGGCCTGAGCCTGACCGCCGGGCTCTACGCCGTATTCCTGGTGATGGCGATTTTGGGGCTTCGAGAATGGACGCACGCGAAGCACAGGGCCGGGGCTTCCTCCTCGGCAAGTTCATGCCCCCACACGCCGGACACCGGCTCCTCCTCGACTTCGCCGGGCAGTTCTGCCGCGAGTTGACCGTGCTGGTCTGTTCACTTCCCGATGACCCGATCCCCGGCGAGCGTCGGCTGGCATGGGTTTCGGAACTCGCGCCGCGTGCCAACGTGCTGCACCTGGCCGACCCGATGCCTCAGGAGCCCAGCGAAAGCCCGGACTTCTGGGACATCTGGCGGCGGGCGATCCGCACCAAAGAGTCGCGGGCGATTTCCTTCGTCTTCGCCTCCGAGCCTTATGGCGAGCGCCTTGCCTATGAGTTGGGGGCGCGTTTCATCCCGCTCGATGTCAGGCGAGAACTCGTGCCGATCTCGGGCACGATGATCCGCCAAGACCCCATCGGCCACTGGGAGTACCTCCCCGAGTGCGTCCGCCCGTACTTCGTCAAACGCGTGTGCCTGGTGGGGCCCGAATCCGCGGGCAAATCCACGCTGGCCACGACGCTGGCCCGACGCTTTGCGACCACCTACGCCTGGGAGCACGCCCGCCCGCTGCTCGACCTCAAAGGCGGCAAGTGCGACCCCGAGGACATCCCGCTCATCGCTCGCTCTCAGATCGCCATCGAAGAGGCCGCGGCCCGCCGCGCCAACCGCGTTCTCTTCTGCGATACCAATGTGCTGCTCACCAAGATCTGGAGCGAAGTCCTCTTCGGCATGTGCCCGGGGTGGATCGAGCACGAAGCCGCGACCAAACGCTATGACCTGGCCCTGCTGTTGGAGCCCGACATTCCGTGGGTCGACGACTCACAGCGCTATTTTCCCGACACCGAGCGACGACGCCAGTTCTTTGATCGCTGCCGTCGCGAACTCGACAGAGTCGGCCAGCCCTACGCGATTATCTCCGGCTCGTTCACCGAACGCGAAGCCGCGGCCATCGAAGCTGTTCGCCAAGCGACGGGTCTCAACGCCACTGCCAAATAGAGCGTTCGCTCTCCTCGCCTCCCAACTAGCGACTCCACCGTTCAACGCGTAGCAGTTCCGCGACCGCCGTCGCCCCGACGGCGGTCGCGTGCCCCACCTTCCGCCCCGCCCGCGCCTCCTTGCCGTAGTCATGCACGTGCACGCCCGGCATCTTCAGCAACTCGCCCGCCCGCGGCATCGTCCCAATGAAATTCACCATCGCGCTCTCGCCCCGCACCCCCGGCTCGCCCAAGGGCAGCCCCGCCACCGCGCGGCAGTGATTCTCAAACTGGCTCACCTCGCACCCGTCAATCGTCCAGTGCCCGCTGTTGTGCACGCGCGGGGCCATCTCGTTGGCCAGCAACTCAGTGCCCGTATCAAACAGCTCGATCGCCAGCACGCCCACATAGTTCAGCCGCGTCATCAGGGCCTCGATGTGCGCCCTGGCCGCGGCTTCCAGCGCCGGGCTCACGTCCCTCGCCGGCGCTCGGCTCACCCGCAGGATTCCCCCCTCGTGCACGTTCTCCGTCAAGGGATACACCACGCACGCCCCGTCGCGCCCGCGGCACGCGATGATCGACAGCTCCCGCTTGAACGCCACCATCTTCTCGACGAGCAGCGGCACATCCCCCAGCGTCGCCCGCAGCTTCGCCACGTCTGCCGCGCTCCGCAGCACCATCTGCCCCTTGCCGTCGTAGCCCATCCGGCGCGTCTTGGCGACCAGGGGGAGGCCCAGTCGCGAGGCCGCCCCGCGCCCGTCGTCCCCCGGCTCGACCGCCTCAAAGTCATGCACCGCAAACCCGAGCTCGCGGAACGCCGTCTTCTCGCGCAGACGATCCTGCCCCGTCTCCAGCGCCTCGGGGGGCGGATACACGGGCAGCCGCTTCGCCAGCCATCGAACGCTCGACGCCGGCACGTTTTCAAACTCGTACGTCACCACATCCAGCCCGGCGGCGAACTTCGCCAGCACGGCTTCATCCTCAAACGCCCCCCGCACCACCTCGCCCACCGCGCCCGCCGGGGGCTTCTCGCTCGGTTCCAAAAACCGAAACTCCAGCCCCAGCGGAATACCCGCCAGCCCCAGCATGCGTCCTAGTTGCCCGCCCCCCAGAACACCGATCCGCATGCGTTGGTTCTCCGTTGGCGCTCACTCGCAGTTCGAGGCTTCTGTTGACGCCGGAGATGAGCAACGCGAATCTCCGGGTCGCGTCCGACGTGCTGGTCGCCCACCCGACCCGGACCTTCGCTTTGCTCAGGTCCGGCGTCCCGGATCAACTCCGGCGCTTCCTACTCCACTCGCGGGTCGCGCGCCTCCAGCACCTTTCGCGTTTGCGATTCCCGGAACGCCAGCAGCCGCTGCGCCAGCGCCGGGTCGGCCAGGCTCAGCACCGCCCCGGCAAACAGCCCGGCGTTCGTCGCACCCGCCTTGCCGATCGCCATCGTCGCCACCGGCACGCCCCCGGGCATCTGCACGATCGACAGCAGCGAGTCCATCCCCTTCAAGGCATGACTCTCCACCGGCACGCCGATCACGGGCAACGGCGTCTTGGACGCCAGCATCCCGGGCAAGTGTGCCGCGCCTCCCGCCCCGGCAATGATCACCCTCAGCCCGCGCCCGGGCGCCGCGGCCGCGTATTCAAACAGCCAGTCCGGCGTGCGATGTGCCGACACCACCTTCACCTCGTGCGGCACCTGCAGCGTCTCCAGAATCTCGCTGGCGTGACGCATCGTCTCCCAATCCGAGCGCGAACCCATCACCACCCCTACCAGGGGCGCTTCGCTGTCCGCAAACTTGGTCGCCTGGGCCATGCCCACAGTGTAGAAACACGCTGGGCCCACGCCCCGCCGGATCTCCCCGTCAACACACAGGCCTATCGACCACCATCGGGCTTGCCCGGGGTCGGCTTGGTCACGCCCGGCCCGGGCGCTGTCGGCGTAGGAGGCACCAGCGAGCTCTCACCCATCGCCGGAGTCGCCGCGGGCTTGCTCGCGTCGGGCTTGGCGACCTCCTGCTTCCCGCCCTCGCCCTTGCTCCCTTCCAGCTTCGCCAGTTGCGCCGTCACCGCCTCGTCCATCCCGTTCAGCGTGTCGCTGGGTCGATAGGGCGTCGGGCCCTTCACGATCTCTCCCGCGCCGTCGATCACCACGTACGACGGATACCCCGCCACCCCGAAACCCTTCGCCACCTCGTCCCCGTCCAGCAGCAGGTCGAACCCGAAGTTCCCCTTCTTGAACTCATCAATCGCTCCATCGCGGCTCTTCTCCCGCACCGCGATGCTCAGCCCCGCCAACGCCTTGCCCTTGTGCTTGTCCAGCAGCGCCTGAAACTCCCGGCGCGCATCCGCCACGCCCAGCGACCACGTTCCCGCAAACTCCGCCACCACCACCTTGCCCCGCAGCGAATCCAGCGACACCTTCGCCCCCGCCGCGTCCGTCAGCTCAAAAGCCGGCGCCAGCCGCACCACCGGCACCGGCTTGCTCGCCGGCTTCGGCGCGGCCTCTGGCTTGCCTGGCTCGGACTTCCCCGGCTCGGGCTTTACTTCCCCCGGCGTCACGGGCGCCGGCGCGGGCTTGGGGGGCGGCGTGGGCACCACCCGATCCTCCTTGAACCCCGGCGGCACCATCACCCGCATCTCCGGCACGTCCTCACTCTTCTCGTACACCTTCAGATTCGTGACCTCAACCCACTTCGTGCCTTCCAGGTTTCCCGTAAAGATCGTCTCGCTCTTTCGGGGCAGGTGATCGTCGACCCCCAGCCACCACCGAACCTTCAGCCTTCCCGAGTTGACATCGGCCACCACCACATCGCACGTCACCCCGCCGATCGCCGCCCGCTCCTCGATCGTGTAGTCCTCCGCCGCCAGCTCCTTCCGGAATGGCTGGCCCGAAAGCAGTTCCTCAAACCGGGCAGCGTTTCCCTGCGAGACGGGCTTGGCACGCCGCGCCTCGTTCATCACCCGCTCCTTGATCGTCGAGTCCTCCTCGTCGCGCCACTCCAGCGTCGAATCCAGCCACGCCACGTCAAAATCGGTCTTGACACCCTGCGGGTTCGTCGAGGTCCCCTTCATTCGCATATGCCAGGCGGGCAGCACGGCGCGCGCCGCCCGGGCCATCCACACATCCGCCTCGATCTTCGCCGCATACCCGCCCAGCTTGCCCGTGCCCCCGCTCGCCAGGTGAAACGAAAACCCCCGCGCCTTCGCCACCGCCTGCCGCGACTGCTCGAAGAGCGCTCGCCCCGGGTGCGTGCTGGCGGCACTCGGCTGCTTCTCCGCCCCCTTGCCCGCGGGCCGCACGACCTGAGGCTTCTTCTCCGGCGCAGTCTTTGGCTGGACCGGCTGTTCTTCCTGGTCCTGCTGCTGATCGGGCTGGTCGGGCTGAGCCCGCGCCGGCCCCGACAGCAGCGTTGCGCCCAGCAACACGCCCGCGCACCACAGCCCCATCCGGATCCACCCCCGCCGATCGCCGCTGATGGCCATACTCGCTCGCTCCATCGGGCGCACACCTTCCGCCCGTTCGTTCATTTCGCTTCCGCCTCCGGCCCACCTTCGCCAAGCAGCGCTTCCAGCGCCTTGCCCGGCTCGGGCTGCTTCATCATGTACTCACCCACCAGCGCCATCCGTACCCCGCACGCCCGCAACGCCGCCAGGTCCTGAGGCGTGCGAATCCCCGATTCGCTCACCAGCCACCCCGCATCCGGCACTCGCCCCGCCAGGCGCAATGTGTGCGACAAGTCCACCTTCATCGTCGACAGGTCGCGATTGTTCACCCCCAGCAGCATCGCCCCGGGGTGCGACCCAAATACCCCCAGCGCCCGCTCGAAGTTCGCCTCGTCATGAATCTCCAGCAAGACGCCCAAGCCCAGTTCCACCGCCGCCGCCGCACATTCTTCCAGCGCTCCCGGCCCCAGGCACTCCGCCATCAGCAGCACCGCATCCGCCCCCATCACGCGGCTTTCAAACACCTGCCACACGTCCACCACGAAATCCTTCCGCAGTACCGGCAGCGACACCCGCTGCTTGATCCGCCCGATGTACGACGCGTCACCCCCAAAGAACGGCCCGTCCGTCAGGCACGAGATCGCGGCCGCCCCCGCCCGTTCATAGGCTTGGGCGATGTCCTCGGGCACGAAACCCTCGCTGGCATACTCAGGCCTCATCCACCCGGCGCTGGGGCTCTTGCGCTTCACCTCCGCGATGATCGCCGCGCTTCCCGCCGTCGCCCTCGCCCGCAAGGCGTCCACAAACCCGCGGCATGGCTCAACCCCCGCCATCCGCTCGGCCTTGGCGCGCACCCCCGCCAGCGGTTCTCGGGCTTTCTGGCCCTCGACCCGCCTGCGCGTCTCTCGGATGATCGTTTCGAGCGTCTGCATGGCAGGACCGATTGTTGTCGCCACCAGCCCCGCGAGCGCTCGGCAGGTCGCGGCCAGCGCCGCCGCCTCCGTCGCACGCGATAACACACTCACCGACCCCTCCAACCGCCTCTGGACCTTCGCCAACCTTGCCGCCGCCGTCGTCATCTTCGCCGTCCTCTGGTGGCGGGGCTGGCTCCGCCCTCGTTCCATCTCCACGGGCGGCACGCGCCACGTCGATTCTCAGCCCGCGTTCATCTGGGCGGGCGGGGCGGCTCTCGTCTTCTTCTCTTCCGTCCTTGCCGCCGGGGCCGCCGCCCAGCTTTCAGGCGTCCCCACCGGCCTCTACTTCGGCTCGCCCAAGGCGCTGGCGATCGTCCAGCTCTCCAGCTACGGCTGCGCGTTGCTGTCCGTTTTCTTTCTCCTCCGCCTGCTGAAAGACGCCGCCCCCAAGGCCGGACTCACCATCACCACCCGCTCGCTCACCCTGGGCCTCTTCGCCGGGGTGCTCGCCTGGCCCATCCTCACCACCATCGGCACCGCCGCCCTGTGGGTGCAGACCGCCATCACCCACACCCCGCCCGATCCGCTTGGTCACCCGCTGCTCAAGGTGCTCCGCGACTCGCCCGACAGCGTCTGGGCCTGGGCATTGGGCGCCTGCGCCGTCGTCGGCGCCCCGATCGTCGAAGAAACCCTCTACCGGGGCTTCCTGCAATCCTTCGTTCTCCGCGTCACCGGCCTGCCCTGGGTCAGCGTGCTCTGCTCTTCCGCCGTCTTCGCCATGATGCACTACGACCCCGACGGGGGCATCCCCTGGGCGGCCCTGGTCGAGATCGGCGTCTTCGGGCTCATCCTGGGCTACATGTTCGAACGCACCAAGCGCCTGGGCGTCACCATCGCCATGCACATCCTCTTCAACGCCGGCAACCTCGCGCTCGCCATGCTCGCGTCCTGACGCTCCTGGGTAGCACCGCGCTCCAGAGCGGCGCGGCCCCCGTACCCTCCCCCCCATGCGGGTCACTTCCCGAGTCTATTCCCCGGCCGTCGCGCTCGAAACCACCCTCATCCTGCACGGCGTGCCCAAGCCGGCCGCCGCCCCGCTCGCCGCCGAACTCCGCGACATCGTCCGCGCCCGCCGCGCCAACCCCGCACTCGTCGGCGTCGTCGCGGGTCAGCCCATCGTCGGCCTCAGCGACGCCGAACTCCTCACCCTGCTCGACGCCCCCGCCGTCACCAAGGCCAACACCTCCAACCTGGGGCTCATCCTTCACCAGGGCCTGCACGGCGCCACCACCGTCAGCACCACCATGGAGCTCGCCGCCGCCGCCGGCGTCCGCCTCTTCGCCACCGGCGGCCTGGGGGGCCTTCACAAAGGCCTGGCGACCCACCCCGACATCAGCGCCGACCTTGCCGCCTTCACCCGCTTTCCCGTCGCCGTCGTCACCAGCGGCGTCAAAAGCCTCCTCGACGTCGAAGGCACCCGCGAACTGCTCGAAACCCTCGGCATCCCCGTCGTCGGCTTCCGCACCGATCGCTTCCCCGCCTTCTACCTGCGCGACAGCGACGCCAAGGTCGACGCCCGCTTCGACGACCTCGCCCCGCTCGCCGCCTTCCTTGACGCCGAACTCACCCGCACCGGCCGCGGCATCGTCGTGTGCAACCCCATCCCCCACGCCGACGAACTGCCCAAAGCCCAATGGCACGCCTGGCTCGCGCAGGCCGAGGCGCAGACCCCCGCCCAAGGCCGCGACGCGACACCCCAACTCCTCGGAAAACTCCACGAACTCAGCGCCGGGGCCACGCTGCGCGCCAACCTGGCCCTGGTCCGGAGCAACGCCGCCCTGGCCGCCGACCTCGCCCGAACGATGGCGAAGCCCTGACGGGGCCACACCTTACAAAATACGTGCGGCAGCGAAACAATTTGGCCCCAAGCCCGTACATTCCCGTGATTTGGCTGTGATTCGGGCGTGATTCGGGTTGGAGCCAGCCCCCGGCTCGGGTAGCATGCGTTCATCGGTGACGGGCGGCCTCCTGGGCCGGGGACAAGCCCGCCTACCGAACACCCGATGAACGCTCCTGGCTCCCGGTTTGCCGGTGCCCGAGCGTGGTTCTTCGTTGCCGTCCCCGTCCACAGAGATTCGATCGCGATCCCGCGTCAGAATCTCGCCAGAGAAGAGAGAGTGGAGAAGCCCATGACCGACTCGATTTCCGCGACCATCCTGCGGCCTGCTGCCGCCAGCATCGCCTGCCTCCTGCTCTGCGCCGGCTCCGCCCTCGCTCAGGACAGCGTCTCACGCAACGCCAACGGCGGCAACGGCCTTCCGGGCGACGGCCTTAGCCCCTACACCTCGACCACCCAGCGCGCCAGCTACGTCGTCGACCTCTCGCCCTTCACCACCGCCTGGGGCACCCCGCTGGGCATCGCCCCGGTCTTGAAGTCCAGCCGCATCGCGACCACCCGCTTCAGCACCGTCACCGGTCCCTCCACCATCAGCCAGGCCATCGCCGCCCAGGCCGCTTACCCGTCCGCCTCATACACCTCCTGGAACCAGGCCGGAGGCGGGCTCAACGCCACCGAGAACAACACCGCGCTCAACACCTCCGTCTCGCCCAGCGGCCAGGCCAGCCTCTTCGGCATCGCCATGCTCGACGTCGACGAGACCACCGCGGGCACCACCGTCGTTCTGGGCAACTTCATCCACGGCGCGCAAGTCGCCTTCGACCCGGCCAACCCCACGCGCCTGTTCGTCACCCGCACTGTCGCCGCAGTCAATCAGCTCAACGCCACCCAGCCCGACCGCTCGCAGTTCGGGCTCGGCTCCATCGACGCCGAGGGCAACCTCTGCTTCCGCGCCGATGGCTACAACGCCGCCAGCGGCACCACCGTCCTCCAGGGCGACAACTACTTCCGCGTGCGCCTGCCCCAGCGCCTGACCAGCGGGGCCAACATCATCGATAACAACGGCGCGGGAAACCCCAGCGCCTCCGACTGGCTGCTGCAGCGCTCGACCGCCGTCACGCACGCCGTGCCCACCGCCATCCCGCAGACCCTGGCCGGCCGCAGCGTCCTCCTGGGCCCGGACTTCACCGGCCAGCTCAAGATCGAAACCTCCGGCGGCACGCTCACCAACACCACCTCCAACCGCCCAAACACCATCGACCAGCGCGGCCCCATCTCCTTCAGCGCCGCCCAGTTCGGCGCCTCCAGCGTCGGCACCATCGGCGTGCTCTCCCGCAGCGGCTCCGGGGGCGGCAAGGTCGATTCCATCAGCCTCGCAGGCGTCAGCGCCTCGGGCAACGTCGTCGCCGCCCGAACCATCACCCTCCCCAGCTCGCTCATCGATACCTGCGACGGCACCTCCTGGAACCTGGCGGGGGGCGGCTTCCGGGGCTACGACAGCCAGATCACCTTCCGGGGCGGGGTCGGCCCCGCCGCCATCGGCAAAGACGCCTCGGGCAACCTGCTGGCCGCGGGCGTCCTCTACAGCGGCCCAACCCCCGATGGCTCCAACCCCTTCAACGCCATCGTCGTCGGCCGCTTCAACCCCGCCTCGCCCAACTCACCCGTCTCCTGGACCGTCGCCGCCTGGGTCGATTCCACCGCCAGCACGGGCAAGGCCATCCGAGGTGATTACGGCCTCGACGGCGCGCCCAACACCCACGACGCGGGCGAGGGCGACGGCGTGATCGACGCCTCCGACGCTCCCATCGGCCGCCTCGCATCACTCAGCGAAACCACGCTCGGCCTCAGCGGCCCCTCGCTCTCCAGCCCCACCTTCGACGCCGCCGGGAACATCTACTTCATCGGTTCGGGCCTCTTCAAGCGATTCAACGGCACCAGCGTGGTGCAGGAGTTCGGGCTGGGCCTCTTCCGGGGCGTCTACGACCCCGCGCAGATGTGCTACACGCTCGACCTCATCACCCGCGTGGGCGACACCTTCGCGGGCCAGAACTCGGGCCGCAACTACCAGATCCAAAGCATCGCCCTGGCCGACGGCGATTCCGTCTCCTCCGCCTCGCTCAGCAGCTCCAGCTCCCTGCAGCAGGCCTGGAACAACATCGACGCCTCCGCCCTCGCCCCCGCCGCCCCGCAGAACCTGGGCGGCCTCGTCGTCGACGCCCGCATCGTCTACGACACCAACAGCGACGGGCTCTACCAAGACCCGACCCTCCCCGGCGGCAACGTCAACAGCCCCGACGAGGCGTACAACGTCGTCCTCTACATCGCCAACACCACCCCGCCCCAGGTCGGCCCAACGTGCGATCCCGACGTCAACCAGGACGGCGTCGCCGATCAGGGCGACGTCGATTACCTCATCAACGTCATCGCCGGCGGCGCCAACCCCACCAACATCGACCCCGACTTCAACCAGGACGGCGTCGCCGACCAGGGAGACATCGACGCGCTCGTCAACGTCATCGCCGGCGGCCCCTGCCCGTAATCTCCCGATCACGCGCACGTCGTCATCGGGCAAGAAACCCCGAAAATCCCTTGCGGCATGCTGCATTTTGGGTAGAGTCCCTCGTTGGCTCATCACCTACGAGGACAACTCATCATGCGCTCAGACACTCGCGTTGTCGCTTTGCTCGCCGCGATCTATTGCTCGTCCGCCGCCTTTGCGCAGTGGACCGTTACCAACCTCCATCCCGCCGGCGCCACCGAATCGCGCTGCGAGGGCATCGGCCTCAGCCCCGGCGGCGTGCGCGAAGTCGGCTACGTCACCACCTCGGGCATCTACCACGCCGCGATGTGGTCGGGCTCGGTCGCGAGCTTCACCGACCTGCAGCCCTCCATCTCCGGCATCACGCAGACCATGTGCGCCGGCATCAGCGGCTCGCAGCAGATCGGCACCGGCTACCTCAGCAATGGCTACCCCGTCGCGCTCCTGTGGTCGGGCACCCCCTCCAGCGCCACCATCCTCAACCCTCCCTTTCCCGTCGGGCAGGTCTCGATTGGCTACGCCATCAGCGGCGGCGTGTCCGTCGGCTCGGTTGGCACGCTCACCAGCCCGGGCTCGTGCGAATGGAACGGCACGACGCTCATTAACCTCTCGGGGGGCGATGCCGCGACCGGCATCGACGGCGCCAACATCGTCGGCACGGTCCGCACGGGCTCCTTCCCGTTCTACGGCACCAACGCCGTCATGTGGACCGGTTCGCCCCCTTCGCTGGTGAGCCTGCATCCCGCGTCCGCCGCCTTTTCCTCCTGCGCGGGCGTCAGCGGCAATCAGCAGGTCGGCACTGTCGTGTATGGCTCGCTCTCCAGCCCCGACAACGCCGCGCTTTGGACCGGCACCGCCGCCTCGATCGTCGACCTGCACCCCGCCGGGGCGGCAAGTTCGGAATGCACCGCCGTGAACAACGGCACCCAGGTTGGCACCGCCAGTTACCTGGGCACACCCATCGACCCCAACAACCCCGTGGCCCGCGCCGCCCTGTGGAACGGCACCGCGGCGTCTTACGAAAACCTGCACAACGCACTGCCCGCTTCCTTCTCCGATTCGTACGCGACGGGCGTCTATAAGAACGCCACCACGCTGTACGTCGTCGGTTACGGCTACAACACGGCCACCAGCCGCACCGAGGCGCTGCTCTGGACCCGCTCCCGCTGCGTGTCGATCTCAGGCAACCCGCAGCCACTCACGCTCTGCCAAGGCAGCAACGCATCCTTCACCGTGAGCGCCGGTGGCGACGGCACCCTCACCTACCACTGGCGAAAAAACACCGCGCTCATCAACACCGCCACCAACCCCTCAGCCGCCACACCCACCCTCGTGCTCATGAACATTCAGCCGGGCGACCATGCGTCCTACGACTGCCAGGTCACCAACACCTGCGGCACCGTCACCAGCCAGGCCGCGGCTCTCAATGTGCTCAGCCCCACCGACCCCTCCTGCGGCGGCGGCCCGGCCTGCGACCCCGACGTCAACCAAGACGGCGTCGCCGATCAGGGCGACGTCGACTACCTCATCAACGTCATCGCCGGCGGCGCCAACCCCACCAACATCGAACCCGACTTCAACCAGGACGGCGTCGCCGACCAGGGTGACATCGACGCACTCGTCAACGTCATCGCCGGCGGCCCCTGCCCGTAACAGAAAAGCCGGCCCTTGCATATATGACGGGTCCGTTATCCTCCCCACGGGGAGCGATCAACGAGCCCGACGCCCTCGCCGCCGGGCCCGTCTGCTCGCCCGGGGCCAGGGTCCGCGGCGTTCGTGGCGTTTGCGTCCAGAATCTGCACGTTTCAGGACAAGTCGCAAGGGGAGATCACATCATGCTGAACCGCGTTATTCCTGTGGTGCTCGTGTTGGCCGCCGCCCCGTGCCTGGCCCAGCAGGAGCTCTATCGCCAGAACCCCGTGAACTCAGTGGGCGGACTGGCCGCCCAGGACGCCCGCAACCCCGGGGGCCTGGGCTGGTTCGCCGAAACCGCCGACAACTTCCCCGCCCTCGCCGGAACCACGGTCACCAGCATCGAGTTCTGGGGTGGCTACGCCCGTGACCTGCCCGGCCCCACCCAGGGGTTCATGATCCGGTTCTACCAGGACAACGGCGGCTCCGTCGGCCCGCTCCTGCTCGACCAGGACGTATTCGCCTTCACCGAGGTCGAGTACTACCAGCTCATCTCCGGCGGCAACATTCTTCGCGGCTACCACTACACCCTCGACCTTGATACCCCCCTCGCCATCCCCGCCGACGGGCAGTACTGGATGAGCGTCACCGCCATTCTCGATTTCGGCGGCTCCGCCCCCGACTCCGTGCAATGGGGATGGGTCGCCGCGAACGCCGGAGTCAATCCGCCCCCCGCCAACCAATGGTTCTTCTCCCCGGGAAACTTCCAGCCCCAATCCAATGACGTCGCCTTCGTCATCAAGGGCACCGTCGGCGGCTCCACCTGCGACCCCGACGTGAACCAGGACGGCGCCGCCGACCAGGGCGATGTCGATTACCTCATCAACGTCATCGCCGGCGGCGACAACCCCAACAACGCCAACGCCGACTTCAACAACGACGGTGCCGCCGATCAGGGCGATGTCGACGCGCTCATCAATGTCATCGCCGGCGGGCAGTGCCCGTAACGCTCACAAATTTCCGCAGTCTCACCGCGTGCTCCATCCCTGAATATGTTCGCTTGCGCTGAATATCACCGAGTTCCCTCGGGGATCTTTCGCGGCGATCAATAGGGACTGGACGTTTCGCCGCGATTCCGTAGATTGGGGCGGCGTTCGCGCCGTAGCCACGCGCCGGGCTCATCTCCGGCTCATCGCGCCCCCGCTTCCTCCCCGCTTCGACGCACCCAACACCCGGAGCCTCGCATGTCCGTCCGAATCGGCCTCGCATCTCGATTCGCCGTGCTTCCCATCGCGCTTGCCGTCGCCACGCTCGCGCCGAGGTCCTCCCTCGCCCAGTCCATCGTCACCACGTCGCGCGTCGGCAGCAGCTACGTCGCCTGCGGCGACATCTTCAGCGGCCCCCGCGCCAGCCACAACTACACCCTCCCGATCTACACCCACGACGTCATCAGCTTCTCCAGCGACGGGGGCGGCTACCACCCCATCTCCTCCGCCGACATCACCCTCGACACCTTCGTCACCGACAAGGTCCTCTCATTCGTCTTCGAAGGCCATTCGTACCGCGGGCCCATCCCGGGAGGCGGCGACGGCAGCGCCACGGCTACCGCCTCCTCGCAAGACCAGTGGAGTTTCAACATCACCTCGCCCACCTGCTTCAGCCTCACAGGAAACGTTGAGGTCTACCTCTCCACGGGCGACCCCACCAGCAATCAGGGCTTTCAACTCGGTGTCGACGGCGGTGGTGCAGCGATCTTTCTCGCCGATGGCTCATATCGCGGCGTGCTCTCCGTCGGCATCGACCACACCGGCTCCGCGACCGGACACTTCACCGGCATGCTCACGCCCGGCTCGTACTTCATGACGCTCTCCGGCTACGCCAACGGCAATGGCAACCCACGCACGGCGTCCTACAGCAACTCGGTGTCGCTCACCATCGGCCCGCCCACCGTCGTCACCAACCCCCAGCCCGTTGCCATCTGCGCTGACGGCACGGCTGAGTTCTCGATCAACCCGCCGCCCCCGGATTCGTCGTATCACTGGCAACTCCAGCAAGGCTCGCTCTGGCTCGACCTCGAAGAGGGCGTCAACACCATCAACGGCGCGCCCGCGTTCGACGTGACCGGCGCTCAGCAGCCCGCCATCTCCGTCCGCAGCATCTGGGGCCTGGGGGGCAACCTTCGCTGCGTCGTCTCCAACGATTGCGGCAGCACCACCACCGACCCCGCCGCCCTCACCATCCTCGACCCTGCCGACCCCGCCTGCTCCACCCCCCCACCCTGCAATCCCGACGTCAACCAGGACGGCGTCGCCGATCAGGGCGACGTCGACTACCTCATCAACGTCATCGCGGGAGGCGAAAACCCCACCGGCATCGACCCGGACTTCAACCAGGACGGCGTCGCCGACCAGGGCGACATCGACGCACTCGTGGACGTGGTAGCCGGTGGCCCCTGCCCCTGAGCGGACCTCAGCACCGCTCGAAAACACCGCCACCATCCGGCCCGCCCGCTGAGGCGGCTCGTGGTAGCACCCCCTACTACCTATCCGTACAAAATACGATCAACTTGCAGGCCATCGATATCGCGGCTAAGCCTCTCCACCTCCAATATTTGCGATTCCGAAAAAAACCCATTGACAGCCCCCATACCCAAGATAGCATGTCTCCAGAGAAGTTTGCCGAGACAAAGACAGGCGGCAGGGAATTCCCTCAAAGGATCAAAGGAGACGAGACATGGCACTTGCGATTTGCGTTCGTTCCGCGCGCGTTCTCGGGCTGGCGATGCTGGCCGGGCTTGCCCTGCCGGCCTTCGCCGGGGTCACCTACTCGCCCGTCGCCCTCTCGGGCACCGACGGCCCCCTGGGGCCGGGCATGGGCGCGGGCGTCACCTTCACCCTGCTCAATGGCCAGTTGCCGACCGTCAACCGCTTCGGCCAGGTCGCCTTCCGCGGCAACCCCAGCAGCATGGGCGGGCCCGAAGGCATGTGGATCCACAGCGGCAACGCCAACTCCAGCGTCGCCATCGCCGGCGGCGCCCAGCCTGGGGGTGGCACCTACACCGCCGGCACCACGGGCATCATCAACTCCACTCAGATCAACGACGCGGGCCAGTGGGCCTTCCGCCTGGGCGCCAGCTCCGGGCTCTTTTCCAACGTCACCGGCACGCCCGAGCGCACCATGCTCGCCGGCGACATCGCCCCCGGCACCGGCGGGGCCACCTACGCCTCCTCCGCCAGCGGCATGCCCCTGTTCAACAGCGCCGGCATGAGCGGCTATGTCGCCAACCTCAGCGTCAACACCGGCACGCCCCCGGTCGTCATCAGCGGGGCCACCGCCAACGCCAAGGGCCTGTGGGTCGGCACGCCCTCCTCCAACACCCTCGTGCTGCGCCAGAATGACCCGGTGCTCGCGCTTGATGCCGGGGGCAACGTGCGTGTCGGCTCTTTCAACGATCTCTCCGTGACGATGAACGCCTCGGGCGCCTTCGCGTTCAACACCTCCCTGCAGGGCAGCGTGACGACCGGCTCTGGCGCCGGCAGCAACTCGGTCATGATCGCCACCACCCGGGGCGGCTCGCTGGGCGTCATCGCCCGAAACGGCAACCCCGCCCCCGACGCCAGCGGCAACGACTCGGCCACCGACCTCTACCGCTCGCTGAGCACTTCGGCCGTCGCGTTCAACAACGCGGGCAACGTGGCGTTCACGAGCTCGCTGCGCAATGCCGCGGGCACGCAGACGTACTCCAGCGCCCTCTTCACCGACACCGGGACGGGCGTCGTGCACATGGCGGGCCGCTCGACCGACGCGGTCCCGACGATCAATCACTCCAACCCGGGCGAGTTTGCGGGCGTCACCTGGTCGTCGTTCGGCACCCCGGTGATGAACGGCGCGGGCACGCTGGCCCTGACCGCCAGCCTGGCCAACACCGGCGCCACCAACAACACCGGCGTGCTGCTCACCATGGATTCGTCGGGAGCCTTCAGCAAGGTCGCACGCCAGGCGGATGTGGCGATCGTCAACGGCGCGCCGCTGGGGGGCGATGCGTACTTCACCTCGTTCAACAACCTCGTGCTCAACGGCAACGGCCAGATGGCCTTCACCGCCCTGCTCAACGGCGCCGGCATCGGCGGGGGACCGGGCGGCAACAACTCCGCCCTCTTCGGCTTCGACCCGCTCAACGGCATCAACCTCATCGCCCGTACCAGCGACCTCTTCGAAGTTGCCCCGGGCGACTTCCGCACCATCTCATCGATCGGCGGGGTTCAGACCTCGGGCGGCGAGGACGGACGCCTGCAGTCGCTGAACGCCAACGGCCAGCTCGCCTTCGAACTCTCGTTCACCGACGGCTCGACGGGCATCTTCCTCGCGACCGTTCCCAGCGCCGGCACGCTGCCCCTGCTCGGCCTGGCGGGTCTCCTGGCCGCGCGTCGCCGCCGTTGATAGAACACCATCTCTCGTTCGGGCTGGGAGAATGCCCCGGCCCGTTCCTTTCCGCGGCTATCACCCCGTTTCGCACACCCTTACGGAGCAGCACCATGAACACGTTCAAGTCAGCGGCATTGGTCGCCATTCTCGGCCTGAGCGGCATCGCGGCCGCGGAGCCCGACGTCCGCGTCGTCGTCACCGGCGTCGTCGAACGCAACGACTTCATCTCGGGAACCTACTTCGGCGTGCCCGTCGGGGCCCCGGTCACCATGACCATCGATCTCGACAGCACCGACTACCTCGACAGCCCAAGCCTCCCCGGCGTCACCCGCGGCTACCGCTTCTACCCCAACACCTTCTCCCTCACCATCGGCAACGTCACCCGCTCGCTCCGCACCAGCCCCGTGCTGCCCGCCTACTTCGTCGTCCGCAACGATGACCCCCGCGCCGACGGCTTCTTCATCTCCCAAGGCACCGACATCGACACTGAGATCCCCCTCGACATGATCCCCAACAACTACGGCATCGCCTTCCTGCGCACCTTCAACAGCATCCCCACCAACCCCCCCGGGCCCGACCCCACCCTGCATTCTGTGAACATCCTCGACGCCCTCGGCTCCTGGGGCTACGACAACCTCAGCGTGTTCAACATGAACATCCAGCGTGGCGAAGGCAGCACGCCCCTCATCATGGACTACCAGACCATCACGATCAGCCTTATCCCGCCCCCCTGCAATCCCGACGTGAACCAGGACGGCGTCGCCGATCAGGGCGACGTTGATTACCTCATCAACGTCATCGCCGGCGGCGAAAACCCCAGCGGCATCGACCCGGACTTCAACCAAGACGGCGTGCCCGACCAGGGCGATGTCGATGCGCTGATCAATGTGGTCGCGGGTGGTCCCTGTCCGTGAGCATTAGGCATTAGGCATTAGGCATTCGGGAAATTCAAAGCCCTGCGCTTCGCGCGGGGCTTTCTTGCTATTGCGTGATAGCATGCAGCTGCAAGAATGGGCGCCTGCGATGGACACACAACCGTTGCATCACGAGTCGGTCAGGTTCTGGTGGTCGCTTGCGGGCCTGGCGAGTTTTCTCGCCTTCGTCGTGTGGGTGATAGCGCCGCGCTCGCCTTGGGTCAGTACCGGCATTCCCGACTACTGCATCACGTCATTCGTCTTAGACAACGGCCAAGTTTTCCTCGACGCAGAAGGTGACCCACGATCCCTTCCAGACTGCATTCCTGGCGAAGTTGTAGCACAAGCACAAGCCATTCGATACGAGTGCATAGAGGAGACCTTACCCGTCACTGGCGACCTGCTCCGAGTGTCGACGCACTACGAGATCATTCTCTGCCCCGAACCCTCGTATTCCTATTTACCGGCATTCTTGCCATTGAACCGTGCGATGCTGACGAGCAAGATGTTGAGCGAGGTAACCGCACGAATTCGTCGCTTCGGAGTCACAGAGCGCGTTTCCCAGTATGTGTTCAAGACCCCTGACCGAATCATCTGGGATTCGGTCAAGCGGGCGGCCATGCTCGTGCTCAGCCTTTGCATCGGCGCCATCACGCTACCCTGCGCGTTCATGGCGCTTCGGGCATCTCGCAAAGTGCGGCGACACCTGCGCCATCAATGTTCGGAGTGCGGCTATCCAAGGCCCGAAGACGCCACGAACTGCCCGGAGTGCGGCGTTGCCCTCGGCTCGCCCGCTCGGCCCTAGTGCCCAGTGCCTGATCCCTAGTGCCTCTCCTCCGGGTTCATCTTCCTCAGCTCGCTCATCGTCTTCTTAAGTTGCCTCTGCAGCAGGCTCACGCGCAGCAGCGAGCGCACCCGGGCGAGCAGCTCCACCCGGTTGACGGGCTTGGTGAGAAAGTCATCCGCCCCGCACTCGACGGCTCGCTCGACGTCGGCGACCTCGTTGAGCGCGGTCACCATGACGATCGGGATGTCGCTGGTGGCGGGGTTGCCCTTGACCTTGGCGCAGACCTGGTAGCCGCTCATCCGGGGCATCATCACGTCGAGCAGGATCATGTCGGGCGCTCGCTCACCGATCATCTCGATGGCCTTGATGCCATCGGGCGCAGTGCGCAGCTCGCACTCCAGGTCCTCCATGTAGGCCAGCAGCAGTTCGAGGTTCTGGGCGTTGTCGTCCACCAGCAGAACGTTGCACGAACTGATGTTGAACTCGGGCGTCGCCTTGGGGTCGCTGGGTGTCTGGGTCATGGCGGCGTCTCCGGTGTAAATCCTTGGCCGCCCCGTGGTTGGGTCGGTACGCCCCATCCTACCCCCGCGCCGAGACCGACGCGGGGAGGGGCTCCCGATGGGCGTCAGACCCGCGGTCTTGACCCCTAACCCCAAGGCCCATAGGGTTTTGCATCTCTCCGGGGGATTGCTTTCATGCCGACAGCCGCGCTCAAACCTCGTCCCGTGTGGTCCGACCGCTTCGCCCGGCCCGACGCCGAGGCGCTGGCCACTGGCTTTCCCAAACTCGCGCAGGGCGCCTTTGACCTGGCCCGCGCCCGCCTGAAGGCGATCGAGGATGTTCGCGAAGAGGTGCAGTGGCGGGGCGTGTGGAACTGGACGTTTGCATATCTGACCGATGATGGCGAGCCCCCGATCGGGTTCCTGGTGCCGGATCCCGAGCGTCCCCGCCTGTGCCTGCCTTTTCCGGATGCCCTGATTGCCGATCTTCCGGTGCGGAAACTGGCGCGGGGTGTGCGGGATGTGCTGGCCCACGCGCCGGTGGTGGACGGCCTGCGTTGGCCGATGTGGGATTTGTCTACCAAGACTGAGACGGAAGACCTGCTGGCCCTGCTGAACTTTCGGCGCACGCCCGCCCGGGCGGGGCGTGACGGTGCCGCGGGCTGAGCACCACCTGATTTAGCCCCCCTGGTCGCGGGATGTGCAGGCGAGGTGGCCCGTTGGTCGATGCACTTGCTTCGTGGCTCGCCCCGGGCGGCGGGCCGTGGTTCATCACCATTCCGGGGAAGAGGGCCAGGCCAATGACGATGGGCGGGAGACTGTGGGCGGCGATGGCGATGGTGGTGGCCGCGGGGTGCGCGCTGGGCCAGCCCAACGCCCTTTCGTCGGACGTCCTGCACGCCGTCGGCCAGCGCAAACTGGGCAACGCCAAGGTCGCCATCTGCGTGCGCGATTGCCAGACCGGCACCGTGCTCGCCAGCGTCAACGACTCGACGCCCATGACCCCCGCCAGCAACATGAAGCTGCTCACCAGCGGGGCGGCGTTGCTGGTGCTGACGCCCGAGTTCGTCTTTCATACCGAGTTCGCGCTCGATGGCGACACGCTGGTCATCCGGGGCGATGGCGACCCCGCGCTCGCCGACCCCGCGGTGCTCGACCGGATGAACCCCAAGATGACCGTGGGCGACGTGCTTGGGGCCATCAGCGGGGCGATCTCGAGCTCGGGCGTCAAGCAACTCAACCAGATCATCGTCGACGATCGCGTGTTCGATCGCCAGTTCGTCCACCCCACCTGGCCCGTGGAGAAACTCGACCGGGGCTACAGCGCCGAGGTCGCGGGCGTGAACTTTCACGCCAATGTGCTTGCGGCGTACCCCAAGCCCAACCCCGAGGGGCCCGGCGCGCCGCCCTTGTTTGATCTTCAGCCCGAGGCGCCGTGGCTGCGCATCGACAACAAGGCCCGCACCATCGTGCAGGGCAAGAACGCGGTGTGGCTGACGCGCGACCCCGACTCCAACCAGTTCACCATGCACGGCGAAGTCCGCTTCCCCGTCGCGGTGGGCGTGGAAGTGACCGTGCACAACCCGCCCGACTTCTTCGGGCGCGTGCTGGCCTCGCGCCTCATGGCCTCGAGCATCACCATGCCTCAGGGCAGCGACCAGATGGACTCGACGGCGATCCGCGTCGCCAACGATCAGGACGGGTTCGGCCAGGGCAAAGTGCTGGCCGTCGTGTCCACCCCCATCGCCGAGGTGCTGCGCCGCTGCAACACCGACTCGGAGAATCTCTACGCCGAGTCGCTGTTCAAACGCATGGGACATGCCGTCACCAAAGAACCCGGCGGCTGGACCAACGGGGCGGCGGTGCTTCGGATGGTCTTGACGCAGAAGCTCGGCGCCGAAGCCGCGGCCAGTGTCACCATCAGCGACGGGTGCGGCCTGTCGCGCGATGACGCGGTTTCGCCCGCCGTCATGACCCGCTGGCTGGAAGTCATGAGCAAGGAAAAGGGCGCGGCCGACGCGTACCTGGCGTCGCTCGCCGAGCCGGGCGAAGGCACGCTCAAGAGCCGCTTCTTGGGCGACAAACTGAAGAACCAGGTACACGCCAAGAGCGGGTTCATCAACGGCGTGCGCACGCTGTCGGGGTACGTGGTGAGCCCGACAACGGGCCGCCAGGTGGCCTTCAGCGTGATGGTGAACGACGTGAATGGCACCGACGGCCAGGCCAAGGAACTGCACGAGGACGTCGTGAAGCTCGCCGACAAGTGGCTGAGCGATCGCGAGCGGGGCAGCAAGCAGGGCGGGTGAGGGCGGCTCGTTTTCTTGGGTGGCCCCTCTCTCCGAGAGGGGCGTATTTGTTCTTGAATCGCGCCCGGCTTGCGTTCACGGCGCCATGGCGAAGACAAGCTTGGATATCCCTGCAATTCGTACGACTTGATGATCGCTCGCCATCACGAACAAATACCAAGACGCCCCTCTCGGAGAGAGGGGCCACCCAGGGCGGGCTCGTTGTTCTACATCTTGAGAATCGGCGGCCAGGCCCGCACTGGCAAGCCGAAGCGTTCATCGCCCGGGAGTTTGGGCGTGGCGTCGAACGCGATGCGCCTGCCACAACGGCTGTCGTAGCGGTCGCGGGCGGGGCACGAGTGGGCCAGCCAGTGAAACAGCGCGTCGTCGATGTTCGCGACGTCGGCGTCGGGCCCGACAACGATGGTCCAGCGGGGCAACTCGACCTCGTTTGGCAGGGCGCCCAGGGCCTTGATAATCGCGGCTCCGTCGCCCGGGTTTGATTTGCCGGCGCGGATGAAAAGCCACCAGCCGCCGAGGGACTCGGGGATCGACGCATCGAGCACGCCGGGGATGGTGCGCACACGCGCGAGCGTCGCGACGGCGGCTGGGCCGAGCACTGCGTTAATGGGCGTCAGCGGCGCGTCGCACGACTCGGAAGACCGGCGGGGACCGCCGGGCCACCCAGACGCCGCGTCTGGCCCCCACACCCCGGGCCACGTCGCCTGCTCGGCGTCGCCGAGCTTTCGCGTCGCGTCCAGGCCCATCTTGCCGCCGGCTCCGAGGAACGGAGCCGCGTGGTCGAGAATGTCCAGCGGCCCGCGGGCCGCCTCGATGTCGCGCCCCGGCACGCAGTGCTCGCCGATGGCCCGCAGCACGGCCGTGGTGTCGTGCACGTCGACATCGTCATCGACGACGACGACGGCCTTGGTCCAGCTCATTTGGCCAGCGCCCCAGACGCCGTGGGCCAGGCGCCGGGCGTGCATCGGGTAGTGCTTCTTGATCTTGATGAACGCGGCGTTGTGAAACGCGCCGAACAGCGGCAGGTCGTAATCCTCAATGTCGGGCAGGATCGTCTTGAGCAGGGGCAGCATGATCCGCTCGGTCGCCTTGCCCAAGAAGTAATCCTCCTGCGGCGGCAGACCGACGACGGTCGTCGGGTAGATCGGATCGCGCCGGTGCGTGATCGCCGTCACCTGCAGCGTCGGATACCGATCGGGCATCGAGTAGAACCCGGTGTGATCGCCGAAAGGCCCCTCGAAGACTGCCCCGGGGCCAAGGGCGGCCGGCGGGTCGCTTATGCCCCGCGGGTCAAACCCGATCAACCCCGCCTCGTGGCTCACGTACCCCTCGATGATGATCTCGGCATTGGCCGGCACCCACAGGGGCACGGTGCGGGCCCGCACCAGCGGGATGCCCTTGCCGTGCAGGAAGCCCGCCAGCAACAACTCCGAGATTCCCGGCGGCAGCGGCGCGGTCGCCGCATACGGCATCACGCTCTCGCCCCCCAGCGCGATCGCCACCGGCATGGGCTTGCCCAGCGCCTTCCAACTGCGCCAGTGGCGTGCCCCGTCGTGATGCATGTGCCAGTGCATCGCCAGCGTGCGCTCGCCCAGCAACTGCACTCGGTACATTCCGATGTTGTGGCTCGGCGGGGCCGGATGATCGCGGTCGCTCGCGTGGATGGTGTGGATGCCCGCGAGGGTGATGTACCTGCCGCGATGTTTGGCGTCCCACTCAGGCCCACGGCCCAGCCCGGGCACGTGGTCGTTCACGTTCGCCGGGTAGCCCAGGCTTGCAAAGTCGCCATCCAAAGGCCAGCAGCGGATGATCGGCAATCGCGTCAGATCCACCCGCTCTTGCGGGATGACCACCTCCTGGCACAGGCCCATGCCCTTGCGACGCTTGGGCGGGATCTTGAGCAGCGGCGCGACGCGTTTGAGAAACGCGAACAGCTCGGCAGCGGTGCGGGGCGGCTCGGGCTTCACGAGGGCCGCGATTTTTTCGGCGATCTGCGCGAACCCCTGCGGGCACCCCAGCGCCATCTCCATGCGCCGATAACTGCCCCAGGCGTTGATGAGCACCGGCCACTGGCTGCCCTCGACATGTTCAAACAGCAACGCGCGGCCGCCCAGGTGGGCGAAGCGCGGATCGCACGCGCGGGCCGAGGCGCTGGGCATGTTCGGGGCGGCCGTCTTGCTCTCCGCGTCGGCCCGGCGGGTGATGTCGAGGATGGGCGAGACGGGCCCCCGCTCGCGGCTCAGTTCGCCGTGTGATTCGAGCCCCGCCACAAACTCGCGAAGAGTTGAGTACATTGATCCAAGCCTATGGAAGTGCCCAAGCCCACACATCCGACCATCGACGGGAACTACAGCCGCGACTGGCCCGCGTACTTCGCGGCGGTGGCCAACCAGCCCCCGCGCGACACGCTGCTGCGGGCACTCGACGCGCTGGCCGCCACTGAGTTCGCGGGCGACGCCACGCCGGAGTCATGGGCCATCGACATCGCTTGTGGCGAGGGGCGTGACACCCGGGCGATGCTCGCCCGGTTCCGCGGCTGGCGGGTGTTGGCGCTGGACGCGAGCGAGCAGGGCCTTGCATTACTGACACGCGGCTTGGCGGCAACTGACGTTGCCCGCGTCGTGACGCAGGCGTGCCCGATGGAGCGAGTCGCCACGACACACGCCTCGCTCGGGCGCGAGCGTCGCGTGGCGCTCATCAACGCCAGTTTCGCGCTGCCCTTCTGCGAGCCCGGGGCCTTTGAACAACTCTGGGCGTGGGTGTGGGCGACGCTGTCGCCGGGCGGGTGCTTCGCGGGGCAGTTGTTCGGCGATCGCGACGAATGGGCAACAATCGACCCCCGCCGCCATCGTTCTCGGGCTCAGGTCGAGCGATTGCTGGAGGGCGTCGAGGTGGTGCACCTCGAAGAGGCCGAGAAAGACGGCCCGGACGCGATGGGGGGCACCAAGCACCACCATGTGTTTCACATCGTGGCGCGAAAGCCGCGGGGAGAAATGCCAAGACACTGAGGGTTCACGCCCGGGATGAGCGAAGCGAATCCCGAGATCGAGTTCGTCCAGACAGAAGAGTTGACCACAGAGGCACAGAGGCACAGAGAAGAAGCCGGAGAAAACCAAGGCAATGATGCGCCGAGGAAGAAGAGGAAGAAGAGACCGGAAAAGACAATGTCCCGAGCCTCTGTCGTCGAGCAATTTCAATGCACCGGCCGCGCAGTTCCGAATTTAGCAATTTAGCAATTTAGGATTTAGCAATTTGCCTCCCCCCCCCGCCATCGACCTCAGCCACGTCAGCAAGACCTACAAGGGCAAAGTGCAAGCCCTGCGCGACGTCTCCATCCGCATCCACCAGGGCGAGGTGTTCGGCCTGCTCGGCCCCAACGGCGCGGGCAAGAGCACGCTTGTCAAGATTCTCATGACCGTGATCCGCCCCACCCGCGCCTCGGGCACGGTGCTGGGCGCGCCGGTGGGCGACAAGGCCACGCTCGCTCGCGTGGGCTACCTGCCCGAGCATCACAAGTTTCCGGAGTATCTGACGGGCGCCCAGGTGCTGGACTTCTATGGAGCCATGAGCAAGATGCCCCGGGCGCAGCGCCTCAGCCGGGCCGCGGAACTGCTCGACACCGTCGGCATGACCGCCTGGGCCGCGTCGCCCGTGAAGTCGTACTCCAAGGGCATGCGCCAGCGGCTGGGCATCGCCCAGGCCCTGATGCACTCGCCCGACCTCGTCGTGCTCGACGAACCCACCGACGGCGTCGACCCCGTCGGCCGGCGCGATATCCGGGGCATGGTCCAGCGCATGCGCGACGAGGGCAAGACCGTGCTGCTCAACAGCCACCTCTTGAGCGAACTCGAGATGGTGTGCGATCGCGTGGGCATCATGGTCAAGGGCAAAGTCACCAGCATCGGCACGCTCGACGAACTCACGCTGGGGCAGGACTTCTACATCATCGAATACCTTGATCCCCAGCCCGCGGCTCACATCGTCTCGCTGCTGCCGGGCCTCACCGTCGAGCCCCGCCCCGCTGGCGCGTTCGCCGGCGCTCCACGCGACGACGGCGTGGAACTCAGCGGCCGCTGGGACACCGGCGTCTGGGTGCGCCTGCTCGCCCAGTCCATGCACGTGGGCACCGCCGACCTCGCGACCGTGTGGCGCGTCGTCGACTGGCTGCGACGCGACGGCATCATGATAAAATCCGTCCGCCAATCTCGCCCCACGCTCGAAGACCTCTTCATCCAGGCCGTCACCGACCCCACCACCGGCAAGGCTCTGACGCCCGGCGCGATGGACGCCAAGAAAGTGGGGGCCGCGTCATGACCCAGACACTCGCCCTGCTGCTCGACGCGTACCGCGAACTGCACAGCAAGAAACTCTTCTGGATCACCATGCTGCTCTCGGGACTCGTGGTCGTGTCGTTCGGCTGCGTGGGCATAACCGAGCACGGCGTCAGCGTGCTGGTGTGGGAGATCCCCGTCGAGTTCTTCAACTCGCGGGTGATGAGCCCCGCCACGTTCTATAAACTCCTGTTCGCCAACCTCGGCATCAGCTTCTGGCTGGCGTGGATCGGCATCGTGCTGGCGCTCATCTCCACCGCCGGCATGTTCCCGGATTTTCTGGCCAACGGCTCGATCGACCTGATGCTCAGCCGCCCCATCGGCCGCTGGCGCCTCTTCTTCACCAAGTACTTCATGGGCCTGCTGTTCGTCACGCTGCAGGTGGGCGTCTTTTCGCTGGCGTCGATGCTGATCATCGGCATCCGGGGCCACTCGTGGGAACCGAGCGTGCTGCTGGCGGTGCCGCTGGTCGGGCTCATGTTCAGCTACCTGTTCTGCGTGTGCACGCTGCTGGGGATCCTGACGCGCTCGACCATCGCGGCGTTGCTGCTGACGATCCTGTTCTGGGTCTTCCTGTTCGGGCTGCACACGACCAACCAGGTCTTCGTGCAGCTGCGCGAGCACACCGCCGCCCGCATCGAGGTGATGCAGCAGCGCATCCAGAAAATGGAACGGGGTACGGCACTCATGCTCGACAAGCGGGCCGCCGCCGAGAAGCCCCCTGCCGACGCCAGCGGCTCCGCCGCCGAACCCAAGCCCGCGCCGGTCACCTATACCGCCGCCCAGCTCGATGAAGCCAACGCCCTTCTCCCGGTGATCCGCACGAAGCTCGTGGCCGAGCAGAAGGATCTTCGCACCTGGAAGCGCTGGACGCTGGGCCTGGGCGTCGCCCGGGCGGCTCTGCCCAAGACCGCCGAGACCGTCGAACTGCTTCACAACTCCCTCATCAAGCCCCAGGATATCTCACGCTTCAAGGCCCCCAACGAAGACGAAGACCCCGGCCTGGGGCGCGACGACGACGACATCCACATCAGCGGCCGCCAGATGCGCCAACGCATGGACGAACTCTCCCGCGCCGAGCCCCTGAGCTGGATCATGGGCACCTCGCTGGGCTTCGAGGTGGTCGTCGTGCTCATCGCCGGCGTCATCTTCTCAAGGCGAGACTTCTAGCCGCCTGTCCGAGCCGCTCAAAAAGGTCAACCGCACGCGCGGGGTTCGTCCACACGCTGCACATCCGCTCGTGCGACTTGATTTAGCAATTTAGCCATTTAGAAATTTAGCCATTTCGCGTTTTGGCACCCTCGCCCTTGAGCAACTTCGCCAGTTCCGCCCCCCGCGCTCGCGCCGCCAAAATCGCCTCGAACATCCCCGCCCCCACCCCACGCCTCTCCAGCACCTCTGTCGCCGCGGCTGTCGTTCCCCCCTTGCTCGTCACCGCCGCCCGCTGCGCCGCCGGGTCGCTGTCGTCCAGCATGCTCGCCGCGCCCAGCAGCGTCTGCCGCACGATGCGCCGGGCCTTGCGGGCGTCGAAGCCCATGTCGATGGCCGCCCGCTCCATCGCTTCCGCCAGATAAAACACATACGCCGGCCCAGAGCCTGCCAGCGCCGTGAAGGCGTCCAGCATCGCCTCGGGCATCTGCACCACCTCGGGCCCGGCGGCTTCAAACACCGCCATCGCCAACGCCGCGTCGTCCGGGTTCACGCCCTCGCCCCGACACACCGCCGTGCACCCCTGACCGATCTTCGCCGGCAGGTTGGGCATCGCCCGCACCACCCTCGCCCCCGGCAGCGCCGCCGCGATGTTGCCAGTCGGCATCCCGGCCAAGATCGAGATGACCGTGCGGGGCGTCTGCCACCCCGGCGCGAGCTCAGCCGCCAGCCCGGCGAGCATCTGGGGCTTCACCGCCAGCAGCACCTGCCCGGCCCCGGGTGACGGCTCGTGCCGCGTCAGCCAGCCCATCGCCGTCAGCGCCTTCGGGAACGCGGCTAACCCCCGCTCCTGCCACACCTTGCAGCGGGCTTCGTCCGGCTCGGCGATCGCCAGGCACTCGGGTCTCACCACCCCCTTGGCCAGCACCGCCTCGATCAGCGCCCCGCCCATGTTGCCTGCTCCGATAACCAATAACGTCCAATCGGCGTTCATGGGGCGTGGCACTCCGGTCTGGCGGCTGCAACTCGGGGCGGGGTGGGCGGCGGCACCCTATCATTCTCCCCATGTCCGCATATTACCGCTTAGCGTTCGAGCAGCCGGTGCTGGACCTCGAGCAGCAGATCGAAGCCGCCGAGTCTCGCCTGGCGGCCGAGGCCCCCGGCGGCCAGCCCACCCCCGAATCCGAACGCACCCAGAAAGAGCTGGATTCACTGCGTGCCAAGCGCGACGAAGTGATGAAGGCGCTCTACCAGAATCTCTCCCCCTGGGACACGGTGCGCGTCGCGCGCCACCCTTCGCGACCCCAAACCCGCGACTACATCAACCTCCTCTCCCGCGACTTCGTGGAGTTGCACGGCGACCGGCGTTTCGGCGACGACCCCGCCATCGTCACCGGCTTTGCACGCATCGGGCCGCTGAAGGTGCTGCTGGTGGGCCACCAGAAGGGCAAGCAGACCAGCGAGAAACTCGCCTGCAACTTCGGGTGTGCGCACCCGGAGGGGTATCGCAAGGCCTTGGCCAAGATGCAGTTAGCCGCGAAGTTCGGCGTGCCGATCGTCACCCTGGTGGATACTCCCGGGGCCTATCCGGGCCTTGGGGCAGAGCAGCGGGGCCAGGCCGAGGCGATCGCGGTGAACATGCTGGAGATGAGCCGGCTCGAGACGCCCATTGTCAGCGTGATCATCGGCGAGGGGGGCTCGGGGGGGGCCTTGGGCCTGGCGGTGTCGGACAAAGTGGCGATGATGGCCAACTCGTGGTATTCGGTGATCAGCCCGGAAGGGTGTGCGGCCATCCTCTGGAAGGAAGCCAACGAGCAGACGAACAACGCCGCGGCCAAACAGCTCAAGCTCACCGCCCGCGACAACATGGACTTGGGCATCATCGATGAGGTGATCCCCGAGCCGGTGGGCGGGGCGCACCGCGACCCGAAGGGTGCGGCCAGCGCCCTGCAGGCGTGGATCGTGCGGGAGTTGCAGCATTTGCGGATGCTTGACAAGGCCACCCTGCTGGAGCTGCGGTATCAGCGGTTCCGCAAGATGGGGGCGTTCCTGGAGAGCGCAGAAGCCGCGCCTGTGAACTAGCCGACCGGATGGCCCGCTCGCAGACGAATATTTTGACCGGGTAGGGACGGGGGACTACCCTTCGGGCCCTCGATCGGGCGGCGTGGTGCTGGGGTTTCCGCACACGGCGTGGCAGGTGACGACGGGGAAACCCGGGGAGACGCGATCGTGGCCAAGAAGGCAGGCGCATCTCGCAAGTCCGAAAAGAAGGCCAAGAAGGCCAAGCCCGCCAAGGCGGCTAAGCCATCCAAGCCGGCGAAGGACGCCAAGCGCGCCGCCAGCACCAAGGCCAAGGGCCCCTCCAAGCCCGCCAAGGAAAAACAGGACAAGCCGGTCAAGAAAGTCGAAGCCGGCAAAGTCGCGACCGAAAAGGCGCCCAAGCCAGCCCCCGAAAAGGCGGCCAAGGGTGCCAAGCCCGCGGAGGCACCGGCCGCGGCTGCGGCTCCTGCCGACGCCAAGAAGGACGCGGGACGCAAGGGCATCACCATCGTGACACCCAAGCCGATGAAGCGGCCCAAGAGTGCGCCGGCGGTGGCGATGCCGACCGGGCTTGGGCAGTTGCTCGGTCCCAACGGGATTGTCAGGAAGCCGCTGATCCCTTCGGGGCCCAAGAGCACCACCCACCGCGCCCTGGGGCAGCATGGCGGGCCGGATGAGGTGACCGAGAAGCCGGTGTTCAAGACTCACCTGGGCAAGAAGGAGCTCGAGCACTTCCGTTCGCTGCTGCTGCGCAAGCGCGCCGAGCTGGTGGGCGACGTGTCGACGATGGAGACCGGGGCACTGCTGGGCGAGAGCGGCTCGCTGAGCAATGTGCCCAGCCACCTGGCCGAGCAGGGTTCGGACGCGTCGGAGCAGAGCCTGTCGCTGGACCTGGCCGCGGCTGACCGGAAACTGATTCGAGAGATTGACGACGCGCTGGCCCGCATCAACAACGGCACGTATGGCGTGTGCGAACTGACGGGCAAGCCCATCAAGCAAGAGCGGCTGGAAGAGCTGCCCTGGGCGCGGCACACGATCGAGGCGGCGCGGGAGCTCGAGCGGCTGGCGATGCGCGGGTAAGGCCGAAGGCCTTCGCCGCGAAATGGCTAAAGGGCTAAATTGCCAAATTGCTAAATTCGAGCATGGCGGCGGCGGGGGCGGGATGTGGCGTGTGAGCGGTGGCCGCGAGCCTGAATCTGCGGCCAAGCGACTCCGAACTTGCCTCTCCGCTCCTTTTCCGGTCTCCTCTTCCTCTTCTTCCTCGCCGCTCTGTTCTTCCGTCTGATTCTTCTTCGCCTTTTTCCTCCTCTGTGTCTCTGTGCCTCTGTGGTGATCTCCTCCGGTCGTACACTTTTCCCAGCGTGTCGAGCACTCCATCAGATCCGGCGCAGCTTTCTCCCTGGCGCGACAGCCGCTCGTGGGGCGTGCTATTGGCGACGACGGTGTTCGGCCTCGTGACCGACCTGTGGAGCAAGTCGCTGGCGTTTCGGTACGTGGCGCCCACGCCCATCGTAGTGGATCGGACGCAGGTGCTGCAGTTTCGCAACCCCTCGGACCTGATCCCGGGGCATCCGCCGGTGCATGTGATTCCGGGCGTGCTGGATTTCACGCTGCTGTTGAATCCCGGCGCGGTCTTTGGCATCGGGGCCGGCAAGCGCTGGGTGTTCGTGTTCTTCACGCTCGGGGCCATGCTGTTCGCGCTCGGGCTGTTCGCCAAGTGGACGGTGAAGCGAGACTGGGTGAGCCACGTGGGGCTCGGGCTGCTGATCGCGGGGGGGCTGGGCAACCTGTACGATCGCCTGATGTTCGCGTGCGTGCGTGACTTCATTCGCCCCTTGCCGGGCGTGAATCTGCCCTTCGGGCTGTCATATCCGTGGGGCGGGCGCGAGGCGTGGCCTTATGTATCCAACGTTGCCGACTTGTATCTGATCATCGGCGTTGGCATGCTGGTGTGGCGGGCGCTGCGGCCCCACCCGGCTCACCGGATGGCGACGCCGGCGCGGACGTAGTGCGGGTGTGTGTTCGCGCGGGGTGGGCGCGGCCAGGTGTGCAGTCGTGTTGATCGCGGCGTGGCCGCGGGCTTTGTCTTTGAGAAGGGATGGCGCATGTCCAGTCTGCTGTTGGCGTTGGCGTTGTCGAGTGGTGTGGCCGTGTCGCAGGTATCGCCTGATAGTGGCCAGCCGGCCGACTCGGCGCTCAAGGCCAACACACCCCAGGACGCGGCCAAGCCCGACGCCAAACCCGATGACTCCAAGTGGGACGTTGCCAACCCCCCCACCGACGGCAGCATGGGAGGCTGGGGCTGGCACGACGTCACCCTCGACACCGACACCGGCACGTGGATGACGCTTGATGTCTCCCCCGATGGCAAGACCATCGTGTTCGACCTGATGGGCGACATCTACACCATGCCGATCGCGGGTTCGGAAGATGGCTCGCAGGTCCGGTGCATCGCCAGCGGCCGCCAGTGGGACATGCAGCCCCGGTTCAGCCCCGACGGAAAGTGGATCGCGTTTGTGTCGGACCGCACGGGCGACAACGGCAAGGGGGGCGACAACATCTGGGTGATGCACCCCGATGGCGGCGAGCCCCACCAGGTGACGCACGAGACGTTCCGGCTCGTCACCCAGCCCGTGTGGACGCCCGATTCGCAGTACGTCGTGGCGCGAAAGCACTTCACGAGCCGCCGGAGCCTGGGCGCGGGCGAGATGTGGATGTGGCATGTCTCTGGCAAAACCGACGGCCTGCAACTGACCGCCAAGACCAGCGACCAGAAGGACACCGGCGAGCCCAACGTGTCGAGCGACGGGCGATATCTCTACTACAGCTACGACGCTTCGCCCGGAAACGACTTCCGCTACGACAAGGACAGCAACCCGGGCATTTACGCGATCGATCGGCTCGACATGCGCACGCAGGAGACCGAGCGCGTGGTGGCCGGGCCCGGCGGGGCGTGCCGTCCGGTGCCGTCGCCGGATGGCAAGCGGCTTGCATTTGTGCGCCGGGTTCGCGGGCAGAGCGAGATGTTCGTGATGGACATCGAGAGCGGCAAGGCGCGCCCGATCTACGTGAACCTTGATCGCGATAACCAGGAAACCTGGGCCGTGCACGGGGTGTACCCGGCGTTCGTGTGGGTCGATGGCGGCAAGGGAATCGTCTTCTGGGCCGGGGGCAAGATCCGCCACGTGGACGTGCCCGAGTCGCTCGACGCGATGGTTGACGCGCCGATGCCCGAGTCACGCGTGATCCCGTTCCGCGTCAAGGGCACACGCAGCATCGCCAACGCGATCCGGTTTCCGATTGAGGTCGCGCCCGAGACGTTCCAGGTCAAAATGATCCGCCAGGCCGAGGTGTCGCCCGGCGGCGATCGCATCGCGTTCGTGGCGCTCGGGCACATCTACGTCGCCCCGTTCAGCGACGACGGCGTGGGCGAGCCCACGCGCCTGACGACCGACGACGCCGACTTTGAATACTGGCCCACCTGGTCGCGCGATGGGCAGCAGATCGCGTTCGTCACGTGGAACGACGACGCGCTGGGCACGGTGCGGGTCGTCTCTGCCCAGGGCGGCGAGGGGAAGGTGATCACCACCGAACCCGGGCATTACCTGCACCCGGCGTTCTCGCCCGATGGGAAAACCGTGGTGTATGAGAAGACCGGGGGCGGGTACATCACGACGCCGATCTGGGGACGCGACCTTGGTGTCTACGCCGTGGGCGTTGATGCGAGCGCCGGCATGCCACGGCTCATCTCCAAGCGCGGCGAGCACGCCCAGTTCGGCGCCGACAACACGCACGTGTACCTGACGGTGAGCGAGCCCGAGAAAGACTCCGACAAGGTGTCGCTCATCAGCGTGCCGCTGGCGGGCACGACGCCCGACGAACGCGAAGAAACCCTGTATCGCAGCGACTGGGCGACGGAACTGAGCCTGAGCCCCGACGGCAAGCACCTGGCCTTCGCCGAGCGGTTCAACGTGTTCGTCACACCCTTCATGCACGCTGGCAAGCCCATCGACATCGGCCCCAAGGCGAGCAACGTGCCGGTGGTGAAGCTCACGTCGGAGGCGGGCGACTACATCCACTGGTCGGGCGATAGCGCCACGCTGCGTTGGGCGCTGGGGCCGAGCATCTACTCACTGCCGGTGCGCGACGCGATGAACGCGTCGGTGTATGAGCGCGTCGAGACGCCCAAGAATGACGCCGGACCTGAGTCTGCGAAGGTCCGGGTCGAGGGCGACGACAAAGGTGCTGCTGACAAAGACCTCACGCAAGACCAACCCAAGAAGGACGAGCCCAAGGCCCCCGCCCCGCGCGAGGCGATCATCAACCTGGCCGCCAAGTACGACGCGCCGCGCGCTTCCGACGGCAGCGACAGCCTCATCGCCATCACCAACTGCAAGATCCTCACCATGCAGAATCTGCCCTGGAAACAAGGCCAGGACCCCAACGCCACGCGGGGCATGCTGGTGATCGATCACGGCACCGTGGTCGTGCAGAACAGCCGCATCCAAGCCGTGGGCGCTGCCGACAGCGTCAAGATTCCCGACGGCGCGACCGTCGTCGACGCCCAAGGCGGCGTCGTGATGCCCGGCATCGTCGATGTGCACGCCCACGGCGCCCAGGGCGAGAACGGCTTCACGCCCCAGCGCAACTGGATCGACCACGCCAATCTCGCCTTCGGCGTCACCACCATTCACGACCCCAGCAACGACACCGAGAATGTCTTCTCCGCCAGCGAACTGGCCAAGACCGGCGCCATCCTCGCCCCGCGGATCTTCTCGACGGGCACCATCCTGTACGGAGCCGCGGGGTCGTTCAAGGCCGAGATCGACAGCCTCGACGACGCGATGTTCCACCTGAAGCGCATGAAGGCGGTGGGCGCGTTCAGCGTGAAGAGTTACAACCAACCCCGGCGCGACCAGCGCCAGATGGTGCTGGAAGCCGCACGCCGCGTCGGCATGATGGTCGTGCCCGAGGGCGGCGCACTCTACCAGCACAACATGACGATGGTCGTCGACGGCCACACCTCCGTGGAGCACACGCTGCCCGTGGGCGAAATCTACGACGACGTGACCCAACTCTGGGGCCACAGCCAGGTCGGCTACACGCCCACGCTCATCGTCGCGTATGGCGGCATCGGGGGCGAGAACTACTGGTACGCCAAGACCAAGGTCTGGGACAACCAACACCTGGAGCACTACGTGCCCCGGTTCATCCTTGATCCCCGCTCACGGCGCCCCTTCGACGCGCCCGACAACGAGTGGAACCACATCGCGGAATCTCGCATCGCCAAAAAAATCCTCGACGCCAAAGCCGGCGGCGTGGGCGCCGAACTCGCGGCCAGCGCCACCGAGGGCACAGCACCCACCGGCACGGCCACCTGGGGCGGGCCCACGCTGGGCGCGCACGGACAACTCGCGGGCATGGGCGCCCACTGGGAGATGTGGATGATGGTGCAAGGCGGCATGACGCCCATGCAGGCCCTGCGAGCCGCGACCATCGACGGGGCGTGGTACGTCGGGCTCGATAAAGACATCGGCTCCATCGCGCCGGGCAAACTGGCCGACATGGTGATCTTCGCCGACGACCCCAGCAAAGACATCCGCAAGACCGAGTCCGTCAAGATGGTCATGCTCAACGGGCGCCTCTACGACTCCGCGACGCTGGCGCAGCTCGCCCCCACCAAGACACCGGGCCCCAAGTACTTCTTCGAAGACCTGCAACGGGGCGGCTCGACGCCGATGGCCCTGGAGAACATCATGCGAAAAGCCGCGAGCGACGGAGCGTTCTGCAAAGGCTGCGGGCGCGGGGCGGAGTAGGCCTGCGAGGTCGATGTCGCTCGGCCCCTATCCTTCAGCATGCTGAAAAAACTGCTGCTCGTCGCCGGCGTGGTGTTCTTCCTCCTCCTCGCGGGCGTGGTCGTTGCGTTCTTCGCCATCGATTCCATCGCCAAGTCCGCCATCCAGGAAGGCGGCACCTACGCCCTGGGCACCCCCACCAGCGTTTCCAGCGTCAGCGTCGGCGTCGTCAGCGGCAAGTTTTCCCTCTCCGGCCTCTCCGTCGCCAACCCCGCCGGCTCGTTCAAGTCGCCCCATTTCCTGACGCTCGGCAACGGGGGCGTCGACGTCTCGCTCTCGACGCTTAACCAGTCCACCGTCGAGCTCCCCAAGTTCTCGCTGTCGAACCTCGACGTGAACCTTGAAAAGCGCGACGGCAAGACCAACTACGGGCAGATCCTCGACCACATGCAGCAGGTCACGGGCGGCGGCAACGGCGCTCCGAAGACTTCTACGCCGCCCCCGGCTTCCAAAGATGAAAAGAAGTTCATCATCCACGATCTCGACATCGAGAAGGTCACCATCCACGCCAGCCTCGTCGATGGGCCCGACGCGGTGAAAGACCTCACCAGCGTCACGATCCCCATCGACAGCATCCGCCTCAAGGACGTCGGCAAGACCGGCTCGGGCGTCGCGGGCAGCGGCGTCACGCTCGAAGAACTCACCAACATCGTCGTCAAGGCCGTGCTCAGCGCCGCCGCCGAAAAGGGCGACGGCCTGCTCCCCGCCGACGTGCTGGGCGACCTGCAGGGCAAGCTCAAGGCGCTGGGCGATCTGGGCAACGTGCCCACAGAGGTCATCGCCAACGCCAAGGGCACCGTTGAGAAGGCGGGCAAGCAGATCATCGACGAAGGCAAGAAGGCAGTGGACAAGGCCGCGGCAGAGGGCCAGAAAGCCGTCAACGACGCCGCGGACAAGCTCAAGGGCATTCTGCCGGGCCACAAGTAGTCGCTTCGAAGGGTGGCGCCGGAGTATTTCGGGCACACACCCGCCAAAATAAGAGGCCCCGCGCTCGCAGCGCGGGGCCTTGGGTTCTCTTCCGGCCTTGGAGGCCAGTGCCTGATTCCGAGTGCCTGCTTGTTACGGGCACATGCCGCTGGCGATGGTGTTGATGAGGGCGTCGACGTCACCCTGGTCAGCCACGCCGTCCTGGTTGAAGTCGGCATCGATGCCGGTGGGGTTCTCGCCGCCGGCGATGATGTTGATCAGGTAGTCAACGTCGCCCTGATCGGAGACGCCGTCCTGGTTGACGTCAGGATCACAAGCGGGCCCGCTGTTGGCGAAGCAGGCGCCGGTCATCTCGACGTGGTATGAGCCGATATCGGAGAAGGATGACGACCAGGACGCGAGCGGGTTCAATGCACCCGGTCCGTCGGGCGTGCGCTCGACGTTGAAGGGAGTGCCGTTCCAAATCTCACTACCGTCGGCGTCGACCGCCGTCACGTCGTACGTGGTCACGGCCAGCAGATACTGCCCCGGATCGGCCACGAACTGGCCCGAGATGTAGGACGTCAGCGTCGTGTCGCCCGGAAGGCCGTCCGGCACATCGTCGTTGAAGGTCACGCCCGTGCCGTCGGTCTTGAAGAGGAACAGACGGGTATCGACCCCAAGGCCATCCGTCTGGTAGGTCGTCGCGGAGAAGTTGGCGGGATCGCAGACGTCGATCAGGTACATATCAACGTCGCCATCGGTGTCGAACGAGCCGCCGATGCTCGTGAGAGGATTGGTGCCAGTCGGAGTCTGGTAGTTGGAGATGCTGTCGCCCGCGTCGCCGCCACCGTTGGCCGTCTCGTCCCACTGGGGCGGGGGCGGCGGGGGCGCCACGGAGATATCGAGCGTTCCGGGCCCGCCGTCGTTGGTCGAGCCGTAACGGGCGACGCGGATGAAGATGGTGTTGCCCTGCTGGACGGGAAGATTGAAGAGCTCGCTCTGCAGGCCGCAGGAGTCGTCGTTGCAGTCGAGTTCGATGGAGCAATCAACGAGGGCGGAGACGACGGTATCAAAGGTGCTGCCGCAGGTGGCGATCGTCGCGACACCGTCGATCGAGGGGGTGTAGGCGAAGAAGATGTCCGCGCTGCCGCCGCCGCCACAGGAGGAGGTCATGTCGGTCGCGAAGCCGGTGCTGTCGAAGCCATAGGTGCCTTCGACGACGGGGATCGCGTCCTGGCAGGTCTCGCCGGACTGGGCCATCGCCGCGGAGCCCATCGCCAGCACGGTGCCGGCGCACGCACACAACCAAGTAGCCTTGCGCATAGAGAATCTCCCTGGCCTCCGAGGAGGAGGCACGTAGTAAGCTCGGTGGCCGCGTACTTGACCGGTACTCCCGCTCCCGCGACCGACCGCTGAGGCAAAGGCGCGTGGGGCACCCTCGCGAACGCAGTGTAGCGGAAAACGCCAGGAATATTCGTGAAACTTCTGAAATATCCAATCGAACTCGGATTTTTACGGGTCTCGCGAGGTTATCGGCGATGGCTCAGGGACACACCCCGCCGGCGATCACGTTGACGAGCGCGTCGATGTCGCCCTGGTCGGCCACGCCGTCGCGATTGAAGTCGGGGTCGATGCCCGTGGGGTTCTCGCCGCCCGCGATGACATTGATCAAGTAATCGACGTCGCCCTGATCGGCGACGCCGTCCTGGTTCACGTCGGCGTTGCACATTGGGGGCGGCAGGATCGCGTCGACGCAGATCTGCTGCACGATTTGCGGCTGCAGGCTGAGCAAGTACTGCGGAGCGGCGGCCGCCGTCGCGGGGTCGTAGTAGGGCACGCCCCACGTGGTGAGGCACAACTGCTGCGTCTGGGCGTCGACCTGGAACTCGGTCCAGCCGAAGGTGTTGGTCTGCGTCCAGCCGCCGGTGTTGCTGACCAGCGGAATGGGCGAGCCGGAGAGACCCAGCGTGTCGTAGCCCAGGCTGTACAGGAACGCGTTGATGAGTCCGGCGATGTACCCCTCCTGATCTTCATGGGGAAGACTGAGGTACTCGGCGAGCGAGATGGTGCCGGGCAGGCCCGCGGCTTCCGCCGCCCCGGCGACCGTCGGGCCGAAGGGCGCGAAGTAGGCGCCCGGGCCGGTGGAGATCTCCCACGCCCCGCTCTGGATCTGCGGCTGGAACGGTGCCGCGTTGTACGTCACGTTGTTCACCACCGTGCCGTGAATGTCGGCGGTGATGAACACGACGTTGGTGATGTTGTTGTTCTTGATGAACGCGAGCAACGCGCTGCGCTCGGCGGCGTAGCCCTCGTAACGATCGCTGGCCGCCAGGGGCCCAAGGTTCTCGATGGGCTCGGGCATCATCACGAACTTCCACGTCACGCCCGCCTGCTGCGAGGCCAGCAGGTCGGATTCGAGCCGCGCCAACTGGGGCAGGCCCAGCATGGTGCGCGCGGGGTTGAAGGCCGCGACCAGGTACGCGCCGATGGACGCCTGGCTGGAGATGTCGGGATCGGCAAGTTCCTGATCTCGGAACGACCGCTCGTCCACCGCGAAGAACTGGGCGTCATCTCCGAAGCGCACGGTGCGATACAAATCCGGGCGGCCATCCACGCGGGCGTCGCCCGTGCCGCTCCACACGCGGGGGCTGATCGGGTGGTATTCCTGGAAAGCCTGAAGGCCGTTCTGGTAGAGCGCGCTGGTGTTGATGAGGCTCGTGGGGTTGCCCGTGAAGCGCGGGTCGGTGGAGATCATCGCCCCGCCGGCGAAGTCGTTGGTCACTTCGTGGTCGTCGATCATCGCCCACACGCTGGTGGATTGGCGGATGTCGCGATGGGCGTTGAGGCCCGAGTGATCGCGCAGGTTCTCGTTGTGCTTGGCGCGATACTCCGCCAGCGTGGTCGCCTGCGGGGCGGGCACGTCGGGCGTCGCGACGTCGCCATAGATGGTGTCGCCCAGGCTGTACCACATGTCGAGGTTTTTGCTCGCGACGTTGCGCAGGGCGGGGAACGGCGCCAGTTCGCCCCGCCAGTCGCCCGAGACGCCCATGTGGAAGCCGTGGCGCCCGGTGGTGGCGGGGGTTTTGAAGGTGCCGGTCGCCACGTCGCCGCTGGCGTCGGTCACGCGGTAGTAGTAGCGGGTGTTGGGGGCCAGGCCGTCGAACGTGCGCTTCACCGGCAGTGTGCCGTCCGTCACGTTGGCGATGCGCGTCTGGAAGACCGAGCCGAACGCCGGATCGGTGGAGAGCTGAAACGTCACCGTCCCGAGCGATGTGCTGTGCGCCCACAGCAGCACGCTGGTGGGCGAGGTCTCGCCCGCGGCGACGCCATTGACAAGATCGGCCCGCAGGGCCGGAGTGGCGACGCACAAGCCGCTGATCGCCATGATGGCACCGACAAAACGATGATTCGCTGCGTTCATTTGTGTTCCCTTCAGTTGCGCTGACGGTTGTGCTCGGCCTGTATCGGACGGCCCCACGCTGCTCGCTCTCCCACCCGCACAGTGTCACCCTTCAGGCCCGATCATGAAAGCGAAACGTGTCAATCTGGCGCGAAGTCTCGGTTTGGTTTTTGCTCGATGGAGCGATAAGAACGCTCATCCGCCGGCCAACACGACGCCTGGTTCGCCTGGCAACCGGCCTTAGTGTGCAATTCTCTGCGAGAAACTTCAAAGGTGCTTTCAGACTCGCGGCGGGCGCCGGATACTGCCTTTCGAGGAGTGCGTGCGCTCGGCGAGCCGCCCGTTGGCGGCCGCCCTCGCACATCGGTCGAGCCGCACCGCGCCGGCGCTGACACGGGAGAATCGATCATGCGTACGTGTGTCGCCATTTTCAGCCTTGTCGCCGCCAGCGGGCTCGTCCAGGCGCAGTCGTTCAATCTTCAGGCCGATTGGAGCGACGCCGCCAACCCCAACGGGCCCTGGTCGTTCACGCAGAACGGCGTGCCCCTGCCCCACGTGAACGCCTGGCAGCAGCAGCTCGGCGGCTGGTCGCAGCCCCAGCCCGCGTGGGCACTCTCGCAAGACGCCACCAACCGCCTGCCGATGTTCATGCGCAGCAACGGGTCGGAGACCTTCGCGCACGACTGGGCAGCGGGGAACGTCGTCGTTCACTCCACCGACGGCTTCAACGGCCAGGGCGACGGCACCGCGGTCATCAACTTCACGCTGCCCTTCGACGCCACGTTCAACATCCATGGCGGGGTCTGGATCGGGCGCGACATCGGACGCTCGGTCGATTGGAACCTGGTCATCGGGGGCAGCACCGTCACCGGGGGCACCGTGTCCTCGGGCGACCCCTACTCCAGCGCCAACCCGTTGCCCTTCGCTTCGGGCTTCGGCGGGGCGGGCCCGCTGTCGGGCGTGGCCCCGGCGGGAACCGTCATCGCGCTCACCCTGCCCACCCATGGCGGCAGCCCCGCGGGCGACTTCATCGTGATCGATCTGACCATCGATCTGCAACACACCTGCATCCCCGATCTCAACCGCGACGGCGTGGCCGACCAGGGCGACGTCGATTACCTGATCAACGTCATCGCGGGCGGGGCCAACCCCACCGGCATCGACCCGGATTTCAACGGCGACGGCGTCGCGGACCAAGGTGACATCGACGGGCTCATCAACGCCATCGCCGGGGCGCCGTGCCCGTAAGCGCGGATGGCAAGCCAAATCTCGTGATCCCCGGCACGATGCCCCGCTGTCGAGCTCACGCACTGAACAGTCCCAGTTGCCCTCCGGTTTCGGGGCGGCGGAATGCCGCGCTGGAGAGAGGGCGGATGTCGCGATTCAGCCCGTAGCGGCGCGTGAAGATGTCGAAGGTCTGAGCGATCTGCGCGGCCAGCGGGCCCTTGCCCCGCCCGCGCGGGCCGTTGGTGTTCGAGGCGTCGTAGAGCTTGCCGCCACGGCTTTGGCGGATGAGCGACTCGACCTTCTTGGCTCGCTGCGGGTGCACGTTGCGCTGCAGCCAGTCCAGGAACAAGTCCTTGAGTTGGTAGGGCAGCCTCAGCAGCACCCAGTTCGCGCGCCGGGCGCCGGCCTTCGCTACCGCCTCCAAGATCGACGGCAACTCCGCGTCGGTGAGTCCCGGGATAATCGGCGCCACGTTCACCGACACCGGAATGCCCGCCTTGGTGAGTTCGCGGATCGCGTGCAATCGCGCAGCGGGCACGGTCGCGCGCGGCTCGAGCAGGCGGGCGAGGTCGGCGTCGAGCGTGACGAGTGTGATGGTGACGCGGCCGGCGTTGTGCTGGGCGAGTTGGCCCCACAGGTCGATGTCGCGAAGCACCATCGTGCTCTTGGTCATCGTCGATACCGGCTGGCGGCACTCGACAAGCACTTCAAGGCACTGCCGCGCGATGCGCATCGAGTGTTCGAGCGGCTGATAGATGTCGGTAATCGCCGACATCACGATCGGTTCGGCGTGCCAGCGGGGGCTGGCGAGTTCGGCCCGGAGCAGTTTGGCCGCGTCGGGCTTGGCCACCAGCTTGGTCTCGAAGTCCAGGCCCATGCTGAAGCCGAGGTACTCGTGGTAGGGCCGGGCGAAGCAGTAGATGCACCCGTGCTCGCAGCCGCGATAGGGGTTGAGGGTCCAATCGAACGGCACGTCGGAGGTCGGCGCGACGCGATTGATGATCGATTGAGTGCGATCACGGAAGACCTGGCGTTCGACGCGGCGCACGCGGCCACCCTCCTCCTCGCGCTCCACCCATTGGCGGTCGAACTCTTCGCCCAGCACGTGCAGGCGCACATCCTCGAAGCGATTGCCCGGATTCAGGCCCGCCCCGCGCCGATGCACCGGCCCCGCGGGCAACGCGTCGCGGAACTCGTGGGCCTCAGAGTGCTCTTCGTAGATCATACCAAACAGAATACGTATATCTGGAGGCTTTGTCAAGTTTCCGTTTGGTATCTCACAACTGCTTGCAAAGTAACGACTTGCGTACGTCTGCCCGCCGCCCGGACATTCGCTTCGCTCATATCCTGCGTCACAACGACTCTACCAAATGAAAAGCCCCGCGCTCGACGCGCGGGGCTTGGGTTCTTTCCTTCTGGCCCTAGTGCCCAGTGCCTGGTCCCTATCTCACGGGCAGGGGCCGCCGGCGATGACGTTGACGAGGGCGTCGATGTCACCCTGATCGGCGACGCCGTCCTGATTGAAGTCGGGGTTGATGTTGGTGGGGTTGTCGCCGCCGGCGATGACGTTGATCAGGTAGTCCACGTCGCCCTGGTCGGCGACGCCGTCCTGGTTGACGTCGGGGTCGCAAGAGGGCGGCACGACCGGGCACGCGTTGGTGGGCGAGCCGGAGAAGTTGGGCAGGTCGGTGGCGAGCACGACGTCGAAGTCGACGGCGTTCTGGTTGGTGTCCTGGCAGCCGCCGTTCTTGCGGACGGCGCTGTGGATGTCATCCAGGGCGGGGGTCGGGCCGACGCCTTCGAAGGACTGGGCGAGCTGGCCATAGCCGACCAGGTCGACCACGTCGAAGCGGGTGTAGTCGCTGTGGAGGAGGTTGCCGGTGCTGACCAGCGCGACGCGGCCGAAGCTGCTCTCCATGCCGAAGAGCGTCGCGGGAGTGAAGTCGGCGGGGGGCAGGGCGGCACCGGTGGCGGAGGGCTGGTTGGTGACGATCAGGCGGTACTCGCCCGGGCCGATGATGCCCGAGAGGTTGACGATGCGGCTGTCGAACCCGGCGTCGGAGACGCGGGCGGACTGGAAGGACCAGCCGGTGAGGTTGACCGGGCTGCTGGAACGGTTGAAGAGGACGGCGAAGTCGCCGCTGTAGCCGGAGAAGGCGTTGCCGCCGCCGCCGTAGACCTGGCTGATGACGACGGGGGCGGGCGAGTTGCTGCAGTTGGCGATGGCCAGGGGCAGCGAGGAGACGCTGGTGTGGCCCTGGGCGTCGGAGACGGTGAAGTTGACGGTGCGGTTGCCCTGGGAGGCGGTGCTGGGCACGGTGTAGGTGAGGGTGTAGATGCCGTCGTTGGCCTGGACGTCGCCGTGGGTGCCGTCATCGAAGAGCGTGACCGAGCCGGGCTGGCCGATGATGGAAGACACGTCGGCAGTGACCTGGATGCCGGTGCTGCCGCTGGCGGGGGAAACGGCGTCGGTGAGGGTGATGTCGCTGCCGGCGCAGACGGCGGCGGCGCTGGAGCCGGGGTAGCCGGCTAGGAAGCCGCCCGAGGCGCGGTTCATGGGCTGGGGAAAGGCGGTGTTGAAGTCGTTGAAGTTCTGGTTGGTGTCCTGAGCGCCGCCCTGCTTGCGCTGGGTGGAGACGTAGTTCAAGGGGCTGGGGGTGGCGGTCGGGGCGGCACCTTCGAAGGTGATGGCGCCGGCGCCGTAGCCCAGGAAGTCTTCGATGTTGGCGTTGGTGTAGTCGGTGCCGATGAGGGTGGTCGAGCGGACGAGCGCGACGCGGCCGCCCTGGTTGCCCATGCCGCCGAAGCCCGGGAGCTGGGCGAAGTCAGGGGTGGGCAGTGCGTTGAAGCCCGGGACGGGGTCGCTCATGCGCACCAGCACGTGCTGGCCGGGCTGGATGTCGCCCGACAGGATGACCTGGTCCTGGTAGTTGTCAAAGCCGGTGGCCGAGCCCTGGCTGGCGTACTGGACGGACCAGCCGTTGAGGCTGACGGTCTGGTTGGAGCGGTTGTAGAGGACGACGAAGTCGGCGTCGTAGGGGGCGTCGTACTGCGGCTGATCGCCCAGGTTGCCGCCGCCGCCGTAGGCCTCGCTGATGACGACGCGGGAGTTGGAGTTGGTGCCGCAGTCGCCGATGGAGACGGGGATGGTGGTGCTGGCCGAGCGTCCCTGGGCGTCGCTGACGGTGGCAGTGACGTTGACGGCGCCGGGGGTGAGCCCGCCGGGGACGTTGGCGGCGTAGGTGAAGACGCCGTCGCCCGCGGTGACGTCGCCGTTGGTGCCGTCGTCATAGAAGGCCTGGGTGCTGGAGAGGCCGAGGCTGGAGAGGTCGGCGGTGACCGTCAGGCCGGTGCTGATGGGGTTGGCGCCTGGGGTGGCGTTGACGGTGAAGGTGAGCGGGCCGCCCTGGCCGCAGACGGCGGGCGGGTTGACCGCGGCGGTGAGGGCCGGGCCGATGGCGCGGATGGGGGTGCCGTTGAAGGTGACGTGATCGAAGCGCCAGTTGCCCGAGGCGTTGTTGTACACCCCGCCCGAGGCGCCGGTGTAGGTCGGGCCATTGGGGAAGCTGGGGTTGTTGAAGGTGGTGGGGTCGTAGACGCTGACGAGGCGGACGCGGAAGTTGGGGTTGTCGTTGGCGCCGGCGACGCTGGTGAAATCGACGACGTTGTTGTTGATCCAGGCGTTGGTGGCGCTGGTCAGGACGGGGCCGATGCTGGTCCAGTGGGCACCGGCGTCGAGGGAGTACTGCACCTGCATGTTGTGCACGCCCTGGTTGGTGGTGAACCAGTCGAAGGAGAAGGTGATGCCGGAGTAGTTGACGGTGCTGACGTCGAACTCGCAGCCTTGGGTGAACTGGGGGGCGAAGATGCTGTAGCCGACGCCCGCGTTGGCGAGGGTGCCGTCGTAGGAGCCTCGCACGCGCCAGCAGTTGTTGGGCACGGTGCCGTTTTCAGAGCTGGCGCCGGCGCTGGGAGCATCGCAGGCGGTGAAGGAACCGATGCGCTGGGGGCTGGTGTAGTAGGTGTAGCCGTTGGTCATGCCAAGGGCCACGGCGACGCCCTGCCCGGTGCTGGGGCGGGGGTTGTTGACGATCTGCCCGGAGGCGATGTTGTTGAAGTTCCACTGGGTGAAGTCAACGGTCTGGCCGAAGGCAGACCCGGCGAGGGCCGCCAGCACCAGCGGACACAGCACGGCGATTCGATTCTTCATACCTGCACGCTCCTGTGAAAACAGACTTGTGAACCCCCGGCGAAGGCCGGCGCACGTGGCACCGACAGCCGCCCGCCGCGGCGATCGGACGCTGCACAGCGTCCGTCCGCGGCTTCCAAAACACACCCGTCCCTGGGGTGGCCCGCCCGCTCCGAACGCCGGGGCGCACAGGCCGCGTGAACCTCTCTCGATCCTCTCGACCCGTCCTGACTTTGGCCCCGAACTCGAACTCTTGCTTCTGTTGCGTGCCCGGCTCGACGAACTAGAAGTCCAGGCCGCTGCGATTCAGCCAGCCGCCGTAGACCTTGTTCTCGAGCTCGTCGTAGATGAGCGTGTTGATTCCGTGGTTGATGCCGATGGTGTAACCAAACTGCCCGTCGGCGTTGGAGTCTTTGAAAAGCTCGACGTGCCCATCGGCGAATCCGATGTTGCCGTAGACCGCGGTGCCGCCCAGGGTGTTGCGGTTTCGGCTGCGGCCATGGGCGGGGCCGAAGTCGGTGTAGTTCTGGCGGGTCCACACGCCGCCGAACCCGGTCATGACGCCGAGCACGGGCCCGTCGGTGAGGGACTTGGCGCCCGGCGTGCGGTCGCCGTTGGGCAGCTCGACCATGTCGGGGTTTTCAGACACGTTGGCGGTGCCGTCGCCGAAGAGCGGGATGCGGCTGGGCGTCGCGGCGCCCTGGATCTTGGAGTCCTGCAGGGGGCCCTGGATGTAGCGGATGTCCTTGGGATCGGGCGCACGCTGCGGATAGGGGTTGGTCATGTCGGTGCTGGCCATGTACCACGACTGGCAGTAGTTGGTGTTGTAGCCGGCGCGGATGAGTTCCTTGATCTCGTCGCTGGAGAAGGTCGCGTAGCCGTTGCTGTTGATGCGGTTGATGTTGAGGTTTTCGTTGGAGCGGCTCTGGTTGCTGGGGCAAAGGAACTGGCCCGGCACGCAGTAGCCGCCCAGCACGAAATCGGCGACCCAGCCGACCTGGTTGATGGCACCGAACCCGCTCTTGCGGCGGTTATCGAAAGGCCCGGTGCAGTACAGGCCCTTGTAATCGACGGAGCGGTTGAGCCCGGCCATGGTGAGCTGGCGCACGTCGGAGCTGCAGACTGTGGTCTTGGCGGTGTCTCGGGCGCTCGCCAGCGAGGGGAGCAGGATGCCGATGAGCACCGCGATGATGGCGATGACCACGAGGAGTTCGATGAGCGTAAATCCGCGGACCGAACGCCGACTGCTCACAACTGTGTGCATGGGTGGGGCAAGCTCCAAGTGCCGACCTCGCCCACGGATGCGCATGCATCACAGGGCGGGAGAAAATAGCCCCGCGGTGCTCGCAACCATGTCATTCTTCACTTGGCGATAATGCATCTTCATGATTTCATAGCGCAGCGAGAGGGGTTTGAGGGGGACTTCACACGGTTTCCACTGGGCTGCGCGCGCCATAGCAGCGCGTTCTTAGCGCGTTCTTAGCATGTCAGAAATGACGGATGCGGCGTCGGCGAGGTCGGGTGTGGAGAGCGAGGCGCGGCCTGAATCGCTGCGGGGTTTCGTCGCCGAGACGCCGCGGCTGCGCGAGCCTGGTCAGAACGTCGGCGGGGTGGTGTAGACGTTGTCCTTGGTGGTGTCGGCCAGGCCATCGGCGCCCGCGGAGTAGAAGTACGGGCGCGAACCCGTGCAGCGGCCGCCGTCGCTGTCGGCGTAGTCCTGGGCGTTGACCTGGTTGGGCGGCGCGACGGTGGGCTTGTTGTTGCGGCGGATCATGGCGGGCATGAACATGGCCGTGGACGGCGCTCCGGCGAGGTCGGGGAAGTTGGTTGAGTTCACCTGCGAAGCGGCCGCGTTGCCGCTGGAGGGGCTGGCGCGGTTTGCCCAGGCGCCCTGGAAGGCGGGGTGGACATATCGGATGGGGCGCCCCCAGCCGTCGATGGCGGTGGTGAGCGTCACCTGGGTGCCTCCGATGGTGTTGGTGACGCGTCGAACGGCGCGGGAGGGCAGGGTGGCGATGGCGGTCTGCGCTTCGGGCACAAGAGCCGCCTGCCCGATGTAGAGGCCGACGCTGTTGAGAATCTGGTTGCCCGGGGGGAGGAGCGAGGTTTCGGAGTCGGACATGTTGCGGGCGTCGGCGACGGGGAGGTAGATCGAGGTGGAGGTTGACTGGTCGGTGATGCGGGTCCAGGGATCGGGGATCGATCCATTGCTCTTGACAAAGGCTTCCATCGATGCGTCGAGCACGCGGATCGTGTCTTCGGTCAGGCGCTGCTTGGCGCCGGCCGTCACGGCGCTCCCCACCACCACGCTGATGGTGATGAGCACTCCGATGATGCCGATGACCACCAGCAACTCGAGCAGCGAAAACGCGCGGCGACGGCGACGAGCGGCCATGAGAACCTCCTGGACCCCCACCAATGCCAGGAAACACTGGGGTTGGGGGTAGTATGCGTGCGTCCGGCTACCCGCGGCCGCGAATGGCTTGCCGAGTAGTGTACGTTCCGTCGCCGGGCAGGGTTGCGTCCGGACGGGTTTCGTCCGGACGCCTCCCCGCAACGACCTCTTACGCCAGCCCGGGCCCGGCGATGCTTCCGCCGCCACCGAAGCCACCCATCGCCCCGGCGGGGGGGCGGCCGGGCGCCGGCCGCGCGGGCAGACCGGGGCCTGGCCCTGGGCGGGGCATCGGGGGCGGGGGCGAGAGCTTGGCCCGGAAGACGAACTCGGTCACCTTGGCCCGGACCGTCTCCATCATCACCTGGAACTGGTACGAGCCTTCCTTTTTGTACTCGATGCGAGGGTCGTTTTGGCTGACGGCCCGGAAGTTGATGGTGTCGCGCAGCTGGTCCATCGCGTAGAGGTGGTCCTCCCACTCGTTGTCGAAGGTCTGGATGAGGATGGCCCGCTCGAACTGCAGCAGTTCGGCCCGCAGGATGTTCTCGATCATCGCGCGGATGGCATTCTGGCGCTCCTTGCCTTCCAGGTACTTCTTCTCCGCCGGCAGACGCATCTGGTATTTGGTCTCCAGCAGCTTCTCGAGCTGGTCGTCGGTGGTGCACGCCAAAGCTTCGTCGATGGCGGCTTCCAGTCGCTTCTCCTTCACGAACTTGGCGGCCTGCTCGTCGATCATCGCCCGGAACTTCTGGGGGGGCGTCTTGCGGACCTCTTCGACCGTGAGGCTGAGCCCGTAGCGCCGGTTGGCCCAGGCGACGAGGTTGGCGAGCGCGGCCGCGGGATCCTCCCGCATCTGGTACTGCGCCACGGTCATGGCGTATTCCACCGGGTAGGAGGTTTCGCGTTTCAGGTAGAGCTCCTCCACCTTGTCCATCAGCATGTCGGCGACGCTGACGCGGGTGTCGGTGGCGACCTTGTGGGTCTTGACGATCTCCTCGACCGAGACGTCGAACATCAGCTTGTCCTTGACCCACTTGGCGAGTTGCGCCGGGCCGTAGCTCGGCGTCACGTAGGTCACCAGGCCCGAGAGGTCGGTGTTGCGGATCTTGTGCTCGGCGGCCTCGGTGAGCAGGCGTTCAACTCGCTCGCGTTCGGCCCTGTCGCCGGCGGTGAGTTCGTGGGCGTTGAGCTCGACGCCGAAGCGCGACCGGGCCCACTGCACCAGGCCCGAGGCGTCGAAATCGACCTGGATTTCCGACTCTTCCTCGGGCAGGTATTCACCCAGCGTGAGGCTGATGGAGTGGCGGGCCTCGTAGAGCGCCTCGTCGATGATCGCCATTTCCATCTCGTGCATTTCCTTGCCGCGAAGACGCTCGGGGGGCACGGAGCACTCGAGCTTGGCCTTGGCGTATTCGGCCGCGGAGATGTAGGGGTAATCCGGGTCGAGGAACTCCTCGGCCTGGTCTTCCACCGTGGCGCGGATGAAATCGAAGATCAGGCCCTTGACGTCGCGTCCTTCGATCGCGCGCTGACGCAGCCCGTAGAAGGTCTGGCGCTGGTGCTCCATCACTTCGTCGTACTCGAGCAGCTGCTTGCGGCCCTGGAAGTGGATCTCCTCCACCTTGCGCTGAGCTCGCTCCACGCTCTTGCTCAGCATCGGGTGCTCGATGGCGTCGCCCTCCTTCATGCCCAGGCGCGCCAGCACCTTCATGGTGGTCTCGCCCGCGAACATCTTCATGAGGTCGTCTTCGAGCGAGACGTAGAAGCGGCTGGAGCCTTTGTCGCCCTGGCGGCCGGAGCGGCCACGCAACTGGTTATCGATGCGACGCGCTTCGTGGCGCTCGGTGCCGATGACGTGCAGGCCCCCCATGTCCTCGGTGGTCGTGAACCAGCGCAGGCGGTGCAGGAGGAAGCGTCCGTGCTCGTCGAGCGCCTGGCGGCAGCCCTCGGCGTCGAGGCGCTGAATCTCCTTGGTGTCCAGCCAGGTGTACTTGGCGCACCAGTGGCGCAGCAGCGCCATCTCGAGATCGGCAAAGGGCATCGCCTCGGCGTCGCGCTTCTGGATTTCCAGCTCCTTGGGGGCCATCTTGCGATAGACGCCTTCGGTCAGCTGTGCTTCGGTGGAGTCCACCGTCACGCTCGCCGGGCAGATGCCGCGTTTTTGCCAGTGCAGCAGAAGCTGCTCGCGGGTGACCGGGCCCAGCTTGATGTCGGTGCCGCGGCCGGCCATGTTGGTGGCGATCATCACGGCGCCAAGCTGGCCGGCGTTCTCCACGATGTGCGCCTCGCGCTCGTGCTGCTTGGCGTTGAGCACTTCGTGATGGATTGCGTACTTCTGCGTCAGCATCTTGGAGAGCGTTTCGCTCTTCTCGACGCTGGTGGTGCCCACCAGGATGGGCCGCCCGGCGTCGTGGAAATACTTGATCTCGTCGACGATGGCGTTCCACTTGTCCTTGGCGGTCATGAAGACCATGTCGTCAAAGTCGCGCCGGATCACCGGGCGATTGGTGGGGATCGAGACCACGTCAAGCTGGTAGATGTCGTGGAACTCCTGCGCCTCGGTGTCGGCGGTGCCGGTCATGCCCGCCAGGCGCTTGTACATCTTGAAGTTGTTCTGGATGGTGATGGTGGCGACCGTCTGGGTTTCTTCCTTGATCGGCACGCCCTCTTTGCACTCGATCGCCTGGTGCAGGCCGTCGGACCACTGCCGCCCCACCATCGGGCGGCCCGTGTTCACGTCCACGATCACGATGCCCGGCACCTGGCGCCCGGTCATCGGGTCCTGGGTGGGCATGACGACGTAATCCTTGTCGCGCTCGTACACCGTGTGGGCCCGCAGCGACTGCTCCAGCAGGTGGGGCAGGTCCATGTTCTCGTCCACATAGAAGCTGCCGATTCCGGCCTCGCGCTGGGCCTCGCTGATCCCCTCGTGCTCCAGCGTGGTGCGCTTGCGGTCCAGCTTCACCTCGTAGTACTGCTTGAAGCGATCGCGCTCTCGCTCCAGCGGGGCGAGCTCGGCCTTGTAGCGGGCGAGTTCTTCCTGGAGCTTGGGGATCATGCTCTTGTCGCGGGCCTGGCGGATGTCGCCCTCGCACCCCTTGATGCGCATCTTGCACTTCTCGACCTTTTCGTTGGCTTCGTCCCACGGGCGCTGCTTGGCCACCAGGTGGCGCGCCAGGCGGTCGGCCAGGTCGTAGCGGGGCTCGCCCTTCCTGGCCTTGCCCGAGATGATGAGGGGCGTCCGGGCCTCGTCGATGAGCACCGAGTCGACCTCGTCGACGATGGCGAAGTGCCGATGCCGCTGGACTTGTTCCTGCTCGCTGCGCTTCATGTTGTCGCGCAGGTAATCAAACCCGAACTCGGCGGTGGTGCCGTAGACGACGTCGCAGCGGTACATCACCCGCTTCTGGCTTTCGTCCTGCATGTGCATGGGGTGGATCGCCCCCACCGTCATGCCCAGGGCGTGGAAGTACGGGAAGACCCAGTCGCGGTCGCGCTGGACCAGGTAGTCGTTGACGGTGACGACGTGCACTCGCATGCGCTCGATGGCCGCGACGAAGCACGCGAGCGGCGCCACGATCGTCTTGCCTTCGCCGGTGCGCATTTCCGCGATCTTGCCCTGGCCCAGCACCATGCCGCCGATCAGCTGCACGTCGAAGGGTCGCGCTCGGAAGGGCGGACGGCTTTCGGGGTACAACTCCCGAACGGCTTCATAGACCTCGTTGGGAATGTCCACCTGCATCCAGCCGGGGATCATGCTGTTGTTGCCCATCCACTCGCCCGTGGGCGGGGCGGGGGGCGTGGCGTCCATCTTCGCCTTGGTTTCAAAGTACAACGCACGGGCGGCCTCGGGCAGGCGTCCCGGGTCAAACCCCTTCTCAGGGTTGAAGACGTTGCGGATGCCCACCGCCCGGTCCATCGCCTCGCGGGCGACGGAGAGGGCCTCGGGCAGCAGCGCGTCGAGCTTTTCGCCCTTGTCCCGACGGGCGCGGAGAAGGCCGAGCTGCTCGCGCAACTGCGCGTCGGTCAGCGCCCGGGCCTTGGGCTCCAGCGCGTTGATTTCGCTCACTTTCTGGTTGTATCGCTTCACGAACCGGTCGTTGCGGGTACCGATGAGGCGGTTCAGCAACGGGCCAATAAGAGGAATGCCTTGCTCTGCCATGTGTGCTTCGCCTTGTGAGAGCCGCCGCGCTCGCGGGCGCGACGGGATGCCCACGGACTTTGGGCCCGTGGGTTTCTATGTGCATGTGTGAGGTGGACGGACGCCGCGCACGCCATGGCGCACGCGCTGATCAAAGACGCCGGGTGTCTCTCACACCCGCGGCGGCGGTAGATCCGTCAGCCACACGCCCGGCAGGCGAGGGGCAAAGTCATTCTCGGGCAATCGCCAGGCTGCGACCACCTTGGGAACCAGGAATCGGGTGAGCCCGGCGTGAACAGCCGCCGGACGCTCGGTCTGGCGGCGGGGTGCCCGAACATGCACCTTGGTCGGCACCTCGGCGAGTTGGCGCTGCACCGTCCCGCGGCCAACCTCGCGCGACATCGCCCGGGCGTCGGGAGCCTGCAAGACCATCGCCACCACCAGCAAGACCGACAACCCCCCGAGCGCGGCTCGGAGACTGGTCGGGCAATTTTGGGGGTGGTTCAAGGCCATTCGTGTAGACACACTCTTCTTCGGAGTCTATCCGGGTTCGATGCGGAAGATTAACCCGTTGCGACGACGAATTCTGCACTCGGGGCCTCCCAGCCAAGCCCGCCTTTGTGTAACCTCCTAACAAGGACCGAGAACCAAACCCTACCCGACCGACTCAAACCTGCCGCGACCTTTCGTCGCCGCCAGATCGCCCGACTTATTGCCCGGAGCCGCATGCGTCACATCAGATTTAGTTGCGCCTACGTCGTGGTTGCCTGCCGATTGGCTTGCGGGCAGCCTCTGGTCACACAGTTTCCCGCCAGCGTGTCCGTGGACGCGAACGGAGCCGCGACGATCCATTTCCGGAGCGTCACGCCAATGACCATTGACGAAGCAGTCGCGCAGCTCCCCGATCAGGTTCCCTTGGGCGAAGTTCAGCCCGATGGCTCGGTGCGGCCGGGAATCGAAATTCGCAACGACAGTTCGCGCGTGCTGCGCACGGTCGGCAAGGCCATTCCGGTCGGCGTCGTGCTCCAGCCCGACGGCGAATGGACGATCCGGACCGGCGGGGCTCAGATCGACGATGCCGCGTTCGAGCCAGGGCACGCCGAGATCGTGCATGGCTCGGAATCCATCGCCCTGCAACGCACATTCTGGCCCGGCTCGGAGTTTGATTTTCCGATTCATACCACCATCCGCCCCAAGCGCTCGAACCTTGACCCCAGCGCATTGCGTCCCGAGACCTGCGACCCCGACGTCAATCGGGATCACATGCTCGATGCGGGCGATGTCGCGTGCCTGACGGACATCATCGCCGGGGGCGAGGTATGTTCCTGCGTCAACGCGGATTTCAATCGCGATGGCGTCATGGACCTCGATGACATCAACGCGCTGATCAACGTCATCGCCGGGGGGGATTGCCCCTAGGCCGGTCTTGCGCCCGCTCCCCGACGACTCAGCCGGGTTTCATTTTCGTGGATTTCAACGGATCGCGAGCCGCTGACCGATAGCAACCCAACGCGTGCGACGAGCCCGGGGGCGTCGTACATTCGGTGCATGAGCGATCCCTCCCCTTCCCCCCGCGCCGGAGACGATGAATCCATGATCGCCGTCCGCCAGACGCTGCCCGCCACCCGCGAATCTCTCACCCACAAGTTCTCCATCGAACGCCACGAGGGGTACCTCACCATCGGCCTTTACGCCGACGGCAAGCCGGGGGAGATCTTCATCAAGATGGCCAAGGAAGGCTCGACGATTTCGGGCATGTGCCAAGCGTTCTGCCGTGCTTTCAGCCTCGCCCTGCAGTTCGGCCTCACCGTCGACGAGGCGGTCCGCCGGTTCAAGGGCATGCGCTTTGAGCCCATGGGCATGACCAGCAACACCGACATCCCCGAGGCGTCGTCGATCGTGGACTATGTGGCCCGGTACCTCGAGCTGCACTACGGCAGCGCCGGCACACGGGGCTGAGGCCGCCCGGGGCGCCGCGCCTCGCTCCACTATCGCTTCACAAAGCAAAGTTCGGGCCCGGCGGGGGAGCGGGCAAAGACCTGGTAGCCCGCGCCGCGAAGGCTCTCGATCGCCCGCACCGTGCGCGGGACGTCCGCCTTGGGGTTGGTCCAGTAGTGAAACTCGATCAGCATCAGGCTGGGACGGACGTCCGTCTTCAAGAGGTCCTCGATTACCTCGTATTCGCTTCCCTCGATGTCCATCTTGAGCACATCGACGCGGGTGTGGCCGAGGTCGGACATGAGCGTTGCCAAGCGACGCACGTGGAGTTCGACCACTTCGGCGGCGCCGCTAGTTTGATCGGACTTGTTATAGGAGGCGGCAGTGGGGTCTTGGCTTCGCATCACGAACCGGGCCACGCCGTCGCTCGCGGCCAGCCCCAACGGATGAAACACAAACTTGTCCGTGAGTTTCTGAGACTCGATCCACGTGCGGGAGCGGGGGGTGGGGTCGAACGCGTGCACCCGGCACCCGAATCGTTCGATCATGCCCAGGTCCCATGTGATGTCGTGCCCGACGCCCACGCCGTAGACCACGCTGTCGGCGTTCACCAGTTCGGGAATGACCCACCAGCCGCCGTACTCGGTGCCGATGCGGACCGAGCGGACGCCGGAGATCGTGGGTACGGCAAAGTCAGTACCGACCAACGCTCGAAAGTTCCGGCGCGCGATCCGGGCTGCATCCTTGGCGGCTTTGACGAGCATGGCGGTTCGGCTCCCCTCAACAGTTCGATCTCGGCAATCAGTATGGCGTCATCATCGCCCCGGTTCATTCGATTCGGTCGGGCAATTACACCACACGATTCGGCGGCTCGCCTCCGGCGATGATCGCCATGGCGTTGGCACGCACGATCTCGACCATCATTCCGCGGCTGCGGCGGCTCGCGCTGCCGATGTGGGGCGACAGCACGACATTGGTCATCGAAATGAGATCGGGGTGGACCTTGGGCTCTTGCTCGAAGACGTCGAGCCCAGCCGCGGCCAGTCGCCCGCCCTTGAGTGCGTCGACCAGCGCCTGCTCCTGCACGACGGGGCCCCTGGAGGTATTGATGAGGACCGCGCCGGGTTTGACGATGGCCAGGTTTTTGGCGTTGATCAAGCCGCGGGTTTCGGGCGTCAAAGGCGTATGCAGCGAGATGTAGTCGGCCTTGGCCAGGCCTTCTTCCAGGGAGACGCGGGTAGCGTTGAGCGGGGCGAACTCGAAGGCGGGGTGGGGTGTTCGGGCGGTGTAGAGGATTTTCATGCCCCAACCCAGGGATCGCAGGGCAGTGGCGAAGCCGATGCGTCCGGCGCCCACGATGTGAAGAGTTCGCCCGGCGATGTCGAGCCCGAGGAACTCATTGGGCCCCAAGGGACCTCGGGCGCCATATTCGGCGGAGCGAGCGAAGCGGTCGGCGGCGATGAGCCCGCGAGCCGCGGCCAGCATGAGGGTCCAGGCCATGTCGGCGGTGCCCTCGGTGACGGCGTCGGGGGTGTTGGTGACGATGATGCCCCGCTTTTTGCAGGCCGCCAGGTCGATGTTGTCGGTGCCGACCGCGAAGTTGCAGACGGCCTTGAGGCCCTCGCCGGCGGCTTTGAGCAGTTCGTCGTCGACGCGCTCCGAAACCCAGGTGACGAGGATGTTTGCCCCGCTCACGAACGACAGCAGTTCGTCGCGCAGAAACGCACGCTCGCATTCGTTCGAGATCAGTTCGGTATCGGGCAGATCGAGCTCACCCGGCAGGTGACGGCAGACGCAGATTCGGATCATGCAGGCAGCGTACCCGCGCGGATCCGGATGGGTCCGCAAACCGAATGATTATTCACGGATTATTGGAAAGTCGGGGCTGATTCAAGTTTACTTGACTCTCTTATGCACAATCTGAATACTCATGCACATATGGACGCCAAAGGCCGTCGCCAGCAACTGATCCGCCGCATCATCGAAAGCCGCCCGGTGTACAGCCAGGAAGAGCTTGGCGAGCAGTTGGCGGTGCAGGGGGTGCCGGCAACGCAGGCGACGCTCTCTCGCGACCTGCGCGAGCTGGGCATGCTCAAAGGGCCGGAGGGGTACACGCTTTCGGCGGCTCCTTCGCAGCAGGCGTTCCGGGCCGATCCGGCGCAGTTGCGGATGGCCGCGCAGACGCATCTGCTGTCGGCCCAGCGTGCGGGGAGCATCGTCGTGCTGCGGACCAACCCGGGGCACGCCTCGGCGCTGGCGCTGGTGCTTGATCAGGCGCCACCGGACGGGGTGATGGGCACAGTTGCGGGCGATGACACGATATTCGTGGCGACACCCAGCCCGAACAAGGCGGGGCGCGTGGTCAAGCTGATGCGAAGCCTGCTGAGCCCGCAAGAGGCGGCCGTGGGCGTTTGATCCCGCCGCGGGGCGAGGCCGTGAAACGGGTCGGGATCGGCACGCAACCCGGGTCTGGGCGAAGCGGGTCACGAGTTCGCCTTGGTCACGCTCCTAAGAATGGGAACAGAAAGGCCGCACGGCCCGGGAACGCGGCCGGTGGGTGGCATCGTCTGAAGGGCGTGATCGGGACACAGCTGCGAGGCTTGAAGGGGTAGTCACTTGAAGGCACGCGTGGTCATCGTTGGGGCGCCCGGATATTCAGGCGCGGAACTGGCGTCGATCCTGCTCGGGCATCCCGGGGCGGAGATCGTCGGGCTCTTCGGCAGCGCCAAGCGCGAGGACGCCAGCGAAACCTTCGATCGCGTGTTCCCGAGGTTTCGGAATCGGCTGACGCTGCCGGTGATGGCCGCGAGCGTGCCGGAGATTGTCAAACTGCGCCCCGACGCGGTCTTCCTCTGCACGCCCCACGAGGCGAGCGTGGAACTCGCGGCTCAACTTGTCGAGCGTGACGTACCTGTGTTCGACCTGTCGGCGGCCTTTCGCCTCCCCAGCCCCGCGGCTTACCCCACGCATTATGGCTTCACGCACCCCCGCACCGACCTGCTGTCGACCGCGGTCTATGGCCTGCCCGAGATCAATCGCGAGGCGATTCGGCAGGCGGCCCTCATCGCGGTGCCGGGGTGCTACCCGACGTCGGCGATCCTGCCCCTGCGCCCGTTGGCGGATGCCGGCGCGATCGCACGCCGGCCGGACGGGCGTGTGATCCGCCCGATCATCGACAGCACCAGCGGCGTCAGCGGCGCTGGACGCGGGCTGCACCTGAGGTCTCTCTTCTGCGAGGTGCATCAGCAGCCTTACAACGTCTTCAAACATCGGCACCAGCCCGAGATCGATGAGTACGCGCGGGTGGACACGGTCTTCACGCCCCACCTGGGCCCGTACGAACGCGGCATCCTGTCGACGATTCACGTGACGCTGGACACCGGGTGGGATCATGCCAAGGTGACGCAGACATTCGCCGCGGCGTACGGGCGGGAGGCGTTTGTGAGGCTGTGCCCCAGCGGGGTGTGGCCCGGCGTGGGCGATGTGCGCGGGACAAACTTCTGTGACATCGGCTGGGCGGTGGACGCACGCGATAACCATCTGATCGTGGTGAGCGCGATCGACAACTTGACGAAGGGAGCCGCGGGACAGGCGGTGCAGTGCATGAACATCCGGCTGGGGATGGAAGAGACGCTGGGGCTGCTGCCAGTTGGGGGCGTGCGATGACCCGCCCGTTGGTGCTCAAGGTGGGCGGCACGACGCTGGAGGATCGGGCGCCGGGCGATGCGCTGTGGCGCACCATCGGGGCCTTGCACGCCGGGCACGCGGGGGGCGTGGTGCTGGTGCACGGGGGCGGCAAGGCCGTCGACAAGCACTTGGACCGCTTGGGCTTCGTCACACAGCGGCGCGAGGGGATTCGCGTGACGCCCCCCGAGCAGCTCGATGAGATCGTGGCGGTGCTGGCGGGACGGATCAACAAAGCCGTCGCGGGGGCGCTGTGCGCGAGCGGGGCGAAGGCCGTGGGCCTGTGCCTGGGCGACGGGATGGCGGTGCCGACTCGCCTGGCGACGAAGTATTCGTTTGATGTGGGGCGTGTGGGCGAAGTGGTGCTGAACGCGCGGACAGGCGGGACGCCTGGGCTCCTTCAACGGCCGATGGCGGGGACAGGCGGGACGCCTGTCCCACCGACAGCCCCGAACCTGCTGAGCGTGCTGCTGGCGAACGGCTTCTTGCCTGTGGTCTCTTCGATCGGCATCGACGAGGCGGGCGGATTTTTGAACATCAACGCCGACGACGCGGCCGCGGGCATCGCCGCCCGGCTCAACGCGGCGGCACTCGTACTGCTGACCGATGTGCCGGGGATTCTGGATGGCGCCAAGCGCCTGGTGCGCGAGGTGTCGCCGGGCGCGGTAGGCGGGCAGGAGGGGATCGAGGGGCTGATCACGCGGGGCGAGATCACCGGCGGGATGATCGTGAAAGCCCGAGCGGCCGCCGAGGTCGCGACCACCAGCGGCGTGCCGGTGATCATCACCGACGCGAGCGTGGCATCGCTGGAGGCGCTTGCCAAGGGCGAGGCGACGGGGACGAGGATTGTGGCCTAGCCCCGGGAGAGAGGGATAATCGTGGTTCGCGAATGGATTCGCGGGAAGGCAGTCGCCGTAGCGGGGCGAACCAAGAAGAAGGAATACCGAAGGACACAGGCCAGAGGCCTGTGCCACGAGATTGGGTAGAAGCTCAGCAACAGGAAGCCGCGAATGTCGAATCCATCACTCTCTTCGCCGCACGCTCTGCCACCCGCGGCTCCTGCGCCGACTCCCCCGGGGCTCATCGGCTGCTACAAGGCCACGCGCGATTTGGCCGGGGCGGACTTGCTGACGTTTGCCAGCCTGACGCCGGGCGTGGTGCGTGATTTGTTTGCGGTGGCCGGGCGGCTGAAGCAGGAGTTTCGCGACGCGCGGGCGAGCCGCGGGCTGCCGATCCCGGGCGATGCGGGGGGCGTGGGGCACGCGACGTCGATCATGGAGTTGAAGCCGCTGGCTGGCACGACGGCGGTGCTGCTCTTCGAGAAGCCCAGCCTGCGCACGAAGATGTCGTTCGAGGCGGGCATCTCGATGCTCGGCGGCAGTTCCATCTTCATGGATCACAGCCAGCAGAAACTGGGCGAACGCGAAGCGGTGAAGGACTATGCGCTGAACCTGGAACGCTGGGTCAGTTGCATCATCGCGCGGGTGTACAGCCAGGAGGTGCTGTACGAACTCGCCCAGCACGCCAGCGTGCCGGTGATCAATGCGCTGTCGGACCGGTTTCACCCGTGCCAGGCGCTGGCGGACTTGTTCACGCTGAGCGAGCGGGCGGCCGCGCTGGGCGTGCCCCTGACGCAGATGAAGCTCGCGTACGTGGGCGACGGCAACAACGTGTGCCACTCGTTGATGCACGCGGCGACCATGCTTGGTGTGCATACGACCGTGATCTCGCCCACGGGCTACGAGCCCGCGCCGGACGTGATCGCCGAGTGCCAGACCCTGTGCCAGGCCAGCGGCGCGACGCTCACGATCACCGACGACCTGGCCCAGGTGAAGGGCCATCACGCGGTGTACACCGACGTGTGGGTGAGCATGGGCCAGGCCGACACCGCGGCCAAGCGGCGAAAGGTTTTCGCGGATTACCAGGTGAACGCCGTGCTGATGGCCCTGGCGAGCAAGGGGCTGAACATGCCCGAGGGGTCGTACTTCATGCACTGCCTGCCGGCGCAGCGGGGCGTGGAAGTGACCGACGAGGTGATCGACTCAAAGGCGAGCCTGGTGTACGAGCAGGCGGAGAACCGGATGCACGCGCAGGATGCGTTGCTGGTGGCGATGCTGGGGCGAGCGTGACGCTCACGCCCGGGATGAGCGAAGCGAATCCCGAGATCGGACGCCGCGAGACAGAAGAACTCACCACAGAGGCGCAGAGGCACAGAGAAGAACCGGAAAGAAGAAAAAGACCGACGAGGAAAAGAGGAAGAATGAGACCAAACTAGCCCCAAAACGCTCGGAAATAAGCGCCGCATCCGACGGCTGGATTTCGGAAGTCCATCTCACGCATTTGATTCGAAGATTCTCAACCACCTTTCGCCACATCGGCTCCTGTCTCGATCTTCCTCTTCTTTCTCTCCCTTCCGTGTCTTCTCTGTGTCTCTGTGCCTCTGTGGTGTACTCTGACTCTCCAAGGACCAGCACATGACCAAGCGCATCGCACTCGCATACTCCGGCGGCCTCGACACCTCCTGCATCGTCCCCTGGCTCAAAGAGAACATCCCCGGCGCCGAGGTCGTCTGCGTCGTGGGCGATGTCGGCCAGGGCTCGGACGAACTGGCGGGCGTGGAGAAGAAGGCCCTGGCGTCCGGCGCCAAGGAGTGCCACGTAGTCGACCTCAAGCGCGAGTTCGTTGACGAGTTCGTGATGCCCACGATCATCACCGGGGGCGTGTACGAAGGCCGCTATCTGCTCGGCACGGCCATGGCCCGCCCGGTGCTCGCGCGCGGGCAGGTGAACGTCGCCAAGAAGACCGGCTGCACCGCCCTCGCCCACGGCTGCACCGGCAAGGGCAACGACCAGGTGCGCTTCGAGTCCGCGTACGCAGCCCTCGCGCCCGAGATGGAGATCATCGCGCCGTGGCGGATGGACGCGTGGAAACTCTCGGGGCGCTTGGCGATGCTGGATTACCTCAAGCAGCGGAACATCCCAACGACCGCCAGCGCGACCAAGATCTACTCGCGCGATCGCAACCTCTGGCACATCAGCCACGAGGGGGGTGAGATCGAGAACCCCTGGAACGCCCCGCCCGACGACGCGTGGATGCTGACCACTGACCCCGCCAAGGCCCCGGACAAGGCCGAACTGGTGACGCTGACGCTGGCCAAGGGCCGCCCGGTGGCCCTCAACGGCAAGGGGATGGAAGCGTGGGAAATCATCGAGAAACTCAACGCCATCGCCGGGCCGCACGGCGTGGGGCGGGTGGACCTCGTCGAGAACCGGCGCGTGGGCATGAAGAGCCGCGGGCTGTACGAGACGCCGGGCGGCACGGTCATCGTCGAGGCGGTGCGGGCGCTCGAAGAACTCGTCCTCGATCGCGAAACCCGCCACTATCGCGAGCATGTGGGGCTGACGTTCGCGGAACTCGTCTACGACGGTCGCTGGTTCACGCCGCTGCGTGAGGCCCTGTGGGCGTTCGCCGACAAGGTGGCAGAGAAACTCGAAGGCGATGTCGTCGTGCGCCTGTTCAAAGGCCACGCCACGCCCGTGCAGCGTCGCAGCCCGCATAGTTTGTACGCCGAGAAGATGGTGAGTTTCGAAGGCGAAGACGTGTACAGCCAGAAGGACGCGGGGGGGTTCATCAGGCTGTTGAGCCTGCCCGAGCGGATCCGGGCGCTGAAGGAGCGCGGGCTCGCGAAATGAGGCTTCGGCGCGGCCGACGCGTCAGCGTCACGCGTCCGGCGAGTCGATCAACTCTTGAAGCCTTGCCCCCAGCACCGGGGGCAAGCGCTTCACCCATGTCGCGTCGATGAGCCCGACCTCGAGCATGTCGAGCAGATGCACCTGGTCCTTGCGGCGGAACGCAGTGAGTTTGATCTTGACCAGCGCCTCCAGTCCGAGCACCTGGAAACTGCCCATGTCCTGAGACTCGGACACATCGGGGTTGGCGGCTGGCTCACCCTCGCGAACCATCTCGTTCGCGAAAATCATGTGCACCGCTTCGCGGGGCGAAGCATCTGGCCCGTCGAGAAACAAGTCCAGTTTGGCCGCGTGCCGATAGACAAAGCCCGCACCCGTGAGCGCCGCCTTCGCCGCTTCAAAGTCCGCACGGCGGACCAGAATATTGACGTCCTGCGTGTTTCGAACCGCGCCCCGATCGACCGTCGCCACCCACGCCGCGACCGCATTGCCCCCGACCACGGCATACGGCACACCTGCGGCACGCAAGGCGCCCGAGGCTCGCAGCAGACGTTGACGAACCAGTTCCACGGCGTCCACCATCCGCTGCAAGAGGCCCAGTTGAGGCGATATTCTGAGTCCCACAAATCACTATAACCGCTCGGGCGGACGAATAGCGATCAATCGGATGCAACCAACGATGAGCACCCCCGCATGACCAAATCCCGCCTCGAAGCCTTCAGCGACGGCGTCTTCGCCATCATCATCACCATCATGGTGCTGGAACTGAAAACCCCCGGGCCCAACTCCCCCCCGGGCGTCGCGGCTCTGCTCCCCCTCCTCCCCACGCTCCTCAGTTACCTGCTCAGTTACATCTTCGTCGGCATCTACTGGGTCAATCACCACCACCTGCTGGCCGCCTCGCGCCACGTCAATGGCCTGGCCTTGTGGGCCAACCTGCATCTGCTCTTCTGGTTGTCCTTGTTCCCGTTCACCACCAGTTGGGTGGGGCAGACGCACTTTGCTCCCGCGCCGGTTGGCGTCTATGGCCTCGTGCTGCTCGCGGCAGCCGCGGCTTGGGACATGCTGCGGCGCGTCCTCATCCGCCAGCACGGCGCCGAGAGTTTGCTGGGCATCTCGGTCGGGCGGGGCGTCAAGGAGTGGGTGTCGACGGGACTGTTCGCGCTGGGCGTGGCGGCCGCGTTTGCGTTCCCCAGGCGAGCCGCCGAGGCCACCGGCATGTTCGATCACGCCACCTGGGGCAGCCTCATCGCGTTCGTGCTCTACTGCGTGGTGTCGGCGATCTGGGTCGTGCCCGACCGACGCATCGAGCGGCGGATGGCGGGAGCGGAGTAAGCCTCGGCGGAAGCCGCCCGTCTGAGCCCCCGTAACCCCTGCCCACGCACGCCCAACAATCCCTCGTGCCGCGTCGAAAGTCGCTCAACCCGCCCGACACCACCCGCCGCGCGGCAGGCCTGTGCCCCACCTGCGGCTACCCCATGGCCCAACTCCGAGGCCTCACCTGCCCCGAGTGCGGCTCGATGTGGTCCGAATCCCGCGCCGACCACGAGGCGTCGATGCGGATGCCGGCCCAAGCCAGACTCCAGTTCGCGTTCGCCGGAGTGGGATTTCTGGCCGCGGGACTGGTGATCGCCTATTTCGCGGGCGTCATCCCGCCACGCTGGATCTCATGGCTGCTGCCGATATCGCCGGCACGCGGGGCCTTTGCCTTCTGGGCCGGGCTTGCCATGCTCGGGCTGTGCTGGACATTCGGGGCGATTTATTTGTGGCCGGTCATCACGGGCCGGCGGACGGGCGTCTCTGAGGACGTGGACGAACTGATGAAGCGAGATTAGATTGAACCAGTTCCTTGCCCGGACTTCGAGGCTTCGTCCGTGTTCGTTCGTTGCTCGCCCGTGAACCCGCCGCCCCCCGACAACCCCCGTTCGCCCCGTCGCCCGTGGGATGCGACCTGCCTCAAGTGTGGCTATTCCCTCAAGGGAATTACGCGCCCAGTGTGCCCCGAGTGCGGCACGACCTGGACCCAGCAACTCGACCAGCCGGCGACTCGCGCCCGATTCTCGTGGAAGCCGCGACTCCTGTTCGCGGCCCAAAGCGTTGGCCTGCTTGCGCTGTTCGTGCTGGTACTAGTTCGATTCCAACTTCTCCCTTTTCAAGGGCTTCCTCGCTTCACGTTTGGCCTCAGCGCCATGCTGCACGCCATGAAAACGCTGCTCGCGATCCTCATCACGGGCGGCGGAAGCCTCTTCTTCGCCTGGCCTGCGATCACCGGCCGCCTCACGGGCTGGTCGTGGTTCGACCAGTTCTTTGCCGGCGCCAATCCCGGCGACGATGATCCGACGACATAGAAGAGGGCACCAAGCCACGCGGCATCGAGGCATCGAACGCTCACCTCGCGACCTTGTAGTAGACTGACGACGGAGGTGCCCCATGCCCGCATCGAGCGTCAAGGAATATCTCGCCGCGTTGCCCGCCGATCGCCGCAACGCCATCCAAGCCGTGCGAGAGGTCGTCCTCGCCAACCTCGACGAAGACTACGAAGAGGGCATCCAGTACAACATGATCGGCTACTACGTGCCGCACTCGGTCTTCCCGCCCGGGTATCACTGCGACCCCAAGCAGCCCCTGCCCTTCGCGAGCCTGGCCTCGCAGAAGAACCACATGGCGCTGTACCTCATGTGCATCTACGGGCACGACGAGCTTCGGGCGTGGTTCGAGAACGCCTGGGCCAAGACAGGCAAGAAACTCGACATGGGCAAAGCCTGTCTGAGATTCAAGAAGATCGACGACCTGGCGCTGGACGTGATCGGCGAGGCGATCCGGCGCGTGCCCGCCGCCAAGTACATCGCGCACTACAACGATCTGCTCAATACGCCGCGGGTGAACGGCAAGCCCGTGAAAAAGGCCGCCACGTCGGCGGCCAAGAAGATCCGCAAGAAGGCAACCAAGAAAACTGCGAAGAAGGCGGGCAAAAAGGCATCCCACAAGAAAGCCGCCCGCCGCTAAGACACCTCGCGATCACAGACGCCGGCTTCCGCGTTCGCACCCCAAAGAGACCCTCGCTGGCGCTTCGGGCTCGTACGAGGAAGCTATGGGCACGCCCCACCCGCGATGACGTTGATCAACGCATCGATGTCCCCCTGATCCGCCACACCATCCTGGTTGAAGTCGGCGTCGATGCCCGTCGGGTTTTCGCCTCCCGCGATGACATTGATCAGGTAATCAACGTCGCCCTGGTCCGCCACGCCGTCCTGGTTCACGTCCGGATCGCAGGGCGAGGTGCTGGAAGCCGGGAACTCGACGATGAACCCGCCCATGCGGAACGCGGGGTCATCGACGCGATAGTCGCCATAGTCGGCGGAGTAGTTGACCGCGAAGACCGCGCCGTAGGTGGCGTTCGGCCCCTCGAAATAATCGATCACCCAGGTCTGCGTCACCGACGTGGGCACCGAAGCGCCGGTAGTCCACACCCAGTTCTGCTGGGGCACGCCAGCGGTGCCGAAACGCCGTGCGCCGAACCAGTACAACGAGGTCGCAGGCCGCGGCGCCGCCAGCACCACGTTGTCACGCACCCAGAGTTCTTCCGCGAGCGGGTCGGGCCCGTCGAGCACGAGCAATCGCCCCGGCGTGCCATTGAACGTCATGCCGGAGGCCAGGCTCTGTGCCTGGTCCCAGCTCAGCTGCCCGGTGGTGAAGACGCGTTCGTACCACTTGCCGGTGGCCCCGGGGCCGGACGCAAACTGCACGGGCTGGGCCGTGGCAACACCCGCAAGCACGCACAACACGCCTGAAATCGCCGCGCCGTGTCGGACCATCGGAACCTCCCCAAGTCGCTGGAACCTGCCGAGCACGCGTTACGGGCAATCCCCGCCCGCGATCACATTGATCAACGCGTCGACGTCGCCCTGGTCGGCCACGCCGTCCTGGTTGAAATCTGCGTCGATGCCGAGCGGGTCTTGTCCGCCCGCGATGACGTTGACCAGGTAATCGACGTCGCCCTGATCCACCACGCCGTCGCGATTGATGTCCGAGCCGCAGGGCGAGCCGGCGGCTGGCGGATACTCAATGATGTATCCCCCCATGCGATTGGCCGGGTCGTCCTGGCGATAATCGCCGAAATCAAAGCCGTAGTTGTTGTGGAAACCCTCGGCGTAGGCGCCGGCGCCCTCGTTCCAGTCGATGTTCCAGGTGGTGGTGACCGAGGTGGGCACCGCCGAACCATCCTCCCACACCCAGTTCATGGTCCGGTCGCCCGAGTTGTTCGGGCGAGTGGCGCCGGTCCAATAGATCGTCTGGTTGCCACCCAGGCCCGGATGCACCACGTTGTCTCGCACCCACGCCTGCTCGGCAACCGGGTTGCTGCCGTTGAAAATCACCAGACGACCGTGAAAACCATTGAACGTGTGGCTGGCGGCTGCAGCGTTCGCCTGCTGCCAGGTCAGGTGCCCCTGCGTGTCGATCCGCTCGTACAGCTTGTTCGTGGCGCCGGCACCCGTGGCCCATTGAACCGGTGTCGCCGCCACGATCTGCGCGCATGCCACCACGCCCACCGACACAATCACGCTCTTCATGATCCATTCCTCCTCAAGACCGACCCGCGGCTACGGCCGCAAAATCGGCCTCACTCCCACAAAAACGTAGCGTGCGAGCTTCGCTACTGTCAATCGAATCACGGGGCATCCGCGTCGTTGGGTGATTGGTAACCAACGCATAACGACCGAGAACACCCGCTTACCCATGACGGAAAGGATGATCAGGCATGGCACTGTGGGGCGGACGATTTGAATCCGGGCCGGACGCACTCTTCCGGGCCATCAACGACTCGTTGGGCTTCGACTACCGCCTCGCGCTCGAAGACATCGATGGCTCGCTCGCCTGGGCAAAGGCGATTCACGGCGCGGGCGTGCTTGAAGCGAGCGAACTCGGCACGCTCTCCAAGGCGCTGGCCGATCTGCGTGGGGCGATCGTCGCCAACCCGCGCTTGCCGCTGGATGAGCAACAAGGCGAAACGCACGACGAAGACATCCACTCGTACGTCGAACGCAAACTGGTCGAAAAGCTGGGCCCGCTCGGGAAGAAACTGCACACCGGGCGCAGCCGCAATGACCAGGTGGCGACCGACCTGCGCTTATGGACCCGCCGCGCGATCGACGCGCGCCTCGCCGAACTTCGCGACGCCCGCCGGTCGCTGCTCGACATCGCCCAGCGCGAATCCACCACCGTGATGAGCGGCTACACCCACCTGCAGCGTGCCCAGCCCGTGCTTTTCGCCCACTGGGCGCTGGCGTATCAGGCCATGCTGGCGCGAGACGCCGCCCGCCTGCGCGATTGCCGCGCGCGGGTCAACATCTGCCCGTTGGGCTCGGGCGCCCTCGCGGGAACCGCCTACAAGATCGACCGCCACGCCCTCGCCAAAGACCTCGGCTTCGAAGCCGCCTCGACGAACAGCCTCGACGCCACCTCCGATCGCGATTTCGTCATCGAGACTCTCTCGTGCCTTGCGACGCTCGGCGTGCACCTTTCGCGCCTGGGGGAGGACCTGATCTTGTTCGGTTCGCAAGAGTTCGGGCTGGTCGAGTTTCACGACTCAGTCAGCAGCGGCTCGTCGCTGATGCCCCAGAAGAAAAACCCCGACGCCGCCGAACTGCTGCGGGGCAAGTCCGGCCGCGTCATCGGCTCGCTGGTCTCCATGTTCACCAGCATGAAGGGCCTGCCCCTGGCGTACAACAAAGACCTGCAGGAAGACAAAGAGCCCCTCTTCGACGCGATGGACCAGGCCAGCGTGTGCCTGCGCGTCGTGCCCAAGATTCTGGACACGCTCAAGGTGAATCGCGCCAAGTGCGAAGCCGCGGCCAAAGGCGGCTACAGCAACGCCACCGACCTTGCCGACTACCTCGTCGCCCAGGGCGTCCCCTTCCGCGAGGCCCACGAACAAGCCGGCAAAGCCGTGCGACTGGCCCTCTCCCATCACGTCGCCCTCGACGACCTCTCGCTGGAGCAACTCAAATCCGTCGCCCCCCGGTGCGAGGCGGACGTCTTCCCCCGCCTCAGCCTCAGCGTCGGGCTGGCGGCCCGAAACGTGCACGGGGGCACCGGGCCCGAGGCGGTGCGAGAGGCCCTCGCCCACGCCCGCGCGTCGCTCGACGCTGCCCACTCGAAAACTTGAAAGATTGTCGGACGCACCCCAGCCCCCTACACTACAGGGCAGGAAATTGTTCGGCGGGTCGGTCCGCCTCCGGGCTTCGTTGCCGGTCGCGGGTTTGGAGTTGTTCATGTCGTACGGCGTTGACAACGTGGTTGACACCTATGGCCGGTAATCCGTCCAGCCTGTGCAGCGTGCCCGCCACGCGCCAGCGGATGGGTCTCCGGTGCGGAGCCTTCAAGATGCACTGATCTTGAAACAACGCACCGGCGGCGGGCTCACGCCCGCCTGAGCCGGACCGGTTGGACTCCTCTCGCGAGGGGTTCGCGTGGTGTCGGCCACGAGCGGCGAAAGGCTGTTCGTGGCCGCGGTGTTTTTGGTGGTTTGGACATCAGGCAAGGCAGACAGGCAGGGCCTCAAAGCAGAATTGGAAGCAAGAAAAACTCAGCAACTCGACATCTTGATAGCCGGAACCCCCGGCCGTGAAAGGACAGAAAAGAACATGAACCCGCAAGAAATGCTCCGCATCCTCGATTCCATCGCACGCGATCGCAACATCGATCGCTCGATCCTGGTGCGCGACCTCGAGACCGCGATGGTCTCTGCCGCCCGCAAGTTCTTCAACACCCTGGATACCGAAGAGTTCGCCTGCAAGCTCGATCCGCTGACCGGCCAGTTCACGCTCACGCGTCACGGGGAGCCCATGGACATGCCCCCCGGGCAGTTCGGGCGCATCGCCGCCCAGACCTTCAAGCAGGTCATGATCCAGAAGTTCCGCGACGACGAGCGCAGCAGCATCTTCGAGGACTTCAGCAAGCGCATGGGCGAGATCGTCACCGGCGTGGCCCAGCGCTACGAGGGCGGGGCGCTGGTCGTCACCGTCGACCGCGCCGAGGGTTTCATGCCCCGCAGCGAGCAGATCCCGGGCGAGCAGTTCAGCCCGGGCGACCGGGTGCGCTGCCTCATTCTCGACGTGCGCGACGCCGGCAGCCAGGTGAAGATCGTGCTGAGCCGTGCCCACCCGGACTTCATCAAGAAGCTCTTCGAGGTCGAAGTGCCCGAGGTCGCTGAGAAGATCATCGAGATCAAGGCGATGGCCCGCGAGGCCGGGTACCGCACCAAGATCGCCGTCGCATCCATCGACAGCAAGGTGGACGCGGTAGGCGCGTGCGTGGGCGTGCGGGGCAGCCGCATCAAGAACATCGTCGACGAGCTCAACGGCGAGAAGATCGACATCGTGCGCTGGAACGAGTCGAGCCAGATCCTCATCCAGAACGCCCTGAAGCCCGCCGAGGTCTCCGAGACCAGCCTGTGCTTCGAGCTTGGCCGCGCCACCGTCGTGGTGCGCGACGATCAACTGAGCCTGGCGATCGGCAAGAAGGGCCAGAACGTGCGTCTGGCCGCCCGCCTCACGGGCTGGGACGTGGACATCCTGACCCCCGAGGAGTTCACCAAGGGCGTCGAGACGATGTACGAGACCGTCAAGGGCGTCGAGGGCATGACCGAGCAGATGGCCGACAAGCTGGCCGCGCTGGGCATGGTCAGCGTCTTCGACGTCGAAGAAGTCGGCGCCGAGGCGCTGGTCAACGAACTCGAGATCACCGAAGAACTGGCGGCCACCGTCGTCGAGACGTGCTCGGTCAAGGCCAAGGAAGTGGCCGCCCAGCAGCAGAAGGACAAGGAAGAAAAGGAACGCAAGCAGCGCGAGGACCTGGAAGCAGGCCGCCGGGCGCTGGAGGCGGGCGAAGTGGGCGAGTCGGGCGAAGCCGCGGCCAGCGCCATCCTGGGCGGCTCCGGCCCCTCGACCGACGCGGCCCCGCAGGGCAGCGCCGGTGGTGGCGAGTCGGGCCAGTCTGGCGAAGCCCGCGCAGCGGACATCTTGGGGCAGTGATTCGGGACAGTGACTGATCGTGATTTGTGGTTGATTGGTGACATCGCACGAGGACGCCGGATCTGAGCAACAACAAGATCCGGGCAGGGCGAGCAGAACCGGGAGCAAGCGAACTTGGCGAGGCGCATTTTCGAGATCGCGAAAGAACTGAAGGTCGATTCCAAAGCCATCGTGGCCAAATGCCACGCGGAGGGAATCCCCGAAGCCACGGTAAAGAACCACATGTCCAGCATCTCGGCCGGCCTCGAGGCCACGATCCGGGAGTGGTTCGCCGACGGTGGCGGCACCGCGACCGCGATCGAAACCTCCAAGCCGGTCGACCTCGATCAGGTGCGCAAGAAGGGCACCCGTCGCAAGACGACCAAGAAGACCGCCGAAGGCGGCGCTCCCGAAACCGGCGAGCACGCCGAATCCTCCCACGCCGAGGACGACGCACACGCCCCCGCCGAGATCGAGGCGCCCGCCCACGAGCCCGCCAAGCCCGAGCCCAAAGCCGTCGCCCCTCACGCCGAGCCCGAGGCCAAGGCCAAGGCGGATCACAAAGCCGACCACAAAACCGACCACAAGGCCGATCACAAGGCGGACCACAAGCCCGATCACAAACCGGCTCCCAAGGTCGAGGCCGAACCCGACGCCGAGCATCACGTCAAGGCGACGCCGTTCACGCCCGCGCCCAAGCCCCCCGAGCCCGTGGCTCCGCCGCCTCGCACCGTCGTCGCTCCTCCCGCGGAGCATCGCCCGGCCGCGAGCGCTCCTGCGACGGCTTCTCCCACCACAACCCCGGAACGGCGGGATCCGGGCCGTCCGACCACCACGCCTCCCGTCAAGCCGGCGCCGATGAACGTGCCGCTGCGTCCCGCGGCTGTCACGCCCGCCGGCCCCCGCCTGGAAGTCAAAACTCCCGTCAAGCTCTCCGGCCCCAAGATCGTGCGCGTCGAAGCGCCCGAAGTCGTCAGCGCCCCTCGCCCGCGCCGCATCGGCCCGCCCATGGGCCCCTCCGGCCCTCGGCCCGCCGGCCCCGGTGGCGGCACCACCGAGGACGATCGTGGCCGCAGCCCGCGCCGCAAGGAAGGCGCGGGCGCCAAGCGCTCCAGCGGCATGGGCGTGCCCGACCGTCGTCGAGGCCGCAGCGGCGAATGGGGCAGCTCCAGCCCCGGCGTTTTCAGCGAGCAGGACCTCATCGAGCGTGAAGCCCGCCTGGCCCGCTCCGGCGGCTTCCTCAAGAAGCGCAAGCAGGAACTCAACAAGCCCGGTCAGCCCAACGCGGGCGGCCAGGACATCGCAGACAGCGGCAAGATCCACATCGCCGCCCCTTTCACGCTCAAAGACCTCTCCGCCGCCACGGGCGTCAAGGCCGCCGAGATCTCCAAGAAACTGTTCATGCAGGGCGTGATGCTCAAGATCAACGACCCGATGCCGGTGGAAAAGGCCGTCGAAGTCATGATGGACTTCGATATCGAGCTGAACGTGACCGAGGCCAAGACCGCCGAAGAAACCGTCAGCGAGCAGTTCGTCGCCCGCGAAGAACGCGATGTCCGCCCGCGCGGGCCCGTCGTCACCATTCTGGGCCACGTCGACCATGGCAAGACCAGCCTGCTCGACAAGATCCGCAACGCCAACGTGGCGGCCGGCGAAGCGGGCGGCATCACCCAGAAGACCAGCGCCTTCGTCGCCCAGGTCGAAGTCGAAGGCGCCAAGCGCCAGGTCGTCTTCCTCGATACGCCCGGCCACGAGGCCTTCACCAGCATGCGCGCCCGCGGCGCCAAGATGACCGACGTGGTCGTGCTCGTCGTCTCCGCCCCCGAGGGCGTGATGCCGCAGACGATCGAATCGATCAACCACGCCAAGGCCGCCAAGGTGCCGATCGTGGTCGCGCTCAACAAGATCGACCGCCCCGACGCCACCGAGCAGCAGATCCAGAAGACCCTGGGCGAACTGGCCAAGGCCGGGCTGAACCCCGTCGAATGGGGCGGCGAGACCGAAATCGTCCGCACCAGCGCCACCACCGGCAAGGGCATCCAGCAGCTTCTGGAAGTGCTCGACTACCAGAGCCAGTTGCTCGAGCTCAAGGCCGGGTTCGATGGCCCCGCCCAGGGCACCGTCATCGAGGCCAAGACCGAGGAAGGCCGCGGCGCCGTGGCCAATCTCCTCGTGCAGCGTGGCCGCCTCAAAGTCGGCGATTTCATCGTCATGGGCCGTGCGTTCGGCCGCGTGCGCGACATCACCGACGACAAGGGCGTTCGCGTGCGCGAGGCAACCCCCCCGCTGCCGGTGCAGGTCTCGGGCATCGACGAAGTCTGCGACGCGGGCGACAAGTTCTACGTCGTCGACTCGCTGAAGCAGGCCGAAGACGCCGCCCAGCAGCGCCGCCAGCGCGAGCGCCACGCCGCCCTCGCTACCCCCAAGGTCACGCTGGATTCGCTCTTCTCCCAGATGCAGGCCCAGGAGCAGGGCACCGCCAAGGAAATCAAGATCGTCCTCAAGACCGACCAGCAGGGCACGGTCGACGTGCTCAAGGCCGAGTGCGAGAAGATCAACACCGCAGAGGTCAAGGTCCGCGTCATCGATTCCGCCGTCGGCGGCATCACCGAGAGCAACGTCATCCTCGCCGACGCCAGCAAGGCCATCATCATCGGCTTCAACGTCATCCCCAGCGGCAAGGCCCGCCAGCTCGCCGAACAAAAGGGCGTCGAAATCCGCACCTACCAGGTCATCTACGAGATCACCGACGACCTCAAGAAGGCCGCCGAGGGCATGCTCGCTCCCGAGGTCCGCGAAGAGGTCCTGGGCCACGCCGAAGTCCGCCAGGTCTTCCGCGTCAGCAAGGTGGGCTGGGTCGCGGGTTGCTACATCACCGACGGCGTGGTCCAGCGAGACGCGCTCATCCGCGTCACCCGCAGCGGCGTCGTGGTCGAGCACGACCGGCGCCTCTCGCAACTCAAGCGGGTCAAGGACGACGTCAAAGACGTGCGTGCCGGCATGGAGTGCGGCATGAAGGTCGACGGGTACGACGACGTCAAGGAAGGCGACGTGCTCGAGTGCTACAAGAAGGTCGAGGTCAAGCGCACCCTGTGAGACCCGCCCGAAACGTTCTCCCGGCGACGGAAAACCAGTTACGTGCGCCCGGCGTTGGTGTGCCGCCGGGCACCCCACGCCCCCGCCCGCGGCTTGCCGCCCAGGCTCGTCTTGTCAACGCCTCGAAACAGCTCCATATGGTCGTCGCCATCCTCCAGTTCGATCTCCACATCCGTGGCGCCGAGTCCATCAAGGACAAACGCCGCGTCATCAACTCCGTCAAGGACACCCTGCACCGCGAGCACCAGGTCTCGGTCGCCGAGGTCGGCATGCAGGACTCCATGCACGTCTCGCGCCTGGCCCTCGCGCTGGTCGCCACCGACGGCAAGTACGCCGGCCAGGTGCTCGACCGGATCAGCGCCAAACTCCGCGCCCGGCTCGATTGTGAGATGGGCGACGCATCCCGCTGCCTGCTGAACTCGCTCGAGGGCGCCGACGAACTACCCGAAGGCCCCGCGACCGACGCGCAGGCCTGGCAGGACCTGGACATGGAAATGCTCAAGCGGGCAGGCGAAACATCTGACCGGGCACTCCCCGGGGAGAACGTGTCATGAGCGCCCACAAACTCGAACGCCTCGCCGCCTCCATCGAACGAGCCGTCCGCCAGGTCATCACCAAGGGTCTGGCCGATGAACGCATCCGGGGCCTCATCACCGTCACCGGCGTGAAGGTCCTGGGCGATCTCTCCGAGGCCATCATCAGCGTATCGGTTATGCCCGAGGAACACCAGGAGCTCACCCTGCACGGGCTCAACAGCGCCGCGGCTCACGTGCGCCACGAAGTCGGCGAGCTGGTCGAAACCCGCCAACTCCCCAAGTTCCGCTTCCGGCTCGACAGAACCCTGAAAAAGCAAGCCTCGGTGCTGGCCGCGCTCGAAGCCGCCAAAGACGACCTGGAGAAGCGCAAGGCCGCCGGGCTGGTCGCCGAGCCTCCCGCAGAGCCCGACGCCGAGCAACCTGAAGTGCCCCCCGCGTCCTCCTCCGAGAGCGCCAACAGTTCGGGGTCGGCCCCGGAGGGACCCCGCGCGTGACCCAAGGCGAACCATCGCTGAAGAAACTCACCTCGCTCCTGAAGCGGGTGAGAAGCAAGTACGCGCCGCCGGCCGCGGAGCCCGCCGCCCCCGTGCTGGGTGCGGACCGCGTGCTGACCGAGCTGCTGATCTCGATGCTGCTGTGGGACGCGACCACCGGGCAGGCCCGGCACGCCTGCAAGCGCCTGCACGAGCACCTGGTCGATCTGAATGATCTGCGCGTCTGCGTGCCCGAAGAGACCGCCGAGATCCTGGGCGAGAAATACCCCGCGGGCCTCGAGCGCGCCATGCGACTGCGCAGCCTGCTGGGCGACATCTACAACCGTGAGCACGCCGTCCAACTCACCGGTCTGGAGGGCCTGGGCAAGCGCGAGGCACGGGCGTACCTCGAATCGCTCGAAGGCGTCACGCACTTCGCGGCTGCCCGCACCTTCGCCATCGCCCTCTCCGGCCACGCCGCCCCCGTCGACAACCGCCTGCGCGAGCTCCTCGTGAGCGAAGGCGTCGCCAGCGAGGAGATGAGCTGCACCGCCCTCTCGACGTGGCTCGAACGCAGCATCGGCGCCGACGACATGCCCGAGAGCGTCGTGGCGCTGCAGGCCTGGGCCGACGAAGAAGGGCGCGCCCCCAAGCGCGATGCCCCCGACTTGCCCGATCGCCCCGCGACCAAGGCCGCCCCCAAGTCTCCCGCCAAGCCCGAGCCCAAGGCCAAGCCCGCCAAGCACAAGGCGGCCGCCAAAGCCGCGGGTAAATCCGCCGATAAGCCCGCCCGCGAAAAAGCTCCCAGGCCCGCCCGCAAGGGCCCAAGCAAGGACGCCAAGCCGTGAACACCCCGGCGCGACACTCCGGTTCGGCTCGCCTGCCCCGCGTGCTCGCAATCGGCGCTGCGGGCCTGATCCTCCTCGCCGGAGGCTGCGCATCCCACCCGGGCACGGGACAAAGTCAGTCCCAGTCCGCCCGGCCGCAAGACCAATCCCCCCGCGCACAGCTCGAAGCCCTCGCCCTCGAACAAAACACCTCGCCCGACACCAGGGCCCAGGCCGCCCCGCCCCCCGCCGGGCTCGATCTCTCGCTGCTCGCGCCCCTCGACGCCGCCTCGCTCGCCCCAGGCCAGCCCGCCACGCGCTCGCTCGACGACGTGCTCGATCAGCTCGCCCCCACCACCAGCGGCGTTCAACCCCCCTCCCGCCAGCCCTCATCCGATCACCCCGCCGATCCCGCGGCTCTGCGTGAATACATCGCCGGACGCACCGCTCTCCTCTCCGGCAAAGCCGCCGAAGCCATCTCCCACCTCGAGACCGCCTCCAAGCTCGACCCCGCCTCAGGCAGCATCTGGCGCGAGCTGGGCGAAGCCCAGGCCCTGGCCGGGCGCCGCGCCTCCGCCGCCGCCAGCTATCGCAAGGCCCTCCAGGCCGGCGACCGCGAGGCCCGCGTGCTCCGCGCGCTCGGACGCGAGGCGTGGCGGGCCGAACAGGCCGACCAGGCCGCGGCTCTCCTCGCCGAAAGCCTCCGCGCCGACTCCGATGATGGCAACCCCATCTGGCCCCCCGCTGGAGTCGACCTCGGTCAGGCCCTCGCCAAACTCGGCTATCTCCGCGCCAGCGCCGAGGTGCTGGAAGCATCCCTCGCCGACCCGCCCACGCAGATCGCCCAATCACGCGACCGCCTCGAACTTGGCGAAGTGCTGCGCCGGCGCGCCGAACTCTGGACGCTCGCGGGCGACACCTGGGCACGCCTGGGCCAGACCGACAAGGCCACCCACGCCTGGGAAGAAGCCTTCAACGCCCCCGGCTCCGACACCCTCGGCCTGCTCTCGCGCCGCGTCTACAGCCAGATGCGACAGGGGCACTCCGCCCTGGCCGCCCTCTCGACGCTCGACCTGCTCGCCAACCCCAACGGCGTGATCGACGAGCGTCTGCTCCCGCTGCTCCGGGAGATCGGCGCCAACTCGTCGCTTGGCGAGGTGTGGCCCCGCGCCGTCGCCTCTCTCGGAGGCACGCAGGCCACGCCCAGCAACCGCGCCCGCCTGGCCCGCGCCGCCGCCGCCAGCACGCCCGACCAGGCCGCGGCCCGAGCCGTGCTCATCGACGCCCTGCGCCAAAGCCCGTTCGATACCTCCCTCCTCGACGCCCTCATGCCGCTGCGCGACGCCTCCGACGTCGATGGCCGCATCTCCGATCTTGAGCAGATCATCACCTCCGAACCGCTGGCCGCGGACCTCGCCGCCCGCGCCCTCATCTTCGACGGCCGACACATCGACGACGCCGTCGCCCGCCTGCGCCGCGATGATTCCGGGCCCGGTCGCCTCCTTGCCGCCGCCGCCCTCCAGAAGCTCGGCCTCCCCGACCAGGGCTTGGCCATCCTCAACCAGTCCCCGTTTGATCCCCCCTTCCTGCCCGCGGCCATGGCCCAGCGTGCCGAGCTCGGCGCCGAGCTTGCCCGCCCCGACGAAACCACCGCCGCCATCGCGGCGCTTCAGCCCCTGGCGCCGAGCAGCCCTGGCGCCCGCCGCGCGCTCGCCCTGGCCCTCGAAAGCGCCCAGCGTGCCCCCGAGGCGCTCGCCGCCCTCTCCCCCGACCTTGGCGAACACGCAGACTGCACCGTGCTGCTGCAAGGGGCCGACCTGGCAAGCCAGGCCCGCGACCAGAAGCAGGCCCAGGATCTGCTGCAGCGCGCCATCGCCGCCGACAAGTTCGACGAACGCGCCTACGCCCCGCTGCTCGAACTCCTGACCCGCGGGCCAAACGCCGATCAGCAGGCCTCTGCGCTCGTGCGACGCCTGCGCGAGAACATCCCCGACAGCCGCCTCATCCGCCTCCTGCAGGGGCGCGAGCTGGCCAGCCGCTCGCTGTGGGAACAATCCCAGACGCTGCTCCTCGGGCTCATGAGCGAAAACTCCGAAGACACCGACGCGCTGGGCCTGCTCGCCAGCGTGTGGGAGCGGGCCAGGAGCGCCTCGCCCGCGCTCACCTCGCGCGGGCTCGAATGGCTCGAGGCCCGCCTGGCCAAACGCCCCGATTCGCCCCCGCTGATCGCCGCCACCGCCCGCGTCCGCGCCGCGGCCGGCCAGGCCCCGCAGGCCGAAACCCTCCTCGCCGACACGCTCTCGCGCTGGCCGATCACCGACCTCGCCCGCCTCCGCGAGACCATCGTGCGCTCCTCGCTCAATCAGCCCGACCGGGCCGACGATCTCGCCAAGGCCAGGCTTCAGGCTGCCCCTCCGACGCCCGACAACGCCTTCGAACTCGCCCAGCTGCTGCTCCGCACGCACGACACCTCCGCCGCCATCGCCGCGCTCCGCCGCGCCTTCCCCGCCGGCGCGGGCGTGAATCTCGACAACGCCTCCCGCCTGGGCGCGCTGCTTGCAGGCCTCACGCCCGATGATCTCTCCAAGGCCGGCGCCGCCTCGGCGGAAGACGCCGTGGCCCTGCTCGACATTGTCGCCTCCCACGGCGTGCCGATGACCCCTCGCCTGCATGCCGCCCGCCTGGCGATGCTCGTCGTCGCCGCGCCCACCGATTTCAAGCGCCTGGCCGACGCCGCCGACGCGATGGAAAAGTCGATCCCCGGCACGCGGGTCAACGCCTACTCCGCCGTCATCGGCCAGCTCGAAGCCCTCGACTCGCCCGCGCCGGCCCTGGCCTTCCTTCGCGAAGCCAGCACGCGCCTTGCCCCCAAAAACTCCGACTTCCTGTTCGAGCTCTTCCGCTTCACCTGCGTGAAGGGCACGCGCGAGGACAGCATCGCGCTCGCCCGCGACACGCAGGAGCCCCGGGCACTGCTCGACGCCCTCGCCGAGCGCATGGGCGAACTGGTCAACAGCGACGACGTCGACCGCAACCCCCGCGCCGAGCTGGCCTACCTGCTGGGCTCGCAGCTCAGCGTGCTCAACCGCGAGGCCGACGCCGAGGCCCTGTACCGCTACGCCCTCTCCATCGACCCCGATCAGGCCTGGGCCGCCAACAACCTGGGATACATGCTCCTCGAGCAGGGTCGCTCGCTCGACGAAGCCGAAAAGTTGATCGAGCAAGCCTGGAAGCGCCTCTCCAGCGAAGCCAGCGTGACCGACTCCCTCGCCTGGCTCCGCTACAAGCAGGGCGAGATGACCGACCAGCGCGGGCCTACTGGCTCGCTCACGCGCGAGGGCGCGCTGACGCTGCTCGACCGCGCCGTCAACAAGCTCAATGGCGACACCGACTACGCCATCCTCGACCACTATGGCGACACCCTCTTCCGCGCCGGCAAAGCCGCCGACGCCCGCAAGGCCTGGACCCAGGCCCGCTCGCTCATCGACTCGCGCCTGGAGCCGCTGGCCAACCTGCCGGCCCAGCAGCAGGATTCGCCCCTGCTCGCCCGCGAACGCGACGCGCTCAAGTCCATCACCTCCAAGCTCGATGCGATGGACGCGGGCCAGCGCCCGCAGATCGCCCCCACCTTCAGCGAAGTTCCGCCCGCCAAGCCCTGACACCGCCGCGGACACCCGCCCCCCGCGCTCAACTTCGGAGACCTCCCCCCGTGGCCGGCCACAACAAATGGAGCAAGATCAAACACCGCAAGGCCGTCGTCGATAAGCGTCGCGGCAAGGTGTGGACCAAGGTCAGCAAGGCCATCATCGTCGCCGCCAAGCACGGCGGGCCCGACCCCGAATCCAACCTCGCCCTCCGCTACGCCATCGACGAAGCCCGCTACGCCAACATGCCCCGCGACACCATCGAGCGGGCCATCAAAAAGGGCGCCGGGGGCGAAGACCAGAGCAACTACGAAAACGTCCGCTACGAGGGCTACGCGCCGGGCGGCATCGCCCTCATCGTCGACGCCCTCACCGACAACCGCACCCGCACCGTGGGCGACCTGCGCCTCGCCTTCGGCAACGCCGGAGGCAACCTGGGCAACTCCGGCTGCGTCGCCTACCTCTTCCAATCCCGGGGCGTCATCGTCGCCGACACGCCCGGCAAGACCGAAGACCAGATGATGGAACTGGCCCTGGAGGCCGGCGCCGAAGACGCCCAGAGCACGGGCGACGAAGATCACCCGCAGTGGACCTTCTCGACAACCGTCGAGGCGTTTGTCGCCGCCAAGGCCGCGATCGAGAAGGCCGGACTCAACATCACCGACGCCAACCTCGCGATGGTCCCCGACTCAACCATCGAAACCCGGGGTGAGCACGCCAAGAGCCTGATTGAACTCCTAGACGCCATCGAAGACCTGGACGACGTGCAGAAGGTGTACCACAACGCCTACGTGCCCGACGACGAACTCGACGACTAAGAAATTCACCACAGAGGCACAGAGACACAGAGAAGAAAAGCAAAGAGCAACGAGCAAAGTGAAAGACGAGGAAGAGCGAGAAAGGAGTAGAGAACTCCGCGTCCTCGATGCCTCGATGCCGCATGCCTCGTTGCCTTCTTCTCCGTCCAACGCCTTTTCAGCTCGCCAACTCGCAACCAACCCTCAAGCCAAGATGCACCAAGGCACCAATCCAGCAGCTCGCTCTTTCCCGTCTCCTCTTCCTGTCTCCTCTTCCTCTCGTCCTCTCTTCCTCTTTCCCATTCCCTTCCTTCTCTGTGCCTCTGTGCCTCTGTGGTGAACTCTCCCCGCAGCGCCCGTAGCATGCACGCATGAACCGCACCGCCATCGGCTGCATGACCGGCACCAGCCTCGACGGCCTCGACGTCGCGTGCGTCGAAATCTCCGGCAAAGGCCTCGCCCTCCAAGCCCGCTTCATGAAGGGCGTCTCCCGCCCCTTCGCGGATCTCTCCAAGCCCCTGCGCCTCCTCGCCCAGCAGCAGCCCACCACCGCGGGTGATCTCGCCCGCCTCATGCACGCCTTCGCCGCCCTCCACATTCGCGGCGTGCGCGACGCCATGGCCGCCGCCAGCATCACTCGCTGCGACCTCATCTGCGTGCATGGCCAAACCGTCTTCCACAACCCGCCCCACAGTTGGCAACTCTTCCAGCCCGCGCCCCTCGCCGCGGCCATCGCCGCCCCGGTCTGCTACGACCTCCGCCAGGCCGACCTCACCGCCGGCGGCCAGGGCGCCCCCATCACCCCCCTCGCCGACTGGATCTTCTTCCGCAGCGACAGCCGCACCCGCGCCGTCATCAACCTGGGCGGCTTCTGCAACATCACCCGCCTGCCCGCCGGCGCTGGACCAGAACTCCTCGCCGCCCGCGACGTCTGCGCCTGCAATCAAGTCTTGGACGCCGTCGCGCGAATCGTGCTCGATCGCCCCTTCGATGACGGTGGCCGCGCCGCCGCCTCGGGCCAGCCCCACCCGGGCGCCACCTCCGACATCGCCGAAGCCCTCTCCGCCCAGGCCCAGGCGTCGGGCCGGGCGCTGGGCACGGGCGATGAGTTGTACGACTTCGCCCAGCGTTGGCGCGGACGCATCACCCCCGCCGACATCGCGGCCAGCGCCGCCACCGCCGTCGCCAACACCATCGCCAAAGCCTGCGAAGGCGTCGATGAACTCATTCTCGCCGGCGGCGGCGTGAAAAACGCCGCCCTCGTCTCCGCCCTCTCCGCCGCCGCGACCAAGCTCGACCCCCGCGTCACCGTCCGCCCGTGCTCGGACCTGGGCATCCCCTGCGAGATGCGCGAAGCCGCCTGCTTCGCCGTGCTCGGAGTCCTGTGCCAAGACCACGTGCCCATCACCCTGCCCCAGGTCACCGGGTGCGCCACCCCCGCGCCGCTCTCAGGTTGCTGGTGCCCGGCGCCGATCGGCACTCCAAACTAGCAACGCCCACCACTGACGCCGGAGATGAGGCTCTGCGAATCTCCGGGTCGATCGTCACCACCCACACCCGGACATTCGAAGACTCATGTCCGGCGTCACAAGTTCCCGCACCTCTCCATCCCGTGAGCACCCCACCATGAGCGACATCGCCGACCGTTCGCACATCGACACCGAAAAGCGCAACCCGCGCTCGATGCGTCTGCACGCCATGAGCGTCCAAGAGTGCGTCGAACTCATCAATCTTGAAGACCGCGACGTACAGCAGGCGCTCAAGCGCGCCGCGCCCCGCCTGGCCAAGTTCATCGCCGCCGCCGAACCCGGCTTTCTCGCGGGCGGCCGCCTCATCTACATCGGCGCCGGCACCTCTGGCCGCCTGGGCGTGCTCGACGCCAGTGAAGCCCCGCCCACCTTCCACGTCCCGCCCGATCGCGTCGTGGGTCTGATTGCCGGTGGCGACGCCGCCCTCCGCAAAAGCAGCGAAGGCGCCGAGGACGACCCCCACGGCAGCCACGCCGCCCTCGACGCGCTCAACCTCACCTCGCACGACACGCTCATCGCCATCGCCGCCGGCGGCACCACCCCCTACGCCCTGGGCGCCCTCGCCCACGCCGCCGCCCGCCCCGCCGCTGGCCGTCCCCTCACCGCCCTCCTCTGCTGCACCACCGTCGACACGCCCCCGGGCTGCGATCATCTGATCATCTTGAAAACCGGCCCCGAAGTGCTCACCGGCTCCACCCGCATGAAAGCCGGCAGCGCCACCAAGATGGCCCTCAACACCATCTCCACCACCCTCATGGTCCGCTCGGGCCGCGTCTATCAGAACCTCATGGTCGACCTCAAGGCCACCAACGCCAAACTCCGCGACCGAGCCGCCCGCATCATCGCCAGCATCACCGGCCTCTCGCGCGACGCCTCGTTCGAACTGCTCACCGCCGCCGAAGGCGAAGTGAAAACCGCCATCGTGATGCACGCCAAGCACCTGGACCCCGCCGCCGCCCGCGCCGCCATCGACGCCGCCCAAGGCCGCCTCGATCGCGTGCTCGACTAGCCTTCACATTCATTCGCAGCCCGCATGTGCACCACCGTCTATCTCGCGTCGAGCACTCCCGTGCCCATCATCCGGCCCGACGCTGCCACGCATCTCTCCGTCACGCCGCTCGAACAAACCAACCCCGCCCTCGCCTCCCTCTCCCGCATCCTCTCGTTTCCGCACATCTCCGTCGTCGGCGCCCACACCGGTTGCGGCTGTGGCTTCCAAGGCACCAATCTCGACCACGCCGAAGATCCCGACGACATCCGCACTTCCCGCCTCCTCCTCTCGCACTACCTCGCCGCCCGCCTCAAGGAGGGCGCCCACCTCCAGATTTACGCCTGCTGGGCCGGCGACGAACGCCGCCCGTCGCGCTCACAGCGCTCTATCACCTCCGAGGAAATCGCCTCCCACTCCTTCGTCGAACGTCAGTTGCTCGACCTCGGCTGAACATTCCCCCTCCCGCCCCCACGCCCTACCCTCCCCCACTCATGAAACGAATCCTCCACGTCGGCGTCGGTCCCCTCGGCCACCGCATCATCGCCGAACTTCAAGAACGCTCCCTGGGCCACGTCATCGCCGCCGTCGATTCCGCGCCCCACCTCGCCGGCCGCCCGCTCGCTGAAATCGTCTCCAACGCCGACCCCAAGGTCCGCATCGTCCCCTCCCTCGACGCTGTGCACGACTGGGACCACATCGACGCCGCCATCGTCGCCACCTCTTCAGGCCTGCCCGCCTGCACCAGCACCTTCGAATACCTCCTCCGCAAGGGCACGGCCGTCATCAGCACCTGCGAGGAACTCGTCTACCCCTGGCTCCGCCACGTCGCCATCGCCGAAGAACTCGACGACCTCGCCAAGCGCCACGGCGGCCGCCTGCTTGGCACCGGCGTCAACCCCGGCTTCCTCATGGACGCCCTGCCCGCCTTCCTCACCAGCGTCTGCCGCCACGTCAAAGCCGTCTCCTGCCACCGCATCCAAGACGCCTCCTCGCGCCGCATCCCCTTCCAGAAGAAAATCGGCGCCGGGCTCGATGACGCCCAGTTCGCCGCCAAAGTCGCCGAGGGCTCCCTCCGCCACGTCGGCCTAGGCGAAAGCTTGCACTTCATCGCCCACTACGTCGGCCTGCCCATCGAACGCTGGGAAGAAAACATCGAAGCCGTCAAGGCCGACCACGACCTCAACTGTGGCCTTGGCCCCATCCCCAAGGGCAAGTGCTGCGGCGTCCGCCAGGTCGCCCGGGGCTACTTCGACGAACGCGTCGTCGTCAACCTCGAGTTTCAGGCCTCCATCGGCCAACGCGACCCCCACGACCGCGTCACCATCCACGGCGAGCCCGACATCGACGTCGTCATTCCCGGCGGCGTTCACGGCGACATCGCCACCAGCGCCATCGTCGCCAACTCCATCCCCCGCCTCCTCCAGGCCCCGCCCGGCCTTCACACCATGGCCACCATCGCACCCCCCATCCACGTGCGAGCGGGCACCGAACGCCGCTAGGCGGCCAGAAGTGGCAAAGTGGCAAAGTGGCAGAGTGATCGAGCCACTCCCGGCGCCCGCTCACGCAAGGCTCGAATTTAGCAATTTAGCAATTTAGCCCTTTAGCAATTTGGGACCCCACGCTCCCCCCGCGCCGATAATTCCCTCACCCCCCCCCGGAGCCGCCCCTTGCCCCGCCTCCCAGTCACCGCCTCCTCCCCCACCACCATCACCGTCAACGCCAAAGAACTCCTCGCCTTTGGCGGCTGCAACTACCTCGGTCTCGCCCACCACCCCGATGTCCTCGCCGCCATGCGCGAAGGCCTCGCCCGCTTCGGCATCAGCACCACCGCCAGCCGCGAGACCACCGGCAACACCACCATCCACGACGACCTCGAGCGCGACCTCGCCACCTTCTGCCGTCAGGAATCCGCCATCCTCTCCGCCGAGGGCTACACCGCCAACATCGCCGCCGCCCAGGCCCTCACCCGCGATCACGGCGTCGCCCTCATCGACGCCAAGGCCCACCGCAGCCTCCGCTCCGCCGCCGCCGCCGCCGGCATGCAGATCTTCGACTACGAACACCTGAACCCCGACAGCGCCGCCTGGCTCGCCCGCCAATACGCCGACGCGGGCGTCGCCATCTTCACCGATGGCGTCTTCGCCGCCGACGGCGCCCTCGCCCCGCTCCCCGGCTTGCTCGCCGCCCTGCCCAAACACCGCGCCACACTGCTCGTCGACGACTGTCACGGCTTCTGCGTGCTGGGTTCCCGAGGCTCCGGCACCGTCGAGCATTTCAACCTCGACGACCCCCGCATCTGCATCACCACCACGCTCGCCAAGGGCCTTGGCGTCTATGGCGGCTCCGTCATCGGCCGCCGCGCGTTCGTCAACTCCGTCCGCGACCATGCCGACGTCTATCGCCGTTCCACGCCGCCCCCCACGCCCATCGCCATGGCCGCCCGCGCCGCCATCGCCACCGTCTCGCGCGACCCCGCGCTGCTCGCCAGCCTCCGGCGCAACACCGACCAACTGCGCCAAGGCCTCAAAGACCTCGGCCTCTCGCCGCACAACGCCCCGATCCCGATTTTCACCTTTGCGCTGCCCGAAGCCGACGCCATGCAGCGCGTCCACCAGGCCCTGCTCGACGAAGGCGTCTACGCCCCGTTCATCGAGTACCCGGGAGGCCCCACCCCCCGCTTCTTCCGCCTCACCGTCTGCGCCAGCCACACCCCCGCGCAGGTCAGCACGCTGGTTGCCGCCCTGAAGCGTCACCTCGCCTGACCGCCGGAACCCTTAGCTCGCGCCTTCGACACCTAGGAACATCAGCGTAAAGCTGTGCAGGATCGGATAGCGCACGACGCACCGGTAGATGTCAAACGTCGTGCCGTCCCACCCGCGCGCCGCCAGTTCCTTCTCGACCAGCCCGCCATACTCGGGCGCATAAGGCGTGTACAACGCCGACAGCCGCGTCCCAAGGTGCGAAGCGCTCCCCTCAAAGGGCAAGTCCGTCGGCCGCTTCTCCGGCACGAACCTCGAATCCGGCCCCAAAATCCTCACGCCCAGCGTCTGCGGGTCCGACCATCCCCGCGGCAACAACAGATCCACCAGCAATGTCTCCGTCGGATCCGAACAGCGACACGAACACCCGTGGGGCGGCTTCGTCGAGCCATTCGGGAAGTTCCCGTTGAACGAACGCCACCACACCGTCGCTTCTCCCGTGCGCCCCAGGCTGTCCAGCACCAGGAAGTCTCGCGTCGAGCCGTCCGGAAGCCCTCGCCGCTCAAACCGCGGCAATGGCTTGCTGCACACCTCCGGCAGCAGCTCCGCCCCGTCGATCATCACGTTGGGCGATGGTGTCTCCGGGGGCGGCTCGCCACCCCCCCACGTCCGCAACATCGCCGACATCGACACGCCCACCCCCGCCCGATACCCCCGGACCCCGATCTGCGCCCGCAGGCTCAAGCTGTCGATCTCCCCGCTCGGCCGCTGATAAAACACCGCGCAGTGCACGCTCGTCCGCACCGAGATTCCCCACACCCCGCAGTTCGCCCGAAATGCCGTCCGCCGCAGCTTCGTCCACGGCGCCGTCTCGGGTGGCCGCAGCGACGACAAGATCGCCGCGAACGACTCGCGCGTCTCCGCGTGATCCCTCACCCATGTGTCGAACGCGGCATACGCCGCCTCCACATCGGTCATGATCGCGTCGTCCACGCCCGACTGCCGCGCCGCCTTAACAAACCGCTGCATCGCCCGGGCCTTGGGCACCAGGCGCCCAACCATGATCACGTCCTCGGCCGTGCCGATCGAAAAGATCTGCCACGCCAAGGCCGCGTCAAGTCCGAGAATACGACGCAGATCCGCCGCCTTGCCGGCCCCGGGGATCACCGAAACGGCCCGCCCCAACGTCTGCCGCAACCCCGTCAAAACCTCGACGGCCCCATCCTCAAAGGACTTACGGGAGCACTCCCGCCCCGCTCCAAGTCCAGTCGCTGAAGGATCATGTAGAACTTTGTTCCGGTCCATTTGTCCACCATACGTGACCGGCGGTGTTTGTGCAACCGAACATTATATGTACAATACTATTTTTGCAAATCATTGCAAAAGCGGTTGGAGAACTCGCAACCACGAGGTAACATCGGTCGAAAGGTGGGGTTGGAGAGGGTTGAGGGACCCGCCGCGAGTGGGCGCCGGTTCCACGTAAAACCCTTGGGAAAGGGCAACGACGCTGAGGCGAGCACTCGCGTGCCGCGCCGGCCCGGGCGGCCTTGGCCCGGCAGCTCGAACCCTCACGCCTTGGTCGACTCGCGTGATTGCTTGAAAAGGAGATTTCGTGATGCGCAGGCACGATCTTTTGTGTGTATTCATCGCGGCAGCCGGGCTGCCGGTGGGTCTGGTCGCCGCGCAGCCTTGCGCGCCTTCGGGTTGGACGCAGCTTTCGGGCCAGGCCGGGGTGCCGGCCCGGAGCAACACCGTCGTCGCGCAGGGCCCGGGGGGCTCCAGCGTGATGTTTGGTGGCTATGGCTCAGGAACGACTTACGGCGACACCTGGGTCTTCAACGGAGCCGCCTGGACGCAGATCACCACGCCCGCCCCCTCGCCCCGCAATCTCCACGTGATGGCCTACGACGCCTCGCGCCAACGCACGGTGCTCGTGGGCGGGCAGGACTTCGGCCTGCCGGTCGAAACCTGGGAGTGGGACGGCGCCACCTGGCAGCAGGCCAGCCCCGCGACCAACCCGCCCGCCCTCTACGGCGCCTCGCTGGGCTACGACGGCGTCACCGGCCGCGTCCTCCTCGTCGGCGGCACGCTCGCCGACACTGGCGAAGCCAACAGCAACGTCTGGGCCTACGACGGCCAGACCTGGACCGATCTCGGAGCCATCGGCCCCAACCCGCGCCTGGGCGGCGCGCTCGCGTACGACAGCGCCCGTCAACGCCTCGTCCTCTTCGGGGGCGTCAGCGCAACCACCTACGAAGACCTCTCCGACACCTGGGAGTTCGACGGCTCCCAATGGGGCCTGGTTGACCTGGGCATCGTCGCCTACAACGGCGGCCGCCCGCCCTCCATGGCCTACGACCCCACCCTCCAGCGCCTCGTGCTCACCAACGCCTTCGGGCACCCGCAGAGCACCTACCAGTGGGACGGCCTTGGCTGGGCCGAAGTGGCGACGCAGACCCCCGGGGCCGGACTGCCGATCGTCTACAGCCAGGCCGCGGGGCACGTGGTGCAGTTGCAGGCCGAGCCCAGCCAGACCTGGTCGTGGGACGGCAGCGCCTGGAGCAGCGTCGGGCCCGCGTCGATCCCGGCCCTCAACGGGCACGCCATGGTCTTCAACGCCCAGGTGGGCAAACCCATGGTCTTCGGGGGCGTGTCGTTCCTGGGCGAAGAGCAGCGCGGGCTGTGGCAGCTCGACGCATCGGGCTGGACGCGCGTCTCCAACGACGGCCCCGACGCCCGCGACCGCTTCGGGCTCACCTACGACTCCCAGCGCGGCCGCCTCGTCCTCTTCGGGGGCTACCCCGACAACCAGGGCGAGACCTGGACCTGGAGCAGCGGCACCTGGAGCCAGGTCCCCGGCTCCGGCCCCTCGCCCCGCCAATCACTCGCGATGGCCTACGACAGCGCCCGCGACCGCGTCGTGGTCTTCGGGGGCCAAGACCCGGATTACAACCTCTTGAACGACACCTGGCAGTTCGACGGCGCCGCCTGGACCCAGGCGACCCCCGCCCACGCGCCCGCGGGTCGCGACCGGGCGGCCATGGCCTACGACCCCGCCCGGCACGCCGTCGTGCTCTTCGGCGGGCGCAACGAAAACTACGAAATCCTGGGCGATACCTGGCAGTTTGACGGCACCGACTGGTCGCAGATCGTGACCCCCGGCGCGCCCCCGGCCCGCTACGCCGCGACGATGACCTACGACGCCTCGATCGGCAAGCTCGTCCTCATCGGCGGGCTGGACGAGAACTACGCGTCCATCAGCGACGTGTGGGTACTCGACCAGGCCAACGGCTGGCAACGTATTCAGGCGGTGCCGGGCCAACTGGGCGGCCGCACCGACACCGCCGCGGCCTACGACGCCAGCCGTGGACGCACCGTGCTCTACGGCGGCTTCGACGACATCGCAACCCGGGGCGACACCTGGAGCCTCGCCGCGGGCGTCATCGCCAACATCACCCAGCAGCCACAGAGCGCGAGCCTCATCACGGGCGACAGCTACGCCTTCGTGATCGCCGCCAACGCGGACCGGGCGATCTCCTACCAGTGGACCCGCGACGGTTCGCCGGTCGGCGATGGCCCCACCGGCAACGGCTCGACGCTCAGCGGCGCGACCTCGCCCACCCTCAACCTCACCAACGCGCAGGCGGGCGACTCCGGTCGCTACGCCTGCATCATTTCGACCGAGTGCGGCCAGACCGGCACGGACCAGGCCACGCTCACCGTCTGCGAGACCGCCGCCCCCGTCATCGCGAGCAGCCCCACCGACCTCGCGCTCTGCCCCACGTCCAGCGGCGACATGACCGTGAACGCCTCGGGCCAGGGACCCAGCGGGCTTCGGTACGAATGGCAGGCGAGCTACCTCGGAATCGACCCGCCCCAGTGGTTCGATCTCTACGACGGCGAAATCTACGGCGAGGGCGGCCCGCTCGGCAGCATCTCGGGCAGCTACCTGCCGACCATCACCTTCGGCCCGACCTTCGACGGCTCCTGGCTCTTCACTGGCCCGCTCTTCCAGGTACGGTGCATCGTCATCAGCGACTGCGGCTCTTCGACCTCGGGCTCGGCGCTGCTGACCATTCTCGACGCGTCCGACCCTTCCTGCGGCGGCACGACCTGCGACCCCGACGTCAACCAGGACGGCGTGGCGGATCAGGGTGACGTCGACTACCTCATCAATGTGATCGCCGGCGGCGAAAACCCCACCAACATCGACCCGGACTTCAACCGCGACGGGGTGGGTGATCAGGGCGACATCGACGCGCTCATCAACGTCATCGCCGGCGGCCCCTGCCCCTGAGCCTTTTCAGGCACACCCGCCGACACTCGAACCCGGGTGCCACGCACGTGACTCACACGCACCGACCAGGCCGCCAAGCGCGGCCTGGTCGGTTTTTGGGGCCGGCAGGCGCGACGTCTCGCCCCGCCCGGCGGCAGGGTGGCCAGGCCGCCGGCCAACGCCGGGGAAAAGCCATGTCGAATGCCGGGGTGGGAATTTGGGGGGACGCCGCAAGAACGGGCGTCGTCGCAGCCCGGGAGGGGCGCTATTATGCCCCCCCGCGAGGCCAAGCACCGCAAGGCCCCGCGGCAGATTGGGCGATTAGCGCAGTTGGCTAGCGCGCTTCCTTGACATGGAAGAGGTCCCCGGTTCGAGTCCGGGATCGCTCACTTTTCGCGGCTCGGGATTCCCCTCCCGGGCCGCCGCTGTTTTTGCCCCTGCGCCTCGCCCTGCCCCTCCCCGCCCGATCGGGGGGCGTTACCCTCTCGACAGTGTCGTCGCCCCGTCGCTGCCGCACCGGAGGATCCGGATGTTTGAAGCCGCCCAAGAGTTCATGCTCCGCCACGCCATCGACGCCTGGCTGGTCCACGACTTCCGCTCTTCCAACAGCGTGCTCGCGGCTCTGCTCCCCGGGAAACGCTTCCTCACCCGGCGCGTGGAACTCCTGATCCCCGCCCGGGGCGAGCCCACGCTGCTGGCCCATCACATCGATGCGTCGCAGTTTGCCTCCAGCGGCGTGCGGGTCGAGAAGTATCTCACCTGGCAGGAGTACCGGGCGTGGATGCTGGGCGTGGGCAACGGCCGCACGCGCGTCGCGATGGAATACGCCCCCGGCGCGACCCTTCCCGTCGTCGGCGTCGTCGATGCCGGCACCGTCGAACTCGTCCGCAGCGCGGGCGTCGAGGTGGTTTCGTCGGCCGATCTCATCCAGACCTGCGTCGCCCGCTGGAGCGAGGCGGCGCTCTCTCGCCACATCAAGGCCTCGCAGCAGGTCAACGCCATCAAGGACGCCGCGTTCGCGCACATCCGTCAGTGCCTGGCCGCGGGCACGCCCGTGAACGAACACCAGGTCCAGCAACTCATCCTGCAAGGCTTCGCACGCGAGGGGCTCGAAACCCCCGACGGCCCGATCGTGGCCGTCAACGCCCACGCGGGCGACCCGCACTTCGAGGTTTCGCCATCGAACCCCGCGCCGATCAAGAAAAACGACTGGGTGCTCATCGACCTCTGGGCCCGCGTGCCGGGCGACGAGAACATCTTCAGCGACATCACCTGGGTCGGTTACTGCGGCCACGAAATCCCCGCCAAGCACCGCGCGGTGTACGCCGCCGTCACCGGCGCCCGCGATGCCGCCCTGGCCCGCGTGCAGCAGGCCTGGGCAAGCAAGGAGCCTGTGCAGGGCTGGCAAGTGGACGAAGCCTCGCAGCTCGTCCTTCGCGGTTCGGGCTTCGCCGAGTTCATCCGCCACCGGACCGGACACAGCCTGAGCCCCGGGCCAAAGGTGCATGGCGTGGGCGTCAACATCGACAACACCGAGACCCACGACACGCGCCTGGTGCTGCCGGGCGTCGGCTTCACGATTGAACCCGGGCTCTATCTGCCCGAGTTCGGCGTGCGCAGCGAGATCAATGTGTACATGGACCCAGCCAAGGGCCCGGTCGTGACCAGCCAGATCCAGCGCGACGTCATTCTGATGGCCTGAGGCGTCCAAGGCCCGCCTCGCCCCGCGATCCACACCCATGCCCGACCCGCGCGAAACTCCGGCGATGCAGCAGTACTACCGCTTCAAGCAGCGGCACCCGGGCTGCGTGCTGCTCTTTCGCATCGGCGATTTCTACGAGATGTTCGACGACGACGCGGTGGCCGTCAGCAAGGCCATCGGCCTCACGCTCACCCAGCGCACCCAAGGCGTGCCCATGGCCGGCGTGCCGTTCCACCAACTCGACAACTACGTGCGCAAGATGCTGGGCGCCGGCTTCCGCGTCGCCGTCGCCGAGCAACTGATCGACTCCTCGCAGGCCAAGGGCGTGGTGCCGCGGGCCGTCACGCGGGTTCTCTCCCCCGGCACGCTGGTCGATGAATCGCTCATCGAAACGCAAGACCCCGGCGCACTTGCGGCCATCAGTTTCACCTCCAGTGGCGACGACTCGCCCGCCGCGATCGCTGTCGTCGAGGTCAGCACCGGGCAGTTCACGGTCCTCTCGTGCGACAACGCCGCGATCGTCGACGAGCTCGCGCGTCGGGGCGTGCGCGAAGTCCTCTACTCCGACACCGCCGAAATCGCCCCCACCCCCCGCGTGCAACGCGTGCTAAGCGCCCTGCGACTGGCCGGCACGCCCCGCGCCACCTGGCACTTTCGCCACTCAGAAGCGCTGGACGCCCTGCGCGAGCACTATGGCGTCTCGACGCTCGCAGGGTTCGGCCTGGCCGACGACGCCCCCGAGGTTGGTCCCGCCGGGGCGGCTCTCCGCTACCTGCGCGAAACCCAGACCCTGAGCGACGAAGACCTCAAGGGCGTCTCAGGCGTCAACGTCGCGCGGGCGACGCTGAAACATCTGCACCCCCCCCGCCGCGAAGACCCCAGCGCCCACTGCGTCATCGACGCCGTCAGTCTTCGCTCGCTGGAGATCGAGACCACGCTGCGGGCCGGAGCCGCGGATGGGTCGCTGGTGGGCGTTTTTCTCGGCGCGGGCAAGAAGAACTTGCTGCGCACCGGCATGGGCCGTCGCCTGCTTCGCGACTGGCTTTGCCGCCCGCTGCGCGACGCCGCAGCCATCCGCGCCCGCCAGCACGCCGTCGCGACGTTCGTCGAAGATCGCGTGCTCGCCGACACCCTGGGCGACCTGCTGGCGGGCGTGCAGGACACACCCCGCATCCTGGCGCGCCTGGCGATGGCCCGGGCGACGCCGCGGGATCTGGTGGGCCTGGCCACTTCGCTCGCCCGCACCGAGGCGCTGCTTGACGCGATCGAGGGCGTGCCCGCGCTGGCCGAACTTGCCGCGACGCTGGGCAGCGCGACCCCCACCTGCCAAGCCGCGGAGCGCGTGGTTGCTTCGTGCCTCGCCGAGCCCCCGGCTCACATGCGCGAAGGCGGGCTCATCAAAGACGGCGTCGACGCCGACCTCGACGAAAGCCGCCTGATCCAGCGTGACGCCGGCGCCTGGCTCGCCGAATATCAAAAACGCCTGATCGAGACGCACAACCTGCCCGGGCTCAAGGTCGGGTTCAATCGCGTGTTTGGGTATTACATCGAACTTCCCCAGGCCCAGGCCAAGAACGCCCCCGCGGCTCTCGAACGCACCCAGACCCTCCGCAGCGCCGAACGCTTCACCACCCCCGAACTCCGCGACTTTGAACGCAAAGCCACCGGGGCCGAAGCCCGCGCCATCGAGCGTGAACGCGAGCTTTTCCAGAACATGTGCGACGGGCTTGCCGCGTTCACGCGCGAGATCAACGCCTTCAGCCACGCCGTCGCGACGCTCGACGCGCTCCTCGCCTTTGCCGAAAAAGCCGTGCAACGCGGCTGGAAACGCCCCGAGATCGTTGACGAGCCCTCGCTCATGATCCACGCCGGGCGTCACCCGGTGCTGGACGAATCGCTGGGGGGCGAGTTCGTGCCCAACGACTGCGAGCTGGGCCTCGCCGGCAAAGCCGCGTTGGCGCTCATCACCGGCCCCAACATGGCGGGCAAGAGCACGTTCATCCGCCAGACGGCGCTGATCACCTTATTGGCCCACGCCGGCAGTTTCGTGCCCGCGGACCGCGCCACCATCGGCGTTGTCGATCGTATTTTCACCCGCATCGGCGCTGACGACGCCCTGCACGCCGGCCAATCCACCTTCATGGTCGAGATGATCGAGACCGCGAACATCCTGAACCACGCCACGCCCCGCAGCCTCGTCGTCCTCGACGAAGTCGGTCGCGGCACCAGCACCCTGGACGGCCTCTCGCTGGCCTGGGCCATCGTCGAACACTTGGCCGGCGCCCCCGGCCAACCCGGCCCGCGGACCTTGTTCGCCACGCACTACCACGAACTCACCGACCTCGAGGAACAACTGCAAGGCCAGGTGCAAAACCTCCACGTCGCCGTGCGCGAGTGGCCCCAGGGGGGCGAGCACGCCGAGATCGTCTTCCTGCACCGCATCCTGCCGGGCCGCACCGATCAGTCGTACGGGTTGCACGTCGCGCGCCTGGCCGGCATGCCCGCGCCCGTCATCGCCCGCGGCCGCGAAGTGCTCGCCAGCCTGGCCGTGCAGCACGCGGGCAAACCATCTATCGCGCCCGCCAGCCGCCATCACGACTCGGGCGGCCAGTTCTCGCTGTTCACGGAGTATCTCGGCCACCCCGCGATCGATTCGCTTCGCGAGATCAAACTCGAAAAACTCTCCCCCATGCAGGCCTTCGACGAACTGCGACGCCTGAAGGCCCAGGTCGAAACGGGCGCCAACGGCTCGCGCTAGCGAGCGCTTCTCACCCCGCCCCCACCAACTCCCCCCACGCCTTCGTGAGCCCCCGGGTTATCTCGCCCGGGCTCCCCGCCCCGATCGCCTCGGCCTCCAGCCTCACCACCGGCAGCACGCCCCAACTGCTGTTGGTCAAGAACACCTCGTCGGCCCGCAGCACATCATCCAAGTCCAGCATCCGCCGCCGCGTCTGCAAGCCAGCCCCCAGCGCCCAATCCAGCACCCATCGCCTCACGATTCCCGGCAGCACCGGGCTGGGCAAGACCGCGCCCTTGTTCCCCGCCGCGGGCGGCGCGTCGAAGTCATCATCGCCCCGCGCCACCTCCTCTTCCTCCCCGCGCGCGATCGGCGTCATCAAGACGCCGTCGCGCACCACAAACGCGTTGCTCACGCACCCGCCCACCAGGTGATTGGTCACCGAGAAGACCATCGCCTCGCCCGCCCCCTTGGCCGCGGCTTGCTGCAACTCCCGCAACCTCCCCCAGTAGTTCAGCGTCTTGTGCCCCTGCATCGGGTCGAGCGGGCTCGGCCTCATGTCCGCCAGCGTCACCAGCGTGCCCCGCGCGAACATCTCCGCCGGATACTCGGTTGCAGGCTGCCCGACGATCAGCAGCGTGGGCGTGTGTGCCGCCGGCCCGCCCCCCACCAGCATGTTCAAATCACCCCCGGTGATCGTCAGCCTGAGCCGCAGCCTGGCCGCCCCCGGGTGCTCGCTGGCCGCCCGATCCGCCGCACGCTTCAGCGCCTCTTCCAGCGCCCCCGCCCGCAGCGATTCGCTCAGCCCCAGCGCCGCCGCCGACACCCGCATGCGCTCCACGTGCTCCTGCAGGTGCAGCACGCGGGCGCCCTCGCCCTGCCGCACCGCCAGCAGCGTCTCGAACAGCCCGACGCCGTGCTGAAACCCCGCGTCAAAGGCCGACACCCGCGCATCATTCCGCGGCACGAAACCATCATTCAAGAACACGCTCGCCATGCCCACAAGATAGCCGCGCCCACGCCGCCCAAAAACAACGGAACCCGGGGTCTTCCGACCGCCGGGCTCCCTCTCCTACCTAGCACGGGCGCTCACAGCCTATCGCGGCGCTTCGCCGCCCAGCCGCCCCGGGGGTGGCGGCGGACCCCTCCGTCCGCCGCCGACCCCGATCCCCTCTCTCCAGCGGGGTTCTTCTCCGAACCGAGGCGACCTATCGCCTCCATGCGACGTTTCTCGCGACCAGCGCTAACGCCATCTCCAAAATCCTGCGGCAATCTTCGGGCGCACCAACGGCTCCGCGGCACGGGTGCTCTCCCACCCGCCCAACGCCCCGCTCGCACGCCCATTGCGTCCGAAGCGAAATCTCAATCTCAGTTTGTGGTGTGAGTCCGAAAAGCACAGAATTCAGCCCGAAAAACCCCGTCCCGCCCGCGGCCAAGCTCCGCATCCGGAAGGAAAGGCCGAGGATGTACGAGCCCGTTTCGGACACGGTTGCGGGAATGCGCAGGCAACCCGCCATGAAACCGCTCTCATTTTCACACTTCAGCCCGAGGTGCTCCGCCCGGGCGGCTCAACCCATCTACCCGCGCGGCGACAGGTTCTCCTGCTTGATCATCACCTCCAGCGCCTGACACACATGATCAATCTCCCGCGCCGTCAGGCTGCTGTAAAAAGGCAACGCCAGCGTCCGCTGGCTCACGCTCTCCGCGATCGGATACATCCCCGGCCCCAGCCCGAACTGCTCGCGATAGAAGGGCTGCAAGTGAATGCACGGGAAGTAATCATTCGTCCCGATCTCCTGCCTGCGCAGCCCCGCGATCACCCGGTCGCGCTCTTCGCCCGTATAGCTTGGCGACAACCTCACGATGAACACGAACCAGCTCATCACCGTGTCGGCGTCGATCGTCGGCAGCGCCAGGTGCGGGTGCCCGGCCAGGCGCCGCACGTAGTGCTCCGCCACCCGCATCCGCTTCTCCAGAATCTCGTCCAGCCGCCTCATCTGCCCCACGCCCAGCGCCGCGTTGAGCTCCGGCAGGCGATAGTTGTACCCCAGCCGCTCGTGCTTCAGCCAGCTCCCAGACGCGTTCGTCGCGCTCGGGGCGATGTGCCCCAGGGGCCTGCCCTGATTCCTCAGGCTGCGGCACATCTCCGCCAGGCGATGATCGTCCGTCACGATCATCCCGCCCTCGCCCGTGGTGATCTGCTTGTTGGGATAGAACCCGAACACGCCGACCCGCCCAAAGTGCCCCGCCGGGCGTCCTTTGTACACGCACCCCAGCGCCTCGCAGCAATCTTCGATCAGCGGCACCTCGTTCCTGGCCGCGATCGCCGCGTACTGATCCATGTACGCCGGATTGCCAAACGTCTCGACCGCCAGGATCGCCCGCGTCTTCGGGCCGATCGCCGCCTGTATCTTCGCCGGATCCATGTTCAGCGTGGTCGGACAGATGTCCACGAACTTTGGCGTGGCCCCGACGAACAGGATGCAGTTGCTCGACGCGATGAACGAAAAGGGCGTCGTAATCACTTCGTCGCCGGGGCCGATGCCCAGCGCCGACAACGCCAGGTGCAGCCCGCTGGTGCCCGAGTTCACCGCGACGCCATGCCGGCACCCCGCCCGCGCGGCCACCAGCTTCTCGAACTGCTCCACCATCGGTCCGATCGACAGTCGCCCCGACCGAAGCGTCTGAAGCACCATCTGCTCTTCAAGCTCCGTGATGTCCGGCCGCGACAGGGGAATCTCATGGGTCGCCATGCAAGAGTTTATCGGTCCGGCGAGGGCCCGCCTTGATCGATCCGCGTCCAAGGGTCTGCCCGCGAGCGCCCCGACCTCTGTCGCGCGCATATACTGTTTCAACAACCTTTCCGGGTGTGAAGGAATCCCGTCATCGCGAGACTTCATCATGGCCAAGCGAGCCGCACGCAGTCAGCAAAGCTCCAAGCACGCCAAGCCGGCCCGCGTTCCGCCCTTGCTGGCGCCCAGGCCTCTGCTCGAGAGCGCCTGCGCCAAGGCGGCCGGGCCGCTGCTCGACGGGCCGGAGCAGTTCGATTCGCCCGACGGCCCGCAAGGGCTGGCGGCTGAGATCCGCAAGCGCCGACCCTTCGAGCACCCCGAGCAGGAGGCGATGCTGAACCTCATGCGCACCGGGGCGATGCTCGCCGGAGACTTCGCGGCTCTCTTCAAGTCCCGGGGCCTTTCCGAAGCCGCGTACAACACCCTCCGCGTGCTGCGCGGCGCCGGAGACACCGGCCGCCCGTGCCACGAAATCGGCGAGCACCTCGTCGCCCGCGTGCCCGATGTCACGCGGATGGTTGACCGGCTCGAAGCCGCCGGCCTGGTCACCCGCGAACGCTCCGCCCGCGACCGGCGCGTCGTCAACGTGCGCCTGACCCCGAAGGGGCTGCAGGTCGTCACCGAGCTCGACGCCCCGGTCGTGCAACTGCACCAGCGTCAACTCGGACACTTGACCCGGGCCGAGCTCGTCGAGCTCAACCGGCTCCTGGTCAAGGCCCGCCGCCCCGAATCTCGATGACCCCGCCCGCCGAACACCGGGGCGTGCGTCCGCGTACAATAGTTGTTGTAACAATGATTGTTCGCACATCATCAAAGCCGGTGAACGACGAACACCCAAAGGAGGCCACCCCATGATCACCATCCGCAAAGGCACCGACCGGGGCCACAACGACTTCGGCTGGCTCGACACCTATCACACCTTCAGCTTCGGGCAATACCAGGACCCCAGGCACATGGGCTTCAGGGCCCTGCGCGTGATCAACGAAGACCGCGTCGCTCCCGGCCAGGGCTTCGGCGAACACCCGCACTCCGATATGGAGATCATCTCATATGTGCTCGACGGGGCGCTCGCCCATCGCGATTCGCTGGGCACGGTCAAAACCCTGGAGCCGGGCGAAGTGCAACGCATGACCGCGGGGCGGGGCATCCGCCACTCCGAGTTCAACCACTCCACAACCGAGCGCACCCACTTTCTGCAGATCTGGCTCTTTCCCAATGACAAGGGCCTGACCCCGGGCTACGACCAGCGCCGCTTCGCGCTCGACGAGCGCACCAACCGCCTGCGCCTGGTCATCTCCCCCGATGGCGCCGAGGGCTCCATCAGCATCAATCAGGATGTTCGCCTCTACACCACCAACCTCGACCCGGGCAAATCCGTGCGGCTCGACATCAAGCCCGGCCGCCACGCCTGGGTGCAGGTCGCCCGCGGCAGCGTCACGCTCAACGGCAAGGCGCTCGCCCAGGGCGACGGGGCGGCCCTCAGCGACGAGGCCGCCGTCGAACTTCAAGCCCAGGCCCCGGCCGAGGTCCTCGTCTTCGATCTCGCCTAGCGCGGCAGCCACTGCCCTACGAGCCCGAAGCGCGAGCGAGGGTCTCACCGGCGTCCGAACGCCAAGGAGACCCTCGCTCGCACGGGTCACGCGCGAAACGATCGCAATCGATCGCGACTCCAACGTTCTCAGGCCGATGGCCTGGTCGTGAGTAGCCGGGGGTCGTCGCGCGCTGCATGCACGAGCCTCGCCAGCGAGGGTCTCACCGGCGTCCGAACGCCACGGAGACCCTCGCTCGCGAGGATTATGCGCGTTCGGCGCTTGATCGGTTGCGCTGTGCGCGGCTCGCGTCCATACTCCTGTGTCCACCAAGACCCAGGAGAAACGCTTTGGAACGCGAGCTTTTTCGGGAAATCAAACTTCGGCTTCGCACGCTCGGGCGGCGGCGGCAGAGCCGCCGGCAGCGGTACACCGACGCCACCATCCTCGAAGTGTACTGCTGGGCCGCCGTCAACGACCGACCTGTCTGTTGGGCCTGCGACCCGGCGCACTGGCCCAAGGGCCTTCGCCGCGGGCCCTTGCCCAGCCAGTCCGACATGTCGCGGCGGCTGCGCACCGCCTCGGCGGCCGCGTTGTTCACGCGTCTCACCGGGCGGGTGCTGCAACGAGGCCGGCCCACCCCGCTGGTGTGCGTGATCGACGGCAAGGCACTCACAATTGCCGGGCATTCGACCGACCCCGACGCCGGATACGGCCGCGCCACCCGCGGCATGGGCAAGGGATACAAGCTGCACGCGCTGATCGATCTCTCGGGCGTGATGTGGGGCTGGAGGGTGGCGCCGATGAACGTGGACGAACGCGTGATCGCCCGTGATTTACTGGCGCAAACCCCCGGCGAGTGCTACCTGCTCGCCGACGCCAACTACGACAGCAACGCGCTGTTCGAGGTGGCGCAGACACGCGGCGTGCAGATGGTGGTGCCGTGGCGATACGGCCCGGGCAACCCGATGGGGCACCGGGCGCAGGCCGAGTCGCGTCGCCGCAGCCGCGACCTGCTGGAGCAAGGCACGAGCGGGTTCGGCCCAGCGTTGCTGTCGCAGCGTCGGCGGATCGAGCGGTACTTCGCAAGCCTGACCGCGGCCGGCGGCGGGCTGACGTGCCTGCCGGCGTGGGTCCGCACGCTGCCCCGCGTCCAGATGTGGGTGCAGGTCAAACTCATCCTCCACCAACTCAGGGCCGACCTCAAAGCCAGGATGAAGATGGGCGTTGCTGCATAATCCTCTCGCGCTTCGGGCTCGTATGTGTTTGGCTCACTTCCCCCGCGGCCCGCCCAGGTGCTTCCTGAAAAACTGCACGGTGCGGCTCTGCAACTCCTTGATCACCACCGGGTCCGGCACGCTGTGCGTGAACCCCGCCAAGGGCAGAAACTCAAACTGCCGCCCCGCCCGAAACAGCGCCCCGGTCATCTTCAGGCTGTGCATGAAGTACACGTTGTCGTCCGCCGTGCCGTGAATGATCAGCAGCGGCACCGTCAGATCCTTGCAATACGTCAGCACGCTCGCGTGGTCATACCCCGCCTCGCACTGCTGGGGCAGACCCATGTACCGCTCCGTGTAGTGCGTGTCGTAATCGCGCCAGTCGCACACCGGGGCCCCCGCGATGCCCGCCTTGAACACGTCCGGCCGGCGCATCGTCGCCATCGCCGAGAAGTAACCACCGAAACTCCAGCCGCTGATCCCCGCGCGGCTCATGTCCATCTGCGGCACCATTTCCGCCAGCAATCCCATCGCCCGCGCCTGATCCTCCAACGGCAAGCTCATCACGTCGTACTTGATCGCCCGCTCCCACGCCCGCCCGCGCCCCGGGGTGCCCCGCCCGTCGATCGACACCACGATGAACCCCTGATCCGCCAGCCACTGCTGCAGCAAATACCCCCGCGCCGCCGCCCGAACCACCTGCACGTGCGGCCCGCCATACACGCTGTTGATCACCGGGTATTTCTTCGCCGGGTCAAAGTCGCGGGGCTTGATCACCATCGCCCGAAACTTCTCCTTGCCAACCTCAAAGAACTCCACGCCCGGGCGAATGCTCGGCTCCTCGGCGATCGATCGCAGTTCGCCCGCCTTGCTGCCATCGGCGCGAATCACCTCGCTGCCCATCGAGCCATCCGCCAGGCTGTAGGTGTGCACCCAGGTGCCATGCCCGCGACCAAACGTCGCGCCGTGCACGCCGCGCGAGGCCGTCGCCCGCGTGATCGCCGAGTCCTTGGGCACGCCCCCATCGAGGGTCACTTCCATCACGTGTGCCTCGGTGGGCTCGGCCGTCGCGCTCACGCGCACCGTGCCGCGCTTCTCGTCGACGTCGATGACGCCGGAGATCGCCACGCCCGGCACGCCCAGAGTGCGAACGACCCCGCCGTCGGCGCGCCGCACCTGCAGCGACCACTCGTCGCTGCCCGGCGCCTGCTCGGTCATCCACAGGAACGACTTGCCGTTGTCGAGCCACTTTGGCCCGGCGTTGAGATTGATCCACTCCGCGTCGCGCTCGCGCAGCAGTTCGGTCGTCGAGCCGCTCGCGGGGTCGACGGCGTACAGCACCTGCTCGGTCTGCGCGCGATTCTGCACCAGGATCGTCATCCGTCCGTGCTCCGGCCAATCGACCCGCGCGAGGTACGGATACACCTCGTGATCCCAGGAGACTTCGACCGGCGCACCACCCGCCAGCGCCTGCACGAACAGCGTCACCTTCGCGTTTGCCTTGCCCGCCCGCGGATAAGGCCATGGCGTCGGCGCCGTCTCCGGGTGCACGGGGTCGGCGATAAAGAACGTCTCCTCGGGCGACGTGTCGGTCCGCTGATACGCGATCGCGTCGTTCGCGGGCGACCACCAATACCCCGCGAACCGGTCCATCTCTTCCTGCGCGACGAACTCGGCAAGACCGTTGCTCACCGCGCCGCCGGCGCCGCTGGTGAGCTTCTTTTCTGTGCCGCTCGCGAGATCGGTCACGTACACCTCGCCCTCGCGCACGCACGCCAGGCGCGCGCCGTCGGGCGACAACCTCGGATCGATCGGGAAGCCCGCCTCCGACTTCAGTTCCTGCACTTTGGGCGTGCCCGCGCGGGCGGCTTCCAGATCAATCACAAACAGCCGCCCGCTCAGCGGCACCACCACCTTGCTGCCATCCTTCGAAATCGCATACGACGCGATGCCGCGCGACGCCGAACGCATGCGCTCCCGCCGCGCCAGTTCCTCGGCGGTCAACTGCTCCTTGCCCCCGCCCAAGATCTTCTCGGCCGTGAGCAGCACCTTCTCCTGCCCCGTCGCGACATCAAACGCCCACAGGTCCTGCACGAAACTCCGCGGCCCCGCCGCCCGCAAAAACAACACCGTCTTGTCGTCGGGCGTCACCTGCACCGCCGTGGGGCGGCCCAGCGAAAACCGGTACGTCGCGGCGTACTGGTCGAGGAACTCAACGTTGTTCACGGGTTGCGGCGCCCCAGCACCAGCCAAGTACACATTGGTCACCGGCGCCACGACCTGCGTCTGAGAGCGACACCCCCCCGCCAGCGCCGCCGCCAACCCCGAAGCCGCCATCAAGAAGACGCGAACGACACGAGTGCGCTGGTGAATCATGACACCAGATTACCCGATCCCGCCCCGCGGCTCTACTTGGGCGTGCCCTGCCCGCTCGGCGCACTCGGCGTCGGAGCCGGGCTTGGCGTCGCGGCGCCCGCGGCCCCCGCGCCCGTCGGCTTCACAAGATCCTCCACCGCTTCGCGGATCAGCTCCGGCCTCTCCCACGGCACAAAGTGCCCCTGCTTCTGAATCGTGAACACCTGCAGGCTCGCCGCGTGCGTCACCATCTTCTGGATGTACGCCACGTTCGCGTACGGCACCAGTTCATCCGTCGTCCCGTGAATCACCACCACCGGGCACGTAATCTTCTCCAGCAGCGGCGCCAGCAGCTTCGTCTGGGCCTTGGCGGCGTTCAGTTCGCCCATCGAGTTGTCCAGCGCCCGCGGCATCAGGAATCGCGCGAGATCGGTCGTCGCGATCTCCTGCCCCAGCCCCGGCTTTTCCAGGTCCGGGTCCAGCGAGCCCGCCACGATCACCAGCCCAGACACCTTGTCCGGATACGCCCCCGCAATCCACGCCGCGATCGGCCCGCCCAGCGAGTGCCCCACCACGATCGGCCACTTGCCCCCCTGCTTCACCAGCAGGGGCGCTATCGCCTTGGCCTGCATCTCGAACGAATCGACGCCGCCGCCCCCCTTGGGCCCGCTCTTGCCAAAGCCCAGCCGGTCCACCGCGATCGATTCGCACCCCATCACCGGATCAACCAGGAAATCCGCCCAGCCCGTCGCGTCGCCGGGCGTGCCGTGGATGTAAATCACCCGCGGCTTGCTGGGGTCTCCCGAGTGCAGGTACGACAACGCCGGCACTTCCTTCTCAGCCGCCGTCGCGGGCTGCGCCGGCAGCGTGTCGCGCGCCAGCGCCGCGATCTGCTCGGGCGTCGCCTTCGGGCCGGGCATGTTGCAACTGCTCAGCGCCAGCACCGCCCCGAGCAGCGTGATCACAGCCCCGGTGACGCGCCAGCGCCGCCTCCGAAGCCACGCGCGAAACCCACGAGGCTTGCTCTCCGTCGTCCCGCCTTCGGGCTTTGCCCGCGCCGCCGATTTCATCGCGTCGCTCCGCTGATGCTTGCGCCCGCCATCACTCTCGCACGGGTCCGCCGTCGTCCGACCGCGAACCTCCCTACGTCACAACCTTCTGATGTAGTTCTACTCCGACGCGTTCCCGGTTTCGCGAAATATCGCCGCGCACGCCGTGTTCCCGTGCACATAGCTCCGCCCCGCCAAGGGGCCGATCTCCGAACTGGCAAAGAACCCCGCCAGCGGCACCACCGGACCCGCCGACGGATCGATCTCCGCGCCGGGCTTCGCCCGAGACTCCCCGGGTGGCCCGGGCAGAAACGCGCGGCTGATCATGCCCGCGTCATGATTCGGCTGATCAAACAGCCTCCTCCCCCGCGCATTGCACGTGAACAGCAGCACGCCCCGCGGCGTCTCATACAACCTCTGCGCGTCCAGCAGCAGCGCCAGGTCTTCGTGCGCCGTCCGCGCATCGCGCATGTGCAGGCGGATCGTCTGCCCCACGTGCATCAGCTCGCCCACCGCGATCGCCCCGCGGTTGTGATCCACCCCCGTCACGCTGCGGATCAAAAAGTCATCCCGCCCGAACCGATCCTTGTACTCGCTGATCACCCGCCCGATGAACAAGCCGCCCTTCAGCCCCTCGCGCTGCTCGTCCGTCAGCGATCCCACCGCCTCGCTCACCGCCTCCAGCGCAGGCCGCCCGCCAAGTTCAAAAATAATGTTCCGCTGCGCCTTGGTCACCACCAGGTTCGGCCCAAACGGGCGGCATCCCTGCGACACCAGCGAATCCACCCGAAAGTCCCCGCCCAGCGTCACGCCCACCCCGCCGCTGGTCAACACCCGGTCGTTCAAGATCAGCACGTTGCCGTTGGGCTGCGAAGCCGCCGACGCCAATCCGCCAAAGATCCCGCTCGCCACCCCCTCTGGCCTCGCCGCGTTCATCGCCGGCAGCAGCCTGATCAGCGGCGTCGAAAACGGATCCGCCAGCAGAATCGTGCACCGCTGATCCGCCCCGTACCCCGCCGCCTTCGCCAACGCGGCCCGACCTTCGTCCGTGTCTTCCGGAATCGGAAAGTCCAGCACGCTGAACCCCGTCGCCCTCGCCCCCGGCAGCTTCGCGCACAACAGCGACACCCCCGGCGCCCCCTCCAGCTCCGTCCCGTCGCCGATCACCGCCCCCGCCGAGACCCCGATCAGCACGCCCGGATTGAGCCGCTTCTGCACGGTCTGGGCGATCACCGACGCAAACTCGCAGTGATGGGCCGTGAAAAATACGAACGCCACGTCCGCCTGCCCACCCAGCGTGTGCCCGCAGTGCTCGCTCACCATCTCGGCGGCGCGCGACGTCTCCGCGCTCGCGGATAGCCCCGAGCAAAATCGCATCCGCGTCTGTCGCTCGGAAGACTGCATGCCCTTCTTCCAGATCTTGTGGCACAGGCCTCTGGCCCGTGTCCTGCCCCACTGTCAGGCCCGGGCTTCACCTCATCGGGGTGAACGTCGCCCCGTCCAGCACGTCGCAGCTGACGAACTGGCCGGGCGAAAAGTCCTCGGGCTTCTGCCGTTCATCGGTCAGCGTGCAGTGAATCGGCACCCCCGCATCCACCACCACCGCCCCGCTCACGCAGATCACCACGCTCCCCTGCACCCGGCGCGGCCGCCCCATCACCGGCTCCACGTACCTCCCGCCAGAGCCCACCACATCCAGCCGCCGCACCTTCGCGCGGATCACGCCCAGCAGCCGCTTCGCCGGCGCGTCCGGCGCGGGAGCCGCCGGCACCTCACCCTGCGCCACAAGGTGCAGCTGATAGCTGGTGTTCGGCACCCCAAAAACCAGGTGCGCCGGGCGGCTTTCGCTCGCCGGGTTCACGCCCAGCAGCACCCCGCGGGCCATCGTCGGATCGATCTTCGTCGTCGGTGAGGGCGTGATCATGCAATGCTCGTCGTTTTTCCACGTGAGAAGTCGGATCCCCAAAAAACCAGCCGCGGCCAAAGCCGCCGAGGGGACTCGAACCCCTGACCTGCGCTTTACAAAAGCGCTGCTCTACCAACTGAGCTAAGGCGGCCTCTGATTCCAACTTTAGCCGCCCCCCCACCACCCTGCGCCGCGCCCGGCGCGCACGCCCCCGCGCTTTCACGCAGTCTTAGCCGCCCTTTTTCTTCTTCCCGCTCCCCGCCTTCTCCGGAGGCTTCGGCTCCGCCTCCGCCGCGGGCTGCGGCGGCGCCCCGCTCCCCGGCGCGGGCTGGGGCCACGGAATGCTCGCCGCGATCTCGTCCGCCCGCTTCGCCAACGCCACGTCGTTCTGCGTGATCCCCCCCGAATCGTGCGTGCTCGACGTCAGCGTCACGCGGCTATACCGGATCATGATGTCCGGGTGGTGCTGCACTTCCTCCGCATACTTGGCCACCTGATCGACAAACATCATCGACGCCGCGAAATCCTTGAACTGAAACGTCCGCTGCACCGCCTCCCCCGCTTCCACCCACTCGGGCAACGTCTTGAGCGCGTCCTGCAACTGGGTAGAAGTGAGCTTTTCCGGGGGCACGCTGGGTCTCCTCAGGTTGGTTGCCCATTCTACCGTCCTGCCGCGTGACCGTTCCCCCGCCCCAACCCCCCCTCGAGCCCCGCCGCTGCACGCGCCTGGCACCCTCCCCCACCGGCGCCCTCCACCTCGGCAACGCCCGCACCTTCCTCTGCACCTGGGCCCTGGCCCGCCAGCGCGCCTGGCACATCGTCCTGCGCGTCGAAGACCTCGACACCCCGCGCATCAAGCCCGGCGTCATCGACCTCACCATCGACCTCCTCGCCTGGCTCGGACTCGATTGGGACCAAGGCCCCATCATCCAATCGCACGAGCCCGCGCCCCATCTCGCGGCCATGCACACCCTCGCCGCGCAGGGCCTCGTCTACCCGTGCGATCTCTCCCGCGCCCAGATCGAACAGGCCGCCAGCGCCCCGCAAGAAGGCGCCCACGACATCGCCTTTCCCGCCTCGCTGCGCCCAACCACCATCCCCCGCCGCTTCGATGACGCCCCGCCCAGTTGGCGCCTCATCGTCCCGCCCGGCCCCACCACCTTCACCGACGCCTTCGCCGGTCCCCAATCCTTCGACATCTCCGCCATCGTCGGCGACTTCGTCGTCTGGACCCGCCGCGACCCCACCAAGCCCGGCCAACCCGCCTACCAGCTCGCCGTCGTCGTCGACGACGCCCGCCAGGGCATCACCGATGTCATCCGGGGCGACGACCTGCTCGACAGCGCCGCCCGCCAGTTGCTGCTGTACCGCGCCCTGGGCCTCGCCCCAGAGCCCAACTACTGGCATCTGCCGCTGGTCCTCGGCCCGGACGGCAAGCGCCTAGCCAAGCGCCACGGCGACACGCGCCTGGACACCTACCGCGCCCAGGGCGTCTCCCCCCAGCGCGTCGTCGGACTCCTCGCCAGTTACTGCGGCTTGATCCCCTCGCCCCGCCCCATGACCGCTTCCGAGTTCCGCGATCGATTCCAAATCACTATGATCCCCCATGTTCCGGCCCGCTTCACCCAGGAGCACCACCATTGGCTGCTGAAAAAGGACGTTTCTTGAAATCCGCGGCTGGCCTCCTCATCTTCCTCATCCTCGGCGGCTCCCTCATCGTCATGGGCCAGAAGGACGCCGACAAAGGCTCCGGCACCCCCGCCGCCAAAGGCGCCGACAAGAAAGCCGACAAAGACCAGCCCAAGACCGCCCCCGTCACCATCGCCGGCAAACCCTTCACCCTCGAGCTCGCCATCGATCAGAAGGTCCAGTTCAAGGGCCTGGGCGACCGCACCGAGATCAAGCCCGACGGCGGCATGCTCTTCGTCTTCTCCAAACCCGAGGCCCGCGCCTTCGTCATGCGCGACTGCCCCATCCCCATCGACATCATTTATCTGGACGGCTCGGGCCGCGTCGTCGCGACCTATAAAATGACCCCCGAGCCCCCCCGCAGCGAGGCCGAGAAAAAGCTCTCCCTTCCCTATCCCTCCGCCCCCGAATGGGCGGCCATGAACAACGACTACGAAGACCGCCTCAAAAAATACCCCTCCGGCTTCGCCGCCCAGTTCGTCATCGAACTCAAGGGCAACACCCTCGACACCCTCAACGTCAAAAAAGGCGACAAGATCGACTTCGACATCGAGGGCTTGAAGAAGCTCGCCAAATAGGCCGATGTGCCCTTGGTCCGCCCGGGTGCCTTTTTCCGGGGGCAGAGGGCCAGCCGGGTTGCCGCAACAGACGCTTCATGTCGTGACCTCCGACTCCGTGCGCCAGGTCTGGCCCAGGTGGCTCACACCCCTCAAGTCCTCCTGGCCCTGCGACGCGCCCACCCTCCGCGAAGTCAGCCTCGACGCCGTTTTATCGGAGCTCACCCCCGACGCCCACCAGCCCATGCGGGGAGATGACGCCGTGCTCGCCGTGCTGAGCCGCGACGAACCCGCCGCCCAGATCGACCGCCTCACCGAAGGCCTCCTCGAACACCAGATCCCCGGGGTCATCCTTCTCGAAGACCCCACCGACTGGCGCATGGTCCAGCGCCAGGGCGTCATCTTCGAATCCTGGAACGCCGATCCGCGCACCCTCGCCGGTATGCTCTACGCCCTGTGCGAGCGCCAGCAAACCGTCCGCCTGCTTGGCCGCGAGGTGCAACTGGCCCTGCGCTGCCAGGGCGGCATCCGCCACGAGATGGACCGCCTGCACGAAGAGCTGCACCTGGCGGCCAGCATCCAGCGCGAGTTCACCTCCAGCCCCGTGCCGCGCGTCCCCGGGCTCGACATCAGCGTGCTGTTCCGCCCCGTCAACTTCGTCTCGGGCGACGTCTACAACGTCCGCGACCTGGGCGATGGGCACGCCGCCTTCCTCCTCGCCGACGCCGTCGGTCACGGCGTCCCCGCCGCGCTGCTCACCATGGTGCTCACCAGCGGGCTGAACACCCGCTCCGAATCCGGCGCGCTGCTCCCGCCCCACCAGGTGCTTCGCGCCCTCAACCAGCGCATGTGCGACATGTGCCTGGGCACCGGCCGCTTCGCCACCGCGGTCTACGGCGTCATCGACGCCAACTCCCGCAAGGTCACCCTCGCCGGCGCGGGCCACCCCCTGCCCATCGTCATCGGCAACAACAACAGCCGCGAGATCGAAACCCACGGCCCGCTGCTGGGCGTCTTCGACGCCGCCGAGTTCGACCAGGCCGAGTTCACCCTCGACGAAACCGACTCGCTGCTGCTCTACACCGACGGCCTGGAAGCCGCCTTCCCAACGCCGACTTCACACGACCCCAAAGAAAAACGCGCCCGCTGGCTCAGCGAAATGGCCCACGCCCTGCGAGGCCAGGAAGGCAACGCGGGCGCCCGCATGCTCACGGAACTGCAACTCATGCTCGACAGCCAGGCCGGCTCGCTCCACCAGGGCGACGATGTCACCGCAGTATGCATCGCCAAGGCGGCGTGAGCGTTCGACTCTTGATTGGGCAGCGGGCGACTCTTGCAAACTCCAGCATCTTTGACGCCGGACCTGATTCTTGACGCCGGACCTGAGTCCTCGAAGGTCCGGGTCGGCCACGCTCTCACACCCGGAACTTTGGCACCTACCCCGCCCCCTCCACCAAATCCAAAAACGCCTCCAGGTGCCGCAGCACAAACGCCTCCACCGCCGCCGCCGTCGCCCCCTCGTCCCGCCCCCAGCAGCACGCTACCGGCGTCGGCTCATCCTGCATCTGCACCACGTATACCCCCTCCACCGCCAGCACACTGGGCACGCGGCTGGCCAAAAACGCCGCCAGCGCATTCACTCCCGGCGCCCCCACGCAAATCGTCGGCAGCGCCCGCAAGTCATCATGGTTCATCATCCACAAATCGCTGCACACGATGACATCGTCCGGCGCCAGCCCCATCTCGCGCGCGTCGCACGCCGCCAGCACCTGCTCGCGCAGCGCGTACGCCAGCGGCCGGTCGTGCGTCTCCGCCGCCAGGTGCGCCCCCGTCACGATCAATATCGCGGTGCGTCCCCGCTCATCCCCCGGCGTCACGCGGCTGGCTCGATGGTGACCGTCAGTTTCTTCGTCTGAAACTGCTCCTGGTACAACTCCGCCTTTTCCTTGTGCGTCACCAGCAGCAGCGTCAGCCCACGCGTGTGCGCCTCCAGCATCGCCGTCACCGCCCGCTCCTTGTTCAGCGGCGTCAACTCCATGATCGACTCCACCACGAACACCATGTCGTTGTGATCATCGTTGTGCAGCAGCACGCGATAAGGGGGCAACTGGTCCGCCTTGGGCGGCGCGGGCTTGGTTTCCGTCTTCGCGGCAGGAGGCGGCGCAGTCGCCACCGGGGCCTCAGTCTGCTCAGGAGTGCGAGGGGCTTCGTCGCTCATGCCTGCATTGTTGGCGAGGCGGCACACCCGTGCACACCGTTGTCGTTTTCGGACATTTGGCCGCTGACGCCGGGCCTGAGTCCTCGAAGGTCCGGGTCGAACCCGCCAAGGGCTCCCTACCGCCCCGGCATCGTCACGCCCACCGGCTGAGGCTTGGGCACATAGTTGGGCTGCAGTACCAACCCCAGCGGCACTCGCTTCCCGCCCTGGGGCGGAATGCCTTCCTGGTCAATATGCCGCTGAATCGCCATCACGCCCTCGATCAACTGCTCCGGCCGCGGCGGGCACCCGGGCACGTACACATCCACCGGGATGAACTGGTCGCACCCCTGCACCACCGCGTACGTGTCAAACACGCCCCCGGTGCTCGCACACGCCCCCATGCTGATCACCCACTTGGGCTCGGGCATCTGCTCATACGTCCGCTGCAACACCGGCAACATCTTCACCGCGATTCGCCCCGCCACAATCAGCAGGTCCGCCTGCCGCGGGCTGAACCGCATCACCTCGGCCCCGAACCGCGCCAGGTCATAGCGGCTGCACGCCGTGGCCATCAGCTCAATCCCGCAGCACGCCGTCGCAAACGGCATGGGCCACAGACTGCTGCGCCGTGCCCAGTTGATGACGTGACGCAGCTGCGTCGTGACGAAACCTTCGGATGGCAACGCGGCTTCTAGACCCATGCCAGACTATACGTCCGCCGAAACCCCTTGGATGTTGCCCGCAACCCGCGAAGGGCCTCGCCGGTACGCTGATCCCATGCCCCGGGCCCGAATATGTCTGAACTGCGGCACAGACTTCGGCGCCGCCGCCCCCTGGCAAGAGCCCCACTACGCCATGCTCGTCTGCACCTGCCCCTCCTGCGGCCAGGTCTCCCCCGCCCCGCGACGCCCGCGACCGTTCAAACGCGCCCTGCGCCCCTGGCTCACCCTCGCCAAACACGTCGCACTCGCCTTCCTCGTCGTGCTCTTCTTCGTCGCGATGACCGCCCTCAGCGAGTCGATGCTCGGCTCTTTCAACCTCGACACAGAACGCCTCGTCGCCCCGGGCGGGTGGCGCTTCGCCGCCCAACGCCTGCCCGAGGCCTGGGACGCGCTGCTCGGGGGCGATATCTCGATCCCCACCGCGATCTTCTGCCGCCTCCTAGGCGGCTTCGTCTTCGGCCTCTGGGTCGCCTCACACACCCGCGACACGCGCCACGCCCTGCACGCCACCGCCATCGTGCTCGCCGCACTCTCGGCCTTCGGTCTCACTGTCGGCGCGAGAAACACCCTCGACTTCCAGCCCAACACGCCCTTCTCGCAGTGGCTCTGGCAGGCCGCGGCTTTCCTGGTCGCCATCCTCGCCTCGGCGCTCTTCACCCCCCTCGGCATGCTCTGCCGCGGGATGCTCGACCGCCTCCGATTCATCGCTCGCCGCCAGTGGTTGAGAAAGCGCCTCCGCCGCGCCCGCGCCGCCCGACACGCCTGAGCCCGAGCCCACCACCAAAGGCCCCTCGAATGAACACGACCCGCCACGCCGACGAGCCTGCCGCAACCCGCCCCGAGCACACCTCGAAAGACTCAGCCGATCCGGCCTCCGGCGCCCGCCGCGTCGGCCACGTCGACGGCGATCGCGCCTGCCACGCCTGCGGCTTCAACCTCCGAGGTCAAGTCGTCGTCCGCGAACCTCACTACCAGATGATCATGGTCCAGTGCCCAGAGTGCGGCACCCCCTCGCCCCTGCTCGAATACCCGCGCGTCGGCTCCTGGATCACCCGTCTGCACATCTTCCTCCTCATGCTCCTCTTCTCCCTGCTCATCGCCGGGTTCATCTTCACGGGCTTTCTGGCCTGGCGCTCCTCCTACCAGTCGATGAGCGCCGTCGTCGAACCCCTGGCCAACCTCATCGCCAACGACTACATCGAATACGCCAAGCCCCGCGCCGCCACCGCCGGCACGAACGCCTGGTGGGGCCAGCAGGCGCCCAGCCCCTGGACCGTCGTCGAACTGCCCTGGTGGGACAAGTACAAGCACACGCAATCGGGTCAGCCTCAACGATCGCTTCTCCAGCCGCTCGGTTCCCGCGCGTTCGCCTCGTGGCTCAACGAGTGCCTGGTGCTGCTCCCCCTGTGCGCCCTCATCGCCTGCGCCCTCCCGAGCTGGAAGCGCCGACGCCTGCTGCTCGTGCCCCTCATCGGCATGCTGGTCGCGATCACCCTCGCCGTGTCCTGGAAGTACTACGTCTTTGGACCCCGGGTCGGCTACCTCGACGCCACCGCCGCCGCACTGGAGATCGCCCCCTGGTGGGTCATCGCTCTGCCGCTCACCGTCAGCGGCGTCATCATGCTCCTGGGCACACTCCTCGGCCGCCCCGCCGGACGCCGCCTCGTCACCTTTCTCCTCCCGCCCCGCCAGTGGGCCTCCTTCGGCTTTCTCTGGGCGGCCGACGGCCTCGACCTGCCGCGGGCCTAGACCGCCACCCGCCCCGCTACAACCCGCCGCACGCCCCAATCTTGCCCAAGCTCACACGCCTCCCACCGCCAGGGGGTTGTGCGCTTCCCATGGGTTTTGCTAGCATGCTGCTTCAACGCTGCGGGCGCCGCCTTCAGACACGCTCGCACTCGTCGTGGGCTTCAGTTGCTCGGCTGCGATTGATCGACCGGCTAGTTCCGCGGCTATCCGCCGCACGGAGTGAACGCTCGCGGCACATCAACCAGTCGCCGCCCCGCCATTTTTCCATCCACCCGCCCGCGGCCTGCGTACGGCCCCGGACCCGAGGAGATTCCTTGAGCAAGAGGAGACAGAGATGAGACAGTTCCCCAGCACCCACATCACCCTCGCCGTCGCCGCCCTCGTCGCCGCATCCCAGGCCGCCAGCGCCCAATCCATCGTCGACCTCGGCGTCCTCCCAGGCGGATCCACCGCCCAGGCCGTCGGCGTCAGCGCCAATGGTGACACCGCCGCAGGCACCGTCGATCTCTTCGGCCCCGGCCCCTCCCGCGGCTTCCGCTGGACCAGCCAGGGCCTCACCGACATCGGCGCCCTGCCCGACAGCACCGGCACCTGGGTCAATGGCATCAGCGCCGATGGTGACTCCCTCGCCGGCACCGGATTCCTCAACTCCGGCTTCCAGCACGCCATCCGCTGGACCCGCCGCGGCGGCGTTGTCGAAGACCTCGGCGTCCTCCCCGGCGGCTCCGCCTCCGAGGCCTACGGCGTCAGCGGCAATGGCGGCGCCGTCGTCGGCGCCAGCACCACCGCCGACAGCTTCCACGCCTTCCGCTGGACCCGCCAACGCGGCCTCCAGGACCTCGGCACCCTCCCCACCGGCACCTACTCCTTCGCCCTCGCCGTCAGCATCAACGGCACCTCCGTCACCGGTTACGCCGACGCCGCCGGCGCCGACCACGCCTTCATCTGGACCACCCGAAACGGCATGACCGACCTTGGCACCATCAACCCCGGCGAATCCTCCGTCGGATACGCCATCGGCGCCGAGGGCGGCACCGTCGCCGGGTACAGCGGCAACCAGGCCGCCCTCTGGCGACATGACCGCGTCCGTGGCCTGGGAATCCTCCCCGGCGGCAACTTCACCGTCGGCTACGCCGTCAGCGCGGGCGGCCAGGTCGTCGCCGGCGCCGGCGACACCAACGGCAACACCGTCGCCACCCTCTGGACCAACCACCTCGGCATGCTCGACCTCAACGCCTTCCTCCCCACCATCGGCATCGACCTCACCGGCTGGCAACTCACCGTCGCCTCCGGCCTCTCCGCTGATGGCTCCACCATCGTCGGTCGCGGCTCCCACGACGGCCAGGACCGCGCCTGGCTCGTTCACATGCCCCGTGGCTGGCGCCTCGGCGCCGCCGGCGTCGGCACCGGCACCGGTGGCTGCGATCACCAGGACGATGACGGCGACGACGATGACGACGACTCAAGCTTCCACGACTGCCACCACTAACTCATAACGAGCTCAAAGCGCCAACGAGCCCGAAGCGCAAGCGAGGGTCTCCGCGACTACCAGACAACAACACGCTTCTCCCCACCAACCCACCCACAACCCCGCGGCCCCGGCACCACGCCGGGGCCGCTTTGCGTTTTGCCGCGCCCATCCCCTCGGGGCCGAGACCGGTCGCCACAGGTGAAGCGATGCGTAGCACCGCGCAACCCGTGGACACCCCGCTCCCGCGACCCCTGCCCCCAACGGGGGCAGAGGAAATCCATCGCTCCTCACCAAAACAACACACGCTCCCCACAATTTCACGCGCATCTACCACCCCTGCGCGCGCATTTCGCGTGATACCCACTTTTCCCCTTCCAATCTTCCCGCCGCGCATCTAACTTGCCCCCATGCCCGCGCCACTCTTCACCCCAGACCCCGAAACCACCGACGCCATCGTCAGTCAAATCGGCTCGCCCGACATCACCCTCCGTGACATCGCCGAGATGCACGACACCACCATCGAGGCCCTCACGCTGTGGCTCCTCCGCCCCGACGTCGCCACGCGCCTGGCGACCCTCGAATCCGCCATCATCCGCCGCACCCGCCTCATCGCCACCAACTTCCTCCCCGCCGCCGCCGGCGCCTTGCACGCCATCCTCATCAATCACCTCTCCAACGAACTGCACAACCCCGACACCAGTTCCACCGCCCGCGACGTCGCCCGCAAAGCCGCGGCTCTCCTCCACCGCCTCTCCTCCGCTGGCGCCGACACGCTTCCCCAAATGGCCCCTCCTGGGGTGGCCCCTCTCTCCGAGAGGGGCGAAGATCCCCCGCCTTCCAGCCCGCCAACTCCCCCGCACCCACCTTCCCCTCCCGATTTTCCGCCCCCCGCTCCCCCGGCCCCATCGGGGCCGCGGCCTGTAGCCACGGGTGAAGCGAGCATCGCGCAACCCGTGGAAAGCCCACAGCCCCTTGCCCCGAAGGGGCAAAGGAATCCGCGTCGGCTTCACCGCGCTCCAAATCGCTTCTCATGCTGGCGCCGCTCTCCAGCGCGCCGCTCCCCCCACTTGCTGCCCCGATGCCTCCTGCCTCATGCCTTCCCCATCCATCACCCTCTTCTCCCCGCACCCCCTCACCCAATCACCCTCTCACCCCCCCATCCGCTCACACCTTCGGCCCGCTCTCCTCCAACTTCGAAATCTCCTCCGCATACTGCTCCCGCAGCGGCTCCACCACCTCCTTGATAAACCGCTCCGTCTGCTCCACGCTCCGCCCGACATACTTCATCGGATCCAGCAGGTTGTCCCAATCGAGCTCGCCCGCCAGAGGCCCGCCCCGCGCCTTCGAACAGAACTCCCGGTCCGCCCGCAGCCGGTCCAAGAGGTCATTCTCGAGCCCCTCCTGCTTCACCCGCAGCCCCGCGGCTTGCGCGTGCCGCCGGATCACCTCGTGATAGTGCTGCCGATCGCCCCCCAGTTTCACGCACGCCATCAAGATGTTCTCAGTCGCCATGAAGGGCAACTCGGCCATCAGGTTCTTTTTCACCATCGCCTCATGCACGATCAACCCCGACGCCACGTTGTGCATGAGGTCGAGCGCACCGTCGAGGGCAAGGAACGCCTCGGGCAGACTGAGCCGCCGATTGGAGGAGTCGTCGAGCGTCCGCTCCAGCCACTGCGTCGCCGCCGTGTCGTACGCGTTGCCGACGAGGTTCATCACAAACCGGGCGAGCCCACAAATCCGCTCGCAGCGCATCGGGTTCCGCTTATACGGCATCGCCGACGACCCAATCTGCTTGTCCTCGAACGGCTCGTCGATTTCCTTGCGATTCGAAAGGAGGCGGATATCAGTAGCAATCTTGTGCAGAACCGCGGCAACCGACGCGAGATCGGCGAGGATGAAAGTATCGATCACGCGGGGATAGGTTTGGCCGGTAAGATCGAACGTGATCTGAGGGGGCGACTGAGCGGCAAAGCGGCTCAAAAACTTCATTTCAAGCTCTACGGGCCAGAGCTCCAAATCGAATCGGCCGCGAAATAGTTCCAGAAATGACGCTTGTGTTCCAGTCGCGCCACGGAGTCCTCGAAATGGAATGATGCACCCGTACACCCGTTCTTTGCAAAGGTAGAGATCGTGGGCCCATGACGCCACGCGACGTCCGACAGTCGTCGGCTGCGCAGGTTGATAGTGGGTAAAGCCTAACGTGGGAATTGCTTGCTGAGACCGTGATTGTGCTCCGAATGAGAGGACGACCCTCCCAATCTTAACTTCCACAATTTTGAGCGCTTCTCGAAGCATTAGCGCGTCCGCATTGCACACCACATCCTGGCTCGTCATCCCCAGATGAATGATCCCCTTCGCCTTCGGGCACGAGTCCCCCAGCGCGTGCACATGCGCCATCACATCATGCCGCAGTTCGCGTTCGTACTTCTCGGCCAGCCGAATCTCATCATCCGTAATGCCGCGGCTCACCACTCCCCGCAGTTCCTCCAGTTGCTCCTTGGTCACCAGTTCCTGGTACGTCGGCTCTCCGAGCCGACCGTGTGGGCTCGGCCCTTCGGGCCGACTGTCGGCTCGGAGAGCCGACCTACCCACCTCATGCTGCGCCTCCGCCACCGCCAGCCAGATCCGCCGCCACGTGTTGAACTTGTGCCGGGGCGACCACAGCCGCAGCATCGCAGGGCTGGCATTGCGGCTGGCAAGTGGCGAGACGTACGTGTCGTATGGGCTTGTCATGGGTGTGTTTCAGCGCAGCAACGCGGCAAACTCATCGACCGACAGCCCGGCGTCGCGGATGAGCGCGCGAAGCGTGCCGGGTTTGAATTCCTTGTGGTCGGGCACTGTGAGCGGAATGCGGGCCGGATCGCTCGGATGCCGCAATCGAACGCGACTGCCCTTTTGTCGAACCATACTGATATCCGATGCGTCCGAACGCGGCGATGGCGTCGCGCCCCGAGATGACCGGGAGCGACGTCATGCCGCGATGGTGACCTCGGTCACGATGGCCGGGCCGCCGGGAGGAATGGGCTCGCCCCGCTCGGCCATGTCCTCAAGCGTGAGCTCGATGGCTTCCTTGATGTTGGCGATGGCCTCTTCGACGGTATCGCCCTGGCTGTGGCAGCCCGGCAGCGCGGGGCACTGCACCGAGTACCCGCCTTCGGGCTCAGGGAGCAGAACGACGGGGAAGGACCTGGACATGACGGATGATAGGGAACAGGCCGCCGAGAGGTTGCGACTGCCGCGGGTCGAGCCGCGAAGCACTATCCTCTCCCCTCATGCCCTGGCTCTCCCCATATCAGCGACAGGAGCGCCGCCGGCGGCGGATGCTCGCCGCGTGCGCCTTCCTGCTGGGGCTCATCGTCTTCACCCTCGCCGATCGCTGGCTCTTCTTCCACCTGCGGGCCCCAAGCCTCCCCGCCGTCGAGGGCAAGGACTGGTATCGCATGCTGCGCATTGCCGGCTATCTGCCGACGTGGCTTGTGGTCGGGGCCATCGTGCTCGCGGCTGACGCAGCCGCCGCCCGGCGAGAGGCTCGATCCGGGGTGCCCCGCGAGCGGGCACCCACCTGGTGGTCCCGCGGCGTGCTCCTCATCCTCGCCCCCGCCCTGGGCGGGCTCGCCGCCGAACTGCTCAAGGTGCTGTTTGGTCGCCGGCGACCCATCGACAACGCCGTGGCCGATGGCGTCTACGTCTGGGACGGCCCCTTCCCCACGCTGCGCCACCTGGCCGACGGCTACCACGGGGGCTATGGCCTGCCCAGCAGTCACGCCGGCGTGGCGTTCGCCGCGGCGTGCATCATCGGGCGCCTGTGGCCGGGCGCGTGCCTGCCGGCGTTCGCGCTCGCCGTCGGCTGCGGCATCACGCGCCTGCTGGCCGGGGCCCACTTCGCCAGCGATGTCTACGTCGGAGCCGTAGCCGGGTACGCTGTGGCGCTCGGGCTTTGGGCCATGCACCGGCGAGGCGAGGAACTAAGGAGCTGAAAGTCGATCCTGATGAATCTGCTTGACCGCTACATCGCCCGTCAGTTCCTCGTGAACATCCTCACGCTGTTCGCGATTCTCTTCGCCATCATCATCGCGGTGGATTTCTCGCTCAACTTCGACGAGTTTTCCGAGAAGGCCCCGCGCCTGCTGGCCGACTGGCACTGGAGCGAGAACGGCGCGACGCGCCTGCTGGCCGCCGTCGCCCTGGTGCTCGACTTGTGGTGGCCACGCCTCTTCCAGCTCTTCAACTACATGGTCGGCCTGATGATGGTCGGCGGCATGGGCTTCACCTGCGCCCAGATGGTCAAGCACCGCGAGTTCGTCGCGATCCTGGCCGGTGGCGTCAGCCTGCACCGCATCGCCCGCCCGCTGGTCATCGTGGGCATCATCATGACCGTGCTGCAGGTGGCCAACACCGAGTACATGCTGCCCCGCCTGGCGCCGCTGCTGATGCGCGACAAGAAGCAGGCCGGGGAGCGCTCGCTGGGTGTGCAGAGCCTGCCGCTGATCGTCGATGCCTCCGGACGCCTGTGGTACGCCCGCCGCTTTGACGCCTCGACCGGCGACCTTCAGGGCCTGTGGATCTGGGAGCGCGACGAAAACGGGCTGCTGACAAGGCGAATCACCGCCGACGGCGCCCACTTCGAGGCCGGCGCCTGGGTGCTTCAGCACGGCGTCGCCGACCTGCGTCGCGGCTCCAATGACCAGATCGAAACCATGGCCCCGCAGGCGGTCCAGCGCATCGAGACCGACCTTGACCCCACCGCGCTCCGGATCAAGCGCTTCCAGGGCTACAGCCAGAACCTCTCCACCTCGCAGGTGACCGAGCTGATGCGCCGCCTCGAAAAGCAGCCCCAGCCCTCCGAGAACCAGTTGGACAGCCTGGCGCGGATCCGCTTCGGGCGGATCGCCGGCGCCGCCTGCAACGTGCTCACCCTGCTCATCTGCATGCCCTTCTTCGTGCGGCGCGAGCCTGGGAACATGGTCGCCAAGAGCCTGATGGCGGCTCCGGTGGCGCTGGGCAGCCTCGTCGGAGGCCTGCTGGTGACCACCGCCGCCCTGCCCGGCCTCCCGCCCGAACTCGGCGTGTTCGTGCCGGTCATGGTGCTTCTGCCCCTCAGCATCGCGGCGGTCACGAGCATCCGCAGCTAGCCCCCCATGCCCGCCCGGCCCCGGGCATGGCGGCGGCGGGCGGCAAAATGGCGGCGCACGCGGGGTTCCGGCCAACCCCTGCCGCTGGTACACTCTGATCATGGCATCTGTCGTCTTTTACTTTCAGGTACACCAACCTCACCGGCTCCGGCGATACTCGGTCTTCGATTCCGATCCTTTCTACTTCGAAGACACCAAGAACGCCGAGATCTGCCGCAAGGTCGCGGACAAGTGCTATCGCCCGACCACCCAGACGATCCTGGACCTGGTAAGGCGGCACAAGGGCAACTTCCGCGTCAGCTACGCGATCACCGGCACCGTGCTCGACCAGATGGAACGCTGGTGCCCGGATGTGATCGTCCTCTTCCAGGAACTCGCACGCACCGGGTGCTGCGAGTTCGTGGGCGAGACCTACTTCCACAGCCTCAGTGCGCTCTACTCGCGTGCCGAGTTCAACGAGCAGGTGGAGATGCACACCAAGAAGATCGAGTGGCTCTTCGGACAGACGCCGCGGGTCTTCCGCAATACGGAACTCATCTACAACAACGACCTCGCCTGGCACGTCAGCCAGATGAAGGACGCCGACGGCAATCGCCGCTTCAAGGGCATGCTCTGCGAGGGCGTCGATCGCCTGCTTGGCTACCGCTCGCCGACGTTCGTGTATCAGCCCCCCGGCAAGCCCACCGGACGCGACGGCAAGCCCTTCGGCCTGCTCCTGAAGAACTACCGCCTGAGCGATGACATCGCGTTCCGCTTCTCGAATCGCGGCTGGAGCGAGTGGCCCCTGACCGCCGAAAAATTCGCCCAGTGGGTGAACAAGATCAACGGCAACGGCTACATCTGCAACCTGTTCATGGACTACGAGACCTTCGGCGAGCACCAGTGGGCCGACACCGGCATCTTCCAGTTCCTCAGCAGCATGCCCGAGAAGATCTTCGACATCGCGCCGGGCGAGAACCACTTCATCACCCCAAGCATGGCCCTCGACCAGTTCAACCCGGTCGACGAGTACGACGTCCACGACTACATCTCCTGGGCCGACACCGAGCGAGATCTCTCGGCCTGGCGCCAGAACGCCATGCAGTACAACGCCCTCGAAGAGGTGTACAAGCTCGAAAAGCCGATCAAGGACCGGCACGCCGCGGCTATCCGCTCCGGCGACGCCGACGAAAAGGCCCACGCCGAGCACCTCTTGAACGACTGGCGCAAACTCACCACCAGCGATCACTTCTACTACATGTGCACCAAGTACTTCGCCGACGGCGACGTCCACAAGTACTTCAATCCCTACGACTCCCCCTACGACTCCTACATCAACTTCATGAACGTGCTCGACAACGTCCGCCAGCGCCTCGCCAGCGAGGCCGTCAGCGCCGGCTAAAGCACTCCGGTCAGAAGTTCATCGCCGTGCTGCTCTCACGCACCACCAGCTTGGTGGTCAGTCGCTGGCAGATGGCGGGCGCATCCCGGTTTTCGAGCCGGCGCACCAGCGTTCGCACCGCCAGCGCGCCCATCTCGTCCATCGGCAGCGAAACCGTGGACAGCCGCGGACGCACCAGCTGGCTGAGCTGCGAGTCGTTGAACCCGACCACGCGCAACTGGTCGGGCACCCACACGCGGGCGTCTTCCGCCGCTCGCATGATCCCGCACGCGATCTTGTCGTTGCCCGCCAGCACGGCCCCCGCCAGCATGCCCTTCTGGTGCATCCGCGTCGCCCACTCCTTGCCCCAGTCCGCGGAGTAATCACCGAACGAGACCTGGTCCGGGCGGGGCTTGTGCCCGCGGGCCAGCAGGATCTCCTCGAACGCCCCCGCGCGTCGGGCGGCATCAAAGTTCGTCCGCGGGCCGCCCACAAAGTACAGCTTGTCGGGCTCGACCCATCGCAGAAGATGGTCGAGCGCATCGCGGGTGCCGCGTTCGTTGTCAAGGACCACGCTGTCCAGCCCTTTGGCCGAGAGATCGGTGTCGATGACGACGGTCGGCAACCCCGCGCTCAGCACGGTGCTGGCAAGCGGGTCGTCCGTCTCGGTCAGCACCACCAGCAGCGCGTCGATCAGGCTTGAACCCACGATCCCCCGCCCCGCGTGCCGATCGCTGCGCGAGGTGATCGTCGTCATGATGAGGTGATACCCCAGGCGGGCCGCTTCCTCATCCGCGCCCGAAAGCAGGCGGCTCATGAACTCGCCGTGAAACTTGGGCAACGCAATGCCCAGCACGTGACTCTCGCCAGAGCCCAGAACCTGCGCGAGCGGATTGGGGGTGTAGCCCAGGCGTTGCACGGCTTCCCGCACGCGGGCAGCAGTGGCGGCCGCCACGACGCCCGTGCCGTTCACCACGCGGCTCACGGTCGCGATGGACACGCCCGCGGCTGCCGCCACGTCGTGAATGGAGACCGTGTGTCGTTCGCCCCCGGGTTTGTCCGCGCTTGGTTGCACGGGAGCGATGATACGCGCAGGGCCCGCCCGGACCACTGGCATGGCTCTTGAAGCGCAAACCACGCCGAACACCCCTGAATTTCACCCTCTCCGACGAACACGCTGTCACAGGCATGGCGCTTCGCACATCTCATCTCCCGCCGGGACAGGTGCCGGACCCCGGGGCGGGTTCAGCAAACCCCGGGGTCTCGACGGCCGCACAGCTCAGCACACGCACAGCACACCCAGCACAAGGAGATGGCAATGAACGCTCGCACGTTCGTCGGTCGCGTCATGGTCGGGTTGGCGGGTTTGGCCCTTGCAGGCCCGGCGGTTGCCGCCGAGCCGCCAGCGACGGAACGCGCCGACGTGATATATCACACGGCCAAGATCGACGGCGTGAACATCTTCTATCGCGAGGCCGGGCCCAAGGACGCCCCGACCATCCTGCTTCTGCACGGCTTCCCGTCGTCATCATCCATGTTCCGCAACCTCATCCCCGCTCTCAGCGACAAGTATCACGTCATCGCGCCGGACTACCCGGGCTTCGGCCAGAGCGAGCAGCCCCCCGCCGCTCAGTTCGAATACACGTTCGATCACCTCGCACAGATCGTCGACGACTTCACCGTCCAGCAGGGGCTGACCAAGTTCGCGATCTACGTGCAGGATTACGGTGCGCCCGTCGGCTACCGCATCGCCGCCGCCCATCCGGATCGCATCAGCGGCATCATCGTGCAGAACGGCAACGCGTACGTCGAGGGACTCCCCGACGGCTTCTGGGCGCCCCTGAAGGAGTTCTGGAAGAACCCGACGCCCGAACTGCGGACCAAGCTCGAAGGGTTCCTCAAGCTGGACACCACCAAGTGGCAATATCTGCACGGCGCGCACGACCCCTCCAAAATCAGCCCGGATGCGTGGACGCTCGACCAGGCGACCCTCGATCGCCCCGGCAACAATGACGTGCAGATCGCGCTCTTCAAGGACTACGGCAGCAACCCGCCCAAGTATCCGGCGTGGCAGGCCTACTTCCGCGAACACCAGCCGCCGATGCTCGTCGTCTGGGGCAAGAACGACCAGATCTTCCCCCCGGCCGGCGCCGAGCCCTACAAGCGCGACATCAAGGACATCGATTTCAACCTGCTCGACACCGGGCACTTTGCGCTCGAGGAAGAGGGAGGCGTGATCGCGGGGAAGATTCGGGATTGGATGGAGCGCAAGGTGACACGGGGCGGACAAGGTACGCCCGCGGCGACGAAGTGAGCGGCTGAAAGGTTGGCAATCAAATCACCCGCGGGCCAGTTCCGAAGCGAACTGGCCTGTTTTTTGAGACCCGCTTCGGGCACGATTGGCGTGCACGCGGCATCCAACCGGGCATGGAACACCTTCGCTCAGCGTTGATCACCGGCGGCTCTCGCGGCATCGGGGCGGCGATCGCGCGGGCGATGGCGGCGGACGGGTTCGGGGTGGCGATTTCGTACGTGAATGATGAAGCCGCGGCTCAGACTGCGGTGGCGGAGATCGTGCAGGGCGGCGGGCGGGCCCACGTGTTGCGTGCCGATGTCGCCGATGCCGCCGCCTGCGAGCGCCTCGTGAACGAGGCGGCTGACCGCCTGGGCGGGCTCACCTGCCTCATCAACAACGCGGGCGTCTACGCCGGGGCCTCGCTCGAGCAGTCCGACGCGGCGCTCGTCGAACGGATCATGCGGACCAATCTCTTCGGGCCTCTGGCCCTCACGCGCGCCGCGGCCCCGCACCTGGAGCGGGCGGCCAAGGCCGGCACGGCAGCGGGATTGACGGGTGTAGCAAACGTGATCAACATCACATCAGTCGCAGCACGCGCGGAGTGGACCGGGGGCTCGGTGTATTGCGCGAGCAAGGCGGGCCTGGAAGCGCTCACCAGGTGCCACGCCGCGGAACTGGGGCCAAAAGGCATTCGCGTCAACGCCATCGCGCCCGGCGTCACCGAGACCGACATCAACCGCGCCGGGCTCACGCCCGAGTTCCGCACCAAGGTCAGCGGCAACACCGCCCTGGGCCGCGTGGGGATGCCGTCGGACGTGGCACCCCTCGCCGCGTTCCTCGCTGGCCCCGGCGCAGCTTGGATCACCGGCCAGGTGATCGACGCGGATGGAGGCTTCCGGCCCTGACGGTGCTCATCAACCCGCGGCCACGCCCGCCATCAGCTTCGCGTCGGTCGCGAGCGACGCCTGCTGCTCGGCGCCCAGCTTCGTCAGCACACCCAGCGCCTGAAGCGTCGCGTGCTTGGAGGCTTCCTGGATGCCGCGGTACATGCGGTCGGTGTCGATGATCTTGCGGCCCATGATCTCTTCGAGCATCGACTGCGTGTACACCGGCTTGGCCGCGGCCGTCGACTTCGTGCCGTACTGGTTCAGATTGCTCGCGAAGATGCCCGCCGCACTCACGGGCAGGAAGTCCTCGTACCGCACGCCCTCCATGCGGGCATAACCCAGCCGCACCAGCTCGGCGATGTCCGTGGTGGCGACGCCGCCCTTGGCCGCCAGGCCCTTGGCAGTCGGCTCGTACTTCGCGTACACCAGGCCCTTGGCAACCAGTTCTTCAAGAGTCTTGGGGAACGCGGCAAAAGGCTTCGCGTAGGCAGCCTCGTACGCCGCGAAGTCGCGCTTGGGCAGGCCCGGGTCCTGCTCGCGCACGCTATCCGCCGCGGCCAGGCACGTGTCATACAGCGCGCGCCCCGCCGGCGTCGTCGCGTAGAACCTCTGCTCGATCTCCCCGAAGCGGGCGGTGTGGACGGTGTTGATGACGCCGCCGTCGGCGTTGTGGAACTCGACCGGCTCGGTCAGCGCGCGATACGCGTCCTGCCGCAGCAGCACCGGCGTGTCCTGCGAGGGGCCCTCGGTGAACTCCTTGAAGCCCGAGTGCTTGAGAGCCGCAAGGTTCAGATCAGGCTGATGCACGCGCGCGACAAGGCGATCAACCAAACCCGCGATGAACGCGGCATCCGCGCTCCCCTTGCCGAACTTCTCGATCTGCTCCCCCGTGAGATGGCGGAAGTGCAGCCTCATGTGGTGCTTGTCGGCCTGGGCGGCAAGGCGCGTGAGGGCCGTCACGGCGCGGCCGCGGAACGTAGGCTCGTCCATCTCCCCCATGCAGTGCTTCATGGCCGCGGTGTACAGATCCATGCAGAAGGTGTTGGGCGTGAGGTGGTTCAGGTGATGGCTCTCGAAGCAGGCGATGTCCGCCGCGATCTTGAAGCCGGCGTCTGAAAGGTCCTTGTACAACTTGTGATCGCGGGCCTTGCCCGTCCACTTGAAGATGCGCTGCGTGCCTTCCTTGATGAGGGCTTCCGCGTCGGGCCACGCCAGGCCCCCATCGCGATGGCTCTTCTCGACCAGCTCCAGCGCCCGGGCCGAAAAGACCTCGCGCGAGGCGAGCAGGCTGTCGATGCGCGACTGCGTGCCGGGGTCAAAATAGTTGGTCTGGAGCAGCGAGCAGAAGACTCGGTGCTCCGGATTCAGCGTCGAACGGAACGCGGTCGCGATGATCGGCTGGCTCTTGGACCCCACGCTGGTCATGTCGTAGAAGTTGTGGGGCTCCATCCCGAAGCACGCGAAGAACTGGGCCATGCGCCGATACTCGACCGGCTTGCCGATGCGGATGGCCCCGTGCCGCTCGCCGCTGGTCTTGTCGATCTGCGCATCGGTCACCTCGAAGCCCGGATGGAGTTTTGAAAGCAGATCGCACACCGTGCGATTGCACACCAGGTTGGCAAGCAGCGACTTGTCGTACAGCGGCACCTCTTGCCCGAACATGCGCGACAGTTCGGCGAAGAGCCGGTTCTGCATGTCGATCTTGTTGGCGAATGCGGCGGGCATGGGCAGGGCTCCTTTGGGCAGCAAGGGTTGTCTGGGCGAATGAGCCGGGGCGACACAAAAGGATTCACAAGTCTTTAAGTCGGACGCCCAATTGTAGCTCCCTCCGCCCCGCCGCCCTCGCAGCGGGCTTGCGTCCGAGAAGAGTATGAAGACTTCGCAAAGGGGTGGTCTCCCGGACGCGACGATTTAGACTCGTGGCTTGAAGGTTCTATCGATCCGATTCTGGGCGGGCTTTGCGGCGGTCGCGTTGGCGGCCGCAATCGCCGCGGCACACCCCAAGCCCGGCGCACACGCCGATGTGCGAATCTCCATCGAAGACGATCGCGTGCAGTTCGACTGCCTGATGAACATCCTGTTCGCGGATCAGTTGGTGAACTCGCCCCGCGCCAAGCGCGACGACGTGCTGCCCGACGAAGAGGACGCCCTGCGCACCGCCATGATCGAATACTTCGGGGGCGGCAAGTCCGGCGCCGTGAGCGAAGTGGTGGATCGGCCGAATCGCGTGACCATCGACGGCGTGGAGGTGACGCCGGTCATCAGAGAACTCGCGATCATCCGGCCGCCGAAAGAAACCAGGCCCGGCTTCGTCCCCAACCCCGCCCTCATGATCCCGCGGATCCACGTGATCGCGGAGTACCCGTGCAAGGGCCTGCCCAAAGCCGTATCGATGGTCTGGGGCACCTACCCGCGCGATTTTCTGGCCCAGGATCGTGACATCGCGCCCAGCAGCGACATCGAGGCGGCCCTCACGAGCGCGGGCGACCTATCGCTGATCACGTTCAAGAAGAGCGAGCCCGAGGTGGTGTGGCACGCGCCGAGCGTGGGACGCGACGCGCGGTTTGCCGCGGTGCCGCCCATGGTGCAGGGCCGCACCACCCGCGTGTCGCTGCTGAGCCTCGCCGCCGGCACGGCTGGCGCGGCGCTGTTCATCGGCGGCGTTTCTCGGCTCATTCGTGGCCGCCGCGCCCCGGCAGCGCTCGCGAGCGCAGCGGTCCTGGCAGTCGCGGCGTGGGCGGGCACAGGTGTCACGCTCGTCGCGCTGCCCTGGGGCAGCGCCAAGGCGGCGGCAATGACGCCCGAGGCAGCGCTCGCCGCGTTTCAACCCCTGCACGCCAACATCTACCGCGCCTTCGACTACACCCGCGAGGGAGACATCTACGACGCGCTCAAGCGCAGCGTCGACGGCCCGATGCTCGATGACATCTACAACGAGGTCTATCGCAGCCTGGTGATGCAGGAAGAGGGCGGCGCCCTGAGCCGCGTCAAGAAAGTCACCAACCTCAGCGACGAACTCGTGTCCAGCGGCCTCGACCCCGCAACCGGCCAGGCAATGTTCAAGGTGAAATCACGCTGGCGGGTCGAAGGCGTCGTGTATCACTGGGGCCACTCGCACACCCGCGAGAACGAGTACCTCGCCCAGTACACCGTGGCCGCCCGGCCTGATGGCTGGCGCATTGTCGCGGCCGTTCCCCTGGAACAGAAGCGCATCCAGAGCCCCGAGCAGGCGGCCAGCCAGGCAAGCGCGACCGCCGCGCCCCCACAAGCCGACGCGCCCGCGGTATCCACCACTCCATGGCGACCGAACCGATAGTCCGGCTTCAGGGCGTGTCGTTCGCATACCCGCACGCGGCGTTCTCGCTGCGCGTCGACGAACTCGCCCTGCAGCCCGGCGAGCACGCCGCGTGCATCGGGCCCAGCGGCGCAGGCAAAACCACGCTGGTCTCGCTCATCGCCGGCTTGCTGCTGCCGCAACAGGGTGAAGTCCGGGCGCTGGGGCGCGCGATGAGCGAGCTGTCGCCCTCAGCGCGGCGAGAGCTGCGCCTGACGCAGATCGGCATGGTCTTCCAGGAGTTCGAGCTGCTCGACTACATGACGGCACTCGAGAACATGACGCTGGCGTGGAACCTCGGAGCCGCGGGTGACATCGAGCCGCTGCGCGAGGCCGCACGCGAGACGGCGCGGGCCGCGGGCATCGAGCATTTGCTCAGCCGCAAGCCACGGCAACTCTCGCAAGGCGAGCGCCAGCGCGTCGCGCTCTGCCGCGCACTGGCGACGCGGCCCCGGCTGATTCTCTGCGACGAACCCACCGGAAACCTGGACCCCAAAGCGACCGGCGCCGTGCTGGACCTGCTGCTGGATCAGGCGGCCGCCACGAACGCCGCGGTGCTGATGGTGACGCACAACCACGCGATTCTGCCCCGCTTTGGACGCGTGATCGACCTCGCGGCCATGACTCCCGGCGCCCGCGACAAGGCGGGCGCATTCGCATGATGCGCGCCGCCCAGATCGCCATGCGCCACGCCGCCCACCACAAGGGGCGCACCCTGCTGCTGGTGCTCTGCGTCACCGTCGCGGCGTTCCTGCCGCTGGCCACGCGCGTGCTCGCCCGCCAGTTCGAGACGACCCTGCGCGAACGCGCCGCCAACACGCCGCTCGTCGCGGGAGCCAAGGGCAGCCGCTTCGACCTCGTGATGGCCGCCCTGTACTACCGTCGCGCCGACATCACCCCGATCTCGATGGCCGACTGGCAGTCACTGCAGGACGCGAATCTCGCCGACGTGATCCCGCTCAACGTGCGATTCACGGCCCGCAATCACCCCATCGTGTGCACGCCGCCGGATTACTTCGCGTTGCGACGCCTGCGCATCGCAACGGGCTCGCTGCCCGAGCGCATCGGCGACGCGGTCCTCGGCGCCCGCGCGGCCCGCGAGCTTGGCCTCAAGCCCGGCGACGCGATCTTCTCCGATCAGCGCGAGCTGTACGACATCGCCAAGGCCCCGGCGCTCAAGATGCGCATCACCGGCGTGCTCGCCCCCTCCCACGGGCCCGACGACGACTGCGTCTTCGCCGACATCAAGACCGCGTGGCTGCTCGAAGGCGTGATGCACGGGCACGCCGACACATCGCAACTGCCCGCGTCGTTGGTCGAGGGCAAGGCCGACAACAACGTTGTCGTGAGCGAAGCGATGGTGGACTACAACGAAGTCACCGACGCCAACATCGCGACCTATCACATGCATGGCGACGCGACAACGCTGCCGCTCACCGGCGCGATCCTGGTGCCCCGCTCGCAGAAAGACTGGTCGCTCATCAAGGCGCGCTTCAACGCCAAGGACCGGGTGCAAATCGTCTCGCCGGCCGAAGTGGTCGACGAACTCATCGGCCAGGTCCTCCGTCTCGCCGGGCTCATGGACATTCTCGCGCTCGTCGTCGGGGCGATCACATCGGTGCTCATCGGGCTGGTCACGGCGCTCTCAGTGCGGGTGCGGGCGCGGGAGATCGAGACGCTGGTCAAGATCGGCGCATCACGCCGCACCATCGCCGCGATTTTCGGGTTGGAAATGGCGCTGGTGATTGCCTTGGGGGTGGGCCTCGCGCTGCTGGGCGCGTGGCTGCTGACTCAGGCACCTCCGGATCTCGTGAAGTTGTTGTGAAGATCGCGCAAGGTGGCCCACGGGCGAATCGGGGTTTGATACAAGTCTCCCCCGCGCCGTGAGTCGTGACCCGCGGCCCTCGATCTGGAACCTCGCGTGAACCCTCGCCCCGCAAACTCGGCACACTCAGCAGGGTTGGCACTCTCGCCACTCTTCGCGGCATGCATCGCGCTGATGCTCCTGCCGGGCTGCGATGCCAGGCCCACGCAGGGCAGCACCACGGCCGCCGCCGCACCTGCCTCCGCCTCCGCCGATCAGGTCATCACCTCGTTCTACCCCACCGAGTATTTCGCCTCGCGCATCGCCGGCGGCTTGGTCAACGTCTCATGCCCCGTGCCCGCCGATGCCGACCCCATCTTCTGGAAGCCCGACGACGCGGCGATCAAGCGCTACCAATCCGCGACGCTCATCGTGCTCAACGGCGCCGACTACGAAAAGTGGGCCAGCACCGTCTCGCTGCCGCTGACGCGCGTGGTCGATACCGCGCACGCCTTCGATGCCTCGTTCCTTCGCTTCCAAGGCGTGACGCACAGCCACGGAGCCGCCGGCCCGCACACCCACACCGGCATCGACGGCCACACCTGGATGGACCCCAACCAGGCGAAGCTGCAGGCGCAAGCGATCCTCGCGGCCATGACCCGCACCTGGCCGCAGCACGAGAAGGCATTCGGCGCCAACTACCAGTCGCTCGCGGCCGACCTCGACACGCTCGACGCACGCCTCCGCGCCATCGCCCCCGCGCTCAAGGCCGCCCGCCTCTACGCCAGCCACCCCGCCTACGGCTACATCGCTCGTCGATACGGGCTCACCATCGCCAACGTCACCCTGCCGCCCGATGAGCCCGCGACAGATGCCGAGTGGGCCGAAGTCGCCGCAGCCATCGCGAAAGAACCCGCCGACGCCAAGGCCCCGCGCGTGATGCTGTTCGAGTCGCAGCCTCTGCCCGCAACCGTGCAAGGCCTGAAAGAGCGGCACGCCATGACAAGCGTGGTCTTTTCGCCTTGCGAAACCCTCGGATCCGACGAGCGGACCAAGGGCGAGGACTACCTCAAAGTGATGAACGAAAACCTGGATCGGCTGGCCGCGGCTGTGAGTGCGGCCGGGCCGAACTAGTGCGAATGAAACGCGGTGTGCGTGGTGTGGGTGCAGGTAAAGCCGCGGCAAACAAGCCGCCAACTTCTGGAGACACTTCGATGACGCGAGTACTCGGTTCACTCTTGCTGGCAATGTGCGTGGGGCTGGCGGCAGTTCCGGCCATGGCACAAAACACGCCGCTGCCCCCCAAGAAACACAAGAAGGGCGAGAAACAACTCGACCCCGATCTGCTCTTCGCCGTCGGCGTCGTGCAGGGCAAGATCGGCCGCGACGGCGTCACCGACGCCACCGGCAAACTGCAAGGCAAGGTCCTCGGCAACCCCGAACGCAACAACATCGGCCCGGGCGAAGGCTTCAAGTTCAACGGCTCCACCGACTGGATCGACTTCGGCGATCAGAACACCAAATCCCTCACCGGCCTGCCCAAGCGCGACTTCACCGTCTCCGCATGGGTCAACCTCGACAAGACCACCGAGTTCGGCGGCATCCTCGGCTGCGTGCAAGACACCGGCGACGCCAAGGGCGGCTGGGTCCTTGGCTACACCACCGACGCCTTCTACTTCGCCCTCTCCTCCCAATCCCAGCCCGGCAAACTCACCTACATCAAAGACGCCAAGCCGCTGACCACCGGCAAGTGGTACTACGTCGTCGGCACCTACGACGGCCAATCCATGAAGCTCTACGTCAACGGCGAACTCCGAGCCGAGACTCGCGAGCAGAGCGGCGACATCGCCTACCCCAAAGCCGCCACCTACGCGCTCGCCGCCCTCAAAAACAACACAGAAACCCGCCCCATGGCCGGCACGCTGCTCGAAGCAAGCGTGCTGGGCCGCGCCCTCAACCAGGCCCAGATCAACGACGAGTTCCTGCCCGGCACCCTGCTCACCAGTTGGGAGCCGACGTACGAATCCACCCAGCGCTACGTCGTGACGCCCTACCTGCAGTTCGCCACGCAAGACGGCATGACCATCATGTGGGAAAGCTCGCGCCCCTGCCTGGGTTACGTCGAATACGGCGAAGCCCGCCCCTACACCCTCAAGGCCGAGCAGACCGGCGAACCCACGCTGATTCACGAGATCCGCCTCACCAACCTCAAGGCCGAAACGCCCTACTTCTACCGCGTGCACATGACCGCCGAAGACGGCAGCGACCTGCCCAGCGACGACCTCACCTTCCAGACCGCCGTCAAGCCCGATTCGCCCTTCGCCTTCGCCATCATCGGCGACACGCAGAAGAACAAGCCCGTCATCGAAAAACTCCAGCCCTTCGCCTTCTCGCTCCGCCCCAACTTTGAGATCCACCTGGGCGACGTCGTCAACAGCGGGCCGGATCGCGATGAATGGATCAAGGAGTTGCTGCCCGCCTCCTCGCCCCTCATCAGCCGCATCTGCATGTACCCGTGCATCGGCAACCACGAGGGCAACCACTCCAACTACTTCAAGTACTTCTCGCTGCCCACCCCCGAGTACTACTACACCTACACCTACGGCAACGCCCAGTTCTTCGTGCTCGATACCAACCGCGACGTCAGCGAAGGCAGCGAGCAGTACCAGTGGCTCGAAAAAGAACTCTCCAAATCCACCGCCACCTGGAAGTTCGCCTACCACCACCACCCCATCTACTCGTCCGACGAAGACGATTACGGCGACACCTACAAAGGCCCGTCCACCCACGGCGACCGCGACCTCCAGCCCCTCGCCCACCTCTACGAGAAGTACAACCTCGACATCGCCTTCGCCGGGCACATCCACTCCTACGAACGCACTTGGCCCATCCGCGACGGCAAGGTGGACATGCAGCACGGCGTCCGCTATATGGTCGCCGGGGGCGGCGGGGGCGGGCTCGAATCCGCCGGGCCCAACCGCGTCTGGTTCACCCAGCGCGTCTACCGTGGCCACCACCTCGGCTACATCATGATCTCGGGGGGCGATCTGCAGTTCCAACTCTTCGATCTCGAAGGCCGCCTCTTCGATCAGTTCGAGATTCACAAGACCGCCCCCGCGCTGAGCGAGGCCACCGGCCCCGCGACCGCGACCGCCGCGAAATAACGGAGCAAGCGCGGCAAATCTTGCAAGTCCTTTCGCGCCGGCGTGTCACCCACGCCGGCATTTCTCATCTATAGATAGACCGGCCGCGGGCCCAGCATGGCTCGAAAATGACGCGGCAGTGATGGCGTTTGACTCTTTAGTTCCCCCCGTCTACGTTCCGATGCAATAACCAGGCCATGAACACCCGCACCGCCAACTTCGCCGCCGCCGCCGCTCTCCAGAGCGTGGCGGTCTCGTTCGGCGGGGCGTGCCTGGCCCAGACCAAATCCAAAGCCGCGAAAGCCAAAGGCTTCAAAAAAGCCAAAATCGCCGCATGGGTTTGGTCCATGACAGCCGCTGACTGATCCGCCTGACAACAGGCGTCGTCAAGATCAAACGGGCTCGTCGGATCAAATCCGGCGGGCCCGATGTCGTTTTGGACCGTTCAGTTTCAAAGTTTGGAAGACCACTTTCAGGAGCACGCACATGAGCAACGCCGCGAACACCGTCACCACATCTCACCAGGTCGAATGCCCCGAGTGCGGGGCGAGCGTCCGCTTCGCCCGCGCCCCGCTCGCCGGCGAAGTGACCCGCTGCACCGGCTGCCGCGCCGAGCTCGAAGTCACCAGCCTCTCACCCCTGCGAGTCGAACTCGCCCCCGAAGTGCAGGAAGACTGGGGGGAGTAACGCCCAACGTCCGCACTCACCCACTCACCCTCTCACCCTCTCACCCTCTCACCGCTCCCCCCCAAGGCACCCCCCATGCGAATCGCCCTCCTCCACTCCCGCATCCGCATCGAAGAGCGTCTGCTCATCGACGCACTCACCTCCCGCAACATCGACCACGACGTCATCGACCTGCGCGAGCAGACCTTCGACATCCACGAGCCCGGCCGCTGGACCGACTACGACGCGGCAATCGACCGCTGCATCAGCCAGACCCACGCGCTCGCCGCCACCCGCGTCATCGAGCGTTTCGGCGTGCCGACGATCAACCCCGCCAGCGTCATCGAAGCCTGCGGCGACAAGCTCACCACCTCCCTCCTCCTCGCCCGCGATGGTGTGCCCACCCCCCGCGTCCGCGTTGCCCTCGACGAAGCCGCCGCGCTCGCCGCCATCGAACACATCGGCTACCCCTGCGTCCTCAAGCCCACGACGGGATCGTGGGGACGGCTGCTGGCACGCATCAACGATCGCGACGCGGCGGAAGCGATCATCGAACACAAGTCAACGCTCGGCTCGGTCGCCCACAGCGTCTTCTACGTGCAGGAATACGTCGACAAGCCCCAGCGCGACCTTCGCGTCTTCGTCGTCGGCACACAAGCCATCTGCGGCATCTCCCGCCAGAGCGACCACTGGATCACCAACACCGCCCGAGGTGGCCGCGCCGGCGCCCTCACCATCACCCGCGACATCGCCGACATCTCCGCCCGCGCCGCCCGCAGTGTCGCAGGCGAAAGCGGCGGCTTGCTCGCCATCGACTTGCTCGAGTGCCCGCGCCGGGGCCTGCTCGTGAGCGAGATCAACCACACCATGGAGTTCCGCAACAGCATCGAACCCACCGGCGTCGACATCCCGGGCCGCATGATCGACTGGGTCATCGAGCGTGCCCGAGCGGGCGCCGAAGCCGCCGCCGGGGTGAGCGCATGACCGCCGCGCCGAACACAACTTCGACGCTCGCGCCGAGCGCACCTCGCCTCCGCGCCAGCATCATCGGCGCCAGCGGCTACACCGGGGGCGAACTCCTCCGCCTCCTCCTCGATCACCCCCACATCACCCTCGCGCAGGCGAGTTCACGCCGCAACGCCGGCACGCCGCTCGACGTCATCCACCCCCACCTCCGCCGCCGCACCGAACTCGAGTTCTGCACGCCCGACAGCGTGAAACCCTGCGACGTCCTCTTCCTCTGCATGCCGCACGGCGAAGCCGCGACGCAGATCGACCACTGGGCGTCGCTCGCCCCGCTCGTCATCGACCTCTCCGCCGACTTCCGCCTGCGCGACCTCGACGCCTTTCAAACCTGGTATGGCCAGGCTCACCCCGCGCCGGGCTGGACCGAAAAGTTCGTGTATGGCCTGCCCGAAACCCGGCGAGAGTTGCTCCGCCGCGCCCGCTACGTCAGCGGCGTCGGCTGCAACGCCACCGCCATGAACCTCGCCCTGCTGCCCCTCGCCCGCGCGGGGCTCATCCGCCACGCCGTGTGCGATCTCAAAGTTGGCTCCTCCGAAGCCGGCGCCGAGCCAAGCCTCAGCGGCCACCACCCCGAGCGCGTCGGACGCGTGCGCCCCTTCGCCCTCACCCGCCACCGCCACCAGGCCGAAGTGCGCCAGGAACTCGGCGAGTTCGACCTCGACGTCACCGTCACCAGCGTCGAACTCGTGCGTGGCGTGCAGTGCACGGCTCATGTCTTCCCGACCCAGCCCCTCACCGATCGCGACCTCTGGAAACTCTACCGCAGCGCCTACGCCAGCGAGCCCTTTGTGCGTCTCGTCAAGGGCCGCGAGGGGCTGCACCGCTTCCCCGAGCCCAAGCTCCTCAGCGGCACCAACTACTGCGACGTGGGCTTCGAAGCCTCCGCCGACGGCCGCCGCCTCGTCATCGTGAGCGCGCTCGACAACCTCGTAAAGGGAGCCGCCGGCTCCGCGATCCAGTGCGTGAACATCGCCCAAGGCTTCGACGAAGCCGCCGGCCTCACATTCCAAGGACTCCACCCGCTATGAACCAGTCACTCGCCGACCGCACCATCGAACCCAAGACCACCCCGCACGAACGCCAACTCACCGTCGTCAAGATCGGCGGCGCGGCTGGCATCGACTTCGGCCCGCTGTGCGACGACATCGCCGCGTTGTCGCGCCAGGGCCGCCGCTTCATCATCGTCCACGGCGGCTCCGACGCCACCACCACCCTCTCCCGCCGCCTCGGCCTCGAACCCCAGTTCATCACCTCGCCCAGCGGGCACACCAGCCGCCGCACCGATCGCGCCACGCTCGAAGCCTTTCAGATGGCTTGCCGGGGAATCGTCAACCAGGAACTCGTGCGCCGCCTCGTTCAAAGCGGCGTCAACGCCGTCGGCCTCAGTGGGCTCGACGCCCGTCTCTGGGCCGGCCCGCGCAAGGCCGCCGTCCGCGCCATCGAAGACGGGCGCGTCCGCATCATCCGCGACGACTACACCGGCGCCGTCGAACGCGTCGACCCGCGCGTGCTCACGACCCTCCTCGACGCCGGCTTCATGCCCGTCGTCTCGCCGCCCGCGCTCAGCGAAGCCTGCGAGCCCATCAACGTCGACGCCGACCGAGCCGCGGCTCAGACCGCCGTCGCCCTCGGCGCCCAAACCCTCATCATGCTCTCCAACGTCCCCGGCGTGCTCCGCACGGCACACGACGACACCACCCTCATCCGCTGCGTGCTGCGCTCGGGCCTGGCCAGCATGGACGCCGTCGCGCAGGGACGCATGAAGAACAAAGTCCTCGCCGCCCGCGAAGCCCTCGAAGGCGGCGTCTCGCGCGTCATCATCGGCGACGCCCGCGCCGCAAGCCCGCTCTCCATGGCCCTCGAAGGCGCGGGCACGGTGTTCGCATGAGCAACGCCCTTCCTCATCTCGTGGCACAGGCGTCCCGCCTGTGCCTACCCCCTCTTCCAACTTCCTCACTCCCAACTCCCTCCGACGCCCAAGCCATCGATCTCGTACGCACCCTCGTCGAAATCCCCAGCACCTCGGGCGAAGAATCCGGCGTCGCCCGCGCCATCGTCGCCTGGTGCGCCGCTCGCCACATCCCCTGTGAAATCGACGCCGTCGGCAACGCCGTCGCCACCTTCGGCCCGCCCGACGCCCCACGCACCGTGATGCTGCTGGGGCACATGGACACCTTCCCGGGCATGCCGCCCGTGCGCCTCGACCACGGCATCTTGCACGGCCGGGGCAGCGTCGACGCCAAGGGCCCGCTGGCCGCATTTCTCGTCGCCGCCGCCCGCGCCCACCCGCGCCTCACCACCCGTGTCATCGTCGCCGGCGCCGTCGAAGAAGAATGCCCCACCTCGCGCGGCGCTCGTCACATCGCCGCGACCTACACGCCCGACGCCTGCATCATCGGCGAGCCCAGCGGCTGCTCCGGCTACACCCTGGGTTACAAAGGCCGCCTCGTCCTCTCTCTCTGCGTTGATCGCCAGGGCTCTCACAGCGCCGGCCCCGACGCCAGCGCCGCCGACGAAGCGCTCGCCTGGTGGTCGCGCGTCCTCTCGCGCGTCGATGCCCTCAACGCTTCGCGCCAGCAAGCCCACACCCCGCTCGGCATCTTCGATCGCCTGCAAGCCGGCGTGCGCAGCACCCACAGCAACCACGACGGCATCACCGACACTTGCACGCTCCACGCCGGCTTCCGCCTGCCCACCTGGCTTTCGCCCGAAGCCCTCGAGCGCGAACTGCCCGAACGCCCCCAAGGCGCCGCCTTCGCCATCACAGGCCGCGAACGCGCGATCCGCGTCGATCGCTCCAGCCCCGTCGCCCGCGCTCTCGCCGTCGCCATCCGCGCCGAAGGTCTCGCCCCCAAGCCCGTGGTCAAGACCGGCACATCCGACATGAACGTGGTCGGCGCCGCGTGGACCTGCCCGATCGCCGCGTACGGCCCGGGCGACAGCGCCCTGGACCACACGCCCCACGAGCACCTGGTGCTCGATGAATACCTCACCAGCATCCGCGTGCTCACCCGCGCACTGGAATCAGGGCTGCTGGTTCCAGCTTCCCCTGGCGAATAATCATTCATCCGCCGCCCGCGCCGTTTCGGATACTTCGGTCCCGAAACACCTGCCGGCCGCCCCGGACTCCCCAAACCATCCGTCCGGACGGTTGACTCCGACCGTCTGGACGGTATTGTTTACCCCGTGACGGGCTTTGCCGATCTGGGTGTTTGGGAGGCAGCATGAAGGATCGAGTCCTGGACGCCGCCGAGGCCGTGGTGGTGCGCTCCGGCATCGCCAACCTCACGCTCGACGCAGTCGCCGCCGAGGCCGGCGTCAGCAAGGGCGGCTTGCTGCACCACTACCCCTCCAAGGACAGCCTGGTGGAAGGCATGGTCATCCGCTGCGCCGAGCGCTGGCGGACCGACGTCATCGAACTCTACGAGCAAACCCCCCCCGGCCCCGGCCGCATGGCCCGCGCCCTGCTGAACGAACTGCGCGACACCGACGCCTGGTGCGAGCACTGCGAGCAAAGCTCCTCCGCCGCGTTCGCCGCGCTCATGCAGAACCCCAAGCTCATCGAGCCGCTGCGGCTCACCTACGAAACCATCCGCAGCCGCTTCGCTGATGACGGTCTCGACGCCGGCGTGGGCGAAACCATCCTGCTCGCGATGGACGGCCTGTGGCTGAATCGCGTGCTGGGCCTGGCCAAGGTGGATGGTCCGCGCATGACGCGCGTTCGGCGCGCCCTCGAAAAAATGATGCCGGATCGCACGCCAACCGCGACAGCATCCAAACCCACGCGTGCAGCCGCCAAACGCCACGTCGCGGCCAAGAAACGCCAGAAGAAGTCGTAGTTTGACCACGATCTGAAGGAACCCGACATGTCACGAACAGGTGCCGTCATCGCCGTCTTCGTCGTCGCGGGCCTCTTGGCCGGCGGCGGCATCATCTACAAGCTGCGCTCCCACGCTCCCGCGGCTCAGGCGGGCGGCGCTGCCTTCGAGCCCTTCGAAGCCGCCAAAATCGTCCCCGCTCACGAAGTCACCTGGCAACCCACCGCCGACCTCGTCGGCACCGTCTTCGCCATCCGCTCGGTCGAAGTCAGCAACGAACTCGCCGGCGTCGTGACCGAGGTCGGCTTCGACAGCGGCCAGGCCGTCGACAAGGACCAGGTGCTGCTCAAGCTCAACGACGCCACCGAGCAGGCCGACCTCGCCGCGGCCAAGGCCCAGGTGCGCATCGCCCAGGCCAACCTCGCGCAGGTCGATTCCAACATCAAACTCGCCGAAGTCGAGCTCAACCGAATGTCCGGCATCGAGTCGCGAGCCATCGCCGACGTCGAACTCGACCGCGCCCGCAACAAGCTCGCCGCGGCTCAGGCCGACCGCGAGCGCTGGCTCGCCGAGGCCGATCAGGCAACCGCCCACGTCGCCCAGGTGCAGGCGCGTCTCGAGAAGCTCACCATCAAGGCCCCCTTCCGCGCCCGCGCGGGCATCCGCACCGTGCACGAAGGGCAGTACCTGAAGGAAGGCAGCAGCGTCGTCGCCCTGCAGGAACTCACCGACACCATCTACCTGGATTTCGCCATTCCCCAGGAGTACGCCCCGCGCGTGCTGCCCGGCTCGGTGGTGATGGCCGACGCTCCGCTGCTGGGCAAAGACCCCGTCAAGATCACCGTCGTCGCCGCCGACGCCAGCGTGAACATCGACACCCGCAACCTCCGCGTGCGCGCCGTCGTCGACAACCCCAAGGGCGTGCTCGCCCCGGGCATGTCGGTGCAGGTGCGCGTGCCGATCGATCTGCCCCAGAAACTCGTGGCCGTGCCCAGCACCGCCGTGCGCCGGGCCGCGTTCGGAGACTCGGTCTTCGTCGTCACCAAAGACGACAAGGGCGACATGCGGGCGCACCAGAAGTTCGTGCAGCTCGGCCAGGCGATCGGTGACGACGTGATCGTGAAAGAGGGCATCGAGGCGGGCGAGCTGATCGCCGCGGCCGGCTCGTTCAAACTCCGCGATGGCGTCAAGGTCGTTGATCAGCCCCCGCAGGACACTCAGCACTCCAACGCCCAGGACGCGCCGGCCGAGAAGAAGCCCGCCGAACTCGCCAAGACCAGCGACAGCAAGTAACTCGCTCGCGCTCGCCCCTGCCCCCCCGCCGCCCCGCGCCTCTCTCAAAGGACACACACGTGAAATCCTTCACGGACATTTTCATCAAGAAGCCGGTCCTCGCCATCGTGATCAACCTGATCATCCTGGCCGTGGGCTGGCGCTCCATCGACGCCCTGGCCGTGCGCCAATACCCGCGCCTCGAGTCCAGCGCCATCGTCATCACCACTGTGTACTACGGCGCCAGCGCCGAGACGGTGCGGGGCTTCATCACGACGCCCATCGAGAAGGCGGTCTCCGCCATCGACGGCATCGACTACATCGAAAGCGCCAGCCGCTCGGGCGTGAGCAGCGTGACGGTGCACCTGCGCCTGAACCACAACAGCAACGACGCGCTCGCCGAGATCAGCGCCCGCCTCAACCAGGTGCGCAGCACGCTGCCGCCGGACGCGCAGTCCCCCTCGGTGGACATCCAGCGCACGGACAAGCCCTACGCGACGTTCTACATCAGTTTCACCAGCGACCAACTGAGCCTGATGCAGCTCAACGACTACCTCGTGCGCGAGGTGCAGCCCGAGCTGCAGACCATCGCCGGCGTGCAGCGGGTGGGCGTCGAGGGTCCGCGCGAGCTGGCGATGCGCATCTGGCTCGACACCGTCAAGATGGAGTCGCTGGACATCACGCCCCGCGAAGTGTGGGATTCGCTGGCCCGAAACAACTTCCTGGCTGCGGTCGGCAAGACCAAGGGCCGCGACGTGCAGGTGGACCTGCTCACCGACACCGACCTCAAGAGCGCCGCGCAGTTTGCCGACCTGATCGTGCGCGAGCGCGAGGGCGTGATGGTGCGGCTCAAGGACATCGCCCGCGTCGAACTGGGCAGCGAAGAGCCCACCGGCCAGGCCGGCTTCAACGGCAAGCCCGCGGTGTGGCTGAGCGTGTGGCCCCTGCCCAAGGCCAACGAACTCGAAGTGGCGGCCGCGCTCAAGAAGCGGATCGAGGAAATCCGACCCTCTCTCCCCGCCGGCGTCACCATGACGCTTGCGTACGACGGCACGTACTACATGGACCACGCGATCCAGGAGATCACGCACACGCTGATCGAGACGATCGGCATCGTGGCGCTGGTGGTGTTCCTGTTCATGGGCTCGCTGCGCACGGTTCTGGTGCCGCTGTTCGCGATGCCGGTCTCGCTGGTGGGCGCGTGCATCGCCATGCTGCTCTTCGGGTTTTCGCTCAACCTGCTGACGCTGCTGGCCATCGTGCTGTCGGTGGGCCTGGTCGTCGACGACGCCATCGTGATGGTGGAGAACGTGGAGCGCCACGTGCGCGAGGGCAAGAGCCGCATCGATGCGGCCCTCATCGGCGCCCGCGAACTCTTCGCCCCGGTCATTTCGATGACGATCACGCTGGCCGCGGTGTATACGCCCATCGGCTTCCAGAGCGGGCTGACGGGCCAGTTGTTCCGCGAGTTTGCGTTCACCCTGGCCGCGGCTGTCGTCATCTCGGGCATCGTCGCCGTCACGCTCTCGCCCATCATGAGCGCGTGGATGGTTCCCGCCGAAGGCAAGGAAGGCTGGTTCACGCGATTCGTGAACGGCCTGTTTGATCGCCTCCGCCACCTGTACGAGCGCGTGCTGACGGCGGTCCTGAAGTTCTGGTGGGCCGTGGTCGTTGCGTCGCTCGCCATCTGCGTGCTCGCGCCGTTCCTCTACCATCGCTCGAAGCAGGAGCTCGCGCCCACCGAGGACGAAGGCATCGTCTTCGCCGTCGTCCAGACCGCCCCCGACGCCACGCTCGGCTACACCGTGCGGGGCTTTCAGAAGGTCGCCAAGGCGTTCATGTCGGTGCCCGAAGCCAAGTTCTTCTTCCAGATCGCCGACCTCAACATGGGCGGCGGCTTCGGGGGCATCCAGACCCGTGACTGGAAGGAACGCACTCGCACCACCGAGCCCATCCAGAATGAAGTCATCGGCAAGCTGATGGGCATCCAGGAGGTCCGCTCGATCGCCGTGCGCCCGCCCCCCCTGCCCGGGGCCGGACAGTTTCCCGTCGAGATGATGATCACCAGCGGGCAAGAGGCTCAAGACATGGAGCCCTACGTCAACCAACTCATCGGCGCCGGCTACGCCAGCGGCAAGTTCGTGTATGTCGATTCCGATCTCAAGATCGACCTGCCCCAGACCCGCATCCAGATCGATCGCCAGCGTGTCGCCGACCTTGGCCTGGACATGGCCGACATCGGGCAGGACCTGAGCGTGCTGCTCGGGGGCGGCTACGTCAACCGCTTCAACTACGAGGGCCGCAGTTACAAGGTGATCCCGCAGGTCGGCGACAATCAGCGAGAGACCGCCGAGCAACTGCTGCAACTGAAGGTGCGCACGCGCGACGGGGGCAGCGTGTCGATGCGTTCGCTGGTGTCGCTGGATACCAAGGCGGTGCCGCGGGTGCTCACGAGATTCCAGCAGCGCAACAGCGCGAAGATCTTCGGCGTCGTCGCGCCCGGCGCCACTGAAGAGGAGGCACTGAGCGCCCTGGAAGCCGCGGCGAAGAAGATCATCCCGCCGGGCTACGCGATCGACTACGCGGGCGAAAGCCGCCAGATGCGGACGGAAGGCACGACGCTGGTGTCGACGCTGGGCTTCGCGATCGGGCTGATCTATCTGGTGCTGGCGGCGCAGTTCGGCAGCTTCCGAGATCCGCTGATCGTGCTCCTTGGCTCGGTGCCGCTGGCGCTCACCGGGGCGATGCTGTTTACGGCCGAAGGCGTCACCACCATCAACATCTACAGCCAAGTGGGGCTGATCACGCTGGTGGGGCTGGTGGCCAAGAACGGGATTCTGATCGTGGAGTTCGCGAATCATCTGCAGGAGCAGGGGCTGAGCAAGATCGACGCGGTGAAGCAGGCGGCGGCGACGCGACTGCGGCCGATCCTGATGACGTCGGCGGCGACGGTGTTCGGACACTTCCCGCTGGTGCTGGTGACGGGCGCGGGAGCCGCGGCCCGGAACAGCATCGGCATCGTGCTGGTGAGCGGCATGGCGATCTCGACCGTGTTCACGCTGTTCGTGGTGCCGTCGATCTATGTGCTGGTGGCGGGGCGGAAGCATGCCCACCACACCGACACCCCCGCCCCCGATGCACCCACGCCGGAACGCCTGGAACTGGCGCCGGCCTGAGCCCAAACCCGCGGCCATTCGGTGCTTGACATTCGCCCGTAATCATTGCATAATCTTTGGATAATGCATGGTCTCAAACGGCACGCGGGTGGAGGGGAGCCCCCGCGTGCCTTTTTTTTGGACCGTCAGGCTGGCTGCCCGATCCGCAGCAGCAGCACGGGGCAGGGCGAGTGGTGGAGCACGCTCTCGGCGACGCTTGCGTGAAAGATGTGGGCCAAGCCGGTGCGGGCGTGCGTGCCCATGACGAGCACATCCGCGTGCCAATCTCTCGCCGCGGCGGCGAGTTCTTTCTCGGGCAGTCCTTCGCGCACGATCATCAGCGGCTTGGCGTCAGCAGCAAGTTCCGCCGCCGCGCCCTGGAGCAGCCGCGCCGCCTCTTCGCGCAGCATCGCGGCCGCGGCGTGCGCCGGCGGGCTGACCTCGGAGACGCCGATGCCGCGCACGTCCGCAACGGTGATGAGCGCCAGTTCGGCGCCGGTGCACCTCGCGAGTTCAGCGGCGGTGGGCAGCACATCGGTCCCTGCCGTCGCGCCATCCACCGCCACCAGAATCTTCTTGAACCGCATACCCACCTCCCCGCGCTACGCCTTCGCCCCGCCAAAGACCCACCCCGCGGCGATCACGCCCAACCACACGCACACGATCCCCACGACCACGCTCAGGCCGACATACAGCCCGGCCTGCGCCCACTCGCCCTGCTGGGCGAGCAAGATCGTCTCGCGCCCGAAACTGGAAAAGGTGGTGTAGCCGCCGAGCACGCCGACGAGCACGAGCAGGCGGAGTTCGTCGCGGACGGGGGCGGGGCCGTACCAGGCGGATCCGAGGAAGCCGATGACCAGGCAGCCGGTGAGGTTGATGAGCAGGGTGCCGAGCGGGAAGCCGCGGCCCCACCAGCCTTGCACGAGCAGGCCGAGCCAGTAGCGCAGGAGCCCGCCGCCGCCCGCGCCGAGAAAGACCAATGCTGATTTGAGCATCGCTCGCGCCTCCGGTGAATCGTGCGGCGGCATGTTACTCGTGCGGGGCGGACTGGGAATGGGAAGAAATCGACCCTGAGGCGGGTCGGCGGGTTGGCGTGGGGTTGCGGTTCCGCTGGGGCGTGGCTGGTCTTCCCCGGTGAGCGGGTTTGAAGCGCTCGAGCGGGACCCGGTAGGCACACGGACTAGCGGCGATGCGTGGGCGAGTTCATCGGGCCGACGCCCTTTGGACTTTTTTCGGCACTGCTTGCGTGTCGCAATCGTGGCGAGGGGCTGCCCGGTGTGGTGTCCCGAGTCGGAGCCTCTGTTGGTCGCGGCGGGGTAGGGAGGGAAGGACACAGGCGGGACGCCTGTGCCACTAGATATGGAAGGCCGCGAGTGTTCCCCGATGCTTCACGCGAGCGAGGGCCGGCCCACGCACCGCTTCGGCGGCCGCGAGTCGGGCAGGGCGCGATGCCGGGGAAGACCAGCCTGAGTTCGTGGCTCAGCCTGTTGGATGCCCGGCGAGGGTGACCTGACGGAAACGCGGGACGCTTCTATATGAACTGGTAAAGGCGCGATTTGCGCGCGCAACGGTGGTAGATGCGCGGAGGCCCTCCCTCACGGTGGGGCTACTGATGAGGCGGGAAGTGGCGTTTTTGGGGTGGTTTTGGGGGTTTTGGGGACCGGAAGATTTTTTGGGATTTTGGGGTGGGGGTGGGTTTTGAGGGCGTGATTTGCGCGCGCGAACTGCGTCGATGCGCGGCTGGGGTGGGCGATGAGTACCCCCGCTGAACAGTTCACCGAATCGTGGCGGCGCTTCATGGCGTGGTGTCCGCGCCCGGTCGGTAACTCCGACTCATCCGTCATCCATGAGCTTCTGGGTCGGCGTGCCGACGGCGGGACACCCGGCACGGAAGAACTCCTGGAGGCCGTCGAATCCCAGCCGGGAGCGGATCGGCGGACAGTGACGGAGTATTTCCGCCGCGAAAACGAATGGAATCGTCCGTAGGAGCGATTCCGGCTCGTCTGCGATACACTTTGCGTCAAACGCCCGCGTACATCGGGGTTTCTGCTCGCGGAGGTACACGTTGAAGCTTACCAAAGTCCACGTCACCGACTTCCACAGCGTCCGTGATTCCAACGAGTTCGATGTCGGGGACATCACTTGCCTTGTCGGGAAAAACGAAGCGGGGAAGACAGCTATGCTCCAAGCGATGTATCGGCTACGCCCGATCGTCGCCACCGACACTGGCTACAGCGTGACTGACGACTATCCCCGACGGGACGTGGGCGAGTACGAACACCAAATCGAACAAGGTGACCGCAAACACGCCGTGGTGGCAAAGCTGACCTTCGAGCTAGAGGACGAAGACGTTGAGGCAGTTTCGGAAGTGTTTGGCGATTCATCCTTGAAATCGACGGTGTTCACGCTCTCAAAAGCATACGAGCAAAAGAATACGACCTTTGTCTTGGAGGTCGATGAGGTAAGCGCGCTCCAGCATCTCGTGGGCAGCTTCTCTGTAACTGACGACGTGAAGGAGCGATTGCCGCAATGCAAAACGGCAAAGGATGTTAAGGAGGCGGTGAAAGGGGTAGAGCAGACCGAAGCGGTCAAGAGCATTCTCGTCTGGATGGAGAAGATCATCAAGGCAGGCAGTACAAGCCTCTACATCTTCAACGAAATCCTGTGGAGTCGCGTTCCTCAGTTCATGTACTTCGATGAATACTACCAGATGAGGGGCTGCGACAACATCGAGCAACTCAAAGCTCGCGTCGATGGTGACAAACTGAAAAAGCCGGACTACCCATTGCTGGGCTTGATCCGGTTGGCTCGCTTGGATTTGGACGGCCTGCTAAATCCCAAGCGGACACGAGAACTGAAGAACAAGCTGGAGGGCGCTGGAAATCACCTCACCGCCAGCATCGTCAAGTACTGGTCACAAAACCGGCATCTTCAGATGAGATTCGACGTGCGCCCGGCACGGCCCGAAGACCCACCGGATATGCGGCAAGGTACGAACATCTGGGCTGAAATCTATGACACCCAGCACCAAGTCACCACGGAACTTGGATCGCGCTCGCGTGGTTTTGTGTGGTTCTTCTCATTCTTGGCGTGGTACGGTGATGTGCAGCGTGAGAAGAAGAACGTCATCCTTCTATTGGACGAGCCTGGGCTGTCTCTCCACGGGAAGGCGCAGGCCGACCTGCTCCGGTACTTCGAGACTGAGTTGAAGCCCAATCACCAAGTCATCTACTCAACCCATTCACCTTTCATGGTTGATGCAACGCGGTTTGATCGGGTTCGCATTGTTCAGGACCGGAGCGTCGAATCGGCCGAGCCTGTTCCACCAGAGGCAGAGGGAACGAAAGTCACAAGCGACGTACTGGAAGCGACCGACGACAGCCTCTTTCCACTCCAAGGCGCGCTCGGATACGACCTTACCCAGACACTCTTCGTAGGGCCGAACAGCCTCATCGTTGAGGGGGTGTCCGATCTGCTCTACTTGCAGGCAATGTCGGGCCTGCTGCAAGCGGAGGGGCGGGTGGGCCTACTCCCCGACTGGACGATTACGCCCGTCGGTGGGGCGGACAAGGTGCCTACGTTCGTCGCCCTGCTGGGCGCTCAGAAGGCGATCAACCTTGTGACGCTGATCGACTTCCAAGCGAAGGATCAACAGACCATCGAGAATCTGTGGCGGCGGAAGTTGATCCAACGGAAGAACGTCTTGACCTTCGCCAACTTCGTCCAGAAGCCGGAAGCCGATATTGAAGACCTGTTCGGTGACGACCTCTACCTCCGGTTCGTGAACGGGGAGTATCAAACCGCGCTGACCACGGCCACCTTGGGCGCTCAGCCGCCGCGCGTTCTCGTTCGGATCGAAAAGTACTTCACGGCTAACCCGATGGCGAAGGGGGCGACCTTCAACCACTACCGGCCAGCACGGTACATGGCAGAGCGCGCGGGCGAGATGCGCAAGCACATGGGCGGGGACGTTCTGGACCGATTCGAGTCCATGTTCAAGGCCGTAAACGAACTCGTGCGCCGAAACGATTGACGGAGAGAGATCATGCCAAAGCCCGCCAGACTCGGCGCACTCCCATCGCATTCCTTTATCGGAGGATTGACGTGGGACCCTCTCTATGTGTACTGGGGCGAGCGTGGCCGGGCTGAAGACGACGCCGGAGGCAATCCAAAGCGCCGCGCGCTTTATGGGCAGAGAATCGAGCGAGGGGCCGGAGGACGCGGAGGTGCGTCCAATGAAGAGCGCGAGTACTGCAAGATTGACCTCTGGGAAATCACGGCGGTCTACGCCCTACTCCGTGATGGACGACTGGTTTATGCGGGTGAGGGGGCGCTCGGAAAGCGGCTCAAAGAGCACTGGGACAATCCGCAGTTGCAGTGGGATCAGTTCACCTGGATTGCGCCAGCCCAATACACATACCCGGTTGGAGATCATGCCGGATTCGATCAGCCGAATCCCGTGGCCGTGAACCTGACTCCAAAGCAGTTCTCCGAGTTTCTGGAGATGGTCATCATTCACACCGGAAAGCCCACCGAGAACTCCCAAGACCCCGAGCAACAGGGCACGCCCATCCTCTGGCTTGACCAAGTGGAAGACGAGAGAGCGCCGGGTCGAATCGAAGACCAGTTGGCGAAGCTTCTGGCCCGCCTCCCCGAGAAATGAGAGGGTTGGATGATCGGACCACACCATTTTCCCGCCATTTTCCCGTGGCTGGTTTTTGCGGGTTTTTCGGCCTTCCCCCACAAAGCGAAAAAGCCCCGTAAAACAGGGCTTTTCCTTCAAGTGGAGCGGAGGAGAGTCGAACTCCCGACCTCATCATTGCGAACGCTCACGACCTGCTCATGCTGTCGCTGTAATCCCAGTCGATTCCACGAGTTCCAGCACGGTGCCAGAGTCGCGTATCGACCCGGATCATACCCGCTTTTCTGTGTTTTCGTATCGACCGCGTATCGACATTTCGCTTTTCCAAGCGAAGCCCCACGAATCCCACGCTCGATCGTTCTTGTTTTTCCGCCGGGACTCACCGGAGCAGTGGAGCCGGATGGTCGCGGGTGGCGAGTCGGGCCGATGATCTATGTGTCGGGTCCGTTGCGCCCCGCTCCGGCGGCTGGCCCCTGCGACCCGAGTTGAACCCCTGAACTGCTGAACGACTGGTCGCAACGTGGCCTGACGAGCCAAGGTCCACTCGCCGACTTGGACTTGCGCTCAGGGGTTCCCAATGACAACCCAATCCGGCCCGTACCTCTCGATGGAGGCAGCGGGGAAGTTGTATGGTCAGACCGAGTACGCCATCTGGCGGTGGTGCCGCAAGGGCATCAAGGCCCGCTCTGGGCAGCGTGTTTATCTCAAGCACATTCGCTCGGGGCGACGGCTGCTCACCACTCAGACTTGGCTGGACGAGTTCCACGCCGACCTGACCCGTGAGGACCACGCGGGGCTGGCGACGGGTGCGTCGGTTGAACCGAAGCCCGACACCCAGAGCGTGTCGGCGGTGGCGGACGCACAGGCTGAGTTGGCGGCGGCGGGAATCTGACGTTCAACAGCACGCGGGCGGAGTGCTTCGGGGATGGAGCACCGCTCACGGAATAATCATGCCAATCACACTGGACGAGTTCATCAGCGCATACGAGCGCACCACGGGCAACACCCCGCGCAAGGATGGTGACGGCTACCGGATGCCGTGCCTCCATCGCGGCGATACGAACCCGTCCCTCGTGGCTGTCCACGGCAGCGACGGCGGGGTGGTGCTTCTCGACAATGGTGCCGCACTATCACCAGCGGATCGGGTGACGACCATCAAGGCGGTCGGTCTGTCTCCGACCGGAGGCAAGGCCAAGCCCCTCCCCGTTGTTGAACTGATCCCGGATCATGCGCTGCCTTCAAAGATTGCCTGTTCAGGTGCGAAGGTCGAGGAGGTGTACACATACGCCGATGCGCGTGGTGTCCCGCTGTTTGAGAACCTCAGGCTCCGAGCGGCGAACGGGCACAAGTTCTTCATCCAGCGGCGAGAGTGGACTGACCGCCATCATGTCTACAGCATCACCGCTGCACGCGACAAGGACGGCGACATACTGCCGGAGATTGACCCGCCCCTCTACCGACTGCCGGAAGCACTGTCAGATTCCAGCGGGATTCTGTGCGTAGCAGAGGGCGAGCGGAAGGTTGACCGGCTCCGAGCGTTGGGCCTTTGCGCCGTCTGCACGCTCGGCGGGGCTGGGCAGGTGAAGCGGCACGCCGTCAAGGTGCGCGAGTGCGCGAATGGGCGGCAGGTCATCATCTTCGCCGACAATGACGAAGCGGGCGAGCGGTACGCCCTCACGATCGCAAAGGCGGTCGCTCCGGTAGCGAAGGGAGTGCGCATCGTGCGCTTCCCCGACCTGCCGGTGGGCCATGACATCGTGGATTGGTTGAATGCTGGCGGCACCAAAGCGCAGTTGGTGGCCCTCATTGATGCTGCTGAGGTCTACCGGCCCGATGTGGATGCCGACACTGGGCGGGACATTGTCGTAGCCAATCAGGGATTGGCCGAGGCCACTGACGAAGTGCGAGAGAGACTACGAGCCAGGAACAACGGCCCCCATGCGCTCTACATGGCGGCTGGGCGCATCGCTTGGGTCCGGGACGGACGGGTGGAAGGCCTGATTCCCGATCAACTGACCTGGGTGCTGGCTCGCACGGTGCAGTTCGTCATGATGAATCAGGAGAAGGGCACCAGCCGACCAATCGACCCGCCACCCAACATCGTGCGGATGGTGATGGCCGATCCTCGCCCGTGCTTCCCGGAGTTGACGGGCATCGTGACCGACCCGTTCATGCGCCCCGACGGGTCCATCGTCACTGCGCCGGGATATGACGAACAAACCCGCTTGTTGCTGATGCTACCGCCGGGGTATGAGTCTCCGCCCATTCCCGCCGATCCGACTGCGGATCATGTCCGTGCCGCCGTCGCAGTCGTTGATGAACTGATCGCCGACTTCCCGTTTGACTGCGCCGGATCACGGGCAAGTGCGCTCGCCCTCCTGTTCACGTTGGTCCTGCGCCCGATGCTGGGTCGGACCCACATTCCAATGTTCCTCGCGGATGCAACGAAACCCCGAACCGGCAAAGGTCTGTTGGTGGGTGCCATACTCCGCGTGGCGTTCGGGCATCTCGGGGCGTGGGGGCGCCTCCCTCGCACTGAGGAAGAGATGGGCAAAACCATCATGGCCGCCCTGTCCGACTGCACCCCCGCTGTGTGTTTCGACAACATCGTCGGGATGCTGGACTCCGAATCCCTCTGCGCCGTGCTGACGGCGGTGGAGTTCTCCCAGCGTCGGCTGGGGCGCAATGACGCGGGCAGCACGCTGCGAGCCGAGAACAACACGGTGTTCCTCGGCACCGGCAACGGGGTCACTCAGGGGTACGACCTTGCTCGGCGCATCGTCAACATGCGATTGGATGCAAAGTGCCCCGAACCCGGCGAGCGCACCGGCTTCCGCATCCCAGACCTGACCGCCTACGCAATGGAGCATCGCGTCAGGATTCGGGCCGCGGTACTCACCATCGCTAGAGCATGGTTCCTCGCGGGGCAGCCTCCCGCTCCGATGCTTCCGACGATGGGCGGCTTTGAGCGGTGGGTGAGCGTGATCGGCTCCATCCTCCACTTCGCGGGTGTTGAGGGGTTCCTCACCAACGCCCAGAGCATGAGGGAGGCAGTCAGCAATCCGGCTGATGACCACTCGGAGTTCGTGCAGCGGCTTTGGGAGACGTTCCGTGCCGAGTTCACCGCACGCGACTTGGCCGACAAGTTGGGCCACGCCCTGCGCCCGGATGAGCGCAACGGTCGCCAGCGGGACTTCGCCAGCACCCTCCCCGACCGCGTTGGGTCGGCACTGGGGCGTCCCACGTTCAACAACGAAGTCGGCAAGTTCCTCTCGCGGATTCGCGACAGCATCACGCCCGGTGGCCTGGTGCTGCGGTTGGTGAAGAAGGACCGCAATGGTGTCGCTCAATGGCGTGTGGAGTTCACAGGGGCTGGTGACCCTCCCGCCCGTTCACGCCCTGATGACTCGGAGTACTGAACATGAACCACGTTCAACCTGACGCTGGCACACTCGCACTCCTCACGCTCATGCAGGAGTCGCTTGAACTCATCGACCGGATGCGCGAGCGGCTGGGTCAGCCGACCCCGCACAAGGGGCAGCCTGTCCTCACCCGGCTCCGTTCGATGGAGGAGTACGACAGGGCGGATGTCTGCTCGGTGCTGTTGGCATTGGCCCGCGGCATTTGGGACTTCGACTCCAACGCCGAGACACAGGACTATGACGCCGACACGGCCCCGCCAAGCCTGACCAAGTTCGTCGCGCACCTTCCGCTCAGCGTCAAGGCGGCGGCGGCGGAGTTGGATCAACTCGGCTCGCTCGTGGCCGCGACAGAAGGCTCAACAAGGCCCCGTGACCTCGCGGCGGTCCTGCGCTGGGGTCAGAACATGGCCCGTGATCTGTGCGCTGTGTCGAAGGCGGGACGGCGCTTGTTCATCAGCAGTGGTGATCTTCGCTCGATGGTCGAGCGTGGTTGGACAGAAGTGTTTGAGGGCACACCCGCATGGTCGCGGACGGTGCAAGAAGTGGATGGGTTCAAACTTGGCGGTCTCGCGTTTGAGGCTGCCTACTGAAAGGAGTCAGTCATGGCGTTCACGTTGGAAGAAATCGCGGCGTTCGGCGTTCCCGGCAGCATCAGCAAGCGGGAGTACCCGCCCGGCACGCTTGTGTCCGAGGCCAAGTTGTACTTCCAGAAGATCGTTGCCATCCTCACCGAGTGGAAGAACACCGTCCAGCACATCAAGGCGTCAAACAAGTACACCGAGGAAGGCAAGAAGCACATGCTGGGTGAGGCGTTCAATCGCGTCATGCCTGACTTGATGCGGATGCGCGACTTCCTCGCCAAGGGTGCGGCGACGGTGGACAAGAAGCGCAGCGAGTTGGTGGTGGAGAAGGCCGAGCCGGATTCGGCGTTGACGGTCTACATCTGGGAGAATCTGCCGGAGGACGGTCTGTTGTTGGCCGACGTGGCGCGTCAGGCCATCGAGCGGGGCGATCAGCGTGTGTTTGACGCCATCCGCACCATGCCGTTCATCACCTGCCCGGTGGATCGTGACACCATCATCAAGTGGGAGGCCGATTGGGCGGAGAAGCGGTCGCCTCAACAGGCTCAGGAGTTGCGCGATATGCGTGAGGCGGTCAAGGTCGCCACGGAGGCTCTGGACCGTGCGGAGCGGCTGGTAAGGAGCGACGCGGGGATTGGCGAACCCGATGAACTCCAGCGTCTGTCACGGGAAGGTGGGGTGTGACCGTGCCGCAGCACCATGAGTCTGAAAACACAACGGACCCGACGCCAGACGCCCAGCCCGCACCATCAGCGCCCACGGTGGCCACACCCTCTGTTGGAATCCGAGCGGAGACGGGCGACACGCCCAGCGGGTCAATGGTGCCGGACACTCTGGAACAGGTGACGCTCCCGCCGGACGACAAGCCCAGAGACAAGTTCGGCAAGTACGCCAACCGGAAGAATGACGGTTGGAACCGTCAGGAACAGGGCAAGTTCGGTCCCGGCAACCAAGGCCCCAAGAAGTTCGATGGTGGTCCGATTGTGCGGAAGGTTCAGACTCTCCGCACAGTGATGATCGGATGCATCGGTGCCAAGGACGTGATCGAAGTCATGGCCGCCCTTGTTGAGAAGGCCAAGGCGGGCGACATCGCGGCCATCAAGGAGTTCCTCTTGCGGACGTTCGGCCCGGCGGACGCGATGGACCTGTTGCTCCGGCTCGATGAGTTGGAGCGAGAGGTCGTCAAACGGTCGCGGAAGGTTGAGGTGCCCGCTCTTCAACTGACCTCTGATCAGGACCAGTTGAACGACTTGATGAGTGACCTCGCCGCACGCGAGCGGGAGGTAGGATGATGCCCACCCGCTGCACATGCAATTATCCCATGCATGGCGCATGCCCGCGTGCATGTGCGTTGTGGAACCACCCACCAAGTCTGCATGGCTGTGCATGTCATGCATGGGGTGCATGCACCTGTGCATCATGCATGGCATGTGGTGGGGTGTGCAGTGTGCCATGCATGGCATGGTGCAGCACCCACCATCAGGAGGTGACACCATGAGTGTGGCGCAGAGGGTACTCCGGCTGGAGCGGTACACGCGGGAACAACGCCTGAAGCGGGACTTGGAGCAGTTGGCCCTTGCTGTCGAGGAGTGGAAGCGGATGGGTCCTGGCCCAGCAGCAGAGGCCCGCCGCTTGGAGTTAGACGAGGAGTTGGGCCGACTCCGGGAGGAGGAGACACGCCTGCGCCTCAGCCCGCGTGTCGTATGAACCACCGGCTCCACCACACAGGCATGATGGTGGGGCGGTCATCCCGCCCGGCTGCGTCATCACTGGCGCAGTCGGGTTTCTAGTTATGGATTGCTCGCGGGCCACGCCGACCCCACTCACTGAGTTATGGATCTTCCTGATTCCATAACCGCCCTGTCCGGCGAGCGGGAGTTGGTGGAGGTGCATGCTCACTATGTTCATGCTGTCGTGGTGGTGATGGGTGGCGCCGTGCAGTGATGCCCATGTGGTGAGCTGGTGGGTGTGTTCACATGCACAGGGCCACATGCATGCACATGGTCACATGCACACCCCATCCATCAAGGTGTGGTGGGTGTGGGGTGTGAGCCGTGCGGACGCTTGCATCGCTCCGGCACTGACACACTGCATCAGCGAATCACTGACACACACACTCTCCGCTGTGCGCGGCTGTGAATCCGAAGAATCTTCGGTGATTCCCGACGATTTTCATAGACGGCCCACACGTCACGGAGTTATGGTCAGTAACGCTCTCGGGCGAGTCGCCCGGGCACACCCATAGAAGGAACACATATGAAAACGGTGAAGGCCCTCCCGGTCGGTGCTGTCCTTGCGCGCAGGCAGGGGACAGATCTGTACGACATTATGAGCGGCGACAACATCCTCGCCACCGTGCGCCGCGTCGATGACGGATGGATCGGTGAGCGTGACCCACAGGCGGAGCGGTGCGCCGACTGGACCGATGCCGCGTACAGGGACATGGCGGCGGAGCCGATCACGACAACCAAAGGGCGCACGTTCCCAGTTGAGGTGCTGACCGCCGATGAAGTGGAGCGACTGATGGGAGCGTGTTCGCGGAAGGCCCCAACCGGCATCCGCAACCGAGCGTTGATCGCACTTCTGTACCGTACCGGCCTGCGCATCAGCGAAGCCCTCAGCCTCCAACCGAAGGACTTGGACCCGGAGCGGGGCACGGTGCGAGTGCTGCGGGGCAAGGGCGGCAAGGCCCGGACAGTCGGCATGGATGCGGGCGGGTTCGCCTTGCTCGACAAGTGGATGGCGATGCGCCCGAAGTCTCAGTGGGTGTTCTGTACGCTGGACGGCGCACAGGTGTCTGACTATTACGTGCGCAACATGCTACCGCGCATCGCGGAGAAGGCGGGGATTGAGAAGCGTGTCCATCCTCACGGCCTGCGCCACACCCACGCGGCCCGGCTCGCCGATGAACGGGTGCCCATCCACCTGATCGCAGCGCAGTTGGGGCACTCCAACATCGGCACCACCAGCCGGTACATCGACCACATTGCGCCGGGTGCGGTGGTTGCGGCCGTGCGGGAGGTCGCGTGGGCTAGCGGTCAATGAAGCGGAGCGTGACAAGGCTCCAACCGTTGTTGACCTCCGACACCCTGCGTACCTCGCAGTAGAACCGGGTGCGAATCTCGGCATTGAAGGCGTTGCGGGCATCCACGTATGAGTCCACAGCCCACACTCCGTCCTCTTTCCTGTACACCCTCTGCCACCCATCCGACGGGAACGATGCACTCTTTGGCGACTTCAACCCGTCAGTCACGTACTTCTGGATCATCGTCCAAGCGTCGGGCGCATTGCCCAGGTCAGGGGGCGGAGTCGGCTCCGCCCCGCCAGTCCATCGAATGCTCTCCGCACCTGCCGCTTTCTCTCCCTGCGCCATGACAGCATCACCGTCGGCGGTCACGCTGACGCGGTAGGTGTACATGCCCGTGCCGATGACCTTGGTAGGCGAGTTGTCGTTGATGATCCCCTTGACCTGTCGCACGATGCTGTCGGCGAGTTCGCGTGCTTGTGCTGGCGTCACGCCGGGGGACACCTGCACTGTCAGGTTGAAGGTTGATCCCTCTGCGCTGATCTCGGTATCCCTGACGCCGGGGTACTGGCTCATGGAAGCCCTGACCGCCTCACTCTCCACCTTGGTGATGAGAGGTCGGCCTGGCTGCGGTGCTGATTTCGCCGGAGTGGAGCGGGGAGCGGGAGGCTCAGGGCGGGGATCATCCTTCCTGCTGAGTGCCCCGACCACCATCGCCACGGCGAAGATCAGGACGATCAGACTGCTAAAGAACACGACGACCGCTCGGAATGAGCGCACGATCCACGATGGCCTTCTCTGGGTCTGTACTTTGTTCATGGGATGGTCTCCGAATCGCTCAGAGCCGGAGACTATAGCCTGTTTTGGGATAATCCGCTATTGGGATCACCATATCGACTCGCCGTTTTTAGGCGAGTCAATGACTCGATCAGCATTTACAGCCCGTGCCGATAGCCTGCGCCACACACTCATTGCCGCCCGCAATGAGGCGGGGATCACCCAAGCGCAGTTAGCGAAGGCGCTGCGCCGTCCGCAGTCGTTCATCTCCAAGTACGAACGCGGCGAGCGGCGGCTGGACGTGATCGAGTTCCTTGAAGTCACGGAAGCGATTGGGGCAGACCCCATCCGAATCATCAAGGCACTTGGCCGTCTGTAGAGGATGGGTTCCGTTCTGGGAATCGGAGCACTGGCAGGATCGGCGGAGAGCAACGCGGCGCATGCGGGGTGGGCGACGACATGGCCGAAGTGCGGGAACGCCGCTGCGAGGATTCTGCACATGCTCTCGGTGGAACGGCGGCGGAGCGGCCCGGCTCCGAATCCCCGTCCGGCGCAGCGCGGGTCTGCCGCGGGTGTGCGCGGGGCTGCGCGGGCCTGCCACTTTCAATGCCACACCCGCGGTCTAAACCCCACGATTCGTTGGACTTCCCAGCGAACGCGGGTCTGCGCGGGTCTAAATCTCGAATCTCAGACACCCCACCCCGACCTCAATGCACACCCACCCTGTGCAGTCCCCTCCCTCCCGCTCGCCGGGCATCCGGTCGTGACTTACAGCCCCGCGACACCCGCGAGCCGTCGGAAGCCCCACGAATCGCTGGACTTCCCACGCGGGTCTGCCGCCGGAAGTTCACACCCGCGAACACCCGCGTTGAGGCCCGCGCACACCCGCGAGCACGCGAACCGAACCCATTCGGCAGGCTAAACAGCACTGGCGGACCCCATGCTCTGGGCATTGTTTCATGGAAGTCCATACCCTGCTTCCATGAAGGCACAGATCACCGACTTCCACGGAGCAGACGGAGCGTTCGGCGGTCCCTTGGCTGCGGAAGGGCGAGAGATTCTTGATGCCTTGGCGACGACACCCCTGTACCTGAAAGCGTCAGATCAGGCGGGGAAGAGCGGTAGTCTGATTTTCAGTCCGGTCGCCACCAACAAGGCAATCGGTGACGCACTGACTCCTCGCGGTTGGACGAAGTGGGACGTCCCCAACAACTTGGCGATGTTCGGCATCGACGTTGACTATGCGAAACATGGGGTTGTGGTGGAGTGCCAGTTCTCCAACTACCCGTTCCTCATGAATAACGTCGTTCGCTCTGACCTGTTCCATCGGCGTGCGATCATGATTGGCGCCCAGGGCTGCGCCGCACTGGTCGTGATTACCAAGGCTCGCATGTTCCCCGCGTCAAACAGCACGCTCTACTACGAACAGGCTGTAGCCCAACTGCGCGAAGCCGAGCGGGAGGGCATGTTCCGCGTGCCAGTACGACTGATCGGTTTGTTCGAGGACATAGGCGTGTCTGTGCCGGCAAAGATCATTGGATACGCCAGCAAGCGATACTCTCGCACTGCCACAGGGACCAAGGACATTCGGTGCAGGCTGGTGCCAAACCGAGAAGATGGCGGTCGCTGTCATATCGAAGTTGAAGAGCAAGACTAAAACAACCTGTTGTCTACGGTTGCCGTCTTCTTAGCGCGTTTTGGGGCTCCACCATTCAACTTCTCGTCAACGGGGCGCTCATGGCCTCTGAGGTCGGCAGCAAACGCGGCCTCCTCATACTGGATGCGCTCCTCCATCTCTTGGAGGTGATGAGACTCGGGGTAGATTTTCGCCAGGGACCGATCCGTGGGTTTAGACCCCACTTGGACGGCGAACCGGAACTTGCCAATCGGCTCTCCCGTTTTTTCTACATAATCTCTAAGTGTTTTCAGATTTGGGAAGCACCCTTTCTCATCTGGCAAGCCTGAGAGACGCTGCATGGCCGCCTTGTGGTACTCCGGATCAAGTTCTGCGCCGACGAAATGCCTGTTGTGATCTTTGGCGACGACAGCTACAGTTCCTGTCCCCATGTAAGGATCAAGCACCACGTCGCTTTCGTCTGTAGTGGACATCAATATCCGAGCGATCATGTCCTCCGGGAACTGGCACGGGTGAATGGTCTGTTCCTCGTGGTTGTGCTTCACATTGCGGAACATCCAAATATCACCGGGGTTTTTGCCGTCTGGGTTGCAAGACAACTCGCCCCTCCGGTCACCACGGAAATGCTTCTTATTCTGCCATTTCTGAGGAACGCGGATTGTGTCGAGGTTGAACTTGTAAGCATCGCCTTTCGTGAACCAAAGGATAGTTTCGTGGCGGCATGAAAACTTGCGACTCGCGTGCAGACCGTGCTGGCGTGCCCAAATGATCCGGTTGCGGGGAATCATGCCGAGTCGTTCCAGCATTGGGAAGTAGCGCACGTCGAGCGGAATGAGCAAACCCGAGTCTGCGAAAGCACCTACCTGCCAGAAGATCGACCCGGTAGGCTTTAGAACGCGGCAGCACTCTGCGAGCACCTTCTCCTGTTCACTCAGATACTTCTCCAGAGCCACCTTCGATTCGTACTCTTTGCCAAGGTTGTACGGCGGTGACGAGACCACGAGATCAACGGACATTGTTGGGATGGACGCGAGCAACTCCCGACAATCGCCCAAGGCGATTCGGTCTACAGGGAAGCGATGGTCAGGTTTGTGTTTGGACAAGGGCAGCTCCGTTCTCGGCCTAAAGTATACCCGGCGTTTGCCACAATCGGTAGGGGTGTCAACGATGAAAATACTCTACATGTGGAGTACCACAAAGGAGTTGCGCGTGTTTTCGTTGGTGTCGGCCTGTTTGCTTTAGGAGTTCTCCGTATGCGATACCACTGCTCGCGATGCCGACAACCCATGAACATCCTGCCGGGACTTCAACCCGGCGTCTACTCGTGTCCCAACTGCGGCGCCGAGTTCCGCGTCGGCCCCACGCCTCAGTCTCCGCCCCGTACCGACAACAACGGAGCGGCGGCTGGTGTGGTTGGGGGAGCGATTCTCGGCGGAGCCATCGGCGGACCACCCGGCGCCATCATCGGTGGACTGGTAGGCCTGATCCTTGGCACCAAGGCTGACCAAGGGGGACGACGGTGAACCTCACATGGGTCGATCAAGTCACCATCGGTTGCGGTCTGGTGCTGATCGTGCTGTACCTCATCCGGTGTCGTGCATGCAAGGTCAAGGTCCAACTGTCTGCACTTATGGTGTGCGCGTGCTCAGGCGGTGCGCTGTTCTACGGGGCGGTGCTGATCTTCACGCCGTTCGTTCCTGCGCTTCAGAAGGTTCCGATGCAGGCTCTGCACATCGTCATCGCCGGTATCGCCTTGCTGTACATCGGCTGGGCGTTCGTGCGTCAAGTCTGGACGCGGCCCGGCAGCATCACGCCTGAGCAAGTGCCGGAAGCCGCCAGCGCATCGAACGCACTGGCGACACCGACCGCTCCCGCTCCGGTGCCGGTGGCAACGAATCAGAACAGGGCGTGAGCAGTCCGCCTCAACTCGCCTGCGCCGCCAGCGTCCGCTTCACACCCTCCACGTTCGGATCCACGTACACAGCGCACGTCACCCGCGAGCCGGGAGCGTGGCCGCCCATGATGCGGGCAAACTCCTCGCCGTGGGTGCGGGCCATCTCCGTCAATGAGGTGTGCCGCAGTTGGTTGGGTGCCCAGCGGTGCCGCTTCCGCCACGCCTTCAACTCTGTCCGCTGCGCAGGGTTGAGGCGTGCCAGGTATGCCGCCTCAGACTCGCCCTCTCGCTTGGCGATGTCGCCTTGCGCCAGGAATGCTTGATCGCACGCCCGCCAGATTGCCTTGCGGTATTCATCGACCCCGTAGCACGGGCGCAGTGTCCGAGCGGTCTTGGCGCCGGGCACTGCCTGATGCCGGTGAGTGTCGCACTTCGCGTACCGCTCTCGCTCGGCATCGCGGGGTGAAAACAGTGGATCGTTGTCCGCCTTGCCGAACCGGAAGCGGGACAACAACGACTGTGCCTCCGCATTCAGAAACAGCACCCGCTCCATTCCCCGGTGGGCGTTCTTGTGTTCGGAGAGTCGGGCAGACCAGACCGGCTCCGAAGTGTCGAGGTCACACCAGCGAACACCGACCACCTCACCCGGACGCGCACCCGTCAACAACTGGAGGTCGATCATCGCCGCCACCTGCCGCGACAGGAACGGCCGCACCGCCTCCACCAACTCCCGCGACACCGGGCGCACCTTCCGGCCCTCGCGCACTCCATAGCGGCCCCGCTTGATCGGCTCAATGTCCCGCACGTCATCGCGCACCGACTTCGGCACGAGTCCACGGGCTGCCGCCCACTTGAACATCGACACAAGAATCTGGATGCGCCCGTTGATGGTTGTGCGGCAGTTGCCCGCCTTGATGAACTCCGCTCGGACGGTCTCAAGGTTGCTCAAAGTGAACCCGGCAGCCGGTGTCGTGCCGAACAGGCGGTTGAGCGGGCGCACTGCCTGCCGGACGTGTTCCTGCGCCGACGTGCTGTTGACGTGTTCGGTCTGAACGTGACGCCAGTAGTCGCGCAGTACCTCAGCGATGCTCGGCCCGGTCGCCCCGCTCGCGGCGGCGGCAGACTTCACCGGAGCCTTGCGGCCTTGCCCTTCCCACTCAGCGAGTGCCCGGTGGTATGCCTCGCGGCTCTCGGTGGAGTTGTGCTGTCCGGGGAAGTAGAACCGCTTGTACCCACTCGTGCCATCGGGCTTGATCGTGGGGAAGTCGGAGAATCCCCGACTGGGCGTGCGTGTGCCGTCAGAGTTCAGATTGCCGGGTTGTTCACGGTACTTCGGAGTGTGCGCCATCGGTGCGGCTCCCAGTTGCCGCGTATCGAGTCGATACGCGAAACCTCGGGATACAGCCGCACCGCGACACTCGCGGGTCAAGCGGAACATCCGCCATCGGCAAGTCGTAAACCCCAGAAAAACAGGCCCGAAAGCGAGTTTCGGGCCTGTATTCTGGATAAGTGGAGCGGAGGAGAGTCGAACTCCCGACCTCATCATTGCGAACGATGCGCTCTACCAACTGAGCTACCGCCCCGTGCTTTGATTTTGCCGCGGAAGGCCGCGGGGCCGGCTTTGGATGCCGGGCCTGAAGCATAGGCGGCGCTGTCGCGGCGGGGCAATGTTTGCGGGGCGGCGGTGGCCGCCGGGGCGGGCGGGGGTGGGGGCGGGGGTGGGTTTGATTGGGAGAAGCTCTTGGGGCTGGCGAGAGCCTACAGTCTTATTGAGGATTGATTCTCAATCGGTTTCGGCCGTTGAGGTTGGCGTGCGGGGCGCGGCTTTGAGTTTCTGGCTTGGGTGCAGGAGGGCGGGTTCATGATCAGGCGTCAGCGGCTGGCGGCACTGTTGATCGGGCCGGGGATGTTCGCTGCGATGGCGATGGGCCAGCAGCCCGGCTCGGTTCCTGTGATGCCCGGGGCGCACGCGCCGGCGGGGCCGGGCGCGGCGATTCCGGGGGTGCGTGGGCCGGCGCTGAGGGTGGCGGTTTCGATTGCGCCGCTGGAGGGGTTGGTGAAGCCGCTGCTGCCGGAGGGGAGCAGCGTGACGGTGCTGGTGCCTCCCGGGCGGAGCGAGCATGGGTATGAGTTCACGCCGGCGGAGCTGGCGGCGTTGGCGCAGGCGGATTTGGTGGTGTATGTGGGGCTGAACCTGGAGCCGAAGGTGGCGGCGATCATCGAGCGGCATGATTCGCCGGGGCAGCGGGTGGTGTGCTTTGCGGAGGCGGCGGGGATCAGGGATGAGGCGGGAGGTGCGGGGCGGGAGGGGCCCGGCGGGCACGCGCACGAGGGGCATGAAGGGCATGGGGGCGAGGAGGAGGATGGGCGGATCGACCCGCATCTGTGGCTCGATCCTTCGTTGTGCGAGAAGCTGGTGCCGTCGGTGGCGGCGCAGGTGAAGGCGGGGCTGGCGGCGAAGGGGGCGGGGGACGCGGCGGGCACGGTGGATGCGGCGGCGGCGGCGATGGAAGCGAAGATCCGTGAGACGGATGAGGCGTGGAGGGCGGCGCTGGCGCCGTTTGCGGGGCGGGCGATCGTCACGCATCACGATGCGTTTTCGCGGCCGGCGGAGCGGTATGGGCTGAAGGTGGCGGCGGTGGTGAGGCCGATCGAGACGGCGGACCCGAGCCCGGCGCAGCTGGTGGGCGTGATCGAGGCGATCCGGCGGGAGCATGTGCTGACGCTGTTTGTGGAGCCACAGTTCAATGCGAAGGCGGCGGAGCGGATCGGGCAGGCGGCGCAGATCAATATCGCGAAGCTCGATCCGCTGGGGGATGGGGACTGGTTCAAGATGATGAAGGGGAACCTGGAGGCGTTGACGAACGGGCTTGGGGAGAAGTAGGGGAAAGGAGAAGAGACGAAGTTCCGGAGTTCCGGAGTTCCGAAGTTCCGAAGAGACGGAGAGACGAAGTTCAAGAGGGAAGAAGAGACGCAGAATTTTCTCGCTTTGCGTCCGCGGCGCTTCTCCGGTCTCTTCCCCCTCATCTGCGTCTTTGAGCTTCTGTTTTTTCCGGCGCTGCTCTGTGCCTCTGTGACTGTGTGACTGTGTGACTCTGTGACTCTGTGACTCCGTGACTCTGTGGTGATTTTCGTTCGCTCCAAAACGCACAGCGGCCCCGCTCGCGCGGGGCCGCCATGGAGACGAACTCGATTCACCAACTCAGCCGGCGGCGGGCGTCATCGTGCGGACGCTGGCTTCGCGGCGTTTGAAGACGGGGGTTTCGGTGGGCTTTTCGGATTCGGCGAAGTCTTCGCCGAAGCGGAAGAGGCGGAAGCTGTTGGCGATGACGAAGACGTCGCCCGCGAAGTGGTAGAAGGCGGCGAGAGGGAGGGCGAGGTTGCCCGCGCGGCTGAGGGTGCCGGTGGCGGCGAGGACGAGGCCGACGATGGCGATGATGACGGACATGAAGATGTTCTGGGTGATGATGCCGCGGGTTCGGCGGGCGAGTTCGATCAAGAATGGAATGCGGCTGAGGTCGTCGTTCATGAGGGCGACGCCGGCGCTGTTGGCGGCGATGTCGGAGCCGGAGAGGCCCATGGCGACGCCGACGTCGGCCTCGGCGAGGGAGGGGCCGTCGTTGATGCCGTCACCGACCATGAGGGTGCGGTAGCCGCCCTTGACGAGGGCCTTGATCTGCTCGTGCTTTTCTTCGGGGAGGCACTCGGCCTCGATGACATCGACGCCGACGGCCTGGCCGGCGCGCTTGGCGACGCTGAGGCGGTCGCCCGTGAAGATGGCGACGAGCTTGACGTTGAGTTCGCGCAGGCGGGTGATGACGGAGCGCGTGTTGGAGCGGACGGTGTCTTCGAGGCCGACGGCGCCGAGGTAGCGGCCGTCGCGCATGACGTGGACGCCGGTGATGCCTTCGATCTTGCTCTCGACGCTCGCGACTTCGGGCTTGATGGCGGGCTGGAGCTCGATGAGCCAGGAGGCGCGGCCGACGCAGACTTCGCCCGCGCTGGTGCGGGCCTTGACGCCACGCCCGTGGATTTCTTCGTAGTTGCTGGTGCCGTCGGGGGTGATGCGGGCGGCCTTGCCGGTGGCGAGGATGGACTGGGCGAGGGGGTGGTTGCTGTGCTGTTCGCCCTGGACGGCGGCGGCGAGGAGGTCGGCGCCATCGACGCCGGTGGCGGGGGCGAGGCGGGTGACCTGGAACTTGCCGGTGGTGATGGTGCCGGTCTTGTCGAAGACGACGGCGTTGATGTTGGCGGCGGATTCGAGGTAGCTGGGCTGCTTGACCATGATGCCGAGCCGCGCGGCGGCGGCGAAGGCGGCGAGCATGGCGCTGGGGCTGGAGAGGAGGAGGGCGGAGGGGCAGGCGACGACGAGGACGGTGACGGCGGTGGTGCCGGCGGCCTGGCGGACGGCCTCGCTGTCGTCCTGGCTCATGATGTACCAGGCGATGGCTGCGGCGGAGAGGACGACGGGGACGAAGAAGCGGGAGACCTGCTCGATGAGGAGCTGGCGGGGCGTGCGGCTGTTTTCGGCTTGGCGGATGAGCTCCATGACCTTGCCGATGGTGGTGTCGCCGCCGATGAGGCTGACCTGGATGTCGATGCCGCCGCTGAGGTTGCTGGTGCCGGCGTAGACGTTGTCGTTGGTGGTGACTTCGACGGGGACGGCTTCGCCGGTGAGGGAGGCCTGGTTGATGGTGGTGCGGCCGGTGACGACCTTGCCGTCGACGGGGAGGTTTTCGCCCGGGCGGACGCGGACGATGTCGCCGACCTTGACCTGGGAGAGGGGGATTTCCTGCTCGGCGCCGTTGCGGACGACGCGGGCGGTGTCGGGGGTGAGGCGGACGAGCTGTTCGATGGCGCGTTGGGCGCCGCTGGCGCTGCGGCGGACGAGCTGGCCGAAGACGACGAGGATGAAGGCGAGCCAGCCGGCGGTGGCGAACTGGCCGTCGGCGAGTGCGGCCAAGATGGCGAGGGCGGAGAGGGTGGAACTGGAGATGCGGCCGGACTTGATTTCCTGGAACGCGGCGAGCAGGAGGGGGAAGGCCAGCAGAATCGAGCCGATGATGGCGGGCATCTGGGCGAAGCTGGAGTCGGAGATGCCGAAGAGGTCGGAGAGTGTGGTGACGAGGACGAGCATGCCACCGACGAGGGTGAAGCGGATCCAGCGTTCGATTTCGATTTCGTGGTGTGAGCAGCAGACGGCCGGGTCGTTGGGGTCGAGGGCCATGGCGTGGTCGTGCTTGTGGTCGTGGTGGGAGTGATCGTGCCCGTCGTGACTGTGAGCGGCCATTGGGTTGAGCTCCGCGAGAGTTCGGTGTGTCGATCGATGACCTGTGCCGCCCGGCGAGGGAGAGGACCCTGAAGCCGAATGACACCACCCCGCCGGTAGCCCGGGCGGGGCAGATACGATACGTCCTTCCGTGCCCGGATGTTCGCGGCGAGCCCGGGCGGATCTGCGTTGAACACCTTGGAACCATCTGGACATGCAGCACCACCCGACCAATACCCTGCCAGACGCCCCCACTGTTGCCGTGCTTGGGGTAGGCCAGATGGGGCTGGTGTGTGCGGGGCTGCTGGCGTCGCCCGAGCCTTCGAGGGCGGCGTCGGGGAGGCTGAAGCGGCCGGTGAATGTGCGGCTGTGGGGGCATGACACGGAGGAGGTGGGGCGGATCGCGCAAACTCGGCGCTCGAGCCGGTTGGCGCATTTCACGCTGCCCGGGTCGGTGCAGGTGATGTTGAAGGAAGAGGCGGCGTTGCGGGATGTGTCGCTGATCGTGTCGGCGGTGCCGGTGCAGTACAGCCGCGATGTGTGGATGAGGATCGCGCCGCTGGTGGCGGCGGGGGTGCCGGTGGTGTCGGTGGCGAAAGGGATCGAGACGACGACGCTGCTGAGGCCGACGCAGATCATCGCGGATGTGTTGCGGACGACGGGGCGGGATGACCCGGATGGGAGGCCGCGACGGCTGGGGTGTTTGTCGGGCCCGACGATCGCGGCGGAGCTGGCGCGGTGCCTGCCGGCGGCGATGATCGCGGCGAGCGACGACGCTGCGTTTGCGGGGGATATTCAGGCGCTCTTTGGGTGTTCGTGGCTGCGGGTGTATACGAACCCGGATTTGCTGGGGGTGGAGTTTGCGGGGGCGGTGAAGAACGTGATCGCGATCGCCGCGGGGATTGTGGATGGGTTGCAGGCGGGGAATAACGCCAAGAGTGCGCTGCTGGCGCGGGGGCTGGCGGAGATTTCGCGGTTTGGCGTGGCGATGGGGGCGAGCCCGGACACGTTTTTTGGCATCGCGGGGGTGGGTGACCTGGCGACCAGTTGCTTTAGCCCCGAAGGGCGCAACCGGAGCTGCGGCGAAGCGATGGGCAAGGGGCGGAAGCTGGCGGAGTATTTGAAGAGCATTCCGTATGTGGTGGAGGGCGTCTCGACGACCAAGGCGGTGATGGCGCTGGCGGCGAAGTACAAGGTGGAGGTGCCGATCACCAGCGCGGTGCACGCGGTGCTGTTTGAGGGGGTGGATCCGATTGAGGCGATCGGGCAATTGATGGCGCGGGAGCAGAAGCCGGAGCGGGTGGGGTGAGTGCGGGCGGCGGGATGTGCTAGGCGATGATGTGGTGCGCAGGATGGTGGTGCGCGTCGGCCGTCGCGGGAGAACACGACGACTCGATGCGAATCGTGGTGGCATAAACCCGGTTCTCAACCTTGCCGCAACCGCAGGCGATGGTTGCGTGTATGCCTTGGCGGAAGCCGCATGGACAACGCCCCCACCATTCCGCCCCTCAAACGCCAACATTTGCGGTTTCTGGCTGCATTCCTCGCCATTCCCGCGATCATCCTCCTCTCGCTCCACGCACTTAGCGGATTCGGCAGAACGCACGACAAGCGGCCGTCGGCGGATGTCGCGATCGACATTGCGATTGCGAATCTACACGACGCTCCGTCGCTTGCGTCCTCGATTCTCGCTCGCTCCACTCGCGCCATCGACGCCCCGATTCCAACACTTGAACCCGGACGCACCGTCGGCCTAACCACCAACAGCGACGACCGCCGCACACTGATCCTCTACTACACCCAGCGAGGCACCAACGACCCAGTCATCCACTCCGCCCAACTCCTCGACAAAAGAGCATGTACCGCCACATGGCTGATGCTCGACCAAAGTCGCATGAAGGAGTATCTGGACGTCGCGGCTCGGACTACGCTGCCCGCGGGGCCGCCCGATCCGTGAGCCGCGCGTTTTGATGCGTGGATGCTGTGCTGGCCGATGGAAGATTTGAAAATCGCTCCCACATCCATGAGGTGACGAATGCGAACGCTCCCCGCCCTGGTCTCCGCCGCGATTGCGTGGCTGGCGGCTGTTCCGGCTTTGGTGGCCCAGCCCGGCCCGCCCGATTACGGGTATACGTGGAAGACGATCGGCGACCCGGGGAATGTTGCGGCAACCCAGGCCGATTTCTATCACCTTGAGTTTCCGGTGGGGCGGGTGGACTACACGTATCGGATGACGCAGACGGAGGTGACAAACACGCAGTGGCTGGAGTTTGTCAATGCGTATTCGAGCGTCCACCCCGACGTCAGCCGAAATGACTTCGGCCTCACCGGCGCGTTTATCTTCGACGCCAGCACCGAACCCGGGCGAGTTGACTGGCAGATTTTGCCCGACGCCGAGAACGCCGCCGCCACGATGTCGTGGCTCTACGCCGCCCGGTACGTGAACTGGCTCCAAAACGGCAAGTCCATGACGCCCGCGGCTTTTGAATCCGGCGTGTACGACATGAGCACGTTTCACAACAACGGGGACTTTACTTGGAGGGGCAACACCACCCGTGCCGCCGGGGCCAGCTTCTGGATTCCCAGCTTCGATGAGTGGACCAAGGCGATGCACTTCGACCCCAACAGGTACGGGCCGAATCAACCCGGCTACTGGCTGTACGAAAACTCCAGCGATTCGTTGCCGGTCGGCGGCCTCCCCGGCACCCCGGGCGCACAGACCAGCGCGTATCACGACGCCCCATATCTGCTCCCGGTGGGCGCATACCCCGACCAGCAATCTCCCTGGGGCCTGCTCGACGGCTCGGGGGGCGTCGCTGAGTACCTTGATGGCTGGCACAACTTCGCGTTCACCCGCGGGACGTTCATTGGTTCGGATACGGCATATTTCACCGATCGTCTTGATTTCATCGATTACATCTCTGCCGACGACCAGTTCCTGACCGGCCTGCGTCTCGCCTCCGCCGTGCCCGCGCCCGGCACCATGGGCGTCACGTTTTTGGGGTTGGCCATGCTGGTTCAAGGGCCGCGCCGGCGGGTCAGCTAGGCGGAGACCACGTCGGTGTGCATGCCCGAAGGGGGGCGGCTTGGGCGGTGCCACCAAGCCGCGGCCGCACGCTTCCCGGCCCCTCCTACCCTGCCCTTCCCATGAGACTCCCCAACCTCTCCGCCCTTGCCGGCACTGCCATCGTCGTATCCATGTTCGTTGCCGCCCCGGCCCATGCCTGGGATTCGTATGGACATCGGCTGATTGCGCGGCTGGCGCTGGAGGGGATGTCCAAGCGGCTGGGGGGCGATGCACCGGCGTGGCTGAACGACAAGGACATGACCGGGGCGATCGTGGACAACGCCACGACGCCGGACCGCTGGCGGAGCGTGAAGGTGGCGCAGCTGACTCACCTGAACAACCCCGACCACTACATCGATGCCGAGGAGCTGGCCGACTTCGGGATGACGCTGGAGACGATGCCCCGTCTGCGGCATGAGTTTGTGCGTCAACTGGAGATCGCGCGGGAGAAGCCCGATTTCAAGGGCCCGCCGATCAACGACAAGCTCGATCCGTCGCACGTGCGGGAGTATCCGGGCACGCTGCCCTTTGCGACGTGCGAGACGTACGCGAAGGTCGTGTCGGCGATGCAGGTGTACCGGATCATCGACAAGCTGAACGACCCCGGGCGGCGGGCGCAGCTGGAGGGGGCGAAGGCGGCGATCACCTTCAACATGGGCGTGCTGGCGCACTATGTGGGCGACGGGGCGCAGCCCTTGCACACCACGATTCACCATCATGGCTGGGTGGGGGAGAACCCCAACGGGTACACGACGGACCGGAAGTTTCACGCGTGGATCGACGGGGGCGTGGTGAAGCTGCACAACATCACGATCGCGGATGTGCGGAGCGTGTGTGCCTGGCACGACAAGGCGGACGCGAACGAGCCCTGGGAGGACGTGATCGCGCACATCAAGCGGAGCTTTGACGAAGTTGAGCCCTTGTACAAGCTGGAGAAGTCTGGGGCGCTGAAGAAGGCGCCGGGCAAGGAGTTCATTATTTCGAGGCTTGCGGACGGGGCGGACATGCTGAGCGCGCTGTATGCGGACGCGTGGAAAGCCGCGGAGCCGACGGAGAAGGACGTGCAGGACTTCGTCCGGTATGACAACTGGCAGCCGGAGTGAGCGGGAGATTGCGGAGCGTGGCGGGCCCGGGCGCGGCCTGGGGAGGGGTTACGACTGCTTGTGCAGCGCTCCGAGCGCGTGGTGAGCCCGTTCGAGGACTTTGGCGTGCGCGCTGGACATGGCGGGCAGGGCGTGGGGCTCGAACCACGCGCGACCCGGGAGCTTGGGGCCTCGAACGCTGAGCCGCCCCGCCCAGACACGAAGGCTGACATCTCGGTGGGTGAGGGTGCGTTTGACGCTGCCGGCGGGGGCGAGGGGCGTCGAGGGCAGAGCGAGGGAGTTCAGCAGATCGGCGGGATCGGGGCGGGCGCGGCCATGTGATTCGGTGCTGGGCATGTGCCACAGACCGGCCCAGAGGCCGGTGGCGGGGCGAGGTTCGAGGAGCACGCGCCCGAGGGCGTCGAGGAGCACGACGCACTCGAGCCTGAGGGCTTGCCGAGCGGCGCGTTTTTTGGGGCGCGGGATGTTGGATTGGGATTGGTTACCAAAGGCGGCGCAGGTGTGGGACCAGGGACACGCGCTGCAGCGGGGGTTGGCGGGCGTGCAGACGGTGGCGCCGAGTTCCATGAGGGCTTCGTTGAACGCGCCGGGGTGATCGCTGGCGGCGACGAGTTCGGCGGCCCGGCGCCAGGCGAGGGCTTGAGCTGCGGGTTCATCGCTCGCGAGCTCGCGTCCCTCGAGCCTCAGGATGACCCGCGTGACGTTGCCGTCGACCAGGGGCTCGGGCAAGGCGAAGGCCATGGACGCGATGGCGCCGGCGGTGTATCGGCCGACGCCGGGCAGCTCGCGGATGGCGTTGATGTCGCGGGGCATGCGGCCGGCGTGATGGGAGACGATGGCGATGGCCGCGGCGTGAAGGAGGCGGGCGCGGCGGTAGTAACCAAGGCCGGCCCAGAGGGCGAGGACGTCGCTCACGTCGGCGCGGGCGAGGGCGAGGAAGTCGGGGAAGCGGGTGATGAAGGCGTGGTAGCGTTCGACGACGCGGGAGACCTGGGTCTGCTGGAGCATGAGTTCGCTGACGAGCACGTGGTAGGGGTCGCGCTGGCCGGCGGGGCGGGTTCGCCAGGGGAGATCGCGGGCCGCGGCCTGGAACCAGGCGAGCAGGGCGCGGCCGCGGGCGGAGTCGGAGTTCACGCGGGGCTCGGGGCCGCGGCGAGGGCGGCGGCCACCGCCTTTTTGACGCTGGCCCACGCGGCGTCGGGGCGTTTGACGATGGTGATCCAGCCATCGTGGATGAGGACGCTATCGATGGCGGGGATGGCCATGATCGCGGCGCCGAGGGGGTCGGAGGCTGGGGGCGAGGTTTCGGGCCTGGCGCGGGCGTAGGAGCGCATGCCGCCCTCGGGCGCGGGGGAGCGATCCAGCACGCACTTGAGGGCGTTGGGGTTTGGGGTGTCGATGAACTCGGTGATGGCGTAGGGCATGGGGGTGTGGCCGGGGTTGGGTCGATGTGCGAGCCCCGGTCGGGCCGATGATACGGAAGGCAAGGAACCCGGCGCGGGGGCTGGCGGGTAAACTCATCGTGATGGAAGGTCTGGAGCGGGACGCGCAGGAGCACACGTGCGAGTATTGTCGGGCATCTGGCAGCGGTTTGAAGGCCTGATCGGGCGGATCGAGAACTACCCCCCGTGGGAGATCATTCTCGAGCTGCTGATCATCGGCGTGGTGGTCTACGCGGTGGTGCGGTTCGTGCAGGGGACGCGAGCCGCGGGCGCGCTCAAGGGGCTGCTGCTGCTGGTGGTGTTCGCGACGATCGTGTCGCGCGTGCTGGCGGCGGGTGGGGCGTTTGCCCGGCTGAGCTACCTGTATGACAAGTTTCTCGCGCTGTTCGCGATCGCGCTGGTGGTGATCTTTCAGCCCGAGCTGCGGCGGGCGCTGGTGCGGCTGGGCGAGACGCCGTTTCTCAGAGTTTCGCCCCGCGAGACGAGGATCGTGGTTGATGAGATCGCGGGGGCCGTGACGTACCTGGCGCGGGCGAAGTTCGGGGCGCTGATCGTGATCGAGCGGCAGATCGGGCTGTCGGGGATTGTTGAGGGCGGGACGATTCTGAATGCGCAGCTGAGCAGCCGCCTGCTGCAGACGATTTTCTTTCCGGGTTCGGCGCTGCACGACCTGGCGGTGATCATCAAGGACCGGACGGTGAGGTCGGCGGGGGTGCAGCTGCCGCTGGCGGAGGCGGCGGACATGCCCGATCCTTCGCTGGGCTCGCGTCACCGGGCGGCGCTTGGGCTGAGCAAGGAGTGCGACGCGATCATCGTGGTGGTGAGCGAAGAAACCGGGACCGTTCGGATCGCGGAGCGCGGGCACCTGACGGACCGGATGAACGCGGCGGATCTGCCGGCGATATTGGAAGCGAGGCTGCTGGCCAAGCCGCTGCCTGCGCCGGGAGCGCGGGAAGCGCCAGCGCCGCAGGAGGATCATCACGACCCGGATGCGGCGGACCTGGGAGCGCACGCGCTGGAGCACGAAACGGCGCAGGCGCACGAGGAGCCGCATGATGAAACGAAGGGGCCAAAGGCCCGCTCGGCGTGATGGAGAGGGGCGGGGCGCGGAGCGGGCGGGCGTGGTCGGGTACATTGGCGGGACGGAACGATCAGGCGCACGGCGCGGGAACTGACCCTCATGTGGGATCGAATCAAGACCATCCTGGTAGTGACGGGGATCACGTGCCTGATCTGGATTTTTGCGGAGTCTGAAGGGCTGCGCACGACGGATGTTGACCTGCAGATCCAGCTGGACGCCGAACCTGGTGCGGACCGGGTGGTGGAGGTGCTCGACCCGCCCGCGCCGAGCAACGTCATCCGCATCAGCGCTTCGCTGGAGGGGTCGGCGGACGCGATCGACCTGGCGACGCGCCGGGCTCGCAAGGGCCCGCTGCTGATCAGCCCGGGGCTGCCGGGTTTCAGCAAGGACCCCGGCGAGCAGACAGTGAGCATGAGCGCGTTGCTGAGCGTGCAGCCGGAGCTTCGCGGGCTGGGGCTCACGTTCAAGAAGACCGAGCCGGAGAATGTGAAGGTGTTCGTCGATAGCCTGGCGACGCGGCAACTGCCGACGCGCCTCCTGGCGAACGGGGGCGACATCGATGGCCCGGCGGACATCAAGCCCGACCAGGTGACGGTGTCGGGCCCGGCGCGGGCGATCGCGAAGATTCCCAAGGACGCCGCGGCGACCATCACGCTGGACGCGGACACGTTTTCGAGGCTGGTGGCAGGGCGGCGCGAGACGCTGCTGAACATGCGGCTGTCGCCGCCGCCGGAGATCGCGAACCTGCCCCGGGTGAAGCTCAGCCCGGCGACGGCGGACGTGAACCTGACGGTGCGCAGCCGCCTGGCGTCGATCAAGCTGGGCACGGTGCCGGTGCACATCCGGATTGCGCCGGCGGAGATGGCGAAGTTTGACGTGTCGATCCGCGAGGGGGAGCAGACGCTGACGGACGTGACGGTGACGGGCCCGGCGGACTTCATCAAGCAGGTGGAGGCGAAGGCGATACCGATCGTGGCGGAGGTGCCGCTGAGTTATGAGGAGTTGGAGCGGCGGATTCCGCAGAAGGACGCGGTGTTTACGCTGACGCCCCAGTTGCCGACGCCGGTGAAGTTTGAGGTGGCGAACCGAACGGTGCACCTGACGATCAAGCCGCGCGAGGCGAAGAACTAAGGCGGGGGGGCGGGCAGAGCGGCGGCGGGAAGGGCTTGGCCGCACTCCGGGCAGGCGGCAGCGCCGGCGGGCAGGCCGGCGAGGGAGTAGCGGCACGCCGGGCAGACGCCCTGGGCGAGGCGGCGTTCGCGTCGGCGGCGGCGGAGATACGCCGGCACGAAGAACAGGTTGACGATGGCGACGGCCGCGAGCGGGAGCATGATGAGATCGTGGAGGATGCCGGGCCAGTCGAGGCGGGTTTGGGTGCGGGGGGGGTCGTCGAGGTTTGAGGTGGTGGCGTCTTCGTGGGGCATGTAGTGGGTGGCGATGTATTCGCGGGCGGCCAAGGAAACACGCTCGGGTACGTGCGTCACTGAGACATCAAATGGATGGATCAAATAGCGGGCGCCGCGGGTGCGCGACCAGGGGGCGAGGAAGCCGTCGTCCCTGTCGAGGCGTTGCCGCCAGAAGGCGAACGCCGTCTCCGGATGTTCCTGCAGCGCGCGGCTGATTTCATCGGCGCTGTCGTCCCAGGTGAAGATCTTCGGGCCGGCGTCACTTTCGATGACGAAGTGGATGTCGCGGTCGGAAGCCCCTCGCTGCGGGCGGAGCACGAGTCTCGCCAGCGGGGTTTGGCGCTGCGACCAGAGGGCGGCAACCAGAACAAAGTCTGAGGTCACGATCAGCAGCAGGGCCGCGGCCAGCGCGGGGTGGCCACGCCAGCGACGCAGCCTTGATTCACGCGAGCCAGGTTTCGCGCCGACTTTGGGCATCCGAGCAAGTATTGGATGTGAATCTCTCGAGCGTTTCGAACGCCCGAATCACGCCGGGGCGAGGATGGGCCCGGAGTTTTCAATCCGCTGGCCGCACTCGGGGCACACGCCCGCGTCGCTTGGGAGCCCCGCCACCGGGTAGCGGCACTTGGTGCAGAGGCTCCTCGCCTGCCTTGCTTCGTGGCGGCGGCGGCGCAGGTACGCGGGGATTCGCACGATGCCGAGCAGGGCCAAGAGATCCAGCGGCACCATCACGGCGTCGTGGGCGATGCCCCACGCCCGAAGGTTCCAAAAGAAGCTGTCCAACGTGAGTGGATCGGCGTCGGATTGATAGCAGACGTTGTATTCGGGGGTGTCCTGGAGCATGGCGGCACGAACGTACTTTCGGACAAAATCGTCGACGGCACGCGGAGCCGGGTTGTCTTCGTGGTCGGCCGTGACCAGGCGCAGGGCGTGCCGCTGCCACCACGGCGCGAGCAGGCCGATGCAGGTGTCGTCATCTTGAGGGTCGACAGCGTAGAGGTGTTTGCGCTCGTCCTCGTTCATGGCGTTGACGCGCGGATCGTCGTAGCCGTCGCCGAGCAGGCGAAGACCCTTGGGGCCGTCGTAGATGCAGCAGAGCGTTTCGCGGCAGCCGCAATCGCCGTCGCTATCGCCCCGGGCCCAGGCCAGCACGCGACCGGCGGGGGACGAAGGATGCTGGTCCGCGACCAGGTATGCGTCGGAGGCACCGACGAGGGCGAGGACGGCCGCGAGCAATGGGTGGCCGAGCCAGCGGCGGCTGAGGAGCCAACGCGATGGTGCCCGCATGTTGGGTTTCATGGAATTAAGATCGTGCGTCTGATGAGGGCGCAATGAAAAACCCCGCGATGTATCGCATCGCGGGGTTCGGTTGGACTTTCGATGTCGCCGGGACACCGGCAGGGACCGCCGGGCCACCCAAGAGGCCCCAAGAGGCCCTAAGAGCCGCCCCTCTCGGAGAGAGGGGCCACCCGGAGAGCCGACCTACCTAAGCCGCCTTACTTCCCGTCCTTGATGGCCGCCTGAGCCGCGGCGGGCGCGGGGTAGCCGGGCGTGCGCCCTATGCGAGCGCTAAGAAAACGTTCGTCGTGGGTCAATCGCTCGCTTGCCACGGCGTGCTCCGAATCACCGGACTTCTATGCACCCCAAGCCTGCCCGGTGTACCACGACGGGCGAAGCGCTGCAGGGCCGAAGTAGCCCCAGCCGTTCAATGCGTCCCGGACTGACGCTTCCGAAGTGTCCGCAACTGGGTTGAGGCAAGAGAGGTAGAGCCCGTTGGCGTCGGCGACTCGACTCAACTTGTCGAAATCGAGCATGTCGCCAATGTCAATCACCATGCCATTGCGTCCACCGAAATCGGGCAGGAACGCGGCGACCGTGACGACTTCACCTTCGAAGAACACCGAGTACGGGGCCTCGACACGCACACCGAGTTCGCGTAGAAGCGGGATGAAATGAGTTTCCTGGATCGGTCGTTCTGGCATGGATTGGCTCAGGTTGTTTTAGGCGTTGGCTTGATCGTTTGGTGTACGGGCTTGAGTGCGGTTCGGCTGCGACCTTTGGCGGGAACGAAGAAAAAACGCGGCGATGCATGGCATCGTCGCGTGGGGTGTTGAGTCTGAGTTCAGGCACCGGCGGGGACCGCCGGGCCACCCAAGAGGTCGGCTCGGAGAGCCGACCTACCTATTACTTCCCGTCCTTGATCGCCGCCTGAGCCGCGGCGAGGCGGGCGATAGGCACGCGGAACGGCGAGCAGCTCACGTAGTCCATGCCCACGCTGTGGCAGAACCAGACGCTCTTGGGGTCGCCGCCGTGCTCGCCGCAGATGCCGACCTTGAGGTCGGGCTTGGTGCTGCGGCCCTTGGTGACGCCCATGTCGATGAGCTGGCCGACGCCGCCCGTGTCGAGGGTCTGGAAGGGGTCGGCGGGCAGGAGCTCGCGCGAGATGTAGTCGGGCAGGAAGGTGCCGATGTCGTCGCGCGAGAAGCCGAAGGTCATCTGCGTCAGGTCGTTGGTGCCGAAGGAGAAGAAATCGGCCTTCTCGGCGATCTCGTCGGCGGTGACCGCGGCCCGGGGGATCTCGATCATGGTGCCGATCTTGATGTCCAGGCGCGGCTTGTAGTCCTCGGTCTCCTTGACCTTGGCGATGGTCTGCTCGACCAGTTCGCGCAGGTAGCCGAGTTCCTTCTTGGTGCCAACGAGCGGGATCATGATCTCGGGCATCGCCTTGATGTTGGAGCGCAGGCAGTCGATGGTCGCCTCGACGATCGCCCGCACCTGCATCTCGAGAATCTCGGGGTAGGTGACGCACAGGCGGCAGCCCCGGTGCCCCAGCATGGGGTTGGACTCGTGCAGCTGCTGCACCCGCTGCTTCACCTTTGCCAGGGGGATGCCCATGATCTTGGCAAGTTCCGCCTGCTGGGCGTCTTCGTGCGGCACAAACTCGTGCAGCGGGGGGTCGATCAGGCGGATCGTCACCGGCATGCCCTTCATGGCCTTGAACAGGCCCATGAAGTCGTCGCGCTGGAAGGGCAGGAGTTTCTCGAGCGCCTTGACGCGGTCTTCCTTGGTTTCGACCAGGATCATCTCGCGCATGGCGCGGATGCGGTCGCCCTCGAAGAACATGTGCTCGGTGCGGCACAGGCCGATGCCTTCGGCGCCGAAGTCGCGGGCCCGCTGGGCGTCGGCCGGGGTGTCGGCGTTGGTGCGCACGCCGAGCTTGCGGTACTTGTCGGCCCACTTCATGACCTGGGCGAAGTCGCCAGACATGCGGGGCTCGACGGTGGCCACCATGCCCAGGATCACTTCGCCGGTGGTGCCGTCGATGGAGATGACATCGTCGCGGGTCACCTTCTGACCCTTGACAGTCATGGTGCCCTTGTGCATGTCGATCTGCAGTTCACCCGCGCCGACGACGCAGCACTTGCCCCAGCCGCAGGCGACGACCGCCGCGTGGCTGGTGCGGCCGCCGGTGCTGGTGAGGATGGCCGCGGCACTGTGCATGCCCTCGACGTCTTCGGGGCTGGTGAACTCGCGGACCAGGATGACCTTTTCGCCGGCGGCGGCGCGGTCCACGGCTTCGCCCGCGGTGAAGGCGGGCTTGCCGAAGGCGGCGCCGGGCGAGGCGGGGATGCCGCGGGTGAGAACCTCGGCGTTCTTCTTCTTGGCGGGGTCGAAGCTGGGGAGCAGGAGCTGGGTGAGATCGGCCGCGGGAATGCGGAGGAGCGCGGTCTTCTCGTCGATCAGGCGTTCCTTGACCATGTCGCAGGCGATGCGGACGGCGGCGAAGCCGTTGCGCTTGCCGGTGCGGGTCTGGAGCATGTAGAGCGTGCCGCGTTCGATGGTGAACTCGATGTCCTGCATGTCCTTGTAGTGCTTCTCGAGCTTGGTCTTGATGTCGAGGAGCTGCTGGTAGACCTTCTTGTTCCACTTGGGCATCTGGTCGACGCTCTGGGGCGTCCTGATGCCGGCGACGACGTCTTCGCCCTGGGCGTTGACGAGGAACTCGCCGTAGAAGACGTTTTCGCCCGTGGCGTTGTTGCGGGTGAAGGCGACGCCGGTGCCGGAATCCTCGCCCATGTTGCCGTAGACCATGGTCTGGACGTTGACGGCGGTGCCGTTGAGGCCCGAGATGCCGGCGATGCGGCGGTAGCTGACGGCGCGGTCGCCGTTCCAGCTCTTGAACACGGCTTCGATGGCCAGCTCGAGCTGCTTGAAGGGGTTCTGGGGGAAGACTTCGCCCTTGTAGCGCTGGTAGACGGCCTTGTACGCCTCGCAGAGTTCGATCATGCCGGCCTCGGGCACATCGGTGTCGAGGTGGGCCTTGTACTTGGCCTTGATCTTGTTGAAGGCTTCTTCGAAGTGGTGGTGATCGACGCCCATGACGACGTCGCCGAACATCTGGATGAGCCGGCGGTAGCTGTCGTAGGCGAAGCGGGCGTTGCCGGTGCTGTTGGCCAGGCCCACGACGCTCTGGTCGGTGAGGCCGAGGTTGAGGATGGTGTCCATCATGCCCGGCATGCTGACGGCGGCGCCGGAGCGGACGCTGACCAGCAGCGGGTTGTTGTTATCGCCGAACTTCTTGTCGGTTTCCTTCTCGATGATGGCGATGTTCTTGTGAACTTCGTTCATCAGCCCGTGGGGCAGGCGCTGGCCGTTGCGGTAGTAGGCGGCGCAGGTGTCGGTGGTGATGGTGAAGCCGGGGGGCACGGGCAGGCCGATGCTGGTCATGTCGGCGAGGTTGGCGCCCTTGCCGCCGAGCAGGGCCTTCATGTCCGCGCCGCCTTCGGTGCGGGTCTTGCCGAAGTAATACACCATTTTGCCGGGCTTGGCACGCAGATTCGGGGCGCCCGCGGCTGGTGCGTCACCCTTGCGGGCAACCTTCTTCACAGCCTTCTTGGACGACTTGCCGGCTTCGTGCTGGATCGAGGGACGCGCCTTCGCGGTGGTCATTTCAGAGTGCCTTTCCACTTCGTGCCCGCCTCGGGTGACGGCCGACAGGGAGCCCCTCCCTGCCATCCGCGCGACACCCCAAGGTTCGGCGTATGAACGGATGATGATGCGGAGCCGAAGGGATTCGCGGCTCCATCGACGCAAAGTCTAGGAACCCCGGCCTTGCCTGACGACCCTCGCCCGCGTTTCGCGAGCGCAATTCGCGTCCGCGCCCAGCCCCGATACCCTTGCCCGCGTGCACGTGACGCCCCTTGAACTGAACGCGACGCCCCAGGCGGTGCTGGCGGCCTGGCCCGAACAGTGGCCCCTGGCCAGCATCTTTTTCGTGCCGCCAGCCCCCCACTGCGGCATCACCATTCTGGCCCGCCCGACACGCCGCCTGACCGACGACCAAGCGCGGAAGACGCTCGCAAAGCCATTGACTGCAAGAGTTTGCGATCATGACCTACCCGCGTTCCAAGGCGGGTTGATCGGGATCGCGAGCTATGAACTTGGCCTGGAGTTTGAGCCAAGGGGGCACTGGGCTGCGGCACCGGCCAAAGCCTGCGACTGGCCCAGGATGATCTGGTTTGACTGCCCGGACGCGCTGGTCTTCGACCATGCCACTGGGCGTTGGTGGCGGGTGGGTGAGATCGAGATGCCGGAGCTGGGCGAGCGTCGGGAGCGATGGTGGCGGGCCGGGCCGCTGACCTCGGCCACTGGGCGGGCGGGGTATGAGGCGGGTGCGGCACGGGTGCTGGAGTACATCCGGGCTGGGGACGTGTATCAGGCGAATCTTGCGCATTGCCTGGAAGGGGCGTTTGAGGGTTCGACGCGGGGGCTGTTTGGAAGGATGATGCGGGACAGCGGCGCGTGGTACGGGGCGTATCTGGAGTGGGAGCAGGGGGAGGAACGCCGCGCGATCGCGAGCCAGAGCCCGGAGCTGTTTCTGGCGTATGACCCCGCGACGCGCACCTTGGAAACGCGGCCCATGAAGGGCACGGGGCGGGCCGGGCGGGCGGCGGAGCTGGAGAAGAGCCCCAAGGAACAGGCGGAGCTGGCGATGATCGTCGACCTGATGCGGAATGATCTTGGCCGCGTGTGCGAGCTGGGGAGCGTCCGGGTGGAGACGCCCCGCACGATCGAGCGGCACGGCCTAGGCGGGGAAGCGTTGCTGCAGGCGACGGCAACGGTGCGGGGATCACTGCGGGCGGGCGCGAGCGTGTGGGACGTGCTGCGGGCGACGTTTCCCGGGGGTTCGGTGACCGGGGCGCCGAAGGTGCGGGCGATGCAGATCATCGACGAGTTGGAGCCGCGGGCGCGGGGGCCCTATTGCGGGGCGATCGGGTTTGTGAGTGAGAGCGGGCATGTGGCGCTCAACCTGGCGATCCGCACGGCGCTGGTGGAAGGCCCGCCCGGGGCGCGACGCGTGTCGTACAGCGTGGGGGCGGGGATCGTGGCGGACAGCGAGGCGAGCAGCGAGTACGCGGAGACGATGGCCAAGGCGGCGGGTTTCCTGGCGACGTTGGGCGCGGGCGCCGCGCCAGAGGCCTCGAGGGTCATGACATGAACGGGCCACGGATTCGGACGGACATCGTGGATGTGTATGTGTTTCGGCAGAGGCTGCCCAAAGAGGGGCCGAGCGTCGAGTTCCTGCAGCTTCGGCGCCGCGAGGAGCCCCTGGCGGGATCGTGGCAGCCGGTGATGGGGCATGTCGAGGCGGGCGAGACGGCAACGGACGCGGCGGTTCGGGAGCTGCGCGAGGAGATCGGGCTGCAGGCAGCGGGAATGGAATGCCTGGGGCTGTGGCAGCTCAATGGCGTGCACCCGTTCTACATGGCCAGGGGCGACGCGATCGTGATGTCGCCACGGTTCGCGGCCCAGGTGCGGCCGGAGTTTGAACCCCGCTTGTGCGAGGAGCACGACGCGTGGAGATGGGTCGCGCCGGAAGACGTCGAGACGTGCTTCATGTGGCCCGGCCAGCGCCTGGCGATTCAGGAAGTCATGCGCGAGATCGTGGGCGCGGCGTCACGCTCGCGGGAGCACCTGCGGCTGGACGTGGGGCAGGGTGAGGTCAGGCCCGGTCAGTCCGGCCCGCCGCTTTGAGGGCGGCGATGACGGCGGGCGGGACGACGAGCAGGGCGGCCAGACCAAGCAGAACACCCCGTCCGGCGCTGGGGGCGGGCGCCGAGGTGAGCAGGCCCCAGATCAGGCCGGCGCCGGCCGCGACCGTGCACAACCCGATCACAAAGATCCCGGCTCGCTTCATCGGCTCGCTCATGTCGCCCTCGCACAGACAGGCCCCCAGGGTGAACACTCCAGGGGGAACTACCGATAACCACCCGAATAGGGAGGGAGCCTAGGCGGGTGTTTGGGTGTCGGCAAGGGGGTCTGGAAAGGGTGGCGGCTGGGGACGGGTTTGTCCTGAGCCTGGCGCGACGGTATTGTCCGCTCCCTGTGAATGAACTGACCCGACGGCACAACTCGCGGCGCGGCTTTGGTGCGCTGATGCTCGCGCTGGTGGCCGGCGGGAGGGTCGCGCTCGGACAGGACGCCCCCGCGCCCGAGCCACCACCGGTTCGGGAGGGCGTGCAGACGCCTCAGGACCTGCAGCCCTATGAGGGGCGGCCGGTGAGCAGGGTGATCTTTCTGACCCCCGGAAAGGGGAAGAACGCTCCGAATGTGGCGCTGGATCCGGAGTTGGAGAAGCTGGCGCGCAACCAGATTCGTCTGCGGGAGGGGATTCCGTTTGCCGCCAAGACGGTGACGGAGGACATCTCGCGGCTGAATCGGGTGGGGCGGTTCAAGTCGATTGAAAGCCGCGTGCAGCAGTTGGCGGACGGGTCGGTGGAGCTGGCGTATTTCATGGTGCCGCAGCCGGTGGTGACGGCGGTGCAGACGGTTGGGAACCGGGAGTTTTCCGACGAGGAGCTGCAGCGGGACATCGATATTTTCGTGGGAACGCCGGTGGACAGCGAGGTGCTGGGGCGGGCGTGCCGCAAGATCGAGGAGCAGTACCGGGCCAAGGGGTACTTCAACACGCTGTGCACGGTGGACCAGGCGGAGCTGGAGGCGAACGGGATCGTGCTGTTCAAGATCCGCGAGGGAGATCGGACGGCGATCACGGACATCCGGTTCGAGGGCGTGAAGAGCTTCAACGAGCGGCAGCTGAGGTCGGCGATCAAGACGACCGAGGCGGCGTGGCTGCGGTTCATCGATCGCGGGGAGATCGACAACGACAAGCTGGACGACGACGTCGCCAACATCATCGACTTCTACAAGGATCGCGGGTACATCGACGTGCGGGCGGACCGGGTCATCACGCCCAGCCCGGACGGGAAGGAAGCGATCGTCACGTTCATCGTGGACGAAGGGCGGGTGTACACGCTGCGGAATCTGGCGCTGGACTTTGACAAGGACAGCGACCCGGTGTTCAGCGCCGAGCAGTTGCAGGGGCTGATGCTGATCAAGCCGGGCGACCAGTACAGCGAGAAGAAGCTGAAGGATTCGATCAAGGCGATCCAGGATGCCTACGGCACGCTGGGGTACGTGGACGCCCGGGTCGCCCGGCGCGACCTGCGGGACGGGGAGAAGGCCGAGGTCGACATTCGGCTGGGCGTGCGGCCGGGGCGGCGGTTCAAGACCGGCAACATCGAGATCCAGGGCAACAGCGGGACGAAGGACCACGTCATCAGGCGGCAGATGACGCTGGCGCCGGACCGGCCGCTGGACACGCTGGCGCTGGAAGAGAGCAAGAAGCGGATCGAGAACACGCGGCTGTTCGGGGCGAACACGGTGAGGACGACGATCCTGCCCGAGCGCGACGATGAGCCCGGGTATCGCGACGTGCTGGTGGAGGTGGGCGAGACCAACACGGGCTCGTTCAACGTCGGGGCGGGGATCACCAGCGACTCGGGGCTTGTCGGGCAGATCAGCCTTTCGCAGCGGAACTTCGATATCACCGACGTGCCGGACTCGCTGGGCGAGCTGTTCACGGGCGAGTCGTTCCACGGCGGGGGTCAGACGCTGAGCCTGAACGTGCTGCCCGGCACGCGAAGCCAGTACTACTCGCTGTCGCTGAGCGATCCGTATGTGTTCGACACCAACTACTCGGCCAGCGGCGAGGTGTACTTCCGCAAGCGCCAGTACGTCGGGTATGACGAGCAGCGCTACGGAGCGAAGGTGACGCTGGGGCGGCGGTTCGGCTCGCAATGGACGATCGGCGTGCCGGTGCGGGCCGAGCGCGTGGAGCTGACGAGCATCGATTCGGATGCGCCGACGGACTTCTTCGCGGCGCAGGACGCGGCGGACCTTGGGTCGGTGGGCGTGTCGCTGGTGCGGTCGTCGGTGGACAACTTCGCGTTCCCCAGCAAGGGAAGCAAGATCGAGTTCGACGCCGAGCGGATCTTCGGCGATTACAACTTCACCAAGCTCAACGCGGAATACACGCGGTATTTCAAGCTGGATGAAGACGTGCTGGGCGCCAAGACCACGCTCAAGCTGACCGGGCGGGTGGCGTACATCCCCGAGGGGCAGGGCGAGGCGCCGTTTTATGAGCGGTATTACCTGGGCGGCGAATCGTTCCGCGGCTTTGGGTTCCGCGGGGTGGCGCCGGGGGGCATCCGCAACGACAACGGGCAGCCGGCCAACCTGACGGTGGGCGGGACGTTCCTGACGTTCCTGGGCGCCGAGGTGAGGCGGCCGATCCTGACCGACGTGCTGTCGGTGGTGGGCTTCGTGGATTCGGGCACGGTGAACGACAACGTGAGCCTGTCGCCCTATCGCTTGTCGGTGGGCGCGGGGCTGCGGATCTATGTGCCCAACCTGAGCCCGGCGCCGCTGGCGTTTGACTTCGGCTTCCCGATCATCAAAGAGTCGACGGACCAGAAGCGCCTGTTCACGTTCAGCATCGACGTGCCGTTCAGGTAAGCGTTGCCGCTCCGCGCGGAGGGAAGGCCAAAAGCGCGTGCGATCACGGGAACGCCCCGATGATCGCCGCGGGAGACAGGCTGGGATGTGCTGGCGGCGCGCGGAGAGATCAGCGGCGGCGGCGCGCGGCCGCGAGAAGGCCGACCGAGAACATGAGGGTCATGCCCGGTGCGGGGACGGAGACGGCGCCGGTGCGGCCGGCGAAGTTGGTCTCTGAGTTTGCGCCCACGGAGAACGAGCTGCCCGAGATGCCGTTGCGGAAGAGGGCCGAGGTGCCGTTGGAGGGGAGGGCGCCGTAGGTGAAGACGTCGATGCCGGCGGCGTAGTTGAGCGAGCCGCCGGTGCGGGAGAGGAAGTTGCTGGGGATGATGTAATCCGGGGTGACGCTGCCGGGCAGAGCCTGGTAGGCGCTGGTGGCGACGAGGAAGTACCGGTCGGCGGTGTTGCTGGGCAGGGGGAGGTTGGTCGGGAAGGTGAAGGTGGAGGCGGCGACGATGTTGTGCCCGGCGAGGAACTGCTCGCTGGCGTCGCCGAAGACCTCGTGGAACTCGATGAACTGAACGTTGCCGGTGGAATCGGAGTAGAGCTGCGAGACTCTCCATGTGTGGAAGGTGGCCAGGGCCGGGGTGGCCGCCAGGAGGGAGAGACCGGTGCAGGCGAGGGTGAGGCGGCGGAAGTGGTTCATGCTTGACTCCGATGTTTGAGGCGTGCGAAGAATTCTTTGCCTTGCAAAGGGCAAGAATGGCGGCAGATATACAGCGCTTGTGACAACGGCCCCGCGCGCATGGCGGGAGCGAACTCTCATTCTTCTCGTCGCGGCGTTGGCACAGTGCACCGGCCGCGAGTCGGACCGTGAGAGAATGTCACGACCGTCGTCGGCGATTGCAAAGTTCGAGAGAATTCGCGGGGGCTGGACGGTTTGATGATTCGGCCGCGGCCGCGCCGGCTTTGGGGCATGGAACCGGATGTGTGCGCCCGCGTCTCAATAGTGAGCACATTCTCAGGTGCGGATGGTCTGTCCCGCACAAGTGCCGTCCCTACTATTCATGGCGGGTCTGAGCGGCTGTCCGAACCGGCGCACATGTACACGGAGGATGTATGAGCACACTTCTGAAGGCGATTGTGGTGGCCGGCTTCGTCGGCACGGGCGTGGTCGCTTCGGGCCAGACGCCGACGCCGACGCGTCAGGCGGCCGAATCGAAGGATGCCGGCGCGATCCTCGACGCGGCGCGGGCGGCGGTCGCGAATGTGCACGCGCTGAGCTACAAGGCGGCGGTGTCGGGCGTTGGTGCGCTGGAAGGCAAGGTGCCGTCGCAGACGGCGGACGTGAGCGCGGCCAAGGCGGACGCGGGCGGCTGGAAGGTCTACACCAAGGGTTCGCAGACGGGCGAGGGCGGGAAGTCGCAGAGCTTCGAGATCGGCTATGACGGGGTGACGGCCCGGGCGATCAATGAGGCGGACAAGGTGATCTTCGAGAAGACGGTGCAGGAATGGCCCGACGTGCCGACGTTCTTCGCGACGCAGAGCGCCCGCCCGGTGGTGGCGTGGGAGGTGCTGGACGAAAAGGCGATGGATGCCGCGGGAAAGGCGACCAAGTGGCTGGGCGCGGAGAAGGTGGGCGGGGAGATGTGCGACGTGGTGCAGGTGGGCGAGCCGGCGGACCACGGCGTCAAGTATTACTTGAGTCAGGCGGATCATCTGCCCAGGCGGATTGATCGGTTTGAGGCCTTGCCCGGGCAGGAGGCGGGGGTGCGGCGGCTGGAGATCGCGGATCTGAAGCTGGACGACAAGTCAGTCGCGGGCACGTACTCGATCGCCGCGCCGGAGGGGTACGCGGTGCGGGTGGCGAAGCGTGAGCGTGTGGCGGGGGGAGACAACGAGCGGAAGCTGGGCGACCCGGATGACACCAAGGGGCACCTGGCCAAGCGCGGGGCGGTGAACGAGGGGGACATGGCCCCGGATTTTTCGCTGAAGGACAAGGACGGGAAGAACGTGACGCTGGCGGACCTGAAGGGCAAGGTGGTGGTGATGGACTTCTGGGGGACGTGGTGCCCCTGGTGCGTGAAAGCGATGCCCCAGGTGCAGAAGGTGCACGAGAAGTACAAGGACAAGGACGTGGTGGTGCTGGGGATGGACGTGGAGGGGAACGCGGCGGCCAAGCCCCTGGAGTTCATGAAGCGCAACAAGTTCACGTACAACACGTTGCTGGACGCCCAGCCGGCCACCGAGACGTACAAGGTGAGCGCGTTCCCCACGCTGTTCGTGCTGGACAAGACGGGCAAGGTGATTTTCAAGGAAGAAGGGTTCAGCCCGGACTTGTTCGAGAAGGTCTCCAAGGCGATCGACGGGGTGCTGGGCCCGCAGTAAGGCGGGGTCGGGCTCCGTGAGGGTCGATTCTGCAGACGCCGGGGAGGTTGGCAGACGAGCCGGCGTGAAACAGCCGGGGCGAAATCCCGAGCATGTGTTGAGAGGTTTGAGTATCGTTCTGTTCCGACGGCGTGAGGTGCCCGGGGGGCTCGCGGTCGGGCTTGGTCGGTGGGGTTTATCGGACACACAGGGGCGGACCGAAGTGCGGTTTGCCCCAAGAGGCCGGGCCTGTTTGGCCCAGATGAAAGGAATGCGAATGTCAACCGGAATGGGGCGGAAGGGTGTGATCAGCGCCGGCATGCTGTGCGCGATGGCGGGGCTGGCGATGGCGGCCCCGCCGCCGGTGGCGGACCGAGTGCCGGCCAACGCGGCGGGCGTGGTGATGGTCCGCAACATCAGCGAGTCGCACGACCGCGTGAAGCACATCATCGAGATGTTCCCCAAGCGTGAAAACGCGGAGGATGAGGATCCTCTCAAGGAAATCGACGAGATGCTGGACACGCCCGGGTTCAACAAGTCCGGGTCGGCGGCGATGGTGCTGCTGCCGGGCGTGGATGGGACCGTGACCCAGGGCCAGGACCCGGACATCATGGTGATCGTTCCGGTGAGCGACTACAAGGCGTTCGTCACCAAGTTCGGGGGCAACGCCTCGGACAAGGTCACCAAGGTCGAGTTCAAGAAGGATGGCGAGGCGGGGGGCGAGGAAGACAAGCCCAAGTTCGCCCGCGACATCGGCGGCGGCTACGCCATCGTGACGTCCAAGCAGGAGATCGCCGAGGCGTTCGAGGGCAAGGGCGGCAACGCCGAGGCGCACGCCAAGCTCATGGGCAAGGCGGGTTCGCGCATCGCGGATGATGCCAACGTGCTGCTGGTGGGCAACTTCAAGGCGCTGCAGCCGGCGATCCACGAGATGGTGGAAGGGATCAAGAGCCAGGGCGAGATGGCGTCGATGATGATGGGCGCCAATCCGCAGGCGGGGAACCAGGCGGCGGCGGGCATCGCGATGTTCACGTCCGTCATCGAGAACCTGGAGAAGGACGGCCAGTCGGGCGTCATGGGCGTCAACATCGGCGACGCGGGCATCACGCTCGATTTCGGGGCCCAGTTCAGCGAGGGCACGGAGAGCGCCAAGATGTTCGACGGGGAGGGGCACAGCGACCACCTGATCAAGTCGCTGCCCAACCAGCCCTTCTACTTCGCCGGGGCGGTGGACACCAGTCACGCCGGGCTGAAGCAGATGCTGGCCAAGCTGCAGGCGACGGCCAAAGCCGCGGCTGAGGAGGCGGCGAAGAAGAGCGCCGACAACAGCGGCAAGCCGGCGACCACGAAGACCCCGGGCACGCTCGACAACTTCATGAGCACCCTGGACAACTCGACGGGCTACGCCTTCTCGATGGGCCAGAGCCCGGCGCTGATGGGCGGGGGTCTTCTGCTCCGCACGACGGCCTACAGCGAGAGCGCGGACCCGGCCAAGCTGCTGGCGACGATGCGCGAGAACACCAAGAAGGCGGACGGGATGGTGGAGGGCGGGCTGACGACGAAGGTGACGTACACCCCGGACGCCGCCAAGGTGGGCGATGTGTCGGCCGACTCCTGGAAGATCGGGTTCACGGCTGATCCGAACGACCCGAGCGCGGCCCAGGCGAAGCAGATGATGGGCATGATCTTCGGCCCGGGCGGGCTGAGCGGCATGGTCGCTCCGGCCAAGCACGGGCTGGTGTCGATCATGAGCAACGACACGGATTTCCTGGGCAAGTCGCTGGAGGCGGCCAACGGTGGCAAGAACCAGGGCGACGACGAGCAGCTGGCCGCGGCCGCCGGGCACCTGCCCAAGGGCCGCAACGCCGAGTTCTACATCGGCGTCAAGCCCATCGCCGAGTCGGTGCTGGGGCTGATGGCGATGTTCAGCGGCAATGCTCCGGAAGTGAAGCTGCCGGAGAAGGTGTCGCCGATCGCGATCGGGGCGGCGACCGACGCGGGCGCCGGGCACATCCGCGTGTTCGTGCCGCAGGATGTCGTGCAGACGCTGGCCGACATCGCCAAGTCGATGAAGGAGCAGAACGAGGCGCCGGCCGAAGCTCCTGCCCCCAAGAACGACGACGACAAGAGCAAGTCGCCCCGGTTCTGAGGCCGGACGATGCAGAGGTTGAGATAGACCAGCCGCCGCCCCGGGCTGCCGAGCGGCGTCAGAACAGAAGGCCTTCTTCAAACCCCCGCTGCTCGCGGGGGTTTTTTGCATCCCTAGCTTGAGCATGCGAGTATGACGGGGCGTGACCAGCCAGCACATATGCCCGCGCTGCGGCTATGACCTCTCGGGCGAGACGAGCCGCTGGGAGGAGGCGTGCCCGTTGCGCGGGCGATGTCCGGAATGCGGGACTGAGTTTGAATGGGAGTTGATTTTTCTTCCCGGGCGATTTGATCTGCCCTGGTTCGTTGAGCACGGGCACGGGTGGCGCGAGTTTGTGCGGCGATGGCCCAGGACGCTGGCCAAGGTGTTGGTGCCGCCCGGGTTTTGGCGAGAGGTGGATGTGACGCGGCGGGTGAGCGTGAAGCGGGCATTGGCGTGGGTGCTGGTGCCGCTGGTGGTGCTGCATGTGGTAGCCAGTGTCGTGGCGCTTCTGCCGGGAATCGTTGTCACCGGGGGGTCGATCAGTTCCATCACATTGATTGATGTGCAGGAAGCGGCGCTGTACCCGTTCTGGGACATGTACTTCTTGGGTTCCTCCTTCAGCACGCTGAGTTTGCAGTTCTGGATGCTGGTGCAGCCCCGTTACGTCCGGTGGGGCGTGGCGTGCGCGCTGGCGTGGCCGCTCGTGTTGGCGCTGCTGCCGGCGACGCGTCACCTGGCGAAACTGCGTTGGCACCATCTAGCGAGGGCGGCGGGGTATTCGGTGTGGTGGGTCATTGCGTTGCCGCTGTTTCGAATTGGGCGAGACTTGGTTTTTCTCTTCGAGGTGCTCAGCGTTCCTGCGATTAACCGACCCAAGCCTTTGCCATTGAGTGGATGGTGGGGTGGGCCGCGGAAGTACTTTCTTTGGGAGTTCTGGCCCCAGTTGGTGGGCACGGCGCTGGTCGCGTGGGTGCTTTGGTGGTGGTGGTGCGCGTGCACCGTCGGGTGGAAGATCGAGCGTGGGCGCCTGGTTTGGATTCTGTTGACGATCGCGGCGATGCTGGCAGGGTGCGTCGCCTCGTTGGACGAGGCAGCGCTGTCGGGTTGGTAGTTTCTGCGCTTGCGGAAGCGACTCGCAAGGCGAGATCGAGGAATCAGCGGCAGAACAGAGCAGCCCTCGCTGGTAGCCGAGGCGGGTGTTGAGTATCGTGTAGCCTTGGCATGACCTCCCAACCCATCCAACCCCATCTGCGTCTCGCCCAGGCCTACGGCGTCGCGGCTCCTCGCTCCGGCGTGCCCGCGCGGGCCGCCGGCGTGCGGGATTCTGTGGAGATTTCGGGGGCCGTGTCGCAGGATCAACTGCCCACGCTGGCCCAGCGGGCCAAGACGCCCAAGACGGCGGCGCTGGTGGCGGCCCGGGTGCCGGGCGTATCGCTGGATGTGGCGGCGGGCTCGGGGGCTGGCACGGCGCCGACCTCGGCGGGGTCGCTGGCGTTGTACACGAATCCGGCGCTGAAGAACGCCGCGGCGACCGGGGTGACGCTGGGTGCGGCCGTCGGGTCGAGCCTGGATGTTCAGGCGTAGAACTATTTTCGCGATGGGTGAAAGCGCTCGCCGCAACGTCCGATTGCGGGTTATGCGGGCAAACGCCGGGATGATTGGTGCGGAATCCGGGGGATTTTGCGTTGGGCCGCGAGTCGTTCGCCCTGACCACCGATAAGCGATGCTATCGGGGCAGAGGCGACGCTATGAATGAACCAACGGCCGACACTTTGGTGATTGTGCTCCCCGGCGGCGTTTCGTTGCGCTCGTGGGCTCAGAAGGGCGTGCTGGCGCGCGAATGGCGTCTGTACGAGGGCCTGAAGGAGCATTATGAGCGCTTCGTGATCGTCAGTTATGGCGATGGCGAGGATGCTTCGGCGCTGGCGGGCGTGCCTTCGCCCGAGACGTTGAAGAAGATCACGGTGATCTCGAGCACCAACGGTCTGGGGGCGCACGACGCGACGGCGTCGATCTCCATGCGTGTGGCGGAGGCGTGCGAGGGGGCCAAGGGCGTGGTGGTGAAGACCCACCAGATGAGCCGCAGCGACGTCGCGGTGTCGATCGCCGAGGCGTTGCGCCTGCGGGGCATGACGACGGGGCTGATCGCGCGGGGCGGGTATCTGTGGACGAGGTTTGTGGCGTTCGAGAGCGGGTCGGAATCACCCCAGGCGATCGCGGCGTCGGTGCAGGAGGGGAACTTGTGTCGTGGGGCCGACGTGGTGGTCGGCAGCACGCGCGAGATGATCGAGGACCTGGCGTGGCGCTACGGGCTGGAGACGTCGCGCTGCGCGGTGGTGCCGTGCTTTGTGCTGACCGACCATGAACCGACGACGCCGAGCGAGCGCGACCCGGGGCTGCTGCTGTACAGCGGGCCGCTGGTGGCGAGGAAGCGCGTGAAGGTGCTGGTGCAGGCGATGGCGGAACTGCCGGAGGAGACGCGGGGCAAGGTCAAGCTGCGGATCGTGGGCGACGGGCCGGAGCGCGAGGCGCTTGAGTCGCTGGCGCGCGAACTGAATGCGCCGGTGGAGTTCTCGCCCCGCCAGACGCACGGCGAGTTGCTGGAGATGCTCTCCAAGTGCACGCTTTTCCTGCAGCCTTCTGAACTGGAAGGCCAGCCCATCACGGTGCTGGAGGCGATGGCCAGCGGGGCGCCGGTGCTCGTGGCTAACAGCCAGGGGCTGGACTCGGTGGTGACGCACGGGATGAACGGCCTGCGGATTCAGGCGACGCCCGAGGCGTTCGCGACGGCGATTGATGAACTTTTGCGCGACGCGGATTGGCGCGAGGTGATCGGGTCGGCCGCGGCCAACACCACCCGCGCGGAGTTCGGACTCAGCACCATTTTGCCCCAGGAGCTGCGCACCCACCAGCGGGCCCTGACGCTGGGGGCGGCCAAGACGCTGTGCAAACTGAGGGCGAGCGCCTAGGAGCGGACGACGCCGGGAAGGAAGGCCCGGACCAGCAAGCGCCGAGTGTGTTGGATCAGGCGTGGAGAGGAAAGAGAGCATGCCCACGCAACCCACCAGACTTTTCCTGGCCCCCCTGGGGGTCGAGCCGCCCGCGGGCTGGCTGAGCGTGAGCGCCGGCACGCTGCGCGGGATGCACCTGCCCAGCGGCAGCGCGGACGCGGCGTACGTCGAAGACCTGCCCAGCATCATGCGCGAGAGCGAACTGGTGGTGCTGCTGGAAGAACTCAACCGGATCGTGAAACCCGGGGGCTGGCGCGACAGCGCCGACGGGACCAATACGTTCGTGGGCGGATTGATCCGGATCGCCACGCCCGACATCGCCACCGCCACGCGGGCGTACATCGACGCGGACATGACGTATTTCAAGCTGGCCCTGGGCGCCGGCGCGGACGAGGTGACGCCCGGGGCGGCCCTGGCGATGTGGCTGAGCCGCTATGCCCCGGTGCGCGCCTATGACCATGGGAGCATGACGGGTGCGATCCGGCGAGCCGGGCTCAACGGCGTCTATCGCAGCGCCCGGCACAAGAGCCTGGTGCCGGATCTGCGCGATCAGGCGTTTGACGGGCAGGGTGAACACAGGCTTTACTTTGAGTGCTGGCGCGAAGCCACGAGCGAGAAAGAAGCAGCATGAAGAAGACTTCCAGGCGTGCGGCGGGTGGGCGGAAGAAACTCCTTACCCCGGCCGCGGCCCGGAAGGTGCTCGCCTCGCTTCGGCTCATCGTGTTCGACTTTGACGGCGTGATGACCGACAACCGCGTGCTGGTGATGCAGACCGGGCACGAGGGGGTCATGTGCAACCGCAGCGACGGGCTGGGCGTGGGCATGCTGCACGAGGCGGGCGTGCCCATGCTGGTGCTGTCCAAGGAACAAAATCCGGTGGTGAGCGCCCGGTGCGGGAAACTCAAAATTGAGTGCCTGCAGGGGATCGACGACAAGCCCACTCGCCTGGCGTCGCTGCTGGTGTCGAGGCGGATCAACCCGGCCAACGTGGCGTACGTGGGGAACGACGTGAACGATGTGGGATGTATGGAGATGGTGGGGTTGCCGATCGCGGTGGCGGATGCGTACGAGCCGGCGCTGAAGGCGGCGAAGATGGTGACGACGCGGGCGGGCGGGCACGGGGCGGTGCGCGAAGTGTGCGATTGGATTTTGGCGGCGCGTGAGTAGGCTGGCGCCGAAGCGTCGGAAGTGAAGAAGAGAGAAGGAAGGGAAGGCCGGCGGCGACCCGCCGGGCCACCCGGGCAGGCCACTCCAGAGGGCGACTACATGAGCCACGAGATCGATCCCGTCGTGCAGGCCCTCGCGCTGGAGGCGGCCATCGAGCAAGCCCGCAAATCCAAGCGCGAGGGGGGCATCCCCATCGGCTCAGCGCTCGTCAATGACCGGGGCGTCGTCGTGGCGCTCGGGCACAACCTGCGGGTGCAGAATGGCGACCCGACCGCCCACGCCGAGACCGTGTGCATTCGCAATGCCGGGCGCCGGCGCGACTGGCACACGCTCACGCTCGCCAGCACGCTCTCGCCCTGCGCCATGTGCAGCGGCACGGCGGTGCTGCACCGGATTCCCCGGGTCGTGATCGGCGAGAACACGACGTTTCAGGGGCGCGAAGACTGGCTGCGCGAGGGCGGAGCGGGCGTGCACGTGCTGCACGATGCCCGGTGCATCGAACTGATGACCGATTTCATCCGCGAAAACCCGGAGCTGTGGAACGAAGACATCGGCGTGCCGGAATGACGTTCGCGGAACCGACGCGAGACGCACGACCCGGACCTTCGCTTCGCTCAGGTCCGGCGTCCTAACGCCCCGCCAACTGCGCCATGCGGGCCGAGCCGATCACCTGCTCGGCGTAGTCGTTCATGGCATCGCGCAACTGCTCAAAGCTCTCGAGCACGTAGTAAATCGGCTGGAAGTGGTCGATTTCGAAGTCGGTCTCGCAGATGCGTTCGAGATCGAACGGTCGCCACTGGGCCACGGGGCGGGGCGTGCAGTCTTCCACGTGGTCGCCCTTTCGTTCCCAGGCGCCCTGGAGGGCGTATTCGCTCTCGGAGTGGCTGCTGACCAGACCCGAGCCGTAGACCTTGACCTTGCCGTCTTCCTTGATGAGCCCGAACTCGACGGTGAACCAGAACAGGCGGCCCAGGCGCTTGATGTGGTGCTCGTCTTCGCAGAGCAGGGCGGCCTTGCCGTAGGTCTGGAGGAAATCCGCGAAGACCTTGAGCGTGTGCAGCGGCACGTGCCCGAAGACGTCGTGGAAAATGTCCGGCTCGGGCAGGTAGTCCATCACTTCGCGCGGGCGGATGAGCACGGTGGTCGGGAACTCGCGCTGGGCCAGGCACGCGAAGAAGCTCTTGGCGGGCAGGTAGCCGGGCACGCCGTAGCTCGCCCAATCGCTCTGGGCCTGGAGGAAGCGGTTGATGCCTTCGAGTTTGGTGCCGGCCTTGAGCACGGTTCCGCCCGCGACGACGATGTCCTGATCCAGCGTCAGGTCATTCAGCAGCGGGATGCGGTCGCGGGTCAGGCGCAGGATCTTCATGCCGTCGATGAACTGGCGGCTCACCTGCTTCTCGAGCACGGTCCAGCGGCGATCGAACAAGTCCCGCCACACGTCGTGATTTTCGCGGGTGTACTTGGCGTAGTTCTGAGTGATGTAGAACTCGTCGGCGTTGATCTGGCTGGCGGGAAGATTGGGGGCGTGGTCAGCCGCGGCCTGGGCGAGGCGTGCTTCGTCGCTGTCGATGATGTTGTTGTAGCGGATGTCCTGATGCATGCCGAGCCTCCCTTGGGGCGAGCCGCTCCCGCGGCCTGACCCAAAATAATACGGGCGTGCCGGGGACCGGTCGCCCGGTCTTGTGGCGACATTCGCGCGCCGCTAGGCTGGCATCGTTTTGTGAACGCACGGACCCGCCGGGGTGGTGGAGGGCGTGCGTTCGGGGCGGCGGGGCGCTGCCTGGGGGCATTTCATGGCGATCGATCCGATGCTGTATGAGAAGTTGTCCGGCCGCAAGGGCGATCCCCGCGATCGGCTTGGGCAGGTCTTGGCGGACGACGCGAAGGCGAAGCAATCGCGTGAGCGGGCCAGGGATCGGGCGTACTCGGGCCCGCGGATGACCACAGCCTTCAAGGCCAAGGCGGCGTTCGGCGCGGCCGGGGCGCTGGTGCTGATGGTGGTGCTGCTGGGCGTCCGGGGCTGTTCTTGAAAAATCCGCGGAGCGACATGAACCAGGGCGGGGCTTGACCCGTAGGTTTCCTCGTCGTACCGTTACTTGTTGAAACAAGTATTTGGGTCGGGCTTGTGCGGGGGCGTGCCCCGCGCGGCACCGGCTGGCGGCCAGAGAGCAGCAAGGAGACTGGGCATGCAGCGTTCGATTCTTTCGTCTCGTTCAGCTCGCGCGTTTGTGAGCGTGGCGGGGTTGATGGTGGCGGGCGGGCTTGGGGTGGGCGCGGCGGTCATCGCCGCGAGCGACCGGCCTGCGGCGCCGGCGCCGTTGGCCGCCCCGGCCGCCGAAGGCACGTACTCGTTCGACCCCGCGCACAGCAGCGTGGTCTTCAGCATCCGACACCTGGGCACCAGCAACACCTGGGGCATGTTCCACGAGCCCACCGGCACGTTCGTCGCCGGCCCCAAGGGCAGCATCGAGATCAGCGTGCCCCTGGACAAGCTCGACACGGGCAACGAGAAGCGCGACCAGCACCTGCGCTCGCCCGACTTCTTCTCCGCCAAGGAGTTCCCCACCATCACGTACAAGTCCAAGAGCATCACCCCGGCGGGCGAGAATGCGTACGACGTGACGGGCGAACTGACGCTGCACGGGCAGACCAAGCCGCTGAACGTGAAACTGGAAATCCTGGGCGCGGGCAAGGGGATGAAGGGCGAAGACATCATCGGCGCCCAGGCGACCTTCACGATCAAGCGTTCCGAGTGGGGTATGAACACCTACGTCAAAGAGGGCGCGGTGGGTGATGAGGTGAATCTCACCGTCGCGTTCGAAGGGCACAAGCAGTAAAGCCCCTCCTTGGTCCGGGCGTGCCCTCACACTGGCCGCCCGGGCTTTTTTCGTGTGAAGCGCCGGGAACCTGAGGCGTCGCGGCGAAGGCCGCGCGGGAGCTTCGTCATGCCCTTTACCCCTGTGCAGTTGGCGTTCGCGCTCGGGCTGCCCCTGGCGCTGTGCCTTGTCGGGTTCTTTCTCTTCTGGAGAAAGTCTCGGAGCGAACCGGATGTCGCGGGCGTGAACCTCGTGTGGCCTCGCGTTCGGTCGGCCGCGCTGGTGGGCGTGTTGCTTCCGGGGGCGATTTTGCTGGCGTTTCGCGAGACGCGCGTGCCCCCGGTGTCGGCGGTGGATTGGCCCCCGGTGTTCGCCGCGGCTGGCGGACTGGCCGGGGTGATCGGGGCGTGGCTCACCACGCGCGGGCGCACGTATGGACCGGTCTCGTCGGCGCCGCTGGGCGGATTGATCTTGTTTGGCGTGCTGCATGTGGGGCTGGCGCTGCTGGTGGCGGCGGCGATGCACCTGGGCCAGAGCGCGAACCAGAACGCCAGGACCCTGGGCATCGCCGCGGGCATCGCAGTGGGCGGCACGCTGGTGTCGCTGTCGTTCAGGGCGGCGGCCAGCACCTCAAGCCGGCTTGTGCCGCTGCTGATCGTGTTGGTGGGCGTGACGTCGAGCGTGGCGGCGGCGCTCACGGGCAACATCGCCCCCCCGCTGCTGTACGGCACCATGTGCGCGTGCGTGGGCCCGGCGTTTCTGGTTGGCCTGGTGAGGCCCGGGGCGACGCTGGGGCCGGCGTTCACGTCCGCGGCGTGGCTGATGGCGAGCCTGTGCATCGTGACCAGCGTCTTCGGCGAGACGCCCTGGTGGTGCGCCGGGCTCAATGCGCTGGCGGGGGTGATGGTGTGGGCGAGCGGCGCGGGGCCGCTGGCGGCGCTGAAGGGCTGGCGGAGCGTGGTGGTGCGGGGGTCGATGGTGGCCGCGCCCGGATTGGCGGCGGTCATCGTGGCGGCCATGAACCAGCCCGAGCCGTATTACTGATACGAGCCCGAAGCGCGAACGGGGGCCTCAGTGGTGAGCGAGCATGGGGGTCGTTCGCGTTCGGATGTCGCGGCGACCCTGGCTGGCGCTTCGGGCACGCAGACGCGACAATCTCGCTAGCGCCGGCGCCGCATCGCGATCAGGCCGCCCAGCCCCATGACCACTGCCGCACCGGGCGCGGGCACGGTGTAGACGATGGTGAGGGCGGGGCGCTGGGTGGCCTCGGGCCAGGTGATGCCGCTGAATCTCCGGGCGTTGCGCGTGGAGGATTCGTTGTTCTTGATCAGCCAGCCGAAGTTGCTCGAGGGGTTGTTGAGCCAGCCTTGCACGTCGGCGATGAGCAGCGAGGTGCTCGACCATGTGTAGACGCCGACGCCGGCCTGGCTGCGGGTGGCGCTGGCGGCGGCGATGAAGTCACCCCCGGGCTGGGTCCAGTTCTGCCCGGTGCCGAAGAATCGCGAGGTCCAGGTCGCGTCGCCCGACTGAGCCGGAGCACCCATGGCCCCCTGGTTGTCGCGATTGCTGGAACCCTGCCCCCAGTCAGCGATGAGCCGGTGCAGTTCGAAGGTGCTGCTGCTGCTGTTGCTGGCCCGATCGCAGTAAAGCGACAGCGACACGCTGGTGATGGTGGCGCCCGCGGGGACGGAGTTCGCGATATCGAACTGGATGAGCGCTCGACGCTTGTCGACGCCCGAGCCCTGGGCAGTGACCCCGGCAAAGATCGCCTGCGCGCCGCCGCTGCCCAGGGCGCCGAGCGAATCCTGGATCAGCGTGTTGTTCCGGCTGGCGCCGATGGTGATGGAATCCGCCGACGCGGAGGGCGCCGCACATGAGAGAACCGCCACGCCGATCAATGTCGATGGACCGAGAACCTGACCCACGCGCATACCGACTCCTTGCCCCGGGGCGAATAGCCGCGGCTATGCATGACATACACCGGGTTTGGCGGCGTGCCAGAAAAGTCGTGGGAATTTCTTCGCAGCAACGGAAATTGTCGGACGACGACCACACAAGAACCCCGGGTCGGGGTCATCAACCGAATCGGCCGCTGATGTACTGCTCGGTCAGGGACTTGGAAGGGTTGGTAAAGATCTTGGCGGTGCGGTCGTATTCGATCATTTCGCCGAGGTACATGAAGGCGGTGTAGTCGCTGACGCGCGAGGCCTGCTGCATGTTGTGGGTGACGATGAGGATGGTCACGCGCTGGCGCAGATCGTCGATGAGTTCCTCGATCTTGCCCGTCGCGATCGGGTCCAGGGCGCTGGTGGGTTCGTCGAAGAGGACGATCTCGGGTTCGACGGCCAGGGCGCGGGCGATGCACAGTCGCTGCTGCTGCCCGCCCGAGAGGCCGTAGGCCCCGTCGCGGAGGCGGTCTTTGACCTCTTCCCACAGCGCGGCTCCGCGCAGGGCCTGCTCGACGCGGGCCTCGAGCTCGCTGCGGCCACCCACGCCCCGCAGGCGCAGGCCGTAGGCAACGTTTTCGAAGATGGACTTGGGGAACGGGTTGGGCTTCTGGAAGACCATGGAGACGCGCATGCGCATCTCGATGGGCGAGGCCGCGGGACCGACGATGTTGATTCGGGAGGGGTAAAGCACGATCTCACCCTCGTAGCGGTTGCCCGGGTAGAGATCGTGCATGCGATTGAAGCAGCGGAGCAGGGTGGTCTTGCCGCAACCGGAAGGACCGATGAGCGCCGTCACGGCTTTCTCGTAGAACGGCAGCGACACGTTCTTGACGGCCTTGAACGAGCCGTAGTAGAAACTCAGGTTGCGAACTTCGGCCTTGACGGGATGGACTACCGGAGCATCGGCTCCGACCGGCTCCGAGTGGGGCTGCATTACCGGCTGCGGCGTCAGAGATTCCACGGGCGGCGTGTTTACCACTTGATCCTCCGTCGCATGCGGTAGCGCACGCCGATGGCCACTGCGTTGATGCCCAGCGTCGCGAGCATCAGCACAAGCCCCGCGGCGGCGGCATTCGCCTGAAAGTCTTCGCCCGGCATCGACACCCAGTTGAACATCTGGATGGGCAGCACCGTGAAGTCGGTCATCAGCCACGAAAACGCGCCGGCGCGATGACCCGAATCCATCATCGAAAACGGCGCCGGCGGCAGAAACGCGATGTACGTCAGAGCGCCGATCGTGATCAGCGGCGCCGTCTCTCCGATTGCGCGGCCAAGGGCGATGATCACGCCGGTAGAGATGCCCCCGGCGGAGTAGGGCAACAGGTGATGGCGGATCACCTGCCAGCGGGTGGCGCCGAGGGCGTACGCCGCCTCACGCATGCTCTGGGGAATGCTCCGCAGCGCCTCGCGCGTGGCGACGATGACGATGGGCAGAATCAGGAACGCCAGCGTCACCCCGCCGCTGAGGATCGAACGCCCGAAGTTCAGCTTGTAGACCAGCAGGCCCAGCGCCATGAGCCCGTAGATGATGCTCGGCACGCCCGCCAGGTTGGCGATGTTGATCTCGATCAGGCCTGTGAACCAGTTCTTGCGGGCGTATTCCTCGAGGTAGATTCCCGCGGCCAGGCCGAGGGGAATCGCGGTCAGCGCCGTCACCAGCATGATGAGCGCGGTGCCGACCCATGCGGCCTTGATGCCCGCCTCGTCCGCGTGGCGCGACGCAAACGACGAAAAGAACTTCAGGTCCAGCCTCGAGAGCCCGTCGTGGGCGAGGTTGAAGATCAATACCCCCAGCGTCCCCAGGCACAGCAAGAGCAGCGACACACCCAGGACCCGGAAGATCAGGTCCTGGAGTTGGCCTCGGCGGATGGTGTGGTCGATGGGTCGCATAGGGGTGGCGTCAGTAGGCCTGGCGATACCGGCGACGCAGGGCCGCCCCGAGCAGATTGAAACCTAGGGTCATGACGAACAGGGTGAGCCCGGCGGCGAAGATCGATTGGTAGCCGATGTCGTCGTGGGGCAGGTCACCCATGCTCGCCTGAACAATAAACGCCGTGATCGTCTGGGCCGGCTGCAGCGGGTTGGCGGTCAGCGTCGGCTGGTTGCCCGCGGCGATGGCGACGATCATGGTTTCGCCCACGGCGCGGCTGATGGCCAGGGTGTAGGCCGCGGCGACGCCGGAGAAGGCCGCGGGAAAGACCACACGAAGCGCGGTTGTCGTCCGGTTGGCCCCCATGCCGAAGGACCCCTCGCGCAAGATCATCGGCACCGCCCGCATCGCGTCTTCGCTGAGCGAGCAGACGTATGGCACGATCATGAGACCCATGACGATGCCCGCTGAGAGGACGTTGAACAGCGGCAACTCGGGGTAGTTCTCCTTCAGGCTCGGAAAGAATGAGATGACCCAGGCGTACACCTGCTGCATGACCGGGGAGACGAGCGTTATCGCGAAGAAGCCGTAGACGACGGTCGGTACGGCGGCCAGCAGCTCGAGCAGCGGCTTGACCACCTCGCGAACCTTGGCCGGGGCGAACTCGCTGAGCCAGATGGCGATGATGGTGCCCACCGGCATCGCCACCAGGAGGGCCACCAGGGTGGTCGACAGCGTGCCGGCGACCAGAGGCAGGATGCCGAACTTGGGGTCGGCGAACTGCGGGGTCCACTCGCCCCCGGTGAGGAACTCGATGGGGTTGACGGTGCGGAAGAACGGTCGCGACTCGTTGACGAGGATGAAGACGATGCCCGAGGTGATGAAGATGGAAAAGACCGCCGCCAGCAGCAGCAGCCCCTCCACCACGCGCTCGCGCAGCATCAGCCCCGACAGACGCCGGACATGGGGCACCAGGGGAGCGGGCGTTGTCGTCGTCGCGTCGGGCATGCGGCTGGCGGCGGCTGTGGACCCTTACTTCTGCTCGTCTGTCAACACGTCTTCGATGTGCATTCCAACCGTGTTCTTGCCCAGGAACACCGAGCCGGTCTGAAGCTTGTCAAAGCGGCTGTTGAGCAGTTCGTAGGCCTTGGCGGGCAACGCGACGTACTTCACTTCCGCCGCCAGCTTCGCGGCATGGGCAAGGTAGTAGTCGACAAACGCCTTGACCTCCGGTCGGCTCTGGGCCGCCTGCTTGTTCACGTAGATGAACAACGGGCGCGACAGCGGGGCGTACGAACCGTTCTCCACGGCTTCCTGGCTCGGGCCCACGGGCTTCTTGGTCACCGGGTTCTTGTCCCACTGCACCGCCACCGCCTTGAGCTGGTCCTTGTGGGCGATGTAGTAGGCGTAGCCGAAGTAGCCCAGGGCGTACTTGCTGCCCGCCACGCCTCGCACCAGGGTGTTGTCGTCTTCGCTGGCGGTGAAGTCGCTGCGGCTGCTCTTGGGCGTGCCGACGACGGCCTCGGTGAAATAAAAGAACGTGCCGTCGTTGGTGCCCGGGCCATAGAGCTGGATCTTGGTGTCGGGCCAGCCGGCGCGAATGTCGCTCCACTTGGTGATCTTCTTCTCGGCCTCGGGCTCCCAGAGCTTCTTGAGCTCGTCGACGGTCATGCTCTCCGCCCAGGTGTTCTGCTTGTTGATGACGACGGTCAGCGCGTCGAACGCCACCGGCAGTTCGATGAACTCCAGGCCCTTGGACTTGGCTTCGTCGGCCTCGCTCTGGGTGATCGGGCGCGAGGCGTCGGCGATGTCGATCTCGCCCTTGAGGAACTTGGCGATGCCGCCCCCGGAACCGACGATGCCCACCGTGACCTTCACACCCTTATTGGACTTTTGGAAGTCCTCGGCGACGGCCTGGGTGATGGTAAAGACGGTGCTGGAGCCGTCGACCCGGATCACCCGATCCTGAGCCGCGGCTTTGGGAGCGCCAACGCCGACCAGACCCACCAACGCCGAAACCGCCACCACGAACGACGCTCCGATGCCGTGATTTCGCATGCGTGCTCTCCGTTTCGGCGGGACCAGGCCTTGGCCCCGCCAGGACCTCGACTGCCCGCCCACTTGCCGACTGTTTATCTTTGGAGCCGGTTCCGCCGATGTAACCCAAACAGACTGTAAAGACTTTGCAAAGAGTCCGATAATCACTCAGTAACGCGCCGCCTCGTGATTGGCGATTTTTGGCGATGGAGATGCCCGGGGCGAAAGGCCCACGAGCGCGACGGCCGCCATGAGCGGGTAGAGCGGCATCGAGTACCGGTTTTCGCCGGCGAAGACGAGCAGGGCCAGGGCTCCGGCGTGGGCGAGGTAGCAGAGCCCGAGCCAGGCGAACGCCCAATCGCGCTGGCGGGCGAGCCGAACGATCCCGACGAGCATGCCAAGTGCGATCAGCGGGCGGGCGAGTTCCCACGCATGAAACCACAGCCCGGCGGCAACGCTGTTGGGCGACCTGGTGACGTCGACAAGCGGGCGGATCACGCGTTGCAGGACCAGGCGGACCGGGCGTGGAAAGAAATCGAGCTTGAAGTTCGGGAGCGTGATGGGCTCGGCAAGCGGATTGAAGATGAGGCCCGTGAGCCAGCCGTGCACCGCGTGACGGAACGCGAAGGGTTCATCGATCGGCCAGCCGAGCTGGCTGAGCATGGCCTTGGCGGCGATTCGGGCGTGGGCGGGGCCATTGCGGGCGAAGCTCTCGTCGCAGACGACGGCGCCGATCACATCGCGCTTGAGATAGGGCAGGGCGTCGGCGGGCGCCGCCCGAGAGGCGAGCAGCACCTGCGAGTAGGTGTATTCGTTGAAGCCGCCACCTTTCATGCGCTCGATCATGTCCAGCAGTTGCGGGTAGGACATGACGCCGGACTGATTCCAGTCGATCGTGCCGTTCTGCCACCCTTGCAGTTGGCGGCTGAACCCTGGCCCCACCGTCAGGCTGGTCCTGTGGAACTGCGTTTGGTTCTGGTGCACCCAGGGCCAGATGACGCCCAGCGAGGCCAGGCCGCAGACCAGCGCCAGGGCTCCGGCGAAGAGGCTGCGTCGCAAGCGTGGCGCGGGCGAAGGGAGAACGAAGAGCCCCAGAGGGAGCAGCACGGCCAGCACCTGGAAGTTGCCACGGGTGATGGAGGCGTAGCCCAGGGCAAGCCCGAGTGCTGCCGTCAGCGCGACCGAACCCAGCCAGGCCCTCCGCGAGTCGAGGGGGCGCACAAGCCGATCGCGGATCAGCACGAACAGCCAGGCGCAGAGGAGCACCAGGAAGGTGCTGAGGGTTTCGGTCTGGGTCAGGCGCTGCCAAAGCATGACCATGGGGTCGAGAGCCGCGGCCAGCATCGCGAGATACGCTGGCCAGCCCGGAGCGCGACGCCTGACCAGCGCAAACGCGAGCAGTGCGGCGCCAACAGCCAGCGCGGCGTGGGTCAGGCTGATGGCCAGCGCCAGGTCCCTGGCCCAGAGAAGCGCCCACAGCAGCAGCGAGTAGCCCGGAAGGCGCCACCCGTCGAAAGACGCCAGGCCCCGGCCGCTGGCAAGGTCGCTGGCGACCCAGAAGTAGGCGGTGCCGTCGCTTGAGATGATGAGCGGGGCCCAGCTCATGAGCCACACCGGAGCAAGCGCCGCCAGCAGGAAGCATGAGATCCTGAAGAATCGCGACGGGGGGTTGCGGGGCCACCAGGCCATGGCGCGGGCCGGAAAGCGCACGCCACCGGTCACGCCCGAGAGGACTCCGGAACCGCGCCAGAGGAACCGGGGACCGCGCCTCGCCCAGATCGCGGGGCGATCGACCCAGTCGCTCCAGCACGCGGCGAGCCAGGCAACCACGCGCACGACGATCAGCGCCCCGACCAGAACCACGACCATCGCCAGCCCACCAAACACGCGATCGGTCCATCGATGGTGTGGAGGTAGGAAGAGAAGGCCGCCGGGCTCGGCGGCGGGGTCTGGCAGATTGAGTCGGTCAACGCGATAGCCGCAGAGACGGGTGAGGACGTGCGCATCGTGCACTTCGACGCTGGCAGGCGCGGGCGAGCTCCAGGCGAGGCGAAGGCGGGAAACGTCGTACCAGGGCAGGGGCTGCACGACGCGGAGTCTGGCGGCACTGAAGAGCGTGGGGTCGGTCGGGCCGGCGGGGCTCGCGCCGAGTTGGGGAAGCAACAGCCAGCGCCCGTTGGGCGGGATGGCGGGGCTGGCGGGCGTCCACTGCAGGTTCCAGGGCGAGGGCGCGTGATTGAACGTGGCCTCAAAGACCAGTTCGCGAGAAAGGAACCAGCGGGAGGCAACACCCGAAAGCAGGGCGCCCAGCAGCACCGCCGCCAGCACGACGTATCGCGTGCGCAGGGGGTGCGGGAGTGCGGAGGGCATGGGCGGGATGGTACCTCGGCCTTCGCGGGGCCGTGAGGTGCGGCCAGCGCTCGCTCGACGCGCGCGGGCTCAGGCGTGGAGCGCGTCGCGCATGAGCGCTTCGAACGTGCCCAGGGCCGCGGGGGAATCGGGGGAAGACTCGGCGGGCGCTGCTCGCCTGATGTAGTCCCCGTCGGGGGTGAGGTCCCACGCGCAGCGCATGTCGCCCTGGTGAACGTCGAGAATGCGCAGCAGTCGCTCGCGGGCTTCGCGGTCTCGCACGGGCACGGCCACCTCGACGCGGTTCGAAAGGTTGCGGTACATCCAGTCGGCGCTGCCGATGTACCAATCGCCGTCCAGCGGGTCGTCCTGGCCGGCGCTGAAGTGGAAGATGCGCGAGTGTTCAAGGAATCGCCCGATGACGGACATGACCTTGATATTCTCCGACAGGCCCGGCACGCCAGGTCGCAGGCAGCAGAAGCCGCGGCAGATGATGGTGATCTTCACCCCCGCCTGGCTGGCGGCGTAGAGGCGCTCGGTCATGTCGCGGTCTTCCATGCTGTTGACCTTGACGATGATCCGCGCCGGCAGTCCCCGCTTGGCCAGCTCGCACTCGCGCTCGATGAGCGCGTTGAACTTGGCCCGCATGGTGAAGGGCGCGACCAGCAGCGTCTCGTAGCTCTGGGTGGCGGCCAGGCCGGTGAGGAAGTTGAACAGGTTCACCAGGTCGCTGGTGATTTCGGGGTCGGCGGTGAGGAGGCCGCAATCGGTGTACAACTGGGCTGTTTTGGGGTGGTAGTTGCCAGTTCCCAGGTGGGCGTAGCACCTGAGGCCATGGCGCTCCTTGCGAACGACAAGGCTGGTCTTGCAGTGGGTCTTGAGGCCGACGACGCCGTAGGCCACGTGCACGCCGGCCTTCTCGAGCTGGCGCGCGAACCGCACGTTGCGCCCCTCGTCGAAGCGGGCGCGGAGTTCGACCAGGCACGCGACCTGCTTGCCATTCTCCGCGGCCCGCACCAGGCTCTCGATGAACGGCGAGTCGGGCGTGGTGCGATAGAGCGTCTGCTTGATCGTGAGGACGTCGGGATCGCTGGCGGCGGCGGCGATGAAGCGCTCGACCGAGGCGTTGAAACTCTCGTAGGGGTGATGGACGAAGACGTCCTGCTTGCGGATGGCGGCAAAGAATGCGGCGCTGGCTTTTTCCGGGGTCTGCGAAAGCACGAGCTGCGCGAGGCGGGGCGGGATCACCGGCTTCCAGGGCTTGTGGCGCAGATCGGTGCGATCAAGGTCGGCCAGTTCGTTGATGACCCCGGGCGAGAAGCCGGCGGGGCGTTCGTAGACGTCGTGGGGGTCGAGGTTGAGCTTGTCCAGCAGCCAGCGGCGCAGCATGGGCGAGGCCTGCTGCTCGATCTCCAGGCGGACAACCCGGGCGAAGCGGCGCTGCTTGAGGTCGGCCTCGATGCTCTGGAGCAGGTTGCCGGTGTCCAGGTCGTCCTTCTGGATGCCGCTGGAACGGGTGACGCGGAAGGTGGCCTGCTCGGAGATGATGAGCCCGGGGAAGAGGTCGTCGAGGTTGTTGCGGATGACGTCCTGCAGCAGCACGAAGCGGTCCGGGTGCTTTCCAGGAGCGCGATGGGGCAGGGCGATGAGCTGTCGCAGGGACTGGGGGAACTTGAGGCGGGCAAAGTGTGTGGCGTCGCTGTCGTGCTCGGTGGCGACGGCGCGGATGAGCCCGCCCGCGACGGGCATCGAGGCCAAGATCGCCAGGCTCTCGGAGAGATTGCTGATGAACGGGAAGCGGTGGGTCGGGTTCACCGCCAGGGGCGTGAGCGCCGGAAAGACGTTCTGGCGATACCAGTCCTCGGCCCAGTCCTTGTCCTTGCCGGGCAGGTCGGCGTAGGAGACGATCGAGATTCCCGCATGCTCGAGCGCGGGGCGCAGCGACTTGGCGTAGATCTCGGCGTGCTCGCGCTGCAGCTTGGCGGAAAACTCGCGGATGAGCTGCAACTGCTGGCGGGGGGTCAGGCCGTCGGGCTGGGGCGTGTCGATGCCGGCGTTCACCTGGCGCTTCAGCAGCCCCACCCGCTTCATGTAGAACTCGTCGAGGTTGCTGGTGAAGATGCCCAGGAACCGCACGCGGTCAAGCAATGGCGTCGCCGGGTCGGCCGCCTGGGCCAGCACGCGCCGGTTGAACTCCAGCCACGAGAGATCGCGGTTGAAGAATCGCGCCGAGGCATCGCCCATGAAAGGCGCGGTGTCGGGCGTGGCGGCGATGGGCTTCTTGACGGATGGAGGCATAGGGCAACTTTCGCGCGGGCAGCCCGCGGCGGAACACGTTCGCTCGCGGGCGTGTGGGGTGCGGCTAGGGCTGGGTTCGCCAGTAGGTGGCGGCGCAGCCGGGGGCCTCGGTGACGCGCACCCAGGCAACCCTGGCGTGCGGGGCCAGCGAATCGTCCAGACGCTGGCCGAGCGTGTCGCCGAAGTACTTGGCGATGTTCTCGGCGGACGGATTGGAATCGCGGAAGGCGTCGGTCTCGTGAAGGTTGGCGTTGTCGAACGGCTCGACCAGTTCCATCAGCAGCTCGCGCACCGTGTGAAAGTCGCAGAGCAGCCCGTCGGCGTCGGTCGTCTTGCCCCGGATGCCGACAGTGATGTGGAAGTTGTGCCCGTGCAGCGTCTCACGAACGCCTGAAATGGACAGGGCGTGGGCGGCGCAGAACTCGTGCTCGACGGCGATCTCGAACATGCGGGAGGGTAGCCCGGCGGGCGGGGGTGAAACCGACGCCCGGGGGGCGATCGGATGAGGGAAACAGGCGCAAAAATCGGCCCCGGGGATCAGTTCCCCGGGGCCCGTGGCGGTGCGTGCGTGGTGCCGGGGATCAGTGAGACATCGTCGAAGGGGTCACCTCGGGGGTGTGGCTTTCGTTCTGGGCGGCCAGCTTGCGCTTGCGGGCCTCGGCGGCTTCGGCCATCCAGGCGGGCTTGCCGTCGCTGGTGGTGTTCGAGGTGTTGGGGGTGTTGCCGTTGTGCTTCATCGAGGTCTTGATCGTCGGCGCGCCGTCGGCCCGGACGTACTGAACTTCGAGCGAGCGGAACTCGCGCCCGTCGCTGGTGGTGTCCCACATCTCGAAGGTCATCTTGCCCTTCTCGGGGAAGCTGGTCTTGGCCTTGAAGGCCTGCTTGGAGCCGGTCACGGGGTTGGTCGTGGTGCCGTTCCAGATGATGTTGCCGTTGGCGTCGCGGGTGCCGTTCACGGTCACGATGCCGGTCGACTCGCTGTCGATCCACACCGACTCGAACTGCTTGGTGGCGTTGTTGAAGCCGAACCACTGCTTGCCCTTGTAGGGCAGGCCGAAGAGCTTGGTGTCGACGGTGCCTTCAACGAAGCGCCCGCCCATGGTGGACGTGAAGTGAGCGGTGCCCTCGCTGCTGGCGGCCGGGGCGTCCGGGGTCATCCACACGGTGCTGGTGGTCTTCCAGTTGCCGTTCATGGACAGGCCGAGCTGGATCTGGTTCTCGCTGATCTTGTTGGCCTGGGTCCAGGCGTCGACAGCCGCGGCGTCGGCGGGCTTCAGCACCGGAACCGTCGAGGTGTTGGGCGTGCCGGCGTTGGCCGTCGTGTTGGCGTGATACACGCCGTTCTGCTTGGGGGTTGCGGCGTTCTGGGCCAGAGCGGAGGTGGCCAGGCCCAGGCAGGCCACGATCGAGAGAGTGGTCAGGCGCATGTCTTTGTTGCTCCATCCGAATCGACGCGGACACTGGCCGAGGCGGCGCCGACACGACGCCGCGGGCCTGTTTCCGCACGACGTCCCATACATCGTGCGTATCAAAAGCCCACATGAATCCGAGTGGGGGCCGCGGCAATGACGCCATCGCACGTCCGAAAATAACGGCGCAATCCTTACAGACCGACGCCCATTTTCAGGGATTTGGGGATTGCGCTGGAGCGACGCGCTCGGTGATCTCCAGGCCGAAGGCGTCGAGCCCGGGCATGGCGCGATGGCTGCTGGTTATCAGACGCAGCTTGGTCAGCCCCAGTTGGCGCAGGATCTGCCCGCCGATGCCGAACTCGCGTTGGGGCATGGGCACGGCGTTGGGGTCGGGGCCCTCGGGGGCGGCGCCCGGATTGGCGAGATGGCCCGGGGTCGAGAAGGTTTGAAGCACGGACTCGAGGTCGGTGCCGGCGGGAGCGTGGTGGGTCGCGGTGCGGAGGTACACGATCGCGCCGCGGCCTTCGCGCTGGATCATCCGCATGGACGCGCGGAGCACGTCGCCGCTCGGGCCGTCGGACCCTGACTCCAGATCGCCGAAGACGTCGCCCAAGAGATGGCGGCGGTGCATGCGGACGAGCGTGGGCTGGGTGGTCATCACAGCCTTGCGAAACGCCGGAGGCGTTGCGGCGTCAGCCGGGTCGGGCAGTCCCACGCCACCGACGCTCAAGACCAAGTGCGGCAGCGGATCGACGGCGCTCTGGAAGACCAGCGCGTCGAACTCCCCCACTGGCGTGCGCAACTTGCGGCCTTCGACGGGCTCGACGCGCCGCACCAGCGACTCGCGGGCCAGGCGATGCTCGATGATCTGCGCGACCGAGCACATTTTCAGGCCATGCTGCTTGCAGAACTCGATGAGATCGGGCACGCGGGCCATCTCGCCGTCGGGCTTCATGATCTCGATGATGACCGCGGCGGGGTAGAGCCCCGCCAGGCGGCAGAGGTCGAGCGAGCCCTCGGTTTGGCCGGTGCGGACGAGCACGCCGCCGTCTCTGCTGCGCAGCGGATTGATGTGCCCGGGGCGGACGAAGTCATCTGGCCCGTAGGCGGGATCGATGGCCATCTGGATGCACTTGGCGCGTTCTTTGGCGCTGACGCCGGTGGTGCCGCCGAACTTGGGGTGGAGGTCGATGGAGACCGTGAAGGCAGTGCCGCGGGCGGAGGTGTTGTGGTTGCCCTGCGGGTGCAGGTTGAGCCGATCGCAGTCGGCCTCGGTGAGCGAGAGGCACATGTAGCCCAGGGCGTGCTGGAGCATCCAGGTGATGCGTTCGGGCGTGACGCTGGCGACGGGGAGGATGAGGTCACCCTCGTTCTCGCGGCCTTCGTCGTCGGTGAGGACGACCATGCGGCCGGCACGCAGGTCGGCGAGGATTTCGGGGAGGGGGGAGAAGGGCATCGGGGCAAGCGTATGGGTGATGGGTTCGGAGGCTGGGGCGGGCGGCACTTCGGTGCCGCGTACGCCTGGGCGGCTATTCTGCCTGGGTGCACTCGCGAACACACAACGAGGGTTTGGTGGTCGCCGAAGGTGGCGGGCTCGACCCGCGTTCGACCTATGGGCGCAGCCTCCTGGCCCGGTGCCTGGATCACGCGCGGGCGCGGGGGGTGGTGGGGCCGCGGGTGCTGATCTTGGGGGCGGTCAAGCCCGACGTGGACGATCCGCGTGCGGAGGTTTTTCTCGAACTGGGTGCCGCGTTCGTCGAGAACCTGATGGCGGGGGACAAGGGCGAGGGGCACGCGGAAGCAGCCGCGGCCATCGATCGGGCGGACGTGGTGTTCATCCGGGGCGGAGACCAGAGCCGGTATGTGAAGTTCTGGATGCGATCGCCCGTGCGCGAGGCGCTGCGGCGCGTGCCCGGGCGCGGGGGCGTCGTCATCGGCTCGAGCGCCGGGTGTGCGGTGCTGAGCGAATGGGTGTATGACGCGCTTCGTGGCTCGCTGGGCGGGCTCGATTCGCTGCGCGACGCGCGGGCCCCGGAACTGACGCTGACGCGCCCGTTTCTGGGCTATGCCAAAGGCGTGCTGTTCGACACGCACTTTGTCGAGCGGGGGCGCCTGCCCCGGCTCGCGTGCATGCTGGGTGTGCTCGCCAGGCCTGTTGTCGGCGTCGGCATCGAAGCGTCGACCAGTGTCGTCGTCTCTGGCGAGGCGGATGACCAGATCGGCGAAGTGGTGGGCGAGGGCGTGGTCACGCTGCTGCGGGGAGGAGAAGGGTGGGCCTCACTGATGCCGGTGGGGCGGCCGCCCGCGGTGCTGGGGCTCCGGATGGATGTGCTCGCCCCGGGCACGAGGTTTCGATTGCGGGACGGGGCGGTGCAGAGCCGCCCGGCGTGGGCTGCGAAATCCGACCATGGCGAGGGGCAACCCGAGGAGACGTCGTTCGCGGCGTGCCTGGTGCGGGGCGAAGCGCCCGAGGACGCCAAGGCGGGGCTGCGATACGTGATGGTCGAGAAGGACAAGCCTGTGCTGCGGGATGGGCAGGGGAAGGTGCCCTGGCTGGTGTTGCCCGGGTTGTGGACGCAACTGCCGCGCGCGGGAGCATGGATGCTGATGCTGCGGGCGATGGTCGAGCAGCCGGGGGCGGCGATGCTGGTGCTGGACGAAGGGACGAACCTGGATTTTGGCGAGGACGGAGGCGTGCGGGTGAGTGCGGCGGGTGAAAGCCGCGCCGGAAGCGCCGTGGTGGTTACTTCGCGAGGAGCGACGTACGCGGGCACGCATGGCGAGCATGTCTACCTTGAAGGCTTGCGGCTGGATGTGCTCCCGCCCGGCTGGGCGGCTGACCTCAAGCACGGCGGCATCGAGCCTTCCGAAGGCGTGACGCCGGAGCCCGTGAGCGATGTCGGCAAGCATGCCGAGCCCGACGACGACGGGGATGACGACAAGGACGACGAGACGCCCCGGGCGACCAAATGAAAAGCCCCGCGCTGTGACGCGCGGGGCTTGAGGTTTCATTCCGGCCCTAGTAACTGGTGCCTAGTGCCTAATGCCTTTTTCTCACGGGCACGGCCCGCCGGCGATGACGTTGATCAGGCCGTCGATGTCACCCTGGTCGGCGACGCCGTCCTGGTTGAAGTCGGGGTCGATGCCGGTGGGGTTGGGGCCGCCGGCGATGACGTTGATGAGGTAGTCAACGTCGCCCTGATCGGCCACGCCGTCCTGGTTGACGTCGGGGTCACAGGGGGCGGGAGCGGGGTAGAAGCTGAAGTGGAAGTCGAGGTCGCCGGGGCCGGGGGTGTAGTAGTTGGAGACCTTGATGAGGTAGACGCCGCCAGCGGTGACGGGGAAGTCGGAGATGAGGCTGGTGAAGTTGCCGCCCGAGTCGTCATCGCAGATGAGGGATGAGCCGCGGAAGCAGATGTTGTTGAGGCTGAAGGCGCAGAAGTTGAAGATGTCGATGACGGTGTCGTAGTCGCTGCCGATGGTGTCGACCTGGATGAGACCGTTCTGCGTCGGGTGGAAGTTGTACCACACCGAGTTGCTGTTGCCCATGAAGCCGCAGGTGTCGGTGTCTTCGCAGGGCTGGGTGGTGGCGTACTCGGTGTCGAGGCCGGTCTCGGTGAAGGTGCCGTAGGTGTTGGGCATCTCGGTGCCGCTGGAGCAGTTGTCGTTGACCGGGGCGGTGGGCACGAAGGAGAGGTTGAAGACGAGGTTGGTGACGCCCGGGGTCGTGCCGTACTTGGCAACCTTGATCTTGACGGTCTGGCCCTTGGTGAGGTGCAGGTTGTCGATCTGCGACTGCGTGCCCACGCCCGAGTCATCATCGCAGGCGAGGACGGAGGGCGGGAAGTAGGTGCCGAGGAAGAAGAACCCGCAGCCATTGAAGACCGAGAGGACGGTGTCGTAGTTGCTGCCGTTGGTGTTGATGGAGAGGTTGCCGGTGTTGGGGGCGGTGAAGGAGTAGTAGATGCTGCTGGTGGAGTTGCCGGCGCCGCCCAGCTCGCAGGACTCGGTGGGCTCGTTGACGCGGGCGGTGGCCCAGCTGGTGTCGCGCGAGATGCTGTAGCTGTTGGTGCTGATGACGGTGGCGTTGCCGCACTCGTCGTCGGCGGGGGCGGGGTACTTGATGGAGCCGTAGGCGTTGACGAAGCCGTAGCCGTAGTCGGTGTCGTAACCCGCGACGCCCAGGTCGGTCGCGCCCAGGGCGATCGCCACGAAGCCTTCAGCCTGGCTGGCGAAGGGGTGGGCGGCGTAGTAGAGCGTGGCCACGCCCGCCGAATAGGGCGAAGCGAAGCTGGTACCGTCGACGATCACGACATCGCCGTTGACGTAGCCGTTGGCGCCGGTGCGGTCGAGGGTGTAGATGCCCTGGCCGGGGGCGGAGATGTCAAGGCCTGGGCCGTACTGGCTGAAGCTGGCGCGGTTGCCGTTGGAGGCCATGGCGGCGCAGCTGATGACGAAGGGCGCGCTCGAGGGATAGCCGATGGTGCCGCTGCCGTTGTTGCCGGCCGCGGCGAAGTGCAGCATGTTGTGGTTGACGTACGCGTCCTGGTACTCCGCGTCGATGGCGTTGGACTGGCCGACGCCGAACGACGCGTTGCTGCTGCGGCAGCCCAGCCCCACGCCCCAGGTCAGGGCGTTGACCACGTACGAGGGCTGGTAGATCGCGAAGCTGTTGGTGCACGTCGGCGGGTTGTTGACCAAGGTTGCGATCTTGGCGACGCTCACCGGCGAGAGGCCCGCGATGCCCGCAACGTCCAGCCCGTTGTTCCAGCGGGCCGAGACGCAGCCGGCCACGGCGGTGCCGTGGTTGTCGCAGGCGTTGCCGGGCGAGCCATCGCCCACGCCGCCGACGACGCCGGTGGTGAAGTCGCGCCCGGTGCTCCAGTTGAGGTCCGGGTGGTTGGTCTGCGTGCCCACGTCCATCACCAGCCAGCTCACGCTGCTGCGGCCGGTCGTGAGGTCCCACGCCTCCGGAGCGTCGATGTCGTAGTCGTTGGACTGGTCCAGCCCCCACTGGTTGCCGAAGAAGGTGTCGTTGGGCACCGTGCGATCCAGCTCCATGGTCGCGAGCACATCGGGCTCAGCCCAGGCGAAGGCGGCGTCCTTCTGCAGGGCGTCGATCTGGCGCAGGACCTCGAAGCCGCTCACCGCGCTGCTGTGCAGCATCACCCCGCCCGGGATGGACCCGAGCTGGGCGCGGGCGATCTGCAGGCCGCCTCGGGCGGCGTTCTGGGCCTGGTTCGCGTCACGCATCTGACCCATCACGTCGGGCGTGATCACCGTCCAGCCGCCGGCCATGTAGGGGTTCTCGAACACCGGCGAGGCGAAGACCACGGGCGAGCCCTGGGCCTTGACGATGGCCTGGATCGCGGCCTCGGTGGCCGCGGCGTTGGCCAGCGGGTTCTTGAGGTTCACCAGCACCCACTCGCGGTACTCGGTGTTGCCGTTCTCGATGGTTTCGTAGCCCGCGGCGTTGAGAGCGGCGATGGCCGTGGCGGTGGTGTTGCCGGCCTGAGCCGCGGCGTCGGAGAGCTTGACCGCGATGCGGTTGGGGTCAAGGTTCATGACGATCTGCGCGCCCTTGTAGGTGTACCAGTTGGGCGTCTCGGGGGCCGTGCGGGCCACGTTGCGCGAGGTGATCTTTTCGAGCAGGGCCACGTTGCCCGAGTCGTCGGCGGCCATCGCGTTGGCCTCCTGCTCGGTGATGTTGGCGTAGGGCCAGGGGGCGGGGCGCGGGGCCGTCACGTCCACCTTGACCAGCCCGGCGTTGTCGGCCGTGCCGTTGGAAACGAACGTGGCCGCGGGATCGAGCCCGGTGGGCTGACCGACATCGACCGCCTGGAACGCCTGCGACACCGAACACGCGAGCCCGCTGACAAGCACGCACGCGAGCTGAATACGAACCGAAGTCCTGACCATGAGTATCCCCTTTCCTTCTCACACTCCAAAGACACAGCGCACCACGCGCGATGCCCGATCAACTGCAAGCGACGTGCGGGGCGCGGATCGCAGGAAAAAATCATCAAAAGTGCAGATTTTCTTGGAAACGGCGCGTCCGACGCCTGCAGAGGCGCCCGGCCAGGAAGTTCCTGAGGAAAAAGTCGGCGTGCGTTCGTAGGTCCGCGGGGCGGCCGCCCACGCTTCGAGGGCGAACCAACGGGTAGACACTCGTTCTACCTGCCCGCCCGTCGTCCCGCATTGGGCTCACACGTTAAAGAGGAAGTGGCAGATGTCCCCGTCCTTCATCACGTATTCCTTGCCTTCGGTGCGCAGTTTGCCCGCCTCGCGGATCGCCTTCTCCGTCTTGTACTTCTCCAGGTCGGCCAGCGTGTAGATCTCGGCGCGGATGAAGCCCTTCTCGAAGTCCGTGTGGATCACGCCCGCCGCCTGCGGCGCCGTCGCGCCCACCGGGATGGTCCACGCGCGCACCTCCTTCTCCCCCGCGGTGAAGTAACTCTGCAACCCAAGCAAGCGATACGCGGCATGCGCCACGCTCTCAAGCGCGGGCTCCTTCAACCCCAGCGCTTCCAGCATCTCCTGCCGCTCGCTGTCCGCCATCTGCCCCAGTTCGCTCTCGATCTTCGCGCACACCGGCACCACCTCGGCGTGGTCGGCCTTGGCGATCTCACGCACCTTCATGCACGCTTCGCTCTTGCCTTCGAGGTCATCCTCATCGACGTTCATGAGATACAGCACGCGCTTGGTCGTGATGAGCCCGAGCGTCTTGAAGACTTTCATCTGGTCGGGGTCGTCGATCTTTGCGTGCCGGGCGGGCTTGCCGGCGTCGAGCACGGGCTTGAGCTTCTTGAGCAGTTCGAACCGCGCAATTGCCTCTTTCTCGCCGCTCTTGGCCGCCCGCTCGGCCCGGCCCAGTCCGCCGTCCACCGTCTCAAGGTCCGCCAGAATCAACTCCGTGTTGATGATGTCGATGTCGCGGGCCGGGTCCACGCTGCCCGAGACGTGCAGAATCTCCTCGCCCCCGGGCGCCTTCGTAAAGCAGCGCACCACCTGGATGATCGCATCGACCTCCCTGATGTGGCTGAGGAACTTGTTGCCCAGCCCCTCGCCCGTGCTCGCGCCCTTCACGATGCCCGCGATGTCCACGAGCCGCAACGCAGCGGGGATTACCTTCTGCGGCGGGATGTACTTGGTAATCGTTTCCAGCCGCTTGTCGGGGATCGGCACGACGCCGACGTTGGGCTCGATGGTCGCGAAGGGATAGTTCGCAGCCAGGGCGTTGCCCTTGGTCAAAGCGTTGAAGAGGGTGCTCTTGCCCACGTTGGGCAGACCGACGATTCCGGCTTCCATGGAAAGACCTTTCAAGAGCCGCGCAGAGGCGGGGGGCGATGGTAGGGCCGGGGTGGAAGAGCAACCATAGAACGCACGCAGCGAGAGGCTGCGGTTCGTTGGCTTTATGACGTTGCGGGCTGGGGCGCAGGAAGGGTCTGCGGCTCGTCTGACGGGGCAGCGTGCTCGTTCTGTTCGAGCAACTGGGCCAGCGTGGTGTTTCGCAGCGCGTCGCGGCGGGCGCGTTCGAGCAACTGGCCCACGCTCAGTTTGCGTTTGTCGCCCTGGGCCAGTGAATCGGCGACGTCGAGCACGTCGATCGCCCGGATGTGGGCGGCCGGGCGGGCCAGGGAATAGGACATCTGGCGGTCGCCCTCGGCGACGCGCAGCAGCAGGCCCGCCCCGGCGAGCTGCTCGAGCACGGCGGCGGCGGCTACCGCGTCGAGCCCCGTGCGCTCCGAAATGCTGGAGTGGTCGCTCCGCTGGCCCTTTTCGAAGCGCTCGCCCACCGCGACCATGACCAGCAGCGGGGCAGAGCCGTCGATCAGGCGCGGGCGCCCGGGCGGGTTCGGGTCGGGCTTCAGGCCGAGGGCGATCAGCACGCTTTCGGTCAGGCCCTTGGCGGTCGCCTGGCGATAGGTCTGCATGGAGTAGGCGAGCTGCAGGCCCACCAGCACGATGAGCCAACTGATGTACAGCCACATCAGGAACAGGGGCAGGATGGCCAGGGCGCCGTAGACCTGCTGGTAGCCGGCGGAGAACTGCACGAACTTGGTGATGCCCAGTTTGCCGGCTTCCCAGGCGATGGCCGCGACCAGGGCGCCCAGCGTCGCGGGGGTCACCAGGATGCGGGTGTTGGGGACGGTGACGTAGATGATCGTGAGCATCAGCGTGCTGGTGAAGCACGCGGAGGCGAAGGCCAGCACGCTGAGCATGGTGCGGCGGACTTCGCCGTTTTCAGTCAGGGGCAGGTGGCTGGCAAAGCTGCTGATGTACTCGGTGATGAAAAAACTCAGGAAGAGGAGGATCGGGCCGAAGGAGAGCAGGGCCCAGTACTGGGAGATCCGCCGCACCCAGCTGCGGCCTTCGGGGGCGTTGCAGATCTGGTTGAAGGCCTTTTCGATCTCGACCAGCATGCTGATGGCGGCGTAGAAGAGCGTCAGGAAGCCGACGGCGGCGACCCGGCCCCGGACGGTCTTGGCGCGTTCGACGGCGCCGGCGATGACGCGGTCGAGCTTGGAGGGGACGCGCTGGCCGGGGGAGGGCGGGCCGACGAAATCCGGCTGCGGGGTCGCGGCCTTGGCGTCGGGGGCTGGCTGGGCGGCGGCGTCGCCCTGGGACGGCGCCGGGGTTTCGGAGTGCTGGCGGTGCACATGGTCGTCGGCTTCTTCGTCCTGGAAGGAGATTTGGTCGATGCCGGCGTAGGTGAGGACCTTGTGCAGGGCGTCTCGCTGTTCGTCGGGCGTTGAGAATGATGCCAGCCCGACCAGGCCCACCACAAGGACTGGGATGAGGCCGAAGAGGGTGCGGTAGGTGAGGGCCGCGGCCATGCGGGTGAGCTGGCTTTGGCGCAGGCCAGCGATGACGAGGCGCGAGGTGAGGAAGATGTGGCGCAGTACGCCCGGCTTGCGCCCCGGGGGCGGGGCGTCGGCCAGCGCGAAGAAGCCGCGCGACCACGCGGGGTGCGCGTGGTTGCCGTGTTGAGGTTGATCCTGCCCGTTGGGCACGCGGTTCTCCTGTGGCGGTTCGTCAGCCGATCACGCGGGGACGGACACGCGAGACATCTTCGCGGGGGGCCTGCGGCTTGGCGACGGATCGCGCGGGGGGGGAATTCATCGGCCGGGGCGCCGGGCCCACCCGGGCCTTTGTTGGCTTTTCGGGGCGGCGAGTTGTCTGAGCGGACATCCGCGCGGGTTCCAAGCCGGGCGGGTCGTTGGTTCGGGCTGGCTCGGGGGCTTGGTGCCGGGGGCGGGCGTGCTGGTTGGGTTGTTTGGCGGGGCGGGCAGAGCGGCCTCGCTTGAGCGTGGAGATCTCGTCGCGGGTGAGCTCGCGCCACTGGCCGCTGGCGACGCCGGAAAGTTCGAGCGTCCCGATGGCGACGCGTTCGAGCTTCTTGACGGGCATGCCGAGGTGGGCGAGCACATCGCGAAGCTGGCGGTTTCGAGCTTCGTTGAGGGTCACGCGGAGGACGGTCTTGTCCTTTTCACGTTTATGGATGGTGATCTCGGGCGCTGGGTCGTGGCGGAGGGAGCGGGTGCTGCCGGATTCGACATCGGCCCGGCGCGACGTGGCACGGAACTTGAGGCGGACGGCGTCGATCGCGGCCTGGTCGAGCGAGCCCCGAACCGTGACTTCGTAGGTTTTTTCGATGCCGTAACGGGGGTGCGTCAGGCGGTTGGCCAGCTCGCCGTCGTTGGTGAGGAGCACCAGGCCGGTGGTCTCCATGTCGAGGCGGCCGACTGGGAAGAGGCGCGAGCCGGAGGGGTGGCTGACGAGGTGGGCGACGGTGGTGCGATCGAAGCCCGGTTCGTCGAAGTTGGCGACGAGGACGCCCGCGGGCTTGTTGAGCATGACGTAGAGCAGCCGCTGGGTTTCGCGGACGCCCACGCCATCGACCTCGACGCGGTCAGTGGAAGGGTTGATGAAGACGGGCAGGCGTGTGACGCGCTCGCCGTTGACGCGGACGCGGCCTTCTTCGATCAGGCGTTCGCAGGCGCGGCGGGCGGCGACGCCGGCGTCGGCGAGGAATCGCTGCAGGCGGACCTGGGCGTGGTCCGGCGCGTGGTGGTCGGCGGGTTGGCGGCGGTTCCTTAGCACGGGTGATGTTATGCGACGGGGCGGGTGACTCGGGCGGGGAGAGTGACGTGGTTTGCGCGCCGAATTGTGGTGATGTCGCTTGCGGCACCCTACACCTGCCAAAAACTGCGGGCGAAAGGCGCATATAACCGAGGAAGGACGGATGCGCCCTGGAGTGGGCGTGGTTGGCCGGGAGGATCCCACAGATGCCAGAAAACGCGACTCCCAGAATGCCCCTGCCCCGGGCGAAAAAGCCTGAGGGCATGATGGTCGGGAACCCTGCGACAGCCGCGATGCCGATGAGCCCGGCGATGCCGGCGATGGTGGAAGCGCCCGCGGCACGACGGGTGACGGCGCCTGAGCCGGCGCGACGGGAGGAACCCGGGGTCGAGGCGGTCTTGCAGAAGGTGTTCCTGACACCCCGGGTGGTGGATCAGCGGGCGGTGGATGAACTGGCGGGGTCGCTGCGAACGCTGGTCCGCGAGGCGGCGGTGCAGAACAAGGCGCTGGCGACGACGACGGTGGAGGTGAAGGCGCTCAGCGAGCAGCTGCGCGGGGCGTCGCGCGAGTTGCAGACGCACTTGCAGGCCGCGGCCAAGGGGCCGGCGAAGCCAGGGGCGAAGCCAGCTATCGACACCGAGCAGGTGCAGGCGCTGGTGAGCCAGCAGGTGCAGGAAGCGGTGAAGAGCGCGGTGGACGCGGCGCTGGCGGCGGCCCTGCCTCAAGCGGTGGAAAAGGCGGTGCAGGCGACGATCGAATCGCTGCTGCCGCACGCGGTGCGGGGGGCGGTGGACGCGCGGGTGGACGAGGCGGTGCACGCCGCATTGACGAACTCGACGGATGAGATGTTGCTCGCGTTGAACGCGGACGCGGAGGCGCGTGCAAGGCGAGCGGTGGAAGAGGCGACGGCGGCCGCGCGGGACGCGGCGCTTGCCTCGGCCAGAGAAGCGGCGCGGGAAGCCGCCGAGGCGATCGCGCGCGATGCGGCCCAGGAGGGCCTGAGCAACGCACTGGCGGGGCTGCCCCCGGCGCCGGACCTCAGCGAGCTGCACCAGGCCGAAGAGCGGGTGGTGCTGACGCTGGAGCGGGTGCTCAAGGCTCAGCAGATGCTGGCGGAATCGGCGGAGGTTGTCGAAGGGCGGCTCGCGGCGGCGGCAGGTGAGTCTGAGCAGCACGTCGAGCGGCTGCGGGCGGCGGGGCGAGAGGTGGAAGAGACGATTGCGGGGAGGGCGGCGGCCGCGTTGAGCGAGCTGCGGGCGGCGGAGGCCAGCGCCCAGCGCGAGGCGGACCTGGGCGCGGCTCAGGTGGCGGAGCGCACGGCGGAGAGCCTGGAAAAGCTGGACGGATTCGACACGCGGGCGGCGGACCTGCTGGCACGCTGCGAGCATGCGCGGGGCGAGATCGCGGGCGCGGTGGAAGCCGGGGCGGCGCAGTTGGGCAGTTTGATGGAGAGAGCCGCGGAACTGGTGACGCGCGGGGAGCAGTCGCGGCTTGAGCTGGAGGGCGCGAACGAACTGGTGAACGGAAGATTGGCGCCGATGATCGCGACGGCGCAGGAGATTCTGGATCGAGCATCGACCCGGCACGCCGCGGCAGAAGAGGCGGCGGACGCGATGGAGCGGCGATTGGCGGCGGCAGCGTCGCGGGCGGATGAACTGCTGACGCGCACGGCCAGTGCGCAGCGGGCGTTGGATGAGGCGGCGGACGCCGGTGTGCTGCGGGTCGCGTCGCTGAGCGAGCAGACGCGGGCGGCGGCGGCGCGGGTCGAATCGCTGCTGGCGGCGTTCGATGAAGGCGTGATGGCCAGCGAGGTGCGGGCAGGGGCGGCGGCGGCGAACATCGAGGAACGCATCGCGAGCGCCGAGCGCCAGACCAAGTCGATGCACGACGCGGCGGACGAGACGGCGGTGCGGCTTGGGGCGGCGATCGCGGAGCTGGAGCGGCGCGCGACCACGGTGGCGACCGGGCTGGAGGCGGCGCTGGCGGACTTTGCGCGGCGCGAAGCGGAACTGAGCAAGCACCACGAAGAAAAGACGCTGAGCGTGACGTTTGACGGCGCGAGCCGAATCGAGGCGGCGGCGCAGGAGTTTTCGGGAACGATCGCCTCGCTGCGTGATGCGCACGAGCGGGCGGCCAGGGCCGCGACGCAGGAGGCCAGCGGCCGGCTGGACGTGGCGGTCGCCGAGTTTGCGTCGCGCTTGCGGGAGCTGGACACGCGGGCGATGGTGAGCGCGATCGGCGAAGCCGAGGCGGCGGCGGAGATGGTGCTGGAAGCAAGCCGCCGGGCGATGGCGGGCGCGGTGAGCGCGGACCAGGCGGCGGCGCGGTGCGAATCGATCGTGTCGCAAACGGAGATGGCCCGGTCGCAGTTGTCGCAGACGCTCATGAACGGCGCGAACGCGGCGGACGCGCTGGCGGCGCGGGTCGACAAGGCGCACGCGGACCATCAGGCGTGGGTGGCGAAGGCGACAACGCCCTTGACCGAGGCAGCGGAAGCGATCGCGAAGCTCGAGGAGATGCTGCCCAATGCGCGGCGGGTTGGGGACGGCCTCGCGCGGCTCGTGAGCCAGGCCGACGCGGTGGGCGAAGGGCTGGACAAGCTGATGCGCAAGGCGGGCACCAAGGGCGGCGCAGCGCGATAAAGGAACCGGATGCTGGGGTAGCGAATCGCCATTCACTTCAGGGGTGGCGAGACGCCCGTGCGCGCATCGATTTCGTCGGCGTTGGGTGCGACCCCGGTACGCGCGGTTTTGCTCTCCTACGCTTGGGCCCGCACACTTTCATCTGAGGAAAGCCCCACCATGACGAGCAAGTTGAGCATCGCGTTGGCCCCCGGAGACGGCATCGGTCCTGAGATCATGGATGCAACGCTGGAGCTGTTCAAGGCCGCGGGCGTGGACAAGCACGCGGACTTTGTGCCGGTGGAGATGGGCGCGGGCGTGTTTGCGAAGGGCAACTCGCGTGGCATGACGGACCAGGCGATCCGCACGGTGGAGGATTGCGGGATTCTGTTCAAGGGCCCGATGGAGACGCCCAAGGGGGGCGGGGGCAAGAGCATCAACGTGACGGCGCGGAAGCTGTGGAGCGCCTACGCGAACTACCGGGTGTTCAAGTCGCTGCCCGGGGTGGACACGGTGTACAGCCGCGCGGGCATGAAGATCGACATGTGCATCGTGCGCGAGAACATCGAAGACACGTACGGCGCCGTCGAACATCGGCTGACGAGCGACATGATCCAGTGCAAGCGGCTGATCAGCGGCCCGGGCAGCGACGAGGTGCACCGCTTCGCGTGGCAGACGGCGCGGAAGCTGGGCCTGAAGAAGGTGCACTGCGGGCACAAGGCCAACATCATGAAGATGACCGACGGGATGTTTTTGGACCGCTTCCGGGCGGCGTCCAAGGACTTTCCGGAGATCGAGGCGGCGGACATCATCGTGGACGCGCTGTGCATGAACCTGGTGGTGCGCCCGCAAGAGTTCCAGATGGTCGTGCTGCCCAACCTGCAGGGCGACATCGTGAGCGACCTGTGCGCCGGGCTTGTGGGCGGCCTGGGCTTTGCGCCCAGCGCCAACATCGGCAATCACATTGCCATCTTTGAAGCGGTGCACGGCACGGCCCCGGACATCGCGGGGCGCGGGATCGCCAACCCGACGAGCTTGATCCTGAGCGGGCTCATGATGCTGCGGCACGTGTGCCTGCTGCGCGAGGCGGCGCTGATCGAGAACGCGCTGCTCGCGACGCTGGAGAGCGGCGTGCACACGGGCGACTTTGGCGACAAGAGCAAGCCCGCCGTCAATACCAAGCAGTACACGCACGCGATCATCGAGCGGCTGGGCAGCGGGCCCAAGACCGTGCCGTCGATCACTGTGCCGGAGGCGGCGGAGCACTGCCACGTGCGCCCGCCCCGCCCGATGGGCCAGACGATGATCCGCACGTTCAAGAACGTGGTCACGCACGTGGTCGGGTGCGATATTTATCTGGATACCCCGCTGGCGCCGGTGAGCGTGGCGGAAGAGATGCAGCGGGCGTGCCAGGACACGCCGTTCAAACTGACGCTGATGTCCAACCGCGGCACGCAGGTGTGGCCCACCGGCAGCGTGTACACCGAATGCGTGGACTACTACCGCGTGCGCTTCGAGCTGCGCGATGGCGTGGTACCGGGGAGCTTCGGCCAGGCCCGGTGTGTGGCGCTGATGGACAAGATCGCCGAGAGCTTCACGGTGTGCAGCTATGAACTGCTGCGGACGTTTGACGGGGTGAAGGGGTATAGCCTGGCGCAGGGGCAGTGAACGCGGCTGGCCGCGATCAAATCGCTAAGTACTAAATTGCCAAGTTGCCAAATCGGACACTTGCGTAACGGGGCCCTTGTGAGCTTTACGCCGTCGTGTCGGCGCCTTGCGGGGCGACGATCTTCTTGAGCTCCGTGCCCTTGTTCATTTCCACCAGCACTTCGTCGGCCTCGGTGAGGAACAAGCCGTGATCGACGACACCCGCAACGTGATCGAGTTCGAGCGACAGTTGTTCGACGTCGCAGGTCTCGGGGATGCGCATGTCGAGGATGACGCCACCCCCGTCGCTGGAAAACACCTCTCCATCGAGCGTGCGGCGGACGACGCCCGAAAGACCCATCTCGCGCAGGCGATTGCGGGTGCTCTCGATGCCGAAGGGAATGATGGTGACCGCAAGCAGCGAGCGTTTGCCCAGGTGATCGACGAGTTTGTCTTCGTTGGCGAGGTAGACGCACCGGCGTGAGACGGCGGCCAACAGGCGCTGGCGGGTGATGGCGCCGTGGTGCCCTTTCATCATGCGGCACTGATGATCGACCTCGTCGGCGCCATCGAAGCAGTAGTCGAGCGATTCGACGTCGTTGAACGAGACGATGGGCAGCGACAGCTCGCGAGCCAGAGTCTCGGTGGACAGGCTGGAGCAGACACAGTCGATGTCAAGCTTCTCGTCGCGCATGCGCTGGGCCAGGGCGCGGATGGCGCGGTTGGCGTAGCGACCGGTGCCCAGGCCCACAACCATGCCGGAGGTGATCTCGGCGACCGCGGCCTTGGCCAGCAGGTCCGGCAGGCCGCCCGGGCCATGCTCGGGGGACCAGCCGCGGGAGGAGTTCGTGGCGCTGGAGGTGTGGTCAGTCAAAGCGAATCCCCTGTGCCAGTTTGAGTTCACGCCCGAAGTTAATGGTGCACGTCTGGCGGCGCATGTAGGCCTTCCACGAGTCGCTGCCCGACTCGCGCCCGCCGCCGGTTTCCTTTTCGCCGCCGAACGCGCCGCCGATCTCCGCGCCGCTGGTGCCGGCGTTGACGTTCGCAATCCCGCAGTCCGAGCCGCTGCCGGTGGGGCTCAGGAACATCTCGGCGTGGCGGAGGCTGTCGGTGAAGATGGCCGACGACAGGCCCTGATGGACGCTGTTGTTGAGCGCGATCGCCTCGTCGATGGTCTTGAAGGTGAAGATGTACAGAATCGGCGCGAAGGTTTCGTCCATCGCGATGGGCAGTTGGTTGCTCGCGGGGGCGCGGACGATGGCCGGCGTCACGTAGTTGGGCCCGACGGGCGACTTTTCGCCCCCGGTGAGCAGCGTGCCTCCCTGGCTCTTGGCCGCGGCGATGGCACTCAGGAACCCTTCGACGGCCCGTCCATTCACCAGCGGGCCCACCAGCGTGCCCTCGGCGAGCGGGTCGCCGATGCGGATGGTCTTGTACGCCGCGATGAGACGCTTGGTCACTTCGTCGACGATGCTCTCGTGGACGATGAGACGACGCGTCGTCGTGCAGCGCTGCCCCGCGGTGCCGACAGCCGCGAAGACGATCGCGGGAATCGCGAGATTGAGGTCGGCGTTGGCGTCGACGATCGCGGCGTTGTTGCCGCCGAGTTCGAGCAGCACGCGCCCGAAGCGTCCGGCGACGACCTGGCCCACGTGCTTGCCCATGCGTGACGAGCCGGTCGCGGAAATCAGCGGCAGGCGCTTGTCGGCGATCATGCGCTCCCCCACCACCTGGTCGGCGCCGATGGTGAGTTGGAAGACGCCCGGGTGGCCCATGCCGCCGGCGACGCGCTCAGCGATGGCGTTGCTGGCGATGGCGGTGAGGGGTGCCAGCAGGCTGGGCTTCCACACGACGCTGTCGCCGCAAACGCCGGCGAGCATCGCGTTCCACGCCCAAACGGCGTTGGGGAAGTTGAACGCCGAGATGACGCCGATGGGTCCGAGCGGCAGCCACAGCTCGCGCATCGCGTGCTTGGGGCGCTCGCTGGGCATGGTGAGACCATACAACTGGCGCGACAGGCCCACGGCGAAGTCGGCGATGTCGATGGTTTCCTGCACTTCGCCCAGCCCTTCGGCCCGGATCTTGCCGACCTCGAGGCTTACCAGTTCGCCCAGTGCGGCTTGGTGCTTGCGGAACTCATCACCGATGGCGCGTACGACGAGGCCTCGCTCCGGAGCGGGCACTTCACGCCACTTCTTGAAGGCCGCGACGCTTGCGTCGACGATCTTGTCGTACGTCGCGGCGTCATCGAGCTTCACGCCCGCGATCGCTTGGCCATTGGCGGGATTCGTGACGGTGACCACGCCCTCGCGAGCGGCCGGGTCGGTGACCCGCGGGTCGTTGGCGATTCCGAGCGCTTGCAGGACGGGGTGTGACATCAGGGAGACTTTAGGCCCTCGGGTGCGATGCATCCCCACGAAAATCGGGCCGAAAGCCGATCGCGATGCGAGGCCGGCGCTGACGCGTCAGGCCGTGGCGCGAACACGGATTGCGTACCCGCTGGCAACGCCATCCCCGCGACGGCCCTCTCAGGAAGCCCGGCGGCAGAGCCGACCTACCAAAACCAAACCATCGGCGTCCAGCGGGTTTATGGCTCTTCGAGGTTCCGCAAGAGCCCGGCGACGCGGGCCGCGCTGGGCGACGCCGCATCCCGCACGTACGCCCCGCTGGTGGCACACCCGACGCCGAGGCACTGGTCAATCGCGAGCCCCGCAACCTGGGCGAACGCGAAGCCGGCGTTGAAGTGGTCTCCCGCGCCGGTTGACAATCGGGGTTTCTTTGCAAGCGGTCCATCAAACCAGCCGCTGGCGCCGGCAGTGGCGGCGCCCGCGCCCTCGCGAGGATGGATGACGACGCAAGCGACGCCGATCGCCTCGCGAATGGCCGCGGCCGCCAGCGCGATGGGCGCGCCCGCACGCTCCAGCTTGCCCTTTTCTCGCGTGCCGATGACCTGATCGATGCGCTGGGCCTCGGCGAGGTTCAGGCCGAGCGTCACGCCGAACCCGGCGCGGCTCAGTTCCTGCACGAGTTCGAGAGCCGCGGTGATGTCGCTGTCGGTGCGCTTGGCGGGATCGGAGAGATCAATGAACATGGCGGGCAGCGGGGCGGCAAGACGAGGCCTCACCTCCCGAATAAGCCCGCGCCAGATTCCCTCCACGCCCCCGAGCAGCGACCAGTTGACGATTCCCAGCAGCTTGGCCTCGCCAATTCGATCGACCAGCCAGGGCAGGCCGCAGGTCTCGATGATCTTCCCCCACGTGACGCGCTGCACGCCCAGCGTCTCGTTCAGCATCAGCTTGCCATCGTCAAACTCCAGGCACAGCGTGGTGGACGGTGGGCAGACCGCACGGGCGTGGAGGCACCGGGCAGCGAAGGGCTGAAACACCGGGTGCACCTCATGGTGCGAATCTTCGCGGCCGATCGCGCCGACAAAGGTCGTCCGCATGCCCATCGACGCCAGCGCCGAGGCCATCAGGGGCCCGTTGCCTCCGAAGCGATCTTCGAGCGGGACCCGCTCGAGATTTGTGCTCTTGCCCGCGGCCGCGGCACATCGTGCGGCGAAGGCCTCGATCGTGTTCAGCGGCACGTAATCAGTCGGACCCATGCCGTGGCGCGTATCCACCAGGCGCGTGATCGTGTCGATGAAGCCGTCGAAGCCGACGAACGCGTGGCCCGGCCCGCGGCGAGCGGTAGCTTCCAAGGCGTCGGCGGCGGCGTGGGCGATCTCCGTGCGAGTGCTCATGGGACACAGCATATTGCCAGACCCTGCCACCCAGGGCGGTTCGGCGTCGTTGGCCCATTTCCGCACGCCTCTCCGCGCCGGGGAAGCCGACGCGATCGACATTCCTCCCTTGCCGTCACGCATCGCGAATAATCCATGCATGCGAATCGTGCTCGCCACCTCAAACCCCCACAAAGTCGACGAGCTTCGGCACATCTTCTCTGCCGAGGCCCTCGCCAACATCGAACTCATCGGGCTCGCCGACATCCCCCGCACCCCGCCCGAGCCCGCTGAGACGGGCGACACGTTCATCGAGAACGCGACGATCAAGGCGACGCAATACGCCGCCTGGGCCGGGCTGCACTGCCTTGCGGATGACTCTGGTCTGGAAGTCGACGCCCTGCACGGCAAGCCGGGCGTGATCAGCTCGCACTACGCGACGGACGGGCGAGAGACGGGGGCGAGCCGCGCGGAGCGCGACGAGGCGAACAACGCCCGGGTGATGCGCGAACTCGAAGGCGTGCCGCCGGCGCGACGCACCGCCCGGTTCGTGTGCACCATGGTGCTGGCCGCGCCGGACGCTCGCGTGCTGCACGTGGCGACGGGTCACTTCGAGGGTCGCATCGGCGAGCACGGGCATGTGCCGCGGGGCAACGGGGGGTTCGGCTATGACCCCTTGTTTCTGGTCGGACCCGATTTCACGCGGACAGCCGCGGAACTGCCCGCGAGCGAGAAACACCGCCTGAGCCACCGCGGGCACGCGGCCCGGGCGATGGCGGCCTACCTGCGTGGGCTGTAGTTTCATACGAGCCCGAAGCGCAACCGCGGGTCTCCACTGCACGCTTCCGCGTGATGTTTGACCTTTTCCGCTTTGCGCTCCCTACGCCCGCACAATTTCCCCTCGCGACGGCACAAACTCCGGCACCACATCCAACGCATCCACGCGCGAGCAATCTGCCACGTCGCCCGCGAGCCCGATGCGGTGCAGGTTTCGCCCGCCGCGGCTCTCGGCCATTGCTTGCCCCACTCCCATCTGCTGCGCGCCCCGCCAGGCGAGCCGCGCGAGCCGGGCCGAGTCGTCGGAAACAATCTGCCGCCCGCCCGCCGCGAGAAGCTCGACCATCGCCCCCGCGGGCAAAATGTCATCCTGGCTGATCTCGTCGCGCGTGCCACAGCACAGGATGTGCACGGGTCTCGGGTCGCTCATCACCTCGCGGCTCACGGCGCCCACATTCACCATCGATCCCACCAGCACCCGCGCCGCCAGCCTGGCGTGCAGCAACGCCGCCGTGCCGTTGGTCGTCGAAAAGACGATCCGCTTGCCCCGAACACGCTCGGAAGTGTATTTCGCGGGCGAGTTGTCGAGGTCGAACCCCGGCGGCATCACGCCGCCCCGCTCGCCCCCAAGCAGGATCGGCTCGCCCCCGTCGCCCGCGAGCGTGTCGCGCAGCCGCAGCGCGTCGTCGATGCTGAGGGTCGGAAACAGCCTCGTCGCGCCGCTGGCAATGGCCTGAGCGATCGTGGCGCTCGCGCGAATTGCGTCGATGACAATGACGACGCCTCCGACCAGCGCCTCGGGCGAAACCAGCTTCACGTGCAGATGCACGGCGAGCGGGCGCTCAGTGATGACGTGGGGCGGGGGGGGCGGAAGGTCGGGTGCGGCCATGGTCAGCCAGCGTACGCCGGGCTCACGCGGGCGCGGCAGATGCACGCAAAGCTGTCGCCGATGCGAGCATCACCATCTCCATGGGCAGGCCGCACGCATCGCGCGGGGGGTCTTCGGGCAGCGTCGTCAGCCCGCAAGTCCACACACCAGCCGCCGTCAGCGCCGCTGCGAAGGCGTCGAGCACGTCATCTTCCTTCCAAGGCGAGTCGGCCTGCATCGCGGCATCGACGATGTCCCCCGCGCCCGCCCATCGGCGTTCGAGAATCGCGCGTCGCAGTGCGAGCCCCTCGCGCGTGTGCTTGGAGTGGCGCAGCGGCTCACCCGCAAGCACGCGAAAACACACCTCGGGGTGGCACTCCCGCAATCTTCCCGCGGGCAGCGCGCCAGAGCGAAGCACATCGTCGATGTCACGGATCCGGGCGACGATGTTCCACAGTTGCCGCTGCACTTTTCGACGCCCGCGGGCGGCCATCGCCTTGTCCGCCTCCTGAACTGTGCGACACTCAAGCAGCCAGCGGGGCGGCGCGGGGAATACCGAGCTGCGCCGGGGACCGACGATCGCTCGCGCTTCGACATCGCACAGCCGCGGCCCGTCAACCAGCCCAATAGGGATGTCGATGAGCGCCAACGCCGCGGCCTCGCATCGTCTCGCCAGCGCGCCGGCGCTCGACGCGTGCTCCACGGTCGCCCGCCCATCGCGAGAAATCACGACCACCACCCAGCCGCCCCCGGGGCAGCCGTCGATCCCCAGCACGTGGTCCGACCAAGCGCTCTGCGTACGCCCACTCACAAGGCCAGCCCGACAACGCAATCGACCAAAAGCCCGGCGGCATACATCGCCCCGACCGCGAGTCCGCGGCCCTTGGCCGGCGTCCGCAGCACCAGCGGCGCGCACGCGGCACCAAACACCAGCGCATGACCAACCACGTTCGCCGCCCGACGCGTCGCGTCGTCGTATGCCGATTGGAGCGTCTCCTGCCCCGGAAGCAGAAGCACCGTGAGCAGTGCGCTCTCAAGCCACTCTGCACACACAAACAACACGCACAGCGGCACCACCAGCTTGAGGCACCAGATAAGGCGCGCAGGATCCGTGAAATAGCGCCTCGGAATGTGTATTTTCAGTTGCTCGGGCTGCTCCGTGCCGCATTCCGGGCAGGTTGAGCCCGGGTCAAGCCCGACGAGGCTGTAGCCGCAGCGCCCGCACGCGATCACCGGCCGCGTCTCGATGCGCGAAGGAGACACCTCACCCGTGTTAAGCAGCGACAGCACCAGGTACAGCGGGAGGGTCAGCATGTCCAGCGGCGCGATCATCGCAGAAGAGCATACGGCAAAGTCCAGAAGACGACACACCCCGACACTCCGATGATCATGAGCCCGACAGTAGCTCGCAGCCACATCTTGGTTCGCAGGTGCAAAACAAACACACCCACGACCGTCGCCACCGAGAAAGGCCAGAGGACCACCAGCAAGCCGCCAAACGACTCGCCAATGTCCGCGAGCTCGCGGCTGCGGGCCGCCCGCATGCTTGTCTCCCAGCCGAACCCCTGCACCCGATATGACAAAGCCACCAGCACCTGGGCGAAGACCGCCAGCACCGAGAACAGCAGCATCCATGCCGGCAAAGCCATGAGCCACTTGGCCAGTCGCGGGCCGTGCCATGCCAGGGCGCGCCCGACCCTCGAGATCATCACATGGGGCATCGGGTCTCCACACTCCGGACACTTCACGCCCCGATCCAGCCCCGCCAGGTCGTAGTCGCAGGCGCTGCAACGCGTGACTTCGATCGCCCGCGACCGGGGCCCGCGCCACCTGGTCACCATCATGGTCAAGCTCGCGACGTAGATCAGCACGAACACAATCCCTTCTCCCTCACTCGGATCCGCGCAACGGCACATGCGTCACCTCCCGGGCTACGTGCACCACTTGAGCACAAGCACGATGAACCCCGTCCCCAGCATCGCGCCGTTGACGATGCACCATCTCCTCCATGACAGCGGCGCCGTCAGCGGCATCACAACCATGGGCAGCAGCAGTGGCCACAGCACATCGGTCGCGATGACCTCCCAGGGCCGGCTCGGGTTCAGCTCGTTCTGCTGCGACAGCCATCGTGCGAGCGCCGGCGTTGCACCGAGCGCCGAGTAATGCCACCTGACCACCTCGACGGCCACTGCCGGCAGCAGCAGAGCCGCCAACAGCCACGCGATCAGCGTGAGCGCCGCCCTGAGCAGCGCGCCATCTCGAAACTCGAACCGCATGGGCAGCACGTCAAAGCCGATCGACGGCGTGTCGCAGCCGCACTCCGGGCACATCGCCCCGTCCGCCAACCCGTCGAGGCTGTAATCGCAATGACGGCAGGTGCGACGTCGAACTTCGCTCACCCGGGGCGGCTCTGTCCGGATCATCAGCACCAACGCGAGAAGCCAAATGGCCAGCAGCGCGGGCATGGGTCACCTCCCCGCGTCTAACCACCCACCAACTCAGCCCACAACACGCTCACCCCCGCAGAGCCCAGCGCCATCCACATGGCTGCACTCAGCCGCCGAGATTGGGGTAGTGCGATCGCCAGCGGCGAGATCGCCGCCCCGAGGAGCAGCACGTCCGCCGGTCCGATCATCGCGTGATGACTCGCCCAGGGCGTCTGGCACACCCCCGCGATCGACGGCGGCGCCAGCAGCATCATGATCGCTTGATTCAGATCGTCCCTGACGCTCGCCAAGCCCAGGAGCGTCACCTGCGCAAGCAAAGCCAGGATCACTTGCCACGAGGGAACGACGCCCGAAAAGGCGCCGGCTGACTGATTCGACGGCGAATGGCCGCACTCCGGGCACGCCACGCCGGCGGCCAGGCCTTGCAGGTCATACCCACACGCTGTGCATTCGCCGAATCGCGAACTTCTGACACGCACGCGGTCCTGCTCGCGATGCTCCGCCGCGAGCGCGCACGACACCAGGAACACCCACATGATGAGCAGTCCCATACATCACACATTCCTTCCCAAGTTGCCGAGTTGTACCAACCTCGCCAGATGCACACATAACTCGCCGCGCGCCATATGCCGCGGCTTCATGATGACTCTTTCTGCTACGGGTGCAGCCTTGCATGGGTTGCATCAATCCGCAGGAGCCCGCGCGAAGCGCCACCCGCACTCACCGAACCAAAAACAAAAGCCCCCGGGCTAACGCGCTCGGGGGCTTGAAGAATCTAATTGGAGCAGGTCTTACTTGTTGTTCTCGTCCTTGACCTTGTACTCGGCGTCGATGACGTCGTCCTTCTTCGCCTCGCCGCCGGTCGTTGCTCCGCCCGCGGCGCCGTCGCCCCCGGCCTTCTTGGCGGCTTCTTCGTACACGATCTTGCCGAGTTCCATCGACGCGGTTTCGAGTTCCTTCATCGCCGCCTCGATCGCGGCTTTGTCGTCGGCCTTGATCTTGCTCTCGAGGTTCGACATCGCGGATTCGATCTTCCCGCGAACGTCGGCCGCCACCTTGCCGCCGTGCTCTTCGAGGCTCTTGCGGGTGGCGATGACCATCTGATCGCCCTTGTTCTTGAGGTCGACCAGTTCACGCCGGGCCTTGTCCTCGGCCGCATGCGCCTCGGCGTCGCGCTTCATGCGGTCGATCTCGTCCTTGCTCAGGCCGCCGCTGTTGGTGATCTTGATGTCGGCCTTCTTCCCGCTGGCCTTGTCCAGGGCCGTCACGGTCAGAATGCCGTTGGCATCGATGTTGAACTCCACCTCGATCTGCGGCACACCCCGCGGGGCCGGCGCGATGCCCCCCAAATCAAAGTTGCCCAGCGTGCGATTGTCCTTGGCGAACTCGCGCTCGCCTTGGAGCACATGGATGGTGACGCTCGTCTGGCTGTCCGCGGCCGTCGAGAAGGTCTCGGTCCGCTTGGCGGGGATCGTGGTGTTCTTCTCGATGAGTTTGGTCATCACGCCGCCCAGGGTCTCGACGCCCAGGGAGAGGGGCGTGACGTCCAGCAGCAGGATGTCCTTGACGTCGCCCACGAGCACGCCACCCTGGATCGCGGCACCGATGGCGACGACTTCGTCCGGGTTGACGCTCTTGTTGGGCTCCTTGCCGAAGATCTCCTTGGCGATCTGCTGGGCCTTGGGCATGCGGGTGGAGCCGCCGACGAGCACGACCTCGTCGAGCTTGGCGATGTCGATCTTGGCGTCCTTGATCGCCTGCTGGCACGGGGCCTTGAGGCGTTCAAACAGGTCCGCGCACAGGCTCTCGAACTTCGCCCGCGTCAGGCTCACCTGCAAGTGCTTGGGGCCGTTCTGGTCCGCCGTGATGAAGGGCAGGTTGACCGTCGTCTCCTGCATGGTGGACAGTTCGATCTTCGCCTTCTCGGCGGCTTCCTTGAGGCGCTGAAGGGCCATCGCGTCCTTGCGGATGTCGATGCCTTCCTTCTTGCGGAACTCCTCGGCCAGGAAGTCGATGACGCGCTGGTCCCAGTCGTCGCCGCCCAGGTGGGTGTCGCCGTTGGTCGAGAGCACTTCAAAGACGCCGTCGCCGATGTCGAGGATCGACACGTCGAACGTGCCGCCCCCGAGGTCGAAGACCGCGATCTTCTGGTTCTTCTTCTTGTCCATGCCGTAGGCAAGGGCCGCGGCTGTGGGTTCGTTGATGATGCGTTCGACCTTGAGGCCCGCGATTTCACCCGCGTCCTTGGTCGCCTGGCGCTGCGCGTCGTTGAAGTACGCCGGCACGGTGATCACCGCGCGGTCGACCTTCTCGCCCAGGTAGTCCTCGGCGGTCTTCTTGAGGTCTTGCAAGATGAACGCGCTGATCTGCTGAGGCGTGAACTCGCCCTGGTTGACCTTCACCTTCACGAAGTCGTTGCCATCGCCGACGATGGTGTAGGGGACTTTGCTTTCTTCGTCGCCCCCGCGGCCGTACGCGCCGTCGGCGCCCTTGCCGACTTCGGCCCGACGCCGCCCCATGAACCGCTTCACGGAGAAGACCGTGTTCTTGGGGTTGGTGACTTGCTGGTGCTTGGCGGGCTGGCCGACCAGGCGCTCGCCCTTGTCGGTGAAGCCGACAACGGACGGCGTGATGCGGTTGCCCGATGAGTTGATCAGCACCTTGGGCGTGGCGCCTTCCATGATGGCGACGCAGCTGTTCGTGGTGCCGAGGTCGATTCCGATGATCTTTGACATGAGTGAGTTTCTCCTTCCGATCTCGCGAAAGCTCGCGATGGCGGGAGTTCTGCAACCGCCGTGCCAAGCCCGAGCCAAGGGCCAGCCCGTCTCTTACTCAATCTCGTGGCACAGGCGTCCCGCCTGTGCCTATCAACCCTTCAAGTTCGCACCCGCCTCGCGGTAAACTGTCATCTTGGCAGGGTTGCTCAATGTCGCTGGACCACCCATCAAACTAGGTATATGCCCAAGGATGCCCCGAGGGAGAACCAGAAAAGGGCGTGGCCGAATCCCCAGCCGGCCCGGTCGGCCACGCGGGCTGAGGCCGCGTACGCGGCCCAGGCCGCGACGGCGATCGCCGGAACGGCCAGCAATCCCACGACGAGGACATTCCCAATGGGATCGTCATTTTCCAAGACCAGCAGCCTGACGGCGAAGCGGATCGCGGCCGCGGGCACGAGTGACGCCACGAACCATGCCAGACACTCCACCCAAGCCGGTTGCCGCTCAAGCCAGTCGCTCATGTTCGCTCTCCGGCGGCAGCGTGCCCATAGCGCTATGCCGTACTTGTAAGCTAGTATACACTAACTATTGGCGCAGGTTTCGCCGTTGAAGGGTTATTCAGTTTTCAAGAATCAGTGAAAGTACGGTGTGGGCCTCCTAGCCTTCGGCATGAGCGCGACACTCTCGCGAATGGGTTTGCCGCCGGTCCGCCGCGACCCCGGCCTCGACGTGGTCCGCGAGAAAATCGCGAATGGCCAGCGCCTCACCCTCGCCGAGGGCGACCTGCTCTTTACTACGCCCGACATCTGGACCGTGATCGAGCTGGCCGATCAGGTTCGCCGCCGGCTGCACGGCAACGCCGCGTACTACAACGTCAACCGCCACCTGAACTACTCCAATGTCTGCGCCCTCAGTTGCAAGTTCTGCGAGTTCTACCGCAAGGCCGGCGAAGACGGGGCATACACCCGCGACATGGACTACGTGCGCCAGGAGGCACGAAAGGCCGTCGAGGCCGGCGCGACCGAAGTCCATAGCGTGGGGGGCCTGCACCCCACGCTGCCATTCTCGTACTACACCGACCTGATCTCGACCATCCGCGATGAAGCGACGCGACTCGGCAGCGACCTGCACGTCAAGGCTTTCACGGCCGTCGAGATCGTGCACCTGGCGCGCATCGCCAAGGTGTACAAAGGCGCCAGTGCCCCGGGCGAAGAAGGGCGCCAGGCACGGCGCGGGGCGATCCGACACGTGCTGAGCGCACTCAAAGCCGCGGGCCTGGGCAGCCTGCCCGGCGGCGGGGCCGAAGTCTTCGACGACCGCGTGCACGACGAGGCCTACAAAGGCAAAATCCGCAGCGACGTGTGGCTCGACGTCCACCGCGTCGCCCACGAACTGGACCTCAATACCAACGCGACCATGCTCTACGGGCACATCGAGACGCGGCACGACCGCCTCGTGCACATGGACATGCTCAGGCGCGCGCAGGACGAAGCGTTGGCGCGGCTCGGGTATGCGGGAGTCGATGGCGAAGGCACTGGGGACTGGGCACTGGGCACTGGTGAAGAAGCAGAGGGCCACCTCGGCTACGTCGCTTCGCACCTGGCCAGGGTCCCCGCCATCACGCTGACGCGTCCCGGCACCCCACTCCCCGAACACGTTGCTTTCACGAATGCCGAAGCACGAATGCCGAATGCCGGCCCCAGTCCCCAGTCCCAAGTCCCCAGTGCCTCCGGGCCTCGCGGCTACTACCAAACCATCATCCCGCTCCCGTTCTTCCCCGATGGCTGCGACTTGGAGCACCTGCCCGGGCCCAGCGGGCTGGAAAACTACCGCACCATCGCCGTCGCGCGCCTCATGCTCGACAACTTCCCCCATGTCAAGGCATTCTGGATCATGCAGACCCTGCCCATGACGCAGGTAATGCTGCAGAGCGGGGCCGACGACGTCGACGGCACCGTGGTGTGGTACGACATCACCAAACTGAACCACGCCGGGCAAGACGGGGGAGAAGTGAAAACCCACCAAGAGGTGACCCCCGCCACGCTGCAACGCCTGATCCGCGATGCGGGCTTTGAGCCGATCGAGCGCGACACGCTGTATCGGCGGGTGGTGCGAGAAGGAAACAAGTGGCGGGTGGCCGCGGCCGTTGCGTCTTCTAACCGTCGATGAGCTGTTTCGGCATGGCCTGCATTGATGCGAGAACTGCATGGAGCTCATCGAGCTTCACAAACTCGGGCCATGAACGCGTGGGTATGACTCGAACTCTGAAAGAGGCTGCGTGTTTTACAAGCATGCCGCGCCGCACTGCGCTCGCAATGTCGGGCACCAGTATCGTTGAGCACGGTCTACCCGACACAGCATCTCGACCGGATACGTTCCATTCTCCAAATTGATTACGATTCCCGAGCGGAATGCAAGAAGCATCGCGACTGGGGCGCGTCAAGACGCACTCCGCGAGCAGACGGCGGCCGTGGCGCCGATGCCGAACCACCACGATCACCGGAACCCTGCCCGCTGCGTTCAGCCATCGGAACGAGGAGCCGACCGAAACAGGGCATCGCGCGAGCGGACGTCCGCCAAAGGGCTTGGAGGCTGGCGAAAGGGCTCGGAGCATCTCGCCCAGTCGATCGAGTTGTGCCTGGCGTTTCCTGTCCGGCAATGCACTGAGCCAGAGAACAGATCCGGCACCTCTTTGAATGTGCCTGAGTGCCTGTCTGCGAACGCTCGGATGCAGACATCCATCAAGCCACTGCAGTCTTGCGAGTGACATCCAGAATATTGGCCCGGGTGTTTCATCCCCGGTGTCTCCGGCGTGTTCCGCGACGATTGCTCGGGTCGCAGCGGCACAATCCGGACTGGACTCACGAAGAATGCGCCAGTCCGTGGCCAAACCACTAAACCACTCGTCGGAATCAATATTTGGAGACCAGTGCTTCATCGATCGGTCCGTACGTCGTTTCCGAACCGGCCCGGATTTGGGCCCCACCCTAGGGTACAACGAGCCACGAAGCGTGCACATGCTTCGGAAAGACTGACGGCTTTTCGCTTGTGCTCCATCTTCGCCTACTACCTTTTCCAGCCGCCCGATGTCCACCCTTGCCTCACAGCCCCCTGACGCGCGTCACGACGCGTACGCCGCCCTGCGCAGCCCGAACTATCGGGCCTTTGCGGGCGGGTTCGCGTTTTCGTCATGCGGCTTGCAGATGCTCGCGACCGGGCTGGGCTGGGAGATCTACGAACGCACGCACGATCCGTTCCTCTTGGGCTGCGTCGGCCTCGCCCGCGCCTTGCCCGTGGTGTTGCTGGCGTTGCCGGCGGGGCACGTGTCGGACATCCTGAGCCGCAAGTGGATCATCGTGGTGTCGCAGGGGGTCTTTGCCCTCACGGCCTTCGCGCTCATGCTGTGGTCGCACGACAAGGGCCCGCTGTGGGCGGCCTATTTCCTGGTCGTCATCATGGGCTGCACCCGCGCGTTCAACGGCCCGGCCCGGGGCTCGCTGCTGCCGCTGATCGTCCCCAAGGACATCTTTCACAACGCCGTCACGTGGAACAGCAGCGTGTTTCAGGGCTCGGGCATCGTCGGCCCGCTGCTTGCCGGGTTCCTCATTCACCACTTCGGCGGCGCCTGGCCTGTGTACGCCTGCTGCTCACTGGGCACGCTCATCATGTTCTTCACGGGCATGTTCATCGAGCCGCTGGAGAAGCAGCAGCCGGGCGGCAAGTTCACCGTCTCCTCGATGCTCAGCGGCTTGGGATTCCTGAAGAAAGAAAAGATCGTGCTTGGGGCGATTCTGATTGACTGCCTGGGCGTGCTGCTCGGCGGGGCCGAGGCCCTGATGCCCGTCTACGCCAAGGACATCCTGCACGTCGGTCCCGACGGCCTGGGCATCATGAAAGCAACGCCCTTCGTCGGCGCGTTCGTCATGTCGATCGTGCTGGCCCATCGCAAGCCTTTCGAGCACGCCGGGCGGGTCTTTCTGGGCACCGTCGCCCTGTGGGCGTTGTGCATCATCGGCTTCGGGCTCTCGACCAACTTTTACCTGACGCTGTTCTTCCTGTTCTGCGAGCGGGCGGTCGACACGATTTCGGTCGTCATCCGCCACGTGCTGGTGCAGTTCCGCACGCCAGATTCGCTGCGGGGCCGCGTCTCGGCGGTCAACAGCATGTTCATCGAGATGTCCAACGAGCTCGGCGGATTCGAATCGGGCGCCGTCGCCTCTTTCTTTGGCCCGGTCATCTCCGTCGTCAGCGGCGCCATCGGCACGCTGGTCGTCGTCAGCACGATCGGCTGGAGGATCCCCGAACTCCGCCGACTGGGCCGATTGCAAGAGACCGTGCCCGAGCCCGTGCAAGTGGCCAAGCCTGAGCCGCAGGCGGTTGGCGCGAAGTAGCGCCACGCTCCTAACCTGCCCCATGATCGAACGCTTCGCGCAGTTTCCTGAGAGCCTGGCTAAACAAACCCGCCGCCTCACCCTCGGCGGCGTGCCCGCGTTTGTCGCCCACCCTGACTGGTCCACGCCTTCGCCCGTCATGCTCTGGATGCACGGGCGCACCGCCAACAAGGAACTCGACCCCGGGCGCTACCTCCGCTGGATCCGCGCCGGCATCGCCGCCGTCGCGCTCGACCTGCCCGGGCATGGTGATCGCTACGACGCGCAGCTCCAGCACCCGCGGGCCACCATGGACGTCATCGCCCAGATGTCGGGCGAGATTGATCGCGTGGTCGATGCGCTGGCCGCGCCGGGGCTCGGCGAATACCTCGATTTCGCCCGCATGGGCATCGGGGGCATGTCCGCGGGCGGCATGACCACCCTGCACCGCCTGACGCAAGGGCACGACTTTGTGTGTGCCGCGATCGAGGCGTCGACCGGCGCGTTCGAGGCCCTGTACTTCCCCGCCGATGCGTCGCGCCCACCCTGGGGCGTGGAGCAGGACCGGGAAAAGGTCGTCGCGCTCGATCCATCCAAGCACCTGGACACCTTCGCGCCCCTGCCCTTGCTGGCGCTGCACTGCGAGGCCGACGAAGTGGTGCCGTTCGACACGCTCCAAGGGTTCCTCGCGTTGCTGCGCGAGCGATATGTCGCCACGGGCAGCGACCCGGCGCTGATCGAACTCAAGACCTGGCCCGCAACGGGCGCCCCGAACGAGCACGCCGGATTCGGACGCTTCGGCAACGACGCGAAGAACGCACAGGTGGAGTTTCTGACGCGGCAACTGAGGCCCGAACCGAAGTAGCCCTCAGCCCGACTTTGCTCACCCGGGGCGCGCCGCATGCCACTGCGTCGCCCGCTCGAATCGCCGCGCGATCGAGAGGAGCCTCGCCTCGTCGAACATCCGCCCGATGAGTTGCACTCCCACGGGCAGTTTCTTGCCGCCGACGTCGGCCAAGCCCGCGGGCATGCTGAGCGCCGGCAGCCCGGCCAGGTTCACGATCACGGTGTACACATCTTCAAGGTACATCGCGATCGGGTCGTCGGTCTTTTCGCCGATCTTGAACGCCGGTCCGGGTGTCGAGGGCAGCAGCAGCGCGTCGCACGTCTCGAACGCCCGCTCGAAGTCGCCCAGCAGTTTGCGTCGCACCTTGAGCGCCGTGTTGTAATACGCGTCGTAGTAGCCGCTGCTGAGCACGTGTGTGCCCAGCATGATGCGGCGTTTGACCTCGGGCCCGAAGCCCTCGCCCCGCGAGCGCGCGTACAGGTCTTCCAGGCCTTCGCCGGGCTTCAGCGCCGCCCGCCGCCCGTATCGCACGCCGTCGAGCCGCGCCAGGTTGCTGCTGGCCTCCGCCGGCGCCACGATGTAATACGCGGCGATTCCATGATCAATCAGCGGCAGATCCACCTCGACGATCTTCGCGCCCAGCTTCGTGTATTCCTGAATCGCCCGCTCCAGCGCATCCGCCACGCTCGGGTGATTCGCCCCGCTCCGCCCTTGCCGCACCACGCCGAGCGTCAGCGGGGACGCATCGTGCGAATCCAGCCCCGCCGCCCGGGGCGGCTCGTGCGTCGAACTCGTCGCGTCGAGCGCGTCCTTGCCGCTCATCACTTCCAGCGCGATCGCGGCATCATCCGCACTGCGCGTCAGCGGGCCGATCTGATCCAGCGAACTGGCAAACGCCACCAATCCATACCGCGACACGCGGCCATACGTCGGCTTGAGCCCCAGCACGCCGCAGAACGCCGCGGGCTGGCGGATGCTGCCGCCCGTATCGCTCCCAAGCGCCAGCGGCACCAGCCCCGCCCCCACCGCCGCCGCACTGCCGCCAGAACTGCCCCCCGCCACGCGCGATTCATCCCACGGATTTCTCGTGGGCCCAAAGATACTCCGCTCGGTGCTCGAGCCCATCGCGAACTCGTCCATGTTCGCCTTGCCGACGATGATCGCGCCCGCGTCGATGAGCCGTTGCACTGCCGTCGCGGTAAATTGCGACGAGTAGTTTTCCAGAATCCTCGACGCGCACGTGGTCAGCCCCGCGTAGCCGAAGCCATCACCGGCCGTCCACAGATCCGGGCCGGTGCACATGTTGTCCTTGATCGCCACCGGCACGCCCGCCAGTGGCAATCGATCACCCGCCGCCACGCGCGCATCAACGCGGGCCGCGTTCTCCATCGCCCGATTTTCGAAGACCTGCGTGAACGCATTGAGCGACGCGTTCGAACGCGCGATCCCCATCAGCGCCGCTCGCGTCACTTCCGCGGCACTCACCTGCCGGGCCAGCACTCCGTCGCGGATCTCCCTCACGTTAGTCGGGTCGCTGGCCATGTCAGGCGCTCCCCCCATCATCGAGCACCTTGGGAATCGCCAGGAACCGATCGCGCATCGCCGGCGCCATCTTCTCCATCGCCTCCACCGGCAGCATCCGCCCGGGTTCGTCGCTGCCATCACCCTCGCCGCGACGCATCGCGCCCGTCACCCCCGCCAGGGGCTCCACGCCCTCGAGGTCCAACCCGCGCAAGCGCTCGACGTACCCGATCACCGCCGACAGCTCAAGCCGTGCCTTGTCGAGTTCGGCATCGCTCAAGGCGAGGCGTGCGAGCCGCGCGATCTTGCGGGTTTGATCCTTGGTCAGTCCGTGCGGCACATCGCTCATACATCCAGTGTACGAGCGCGGCTATTGCCCGGGTCGCTCCCAGCGGCTTTCCGGGTCCTTCTCCAGCTTCGCCGCGGCCTGATGCACGCACGAGGCGCACACCACCGGCCCGCCCTCGACCACGCTGCTCTGCCAGTGCGGGGCGTCGCGATGCAAGAGGCACAGCGTGCAGTTCACGTGCTCGGGCACGTTCGTCGCCCCCTCGCCAAACTCCACCGCCCGGTACGCCCGCGTCAGACAATCCGAACAAATCAAGCTGCCCCGGTGCCCCTCGATGAACGGGTTCTCCTGGGTCCACGTCACCAGGCAGAAGTCGCAGAGGAAGTCCTCCGCGGTCATGTTCTCAGGGTCGCAGCCTGGGCGATGCATGGGTCTTCCTGGTAGGTCGGCTCTCCGAGCCGACTGTGTGCCATCCTCTTCAAATCAGGCCGGCTCGGAGAGCCGACCTACCACCTATCGCAGCAACTGATGCCGTGCCAACTGTTGATACACCCCGCAACGCGCCAGTAGCTCACTGTGCGTCCCGATATCCACCACCCGCCCGGCATCGAGCACCACGATCCGGTCGCACGTCTGCACCGTGCTCAGGCGATGGGCCACGATCAGGCACGTGCGGCCCTTGCAAAACTCCGCCAAGGCCGCCCCGATCTGCGCCTCGCTCTCCGCGTCGATCATGCTGGTGGCTTCGTCCAGCACAAGAATCGCCGGGTCGCGCAGCATCGCCCGGGCGATGGCCAGTCGCTGGCGTTGCCCGCCCGACAGGCTCTGCCCCTGCTCGGCGATGGTGGCGTCATAGCCCCCGGGCATCGCTCCTACGAAATCCTCCGCCCGCGCCCGCCGCGCCGCCTCTTCGATCTGCCCGCGTGTCGCGCTGGGGTTGCCATACGCGATGTTCTCCGCCACACTCGCCCGGAAGAGCACCGTCTCCTGCGTCACAACGCCGATCTGCGAACGCAAGCTCCGCACCGACACCTCGCGGATATCCTGCCCGTCGATCAGCACGCTGCCCGTATCCGGGTCAAACAATCGCGGCACCAGGCTCAAGAGCGTCGTCTTGCCCGAGCCGTTGGGTCCGACAAACGCCACGCGCTCCCCGTGCTTCACCCGCACGCTCACGCCCTGCAGCGCCGGCACGCTCGCGCCGGCATACGTGAGCCCGACACCCCGGAACTCGATGTCGCGCTCGTGCCGGGGCAGCTTCTTGAGCCCCCGCTCGTGCCCGGGCTCGACCGGAGTGTCCAGCAGTTCCCGCAGGCGAAAGGCCGCGGGCGCCGTCGTCTGAATGTCGTTGATGATGCCCGTCAGCGGCTTGAGCGACGCCCCCGCCACCGCAAGCGACCCGATCACCAGAATGAAGTTCTCGGCGGAGATCTGCCCGGCGATGATCGCCCTTCCCACCCCCAGCACGATGCCGCAGAGCAGGAAAATCGTCAGCATCTCGGTCAGCGGGCTGGCCAGGGCCCGGGCGGTGCGCACGCGGTTCAGTTGCCGCAGCATGTGCTTGTTGATCCGGTGGAACCGCCCGCCTTCATAGAGCTCGGTGGTGTGCACCTTCACCACCCGCAGGGCCTGCATGCTTTCCGCGGCCGCCGCGTACAGGCCAGACTGGCTCTCCAGCGCCCTCCCGCTGGCACGCTTGATCTTCTTCCCCAGCTTGCGGATGACGACGAACAGCACCGGCACCACCAGCAGCGTGCCCGCCGTGATCCGCGCATCCAGCCAGAACGCGGAGATGATCCCCGCCATCCCCTTGAACAGCTGCAAGACCGCCTTGCTCACCAGCATGTTCAGGCCGGTCGCCACCTGCGCGCTGTCGTTCACCAGCCGGCTGATGATGTCGCTGGGCCCGGCCTTCACGACCGCCTTCAGCGGCGCCCGCAGCACCCGGTGAAACGCCCGCCGGCGCAGCAGCGTCACGGTGTTGTTGACGACGGTCAGCGACAGATACGCGTGCAGAAAGTTCGCCACCGAGCCGATCATCGTCAGCCCCGCCAGCACGCCCAAAATCCACTCGAGCGCCACGAACGGGCCCTTGGGCAACCCGTCGATCACCTGCTGCGAAATCTGGATCCCGCTCAGCGGCGGAAACGAGTGCGCGAGCTTCGCGTTCAGCTCTGTCGCGAACTCCGGCAGGCCCTTGCCCGCCCCCAGGATGTTGCTCAAGACCGGCTGCGCCCCCAGCAGCCCCACGCTCAGCGTCACGCCCGAAATCACCACCATCGCCAGCGCGCCCAGCAGCAAGGGCCAGTACCGAAGCATCTGGCGGGCGAAATACCAGAACGCCCGGTCCCCCTGATCACGAGCGGCATCCTTGGCCGCGCGCGCCGCCGCCCCGCCCGGCAGGGCGGCGCTCTGGCCGGCGGAGATGGACGTGCTGGTCGACATCAGGGGCGAAGCAGGCTAGGCCGCCCGGAACGCCTCACGCCCCGGCGCGGCCTCCCGCCATTGTTGGAAGGCCACGCGCCGTTCGCCCGAGAAACCCGGCAAACCTCGAACCAGGCTCACGTGCCCATGCCGCCCGAGCTCGTGCTGAAGATCGGGTCGTTGATCGCAAGCCCGAAGTCGCTGGGCGTGCCCGTGCTCGAGATCGCCCGGCCAAGCGTGGTGTCGATGCGGGTGAGCTGCACCACGCCCGAGGTATTGGTCGAGGATCCGTCGTTCGCCGTCGCGAAGACGATGATCGCGTACGAACGGAACGAGGCGTTGCTGCCGATCTTGTTGCGCACCGCAGTCGAGTTCCCGGTCGAAAGGTCGATCCTGTCCTGCCCGGCGAGCGAGCCCGTGAAGGCGTCGATCATCGTGCCATCGGAGAAGGCATACCGCACCGTGTAGTTGAGCGAGACGCCCGTGCTGGAGAAGAACGGGTTGTAGATCGAGATCCGCTCGGTGAGCGTGCTGTCGCTGCGCGAGGGGTCAAAGGCCCCGTTGGTGAAGATGGTCTCCGCCCCCACCCGGTCCACGAACGCCGAAGACAACCCGTCGGCCTTCTTTCCCGTGTTCTGGTTGCGACCCACGCTGTCCACGCTGGTGTACTGCGCCGTCACCAGCGTCGTGCCGCTGGTGTACGTCACGGTCAGCTCGGCGTTCTGCGGCAGGCCCGACACGTTCAGCAGGTTCACGTCCAGACGGCTATTGGCGAACACGATCTGGGTCGAGGTGATCGAGGTCGACGATCCCGCCTGCCAGAACTGCAGCACCACCGCCGCGGCCACCGTGTTGGGGTTCGCGATGCTGATGATGTTGTCGAAGTTTGGCCGCACCGTCACGTCCGACAGCTGGGCGCTCGAGGCCCCGCCCCCCGGCGTGCCCATCACCGACCAGCCGGGCGTGTAGGCCCCGCTGTCCGCCATGCCGCTGGCCGGCACATCAAAGTCGCTCAGGAACGCAACGATGTTCTGCGTGCTGGTGACCCGCACCGACAGCGGGCCGCTGATCACGTTCCGCTGGAACAGATCTAGCCCGCCACGCCGGTACGCATCCGTTGACACCGTGATCGTCTGCGACGTCGTCGAGTTGGTGAACGTCAGCGTCACCGTCGCCGGCTGATCCGACAGGTTCGTCCACGTGATGAACTCGCGGCTGTTGCTGTTGCGCTCAACCCGCGCAAAGTCCCACGTCCTCAGCTGCGTGTCGCTGTACCCCGCCGGGTTGAAGAAGCCCTCGCTCGCCTCCGAGTTGAAGTCGAACCGGTCGCTCGACGCCGCGATCGGCAGCGGATTGGTCGTGTCGTCCGGCACCGCCGTCTGCACGATCAGCGAATACGGGTTGTTGCTCCGCACGATGTCGCTGCTCGCGGCGTTGGCCGACAGGCTCACCAGGCTCGTTGCGTTGGCGCTCAGCGTGCCCGAGGCGATCACCGTATCACGCCCCGAAGTAAACTCGTACCGCGCGATGATCTGGTACCGCACCGCCGCGCCGTTGGGGTTGTACAGGTTGATCGTTTCGCTGCTGTTCGCCCCGGCAAAGCCCTCGGGCATCACCACCTGCTGGCTGAAGAACCCGTTGAAACCCGCGGGCTTGATCACCTCGGCCGCCCTCACCTGCACCAGCCCGGCCTCGCTCACCGTTCCGTTGAACGCCGTGGTGGTCGGCACTTCGTTGAACGCGCTGTTGTTGCTCCCCTGGAACGCAGCCTGACCCGTCAGATCCTGCGAGCTCCGCGCCTGGATCGCCTGCACCACGCTCCAACCCTGGATGATCTGCCCGAAGACGGCATACCCGTTGGACGGGTCGGTCGGATCCAGGAACGTGTTGTCGACATAGTTGATGAACCACTGGCTGGTCGCCGAGTTGATGCTGTTGGTGCGCGCGTACGCCAGGGTCCGCGCCAGGTTCGAGTGCCCGGTCGTCTCCCGTGCGATGGGCGAATCCGTCGGGATCACCTCAAACCCGGTCCCGTCCTTGTAGCGGAAGCCGCCCCCCTGCAGCACGAAGGGCGAGCCATCGCTGTTGAACGCCGAACGGTGGAAGAACGTGTCGCTGACGCGCCCGCTGTTCACATAGTTCAGGAAGTTGGTCGTCGAGATCGGAGCGTCGGTCGTGAACAGCTCGATGTCGATGTCGCCGAAGTTCGTCTCCAGCCGCACCACCGCGTCCGACTGGTTCGCCAGATCCGTCAGCGCCGGCAAGGGCGTGCCCGCCAGCAGGGCCCGGGGCTCCAGCGCATCCAGGCGAGACTCGCTCGCACCGTTCAGCAGAAACGCCCGCACAGCCCGACCGACGCCCGCCCAGTTCAACGTCTTCACCATGACACAGATCTCCTCGGCCGGGCCTCGCCCGATTGTGTTCGCAGTACGCACACACTACCAGCCGCGTTCGCGGCCTGGCTTCACATCCCATTGTTGCGAGCGCTGCGTCGACTTCCCACGGGGCTCGCGTGCGAGCACTCCCGAATCGTCGCAGGTCGCGGCTGCGAGGCCGCCATGGCCCCGCCTTTTGCCCGAGATTCTATCAGCCCTCGGACCAAAAAGAGAATACCGGCAGCCCGGCGCCATGGCAACCCTGCTTCCGGCGCTTTCTCCTACGGATAGGCCTTCTGAACCTCCGCCCCCGGGTAGAACTTGCGCACCATTGTGCCCCAGTCCAACCCGTTGTCGGCCATCCCTTTGGCGCAATATTGGCACATCCCCACCCCGTGCCCAAAGCCCCGCCCCCGCACCCGAACGCTGCTCGCCCAGATATCCACCTCAAAGTCTCCGCTATTGATCCGATTCTGAGGCGTAATCGGGGGCAGCCCCGGCACCGGCTGGTTCATCGCGAACCGCAGCTCTTCCGCCGACAGCTTGTACGTCCGCCCTTCGCTGTCGGTCAGTTGATACGAGTTCGGGCGCTGCGCGTCATTCCGCTCCAGCACCTTGATCTCCCGCACCCGCGTGATGTTCTCGACCGGGTTGTCGTTGGTCGCCCTGCCCCACGCCCGCAATCGCTTGTTCACATCATCATCATCGCGCGTCACTTCCCACCGGTACCACTTGCTCGACTGGCAATAAAACTCCCGGGGCTTGCCCTGCAACGGAGCCGCGAGATTGAACTCGTACCCGGGCTTCACAGGCCACACCTTGGCGGCTGACGCCGGGCGCCCCCCGCACGTGCTCGAGTAATACGCCCGCAAAGGCTTCCCGTCATACACCAAGATCAAGCCCCGCGTCGCCCGCGCCGCCTCGTTGGGCGTCAAGGCGTCCGTCCCGCCCCCGAACATCTGGTCGTTGGTCGTGCCCTCGACATCCCACTGCCGCCCCTCGGCCAGCGCCCGCCCCCGCTCATGAATCGCGTACGTCCGGGCGGCCACCGCCTGCATCTCATACGCCTGCCGTGGCCAATCCTTCGGCAGTTCGTGGGTCAGCACGCCCGGCAGGTACGTCTCGATCGGCATGGTCGCGACCACGTCGATCCGCGCCGGATCGCCGTTCCACTGGGGCCTCAGCGTCACAAACCCCGGATACCTGACCCCGCTCACCCGCAGCCATTCCGGGCTCGCCCCGTCGCTGCGCCCGTCCGAGGGCACCACATCCAGATCGATCCCCGGGGGAAAGCGGCGCTGCGTACCCGCAGCCTTCACCAAGATCCCCTGGCTGTTGCACGTGAGCGTTACGGGCGTGGAGAACAACTGGGGCTTCACATCCGGATGCCCACCCCCCGCCACGCGCACCACCACCTTGCCCGGCTGGTCGACCTGCCGCTCGGTGACGCCCGCCGCCACCTTCACGCGGATGTCCGGCTCCTTCTCAAAGCTCACCTTCCGGCTCACCGGGCTGGCGTCTGGCTGCACGACCGATCGCACCGACTGGCAGGCGACCAGCACCCCAGCCACAACCCCGACCAGCGCCGCGCTCCAAGGCCCGACGCCCAACAGCTTCGTCCCGATTTTCATCCAGCCGCCACCCATCGCACACCCTTTCGCGATATGCTCTCCCACACAGCACCCTACCGACGCGTACGCCCGCGTGCCGGGCCGCCCGCGTATTCACCCATCACGCAGGACCCCCGCATGCCCGACGCCGCTCGATTTCACCATCCGCTCCGACTTTTCGCCGCCGCCGCCATCGCGGCCGCGAGCGCGATCAGTTTCATCGGCTGTGCTTCCGCGCCGCCTCCACCATCCGTGTTGCCCACCGCGTTCTCCCAGCTCCCCACCCACCTGCTGGCCTCGATGGGCGAGCATGTCGTCGAGTTTCAGTGCCCCACCCCGGGCTACCAGCCCAGCCTCACCCGCTCGCTCGACGAACATCTGGGCAAGGGCGTCTACATCACGCTGCGCAGCCCCGACCCCGCCGTCAACTACCCCCAGCGACTGGTCACGCAGCGCATCGCCACCGGCGTTCCCATCACCACCACCCTCAATGTCTACGTCCGCCTGATCCCCTTCGACGCGCCCGACGACACCGACGCCCCTTTCGCCATCGCCGCCAGCGCCCCGGGCACCGTGCCCGTGCCGCAACCCCCGACCTGACCCCAGTTCTCGCCACGCAGGAGCCGCAGCCATGTCCGCAGTGCTCGCCCCCAGCAAAGGCGAAAACCTGGCTCTCCTCGAGCTCACCCACGTCAGCGGCCTGGGCCCGACGCTCATCCGCCGCCTCGTCGATCGCAGCGGCTCCCCCACCGCCGCCCAGGCCTCTTCCCCCGCCGACTGGTCGCAGATCAAGGGCATGCGCAAGGACCTGGTCGCGTCCCTCGAATCCAGGCTCCGCGCCGCCAAGAACGCCGCCCAGCGCGAACTCGACCTCGCCGAATCCCTGGGCGTCCGCATCCTCACCTACCTCGATGCCGACTTCCCCTCCCTGCTGGCCAACACCCCCGGCGCGCCCGTCCTTCTTTATGTGCGAGGCGACATCACCCCGGCCGATCGGTTCCCCGTCGCCATCGTCGGCTCCCGCCAATGTTCGCAGTACGGGCTTGAGCAGGCCAGGCGCTTTGCGGGCAGCCTCTCGGGCGCCGGCCTCACCATCGTCTCGGGCGGGGCCAAGGGCATCGACGCCGCGGCTCACCAGGCCGCACTCATCGCCAAGGGCCGCACCATCGCCGTCCTCGGTTGCGGCCTTTCCCACTGCTACCCCGAAGAACACGCCGACCTGTTCGAACGCATCGCCCAGCACGGCGCCGTCGTCAGCGAACTTCCGCTGTCCACGCCCCCCAGCGCCGAAAATTTCCCCATGCGCAACCGCGTCATCTCGGGCCTTTCGCTGGGCGTGCTGGTGATCGAGGCGGGGGTCAAGTCCGGGGCGCTCATCACTGCCCAGTACGCCGCCGAGGAACATGGCCGCGACGTGATGGCCCTGCCCGGCCGGGTCGATTCCGCCGCGTCACGAGGCTCGCTGGAACTGCTGAAGTCTGGCGGAGCCGCGCTCGTCACCGATCCCGCCGATGTCATCCACGCGCTGGAGTCAGCCGCACGACACCTGGCGGGCGGCACGCACGCGGCGAGGTTCGGGTTCCCCTCCGCTACCCACGCCCCTGACGCCGACCCCGCAGCGCACCCGGCCCCGCTCTTTGAGGCCGCCCCGCCCGCGCCCGTCCTGGCCACACCCACGCAGGCAAAAATCCTGGACGCGCTCAGCACTCGCGCAACCTTTGATCAACTCATTGCGGCCACAGGCTTTGAGTCGCCACGCCTCCGTGCGGAACTCACGATGCTCGAACTGGCCAAACGCGTCCGCCGCGAAGGATCGCTGTATTCCAGAACCGACCAAGCCAAGGTGTAGGGCAATTCCCCGTAAAAATACAGGAAAAGAAAATCCGATCGAAGCGCGAACAAATGGGCTTGACGTGCGGTACCTGATATGCTATCGTGTACCGAACGCACGGAGCGAAAACTGATCGGGTCGGAACGAACGACACGATAGACTGAGTCAAGGCGGATGGAGCTTGGGTCGCCTGGTGTCGGTGAAAGTTTGGATGTTCGAAGCGCATCTCGAAGGCGATGAAGTGAAGACGACTGAGTGACGCGAGTGCAGTGCAGGGGTCGGGCTGTGGAGCAAGGCCGATCGACCCAACGCAACGGTGCGGCCGCCTCAAGAACGAGGTCGCACCCCAGTGAGCGATTCGCGGGCGGGCTGCCCGCGGGAGCTCAGGTAAAGGACGGACACATGCTCCTCACGCACATGGCGGTGCTGAGGCTCGGGCCAGGCGGGGACTACGTGACCGAGTTCGGCGAGAGCGCCGAGCAGCGGGCCCGTCTCATCCGGCGCAAGGGCCGTGAGAACATGACGATTTCTGACGCGGCGGGCTTTGGCCGCCCTGGAAGCGCGGGATCTGGTCGGGCAGAGCATCGAGAGACAGCCGGCGTACCCGCGTACGGCTTGGAGCACGGTTGGGAGCGAATGGCCCCGGACGGCCGTGGTGGCCCGATCTTGGGCAAAGTTTCGGGCGAGTGTTCTGGCGAGGGTTCGGGCAAGCGTGCGGGCGAGTCAGCTCGTCGTTCGAGCGGGTTCGTCGCACGGGCGGGGACGAGCGGAGCCACGACCGAGGACGCAGCGCTCTGCGTGGGCGACCTGGCCGCGGCTCAGCAGGAGTTGGTCGCCCAGGGCGCCCGCCTGGACACGCTCCGCGATGGTTGGCAAGGCTGGCGAGCCTGGTTGACCAGCCTGCTGGCGGAGGTGCTGACCTCCGCCGGACGGGCGGCCCAGGCGGCGGGGGCGGCCCTGATCGCCCAACGCCCGCAGCCCAGGACGTTTCAAGCCCTTTGGGGGGAAGAGATTGAGGACGATTCCCACACCCGCGTGTTGGCCCCGGAAACGCTGGATCGGGCGGCGAACACCCAAGCCCAACCCGCTCCAGCAGCACCCTCCGGCGGCTCGTCGGGCGTCCACACCCGCACGCGGCAGACAGATCACCCAGTTGAAAGGACGGAAACCTATGAACCTGACACCCAAGCAGTTACGAATTCTCCAACTGATCCGGGATTGGCGCATCCGCCGCGGCTACTCCCCGACGATGCAAGAACTCGCGGACGAGATCGGCGTCAGCAAGGTCACGGTCTTCGAGCACGTCGAGGCGCTCATCAAGAAGGGCGCCCTGGTGCGCGAGCCGAACAAGGCTCGCTCTTTGTCGATCGCTGACGGCATCGCGGTGCCCGACGAGGCACGCCCCCTGCGCTTCCCGCTGGTGGGCAAGATCGCCGCGGGCAACCCGATCGAGAAGGTCGCCGACACCGACGAGGTCGACCTCGCCGACGTGCTGGTGGGCTCGATGCGCGGGGCCAACTCCACGTTCGCGCTCAAGGTCGAAGGCGACTCGATGCGCGACGAGGGCATCCTTGACGGCGACTTCGTGCTGATCGAGCGCACCCAGACCGCCGGCAACGGCGACAAGGTCGTCGCCCTGCTGCCCGACGGCTCGACCACGCTGAAGACCTTCTTCCGCGAGGACGATCACATCCGCCTGCAGCCCGCCAACCCGCAGTTCGAGCCCATCCGGGTGAAGTACTGCCAGGTGCAGGGCATCGTCAAGGGCGTCGTTCGCCGCTACGGACGGTGAGTGCGGCAAGGCACCGGGCCGCCACGCCAAACACGAGCCCGAAGCGCGAGCGAGGGTCTCAAAGATGTCCACGTGGCGAAACGCGCCATGAAATAGTTGAGCAACTCTGTCGAGCCAGTTTTTGTTCTGGCTCTTCGGCGGGCTCGCATCCTCGGGCTGGAAACCGCGGGCGTGCCGCCTGCGCGGCGAGTGCTTGTGCTTGGCCCCGGCGGCAAGCCGCCCGCTCCCGGTTCTACCTCCCCCTTTCGGTTCCGCGGCATCCGAGCGTCGCATCGGTCGGGACAATCAAGGGTTCAGCGACATAGCCGGGTGATTGGGAGGCCAGCCGGACGGAGCGTAGTCCGAGATCGGGCCCGGGCGGCATGCCCCGCGCACGTGGCGTCTCTTCGGGGCTGGCGTGGCGAGGCTGCAACTGCTCTGCACCCGGCGGCTCGGATGAATCGGGCGGCTTCCGATCCATCCAAGACGAATCATGACATGTGTGGTCGCGCGGGCCGACGCGGGACGGAACGCCGGCTCACCGCCAGGCTGTCACGCCTCGTCTGAATCCGATGGCTCGTGCCGTTCGCCATCGCTGTGCTGCTCGTCGGCCGACTCGGGCAGCGGGTCGGCGGCGGGCGCGTCTTCGCGGGCGGCGTGGCTGATGGTTTCGTAGCAGCTCGCCAGCAGGCCCACCAGCGGGAACTGGGCCTGGAAGGGGCTCTGGCCCAGGCGGCGCAGCAGCGGGTGGCTCACCGGGGGCGGGCTCAGGGGCAGGTCGACTTCCGCAAGTTCCGGGCCGGGTTCCCAGAACCGGGCGATGACTTCTTCAAGCGGCTGCCCGGGATTGTCGGTGACGCCCGAGATGTGCTGCACATAGACGGGCTGGCGGTCGCCCGGCGGGGCGCCGGCGGCGGCGCGGCGGTCGCGAAGGCGTTCGAGCAGTTCACGCCCATCCAGCCCCCGCAGCGAGAACATCAGGAACGGCTCGGTGGCCAGACGCTGGGCAACCAGGTAGGCCACACAGCAGAGGTGCTTGCACCACTTGGGGTCGGGGGCGGGCCCTTCGGGGCGGGGCTCGGCAGTGGAATCAGCCGCGGCTGGGGCTTGAGCGCCCTGGGTGTGCTCGGCGCAGGTGCACGAGACCGTGAGTTCGGCGGGCTCGGTGGGGAAGAGTTTGAGCCCGCGGGGCGCGAAGACGTCTTCGATGTTGGTGGGCAGTTCGCCCGAGAGCAGCTTTGCGGCGTAGATGGCGCCCGCCGCCATGGACTCGACGACAGGCTCCCAGCCGGGCTCGGGGATGACACTGAGCGTGATGCTGACGGTGTACGGGCGATCGGCGCGGCCTTGCACGCTGGCTTCGATCTTGCCCGGGGTGTTGGCGAGGCGCTTGGTCTGGCCCAGCTTGGCGTATTCGAGACCTTCAGCCAAGCGCGCACCGATGGCGGCTTGTTCGGCCAGGCGCAGCCAGCGCTGGGCGGCCCAGAGGGTGGGGCCTTCGACAGAGCCGCCGGCGAGTTTGAGCCCGCCCCGCACGCGACGCGGATGAAGCAGCTGCTTGGGCGCGGGAGCGTTGCCGGAGGCGGGCGGCTGCGAAACGAAGGCCGAAGGGGGCGGCGGCGGACGACGCACCATTCGCAGCGACTCGGGGATTCCTTGGCGAAGGGCGCGGGCCGCACGTTCGTCGGCTGGATTGGGCTTTCGTTCGTTTGTGTCCAAGCCTGAAGCGTTGGGGGGGAAAGGGGCGGCGTCCAGTGGGGGGTGGGTGAAAGCCGCGCAAAGGTTGGGGGCGCGAGGCGAGCGGCTCAGCCGGTCTGGTGGCGGCCGGTCTGGACCCAACTGGTCTGGGTGTGCCGCACGATCGCGCCGGTGGTGAGATAGATCACCTGCTCGGCGATGTTGGTGCAGTGGTCGGCGATCACTTCACACTGGTTGGCGATGTCGTGCAGCAGGAACGCGAACTCGGGGGTGATCTGGCCCTTGGCCAGGCGTTCCTGGGCTTGCTTCAGCACGGCGTCTTTGAACGCGGTGACGGCGTGCTGGCTCTGCAGCACGATGTTGGCCAGCTGCGGGTTGTTGCGGGCGACCGAGGTGTTGCAGTCGCGCAGGATGCCGATGACGCTGTTGGCCATCACGCGGAAGGTATCGGGGAAGGGGCCGGAGGCCTGCTGCGGCGTGAGGGCCGCCTGAGCGATCTCGACGGCGACGTCGGCGGCGCGTTCGAGTTCGTTGTTGATCTTGACGACCATCAGCACCGAGCGGAGCTGGGTCGCGTCGAGCTCGGCGCCTTGGCGGGTGGCGTCGGTGAGCAGGGCCACGGAAGCCTGCTCGATGGCGACATCGACGCGGTCGACCTCGTCATCTTGGGCGATGGCCCAGTTGGCGCGTTCGGCGTTGTGATCGAAGAGGGCGGCGAAGGCGGCCTCGAGCATGGACTGGACGCGGCGACCCTGCCCGGCAAGGTCGCCCTTGAGGCTTTCGATCCGCTGGATGAAACCTTCGGAAGAGGTGGGCATGCGGGAAAGGGGTCCGTGGGTTGGGCAAGGCTATACCGGTGGAGGTTTCGCGGGTAGCGGTTCGCCGACTTCCTATCGGCGAATTCCGTGCCTCAGCGTGGGTTTCGGGCGCTCGGGCGAGCTGGAAACGCGTTTCTACCCACGGGCGGCGGGCCTGGGCTGGCCAAGTTTGCGTGAACTCGCCTAGCGTGTGGTCTCAATCGAAGCACCACACGAAAGGACCCCCATGAACTTTGAGATCGACGCCATTCACGCCCGCCAGATTCTTGATAGCCGCGGCAACCCCACGGTCGAGGTCGACGTTCGGCTGGAGAATGGCGTCGTGGCCCGAGCCGCGGTGCCCAGCGGGGCGAGCACGGGCGAGCACGAGGCGTGCGAGCTGCGCGACGCCGACGCCAAGGTGTACATGGGTAAGGGCGTCGTGAAGGCGGTCGACAACGTGAATCACCGGATCGCGCCGGAACTCATCGGCATGGACGCGCGCGAGCAGGAGGACATCGACGAGCACCTGAATCGCCTCGACGGCACGCCCAACAAGACGCAACTGGGTGCGAACGCGATTCTGGGCGTGAGCATGGCGGTGGCGAAAGCCGCGGCGGACGCGAGCGGATTGCCGCTGTACCGGTACCTGGGCGGGAGCGCGGCCAAGACGCTGCCGGTGCCGATGATGAACATCCTGAACGGCGGCAAGCACGCCGACAACACGGTGGACTTCCAGGAGTTCATGATCCAGCCGCTGGGCTTTGAGGATTTCAACGAGGCGCTGCGGGCGGGGGTCGAGATCTACCACACGCTCAAGAAGGTGCTGCACACCAAGAAGCTGGCGACGGCGGTGGGCGACGAGGGCGGCTTCGCGCCCGACCTCAAGGCCAACGAGGACGCCCTCAAGATCATCGAAGAGGCGGTGGGCAAAGCGGGGTACAAGTGGGGCGAGCAGATCTTTGTGGCGCTGGATCCGGCGATGAGCGAGCTGTGGAACGAAGCCGCGGCTGAGGGGAAGAAAGGCTACAAGCTCTTCAAGAGCAGCAAGGAAGTGCTCTCCAGCGACGACGTGATCAGCATGTGGAGCGACTGGTGCAAGAAGTACCCGATCCGGTCCATCGAAGACGGCCTGGCCGAGAACGACTGGGACGGCTGGAAGAAACTCACGGCCACGCTGGGCGACAAGATCCAGCTCGTGGGCGATGACCTGTTCGTCACCAACAAGAAGTTCCTGCAGAAGGGCCTCGCCGAGAAGTGCGCCAACGCGATCCTCGTCAAGGTGAACCAGATCGGTTCGCTGAGCGAGACGTTCGAGGCGGTCAATTTGGCCATGCGGAACAAGTACGGCGCGATCCTCAGCCATCGCAGCGGCGAGACGGAGGACAGCACCATCGCCGACATCGCGGTGGCGACCAACTGCGGGCAGATCAAGACGGGCGCGCCGTGCCGCAGTGACCGCAACGCCAAGTACAACCAGTTGATCCGCATCGCGGAAGACCTGGGCGAGGGGGCGGTGTACGGCAGCGTGTTCTTCAGGAAGTAGGGGAGAGAGACGAAGAGACGAAGTGCCGTAGAGACGAAGTTCGGCGGCCGTGTAGACGGATACGAACTGATCTCTCGGGTGCTTGAACTTCGTCTCTGCGTCTCTTCGGAACTTCGTCTCTTCCTATGCGAATCGTTTTTCTTGGCTCCGGCGCGTTTGGCATCCCGACCTTGGCGCACCTCGCCCGGGCGCATGAGGTCGTCGGCATCGTCAGTCAGCCCGACAAGCCCGCGGGCCGCGGCGGGCAGATGACCCCGACGCCGATCGCGGCGTGGGCAAAGGAAAACCTTCCCGGCGTGCCCCTGGTGTGCCCCGAGAAGGTGAACGCGGCGGAGATCGTCGCGCAGGTGCGGGGGTGGGCGGCCGACGCGTGGGTGGTCATCGCCTTCGGGCAGAAACTGGGCAAGGCGCTGTTGGCGGATCGCTTCGCGATCAACCTGCATGCGTCGCTGCTGCCTCGCTGGCGCGGCGCGGCCCCGATCAACGCCGCGATGGTCGCCGGGGACGAGATCACCGGCAACAGCGTCATCACGCTGGCCGACAAGATGGACGCGGGGTTGGTGCTGGGCACGACCACGCGGCCCGTGCCGCCGGACGCGACGGCGGGGGAAGTGCATGACATGCTCGCCGCCGACGGCCCCGAGGTGGTGGAACGCGTGCTGCAACAACACGCTTCCGGCACGCTGACGCCGGTGGTGCAGGACGAAACCTTGGTCACCATCGCGGGGAAGATGAGCAAGGACGACGGCTGGGTGGATTTCACGCGCGGGGGGCGGGCTTGCCGCCAGCGGGTGCATGGGCTGACGCCCTGGCCGGGGGTGACGGTGAAGTTCCGGGAGCAGGGTTTGAAGCTGCTGCGGGTGAAGGATCACGCGCCCGGCGCGGCGGGCGTGCCGGGAGCGATCATCGACCCTGCGCGAGGGCTGGTGGCGTGCGACGGACAAAGCGTGCTGGAGTTGGTGGAGGTGCAGCCGGCGGGCAAGAAAGCGATGAAATGGGCGGATTTTTGCCGGGGGAAGCGGGTGATGGCGGGCGAGCAACTGGTCGGGCGAATGTCGGAACAATGAAGCATGTTCCAGTTCACGCTGTGGGACATTTTTGAGCCCTTGAAGCGGGCGGTGCTGGGGGAGAGCAAGCCCAAGGTGGCGGCCCGCGCGAAGCCCGCGGCCAAGCCGACCAAGCCTGCGAAGCGGACCAAGCAAGAGCAAGAGAAGATTGGGAAGGACACAGGCCGGAGGCCTGTGCCACGAGATGGGGAAGTGGTCGCGCTTCGCGTTCGCAAGCCCCGCGCGAGCCGCTCGATGCAGCAGCGCTACGACGACACGGTCGCCGAGATGCTGGCGAAGTACCAGGTGCGAGTCCGGAAGTGGCGGACGAGTTCATCGGGCGTGGCGTGGGAGACGACGTACACCGACGGCACCAAGAAGCGGATGCTCGAGAGCCCGCGCCCACGCGGGCCGATGTCGATCGCGATTTTTCTGCACGAAATCGGGCACCATCACATCGGGCTGGGGGCGATTTCGCCAAGGTGCCTGGAGGAATATCACGCGTGGATGTTCGCGCTGGCCGAAATGCGAAAGCGCGGCTTGCCGATCACCGAGCGTGTCGAGAGGCGAGTGCACGCGTCGCTGCGGTACGCCGTGGGCAAGGCGATGCGGCGGGGAATCCGCGAGATTCCCGATGAGCTGCGGCCTTACATGGGCCGGCGGGCGGGGTGAGCCGCGTTGCGCGGGCTGATTCGGAAACCCGCCTGCATATGCACGCATTCACGCGATGCGGCTGCAAAATAAGTTTGGTGCGACGGGCGGAAAGATGCGTCACAACGCTCGGAACGTTGTAGCATGGACGCGTCTGCCGGGCAGGGCCCGCAAGGGTCGGAAGGCTTGTGGCGCTTCTCCCGGCATCGGAGCACACCCGTGTCGCAATTCAAGAAAGCCGTACCCACCGCCAAGCAGATCCAGGAACAGCAGGGCAAGAAGCAGGCTGGGCAGGACCGGATGAACAAGGCGGCGGACAAGATTCTGGAGCTGCGCAAGGGCCCATCAACCGCGGAGACGCGCGGGATGGAAGAGGCGCAGCAGATGAACGGGGCGATCGGGCGCGCCATGCGCGACGGCGCCGAGAAGAAGCTCGGGCAACTGAACAAGCAGGCGGGCAAGGCCCTGACCGGGAACAAGATGGGTGCCGCCAAGGCGAACTCCCCCTCGCCGGCGACGATGCAGCCCAAGCAGGGTGCAGCCCCAGGCAAGGCTTTGTCGGCGCCCGCGCCCAAGATCCTCGGCGCCCAGCCCGCGCCGCAGCGATTGCCCGCGCCGCCCAAGGCGAGCGGCGGCGCGTCGCCGGCGACTCTGACCGGCGCGCCCAAACAGGGAGCGCCCTCGGGCTCGCCGCTGTCCGCTCCGGCCAAGAAAACCCTCTCGCCCCAGCCCGCGCCCAAGAAGCTGCCCACGATGGCAAAGCCCGCCTCGCCCGCCAGACCCGCCAACCCCGCGCCGGGCCAGACGGCGTTCAAGCCGGGCGTGATTGGCAACCCGATGCGGGCGGCCTCGCCCAAGATCGGCAACAAGGGGTAAACGCTTTTCGCGAACGCGCGGCGGCGGGCCGACGTGCTCCATCGACTCCATGAACAAGCGAGGGTCTCTTTGGCGTCTTGACGCCGGGGAGACCCTCGCTTGCGCTTCGGGCTCGAATTTCTATTGACCCCGCATCGCGTGTTCGAGGGCAACCAGCGAGTACGCGGTGATGAGCACCGGGTCGCTCTCCAGCCAGCGATTGTCAACCGGGCGGAAGCTGCCGTCGTCGTTCTGCAAGGTCGCAAGCTGGTTGACGAGGTCGTCGGCCCAGCGGCGTTGTTCGACGCCCTGGGGCGTCGTCACGGGCAGCGTGGGCAGGCCCCGGGCGTGCAAGGCCTTGGCGAACATCACGTAGCCGTAGTACTGCCCATCCGTGCCCAGGCCGGGGTTCTCAGTCAGCGTGTAGTGGTGGCCCAGCCAATCGACGGCGGCCAGCACTCGGGGGTCGTTGGGGGTGAGTCCCGCGTAGAGGTAGCTCTTAAGGCCCGCGTAGGTCATCGAGCCGTAGGCGCGGTGGCGGACCAGGCCGGAGGCGTGTTCGAGGGTCGCGGCTTCGACCTCGCCCGCGATGACATCGCCCATCGCGGCCCGCACGACTTCGCTCAGACGCTCTGGCGAGGCGTTGGCGCGGGCCTCGAACTCGTTGGCGTCCTTGCCGTTGCCGGTGGGGCCCATGAGAACGAACAGCGTGGTGGGGACAAAGCCATGGCCGAGGTCGGTGGTGGCGTCGATGGAGGCGCGGATGCGTTTGAAGACTTCGTCGCGGGAGAGCTTCATGGGCTTGCCGTCGGGGCCTGCCTTGAGGGTGAAGCGCACGCTGGCGCCGGCGGGCCCGTCGAGGCTTTCCATCATTTCGCCGGCGTTGCTCTGGCCTATGGACTTGGAGTCACCGCTGGGCCCGGTGGCGTAGATGAAGCCGCCCTGGGTGCTGCCCTTGGCGTAGTCCATGTCGTTGACGGGCGAGCCGTCGGGGGCTTTGTCGAGCATCTGGCAGCGCTGGAGGAAGACGAGGGCGCGTTGGAAGGCGGGGTCGGACTCGGGCACGCCGCTGACGCGGAGGGCTTCGATGGCGAAGGCGGTGTTGGAGAGATCGGGGCGGCTGTGGTGGCCATACCCAAAGCCGCCGTAGAAGGGGTCGTCTTTGGTGACGGGCGTGGAGGCGTCGTCGCCCGGGGTGCGGTCGCCGGTTGCTTCGGAGAACTGAAGGCCCAGGAGAAACTTCTGGGCCTTCTCGATCGCCGCCTTGGTGGGGGCGTCGGGGTTCTTGATTTCGGCGAGGGCGGCGAGGCTGATGGCGGTGTTGTAGTTCTGCAGGACCTTGTCGTAGATGCCGCCGTCGGGTTGCTGCTTGTCGAGCAGGAACTTTTCGCCCGCCAGCAGGGCGGGGTCGGTGGGTTGGAGGGTGTCGTCCAACAGCATGCCTTGCAGGACGAGGCCGGTGATGGCGGGGAAGGTGGGGCCCTTGGGGTTGACGCCCCAGCCGCCGGATTTGTCTTGTTTGGTGCGGAGGAAAGCGATGGCCTTGGCGGCCATTTCACGCGCCTTGGCGGCGGGCCTGTCCTGATGGTCGGGTTGGCCCTGGTGAGCCGCGGGCTGGGCGGCGGGCGCGGGTTGGGCGATGGCGGGTGAGCCGGCAAGCAGAACGATCGCAAACAGCGACGTGCGGGTGAGTGTGCGGTGCATAGGGGCACTGTACTCGCGGTTCGGGGCGGGTGGTTTCGGGGTTGGTTCGGCGACGGGGCGTCATGCTCCGCTCATGTTTGTGAGCGGTAGGATTGAACGTGAACTTCGTGATCGGATCTCTGCTGGCGGCGGACGTGGCGGCTGAAAAAAGCCTGTCGCCGGTGGTGTGGTTCATCATGGCCCTGATCGTGATCTTCGGCATCCCGTTCACCTTGTGGTGGTGGAAGATCGCCGACCAGTGGGCGGACGCGGAACACAAACGCTTCAAGCCCAAGACCGACACGCGAGAGCGGATCCAGATCAAGTCGCCCACGTCCGCCTCGAGCAAACCCCTGCCAGAGCCGGGCGGCCAGGCCGCCCCGGACAACGCCCCGTCGTAACATCGGCGTGCCCCGGTACGCCCTCACCATTGCCTATGACGGCACCGATTTCTGCGGCTGGCAGAAGCAGGAGCCCTTTGACCCCCCGACGGTGGGCGAGGGGTCTAGCGCGTTGGCGCTCTCGGTGCAGGGGACCATCCAGCACGAAGGGGAACCAAGGCCCAGGGTGCAGCTGCGCAGCGTGCAGCACGTGGTGGAGCGGGCGGTGCGCGAGGTGGTGCGTGAACCGGTGCAGTTGGTCGGGGCGAGCCGTACGGACGCGGGCGTGCATGCGCTAGGCCAGGTGGCGGCGTTCAGCTGCCAGCCTTTTTCGGAGGAACTCTCGCCGGCAGCGCCGGACGACCCGAGCGTCCCGCGGGGGATCGGGTGGCCATTGTCACGCGGGGTGGAGCGCCTGGCGCGGGCGGTGAATGGGCGGCTGCCCGACGATGTGCAGGTGCTGGCGTGCCGCCCGGTCGCGCATGGGTTTGACCCGATTCGAGACCCGGTGGCGAAGGGGTATTCGTACACGCTGCTGGAGTGTCCGAGATCGGCGGAAGAACATGCGCCCCGAGCCTTGTGGGACCGGCGGTATGTGCACGAGGTGTGGGAGAGATTGGACCTGGAAGCGATGAACGCCGCGGCGGCGCGGGTGGTGGGTGAGCATGATTTCGCGGCGTTCGCGGCGGCGGGGCATGGGAGGCTGTCGACGGTGCGGACGGTCTATGGGTGCCGCGTGATCGAACAGGCACCCCCTTCGAACGCGCTGCCGGGACAGGGGCGAAGGCTGCGGATCGAAGTGAGCGGCAACGGGTTCCTCTACAACATGGTGCGGATCATCGCGGGGACGCTTGTGGAGGCGGGGCGGGGCAGACTCTCGCCGCGGGATGTGTCGCGGGTGATTGAGGCGAAGGATCGGGCGATGGCGGGGCCGACGCTGCCCCCGACGGGGCTGTGCCTGGAGTGGATTCGGTATTGATCGCGGACGCGACGCCGCGGGGCGAAGGGCTGCGGCGAGGTCGTGTTGGCGGGCGGACGCATGGGAGACCCTCGCGAGCGCTTCGGGCTCGTACTGTGGCAGCGATGCGCATCCTGCACATCTCAACCCGGCTCATCCTGGGCGGCAGTCAGGAGAACACCGTGCTCTCGTGCATCGGGCAGGCAAGGCTCGGGCACGAGGTGCACCTGGCGTTCGGGCCGATCTACGGGCCCGAGGGGTCGCTGCTGGCGCGGGTGGAGACCTTCAACACGCAGGTGAGGCTGGGGGCGGAGCGCGTGCGGGGGGTGGGAAAGCTGCCCCCGGCGGCTGAGGCCGGTTCGCCCGTGCGGGAGATCTGCATGCACGTGGTGCCGTCGCTGGTGCGCGAGGTGCGCCCGCTGATGGACTGGCGCGCTTCCCGCGAACTGACGGCGCTGGTCCGCGCACTGGACCCGGACGTCGTTCACACCCACTCTTCCAAGGCGGGAATCCTGGGGCGAGGGGCGGGGTGGCGGGTCAAGGCGGGGGCGCTGGCGATGTCGCGGCCCAGGGTGGTGCACACGATCCACGGGCCGCCCTTCATGCCGCCGCAGGGTGGGGCGCTGCGCCGGTGGAAGACCGTGCTCTCGAACTACGCGTACACGCTCGCGGAGCGATGGGCCGCTCGCAGGTGCAACACCATCGTGAGCGTCGCCGACGCGATGACGCGCGAGTTTCTGAGACGGCAGATCGGCTCCCCCACCCAGTACACGACCGTCCGCTCGGGCATGGAGATCGACGAGTTTCTGTCGCCCCGTGCGGGGGAGACGCGCGCCGAACTTCGAGCTCGCCTGGGTGTCGAGCCGTCGGCGTTTGTCGTGGGTGTCGTGGCACGCCTCACCCAGCACAAGGGGCACGACGACATGCTCGACGCCATCGGGGATGACCTCAAGCGCCAGCCGGCCTGGAGGATGCTGTGGGTGGGCGACGGCTGGTGGCGCGAGCGCCTGGTGGGCAGGGCAAAGAGCATGGGGCTGGGCGTGCGCGAACTGGATCGTGAGGGAGGGAAGGATCGCGGGCCGGGCGAAGCAGGAGCCGGCGCGCAGGTGATTCTGACCGGGCTGGTGGCGCCGGGGCAGATTCCGGGCTTGATGCGGGCGATGGACGTGTTGGCGCACCCGAGCTATCGGGAAGGCCTGCCGCGAACGGTGCCTCAGGCGCTGCTGGCGGGCGCGTGCCCGGTGGCGTACGACGCGGACGGCACGGGCGAAGTGTGCCGCGACTTGCAGACCGGGCGCCTGGTGCGGGTGGGTGACGTGGCGGGGCTGGGCGAGGCGATCCGCTGGTGCGCGGCCGAGCCCCTGGCGCGCCGGGCGCTGGTGGAGCGTGGCCAGCACGAGGTGCAGCAGGCCTTCAGCGTCGAGGCGATGATCGAGGGGCTGGACCGGGTGTATCGCGGACGATAATCGCGAGCGGCTTGATGAGGTCTGAACACGCGGTGCTCCCGCTGCAAGCAACCGGCGCCAACAATCGGCCTTGCGAGCCTCGCCCGAGCGGACTTTCCAAAAGGAACCCACGATGTCGCTCAGACTCTTGCGCGTCTTCTTCGCTGCGTTGCTGATGGTCGTGGTCGTACCCCGGGCGCTGGCGCAGGCGACGCCCGTCGTCGAGCGTGATTCCCCGTGCAGCACGTTCAAGGTCACTTTCGACAAGGACGCCATTTCCAAGCCCTACAGCGGGCGGGTGTACGTCGTGCTGAGCATCGATTCGGGCGAGCCCCGGCGCCGCATGGGCGACTGGATGCACCCGGGCCAGGTCTTCGCGCTGGACGTCAAGGACATCGTCCCGGGCGCCAGCGTCGAGATCGATCAGGCTGGCTTGGCCTTTCCCAAATCATGGGTCGACGCGATGGGGCCGAATTACCGCGTCCAGGCGGTCGCGAAGGTCGACCCGGATTGCCCGCGCCCGGGCGACGGCGCCGGCGACCTCTACAGCGACGTCGTCGTCGCCTCATTCGCCAAAGAGGGCGGGCCCCTCGAACTGACGCTGAAGCACGCCAACGTGCCCCCAGCGTTCAAGGAAACGGGCCGCGTCAAACTCTTCGAGATGCAGAGCCCAAGCCTGAGCGCGTTCTACGGGCGGCCGTTCACCCTGCGGGCAGGCGTCGTTCTGCCAAAGGACTACAACCCCGAGCATCACTACCCGGCGGCGTACTTCATCACCGGATTCGGCGGCAGCCATCGATCGGCCTTCGGTCTTGTCGGGATGCTCGATCATTCGCCCGCGGCGGACAAGTGCCTCATGATCGTTCCCGACCCGACCTGCGGGCTCGGGCACAGCGTCTTCGCGGACAGCGCCAACAACGGGCCCTGGGGCAAGGCGCTCACGGAGGAACTCATCCCGGCGGTCGAGAAGAAGTATCACGGCCCGGGCGAGGGGACGGCACGCGACGCCACGGCGAAACGCTACGTCTTTGGCATCTCCTCCGGCGGCTGGAGCAGCCTGTGGCTGCAGGTGGCCTACCCCGACGTGTTCGACGGCGTCTGGAGCCACTGCCCAGATCCCGTTGATTTTCATGATTTCCAGCGGATCGATCTCTACGCCAAAGGCGCCAACATGTGCAAGGACGAGAAGGGCGAACGCCGCCCGCTCGCCAGGCAGGGCGGGAAGGTGACGATCTGGTACGACGATTTCGTGCGTCAGGAGACGGTGCTGGGCCCGGGCGGGCAGATTCACTCGTTCGAGGCGGTCTTCTCGCCGCGCGAAGACGGGCGCCCGAGGCCTCTGTTCGATCGCGCGACCGGCGACGTGGACCCGGTGACCTCTAAAGCCTGGGAGCCCTACGACATCAACCTGAAACTCACCCGCGAATGGCCCGCGCTCAAGCAGAAGCTGGCCGGCAAGCTGCATATCTACGCGGGCGGCATCGACACCTTCTACCTCGAAGGCGCCGTGAAACGCCTCAAGGCTTCTCTCGAGAAGCTGGGCAGCGATGCGGAGATCCGCATTGTCGACGGCATGCCCCACGCCATCTACCCGGGTGGCATCGATGACATGTTCCAGACCATCGCGCGGGACACGTCCACGCCCAAGCCCCAGGATGCCGGCAAGCCCTGATGCCTCGGGGGCTTACCCCGTGCCAAATCGAACCTTCCGCCTTCCTAACGCCGATCACCAAACCTTTTCCAAGCCGGGCTACGGGTCGATCCGATAAAACGGGCGATGTCGTCGCCCTTTGAAGGACACCAACTGCCGCCGCAGGTCGCCCGCAAGATCGTGGGCTTGGACGCGCTGTTGGCGGCCCGGGAGAAGCTCAGGGCGACCGGGCGGCGCCTGGTGCAGTGTCACGGCTGCTTCGACATCGTGCATCCCGGGCACATCCGGCACTTGCGCCAAGCGCGGGCGCTGGGGGATGTGCTGCTGGTGTCGATCACCGGCGACCCGGCGATCCGCAAGGGCACGGGGCGGCCACTGATCCCCGAGGAGCTGCGAGCCGAGAACCTGGCGGCCCTGGACTGCGTGGACCTGGTGTACATCGACGCCAACGCCACGGCGCTGGACCTGCTTCAGTCGCTGCAGCCGGACGTGTACGTCAAGGGCAAGGAATATGAGAACAACGCCGACCCGCGATTCATGGCGGAGCGGCGCGCCGTCGAACAGGGCGGCGGGCGCGTGGTCTTTTCCTCGGGCGATGTGGTGTTCAGCAGCACAACGCTGATCTCAGCCCTCGAGCAGTCGGTGGACCCGTATCACCAGCGGCTGGTGCAGTTGAGCCGCGAACCGGGGCTGGCCGGGCCGGAGCTGTATCGCGTGCTGTCGAGCGTCCGGGGCCAGCGGGTGATCATCGTGGGCGAGGTGATCCGCGACACCTACATCTTGTGCGACCGGCCCGAGGTGGCGGGCGAGAGCCCGATGATGACGCTGCGGCCTCTTGAGGCACGGCATTATGACGGTGGGGCGGCGATCGTGGCGCGCCACGCCGCGGCGCTGGGCGCCAAGCCCCTGCTCATCACGGCGCTGCCCGAAGGCGACGAGGCGGCGCTGCTACGAGAGCGCCTGGAGCGCGAGGGCATCGAGGTTCGGGCGGTGCGGGTCTCGACGCCGATCCCCGAAAAGCAGCGCTTTTTGGTGGGCGCCCAGAAGGTCATGAAACTCGACCTGGTGGAGCCCCTGGTACTCGACCGGGCCCAGCAGGACGAACTGGCGCGCCTGGCGTGCGAAGCCGCGGCGGAGAGCCGCGCGAGCGACCCGCTCGATTCCACGACCAGGCGAATCGCCGGGCAGGCCGACGCGACGATCATCACCGACTTTGGTCTGGGTCTCTTTTCTCCCCGCAGCCTTTCGCACCTGTGCCAGAACATCCGCTCGTTCACGCGCGTGCTGGCGGGAGATGTGAGCGGCAAGCGGTCGAACCTGGCCAGCATGCGGGGGATGGACCTCTTGTGCCCCAGCGAACCGGAGCTGCGCGAGGGCGTGCACCTGCATTCCGAGGGGCTGCCGCTGGTGGCGTGGAGGCTGTTGGAGGCAACCGAATCGAAGAACGCGATCGTGACGCTCGGCGGCGACGGGCTGCTGGCATTTTCAAGGTTGCCCGAGGCGCCGGCGGCTGACGAGGCCTGGCCCAGCCGCCTTGCCAGCGAGCACGTGCCGGCGCTGGTGCCGATCGCGCTGGACCCCTTGGGCTGCGGCGATTCACTGCTGGCCGCGGCGACGCTGGCGCTGGCCGCGGGCGCCACGCTGCAGCAGGCGGCATTCCTGGGCGCGTGTGCGGCGGCGGTGCAGGTGCAGCGATTGGGCAACATGCCCGTGACCGGGCCTGACCTTCGCCACATGATCGCGCGGGTGCATACCTCGCACCTGACCTACTCGCCCGCGCAGGCGAACGAAGCCAGGCGTGAGCGGACGCAACTGGTGGCGGGGTGACAGAAGGCGGAAGGAAGAGAGGCAGCGCATGATCTCGTATGTCTTGCCAACCCGCAACCGGCCCGAACGCCTCAAGGCGACGCTGCTGGCGATCGACGCGCTGGGGCCGCACGATGCGGAGATCACTGTGGTGGACAACGCGTCGAGCGAGCGCCTGGTGATGCCGCCCCGACTCCGCAGCGGCGTACCGGTGCGCCGGATCGATCTGGACCACAACGCGGGAGCCGCGGCCCGCAACCTGGGCGTGCAGGCGTCGCGCGGGCGCTGGATCGTGATGTTGGACGATGATTCGCACCCGATGGACCTTGGGTTCATCGAGGCGCTCGATGACGCGCCGCCCGACGTGGGCGCACTCTCCGCCGACATCTTCCTGCCCGTCCGGACGGGCCAGCGAACCCGGCGCGAATCGGGCGGCCTGCCCGAAGTCTTCATCGGTTGCGGCGTGGCCATCCGGCGCGAGCTGTTCCTCGAACTGGGGGGCTACGACCACGCGTTCAACTACTACGTCGAGGAGTACGACCTCGCGGCTCGGATGCTGCTCGCGGGCTGCCGCGTGCGCTTCGACCCTCGCTTTCGCGTCCTGCACGCCAAGGACAGCGCCAATCGCGACATGAACGCCATCGTCGAGCGACTCGTGCGGAACAATGGTTGGGTCGCGCAGCGGTACGCGCCCGACGAGGCTCGCGCGCCGGAACTCCGCGAAATCCGGCGCAGATACCGGCGGATCGCGATCAAAGAGCGAGCGCTCACGGGCTACGGCGCCGGGCTTACCCAGCTTCGCGCAAGCCTGCGCCGCCAGCCTCGCACGCCCATGACGCCTCAGCTCTGGGAGCGATTCACGGGCCTCGCCGCCGCCAGGGAGGCGCTGGCGCACGCCCACGCCCGCACCCCCTTCCGGTCCGCGGCGATCATCGACGAGGGAAAGAACGCCTGGGTCGTGGCGCGGGCACTGCGAGACCTCGGCGTCCGCCTGAGCGGCGACGGCGAGGACGCCGAAGTCTGCGTCATCGGCACGATGTCGCCGGGGCCCATGCTCGACGCGTTCGCACGCCGGCAGCGGCTGACTCAAGCTCGCCCCCAGCGCGTGATCATCCCCTGGCGTGTGGTGCTCCAAAGCACTCGGTTGACGATCGCGGCCTGAACCAGATCTGCCATCGCAGATCTCCGGACCGATCCCGCCGCCGACCACCAACTCCGCAACGCTCCGGCCCGGGCCTCGATGACCCGCCTCACACCGCTTCGAGCGGGTCTTTGTCGGTCTCGCTCAGGACCGCGTCGAACCCCCGCTTCTCAAGGGCGGCCCGCAGGCGGGGCAGGTACCCCCGCTCGGTGTTGGTGTGCCCGCCCAGGATCACGCTCATGCCCGAGTTGAGCGCGCCCAGAACCTCGTGGTGCTTCATCTCGCCGGTCACGAAGACCTGGCACCCCTCGGTGCGGGCCAGCCGGCTCAGCGATTCGCCCGAGCCCGGCACCACGCCGATGTGGTTGAGCTTCGCGTCGGCTTCGCCGGCCACGGCGTAGCGCACACGATCCCGCTTGATGTGGTCGCGCAGTCGCTCGGCGAGCTCGCGCACCGTCGCGGCTTTGTCGACCACCAGCCGCCGCCCCGGGCCCGCGGCCCGCTGGGGCTGGGGCACCAGTTCGTAGACGTCGATCGCCGGCGATTCGTACGGATGAAACCTTCGCAGCGTCTCGATGGCCAGCGCCAGCGACGAACGCGAGCAGACCATCTCCAGCCGATGCTCTGGCACATGCTCAAAGTGCCCGGCCTTGCCCACCCGGGGCTTGGTCCCCTCGCCCCCCACAAACGTGCCGGTGCCCGAACTCTCAAACGAGCACAGGTGATACGCCCCGATGATGCCCGCGCCCGCCGTCGCCAGCGCGCTCCGCACGCGATCCACCTCCGCCTGCGGCACAAACGTCACGACCTTGAGCTGTTGCGACGCCGGCATCTGCGGGTGCGGGGCGAGCGCCCGGCAATCACCCAGGATCTTTCCTTCCTTGCGCGAGCCAGACAGGCCCTCGCACAGCCAGTCGGTGATGCCCCCCGGCGCGGCGTCGAGCGCCGTGTGAGGTGTGTACACCGCGATCTGGTGCTCGATCGCCCGCAGCACCACGCGCTGGCGGGGCGTGGCGCTCGTGACCCGATTCAAAGGCTCGAAGATCGGTGGGTGATATGCGATGATCGCGCCCGCCTTGGCGCCGATGGCCTCCTCCAGCACGCGCTCCGTCAGGTCGATCGTCAGCAGCACGCGCCCCTTGAGGGCGCGGGCTGCGTCACCGACCAAAAGACCCACCTTGTCCCACGCCTCCGCGTATTCCAGCGGGGCGATGTCGTGCATGGCGGAAACGAGGTCGGAAACGTGCATGAAGTGCTCCCTTCGCACAATTGTAAGCGGGCGGCGTATGCTCGATCCCCGGCGAATGCACGCCGTTCGGAGTCGCTTGTGATCCACCGCCGCGCGTATGCGAAAATCAATCTCATGCTCAGCGTGGGGCCCCCGCTGCCTCCTGGCGCCTCGCACGCCGGCTATCACCCGATCGCGTCGTGGTTCGCGCCGATCTCGCTGTGGGACGACGTGGAGGTGACGCGCGGGGCGCCGTCGGTCTCCATCGAGTGGGCCAGCGACGCGCCCCGCCCCACACCCATCGACTGGCCCCCCGAAAAGGACCTCGCGGTGCGGGCGCTGCGGGCGCTGGAGGCGCACGCCGGGCGGACGCTGGACGCCAAGTTGGTGGTTCGCAAGCGGATTCCGGTGGGGGGTGGGCTGGGGGGCGGGTCGTCGGACGCCGCGGCTGCGTTGCTGGCAGTTCGCAACGCGTTTGCGCTCGATATCGACGACGCGGCGCTTGGGGCGATCGCGGCCAGACTCGGCTCGGATGTGAGCTACTTCCTGGACACGGAGCGTGACGGTCCGGAGCAGGCGCCGCGCCCGGCGTTCGTCGAAGGTCTGGGCGAGCACATCGAGCGCTCGCCTCGCCGGCGCGGGCGACTGGTGCTGGTGGTGCCGGAGTTTGGGTGCGCGACCGGGCCGGTGTACAAGGCGTTCGACGAGTTGGTGCTGGAGAGCGATCGGGTACGGCTCAGCGCCTGGCAGGTGGAGCGATTCGCACGCGAGCGCGACGGCATCGGGCCGGGCACACCCCCGACGCCTCACCGCGTGCGGCCCGAACTGGTGCGCGAGCGTGCGGGCAAGATGCAGACTGCGCTCCAGTCGCGGCTGTTGTTCAACGATCTCGCGAAGGCAGCCTTCAAAGTCGAGCCGCGGCTCGGCACGCTGGTGACGGCGCTCAAGCGCATCACGCGCGAAGATGCCCACGTCACGGGCAGCGGCAGTTGCGTGTTTCTCCTTGACCACGACGGCAAGATCAGGGAGAGGGTCGAGCGGGCCAGGGGCGCGTTGGAGGAGCAGGTGGGGCCATTGGCGGTGCTGGGGGTGGATCTGGCGTGAGGGCGGCCGGCGCCCTGCGGACGAGCCGCCGAGCCGCCACTGGCAGCGCGGGGTTCTCTCGTCCCATTCCTTCTCGCCCAAACTCGTGCTCGCACCCTCGACTCCCTCGTGGGCATCTATAGTCGATCCCCGCTGAGCGTCACGCGGGATGATTTCGGGGCCTCGCACAAGGATTCTCTCCCATGGCCAACAGCCATTTCGACGTTGTGGTGATCGGCGGCGGTCCGGGCGGCTACACCGGGGCGATTCGAGCGGCCCAGCTCGGCTTCAAGGTCGCCATCATCGAACGCGCCAAGCTCGGCGGCGTCTGCCTCAACTGGGGCTGCATCCCCAGCAAGGCCCTGCTCGCCAACGCCGAACTGGTCGAAAAAATGTCCAAGCAAGAGGACCAGAAATTCTGGGGCCTCAAAATAGGCGGACCGGTGGAGCTGGATTGGGACCGCATCATCGGGCGCAGCCGCGATGTCGCGGGCAAACTCAACAAGGGCGTTGAGTTCCTGATGCGCAAGAACAAGATCCAGTTCTACAACGCCAACGCCAAGATCACCAAGGCCGAAAACGTCGGCGGCAAGAGCAAGGTGACGATCGACATTCAAGAGTGCGAGGTGAAAGAAGAACTCACCAGCGCCCCCGCCACGCCCGGCAAGAGCAAGGAAACCATCACCGCCGACTACGTCATCGTCGCCACCGGCAGCGTCGCCCGCGATCTGCCCTTCGCCAAGTTCGACGGCGACAAGATCTGGGGCGCCCGCGAGGCGATGTACAACAAGACCAAGCCCGCCAAACTCATCGTCATCGGCGCCGGCGCCATCGGCATGGAGTTCGCTTACTTCTACAAGACCCTCGGCACCGAAGTCACCATCGTCGAGATGATGAACACCATCCTGCCCGTCGAAGACAAAGACGTCTCGGCGGCCATGGAAAAGCTCTACCGCAAGCATGGCTTCAACATCCTGACCAACACCACCACCACCGCCGTCGAAAAGACCGCCAGCGGCGTCAAGGTCACCGTCGCCCCCTGGGTCGTCGGGCCCGACGGCAAGGGCAAGGCGGACGAATCCAAGAAGCAAACCCTCGAGGGCGACAAGGTGCTGCTGGCCGTGGGCGTCAAGGGCCGCACCGACGGCTTGTGCGACCCCGCGCTGGGCCTGAAGATCGAGCGCGACCACATCGTGACCGACTACGTGCCGGGCAAAACCACCAACCAGGCCATCGACTACAAGACCAACCTGCCGGGCGTGTACGCCATCGGCGATGTGATCGGGCCGCCCTGGCTGGCCCACGTGGCGAGCGAAGAAGCCGCGTTGTGCGTCGAGCGCATCGCGTGGCGGGCCAAGAAGCTCAATCACGAGCCGATCCCGCTCGATTACACGGTGATCCCCGGGTGCACGTATTGCTTGCCGCAGGTCGCGAGCGTGGGCTTCACCGAGCAGAAGCTCATCGCCGAAGGCAAAGTGAAGGGCAAGGACTACGAGGTGGGCACCTTCCCCTACACGGCCTTGGGCAAGGCGATCGCCGCGGCTCACACCGACGGCTTCACCAAGATCATCCGGGGCCTGCCCCGGGGCGAAATCCTGGGCGCCCACATCATGGGCGATCAGGCGACCGAACTCATCGCCGAACTCTCGCTGGCGCGGCGACTGGAAGCCACCAGCGAAGAACTCATCTGCACCGTGCACGCGCACCCGACCATGCACGAGAGCGTGCGCGAAGCCGCCCTCGCCAGCGAAGGCCGCGCGATCAACATGTAAGTAGGTCGGCGCTCCGAGCCGACCTTTTTTCTTGGTTCACTCCGTCACGTCGCGCAAGTCCGCCTGCGTCATCACATCAGGCAGGGTGTCGATCCGCCGCGCCATCGCCTCCGTCCACGCCCCCACCCGCGTGCGCCGCAGCGCCGTCAGCATCCCGCCACACCCAAGCGCCGTGCCCACGTCGCGGGCGAGGCTTCGTATGTACGTCCCCTTGCCGCAGCGCACCCACACCTTGGCCAGAGGCCACGCATACGCCTCCAGCCGGCACTCGTGAATCACCACCGGGCGTGCCGCAAGCTCCACGGCTTTGCCGGCCCGGGCCAGGTCGTACGACCTTTTCCCCCCCACCTTGAGCGCCGAAAAAGCCGGCGGCTTCTGCATGATCTCGCCCACAAACCCCGCCAGCGCCGCCCGCACCGCCGCCTCGTCGGGCGGGTTGGCCACCGCCACGTCTTCCACCCGCCCCTCGACGTCGTCGGTGTCGGAGCGTCGCGACAGGTCCACCTCGGCGAGGTACTCCTTCTCCCCCAGCATCATCCGGTCGCTCAGGCGCGTGGCCTTGCCCACCAGCACCACCAGCACTCCGGTGGCCATGGGGTCGAGCGTCCCCGCGTGACCGACCTTGAGCCGCTTGGGCGCCCCGCCCCGCCGAAACCTCGTGCGCACGATCGCGCACACGTCCATGCTGGTGAAGCCTTTGTCCTTATCCACCACCAGCACGCCGGCTGGGGTGGGGGCTGAAGAAAGCGTGTCGCCGCTCATGGCATTTCCCGCCCGCGCCCCTTGGGCGACACCAGCGCCAGATCAACCCGCGCCCCCTTGGTGTAGTTCAGCCCCGAGACGCTCGCCAGCGCCGGCCATCCACGCTGCGCCGCGTACTGCGCGGGAATCAGCATCACCCCGCCCGGGTTTTCCTCGAGCCAATCGTCCAGATCCCCCTGCTCCATGCATTCCACGCGCCCGTGGCTCTCAAAGATCAGGCTGTCCTCGACAAACACGCTGGCCGCGAACGGACGCTGCCCCGCGGGGTCGATCCGCTTCATCGCCCGCATCACCCCGCGGCTCACCCACAACTCCCGCACGCGGGGCATCGACCAGCCCACCCCTGCCGCCACCAGCACAAACACCGCCAGCCCCAGGGGCAGCATCGCCCGCACGCCGCCCTCGCGCAGGCGCTGCTGACACTTGATGTGAAACCACAGCATCAATCCGAACACCGCCCCCACGATCGCGCCGCCCGCGATGGTCGCACCGGCGCCCTCGCCCCGCACCGCCAGCCACGCCACCCCCGCCATGGCCGCGCACCACCCGAGCCCCGCGATGCTCCAAGCGCCCCCCAACGTTCGAATCACCCGCCCGCGCCCGGCGTCGCGCAGCCACGCCGCCCCGCTGAGCCCGCCCCGGGCGCACAGCAACGCCAGCGCCGGATACAAGGGCATGGTGTAGTGCGGCAACTTCGTCGACACCACCTCAAACACCCACCACCCCGGCAGCAGCCAGGCGAGCAAGAACGCCTCCTGAGGCCGCCCCGCCACGCGCGTGCTGAGCCACACGTGCGCCCGCCTCAGCCAGCCGCCCTGCACTTCTCGCAACCCATCACTCGCGAGCCCAACCCGAAACGCCCGCGCCAGCCCATACCAGAGCAACAGCGAGCCGGGCCAGAAGAGCAGCGTCGCGAGTGCGGCGTGATACAGCGCCGGCCCGTCGTGCCCCTCCTTGGGCTCCAGGCTCCGCCCCAAGACTTCGTCATAGATCGTCTGCCAATACGTCTCTGCCCCCAGGCGCTGAACCACCAGCAGCACCCAGGGCATCGCCACGCACGGCACGATCACCAATCCCACCAGAGGTTTCACGGCCCACAGTGCCCGCCAACGCCGCTCCAGCAGGCACACCCCCACCACTGCCAGCACCACCAGCATGGGCGTCACCGGCCCCTTGACCATCACCCCCAGCCCCACCGCCAGCCACAGCAGCACCGCCCGCCACAGCGTGGGCTTGCCCCGCCTCGCCGCGGCCAGCGTCTCCCAAAGCCTCCACTGCGCCAGCACCGTGGCGCACACCAACAGCATGTCCGACCGGGCCTGGTGCGCCTCCCAGAACATGATGGGGCACGCCCCGAGCAGCAGCCCGGCCAGCCACGCCGCCCGCGCGTCGTACATTCGTCGCCCGAGTTTCCAGGTGAACAACACGCTGCCGACGCCCGCGAGCAGGCTCGGCACGCGATACATCCAGATCGCATCGCCCCAGCGCCCGCCGCCCGTGAGGACCCAGGCGCACGCGCTCTGCAGCCAATACACCACCGGGGGCTTGTTCAGCCTTGGGCGCCCCAAGACCATCGGCACCACCACATCCCCGCTCTCCATCATCTGGCGGCTCGCCTGCGCGAACCTCGCTTCATCGCGGTCCACCACCGGCAGCGCGAAAAACCCCGGCAGATACAATGCCAGCACCAGCAGCGCCAGCACCGCCCCGCCCCGGGCGCTCCCGAACCACGCCCTCCAACCCGCCTGCCCCCGCAGCCCGCGATCGAGAACGCCAAAAGAAATCATGTCCCCAACCGCCATGCGATCCGACTGTATCACCCCCTCACCCAGACGCGTGGCCGTCGTGCTCGTCAGCGGGCTCGCGCTCGCCGCACTCGCCCTGTTCCTCGATCCCCCCATCGCCACCTTCGCCCAGCGCCTCCAGCCCGGGGGCGACATTCACCTGGGGGGCGATGTCCGCCGCACCATCGAGTGGCTCCAGCAGTTCGGCGATGCCGCCACCTGCCTCATCTGCGCCATCTGCATCTGGCTGCTCGACCCCGCCCGCCGACGCGACCTTCCCCGGGCCCTGCTCGCGCTCCTGGGCACCTGGGGCGTCGTGCAAGCCATCAAGATGCTTGCCGGCCGCCCGCGCCCGCGCGTCGTCTTCGGCCACCCCCAGCCCGGCTTCGACGCCATCGTCCAGTTCACCCCGCCCTGGCGCGCCTACCCCCTCCCCCACACCGATCACGGCGTCACCACCTACGTCCTTCAACACGCTTGGACGCTCGGCCACGGGTCCGATCTCTGGTCGTTCCCCTCCAGCCACACCTCCGCCGCGGCCGCCCTCGCCGTCGTCCTCAGCCGCCTTTACCCACGCCTCACACCCCTCGTCTGGTTTCTAGTCGCCTGCGTCGGCGTCGGGCGCGTCGTGCTCGGTGCCCACTTTCCGTCCGACGTCATCGCGGGTGCCGCCGTCGGATATGCCGCCGCCACCCTGCTCTTCCGCCCAAGCCCCCTTGCTCCCCAAGCCCCCAACACCTAGCGCAGATGTCCACATGTGCACAACGTCAATCCATGTTTGAGCCCCTCGGACATTCCGACTACCTTACACAATATTTCCAATATCCAAACTTTTTCCGTTCAAATCGACCGGTTACTCGTTCTTTGACGATTTTGACGGATCTCATTCGCAAAACTTCACGAAATCTATTATGGTGCGTGGCCCGGAAATCCGGGCACGTGAATTGCCTTCCCACAGGCATTCCGTGATGGGGTGGTCGGCCCCGCCAAGGGTTCATCGGAATCTAGGGGTTCATCGGAATCGTGGTCTCAAATTTCAGATAGCTGACGGAGAATCTATGAAAAATCGTCGCGGCTTTACGCTCATCGAACTTCTCGTCGTGATCGCCATCATCGCCGTGCTGATCGGCGTGCTGCTGCCCGCCCTGGGCAAGGCCCGCAAGTCCGCCCGCCAGGCCATCTCACTGGCGAACATCCGTTCGATCGCGACCGCCGGCGCCACCTACCAGTCCGATCAGAAGGGCCTGCTGCCCCTGACCCCGGAATGGGCCCGCATGAACAACGGCGGCCCGGCCCTCGCCTCGACGCCGCTCGAGGGCTGGTGCACCTGGAGCGCATGGGGCAAGAACTGCGATCGTTTCTGGTACGGCATGGCGTTCGACGTCGAGGCGGTGGACCGCCCGCTGAACAACTACCTCTCCCCGGGCTCGATCGAAGGCCCGACGCTCCCCGGCGCCCCGTTGCAGGCCTCTGCTCAGGCTCGCACGCAGTACCAGCTCCCCGTCTGCCGCGACCCCAGCGATCAGGTCGGCCACCAGCGCTACTGGCCCCAACCCAACGTCGGCGTGAGTTGCTACGACGACGTGGGCACCAGCTATCAGTGGCAGGCCAAGTGGTGGGACCAGCTCCTCGCTAAGTTCCCGGGCGACGGCTTCGCACAGCGCTTCGACCGCGGCGCCCGTCGCTTCAAGCTGGCGGACTCATTCATCCCCTCCCGCCTGGTGTGGCTGAATGACGAATGGGCCGACATCATCATCAACAGCGCTTCCGACACCTTCACCGCCAAGAACGGCTACGACGACATCAACAAGTCGATCCTGGGCTTCATGGACGGGCACGCCGCGTATCTCTCCGTCATCCCCGGCGGCAGTAGCAACCCGAACCTCGCCACCCGGCCCGACCTCATTCCCGCCTTCAACAACGAGAAGTACACCGTCATCTTCGCCGACCTGAACAACTGAGCATTCGCCGGCATCCCTTCGGACGAGGTATCATTCTCGAATGGAAAATCGCGACAAACTCAAAATCGCCGGGATCGCCGTGCTGCTGCTCGTCGGTCTCGTGCTGATCATCGTCAACGTCATGCCTTCCAAACCCAAGATCGCCGAGCAGGGTGCCCCGCCGCCCACCGCCGGCCCGCGCCGGGGGATGGTCAACCCCGATGCTCAGCCCGCGGCTCCCGGTTCTCCCGCCGAAGCCCAGCCGAAGTAACGCGTCCAAACAACGCCGATCCTCACCAAACACAAAGACCCCCGCACACTCATGCGGGGGTCTTTTTCTTGCACGCACGCTTCCAGGGGCCGCGGAGCCTTCCGCCGGCCATCACCCGTTCACGCTCATCACCACCTTGATCCCCTCCCCCGAGATCATCGTCTCGTGGGCCTTCTTGAACTGCTCGATGGGGAACTCGTGGGTGATGATGTCGCTCAGCTCCAGCCGCCCGCTCAGCAGCAGCTCTTCCATCTGGTACCACGTCTCGAACATCTTGCGGCCATTGATCCCCAGCACCGTGCACCCCTTGAAGATCACCTGCCGGTTCCAGTCAAACGCCTCGGGCCGCTTGAAGATCCCCAGTAGGGCCGCCGTCCCGCCGTTGCGCAACGCCTCAAAGCCCTGGTTCAGCGCCGGAGCCGCCCCGGACATCTCCAGCAGCACATCCACGCCCTCCCCGCGGCAGGTCTTCCGCACCTCGCCGATCCACGCGTTGTCGCGCGGGTCAAAGGCTTCCACCGCACCCAGCTTCTTGGCCAGCGCCCGCCGCGCCGGGCTCACATCCGTCGCGAAGATGCGGCTCGCCCCCGCCGCCTTGGCCACGGTCACCGCCATGAGCCCAATGATCCCCGTGCCGGTGATCAGCACGCTCTTGGCGGAGACGCCCGCGGCCATCACGGTGTGCACCGCGTTGCCGAGCGGGTCCAGCACCGCCGCCACCTTGTCGGGAATCTTGGCGTGCACCGGCCACACGTTTTCTTCGGGCACGCACACGTAATCAGCGAAGCACCCATCGCGGTCGATGCCGATGATCTTGGTGTCGGCCGCGATGTGGGCATTGCCGGTGCGCGAGTTGTAATCCTTCCACGCTGTCGTATGCCCCTCGGCAGACACGCGCAGGCCCACGGGGTACTTGGTGGCCGCCGCGCCCACCGCGGCGATCGTGCCGACGAACTCGTGCCCGGTGACGATGCCCACGGGGATTCGCCCGGCAGCCCAGTCGTCCCACTCCCAGATGTGCCGGTCGGTGCCGCAGATGCCGACTTTGGAAACCTTGATGAGCACGTCGCGCGGGCCGACGCTGGGCACGCTGTGATCGGGCACGAACTTGAGTTCAGTGCCGGCGTGGTGCTTGATGAGGGCGCGCATGGTGGTCGGCGTGGGGCCGCTCGCGTGGACAGAAACGGCGGGACGGGCTGCGGTTGTCATGCAAAAGTGTACGTGGGGGCGGCGCCCGGACCAGCGAGCCCCGACAACCCCGCCCCGGACGCAGCCCCGGCATATCCGCCCCTGGTTTGATACCGTTGATCCAGGCGGGCTGCAAGGGCGGCGGGTGAACGCCCAAAGAGACTCCGCAGCGCCGGCCGCCCGCGGCCAGGCCTGCCGGGGTTCGTCGGGCACCGCGCCCGGACAGCAGCAGGGGCTTGAGGAGTTTCGGGAAGACCGGCGGCGTCCGCCGGGCCACCCACAGCGCCGCGAAGGGGGATCGGCTTTGAAGGTTGCCAAGGGTGTTTACGTCGGTCTTGCCATCGCCGCCTTCGCCGGCGGGTGCCAGTTTGTGCCGTTCGTCCAACTCGACGACGACTACGCCCGCCGCGTCTCCGAAAGCCGCTTGAAGCAGATCGACCAGGCCGGGCTCGAGCGTTTCCGAAAGGCCCAGGTCGCCGCGAATATCCCCGCCGACGACCCGACCAAGGCCAGCGAGCAGCAAGCCGACGCCGCCCGCAGTCGCTTCGCCGGGCTCGCGAAGGTGGACCTCTCACTGGAGCAATGCCGCGCCGACGCGCTGATCAACAACCTCGATCTGAAAGTCGCGCTGATCGACCCCACCATCGCCGCCGAAACCGTCTCTCAGGAAGAAGCCAAGTTCAACTCGGCGTTCACGCTCCAGGCCGGCTACCAGAACCTCGACGAGCCGACTGCCTCGACGCTGGTCTCCGCCGAGGCGAAAAACCTGCAAGTGACCCCCGGAGTCACCATCCCCACCCGCACGGGCGGAACCGTCAAGGTCGATCTGCCCTTCACCCGCAACGAGAACAACAACCAGTTCTCGACGCTCAACCCAAGTTACACCAGCGACCTTGAGTTCAGCATCAGCCAGCCCCTGCTGCGCGGCGCCGGGCGACGCACCGCCACCGCCGCCCTGCGAATCGCCGGCTACGACCAGCAGGCCTCCGCCAGCCGCACCAAGCTCGAAGTCATCCGCCAGCTCGCCGCGGCTGATCGCAGCTACTGGCGCCTCTACCAGGCCAAGCGCGAACTCGAAGTCCGCCAGCAGCAGTACGAACTGGCCGTCGAGCAGCTCGGGCGGGCGGAGCGCCGAAACAAGGCCGGCGCCGTCGCCGAGATCGAAGTCATCCGCGCCCAGGCGGGAGTCTCCGACAGCCTGCAGGCGATCATCACCACGCAGAACACCGTGCTGCTGCAGCAGCGTGAACTCAAGCGCATCGTGAACCAGCCCGGGCTGGAGGTCGACACTCCCGCGATGATCGACCCCACCACCCAGCCCGACCCGGTGGAGTTCGAGTTCGACACCAAGACGCTGGTGGCCGAGGCCCTTCGCAACCGCATGGAACTGCTGGACCTGGAGCTGCAACTGGCCTCCGACGCCGTGCGCATCGGCCTGGCCCGCAACGGCACGCTGCCCTTGTTCAGCCTCGATTACACCTATCGCATCAATGGCCTGGGCGACAGCGTCGAAGACTCGTTCCACAACCTGAAACGCAACCGCTTCGAGGACTGGACCGTCGGGCTGTCGGCGGAGATCCCGCTCGACAACGAAGAGGCCGAAAGCCGCGTGCGCTCGGCGATCCTCACCCGCCTGCAGCGTCTCGCCAGCCGCGCATCGCGCGAGTTGTCGATCCGCCAGGAAGTGCTCAACGCCGTCGACACGCTGACGGCGGACTGGCAGCGAATCCTCGCCGCCCGCCAATCAGTGATCCTCAACACCCGGGCGCTGCAGGCCGAGCAGCGCCAGTTCGACGTCGGCAGCAGCACCAGCACCAACGTACTCGACGCCGCGGCCAAACTCGCCGACGCCCAATCCACCGAGGTCGCCGCCCTCACCGATTACCAGATCGCCCAGGTCGACCTCGCCTTCGCCACCGGCACGCTGCTGGGCGCCAGCAAGGTCGATTGGACCCCCGCGGCCACCCCAAGCCTCGACACGCCGGACCCCAAGGAGGAACTGCCGAGGGAACTGCAGCCCCAGCCCGAGCCGCAGCCGGAGGGGATGGGGAGGGGAGACTGATTCCCTTGATTTGGACGCCGGAACTGAGGCTTGGCGAAGTTCCGGGTGAAGGGACGACCCGGACATTCGAAGACTCATGTCCGGCGTCCAACGCAGTCTTTTGCGGGTTGGTGTGCGTGCGCCCGCGCCCTGTAAGAGGCGGTACCCTCGCCCCATGCTCACCGACTTCTATTCCATCCCCGACCTCTACGACATCCTTCACACCCCCGGCACCGCCTCCGAGGCCCGCGGCATCGCCCGCGTCGCCAGGCGCTTCTGCCGCTCCGCCGCCGCCACGCCCACCTACCTCGAGCCCGCCTGCGGCTCGGGCCGCCTGCTTCGCCACTTCGCCCGCCGGGGCTGCCGCACCGTCGGCTTCGACATCGAGCCCGCCATGGTTGCCTACGCCAAGGCCCGCGCCCGCGAACTGCCCGCCGGCCAACGCCCCACCATCTTCGAGGCCGGCATGGAAGACTTCGACGCTGCTCGCCCGCGCCTGCGGGTCGACGTCGCGTTCAACATCATCAACACCATCCGGCACCTGCCCACCGACGCCGCGTTGCAGCGCCACCTGGGCGCCATCGCCCGCGTGCTGAAGCCCGGGGGCATCTACATCGTCGGCATCGGCCTGGCCGCCTATGGCCTGGAACCCCCGACCGAGGACATCTGGACCGGCGCGCGGCAAGGCATCCGCGTCACGCAGGTCGTCCAATACGAGCCCGCCACCGGCCCCAAGGGCAACGCAGCCCGTGCCGAGCGGGTGGTGAGCCACCTCACCGTGCGCCGGGGGCGGGGCCGGGCGGCCAAAGAACAACCCAAAGAAGAACACATCGACTCGGCCTATAGCCTGCGCAGTTACAACCTCGCCCAATGGCGTGAGGCGATCGCCGCCTCGCCGCTGGTCGAGCTGGGCACGGCCGCGGGCACGGGCGAACCCGCCACCCCCGCCGAGCCGGGGTATTACCTGTTCGTGCTGGGGCTCCCCTCCAAACCGGCGAATGGCCGATAATTCGCGGGTACACTCTGCTTCTCAAACGCCGCCAAAGGGCCGGCAACTCGCCCCATGAAGGACTCACGCATGAATCTCTCGCCCCTCGCCCGAGGCCTGGCCCTCACCCTGCTCGCCGGGGCCGCCCTGGTCGCGTCCCCCGCCTGCCAGCGATACGCCAACTACCCCGCCATCCCCACCTCCGAGGGCATCCCCGACGACCCAAACTCCAACGACACCGCCAAGTGCGTTTCGCTCGCAGTCGCCTACGTCGCCACCCGCTACACCCCCGGCGGCTACAACTACGACGCCAAGTCCGCCAAGGAACAAGGCGACACCCGCGTCTCCTTCCCGATCATCGTCGACGCGCCCCGCGGCCTCCGCCGCCCCTTCTACCAGCGCATCTGCGTCGACATCGGCCCAGGCGCCGAACCCCTCACCCCCGCCAACGAACACAGCGGCACACCCGTCTACCACGTCCGCCGTGCCTGGCTCCGCCAGAGCCGCGCCATCATCGACGTCATGCGCCCCATGTACGAACTGCCCCCCAACAGCCAGGGCCAGCCCATCTACCAGACCGTTACCGTCCGCCTCGAAGGCGGCGGGCTCGAACCCTGGCACGTCGTCCACGCCCGTGGCTCCGAGCCCGGCCTCGACCCCATCCCCTCCCCCTACTACCTCCCCGAGGTCGATCGCATCGATCAGTTCGACTGGCAGATGGAGCAGGACAAGAAGGCCGCCGAGCCCGCCACGCCCGCGGCCACCCCCGAATCCGCGCCCGCCTCCACAGAACCCACGCCCGCCCAGCCCTCCACCGAAGACGAAAAGCCCGGCTCGTAACCCGCCCCGGCCGCGATACCCTTGCTCCCGAATGCCCGACCCTCGCCACCTGCTGGGCCTGCAAGACCTCCCCGCCGCCACGCTGCGCGACACCCTCGCCCGCGTCCACGCCTGCGACCAGCACCCCCCCGCCCCCGACACGCTGCGGGGCCACGTCGTGGCGAATCTCTTCTTTGAGGACTCCACCCGCACCCGCACCAGCTTCAGCGTCGCCGCCCAGCGCCTCGGGGCCAGCGTCGTCGACCTCCTGGGCGGCCAAAGCAGCGTCAACAAAGGCGAAACCCTCATCGACACCGCCCGCAACGTCGAGGCCATGGGCGTGTCCGCCCTGGTGGTCCGGGCCAAGCAAAGCGGAGCCGCGGCTCTCATCGCCCGCCACGTCCACACCCCCGTCATCAACGCCGGCGATGGCCGCCATGAACACCCCACCCAGGGCCTCCTCGACGTCTACACCCTCGCCAAGCACTTCAACCGCACTGACGGGTTCGACCTGAAGGGCCTCACCGTCGCCATCGTGGGCGATATCGCCAGTTCGCGCGTCGCCCGCTCCAACATCGCGGCTCTCCGCACCCTGAACGCCAAGGTCGTCTGCGTCGGCCCCCCGGGCCTCGCCCCCGCCGGCCTCGCGACGCTGGGCGCCAAGGTCGTCAGCCACATCGACGAGGCGATCAAGAACGCCGACGCCGTCATGATGCTCCGCATCCAGTTCGAACGTCATGGCGAGGCCAAAGCCGGCGTGGGCGCGGGCGGCTCTGACCTGCCCAAGCAAACCTCCATCGCCAGCGTGCGTGAATACCGCGAGTTCTACGGCCTCTCGCCCGAGCGAGCCGCCTCGCTCAAGCCCGAGGCGATCATCATGCACCCCGGCCCCATCAACCGAGGCATCGAACTCGACGCCGCCGTCGCCGATGGCCCGCGCAGCGTCATCATGCCCCAGGTTTCGCATGGCGTCACCGTCCGCATGGCTGTGCTCAAGCACGCCATCCTGGGCGACTAGACCCCGGAGTTGACTGTATTTGACGCCGGACCTGAGCGAAGCGAAGGTCCGGGTCGACCGCGCCCGCACGCGCACGGGTCAGTACACCCCTCCAACCCGGACCTTCGCAAAGCCTCAGGTCCGGCGTCATCGCTCGCGAACGCCGGTCTCCCTTACCCTCCCCCCATGAACATCCTCGTCATCGGCCCCCACCCAGACGACCAGGAAATCGGAATGGGCGGCGCCATCGCCCTTTTCGCCGAGCAGGGCCACAACGTCCTCCTGCTCGACATGACCGACGGCAGCCCCACGCCCCATGGCGACCGCGCAACCCGCCTCCCCGAAGCCGCGGCTGCCGCCAAGGCCCTCAGCCCCACTGCCCCCGGCTCCGCCCCCGTCCGCCGCCTCCTCCTCGACCTCCCCAACCGCCGCGTCGAGCACACGATCGACGCACGCCACAAGGTCGCCGGCGTCATCCGCGCCCATCAGGCCCAGGTCCTCTTCATGCCCCACCCCCAAGACGCCCACCCCGACCACCTGGCCGTCACCCGCATCGCCCAGGACGCCCGCTTCGACGCCAAGCTCACCAAGGTCGAGATGCCCGTGCCGCCCGGCTACACCGAGATCGGCCCGCCCATCTACCCCAAGTGGGTCATTTATTACTACTGCTCGCACCTGCGCCGCGTGCCCGACCCGACGTTCATTCTGGACACCTCGACCATGCAGGCCCGCAAGCGAGCCGCCATCGCCGCCTACGTCACCCAGTTCGGAGACCACACCCACAACGCCGGCCTGCTCGACCGCTTCGCCCGCGACGACGCCTACTTCGGCTCGCGCATCGGCGTCGCGGCCGGCGAGCCCTTCTGGATGCTCGAGCCCCTGGGCCTGACCGGGCTGGAAAAACTCGCCTAGCACATGATCACCTGATTTTGGCGCGCAAACCCGGTAGATGCGCCGTGTGAGCCCGGGCCAATCCCGGATAGGCTTGGGCCATGAATCCGACCGCCGAACTGCTCAGGCCCGAGGTCGAAGAGCTCATCAAGGAGCAGCGCTACAGCGAGCTGCGCGAAGCGCTGCACCTCGTCCACCCCGCCGACATCGCCGAGATCCTCTCGTCGCTCGACGCCTCCGAGGCCGCCGTCGGGTTCCGCTTCCTGCAGCGTGACGACGCCGCCGCGGCTTTCGCCTACATGCCCCCTGAGGTCCAGGAAACCCTCATCGACAAACTCGGTGACGAGCAGGCCGCCAGCGTCATCGAGGCGATGAGCCCCGACGACCGGGCGCGCCTCGTCGACGAACTCCCCGAGGAGTGCGCCACCCGCATCGTCGCCTCGCTCTCTCCCGAAAAGCGCCAGGTGACCCAGGCCATCCTGGGTTACCCCGAGCGCAGCGTCGGGCGCCTCATGACCCCCGACTACGTGCGCGTCCGCCCCGACTGGACCGTCGCCAAGGCGCTCGACCACATCCGCAAATACGGCAAGGACGCCGAGACCATCAACGTCATCTACGTCGTCGACAACGAAGGCCGCCTCATCGACGACATGCGCCTGCGCCAGCTCCTGCTGAGCGACCCCGAGTCGACCATCGAAAGCCTCATGAACCGGTCGTTCGTCACCCTGCGGGCCGACCAGCCCCAGGAAGAAGCCGTGGCCCTCATGGCCCGCTACGACCGCACCGCCCTGCCGGTGGTCGATTCGCGGGGCCTGCTCATCGGCATCGTGACCAGCGACGACGTCGCCGACGTCGCCCAGCAGGAAGCCACCGAGGACATGCAGAAGATGGGCGCCGTGGGCGCGCTCGAAGAACCCTACGACAAGGCCAGCATCTGGTCGCTGGTGCGCAAGCGCGCCCCCTGGCTTTCCCTCCTCTTCGTCAGCGAGCTGCTCACCAGCAACGCCCTCCAGTACTTCGATACCCAGATCGAAAAGCTCGCCGTGCTCGCCGCCTTCGTGCCCGCCATCATCAGCTCCGGAGGCAACAGCGGCTCGCAGGCCTCCACCCTCGTCATCCGCGCCATGGCCCTGGGCGAGATCGGCCTGCGCGACTGGTTCCGCGTGCTGCGCCGCGAGCTTCTCACCAGCGCCATCCTCGCGCTCATGATCGGCGTGCTTGGCTTCTGCCGCATCTCCCTCTGGGGCCTCATGGGCCTGTGGGCCCACCCCAAGATCGACGACACCACCAAGCAGATCGTCCTCGACGAGGCCGGGCACAAGGTGTACGACTACACCGTCCAGCACCACTACCCGATCCTCGCGCTCGCCATCGCCACCAGCCTCGTCGGCGTCGTCGTCTGGGGCAGCATCATGGGCGCCATGCTCCCCTTCGTGCTCAAGCGCTTCGGGCTCGACCCCGCGGGCAGCTCCACCCCCTTCGTCGCCACGCTCGTGGACGTCACCGGCATCATCATCTACTTCACCTGCGCCATGACCATCCTGCACGGCACGCTGCTCTAGGCCTAATAAGGAGGACACCATGGGCGCCAGCTTCGGCTTCCTGCGTTGGCGCGATCAGCGCGAAAGCACCCGCACCGTGCTGCGCCTGGCCCGCTTCAGCCTCCTGGTCAGCCTCATCGAGGCCGCCCTCCTCTGGGGCGTCCCGCAGGCGCGCGAAGCCATTCTCGTCATGGCCGAGGACGCGGACCTCGCCACCCTCACCATCTTCGGCCTGTGCCTGGCCGCCCTGTGCGGGCTCAGTTGGTACAGCGTCCGCGTGCTGCTCTACATGCGCCTGCCCGACGCCGACACCTGGCCCGGCATCCCGGGCTGGAGCGCCCGCAACATCCCGCGCCTCTGCGGCATCCTTCCCGGTCTCGCCGTCGCAGGCGCCGTCTGGGGCACCCTGCGCGAGCCCAGCCTCGCCACCGGCCTGCGGGGCACCCTCTGGCTCCTCTTCGCCGGCGCCGTCGTCGGCTGCGTCGTCGGGTACATCTTCATGTGGCTCAGGCGGCGCGTGCTGCGCATCCGGCACGAACCCCGGATCGAACCCCGCCGCCTGTGGGAACTCCCGCCCGCGACTCGCGGCATCGCGCTGGCCAGCCTGACCGCCAGCGTGCTGCTGTTCGTGCTCTTCACCTTCGCCCCGGGCAGTGCGCGGCTCATCGGCCCGCTCAGCGTCCTCGTCGCCGCCGGCGCCCTATGGGTGCCCTTCGGCGCCATGCTCGTGTACTTCAGCGATCGCACCGGGCTGCCGCTGGTCGCCGGATTCTTCGCCATCGCCCTGCTCTGGCAGGCCCTCAACATCAACGACAATCACACGGTCCGCACCCTGCCGCCCCCGCCGGCCCCCGCCGCCTCGGCGCCCCCCACCGACCTGGGCGAGCACTTCCAGCAGTGGCTGGCCGCACGGCCCGACCTGGAGAGTTTCAAAGGCAGGCCCTACCCGGTCATCCTGGTCAGCGCCGAAGGGGGCGGCATCTACGCCGCGTACACCAGCGCCGTCGCCCTCGCCCGCCTGCAGGATCGCTCCGCCGCCATCTTCGCCACCCACCTCTTCGCCACCAGCGGCGTCTCCGGAGGCAGCGTCGGCACCAGCGTCTTCGGCGCCGTCGTCAGTCACAGCGTCGCGCCCATGCCCGCCCCTTCGCTCGCCCACGCCAAGGCCGGCCTGGGCCCCTGCGAATCCATGGCCTCCAGCGTCCTGGAGCAGGATCTTCTTTCGCCCCTGCTGGCCGGGGCGCTCTTTCCCGATCTGCTCCAGCAGTTCCTTCCCTTCCCGATCGACTACTTCGATCGCGCCCGCCCCCTCGAAAAAGGCCTCGAAGACGCCTTCGACGCCGCGGGCGGGCATGGCGAGATGCGTGCCGGCATCGTCCCGCTCTCGCCCAGCGCAGGCGTCCCGGCGATGTACTTCAGCAGCACCTGCGTTGAAACCGGCGAGCCGGCGTACATCGGGCCCTTCCCGATGTGGGCGCGGGGAATCTATCGCAACGCCGACCTGACCCGCCAATGGAGGCCCGACGCCACGGTGCGACTTTCCACCGCCGCGGTGCTGTCGGCCCGCTTCCCCATCGTCACGCCCGCCGGTGCCGTCGCCGGCAAGATGATCGACGGCTCACCCCCGGTCACGCGCCGCTTCGTCGACGGAGGCTACTTCGACAACCCCGGCACCGCCACGCTCGACGCGATCGTGCAGGCGATCCTGCACGCCCGGGCGCAGGAAGACCCGGCGACGCAGATCCCCATCGCGATCTATGTCGTCCGCATCGGCTTCAGCGACCCGCCCAGCCCCGAGGCGCACAGCTTCGGAGAACTGTTGTCGCCCCTGCGGGCGCTGCTCGCCACCCGCGGCCAGCACGCGCAAGAGACCCGCAGCCGCCTGGAGCAGGAGCCGGGCGTGAACGTGCTCGATCTGAACGTGAACCTCGATACCCGGGGCGGCAAGGGCGGGCGGGCGTTGCCACTGGGGTGGATGCTCTCCGAGGCGGCCCGGCGCGAAATCCGCACACAGATCGGGCTCTCCTCGGAGCTCTCGCCGCCCCCGGACGAACCATCGCAGAACGAGCGCACGCTGAAGCAGATCATCGGCCTGCTGGCCCCGTGAGTTCCTGGGAGCATCAGGCCGCGGGCTCGGCGCTGATGAACTCGACCGACGCGGGCAGCTCGACGGTCATGGTGGTTCCCTGCTTCCACACGCTCTCGACGCTGATCGCCCCGCCCAGGCGGCGGACCGCGTGCTTGACGATGGCCAGCCCCAGCCCGGTGCCGCGGCGTTGCACGTGGCCGGTGCGCGAGCCATCGACCTGATAAAACCGTTCAAAGACGCGATGCTGCGCGCCGTACGGGATGCCGATGCCCTGATCGATGACGCGGAACCTCGCCCCGGGGCGCACCGCCGCCGGCGCTGGCACGTACTCGCCAACCACCCGCACCTCGGTCTGCTCGTACGCGAACTTGATGGCGTTGTCGATGAGATTGCGCAGCACCAGCAGCAGCAGCTTGGGGTCGGTGTGCAGGCGCTCCAGCCTGGGGTCGATCTCGAACGACAGCATCAGCCCGCGTTCGGCGGCCGTCCCCTCGAACACATCCCGCAGCGTGCTGGTGATGTCCGACAGGCGGCTGGTGGACAGCTCCACCGGCGCCTCGGGGGATTCGAGCGTCGACAGGTCGAGCAGGTCGCGCACCATGTCTTCCAGGCGGCTCACGTTGTTGGCGATCATCCGCGTCAGGCGTTCGCGCATGGGGGGTTCGTCCCACGCACCGACTTCCAGCGTCTCGACGGCCCCGCGGATGGCGCTCAGCGGCGTGCGCAGCTCGTGGCTGGCGTTGGCGACAAAGTCGGTCTTGAGCTGCACCGCCGTCGCGAGCTCGGTCACATCTCGCATCGTCATGATCGCCCCGACCGACCCGGCGCCGGGCGTCGGACAGGCGAACACCTGGTACAGCCTCGCGCCATCGGGCCCCGTGAGGCGCACCTGCCCCTGGCCCACGCTGCCCTGGATGGCCGCGGCGTGGAGGGACAGCACCTCGGCCTGCGTGAACAGCTCTTCAAAGTTGCGCCCGACCAGCGGGCCCGGACGCTCCCGGAAGAACTCGCTGGCCGCCTGGTTCACCACGAGCACGATGCCCGAGGTGTCGGTCGCGAGCACCGGGCTGGGCACCCCGTCGAGCACCGCCCGCAGCGTCGCTTCGAGTTCCTCAGCGCCGGCCAGGCGCTGCCTGGCGGCTCGTGCCGCACGCGCCAATGCGTCGGCCAGCGATTCATCCGGGGCCGGAGGCGTGCCGGGCTCGAGTTGCTCGAGCGCCTGGCGAAGCTCCCCACCTCTTGCCCGGCGGCGCGACAGCAGCGTCAACGCCACTCCGCCCGTGAGCATCGCCCCCGCGCCCGCGGCCAGGACGGGGTTCAGCCCGAGCCCCGGCGCGATGAGCGCGCACAGCACCGGAGCCGCGCCGCACGCGACACACAACACCCCGGGCGTGAAACTGGATGAGGGCACGATGAGACTCCGCCGAACCGCGACTCCGCCGAACCGACCGCGCACATTGTTGAAGGGCATCGGCCCGGGCAACGGACCAGGCTCCCCAAGGGCCGGGACGCCGCCCGCATCATGAGATACGAAGCGTGAGGTCAGACGGTGCCGGCCGGGGTCCCGTCGGGCTCGGTCTCGGGCTCGGGCGTGGCCCGATAGCCCACGCCCCGGACGGTCTTGATGATGCCGGCGTGCTGGTTGAGCTTCTTGCGGATCGCCGTCACGTGCACGTCGATCGTGCGTTCGGTCACGGTCACGCCCGGGCCCATGGCGCGGCCCATGAGCGAAGAGCGGCTGAGCACCCGCCCGTTGGCCTGCAGCAGGGCGCTCAGCAGGCGGAACTCGGTCAGCGTCAGCTTCATGGGCTCGCCGTCGACCATCGCCTCGTGAGTTTCGAGGTTGAGCTGGACCCCGGCCATGGTGAGCAGGCGAGGTTCGCCGCTGCCCCGGCTGGTGCGGCGGAGCACCGCCTCGATTCGCGCCAACAGAACCTTCACCGAGAAGGGCTTGGGCACATAGTCGTCCGCACCCACCGCCAGCCCGACGACCTGGTCCACCTCGCTGCTCTTGGCAGTGAGCATGATGATCGGGACATGACTGGTGGCCGGATTGGCCCGGATCCGCCCCGCGACCTCGGTGCCCGACAGCTCCGGCAGCATGATGTCGAGCAAAATCAGATCCGGCGTGCGGACCGAGACCGCCTCCAAGCCCTGACGGCCGGTGGACGCGACCGTCACCGAGTAGCCCGCTCGGTTGAGGTTGTACACCAGCAGCTCGGCCAAGTCCCGCTCGTCTTCCACGACCAGGATATTGCGACGGTCGTTCATGCGAGTGCTCGCTAAAGGCTTGGAAATTGGAGGATTAGGCGTGATTGCACGCCGCCCCAGGGCACGGAGCGAGAGCGTAGTGACGGGCCATGGCATGTTCCAGACCCCAAGCGCGAAGATTGAGTTCAGGCAGGCTTTGCGCGTTCCCCTAGATGGGGAGCGGGAAATCTATTGAACGAACCCCGCGCGAACCGACCCTTGTTGACTTGGAAGTTGGTGCGGGCTAGCAAATTATCGTCGGTGCGGAGAATTTCGCGTGAGGGGTGCATCGGCGGCGTCGCTGGCGGCGATTGACAGGCACTGGACGGCAACCCCCCGTCCTTGCGAAGATTGGACTAAGCCCGCTTGGCGGGGTACCCTCTTGACCCCTTTCCCGGAAGGTCCGAGAGCGTGAGCGAGGGACGGCACGGGAGAGGGCCGGCGGCATCTGAGGCCGCACGCAGTGGCCGGGTGCAGAGTTCGCGGAATCGCGGTAGAGTCAGGCCGGGGTGTTGAGAGTCGCAGCGTCGGGGCAGACTTCGTCGGGGTCAGTTGATTCGGTCATCAGCGGGGCGGTCTGAAGGATCGCGGCTGGTTTTTCGGAAGATTGAGTCGGTGATCAGACAAGCTGTTCTCGACGCCCGGCGCAGCGCCGGACGGCGTGCCCGGGCCGAAGAGCGGCTTGGCGGGCAATCGAGAATCTCTCTTCCCGCGGGTGCCGCCTTTCTTGGGGCGGCTTCGTGAGGGGGGGAGGCCGGAGCAGGGCTTGACCTTCCGGGGACCGTGTCCCCGGGGAGAGCGTGTTCCGGGAGAGGGTGGGGCCCGGTGGAACCGGGGCGAGCAGTTCAGTTCGTGACGGTTTGCAGTTGAACTTGCAGTTGAGTGTCGTGGGAGGCTGCCGGAAGGAACGGAGGCGGGCACGGGGCCCGAATCGCCGAACCGGCTATACCTCTGGAAGATGACTCGGTCGGAAGTGTGTGTTGGTTCCTCGTTAATAGGAGTTGAATCAGATGAATCAGTCCAAAGCGCTTTTCTTCGTGGCCGGCGCCGCTCTGAGCATGGGTTCTGCCCTTGCCCAGAACGCAAACCTTGACCTGAACCGCGCGTACAAGGCGGAGCTCGAGGCCGACGCGAAGACCCGCACCAGCCTGCTGGCCGCGGGCGGCGCCGGGTACAACAACGGTGCCTTCCAGATCTCCGACGGCAGCAACAACACGCTGAACATCGGCGGCTCCTTCACCACCCGCTACAACGTCTCGATCCGTGACGAGGGCTCGGTGGGCAAGGTGGACGACGTGACCCTCGGCTTCAACATCCCCTACGCCCGTCTGCGTACCTGGGGCACGGTGTGGTCGAAGGACTTCGAGTACATGCTGCAGGGCACCTGGTCTGACACTAGCAGCCTGGGCGACAGCGGCTCGGGTGGCTTCCAGTTGGAAGAGGCCTGGGGCCGTTACCACCTGGACAGCAACTGGTCGGCCCGCTTCGGCCAGTTCAAGCCGGCCCTTCTCCGCGAAGTGCTGGTTGAGAACGAGTACCAGCTCGCCGCTGACCGCTCGGTCGCCTCGGGCATCTTCGGCCAGGGCTACAGCCAGGGCTTCGAAGTGCAGTACGCGACCGATCAGTTCAAGTTCACCGTCGGCACCAACGACGGCGCCAACGCCGCCAACACCGACTTCAACAGCTCGGCCGAATCCGACTACGCCTTCACCGGCCGCGTCGACTGGCTGGCCATGGGCACCGACTGGAGCCGCTTCAACGACTTCACCTCGTTCCAGAACGCTGCTGACGATGAGCTGCTCATCGGCGCCGCGGCTCACTGGCAGGGCGGTGGCGACACCGGCTCGACCACGGGCGGCACGGCCGATGCGAACATCCTGATCTACACGGTCGATGCCTCGTACGAGAGCAGCGGCTGGAACCTGTTCGGCGCGTTCTACGGCGCGTACATCGACAACAAGGCCGCGGGCACCAACTTCAACAACTTCGGCGCGGTGGTTCAGGGCGGCCTGTTCCTCACCCAGCAGATCGAGCTGTTCGCCCGCTGGGACGGCATCTTCCTCGACAGCGACCTGGTCCCCTCGGGTACCGAGAACAACATCAACTTCGGCACCTTCGGCGTGAACTACTACCTCTCCCCCGAGAGCCACGCGGTCAAGTTCACCGCTCAGGCCGGCATCGCCTTCGAAGAGACCTCGGCCATCTTCGGCAGCAGCGCCGTGGTGCCGGTGTCCGACTCCACCCGCTACGGCTACCTGGGTGAGACCAAGGCCGACGAGGTCGCTGTGACCCTCCAGGCTCAGGTCGTCTTCTAAACCTACCGAACTCCGACTGTTTTCCGACCGGCCCGCTCGCAGGAGCGGGCCGGTTCTTTTGTGTCAGCGAGCACTTCCGCTGGAAAGCGGGCGGCTGCCGCCTACACTTCCCGCCCGGCACTTTGCGTGCAAGGCCGGACCCGATTCCGGATATCGCGGGGTTCGCGACAGTGGTTTCTCAGAGGTTCGCCATGGCCAACACCATCGATGTCAGCTCGTTCAAGCCCGGCTCAGATCTGCTGTGCACGGTCACCAAGGTTCCGGCCGCCGAGGGCACCACGGACACCATCGCCCGCCTGATGCGGATGGACCCGGAGAACAAGAAGGCCCTTCGCCGTGCCCAGCGGATGCGTCGCCAGCGGATGCTGGTGTACAACCGCGGTAATCGCGACTGGTACAGCCGCGAGAAGCCGGCGCGGGTCGTCCGCGTCGAGGTCGGGGCGACGTTTACGCTGCCCTACACCCTCGAGCTGGCCAACGAGCTGCGGGCCGTGGGCGAGTGCCTGAAGATTCAGGCGAAGTAAACCTTCGGACAGGCAGTCAAAAACGAAAACGCGATCCGGGGCGGCCCGGATCGCGGTGTTTTTGGAATCGATCAGGCGAGTGCGGCCTGATCAGAAGAGCTTCACGCCCTTGAGCGCTTCGCCCAGCGTCGAGCCCAACGTCTTGTCGGCGCTGATCCGGGCGATCTGGTCGTTGACCTTCTTGGTCAGCGAATCCAGCTGGTCTTTGAAGGTGCTCTTGATGGAGGCCTGGATGTCGGGGGAGAGCTTCTCGAGGGCCGCGTAGGCGCTGGAGAGGGCGCCGGTGTCGGTCTTGACCTCGCCCAGCTTGGTGGTCGCGTCGAGCGGGCTCTTGATCTTCTCGAGCAGGTTGCCGAGGTTGCCGAGCGAGCTCATGTAGTCGTTCGCGGTCTTTTTGACGTCGTCGCTCAGGGAGGCGGCCGCGGTCTTGGCGGCGTCCGTCGCCTTGCTCATGGCGTCCTTGGCTGCGTCCTTCGTCGCGTCGACCGCCTGCTTGCCCGCGTCCTTGGCGGGATCGACCATTTTCCCAGCGTCGGTCTTGGTGGCGTCGGTCTTGGTGGTTGCGGGGGCGGGGGCGGGGGCCTCCGGTTTTTTCTCCTCGCAGCCGATCGCTGCCACCAGCGCCAATCCGACCCCCAGCGTCAATGCGATACCCTTGTGGAAGTGAGAGTTCATGCTTCGTTTCCTTGTACCCGTCGTCAGGGATCGGCACACGCCGCCCCCGCCGCACGGGCTGACCCCGGGCTTCCTGATGCGAAGACCCGATAACCGCGGCGATTGCCGTAAGCGAGAGTGTATGCGTTGGTACGCAGGGCTGATTCTTTGGGGTTCGCTGGGGGTGGGTTTCGTTGTTGCGGCGGGCTGTTCGTCGGCCGCGATCGCGATCAAGGAGAAGCTGGGCTACGCAAAGCGTGAGCAACTGGTGTCGGCGGTCACCGATGCCCGCGATGCCCAGCAGGAGGCCAAGCAGCAGTTCGCCAGCGCCCTGGACCAGTTCATCGCGGTCACGGGCGTAAAGGGGGGCGAGCTGGAGGCGAAGTATCGCGAGCTGAACAACGCGTACGAGAAATGCAAGAGCCGTGCGGCCGACGTTCGCAGCGAGATCTCGAGCGTCGACAATGTCGCGCAGGCGTTGTTCAAGGAATGGCGGGGCGAGCTTTCGCAGTATCAGAGCGCCTCGCTGCGGGCAGCGAGCGAGAAGCAGCTCAACGACACCCAGGCCCTGTACGACCGCCTGCTGAGCAGCATGAAGCAGGCGGAGGGCAAGATGGACCCGGTGCTGGCGGCGTACCACGACCAGGTGCTGTTCCTGAAGCACGCCCTGAACGCCCAGGCGATCGCCGGGCTGCAGGGGAATGTGGCCCAGATCCAGAGCGACGTGGCCAAGCTGGTTCAGGAGATGGAGGCGTCGATCGCCGAGAGCAACCGGTTTATCGAGCAGATGCAGGACAAGGGCTCGACGTGAGGCGGCGGGCGGGAGCCGGGGAGAGATGATCGGCGGGGGCGAGTTCGATAGACTTTGAGCGGCGAAGAGGGGATTCGAGGGCGGCGCCGCCGCGAGAAGGGGTGATGTCATGGCTGAGCAGAGCAAATCGGGTGGGTCGTTTTCAACCAGGTTCCTGCCCGGGCTGGCGGTGGGTGTTGTGATCGGGGGTCTGGCCGGCGCGTTCATTTCGCCGATCCTGACCGAGGGTGGAGCGACGACGCAGGCGCCGGGGTCGGCGGGAGCCAAGCCGGGCGGCCCGAGTGCCGCACCTCGCGATCAGCGCCCGGGCGACGCCAAGCCCGCGCCGACGGACGCCAAGCCAGAAGACAAGAAGGCCGGGGCGGCGGACGCGACCAAGCCCTCGGAGACTAAACCCGCCGACACCACGCCGGCGGACGCCGCCAAGCCGGCTGAGACGAAGCCCGCCGAACCCGCCCCGAAGTAAGCGTTCATCTGGGGCCCGCCTGATCTACCATCGCGAACCATGGACGACGCCCGACTCGCGCGGCTTGTGCGGCAGCACGCCCAGACATCACGCCTGATGGGCGTCGATTTCGTCCCCGCGTTTCGGCGGGATGCGGACATCGCCCCGGATGCCATCGGGGGTGAGGCGAAGGTGTTGACGCCGGAACCCGAGCGGGCACGCGCGACGCCTCCGACTCCGGCCCCGGCGAAAGGTGCGGGCAGGGCGAAGATTGAGGCGGAGGCCAGGAGCCAGGTGGCGCCCTCAGCCGCGATCGATGCGCCGACGCAGGTGGTGGAGGTGAAGATCGATTCCGGGGCGGCTGCGACGGCGCCGGGGCGCACGGCGGCTGGTTCGCGCGACGCCTCGAAGGTGCAAGCCGCGTTGGACGCGCTGAGGGCGCGGTACGAGCACGAGGCGCCGCACAAGCAGTTTGTGACGGCGCACACGCGGATCGTGTTTGGCGAAGGAGACCCTTGCGCGAGGCTCGTGTTTGTGGGCGAGGCACCGGGAGAGGAAGAGGACCGCACGGGGCGGCCGTTCGTCGGGCGCAGCGGCGAGCTCTTGACAAAGATGATCATCGCGATGGGTCTCTCGCGCGAGCAGGTGTACATCTGCAACGTGATGAAGACGCGCCCGCCCGACAACGCCACCCCCACTGCGACCGAGATCGCGATCTGCGAGCCATATCTGCGGGAGCAGTTGGCGATCATCGCGCCCGAGGCGATCGTGACGCTGGGTTTGCCGGCGGCCCGGGCGCTGCTGCACACGCAGGAGAGCATGACCAAGATGCGCGGGCGCTGGCGGACGTATGAGCTGGCCCCCGGGCACGTGGTGCCGCTGATGCCGACGTTTCATCCGGCGTACGTGCTGCGGAACTACACCGACGAGACGCGCGGGCAGGTGTGGTCGGACCTTTGCCAGGTGCTGGACAAGCTGGGCCTGCCCAAACCGGCCAAAGCCAAGGGTTGAGCAGCTTTCGGGCGGGAGAAAGCCCAGGAAATAACCCGGGGGTCATGGGGAAACTGGGCGGGAGGCAGGCGCGAGGCCTGCGAATGGCCGCTCTAAATATCTGCAAACAAGGCATTTATTGATCGATCGCGGGAGGCCAGCCCGGGCCCGACCGGCTCAGAAAAGTGGTCATCTCAAAAAAAGTTGAAACAGCGGGGAACCTTTCCGGCCGCCGCTTCGAAATGATTAGTGCGTCGCCGATGACATCCGGAATCGAGCGAGGGAAACCGAAAATCCCTGCGATAACCCGGGCATCACGACACTCTGGTCCTCTGCGGCAATAGCCCAGATGTCCAGACACGCGGGACTCAACCTCACCGAGCGAGGGTCCCAAAGCCCCGCGGCTCCGCGCGAAAGTGCGGATTCAGTAGACCCCCACGAGACCCGGCGCTCGGCGTTTCAGTTCTGAGTGCCGGGTTTTTTTCTGACTTGCTCGGCCCTGGGTGCATATGCAGCCCAAGGCCAAGGCGAAACAGCCGCCCAGCTCCGGCGCGGGCAGCCAACGTTTCACATACTTTCTCACGCCGATACCCGGTCCCGCACGCACGGGCCGGGTGTCGTTTTTTTTGGAAGGTATTTCGGGGCCGCGAAGTTCTGACCTGCTACTTGCCCTCGCCGCTGAGTCGGAGCTTGGTGTCGGGGGGCAGTTTGACGATCTTGGTCACGAGCGAGCGCGGGTCGGACTTCCAGCGGACTTCGAAGGTGAACTCGATCGGGTCGCCGACTTTCAGTTGGGAAAGATCGACGCCGGGGGCGATGCCGAGAAAGTCCATGCTCATTTCGTTCATGCCTGTCACCTTGCCATCGCGGCCCTTGAAGTCCGGAATGTCTTCGTGGTGGATGTGCAGGTAGCTCTTGCCGTCGGGCGTGGGCAGGCCGTCGATGCGCCCGCGAACGGTGTAGGTGGCGTCGGCGGGGGTGGCGGGGTTGGTGGCTGCGGCGGTTGATGCGGGAGAAGGCGTCGACGGAGCCGCGGGCTTCTCGCTGCAGGCGCCGAGCATGCACAGGGCCATCATGGCCGTGGCGATCAGGTTGTTCTTCATGCGGAATGGTATCGGCGGCGTGGGCGGGCGGCGGGCGGACGCGCAAGAAGGCACCGAGGCACGCGGCATCAAGGCATCGAGTCGAGGGCAGTGATCGCGGCGGCGGGGTCCATCGGGCGGGCGTCGAAGGCGTCGAGCAGGCCATGCCGCCAGAGCCAGCGCTTCATGGGCAGGTGTTGCTGGTAGGCCGCATCGCGGAGGGTTGGGTTGTCCGCGATGACGCTGGCGGGCTGGTGTTCGAAGGCTTGGAAGGTGCGCCAGGCCATGGCCGCCCCACTCTTCTCGCGGCTCACAAACTCGCGGGAATAGTCTCGCTCGGCGGCGGAGGCGAGATCGCGTCGGAAGGTGGCGAGCGAACAGTCGGGGCACACGCGGGCGAAGCCGAGAGCCGCGTAGCCGAGCTTGTATTCGCGGGCAGCGTATTCGCGAGCGCCGTAGCGATGGTCGTGCATGGCCAGCGCCTCGGGCCGATAGAGCACGGGCGAACCGAAGCGTTGGTGAACGCGGAAGGCAAACTCGATGTCCTCGTAGCCGTAGATCGTTGGGAGGATCGCGAAGCCGCCCAGCTCGCGGGCATGGTACATGGGCGCGGAGAAGTTGAGTCCGTAGCAGTGGCGGTAGCCCCAGTCTTTGGTGCGGGCGTCGGGGGCGGCGTACGCCGCCATGGGCTGATGGAAAAACACCATCGCGGTTTCGCGCATCAGGCGGTCGAGCAGCGTGTCGTTGGAGTGGATGACGAAGGGCGAGGCGCCGCTCACGAGGACGGTGCGGGCTTGTTCGCGGGCCAGGGCGTGCTCGCGGATGTGGGCGGCGACGAAGCCCGGCGCGGGCACGATGTCGTCGTTGGCGGAGATCATGATCTTGCCGGAAGCGAGGGGCAGAAGGTCGTTGCGGGCCGGGGTGTAGCCCCGATGGGGAAAGTGGGCGAGGGTGAGGGCGGAGGCGGGGCGGCCGGCGCGGGCCCAGAGGGCACGAAGTGCGTCGGCGGCGGGGTGGTCAGGGCCGTCGAAGCCGACAAGGACCTCAAAGTCGGCACAGTCCTGCGCTGCCAGCGCCGCGACGCAGGCGGCGATTTTCTCGGGCCTGCCGCGGGTGGGGATGATGATGGAAGCGATCACGCAGGGTCTTATCGGTCCGTGGGGGCGGGAGTCTTTCGAGGTGTTGCGGGCTGGGCGTCTCGACCTTGTGAGGATTTCGGACGATGGACCTGTGTCAGGGTGAGGGAAACGAAAGACGCGGGGAAATGCATGCCACGATCGTTGATGCCAAATCGCCGGGCCCATCCGAGGCTGAGGGCCGAGTTCGCCGCCAAGGTGTACCACGTGGCGACCAAACGCTGGCTGCCGGCGATGACGTGCGACACGTCGGCGGGGGGGACGCTGGTGAAGGTCAGGAGCGAGCGGCTGATCGAGCCTGGCGAGGAACTGCACGTGCACATCGCACCGGACTTGTGGACGATCGCGGCGGCCAAGGGGGCGCTGGTCGCCACGGTGCTGCGCTGCGGGCGGAACCAGGAGGGCGAGCAGTACCTGGCGCTCAAGTATCGGCGCGATGAGATGTCGGTCGCGCGGCGCAGCGCGGCCTGAGAGGCACTTGGGCGAGTTGGGCGTATTTGGGCCCTGTGCCGGCGCGACCTATCGTTTTGCATGCTGTGGCAACCCTCGCTTCCCGAGGCGTATCGCCGGATGAGCCCGGGTGAGTTGGCGTCGGCGATTGATCGCCGGCGACGCGAACTGGGCGACCGGCTGGTGATTCTTGGGCATCACTACCAGACCGATGAGATCATCCGGCACGCGGACTTCACGGGCGACTCGCTGAAACTGAGCCAGTTGGCGGCCGGGGTGGCGGGGGATGCCTCGCGGCGCGAGCCGCTAAAATACATCGTGTTCTGCGGCGTGCACTTCATGGCCGAGTCGGCGGACATGCTGGCGCCTGACGACGTGGCGGTGATTTTGCCCGATCTGTCGGCCGGGTGCAGCATGGCGGACATGGCCCAGTACGACGACACGGTGCAGGCGTGGGAGGCGATCCATCTGCAACTGAATGAAGGCGGGGCGTGGGGCGGGCGGGTGATCCCGATCACGTACGTGAACTCGTCGGCGGCTATCAAGGCTTTTGTGGGCGAGCACGGCGGGGCGTGCTGCACCAGCAGCAACGCGCTGGAAGTGTTCACCTGGGCGATGAACGGCGGGACCAAGCCCAGGGCGCGGGGCGAGCGGATCAAGGTGTTGTTTTTGCCCGATCAGCACCTGGGGCGGAATACGGCCGCGAAGTTCGGGATCGACGTTGCCAGCGAGAGCTGCATGTATGACCCCAAACTGGCCCGCAAAGGTGAAGTGCTGGGTGGGGCGACGCCAGCCCAGGTGATGGAGAGTCAGGTCATTTTGTGGGCCGGGCACTGCTCGGTGCACAAGCTGTTTCGGCCCGAGCACTGCGACCAGGTGCGGGCGGCGGACGCGGCGAGCGGCACCAAGACCACGATCTTGGTGCACCCGGAATGCGCCAAAGAAGTCGTTGACAAGGCGGACCTGAACGGCAGCACGGAATACATCATCCGGCAGGTGCGGGACGCGAATTCGGGCAGCCGCTGGGCGATCGGGACCGAGGTGCACCTGGTGAACCGCCTGGCGAACGAGGCGAAGGGGCGGGGCGTCGAGGTGCGGATCTTGAGCGACTGCCAGTGCCTGTGCACCACGATGTATCGCATCGATGAGCCGCACTTGTTGTGGGTGCTGGATCATCTGGCGGGGCGTTCGGACGGACGGCTGAAGACCGAGGGCGTGAAGGTGGTAAACCAGATCGAGGTGCTGCCCCGGGTGAAGGAGCTGGCGCTCTTGGCGCTCGACCGGATGCTGGCGCTGTCGAAGCCGGCGGAGACGCCCCTGAGGATGGTGACGGCGGATTAGCCTGGCGGGGCGGGCAGGCGGGGCGTTTGACGGAGCCGGCCTTGGGGCGCATCTTGTGATGATCCGGCGGACGGCCGCCCAATGGAGAATGCGCCATGCCCACGACTCGTCGCGAGTTTCTGACTGCGTCTGCATTGGCGGCTGCCGCGTTGGCCGCCGGGGGAGTACCCGGGGCGATGGCCGCGGGCCGGCCCGCCGGGGCTCGGCGTCCGGACGGAAAGCCCCTGCGGATACTCATCCTGGGCGGGACGGGCTTCCTGGGGCCGGCGATTGTGGAGGATGCGCTCGCGAAGCACTACGACCTGACGCTTTTCAATCGCGGCAAGCGCGAGAAGGTGAAGGGGACTGACTTTGAGGGCGTCGAAAAGCTGCTGGGAAATCGCGACCCGCAGAAGCACTCGGAGGAGAAGGACCCCGACTCGCCCCTGGGGCTTTCGCAGATCGAAGCGCTGGTGAAGGACGGCAAGAAGTGGGACGCCGTCATCGATACCAGCGGCTATTTCCCGCGGCACGTGAAGGCATCGGCCGAACTGCTCGCCAAGGCGGCGGATCAGTACATGTTTATTTCGACGGTCTCGGTGTACGCGGCGAACGACACGCCCGGGGCGGACGAGACGGCGGCCGTCGGCACGATTCCCGACCCGACGGTGGAGAACATGGGCGCGAATCTTGGGAACTATGGGCCACTCAAGGCCCTGTGCGAGCAGGCGGCGGAAGCGGCGATGCCCGGGCGCGTCACGAACATCCGCCCGGGGTTCATCGTGGGCGTGCGCGACGACACGGATCGGTTCACCTACTGGCCCGTGCGGGCGAGCCAGGGAGGGGAGATGCTGGTGCCGGGCGCGGCGGGCGATCCGATCCAGATCATCGATGTGCGCGACCTGGCGAGGTTCATTCTGCGATGCATCGAAGACAAGCACTTCGGCGTGATGAACGCGACGGGGCCGGTCGGAGGCGGCACGTGGGGGCAGGTGATCGACGCGTGCAAAGCGGCGGCCAAGCCGGGCGAGCACGACGAGCGCCTCACGCTGACGTGGGTGCCCAACGACTTCCTCGTCAAGAACAACGTGGAGATCGGGGGCGATTTGCCCATTTACATTCCGCCGGACGGCGAAGCGGCGGGGTTCCACCAACGGAGCATCGCGAAGGCGACGGCGGCGGGGCTGACGACGCGGCCTGTGGTCGAGACCTGCCGCGAGATTCTGGCGTGGTGGCCCAAGGAGCTGGAGCGCCGCGCGAAAGTGACCAAGGACATGCAGGCCGCGGCCAAGCCCGGAACGACGCCGCCCGCGATGCCCGACCCGACCAAGCTGCGGGCGGGGATGTCGCCGGAGCGCGAGGCGGAGATCCTGGAGGCGTGGAAGAAGGAAAAGGCCGCGAAGTAAGGCGATGAGCTAGAGCCAAAAGCACACCGAGGACGCGGCTGCGTCCTCGGTGTTGCGGATTGAGTTTGTGCGCCTGGGAGACCCTCGCTGGCGCTTCGGGCTCGTGGGCGAGTGGGGCTGGTCAGCCTTGCGGGGCTTGGTCGGCCTCGCCCTCGCTGGGGGCCGGGGCGGGAGCCGCGGCTGGGGCGGGGGTGAGCACCGGGCGGTCCTGGCGCATCTTGGCCTCGAGCTCGAGCTCCTTGCGGGCGTCGGCGGACTGGATCTGCTCGAGGGTGAGGTGATCGCAGCGGGTGATCATGGCGCGCATGATCTTTTCGCTGAGGTTGCAGTCGCGCTCGATGTGGGAGATCTCGGGGCCGGGAGCCTTGAAGTAGACGAGGACGTAGTAGCCGCGCTTTTGGCCGTCGATCTCGTAGGCGAGGCGGCGTTCATCCCACTTGCGCATGGCGATGATCTCGCCGTGGCCGCGGGCGATGATCTCGCGGATGTGGTCCAGGGCGCCGTTGAGGTCGGCGGCGACGGCCTGGCTCAGGAGGAACATCGCCTCGTAGTTGTACACTCGGTTCTTTGCCATGACTGTGTGTCCTTTCGTTTCGTGCTTTGATTCGTGCGTTTTGGTTTGTCTGCTCTGTTACTGGTTTTTACTTTTTCGCGTCCGTGCCCTTTTCGCCCGGCTTGGGTGCGTTGATGGAGTTCATCGCGGCGGAGAGGCCCTTGCCCACCCACAGCGCTGCGCCCAAAGAAGCAGAAGCGACCCCGGAATCAAACAGCGGCTCGTCGTCATCGCTGAAGCGGGAGAGGACGAAGTCGGCCTGGTTGAACTCGGGGGGCTTGCCGCCATCGGGGAGCATGCCGACGCCGACGCGCAGGCGGGGATACATGTCTCCCCCCAGGGCGCGTTGAATGTCGGAGAGGCCGTTGTGCCCGCCTGTGCCGCCCCCGGGACGCAGACGGACTGCGCCGACGGGGAGGTACAGGTCGTCGACGACGACCAGGAGGTCCTGGTAGGGGTCGAGTTTGAAGAAGGCGACGGCCTCGCCCACGGCCTGGCCCGACCGGTTCATGAAGGTGGTGGGCTTGAGCAGCAGGCACTTTTCGCCCTCGATGGAGGCATCGAGCGCGACGCTCTGGAACCGGGTCTTGGGCACGCCCCCGTCGCCGTATTTGGCGGCCAGGCGATCAACCACCAGGAACCCGGCGTTGTGCCGGGTCCTGGTGTATTGCGTGCCTGGATTGCCGAGTCCGACGATGAGTTTCATGGCGAGGCCAAACGTGCGAAAGACCTGGGTGAGCGAAACGGACGCGAGAAAGATGATTACTTCTTCTTGTCGCCACCAGCCGCGGGCTTGGCGCCGGCGGCGGGCTTGGCGTCCTTGGCGCCAGCGGCGGGCTTGGCGTCCTTGCCACCAGCAGCCGCGGCTTCGCCCTCGGCGGGCTTCTTGGCGGTAAGGACTTCGGGCTCGGCAGCGCCCGCGGCGGCCGCGGTCTCTTCGCCGACCTTGATCTCCTGCTGGATCACGATCTGGGCGATGAGATGGGTGGCATGGGTGACCATCTTCATGTCGGCCTTGGGGAGTTTGACGTCCGAGGCGGTGATGGCGTGGCCCACGTCGAGGTCGTCGATGCGGACTTCGATGAAGTCGGGCAGGTCGGCGACGCGGCACTCGACTTCCACTTCGGTCGTCGGGTGCATCATGATCGCGCCGGCCTGCTTCAGGCCCTTGGCCTCGCCGATGAGGTGCAGCGGCACGCGGGTGAGCACGCGCTCGTTCAGGTCCACGCGGGCGAAGTCGGCGTGGACGATGTTGGTGCCGAGGTAATCGAACTGGAGGTCCTTCAGCAGCACGACCTGCTCGCTGAAGCCGCCCTCGAGGGACATGCGGAAGACCTTCTCGCCCTTGTTGATGAGGCGGATGGTGCCGTGGGCCTCGATGAAGACGGGCGTGGGCTGCTCGCCGTGCCCGTAGACGACGCAGGGGAGGCCCCCGTTGTCGCGGATGCGCTTGCAGTAGCGCGAGCCGAGGCGTTCACGCTTCTTGGCCAACAGCAATGGTGCTTTCTCGTGCATTGTTCCACCCTTTCCTTTCTAAGTGCTTCCAACCCTTTGATTCAATCTGGTTCGATCTGGCTTTGGGGCGGCGGCCGCCCGGAACGACTAGCGTTTCGTGCCCGCGGTGTTCTTGAAGAGGGCGCTGACCGACTGGTTGTAGTGGATGCGGTAGATCGCGTTGCCCAGGAGCTGCGCGACGCTGAGTTCGACGAGTTTGCCCTTGAGACCCTCAACGCGCGGGCCCGATGGAATGGTGTTGCACACCACCACCCGGCTGAGCGGGCTGGACGTGAGACGCTCGACGGCGGGGCCCACCAGCACCGGATGCGTCGCCGCGGCGATGACGTCCTTGGCGCCCTTTTCCATGACCAGCTTCGCGGCCTCGCACACCGTGCCAGCGGTCGAGATCATGTCGTCGAACATCAGCACGGTTTTGCCGGAGACGTTGCCGATGAGGTTGCCGGTCGCGACGTTGGACCCGCTCAGGCGGCGTTTATTGATGATTGCCAGGTCGCCGTGCAGCAGGTTGGCCATGCTCTCGGCGACCTTCACGTTGCCCACGTCCGGGCTCACCAGGCACAGGTCCTTCAGCTCGCCCTTCTTCTGCAGTTCCTTGAAGTAGTCCACGAACACCGGCGTGGCCGAGAGGTGATCCACCGGCAGATCGAAAAAGCCCTGGATCTGCGCGGCGTGCAAGTCGAGGCAGATCACCCGCTGCGCGCCCGCGGCGGTGATGAGATTGGCCACCAGCTTGGCCGTGATCGGCACGCGCCCTTCGTCCTTGCGGTCCTGGCGGGCGTAGCCGAAGTACGGGATCACCACCGAGATGCGCCCGGCGCTCGCCCGGCGCAGGCAGTCGATGAAGATGAGCAGCTCCATCAGGTTGTCGTTCACCGGCTCGCACGTCGACGCGACGACATAGCAATCGCGCCCGCGCACGTCCTCGTCGAGTTTCACGAAGATCTCGCCGTCGGGAAAGCTCGATATCCGGGCCTGGCCCACGTTGCAATCCAGAAAGCGGCATACATCCTGGGTCAGCTTGGTCGCCGACCGGCCCGCGAAGACCTTCAGATCGCCCATCGGATCGCTCATGAGTGCGCTCCTGTTGTGCCTGCGCCATCGCCTTTGGTCGGGCCGCCCCGGTTGTGCGTGCGCCCGCGATAGATCGCATCGACCCTGGCGAGGTCCTCGGGCGTGTTGATGCTCAGGACGTCCTCGGGCGGCACCGCGTCGATCACTTCGACGCGTTTGCCCTCGGCCAGCAGCAGCTCGGGAACGTCGGTGATGTAGTACTCGCCGGTCAGGGCGTTGCGCGTGACACGCCGCAGGGCGCCAAACAGCGAGCCCACCTCGAAGCAGTAGTAGCTCGGGTTCACTTCGCGGATCTGGCGCTGAGCGTCGGTGGCGTTCTTGTGCTCGACGATCGCCACGAACTTGCCCGAACCGTCCCGCACGATGCGGCCATACCCGGTGGGGTCATCGATGATCGACGTGGCGAGCGTGGCGGCGGCTCGGGTCTCCGCGTGCCGTGCCAGCATCTGGCGGATGGTGGCCTCGCGGATGAGCGGGCCATCGCCGCAGAGAACCAGCACGGGCGAAGCCTGATCCGCCTTGGCGGGCTCGAAAGGCTGCGCGGCGCACATCACCGCGTGTCCGGTGCCCAGCTGCTGATCCTGCGTGACGTATTCGACGTCATAGTCCTTGAGGGCGTCGCGCACCAGTTCTTGCTTGTGCCCGACAATGACGACGATTCGTTGGACACCCGAGGCAAGGCAGGCATCCACGACCGCGCACACCATGGGGCGCCCGCCCACGGGAAAGACGACCTTGGGCAGGTCCGAACGCATGCGCGTGCCTTTGCCGGCCGCCAGGATGATCGCACTCACCGCCATGCACACGCGGCGATCGCACTCGAAACGTGGGACGCGTCAGAGGCCCGGCTCGGCCCACTGAGAAACAGGCCGACCTGGATTCGAACCAGGACAAACAGAACCAAAATCTGCTGTGCTACCGTTACACCATCGGCCTTACTCGACGGTCCGTATTCGCTCGCGAACGCCTTCCTCCATCTTCGGGCCGGTGAGGGACGCAGCCCTACCCGCCGGGTGACAAGAACCGACTCGCGGTCCTCGCTGCACCCGGAGCGACAGGCTCCGAAGGCTCGAAAGGCCGCGGCACGTTGGTGCCGGCATGGGCCAAAGCCCGCCGGCCAGAGCTGCACCTTCCATCAGCCGCGATGGGAAGGCCCATGATCGCGCCTCGTCCGGCCCTGGTGAATCACCAGCCCGGCCTCCGTCGCGATCGGCTCCAATGGGACGGGGATAGTAGACAGCCCGGGGGGTGAGTCAAAGTTCTTGGCAGGGTCCCTGGCTGCCCATGGAGCCTCTATATTGCCCCATGAACCTCGACCTTTCCGGGCGTCGCGCGTTGGTCTGTGGCTCCAATCAAGGCATCGGCAAGGCGTGCGCGGATCAACTTGCCGCCCAGGGTGCCACCGTCACGCTGCTGGGGAGGAACGAAGCGGGCCTCAAGACGGCGCTGCCGACGCTGCCCACACCCAAGGGCCAGAGGCACGACATGGTGGTGGCCGACCTGAGCGACCCGGCGGCCTCGGCCGGGGCCGTGACCAAAGCCCTCGACCCCGCCCGTCCGTGGCACATCCTCATCAACAACACGGGCGGCCCACCCGCCGGCAGCGCCCTGGATGCCGCCCCCGCGGACCTGCTGGCCGCGTTCAATGCCCAACTGATCGCCGCCCACATGCTGGTGAAGCTGCTCGTGCCGGGTTGGAAAGCCAGCGGCTACGGGCGCGTCATCAACATCACGTCGACGTCCGTCAAGCAGCCGATTCCCAACCTCGCGATCTCGAACATCGTGCGCCCGGCGGTGGCCGCGTGGGCCAAGTGCCTGGCCAGCGAGCTTGGCCCGATGGGCGTGACCGTTAACAACGTGCTGCCCGGCTATACCTCGACTGAGCGCCTGTCCAAGCTGATCTCGGGCCGCGCGGCCAAGGCGGGCACGGGCGAAGACGCGGTGCGTGACGAGTTCATCAGCACGACGCCGATGCGCCGCCTGGGCGAACCGAGCGACATCGCGGGCGCCATCGGCTTCCTGGCGTCGCCTGCGGGCGGGTACATCAGCGGCATCAACCTGCCGGTGGACGGCGGACGCCTGGCGGTGCTGTAAGCCCTCGTCGGACATCCCCTTCTCGCTTCAATACCGCCCGAAAACGGGGGTTTGTTTGCATTGCGTTCGCATTCCGAGTGCGTAGCTTTCCACAACGCACAGGAAGTCGTTGCAAAGGCTGCGAAACTTCGTAAGTTAACGGCTCTTGAACGCGGCGCTTCTGATGTCGCAGAATCAGGAGCGGGGCGTGGATGTCGGGGGCGGTTCGCCGCCCGGTACGAGCGGGCCTTGGGCATGTCTGCCCTGGGCGAGCATGGCTTCTGGTCCGGTCGATCTGACCCGGGCCGCCACGGAGGTTGCCAATGACCAATCGTCGCGCATTTACGTTGATCGAGTTGCTGGTGGTGATCGCCATCATCGCGCTGCTGATCAGCATCTTGCTGCCGTCGCTGGGTCATGCCCGGCTCACGGCGCAGCAAACGCAGAGCCTCTCGAACCTGCGTCAGAACACGTTCTACATGAACTACTACATCACCGACCACAAGGACGAGTTCCTCAATCCCTTCTCCCCCACCGACAACCCCAGCACCGGCTGCGACGAGCGGACCTGGGTGCTCGTGCCCTCGGCGCAGGTGCAGACCGAGACCGGCGGCTATTTCGGCAGCATCGGCTGGGACTACGGCAGCGGCACGCAGAGCCACAGCGGCACCGAAACCTTCGGCTATCACTGGCTCAGCCACATGCTCTACGGCGACAACACCAACAGCTCTCGCTACAAGAGCGGCTTTGCCCCCGGCGACGTCGCGGCCCAGAACTTCTACAAGTACAACAACGATCAGAACGCCCAGACCGACACCTCGTGGATCTTCCCGGTGTCCTACTGGTACCCGCCCGTCTTCTGGCAGGATCCCAAGCGCTTCCAGTTCCCGACCCCCACTCGCCCGACTCCCACCAGCGGCGTCAACTACTACATCCGGCGCAATCGCATCAGCGATGTCGTCGTCCCCTCCCAGAAAGTCCAGCTCATCGAGCGGGCTGACTTCTACAACAAGGGCCGGCGAAGCATCGAGTCGCAGTGGAACATGCCCACCGCCAAGCCTGACGTGGCGATGGTGGACGGCAGCGCCCGCACCATCATCATGGCTGACGTGATCGCCCACACCTCGACCGATCCGGGCCTGACGCCCACCGACACAACGTACCTCCCGCAGCCCGCGGGTTACTGGGGCCCGCCGCTGCAGGACCAGGGTGAACTGCAGTACTTCTTTGGTTACGCCGCCGACACCCAGGCCCGGGCCTTCCACTTCCAGCCCGGCATCTCAACGTCCAACCAGCAGTTCCCCGCGTACTTCTGGGCGACCCGCAACGGCATCAAGGGCATCGACTTCTAACATCCACTCAGAGGCGGATCCACAAGCATGGACGACGAACAAAAGCGCATGGCGCGCGGGCTTATTCTGGTGGTCGTGATTCTCGCCGCCGCCTTCGGGACCTATCGATACCTTTCGTCCGCGCCCGCGGCGGACTCCACCAAGGCGGATCTCGCGCAGCAGCGACTCGAGGAAATGCGCAAGAACCAGGGCGATGCGGCCCCGGTCGAAACCCGTGCCGAAGACACCCCGCCCCCGACGGGGCCAATCCGCCACGGGCCAACCAAGCTCGGGTCGTAGGTCTTCTCCGACAGGCTGGGTGATCGCCCCCGGGAACATGGCCAGCGCCCCCGACAACCGGCCGCCCCCTATCATGTCGATCCGCCGGTTGTGCGGCCATGGAAGGGAATCGCTTTGCCGACTGCCATCATCAGCGACGTGCACGCCAACGCCGCGGCTTTGCGCACCGTGCTCGCCGACATCAAGTCCCGCGGCATCACCCGCATCCTGTGTTTGGGCGACACCGTGGGCTACGGGCCCGACCCGCTGGAATGCGTCGATATGGTGCGCGACGCCTGCGACTGGGCACTGCTGGGCAACCACGACTACGGCGTGCTGTACGAGCCGACCAACTTCAACCACGCCGCGGAGAGTGCGGCCTTCTGGACCCGCCAGCAGTTCGACCTGGAGCCGGACGCCGCCAAGCGTGCCCAGCGATACGACTTCCTGAACCGGCTCAAGGTGCGCGTGGTCGAGCACATCGGCCCCAACGGCGCCGAGCCGCTGAACGGCGCGAGCAACGGTGACGTCAAGCTGCCCTTGCTGGCGGTGCACGGCTCGCCCCGACGCCCGATCAACGAGTACATTTTCCCCGACGACGCCGTCAACTCCCCCGACAAGCTGGAGAGCATTTTCGACCGCGTGCCCAAGCTGTGCATCGTGGGGCACACGCACGTGCCGGGCGTCTTTACCGACGAGCCGGACTTTTATCCCCCCAGCGAACTGGGCGAGGGCGGGTACAAGTTTCAGGAAGGCGAAAAGGCCGTCATCAACGTGGGCTCGGTGGGCCAGCCGCGAGACTTTGACCCAAGGTCGAGTTATGTGATCATCCATCCGGACCGGGTGGAGTTCGTCCGCGTGGAGTATCCGGTGGAAGAGACCGCGGCCAAGATCCGGGCGATCGAGACCTTGCCGGATTGGCTGGCGGAGCGGCTGCACACCGGGCGGTGAACGCGAAAGAGTTCACCACAGAGACACAGAGGCACAGAGAAGAGCCGGAAAAGCGGAAGAACAAAGAGGAAGAAGAGAGAAGAAGAGACCGGAAAGCAGAACGATTCGGCGGACTCGATGCCGCGATGCCGCGTGCCTTGATGCCTTCTTGAACTTCGTTGCTGCGTCTCTTCGGAACTTCTTCTCTATCCCAACTCCTGCGGCACCTCCTGCAAGCACACCGGGCGGCACCATCGCTGAATCGCGTGCGGGCCGACGGCGGTACTCTCGGGCCGGTTTGTCGCCGAGAACGGCCCGCCGTGCACCATGGCAGCGGCCACACGCACGCCGGTGGGCACGCCGCCATAGATGAAGCGCCCGCAGCGGGAGATGAGCAGCGAAGCGAGCCGGCGTGCCAGTTCGAGTTCGCCCGGCAGGTCGGCGTGCAGCGTGCATGCGAGCGCGTAAGGCACGGGCGCGTCCATCACCTCGTTGATGTGGTCGTACTCGATGACCAGGCCAAAGGGCCCGAAGACCTCTTCGTGCAGCGTGGGCTGCTGCGTCCAGTTGGCAAGCGTGGTGGCGTAGAGCGCTGGGGCGCCGTCGCGCGTGCCCTTGGGGCGTTGGGCGGGCACGATGGGCCTCACGCCGGGCACGGCAACACAGGCGTCGACTCGCTTCATGTATCCGTCGCGCACCCAGGGCGTGAGCATGTCGCGAGCTGGGGCCGCCCCCACCGCCGCGGCGAGCGACTCAAGCGAATGCCCGCCGCGGGGCATGAAGATGAGCCCGGGCTTGGTGCACTGCTGCCCGTGCCGCGCCACCAGGCTCGCGCCGAGCGCCAAGCCGATCATCGCGCCCCGGGCGGCATCGGCCCCGGGCGTGATGACGACGCTGTTTGCTGAGCCCATCTCCGCGAACACGGGAATGGGGCGGGGCCGATCACGCCCCATGGCGTCGATGGCCATGCCGCCCGCGACCGAGCCGGTGAAGCCGACGCCGCACACGCGCGGATGCGCGACCAACGCGCGCGCCACGCTCGTGTCGCGCGGGTCTTCGTTGAGCACGTAGCCGACCGGTGCTCCCACCTCCGCGGCGATGGCCGCGAACAGGCGACCCGTGCGCGGGTGGGCCGGGTGCTCCTTGACCACCACCCCGCAGCCCGCGGCCAGGGCGCTGGCGGTGTCGCCCCCAAGCACCCCATAGGCCAGCGGAAAGTTGCTGGCCCCGAAGATCGCCACGACTTCGCCCAGCGGCACCAGCACCCGCCGCAGATCGTGGGGCGGGCCGATGCTGGCCTCACCCGCGCCCGGGCGCGGCTCGTGTTCGCCCTTAGACCACGAGCCATCGCGGGTGTACGAGGCGAACAGCCGCAGCGTGCCGGTGGTGCGATCAAACTCGGGCGCGAGCTCCGCGGGCGTGAGCGCGGATTCCTCGCTGGCGGTGCGGATGATCTCGTCCCGGCGCTTGTCGATGGCCGACGCGAGCCCTTCCAGCATCTTGGGCTCGGGGCGCCGGCGGGCGGCGAGCGTGACGGCCTCTTCCAGATTCGCGGCGTAGTGACCCATGATGTTGCCTCCTGATGCAGGCGCCCCCTGAGCATCGTGCGCCGGGCGGGTCGCAGGGTCCAGAGGCGGGGCAAAAACAAAAACCGGCCCGGATCACAATGTGACCCGGGCCGAGAGAGAAACTTCAAGACAGATTCAGCGGCGGCGGCGCGCGATCACGAGGCTGCCCAGGCCCAGCAGAGCCGCGGCTCCGGGGGCGGGAACCGTGAAGCCCGGCTCGGAGTAGTCGGTGCCGTACTGGAAGCGGACGCCGGTGATGCTCGACTCGCTGAAGCCGTTGGGCAGGCCAGCGAGCACAAAGTCGACCGAGTTGTGGATGATTTCGGTGTTCAAGCCGCCATTGTGCGTGGCGGGGTTATCGCCGGCGGTGGTGATGCCGTATTGGGGGCCATCGGGGTCGGCGGGACCGGCGAGGTTGCCACCGGGGAAGACGTCGCCCGAGCCGAAGTCACCCAGGCCGGTGCTGCTGATGCCGTAGCCAAACCCGTTGGCGAAGGAGGCGGCCTTGTAGGCCCACTCGCCGCCGACGATGCCGCTGGCGGGCTGAGAAGCCGCGCCGTACACCGTCGAGCCAACGGAAAGGATCGCGCTGGTCCGGGTGAGGTTCAGGGGCGCGCCGTTGACGTTGAAGAAGACCGCGGTGAGCAGGTCGGTGGGCACCGTGGCGTCATACGTCGCGGTGTTGGTCAGGGTGACCTGAAGGTTGTTGCCGGAAACCGAAAACGTGACCTGAGCCGCGCGGTTACCGGTCGCGAGGTTGAAGGTCATCGACGCAAGCGCGGACGACGAAACACCCGCGGCGCAGGCCAAGGCCAATGCAACAAAACGCATGTCTTTCTCCTCTCCCAATCTTTGCCGCCTGCCCGAAACGAACGGGCAGCGGACAAGTCTCCTAGTACCCCAAGTTTACAACAGGACTGAAGAGTGTCCACCAAAATCATGCAGTGAGAAGCTCGATTTGTGGTTTCCCGCAGTGCTTATAGGACGTCCAGTGCTGCATAACCTGAGGCATCCCAGCACATTTCGCACCTTGTTCGGTACACTCTTGCCCGCATGCTCGCCCGCATTCCGTCCTATCTCCTGCAAGGCATCGACGCCCTGCCCTGCGAGGTCGAGGTCGACGCCGACCTCTCCACCTTTGACCAAAAGCCCGTCATCGTCGGCCTGCCCGACGCGGGCGTGAAGGAAGCTCTCGAACGGGTCAAGTCGGCCCTGACCAACAGCGGCTACGCCTGGCCTCAGGGCCGCCTGGTCATCAACCTCGCGCCCGCCGACGTTCGCAAAGAAGGCCCGGTGTACGACCTGCCCATCGCCGTCGGGCTCCTCGCGGCGACCGGCGTGCTTGCCAACGCCGCGGGCCTCGACTATCGCTCGTGCGTGCTGGGGGGTGAACTCGCCCTGGATGGGCGCGTGCGCCCGATCAAGGGCGCCATTGCGCTCGCGGCCATGGCCCGCCAGCGCGGGGCCAAGGCGGTGATCGTGCCCGCGGACAACGCGCCCGAAGCCGCGGTGGTGCACGACATGCCGGTGTATGGCGTGCGCACGCTGAGCGAACTGGTGGGCCTGTTGGTGGGCGCGATCGAGGCCGAGCCCACGCCCCCGCCCGACATCGGCATGCTTCTGGGCCAAGCGGCGGCCAGCGTCGACTTTGGCGACGTGCGCGGGCAAGAAGGCGTCAAGCGGGCGATCGTCGTCGCGGCGGCCGGCGGGCACAATCTCTTGATGCTTGGCCCCCCGGGCTCGGGAAAAACCATGATGGCCAAGGCGCTGCCGGGCGTGCTGCCCCCGCTCACGCCGCAAGAAGCCATCGATATCACGCGTATCTATTCGGCGGCGGGCCAGATGCCCGCGGGCGTTGGGCTCATCGCGGTGAGACCGGTTCGCAGCCCACACCACACCGCCAGCACGCCCAGCATCGTCGGGGGCGGCATGGTTCCCCGCCCGGGCGAGATCTCGCTCGCCCACCACGGCGTGCTGTTCCTGGATGAACTGCCCGAGTTCCCGCGCGATGTGCTGGAAGCGTTGCGACAGCCCTTGGAAGATCACACCGTGGTCATCGCGCGGGCCCACGGGGCCGTGCGTTTCCCCGCCAGTTTCATGCTCATCACCGCGATGAACCCCACGCCCAAGGGCGACCTGCCTCCGGGCGAGATCGGTAAACGCGCGATGGAGCAGTACCTGGCCAAACTCAGCGGGCCGCTGTTGGACCGCATCGACATCCATGTGGAAGCCCCGGCGGTGCCGTGGAAGGAACTCTCGAGGCGGGATGAAGGGCCGCGCGGCAGCAGCACGGCCGTGATGCGCGAGCAGGTGCTGGCCGCCCGCGCGAAGCAGGACCAGCGTCAGGGCGCCGGGCTGGCCAACGCCCGCCTGAGCGGGCGACAACTGGATACTTGGGCGAAGCTCGATGAAGCCGCGACGCAGCTCTTGGGCCAGGCGATGACCGAGTTGGGGCTGTCGGCGCGGGCGTACGACAAGATTCGGCGCACGAGCCGCACGATCGCGGATTTGGAGGGCGTCGAGACGATCCGGGCGCATCACGTGTCGGAGGCGGTGGCGTATCGCCTGCTGGACCGGAAGGTGTGAGGGCAAACCCTCCTACTTCCCCACGCAAAACCGTGAGAACACCAGGCCCAGCACGTCGTCGGGCGTCACACGCCCCGACAGTTGGCCCAACGCATCCAGCGCGAGCCGCAGTGCGTGGGCGATGGTCTCGGGCTCGTCGGCGCTGGCCGCGTCGTGCAGGGCGGCGGCTGCGATACGAAGCGTTTCGGCGTGCCTGGGTACCAAGGCCGCGGCACTCGCGCTGCGCGAGCCGGCGAGACGTTGGATGATCGCGTGACGCAAGGCGTCGAGGCCGTAGCCATCGAGGGCGCACACGGCGAGGTGGGTGTCGGGGGTCGCGGCGGGTTGATCGGCGAAGGTGCGCACGTGGAGGACGGGAACCGACGAGCCCGAAGCGCGAGCGAGGGTCTCTGTGGTGCGCGAAAGGGAATCGTCGCGCGTTCGTTTGTCTGGGAGACCCTCGCTGGCGCTTCGGGCTCGTAGGGGCTCGCAGTGAATCACCAGGTCAGCCGCGGCGATCGTCTGGCGGGCGAGCTCGTCGGCCTGGTGGGCGATGTCGCCCGTGGCGCCCGCGTCGAGCCCGGCGACGTCGGCGAGCCGGACATCGAGATGACGCGAGCCGTCGCTCAGCGAGAGCGGCTCGATCAGCACGTCGCGCGTGGTGCCGGCGATGGGCGAAGCGACGGCTCGCTCGCGCCCCAGCAGGGCGTTGAAGAGCGTGGACTTGCCGGCGTTGGGCAGCCCGGCCAGGACGACCAAAGGTTGGGTTGCGACCGGCGCGAGGCCGCCCCCGAGGCGATTGATGTCGCCGATGACGGCGGCGATGCGGCGGCGCAGGGCGTCGGGCGCGATGGCACGCACGTCTTCCTGATCGGTGAAGTCGATGCCCGCTTCGGTAAGAGCCAGCAGCGTGGCGACCTCCTGGGCGAGGGCGGCGTAGGCGGCGCCGGTGCGGCCGCTGGAGAGGTCGCGGGCGGCGGCCAGTTCCTCGCGGGTGTTGGCGGCGATGCCAGCGGCCACGCCCTCGGCTTCTTCGAGCGTCAGGCGGCCATTCAGGTAGGCCCGAGCGCTGAACTCGCCCGGCTCGGCGTGCCGAACGCCTGGGCACGCGAGCACTCGCGACATGACGCGAGAGGTGATGAGCGGATTGCCCGGGACCAGCAGTTCCAGCGTGTCTTCGCCCGTGAACGATCGCGGCCCGCGCGACCAGATGACGCCCACGGGGAGCAACGGCTCGGCGGCATACGAGCCCGAAACGCCAGCGAGGGTCTCATTTGCTCGCGTGCGCGATGTTGTCCAAGGCGCGAGCCTCAGGTGCCCCAGCGCACACCCACGCTCGCTCGCGAACACCACTTCCTCGACGCCCACGAGCACTTGCCGCGCCACGTCGGGCGCGCCCGGCCCGCTCACGCGCACCAGCGCCCGGGCCGAAGCGCCCGGCCCGGAGCCGATGGCGGCGATGGTCGAGCCGTCGGACATGCGTGCTGCACCCTCCGTCCGGCTCGGCCAGCGAGCCTACTTCTTGCGTGCCTGCTGGCGGGCGGCTTCGCGCTGCTTTTCTTCGGCCAGGCGCTGCAGCCTCGCGAAGAAGCCTTCTTCCTGCCCCGGCTTGACCCCCGGGCCCACGCGCTGGGCCTTGCCGGCCCGTCGGGCGTTGCGCTCGGCGCGGATCTTGTCCAGATCGAGCAAGCCATGCTTGTCCATGTGCGAGCGGATGTAGCGGCTCTCCAAGATGCCCAGCGTGCTGTTGGTGACAAAGTACAGGGCCAGGCCGCTGGGCGCGTTGTACATCATCAGCGGGAAGCCGATCACCATCATCCCCTTGGTGAGCTTCATCTGAAACTCCTGCTCGGGGGTCATCGTGCTGGCGCTCTGCGGCGGGGCCAGGTACTTCTGCTGCATGAAGAAGACCACGCCCAGCACCAGCGGCAGGATGTTGATCGAGGTGATCTCGCCCAGCAGGGGCAGGTGCACGATCGCGTGCCCGAAATACAGGAATCGATCGGGCTCGGCCAGGTCGCCCAGGAAGTGCCACACCAGCGAGTTGTGCGGGAAGACGCTCTGGAAGACGCCGAAGAACGCGGGCTGGTGGCGCAGCTCGACGGCAAAGAACAGCACGGCATAGCAGGCGTACCAGATGGGCGACTGCAGCAGCCCGGGCAGGCAGCCCAGGGCGCCGGTGGGGCTGATCCCCTCTTCGCTCCAGAGCTTGCGGACCTCCTGCTGCATCCGCACCGGGTCGTCCTTGTACTTTTCCTGAATGATCTTCTGCTTGGGGCCCATCGCCTGCATTTGCTTCCCGAAGCGGGCCATGCGGATCTGGCTCCAGCGCGTCACCGGGTGCAGGCAGGTGCGCACGCACGCCACCAGCAGGATGATCGCCAGGCTCCAGTCGCGGGTCAGGTAGTCGTGCAGCACGTGCAGCGTGCCCAGCAGCAGGCGCGTGACCGGCTGGAAGGTGCAGAAGCCGCAGGGCCCGCCCAGGCTGTAGACCACCAGGCCGCCCAGGCCCAGCTTGGAAAGCATGGCGTCGTTGTTGATGTCCCCGCGGTTCAGCGGCCCGGCGAAGATGCCCATCGACAGGTTCGCGCTGTCGTTCGGGCGGCCCGAGGGCGCGAGCGCGAAGGGCGTGCTTTCCAGACGCATCGACAGGATCGGGTCCGGGCCGGTCGTCGCCAGCGTCACCCGAGTCACGTGCTGCACCCAGTTGAACTTCAGGTCCGGGTTGGCGGCCTTGGGATCAATCAGCGGATAGCACGCCGCCCCGAAGTAGCGGTTGGTCATCCCCAGCCAGCTCAGCGCGTAGGAGTTCTTCGTGCTGATGTCGTTGGGCCACAGCTCGTCCTTGGGCTGCTTGAGGACGCTGGAGCGATAGTCCACAAAGTCGCTCGACACGACGTTGGACTGCGAGGGATCGAACGCGGGCGAGAGCAGGTATCCGAAACGCACCCGGCGCTTGTCGCCCCCGTACCCCGCGCTGCCCATGTCCAGGTCCACCGGCCCGGTCTGGTACAGGCGCACGCTGATCGGCGTGCCGCTGAGGTTGAAGATCTTCTGGCTCAGTTCGAGTGTGGGCTCTTTGCTGGCCAGGGTGTAAAGCCGTTCGAGCCGCAGCACCGGGGTGTCGTGATCGTCCACGATCACCGCCTCAAACGCCCCGGGGGTTTCAAGGGGTCGCCAAAGGTCGCCCGCGCTGTCGGCGTACAGGTTCACAAACTGGGGCTGGTCGCCCGGAAGCGTGACTTCGAGCGCCAGCGCCGCCATCGGCGTCACGGCCTTGTCGGTGACGTGCTCCTGCTGCACGATGGTGTGCTGGTCGGGCTTTTCCTCGATGGAGTCAAAGTGGTTGGCCAGCGCGATCTGGCGAATGCCCGCCCCGGCTGTCGAAAACGTGACCTTGGCCTCGAACGGACCCTTGGGCGTCAAGTCGCCCAGCTCGACAGGGGTGGTGCCCGCGGGCTGCACCCGGGCGTGCAGCTTGGCCCCCGGGGCAAACTCCGAGGCTTGCTGGCTTTGGGCGCCGGCGGGGGGTGGGCCGCCGGTCTGGGCGCCGTTCGCGGCTGCCGGTGAGGGCGAAGGGGCCGTCGCGGCGGCGGGAGAGGCGGGTGGCGTGGGCGTCACGCCTGGGCCCGCGGGCTGAGAGCTGTTCGGGGTCGCCGCCGGGATCGGGGGCGTCTGCGTTCCCTTCAGGGCCAGAAACGCGATCCCGAGCCCGATGCTCAGGATGAACAGAGGAACGGCCAGGCGGAGCGCGGTATTCGGGGGTTTGGGCATGGTCGATGGCGGGAAGTCCCGCGGCAACCATCGCCACGGCCCGGGCGGCTCTTCTCGGTCCCGGACGCACAGGATAGGGACGACCGGGGACGGACAACGAAGGACCGGGCCGCAAAGTTGCCGCGTGTCACTGATTCTCCGCGTGGCTCGGGACGCCCGGTTTGTGGGTTTCTGCCAACTTGCCGCTTCTCGGTTGGCGATTGCGTGAGTAACTCGATCGCCTTGTCGCTTGATACGGACCAACTCGTAGGTTCAAGGCATTCAACGGTTTACAGCGAGGGTCGTGTCGGCCCTTCGCCGCTGGACGCCACATGCTCTATGGGTCGCGCGAAGGGGTCAGTCATGAACAATCGCATCTTTGTTGCCGGTTTGGTCGTGCTGGGCGCGGTAGCCGCGGCTCAGGGGGTCGAGACCATCACGCTCCGCAGCGGCCAAGTTGGCGGCGTTCCGGGTTTGCCCGGCGGCATCGACGACACGGTCACCTGCAGCACGCCCCCGGGCTCGGGCGCGTTCAGTGCCAGCCCGTTTACCACGGCGGACTTCAACGGGGCCGCGGCCAACCCTGCGATCGTCATCCAGCCCGTCGGCGTGTGGCTGCCGGCCCTCACCTACGACCCCCAGGCCCGCTGGATCGGCACGCGGTTCCTGCAAGGATCGCAGTATGGCGCCCCGGGCAGCACCATCTATCGCGTGCCGTTCAACGTGACCACGGTCGGCATCACCGGGGCCACGCTCGATATCGCTTGGGCGGCCGACGACAGCCTGGGCGACCAGGCGTTTGGCGGGGCCAACCCCTTCGGCGCGTACATCCGCGACGCCTTCGGCAACGTGACGGCGCTGCCCCCGGTGAGCGTCGGCAGCTACGCCACCGAGACTCAGGTGCTGGGGTTGAACATCACGGGGGCCGTGAGCACCGGCGCCAACGAACTGTTCCTGTACAACCGGGACCAGGGATTCTCGGTGAGCGGGCTGATCTTTGGAGCGACGATCCAGGTGGTGCCCGCGCCGGGGGCGGCCGCGCTGGTGGGGCTCGGCTCGCTGGCGGTGCTTCGCCGTCGCCGGTGATCGCCAGCAACTCGAACATGGAGATGAAGCAAAACACCCCGCGCCTGGCGCGGGGTGTTGGCTGCGCGATATCGAGTGGGCGGGATCAGTTGCCGGCGAGAATGATGTCGTCGGACTTGGTCATGATGTCGGTGGAGCTCGTCTTTCCGTTGGCGTCCGTCACGAAGTTGTTGCCCGCATCCTTGAAGTTGAGGCCGAACAGCAGTTGTCCGCTGGACGCGGCGTTCGCAAGTTGGGTCTCCTTCAGGCCCATGTAGTAGAAGTTCTGGCCGGCGCTCTGGAGGATGTAGGAGCCACGGATCGCGGCCGGCACGATCTGGTCGTAGGGCCCGGCGACGTTGGCGGCCGCGGTGGGGCTGCCGAAGAGCACGCTGAGGTTCTTGACGTAGGACGCGTTGTCCGGGGTGATGAAGCTGTTGGTGACCTGCAGTTTGCGTTGGTCGCCCACGAAGAGCGTGGCGTTGTTGGCGAGGAACGCGCCGTTGGAGGCCCAGTAGAAACGGGCGGGCGGGGTGTTGGCCCCGGTCGGAGCGCTGGAGCGTGCCAGCGCGTTGTCGTTGGCGCCGTTCAGACTTTGAATGGTGCCGGTGGCCGTGGGATCGGCCATCCACATCAGCACGGGCTGACCGAAGGCATCGACGAGTTCGGCGAGCCGGGAGTTGTCGGTCGTGCCGTAGCGCTTGCCGCCGTTGACGCCATCCTGCTTCTTGAAGTAGCTGGGCTTGGGCTGGAAGTACTTGGCAAGGTTCTCAGAGGGCATGCCGCTCTGCGAATCGACGCGGACTTTGACGGTCTTCCCGCTGGTGGGGCCGACGGTGGCGATGTCCGGCCCGGTCGGGTTCTGCTGGTTTGAGACGATGCCCCCGACCAGTTCGAGCATGACGTTCTGCATGGGGGTGAAGCCGCCCTGAGGCGTGGCGTTCTGAGAGTCACCCAGGTCTCGCGCCGAGAAGTACCCCGGCAGGCGATTCTGATCCTGCTTGAACTGGGCGATGGCGTTGGAGACCTCGTTGAACTCGTTGTTGGTGGCGGCCACCTTGGAGGCCCGCCTGGCCACGCTCAGCGCGGGCAGGATGATCGAGATGAGCAGCACGATGATGCCGATCACCACGACCAGTTCGATCAGGCTGAACGCCGGGCGCGCAGCCCGGGCCCCGGACCCGAATCGGGCGGAACGATGCGAAGAGGGAGAGTCCATGCGGTGTGCTCCGGCAGCTACCCGTGAGCCCAACGCCCCGCGCCGGGGCCGACCCGAGGCGCGACGCTGACACTCTGTTCGGACCTGAGCCCTGCGGGGTTCCCGCCTTGGCTCCCGGCGCCGACGCCAAAGATTAGCAGTCTGGGCATGGCAGTTACCAAACATCTGCCTGTAATGTTGGAAAATTGTGCCTTTCCGCGGGTTCGGGCGGCGGGCGGGGGCGCCAGCAAGGGACAGGGGCGAGAAATTTCCCAAACGCCGGGGTTCGGCCATTTGAACCCGAACAGCGGGAGCCGGATACTTTTCGGAATGTCCGGTTCGCCACAGCACACGCTCGGGATCGACCAGGCCGCGGCTTCGCTCCGCGCTGGCGGAGTGGTCGTGCTGCCCTCAGAGACGATCTACGGGATCTACGCACGCGCCGGGGGCAAGGGGGAAGGGCTTCGGTCGTTGCTCGACATGGAATCTCGCCGCGGCGCCAAGTCTCGCGACTATCCCTGGACCTGGCACGCCCCCAGTCGCGAGCGGCTGGAAGAGGCCCTGCCTCTGCGCAGCCCGCTCCACAAGCGAGTGGTGCGCGTGCTCATGCCCGGTCCGGTCAGGCTGCAGATCGAGCACACCGACCACGACATCGATCAGGCGCTGCGCGTGCTGGATGTGGCGCCGGGAATCATCGACGGGGTCTTCCCCGGCGTGCCGGGACGGGCCCTCGCGGTGCGGGTTCCCGAGCACGAAATCTCGTCGCAGGTGCTGGAGAGGGTGGCGGGCGTGGTGGTGGCGGAATCCGCGGCCGCCCTCGGCCTGGGTGATGGCGCCTCGCTTCCTCCCGATGTTTCTGAGCGGGCGAACAGCATCGGGATCGGTGCCGTCGTCGACGACGGCCCGACGCGTTACGGGATGTTTTCCACGCCGATCCGCCTGCTGGCAGGCGGGGGCTATCGCATCATGGCGTCGGGCGCGATCGACGAGCGGGAGGTTCGGCGCCGAATCGAGCGGCGAATCCTCTTTGTGTGCTCGGGCAACACCTGCCGCAGCCCGGTGGCGGAGGCGATCGCCCGTTCGCTGCTGGCCGAGCGTTCGCTGCCACAGGGGCAGGCCCCGGTGCCGACCACGGCGTTGAGCGCCGGCACGGCGGCGGCATCCGGACTGGCGATGACCTCCGAATCGGCCCGGGCGCTGGAGGAAATGGGCATCGAGCCTGGGCGTCATAGCTCGCGCCCGCTGACGCGCGACATGCTGCTGGGTGCCGATTATGTGTTTGCGATGACCCGCCAGCACCAGAAGACCATCGAGATGATGAGCGGCTCGCTCGCCAAGGTCGCCCTGCTGGACCCGGGTGGGGCGGAGATCGAAGATCCGATCGGCGGGCCCTTGAAGCAATACCGTGAGATGGCCAAGGCGGTGCGCCGGGCCATCGAGCGTCGTCTGGCCGAGATTGAAGAAGGAGACATGCAATGAAGATCGCCCTGAGCGCCGACCATCGCGGGGCCGCGAGCGTGACGCTGCTGAAGGAAAAACTCACGCGCGAGGGGCACGAGGCGGTGCTGATGGGCGACTGCTCGGGCTCGCCCTGCGACTATCCGGAGCAGGCGTGGAAAGTGGGCAACGCGGTGGCCCAGGGCCAGGCCGACCTGGGGATTCTCATCTGCGGCACCGGCATCGGCATGTCGATCGCGGCGAACAAGGTGAAGGGCGTGCGGGCGGCGGTGGTGCACGACGAAATGACCGCACAACTGAGCCGGGCGCACAACAACGCCAACATCTTGTGCGTGTCGGCGGATCTTCTGGGCCAGCGGCTCATCGAGAGCATCGCCGAGGTGTGGCTGAGGACGCAGTTTGAGGGCGGGCGGCATTCGCGCCGGATTCGCAAGATCGCCGCGATGGAGCAGGGCGTGGACCCCGCGACGGTCAACGATTGAGGCGGCACCGCGCCGGGCGGGTGGCATCAGAGAGCTTCGCACGGCGCTTGCGGGAGAACTCCTTGGCAGTCAGACGCATCATCATTCTCGGTTCAACGGGCTCCATCGGCACTCAGACGCTGGACGTCGTGCAGTCACTCAACGCGGCCCACGCCCAGGGCAAGGGCGAGCACCGGTACGAGGTCGTGGGGCTGGCCGCGGGCAGCAACACCGAACTGCTCAAGGAGCAGGCACGCCGGTTCAACGTTCGCCACCTGGCGATCGGGGCCGAAGAGATCAGCGCTCCGTGCCGGACCTGGGCAAACGAAGCGGGCGTCTTGCTCGGCCCAGACGCGGCAGAGCACCTGGTCCGGAGTGTCGACTGCGATGTGGTGGTGAGCGCCATCGTGGGCGTCGCCGGCCTGGCCGCGACGCTGGCGGCGGTCAAGCTCGGGCGCGATGTGGCCCTGGCGAACAAGGAGACCCTGGTCGCCGCGGGCGAGCTGGTGATCCCCGCGGCGGTCGCGTCGGGCTCGCGATTGCTCCCCGTGGACAGCGAGCACGCCGGGGCGTGGCAAGCGCTGGCGTGCGTCGGGTGCGTCGGCCCGGGGCTTCGCGATCTGACGCTCGCCCCGCCCATGAATCTCGATGGCCGCGTGCGCAAGCTCACGCTGACGGCCTCGGGTGGGCCATTCCGCACCGCCACGCGCGAGGAGATCGAACACGCAACACCCGCGCAGGCGCTGAAGCATCCGACGTGGAGCATGGGCAAAAAGGTGACGATCGACAGCGCCAGCCTGATGAACAAGGCGCTCGAGCTGATCGAGGCACACTGGCTCTTCGGGCTCGCGCCGGATCGGCTCGACGCGATCATCCACCCCCAGAGCCTGGTGCACGCCTTCGTCGAATACTGCGACGGCTCGGTGCTCGCCCAACTCGGCGCGGCGGACATGCGCTGCCCGATCCAGGTCGCTCTCACCTGGCCCGGGCGGGCGCCCGGAGCCGCCAAGCGCCTGGACCCGATGACGCTGACCAAGCTCGACTTTGAAGCGCCCGATCATGCGCGATTCCCGGCGCTCAAGTTGGCGTATCGCGTGATGGAGAAGGGCGGCACGGCCGGCGCGATCCTGAACGCCGCGAATGAAGCCGCGGTGCGGCTTTTCCTGCAGCCCGGTGCATCGCTCAAGTTCGGGCAGATCGGACGTTTGGCCGGCGAGGCGCTGGAAGAAGTGCCCACGCGGCCCCTGACCAGCCTCGAAGATTGCCTGCAGGCCGACGCGATGGCACGGGAGTTTGTGGCGCGGCGCCTGGGCCTGCGGGCGGCGGTCACGGCGCGATGAATTTGGGCGCTAGCGCAGGCGCTTATCAAACTCGACGACGCCGTCTTTGAGCCGCACGATGCGGCGGCAGCGATCCGCCACGCTGTTGTCGTGCGTGACCATGATGATGGTCATGCCCTCGGCGTGAAGCCGCTCGAACAGATCGAGGATCGCACTGCCGGTGGCGGAGTCGAGGTTGCCGGTGGGTTCGTCGGCCATCAGCACGACCGGGCGCGTGACCAGCGCCCGGGCGATGGCGACGCGCTGCTGCTGCCCGCCGCTGAGCTCGCGCGGGCGGTGATCGAGGCGGCCCGAAAGGCCCACGACGCCAAGCATCTCGCGGGCGCGATCGAGTCGCTCTCGCTTGTCGAGGCGTTGATAGAACAGCGGCACCGCGACGTTCTGGTCGATCGTCAGTTCGGGGATCAGGTTGAACGCCTGGAACACGAACCCGATCTTGCGGCCTCGATAGTGGGATAGTTCCGCGTCGGGCATGTCGCCGACCGACTTGCCGTCGAGCAGATACTGCCCGCTGGTGGGGCGATCCAGGCATCCCAGCACGTTCATGAGGGTCGACTTGCCCGAGCCAGACGAGCCCATGATGGCGACGTATTCGCCCTGGCGGATTGTGACGTCGACGCCCTTGAGTGCCTCGACCATCAGGCTGCCATCGGGCTTGAAGTAGGCCTTGCGGACCTGTCGCAGCTCCGCCACGGGCGCGGCCGCGGAATCACGTCCGGCGATATCGTGTGCTGCCTGCGTCACGGGGCTAGGCCCCCTCGTCCTCGATCTGCAGCGACGCGAGCGCCGTCAGCGGGTCGGGCGCGGTGCGGAACATGCTGTCCAGGCGCGTCACGGTGAAGACCGACCAGACGTTCTCCGAAACGCTGCAGAGGACCAGGCTCGCGTCGCGCTCGGTCAGCACCTTGCGCAGGCTGAGCAACTGAGCGAGGTTCGAGCTGTTGATGTACGACACCTGCGCGAAGTTCAGCACCACGTGCGGGGCCGTGAGCTGGCCCGAGCGGGCGACGTGATCGATGATCGCCAGCAGCTCTTCAGAGAGTGCGGGCTCGTCGGCCAGTTCGCTTACGACGATGTTGTCCGACCATTCCGTGGGCATGACGGGTCCAGTGTACCGTGTCGCCGCTCCTCTGTCCGGCTTGGGGCGCCCCCGCGGGGACCAATAATCCCCAGTTTTTGGAGAGTTTCACAATCCAACGCACTCCCGGCGCGTGCGGCCGCGCCCCGGGCTGCCAGTTCCCGGCCTTCTGCCATACGCCATCGCCCTATTCCGGGTTCGGAGGGGTGCTTTCGGGGCTATTCGGAGATTGGCCCGGGGAGGGGTCGTTTGGCGTGGAGGAATCGGGGGATCCGGCGGAATCCTCGTCGCGGCTCACACTGGCCGCGGCCACCACCACGTCACCCTCGTTCAGGCTGACCACCCGCACGCCCATGGCCCCGCGCCCGCATTCACGGATCTCGCCCGTGGGCATGCGGACCAACTGGCCGCCCCGCGAGATGACGACGACATCGTCGCCCCCGAGCACGCCCAAGGCGGCGACGCTGCGTCCGTTTCGCCCGCCCGTGTCGATATCGACACGGCCCTTGCCGCCGCGGCTTTGGGAACGCATCTTGCCGCTCTCCGGCTGCACGCGATACTCGTCGATGGGAGTGCGCTTGCCGTAGCCCTTTTCAGTGATGGTGAGCAGCGCCAGCCCCCCGGCCGCGGTCACAAAGTCTCCCTCGTTGTCGGCCTTCATGGGGACCGCAACCACGCCAATCACCTCGTCACCCTCGCCGAGCTCGATTCCCTTGACGCCTGCGGCGCTGCGGCCCATGTCGCGGGCGTCCTGCTCGCTGAACCGGATCGCCATCCCCTGGGCGGTCGCGAGCAGGATGTCGTCGTGCCCGTTGGTGAGCGTGACGTCGAGCAGGCTGTCGCCCTCCTTCAGACCAACTGCGATGAGGCCAGCGCGGCCGACGTTGGCGTAGGCCTTCAGGGCCGTGCGCTTCACGATGCCGCCCCTGCTGACGAACGTCAGGTAGTGGCTGCCGCTCTCGAAGTTCTTGATCGCGAGGTATGCGCACGTGCGCTCGCCCGGCTTGAGGTCGATCAGGTTCACGATCGCGCGGCCCGCGCTCGCCCGCGACATCTCGGGGACCTCGTAAACCTTGATCTTGAAGACGCGACCGGTGTCGGTGAAGCACAGCAGGTCATCATGCGTGCCGGCGACGAAGAGATGCTCGACGAAGTCGTCGTCCTTGGCGTCGCTGGCGCGGATGCCCTTGCCGCCACGGCCCTGGGCGCGATAGGTATCCAGCGGCACGCGCTTGACGTACCCCTTGTGGCTGATGGTGAGGGCCACTTCCTCCTGCGGGATCAGGTCTGCGATCAGGATGTCGGCGCCGGCGTCTTCGATCTGCGTCAGGCGGGGCGAGTGGTATTTTGCCCGCATCTCAAGCAGTTCATCCTTGATGACGCCCATGACCTTGGTGGGGCTGGCCAGCAGCGCCTCGTACTCCGCGATATCCGCGGCGACCTGAGCATACTCGCTTGCGAGGCGCTCGATCTCGAGGCCGACCAGCTGAATAAGCCGCATGCCGCCGATCTGCTCGGCCTGCACGCGCGTGAGGGCGATGCCCCCCACTACTTCCGCGGCATCGAGTTTCCGCCGCATGGCGGGCGGCAGTTTCTGCGACAGCGGATGCGTCGGCGGCACGCGGAAGCGGCGTTCCATCAATCGCTCGATCGCTTCCTCGCGCGTGCTGCTGGCGCGAATCTCGCGAATCACCTCGTCGATGTCGCAGACCGCGTAGATCATGCCTTCTAAGACGTGGGCCCGCTTCTTGGCCTCGCTCAGTCGATACGCCGTGCGCCGGCGGATGACTTCATTGCGATGCTCAAGGTACAGATCCAGCATGCTCAGCAGCGGCAGCGTTCGCGGCTGGCGATTGACCAGCGCGATGCTGTTGATCGAGAACGTCTGCTGCAAGGGCGTGAACTCAAAGAGCTGCTTCTCGACCACGCGCGCGTCGGCCCCTCGCTTGAGTTCGAGCACCACTCGCGTCTGGGCCTCGCGACCGCTCTCGTTCCGCACGTCCGAGACTTCGGTCACCTTCTCATCGCGCACGGCGTCCACGATCCACTCGACCAGGTTGGTCTGGTCGAGCATGTAGGGGATCTCGTCGATCACCAGTTGCTCGCGGTCCTTTCCGACTTGTTCGATGTGGCACACGCCCCGCACGCTGACCTTGCCGCGGCCGGTCATGTACCCCTCGATGATGCCGCGCTTGCCGTGCACCACGCCCCCGGTGGGGAAATCCGGCCCCTTGATGCCATGGCGGACGATGTTGCCGGCTTCGTCGACGACATCGGTCATCAGTTCTTCGAGCGGCACACCCTCGCGCCCCGCGATTCGCGCCTCAACCACGCGGATGAGCGAATCGAACACCTCGGTAGGGTTCTGCGGCGGCAGGCTCGTCGCCATACCCACGGCGATGCCCATGCCGCCGTTGATGAGGAGATTCGGGAACTTGCCCGGCAGCACCATGGGTTCGGTCAGGCGGTCGTCGTAGTTGGGTTGAATCTCGACGGTGTCGAGCGTCAGGTCCGCCAGCATGTCCATGGCGGCGGGCATCATGCGGGCCTCGGTGTACCGGTCAGCCGCGGGCGGGTCGCCGGCGATCGAGCCGAAGTTGCCCTGCGGATCGACCAGCGGCACGCGCATGCGGAACTTCTGGGCCAGGAAGACCAGCACGCCGTACAACGCGGCGGTGCCGTGCGGGTGATAGTTGCCCGACGCATCGCCGACGATCTTGGAACACTTGTAGTGCTTGCGGCCGGGGCGGAGATTGAGATCGTTCATCGCGACGAGGATGCGTCGCTGGCTGGGCTTGAGGCCGTCGCGCACGTCGGGCAACGCACGATCCATGATCGTGCTCATCGCGTACGTCAGGTAGCTGTCCTGCATCTCGCGCTGGATGTCGAGTTCGACGATGCGGCCTTCGGGACGCGGCGCGGGCACATCGGCGGGGGCAGCGTCAGGCAGGTTGCCGCCGTTGTCAGCGTCAGGATGGAAGTAGACCCGCGTCAGAAATCCGTGCATGCAAGGCTCCCGGCCCCGGGCTCCGCCCGTGGCGAAACGAACCGAGAAGGGTATGCAAACGCGGCGAAAAAGACCACCGTCGCGGCGGGTAAATGACGGCTGTAAGTCCTTATTTTTCGAGATTTTACGGCGAGGCTGTCGGGCCGTCTTTCAGCGGCTCCACCACCCGCAGCACCGGGAACTTTTCGCCCACCTTGAGGTATTCATCGAAGTAGTTCCAGGTGGTCAGGCCGTCCTCGCTCGCGGGCTCGAGGAGGTACGCCGCCAGCGAGCCGAGGGGTTGGTCCATCGGCACGACAAACCATGATGGCCCAAGCGTGGCGGAGCCGCGACGGGCAGTCGCGTCGACATGGGCGAGCACATGCCCCTGATACTCGCGGCTCGCGGGTTGGGCCTTGTCGATGGTGTAGGTCTCGACGGTCGCGCCCAGGGGCGAAGCGAGTTGGCGGACGATGATGCCGTGCTCGCGCAGTTTGGCGGCCACTTTGCCGCATTCGGGAGGCATGGCGTAGGCGAACGGGCGCTTGACGCTGAGCGTGGGCTCAAACCGGTCCCACAGTTGCACGCGATATTCCGCCGGCACGCCCCGCGTCACGTGGCCGCCCTCCATGGGCTCGGTGTAGCCCAGGATGGTGACGTCATCAGGCCAGGGCTTGGCCTCGCTGCGGATGGGGAGGTTGTCGGCGGCGTGCTTGCCGAGGTCGACGGCCCGGGCATCGGCATCGCGGCAGAGCTGCTTGATGGTGCTCGAGTTGGCCGCGCTCTCGCGGAGCAGTTCGAGCACGAAGGCGTACGTCCCCCGCACGCGCTCCTCGAACGTCGCGTACGCGTACGCCTCGCTCAGGGCGCTCAGGCGATTGCGCATGCCGACGTAGGTGGTGCCGTAGCGGGCCTCGGCGGGGAACGTCTCCCACTTGGTGTGCCCGCGCGGGGCGTCGCTGAAGCCCCCTTCGAAACTGCCGTACCAGAAGCTGTCGATGTTGTGCTTGGTTTTCAGGGCTTTGTTGACATCGGGGAAGAACGTGCCGCGAGTCCAGTCGATGAGTTTTGGATCGCCCGCGGGGTTCTTCGGTCCCGCGTAGGTGATAAGAAACCGGTGGTAACTGCCGTCGGTGGTGTGGCAGTCGATGAACAACTCCGGGTCCCACGAGACGAACGCGCCGACGAGGGCCTTGGCCTCCTTGCTTTCGACCTTGACGAAATCGCGATTGAGATCCAGCCCCTTGCTGTTCTCGCGGATGCCCATCTCGTCGGGCCCCACCTGACCGGGGCGATTGTCCTTGCCAAATCGCTCGTTGCCGTCGGCGTTGTAGATCGGCGCGGCCACGAAGATGATTTTCTTGAGCAGATCGCGCGTGCCCATGTCGTCGGGCTTCTCGAGCAGATCGCGCACGAGCATGGGCAGGGCTTCCTTGCCGCAGACTTCGCCCGCGTGAATGTCGGCGATGGCGAGCACCACGATGCGGCCATCCTTGGCCCGGGCCGCCTTGGCCTCGGCAGCGTTCGCCACCGGCGGGTCGGCGAGGATGAGCATCGGAATCTCGCGGCCTTCCTCGGTCTCTCCCATGCTCGCGCGACGTGTGAGGTCCGGGTACGCGGCGTGGATCGCATCGAGCAGCGACACCACCTCGGCGTGCGTGGCGGTCTTGTGGAAGTTGGTTTCTTCGGCCACGGTTCGCAGGTCCGGCGGGGTAGGCTGAGCACTTTGCTGAGCGACAACGGGCAACGCAATCGCGAACGCCCCGATCGTGCAGGCGAGAGTCTTCATGCGAGCAGTGTACATGCTGCTCACGCCCGGGATGAGCCGCAGGCGAATCCCGAGATCGGGCGCGGCCTTTACTCGTCGTCGAAATACGCGTCGGGGTCGCTGGGCAGGTCGGCCAACGGGTCCGTGTCGCCCGCGTCCACCGCCTGGCTGAACTCGTCGGTGAGCCACTTGTCGCCCAGGCCTTCGAGGTCGCTCGCGTCGATGCCCTCGACGAGGTTGTCGACCTTGCCGCGGCCCACACGTCGCCCTTCGACGCGCTCGCTGACGCCCTTGCGCCCGCGCCCGACTTTGACTTCGCCCGTCTCCTCGGTGAGGTCGTCCTCGCGCTGACGCCTCGCCCGCACGATGATGCGGATCGGCACCTCGGGGAAGGGCAGTTCCTCGCGGAAACGATTGGACAGGAACCGCAGGTACGAGGGCGTGAAGAGTTCGGGGTGATTGACCACCAGCGTGATGGTCGGCGGTTCGACGCCAGTCTGTGCGACGTAGAAGAGTTTCGCGAACCGACCCCGGATATCGCTGGGGCCCTTGCGGTCCAGGATGCCCCGCACCAGGCGGTTGAGTTTGCCGGTGGTCACTCGCTCGCGCGACTGGGCCTGGAGCTCGAACGCCAGGTCGATCATCGCCTTGACGTTCTTGCCGTTCTTGCCCGAGATGAACGCGATGGGCGCGTAAGGCAGGCCCTTGAGTTCGGCCCGGATGTACTTCTCGTAGTGCTCGCTGGTGACGGGGCGCCCGTCGCGCCCGGGTTTGCCGGCGGCCAGGTCCCACTTGTTCACCACGATGATCGCGGGCTTAAAACTCTTCTGCGCCATCATCGCCACCTGCTCGTCTACCTGCGAGATTTTTTCGGTCGCGTCGATGAGCAGCAGCACCATGTCGGCCCGGTCCACCGCCCGCTGCAGGCGGTCCAGGGCGTAGTGCTCGATCATGTTCTGGAAGCTGCGCTTGCGACGCAGCCCCGCGGTGTCGATCGCCACCAGCGTGCGCCCGTCCATCTGGAATCGCACGTCCACCGCGTCGCGCGTGGTGCCGGCGATCTCCGACACGATCATCCGGGGCTCCCCCGCCATCGTGTTCACCAGCGTGCTCTTGCCCGCGTTGCGCTTGCCGATGATCGCGACGTACAGGTCGGCGGGGACTCGCTTGGTGTCGTCGGGCGTGGGCTCAGGCAACAACTCATAGACCGAGTCGAGAAACTCGCGCCTGAAGTAGTTGTTCATGCTCGAGACGCTCAAGGGCTCGCCAAACCCCAGCCCCGCCAGTTCCAAGGCATGGGCCTCCCACTTCGGGCCGTCCACCTTCGTGGCGACGACGCGGATGGGCGGGCCACCCGCCAGGCTCGGGGGCGCGGCGTCTTCTGCCTCGGCCTTTGCGCCCGCCTTCTTCTTGCCGCCGGCTTTTTTAGCGGCCTTCTTCTTCCCGGCTGCCGGTGGCACGGGCGTCCCGCCTGACCGCTTGGTGCTCTTCGCTTCGTTCGGGTTGCCGCCCCCAAGACGGTGCTCGCGCAGCAACCTTGCAATTTCCCGGTCCTGCGGCGTTACGCCGGCCTGGGCATCCACCGCGAACAAAACCAAGTCCGCCCCCTCCACCGCCCGGGCGATCTGAAACTCGATCGAGTTGGTCAGTTTCGCCAGGTCGTTGCCGACCTCGTCAAACCGGCCGCCCTCGGCGACGTACACCCCAAACCCGCCCGTATCCACGAACTCCGCGGGCTTGCGAGGCGAGTTCTTGTAGGGCCCTTCGAGGTCCACAATGGCGGTGACGCGATCGCGCGTCGTGCCCGATGAGGGATCGACGATCGACACCTTCGCCCCCGCGATCATGTTCATGAGCGAAGACTTGCCGACGTTCGGGCGGCCCACGATGGCGATGCGAGGAATGGGCATGGGAACAGCGTACGAGACCGGAGTGCTGCGTGGAGACGCCGCCGAATAGGCGGCACCACTCTCCAGAGCGGTGCACACGGCGTACTCACCAGACAAAAGCACCGCTCTGGAGAGCGGTGCGACAATCGACGATTGAGGGTGCCTCGGGACTCAGCCCGCGATCGAAGTAACCTTCACCTTGGTGAAGCGCTGGCGGTGGCCCACCCGCTTCTTCCAGGTCTTCTTCTCGCGGAACTTCTGGACGAACAACTTTTCGCCCAGCACCACGGGCTCGACGACCTCGCCGCTGACCTTGGCGCCGGCGACGTAGGGCTGGCCCAGCTTGGCCTGGCCGCCGATTTCGCCGACAACCAGCACCTTGTCGAAGGTCACGGCCGCCCCAACCGCGGCCTGCCCGGCGTCCATGAGATCCACCAGGATCTCATCGCCCTGAACGACCTTGCGCTGGCTGCCGGACTCTTCAATGATCGCGTACATGACTGACTCCACCCTCAGAGCCCACAGGCGCTGGGTACCCAAACGCGTCCCGTACTTCTTTCGTAAGCTCCATGGCTACCCACCACCCGATGAGTTGCTCGGAGCCTTCCGGGCCGGACGGAGAGTGTAGCGCGTCCGCTCCAGAGGGCAAGCGCCTGCCTTGGCCGCCTCCTTCCGGGCATCTCGGCATCCAAGCATGCCCCCGACCATCCGAGCGTGTCTGCCCTGTCTTGTGATTCCCCGCCGCGCCCCGTACGCTCTCCCCACCTCCATGGCTCCGCAACGCAACAACATCCTGGCCGGCATCTTTGTGGTCGCCGGTCTGGCGCTGGCCGTCTGGGCCAGCTTTGTACTGGCCGATCGTTCTCCGCTCGGGGGCCTGAAGCGCTTCTCGATCCGGTTTTCACTGGCGGGCGGGGCCCCGGGCCTGAAGTCCGGCAGCCCGGTCACGCTCGCGGGGCAGCAGATCGGGCGTGTGGTGGGCGTGCGTTTCGAGGGCGTGCAGGAGCAGCCCGGCCAGCCGATGACCCCACAGAGCGTGCTCGTCCGGGTCGAGGTCGAGCGTCGGTTCGCGTTTTATGAGAACGCCCGAGTCTCCATCGAAAAGCCGCTGTTGGGCAGCCTCTCCAGCATCAACATCTCCGACACGGGCGACCCCAAGACCGTCACCAACCCGCAGCACGGCAACCCCGAGCTGCAGGAAGACGAAACCATTGACGGCTCGGTGTCGCCCCCCAGCTTCCTGGCCGACGCCGGCATCGGCCCTGAACAGCTCGAAGACATCAGGGCGGCCATCAAAAGCGCCCGCCAGGCAACCGATCGCCTGAACACCCTTATCGCCAAAGCCGGGCCCGATGTCGAGCAGGGCATCGCCGACGCCAAGGCGGTCATCGCGGACGTGCGGGCCAACGCCAAGAAGTGGTCGGACCGGATCGACGCCATCACGTCGAACATCGACGACGCCTCCAAGCGCCTCACCCCCGCCCTCGACCACGCCGACAAGGTCATCGCCAACGCCGACGGCCTGGTCGACGACGCCCGAGGCGTCATCAAGGACAACCGTCCGGGAATTGACGCCGCCGTCAAGAACATCGAGTCGGCCAGCGCCAAGCTCGACAAGGAGACCATCGCCAGCCTGAATGATTCTCTAAAAGACGCCCGGGGCGCCCTGGCGTCGTTCGACCGCGCCGTCGACAAGGTCAGCACGCTGCTCACGGAAGAAAAGCCCAACATCGCCCGCACCCTGGCCAACCTGCGGCTCATGAGCGACCAGCTCAAGCTGACTTCCATTGAAGTCCGCAGCCAGCCCTGGCGACTCCTGCACGAACCTACCAACAAGGAGCTCTCGTCGCAGGTGCTGTACGACGCCACGCGTCAGTACGCCGAGGCCGCGAGCGACCTGCGGGCCGCCAGCGACGCGCTCGCCCAAGCCGCCAGCCCGGACAACGCGAAGCACGTGGGCGACAAGGAGCTCGGCGAGCTGTCGTCGAAGGTCGCCGACGCGCTCGAACGCTTCCGAAAGGGCGAGAAGCTGCTGCTGGAGAAACTCATCGAGCAGGACAAGTCCGGCGGCCACTGACCAGCGCTATTTGTAATCGCCGTCGTCCCAGGTCTTGGGATCGGCCACCACCGTCCCGGGAGCCGCGGCGGCGTGCGTGTCCATGTACATGATGTTCGCGCCGTTGCCGTGCCGCCTGACCGCCACCCGCTGGGCCGTGGTCGGATCGTTCGAGATCGTGCCGTTCACGCTCGAAATCCGCCACATGTCATAGAAGATGCTGATGCGCAGTTCATCGTTGCTCGCGGCGTAGTTGTTGCCCCAGCGCAGGCCGCTGGGGTCGTCGGTAAAGCACGTCAGGTACGCAGTGATCGAGGGACGTGTGTACTTGAAGATCGGCGTCGGGGGCTTGGAGTTGTCGGTCGGCGTGGGCACGCCGTTGATCAGGCGAAAAGCCAGCCCGTTGTTCACGTAGTGGATGTTGTGCGGGTCCTTCGGGCGCGAGGGGTCCTGGTAATACGCGGCCTTGGCGTACTTGTCGCGCATGCCCCCGTCGCCCTGCGAGGCGATCGCAAGCGGATCTAGAAACGGACGCAGGTTGAAAGCCCACGAGATGTTGTACGGGGCCTGGCTGAACCTCGAGACGTACCACGCCGGAACCTGGGGCAGCCCATTGGGGCTGAGCGTCTCGCTCACGCCGCTCTCGCGGGGAATGAACTCCTTGTACGACTCGGCGTACAGCCCCAGGGCTGTGCCGATCTGTCGCTGGTTGGAGAGGCACTTGATCGCCCTGCCCGCCTCGCGAGCCTTGCCCAGCGCGGGCAGCAGGATGCCGATCAGCAGCGCGATCAGCGCGATGACTACCAGCAGTTCGATGAGCGTGAACGCGCGACGGGCTTCATCGGAACGCTCCATGCGTTCGCTCCTCATGTGCCAGCAGAACGCCGGACACCCGAATCAACATACCACGGCTCCGCCCGAACACCAAGCAAACCTGAGGCGCAACCGGGCGACATCGCCCCAAAACCCGCCACCGGCGCGTGAGCGTTTCGGAAAAGCCCCGTTCGACTCCCTGGCGAAATGACGCCCGACCCGTGAGGCGGCACGCCGTGCCGGTCGCCCCGGCGGGACTCGAGTTCAAGGAGACGATCATGAAAACGATGCAAGCCGCGGCGATGGTGAGTCTGGCGGGCCTGGCCCTGAGCGCCGCCCACGCCCAGGACCGAAACTTCAACGTCGCCGACGGTCAATGGAACGTGGCGAACAACTGGGCCGAGGGCTCGGTGCCCACCGCCGCCAACAACGCCTACATCGAGGGCGGGCGCCGCGCCCGCATCGGCGACTACGCCGCGATGGCCGCGTACCTGCGCCTCGGCTACGACACCCGGGGCACCCTGTTCCAGAACGCCGGCAGCATGACGGTTTCAACCATCACCGAAGTTGGGGGACGCAGCAACAGCGCCCAGGGCTACTACGAGATCAGCGGCTCCGGCTCGCTCACCACCAAGTCGCTCTACATCGGGCGCGACGCAACCGGCAGCGGCATGAACTACTCCAGCTCCCAGGCCTCCACCATCCAGGAAGATGCGTACGTCGGCGGACGCCAGCGCGGCTTCTTCACGCAGAACAACGGCCTGGTGCGCGTCCAGCGTGATCTCTCGCTGGGCAACTTCGCGGGCGGCAGGGGCGAATGGTGGGTGCGAAACGGCACCACGTCCATCGGCCGCGATGCCTACATCGGCTGGGCCAACAAGGCCTCGGGCCAGCTCCGAATCGAGAAGCGCGCCGAAGTGAGCCTGGCCAAGACGATGTACGTAGGCCAGTTCGGCGTCACCAACGACCTGCAAGGCGAGGTCATCAACAACGGGCTCATCTTCGCCAGCGACGCTAACGCCCGCATCGTCGTGCAGGGGTCCAAGGCCCGCATGACCGGCACGGGCATGTACAACGTCAAGGTTCGCTACGAGTCGGACAAGATCTTCGGCAACGCCAACCAGAGCGTTGCCGTCGAGTTCGCCAGCGGCGTGCTCAAGCGCTCCAACCGCTTCAGCCCCAGCGCCGGGCTCACCACCCGCACCGGCAACGCCGCAGCCCGCACCGCCGTCACCGGCGCTTCCCTCCCCGGCACCTCGGTGAACATCAACTGGGGCGATGCCGACTCGCCCCTCAGCACCAACTACAACAACGTCGTCGCGACCAAGGCCGACTACACCACAATCCAATCCTCCTTCAAGCCGGCCGACGTGCAGGGGATCACCGGCATCTCCGCCGCCAACCTCAAGGGCCGCGTGCGGCTCATGCAGATCGGGCAGCGGCGCTGGAACGCCGCCGACACCGAACTCTCCAACACTTCCGGGCAGATCGTCAACCTCACCACCTCTGTCGACGCGGCCACGGGCGTCGTCATCGGCAAGACCGCCGACGTCTACGGCTCCTCCGACACCACCATCATCGGCAAAGCCGTGCAGCCCAAGGCCCAGGACCCGACAATCGAATCGCTCCACACCACGGGCGACAAGCTCACCGGCGCGGGCGTGCTGATCGGCCAGCTTGAACCCGGCCTGCCCGACTTCGACTTCGGCTGCTTCGAGGACTTCACCAAGGCCAGCGGGCTGCGCGCCAGCCGCAATGGCGCCGCCGCCGGCACCAGCGCCCACGCCACGCGCGTCGCATCCATCATGACCGGCTACGACCCCTTCGGTCTGCAGGTCGATCAGCAGGGGCGGCTCGTGACCGCCGCCAACGGCTACGGGCCCGACGCGGCGCCGCAGATGGGCTTTGTGGGCGTCGCGCCGGGCGCTGCTCTTCGTTCGAGGTCTTCGTCGACCGGCTCGGGCTCCGCCGCCGACGTCGACGGCATCTGCAGCGCCACCGACGCCGGCGCGGGCGACATGAAGATCGTCAACATGAGCGCCGGCTATCTCCAGAGCAGGGGCGCCGCCAACCCTCGGGGCACCACCGTCTTCGAGCGCGCGATCGACAGGAACGTCGAAGCCAAGCACATCGTCTGGGTGCAGGCCGCGGGCAACGACGCCCTGAACGTCGCGGGCGGCCCGAACGGCACGCTGGCGATCCCCGCCGGGGCGTACAACTCGATCGCGGTGGGCAACGTCGTCTTCGACGACCCGAGCGGCGGCGTCAACATCGTGCACCCCACCCACTTCGGCGCCAATCACGCCGCCATCCGCCTCACCTCCAGCCAGGGCCCCACCGCCGACGGGCGGGGACGCATCGACCTGGTCGCCCAGGGCGTGTCGAACCTCGATGCGTTCGGCTACGAAGGCGCGGGCGGGCTCGACCAGACCTACGGCTCCAGCGCCTCGCGCGGGCTCTACTCCACCCAGAAACGCCTGAGCGATACCAGCGCCCCCCGGGGCGAGAGCGGCACCAGCTTCGCCGCCCCCACCGTCGCGGGCGTGGCCGCGCTCATGGTCGATGAAGCCCGCAACCACATGCACCTGCCGCCCGCCGAGGACCCGCGCGTCATCAAGAGCGTGCTGCAGACCAGCGCCGACAAGCCGGCCGATTGGACCAAAGGGCGCGGAGCCGCCGACGCGGGCAACACGCACATCCCGCTCAGCTACACCTACGGCGCGGGCGTGCTCGATCCCGTGGGCGCCGTCAACCTGCTCAAGGCCGGCCTGCCCGACAACACCCAGGCGATCACCGGCGACGGCTGGTACTGGACCAACCTGATGAACGAAGACACCACCGGCCAGCGGGGCAAGCTCGACAACGGCGCCATCGGCGTGCTGACCGGCGACGCGTACATCCTGAAGAGCGTCATGCCCGACACGCCCCTGACCATGACGCTCAACTGGTACAGCCATGTGGACGCCACCAACACCAGGAGCGCTCTCGACAACATCTTCCTGCAGCTCTACGAGAAGGACAACACCGGCATCTGGCAACCCCTGGGCGACCTGCGCTCCGACAGCACCCTGGACAACCTGCAGCACGTCTGGACCTTCGCCAACGCCTTTGACGGGGGCGACATTCTCGCCCGCGTCTGGTCGCCCAACATGATCCCTGCCGCCATCGGCCTCGAGGCCTACGCCCTCTCCTGGCAGTTCACCAGCAACGTGCCGACCCCCGGCGCCATCGCCCTGCTCGGACTCGGCAGCTTCTTTGCCGCCCGCCGCCGTCGCGATTGAGCCCCACCGGAATCGAGCCCCCGCGGCTCTTGTGTGCCGCCGGCTGCCCGAGAGGGTCGTCGGCGGTTTTGCATTGGTTCAGTACGAGCCTGAAGCGCCAGCGACGGTCTCAGCGACATTCGAGCATCGCGGAAACCCTCGCTGGCGCTTCGGGCTCGTTACGTTTCCTTCGCGTAATACGTGTCGAGCACGTTTCGCCACGCGTCCGCCGTCGATACCGCGATGAACCGCCGCCGCACCTCGTCGCTCTGCGGATGATGAGCCGCGAACCGGATCGCAAACTTCCGCATCATGCGGCTCGTCGCCTCTTCGCCATGTCTGAACCGCCGCGTGACGGCGAGCGACAACCGAAAATGCTCGTGCAGCACCTCTCGCTGCTCGGCGATGGTCGGCGCCAAGGCAGGCCGCCCCGCGAGCAGATCGCGGGCTTGGCGAAAAATCCACGGATTGCCGATGCACCCGCGCGCCACCGACACGCCGCTGCACCCGGTATACGCCATCATCCGAATGATGTCGGCGGCTTCCCACACGTCGCCCGAGCCGAAGATGGGCCGCTTGGTGTGCCGCTTCACGATGTCGCGCAGCAGGTCCCATCGCGAAGGGCCCACGTACTTCTGCATCACCGTGCGCGCGTGCACTGTGGCCCACGCGTAGCCCATATCAAACGCCGCGGCAATGATGCGATCAAAGTTGGCCGCCATCTCGGGCGTGTCATCGAACGCGCGGCGAAGTTTCACCGTGCACGGCACGCTGGCCGGCAGCATCTCACGCACTGCTTCCAGAATCCGTATCGCCCCCGCGGGCTCGGTGAGCCAGTGCCCGCCCCGCGCCTTGCTCGCGATCTTTTTCACCGGGCACGCGAGGTTGACATCGATCACCTCAAAACGCCCCGCGGTGTCGTCGCCCCCCGCGCCGTCGCGCACGCCATCAAGTTCGCTCCCCGCACCCTCGCCAGCCGCGGCCCCATCCTCATAATCCAGCGGGTCGCAACTCTCCTCGGCCACGCCGCACGCGTCGCCCGTATCGCCCAGCCCCTCGGTCGCGTCGAGCCCCCCCGCCGCGCCCGCCGCCCCGCGCACGGGGATCATCGCCGGCGCCGCGTCCCCATACGCCAGCAGCCGATACTCCTTGTCGCTGCGCTTCTTCTGCTCGATCATCTTGAGTGCCGCCACCGCCATCTCGCGTGGCTCGCTGCCCATGATCTGCCCAGCCAGCGGGTGATCCGCCTCGCCCCCGGGCACGTTGTCGTGCAGTTCACCCAGGTCGGCCTTGTCAAAGCCCCGCCCCCCCGCCAGCAGCGTGCGGTCCAGCAGCGCCTCGGTCACGCAATACGGGCAGCCGTGCCGCCTCGCGATGATCCGCATCGCGGCATCCGAGTACCCCGCCAGCCCGGCCTGAAAAAACGGGGCATCGAACGCCGGCACCAGGGCGGTCACCCGCGGGTCCATCCCCCGCTGCGCGATCGCCGCCGCCGCTCGCCGCAGGTCGATATCCTCACACCCGGGCGCAATCGCCGGTGTGGGCGCCGTCGCGTTGTGACTCTGTACGGACACTCGAATGAACTCTAGGTTTGCCAAACCATCCCGCTTGTTCGCTCGCCTCCTCTTCGCCAGCTTGCCGGCGGCACTCGCCCTCCTCGGCGGCTGTGCCTCTGCCCCGCAGGCGGGCTCGGAACTCTCCTACCCCGATGACCTGCGCCAAGAAAAAGTCCTCGATATCCAGGTCTTCCGCCGCGGCACCACCCTGGAGTTCACCAACACCACCCCCCAGCCCCTGGGTCCGGGAATCCTTTGGCTGAACAAGCGTTTCGGGGCCCAGATCGGCGAGATCCCCGTCGGAACTCGCGCAAGACTGGGTCTCTCCGCCACCCGCGACAGCGCGGGCGATCAACCGGAACAGAGCGGCTTCGCCGGCTCGCTGCCCGTGATCGACATCGGGAATACCCCGCTGCTCGACCTGAACGACTACTACGACGAGCGGGGCGACAAGTTCCGCGCGGGCGGCTTCTTCGCCTCCGAGCCCCCCCAGCCGCTGGTGCTGGTCCAGGTTGAGCAAATGGGTGCCGACGGCCAGCAGCACATGCTGGGGCTGATCGTGGTGAACAACCCGGATTGACGCCACACCGGCCTGCCCGGGCGCGTCCCGCCAAGTCGCAATCAGCCCTTGAACACAATGCCCGGCTCGATGCGGAAGACGCCGCGCACGCTCAGCAGCGACGCCACGACGCACACCACCAGCACCATCACCGCCGACACCCCCAGGCTGATAGGCAGCATGCGGAATGGCAGGTTGATCACGCTCATCAGCCGCCCGAGGACCGCCGAGAGCCCGACGCCCAGGCCATACCCAACCGCCCCCGCAAACGCCGCCTGCCCGATCACCATCGACAGCAGCGTGCGGCGCGACGCGCCCACCGCCATCAGCATGGCGTAGTAGCGGATGTTGTCGTTGGTGAACATGTACAGCAGCAGCCCGGTGACGCCGATGCCCACCGACATCGCGATCATGGTCATGAGCCCCACCTGCCCGATGATGTCGGTGGTGCGGATGATGTACCGCACCGTGTCGATCGCGAACTCGTCGTCGGTGCGGGCCCTCAGACGCGTGGAAGCCTCGATCCTCCGGGCCACTTCTTCCGGCCTCTCGCCCGGCATGCATCGCACCAGCACGTACGAAAGCAGGTTCCGCTCGCGCGGGGCCAGGCGCACCGCCCGCGAATAGGTCGTGAACAGCGTGCCCTTGGCCAGGAACCTCGGGCGAATGTGCGTGAACCCCACCACCACGACGCGCGAATCGTTGATCACCAGTTCGTCGCCCACCATCAGCGGCCGCGAGACATCGCTGCTCGATGGGAGAATGTCGATCCCCCACCCCCGCCCGGCGCTGGGGCGCAGCAGCAGCGCCCCGGTGCGGGCGTCGGCGATCACCGCGTCGGGCCGGCGCAAAAGGTCCCGGGCCGTGTCGTGCGCATCGTTGGGCACGCCGATGAACGTGCTGTCATCGACGCCGATCACCGTCACACCCCGGAACCGCCCCCCCGGCAGCCGCGCCCGCAGCTGCCCCAGATACAGGCGGCTCGCCCACGCCACGCCGTCGACGCTCTTCACGCGATCGATCGCCGAGGACTCCATGCCGATGGTCTCGTCGATCGTCTCCACCGCGGGGTCCATCACCCACACCTGCGCCTGCGGGATGTCCTGGATCAGCGCGAACGTGCGCGTCATCACCCCCGCGAAGATCGCCTGAAAGTGGAGCGTCAGAAACGTCGTGAGCGTCACCCCGCCCACCAGCCCCAGGAACTTGGTGGTGTTGCCGATCAGCATCTTGATCGCCAGGCGGATCATCAGTTGCCCCCCTCGCCCCCACCGCCCCCATCACCGCCCGCGCCGCCAGTTCCACTGTCGACGCTCGCGCCCTCGATCAATCCCCGCACCCCGCCCATGACAAACCCCAGCACGATCTCGATCGCCTCGTGGGTTTCCTTCTCGGTCTGGGGGGGCGGAAAACCAAGCCTCGCGAACAGCTCCGCGCTGTGCTCGAACTGGGCGCAGATCGCCAGCACGCACCCGCTGACCCGCCGCACCCCCTCGGGACCCAGACGCTCGCCCAGCAGCTCCGCCACGATGCCCATCAGGATGGCGTGCACGGGCTGGGCGCGTTCACGCACCAGCGCATCGAACACCGGCGTGGGGTCGCGCATCTCCCGCAGGATGATCTTGGAGAGCGGCGCGTTCTCCCGGTAGCGACTGATCGAAAAGCCCACCCCCCACCGCACCCACGCTTCCAGCGCCTCCCAGGCGCCGCGAAACTCGTGCCGCATCGGCGGGGGCTGCGAGCCCAGCGTGCGATCCGCGGCGTGATCGATCGCCGCCTTGTAAAGGCGTGCCTTGTCCCCGAAGTAGTACTTCACGCTCGCGATGTTCGCCCCCGCCTTCCCGCAGATGCGCCGCACCGACGCGTCGCGGAAGCCCCGGGCCGCGAACTCGACCGCCGCGGCTTTCAACACCCGCTCCCTCGTCGCCCGCCCGTCGGCCCGTGCCGCACGCGCACCAACCCCGCCAGCCCGGGCCCGAGCCTTCGCCCCGCCTTGCTCCTGCCCCGCCGGCTTTGCTTTGCGAAACGCGCGTTTGTTCTCAAACATGCGTTTCAAGTATACCCCGCTCCGGCCACCGACCCGAACCCCCTCCCCACGCGCCTCCCCTCGCCCATTCCCCCGCCTGGTCCCAAGGCACGCCGATCCGCCCGGGAAGCGCCTAACCTCCCTTCCCCTTCGCCGGAGAGGTGTCCGAGAGGCTGAAGGAACGCGACTGGAAATCGCGTAAACGGGTAACCGTTTCGGGAGTTCGAATCTCCCCCTCTCCGCTTTCCGCACAAGCTCCGTGCTCGAATGAGCACGCTTTGCAGCGACGCCATGCCCGTACACTGCGGGCATGAGTTGGCTGCCCGGCGCCGAGCCTTCTGCCTCCACCCAGTGCCCACCCAGCGTGGAGATGGTCATTCTGCCCCGCGCCAGCGACATCGGCGGGTTTGAAGTCCGCCGCGCCCTGCCCTTCCGCTCGCGCCGCATGGTCGGGCCGTTCATCTTCTGGGATCAGATGGGCCCGGGCGAGTTCCTCTCTGGCCACGGCCTCGATGTCCGCCCCCACCCCCACATCGGCCTCGCCACCGTCACCTACCTGGTCGATGGCTCCATCGACCATCGCGATTCGCTGGGCAACAACGTTCGCATCCGAGCAGGCGACGTCAACCTGATGGCCGCGGGCTCGGGCATCGTGCACTCCGAGCGCACGGGCCGCGACGTGCGTCTGCACCCCTCGCACATCTTCGGCGTCCAAAGTTGGGTCGCCCAACCCAAGGCCCACGAGAACGGCCCGCCCGCCTTCATCCACACCGACAGCGACGACCTCCCCACCTTCGACGACGACGGCGTGCAAGGGCGGCTGATCCTGGGCGAGTTCCGGGGGCTCCGCTCACCCGTGCCCACGCAATGGCCCACGCTCTACCTCGACATGAAGCTGGCCGCGGGCAAACGCATCGCCCTGCCGCCGACCACCGAAGAACGCGCCCTCTACGCCCTCAGCGGCTCCATCGAAATCGGCACCACCCGCTTCGAACCCCAACAGATGCTCGTGCTGCGCCCGGGCGAAACCATCACCATCGCCGCGATCGACGACGTCCGCCTCATGGTCCTGGGCGGCATGGCCATGGACGGCCCGCGCTACATCTCGTGGAACTTCGTCTCCTCCTCCAAGGAACGCCTCGAGCAAGCCCGCAAAGACTGGCGCGAACGCCGCTTCCCCCTCGTTCCCGGCGACGAAACCGAGTTCGTGCCGCTGCCGGAGTGAGGTCACCGCGCCCGCGGCGACGCACGCTCCATGTCCCCATCCGGGCGGCCCACGCCCCCCAAGCAGGGCACGGACACGCTCCGACCGTGTCCTTCGCTCGCGGTTCTTATCAGCCCGTGCGCAGTCCATCCAACATCCCGGGTCCTTCGCCGCACATCCGGAGCGCACATGCCAAAAACCCGGCGAAAGCCCCGGAGCCGCCGGGGTGCGCGCCCAAACCGGCCGATGACCACCCCACCCATGCAGTTGTGCGGCATCTCCGAAGTCCCTCCCGGATCGGTTCTCGGATCGATCGTCTCCGATCCGCGCAAGCCGGACCATGATCTGCTGCGCCCCGGGGTCGAGCTCGATCGCGACCTCCTCGCCGGTCTCAAACAGCGCGGCGTGTCGCAGTTGTGGATCGAAGACAACCTCACCAAAGACCTTGACGCCGCCGTCGCCCCGGGCCTCACCGCCTCGCGCCTGGCCACCTACACCCAGTTGCGCGACTCGCTCAGCGCCTGCGCCCGCCGCTCCGTCTCCTGTGCCGCCATGCAGGGCTACCGCCAGGCCGTCATGGGCATGGTGCTCGAGTCCATCGCCTCCTCGCAGTACGCCGGCATGACCGACACGCTCTTCGGCGCCGGTGGCCAGGCCTCGCACGGCACCAACGTCGCCTACCTCTCCCTGCTCTGCGGCTTGCACATCGAGGCCTACGTCGTGCGCGAGCAGCCCCGCCTGCCTGTCAAAGACGCCCGCGAGATGTCGTCGCTGGGCCTCGCCGGGCTGTTGCATGACATCGGCAAGACAAAGCTGCTGCCGCGCGTCAGCACCTTTCACGACCTGCACGCCAAAGAAAACGGCGGCGACGCCGACCGCCCCGAGGGATACACCGATCACGGCTCGCTCGGTCACGCGATGCTCGAGTTCAGCCGTGCACCCGCGCGAGTCGCCTACACCATGCTGCACCACCACCAGCGTTTCGATGGCCACGGCTGGCCCACCGTGCCGCGACGCGACGACGACAAAATCCGCGAGCCGCTCTCCGGCCGTCGCATCCACATCTTCGCCCGCATCGTGGCCGCGGCCAATGTGCTCGACAACCTGCTCCGCGACGCTCAGGGCGAGCGCCGCCCGCCCGTCGCCGCCCTCCACGCCTTTGCTTCCCCCCGCTTCGACGGCTGGTTCGACCCCGTCGTCCGCGCCGCCATGCTCGCCCGCATCCCGCCCTTCGCCATCGGCACGCAAATCACCCTGAGCAACGGCCGCCGGGGCGTGGTCGTCCGACCGAATCTCGAAAGCCCCTGCCGTCCCGAAGTGCGGCTCATCCCCGATCGCGACTCCGACACTCCGCAGACCCTCGCGCTCGACGCAACCCGAAGCGTCACCATCACCCACGCCCTGGGCGTGGACGTTGCCAACTACCTCTATGACCTTCCGGCCGCGATTTGGCCCGATGCCGCCGACGAATGCCCGGAACCAAACGCCACCGAGTCCGAGGCGGCCTAGCAACGCAATACGAGCCCGAAGCGCGAGCGAGGGTCTCACTGGTGATCGGATATCGCTGAGACCCTCGCTCGCGCTTCGGGCTCGTAAAACAAAACCCCCGCCATAGGCGGGGGTTGAACGTGCATACTGCCTGCGAACTTTCTTGATCAGCCCAGCTTCTTGAGACGCATCTGCAGTTCGTCGGTGTTGGGGCTGGCGTCCATCGCCGTGCGCACGTGGATGTACTCGGTCTCCACCAGTTGCACCAGCGATTCGTTGAAGTCCACCATGCCGCTCTGGCGGGCTTCGATGCTCTTGAGATATTCGCGAAGCTCGCCCTCGCGCCCTTCCAGGATGTGCTTGCGCACCACGCCGTTGTTGATGAGGATCTCCAGCGCCGGGATGCGTGCGATGTTGGGGTGCAGCGTGGGCAGCAGCTTCTGATACACGAACGCCCGCATCTGGTAACCCAGAATCTTGCGGACCTGCTCCACCTCTTCCTGCTCGAACAAGCCGTAGATACGGCTGAAGCACTGCGTCGTACTCGAGGCGTGGATGGTTCCGTACACCAGGTGGCCCGTTTCGGCGGCGTGCAGCGCCGCCTCGAACGTCTCCTGGTCGCGCATCTCGCCCACCAGCACGATGTCGGGGTTTTCACGCACCAGGGCGCGCAGCGCGATCTTGAAGTCCAGGCAGTCGATGCCGATCTCGCGCTGGTTGATCGTCGCCTTCTTGTCCTGGAAGATGTACTCGATCGGGTCCTCGATCGTCACGATGTGCACGGGCTTGCGCTCGTTCACGTAGTCGAGCATCGCGGCGATGGTCGTCGACTTGCCCGAGCCCGTCACGCCGCACAGCAGCACGATGCCCTGGGGCTGCAGCGCGATCTCGCTCATGCTGGGCGGCAGGTAGAGTTCCTCGAACCGCCGGATCTTGCTGGTGATGAGGCGGCACGCCACGCTCAGCTTGCCGCGGGCCTGGAACAGGTTCACGCGGAAGCGGTTGTTGTCGTCGTAGTCGTACGCAAAGTCCACCGAGCCGAACTTGTGAAGATCCTCGAACTGTTCTTCAGTGAGAATGTTCTGGGCGATCTGCCAGAACTCGTCGGTCGAGACCGGCTCGGTGTCCAGGGCCTTGAGCGCACCCCGCATGCGCACCTTGGGCTGCTGGTCGCTCTTGATGATCAGGTCCGACGCCTCGAACTTGATGCACGCCTGAAGAAACTTGCCCCAGCGCGTCGCGTGGGGGTCGCTCTTCTTCTTGCGGGCCATCGAAACGTGCCCGACGTGTGCTGCCGACGATTGCGGCTCGGTGTGGACGGTCATGGACGGCTTCCCGTGGCGCCCGCCCGGCGACGAGCCGCTGGCGTGCTCCTGTGCTGTGCTTGTCTGCGACAAGAATAACCTCCATCCGCCGGATTTGCAGCGGAAAAATAACGAACCCGCTCGTGTTCTGCGTCGGCGCCCTCTCCGTTCGGCGAGCGTTGCGCCTCCCGAAGCGCGCACCCGGGCCTGCCTCAGGTCCGTGAACATCCGTACGACGCCCGGGCCCCGTCTGTTTCAGCCGCCCCGTAATTCACGCAGTGGTCGGTGTCCGTTGGTAGCCCCAAGAAAAACACCCGCGTGGCGATAACCACGCGGGTGGAGTTCGAATGCCTGTCCGGCCAGGGACTTACTTGGACGCCGGGGCCGGCGCCGGGGTGGCCGGAGCCGCCGCCGGGGCTGGCGCCGGGGTCGCCCCGGGCTTGGGCTTCACTTCCACCAGCATCATGTGCGCGGGCAGGTAGTACTTGTCGAACGCCGCCTTCACGTCCGCCGCCGTGATCTTCTTGAACGCCTCGGGCGCCCCGGCGATCTCCGCCGGCGTGAGCCCGTCGGTCGTCAGCGTCTCCAGCATCCGGCTCCAGTACCGCGGGTCCTTGAACGAGTTGTCCAGCGTGTTGGCGATCTGCTTCTGCGCCACTTCCATCTCTTCGGGCGTCGGTCCGTCCTTGCCGAACTGGGCGTACTCCTCCTTGATGGCCGCGGCCAGCCGGTCGGCGTTCTTGGGGTCGCACGGAGCGGCCGCCGAGAAAACCCCGAACTTCGGGTACGCGTCTCCGGGCTCGAGCCTCGCCCCGATGCCGTACACCAGCTGCTCCTTCTCGCGGATGGTCTTGATCATCCGAGTCGAGAGGATCTCCGACGCCAGCGTCATCGCCCGGGTGTCGGCCAGATTGTCCTTGTCCGGGCCGAAGAACCCGCACATCACCGCCGCCTGCGGGGTGGCGGTCTCCATCTCGAGCACGATCTCGCGGGGCGAGGTCGGCAACGCCAACGCCCGCTCCTTGGGATACAGCTCATGGCTCACCCGCTCGCGGCTGGGCAGGCTGCCCACGTACTGCTCGACCAGGGCGATTGCCTTGTCCTTGGGCAGATCGCCCACGATCGCAACCTCGATCGGCGAGTGCGCGATGAGCATGTCCAGCCACGCCTGAGCCTTTTCAAGCTTGATGGCGTTGACCATCTCGTGCGTCAGAGCCCGCTGACGCACATCGCCCTCGGGGTAGCGGACATCCGCCAGCAGCTTGCCGAACATCTGCAGCGGCTGCTTGCTGATGCCGTCGATGCGCTGGTTCTCACCGGTCTGCCACTGCTCGAATGAGGGCTGCTCGAGCTTGGGCTCGGTGAGCAGCAGGTAGGCAAGCTGCATGCCCATCTCGAGGTCATCGGGCGTGCCCGCCACGCGCATCTGCATCGCGTCGGCACCGGCCCGCCCACCCACCGACACCTGGCGTCCGTTCATCAGCGAGCGGATGTCGGTGCTGCTGAGGTGCTGGGTGGCGGCCCGGCCCCAGGCGATGCTGGCGGCCTGGCTGATGCCGCGGTTTTCCGGGGTCTCCAGCAGCTCGCCTCCGAGCAGCGAGATGGTGATGGTGACCTGGTCCTTGCGCTCATCCATGAACTTGTAGTGCACGCGGGCGTTGTTGGACAGCCAGCCCGACCACACGCCGGTAGCCGCGTCTTCGCTCTGCTCGCTCACCTTGCCGGGCGTCGGGGGCGTCTTCATCAGCGAAGTGGCCCGCTCGATCTCCTTGTCCTTCTCGGGCTTGGTCTTGAGCGCGTCCTGGCCCACCTGCAGCACATCGGCGTCGCTGGGGCCGGGCTTGTTCAGTTCCGCGGAGAACATCACCTTCGAAAGGTCGAACTGCGAGGCGAAGTGCGACGAAACCTCCTCGGGCGTGATGCCGTCGATCAGCTTGCGCCCCATTTCCAGGCTCTGCTCGGCGGACATGATCGTGTCGCCCGACACCAGCTCGTTGTTGATCCGGGCCAGGTGGGCCTGGTCGGGCACGGTGTTGTCGAACTTGGCGGCCTGCTCCAGCCGGCTCATCAGCTCGCGCTTGGCGTCACGCACCTCGCGCTCCGTGAAACCGTAGATGTTGGCACGGTTGACCTCGACCACCAGCGCCGTGAGCATTTCCTTCCAGTTCTCGAACTTGCCGCTGGCGTTGGCCGCGGCCAGGCGGAACATCCGCCCCTGCTGCGAAATGCTGCCCCCGGCTCGCTCGAAGGGCATGCCGCCCCGGCTGATCTTGTCCTGCAGGCGACGGTTGAACGCCTGCTCGCCGATCGTTTCGACGAATTCCTGACGCAACTGCTCCACCGTCGTCTCCGGGGGCAGCATGGGCAGCATCCGCAGCACCCCCACGCTCGCCTGCGTGACTTCCGAGTCGGTCACGATCGTCCCGAAGCTCGACTCGTAGGGCTTCACGCCGCTGCCCGCCGCTTCGGGCTTGGGCTTGGTCGGGGCCGACCCGAACACCTTCTCGATGTGCGCCTGAATCTCCTTGGGGTCGGCATCGCCCACCACGATCAGCGTGGCGTTGGAGGCGGCGTAGAACTTTCCGTAGTAGTCCAGGAAATCAGGGCGGCTGAGCTTGGCCAGCGTCTCTTCGGTGCCGATGGGCAGGCGCTGCGCGAAGAGCGAGCCCGGGGCCATCTTGGGCAGCATCAGCTCGCTCACGCGCTGCTGAGCGCTCTTGCGGGCCGTCTTCTCGTTGGTGATCACCGCCCGCTCGTCGTCGATTTCCTTGGGAAGCAGGCTCAGGCGCGACACGATGTCGGCGAAGAAGAGCATGCCCTTGTCGAGCGTCTCGGGCTTGGTGTCGGGCAGCGTGAGCTGGTAGGTCGTCTGGTCGAAGCTGGTGAACGCGTTCTGGTCGCGCCCGAAGGTCATGCCCAGTTCCTCGAAGAACGGCACCACCTTGCCCGGGGGAAAGTTCTCCGACCCGTTGAAGCTCATGTGCTCCAGGTAGTGGGCCAGGCCTCGCTGGGCGTCGGTCTCGTTGAGCGAGCCCGTGTAGAAGTGGATCCACATGCCCAGCTTGCCCTTGGGTTGATCGTGGTGCATGATGATGTACGAAAAGCCGTTGCTCAGCGTGCCACGCACCAGGCGCGGGTCGGTGGGCAGGGGCTCTTCGGCCCGGGCCGGGGCGGCGAGGACAGCCGCGATGAACATGGACGCGAGGATCGGGACCAGAATCCAAAGACGTTGCATGCAGGCACTCCGCGAGGGGAAACACGAGCGGGGACGACCGGAGCCGGCCGAAACGCCACCCGAGTTAAGATTGGGACGGTAAGTCTATCGAGCCCGGGATGCGCCCGCGGGGGATATCCGTCGCCTATGCGCGCGCATTTCGCGTGATGCGGGAAAAAAAGTGCATTCCGCGTCCGACCAGAGCCCTACCCCAGCACGCGGCAAAGGCCCGTGCAGTCCTCGTCGGGGTCGAACTGGCCCGCCAGCATGCCGCGGGCGGCAGCGTCGATCTTGGCTCTGACCTTCTTGAGATCCAGCGCTTCAAGATCAATCGCGCCCCGCTGGCCGGTCGAGAGCACCCAGTATTCAGCGACGCCGGGGGGGGTCTGATCGGGCGTGCCGTCGAGGTGGGCGAGCGCGAGGGCGTAGACACCCAGCTGCAGATCGTCCTTCTTTGGCTCGAGCAGCGACTTGGTGGGGCCGCCGGTCTTGTAGTCGACGATGCGCCGACGCCCGTCGGGCAGGGTGTCGAGTCGGTCGATCTTGGCCTCGAACTGGTGGGGTTGTCCGTCGATGACGTACGCGAACCGTACTGCCCGCTCGAGTTCGAGGATGTGGTCAGCGGGGGTGTGCAGCCTGGCGACGGCGGCGGTCACCTGCGCGAGGAGTTGATCGAGCGTCGCGGGATCGGGTGGGGTCTGGCCCGCGCGATGAGCCGCCTCGTGGGCGTTGGCCAGGGCCAGGGCGTCTTCGAGCGTGGGGGTGGGGCGCCCTTCAGCGTCGGCGAGTCGCCAGGCGTCGAAGAACTCTTCCAGCACGCGGTGCACGATGGAGCCGAAGGTCATGCCGGGGTGGGCGGAGTCGGGCAGGCCGAGCACGTGCTTGAAGTAGAAGCAGCGCGGGCACTTTTCGTAGGCATTGATGGCGGAGTAACTGAGCTTGAGCGGGGCGGGCATGGGGCGGGTGAGGGGCGGGCCATCACCCTGTCGGGCGGCCATTCGGCGGATGAGGTCTTGCACGTCGGCGCCCGGGGCCATCCAGTGCGGGGCGGCGCCGGTGCGTTCGATCTCGGCGAGCAGCGCGAGCTGGCGGGCGGCAGCCGCGAGCTGAGTGGAGGCGTGCGCGAGCAGTTCGGGGGTGGCGGCTTCGCGTTCGGCGGCGTGCAAGGCGCGGGCGGCCTGTTCGCGGGCGGCCCGACGCAGCCTCGCGGCCAGTTCCTCGGGCTTTTCGCTCTCGGCGGGGTCGAGGGGCCATCGCCCGGGCAGCGCGAGACCGGCGTCGAGAGCCGCCTGCCGGATTTCGTCGGGCGCGCGCTTCACGACCTCGGGCGAATCGCGCAGGATTTCCTCGAAGAAGTGCGTGGACTTGCTCGGGTGCTTGTTGGACTTGGCGAGCAGCACCAGGCGGCGCTCGGCGCGGGTGCAGGCAACGTAGAAGACGCGGCGCTGCTCATCGAGGCGCCGGTCGGCGGCGGGGCGCGGATCAAGCTGTTCGCTGAGCCCCGGGGGCAGCGGGTCGGCGCTGTCGCTCTTGATGGTCGGGTAGCCATGGGAAGGGGCGACGCGGGGCACGAAGACAGTGTCGAACTCCAGGCCCTTGCTGCTGTGGGCAGTGAGCAACTGCACGCGCCCCGCGCCATCGTCGGCCCCGGCGGAGTCGGTCTCTTCGCCATCGACATCGCCCAGACCCATGGAGAGGTTCATGGCGCCGAGCGAGCGAAGGAGTTCGAGGTGATCCAGGAGAGCCGCGAGGTCGCCCGGGGGGGCCAGACGGGGCTGCTTGTCTCGCACCAGGCTGACGAACGCGATGAGGGCCCGGACGCGGCGGGCGCGTTCGATGCCGGGGAGCATGTCGCTGTGCGCAGGGTCGGTGGCGGCGATGATGGCATCGATGGCCTGTTCGCCCGTGAGCGCGGCACAGGCCTTGACGAGATCGGCACGCTGGCGGGCGAGCCGGCGCAGGGTGTCGGGGACGTCGCCCTCGTGGGCGAGGTAGTCGGCGAAGTGCCGCGTGGTGTGGCCCTCGGCGCGAGCGGCGCGATAGCGGGCTTCGATGGCGGCCGCGATCTCGAGGGGAGCGAGCACCGGCGGGCGGACGGACAGGCGTCGGGAGTGGAGCATGGCGCCCGGGTCGATGATCCAGTTGGCCCATGCGAGGACATCCTTGACGCCATCGTCATCGAGCAGGGTCTTTTCGCGCACGAGATCGACGGGGACGCCCGCGAGGGTGAGGGAGCCGGCGATGCGGGCGAGGTCGGTGTGCGAGTTGGCGATGACCGCGAAGCGGTTCCAGGCAAAGGGGGCGTTGCTGGCCGCGGCCTTGGCTTTGGAGGTGAGCAGCATGTCGCGGATGGCGTCGGCGTCGCTGAAGTGATCCTTGAGGCCGATGGCCTCGACGCTGCCCGGGAGGCTGGCGCGTGCGGGGGGCGAGGTGATGGCCTTGTCGGGTCGGAAGCGGCGTCCGGCGCGGGCGATGACACGCCCGCTGACGTTGATGATGACAGGAGCGCTGCGCCAGTTTTCGCTGAGCGCCACGACCGTCGTGCCGGGCCAGAGGCGCTCGAAGCGGGTGAAGGCCTGGTCGTCGGCGCCGCGGAAGCCATAGATGGACTGGTCGTCGTCGCCCACGACGCAGATGTCGTGATTCTTCCGGCCCGCAAAGAGCGACAGCAGCTCGATCTGGGCCTGGTTGCAATCCTGGAACTCATCGACGACCACGTGGGCAAACTCGGCGCGGTACATCGCGGCGATGTTCGGACGCTCGCGCAGCAGGCGGATGGGCAGCAGAAGCTGGTCGTTGTAGGTGAGCCAGCCCCGGCGCAGGCGCTCGGCGGTGTAGGCCTCATAGGCCCGGGCTTCCTGTTCGAAGCGACCTCGAAGTTCACGCTGCACCGCGGCGTCGTCGCTGGCGTCGGCGTCGCTGGGCGCGGGCCAGGCGGCGAGCAGCGCCGCACACTTTTCAGGCCCCGCGCCGTGCGTCGCGAAGGACTCGAAGCGCGGCAGCAGATCGCTCACGATGCTGGCCAGGCCCTGCCCGCGGGCGTCGGGGAAGAGCCCGTGACGCAGAATGACATCCTGCAGTAGGCGCGAGGCTTGGGCGGCGTCGATGAGCGTCTGACTTGGGCCAAGCCCCAGCACGCCCGCGTGACGCTTCAGAATGCGCATGCCCAGGCCGTTGAAGGTGTGAACGTTGAGAGAAGCCGCGAGCGGGCCGACGAGCTCGGTCAGGCGGTCGCGCAGTTGCTGGGCGGCCTTCACGGAAAACGTGACGGCGAGCACGCGCTCCGGCGAGACGCCCCGGGTCTGCAGCATGTGCGCGATGCGATGCGTGATGACCCGCGTCTTGCCCGTGCCGGGGCCGGCCAGCACGATGAGCGGGCCCGCGGCGTGCGTGACGGCCTGCTGCTGGGCGGCGGTGAGTTGCTGCGTCAAGGTGCGTCCCCCGGCTCACGTCTTTCGCATGTACAAATGCACCGCCATCGATTGGTACTCGTGCGTCTCGGGGCCCAGCGCGTTGGGCAGCGTGAGGTCGGGCTTTTCGCGGGGCGGGTGCGGGGTTTGGCCCGCCAGCAGCCCGTCTTCCAGGCCCTCGACCGCCGGGTCGTCGAGATCGATCAACTCGTCGGCGTCTTCGGGGCCGGCGATGATGTCGCGCCCCGTGCGCTTCTTGGAACGCTTGCGGATTTCCTCCGGCGGCAGGCCCAGCTCCGCGTCGCGGACCTGGCGCCTCCAGTCGTCCTTGCGGCCTTTGCGCCTGGGCTCTTCCTCGATTTCGGCGACGCCGGGTTCAAGGAACAAGGGCCAGGGCGTACGCAGAATCGCGAAGCTCTTGGGCTCCAGGCGATCGATCAGCCCGCTCAACTGCGACATGACCCGCTTGAACCCCAGCGGATCACGCACCAGGGGATAGGGTGGATCCAGAAATGCCAGCGTCAGCGGGCGTGGGGCGCGGGCCAGGGCCCCGGGGCCGAGCGCGTCGCCCACCACCAGCTCGGCGCGATTGCCCACGTCCAGCATCTCGATGTTCCGCCGCAGCACGTCGGCGATGGACTTGTCCTTTTCGACGAAGACGACGTGCGCGGCGCCGCGGCTCAGGGCCTCGAGCCCGATCGCGCCCGTGCCCGCGAAGGCGTCGAAGACGCGGGCGCCCTCGAAGTGCCCCCGCAGAAGCGAAAAGACGCTCTCTTTGACCCGGTCGGGGATCGGCCGGGTGATGTTGGCGTCCGGTGGTGTGTGCAGACGGCGGCTGCGAAACTCGCCCGAGATAATGCGCATCGAACAAGCGTAGAACCGTGGCGGCCCGGGCGCGAACGCCCCACCCGCGGATACGCTGCGCCCCTGATGACCGCCCCCACCACGATGCCCAAAGACCTGCCCCGCGTGATTTCCCCCTTCGGGGCCGCGGCTGTGATGGTCGGCGTCATCATCGGTTCGGGCATCTTCCAGACGCCTCCCGACATCGCCCGGCACCTGGGCAGCCCGTGGGCGGTCCTGGGGTTCTGGATCGCCGGGGGCGTGCTGTCGCTGTGCGGGGCGCTCACCTTCGCCGAGCTCGCCTGCATGTACCCGCAGTCGGGCGGGGTGTACGTCTTTATCCGCGAGTGTTACGGCCGGTGCGCCGCCTTCGTGTTCGGGTGGTCGTACATGCTGCTGATCAAGCCCTTGGCGGCGGGCGGCATCGCGGTGGTGTTCACCTCGCATCTGGCCTCGCTGCTGCGGTTCGCTTTGCCCCATGCGTTGCCCCCCGAGGGGCAGCCCCTGTTCCCGCACGACAGCGAAGTGATCACCTGCACCGTGCTCGCGCTGCTGACGTGGATCAACGTGCGGGGTGTGGCGCTGGGCACGCGCGTCGCCGAGTTCCTCACCACCATCAAGTTCGTCGCGGTGGCGGCGCTGGTGTTCCTGCCGCTCGCGGCTCCCGGTGAGATCGCCCACAACTTCGCGCCCGGCCCTGCGCCGGGGTCGTTCATCCAGGCCATCGCCCCCGTGCTCGCGGGCGTGCTTTGGACGTTCGACGGCTGGGCCGACGTGGGGGCGATCGCGGGCGAAGTGAAGGAGCCCCAGAAGAACCTGCCCCGGATCTATCTGCTGGGCACGCTGGCGGTCACGGCGCTGTATGTGGCGGTGAACGCCGCCCTCATGATGGCCATGCCGCTGGCGCAGATGCGGAGCGTCGATTCGGTGGCGCCCTTCGCGTTCGGCAAGCTCATCGGCCCCAGCGCGGGGGCGGCGGTCGCGGCCATCGTCGTCCTCAGCACCTTGGGTTCAACCCATTCGTCGATCATGACCGGGGCGCGGGTCACCTTTCAGCAGGCCCGCGATGGCCTGCTGTTTTCGCCGCTGGGCAAGGTGAGCGGGCGAGAGACTCCGGCAGTGTCGCTCTGGGTGCAACTGGTGCTGTCGTGTGCCGCGGTGCTGTTCTTCAAGTACTTCAACGCGCTCGCGGGGGGCTACGTCTTCACGATTTTCATCTTCTACGGCCTGGCGGCGGCTGCCCTCATGGTCTTTCGATATTCGCGCCCCGGAGTGCCCCGCCCCTTCCGCGTGCCGGGCTACCCCCTCGTGCCGCTGGCGTTCATCGTGGTGTCGGCGGGCATGACGGTGCTCACCATCCTGGGCGACTTTGCGCCGGACAGCAAAGATCGCTTCGCCAGCCTGCGATTCCTGGGGATCATGGCCCTGGGCGTGCCGGCGTACTTCGTGTGGGAGTGGGCGAAAAAGCGGGGTTCGGGACGCCGGACCTGAGCGAAGCGAAGGTCCGGGTCGAGCGCGCAAGGAGACATTGCAAAGCGGGTCGGAACGCAGGCCCAACCCGGAGGCTCGCGTTGCTCACCTCCGGCGTCTGTGCGTGAGCAAGTTGGTCCACTTACGCCCGCGCCACTTCGTATCGCCCGCCCGGAATGCCCAGCTCTCGCAGCAGGTCGGTGCGGGCATAGAGCACCTCGCCGGCGTCCGTGCCGCCGAGGCGCACCGTCGCGGCCAGATGTTCACCATCCAGGTGTGCCAACCCCGCGGCTCCATCAAACCTCAGCGATGCAAAAAACTCGCAGAGTTCCCGCGTGCCGTGAGCGTCGGTGGTCTCGGCAACCGCACGCCCATCGGCGTGCACGGTGATCGTGAGCCGCAGCGAAGGGTGCGAGGGCACGCCGACGCGCCACACCACCCGGGCCAGCGGAGCCGCGGGCTGACGGACCGAAGGTGTGGTGCGTTCCATCACGCTCATGGGCGTGCACCTCCGACGTCCATCTTGGTGAGCAAGGTCGCGGCCAACTGCAGGCCACGCCCCGCGGGGCTCACGAACCGATTGCCGAGTTTTTCCAGCACCTGGAAGAACTGCAGCATGTCGTCGAGGCGCTTGTTGTGCTCGTCCGCGGCGTGCTTCTGCGATTCCGGTATCGCCTCGCCCCGGCGGGCCCGGTCGGTCGGCGTCATGTCCCGAATCTCGTGCAGCGAGGCCAGCAGCGGGTCCACCTCCCGGGCGATTCGCTCACGCACGATCGCCCGGAAGAGGGCCCAGACGTCCTGCTCGGCCCGGAAGTATTCCTTCCGGTCGCCCCGCTTGTGGGCGCGTTCGACGATGCCCCAGTCCAGCAGCGAGCGGATGGACATGCTGGCGTTGCCGCGGGAGATCTGGAGACGCTCCATGATGTCGTCGGTGCACAGGGCCTGGCCTGTGATGTAGAGCAGGGCGTGCACCTCGGCCATGGTGCGGCTGATGCCCCAGGCCCCGGACATCTGCCCCCAGACCGCGATGAAGCGATCCTGAGCCAGGATCAGCGCGTCGCCGCTCATGCCTTTAGTATGGGAAATGTGGGACGGGAAGTCCACTCATCTTTCAGAATATTCTGAAAGTTAGTGATCGGCCTTGCACGCCCACCCAAACATCTTCCGTTATTCATCCTTGTGAAAAACCGCTCGCGGTGTGCGGCTGATCACTTGACGGCTGGCGGGGTCTGCAATCTTCGCAGCGTCTCTTCGTTGGTGCTGCCGGTCTTCACGGTGTCGCCAACGCTGGGGAGGAGCGGGTTATCCTTTTCGCCGAGGAACGAGGTCAACTCGCCGGTGCAGGTTTTTTCGTCCGCGCGGGTGATGCGCACGGAGCCGCTGTTGGCCACCAGGTCCTGCGGGTAGTTGAACTCCATGCCCACGTAGACCCCGGCCCCGGTGCCGCCTTCGAACTCGATGGCAACGGAATGCGCTGTGACACCGGTCGTCACATCTCGTTTCGTCGGCGCGGAGACCTTAATGACCTTGAGGGCAATCGGCTTTTCTTGCAGTAGCTTGTCGTACGGCGCTGGCAACTCCGGTTTGCCGACGGTGGCCACCAATCCAATCCTGCTGGGATGCTCACCCTTCGGCGTCTTTCGAGCGATTCCGAACATGCCTGAGCGGCTGTAGCCACCTTCGTTGTATCGGTTCACGAAGTCCATCATCTGCCAGTCGGGCACCAGGAAGCGAAGTTCTCCCCATTTGACGAAGTACACTCGTTCGGAGAGAAAACTGCCGTTGGCCGAACCGAAGACAAGTTTGAGTTTGAGACCATCCGGCAGAACCTCGGCGATGTCTCCCTCGTCGCCGCCGTAGAGGCCCATGCACCCGTAGTTCAGAAACGCGATGCCCGCCTTGGGCGCAAGGCTGATCGAGACATTTTCGCCCAGGCCGTCACCCGTGTAGTACGAGCCCGCCCACTCCTTTGCCCAGTCGTCGGCCTTCTGGGTAGTCGTGTCCATCGCGGCCAGTTCATCACTGATGCGCGTCATCCGAGCTTTGATCGACGCCTCTTGATTCGTCAATCTCTGCTTTAGCTCATCGATCATCATCGGGCTGTTGCGAGGTTGGGCGGGCTGAGCCGGCGCGGCCGGCGCGGCTGGCGGAGCCGCTTGCCCGTGACACAGCCCGTATGCAAAGGCAACAACGATCCAGGCTCGGAGCATTTTCATCGAAAGACCTCCCTGGCTTGGCTACTCGCGGCTCATCGCTCGGGCGATGCTACCAGTGATATAAACTGCGCGGCATTTTTGATGCGTTGAGTTTGCAGCAAAAGAGCCCGCTCCCCAAAAAAGCTGAAGGCGGTGAGCCAAGACCGAAGTCCGTGCTCACCGCCTTCTCGGGGGCTGACCTGGGCACATTAGGCGTGCATATTCACGGAAATCGGTAGCCGTGGGACCGGTTCATCGGTGACGCCGCATCCCCTGCATGAGTGATTTACCCCAAAAACTGGGTAATGCTAGAAAAGTAAATCAAGGCAACCCATGGCTCCAACCAGGCAACTAAGCACCCCGTTTAGGGTGAAGAACACCATGTGCAGACCCGGGCGACGCGTGCCACCCCCCCGAAATGAGGTGACCAGCACCGCGTGTTCGACCGTCAAGAGCAACACGACCGCCAGGATGGCGCCCCCAAAGATCGGACCGAGCTTGGGCGTGCTCGTCCAGCAGGCCAGAAGTGAAGCAATAGCAAGCACATGCAGCACTCGGGCGATCCAGGCGGCTCCGCGCGACCCCAGCGCGACGGGGATGCTGGAGAGGCCGGCGCCTCGGTCGAACTGTTCGTCCTGGAGTGAATAAATCACGTCGAAACCGGCGACCCACATGGTGACGAATGCGGCGGTCCACCACAGGGCGGGCGTGGAGCCGAGCGCGGCCGGACGAACCGCAATGGCCGCGGCCAGGGGTGACAGGGCCAGCGCCACGCCCAGCACCACGTGGCAAAGCGCGGTGAATCGCTTGGTAATCGAGTAGAACGCCAGCCACGCGAGCACGGGAACGCTCAGAATCAGTGGCCAGCGATTCGCAAAGAAGTAATCAAACGCGGCACAAACGAGCACAAACCCGGCGGCACAGGCGCTGGCCACGGCCCAGCCCCTGGCGGCACTTACCGCGCCCGCGGCGAAGACGCGGCGGGCGGTGCGGGGGTTCTTTGCGTCGATGCCGCGATCGAGAAGGCGGTTGACCAGCATCGCCCAGGTGCGGGCGAGGACCATGCAGGCGATGACCAGGGCGAGGATGCCGAGAAAACGCGGCCAGGGCATGGCGGACCGGCCCGCGAAGCCGGCGAGAAAGGCGCCGAAGACGGCGAACGGCAACGCGAAGACCGAGTGGGCGAGCTTGATGTCGCCCGCCATCTGGGCGAACGAGGTCACGCGTGAGCTGGGGGCGCGCGAAGGCACGCTGGACATGCTGGATGGTACGCGCGGGCGGGGCGGGCTTGGGGCCGATGGGCCCTAGCGGGGTTTGCGAGCGGCGAGATCGAGGCTGGTGACGTAATCGCTTGGCTTGCTGCCCGCGGGCAGGCTCTGGAGGATTTTCAGGTAGAGAGGGTCGTGCGAATCGTGCATGGCCTCGACGTACTGGGGCTTGGAGGTGAGCACGAGGTCGGCAAGGCCCGCGGCAGCCGCCATCGCGCGGGTTTCTTCCACCAGCACCGCGCCCGCCACACAGCCGACCAGGGCCTCGAGGTCGGCTTTGATGGCTTCCGGCAGCGGGCGGAGGAGCGCGAGGTCGGAGACTGCGACGCGGCCGCCTGGCTTCAAGACGCGGGCGATCTCGCGCCAGACGGCGGGTTTGTCGGGCGAGAGGTTGATGACGCAGTTGGAGATGACGACATCGACGCTGGCGTCGGCGACGGGAAGATGCTCGATTTCGCCCAGGCGGAACTCGATGTTGGAGAGGCCGGTGCGGGCGGTGTACGCGGGCAGGTTGCTCCGGGCGCGGCTCAGCATGTCGGGGGTCATGTCGACGCCGATGGCCTTGCCGGCGGGGCCGACTTTGGGGCCGGCGACGAAGCAGTCGAGGCCGGCACCGGCGCCGAGGTCGAGGACGACTTCGCCCGGGGCGAGAGAGGCGAGGGCGGTGGGGTTGCCGCAGGAGAGGCCGAGGTTTGCTTCGCCCGGCGCGGAGGCGAGATCGGAGGACGAATAGCCGATGGCCGCGGCGAGCTGCGCGGGAGAGAGCGTGGCGGGCCCGCAGCACCCGCCGCCGGAGGCGGGGGCGCAGCAGGCGGAGGTCGGGGCCTGGGTTGCGGGTTGAGCTTTGAGCACGGCCCAGGCGCCCGCGCGGGCGATGGCTGCGTATCCCTCACGGATGCTGTCCCGAACCTGATCGGCGTGGGCGGCTTGTTTGGGGGCAGCGGGCGGGCAGCAGTCGGAGCCACGGCAGGACTGAGGCGTCTGGGTGCTCATGTGGATGCTCCTTGGACCAAATACGCGGCGGGACGAGCCTTCTTCTGGTTGCGTCCTTGCGTCATCATGCAAATGTTAGCCGGAAGAGCGTCCGCGTCAATCCGGGCTGACTGGGGTCAGGAGGTGGGCGGGCGATCGTCCGCGGGCCTGGGTGCGCGGGGGCGCCCGCGGCGCTTGGCGTGCCGAATGATCTCGGCGGTGGCGAGGTAGACGGTGTCCTCGGCGATGGACGCCATGAGGTCGCCCACGCGTTCGAGCTCGCGCCCGGCGCGGTAGAAGAGCAAACCGATGGCAAGGTTGGCGTCGCCATTGGGCCCGCCACGCATGCTCTCGATGGTCTCTTCGAACAAACGCTTTTCGAGATTATCGATCACGCGATCGCTTTCGACGATTCTCCGGGCGGCGTCGACGTCTTCATCCAGCACGGCGCGAAGGGTGGTGTGGCAGAGGAGCGGCACGCGCTCGCCCAGCTCACGCAGCGCCGTGGGCCAGGAGGGTTCAACTCCGCCGGCGGCGTCGGCGATCTTGCTCGCGCACTTGGCCAGCGAACTTGCATGATCAGCGACGCGCTCGACATCGGCGTTGGCCCGGAGGATGAAGGTCAGTTCGCGAAAATCGCGGGCATAGGGGGCTCGCAGGGCGAGGATCTGGTAGCACGCCTGCTCGATCGCGACCTCTTCGCTGTCGACCTGGTCGTCGCTGAGGCGGACGGCCTTGGCCCCGGCAGCGTCCATGGCGAACATGGCGGCCACTGCCCCTTCGAGCATCGAGACCGCCAGCGTGGCTTCCTTGACCAGGCGACGCTTGAGCTGGGGGATGTTGCGGTTGATCGCGAGCCCGGACTGATCGGGGCTCGCGGGAGTTGCGGGAGTTGCGGGGTTGTGAGGAACTTGCTCGCTCATGGGGCCATCCTGCCGCCGGCCGCGACCGGAACACCGGTCGCGACAAGACCTCCTTGGGCGGGCCGCGCGGGGCACACGGCTCGCTGCCTAGCCGCCATTCTAGTGAGTTTCTCGCTCAATGCACGGGCATGTTGTAAACAAGGGAAAGAGCCCATCTGGGGAATCCGGTTGCGATGCGTTGAACCCGCAGCCCAGGGAAGGGCAAGAGTCCGATTGAGAAGATCTGGAGGAGGGCGAGGATGCGGAGGTCGGCATGGCCTGAAGCCTCGGTGTCGTGTGGCTGATCCTGCCGCTCATCGCTGGCATCGTCCCGGGCGGATGGGATCAAAGAAAGAAGGCGCCGAGGTATGCGGCGTCGAGGCGTCAAAGCGTCGCGGGACTACGTTCCGCGCTTGTTGCCGAAGAGTTCGATGTGCAGGCGCTGGCAATATCGCCAGCCGCGGCTCATGCACACGCCCACCAGCCAGTCCGTTCGCTCGCGGCTTGGCGTCGTCACGCCCTCGGGCATCAACAGTACGTCGCCATTCGTCCAGCCTCGCAGGCCGGCAAGCAGCGTGTCGATCTCCGCGAGGTCGGGCTCGCCCGCGACGACGAACTTGAGTTGCCGCTGCGGGTGGGCGTCGATCAGCGCCTGAAGTACCTCGATGTTCACGCGGCGTTCTTCGTGGCGCGAGCGCCACGTGCCGCTCGCGTCGCGCGCGTCCCCCGGCGCTGGGGTCGAGTTGCTCAACTTCGGGCTGATGCTCATGAGGTCGCAGGCGACGGGTCTGGCGATCGTGCCCGCGGTCTCGATGGTGATGTGCATGCGATTCTCGCGAAGGCGCTCGCAGAGGGCGATGGCCGCGGGAAACAACATCGGTTCACCGCCGGTGACGACGGCGTGCCCCACGCCCGCGGCCTGGGCTTCTTTGGCAAGCTCGTCGACCGTTCGCATCGCGCCCTCGGGGCTCCAGCTCGCGTAGGGCGTGTCGCACCACGTGCAGCGCAGGTTGCACCCGCTGAAGCGCACGAACCAGCTCGGGACGCCCGTGAGCTTGCCCTCGCCCTGCAGCGAGACGAACGTCTCGGCGATGCGGGCGCGATCCGCGGCTCCGGCTGACTCGGGGTTTTGAATCGGGAGGGTCATTTACGGGCTCGCATCGCCGGCGAGGGGCTCCGCACGTTGGCTCCGCGACACGTGGCGTGCATCAACGTTGGTGCGTTCAGTTCGTTCATCACTGAGACCCTCGCTCGCGCTTCGGGCTCGTGTCGGCGTATCTGGTGGTGTCGGGCACGCCCGCCGCGTGGAAGCCCGAGCGCCGCAACACGCATGAATCGCAGCGCCCGCACGCGAGATCGTCCACCGGGTCGTAGCACGAATGCGTGCTCGAAAAGTCTACACCCAGGTCCGCCCCGTGCCGGATGATCTCGGCCTTGCTCATCGCGATGAGCGGGGCGCGAACGTCAAGGGGCTTGCCCTGAACGCCCGCCTTGGTGGCGAGAGCCGCGGTGCGGGCGAAGCTCTCGATGAATTCCGGGCGGCAATCCGGGTACCCCGAGTAATCCAGCGCGTTGACGCCGATGTACAGCGCCGCCGCCCCGCGTACCTCGGCAAGCCCGGTCGCCAGCGAGAGGAACACCAGGTTCCGCGCGGGCACGTAAGTCACCGGAATCTCGGCGCTCATGCGGCGTTCGTCTCGGTCCTTGGGCACGTCGATGTCGCTGGTGAGCGCCGAGCCGCCGATGGCGCGAAGGTCGATGCCGATGATCGTGTGCGTCGCGGCGTGCAAGGTCTTCGCGACCCGCGCCGCCGCCGCGAGTTCGACCTTGTGGCGCTGGCCATAGTCAAACGAGATCGCGTGAGCCTCGAAGCCATCGCGCACCGCCCGCGCCAGGCACACGGCCGAATCCAGCCCGCCCGAGAGCAGCACGACGCACGATGGCTTGTCGCGTGCCGCGTTCTTGTGAATCGTGGTCATGCGGTCGGCCCTTTCGCGTCTCGCTCGCAGGCCTGCGCCCACATCTCCCGCAGCGCCCCCCACCACCTCGCGGCAAACGCCCGGGGATCGCACAGTGGCGACGCGGCGATCTTGGCTCGAAGCCCGCTCCGATACGCCCCGAGGCGTGCCGCGTCGGTCGCGAGGCGCGCGGCAAGCGACACGTACTCGTCCTCGCTGTGCGCGATCAGCTCCGGCACGCCCACGTTCGTAAGCAGGCTCACGCCCACCCGCCCCGCGTGCGTGTTGCCCGCCAGCGTGACCACCGGCACGCCCATCCACAGCGCTTCGCAGGTCGTCGTCGTGCCGTGATACGGAAAGGCGTCGAGCGCCACATCCATGCGCGAGTACAGCGCCAGGTGCTCGGCGTAGCTCTTGGTCGCGGCCATGAAGGTGAGGCGATCTTCGCCGATGTCACGAGCGGCGAACTCGGCGCGGATTCGTTCGGCCGCGCCCTTGGAGGCGAAGTCAAAGCTCTTGAGGATGAGGCGCGAGCCGGGCAGGGCTTGCAGCAGTCGCGACCAAATGCCGATAAGCCCGGCGTTGATCTTGCGGCTCGCGTTGAAGCTGCCGAACACCGGCCCGGGATGCGCCGAATCGCGCCACGGCTCGGGCGATTCAGCATTCGGGCGATAGCACAGGAAGCACGGATCCAGGCGCCACAGCTTCTCGGTGGCGCGGGCGTCTACCTCGGGCGTCGGCGGATCGGTGAGCGAATCGACGATGCGGTAGTCCATCTCGGCCAGGCCGGTGGTGTCCGGGTAGCCGCAGTAGGTGACCTGCACCGGCGCGGGCCGGAGCGAAAACGCCAGCAGGTTGTTCCCCAGCGTGTGGCCCGCGAGGTCGACCCCGATATCGATCTCATCGGCCCGCAGGCGCTGGGCGAGCATGATGTCGCTGAGGTTGGCGGTTTCGGCCCAGCCGTCGGCCAGGGCCCGCAGCCGCGCCGTCGTCGCGTCCGGGGTGCGGGTGTTGCAATATGCCAGCAGTTCGAACTGCGCGCGATCTCGATGCTCGAAGAGAGGCTCGGCGAAGAAGGAGACCGAGTGCTGCCGCAGATCGGGCGAGATGATCGCGACCCGCAGGCGCTTGGCAGGGTTCGTCGCTCGCGGCGGCGCGACGACCTGGCTCTTCGGGCGGATTCGGCGCACCGTCTCGCCATAGGCCCGGTGGGCCCGGGCCAGCTCGTCGGGGTCGACGCCGTATTTGTACGTGAGCGCGTTGGGGTACCCCGCCGCCAGGGCCGGCTCGTCGGGGTGGCGCGTGAGTGCCTCGCGGGAGAACGCCGCGGCTTCGTCGATCATGCCCAGATTCAGCAGCGCCCCCGCCAGCGAGGTTTCGACCTGTGCGTCTGGCCCGTTCGCCAGCGCCGCCTTCAGGTGCGAGATGGCGCCGGGCGAGTCGTGCGCATCCATCAGCGCGTTGGCGAGCGCCAGGCGGGCCTTGTGCGACGTTGGATTCGAGGCGACCGCGCGCTCGAGCACGGCCATCGCCCCGGCTTGGTCTCGCTTGGCGGTCAGCACCATCGACAGATTGATCAGCAGATCAACATTCGCGGGCTCCGCCTGCAGGGCTCGCTTGGCATAAAACTCGGCCTGAGGCAGCGTCCCCTTTCGCAGCAGCGAGACCGCCAGCAAGCTATTCAGCCCGGGGTCGCCCGGCGCCTTGGAAATCAGCCGCTGCGCGATCGCGATCGCGCCCTCGACATCGCCGCTCGCGAGCATCTGCTCGGCGGCCAGCATCTTGGCAAGGATCGCATCGCGGCTCACGCGTCCGCCTTCCGCGCGCAGCGTTCGCGCCACATCTGCCGCAGCCCCGCCCCAAAGCGGGCGCCAAAGCCCCGCCCGTCGCACAGCGCCGAGAGGCGGGTGCGCTCGGGGAGCGACGCGTGCAGCTCGCCGAGCCTCGGGCCGTTGCCCGCCAGTTCGCTCGCCAATCGCACATACTCGTCGCCGTCGCGCGCCACCAGGTCGCCCAGGCCCGCCGCGTTCAGCAGGCTGGCGCCGACGCGCGATCTGTGAGCCGCCCCCGCCAGCGTGACCACCGGCACGCCCATGCTGAGCGCCTCGCAGGTCGTGGTGGTGCCGTTGTAGGGGAAGCTGTCGAGTGCGATGTCGATGCCGTCGTACGCCGCCAGGTGGCGAGCGGGGTCGGGCTCGAAAGGCAGAAACACCAGCCGTGATCCATCGCCACCGGCCGCGGCGAACCGACTCAGCGTGTCGCTGCGCGACATCTCATACGTCTCGCTCTTGAGCGCCAGGCGGCTGCCGGGCGTCGCGCTCAACACCCGTGCCCATAGGCGCAGCGTCGTGTCGCTGATCTTCGCAAGGCGATTGAACGAGCCGAACACCACGCCTGCATCGCTTCGCACGCTGCGCGGCTTGGGAGCCGGAGCCGCCGCCGATGGTGAAAAGCACACAAAGCACCCGTCCAGCCGCAGCAATCGCTCGCTCGCCCACGCGTCGGCCTCGGGCGCGTCGGTGATCGCATCGACGATCCGCCAGTCCATCGCTGCAAGGCCCGTGGTGTTCGGATATCCCAGGTACGTCGCCTGCACCGGGGCCAGGCGTCTCGCCATCGCAGGCAGTCGGTGCCGGTCGGTCCAGCCGTTACAGTCGATCAGCACGTCGATCCTCTCGCGGCGCACCAGCGAACCCAAGTCGTCGTCGCTCAGGCGCGAGCAGTCGTGGTACACGCCCATGCGAGCGAAGTTTGAAGTGGTCTCGTCGGGCGGATTGGCCCCGAACATCGTCACGCTGAACTGCGCCGGATCGAGATTCCGAACCAGCGGCACAAGAAAAAACGCGCACGCGTGAAAACAGAAATCACCCGACAGCAGCCCCACCCGCAGCGGCCGCTCCGGATCAAAGTCGATTTCCACTTCGAGCCGCGAACCGGCAACAGCCGCGGGCGAGCTGTTCGCCTCTCCGAGCGCCCGGTGCATCGCCAGCACCTCGGGCTGAGCTTCCGCCCCTGCGAACGCATCGCTGAACTGCGCAAGCGTGCACAGAAACTCGGTGAGGTCCTTGTCGCCCGGCAGGCGCTCGAGCCCGCGCCGGATCACGCCGATCGCCTCGTCGATGCGCCCCAGCTTCTGCAGCGCTCGCATGTACAGCCAATAGGGCTGAGGCTTGTCCGGCACCGACGCGATCGCGTGCTCGTAGGCGGCCTTCATCCCCGCGTCGTCACCCAGCGACATGCGGCAGCGCCCGAGCCCCTCGGCCGCGGCCAGCTCCGCGGGGTTCAGCTTCAAGCACCGCTCGAAGTACGGCACCGCCTGGCGAAACCGCCGCAGGTTCAGCAGAAAGTCACCCGCCTGCCATTGCGGGCGGATGTCGTTGGGTTCGAGCTTGGCCGCACGCTCCGCGAACAGCGCCGCCTGGTCGGTCTCTCCGAGCATGGCGTGCACGTGGGCCATCGCCCCCGCCACCCTGGCGTCATTGGGCGAGCGGGTGAGGGCCCGGCGCAGGGCGGCTTTGGCCTCTTCGCCCCTCCCCGCCTGCGCGTGGGCGATCGCCTGCTGAATGGTCGCGAGGTGCTGGGTCACGGGCGATGATATCGGGGGCCTACCGCTTCGAAAGTCGCGGCCCGGGCGTCGCGGGCTGTGCCGGATGAGCGGCCGCCGGCGGCGCCGCGGCGCTGGTGTCGCCCGCCGGGGCCTCGGCGCTCCGCACCCGGGCGGCCTGCGTCGCCTGGTCGGTGAGGGCCGAGCCGAAGATCGCCAGCACGATCACCCCGCCCGCCGAGACCATCGCCCCCACCCGGCGCGAGAAGAACGGGGCGTGCCGGATCGCCTCGGCCCCCGCATCGGGCTTTTCAAGCATGGGCGTGAAGGCCAGGCGGAGGTAGTAGAACGCCGCGATGGCGGAGTTCAGCGCGAGAATCACCACCAGCGGGATCTCGTTGGCCGAGATGCCCGAAGTGAACAGGGGCAGCTTGCCAAAGAACCCGAGCAACGGGGGCAGGCCCAGCAGGCTCAGGCTGCAGATGACCATCGACCAGCCGAGCTGCGGGTGCGTGGCGCACAGACCCTTGAGGTCCGCCACGGTTTCGATCTCGCGGGGTTCGCCGTCCTTGCCGGGCGAACGCTCGAGGGCCGCCAGCACCGCGAAGGTGCCCGCGTTCATGACGCCGTAGCACAGCAAGTAGAACAGCACCGCGGCGACGCCGCTGTTGACGAACGTGCCGTCGCCGGGGCCCGCGATCACGCCCACCAGCATGTACCCGCTGTGCGCGATCGACGAATACGCCAGAATCCGCTTGACGTTGGTCTGAAGGATCGCCAGCACGTTGCCCACCGTCATCGTGAGGGCCGCCATCACCCACAGCGTGATGCGGAGCAGTTCCGGCAGCTGCGTGGCGCCGACCGATTGACGCAGGGGCTCCACCGGCCCCGCGCTCAGCATCGCCCCGACGCCCGACTGCCCGGGGGCGTAGGCCCAGCCCACGGTGGCCGCGAGCAGCAGGATCGAGATGAACCCCGCGGTCTTGGGGACGAACGCCAGGAACCCGCTGACCTGCGGAGCCGCGCCTTCGTACACGTCGGGCGTGTAGAAGTGCATGGGCACCGCGGCGATCTTGAACGACACGCCCAGCATCGCCAGCAGCATGCCCACCAGGGTCAGGCTGTTCAGCCCGTCATCCTGGATGTGACGCGCGATCTGGTTCAGATTGGTGCTGCCGGTGCCGCCATAGATGAACGCGAAGCCGTAAAGGAAGATGGCCGCGCCCAGCGCACCCAGGAAGAAGTACTTCACGCCCGCCTCGCGGCTCTTGTTGCGCGAGGTCGAGATCGCCACCATGATGTACGTCGGCAGGCTGGTGAGCTCCAGCGCCAGGAACAGCCACACCAGGTCGTCGGCGCTGGCGCACAGCATCAGCCCCGTGAGCGAGAACAGGAAAAACGCGTAAAACTCCGCCCGGTTCGAACGCAGCGGATCAAACCGGCGAGCACCCGAGGCGATCGCCGCCTCTTCCGCCCGGTCCACCGTCCCCGCGCACGGCAGCAGCAGGATCAGCCCCACGATCGCGATCAGCGTCTTGGCGTACAGCGGCATCTGCGGCAGCAGCAACTGCCCGGCGCCCGGCGTCAGCCCCTTGCTGAAGCAGATGCCCGTCAGCGGGCAGATCGCCTCGCCCACCCTGGGCGTCGACGCGATTGCCATGTATCCGGCCACCACAAGGGCCAACCCAGTCACGAGCGCCGAGGCCTTGCGAGCCTGAAGCGTGCGCGACAGCCCCAGCACCATGACCACGCACGTGCCGATGAACAACGCGATCTCGGGGTACAGGAACGTCAGACGGTCGGTCATGGCGTCACCTCCCCGGGCCGCCCGCTCGCGGGTGAAATCATGTCCGGCGTCAGCAGCTCAAGATGCGTCGTGCCAGCAGGGCGTTCGGAGCCAGGGAGCTGAGCCGAGCCCGCCCCCTTCTCGCCTTTCGCCGCCCGCTCGCCCGGGGTTGCCTCCACCCCGATCTTCTCCCGCCCGGCGTTGGCCGCCTGCACCAGCGAATCCGTCGGAGCCTTCAGCGCCTCCAGCAACGGCTTGGGATACACGCCCAGCGCCACGCACAGCACCGCCAGCGGCACCAGCACGCCGATCTCCCGCATCGAAAGGTCGGTCGGCAGCGCAGGACCATGATCGTCCTTGGCATCGTGCCCGCCATGATGATCATGCCCCGCCGGCAGCCGCAGGGGGCCCCACACCACTTTGCCCAGCATGTACAGCAGATACATCGCCGCGATGATCATGCCCGTGCCCGCGATGATCGCGTACCAAGGCCCGAGTTCGCCCGGCGTCGTACCCACCTGCGGCACCAGCGTGTGCCACACGCCCGAGCCCCACGCCGTGCTCGCCTGATACGTCCCCATCACGCACAGGAACTCGCTCACAAACCCGTTCAGGCCCGGCAGGCCGACGCTCGCCATGGTGAAGAAGACCATGAACGTCGCCCACACGGGCATCTTGGCCGCCAGCCCGCCCAGTTCCTTCATGCTGCGGGTGTGATACCGCTCGTAGATCATGCCGATCAGGAGGAACAGCGCCCCGGTCGAGAGGCCGTGGTTGATCATGTACAGCACCGAGCCCTCGATGCCCGCATGATTCAGCGCGAACATGCCCAGCACACAGAAGCCCAGGTGCGCGACCGACGAGTACGCCACCAGCTTCTTGACGTCCGTCTGCACCCAGCAGATCAGCCCGCCATAGATGATGCCCACGATGCACAGCGCGCCGATCAGCGGGGCATAAGCCACGACCGCCGCGGGCACGAAGGGCAGCACAAACCGGATCAGCGCGTACGTGCCCAGCTTGAGCAGCACGCCCGCCAGGATCACCGAGCCCGCGGTCGGCGCCTCGGTGTGGGCCAGGGGCAGCCAGGTGTGCACCGGGAAGAGCGGCACCTTGACGGCAAACCCCGCAAGCAGCGCGAACATCACCCACGTCTGCTGGTTCAGGCTCATCCACTTGCTCGACGCGAACGCCAGCGTCTGGATGTTGAACGTCCAGTTCACGTGTCCCTCGATGCCGGGCCGGTGAACATTGAACCACGCCACGTACACCAGCCCGGCCAGCGCGATGACCGAGCCCGTGAAGGTGTACAGGAAGAACTTGATCGCCGCTTTCTTGCGGTTCGTCGAGCCCCACACGCTGATCAGGATGAACATCGGCACCAGCGTGAACTCGAAGCAGATGTAGAACAGGATCAGGTCGCGGGCGCAGAAGACCCCGGTCATCGCCGCCTGCAGCACCAGCAGCCAGGCGTAATACGTCTTCTCGCGGTCCTTGATGGCCGTGAAACTCGAGATGACGCAGATCGGGCCGAGCAGCGCCGTCAGCATCACCAGCATCATCGAGATGCCGTCGACCCCCACCTGGAACTCAAGCCCCAAGGACGGGATCCAGCGGATCGGCTCGTCCATGCCGAGCTGCATGTAGCCCGACTGTTCCCAGCTGAACACGCCGAAGCCCGCGTACAGCACGAAGACGAGCGCCACCAGCGTGCCGTACATCGCGACGGTCTTGGCCCGGGCCGCGGGCAGAACCGCCACGCCCAAGGCGCTCGCCAGCGGGGTCAGCATCGCCAGAATGAGAAGCCATTGATTCATGAATCACTCGAAAGCCAGAGCCCGCAACAGGTCACCTCGCCACCATCAGCACGATCAGGATCAACACCGCCAGCCCGCCCGCCATGCCCAGGGCATAGCCGTGCAGCTCGCCGCTCTGCGAGGGGCGGATCAGCCGCCCCAGCCCCTTGGGCACAAAGCCCGTGAGGTTCACCAGCCCATCCACCAGATACTGATCCAGCAGGTAGAAAATGTTCGACAGGAACTTCAGCGGAATGCGGATCACCGCGTCGTAGAACTCGTCCACGTACCACTTGTGCCGCGCCCAGGTGACGATCGGGCCCAGCGCCGGCTCCAGCTTGTCGGCGTTGGCGTGAGCCGCACTCGTGCGCCCGGCCAGGTGCAGCCACCACGCGGCCGCGATGCCCAGGAGCCCCACCACGCTCGACACGTAGTACATGACGCTGTGGGGGTTCATGCCCAAGAACGTGCCGTGGCCTTCTTCGCCGCCATGCATCGCCGCACTCGACGCCCCCACCATCTTCCCCACCCAGGCCCCATGCTCCGCAAAGCCCACCAGCGGGATGATCGCAAAGCACCCGACCACCAGCGTCGCCAGCACCGTGTTGATCGCCCAGCCCGGCGCGTGAGGATGGAACTCGCCGCCGTGCCCATGCCCCTGAGCGTGCCCGTCATGGGCGTGCGATTCTTCGCCGTGCCCGTCATGGCCATGACCGGCATGATCTTCATGCTCATCGTGCCCGTGCACTTCATCGCCGGGCTCAAAGTACACCGGCCCCTCAAACACCCGGAAGTACGCCCGGAACGTGTAGTACGCCGTGAGCCCTGCCGTGATCAGCAGAATCCACCCGATCGCCGGGCTCTGCTCGAATGACGACGCCAGGATCAGATCCTTGGACCAGAACCCCGCCGTGAACGTCACGCCCGAAAGATTGAGCGCCCCGAAGAACATCGCCGCCGCGACGATCTTCCACCCCGGCAGCTTCCGCACGCCCGACAGCTTCCGCAGGTCAAGCTGCCCGGCGAAGCCGTGCATCACGGCGCCGCACGCCAGGAACAAGGTCGCCTTGAAGAACGCGTGGCTGAACACGTGGGCCGCCCCGCCCGCGCTGTTCATCACGCCCAGCCCCGCGAACATGTAGCCCAGTTGCGACGCCGTCGAGTAACCCATCACCCGCTTGATGTCGAAGTGGGCCATGCCGATGGTGGCCGCCCAGAACGCCGTGATCGTCCCGCCCCACGCCACGAACGTCAGGATGGTGTGCGCCGGATCGATCGTGTACAGCGGCATCATGCGGGCGATCAGGAACACGCCCGCCGTCACCATCGTCGCCGCGTGGATCAAGGCCGACACCGGCGTCGGGCCTTCCATCGCGTCGGGCAACCACACATAGAAGAACAACTGGGCCGACTTGCCGAACGCCCCGGCCGTCAGCAGCAAGGGCAGAATCACCGGAATCCAGCTCGAAGTCGTGAGCGGGTGGCCCCCAGCGTCCACGCCCTTGTGAATGAACTCGAACACCTTGTCGTACTGCACCGTGCCGAACGCGGCATACACGCCCAGGATGCCCATGAGCAGCCCCAGGTCGCCGATGCGGTTGACGATGAACGCCTTCTTCGCCGCCGCGACAGCCGCGGGCTTCTTATAGAAATACCCGATGAGCAGGTACGAGCAGAGCCCGACGCCCTCCCACCCGAAGAAGAGCATCAGCAGGTTGCTGGCCATCACCAGGCACGACATGCTGAGCACGAAAAGGCTGAACGCCGCGAAAAAGCGGCAATACCCCAGCCCGACATCGTGCGCCATGTACTCGCTGGCATACAGCGCGATCAGCGTGCCCAGCCCCGTGACAAAAAGCATCCACAGCAGCGTCAGGCCGTCGATGTAGAACCCGAAGTCGGCATCAAACCGGCCCGAGCTCGATTTTCCCCCGCCCCAGTCGAAGTTCAGCCAGTCAAAGACGTGCACCGTGAGGTGTCCGGCATGCTCCGCGCTCGCCGCGGCGTGCTCCGCGCCGTGTTCGGCCCCCGCCGCCGCGATCATCGGCCCGGCGTTCATAAACGCCATCAGCGTGAACACGAACGCCGCAGCCAGGCTGGCAACGGTGATCCACGCGGGCAGCTTGGACTTGACCTTGAACGCCGCGCACAGCCCGCACAGCACAAAGCTCACCAGGGGCAGCACCACGATCATGGTCAGCGTCCAGTGCGAACCGCCACCCTCCGGCTCCGCCGCCGTCACCATCGTTCCGATCGCCGTCAGCATGTTCTGCACGATCAAGACATCATCCCTTCATGTCCTGCCACGCCTCGGCATCCAGGCTCTCGCGCCGCCTGAACAGCAGCACCACCAGCGCCAGCGCCATCGCCGCCTCCGCCGCCGCCACCGTCAGCACGAAAATCACGAACGTCTGACCCGTGAAACTCATGTGGTACCGCCCGAACGCGATCAACGCCAGGCCCGAGGCCTGGAACATCAGCTCGGTGCACAAAAACATGATGATCAGGTTCCGCCGGGTCAAAAACCCGATCAGCCCCAGCGTGAACAAAATCGCCGACACCACCAGGTAGTGGCCCAGCGTCGCCCCGCCCATCGCCGCGGGGTACCCGGCTTGCGCGAGGGTCATCATGCCCCGCCCCCTTCACCTAACTTCAGTGCCTGCAGACGCTTGGCTTCTTCATCCATCTGCACCTGCTTGCGGCTCAAGACTACCGCCCCCAGCATCGCCATCAGCAGAATCACACCCGCAATCTCGATCGTCCCGGGGTGATCCCGCAAGAGGTCAAAGCCCACCCGCTGGATGTTGGTGACTTCCAAGTCCTTTGGCCATTCAGACTTAGCGATGTACCGCTCGCCCGCCGCGCCCTCGATCTTGACCCCGGCGTCCGTCATCACCGCGTGCTTGCCGGCGTCCAGCGCCACGTGCTCGCCGCTCTTGATAAGTCCATGCTCCGCAAGGCTTTGCTCCACCAGGCGGGGCATCCCGCTCAGCAGCGCTTCCGTCGAGGCCGCTTGTCCCGGCGGCACGTTGGGCAAGCCCTTGAACATGAAGCTGGTCAGCAGCGCCAACAGAAGAAATCCGGTCACCGTCGCGCCCACGGGTTCCCGAGCGGATGTGTCGTAGTCCGCCAGGGCCTCAATCTCCCCCTCTTCAGGGGCCTGGGTCGCCAGCATGATGACAAAGAGGTAGGTAATCAGGATCGCCCCGGCGTAGACGATGATCAGGGCGAAGGCCATGAACTCCGCCGACAGCAGCAGGAACAGGCCGCCGGTCGAGATGACGGTCAGCACGAAGTACAGGGCGGCGTACACGGGCCGGGGATGGGTGATCACCCGCAGAGCCGCGCCCAGGCCGATGAACGAGAAAATGTAGAAATATGGCACCGGGTGCTGCTCGCCCGCCTTCAGGCCCAGCACCAGCAGCGCCAACCCCAACACCAGCCCGGCGCCCAGGGCACCCAGCACTTGCGGCGATTTGCCACCCCGAGGCAGCGCAAGCAGCACGCCACCGCCGCCCAGCACGCACAAGCCGAACATCAGAAAGGGTTGGATAAACTGCCCCACGCGGGCTCCATGGCAGTGAACAGACTCAAGGCCGCCCCCGGGGAACGGTCCGGGGCGAAGGACGAGAGGATAGAGCCGGGCGGCCCGTGGTTCAACACGTTGGCTGTTGCGAGCGTCCACCCTGCTTCGCGCAACCTTCCCGTCGCCCCGCTCGGTGCCGGGCCGGTCCCGGCTCTACCATCCCCCAGTGACTACCGCGGCCACACATCCCGGGCAGACCGTCGCCGCCTCCGAAACCTACCGGCGCTGGGTGCCCAACGCCCTGACCGCGGCCCGCCTGGTGATCGCCGCGGGCTTCTTCGTCGTGCTCGCGCTTTTCAGCTACCCCCTCCGTGCAACGCCCGTCTCTTTGGCCCACCCCATCTGGCCTTACCTCTTCGCCGCCGGGCTCTTCGTGCTGGCCGCCCTCACCGACGCCATCGACGGCCCGCTGGCCCGGCGCTGGAAAGTCGTCAGCAAGTTCGGGCGCGTCATGGATCCGTTCGCCGACAAGGTCCTCGTCGTGGGCTCGTTCATCATGCTCGCCGGGCCGACGTTTCGCCTAGATGTTCCCGGGCAGGCGGCCCTGCAGGTCAGCGGCGTTGCCTCTTGGATGGTCGTGGTCATCCTGGGGCGCGAACTGCTGGTCACCAGCATCCGCAGCGTCATGGAATCCGGCGGCCAGGACTTTTCCGCCGCCTGGGCCGGCAAGGCCAAGATGATCCTTCAGGCCTGCGTCATCCCCGCGATACTCGTGCTGCTCGGCGTCGCCGACGTCAAGCGCGGCACGCCCGGACGCCTGGCCATCGACATCGGCGTGTGGGTAACGATGGCCGTGACGCTGGTCAGCGGCATCCCATACGCGACTCGCGGCATGCGGGGCATCGCGGGGTAGTTCTCGGAAGAAGACCGGCGGGGACCGCCGGTCCGCCCAAGAGGCCAACCGAAGCAGCCTACAGCCGCCGCGCCCCGGAACGAATCTCCGCCTCCATCGCCTCGTGAATCTGCCCGAGCCGCTGCACCGCGCTCTGCGTCCGGTCGTTCGCCGGGCCGAGCGTCTTGTTCAGCACATCGACGGCGTATTCGCCCGCGGCCAGCGCATCATCCAGCCGATGAGCCGCCAGGTGCGCCCGCGCCAGGTTCCCGGCGAACACGCCGCACAGCCAGTGATCGTCACCCAGTTTCTTGCGGGCCCGCGGCACCATCTCCGCCAGCAACTGCTCACCCTCATCCACCTCGCCATAGCGCACCAGCGCGTCGGCCAGGTTCGCAGTCGAGATCAAACTCTGCACATTGTCCGGGCCCATCGCCTTGATGATGCCCGCGTACGCCTCGCGGTGATACTTCTCGGCCAGTTCGCGCTGGTCCAGGTCGTCGCACGCCATGGCGAGGTTGTTGAGCGTGCCCAGCGTGGTGCGGTGGCCCGGGCCGAGCACCCGCCGCTGATCTTCCAGCGTTGCTTCGAGCACCTTCTTGGCCTCGTCGTAGCGTTCCTGCTTCAGCAGCAGGTCGCCGTAGTTGCTGAGGCCCACGAACGTGTCGGGGTTGTCTGGCCCCAGCACCTTGGGGGCGAGGGCGGCGAACCTGGTCAGGTGTTTCTCGGCCGCGGCGTAGTCGCCCTGGTTCTTCTCCACCGTCGCGAGGTTGAGCATCATCCGAATGCAATCCGGATACTCCTCGCCGTGGGCCTTCACCATCATGTCGAGCAGATGGTTGAGCGTGGCGCGGGCCTTGTCGGCCTGGTTGGCGTGGATCTGCGCCACCGCCAGGTTGTTGAGCGCGTTCACCGTGTCGTCGTGGGCGGGGCCCTTCAGTTTCTCCGTCCGCTGCGCGATGGATTCCTTGAGCGGCAGGGCTTCCTTCATGTTCCCCGCGGCATCCAGCGATACCGACAGCACCGACTCGCAGTCCAGCGTTCGCTGATGCATCTCGCCGAAGAGGGCACGCGCCCGATCCGCCGCCTCGCGAGCCACCTGCACGCTCTTGTCCACCTGCCCGAGTTCGTAGTAGCACGCCGCCCGGCCGCTTTTGGCCCCCAGTGCCTCGTCGCTGTCCGCACCCAGCGTGGCGATGAACTGCTTCTCCGCCGCCTCATACTCGGGCAGCGCCTTGTCGTAGAGCCCCAGCGCCGAGTAGGTGCCCGCGAGAAGTGAGTGCGCGTTGGCCGCGCTCAGCGGGTGATCCTTGAACTGCTCTTCCACGCTGCCCGCGGCGGTATCCAAAATATCCGCCACGCGCACATCGCGGCCCTGGTTCTTCGGATCCGGCGCCTGCAGCATGTGCTCGAGGAACGATTCGGCCCGCTTGGCGTTGGCCGCTTCCTCCGAGGCCATGTCCCTCGCCTTGCTCACCATGCCGAAGGCATACACCGACCACCCCAGCGCCCCCGCCAGCACCACCGCAAACGCCCCGGCCACCCACGCCACGCGCCGGTAGCGCTTCGCACGCCTTCGCAGCGTGTACCACGCGCTGTCGCGCCTGGCCCGCACCGGCTCACCCGCCAGCCACGCCAGTAGGTCGTCGGCCAGTTCGGTGGCGCTCTGGTATCGGCGCGCGGGCTCTTTCGCGAGGCATTTCAAGATGACAGTCTGCAAATCCTCATCCACCGCACGGCTGAGTTGCCTCGGCGGCACGGGCTGGGCGGTCTTGATGTTCTCCAGCGTCGTCGCGATCGACTTGCGGACCTCATACGGGAACGTGCCGGTGGCCGCCTGGTAGAGCATCACCCCCAGCGAGTACACGTCGCTGCGCACATCGAGGCCGTCGATCGCCCCCTCCGCCTGCTCGGGGCTCGACCACGGCAGCGAGCCCAGAAACTGCCCGGTGCGGCTCACCTCGATCGACTCCTGCCCGCCCGTCAGCTTGGCCAGACCGAAGTCAACCACGTGCGGGCCGTTGGCGTCGAGCAGCACATTGCCGGGCTTGAGGTCGCGATGGATCACCCCCCGCTGGTGCGCGTGGGCCACGCCCTGGCACACCCTCGCGAGCACCTCCACCCGGCGCTTGATCGCCGCCTGCCGGCCTTCATCGGGCAGAAGCTCTCGCAGCAGTTCGTCGAGCGGGTGCCCGTCGACGAACTCCATCACGAGGTACGCGAAGCCGTCGGTGGTGACGCCGCTGTCGAAGATGCGCACGATCGCCGGGTGCCGGAGGCTGGCGGCCAGCTCCGCCTCGCGCTCAAACCGCCTCTGCTGGGCGGGCGTCGCCAGCGCCCCCGCCAGGAGCACCTTGATCGCCACGCGCTGGCGAGTTGATCGCTGCACCGCTTCGTACACGACGCCCTGGCCCCCGCGAGAGAGCTCCTTCAGGCTGTCGTAGCCGGAAATGTTCGGCGTCCGCCGGGGCAGGCGCACGGTGCGTGCCACGCCCAGCAACGCGTCTTCGTCCTCGTACCACGAGGCGGCCCCGGGCTGGCCGGAGTTATTCGGCTCGCTCTTCATCGCGCCGTCAGCCCTCTTCCCGCACCTGGGTGTCGATGAGTTGGCTGAGCCGCCGCACGATGCGCGACTTGGCCTGGTACACGACTTCGGGCGAGACGCCCAGCTCGCGGGCCACCTCCTCGCAGGGCGAGCCGTCCAGGGCGTAAAGGGTAAAAGCGCGGCGGTCGGTCGCGTTGAACTCCGCGTCGATGGTGCGCATCGCGAGTCTGAAGTGGTACTGGCGCCATTCCTGCTCCCACTGTTGCTCGTCCGGTGCGTCGGGCGAACTCTCGGAATCAGGTAGCGGCCCGGGCCGATCGGTCTGACGAGATTTTTTTGAAATCGCGTGCACTACCACCGTCTTCAAGTACGACCGGAACAACCCCTTGCTCGGGTCGTACCTGAAACCCGGCATGCTCTTGCTGAGCGACATCAGCACGTCCTGCTGCACATCCTCGCAGTCCGCGGGCTGCAGACCTCGCCGAAGGCAAAAGCCCCGGATCAGTTCGCCATAACGGCTCACGAACTCCGCCCACGCGGCATGGTCCTGGCCATCGGCCAGTCGCGCCAGCAAGGTCGTATGGGTGGCGGTGCTCAAACCCATACGCCCAGCGTACATCAGAGTCGGAGATTGTGCGACCGCGTGTTCGTGTGTCCGAGAACAACGGCCCTGACGTTCGACGTCCTCACCCGTAAGGCTCGGGAAATGGAAAACCGTCCTATAGCCGCAATTTTTGAATGACTTTCCTGAAATCCGTCAGGAAAATCCCGGTTCGCTCTATGTCGCGTGGGAGGGCCGTGCGGCCAGCCCGCCACAACAAGCGCTCGCCGGCGCACGCCGCGCCGGGAGAAGAGATCCGCCGCGGCCAAACGCGGGGAAGGGGATGTGTACATGCTGCAACTGCGTGCGAATCGGGCGGCGCTCCTCGCGAGCCTCGCGGGTCTGGCTTCTCTGACGACTCTGGCCAACGCCCAGGACCAGACCTGGGTCGGGGGCGCCGGCAACTGGAGCGACCCCGCCAGATGGGTCAGCGGCAACGTGCCCGACACCTTCAGCGAGCGCGGGCTCATCAACGCCCCCGGCAGCGCCGTCACCATGAACGCCACCTTCAACGTCGGCGGCATCGTGCTCGCCGGCGGCAACACCCTCGCCATCCTCCCCGGCACCAGCTCGCGACTCAGCGGCGACGTCAGCAACGACGGCGTCATCACCCTCAACAGCACCGGCGCCAACGCCGGCACACCCCTCTACCTCCAGTCCAGCATCTCCATGCTCGGCTCGGGCACCTTCGCCCTCAACGCCAACCCCGCCAACCTCGACACCGGTTACATCTACTGGAACGGCGGCGGCGAAACCCTCACCAACGGCGCCGGACACACCATCCGGGGCGTCGGCAACCTCTACACCTACCTCACCAACAACGGCACCGTTCAGGCCGACGTCAACGGCGCCACCCTCCAACTCCTCTACCAGAACAAGACCAACAACAGCGTCATGAAGGCCATCAACGGCGCCACGCTGCTGCTGACCACCAACCTCTCCCAGGGCCCAGGCGCCACCCTCAGCGCCCTGGGCGCCGGCTCCACGCTCTCCCTGAGCAACTCCAGCGTCTCGGGCGGCACCGTCAGCGGCCTTTCCGGGGGCGTCGTCAACTCCGCCAACAACACCTTCGCCGACCCCACGCTCACCGGAAACATCCGCGTCCTGCCGAGCACCACGCTCGCCATCGGGGGCGCGGGCGTCACCAACAACGGCACCATCACCGTCAACCCCACCAGCGCCAACAGCAACACCGTCATCCGCCTCAACAACTCTGTCACCTTCGCCGGCTCGGGCGACGTGTTCCTCAACGCCGACCCCGCCAACCTCGACAGCGCTTACATCTATTGGAACGGCGGCGGCGAAGCTCTCACCAACGCCTCCACCCACCTCATCCACGGCACCGGCAACATCTACACCTACCTCACCAACAACGGCACCGTCCGCGCCGACCAGGCCAACGCCTCGCTCCAACTCACCTACCAGCCCAAGACCAACAACAGCCTCTTCACCGCCGTCAACGGCGCCAACCTCGCCATCACCGGCTGCGGCGTCACCCAGGTCGGCGGCACCGTCTCCGCCGTCGGCGCCGGCTCCGCCGTCACCTTCAGCTCCGCGGGTCTCAGCGGCGGCAACCTCGTCGCCTCGGGCGGCGGGCTCGTGCGAATCGTCAATACCACCTTCGATGCCGTCACCATGTCCGGCCCGGCGTTCGTTCCCGCCGGCACTCAGATGTTCCTCAACACCAACGGCCTCATCAACAACGGGTCCATCACCATCAATGAGACCGGCGCCAACAACGGCACCTACTTCCGCCTCAACGCCAACACCACGATCAGCGGCTCGGGCAGCATCACGCTCAACGCCAACGCCGCCAACCTCGATACCGCCTACATCACCTGGAACGGCGGCGGCGAATCCCTCACCCACGCCGCCGGGCACACCATCCGCGGCACCGGCGACATCTACACCTACCTCGTCAACAACGGCACCATCCAGGCCGACGTCACCGGACGCACGCTCCAACTGATCCAACAAGTCAAGACCAACAACAGCGTCATGCAAGCCATCAACGGCGGCAACCTCCAGTTCCTCAGCACCACCCTCAACCAGTCCGGCGCTGGCGCGGTCTCCGCGAGCGGCTCCGGCTCCAGCCTCCGCTTCGTCAGCTCAACCATCAACGGCGGCGCCATCAGCGTCGGCCCCAGCGCCGCCGCCGGCACCAACGCCTGCGCCTTCAACGGCATCACCCTCACCGGGACCCTGAAAATCGACGCCGGCAGCTTGGCACGCTCCAACAGCGGCCTGACCAACAACGGCACCATCGTCGTCAATAACTCCGCCGCCAACTCCGGCACCTACTTCCAGGCCGCCAACACCTGCACCATCACCGGCACCGGCGACATCCTCCTGAACGCCAACGCTGCCAACCTCGACACCGCTTATCTCAACTGGAACGGCGGGGGCGAAGTGCTCACCATCGACACCCAGCAGACCGTCCACGGCACCGGCCGCGTCTACGTCATCGTGGACAACAAGGGCGCCATCCGCGCCGACGCTCCGGGCAAGACCCTCGAGATCATCGCCGGCAACACCAAGACCAACGAGAACCTCTTCCAGGCCGAGAACGGCGCCACCCTCGCCATCACCTCCACCACGATCAATCAGGTCGGCGCCGGCCAGATCCGCGCCCAGGGCGGCAGCGTCTCCCTCTCCAACTGCACCGTCAACGGCGGCTCCATCTTCAGCAACACCAACAGCGACCTCGTCTCCATCAACGGCACCGTGACGCTCAATGGAAACTACGCCGGCGCCCAGATGCGCATCAATCCCGGCAGTTCACTCCGCTCCAGCAGCGGCTTCACCAACGCCGGCAGCATCGTCGTCAACACCTCCTCCTCCGCCGCCGCCACCACCTTCATCAGCAACTCCTCCCTCACCGTCGATGGCCCCGGCCGGTTCCTTCTGAACGCCGACCCCACCAACCTCGATACCGCCCAGCTCGTGTGGAACGGTGGCGGCGAGGTCCTCACCAACGGCCCCCAGCACACCATCGCCGGCACCGGGCGCGTCTACGTCCGCACCACCAACCAGGGCACCATCGGCCCCGGCAATGGGCCCGACAGCATCGGCACCCTCGACTTCCGATCCATCGTCAACTGCGCGCCCTCCAGCGTCGTCGACATCGAGATCGGCGGCCCCACCCCCGCCGAGTTTGACCGCTGCACCGGCAACGCCACCTGGAACCTCGACGGCGCCATCCGCGTCTCCACCGCCAACGGCTACGTGCCCCCCTACGGCACCACGTACGACGTGATCTTCTACGGCTCCCACACCGGCACCTTCAGCGAAATCCAGGGACAGGGCTTCACCGTCGAATACCTCCCGGATCGCATCCGCCTCGTGGCCGTCTGTGTCACCGACGTCAACCAGGACGGCGTCGTTGATCAGGGCGACGTCGACTACATGATCGACGTGGTCGCCGGCGGACCCAACCCCACGCACATCAACGCCGACATCAACCAGGACGGCGTCGTCGACCAGGGCGACGTCGACGCCATCATCAACGCCGTCGCCGGCGGCGACTGCAACTGACGCACGCGGGCGGCCACCGGGCCGTTCCCTTGAGAGCCCGACGCCTCCCGGAGGGGAGCGCCGGGCTCTTTTCGTTTGGGGTGTGTGAGGAACGCCGCCGCAAAATGCCCCGCGCCCCACGAAAACCCGCACCTCCACGCGTCAAGCGCCCAACAATGCCGGTTCTCACACTTTCTGGAGCACATGCATGCGCGCGATCGTGACCGGACAGATCGGAATGGACAAGAAGCCCTACCTCGACGGCGCCGCCCGCTTCGCCGGCGCGCAGGGTGAGACCATTTCGCTCTACCACGTGGGCGACATCATGTATCGCGAGGCCCGCGACGTGCGCCCGGGCAAGATTCTCGACCTGCCCATCTCGCGCCTCTCCTCCCTCCGCCGCGCCGCGTTCAAAGACATCATCAACGACTCGCGCGACCACAAGAACATCCTCGTCAACACCCACGCCACCTTCCGCTGGCGCCACGGCCTGTTCAGTGCCTTCGACTTCGACCAGATCAGCAAAATGTCACCCGACATCTTCATCGCCCTGGTCGACAACATCGAAGTGGTCCACCACCGCCTCCACGAAGAGCACGAGATCGACGCCACCCTCAAAGACTGCATGGTGTGGCGCGAAGAAGAAATCCTCGCGACCGAACTGATGAGCCAGGCCATCCCCGGCAGCAAGTTCTACATCCTGAGCCGTGGCCGGCACGAGCCGACCGTCAAGACGCTGTTCCGATTGATCTGCCGGCACGACATGCGCAAGGTCTACCCCAGCTTCCCCATGAGCCACGTCGTGGACATGCCCGACATCCTGGCCGAAATCGACGCCTTCCGCGCCGCCCTCGCCGACCACTTCATCACGTTTGATCCGGGCGACGTCGACGAAAAACTGCTTCTGGATCGGGCCATCGCCGCCAGCAAAGACGGCAAGGACTACCTCGACGTCACGCCCCACACCTTCGGTGGCGGCAAAGCCGCGGCCCCCATCCGCGTGCGCGTGCGCGAAGTCCTCGACATCGCGGGCGATATCGACGGCCAGATCTACATGCGCGATTTCAAGCTCATCGACCAGTCCGACATGATCGTCAGCTACGTCCCCGAACTGCCCAACGGCATGCCCGGCCTCTCCAGCGGCGTCGAACGCGAACTCCAGCACGCCTTCGAACACACCAAGGAAGTCTTCGTCGTCTGGAAGCCCAAGAAAGCCCCCAGCCCCTTCATCACCGAAACCGCCACCAAGGTCTTCTCCAGCACCGCCGAGGCTCTCGCCTACTTTGAGAAGAACGGCTACTTCGTCCAGAAAAACCTCTTCGGGCAGTAATCACCTTCTACGAGCCCGAAGCGCCAGCGAGGGTCTCCACGATGTGCGAACGCCAAAGAAACCCTCGCTCGCGACTGGCGCTCTGATGGAGGCAACCCTGCCTCACTCCTCCGTCCGCCACTTCTTCGTCACCACATCATCCTTCAACTGCACATACGCCGCGCCCGACTTGCTTGTCTCGCTCGAGCCGCCGAACACGAACAAAAAATACCCGCTCGACGTCTTGGTCTTCGTGTAACTCCACTTCCACAGTTCCTCGCCGCCCCCGATGTCGGTCTTCTTGTCGGGCTCGCCCAGCGTGCCCAGCACCCACTGCTTGGTCGTGCTGCCGGGCTCGATCTGATCAAACGTCTGCTGCGACACCTGCGTGCCCGTCTGGCTTTCGCGCGATTGCGACCCGATCAGGCACCCGGGCAACGCGGCAACCGCCACCGCAACCATCACCACTACGCCGCTCATCTTGATTCGCGTCATCGTTTTGGCCCCCATGCGTACCCCTGCCGCAGTGATACCCGCAAGCTGCCATTTGGTTCCGTGAACTTTTACGATCCGGGCGCCCCGGGGCTTGTTCTTCCCAACCTCGTGGCACAGGCGTCCGGCCTGTGTCCATCTCTTGGCTTCACTCCCCCGGCCCTTACCGCATCACTTCATTCATCTTCTTGCTCTCTTCCGGCGTCAACCCCTCCACCGGAATCTTGGCCAAGAGCTCATCGATCACGCTGTCCGGCGTCACCTGGTCCGCCTCGGCGTTGAAGTTGAGCAACAACCGGTGGCGTAGCACGGGCCGGGCTACCGCCTTCACGTGCTCGGGCGTCACGTGCGACGCCCCTGCCAACAAAGCCGCGGCTTTCGACCCCAGCACCAGCGCTTCGCTCGCCCGTGGCCCCGCCCCCCACCCCACATAATCCTGCACCATCTTGGGCCGCGTGAGCCCCAAATCCATCGCTTCCTTGATCCGCGTCGCCCGCACCAGCCGCAGCGCATACGCGATCACGTGATCCGCCACCGGCATCTGCCGAACTACATCCTGCACCCGCCGGATGCCCAGTTCATCCATCACCGGCCGCACCGTGTCGTCGGCCCGGGCCGCGCTCCGCCGCACGATCTCCATCTCCTCGTTCATGTTCGGATAGCTGATCTGAATCTGGAACATGAATCGGTCCAACTGCGCCTCGGGCAAGGGGTACGTCCCCTCCTGCTCGATCGGGTTCTGCGTCGCGAGCACGAAGAACGGCGCGGGCAAATCATGCCGCTTCCCGCCCACCGTCACCTGCCGCTCCTGCATCGCCTCCAGCAGCGCCGCCTGCGTCTTGGGGGGCGTGCGATTGATCTCGTCCGCCAGAATCACGTTCGCAAACACCGGCCCCTTCACGAACCGCAGTTCGCGCGTGCCGCTCAGTTTGTCCTCCTGAATCACCTCCGTGCCCGTGATGTCGCTGGGCATCAGGTCCGGCGTGAACTGAATACGGCTGAACTTCAAACTCAGCGTCCGCGCAATCGTCGAGATCAGCAAGGTCTTCGCCAGCCCCGGCACGCCCACCACCACCACGTGCCCGCGGCAAAAGATCGCCAAGAGCATCTGCTCCACCGCCTCATCCTGCCCCACAATCACCTTGTGAATCTCCTCCTTGAGATTCCGATACGCCGTCTGCACTTCGCGAATGCTGTCGGGGAGATTGGTGGTCATGGGACGAGTGTAGGAGAAGGCACCGGGGACTGGGCACTGGGGACTGGTGCCGCAATCGCCGGTCCGGGGGCGAAGAAGTTGCCCGAGATCGGCCGCCTTTCACCAGTCCCCGATCCCCGGTCCCCAGTGCCTTCCCCCAAAATAAGCACTCGTCACTGGACATCAGGGACTGCCAAAGAGATCGCGCCAACCAACCATTTCGCCCGCCTCGCAACCGCTTCTCCGGCCCCAGTCCCCGATCCCCAGTCCCCAGTGCCTTGCTCCCCGCCTTCTTCCAAAAAAGGGACCGGGCCGCACCAGGGGTGGTAGTGCGACCCGTCCCGAACGGAGACTGATCTGAACGGCCCGGCCGCTCAGTTTTTCTTTGCCAGCGCGTCGAGCTTCTCGTTCATCCGGTCCAGCTTCTGCTGCAATGCGTCCAGCTTGTCCTGCAGCGCCTTCATGTTGTCAGCGTTCATTTCCGGAGCCGCCGGCGCCGAGAAGATGAAACTGCGCCCGCCGCCGCCCGAGCCCTGAAGCTCTCGCAGGTTCTCCATCCGCTGGCTCAGCATCGGCCCGATCTGCTGAATCGCCGACATCCCTTCCTGCTTGGCCGACTTGACCGCCTCCAGCGCCGACTGCAGCGACTTGGTGATCTCCTCGCGGGCGTCCTTGAGCTCCTCGCTGCGCTTCACCTGATCGATGGCCTTCGCGATCGCGTCCGTGGCCTTGGCCGACCAGTCGTCCTGGTTCAACTTCTGCCACACCTCGTTCTCGTCGCTGCTGCCCATCCCCAGCTTCTGCTGCTCATACGCCTGCAGGTTCACCTTCAGCGTCGTGTCCTTGCCGTCGCGATGCACCACAAGGTCGACCGAATCGCCCGGCTTGTGATCCTTCAGAATCGCGCGGATTGACGAGATGTCATCGATCGACTTGCCATCCAGGCTCACCAGCACGTCGCCTTCCTGCACCCCGGCCTTCTCCGCCGCCAGCCCGGAGATCACCTTGCTCACCTCCACCTTCCCGTCTTCGTCGGGGCTCATGTACAGCCCCAGCATCACCTTGGGCGGCTCGGCCGCGGGCACCATCGCCGGCGCCTGCGGGGTCAAGGGCTTCCAGATCTGCCCCCGCGGCGCCAACGGCGCCACGTCCACCCCGCCCCACTGCCGCCCGCGCGTCCCAGAGTTCCGCCCGGGCAGATCAAACTCGCACACCACCTGCCCGTCATCGCCAAGCACCTGCAGCTTGTTCCGCCGCGTGCGAAGCTTCGACTCCGGCACCGCGTCGCCGTTGTGCGTCACCGTGCGCTCACCGTTATCAATCCGAAGTTCATACGTGTCGTCGCCATCCGTATAGCTCGACAGATAGTGCGTGTCCCCGCCCGCGCCCGCGCCCAGCGGCTCGCTGAAGCTCCCCGACATCCCGCCCGACGCAGCTGCCTTGGGCGCCGTGCTCCCATCCTTCGACGCGCCGCCCTGACCAAACGCCATCCCGCACACGAGCATCACCGCCGCCGCCGACATCACATGGGTTCGAATGTTCATACCTGATACCTCCAAACTGCGCCGGCCCGCCGGGCCGTGGCCTTCGCGGCCTTTGCTGGGAATGCTCCGTTTCCAGTTTCTCCCACAGCCACTGCTCACCCCACGCCGTCCACCCCGGGAACGAAGTTCTTCCTCGACTCTCTCCCGCCCCGCCTAATACGCCGTCGGCACGATCTGCGGCTTCACCTCCACCGGCACCGACAGCGACCGCCCGAACTCATCAATCACCGGCGTCGGTCGATACAAGTTGTCGATCCGCGCCTTCTCCACGATCTGCCGCAGATACGTCACCTCGTACCCCTTGCCGTCCGGCAACGGAGTTACGTTCAACAGCTTCTTATCCGGCAACTGCCCCTGCACCAGCCCCTCCTGCTTGCCCTTGGCCAGATACGCGTTCAGCGCATCCGCCGCGCTGCCCAGGCTCAAAGGCCCGCTCGCCGACTGCACCCCGGGCACGCCCGCGGGGCTCGCCACCTGGTGCTGCCCCGCCACCGCGATCGCGATCCCCGCCGCCGCCACCCAGCCCCCCCAGGTCGCCACCAGCCGCGCCCGATCGCTCAGCGTGTGCGCCGAACGCCGCACCGCCGCCGCGTGCAGTTCTTCCGCAGACAGATCCGCCGTCTCGTGAGGCCGCGTCGCTTCTTCCACCGCCCCACGCAGCGCCCGGTCGTCCCGCTGCGCCAGCGCCAAGTCGCGCCACACGTCCGGGTTCTTGCCCGCCGCGGCCTCCAGCTCCGCCCACTCGGCATCGCTCGACCGCCCGTCGATCACCCGCGAGATCAAGATGTCAACATGCTGCTCCGACATGGCTTCTCGGTCCGACATGACTCGTTCCTTCCGACCCCGTTTCCTGGTCGTCGCCTCAGATCACGCGACGCCCCTACGCCTTGATGCGCCCGCCCGTTGCTTCCGTCGCGCCGGCACGCTTGATTTCCGGCACACCCGCCCACGACACCCCCGCCGCCGTCGCCAACTCCCTCAGTTGCCGCCGCCCACGCGCAATCCGCGTCTCTATCGTCGTCTCGGGCAACTCCATGATGTGCCCGATCTCGCGATAACTCAGGTTGTGCACCGCCTTCAAGAGCAGCGGCTCGCGATACCCCTCAGGCAGTTCCGCCGCCAACTCGAGCAACCTCCGCCCCTGCTGAATCTCGTGCTGGCGCTCCTTGTCATCCGGGCTCACCGCGGGCGTCACCGCCTCGTCGCGCTGCACGTCCTTGGCCCGTCGCGCCCCGCTCCGCGCCGCCGCCGCCGCCACATTCACCGCCACCGTCCGCAGCCAGGGCCTCACCGCCCGCGGGTCGCGCACGTCGCTGATCTTCCGCACCACCGCCACCGCCACTTCCTGCAACAGATCATCCAAATCCGCCCACCTGGGCTTGTGCGCCAGCAGAATCGCCGCCACCCACCGCCGGTGCCTTCTCCACACCCGGTCGATGCTCTCCGCATCCCCCTCGATCGCCCGCACATGCTCGCGCTCTTCCGCCTGGGACATCGCCACCGCGAACGACAACCCCGGGGCGCTGCCTCCCCCTGCCGCGGCTTCCGCCCCCTCGGTTGTCCGTTCGTCGATCGCTCGCACCGGGTTGTTCTCCGTCTGCTTGGTCATGATGCGCGCCCGCCTCCGACCCGTCATCAACCCCCCCACCGCCCAGCCCCCCAACATTCCCTACGCCTCCCCAGACCAAATCGTGCGACTCTTCCCGGGGCACCACGCCCCAGGCTCCACCCCCGCGTACCCTCCCCCCGCGGCCACGCGTTTCGGGCTTTGATAAGGCTCCCCAGCCTCTCATCATTTCGCCCGAAGACGAACGCGACCCGCACACCGGCGTATTGGGACGCTGGTCCACTCGGTGCCTGCCGCATGCCACGCAACAACTCGGCTCCCCTTCACATGCCGCTCAGTCAGCACCTCGAAGAACTCCGCGGCCGCATCATCTGGGCGCTGCTCGGCCTGGTGCCCATCTTCGTCGTCTCGCTCTACTTTGGCGAAGATCTCGTCCAGTTTCTCATCCAGCCCGCCCTGCGCGCCCTCCGAGACGCCGGCCAGCCCGACACCCTTCAAGGCATCAGCCCCCTGGATGTCTTCGGCTCCTACATGAAGGTCTCGCTCATCGTCGCCGCCGTCATCGGCAGCCCCTGGCTCCTCTACCAGCTCTGGCGCTTCGTCGCCCCCGGCCTTCACCACCACGAACGCCGCTTCGTCTACTTCCTCCTCCCCCTCTCCGGCCTCCTCACCGCCCTGGGCGTCGTGTTCCTGTACGCCGTCATCCTCCCCCTCATGCTCAGTTGGCTCGTCACCTTCGGCACGGGCCTGGGCCACAGCCGCTCCACCGTCGCCCCTCTCCCCCAGGGCATCACCCTCGCACACGTCCCCGTGCTCGCCGCCGATCCGCCCGCTCCCAAGGTCGGCGACGAATGGGTCAACATCACCATGAACGCCCGGCGCGTCTGCATCGGCGCCAAGCCCGACGGCTCCGCCGACGTCCTCTCCGCCACCCTCCACCGCGACGCAACAATCGTCCAGCAGTTCAGCATCGCCAGCTATGTCGGGCTTCTGTTCACCATGACCCTCGCCTTCGCCGCCGCCTTTCAGGCCCCGGTCGTCGTCCTTTTGCTAGGATGGGTCGGAATCATCGATCAGAAGTTCCTGAAGAAATACCGGCGCTACGCCATCTTCGCCTGCGGCATCATCGCCGCCATGATCACCCCGGGCGATCCCGGTTCGATGATCATGATGTGGGTGCCGCTGGTTCTGTTGTACGAACTCGGGGGCGTGCTGCTGCGGGTCTTCCCTGCGTCGCGCGTGGCCGGGCCAAAGCCCGCCGACGACGGCGCGGGAGAAGGATGACCCATGAATCGCAGAGCATTGTGGCGCCGAGTCGGTGAGCGCCTCGCCGCCCAGCACCGGGGCGAAGTCCTCGGCCCCGACAGCGCCACCGACCTCGACCTCGCCATGATGCAGCGCGCCCTGGAGCTCGCCCACGATGCCGCCAGCGTCGGCGAAGTCCCCGTCGGCGCCGTCGTCTACGACCTCATCTCAGGCCGCATCGTCGCCGAAGGCGCCAACCGCCGCGAGACCGACCGCCTCCCCCACGCCCACGCCGAACACATCGCCATGGTCGAGGCCGCCCGTCAGATCGATGACTGGCGCCTCTCCAACCTCGGCCTGGCCGTCACCCTCGAGCCCTGCCCCATGTGCGCCGGCCTCATCGTCAACGCCCGCGTCGACCGCCTCGTCTACGGCGCCCCCGACCCCAAGGCTGGCGCCGCCGGCAGCCTCATGCACCTCACCACCGACCCCCGCCTCAACCACCGCGTCACCCCCATCGCCGGCGTCCTGCGCGAGGAATCCAGCGAACTGCTCAAGCACTTCTTCAAGCGCGTCCGCGCCAGACGCCGCGATGATCGCTCCCGGCCCCCCTCCAAGGGCAAGGGTTCGTTCTAAACTCGCGGCTTCATGACCCCTCCGCCCGAAATCGCCCGCGATACCTGGGCCCCCTGGGCCGCCCGCTGGCGCGCCACCCTCCTGCTCATCCTCACCATCACCCTCCTCCGCCTCCTCTACCTCGCCTTCCTCTGCCCCTACACCCTGGTCGAAGACGAGGCCCACTACTGGGAATGGAGCCGGCGCCTGGCCCTCAGCTACTACACCAAGGGCCCGGGCGTCGCCTGGACCATCGCCGCCACCACGCGCCTCTTCGGCGACACCGAGTTCGCCGTGCGCCTCGCCTCTCCCATCGCCTCGGGCATCGGCGCGCTGGCCGTCGCCCTGCTCGCCCGCGAAACCTGCCGCGACCGGCGCGCTCCCTTCTTCGCCGCCGCCCTCTGGTTCCTCGTCCCCATCTTCCAGGTCATGGGCCTGCTCCTCACCATCGACGGCCCCTACTGCGCCTGCTGGGCACTGGCCATGCTCTTCGCCGCCCGCGCCTTCCGCACCGGCGCCATCACACCCTGGGCCGGCCTCGGCCTGGCACTGGGCGTCGGCGCCCTCTACAAGTACACCATCCTCCTCGCGCTTCCCGGCCTTCTCTTCGCCTTGTGGTGGTCACGCCGACACACCACCCGCAAAGGAGAAAAGCCCCCGCCCATGCTTCGCGGCTCCTCCCTGGCCGCCCTCCTCTTCCTCCTCTGCATGCTCCCCATCATCGTCTGGAACCAGCGCGAAGGCTGGCCCACCATCGCCCACCTCCTGGGCCACCTCCACGTCAAGGGCGGCGACACCCCCATCACCCAGGGCCAGGGCAGCAAGTACCAAGGCTGGCACTACGAACCCAAGTGGACCCTCGATTTTCTCGCCGCCCAGCTCGGCATGATCGGCCCCGCCCTCGCCCTGGGCCTGCTCGAATCCCTCCGCGCCCCGCGAAGCCGCACGCCAGACTTTGAACCCGCCGGCGCCATCCTGCTCATCGCCGGCGCCGTCCCCATCCTCCTCTTCTACCTGCTCCTCAGCTTCGTCGCCAGCCCCGAAGCCAACTGGCCCATGGCCGGATACATCACCCTCCTCCCCCTCGCCGCCGCCCGCATCCCCCGTGATATGGACCACTGGCTCGCCCGCCTCCGCGCCTGGCACGCCCTCCCCACGCCCCGCCCCCGCCAGGGCTTCCTCCTCCGCCGCCCCGAAAGCCTCTCCCAGGTTCTCTGGCACGCCACCCTGGTCTGCGGCCTCATCACCGGCCTGGGCATGCTCCGCCTCGACCTCCTCGCCCGCCTCCCCGGCCTCAACAAAGCCATCCCCCTGCACCGATTCATGTGGGCCGATGTCATGGCCCAAGACGTTCAGCGCCTCGCCACCGACCTCCAGCACGAAACCGGCCAATCGCCCCTCATCTTCGCCCAGGCCTACGGCCGCGCCAGCCAGTTCGCCTTCTACCTCCCGGGCCACCCCACCACCTACTGCCCCGGCCCCCGCATCGCAGGCCGCCCCACCCAGTACGACTACTTCCCCGACACCAACCTCGACCTGCACCCCGAGCTCGTGGGCCGCCCCGCCATCATGGTGGGCGCCACCCTCGCCGACTGGCAAAAAGTCTTCGACCGCGTCGACGAAATCGGCCAGCTCAAGGGCGAAGGCAAACCCAACCGCCCCGCGTTCCGTGGCTACAACTTCCGGGGCTTTCCTCCCCGAACCCCGCAACCCGCGCCCTGATTTCAGGAATAACGCTCGAGCAGGAGCCACCCATGCCCGCCAAACGCATCCTCCGCCGTCTCGCCATCGGCCTGGGCGCCGCCATGCTCGTGGGCGGGCTTGGCGCCCTGTTCGGCGTCCACGAGCACATCCACCTGATTGTGTCGTTCGGCAAGGACGATCCGGCGCTGCACAAACAGGTGCTCGACACCTTCAAGGGGGGCGTCCTCCTCGCCTCACTCGGTGCCGCCCTCATCGGCTTCGCCCTGCCCGCCCCCTCCCCGCCCCGCCAATAACCCCCTACTTCCCCCGCCGCCGCGCCCGCTCCGCCTGCACCCGCTTCACCGCCTCGCGCAACGCCTCATCCAGCTTCTCGTTCACGATGAACACGTCATACACCCCGCACTCGCGCGCCTGGGCAATCTCCCGCGTCGCCGCCGCAAACCGCTTCTGGATCTGCTCCTCGCTCTCGCGCTTCCGCTCTCGCAATCGCTGCAGCAGCACCTCTTCCGTCGGCGGCAAGATGAACACCGCAAACGCCTCGGGCATCTTCCCCTTCACCTGCATCGCCCCCTGCACGTCTATTTCCAGTATCACCAGCCGCCCGCGCTTCAACTGCTCCACCACCCACGCCCGGGGCGTTCCATACTTCTTCCCATACACCCCCGCCGTCTCAAGGAACGCATCCGCCGCCCGCATCCGCTCAAACTCTTCATCGCTCACAAAGTGATAATCGACGCCCTCGACGTCGGCGTCGGTCTTCGCCCGCGTCGTCGCCGACACCGAAAACACCGAGTCCGGCACCGACCGCTCCACCCCGCGCGTAATCGTCGTCTTCCCCACCCCGCTGGGGCCGGAGATGATCAAGAGCAGCCCGTCATCCGTATCCGTCGCTAAACGCCGTTCCATCCAGACAGCGTACCCGTCGGGCCGATAGCAGGCCGTGCGCATCCTGTTCCTTCTCCAACCCGGCACCAACAGCCGCAGCATCTTCCTGGGCCTCATCCGTGGCGCCCAAGCCGCCGGGCACACGCCCCTGGTGATGGACCTCACGCCCATCTTCCAGGCCATGGCCGCGCACCCCACCCAGCGCCCCCAAATCGCCACCCAGGCCGCCCAGTCCCTCCGCCAACTCGTCCAGCAACACCGCCCCGATCTCTCCATCGCCATGTGGGCCAACGGCCTCACCAGTTTCGCCGGCGTCCAAATCGACGGCCACCTCCTCAGCGTCTTCGACGCGCTCAAACTTCCGCACCTCTGCTGGTGGCTCGATGGTCCCCAGTGGGCCTCCGGCGGCTGCCTCCACAATCTCTTCCACACCCCCGCCATCCGCAGCCCTTACCTCTCGCATCTCACCAACAGCCGCTCCACCGCCGCCGAAATGACCCAAATCCTCGGCTTCGGCCGCACCCTCGCCCGTCCCTACGGCATCGACGAAGCCGTGTTTCACCCGGTGCCCAACGCCGCGCCCAAATACGACCTCATCGCCAGTTGCGGCCCGGGCGATCCGCTCCCCTCCGACCTCGCGCTCCGCGAACTCGACAACGACAACCCCGACACCCCCGCCCTCCGCGCCCACGCCGCCACCGCCGTCCGCGAGAAACTCATCGCGCTCTGCCCCACAACACCCAACGCGCTCCACCCCGACGTCTGGCACGCCTTCGCCGACGCCCTCATCGCCAGCCAGCTCGCCAGCCGCACCACCCCCGTGCTCGATCGCGTTCGCGCCCTCGCGCCCACCCACGCCGACGCCGCCCGCGCCGCGCTCGCCAATCCCTCGCTGTACGCCCGCCTCAGCATGACCCTGCGCGACATCGAAGCCTGGGAGCGCGCCTTCACCATCTCCTGGCTCTCGCGCCGTTTCCGCGTCGCGACTTTCGGGGGCTTCGCTCGCGAGGCGTGGCACAGCCGCGCGACGCACCTGGGCGAACTCGCGTTCGAAGACATGCCCAAGGCCTACGCGCAAGGCGCCGCCGCCCTCAATGTCATGCGCTGGCAGGACGATGAGGGCCTCAACATCAAGCCCTTCGAAATCACCGCCAGCGGCACCCCCTGCCTCTGCGCCGCCCGCCCCGGCCTCGAGGCCTGCTTCACCCCGGGGACAGAACTCATCACCTTCGAAGGCCCGCGCAACGCCGCCGAGCGCCTGCGCCAACTCCTCGACAACCCGCACCAACGAATAGCCATCGCCGCCGCCGGCCAAGCCCGCACCCTGCGCGACCACACCTGGAAAACCCGCGTCGCCCAAATCCTCTAACGAACCCCACGCGCAAGCGTGGGGCCTCCCCGCCCCCCGCGCACAAAAAACCCCACGCTCGCGCGTGGGGTTCGTATTGCACGTGCTTGTCCCGAACTTCGTCTCTCCGTCTCTACGGCACTTCGTCTCTTCCCCTACCTCTTCCCAATCGTCTCCCCCAAAAAGTTCACCGCCCGACTCGTATACAACATGCGGTTATCCAGCTTCTGAAAGCCATGCCCCTCATCGGGCGCGATGAACAACTGCGTCGGCACGTTCTTCGCCTTGAGCGCCAGCGCCAACTGGATCGCCTCTTCCACCGGCACGCGCGGATCGTTATACCCGTGCGCGATGAACATCGGCACGTTGATCTTGTCCACTTTGTTGATCGACGACACGCTCGCCAAGAAGTCCGGGTCACTCAGCGGCCCATACTCCGCCTCCCTCAACTTTCGCCGATAGCCGCTGGTCTTCTCCAGGAACGTCTTCAGGTTCACAATCCCTACCACATCAATCCCCGCCCCAAACAACCGCTCCTTCCGCTTCCCTGCATCCACTCGTTCCTGGTCTTCCACCAAGCACGCCACCGACATGAACCCGCCGTACGAACCCCCGAACGTCGCGATCTTGCCGGGCGTCGCGTACTTGTTCGCCACCAGCCACTCCGCCGCGTCCACGCCGTCGCGCACGCTGTTCCAGCGGTTCTTGTAATCGTCCATCATCTGAAACTGCCGCCCGTACCCCGTGCTGCCCCGCGGGTTGGGCATGATGATCCCGTACCCCTCGCTCACCAGATACTGCATCGTCGAACTGAACGTTGGGCGGCTCTGCCCCTCCGGCCCGCCGTGGTAATACGCCACGAACGGCACGGGCGTCCCGGGCGAAAATCCCTTGGGCGTGTACACAAACGCCGCGATCTCCGTCCCATCAAAGCCCTGATACTTCACCAACTCAGGCAGCGCGAACGCGTTCAAATCCACGCCCTGATCATCCACATACGTCAACTGCCGCGTCGTGGGCGTGCCGCCCTTATCCCATGTCGTCTCATACGCCAACCCCGGCTTGCGGGCGTTGTTCATCGTCCACGTCAGCGTTCGCTTCTGCAGGCGGCTCGCGCTCACCACGCCCTTTTCAAACTCGGGCATCTGCACGGGCTTGAAGTCGGGCACACCAAACACCCGCGGCACCCCATACCCGTCCTCATTCACCGCCACCACCAACATGTCCTTCTCAACACTCAAACTCGCCCCATCCAACTCAAACTTTCCCAGCCCCTCCAAGGGCTCCGTCACATTCCCCGTCGACAGGTCCTTCTCAAACAACTGCACCAGCCCGCCGTTCACATCGCTCGTCATCAGCACCGACCCGCCCGGCAAATACCCCACCGGCTCGCACGCCGCCGTGCCCCCTTGGGGCCGGATCGTGATGTCCTTCAGTTCCCCCGTCTTGACGTCCAACTCATACACGCTGGTATCCGACGCCGACTTGAAGTTGCTCACCAGCACCTTCGTGCCATCCGCGCTGATATCCCGCGCCGCCCACGATCCGGGCTTGGCCAAAATCCGCGTCGCCTTGCCCGACCCCGAGCCCCCCGGCGCAAAGTCATACCGGTACAAGTAAAAATCACTCGGGCTCGCGTCGTTCGCGGAATAGATAATCCCCGAACTATCCGGCAGCCACATGTTCACTTCCGCCTGCACCTTGGGGTTCTCGAGAATCTCCGCCGTCGCCCCCGTCTTGGGGTCCAGATACGTCAACTGCGTGTTCTCGTTCCCGCCAAACGCGTGCAGCAGCACCACCTTGGTCCCATCGGGCGACAGCGAATACCCCACCAGGCCATCCGTGTACTCGGTCAGCCGCGTGAACGTCGCCTTGCCGGGCTCGAAGCTCCCGTCCCTGGGCGTCACCTTGTAAAGCTGATACACCCCGTCGGGCCAATCGCGCACCAGCATCGTCCCGTCGGGCAACACCGTGGCCGCCCCCGGCGTGCGAATCTTCAGAAACTGCTCGAGCGAAGGCTTTGCCGCCTTGTCCGCGTGCATCATGGCCCCGCCATGATCCGCCTGCTGCCCCAGCGCCATCCCCGCCGCACCCATCAACACCGCCAGACCCACGCGCCCAACCATCGCCATCACACCGTTTTTCATAGCATGCTCCGCAGCTGCACGTCCACCTCGTTCATGTCTCGCCCGAAAACACCGCCGCCATCGTAACCATTCCCGCCCCGAACCCCCATCCACCCTCCCCAGCCGCGGCATCCATTCCGCCCCACCCCACGAATCCACCACCGCACCACAAGGAACCCGACCCCTCGTGATCCGCGACGCGCTCCACCGATCCCCTCACCACCCCTCCTCCACCATGACCCGAACCGACGGCAAAGGCAGTGTGGCAATCATCGGCGCCGGCCCCGGGGGCCTGGCCGCCGCCATGCTCCTGGCCGCCTCAGGCCTCAAAGTCCGCGTCTACGAAGCCGCCCCCACCATCGGCGGCCGCACCTCCCGCATCCGCTCCGGCGACTTCTCCTTCGACCGCGGCCCCACCTTCTTCATGATGCCCTACGTCCTCGAAGAACTCTTCGCCGCCTGCAACCGCCGCCTCGCCAGCGAAGTCGAACTCACCCGCCTCGACCCCATGTACCGCCTCCTGCTGGGCCGCAAAGGCGACTCCCCCCGCACCCTCGACGCCACCCAAGACATCCCCGAGATGTCCCGCCGCCTGGCCGCCCTCAACCCCCGCGACGGCGCCGCCTTCCCCCGCTTCATCGCCCACAACCGCTACAAACTCCGGCACAGCGAATCCATCCTGCGCAACCCCATGCGCTCCCCGCTCGATCTCTTCCGCCCCGCCCTCCTCGCCGACACCCTCAAGGTCGCGCCGGTCTTGAACCCCCACCTCTCCGTCCACCAGCTCCTCAGCCGCTACTTCGAAGATCCGCAGGTGCGCCTGGCCGTCAGCTTCCAAAGCAAGTACCTGGGCATGAGCCCCTACGAGTGCCCAAGCCTCTTCACCATTCTCCCGTTCATCGAATACGAATACGGCATCTGGCACCCCACGGGCGGCTGCCACGCCCTCATGCTCGCCATGGCCCGCGTCGCCCAGGAACTGGGCGCCGAGATCATCACCGACGCCCCGGTGACCGGTCTCGACTTCCAGGGTCAAACTTGCCGCGCCGTGCGCGTGGGTGGCAGTGGCCCCCTCGCCAACACCGCCCACCATCACGAGCATGTGGTGCTCAACGCCGACGCCACCTGGGCGATGAAACACCTCATCCCCGCCGAGAATCGCGCCCGCGCCAGCCGCGACTACGCCGACGCCACCCTCGACGCCAAGAAATACTCCTGCAGCACCTACATGCTCTACCTGGGCATCGATGGCGAGGTCGATCTACCCCACCACACCATCTACATCTCCGCCGACTACAAGCGCAACCTCGAAGACATCACCACCAACGGCGCTCTGACCGACGACGCCTCGGTCTACGTCTGCAACCCCAGCCGCACCGACCCCACCCTGGCCCCCAAGGGCAAGTCCGCGCTCTACGTCCTCGCCCCGGTCCCCAACACCAAGGCCAATATCGACTGGGCGGCCGCCGCCCCCCTGATGCGCAATCGCGTGCTCGACCAGATCGAACGCCAGATGGGCCTCAACCTCCGGGGCCGCATCGAGTCCGAAGTCCCCACCACCCCCGCCGACTGGCAAGCCGCCAACATCAACTTCGGCGCAACCTTCAACCTCGCCCACAACCTGGGCCAGATGCTCCACCGCCGCCCGCAGAACAAGCTCGCCGGGTTCGACAACCTCTACCTAGTCGGCGGCGGCACCCATCCCGGCTCGGGCCTGCCCACCATCTTCCTCTCCGCCCAAATCTCCAGCCGCATGCTCTGCCAGCACGCCGGCGTCGCCTACGCAGGCGCCAAGCCCGAGGTTCACCGCATCGCCCAGACCCGCGCCATGCCGGTGTGATCCACTTCACTCTGTCCCATACATCCGGTCCCCCGCATCCCCCAACCCCGGCACGATAAACCCGCGCGGGTCCAGCGCCCGGTCAATCGCCGCGGCATAAATCGTCACATCCGGATGATCCCGCCTCATCCGCTCGATCCCCTCCGGCACCGCCACCAGACAAATCATCCGCAGATCCGTCGCCCCCGCCTCCCGCAAGATGTGCACCGCCGCCGCCGCCGATCCCCCCGTCGCCAACATCGGATCCACCAGAATCACCGGCCCCGCCGACAAATCCTTCGGCAGCCGCCGCAAATAAATCGTCGGCCGCAGCGTCGCCTCATCCCGCGCCATCCCCAAATGCCCCACCCGCGCCTCGGGCATCATCTCCAAGATCCCTTCCGCCATCCCCAGGCCACTCCTGAGCACCGGCACCACCGTCACTTTCGCCGCCAGCCGCGTGCACCGCGTCACCTCCATCGGCGTCTCGACATCCACCTCGCGCGTCGGCAGACTCCGCGTCACCTCAAACACCATCAGCCCCGCGATCTGATACAAGAGCGCCCGGAACGGCCGGTGACTCACCGTCTTGTCCCGCAAGTGAGACAACTTGTGCTGAATCAACGGGTGATCAAACACCACCACATTCGGATAATCCGCCCGCGGCATCCCCATAGTCCCCCACACTATCCCAAGCCGCCCACCCCCGCCCGACAATCATCAGCCACCGAGGAGACCCACGCCTCTGACGCCGGACCTGAGTCTTCGAAGGTCCGGGTCGAACACCCCCAACACCGGAACTTCGCAAAGCTCCCCTCCCGCCCATCTCCTTCCCCTCCTTCAATTCATCCCCCCACACACCCCCAGCCGATCCCTCCCCACCAGTGCCCTCATCCCCCCTCCTCATCTCCCTCCCCAACGGCCTCTCCACCAGCGGCATCACCTCCTGGGCCGTCCGTCTCGCCAACACCCTCGTCGCCCGTGGCTCCAAAGCCGGCCTCATCCTCCACGCCCCTCCCCCACACCACGCCCCGCTCCACTTCCCCCTCGACCCCCGCGTCCGCCTCTTCGATCTCTCCCACCTGCAACCCCTCTCCCAAACCCCCGGCCGCGTCGAACGCTTCATCCCCCACTACCGCGACGCCATACAAGCCCTCGCCTCCACCACCCCCGCCATCCTCAGCCCCAACCTCCTGGGCGACGACTACGCCATCGCCGCCGCCCTCTCCCAATCCCTGCCCGACCGCCTCCGCATCGTGGGCTGGCTCCACAACGACATCCCCTACGAGTACCACCTCCAACGCCACTACGCCCCCCTCATCTCCGCCTTCGTCCCCGTCAGCCAACGCATCCACGCCACACTCCTCGCCCGCCTCCCCGCTTCCCGCCACTCCGACATCCACCGCATTCCCTACGGCCTCGACATCCCCCGCCTCCCCACCCCCCGCCCGCCCCTCGCCGGCCGCCCCCTCCGCCTCGTCTACAGCGGCCGCCTCGACGAATCCCAAAAGCGCGTCCTCTGCCTCCCCTACCTCAGCCGCGAACTCACTTCCCGCGGCATCCACCACCAGCTCGCCATCCTGGGCGACGGCCCCGCCGCCGCCGACCTCGCCCGCCTCTGCGCCGGCATCGATCACATCCATCTCTGCGGCCCCTGCACCCCGCCCCAAGTCCAAAGCATCCTCCAACGCGCCGACATCTTCCTCCTCCCCAGCCGCCACGAGGGCCTCAGCGTCGCCGCCATCGAAGCCCTCGCCCAAGGCTGCGTCCCCATCCTCACCTCCCTCGCCTCCGGCAGCGACGAACTCGTCCAACCCTCCGTCAGCGGCTTCCTCGTCCCCTCCACCCCCGACGACCAGGGCCAACCCCTCGCCCTCGCGATGGCCGACGCCGTCTGCCACGCCCTGCCCAACCTCCCCGCCCTCTCCCAAGCCGCCCACGCCCGCGCCCAATCCCTCTTCTCACTCGCTTCCCACGCCGACGCCGTCGAAGCGCTGCTCCGCAACGTCATCCACTCCCCTCCGCGCCCCTGGCCCACATCACAACCCTGCGCCTTCGGCGGCCACCCCGGCCAATCCCACGCCGCCTCAGGCTCCGTCCCTGAGGGCGCCGCCCAACGCCTCACCGATCTCCTGCACTCCCTCCAAGGCCGCCGCCTCCTCGTCCACGGCACCGGCCGCCACACCTTGGAGCTCGCCGGAACCTTCGCCGCCCATGGCCACAACATCGTCGCCTTCACCGACGACGACCCCGCCAAACACAACACCCGCCTCTGGGGTTGGCCCGTCCTCTCCCCACACGACCCAACACTCCCCACCCTCGCCACCGACGTCATCATCTCCAGTTGGATCAACCAAGCCGCCATCCTCGCCCGCCGCGACCTCTACGAACGCCATGGCCTCCAAGTCCACGCCCTTTACCCTCACAACACCTCCACCAACGAGCCCGAAGCGCCAGCGAGGGTCTCCCAGACAACCCAACGCCCATAGCCCTACCGCTCACCGCCACAAAAACAACACGGGCCCCCCGCATGCGAGAGGCCCGTGTCACGCTTCATTCTTCGTTCTGCGTCTTACTTATTCCCCATCCCATCGCCCGCCGGCTTCTCCGCCGGCTTCTCGTCCGCGGGCTTCGCGTCCGCCGGCTTGGGCTCGGGTTCGCCCTTCCCGCTCGCCGCCGCTTCCTTCGCCCGCTTCGTCGCCGCCGCCACATCCTCCGACGGCAGAATCATATGAAAGCCCGGCACGCCCCGCATCACCTGCCCCAGCCCACCCTCCGCCGCATCCATCTCTTCCTTCTCGGGCAGAATCACCGTGATCACGCCCACCGGCGCCGCCGACGCGTCAAACACCGGAATCCCGAAGTCCGGCGCCGAAATCCCCCCCGACGGAATCAGCAGCTTCCGAGGCCGCGCCGTCACCGCGATCACCTCACCCTGCGTCACCGTCGCCGCCCGATCAAAGAACTTCCCCAGCCGATCCACGCACCACAAGGAGTCGCCCAGCTTCGCCGTCGCGCCCTTCTCAAAGTCCACAAACGCATACCCGCCCGTCGCCGGCTTCTCGATCTGAATCCAGATCAACTGCAGATCGCTGTCCCGCGCGATGATCTTCGCCTCCACGCCCTGCGTGTCATCCCCCACCAGCACCTTGATGTCCGACGGCGTCAGCGTCTCGCCCCCGAACTTCGCCGCCGCCCCGCCGAACGTCAGGTTCGACGCCAGCACCAGCCCACCGCTCTCGATCATCACCCCCGGCGTCTCCTGCTCGTGATCCTCATTCTGCACCTTCAAAATAAACTTGATCGTCACGATCGCCGGAGCGCGGCTCGTCGCCACCTTCTCATACGCCCCCGCCATCCCCTGCCCCAACGCAACAGGAGCAGCAACCAAAGTGCACGCAGCAGCAATCATCAACGCGGCAGCAGAACGCAGGATCATGGTGACTCCGAACATGTGTGTCCGACGCCGCCGGTCCACCGGCGCACGCCAGCATCGTGCGAGCCTCCAGCGTAGGCCGTTCCCGCGCCAAACCATCCAACTCCTACACTGCCCCCAGCCTCCCAACGCCCCCCGAAAGGACCCCACGTGACCGATCGCTACCAACGCCGCGTGCTCGACCACCTCAAGCACGACTCCTACCAGCCCGCCCGCATCTCCGAACTCGCCGACGACCTCGCCATCCCAGGCCCTGACCGCGACACCTTCGCACAGGCTGTCAAAGCCCTCGCCGACCAAGGCAAACTCGACATCGCCGGCGATGGCCGCGTCACCCTCCCCTCCCTCGCCCGCGCCAACGGCGAAATCACCGGCACCTTCCGCAAAAATCAACGCGGCTTCGGCTTCGTCCAACCCACCCAGGCCGTCCGCGAAGGCGCCGTCTTCATCGCCGCCGAAGATGTCGGCGACGCCCTCACGGGCGACACCGTCCGCGTCAAGATCGGCCGCGACCGCAAAAGCCCCTCAGGCGACGGCTACTCCGGCGTCATCGTCGAAGTCGTCAGCCGCAAAAAATCCTCCTACTCCGGCGTCCTCACCAAACGCGGCTCCCAATGGGTCGTCCAGCCCGACGGCCGCCAACTCACCCAGCCCATCGTCATCCGCGACGCCCAATCCAAAAACGCCGGCGAGGGCGACAAGGTCATCGTCGAACTCACCCTGTGGCCCGAAGACAACATGCTCCCCGAAGGCGTCATCACCCGCGTCCTGGGCGACGCCGGCAAGCCCGACGTCGAAACCCAGGCCGTCATCGCCGCCTACGACCTTCCAGGCGAGTTCCCCGAAGAATGCGTCGAGCAAGCCCGCCAGGCCAACGCCTCCTTCGAATCCCAGATCGCCGAGTGGAAATCCAAGGGCGCCGCCGCCCTCCACAACCGCCTCGACCTCACCGACGACTTCATCATCACCATCGACCCCCCCGACGCCAAAGACTACGACGACGCCATCTCCATCCGCCGCACCGACTCCATCGAAGGCGGCGGCTGGGAACTCGGCGTCCACATCGCCGACGTCGCCCACTTCATCCCCCCCGGCACACCCCTCGACGAAGAAGCCAAAGACCGCGCCAACTCCTGCTACCTCCCGCGCCACGTCATCCCCATGCTCCCCGAGATCCTCTCCAACGGCATCTGCTCCCTGCAGGAAGCCGTCCCCCGCTTCTGCAAAAGCAGCTTCATGACCTACGACTCCCGCGGCAACATCCGGGGCGAAGGCGTCGCGCAAACCCTCATCCGCTCCTCCAAACGCCTGACCTACTTGGAAGCCCAGGCCCTGATCGACGGCGACCTCAACGAAGCCCGCCGCCACGCCAAGACACCCCCCAAGTACAGCGACCAACTCCTCGAAACCCTGCAGGAGATGAACCGCTGCGCCCGCGCCATCCAGGCCCGACGCGACCGCGCCGGCATGATCGTCCTTGATCTCCCCGACGTCGTCCTCATCTACGACGATCACGGCCACGTCATCGACGCCGAACGCGAAGACGACGCCTTCACCCACAAACTCATCGAGATGTTCATGGTCGAGGCCAACGAGGTCGTCGCCCGCCTCTTCGAAGGCCTCTCCGTCCCCCTCCTCCGCCGCATCCACCCCGACCCCGTCCCGGGCGACGTCGACGGCATGCGCAAAGTCGCCAGCGTCGCGGGCTTCAAAATCCCCAAAAACCCCACGCGCGAAGAACTCCAGGGCCTCCTCAAAGCGACCGCCGGCACCCCCGCCGCCCGCGCCGTCCACCTCGCCGTCCTCCGCACCCTCTCCAAGGCCGAATACAGCCCGCAACTCATCGGCCACTTCGCCCTGGCCAGCGAGGCCTACGCGCACTTCACGAGCCCCATCCGCCGCTACGCCGACCTCACCGTCCACCGCGCCATCGCCGCCTACCTCAAACGCACCGACAACGCCAGGAACCGCCCCAAGACCGACCACGACCGCGCCGCCCTGGGCCGCGACCTGCGCGACGACAAGCTCTGCCCGGGCGAAGCCGAACTCACCGAGATCGGCCGCCACGCCACCCAGCGCGAAGTCAATGCCGAACAAGCCGAAAAAGAACTCCGCAGCTTCCTCGTCCTCCAACTCCTCGAGCGCCACGTGGGCGAGTCCTTCCGAGGCGTCGTCACGGGCGTCAACCCGCGAGGCATCTTCGTCCAGCTCGACAAGTTCCTCGCCGACGGCTTCATCAAGAGCGAAGACCTGCCGGGCGACGTCACGCGCGAAAACCTCACTCCCATTTGGCGCGTCGACGGCAAGACCGGCGCCCTGGTCGACATCCGCTCCGGCCGCAGCTTCAACTTCGGCGACACCGTCACCGTCAAAGTCGCCGCCGTCGACCTTTCCAAACGCCAGATGGAACTCGTCGTCGACGATTCCGCCGGCCGCGCCGCCGGCAAGGCCAAAAAAGTCTTCGACAAAAAGCCCATCGCCGGCGGCATGTCCTCCGGCGGCGGCGCCGGCTTCGGCTCCTTCGACAAAAAGACCGGCTCCCAACGCCGCGCCCAAAAAAGCAAAGCCCGCGACAAAAACAAAAAACACCACCGCCGCGACAGCTAACCCAACCCCCGCGCCGGAGCCCCCCGCATCCAGCCCGACACCCCCCCAACCTCAGCCCCCGCGGCTGCCTCCCTCTTCTGCCCGCGCTGCCGCTATCTACTCGACGGCCTCGCCGCCAGCGAAAAATCCCGCTGCACCTGCCCCGAGTGCGGCCGCATCGTCCTCCCCATCCTCAGCCGCCGCCCGCCCCCCGCCTCAAAACGCGTCCTCTTGGTCGCCCTCGCCACCCAAATCCCCTACCTGCTCATGTGGCTCGCGTTCATCCTCCCACGCTTCCAAGACGGCTGGGTTCTCCTGGGAGCAATGCTCTACGGCACGTCGGTTCTAGGCTGGGGCGGCTGCGTGCTCGGCGTCCTCATCAACCTCATCTGGAGCGCCGCCAAACGCGAGTCCCTCGGCCACACCTTCACCAGCTCCGCCGTCTGGGCATTCGTCATCGGCCATGCCAATGTCTTCATCACCTTCATCATTGTCCAAGTCCTGCCAAACTGGGGCGGCTGCTAACCCCCGCACGACAACACTCCCCCACCCCAACAAGCCCGAAGCGCCAGCGAGGTTCTCACCGACACTCAAGCGCCGCGCCCCTGCCGGGTGGCCCCTCTCACCTCTTGGGTGGCCCCTCTCTCCGAGAGGGGCGTCTTCCTCTTCCTCCGCTCTTGGTGGCACCGCTCTCCAGAGCGGTGCTCCGATGCCTGGATGGCCGGCCGGTCTTCTCCCTTCCCACGGCTGCCGCTGAGACAGGCGTCTCGCCTCTCGGCGCACGCGTTCACGCTGAGCCGCCCATGCCCAGAACCTGCGGTTGCTCGGCATCCCCTCGAAGGTGAAGTACTTGTGGACGGAACTCTTGGCGCCGAAGTGTTTGGGAAGGTCTTTCCATTTGGCGCCGTTGTCCAGGATCCAGAAGATGCCGCGGCGGGCCTCGCGTTTGTCCATGGGCGGGCGTCCGCCCTTGGGAGAACGCGGGGCATCGGGCACCTGGCCGCCAGCCGCTCCAGTTGTTGCTCGGAAAGTCCCATCGCCATGCGATGCAATTCGCGCGGCGATCAACACCGGATGCGCGGTTTACGTATAGGCTCTATCATGCCGAACTTATCTTATCAGCTCAAACCATCAACCACGCGATCTCCATACTCGATCCGAGCGGCCAAGTCATCCAACACTTGCAAGTAATCTAGACCACCCCCCTGGACATCCGCATGGGAAAATACTCGTTCCCAAAGCCTGCCATCCACGGGGTCGCGATACAAAGTACCCCTTGCACCTGCACGATCACCAAGATAAATCAAGTAGTGGTTACACAGATCCGATATCCGAAGATTGGATGCATCCGACACAAACTTCCCATCAGGCAGAACGACATTACCGGCAATGATGATCTTTTCATTTGGATACATAACTCGGCTCACTCACTTCCCATTTTTACGTCATACGATTCCGATCCAGAATTCAGACAACCACACTTCCTGACTACTGTTACCAGAGGAACTCAATCCGAAACGCTCACTAGTTGTTCGCTCCATTTTCCTTTTTAATGACTGTTTACGGGTCTTTAATATGGCCCAGCGGGCTGTACAAAGCGGCTCACACATTTAACCACTCAGCGTCGAAGTCATAAATCACGATGACTAGAGCCGTTCACCACTTCATCGCCATACTTTCTTATCGCCTCCGACTCGGTCAGTGCCTGCATAAACGCTGACTTCGCCCCATCGATTCGGCTAGTCCGGACCACCCGCTCCCAAAGCCGGTTATCCGCAGGGTCTCGATACAAAACCGATGCACCACCCAGCAATGCACCCAATCGCTGCAGATAGTGTTCACACAAATCATCGATACGATAGCTTGAAGCGTCAGGGACAACTGTGCCATCTGGCAAAACGATAGTTCCAGCAAAAATGTATTTTTCGAAGGAATGCACTTTATCTCCCTACTTGATTAGTTTAATGGTTGCGTTGGCCGATATTGTCTGATTCCGAATCGTAAATTCCCTAACAACCCCCTGAGTATAGCCGCCTTGTTGAAACCCGGGCTTGTTTCGATAAGCTGAGGACGTTACATCCTGGATAGACGGCGGGGTAGCACTGATGACGTGCCACTGAAATCCCTGCTCTGACGGACTTCAGTGCCGAGGACACTGCGGGCGTCCGGCACTGAAGTCGGCCAGGGCGCCGACTTCAGTGGCACGAGGTTGGAACCCGCGACGCCTTCAAAGGGAGGGGGTGCCGGGGGAACCGCAGGTTCCCCGGCCTCCGCGCTTCAATCGCCTCAACCCCCTCGATGCCCGGATGCCTCATGCCCCGATGCCTTCTTCTCCATCCGCACCTCCTACGACATCAACCTCACGTGCGCCCGCAACCCGCGTCCGTCAGTAGCCCGACCGTAAGGGAGTGTCTGTTGGGTGGCCCCTCTCTCCGAGAGGGGCGTCTTCCTCTTCCTCCGCTCTTGGTGGCACCGCTCTCCAGAGCGGTGCTCTGGCGACTGCCGGTGGGACAGGCGTCCCGCCTGTCCGCGCCTCGATGCCCCGATGCCCCGATGCCTTCTTCTCCATCCGCACCTCCTGCCGCATCAACCTCACGTGCGCCCGCAACCCGCATCCGTCAGTAGCCCGACCGTAAGGGAGGGCCTCAAGCGTGTATCGACGCAGTTCGCGCGCGCAAATCACGCCCTCAAAACCCACCCCCACCCCAAAATCCCAAAAAATCTTCCAGTCCCAAAAACCTCCAAAACCACCCCAAAAACGCCACTTCCCGCCCCATCAGTAGCCCGACCGTAAGGGAGGGCCTCCGCGCATCAACCGCCCTTGCGCGCGCAAACAGCGTCGCCCCCTGTCCTAGTAGAAGCGTCCCGCGTTTCCGTCAGGGCACCTTTCGCCGGGCATCCAACAGGCTGAGCCACGAACTCAGGCTGGTCTTCCCCGGCATCGCGCCCCGACACGAACCGCGGCCGCCGAAGCGGTGCGTGGGCCGGC
>WGNV01000008.1 GCA_016124375.1 Tepidisphaera sp.
CCATGACCGCCTGCATGCGCAAACTGCTCACCATCCTCAACGCCCTGGTCCGCGATGACCTGCTGTGGAACCAAAAGAAAACCCCCAAAAACCCCCAACACCCTTGACTCAGAACACAGTCGCTCTGTGGTGAACTCTTCCTGCTTCACCAATCACAGCTCCGGAGCAAACCCCCGCCGCATGGTGTTCTCCGCGCACGCCCTGGGGTCCACAAAGTGCAGCAGATACTCGCTGCCCCCCGCCTTGCTGCCCGACCCCGACATCCCAAACCCGCCGAACGGGTGCCGCCCCACCAGCGCCCCGGTGATGCCACGGTTGATGTACAAGTTGCCGACGCGGAAGTCGCGCTTGGCCTGTTCGATGTGGCTCGGCATGCGGCTGTACACGCCCCCGGTGAGTTTGTAGGGCAGGGCGTTGGCGATTCGCAAAGCGTCGTCGAAGTTCGACGCGTGCATGACCGCGAGGACGGGGCCGAAGATCTCTTCGCGGGCAAGTTCGTGAGTTTCGGGAACGCCGAAGAAGACGTGCGGAGCGACGAAGGGCTTGCCCAGGGTTCGTTCCAGGCCTTGAGGGATCTCAAGGGAGACATAAGCGAGGCCGGATTGCTTGGCCCGGGCGATGAAGCCTTCAATCTTCGCCTTCGCCTCCGCATCAATCACCGGCCCGATGTCCGTCCCCGGTAGCAGCGGATCCCCGATCGTCAGCGCCTTCATCGCCTCGCCCAGCCGCCGCCGGAACGCCGTGAACGTGGGCCCCTCCATCCCCTGCGAATCCACCACAATGCAGCGCGAGCACGCCGAGCACTTCTGCCCCTGAAAGCCGAACGCCGATTGCCGCACGCCCAGCACCGCTTCGTCAAAGTCTGCGCTGGTGTCCACGATCAGCGCGTTCTTCCCGCCCATCTCGCACACCACGTGCTTCACGTGTGTCGGCGGGTTCGTCCGCAGCGCCGCATTGACAAACGGCGAACCCGGCGCCGCCGCCGTCAAAATATCCAGCCCCACATCGCGCGAGCCGGTAAACGCCACGATCGCGACTCGCGGGTCGCGCACCAGCGCCGCCCCGGTCGTCTCCCCCGGCGCGGGGCAGAACTGCACGACATCCGCCGCTAACTTTCCGGGCACGCCCGCCGCCCCCATCGCCTGCCTCAAAATATCGCACAGAATGCTCGCGATGCCGGGCGTCTGCTCCGCGGGCTTCACGATCACCGGGTTGCCCGTCACCAGCGCCGCCACCGTCATCCCCGCACAAATCGCCAGCGGAAAGTTCCAGGGCGAGATAATGACCGCCACGCCCTTGGGCTGGTGCCACACCTCATCAAGTTCACCCACGAACTTCCCCAGCCGCGTCCGCTCAAACAGCCCCACCGCGCACCGGGCGTAATACTCGCAAAAATCAATCGCCTCGCACACGTCCGCGTCCGCCTCGCGCCACGTCTTCCCGCTCTCCTTGATCATCACCCCGGCCAGCCCGTCGCGCTGCTCGCGCATCATCGCCGCCGCTTTGAGCAACACCTCGGCCCGCACCCGCGCGTCCGTATCCCGCCACGCCGGCAGCGCCGCCGCCGCCCGCGTCACCATCTCCTGCGCCTGCGACGGCGTCCGGTCGTTGGCCACCTTCGGCACCGTCGCCCGCGCGATCGCCCCGCCGAACGCTTCTCGCTGCTTCTTCTCCGCAAAGTCGCGCACGGGCTCAGTGAAAAACGGCCGCGTATTGCTCAGCCCCGCCGGCGCCGGGCTCAGGGTGTGCCGCTCGGGCAACACCTCGGGCGAGAAACCCACCCCCGCCCCCACGCCCGCCTCCCCCGCCTTCGGCCCCGGCGTCCGCAGCAGCGCCGCCGGGTCCGCGTTATCCAGGAACCCCGCCTTCAGCCAACTCTCGTTGCTGGTGTTCTCGAGCAACCGCCGCACCAGGTACGCCATGCCGGGGATCATCTCCCCCACCGGCACATACTCGCGCATCCGCAGGCCCATCTCCGCCGCGGCATACTTCAACTGGTCCGCCATCCCGTGCAACATCTGCAACTCGATCGCGTTCCAAGGCAGCCCCCGCTGCTCGCACGCCGCCAACACGCTCGCGATCGACCTCACATTGTGCGAGCCCAGCGCCAGCTTCACCCCCGCCTCGCCCGCCTTGCGGGGCGTCGCGTCCAGGAAAATCTTCGCCATCTGCTCGTAGCACGCGTCCGTCTGCCACTTCACGGGCCACACCGGGCAGGGCCAGCCATTCAGTTCGCTCCGAATCGTCTCCGCGTCCCAGTAGGCCCCCTTGACGAGCCGCACCGTCACGGTCTTGCCCTTGGCCTTGGCCCACTCGCACACCCGCCGCGCGTCCTCGGGGCCGCTCTTGAGGTACGCCTGCATCGCCAGCCCGGCGTGAAAGTCCACCGCCTCCACGCACCGCTGGAAAAGTTCAATCGTGAGGTCCTTGAACGCGAAGTGCTCCATGTCAAAGTTGACGAACACGCCGCGTTCCTTCGCCGTCTCGAGAATCGGCACGATCCGCTTCATGAGGTCGCGTATCGCCCCCTCGGTGTCAATCGGGTCGCACCTGGCCGACAGCGCCGAGATCTTGATCGACACATTCGTCCGAGGCACCGCCCCCACATGATCCGTCTCCAGCCTCGCCTCACCCTTCCACGCCTGCACCGCCCCCGGCAAGTTCCGCACCAAATCCAGATACTTCGCCTGATACCCGTCCGCCTCCTCATCGCTCACGCACGTCTCGCCCAGCAAATCCACGCTGAACGCGATCCCGTCGTCCCACATGCTCTTGAGGCCCGGCAGCGCGCTCGCCGCGTCCGTCCCCGCGATGAACTTGCTCGCCATGCTCGTGATCTGCGACGAAATCGTCTTGACCGCCAAACCCTTCGCCAGCCCGCCCGCCTTCAACCCCGCCGCGATCACCGGCGGCACACTCACGCCGGGCTGATCCAGGTAGTCGCGCAGGTGCTCGTAGACGTCGTCGGTGGTCTTGAGCATCGGAAACGCATCGACAAACCGGAACATCTGCACCTTGAACTGCGGGTCCTTCATGGACCATTCCATCAGCGCATCGCTGTAGAACTTCGCCGAGAGCAACCCCGTCTTATGCCCGCGCGCCCGCGCCAGCATGTCCGTGCCGATCTCGAGTATCCGCGCCTCCGCCGCCCCTCCGCCCGGAGCCATCGCCGGCGAAGAAGAAGCCACGGGCGTAACCACCTTCGACTTGCGTGAAAACAAGGCCATGTGATTCCCCAAGATGACAAGATGCCGCCGACCACTTCCCAATCCCGTAGCACAGGCGTCCCGCCTGTGCCTTCCACCACTTCACTGCCTCTTCCGCATCGATCCACCAACCATCACAAAACTGTAGATACCCCTCCCTCCCCAAGATTCACACCACCTCGCGACCGACACACCGCCGCGCACCAGGTCCGCTCCGACAGCCGACCTAAAATCCCCAGTGCCCCCCACCGCCCTCACCATCGGCACCTTCGACGGCGTCCACGTCGGCCATGCCGCCCTCCTCGCCCGCTGCCGCCACCACGCCGGCCCCGGCGGCCGCGTCATCGCCATGGTCTTCGATCCCCACCCGCTCACCGCCCTCCGCCCCGACGCCGCCCCCGCCCGCCTCTCCACCTTCGAGCAGCGCGAAGCCTGGCTCAAAGCCGCCGGCGCCGACGAAGTCCACCGCCTCCTCCCCACCCCCGACCAACTCGACCTCTCCCCGCACGAGTTCGCCCACGATTTCGCGACGCGTTTCGCGCCCACCTGGGTCGTCGAGGGCTTCGACTTCCGCTTCGGCAAGGGCCGCCAGGGCGACGTCCTCACCCTCGACACCCTCGGCCGCCAGATGAACTTCCAAGTAGACGTCCTTCCCCCCGTCGAAGTCGCGCTCAGCGATCAGCTCATCGTCCGCGCCAGCAGTTCGCTGGCCCGCTGGCTCATCAATGGCGCCCGCGCCGCCGACGCCGCCATCGTCCTGGGCCGCCCATACGAACTGGTCGGCGAAGTCCGCCGGGGCGACCGTCGAGGCCGCACCATCGGCTTCCCCACCGCCAACCTCTCAACCGATCTCCTCCTCCCCGCTGACGGCGTCTACGCCGCCGACGCCATCCTGCCCGACGGCCGCCAAGCCCGCGCCGCCATGAACATCGGCACCCGCCCCACCTTCAGCGGCCACGAACGCCGCGCCGAAATCCACATCCTCGATCTGCCCCGCGACCCGCAAGGCTCCGACTCCTCCATCCCCGGCCTCCCCGAATACCACTGGCCCCTGCGCGTCCGCCTCCTCGCCTTCCTGCGCGACCAGGTCAAGTTCGCCTCCATCGACGCCCTCACCAGCCAACTCCAGCGCGACATCGCCCGCGCCCGCGCCTGGCAACCCCACGCGTTCCCGGCTGCCGGTGGGACAGGCGTCCCGCCTGTCCGCGAACTCGCCCCCGCGCCCTCAACCCACTGACTCCCGCCCTACCCCATCTCGTCGCACAGGCGTCCCGCCTGTGTCCTTCCCTACCTTCTGTCTTCTCCTGCCCCATTCCAACTCCCCCGAGGTCTCCGTGCCCGATTCCAGCCACCCATACACCACCAACGCCACCCTCGCCCAACTCGCCGACACTCTGCGCCCAGCCCGCAAGGTCGTCATCCTCACCCACGTGAAGCCCGATGGCGACGCCGCCGGCTCCACCTTGGCCCTCGCCCGCGCCCTCAACCAGCCCGGCCCCTGGACCAGCTCCACCCGCGCCACCCCCTGGTACTTCGGCCCGACACCCCCCTGGCTCGCCGACGTCGCCCTCGACACCCCCTACACCACCTTCGGCCCGCAGGACGACCCCGCCGACCCAGCCAAAAACAAACTCAACGCCGCCGAGCCCGACGCCATCGTCATCCTCGACACCGGCTCCTGGGCCCAGCTCGAGCAAGTTCGCGAGTGGCTTTCGCCCCGCCACGACCGCGTGCTGCTCGTCGATCACCACGTGCAGGGCGACCCGCAAATCGCCCGCCTCCGCCACATCGACACCGCCGCCGCCGCCGTCTGCCAGCCCGTCGCCGAGCTCTGCCGCCTGCTGCTCGCGAAAGACTCCCTCACCGCCCTCCCCGCCCCCGTCGCCGAAGCCCTGTACCTGGGCCTCGCCACCGACACCGGCTGGTTCCGCCACAGCAACGTCAGCCGCGCCGTGATGCACACCGCGGGCGAACTTCTCGCCGCCGGCGCCGACCACGTCCGTCTCTACCAAACCACCGAACAGCGCGAAACTCCCTCGCGCCTGCGCCTGCTCAGCCGCGCCCTGGCCACCCTCGAACTGCACGACGCCGCCCGCATCGCGACCCTCACCTTGACCCGCCGCGACATGCAAGAAACCCACGCCCAGCCCGGCGAGTCCGGCGGCTTCGTCGACTACGGCCAAACCATCCCCACCGTCCTCGTCACCGCTCTCCTCACCGAAGCCTCCCCCGAGGAATACGGCCAAACCGGCTCCGGCCCCATCACCAAAATCTCCCTGCGCAGCAAGGCCGGCCCCCACGCCGTCGACGTCAACGCCATCGCCAAGCATCTCGGCGGCGGCGGCCACGTCCGCGCCGCCGGCGCCCGCCTCGCCGCATCCCTCGAAGAAACCAAATCCCGCCTCGTCGAACTCATCTCCGCCCAACTCCGCGCTTCCTAACTCCTCCCCATCTCGTAGCACGGCCGTTCTGCGCGATCTCCGAATCCAGCAACGCTTGACGCCGGACCTGAGTCTTCGAAGGTCCGGGTCGAGCACCCACTCCACCCGGAACTTCGCCAAGCCTCAGTTCCGGCGTCACTCAAGCCCTCATCCCACACTCCACCTCTTCCGGTGGGAGACTCGTACCCTCTCCAGTGCGCATGGACAAACCCCGCTCCCCAAAGCGAACCCCCTTCGAGCGCCCCACGCTCCGCGTCATGCCCACCACGCTCTGGGAATACCCCAGCATGCACTACAACCCCGGGGGCCTCCGGGGCCGCCCCAGCGCCATGCAAGGCGACAAGGCCTACACCGGCGCCACCCCCAGTTGGGTCATCTGGCAACTGCTCATGCGCTACACCCGCGAGGGCGACACCATCGTCGACCCCATGTGCGGCTCGGGCACCACCATCGACGTCTCTACCGACCTCCGCCGCACCCCCATCGGCCTCGACCTCGTCCCCAGCCGCGACGACATCCGCCAGGCCGACGCCCGCAAACTCCCCCTCAAGGCCGACTCCGCCGACTTCGTCTTCATCGACCCGCCCTACTCCACCCACATCACCTACTCCGACGACCCGGCGTGCATCGGCAAGCTCGACGCCGCCGACCCCGCCAGCGGCTACTACGCCGCCATGGAACGCGTCATCGCCGAAATCCACCGCATCCTCAAGCCCCGCCGCTACATGGGCCTCTACGTCTCCGACTCCTACCGCAAACGCGCCAACCCCGAGCAAGGCAGCAAAAGCGAATCCGTCTTCATGCCCATCGGCTTCGAACTCTTCGCCCGCCTCCGCACCCACTTCAAGCCCATCGACATCATCAGCGTCGTCCGCCACAACCAAAAACTAGATCGCGGCAACTGGCGCAAAGCCGCCGAAGAAGGCAACTTCTTTCTCCGTGGCTTCAACTACCTCTTCATCATGAAAAAGGAATAACGCCCGGCATGCAGCCGGCCTCTTGGGTGGCCCGGCGGTCCCCGCCGGTCTTCACTCTTCTTCCATTTCTACTTCTTGTTCGCTCGCGTGCCCGCGGCCCGCTCACACCAACCTCAACACCCCAGGCCCGCGCTCATACCGCCTCACGCTCGCATCCGCCGCGAGCGACCACAACTCAATCCCCCCCGCCACCGACTTCACCTTCGCCAGTTCCGCCCGCCCGCTCGCCCGCAGCGCCAGCGCCGCCTTCATCGACCTCACCCCATGATGGCACAACGTCGCCACCACCGCCCCCGCCGGCACCTCGATCTCGTCAAAATCCTTCTCCACCCTCGCCAGTGTCAACAGCACGCTCCCCGGCACATGCACCAGCTCCCACTCCTCGGGCGTCCGCACATCCACCAGCACCAGCTTGCCCGCCTGCAGCAACTCCCTCGCCTCGCGGGGCGTCATCTCATACTCCGCCTTCAGCGGATACCCCAGGGGCAGCCCGCGCTCATCCAGCTTCACAGCCCCGCTCAAGGCGTCACCCCCGCCCCCACTCCAGCCGGGTCCGCCGCATCGCTCTTTGGCGCCGTCTGCCCCGTCACCGCCATCTGCGGGTCCGCCCGCCAATAGCTCTCCGGCAGCGCCCGCACCTCCTGCCAGGGCGGCGCAAAGAACCACTTGAACGGCATCAGCACCAGATCCGTAAACGCCAGCGGGCCCGCCGCCGCCGACTCCAAAGGCAGCGTCGCCCCAACATCCCCGCTCTGCTCCAGCGCGCTCAGCGGCGTCACCGGCCCGCCCCGCTGACGCGTCGTCTCATCCGTGAAATGCCAAATCCGCGCGTACTTGTGCCACGCGTACACACCGTCCACCGGCTGCGCCACCACCACCGTCTCCCACCCGCTCCGGTCCAGCCCCGTCACCGACGGCTCATCCGCCGACACCCCCGACGCCGGCCGCGCCGCCGGCGGCGTGATCAGGCTCAGCGTCGTGCCCCCCTCCACGCGACCCAACATCTCGCGATCATTCGGAGCCGCACACCCGCCAACCAGGCACGCGCCCAGCAGCACGCCAACCGCCACCTTCATTCCAGGCTTCATCGTCATGCTCCTAGCGTACCCCCACGCCAGTTCACGCGTCGTCCAGCTCGCCTCCGTCCTCCGCTTCGTCTCCCTCCACCGGCGCGTCCAGTTCCTCCGCCTGCCCGCCCCGCTCCGCCCCCTCGGGCGGCTCACCCAGCACGGCCCTCGCCGCCTCAAACGCCACATCCTCCCCAAAGCCCCGCCGCCCCAGCGCCGCCAGCACCCGCCGCCACGCCGCCTCCGGGGGCAGCGCCTTGGGCAGCCCCTCAAACACGCGAAACGCCGCCCGCCGCGCCAGCGATTCGTCCGACTCACCCCCCGTCGCCTCCGCGATCGCCGCCGCCGCGTCGTCGTCGCCGATCCCCTTCGATTCCAGCACGTCGTGCATCCGCTGTGTCGACGCCGGCAAGCGCCTGATCAGCTTCTGCAGGCTCGCCTCCGCCGCCCGCCCATCGCGCTGCGCAAACGTCCCCGCCAGCTTCCCGATCGTCGCGTCGATCACCACCTCCCAGAACCCCGCCAGTTGCAGCCGCTCCCGCAACTGCGCCACGCTCAGTTCCCCGGACGCCAGCCACCCCGTCGCCCGCCGCACCGCGCGCCTCGTATTGATCGCCACTTCGCAAGCGCGGCTCAACTCCGCCGTCCATGCCGCACCCGCCTTCACGCCCAACCTCTCCGCATCCGCCGCCGGCAAACTCCCCCTCTTGCGGCTGCCCACGTACACATGCACCAGCGTCGCGTCCTTCGCATCCGCCTTCACGCGCGACACCACCTCGCCCGCCTGAAACAACTCCTCACTCATGTCAGTTCATCCAGATAGCCGCCGATCTCACCCATCGCCTTCCCATCCCCCGCCTGCTTCGCCGCGATAAGCCCCGCCCGCAGCGTCGCCGCCGCGCCCGCGTCATCTCCCGCCGCCTGCTGCGCCTTGGCCTTGTGAAAATACGCGTAGCAGTACGCCGGGTCCGCCGCCAGGCACAGGTCGTAATACTCGATCGCCCGGGCAAACGCCTTCGCCTTGGCGTGCTCCTGCGCCAGCCCGTACAGCACGAACGGATCCTTGGGGTCCGCCGCCAGCAGTTTCTCCAGTTGCGCAATGCTCGGCATGCACGTTTGTATGCGCCCCTCTCCCTGCCCGCCTTTTCGCCGCTCAGCCCGCCCGCTACCCTTCACCATGAACATCACCACCATGGGCGTCTTGGGCGCAGGTCAAATGGGTGGCGGCATCGCACAAATCGCCGCCGCCTCCGGCATCAACGTCATCGTCTTCGACAGCCACGCCCCCTCCATCGAACGCTGCAAGGGCGTCCACAAAAAATCCCTCGCCAAGTTCGTCGAAAAGGGCAAGCTCTCCCAGGCCGACGCCGACGCCGCCCTCGCCCGCATCCGCTTCACGCAGTCCCTCGATGACCTCGCCAAGTCCGACTGGGTCGTCGAGGCCGTCGTCGAAGACGCCTCAGTCAAAGCCGACCTCTTCAAGAAGCTCGCCGCCATGCTCACCCGTGACGACGTCGTCCTCGCCACCAACACCAGCAGCATCAGCATCACGCAGATCGCCACCGCCGCCGGCGCCGCCGCCCACCGCGTCGTCGGCATGCACTTCTTCAACCCCGTTCCCCTCATGGCCCTGGTCGAAGTCATCCCCGCGATCCAAACCTCCCCCGAGGTCACCCAGCGCACCATCGACCTCGCCACCAAGCTCGGCAAGACCCCCCTCAAAGCCAACGACCGCGCCGGCTTCATCTCCAACCGCGTCCTCATGCCCATGATCAACGAAGCCTTCTACGCCTGGATGGAAGGCGTCGCCGAGCCCGAAGCCATCGACGGCATCATGAAGCTCGGCTGCAACTTCCCCATGGGCCCTCTGCGCCTGGCCGACTTCATCGGCCTGGACACCTGCGTCAACATCATGAACGTGCTCGCCGAGGGCCTCAACAACGACCGATATCGCGCCTGCCCTCTCCTCAAGCAACTCGTCACCGCCGGGCGCCTGGGCGACAAAACCGGCCGGGGCGTCTTCACATACCCCTCGAAGTGACTCGATGCCTCGTTGCCTCATGCCCTGATGCCTTCTTCCTCATCACCACTTCCTGAACCGCCTTAGACGCGGCGACGTATCACGCGCTCCCGCTCATGTTCTTCGTCATCCTCTTCTCCATCCCCCTCCTCGCCATCCTCTGGTCCGTCTGGGCCCACCTCACCCTGCGCCACTTCCGCCGCGCCCGCCTCTGGCAAGCCCTCACCCTCACCTTCACCCTTCTCATGCTCGCCGGCTACGTCTGGATCATCGGCCGCCGCGCCGACCTCTGGTCCCTCCGCCCGCCCCTCATCTGGGTCACCCCCGCCTACATCTGGACCATGGTCGCCTTCCCCGGCTCCCTCATGCTCGCCACGCCCCTCGTCCTGGCCGACCGCCTCCTCCAACTCTGGCGCCGCCTCCGCCGCAACCCGCCCCCCACGTCCCCCACACACCCCACACTCCCAACACCCGCCGCGCCCCTCTCCCCCACCCGCCGCGCCTTCCTCGGCACCCTCGTCGCCGCCCCCGCCGCCAGCACCATCCTCGGCAGCGTCAAAGCCGCCGCCGACATGGATTCCTTCCGCGTCCGCCGCTTCGACATCCCCTTCCCCAACCTCCCCAAAGACCTCGATGGCGTCACCATCGCCCACCTCGCCGACATCCACGTGGGCTACTTCTCCAGCGAAAAACTCCTGCTCCGCGTCAGCGACGTCACCAACTCCCTCCGCCCCGACATCGTCCTCGGTACCGGTGACCTCATCGACCACGCCGTCGCCGACGCGCCCGCCGGCGCCGCCGCCCTCAACCGCACCTCCGCCCCCTACGGCGTCTACCAATGCGAAGGGAACCACGACCTCTTCGAAAGCCGCGAAGGCTTCGCCGCCGCCATGAAAGCCGCCGGCATCCCCCTCCTTCAAAACCACTCCCGCGTCATCACCATCCGCGGCGTCCCCGTCGAACTCCTCGGCCTCTGCTGGGGCATCGGCGACCAGCCCGACTCCGGCGCCGAACTCTCCTACAACGCCTCCCGCCTCTTCGGCGGCCAGCGCCCCGCCCCCTTCTCCATCCTCCTCGCCCACCACCCCCACGCCTTCGACTACGCCCGCGACGCCGGCATCGATCTCACCCTCGCCGGCCACACCCACGGCGGCCAGATCAACCCCCTCCCCGGCGTCAGCCCCGTCGGCCTCTTCTACAAGTACCTCTCAGGCCTCTACAGCATCGGCCGCCACCGCGCCGTCGTCTCCAACGGCATCGGCAACTGGTTCCCCCTCCGCCTCAACGCCCCCGCCGAGATCCTCCACCTCACCCTGCGGCGAGCCTGACTCTCGGTTAGAATTCTCCCCATGCCACACGTCCACCCCTTCCGCGCGCTCCGCTACTCCATCGGCTCCAACCTCTCCCCCGTCGTCGCGCCCCCCTACGACGTCCTCGACGCTACCGGCAAACAACGCCTCCTCGCCAAAGACCCCCGCAACATCGTCGCCATCGACCTCCCCCACACCCCCGCCAAAGAACTCGGCCCCCCCGCCGCCTACGAACAGGCCGCCGCCGCGCTCGCCGCCCTCATCTCCAAAGGCACGCTCACCCAGACCAAAGACCCGGTCATGTTCGCCTACCGGCAAACCTTCAAAGCCGCCGATGGCCGCCAGGTCCAGCGCTCCGGCATGACCTGCTGCGTCGACACCGTGCCCTTCGGTCCCCGCGACGGCGGCGGCATCCTCCCCCACGAAGAAACCTTCTCCGGCCCCAAAGAAGACCGCATGGCCCTCATGAAGGCCACCCACACCCAACTCTCCCCCATCTTCGGCCTCCACGCCGACGACCGAGGGCTCGCCACCGAACTCCTCCGCGAGCTCATGGCCGCCCACAAGCCCGACGCCCACGCCACCACCGACGACGGCACGCTCCACGAAGTCTGGACCATCACCGACGCCGCCGCCCACAAGCGCTACCAGGAAGCCCTGCGCAACGAAGATGTCTTCATCGCCGATGGCCACCACCGCTACACCACCGGCCTCAACTACCTGGCCGCCCTCGAAAAAGCCGGCCCCGTCCCCGCCGACCACCCCGCCCGCCGCTGCATGATCGTCCTCATCGGCATGAGCGATCCGGGCCTCATCATCTGGCCCACCCATCGCGTCCTGGGCGGCATGAAAAACTACACCTTCGAAGCCTTCTCCAAGGCCGCCCACAATCTCCTCCGCATCACCCCCGCCCACTGCAAGCTCGCCGACATCGAACGCGAGATGATGGGCGTCACCATGCCCCAGGCGCCGCTGCCCACCAATGTGCTGGGCTTCTACGACTTCGCGAGCGGCACCTGCCACACCGCCACCTTCCTGCAGCGCGATCCGCTCAAGGCCCGCTTCCACGACAAGCCCCGCGCCTGGCGCGATCTCGACGTCGCTCTCATCCAGTACGCCATCGTCGAGAACATCTGCCAGGCCGCCCTGAACGACAACCAGCCCGTCAAGTGGGCCTTCCCGCACACCATCCACGAAGTCGAAGCCATCGGCCAGGGCGCCGAGACCGGCGCCGGGGGCGGGGCGGGCTTCGCCCAGCTCGCCATCATCGTCAAACCCACGCCGCTGCGCGCCGTCCGCGAGATCAGCCAGGCCAACCAACTGATGCCCCAGAAGAGCACCTTCTTCTACCCCAAGCTCGCCACCGGCCTCTTCATGAACCCGCTCAAATAGTCTCTGGTTCTTGTCCGGTCTCTTCTCTCCTCATCTTCCTCTTTGCTCTTTGCTCCTCGCCTTTTCTTCTCTGTGTCTCTGCGCCTCTGTGGTGAACTCTTCCCTTCCGCGGCCCCCTACCTCCCCCCCGGCCCCAGCTTCACCGGCGCCCCGCTGAACTCCTTCGTCCGCGCCTCCCCGTACCCGCTTGGCGCCTCCTGCCCCGGGTGCGCCGCCTTCCAATCCTCCAGCGGCCCGCTCAGCGCCTGCAGCCACGTCAGCACCTTCTCCGCCCCCGCATACCCCTCCAGCCGCCCCACCTCTTTCCCATCCCTCAGCAGCAACAGCGTCGGCAGCGAGTAGATGTGATACCGCTCCCCCAGCTCCCCGTTCGCCGTCGTGAAATCCAAAAACGCCGGCTCGGTGTTCTGGCTCACCCACTTCTCCACGTCCCCATCCCGCAAGGGCCCCGCCTCCAACTTCCGGCAAGGCCCGCACCACTCCGCCGAGGCCAGCGCCAGCACCGGCTTGCCGCTCGCGCGTGCTCTCTCCAGCGCCGCCTCCAGCGACGGCTTCTGCGCAAACGCCTCGGGCAACTGCCCCCCGCCAAACACCCGCGCCACCACCAGGTACGCCAGCAGGATCACCGCCGTACCGACCAAAAACCCCTTGCCGCGTGTGCGTACCGCGCCGACGCCCATCGTGTTGCTCCCGGCAAAATCCCGCCCCTCTCCCTGCTATCGGCCCGCCGGCCCCGCGCCTCCTGCCCGCTTTCGCCTACACCGCCGCCAGCTCCCCCGTCAGCGCTTCCACCAGGTCCTTGGGCGTCACGATCCCCAAGGGCCGCCCCGCCCCATCCACCACGATCCCCAGCGGCGCCGCGTTCTGCCTCAGCATCTGCAGCGCTTCTCGGACTTTCGTCGTCGGCGCCAGCCTCACCGGCGCCTTCAGCAACCCCGACGGCTCGCGCTCGGGCATCACAAACAAATCCATCTGCCGCAGCACGCCCGTGCATGCCCCCGCCCGATCCACCACCGGCACCCACGTGTGCGGATTGTCCACCAGCAGCCGGATCGCCCGCCCCCGGTCCGCATCCGCCGCCAGCGTCCGCACCTTCGCCCAAGGCGTCATCTCATCCCGCACCGTCACATCACCCAACAACAACGCCCGGTCCAGCAGCGTCACCTGGCTCTCGCTGAGCACTCCCACCCCCGCCCCCTCTTTCAACAACAGCGCCACCCGCTGCCTCGCATCCGACAACCCCTCCTCCCGCAGCCCCGCCGCCCGCTCCGTCGCCAGCGTCAGCAGCCGCGCCACCGGCAACACCCCCACCGCCGTCAGCACCACCCGCAGCACCCTGAGCGGCAGCGCAAACCCATACGTCAGCCGGTCCGCGTGCACGCGGAACAACTCCTTGGGCAGCGCCTCCCCGAACACAAACATCACCGGCGTCAGCACCGCCGAGCTCACCAGCGCGATCGACCCCTCGCTCAGATTCTCATGCGTCAGAATCGCCGTCATCGCCATCGCGCACAGGTAGTGCACCACGTTGTTGCCGATCAGCAGCATCGCCAGCAGCCGGTCCGGCCGCGCCGTCTCTTCCAGGATGATCCTTGCGTCCCGCTCCCCCCGCGCCGCCCGCAGGCTCAGCCTCACCTTGTTCAGCGAATACAGCCCGATCTCCGTCCCGCTGATCAGCGCCGACGCGATCACGCACACCAGGAGCCCCAGCAGCCACGCCCCGATGATCACGCGCTCGCTCACGCCACGCCCCCGCTCTGCGCCTCTTCCGCCGCCACCTCTTTCACCGCCACCCCAACCTGCTCGATCACCCGCCCCCGCATCCGCTCCACCCGCAGGTTCACGTTCCGGATCAACACCTCATCCCCCACCCGCGGCACCCTCCCCAGCTTCTCCAAAATCAGCCCCGCCACCGTCGACACCCGCGGATTGATCTCCTCCTGCCCCGCCCCGAAAAACGACGCCCAGTCCCTCACGCTCAGCCTCCCCGGCACCAGCCACACCCCCGGCATCACCCGCTTCACGCCCTCCCCAGCCCCGCTCGCCCGCTCCGCCCCGGACACCAGCTCCGCAATCACATCATCCAGCCCGATCAGCCCCGTGATCTCCCCCGCCTCATTCACGCACAGCCCCGTGTCCGCCTTCGCCGCCCGGAACTGCTCCAGCACCTGATCCAGCCGCGCCCGCTCCGGCACATACAACGCCGGCTCCACCAGCGGCGCCAACGGCACCTTGGCGCCCCCAGATCTCTTCAGCGCCTCCACCACCCGCGAATCCCTCACGATCCCCGCCGCCGCCCGCTCCCCAAGCCCGCGCCGAAACACCGGCGCCCTCGCCCCCGCCTTCCCACCCGCCAGCGCCAGAAAATCCTCGCTGCTCCCCGTCATCCGCAGCCAGCGCACATCCACCCGGGGCGTCATCACGTCCCGCGCCCGCAACGCCGACAACTGCACCACGCCATCCAGCAACTGCTGGTCGCTGCTGTTCAGCACCCCCGCCGATGCATTCAAATCCAGCAGCGCCGACAGGTCCTCTCCCGTGATCCGCGCCGGCGCTCCCCCCGTCGGCGAAAACACCCTCACCAGCGGCGACACCACAAAGCTCTCCGCAAAATCCCTCACCGGCGCAATCACCCTCGACCACGCCTGCATCGGCACCGCCACCACCCGGCACACCGCCACCCGGTGCGCCGCCGCGATCGACTTCGGCAACACCTCCCCCAGCCCCACCATCAGCACCACCGTCGAAACACCCACCGCCGCCTCCCACGCCGGCGACAGCCCCGCCCCCACCACCGACGCCAACACTAAAAACGCCGTATTCACCGCCACGTTCGCCAGCAGCACGCTGATCAACAAACTCCGCGGCGATCCCAACAGCCGACTCGTCGCCGCAAACACCCGCGGATGACTCTTCCGCAGCCGCAGCCGGTCCGCCTGCGTCAGCGAAAACAACGCCGTCTCGCTCGCGGAACACACCGCCGAGGCCAGCAACAGCAGCGGCATCAGGATCAGGATCGAAAGTTTCAGCATCGGCACAAGCCGAAAGGATACAGCCCGCCGAGCCCACCCACATCACGCAAAGTCCGCTTCGCCCGGGTCATACCCCGGCTCCAACTGCTCCGCCAATCGCTCGATGTACCGCCAGGCGTTCAGCACCTCGCGCAGTTCCCGCCGAGGTTCGTCAGGCCTGGCCCGCGCCGCCTCGAACAACGCCCCCACCTTCGCCACATACTCCCGCCGCTGCGCCCGCGCCCACTCGCGCCACCGCGCCCTCGCCCCCTCATCCCCGCTCGCCAACGCCGCCTCCACTTCCTCCCGCGTCTCCATCATCTCCATCAAGAACCCCGGCGGCAGCGCCTTCTCCTCCACCCCCGGCGTCCCCCCGATCACCCCCAACACCTCGTGCGCCCGCTTCTCCGGGTTCAGCAGCACCGCCCGCGCCCGGTTCAGCGCCGCCACCTTCGCCTCGTCCTCGTCGCCGCCCCCCTCCGCATCCGGGTGCAGCCCCGCCACCAAACGCAAATACGCCCGCTCCACCCGCGACGGCTCCACCTCAAACCGCGCCTCCAACCCCAACGTTTCAAACGCGTTCGCCATCGCTCATGCCTCTCCAGAGTGGCCCCGCTCTTCCCGGGTGGCCCCTCTCTCCGAGAGGGGCGGATTGTTCTACCGGTCTCGGGCGTGAAATTGCCAAATTCCTAAATTGCTAAATTGCTAAATCAGCACTCACGATCCAGCATGCCATCTCTTCTCCACTCTCTTCTCCACTCTCTTCTCCATTCTCTTCTCCGGTCTCTTCTCCTCTCATCTTCCTCTTCGCTCTGTTCTTTTCCGCTTCTTCTCTGCGCCTCTGTGCCTCTGTGGTGAACTCTTCTGCCTACCCCCCCAACTCCCCCACCACCGCCGCCGCCGTCTGCCGCACCATCTCACTCTCCCCCGCATCCCCCGCGATCTCCCGCAGTCTCGCCAGCAGCGCCGCATCCTCGCGCCCTCGCAGCACATTCCCCGCCGCGATCACCGCGTTCCGCTTCATCATCGCCAGCGTCGCCCGCTTCATCGCCGAGCTTTCAAACGCCCGCCGCCTTTGCCCCTCATCCCACCCGAGCACCTCCAACAACCCCAACCCCCTCACCCGCGGCTCATACGCCGGGTGCCTCTGCGCCGGCACCTCCTCCCTCGCCGAGTTGTGCGGGCACACCTCCTGACACACATCACATCCGAACACCCACTCCCCCATCCCCGCCCGCAGCGCAGGCGAGATTTCCCCCCGGTGCTCAATCGTCAAGTACGACACGCACTTGGACCCATCCACGCTGTAAGGCGTGATCGCCCCCGTCGGGCACGCCTCAATGCACTTCGTGCACGTCCCGCACGCATCCGCGACCCGGTCTTCTTCCCCCGCCGCGACCAGCTCCAGCGTCGTCGCCACCACCCCCAGCACAAAGTAACTTCCCAGCTTGGGATGGATCACCATCGTGTTCTTCGCCTGCCACCCCAGCCCCGCCAGCACCGCGATCTCGCGTTCCAAGATCGGCACCGTATCCACACACGTGCGGAACTCCGCCCCCGGGAACTCCAGGCGCAGCTCATCCGCGCACGCGTGCAGCCGCCGCTTCATCACCTCGTGATAGTTCCGCCCCTGCGCATACCGCGCCACCCGTCCCTCACCCGGCTTCGCCGCCCCCTCATCCCCCCGCTCCGCGTACACATCCCCCACCACCACAAACGCTCGGCACCCATCCAGCACCCGCGACGGCTCCGTCCTCACCTCCACATCCACATCCATAAACCCCATCTCGCCGTGCTTGCCCGCGTCCAGCCACGCCCCAAGCTCCGCCCCCCACGCGCTCTCCCGCACCGGCGCCACCCCCGCAAGCGCAAACCCGCGCCCGCGCACGCACGCCAGCACCCGATCTGTCACCTCGCGACGGTCCACAACCCCATCCTAAGCCGCGCACGCTTGCACTCCCCCTTCCGACTCATACCCTCCGCCATGAACTCCAACCCCTCCAACCCCCCCTCCGCCCCCTCCACCAGCGGCATGGTCACCGACCTTCACGGCAAGCTCGACTACCTCACCTACCTCCAGCTCCCCCAACTCCTCTCCTGCCAAAAACCCCTCTCCTCACCCGAACACCACGACGAACTCCTCTTCATCATCCAGCACCAGACCACCGAGCTCTGGTTCAAGCTCATGGTCCACGAGCTCAAAGCCTCCCTCCACCACATCAGCCAGGACCACCTCGACCCCGCCTTCAAAGTCCTCGCCCGCGTCAAGCACATCCAGACCCAGCTCATGAGCCAGTGGAGCGTCCTCGCCACCCTCACCCCCAGCGAGTACGTCCAGTTCCGCCACGTCCTCGGCCCCGCCAGCGGCATCCAGTCTTTCCAGAACCGCCAGATCGAATACCTCATGGGCCGCAAAGACCGCCGCATGCTCGCCGTCTTCAAGCACCACCCCGACATCTACGCCCAGGTCGAAGCCTGCCTCAACACCCCCAGCGTCTACGACCAGTTCCTCCGCTACCTCTCGCGCCGTGGCCTGCCCATCCCCGCCGAAGTCATCAGCCGTGACATCACCGAGCCCCACACCCCCGACCCCCGCATCACCGCCGCCCTCAAGATCGTTTACGAAAACCCGTCCAAATACTGGGACGCCTACGAGCTCGCCGAAAAACTCGTCGACATCGACGAAGCCCACGCCCTCTGGCGCTACCGCCACGTCAAGGTGGTCGAGCGCGTCATCGGCTTCAAACGCGGCACCGGCGGCACCGCCGGCGTCCAATACCTCCGCCAAATGGTCGACGACCGCAACTTCCCCGAACTCTGGGACGTTCGCACCCAGATCGACGAGCCCGGCCGCGCCTAGGCAATCCCACGATCCCGTGCTAAACTCCTGACATGGCCGCCACCACCCGCCAACTCGGCTCCTCGTGCGAGACGCTCGGGTGGAAGATCGACGTGCGCCCCGAGTTCCTCCCCGAGCAAAGCCACGCCGATTCCGGCAAGTTCGTCTTCGGCTACCGCGTCCGCATCACCAACAACAGCCACGCCCCCGCCACCCTCGTCTCGCGCCACTGGCTCATCGTCGACGCCGACGGCGAGCGCCACGAAGTCGTCGGCGAAGGCGTCGTCGGTCAACAACCGCGCCTGCAGCCCGGCCAACACTTTGACTACGACAGCTTCTGCCCCCTCTCCACCCCCTGGGGCACCATGGAAGGCACCTACGTCATGCGCTCCGACGAAGACCAGCAGTTCACCATCAAGGTCGCCAGGTTCTTCCTCGTCGCCCACGAACACGTCTGAGCAGGCTGATTTTTGACGCCGGACCTGAGTCTTCTGACGCCGGACCTGAGTCCTCGAAGGTCCGGGTCGAGCGCCCCTCCCCCTCTGGTGGCACAGGCGTCCCGCCCGTGTCCTTCCCTACCTTCAATCCTGCTCCGAGGAGTTCCGCGCATGCAAGTCACCGTCAACGGCAACCCCATGGACCTGCCCGAAGGCGCCACCGTCCGCCAGGTCATCGAACGCCTCGGCCTCGCCAAAGCCGCCTGCGCCGCCGAAGTCAACAAATCTCTTGTCCCCCGCCGCGAGCAGGAAAAACACACGCTCGCGCAAGGCGACACCCTCGAAGTCGTCTCCCTGGTCGGTGGCGGCTAGCGCTCCAAAAAAACGAATGCCGAATCACGAATGCCGAATGCCGGGCCTTCGTCACCGCCCCCTCCCATACCATCCCCCATGCCCCCCGAACCCGGCCTCGAATCCTTTTCAGTAGCCAACCGCACCTTCGCCAGCCGCCTCGTCGTCGGCACCGGCAAATACGCCACCATGCCGCTCATGCGTGACGCCCTTGCCGCCAGCGGCTGCAACGCCATCACCGTCGCCGTCCGCCGCGAACGCCTCTTCAACGCCGAAGGCAAATCCCTCCTCGAATTCATCGACCTCGCCCGCTACACCATCCTCCCCAACACCGCGGGCTGCTTCTCCGCCGATGACGCCGTCCGCGTCGCCCGCCTGGGCCGCGACATTCTCGAACAACTCGCCAACCCCGGCGCGAGCTGGGTCAAGCTCGAAGTCCTGGGCGACAAAAAAACCCTCCTCCCCGACCCCGCCGGCACCATTCAGGCCACGCGCGAACTCGTGAAAGACGGCTTCCAGGTCCTCGCCTACACCAGCGACGACCCCATCGCCGCGCTGCGCATCAAAGAAGCCGGCGCCGCCTGCGTCATGCCCGCCGGCAGCCCCATCGGCAGCGGCCAGGGCGTCCTCAACCGCAGCAACATCATCCTCTGCCTCGAACTTCTCAAGCAGGGCGACCCCACCTTCCCCGTCATCGTCGACGCCGGCGTCGGCAGCGCCAGCGATGTCGCCATCGCCATGGAACTCGGCGCCGACGCCGTGCTCCTCAACACCGCCATCGCCCACGCCAAAGACCCCGTCATGATGGCCCACGCCATGCGCAAAGCCTGCGAAGCCGGCCGCCAAAGCTACCTCGCCGGGCGCATTCCGAAGAAGCTCTACGCCAGCGCCAGCAGCCCCTGGGAAGGCACGATCTCGTACATCCCGGGCGAGTAACGCCGAGGGCGAAACTGCCAAATTCCTAAATTGCTAAATGGCTAAATTGCTAAATCAGAACCCAACAACCGACGTCCAACTCAATCCCTTTCCCCGCTCCCTCTTCTCCGCTCCCTCTTCTCCGGTCTCTTCTCCGGTCTCTTCTCCGGTCTCTTCTCCCCTCATCTTCCTCTTCGCTCTCTTCTTTTCCGCTTCTTCTCTGCGCCACTGTGCCTCTGTGGTGAACTCTTCCTCTTGGGTAGCTCTTGGGTGGCCCGCCGGTCCCCGCCGGTCCCCGCCGGTCTTCCCTCACTCCCCCAAATACAAAAGCGCCACCCGCTCCGGCAACACCCGGGTCGCATACCCCCAGTAATCCCCCAAGTCATCATCCTCCGGCACCACCAGCCCCGCCAGCGCCGGATGCGCCCCCAGCGCCTCCAACATCCGCATCGCATGCTCCATCTGCCGCGGCAACATCTCCTCCGTCATCAACGCCATCGGATCCAACATGAAATCCCACCCCGGATGTCCACGCAGAAACGTAAGTATCGATGGCACATCCGACACCGCATCCGTCGCCCGTGGCCACAACACCAGCTTCCGCCCGTGCGCCATCCGCTCCAGCGCCTCCAGCCCCATCATCGCCCGCGCCCGCTGCCCCGGCATCCACGCGGGCGGCCCCTCCGGCCCCGGCCACCCCGAGCGCACAAACAACACGCCGGGCCCCTCCGGCACCTCCGGCTCCGCATCCTCGATCGCATTGAAACTCAGCAGCGTGCCAAAGGGTCGCTCGATGTCATCGGTGAGCACCCCGGCCACGCCAGCACCCGGCTTGGGGACATAGCCCCAAAGCGAGTGAATCGGAATGTCGCCCTCCTCAATCACGCACGCCCAGAATAGCCACCACGCCCCAAATCGCCAGCCCCTTCCGTCCCCTCCCTCGCCGCGGCGCGTACCATCCCCCCATGCCAGACGCCCCGACCCTCGATCACCCCACCTTCAAGGCCGTCAAAGCTGCCTTCCCCGGCCGCAAGTTCCAGGGCACCGAGTTCCGCGCCCAATCCACCCTCATCGTGCAACCCCAAGACCTGCACGAAGTGATGGCCTTCCTCAAGTCCGACCCCGCCTGCTCCTATAACTTCCTCTCCGACGTCATCGGCATCGACTACCACACCTACCCCGCCAAAATGCCCGGCCGCTTCGCCGTCGTCTACAACCTCGAAAGCTACGCCCGCGGCGACCGCTTCTTCGTCAAAACCTACTTGGACCCCACCCTCCCCACCGACGGCACCGCCGACGATCCCGCCCTCTACCTCGACAGCGTCACCGACCTCTGGCCCGGCGCCGAGTGGACCGAACGCGAAGTCTTCGACATGTTCGGCATCCGCTTCCGCAACCACCCCGACCTCCGCCGCATCCTCCTCTGGGAGGACTACCCCGCCCACCCCCTCCGCAAGGACTACCCCGTTCGAGGTCGCGGCGAGCGCGAGTCCTACCGCATCGTCGACCGAACGAGCTCGTAACCGCTCCCCCCGAAACTTCGGGCCCCCTTCGGCGAACACATGAGCATGCGGCACGCCCACATCTTCGCCCGTCGGCTCCTCGCCCCCGCCTGTCTTCTGCTCCTCCTCGCGCTGCCCGCGTGCTCCAAAAAGCTCCCGCGCGACACCCCCGCCGCCACCATCGCCTCCGCCCGCCAGGTCGTCCTCGACGGCCACGCCAACCAACTCGCCGACTTCCTCTGGGCCGACGACCCGGAGATGAAAAAGCTCTACGCCCGCGTCGGCCGCCTCCTTCTCAACATCCAAAAACTCGGCACCTCCATCAACGCCAAGTTCCCCGACGCCGTCGCCGACCTCAAGGCCAAGGCCGAACAAGCCGCCAAAGACGGCAAGTCCACCGGCCTGCTCGCCCAGATGTCCTCCATGATGCCCCAGGGCAACCGCCGCAACCGCGGCTTCCCCGGCGCTCAAGACGCCGCCCAGCAAGAACAAGCCCGCAAAGCCTTCGACGACGCCATCAAGCGCTTCTTCGCCGATCCCTACGCCTTCCTCCGTGAATCCGACGGCAAGCTCGCCACCATCTCCATGGGCGACGACATCGCCGCCCTCACCTGGGAAGACAAACCCGTCCTCCCCCCCATCGGCATGGTGATGCGCAAAGACATCGACAACCGCTGGTACTTCGTCCTCCCCACCAACCTCCCGGGCATCAGCAACTTCATGCCCAAAACCAAAGACCAATACCAGATCCTGGGCGGCCTCGTCCAGGTCTTCGACAACGTCGTCATCGATCTCCGCAAAGACGTCGATACGGGCGTCGTCCACAGCATGGACGAACTCGCCCGCCGCGCGGGCGAAAAAGCCTTCGTCCCCGCCGCCATCGCCTTCTTCGCCTACGCCAAATATCAGGACGACCTCAAAGCCCAGCCCAGCCAATCCTCCAAGCCCGACGCCAAAGCCGAGAACAAGCCCGGGGGCAACTGACGTGCCCGCACCCCGCATCGTCTTCTACGACGGCGCCTGCGGCCTCTGCGCCGCCAGCGTCCAATGGTGCATCCGCCACGACCCCCACCGCCGCCTCCGCTACGCCCCGCTCCAAGGCCAAACCGCCAAAGCCGCCCTCGGCACCATCACCGAAGATTCCGTCGTCGTCCTCGCCGAAGGCCGCCCACTGCTCCGCAGCGATGCCGTATTAGAAATCTGGCGCACGCTCGGCCCCCCCTGGCGCCCCTTGGCCGCCGCCGCCCGCCTCATCCCAAGGCCCCTGCGCGACGCCGCCTACCGCTACATCGCCGCCCGGCGCAAACGCTGGCTGCCAGAAGCCTGCGCCCTGCCAACCCCCGACACCGCCGCCCTCTTCATGCCGTAAGCCCTCCGCATGAGGACGCCCCTCTCCTCTTGGGTGGCCCCTCTCTCCGAGAGGGGCGTCTTCTTCTTCCTCCGCTCTTAGTGGCACCGCTCTCCAGAGCGTTGCTCTGGCGGCTGCTGGTGGCACAGGCCTCCGGCCTGTGTCATACTCGATCTTTCTCGATGCCTAGATGCCCCATGCCTCGATGCCTTCTCCTCCATCACCCTCGCGGCCCCCACGTGCCACCGAGGACGGCTCTGCGTCCTTGGTGCAACCGCTCCGAGCGAGCGTAACCCGTCCCATCAGTAGCCCGACCGTAAGGGAGGACCTCAAGCGTGCAACGACGTCATTTGCGCGCGCAATCCGCGCCCTCCATCCCCACCCCGCCGCCAAAATCCCAAAAGTATTTTCCACTCCCCCAAACCCCCGCCGCAGCCCAAAAACGCCACTTCTCGCCTCATCAGTAGCCCGACCGTAAGGGAGGGCGTCGGCGCATCGACCGTGCTTGCGCGCGCAAATCACGTCGCGCCCCGTCTAAGTAGAAGCGTCCCGCGTTTCCGTCAGGTCACTTCGCCGGGCATCCAACAGGCTGAGCCACGAACTCAGGCTGGTCTTCCCCGGCAACGTGCCCCGACACGAACCGCGGCCGCCGAAGCGGTGTTCGAGCCGGCGCGACCTCCAGCGCCGTCAAAAGTCCAAAGGGCGTCGGCCCAAAGGACCGCCCGAACTTCGCCGCCGGAACGTGTGCCTACCGGATCCCGCGTGACGCGCCTCAAAGCCGCTCACCGGGGAAGACCAGCCACGCCCCAGCGGAACGCCAACCCGCCCCACGCCAACGACCCACCCCGGGCCGACCACTTCGCGTTTTTGAACGCCACCAAAAACAAAACCGCCCCGGCCAAAACCGGGGCGTCCCTCAAAAACGAAAAAAGCGGGTGGACGGATTTGAACCGACGACATTCACGTTGGCAACGTGACGCTCTACCACTGAGCTACACCCGCGTACTGCACCAGATTGTACCCCCCGACACGCCGTTCCGGGCCCGTCGGGGTGGAGAGAAAACTAGCCCGCCAGGGGCGAAGAGTCAAACCGCTATCGGCCGCCCCGGGCCTTGGCCACAGCCTGGGTCACCAGTTGGGGGGTGTAGGAGTCAAACTTTTGCGCTTCGGGGGTTCCAGGCCCGAAAATCGCGAGCAGGGGGATCCCCGCCCAGTTCAGTTCTCGGAGTTTCTCCTGCCCCGGCTTGTTTTCGCCCGTCAGATCGACCCGCAGGGCGACGACGTCCTTGCCGTTGAGCGTGTCGGCCACCTCCTTGCGGTTCAGCACCGTGCCCTCCAGCGCCTTGCAGTTGAGGCACCACTCGGCGGTGAAATCCAGCACGATCACCTTGCCCTGAGCCTTGGCCTGGTCGAAGCGTTCGGGGGTGTAGCCCAGCCAGTTGATCGGCCCACGATCGGTCTGCTCCGCGGCGAACGCCACGCCCCCCGAGGCCAGCGCCAGGCCCGCCAGCGTGATGACGACCAGCCCCGGGCCTCGCTTCATGAACTTGAACGAGCGGCCGACCATCCACCCACTGGCAAGCACCACGAGAGTCGCCACCACCCACCAGTGCCAACGCATCGGCGGGTCCACCGGCAGCCGCAGCAGCGGGTCGAGCCCCGAGCCCAGGAAAAAGACCGCGACCGCGAGCATGAACAAACCCATCACCTGCTTGACCAGCGTGCTGCCCGGGCCCGACTTGGGCACGCGGGCGACCAGCCGCGGGAACGCCGCGAGCACGAGATACGGAATCGCCATGCCCAGGCCGATGGCGCCGAACGTCGCGAGCGTGACGGCGATGGGCTGCTTGGTGGACCAGGCAGCCGCGGCTCCCATGAAGGGTGCCGTGCAAGGCGTCGAAAGCACCGCGGTCATCACGCCAAACGCGAACGACCCGGCGGGCGACTCGGTCTTGGGGTCGATCAGGTACACAAACCCGGGCAGGTTGACGTCGAACAGCCCGAGCATCCCGGTCGCCATCAGCGCGATGAACACGCCCACGCCGATGGTGAACCAAGGCTGCTGGAAAAGTTGGTTGACGGCTTTGAACCACGACAGCGTGCTGATGGCCACGCCGATGCTCAGCCAGAACGCGATGACGCCGACGGACATCACGATGCCCAGGAACAGGGCACGCCGCGGGTTGCCCGCGGAGTGGCTCAGGCCCATCACCTTCAGCGGAATCACCGGCAGCACGCACGGCGTGAGATTCAGCACAAACCCGCCGACGATCGCCAACCCCAGCAGCAGCACCAGCCCGGCGCCACCGGCGTCGAACTCGATGTGAAAGCCAAAGACATCCGTCGTGAACTTGGTGTCGGCCTTGGGCGCCTGGCCCACGGCCGCGAAGGACGTAGTGTCGAAGGCCTTGAAGAGGTCAGGGTCGGTCGGCGCCCCGCTGGGCGTGCCGGGGGGGACGATCTTGATCTCCAGCGGCAGGGTCTGCTCGGTCTGGGGCAGACACGTCTGGTCGTTGCACGCCTGATAGGCGACCTTGATCGTGACCTTCGCAACGCCCGCGGCGGCGGGATCGATCGACGCGGGGATGAACGCGACGGCCTTGTCGGCAAAGACGCCGTAGTCCTCGGGCGTGCCGGTGGCGCCGAGGTCGAGCTTCAGCACCTTGGGCGTGGGCCACTGCACCGGGCCCAGCTTCAGCCCGCTCGCCTCGGAGGCGGTGATGGTCGTGGGCACCGCCAGGAACGGTTCCCACGACGACGGCACCTTGGGGGCGTTGGTGTGGACGTGCCAGCCGTCTTTGAACTCCATCACGATGGCGATCGCGACCTGATCACCCGGGCGGACCTCGGCCCGGTCGGAGACGACGGAAATCTTGACGACATCGCGCGGCTGGGCCAAGGCGGGTGCGGGGGAGAGGACCACCAGCACGCCGCCGAGCACCAAGAGCAGCCACCTGGCGAGCCGCGACACGTGCTCGGGCCCCTGCATTGCGACGGTGACGAGCCTTTGAGACGGACGATCGTGCCCCATGCGTGCCCCTCGGTTGAGTCTGCCGTACGTTCGGTAGTCAGGGTACGTCCGGTTGCCGGGCGGGTTCGGCCTGCCGGCCGCGCAAGGCTCCCGAGCCCCTCCGAACGCATTCCTACTTGTGGTTGGATGTCCGTGGCGGGCCGGGGGTCACATCCGTCAAGCCCGACGGCGGCCCGGTCCGATACACCAGTGAGGGGGCGTGGCCCCCGCCCGGAGGTATTGCGCGCCCCATGGCCGACGTGCTTGACCAAAGTGAAGTTGACGCACTGCTCGCGGCGGTGGAGGCTCCCGCCGCCGCGGAGGAAGTGAAGGAAGCGCGGATTTTCAGCCGCGTGCAGCGCGACGTCGACACGCTGGAGATCAAGGCGTACGACTTCAAGCGTCCGGAGCGCGTCAGCAAAGACCAGATGCGGGCGCTGCAGACGCTGCACGAGTCGTTCGCGCGAAACTTCGGGGCGAGCCTGTCCGGGTTCCTGCGCACCATCGTCGAGGTGAAGGTCGCCACCTGCGAGCAGATGACCTATTCCGAGTTCACCTCCGGCCTGCCCAACCCGACGAGCTTCAACCTCGTCGTCGCCGACGCGCTGGAAGGGCAGATGTGCCTCGAGGTAAGCCCGCTCATCATCTATCCGATCATCGATCGCCTCCTGGGCGGCAACTCGCAGGACCTGTTCATCCCGCAGCGGCCCATGACGCTGATCGAAACCCGCCTCATCGGCAATGTCACCAAGCGGGCCCTCAGCGCCCTCTCCGAGGCATGGGCGGGGATCAAGGCCCTTAAGTTCGAAGTGTCGGCGAGCGAGAGCAACCCGCAGCTGGTGCAGATCGTGCCCCCCAACGAAGTCGTCGTTGTCATCGGCTTCGAACTCAAAATGAGCAACCGCGCAGGCACGATGAACCTGTGCATCCCCTACAACGTCATCGAGCCGGTGATGGAGAGCCTGTCGAGCCAGAGCTGGTTCAGCAACGTCAAGAACCAACACAGCAAGGAAGTGGTGTCGGCCCTCACCAGCGGCCTCTCGCGTGCACCCATGCAGGTGACCGCTCGCCTGGCGACGACCACGATCACGCTCAAGGAGCTGCTCACGCTGTCGGTGGGCGATGTGATCATGACCGAGAAGCCCGCGGCCGCCCCGGTGCAGTTGTGCGTGGAAGATGAACCCAAGTACCTCGCCCAGATCGGGCAGTACAAGGGAAACCGGGCGCTTCGGGTGCTGCGGGCGATGACGCCGACGGATCGCCGCTAGGCGGCTGGCGAAATTGCTAAATGCCAAATTGCTAAATTGCTAAATGAGGCATTGCGTGGCGAGCCGTCGACGTGGCTTGGGAGTCGACCTTTGAAAACTGCGGGAATCCGCTATTGTGCGCCTGATCGGGCGGCGGTAGACTCACCGGGTGGCAGACGAAGGGCGATCCTCGGGCTCCGGGAGGTGGCGTATGACGGGGAGAATGGGCGTGGTGGCCGCGGCGTGCGTGGGCGTGCTTGCCGCGGCGGCGGCGGCACAGCCGACCGAGTACACCGACCTCGGGGCTCACCTGGCGCCCGAGACTTTTTCTGTGCAGGTGACGCTGCAAGCCGCGAACGATATTCAGTGGTTCCGGATTGAACTACCCGCGGTTACTGCAGACAGCGGCTTTGTCGATATCCGGTC
>WGNV01000012.1 GCA_016124375.1 Tepidisphaera sp.
CTGAAGATCGGAGGCGGACGGCCAGAGGTTCCATCGGATTGGACAAGAGGAGACCTCGTCCGTGGTCGATAATACTGAATCCGGCTCCGGGGGCGAAGGCCGAAGCGTTGCGGACGGGCCGCTCGAGCCCCGCGTTGAGGAGACCGTCGCCTTCCTGCACCTCGTTCGGCCGGAGGGGTACATCGCACTGACTGCGCTCCACCCTGACAGGGGTGGCGCGCCAACCGAGACCTTCGCGCCGGGTGAGGGTGAGGGTGAGGGTGAGGGTGAAGCGGCGCGGCGCTGGCTCGAGCGGCATTCGGCCGAAGGTTGGAACCTGTACTGGACCGTGAATCCGACGCGGGAGCGCATCACCTCGAAGGCCAGCAAGGAGGACATTGAGAACCTCGATTGGCTCCACGTGGACCTCGACCCGGTCGATGGCGCTGACCCGGTCGAGGCTCGGGCGGCCGCGCTCGACCTGATTGGACGTTACAAGCACCAGCCCACCCTCACCCTCGACAGCGGCGGGGGCATTCAGGCGTTCTTCCGGGTGGAGAAGCCGGGCCTGTACATCGGCGGTCACGTTCCGGCGGCCGAGGAGGCGGAGCGCTACACCCGGCAGATTGAGGCGGACCTCGCCAAGATGATCGAGGAGGACCCCGAGCTTCGCGCGCTCATCAAGGTCGATGGCACTCACGATTGTTGCCGCCTCATGCGCCTTCCCGGCACGATCAACCGGCCCAACGAGAAGAAGCGCAAGGCCGGGCGGGAGCCCCGCCTCGCATCCGTGATCGAGTATCACGAGGACCGGGTGTATCCCTTGGGCGATTTCACCGCCGCGCCAAGCAGGGATGCCGCTACGGCCGCCGGACAGGTCGAAGTACACCTCGAGCGCGTCCCGCCATTCCTCGCCAGCCTAGACGAGCTCCCGCCGGGCGTGTCGCAGCGGACCCGAATGCTGATCGTGCAGGGATGCGACCCGGACGAGCCGGACAAGTACGCCTCCCGCTCGGAGGTGACCTTCGCCGTGGTCTGCGGGATGGTGCGCGGCGGTTGCAGTGACGAGCAAATCGCCGCCGTGATCCTCGACCCGGACATGGCCATCTCGGCCCACACGCGGGAACAGAAGCGACCGCTCGAGTATGCCGCACGGCAAATCAAGAAGGCACGGGAAGCCGTTGCTAAGGACAGCCTCGGCCCCGGGGGCCGCCGCGTCCTGAATCCCCATGCGCCGTACGAGATCGCGGCACGTCTCAAGGCCGAGCTGTTCCCCACCGCCATCCACACGAATGACGATTGGCTCGAGTGGCGAGCGGGCGCCTATCGTGACAGGGAGGATGCGACCGTGCGCGCGACCATGTACCGGGAGCTCAACGAGGCCTTGGTGCAGAAGGTCACCGATGGCGAGGTGGAATACCTCCCGTTCAATCCCGACACCACTAAGGTCAACAAGGTGCTGGATGCGCTCGAGATGGTCGCGCACCAGCCAGCCGATACGATGGCCCCGCCGGTTTGGCTTGACGGGGACGGGCCGCCGCCGCTCGAGATAGTCGCCTGCCGAAACGGGCTGCTTCACGTGCCGTCTGGCGAGCTCTTGCCACCGACGCCGCGCTTCTTCACCCGCAATGCGCTGGACCTCGACTTCGACCCGGACGCCCCGGAGCCGAGCGAGTGGCTGACCTTCGTTGGGCAGGTGCAGCCGGACCCGATTGCGGCCGAGCTGTTGCAGGACTGGTTCGGCTACTTGCTGTTGCCCGAGACCTCGCAGCACAAGATGCTGTTGATGAAGGGTCCCACCCGCTCCGGGAAGGGGGTGACGCAACAGATAATTACGGAGTTGGTTGGCGAGGGTAACACCGCCAATCCGAAGAGCGCCAGCTTGGGCAGTAGCAACGTGGGCGCGTTGCAGCCGCTGATCGGCAAGTCGGTCGCATTCATATCGGACGCCCGCTTCGGCCCGCGCGCCGATAAGCACGCCATCGCTGAGACCCTTCTGACAATCTCTGGCGGCGACAACGTGACGATCGACCGCAAGTACAAGGACGCTTGGACCGGCCGCCTGCCAACGCGCTTCGTGATGTTGTCGAACGAATTGCCGAGCCTCCGGGACAACAGCCCGGCGCTGGCAAACCGCTTCGTGCCGCTCATCTTCGATCAGAGCTTCCTCGGCCGAGAGGATCGGGAATTGGCGAGCCGCATCATCCGCTCGGAGATGGCCGGGGTCCTAAATTGGGCGCTTGTCGGCTGGAAGCGGCTGCGAGAACGGGGCCACTTCGTCCTGCCGAAGGCGTCCATCGACGCGATAACCGAGATCATGGAGCTTGGCTCGGATGTCGCTGCCTTCATCCGTGACCGATGCGAGGTCCGCCCGGATAGGTCCGTGGACAAGGACCGCCTGTTCGCCGCGTGGCAGGAGTGGTGCAAGTTCAATGACCTCTCGCCCGGCCGGGCCAATCTCTTCGCCCGCAACCTCTTCGATGCGACAAATCAGCAGGTGAAGTCGAAACGGGCCTCCGCTGAGGGTAACCGCTTTTATGTCTTCGATGGCATCGGACTGTTGGGCGGTGATGAGCCGCCGTACTGATGCGTCCGGGTCCGGTCTGTGTCGCGTCCGGGTCGCACACTGTCTCTAAGCCCAGGAAATCCTACAGGCGTCCGGGTAGTCCGGGTAAAATCTGACAAAGTCGAAGGGTCGATATTCTGACCTGATAGGAGGACCGGGGGAGGGGTATCTCGAGAATCACAAATAGAGATTTACCCGGACTACCCGGACGCCGCCACGTTTCCTGTGGGTCTTGAGCGGACGCCTACCCGGACGCCTTGGGCAGATGGTCTGCCAGCCGCCGTTGTGACCGTTCGGCCTACGCGCGCGGGCGCGAGATCGGCCGGGCCGGAGCCGGGGGCTAACCTAAGGGAGGTTCAGGCCCGTCCAGCGCAGCGCCACTGTCTGTTGGGCTTTCACCCTCGGCTGGCAGCGCTAGGTTACCGCTCGGGTTTCCGAGCCTGTGCCACGCCTCTTCGTACTCGGCCACCGCGTAGTGCTTCGGCTCCAGCCAATGCGACACGACCCCGCTCCCGTTGACGGTCCGGGTCGCAAGCTCCCGGACCTCCTCGACCGTGAGGACGTAGCAGGTTGGGGAGTCAGAGTTGGCCCGCAGGGTTATCACCCACCAAGGGGACCGGAGGTTGTCGAGCGAGGCACCCAGCGGGACCGCAGACCGCTTCGAGAGCGCCTTCGACTGGATGGGCAGGACCGTCGCCTCGTCGTCGCTGGCGGCATACAGGTCCGCTCCCCGGGCGTTCCGCACTGTCGGCATGACGTGCCAGCCGCGCCGGGAGAGCTCCCGCGCCACGTGATACAGCCCCGCGTTCCCGGTCAGTTGATGGCGCAAGCTCGTCTCCCCCCTTCGTACCACTTTGCCATCATCGCCGGACGCCCGGCGCTGTGGCCTTCTCCGGCTGTGATTCGCACAAGGAGACGGCACATGGATAGCAACGACTTGGCCGCGCGGCACGGCCGCTTCGGTGATTGGCTAGGAGAGGAGCTCGAGTACCTCCTAGAGGAGCTCGAAGCCGGGATGCAGCGGGAGGTCAGGCCTGACGGATGGAGCGCCTTCGAGGGTGGCATCCCCGCGCTGGCAGTGCCGGGCTTGAGCCTCGCCCGGCTATTCGTGACGCAAGGCGACTATCCCCACTTGGCGCGCGATGCGTTCCCACTGATCGGCACCCTCGCCAGCGCGTTGCTCGACAATTCACTCGTTCGCAGCGACAGCAGCGACTTCGAGGACGAGGCGTGGACCGCTTATCGGCCGGTCATCCTCGCCCTCGAGGCCTTCGAACAGGCCGCCGTGAACATGGCCGCAAACGAGCCGCAACAGGCGGAATGAAGCGCCTAACCCCCTCGAGGTTCGGGCGGCCGGGGCCTTCGCCCATGATTCGATGGCCCCGGCATTGCCGCCAGCGGCTCGAGGTTACCGCCCCGGTTTCCTCACCCTGTCATCAACGCCCCGCCGTTCGCTCCGTTGGCCGCGCCAGCTACTCTCCGGCCATGAAGCTGACCGACCGCCGCAAGAGGGCCTTCCTCAAGGAATTGGAGCTGCACGGCATTGCGACCCGGGCCGCCCGCGCCGCCAGCCCGCGCGCGTCCAGCCGGTACGGCGCAATCCAGACCTTCAAGGACGAGCGGGCGCGTGATCCCGAGTTCGCGCGACAGTGGGACGAGGCGATGCAGGCGGCCGAGGCCAGCATCGAGCTCGAGATTTACCGCCGCGCGCAGGAGGGCTGGGACGAACCAATCTATGGAGGGCGTCATCGTGAACGCATCGTCGGCACGGTCCGCAAGTACAGCGACCGCCTGCTGGAGCTCCGGGCGAAGGCCCTGCTGCCCGCGTACCGTGAAATCTCGAGCGTGTCGGTCAATGGCCGCGTGACCCATGACCTCGATGCCGGTGTCTTGGGCGATGCCGTGGCGAAGGTAGCCTTGCAGATGGCCGAGGGTCTGCGTTCGCTGCCACCGCCGGTCCGGGTGATCGAACATGAACCGCGATAGCGCCCTCGATGACCTCGCCTTCATGGTGGGGTGCCAGATGATGGGGCCGGACGGCCGCCGGGCGCTGCGCATCTCGCTCCTGTACGACATGGGCGAGAAGGCCCCCGCCAGCCCCGAGCTCGCCGTCCTTTGGGACGAGGACCGCCTGATACGCGGGGAGCGGGAGCCGGTGACGGTCTATGACCGCTGGGTGCTGGCGCGTGCCCGCGATGAGGCCGAGCGCCCGCTCTTCGATGAACACTTCTGGCGAATGCGCCGCGCTGACCTCGAGCACGCGGGCTTCGCGCCGGACGAGGCGCGCGACGTGATCGCGGCCATCCGCAAGTCCTTGGGCAATGCGCCCGCCATCGGAAATGACGAAGGAGATCAACATGGGAATTTTCGGAAAGTCGCCTGACGCAGCTAGCCCGGAGCCGGACCGCCTGCGCGAGATCGCCACCGCGAAGGCCGAGGCCGCAGCGCGCTTCTCCGCCGCCATCACGGCCGCCGGGGAGGCGATGACCGCCCTCTTCGATGCCGACCGGGCATTCCTCGCTGAGTATCGCCAGCGGCACGGCAGCGAGGCCTACTCCGCCTCCCGGCTGACACACCAGTTTCGCGGGACCCTGTTGCAGGACCTCGAGCTGAACGCGCCCGAGCTTTTGCGCCACCTGAATCAGCCGCGCCAGTCCCGGGCGAAGGCCCAGACCGTCGCCAACCTCATAGCCCGGCAGGTCGAGAATGACCTCTCCTCCGTGCCGCAACCCCAGCCGAAGGAAACCGCACAATGACCCTGCCCAAGAAGCAAATCATCCGCTCCATGACCGTTGATGAAATCTCGACCGTGGACCGCCCCGCGCAGAAGGGCGCCACCGCCGTCCTGCTCAAGAGCGCGGGCGCCGCGCTGCGCAAGAACGCCTCCGAGGTCGCCGCCGGGACGGCCGAGCCGCTGTACAAGGCGGCCGAGTACGGTGACGCCATGATGGTCCGCGCCGGGGAGCTCGCGCTCGAGAAGGGCTGCACTCCGGGACAGGCCCTCCTCGACCACTCCGGCACCGATAGCGTGCTGATCGAGCTCGCCTGTGCCGAACGCTCGGCCGAGATCGCCTTCCGCAAGTCCCGCACCGATGCCATCTATGAGACGAGCGACCAATGGACCTGACGCCCGAGCTCGCCCGCAACGGCTATCTGGCGCTGTTCGATGATCGCACCCGGGACGCACACCTGGCCGCGCTGATCGACGCCCGCATCAACGAGCCGAGCCGCTGGCCGACCGTCGCAATCGTCCGCAAGATCGCGCGGCTGTTCGAGGTCCCGGCGGCCGAGCTCGGGGCGTTCTTTGGGCTCCTGTGCCAGAGCGACGGCAAGCGGGAGGTCTGGGTGGACGTTGTCCGGTCCCCGGAGGCCGCTTGGCTGGCCCCGGCCGAGCATCTCTCCCGCCGCCAGCTAGTCGCCTTGGGCATGATGCGCTCGCTGGTGGCCTAGCGGTGGCGAACGCGGGCGAGACCTACCGGCTCCGGCGCGACGTGCACGGACAGGCGCCGGAGACCACGACGCGCCCCTGCCTTCGCTGCCGTAGGCCCTTCGAGAGCGAGGGGGCGCACCATCGTCTCTGCCTGCCCTGCACCAACCGCGCCGGAGACGTGAGCCCCTACGCCCTCTAACCCTCGACAGTCCCGAGACGATGTTGCAGTGTCACCGCCCAATCAGTGGGGCGGAGGGACTGAGTGCCGGTCAGAGAAACTGTTAATCGCGAGTGGTTCAATCCGAACATCCAGCTTCCCTACCAGTTGCGGCTGGATGACTTCGCTCTAGCGATGCAGGACGTGTACGACTTCTTCTTTGACGTGAACACGCTGTTCCACGAGCGCGGCCTACCCCGCCTCGAGGAGGTCCTCCGCCCCGCGAATATGTCGGGCACCATCTCGGACATGATGACAGCTAGCATGGCGCAGCATTCGCGGTCGCTGTGTCAGAACAATTTCCACAACGGCCATCCCGACTTGATCGTGCGGGGCCGCTACCAGCTAGACAGCATCCAAGCCGGAGAGCACGGGGTCGAGATCAAGACCACCCGGAAGCGCGGCGGGGCCGTCGATACCCACGGCGCCCGAGACCAATGGCTGTGTGTCTTCGTGTATGAGATTGACCAAGTGACCGAGCCGGCAGCGGAGCGCCGCGCCACCCGGTTCACCGAGGTCTATCTCGCTCACGTCACCGTTGACGACTTTCGCCGCAATGCGCGGGGCGAGCTCGGGACGCGCACGGCCACCCTCCATCGGGAGGGCGTCCAGAAGCTGCGAGACAGTTGGGTGTACCTAGCCCAGTGAACCGAGCTTGGGGATTGCCTCGGCGGCCAGCCTGACAAATTTCGGGTCAGCCTCCACCCCGATGCTCTCATAACCAACCGCGTTCGCGGCTGCGAGCGTGGAGCCGGACCCCGCGAATGGATCCACCACGACCCCCTCCCCGAGGGGGAGGGACCCCCGCACGACCTGACGCATGAAGTCCTGCGGCTTGAGGGACGGGTGCGGCGCAATCGCGCGCTCCGCCGCTGAGGTGGGGCAGGACTTGATCACATCCCCGAACGGCTTGTCATCTGAGGGCCGCCGGAAGCCGCCTGTCTTCCACTTGCGGAGGTTGTCCTGCACCCGGCCCTCGAGCGGGCGCCGGAGCACGACCCACGGCTCCCATTGCGACCGGGGCATGACGCTGACCTCATCAAATTCCTCGTGTGCGTTCTTTGGGCGGTCGCCACCCCGCATGGTCATGGTCAGCCGGGCGATGCTGCCCCGGAGCTCGAGGCCGCCCTCGCTCATGGCCGATGCGACGATGTGTTGCAGGAGGGGATTGGTCGCCACGATCACGTTGCCTCCGGGGACGATTGCCCGGGCAACCAGCGCACCGAAGCGGCGGAAGAAAGCGTGGAGCTCCTTCCGGTCCTCGTCCGTCATGATCGTGAAGCGCGGGAGCGGTGATCGGCGGTGTCCATCGAAGGAGGGAGGGACCCGCCAAACGCCGCCCTGCCCGGCCCGGAGCTTGGTTAGCTCCTTCTGACTGTACTCGGTCAGCCCATAAGGAGGGTCCGTGACCACCGCATGGATTGAGGCCTCCTCCCGCGATGCGAGCCAGTCGAAGCAGTCGGCGTGGTACAGGACGGCCTTCTCGTGCTCAACCGCCGGTTCCAGCCCGACCCGATGGACGTTTTCGGCATCGCCCACCAGCCGGTAGCGCCCGCGCGCTGTCCGCTCGAACACCTGCCCGACATTGAGGTTCAAGTAGGAGCGGACCGAGGAGGGACGCACCGTGCCAAGCTGGACGGTCACGGCCTCACTGATCTGCTTGACCGAGGCCTCCCCGCCGACTGCCTCCATGTAACTGAGGATGGCGTCCCTGATTCTTCCCGGTGCTGCTGACATAGTCGGCTCCCTCGACTGGTTCAGCATCTCTTTGACGTCTGGACGTCAAAGTGTCAAGTGTTCTTGTTATGTTCCATATGTCGTGTCGAGGGCGCGCTGTCAAGCGCCCGGAGCCGGAGTCCCGGTGCCGCTCGTCCTCCGGTAACCTAGCCGGTAACCTAGAGGGTCTGCTAATCGTGGAAAACTGGAGCGGGCGAAGGGATTCGAACCCTCGACCCCAACCTTGGCAAGGTTCACCTCCGGCGGTCCGGGAGGTTCCGGGACAATCCGGCGCGCTCGAAAAACATTAGGTTTCCTGCGGTTTACGGGTTAATCGGAGCTCGGAAGGGTTCGGCGGGGTTCGGCGGGACCCGGGTGCCGGTAACCTAGCCGGTATCCTCAGGTTACCGAGGAGGGCCGGAATGGCAAGTACTGCGAAGAAGTACCCGATGGAGCAGCGGCGCCTAGCGAACGCTGACTTGAGCAACCTTCGGGTCCCGAAGGGGGCGCTCGCCCTCGAGGTCCGGGACACTGCCTGCGACGGGCTCCGGCTCCGGGTCCTCCCTACCGGCAAGATGACGTGGTCAGTCGTGTACCGGGTCGCTGGCAAGGGCGAGCTCACGGCCGCCGGGACCCGGAAGAAGGGACCCCCCACCCGGGTCACGCTCGGCTCCTCCGAGGTCAAGTACAACGATGCACGGAAGCGGGCGCTCGCGATCATGGAGCTCGCCTCGAAGGGCGTGGATTACGCCCAACAGCGGAAGGAGGAGACGGCTGGCAGGTCCGCGCGCACGGTCGAGGCCCTGATCGAGCGCTTCATCGTGGAGTACGCCCGGCCGGAGACGAAGAAGAGCGGCAACCGGGAGGACCTCGCCCGCAATTGGCTCGAGAAGCCGGAGGTGAAGGCGTGGCACGGCCGGGACCTCTCAGAGATCACGAAGGCGGACATTCACGCCGTCCTCGACAAGATTGTCTCGGGGCGGGGAGAGCCCGCCGCAATCGAGATGCGGAAGCACCTGAGCAAGTTCTTCCATTGGGCCGTGGATCGCCAGATCATCACGACCAATCCCATCAGCCGCCTTGATCGTGTGGAGGCCTATACCGAGCGGGAGCGGACGCTCTCGATGGACGAGCTCCGCCAAGTGTGGGACGCGGCGGGCGAGATGGGCGCGCCCTTCGGCCCCATGTACCGGTTGCTCATACTCACCGGCGGACGGCGGGCGGAGATCGGAGAGATGGAGTGGAGCGAGCGGCGGGAGGTGAAGCTCGACATGGATGACGAGGAGACCGTCCCGGCCATCGTCCTCGCACCATCGCGGGTGAAGAACCGCAAGGCGCGCACGTTCTACCTGTCACCGCCCGCCGTCGCGGTCCTCGACAGCGTCCCGAGGTACAAGGGCAAGTTCGTATTCTCCTCGACCGGGGGCAAGACGGCCTCGAGCGGGTACTCGAAGGCGCATGACCGCATCAATCGCATCATCGCCAAGAGGGCGGCCGAGGCGGCAGCGGAGAGGGGCGAGGAACCGCCTGAGCCGATGAAGCACTGGACGCCGCACGACATTCGCCGCTCGGTCGCCACCGGCATGGCGGAGATGGGCATACCCAGTGATTACATCGAGGAGGTCCTCGGACACACGAGGGAGAAGCTCCGCCGGACCTACAACAAGCACGCCTACGCCTCCGAGGTGCGGGAGGCGATACTGCGCTGGGGCGCTCTTTGGGCATGACCGAGGAGGAATGGATTGCCGAGTACGAGCAGGCACTCGCTGCCCACGTCCCCCCGGCACCGATGGATCAATGGAGCGAGGAGGATGTCCGCGCCCATGCCGATGCGGCATTCCTCGAGGCCCCCGCCGCGCTTAGGCGCGAGATGTTGCTCAACGAGGCCCGGCGGCAGGCCCGCGCCGCGAAAACGCCCCGCCGCCTCGAGGGCATCCGCCGCAAATCGCCCGAGTTGGCGGACCTAATTGAGGAGGACCTCGAGCACATCCGCAGGACCACCCTCGGCGTGGATGCCTGGCCCCTCGAGCTCCAAATCAAGCACTGGTATTGGCTCTACACCCGGGACGATGACGGAGAGGGCTTCATGGACTTCCTCATCCGGCGTGAGCGTGGCGGTCCCCCGAAGAAGGTGCAGCCCCGGCGGAAGGGGCAACCCAAGACAGGCCGGGGGCTGAAACCGGACCACCCGGGGCTCCGCGCCGCCGCCTTCGTCATGATGGACTGGCGCAAGGAGACCGGGAGGCCGGTAACCGCCACCCTGTACAGCACCTCGAGCAACGATCACGGCGACAACCCCCACGCCCCCAGCGAGGCCGTCGCGTGGTTGGCCGAGGAGCTCGCTGCCCTCGACCGCCGCCTCGGACAGGCCAGCCGTGGCGACGTGGCCGGGTATGAGAGGCTCGCATTCCGGGAGATCGCCGCGTGGCGAGATGCCCCGGAGCCGGGCGCCCGCCCCTGATCGTACCGCTTTGCCATTATTGGCCGCGTGTGGCGGCCGCTCGATAACCCTCCCGGACCGCAGCGAACGCGCGGGGATAGGAGGACGAGATGGCCGAAGAGGCGACCACCGAAGAGATCGAGACCGGCGCCGATGCGGCGGCCGAGAGGAAGGAGCCCAAGCGCTCCAAGTCCACGGAGTTCATGCTCCGGGCTGACGTGATCGAGGAGACCACGCTCAGCAAGTCGGTGCTCCGGCGCCTGATGTTGCGTGACGAGTTCCCGAGGCCGGTCAAGCTCGCTCCGAACCGCGTTGCGTGGGTCCGCAGCGAGGTCGAGGCGTGGATGGACGCCAAGAAGCGAGAGCGCGAGCCCGAGCGCCAAGCCGCCTGACCAACAATTCCCCCTACCCGAAAGGAAAGGCCGCCCGCCCTGAAGATCGGAGGCGGACGGCCAGAGGTTCCATCGGATTGGACAAGAGGAGACCTCGTCCGTGGTCGATAATACTGAATCCGGCTCCGGGGGCGAAGGCCGAAGCGTTGCGGACGGGCCGCTCGAGCCCCGCGTTGAGGA
>WGNV01000007.1 GCA_016124375.1 Tepidisphaera sp.
CCAGGCGACTGTTCGGGCGGACACAAAGAACGGCCGGCCGGGATCAGGCTCTGTGACGGCCGGGACGGCCGAGGCACACACGGATCACGCGGCCGGCGTCATCCCGCCCCATGGGGCGGGATGACGGGGGAAACATACAAGTCACAGAGGCACAGAGAAGAAAAGCAAAGTCAGCAAAGCAAAGAGCAAAGAGAAAGACGAGGAAGAGGAGACAGGAAAAGAACCAAGACGAAGAAACAGGAGGCGTGCTGCCGGTCTCGATGCCTCGCTGCCGCGTGCCTGGCTGCCTTCTTGAACTTCGTCTCTCCGTCTCTTCGGAACTTCGTCTCTGTCTGTCCGTCTCTCCGTCTCTTCGGAACTTCGTCTCTTCCCCTACCTCCCCGCGTGCACACCCGTCGACCCGAACCCGCCCGCGCCGCGCACCGTCGGGTCCAGCTCGTCCACTTCCATCACCCGCGCGTGGGCCACGGGTGAGATCACGAGCTGGCACACCCGCATCCCGTGCGTCACGCTGAACGCCTCGCGCCCCAGGTTGATCAGCGCGATCTTGAGCTCACCCCGGTAGTCGCAATCGATCGTCCCGGGCGCGTTGGGCAGGCAGATCCCGTGCTTGGTCGAGAGCCCCGACCTCGCCCGCACCTGACCTTCAAACCCCGCGGGGATCGCCACCGACAGCCCGGTGGGGATCAGCCGGATATCGCCCGGCTGCATCACGACGTCGCCCCCGGGCAGGTACGCGGCGATGTCGAGGCCGGCGCTGCCCTCGGTCTGATACGCGGGCAGGGTCACGTCAGCCGCCAGGCGGCGGACACGCAGCGTCGGGTGTTCCATGCAGGCTTGTATCACCAAGCCCGGGTCCGCACCCGTCAGTTATACACAGGGCGAGAAAAGGCCGCTCACGCCGTTCGGGCGTTGTACAGGGCTGCGAAGGTCATGCGACCGGCGCCACTGCGGCTAGGCATCGTCACCACATCCGGCACGTGCCCGCCTTGCACTTCCTCGATCATGCGGTCATAGCTCTCCAGCGTTCGGCTGGCCGCGGCTACCGCCCGCTCCATGCTGCTCTGGCCCGTCACCTTCTTGTACAGGTCACGCGGGCCGCTGGAACCGGACAGGGCGGACGTCTCCCGCAGTGCTGCCAACAACCGGGCGGCCTGTTCACGGGCGACTTTGAGTTCGTTCAGAATTCGTTGAGAGTCAGACATACGTATTGGTGCGAGTCCACGCGACGGGATCGGACCACTTCCGAGAGAGAGAGCAGGGCTTTCGCCCCGCGATTGACCAGAAATCAATGGGAATCGTACCCCACACCTTTCCATCGCCGCAACTGAGCATAGACCTGTCAGTTGGTCGGTGGATTTCGTAATCCGTTCGGTCTATTCGGTATCGATCGGGAGGGCTGACGCCCCGGATGCCTTGCCCGGGCGGGTCATTTCCGGCACGTGCCTCCGAATCGCCTCCACCACCGCCTCGCGGCTTGGGCTGCTTCTCAAGGCCGATAACTCGGCGACCATTCCCGCCACGTCGAAATCCGCGTGGGTGGAGGCGCCCAAGGCCATGATGCCCGGGTAGGGCGTCGGCCGCAGCGCCTCGGCGTCGTACGCCAACTCCTCGTACAGCTTCTCGCCCGGGCGCTGGCCGGTGAACACCACATCAATCTCGCGCCCGGCCAGGCGCAGGCCGGCGGGGTTGGTCGGCTTCCCGCCGTTGGCCCCGCCCAGCATTCGGGGCTCGAAGCCGTTGAGCCGCACAAACCGCTGGGCCAGGTCCAGGATTTTCACCGGCTCGCCCATGTCCAAGACAAAGATGGTGGGGGAGTGGGGAGCAGCGTGGGCATCGATGGCCGCGGCTTGGATCACCAGCGTCGCTGCCTCCGTGATCGTCATGAAGTACCGCGTCATCCGCGGGTCCGTCACCGTGATCGGCCCGCCCTCGGCGAGCTGCGCCCCCCAGATCGGCAGCACGCTGCACGCGCTGCCCAGCACATTGCCGAACCGCACCATCGTGAAACTCGTCTTGGGGCCCAGTTTGCCGGCTTGGCCCGCGTTCATCGCCTGCACGTACATCTCGGCCAGGCGCTTGGTCGCGCCCATAACGCTGGTGGGGTTCACCGCTTTGTCCGAGGAGATCATCACGAATCGCTCGGCGCCCGCGGCCAGGGCCGCGTCGGCGATCGACTTGGTGCCGAAAAGATTGTTCGTGACGGCGTGGGCCGGATGGTCCTCCATCAGCGGCACGTGCTTGTGAGCCGCGGAGTGCAGGATGGTGTGGGGCCGCAGCGCGACCATGTGCCGCAGGGTCTGATCGGCGTCGACGACGTCATGCAGCAGGGCCTTGCGAGGCAGATCCGGGAATCGCCGGGCCAACTGGCGATCGATCTCGAAGAGCGCGTTTTCGCTGCGCTCCATCAGGATGATCTGGGCCGGGTGAAAGGTGGCCGCGATGCGGCACAGTTCGCTGCCGATGCTGCCTCCGGCGCCGGTGATGAGCACGCGCTTGCCCTCGACGACGCGAGCGACGGCCCGCCGATCGATGCCGTAGGGGACGCGGCCGATGAGTTCGACCAGGTCCACACCCGGCTGCACGGGGGTGACGGGGCGGGCGATGTTCGTGGTCAGCGTGTCGGCCAGGGTGGGCACGAAGCGTTCGACGATGCCGAGTTGGCGCAGGCGGGCGCGGGTTTTGAGCGTGGCCGCGGGCATGCCGCTGGGCAGCGAGACGATGGCCGCGGTGATGGGCGTGGCGGCGTGCAACACCCCGAGTTGATCCAGCGTGCCCAGCACCGTGAGCCCGCCGATGAGGTCGGCCGACGCGTCGTCGTCGCCGGCTTCACTGATGACGACGCAGCCCAGGGGCTTGGGCGATTCGGGCGTGCTGGCCAGCCACGCGGCCACTCCGGGAATAGTCTCCGGCGTGCCGACGACCACCGGGCGGGCCCACAGGGTGTCGGGGGGGTTGATCGCGGATGGGCGTTGGGGAAGTGCGCTCACGCTCGTGCTCCAAGGCTGGCCCCGTGGAAGAGTGGGGGCCGCTTCCTGTCATCGGCTGGCAGCCGCCAACCTGTGCATTCACCAGGCCGCCCCGCTACCGTGACCGGCGATGATCACCAGGCTCTCGGGCACGCTGGAACGGGTGGAGGGGCAGGAGGCGACGATCGCCTCGGGGGACATCGCGTACCAAGTCCTTATCCCGGCGTACGTTGCGGAGGGGCTGGCCCCCAAGGCGGGCCAACGGGTGACGCTGGTGACGCTGCAGTACCTGGAGAGCCAGAACCAGGGTGCCAGTTTCATCCCCAGGCTCATCGGGTTCCGCACCGAGCACGAGCGCCGGTTCTTCGAGTTGTTCACCACCGTCAAAGGCATCGGCAATCGCAAGGCGCTGCGGGCGAGCGTGATCGAACCCGCGGCAATCTCGCGGGCGATCGCCGGGCGCGACGCCAAGGCCCTGACCAAGCTGCCCGAGATCGGCAGCCGCATGGCCGAGACGATCATCGCGGAGCTGTCGGGAAAGGTCGAGGCGTTCCTGACGGCCTCGGAGATCGAATCGCTGGACGCGGGCGCGAACGGCACGCCCGCCCCGGGCAAGAGCCCGATCCTCGACGACGCGGTGGCGGCCCTCATCGCGCTGGGGCAGACCCGCCAGGAAGCCGAAACGCAGGTGACGCGGGCGATCGGCAAACTGGGCACGCCCAAGAGCGTGGAGCAGGTGCTGGAGCGGGTGTTCGGCAGTCATTAGACAGGAGTGGATCGGAACACTTACTTTAAGCTGTACACGCCCTACTCAAAGATTGGTTGCGATTTTGTGCGGGGTTGAAGATTCGAAAAGGAGAAGCAAATGGCCCGCAACGAACTAGTCGAGGTTGCCGTGAGAGTCCTGCAGGCCCGCCCCGGGTATTCCAACGTCCGACGAGTGGACGACGAATATGCGCACGTGGAACTGGTTGACAATTCTACCCCGAAATCGGCTTTGCGCAGAATTCGGATTCGTACCGCGGACCCTGGCGATTCTTCGGGATATTGGCTCATTTGCGATGAGTGGAGTAGAAGAAAAAACTCGCCTCATTCTGATAGCGAAGCAAGGAAATCTGCAGATACATTTGCTTGGGTTATCATACGCCGCAGAGAAAAAGACGAAGCGTTTGATGTTTGGTTTGGCTTGCGGTCCCATGCAGAGGAGCGACAAACTGACCGCCTTTGCGTGCGAACTGACGATCGAAGTGTGCCACAAGAGTTCGTTTGGCACGAAGTCGTAAAGTGACGGGCAGACTGATTTGTTTACTGCGCCGCCGCCTGCGGCGCCGCCTCGGGGTAACTGATCCGCCCGTGGTGCATGCTCGCCACGGTGCGGCTCACGCTGTCGACGATCCGGCTCAGGTCCTTCAGCGTGATCTCGCAATCGTCGAACTGCCCGTCCATCAGGCGCTTGTTGGCGATGGAGCGCACCAGCGCGTCGATGCGCGTCGGCGTCGGGTCGTTCATGGCGCGGGCGGCGCTCTCGACGGCGTCGGCGATCATGAGGATCGCGACTTCCTTGATGCGGGGCTTGGGCCCGGGGTAGCGATACTCGAACTCGTCGGGCACGTTGGGTTCTTCTTCGCCCTCGGCCTTTTTCTTGGCGCGGTGGTAGAAGAACTCGACGAGCGTGGTGCCGTGGTGGGCCTCGATGAAGTGCTGAAGCTTGGCGGGCAGGTTGAACTCGCGGGCAAGTTCCATGCCGTCTTTGACGTGCCCCACGATGATGAGCAGGCTCATGGCGGGGGTCAGGCGGTCGTGCTTGTTGGGCCCGCCCTGCTGATTCTCCACGAAGTACTCGGGCTTGTTCATCTTCCCGATGTCGTGGTAGAGGGAGCCCACGTACGTGAGCAGGCCATCGCACCCGATCGCCTCAGCCGCGGCTTCGGCGATGGTCGCCACGTTCAAACTGTGCGTGTATGTGCCCGGGGCCCGCTGCTGCAGTTCTTTCAAGAGCGGCTGCTTGGGGTCGCGCAGTTCGATCAGCGTGAGCCCGGTCGTCACCTTGAACGCTCGCTCGATCATGGGCAGCATGAACAGCGTGGCGCCGCCCACGGCGATCGCCCCGCCCGCCGCCTTGGCCCCGTCCACCAATATCTCGCTGATCACTTCGCCCACCAGCGGGCGCTCGACCAACCCCACCACGATGGTGGTCAGCCCGACGCCGATCGCGGCAAACGCCGACGCGCGCACCAGGCTGCCGCGGTCGCGAATCTCTTTCAGCGACCACACCACGCACGCGATGCCGGCGACCATCACGCCCATGGTGCCGATGCCCGCCCGCACCGCCACGCACACCGCCAGGCCTTCCATGAGCGCGTACGCCAGCGCCGCCCGCCGGTCATACGCGATGGTCATCAGCATGGCGACCAGGATGGTGGGGGTCACGATCGTGAGCGCGGCATACTCGGGCGAGGCGGCGGTCGCGAAGCACGAGGTCGCCATGCACGCCATCAGCACCGTCGCCACGCCCATCATGCGAGCCGCGTTGCGCTTCACCCGCGGGCAGAACAGCACGGTGTACCCGGCGAGCACCAGCGTGATGGCGGTCATGACGCCCAGCACGCCCGCGCGATAAAACCACTTCTGCCAGCCGTCCGCCTCGTGCTCGTTCAGGGCCATCTCCGCCCGGAAGAGCGTCGCCTGGGGCTCGGTCAGCACGTCGCCCCGGCGGAAGATGATCTGGCCGACGGGGCTGATGGTGACGGCGGGCAGCACCTGCTCAGCCGCGGCGTTCTGGTCCTTCGTCGTCGTCGCGCCGTCAAAGGTGTAGGTGGGCTTGCTCACGTTGGTGAGGCGCGTCGCGATGATCTGGCGGATGAGGCCGGAGAAGTTGGAATCTCGCGCCATCACGCGGGCGACGCTGGCGAGCTGGTCCTTGTCCTCCAGGTTCACGGCTTCGCCCCGCAGCACGTAGGTGCTGGTCTTGTCGGCGGCGAAAAGCCGGATCTTGCCGCTGGTGCCCTCCTGCGAGCCGCGCTGCCAGGTCTGGGCGTCGAGCAAAGGCCGGCGTGCCAGCAGCGCTGCGAGCTGGCGAACCTTGTCGGCCCATTCGGGCCCGCGCTGCCCGCCGGCCCATTCGGCCTTGAGAGCCGCCAGCCCCTCGGGGGTGAGCCCGAACTGCTCGCGGATGCCCTGGTCGACGCCGTCGATGGTCTCGGCGCCGGCCACGGTCTTGGGCAGGTTGTCGATGCTGGTGATGATGGCGTCGAGCGCGGTCTGGTCGATGGCGTAGACGCGGGGCGTCGCCTGGCGGGCGGCTTCCTGGCGCTGCTTGGTCTGGGCGTCGTCCACCGTGCGGATCTCGCGCCGCACCAACCTGGTTTCGTTCATCACCCGCCCGACCGCCACCAGCGGACGCTCGCGCGTCCACAGGGCGCACAGGGTGAAGATGGTCGCCACCAGCACCGCGATCAGCAGCCCAACCCCCATGCTGGGCACCGACAACGCCTCGACCCCGCGCATGAGCACGCCCAGGATGGCCTTGCCTTTGTGGTGCTCGCGCAAGCTGCGGGCGACGGCCTCGGCACGCCCACGGGGCGGCTTGGGGCCGGTCTTCGGGCCGATCCGTGTCCCCTCGCTGCGTGGTGATGGATCAAAGTCTTCGGGCATGCGGCGTTTCGCCCCTGCGGGCAGTTAGGCCATCGGAGTTTCCGGAGTCGCGCTTTGGTGATTATCGGGCTTTTCTGCGGGTTGGTTGGGGATGCGGCGACGGTCCACCTGGTCCTTGGGGGCGGCGGCGCGGCGGTCATCGTCGTCGTCGCCATAGGCGTCGATGATCCGCTGCACCAGGTTGTGCCGCACGACGTCGGAGCGGTCAAAGGCGACAAAGCCGACGCCGGGGGTGCGGCGCAGTCGCCGGGCGGCATCGATGAGGCCGCTATCGCGTACGTCGGGCAGGTCGATCTGCGTGGCGTCGCCGGTCACGACCATCTTGCTGCCGTGGCCAAGGCGCGTCAGGAACATCTTCATCTGGCCCCGGGTCGCGTTCTGGGCTTCGTCGAGGATGACCATGGCGTTGTTGAGCGTGCGCCCGCGCATGAAGGCCAGGGGCGAGACCTCAACCACATCGTTTTCCATGAAGCGGCGCAGCGTGGCGTAGTCCATCATGTCGGCCAGGGCGTCGAAGAGCGGGCGCAGGTACGGGTTCACCTTGGCCCGCATGTCGCCCGGCAGGAAGCCGAGTTTTTCGCCCGCTTCCACCGCCGGGCGGGCGAGAATGACCCGGCGCACGCGGCTGGTCTTGAGCAGGTGCACGGCAGCCGCCACGGCGAGATAGGTCTTGCCCGTGCCCGCCGGGCCGATCGCCAGTGTGAGGTCGTTCTCGCGGATGGCGTCGAGGTAGGCCTGCTGGTTGGGGGTCTTGGCCCGCACCGGCCTGCCCGCGGCATACACCTGCAGCGTGCCGTCCCAGTCTTCAAGCAGTTCGCCCGCGCTGTCCACGGCTCCGTCGGCCAGGGCGCTGGCTTCCTGCGAGATAATGTCCAAGACCTGCTGGCGGGTGGGGGGTTCGCCGCCCCGCTGGGCGATGTCGGCAAGGCTCTCAAGGATGTTGCGGGCGGCGATGACGGCGGGCTTCTGCCCGGAGACAATCACCCGGCCCTCGCGGGCTGCGACACCGACACCGAGCATCTCGCGCAACATCTTGATGTTGCGCTCAGCCGCGCCCAGAATCGCCACGCGCTCCGCGCCGGAAGGAACTCGAATCGTGATCTCCAACGTCCCCAGGCTCCTTTCGCGGCTCGCCTCGCTGGCGAGTGAGGGCCTCCGCCCTGATCCCAAGTGTACGACAGACGTCAATCCCGGGTGCGTGTCCATTCTAACTTTTACCAAACAAGTATTCAAGGGGAGTGGCCACAGGGTGTTGCGCTTCGGGGTGGCGGCTTGGCTGGGTTTGGTGGCCGGGTGCGGGGCGCCGGGTGCCAGGCCGGTGCCGGTGAAGAGTCCGGGAACCAGCATGGATATGAACGGCGATTGGGATGATGTGAAGGCGTCGGTGCAGGTGGCCGCGGGCCGGTGCGAGATGGCGGTGGTCGCCTCGCATGAGGTCGCGGGTGATCATGCCATGGAGTTCTCGCTGGTGACAGTGGGAGATGAGCCGGCGAGCCTGAAGTTTGAGGCGGGGGGCGACCGCGATCCGCGGCGTATTCGTGCATGGGCCCGGGTTGGCACATTTGGCGACACCGTGCGCGAACGGAAGCTGTTGGGCGAGGTGGACAGCCGGCTGGTCCAGCTACGCGGGCGCGACTGGGCGCCGCTGGATCCGTGAGTTTTTTGGGGTAAATATCTGCGGAATAATCACTTGAGGCATCGGCGGAGGAAGTTTTGCACGCCCGATAGTCCTGTGAACCGATGGGCCCGGCGGAGCATCGAACCGGTGAAAATGCAGGAAATGCGCGAAATCTGGGTATCTAAGTCGTGATTTTCTCGTATCGTGACAAAGCCGGTGATTTGTGAAGATTGAGGCGGTTTCTGTCGCCCCTGAGGTTTCGCCGGGCGGTATCGATGGGCAATCGGTCTGCGTCTGACCCGGGTGTGTGTCCGGGTCAGGATGGCGGGCGGGTTGGCCGAACTGGGTTGTTGCAGGGCGGCGCCGAAGCGGCGGGCGGCTTCGGGAGGTGCGCGTTGATGAAGGGATATTGGACACAGCGCGGGGCGGTGCCCCGGCGGTTGACTGGGAGATATTGGCAATGACGAACAGCATGCGGATCGCGGGGCTGGTGGTTCTGGCGGGGGCGGGCGTGGCGTTGGGCGAGCCGACGCCGCGGATGGCGGGCGGTCCGTGGGGCGTGGGCGCGTGGCGCACGTATGAACCCCAGTGCTTTCAGGATGGACGGGAGATGGACGCCGCGGGGAACGTGGGTCCGACGCCGGACGGGCGGATGGTGAGCGGGGACCCGCTGGACCCGGGTCCGGCGGCGGTGTGCTTCGCGGAGGGGTACACCCCGACGGCGGAAGAGTGGCAGTTCATCCAGCGGATGATGCAGGGCGGGTATCAGAGCCGCTATAACGCGGACCAGCGTTGGCCGGGCGTGCCGGGGGATCCGATCGCGCTGACGTGGAGCTTCGTGCCGGACGGACTGATCACGGGCGGGTCGGGCAACCAGCTGGCGAGCAACCTGTTTGCGACGCTGGATTCGCAGTTCGCGCCCTTCGGCGGGCGGGCGACCTGGAAGCAGCAGTTCCAGCGGGTCTTTGATCGCTGGTCGGTGCTGAGCGGGATCCAGTACACGTTTGTGAGCTCCGGCGGGAACGACTGGGATGACGGTGCGGCGTGGGGCGCGGCGGGGCAGCCGGGCGCGCGGGGCGACATCCGCATCAGCATGCACAACATCGACGGCGGCAACGGGGTGCTGGCGTACGACACCTTCCCGACCAGCAGCGACATGGTGATGGACTCATCCGAGAACTGGGCGCAGGGAGCGCCGAGTTACATTTTCATGCGGAACGTGGTGGCGCACGAGCACGGGCACGGGCTGGGCTTCTCGCACGTGTGCCCGGCCAACGGCACGAAGCTGATGGAGCCGTTCATCAGCACGGGGTATGACGGTCCTCAGCAGGACGACATCCGGGCGGTGCAGGAGTTCTACGGCGACAGCTTCGAGCCCAACGACACGGCGAGCACCGCGACCGATCTGGGGACGCCGACTCCTGGTCAGTCGTACCTGTACGGGCTGGTGCCAACGCCCAGCGCGGGCAGCGCGGCCACGCTGAGCCTCTCGCCCGGCGCGACCGTCGGCTCGACCGACGACGACGTGGATTTCTACAAGATCACGGTGGACGCGCCGCGCTTGCTGACGGTGACGGCGACGCCGGTGGGCTCGTCGTACGTGGACGTGGATCAGAACGCTGACGGCTCGTGCCAGACCACGGGCAACACGGTGAACGCGCTGACGCAGGCGAACCTGGTGGTGACCATCACGACGAGCTTCGGCACGGGCATCCTGCGCAGCAGCGACGTGAACCCCGCCGGCTCGAGCGAGCAGATCAGCAACCTGCTGCTGAACCAGGGCGTGAACCTGATCAAGGTGAGCTCGTCGCAGGCGATGAGCGAGACGCAGTTGTACCGCCTGCTGTTCAACGTGGGGACGGACACGTTCGCGCCGACGGCCTCTGACGGGACGTTTACCGACGGCGTTCACATTTCCTGGCCGGCGATTCCGGATGCGACGGCGTACGCCGTCAACCGGTACACGTCGGACGTGTTCGGGCTGTCGGCGCAGATTGCGACCAACTTGGCGCCGGGCAGCACCAGCTATGTGGATACGACGGCAACGCCGGGCCAGGTGTACTACTACTGGGTGAGGGCCCAGCAGCCGGGCTCGACGGCGTACCGGTACATCACCCAGGCGGGCGAGCAGGGCTCCCGGGGCGTGCCCAACCAGAACCCGGTGGCGGACGCCGGGCCGGACATCACGGTGACGGACTCTGACAACAACGGGACGGAGCTGGTGACGCTGGACGGCTCGGCGAGCCACGACCCCGACGGCACGATCACGCTCTACACCTGGACCGAGGGCGCTGGCACGCTGGCGAGCATCGCATCGCCCACGACCAACGTCAACTTTGGCGTGGGCGTGCACACCGTGCAGTTGCGCGTGACGGACAATGCGGGCGGCACCGGCACCGACACGGTCATCGTGACGGTGCTGGCGGGCGGGCCGACGTGCGACCCGGATGTGAATCAGGACGGCGTGGCCGATCAGGGCGACGTGGATTACCTGATCAACGTGATCGCGGGCGGCCAGAACCCCACCGGGATCGACGCGGACTTCAATGGCGATGGCGTCGCGGACCAGGGAGACATCGACGCCTTGGTCAACGTGATCGCGGGCGGGCCCTGCCCGTAATCGCGCGATCGGGCGACGTTCGCGGCGGATTCGATGGAACCCCCGGGCCGCGATCGGTCCGGGGTTTGCAATTGCGGCATTTACCGGAACTTGGCGCAAAACCTGCGAAAAACCGCTGGACTGGAAACGGGTTGCCGTTAGACTGAAGGAGGAGGGGCGTGCGGGGTCCGAACATACTTCGAGGAGAGCGAAGGATGAAGACGAGCAGCGTGGTGCGTGCCGCCGTTTTGGCGGCCGGCGTGGCGTCAATCGGTGGATTGGCCCAAGCCCAGGATTACAACATCAACCTGATCGCGAACCCGGGTGCGGAGGAAGGTCCGGCGTCGCCCAATGGGAACACCATCGTGATGATCCCGAACTGGGACACGCTGGATGATGGGTTCACGGTGGTTGCGTATGGGACGGCGGGGTTTCCCGCGGCGTTTTCGGGCAGCGGGCAGAAGTTCTTTGTGGGCGGGAACAACGCCCAGTTTTCGACCGCCAGCCAGACGATCGATTTGACGCCCTTGGCGCAGGGGCTGGACACGGGCGCCGTGACGTTCCAACTGGCCGCCGATCTGGGCGGGGCGGGCAACCAGGATGACAACGCGTCGATCACGCTTCTGTGGGCGGACGGCGCGGGCAACAGCATCGGCACGTCTGGCCTGCAGGGGCCGCTGGCGGGCGAGCGGGGCAATCAGACCAAACTGCTGCATCGGATGACGATGGGCACGGTTCCGGCGGGGGCGCGATCGGTGACGCTGGTGCTGTTCATGGCACGCAACGTCGGGCCGTTCAATGACGCGTCGGCGGACAACGTGTCGCTGGTGCTGAGCCGCCCGCCCTGCAACCCGGACATCAACGATGACGGCGTGGCGGATCAGGGTGATGTGGACTACCTGATCAACGTCATCGCGGGCGGAGGCAACCCGAACAACGCCGACCCGGACTTCAACAATGACGGCGTGGGCGACCAGGGCGACGTCGACGCGTTGATCAACGTGATCGCCGGCGGGGCGTGTCCGTGAGGGGAAGGCACTAGGCACCAGGCACTGGGGACTTGGGCCGGAGAAGAGCGAGACAAGGAGCCTGCGCTGGGCGCGGGCTTTTTCGTTTTTGGAGGCGGAAAGAGCAAGGCTTCAAGAGCGCGGGCGGGTGCTGCCGTACGCTTGCGGCATGCTTGAACGCCTGACCGACACTTTCAACGGCTTGTTCCGCAAGCTCTCCGGCAACGACAAGATCAGCGAGAAGAACGTCGCCGACGCCATGGCGGAGGTGCGCACCAGCCTGCTCGAGGCCGACGTGCACCTGGAAGTCGTCAACGACTTCTGCGACAAGGTGATGAAGGACGCCCGGGGCAAGGAAGTGACCAAGAGCCTGAAGCCCGGGCAAGAGATGATCGGGATTGTGTACGACCGGCTGGTCGAGGTGCTGGGGGGCGTCGTCGAGGCGCCGTCGGTCGGGGCGATTCCCGGCGGGCCGATCATTCAGCAGGCCCCGCCCATCGGCAAGGCGGCCAGCGGGCCGACGGTCGTCATGATGTGCGGCCTGCAGGGCAGCGGCAAGACGACGACCTGCGGCAAGCTGGCGGGGTACCTCAAGAAGAAGGGCCGCTCGAGCATGCTGGCGGCCCTCGACCTGCAACGCCCCGCGGCGGTGGAGCAGCTGGAGACCCTGGCACGCCAGGTGGGGGACATGGGCGACCCGGGCGTGAAGGTGAGCTTCTACGGCGAGAAGGACAAGGCGGCGGAGTACGGCAAAGCCGTGGGCGTGGCGGTGGAGGTCGCCAAGCGCGCGTACAAGGCGGCGGTGGATGCGGGCGTGGACGTGTTGATCTTGGACACCGCGGGCCGGTTGCACGTGAACGACGAGTTGATGGGCGAGCTGACGCGGGTCAAGCAGGCGGTGCCGCCGAATCACGTGTTCCTCGTGGTCGACGCGATGACGGGCCAGGACGCGGTGAACTCCGCGAAGGTGTTCCATCAGAAGCTGGCGGTCGACGGGATTGTTCTGACGAAGTTCGACAGCGACACCCGGGGCGGGGCGGCGATCTCGGTCAAGCACGTCACCGGGGCGCCGATCAAGTTTGTGGGCGTGGGCGAAAAACTGGACGCGCTCGACGAGTTCCACGCCCAGCGGTTCGCCGGGCGCATCCTGGGCATGGGCGATGTGCTGAGTTTGGTGGAGAAGGCCCAGGAGCAGGTGAGCCAGGCCGACGCCGACAAGCTGCACGAGAAGATGGCCCGAGGCGAGATGACGATGGACGACTTCCTGAAGCAGCTCAAGACGCTGCGGCGGATGGGGCCATTGAAACAACTCCTGGGCATGCTGCCGGGCGTGGGGGGGATGCTCAAGGACGTGCACATCGAGGACAAGCAGCTCGACAAGGTCGAGGCGATGATCAACAGCATGACGCGCGTGGAGCGTGAGAAGCCCGGCGCGATCGACATCCCGCGAAGGCGCCGCATCGCCAGCGGCTCGGGCACCAAGCCCGACGACATCGGGCAACTGGTCAAGCAGTTCGACATGGTGAGCAAGATGACGCGGCAGATGGCCAGCCTGTCGGCGGGAGATCGCGTCAAGGCGGTCAAGGACCTGGGCTCCGCGGGCGGGCTCGGCGGCATGGTGCCAGGGCTCAAGGGCATGCCCGGCCTGCGAGGGCGGGGAAGCACCGCGACGCCCAGCATCAAGAGCAAGTTCAAGAAGCGGAAGTAAGGCGGCGCCGGAAGTGGCGAAGTGGCAGAGTGGCAGCGTGAACAAAAAGCACGATGGCCCACTTTCGTGGGCCGTCGCGTGCAGTCTCGATCGGCCTGAGGGCGCTGATCCGCGTTGGTTTGACCCTAGCGCCCAGTGCCTAGTCCCTGGTGCCTTCTTCTTACGGGCACGCCCCGCCCGCGATGACGTTGATCAGGCTATCGACGTCGCCCTGGTCGGCGACGCCGTCGTTGTTGAAGTCGGGGTTGCAAGTTTGCGAGCAGTTGGAGTCGACGGACAGCGTGGCGGGGGCGCAGGCGATTGGGCCGCAGGCACTGAAGGCGACACAGTCGTAGGCGCCGGCGTCGTCGGGCACGACATACGCCAGGTTCAGGATGGGAGAGTTGGTGCCGGTGACGCCGTGGCCGTCGACGAGGGGGGCGCCATTTTTTCTCCACTGGTAGGAGAGGGCGGCACTGCCGGAGGTTTGAACTGAGAACGAAGCCGTTCCAGCAGTGCAAGTGCTGACGCTTTGGGGGCTTTGGGTGAAGGTGAGCGATCCGCCGCCTGGGCTCCAGCGCGCGAACTGGGTGGTTGGAGAGTTCAGGCCCACTTGAGTGAACGAGCCGCCCGCGTAGATGATGTTGTCGGACTCGAACAGGCAGTTTCCGAAGCCGCTGTTGAAGGGGGCCACCGAGGTGCCGGAGCTCAGAGCTCGCCAGGTAGCGCCGTTGTAGAGTGCGATGCAGGGAGCGCTTAGGCCGTCCCTGAGAGAGGTGAACGGCCCGGTCGCGTAGAGTTGGGCGTTGAACGGAAGCAGGGCAAGGACGTGTGTGCTGGGGCCGGAGCCGCTGACTGGCGATTCCCAATGAGTTCCGTTCCAGCGGGCGACACTTCCGATGATTGGCAGGCCCGTGCTCTCGGCGTCAAACTCGCCGCCCGCGTAGAGCTGATCATTGAACTCGACAAGCGAGTGCACAGTGCCGTTGAAGCCGGCGCCGACTGGTTCAAACGTATTGCCATTGACGCGAGCGACATTGTTGAGGTTGGTAGGGTTGCCGGACGCGAAGTGGAAGTCGCCGCCAACGTAGAGCGAGCCGTTGTACGCCACGATGGTATTGACGGTGTTCTGAACGCCATTGCTGACTACCGGGGTCCATGAGGTGCCTGTCCAGCGGAGAAGGGACGAGGTGAACAACCCCGCCGCGTAGAGCTGGTCTTGGTAGACGCACAGGGCGTGAACTGACCCGCCTGTGTCGGGCATCGCGATCCAAGTGGAACCATTCCACATGGCAACATGGTTGGATGGAGCTCCGCCATCAGTTACAAAACTGCCGCCAACGACAAGATTCCCTTGAAAAACCGTGGCTGCAAAAACAGTGTTTCCGAGCCCGGCGCCCAGGCCATTTCCGAGCGGCTGCCAGTTGGCGCCGTCGAACGCGGCGATTGAGTTGACCGGGGTGTCGCCGGCATATTTGATGTCACCCGCGGCGATGATCTGGTTGTTGAACATAGTGATGGCATAGACCGTGCCGGCGAGTGAGTTACCCAAGGCGTGAAAGCCGAGTCCGTCGTATCTGCAAATGTGCTGGGTGGAGAGCGAACCAACATTGACGAACTGGCCGCCAAGATAGAGCGACCCGTTCGCGGCGACGAGGGTGTACACGCTTGCCTGAACGCTGGTCCCGAACTGAATGAAGGACGCGCCGTCCCACTTGGCGAGGTTGAAGGAGTTGATTCCGTGCGCGAGGGAGAAATCGCCACCGATGTAGAGGGCACCATCGAAAACAGTCAATGCTCTCACGCCCGCATTCACCCCATTGTCGGCGCCCGACAGGAGCGGCGACCACGAGGCACCATCCCACCGGGCGAGATTGCCCGTTCCGCCCACGCCAGGAATCGTCTGGAAAACACCTCCGGCGTAGAGTGAGCCGTTGAAAGTAGCGAACGCGTTGATGTACTCGGTCCCAGTTCCGAGCCCGCTGCCGAGGGGCATGAAACTCGATCCGTTCCAGCCGACCACGTGCTGGACGGAGTAGATTCCGGCAACGTTGAACACCCCGCCAATAGCTAGCACGTTGTTGTGCACCGCGAGCGCGAAGACAGAATTATTCACTCCGGTGCCCAGTTGATCAAAGTAGGAGCCGTTCCACCTCGCTACATGACTGAAATTCACGGAGTTCATCATCGTGAACTCGCCGGCCACATAAAGTTCGTTATTAAACACGCACATGGCGTTGACGGAACTATTGAAACTCGCGCCGCCAACCTGTACCCAAGCGGCGCCGTTCCAACGCGCGAGATACTTGAGGGATGTCCCGCTCGCGGTTGCAGTAAACGCTCCGCCCGCGTACAGATCGCCGTTGAACACGCACAGGCTCATGACGGCGCCATTGAATCCATCGCCGAGGGGATGCCATGCAGCGCCGTCCCAATACCCGATTCGGCGACTCGCAAGCCCTGGCACGTCTCCGGCGGAGCCGAACACCACAACCGGGGGTGATGGACCTGAGCCATCGGGATCCCAAAGCACGCTCGCTCGGACAGTGTTGCTGAACCCCGACGGTTGCTCGCCCGGTAGCCAGCCTTCCGGGCACTGAGCAAACGAGCGAGAACAGATGAATATCGCCAAAATGATCGCGAAGCACCGAGACACAAGTGCTCCAATGGCACGGCGATCGACAGACATGAGAAAGCTCCTGAAACGTGCTTCAATCCGCCCGGCGTAGATGTCGGGGATCGCAGTGACCTCATTGTAGCGGAAGCAATGGAAAAAACAAAGGCACTTTGGTGGCCAGCGAATGGTCACTTGTGTTTAGGAGGGCAATGTATCGCTGGGCTGGCAGTTTCGCGAGGATCTTTGAAGAATCGGCGGCGGCGAGGCAAGCGCCAACAACACCGGGATTTGGCGGTTTCGAGGCTTGAGTGTCACGCCATCGAACTATACTGGCATCGATGTGTCGGTTGGTGTTTTGGTAAGAAGCGACGAGTGAGGCGATCGAGAGCCGCGCGTAAAAGAGGGGCAAGACTTGGCTTGCCCCTCTCTGATCCGTAGTGATCACCACCTGCAATATGTGCCGGCGAGCAGTCGTTGATTACGGGCACGCCCCGCCCGCGATGACGTTGATCAGGCTATCGACGTCGCCCTGGTCGGCGACGCCGTCGTTGTTGAAGTCGGGGTTGCACGGAGGCGAACAGGTTGTGTCGATGGTGAGCACGCCGGCGAGCGAGGCGAGCGGGCCGCAGGAGTTGAAGGCGATGCAGTCGTAGACCCCCGCGTCGTTGGGTTCGACGTAGGCGATGGTGAGGTTGGCGGTGGCGGCTCCCGAGATGCCGCGGCCATCAAAGAGCGGGACGCCGTCTTTGCGCCACTGGTACTGGATGATGGGGGTGCCGGAGGTCTGGACGCTGAAGGCGGCGGTGCCGGTGGCGCAGACGGTCTGGGTGGCGGGGGATTGGGTGAAGGTGAGCGTGCCGCCTCCGGGGCTCCAGCGGGCAACGGAGGGTGAAGAGGCGGAGAGGCCGGCCTTGAGGAACGAGCCGCCGACGTAGAGGACGCCGTTGAGATCCGAGAGGCTATCGCCCAGAAGGCCGCCGACGGCGCCCACGCTGAGCCCCTCGGCCAGGGCTCGCCACTGGACGCCGTTCCAGCGGCCGATGTATTGAGCGCCGACGCCGCCGATCTGGGTGAAACTGCCGGTGGCGATGAGTTCATTGGCGAAGGAGCGCAGGGCGTAGACGGTGCTGTTGGCGCCCTGGCCGACCTGTTCCCAAGAGGCGCCGTTGAAGCGGGCGACGTAGCGGATGGGTGTGGCGCCGGTGGAATCGGTGGTGAATGAGCCGGCGGCGTAGAGATCGTTGTTGTGCACGGCGAACGAGTTGACGGAGCTGTTAAAACCGTTACCGACGGGCTGCCAGGTGGAGCCTGAAAGACGGGCGACGTAGTTGAGTTGGGTGGATCCGGCGAGGGTGAAGGTGCCCCCGGCGTAGATCGTGCCCCCGAACTCGACGAGGGCGTAGACGGTGGTGTTGAGTGTGGGGCTGCCGACGGTGACCCAGCCCGAGCCGGTGAAGCGGGCGCAGTAGCCGGTAAAGGAGCCGGCGGCGTAGAGGTTGCCCCCGGAAACCAGGAGGGCGTACACGCTTCCGTTCAGGTTTCCCGGCAAGGCAGTCCACGTGGAGCCATCCCACATGGCGATGTAGTTGGCGGGGTTGCCGCCGGCAGAGGTGAAGTCGCCACCGACGATGAGGTTGCCGTTGTAGACGACGGCGGCGCGGGCGAGCGAGCCAAGGCCGCTGCCCAGAGGCTGCCAGTTGGTGCCATCGAAGCGGGCGATGTTGTTGAGGACGGTCGAGCCGGCGGCGGAGATCGAGCCCATGGCGTACATCTGTCCGTTGTAGGGCGTGAGGGCGTAGACGCGGCCGGAGATGCCGTTGCCGAGCGCCCCGAAGTTGACGCCGTTCCAACGGGCGATGAGACGGACGGGCAGGGTTTGCACCATGCTGACCGAGCCGCCAAAGTAGAGTTCGTTATTGAAGACGGTCATGGCATTGAGACTGGAGTTGATGGAGTTGCCAAAGCCGTTCCATGAGGAACCGTTCCAGCGGCTGAGGTAGTTTCCGCTGTTGCCGCCCGAAGTGCTGAAGGAGCCTGCGACGTACAGGTCCGCGCCGTAAGGCTGGATGGCCTGCACCGTGCTGTTGGTGCCGTTGGAAGCGCCCACGCCCAGGGCGGCCCAGGCCGAGCCGTTCCAACTGGCGATGTAGTTGGCGCTCTGCGCGGCGCCGTTGACGGTGGTGAAGCTGCCTCCGACGTACAGCAAGCCGTTGTAGACGCCAAAGGCGTAAACCTGCGAGCTGCTGTTTGTGCCCACCCCACCGGCGAGGGGAGCCCAGGTGGTGCCGTTCCAACTGGCGATGCGCCCGGCGGCGATGCCCCCGACCGTGGAGAAGTTGCCGCCCGCGTAGAGCTGGCCGTTGTAGGTGGCCAGGGCGTAGACAGCGGTGTCGGAGCCGCCGGTGCCGACCTGGTTGATGGCCGAGCCGTTCCAGCGGGCGATGTGGTTGGTGGTGACGCCGTTGATGGCGGTGAAGTTGCCCCCGATGTAGAGTTCATTGTTGTAGACGGCCAGCGAGGTGACGCCGCTGTTGAAGCCATTGGACGAGACCACCTGGACCCAGGCGCTGCCGTTCCAGCGGGCCAGATAGCGGCACGCGACCGAGCCGGTGGTCGTGAAGTCGCCCCCGGCGTACAACTCGCCGTTGTACACGGCCAGGGCGTTGACCGCGGCATTCAGACCGTCGCCCAGGGCGATCCAGTTGGCGCCGTCGTACATGGCGATCTTGGTGCTTTGCAGAGCTGGGATGTCGCCGGCGGAGCCGACCACCAGTCGCGGCGGCAGTGGGCCGGCGCCGTCGGGGTCCCAGGTCGTCATGCAGTTGACGGTGCTGGTGAAGCCGCCTTGTTGTTCGCCTTGAAGCCAGCCCTCCGGGCACTGGGCGCGGGCGGTGCTGGCGATCATGGCGATGATCGCGGCACACCACGACACGAGACTCATAGACAGAAGACCAAAACGGTCAGAGCGCACGTTCTGCATGATCTCACTCCTCCTTGCGACACTGGATCGCGCAGCCGCGACCGTGCAGTGAAGCTCCCGGAAGATGGTAGTGTGCGATAACTGATCCGCCAAGGATTTTTGATTGAAACCCGCGTGAATGAAGCTGGAGGGAGTGGCGGCCGGGCCGGATGCCGCGACCAATGAACGCGCCCGCCCTGCGGACAGCGGGAGAATATCCAGGCGTTGTATGCGGAAGGATGGGGCGCTGGGCGGGCCCAGTGTGAGCCCGCGCGATCAGACGTTGGCGATCATGAAGATCGTGCCGGTGGTAGCCAGCGCGTCGGCCTTGGCGCTCACCAGGGCAAGCCGCATGCCGGCATGGATGCCCTCGAGCTGCACGGTCTGGAGGCCGGCGCTCGGGGTGAGCACGGCCAGTTCCTTCTCGATCTTGTCGGCCTCTGAAAGGACGACCAGGCGGAAGTTCTCGCCGGCCTGAGCGGGCAAGCCGCTGACGAAGAGGCGAGCCTTGGGCCAGGCGGCATTGGCGAAGATCGAGGCCTGGCCGTGGAACGAGGTCGGAGCGGCGCCCGCGCGCTCGAAAAAGGCGTGCCGGGTGTCCTTGGCGAAGAGCATGTCGGTCATCTGCTGACCGTTGCCCCACAGGCTGGTCCAGGCGGTGATGTGGCTGTCGTTGGTCAGGCGGTCCTGCATCTCGACGTTGTCGTTGTAGACCTTGACGAAGGCCACGCCGAGCACCAGACACGCGCACAGCAGCGCGACGCCGCCGGTGCGCCAGCCCGCGGCCACGCGGCGCGAGGGGCGAAGTTCGAACTCCGGACCCTCGGACGCCAACTCGTCGTGCGCGGCCAAGGCGGCGGCGCGGTCGACCGCGCCGAGCACGCGGGCGCGCAGGGCGGGCGAAGGGGTGTCGCTGGACAGCAGAACCTGCTGGGCGGCCCAACGGGCCTGTTCCTCGCGGATGTGGGCCTTGACGGCGGGGGTGGCGGCGTTGAAGGCGGCTTCGAAAGCCGCGGCTTCCTGCTCGTCCAGCATGCCCAGGGCGTCAAGATGTGCTTGCTCGAGTAGATCTTTCAGCGTCATACCACAAACTCCTCGCCCGTGCGTTCCCGCAGCCTTGTGAGCGCCCGGCTGAGAGCGCTCTTGATCGTTCCCAGGGGTGTGTTCAGTTCCTCACCGATCTGCCGCAATGTCTGTCCCCCGAGATACGCCCGCATCACCACGGTTCTTTGAAGTTCAGGCAGGGCGTCAATCCGTTTCATCATGAGTTTCAGTCGGTCATCCGTGTCCAGCTTCGAATCCGAACCTTCGCGGGCCGCCAGAGGCGTCTGGGTCAGTTCCAGGCTGCCGGCCTTGATCCTCGCCCGCTGCCGCCGCAGCTTGTCGACCAAGTGGCGGCGGGAGATGAGCATGACCCAGGTCACCAGGGCGGCTCGTGTGTCGTCATATCGCTCCGCAGTCCTCCACAATCGCACGAACACTTCCTGCACCGCGTCTTCGGCCTCCTGGCGGCTGGGCATGGCCTGGAGCGCCATGCGGAAGACCAGGGTGCCGAATCGGTCGTACAACTCGCCGACCGCCGCCTGGTCGTTGGCGGCTACCCGCCTCATCAACGCCAGGTCGGCTCCCGCCTCGGATTTTCCTTCGGGCTTGCGAGGGGAATCCTCCCCCGCGCGGCCCTTGTCAGCCCCCATATCGCTGTCCTTCCTGAGGCCCCGACGCGAAAGATCCGTCGGAAAAAGGCCTGGATGGTCCGGAGATTTTACTGATCCCCGGCGCAGGCCTGTTCGTACCACCAGAGGTGCATGATCCCCAAATTCGACAGGAATTTGCAAGCGGAAAACGGTTGCGGACATCAAAGGAGATGACCGGCTTGCAAGGTATCCTATCAAATGCCAAACTTCCAGGAAAGTCAAGCGACAGCGCTTGAGGAAATGGGCAGATATTCGTTCAGAAATGGCTTGCGGGGGTGGGTCGGACCCGATAGTCTGACGTAGGAGACGAGAGCAGTCTGTTTGTCACGGGGGAACGCGTGGTGACAAAGCCTCAGACAATCAGCCGTGGAAGTGGTGGGGCTGTTGCTCCATCCCGGTCGCGCTCCGGCTTTACCTTGATCGACGTTTTGGTGTCGATCGCGGTGATCGGCGTCCTGATCGGGATTCTGCTGCCCAGCCTGGCGTCGGTCAACGAGACGGCGCGGCGGGTGGTCTGCCAGTCGAACATCCGCCAGATTGGCCTCGGCCTCATCATGTACGCTGACGACAACAAGGGGATGCTGCCCCCGACGGTTTTCCTTCCTCCGGCCGGCACAGCCGCCCGAGGCGGACCGGCGGACCGCCCGCAGGAGATGGTGACGGTGCGGCTGGCCCAGGAGAACGTGCAGCGCAACAGCCCGGCGTGGGACGGCCTTGGGTATCTGTTTGCCTTGAACTATGTGTCGGCGCCGAAGGTGTTCTACTGCCCGAGCCATCATGGTGATGCGCCGTACAGCCGCTATGCGAAGCAGTGGTCGGATGATGGCGGCGAGATCGTCTGCAACTACCACTTCCGGGGTGAGGGGCCGGTGAGCCCCTCGCCGTCAGCTGGGGATGCGGGGCCGACGACGCGCGAGTTGTACAAGATCGATCCGGCGCAGTCGTCGCTGCTGGCGGATGGTCTGCGCACTCGGAGCGACTACAACCACAAGGTCGGGGTGAACTTCTTCCGGGCGGATCTCACGGTGCACTGGTTCGCGGATCCGACGTCGTCGCTGTCGACCATCCTGCCCGTGGACAAGAACGTCTCGACGCCGACGGCGGTGGACAACGCCTGGCACTGGTTTGACCAGAGCGCGGGCGGGCTCAACGGGCAGTCGCAATAAACCCTCGCTGATCTTGGTGAAGCCGGCTTCGTCTTGGCTTGACGTGGCTTGACGTGGGTTGGGGTTGCGCTGCGTTGGCCGGTTACACTGCTTCCATGAACACACGTGCAGGGCTGGTGGTGTGGGGGTTGGTGGCGGCGAACGCCGCGGCTCAGCTGACTCCCTCGAAGCTGTACTTTGGCGTCGGAAGGCCGATCGCCTGTACCGTCGCGGTGCCGGCTGGGGGTGATGCGGAGATCGCCCTGTTTGAGCCCGGGGCTACAGAGGCGAAGTTTCGGGCGCCGGTGGCGGCGGGGCCCGCGGACCTTTCGAGCCTGTTTCCGAACCTTTGGAATCCGGGTGCTGGTACGACGCCGCCAGCGACCACCCCCGGAGAGGCTGCGCCCAAGCCCCTGCCGCGGCTGTATTACGCGCAGTTGTTCGTCGGGGGAAGCGAGATCGGACCGCCGGTGGTGCTGCAGCCGATGCTCAACCCGGGCAGGTTCATGCTCTACAGCTTCGATGCGCAGAAGCCGTACTTTGTGGACCCCAAGACGCAGAAGGAGAGCTTCGAGCCCCGACAGGGGGTGATCATCCACACGCCCGATGCGCCGGTGTACTCGGGGATCGCGGCGTATGTCGATCAGCACGTGGTGTTCGAGACGTCGATGGGGGACATCGAGTTTCGGTTGCGCCCCGACGCGGCCCCGAACACGGTGCGGAGTTTCTTGGGGCTCGTTCAGGGCGGGTTTTACGACGACATTATCTTTCACAGGGTGGTTGCAAGATCGCCCGCGGGGTTGCCGTTTGTGATTCAGGTGGGGGACCCGACGGGCACGGGCTCGGGGGGGCCGGGGTGGTCGTCGGACTTTGAGTTGTCGAGCTTGCCCCATGACTTCGGAGTGCTGTCGATGGCGCGGGACGAGGAGCCGAATACGAACGGCTCGCAGGTGTTTGTGTGCCTGAGCCGCGAGGGGACGGCGAGGCTGGACGGGAAATACGTGTCGTTTGGCGAGGCGGTGCGCGGGGCGGACGTGATCCTGGCGATCGGCGCGGTGCCGGTGAATGGAGATCGGCCGCTGGACCCGCCCGTGCTGAAGCATGTGAAGCTGGTGGAAGCCCCGCCCTTTGGGACAGGGCCTCAGCCCGTGAAGCGCCCGGCGGATGCGGACCTGCCCACGGGGCGGTGAATTGGCGCTGGTGAATTGCGACGCCGGACCTGAGTCTGCGAAGGTCTGGGTCAGAGGCCCGCAAGACCCGGAACTTCGCAAGGCCTCAGTTCCGGCGTCGAGTTCAGGGACCTACCCCACGCTTCATGGCAATCGCAGGCGGGCCGAGGCGTTTGGCGAAAAGTAAAACGCGGCCAAGGGAGGCACGATGCAGTTGCGAGCGTTGATCGCGGTCTTGTGTGCGGCTGGATGTGTCGGTGTCGCCTCGGCGCAGGTCGGCCGCCCCGCGACGCCGGACGCGCTGTCGGGCCCGAAACTGGCGCCCGACGGGGGGTATCACCTCGAGGTGGGGCCTTACAAGGTGAACACTACCGAGTCGCTGGTGCTGCACGACGCCAAGCGGAACAAGGACTTGACGGTGAAGGTGCGGGTGCCCGTGCCGACGGGGCCGGGCGACAAGAACGCGAAGAATGAGAAGTTCCCGATGGTGGTCTTCTCGCACGGGCTCGGGGGATCGAAGGACGGCTTCGGCGAACTGTGCGATCACCTGTGCAGCTATGGCTACGTGGTGGTGTGCCCGACGCACGCGGATTCGATTTCAGAACGACGCAAGAAAGGCGAGAAGGTGACGGCGGCCAATGCGTTCGACATCAAGCTGATGGACCCCGAGGGGCGGCTGAACCGGATGCTGGATTGCCGCTTCATACTGGATTCGATCCCCACGCTTGAAGAGAAGATCCCGGCGCTCAAGTCGCCCGGCGGGCAGGGGAAGATCGACCCCGAACGGCTCGCGATGGCCGGGCATTCGGCGGGGGCGTACACCACCGAGGTGTTGTGCGGGATGAAGATCGCTCAGGTGGGGGCGTTGAAGGGGCAGGAGTTGGTGGAGCCGCGGTTCAAGGCGGCGGTTGTCATCAGCGGCAGCGGGACGAACAAGTTGGGGATCACCGAGCAGGCGTGGGACGACGTGAAGGTGCCGTGGCTGGTGATCACGGGGTCGAAGGACGTCGTGTCGATCAGCCGCGAAACGCCGGAGAGCCGGCAAGAGCCGTTCAAGTACGCCCGGGGGAAGGCCAAGGGCGGGCCGCCGGCGTACTTGGTGTTCATCGAGGGGGCGACGCACTCGTCGTATGCGGGGAAGGAAACTTCTGGGTTGTTCGGCGAGAAGCCGACGACGGACGTGCGGGTGATTCAGAACTGCGTGGCGAGCAGCGTGCTGGCGTTTCTGGATGCGCACGTGAAGGGGGATGAGAAAGCGGCGGCGTGGATGGAGAAGGGGGAGAACATGGGGGCGATGAGCGGGGGGAAGGCGAGGATGGAGTCGAAGTAGGGCGGCGACTTGCGACTTGCGCCTTGCCAAATTGCCAAAGGGCTAAATTGCCAAATTGCTAAATCGGAACGTGCATGACTGGGATGAGCCCGGAGGGCGAATCCCGAGATTGCTGCGGCAAGGCGTCGGTGCGCGGCAGCTGCCGGGGGCGCTGGATCGTGTCGCGAACTCCGGAACTTCAGAACTTCGGAACTCCGGAACTTCTTCGCTCCAGAACTTCGTCTCTTCGTCTCTCCGGAACTTCGTCTCTTTCCGTGTCGCTGGTACACTCTTCGCGTCGTCCCGCACGCAGCACGCACGAGAGAGGTGAACCATGGACTTTTCATTCTCGTTCAAGAAGAAGCCCGAGGGGATGGGGGGCTCGCAGCCCAAGAAGGAGAACCCTGCCGAGACGCAGTTCAACCTAATCCGCGGGTGCGGGCTGAACTTGAGCGGGCATACGCAACTGAAGGACATTGTCGCGGGCGTCGACGAGTCGCTGTTCGAGAGTTCGCCGTTCGCGGGGGTGCTGGCGTTGATGGGTTCGCCCACCGAAGAAGGCGAGCCGCGATCGGACGATGTGTGGCTGTATCAGGCGGCGGAAGAGACCTCGCCCGACGAACTGGCGGCGATCGCGTTCAACCTCGCGCGCCTCACCAAGGGCACACTCGCGCTCGACGAGATCGGCGCGGGCGTGGACGAGGAGCGGGGCGTCGTGATCGTGAGCTTCACGCTCGATGGTGAGCAGAGCGGGTTTGAGCTTGATCCCAACGAGGGGGAGCTGGTTGCGTCGACGTTCGCGATCGTGGGGGGGATGATGGAAGAGCGGGGCGACGGGGCGAAGCTGGCCTTCACGGACGCCGAGGGGCTGGGGCGGATTTTCGTGTTCCTGCAGCCTCAGGAGCTGGGTGAGTTGGCGGAGACGACGCAGCTTGAGTGGGGGTATGTGATCGAGGCGGCGGAGTAGGGGCGGCGAAAGTTCCGGAGTTCCGAAGACACGAAGTTCCAACCGAAGAACCGCGACGCTCGAGCGTCGCGGCTCCCTTTGGGCGTGCATTGACGCTTGGTCGAACGTCGCGCGATGCGTCGTCTAGCGAGCTTGTTGCACCCACGACATTCCACTTACCTTGCGTTTCGACTTCCTGCCGGGGCGGTTTGTCCTGCGTTTGTTGATGGCGAGTGGTTGTGAGTGTGCACGTATGATCTTGCGTATGACCGAGCCCTCCGACGAATCACCGACGCAGGTAGTTCGACAGTGGAAGATCACGGGCGTTGGGCTGCATTCGCAGGCGCCGGTGACGCGGACGGTGAGCGCGGCCAGCCTGGCGGATGTTCGAAGACTGGCCGGCGAGGCCGAGATCGTGGTGTTGCGAATCGATCAGGTCGGGGCCGCTGCTGATGTTCCGCCTCTTCACGCGGGCTGCCTGCTCGTGGGACTGAGCATCTTTGCCGTGATTGGACTTGTGGCGATCCTGACTGGTCGAATAAGTCTCGGCACAAGCCACGGCGCCATACACGCGCCTCCCATCACCATGTTTGGGCTGCGAGCACGGGTGGCGGGCGGAGGATTTGTAATGATGATGGTTGGATTCGTCAGGTGCGTGTACGCGGACTGGAAAAACGGAACTCTCGACGACGCATGGACCGTGCTGGCCATGGTCGTCGGGTTCGGAGGACTTGCGTGCGTGCTTGGCTCGATGTTCTGGCCTTGACGCCTGACCTCGCCGACTTGGCGAGTGATCGAGAAAGAGCCGAAGAGCGGACTCGCGGCACAAGCGCGTTTCGACCAAGATGCCGACTCACTTCGCCTGGCGCTTCGACTTTTTCGCCTTCCGGGTTGTCGTCCGGTCCTTCGTCACGGTGTTGCCGTCCTTCTTGACGTCGGATTGCGTGGTGATGGTCTGGCCATCGGGGCCGGTCTGGGTGCCATTACGGGTGATGGTGTTGCCGTCTTTGGTGGCGGTGCCTTGGCGTTGCCACTGCTTGCCGTTGGCGCCGGTGGTGGTGCCGGTGTGATTGACGGTGTTGCCGTTGCGGGTCCAGACGTCGCTGGATGTGGCGGACTTGCCGTTGGGACCGGTGGAGGTGCCGGTGCGGGTGGTGGTGTTGCCGTCTTTCGTCGTGGACGATGTCGACGAGGTGGTCTTGCCGTTGGGCAGGGTTGTGCTGCTGGTGCGGTTGACGGTGTTGCCGTCTTTGGTCCAGGTGTCTTCGTGAGTCGTGGTTTTTCCGTTGGGGCCGGTGGTGACGACTTCGCGCTGGGTGATGTCGCCGTTCTTGGTGATGGTGGTCTGGCGATTCACGGTTTCGCCATTGGGTGCGGTGTAGGCGGTGTTGCCGGTGATGATGCCGTTGGTGTTCTGCCATTTGCCGGCGATGGTGCCGGTCTCGCCGTCGGGCAGGGTGAAGGTGCCGGTTTTGGTGGCGGTGTTGCCGTCGCGAGTGGTGGTGGTGCTTGACGACGCGACCTTGCCGCTGGGAAGGGTGAGGCCCCGGGTGTGGAGGACGATGTTGCCGTCCCTGGTCCAGCTCTCGGCGAGGTTGGTGGTGGAGGAGGTGGTGTCGCTGGCGTGGGCGGCTCCCGCGACCAAGGCGAGCGAAAGAGCGGCGAGCGTCCGGGTGATGGTGGTGCGGTTCATGGTGTCCCTTCCGAGAAGCCGCGGGTGAGGTGCGGCGGGCGCAACGCGGCGATGTCCCAAGCAGGCCGCGGCGAGAGGTACAACGCCCGGCGGAGTGGGCCTATTGCAAGAATCGACAGGCTGGGGCGGCAGAAGGGTGCATGTGCGCGTGCGAAAGGGTTACGGGGCGTGCGAGCGGTTGGGTCGTGCGAGCGATTCAGACCATGCGACGTAAGGCCGCGCCCGAGAAGGAGCGCCCTGTGGCGCCGGACAAATGCGAAGCGATGGTCCGGGTGGAGCAGAGTGCGTCTCAATGAAAAACCGCCACGCTCGAGCGTGGCGGCTTCTGGAGTTGAAGGGACGTTTGGAAGTGAGAGGCGAAGCGGGGCATCAAGGCACCGGCGGGGACCGCCGGGCCACCCGAGAAGGCCACCCGAGAGGGCCTTACACGCCCAGCATCTCCATCGCGGTTTTCTTGATGCTGTCGGCGTTGAGGCCGCACATGCTGAGAACGTCTTCGACGGTGCGGGCGCTCTTGGGGATGCGCTTGACGTGCAGCTGCCGCAGCGTGAAGCCGTCGCCCGATTCGAGCAGCGCGTCGGCGACGGCGGAGCCGATGCCGCCCCCGAAGTTGTCTTCGATGGTCATCACGAGCCCGTTGTTCTGGCCCACGATGTCGAGGAACCCGTCGGTGTCGAAGGGCAGGGAGTAGAGGTCGACCAGCGTGGCGGAGACGCCCGCCTTGTCGAGCAGTTCGACGGCCTTGTTGGCCTCGTGCACCATGTAGCCCGCGGCGGCCAGCACGATGTCCTTGCCCTCGGCCAGCACTTCGAAGCCACCCAGGTTGAAGGCGGTGTCGTCGCTGTAGATGAACTCGGTGTCGGGGCGGATGGTGCGCATGTAGCACACGCCTTCGTACTCGGCCATGGCGTTGGTGAGTGAATAGGCCGCGAATGCGTCGGCGGGTTGGAGGACGTAACAGCCGGGGTTGCCTCGGTGGTCGCGCATGGTGGTGAAGGAGCGGAACCACGCGACGTCGGGCAGAGACATCTGGCTGGGGCCGTCGGCGGCCAGGGTGATGCCCGAGTGGCTGCCGACGACCTTGAGGTTCGACCCGCTGTAGATGGCCATTTCGATCTGGTCGTAGGCGCGGGTGAGGAACTTGCTGAAGCTGGCGACGAAAGGCACTTTGCCCGCGGCGGCCAGGCCCGCGCCGGCCGAAACCATGTGCTGCTCGGCGATCTTGCACTCAAAGAAGCGGCTGGAACACGCCGGGTCCTTCTTGAACATCTCGGTGAAGGTGCTGTTGGAGACGTCGGCGTCGAGCACGACGACGTTGGGGTTGGTGCGGCCCAGGGCCCGCAGGGCAATGCCGAAGGCGCGGCGGGTGGCCATCATGCCGCTCTGCAGCAGGCTCTCCATGTCGTTGCTCTTCATGAACTCCGACAATGTGGGCGGGTCCTTGGGTTCGTCCTGCTTGGGGGCGCCGTCGGGCGGGGGCTCGATGGTGAACTGATCGGTGTTCGCCAGCGCGCTGGTCATCTCCAGTCGCTTCTGGTCGAGTTCGGCCAGGGCCTTCTTGAGGGCGTCGCCGGTGGGGGGCTTGCCGTGCCAGCCGTTGCCTTGAATGCTCGCGGCTCCCCAGCCCTTCACGGTGTTGGCGATGATCGCGATGGGCTTGCCGGACTTGGAGCCTTCGACGAAGGCCTCGAAGGCGCTGCGGATCTGGGCGGGCTGGTGCCCGTCGATGGCTTTGACTTCAAAGCCGTAGGCGACCAGCTTGGCCTCGAGCATCTCGGGCGATTGCTGCGGGCTGACGCGATCGGCCTGGCCGAACTCGTTGCAGTTGAAGATCACGCACAGGTTCTTGAGCTTGCGCTCGGCGATGTAGTCCAGGGCCTCGGCCACCTGGCCCTCGCGGCTTTCGCCGTCGCCGACGATGCAGTAGATGCGCTTGTCCAAGCCATCCAGGCGGGCGGCCTCGGCCAGGCCCGCGGCGATGGACAGACCCTGGCCCAGGCTCCCGGTGGCGGCATCAAAGAACGGGAACCCCTCCATCGGGTTGGGGTGGCCTTCGAGCACGCTGGTAGCGGCGCGGAGGGTTTTGAGGTCGTCGTAGGTCAGTTTGCGGCGTTGGTCGTCCTTGCCGACCATTACGCCCAGTTTGGCCGCGGCTGCGTAGACGATCGGTACGGCGTGGCCTTCGCTCAGCACCAGGCGGTCCGAAGTGGGGTAGGTGGGGTAGTCCGGGCTCCAGCGCATCTGGCTGAACATGAGGACGGTGACGATGTGCCCGAGGCTCATGGCGCTGGTGGGGTGCCCGCTGCCGGCCGCGGCACACATTTCCAGCGACCAGCGGTCCAGTTCAATGGCCTGAGCGTGCACCGCGGCTTCGAATGACATGTGGAGCCCCTTTCTGAGTAGCGCGCCGCACCAGCCGACGCGGTTGCCTGTATCTCTCGAACCGATTCGCACCCCGGCCTTCCGGGCGAGCGCGAAACGCAACACGCGGAGCCGGGGGCCCCGCCCGCCCCCCGAGAGAGACCCCGGGGGCAGGTGGGAGTATCTGTCCGAAAACCTTCGGAAGCAACCGGGAAAAGGCGTCAAAATGTGCAAATCCTGTGCCATGCCGACAGTAGCGACAGCGCCCCACCCCATGTGGTTGCTCGCGTGGCACCCCTTTAGGTTGATACACTGCGGGTCGCAAGCAGGTGCCCGGCGGGGTTTGCGCCCGTGCTTTCGGCTGGTGGCGGGCGTTTTGAGAGATCGTGGATCCGGTTCGAGCGTGACGTCTTGTCGGACCTGCGAGGAAAACGGAGTTTTCTCATGAAGGTGATCGTGGATCGAGCCTCGCTGTTGGACGCTATCAACCTTGTGTCGGGGGCCGTGGCTGGCCGCACGCCCAAGGTGCAGTTGCAGTGCGTCAAGATCATCGCCAGCAAGAGCCAGGGCGCGGGTGAGCTGACCTTGATCGCCACCGACGCCGAAGTGTCGCTGCGCCTGTCGGTCTCGAAGGTCGATGTGCAGCAACCCGGCGAGGCGCTGATCCCCTGCGACAAGATCCGCCAGATCGTCTCGGCCGAAGAGGGCGAGGCGACGCTGACGCTGGAGAGCGAAGGGGACGCGGTCCACATCCGGGGCAACGACGCCCACTTCAAGGTTCTGGGCTATCCGCCGGCGGACTTCCCGCCCGTACCCGAGTTTGGGGCGGTGGTGAGCGGGTCGGACGGCAACACCAAGGCCAAGGCGGTGCTCAGCCATCCGGCGGGGTCGCTGGCGCAGCTGGTGACGCGGACGCTGTTTGCCGCGGCCCGCGAGGCGAGCCGATATGCGTTCAACGGCGTGCTGCTGAAGCGAGACGGGAAGCGGCTGGAGATGGTGGCGACCGACGGGCGGCGCCTGGCTCTGGCGCGGGCCAACCTCAGCGGTACCGAGAAAGACGCCAAGGCCGTGTCCTGCATCGTGCCCAGCAAAGCGCTGAACATGATGCTGAAGCTGGTGCAGGAGAACGACGAGCCGGTGCAGGTGGCGATCACCGACGCGCAGATCCTGTTCGCGTTCGGCACCGCGGCCAGCCCGGGGCGTGCGGTGTTGGTGTCGAACCTGGTCGAGGGCGTCTTCCCGCCATACGAGGACGTGATTCCGAAGGATCAGGACAAGCGGGTGACGTTCGACCGCGACGTGGTGTCGTCGGCGGTGAAGCGAGCGGCGCTGTTGACCAACGAGGAGAGCCGCGGCGTGCGGATGCACTTCCGGGGCAAAGACCGCCAGCTCGAGTTGGCCAGCCGAGCGCCGGAAATGGGCGAGGCGAACGTGAAGGTGGACCTGGCGGGCTACGACGGCGAGGACATCGAGATCGGGTTCAACCCCCTCTTTATCGTGGATGCCTTGAAGGTGCTGGACGAGCCGCAGGTGATGATGGAGCTGAAGGCGACCAACAAGCCCGGGCTCATCAAGAGCGGGACGGATTTCCTGTACGTGGTGATGCCGGTGAACCTGCAGTAGGGCCAGCGACTGAGGGGTGTACGCCAGTCGCCTTTTACCCCTTGTCCGACTTCTCGTTCGCCTTGTCTTCGTCTTTCTGCGCGGCTTTGGCCGGCGCGCTGGCGGGCATCGCCGTGATCTCCGGCAGCACCTTGCCGTCTTCGCCGATGCGGTAGCCGAGTTTCTTCAGGTCGTCGTGATTCCAGGGCGAGATGATCGCCTCGCCGCCCCGGGGTTCGCGGAGCGACACCACGGTGCCGCTGTCGAGGCCGCTGGTGATCTCCGCCAGCGTCTCGCTGCGGCGGCCAACCCGCACGGGCGTGCGGATGTAGTGCCCGCCGTCGGGCTGATAGACGTACTGCACCGGACCGTCGTTGAAGACCGACTGCACGGGCACGGTGACGACCTCGGGTACGGTGTCGAGGGTGATCTTGGCCTCGCAGCGCATGGCGGGCTTGAGGCCGGCGTTCTTGGCGTCCATGGTGACGCGGACGGAGTACTCGCGCAGGTTGGGGTCGCGCCAGCCGCCACTCTCAGCCATCACGCCGATGCTGTCGACCTGGCCACTGAAGATCGCCCCGCCCACGGCGTCGACCTTGACACTGACCTTCTGGCCTGGCTTGACCTTGCCCGCCAGGCTTTCGTTGACGCGCACCGACGCCACCATCTCGCTGGTGTCGGGGAGGATCACCAGCAACTGATTGGGGTAGACCTGCTGGCCGATTTGCAGCGGGCCATCGCTCCGCCCCCAGCGCATCGCATCCAGCGAGGTTGAGTAGACCACCAGCCCGTCCGACGGCGCCTTGATCGTGGCGGCGTTTCGGTCCTTGGTCATCTTCTCCAGGCGATTCTTCATGATCGTGACGCTGGCGCGCTGGTTATTGCGTTTGGCGTCCTTGCTGGCCAGCTCGATCTCGTTGTTGAGCTTGGTGCGCTCGAGTTCGCTCTTGGCCTCGTCCAGGTCGCTCTGCTTGGTCTTTTCGTCCTTGGTGTACTCGTATTGCTCGTACACCTTCATCGCCAGGTTGGCGGTGGTGTACGTCGAGATCGCCTCGATGTACGACACTTCGTCGCGGTCGCACTCGTCCTTGCTGATGAAGCCCTCCTGCAGCAGCTCCTGGCTGCGCCGGAACTTCTCGGCCAGGCGCTCGAGTTCGAGCCCCGCCTTGTCGATCGCCAGCGTCAGCTCCTGGCGCTTCTTGCGGACATCGCCCTCCTGCCACTGGCGCAGGGCGAGCTCGGCCAGGGCCACCTTGAGCTGGGCCTGGCGCAGCTTGGATTCGTTCTCGTTGATCTGGATGTTGTAGGCGTTTTCGGCGGCCACCAGGTCCGCGTTGCCGCTCTCGAGCCGCAACGACTCCTCGTCGATTTTCTGCTGCAGGTCGTCGGTGTTGAGCTGCACCAGCAGGTCACCCTTCTTGGCCCAGGTGCCCTCGGGGATGATCTGGGTGATGGTGGACTGCTGGTCGAGGGGGTTACGGATCTCGATCTTGTCGCGGGCCTCGAGTTCCCCGTTCGCGGTGGTCGTGACGTCGAAGGCCAGCTTCTTGGCCGCGGTGCGATCCGCCGGCAGGCCCGCGCCTCCGGTCGGCGTCGTGTCGCCTCCGCCCGAGGCGACGCTGACACCCAGCCCGGCAGCGCCGAGCAGCACGAGCACGCCGATGCTCCACGCGGCGCCCCGGGCGATGGAACCTTTTCGCATCCGGTTGCTCTGAGCCTTGTTCATCGCGTGCTCCCTGTGCAGGGGTTGAAAGTCGGCCGGGGGGTATACACCCGGGCCAAGGGTTGGATGCGGCAAAATCCGGACGGAAGGCCTGCCCCCGCCCCGGCTAGATCCGGGTTCGGTCCCCGCCCTGGGTTCATGCGACGAAGCGGAGTGTTGATGGCGGAAGAATACGTGAGATGATCGTGCAGGTACGCTTCCGTCATGGATTTTGTGCGAACTCTTTTGGTCTTCGCCGCCCCGGCAGAGTTGGACGCGGGGCTTCGGGCATTTCAGGTCGAACGCCCGACGCGCCTGTGGACGCCAGTGCCGGCACGCTCGGGCGTGCACCTGGTGCAGAGCGGCGTGGGCAAGGCCAATGCCGCCGCGTGCGTGGCGTGGTGCCTGTCCCGGGCGCCGTTTCGGCGCGTCATCAGCGTGGGCATCGCCGGAGCCCTGCCGGGCTCGGGGCTCGATGTTGGGGATGTGGTCGTAGCCGACGGGGCTTCGCTCGCGGATGAGGGCGTGCAGACCCCCGACGGGTTCTCGGACATCGCGGCCATGGGCTTTGGGCCGGGGGCCGTGGCCGCGGGGCAAACCGGCGACGCGATCGGGCAGGGCGTTGTGATCGATTGCGACGCGGGGGTAAAGGTCGCGGGCGCGACGCGGGGCGTTGTCGCGACGGTTTCTACCTGCAGCGGCACGGACGCCGCGGCCGCCGAAATCGTCCGACGTACGGGCGCGATTGCAGAAGACATGGAGTCAGCAGCGATCGGCTTCACGGCTCGACGCCTGGGTGCGGGGTTCGGGGGCGTCCGGGTTATCAGTAACTTCGCGGGCGACCGGGCCAGGCAGCAGTGGAATCTATCCCTCGCGCTCACCCGGATGTCGACGCAGGTCGCCACCATGGATATCTGAGAACCGGACCAGGACAGCGCACCCGATGGCCGGCCGATGCGGGCGGGAGGGCCTGTTCCGTGTGCGCCGCGTGCGCCGGTGCGGACCCACCCCCCAACCTGGGCACAGCGTCCGGTCACTGTGAACCCGGGGGGTGGGCTGGTCGATGCCCATGGTGCACCCGTGCCGCGCTGGCGGCCTTCGGGCTGGAGACCGGGTTATGGGCATTTTCAAGAAACTCGGTTCCATCCCCCGGCTGGCGGCCATCTCGGAGAGACTCCAGTCCACGGTTGGCGCTCAGAATCTCGGGCTTCCCGTTGCCGTCGATTTTGGCGCCGGCGCCCTCAAGGTGTTGCAGTTGGCCGAGGGCGACCCGCCCTCGCTGGTCGCCGCGGCGAGCCTCGAAACACCAACCGACCTTCACAGCGATCCGCGCAAGCGGCTCGAGTTTCAGCTGGCCGCACTCCCCAAACTCATCCGTCAAGGTGGTTTCAAGGGCAAGCGCGTCGTCTGTTCAATCCCCGCGTGGGCCACGCTGTGCAAGCAGTTCCAGTTGCCCAGGGCCGAACCCGCCGCCATGGCCGAGACGGTCGAGGCGTTGCTGCCCCAGCAGTTCAACTGCGAGCCCGGCGCCCTCGTGCATCGGTTCTTCGAGGTGGGGCAGGAGAAGTCGGGCAAGGTGGAGATCGTGGTTTTGGCCACGCCCCGCGACGTGGTGGAGCGGATCGTGCGCGGGCTGGCCGTGGCCAAGTTCGAGCCCGTGGGCATCCACAGCGAGTTCGTTGCGATGCTGCGTGCGTTCGATCACCTGCACCGGCGCGAACAGGACGCCGAACTCAGCACGCTGTACCTGGATATCGGCAGCTCGGCGACCAATGTGGCGATCTCGCGCGGGCGCTCGCTCGCATTTGCACGAGTCGTGGCGTCCGGCGGGCGATCAATCGACGAGGCGATCGCTCGCCAGTCGTCGTGCTCGCTGAAGGAAGCCTTCGCCAAGCGTCTGGCCGCGGCCGAGGGACCCTCGCCAGTCCGTCGATCGATACCCGTGCCCGCGGCCGCCGGAGCGGGCGCCGACATGCCCCACGACCGGCGTGGTTCGGGGGGGGTGCCCGCCGGGCTCTCGGACGATGTTCACAGCCTGCCCCGGAGCGAAGTCGGGCCCAAGGACGTGAACCTGACCGAGGCGGTGGAGACGATCACCGACGAGGTGTCGATGTGCCTGCGTTATCACGCCGCCCAGTTCCCCGGGCGGAAGGTCGACCGTCTGGTCTTTGTGGGCGGGGAGGCCCGGCACCGGGGACTGTGCCAGGAGATTGCGCGGCGGCTGAAGCTGCCCGCCCAGATGGCCGACCCGATGGCCAGGATCGCCCGCACCGGCAGCGAGCCGTCGGCGGGCGTGGACATGAAGCAGCCCCAGCCGGGGTGGTCGGTGGCGGTGGGCCTGTGCCTCTCGCCGACGGACCTGTAACTGACCGATGGGCGTCCGGGCCGCCACGGGGTGGGGGGCGCAGCAGCAGGAGTGAGTGATGAGCACACTGATGAAAAGCCCCGGCGGCCCCCGCAATAGCTTCCTGCCCGAGGACTATGTCGCGGGCAAGATGGAGACGCGCGCCAACATCCTGGTGCTGACGCTCTTCGCCATCGTGCTGGGCAGCGTGCTGGGCGCGTTCGTGGTGACGAACAAGTCGGTCTCTGCCCTGAACGCCCGCAAGGAGCGGGTGAACGCCGCGATCAAGCAGGCGGGGGAAAAGATCGAGCAGGTCAAGTCGCTCGAGAACCAGCGGGCGCAGATGATGGACAAGGCCGAGATCACCTCGGCGCTGATCGAGCGCGTCCCGCGCTGGGCGGTGGTGGGGGAGATCGCGCTGCGTGCCCCCAAGGACATGCGCCTGGCGCTGCTGGAGATCAAGAGCACGCGCATCGAGCCGCCCAAGGCCCCGCCCCCGGCGGTCACGCCCCAGACGACCGTCAAGTCGCTGACCTCCAAGATCACCGGCACCAAGGCCAAGGAGCCCGACCGCCCAAAGCCCCAGGCCCCGCGGTTCAAGTATGCGCTGACCATCGAGGGCTCGGCCAGCAACAACAACGACATCGCCGACTTCCTGGGCGGCCTCAAGCAGAGCCCGACGCTGGATGACGTCGAGATGGCCTACATCCGCGAGGCCAAAGTGGGCGACGACACCGTGCGGCAGTTCCAGATCACCGCCAAGGTGAAGAACGACGTCGACGGCGAGGTGCTCTCGGCCTCCCTCAAGAAACTCATGAGCGATCGCATCGCCTTGCTGGGCGACGACGCCAACAAGGACGCCAAGGACGGGAAGGCCGCCAAGCCGACCGACCCCAAGGCCACGGGCAAGCAGACCGCCTCGGTGCCCGACAAGGAGGGCAAGTAATGAGCAAACTCGGACCCCGGGCCCTCCTGGTGCTGGTGGTGGTGGTGGGGCTTCCCGTCACCAGCTACTTCGCCTTCTTCCGCCCCGCCAACATCAAGATGCAGACGGAGAAGGAAGACTGCGACCACAAGGAAGCGCTGCTGGAAAAGCTCCAGAAGATCACCGAGCGCGACTCCGACCTCGTGAAGGCCAACGAGGACATCAAACGCTCGGTCAAGATCATCGAGGCCCGCCTGCCCAGCGGTAAGGAAATGGACGGGCTGGTGCGTCAGGTCTCCGACCTGGCGATCACCAGCGGGCTCAACGCCCCGACCATCAAGTCTTCCAAGCCCGTGCCCGCCGCCCTCTACATGGAGCAGCCGCTGGAGATGCAGGTGACCGGCAGCTTTGTGGGCTTCTTCACCTACCTGGCGCAGATCGAGAAACTGCCGCGAATCACGCGGATTCATGATCTGAAGATCGAGGGCGCGAACAAGGAAGGCGAAGAGATCAAGGCGCAGTTCACGCTGAGCATCTACTTCCAGGACGAGAGCCAGCTGGCCTCCGGAGACAGCAAATGAGCGACGCCCCGATGCCCCCCAAGGTTTCCGGCCCTGATGCTCCGCCCTTCGCGGGCATCTCACCCGATGCGCTGGTGCGCCGCCCCAAGCGCCGCATCCCCAGCCAGACCATCATCCTCTTCCTGGTCGTCGGCGTGAGCGCCGTCGCCTTGTGGTGGATGCGCCGCGAGGGTCTCAAGACCGGCGTCACGGTCACGACGACCACCGTCGACTACAAGGGCGAAGAGGACCTCGAGAAGGCCAAGACCTACGACCGGATCATGGCCGACCTCGCCCGGGCTCAGAAGCCGCTCGACGTCGCCCTGGCCGACTTCGGCAAAAGCCCGTTCATGGTGCCGCAGGCCAAGCCGACCATCGAGCAGAATGGCGAGCCCCTGTTGCCCATGAACGCCGACGAGCAGGCGGCGCAGGCCGCCCGCGAGCGGGCCGCCGCCCGCAAGGCCGAACTGCAGATGCAGCTCCAGGGCATGACGATCAACGGCATCATGGCCGGCACCAATCCGCTCGCCCGCATCGACGGCAAGATGCTCCGGATCGGTGACACCATCGGCGACTTCACCGTCACCGGCATCGAGGGCATGACCGTCTCCCTTAAGGCCGACGACGACACGTACACCCTGACCCTCGACCCCAACCAGCCCTCGGTGCCGCACCGGGCTCCCGTCAAGATGATTCCCAAGACCGGGCGCTGATCTCACCCGCGCCGGCACCAGCGAGAGAGCCGTGGGCAAGTACAACATCGATGACATCCTGAACGAACTGGGCGTCGACGGGTCCAAAGAGAAGGACAAGCCCGGACCCCGCCAGGCCCAGCTGCCGGGCACGCCGCAGAACGCCGCCCCGGCGCCCGCGGCTCCGGTCAAGCAGCACCGGATCGACCGGGCGGCGAGCACGTTCTCACCCCTGCCCTCGATGCCCGCCAACCAGCGGGCCATCGGCGTCTCCGGCCCTTCCTCGGGCGCCGCCGACGACCCGGCGGTGAAGCAGAAGTCCATCGTCGCGCCGGCCACCACAGTCCCCTCGGCCAATGTCGAGATCTATCGCCCGGACGCCGAGGCCGGGGGCGAGCTGGGCGCGATGCTGGTGGCGCGGGGCGTCATCAACGCCGAGAAGCTGGCCGCCGCGGAACAGATCGTCAAGACCTCTCCCGACAAGCGCCTGCACGATGTGCTCATCGAGCAAGGCGCCGACGAGCCCGCGGTGCAGCAGGCGTGGGCCGAGCTCTCCAACATCGCCTTCGAACGCATCGACTTCGAGAAAGGCCTCGACGGCGGCTTCGACGGCAAGCTGATGCAGCGCATGACCACCGGGTTCTGCAAGCAGTATCAGGCCATCCCGCTGCGCATGGACGGCAACCGCGCCGTCATCGGCACCAGCCAGCCCGACAACGTCGAACTCATCGACGAAGCCCGCCTGCGCCTGGGCGTGCCGTCGGTCAAGATCGTCCTCATTCCCGGCTTTGACGTGCGCGGCGCCCTGGAGATCATGGGCGAAAGCGCCACCAAGCCCGAAGAGACCGTCGACGTCAACCAGATCCTCGCCGAGGTGCAGGAGGGCGACGTCCAGGTCGACGAAAAGAAATCCAGCGAGGTCGACCTCGAAAAGGAAGCCGGCGAAGGCCCGGTCATCCGCTACGTCAACCACATCATCCAGCTCGCGATCACCCAGGGCGCCAGCGATATCCACATCGAGCCCAGCGAGAAGAAGCTCAAGGTCCGCTTCCGCATCGACGGCGAGCTGTACGAAAGCCTGAACCCGCCCGGCGCGATGGCCGCCGCCATCACCAGCCGCATCAAGATCATGGCCGGCCTGGCCATCGACCAGCGCCGCATCCCGCAGGACGGGCGCATCCGCGCCACCGTCGCCGGGCGCAAGGTCGACCTGCGCGTCTCGACGCTGCCCTGCACGGGCGGCGAAAAGACCGTCATGCGAATCCTCAACGAGAAGTCCATCAGCGTCAATCTCGACGACCTGGGCTTCGACGAAGACTCGCTGGTCATCTGGAAAAAGTTGGTCGACGCGCCTCACGGCGTCACCCTGGTCACCGGCCCCACCGGCTCGGGCAAGACGACCACCCTCTACGCCTCGCTCCGCCAGCTCGACCGCGGCTCCATGAACATCTGCACCGTCGAAGACCCCGTCGAATACACCCTCGACGGCATCACGCAGACCCAGACCCTCGAAAAGGCCGGCATGACCTTCGCCGTGGCGCTCAAGGCCCTGCTGCGTCAGGACCCGGACGTCATCATGCTGGGCGAAATCCGCGACCACGAGACCGCCATCACCGCTGTCCAGGCCGCCCTCACGGGCCACCTGGTGCTGAGCACCCTGCACACCAACGACGCGCCCTCGTCGATCACGCGACTGGTCAATATTGGTTTGGAACCCTTCCTGGTCGGCGCCGCCGTCAACGGCGTCCTGGCTCAGCGGCTCATCCGCCGCCTGTGCCTGTCGTGCAAGGCGCAAGAGACGCCCAGCGACGAGATCGGTGAATACCTCACCATGCAGGGCCTGCCCGCGGATCAGGTGTGGGTCGCCAAGGGCTGCGAAAAGTGCCGCAAGAGCGGGTACTCCGGCCGCGTCGGCATCTACGAACTGCTCGCCATCGACGACGGCTTGCGCGACATCATCGCCCGCAACCCCAACGTCGCGGAGTTCCGCCGCCTGTGCATCGAACGCGGCATGGTCACCCTCCGGGCCGACGGCCTGCGCAAGGTCGGCAAGGGCATCACCACGGTGCAGGAAGTGCTGCGGGTGACCGAGGGCAGCCACTAGCCGGCGGGTGGAAGGAACTGGCCGAGTCGTTCAATGAAGCAAAAAAAGAAGCCGCGACGCCCGAGCATCGCGGTCTTTGCTTCGTAATTGGACTTTTGCTCCGAAACTCCGGAACTTCGGAACTTCGGAACTTCGGAACTCCTGTACCCCGGAACTATTCCTCTTCCTCTCCCTCCGCCGCGTCCCGGGCCTCGATCAACTCGACCGCGACGTCCATCAACCGCCGCAGCGGCACCGGCTTCTGCATGTACATGTCAACGCCCAGGCTCTCGGCGTACGCCTGGTGGCGCTTGCCCTCGTTGGCCGTCACCATGATCACCAGCGGCGCATCCTCGTATCCCTTGATCCGCTCCAGCGCCAAAAACCCCGATCGCTTGGGCAGCATCATGTCGAGAATGACGAGGTCGGGGGGCTCATCGCGGCAGATCCGCACCGCCTCGTTCCCGTCCATCGCCATCTGCGTCAGCGCACCCTCCGCCTGAAACGCCGCGTCCATGCTCTCCCGCACGTCGCGATCGTCGTCGACGATCAGCACCTTCACGTCCGTCAGCCGTCCGAGGTCCTGGGTCATGTGCGTGTCTCCAGCAGTGGGGCCGTCGGCCGGGACGCATGCGCCCTCGAGCCTGGTTCGCGGCAACCACATCGGCTCGCCGCCCGCGCCCATCCGTGCCACAATGTACGTCCTCACCCGCCCTTGGGTGCCACAATTCCCGCCGACAGGACCGGCTCCGCACCTCGATTGACGGAAACGCCCCAAGCCGCCACAGGTCGGCTCATCCCCCGCCCGGCAGGCTCGCGCCCGCGTGGCGGCTCCAGCCGCGGCTCGCCGGCAACAGCCCCACCAGCACACTCACCGCTCCGCCCAAGATCATCCAGCCCCGCGTCTTGGGGCTCGTCACCAGGCGCGACAGCGTGCTGTCCACCGGGTGATACTCGGGCAACTCCAGCGGGGGCGGCTCAAGGCTCGGAAATACCGACAGATCCTGCGATCGCGAGCCCAGCAGATGCCCCCCCGCCCCAGGAACCACGCTGCGATCCGCCGGGATCTGGTTGAGCTGGCTCTCCGCCAGCGACAGCACCAGTGATGGATTCTGCTCGTCTAACGCAGCGAGATACTCCTCGTACCGCGTGATGCGTTCCTGGCGGTGCTTCTCGACCGCGAGCGCCCGATCGCGCTGCCAGCGAGCCTTGTCGAGATGCTCCTTTGCGGGGATGAGCACCACGGCAGCCAAAACGCCCATGCCCGCGGCGATGAAAAGCCATCCGGGATCGATCAACGGGCGTTTGGAAAAGGCAGCGTCGGGCACAGCATCACATTATCGGCCAAATCGGCCGGTGGACAACGACTTGTCGCTGCGGTAATCGGCGCCTGAAGTCGGCTGCATCTCGGGCCCAGGGATCCGTCCGAGAACCGAGTTTATGAACAGAATACAAACAGATCGTAAACCCGCGTAAAGCTGGGTAAGGGAACTCCCTCACATTCTTCCACCGTTCAGGCACAAGAACCTGGGCAATTATGAGGAATCGGTAAAGTTCGCGCATTGGGCGTTGACCCCCGCCCCGGTACTTCTACCCTTGCAACTCGCTCTTGGGGGGGTTGGAGAGCCCCGCTCGGCGGACAGAGAGATCGCAGGGTCGAACGAGTTCTAAAAGGTGTTCCTTGTTGGACATGGGTATGACGCCCAAGCTCCAGCAAACGCACACGGTTCACCCCCGCTTTGGGCTGTTTGGCCCGAGGCGGGCTTTTGGTACGTCAGCAGCGTCGGTTAAGGAGATTGTTAAGACTCGGCAATCCAGGTTCGAGCACCGGGCTCGAACTTCGCGGGCAGGCCGAAGGCGTCGAGAAGCACACGGTGGATGTTGGTCAAACCCTTTTCTGGAGATTGAGAATGAATATCAAGCATGCTCTGGTTCTGGCGGCGGCGGCGGGTCTGTGTAGCAGCGCGATGGCGCAGAACGACCTGCGCATCGCCGAGGTCTTCGGCGCGGGCGGCAACTCCGGCGCCCCGCTGAACATCGACTTCGTGGTGCTCTTCAACGCCAACGCGACCACCGCCCGTTCGCTCAACGGCGCGTCGCTCCAGTATCAGTCCGCCACCGGCACCACCATCGCCGGCACCCTTCCCCTGCCCAACGTCATGATTCCCCCCGGCCAGTACTACTGCGTCGCGGTGAACTTCGCTCCCGGCGCCAATGGTTCGCCCGTCGCCTATGACTACATCGCCCCTTCGACGGCCCAGCAGCTCTCGCTGGCCGCGGGCAGCGGCAAGGTCATCCTCGCCAGCACCACCGCCGCCACCACCGGCCCCACCGACCCGACCGTGCTCGACTACGTCGGCTACGGCACCGCCAACGCCTTCGAGGGCGCGGGCGCGGCTCCGACGCTCTCCGCCACCCTCGCCGCCTTCCGGGGCGACATGGGCTGCATCGACACCAACAACAACGCCGCTGACTTCACCGCCGCTGCCCCCGTCGTCATGAACCTCTCGACCCCCGCCCATTTCTGCATGGGCTCGTTCACCGACTGCAACGGCAACGGCATCCCTGACGCCAATGAGATCGCCGCCAACCCCAGCCTCGACTGCAACAACAACGGCGTGATCGACTCCTGCGAGCTGACCACGACCACCGATTGCAACGGCAACGGCATCCTCGACGCCTGCGAAATCGCCGCCAACCCCGGTCTGGACTGCAACCACAACGGCGTGCTCGACTCCTGCGACCTGGTCAACACGCCCTTCCTTGACGCCAACCAGAACGGCATCATCGACACCTGCGAGACTCCCGGCCCCGGCCAGGACTGCAACAACAACGGCGTGCTCGATTCCTGGGACCTCCTGGTCGGCGCTCTGACCGACGTCAACGCCAACGGCACGCCCGACGCCTGCGAAGGCGCCGCCGTGTTCGAGACCGCCGTGAACGGCACCATCCAGGCCGCGGGCGCGCGGTCCGGCGCCAACGGCAACGCGTTCCTGAACGTCGAAGGCGACATCAACGGCACCTTCGCCAGCTACGGCGGCCTGCGTTTCGACCTGGCCCCGATCGCGGCCCAGTTCGATGCCGCCTACGGCACCGCCAACTGGCACGTGACCCAGGCCTACCTCTTCCTCCAGCAGTCCAACGCCGCGTTCACGGTCAGCGGCAACGTCCGCATCTACTGGAGCAACAACGACGCCCTCGACTTCACCCCGGGCAACACCACGACCCAGTACGCCAACTTCGCCACCGACCTCGCCGATCGCGAAGTCGTCTCTGACTACGCCTTCACCCAGGGCACCGGCATCACCATCGGCACCGCCCAGGGCAACGGCACCACCGAGAGCCACCTGCTCTTCGATGAGAACGGCACCAACTCCACCGGCGGGACCAACGCCGCCAACGAGATCAACAGCGGCGGCGGCCAGCTCACCCTCGCCCTCAGCCCGGATCAGGACTTCTTCGTCGCCGCCACCTACGCCGGCCGTACCAACAACACCTGGACCGGCCCCAGCCTGGTGGTCTTCGCGGCCTCCAACGGCGGCGGCACCCCTTGCGATCCCGACGTCAACCAGGACGGCGTCTCTGACCAGGGCGACGTGGACTACCTGATCAACGTCATCGCCGGCGGCGAGAACCCCACCGGCATCAATCCCGACTTCAACCAGGACGGCGTCGCCGACCAGGGTGACATCGACGCGCTCGTCAACGTCATCGCCGGCGGGCCCTGCCCGTAAGAGAAGGCACTAGGCGATAGGCACTAGAGCCGGAAGGAAACCCAAGCCCCGCGCGTTCGAGCGCGGGGCTTTTTCGTTTTCGGGGCCGGGTGCCCCTGGCAAGTCTGTGGTCCGGGTCGAAGTGGGTTCGTGCCGCCGAGCTCCGCGATCGACGAACGGCGCCGGAGCAGCATCCGGCAAAAAGACAGACAGCAGCCCCTCTCTCCTAAAGGCTGCTGTCTTTCCTGGTCGGGGCCTGGCCTTGGGGCCGGCCGCAACAAGATGTCGGGCGGAACGGGAGAAGAATACCCCATCGAAGCACAGCGCCAAGTGTGAAATAGAGGGTTCCGTCAAAAAGAAGTCTTAGCGCACCTTGCCGAGTCGGACGTTATTGTCATGTTTGGGATACATGCTCGATCTGGTTGATCCAGAATCGTTATTATAGGTCGTTATGCTCCGGTTGCCTCGCGGGGCGAACAGATTCCTATTGGTTATAGGACGTTTTCAGTCGATCCGGTACACGCGGAATGTGAAGACGTGAGCGGTGCCGGTTGCAACCGGGGTGGCGTTGCGGAATACGCCGGCCTTCTCGAACGCCGGCCACTCGGGATCGCGGAACTCTCGCTTGCCGTCGTCGTCGCGCAGAATCAGGTAGCTGCCAGCGGGGGGCAACGCTAAGGTCTTGTCCAGACCGGGTTTCCAGATTGGCCGCAGCGTGACCCCCTTGGTCGCGGCCTCACGGCGGGCGTACCAGAGCACCTCTGGACGGGTGTCGATGTACTCATCACCCCAGAGTTGAGCGGCGGGGGGCTGGCCGGGAAGCGTGTGGGCGAGGATGTCGGAGGCGAGGTCGTCGCCGAGTTTGATTCCCGCGGCTAACCCGCTGGTGCGGAACGATTTGCGGTGTTCCAGACGCACCGAATAGAGGGCGCCGGCGGCCGCCAGGATGGTGAGGACGAGCCCGGGGCGGTGAAGCTGCAAGATGCGGCCGAATTTGCGGGCTTGGGCGCGTCGCGGCCAATGCCAGTGGAGGTTCTCCCAGCACGCCGGGAAGGTGAGCGGCCCGAGGAGAAGGGCGGGCATCACGTAGCGGGCGTTGCTAACGCCCAGCACGGTGTAGAGGGCGATGCCGAGGAACATGGCCCAGGAGAGGAACTTGCCAGTGGTGTCGCTGCCCCGGAGCTGGAAGGCGAGGACGTAGCCGGCGGTGAGGGTGAAAGGAAGCCCCGCGACCAAGGCGTTGAGTGGGAGCAGGAGGACTTTGAGTTCTTTGCCGGGGGTCCAGAGGAACTGGCTGGGGGGCTCTTGAACCGGGGGAGGTTCGATGTGGGCGATCGCGGCCTTGAGGGAGAAGTACCACCAGAGGACGAGCGCGGCGGCGATGGCGAGGGCGGGGAGGAGCCACAGGAAAGGCTTGGCGTTGCGGGTTGTGAACAGGAATGCGAGGAGGAGGCCGCCCAGGGCGGGAAAGCCTGAGGGGCCTTTGACGAGGAACTCGGCGGCGAGCGCGAGGCCGAGGGCAGGGATGAGTAGCAGCCTGTGGAGGCGGAACTGGTGTTGATTCGCGGACAGGCGGGACACCTGTCCCACCGGCAATCCTGAGTTGAGGGGGCCCAGCGTTTCAACGATCAGCACCATCACGCTCAGCACGCAGAGGTTGTGCAGGGCTTCGATCTCGGCGGCACGGCCGGGCCCGGGGTCGGCCCAGAACATCGGGGCGACGAGGTAGGCGACGCCGGCGAGGGAGGCGTACCAGGTGGGGCCATACCAGCGGCGGGCGGCCCACCAGCAGAGGACGCCGCCGAGGATCATGGAGAAGCCCGAGACGCTGCGGGCGGCCCATTCGTTCTCGCCGAAGATGGAGGACATTGCGGCGATGGCCCAGGGCATGCCGGGGGGTTTGCGGAGATAGGGCTGTTCGAAGAGGCGGGTGACGAGGAAGTCGCCGCTGTGGAGCATGTGCCAGGCGGGGAAGACGCGGAAGCCTTCGGATTGCGTGAATCCTGCGTAGCCGAGGAAGGGGAGATAGAGGGCGGCGCCAAGGGCGACGACCAGCAGGAGCGAGGGCCAACGCATGGACAGCACTCGGCGGAGCGTGCGTGTGGTCTTGTGCCTGCCTGCGTGCATCGGGCGGGATGATACCGGGCGGCGGGGCCGGGTTGTCTAGGATGGATCATGGCCAAGGCGAAGGGCGCGACGAGCGAGAAGTCGGCGTATCCGAAGGCGGTGGACCGCCTGGTGGCGGAGTTTGCGGCGTTGCCGGGAATCGGACTGCGGAGCGCGGAGCGCCTGGCGTTTCATGTGCTCAAGGGCGACGAAGCGGCGGCGATGGGGCTGGCCCAGGCGATTGTGGACGTCAAGAAGAACATCCGGCATTGCGAAGTGTGCTGGAATCTGTCCGACGCGAGCCTGTGCGAGATCTGCGAGGATGCGGAGCGCGACCGGGGGTTGGTGCTGGTGGTGGAGCAGCCCAAGGATTTGATCGCACTCGAACAGACGCGGATGTTCAAGGGCGTGTATCACGTGCTGATGGGGCGATTGAGCCCGCTGGATGGCGTGGGGCCGGAGGAGTTGACGATTGCGGCGCTGATGCAGCGGGTGGATGAGCCGGCGAAGAACGCGGGGGGCGAGAAGGTGCGCGAGGTGATACTGGGTTTGAACCCGACGATGGAGGGGGATGGCACAGCGCTGTATTTGACGGAGCAGTTGCGGGGGAAGGTGGCGGTGTCGAGGTTGGCGCGGGGGCTGCCGAGCGGGTCGCAACTGGAGTATGCGAACAAGGCGGTGTTGGCGGATGCGATACTGGGGCGGAAGGGCGTGGAGTGAGGCGCGACCTGGGATGCTTGTGACTTGATGAGGTGATGAGCGCGATGCGGACAGGCGGGACGCCTGTCCCACCGACAGCCGAGAAAGCAGACGCCCCTCTCGGAGAGAGGGGCCACCCGAAGCATGCGATACGAAACCGCACAGCACATGAAGCTTGGCCAGCAGATGAAGCTGGCGCCCAGGATGATCCAGTCGATGGAGATCCTGCAGATGCCGCTCGCGGAGTTGGAGGAGCGGATTCAGCAGGAACTGGAGAGCAATCCGACGCTGGAGTTGGCAGATGGGTCGGGGGAGGATGTCGCGGGCGGGGAGGCGGGCGGCGTGGCTGGTGCCGAGGCGTCGCGCGACACGCGGGATGTTGAGGATGGGCCGCTGCGGGTGGATGAGCGATCGGGGGGCGATGACTTCGAGCGGCTGGAGTCGTTTGAGGAGGCGAACCCGGAGGCGACGGAGAACGAGTACGGGCAGGATGTGCCTTCGAGCGATCACAACGAGGCGACGTGGGAGCGGCTGGAGCATGGGGATTACAGCCAGGCGCGGCAGGCGGGGGAGAGGGATGGGAAGCTGGATGCGATGGCCGCGGCTCCGGCGAGGGCGGTGTCGGCGGGTGAGCAGTTGCGCGGGCAGTGGGGGCTGGTTGATATCGACCCGGCTTTGGTGCCGCTGGGCGAGTTGATTTTGAGTTTTCTTGAGGAGGATGGGTATCTGCGCACGCCGCTGGAGACGATCCGCGAGCGGGCGGTGGTGAAGGGGGAGGCCCCGGGCGCGGAGGCGAATGGGCCGGTGTTTGAGGCGCGGCCGACGGTGGAGGAACTTGAGCGGGCGCTCAAGGCGGTGCAGTTGCTGATCGAGCCCGCGGGGGTGGCGGCACGCACGCCCGCGGAGTGCTTGATTCTGCAGTTGGACGCGTTGGAGGACATGGAAGACAGCGGGTGGCCCGCGGCGACGTTTGCGAATGCGCGGCGGGTGGTGGCGGAGCACTTGGAGGATGTGACGCAGAATCGGTTGCCGCGGATCGCGGAGAAGACCGGGCTGTCGCTGGAGGACATCAAGGAGGTGCTGACGCTGCTCAAGCGCCTGAGCCTGGCGCCGGTGAGACGGCTCACTGAGGATTCGGCGCGGCCCATCATTCCCGATGCGGTGGTGGAGTACGACGAGCCGAGCGATCGGTACGTGGCGTATTTGAATGATGCGCGGGTGAGCAACGTGCGGATCAACCAGGAGTATGCGCTGCTGGCCAAGGATCGCAGCGCGGACAAGAAGGACCGCGAGTTCATCAAGGTGAACCTGGCGAACGCGCAGTGGCTGCTGGACGCGGTGGGTCAGCGGCGGCACACGCTGCTGAGGGTGGTACGGGCGGTGGTGGAGGCGCAGCGGGACTTCTTTGACTTTGGGTTTCAGGCGTTGAAGCCCTTGCCGATGACGGGCGTGGCGGAGCAGTTGGGGATTCACGTGGCGACGGTGAGCCGCGCTGTGGCGGACAAGCACGTGGCGACGCCGCGGGGCGTGGTGCCGTTGCGGAAGTTCTTTTCGGGCGGGCTGACGACCGACGGCGGGGGCGAGGTGGCGTGGGACGCGATCAAGGAAGCGCTGAAGGATGTGATCGCGAATGAGGACCGGGCCAAGCCTTTGAGCGATGAGGCGCTGGTGGATGAGCTCAAGAAGCGGGGCATCGAGATCGCGCGGCGGACGGTGGCGAAGTATCGCGATCAGTTGGGGATTCAGCCGGCGCGGCTGCGGAAGAAGTTTTGAGGTCGGCGATGCGGCGTTGCGAGGGCGGAACGCGGATACGAGCCCGAGGCGCGAGCGAGGGTCTCCTGCGTGCGAGAGGGCGAACGCCGCGGGTCGTTCAAAATGTGGAGCGTAATCGGACGTGCCACGTGGCCGGCGTGCAGAACGGGGCGTCATTGCCCGAGAACCTGCTTGATCCGCGGCGAGGATCTGCTACAACAGATTTCGAGCGGATCGCGGGCCGATGGCCGGAGCGCGGCGGTGATCGATGCGTATGGGTAGATGAGGAAGTGATGGAAGACCGGCGGGGACCGCCGGGCCACCCAAGAGCGGATTTGAACGGGAGTTGTGGATGCACGTGCGACGGGCGATAGCCGCGGGGCTGGTGGTGGGCGTGACGGCGGTCGCGTCGGCGCAGCCGGTGTTCACCAGTTGGCCGGTGGAGGGGCCGGACGACACGGTGGCGGTGAGCGCGGCGCCGCTGGCGGGGTGGTATGCCGCGGGCGATTCGTACGAGGACAATGTGGAGGTGCGCGACATTCGTCAGAATCTGGTGACGAGCGTGAGCCGCGCGCAGATTCAGGCGCTGGTGCCCTGGATGAGTTTGGATGGCGGGCCGGACGGGGTGTGCTCGGTGGCGATGAGCGACACCGGGCGGCTGCTGTTCATTCTGGTGTACGACAACACGACGCCGAGCGACGGGCAGGCAAGTGACGCGATCTTGAGGCTGGATGTGTCGACCGGCGCGCTCACGCTGTTTGCGCGGCTGGAGTTGTCGAACGACACGAGCCAGTTTCAGCGCATCGGCGCGGCGTACTACAAGGGGCGACTCTACGTCGGCTCGGCGGCGGGCGCGACGGTGCGGGTGTACAACGCGACGTCGAACCAGACCACCGGCACGCTGGCCTCGATGACGACGATACAGGGCTCGGGCGTTCGCGGGCTGGCGATTGATCGCGAGAGCGGGACGCTGTACGCGGCCAATGAACTGGGCGTGTATCGCGCGAGCCTGGCGACGCTGCCCTTGAGCTTCGTACCCGTGGGGGCGGCAACGGGCGTGCGCGGGCTGACCTGGGGTGAACACTTTGGCCCTGCGAGCGGCGGTTTGCGCGGGCTCTTTGTACTGCGAGATGGAGCCGCGGGCGGGAGTGAGATTGATTTCGTCACTGCGGCGCAGGCCTCGGGCAATTCGGCCTTTTCGCTGGCGACTTACGCGACGACGGCGGGCACGTGGCATGCGCTCAGCGCGACTGCTGACGGGGCGATCATGATCGGGGCGGACGAAGACGCGCTCATGATGCGCGACGCGAGCGACACACGGCTGAGTTTCGATGGCTGGCTCGCCGACGAGTTCGCGCAGCATGTCGCTATCGCCAAGAGGCTGGTGTCGCCCGATGGCGAGCCGTCGGGCTGGGTGATCGATGCGGATGTGATCCCGAGCTGGTCGAGGTTTCACCCGGCGACGCCGGACGCGGCGGGTTGGACAGTGCTGATGATGCTGGCCAGCGAGCACGTGAACGCCGACCCGCAGGCGCTGCCGGTGGTGAGGCAGGTACTGACGCGGTACGCGGGGCTGGCGAGCGACGGGATCAAGCCGAGCCGCACGGCGGACGGGATTTTCAGGCACTGGATCGACCCGCAGACGGGCGGCGTGAAGTCGGGCTGGGACCCGGAGTACGCGACGCTGAGCACGATGAAGATCGTGCTGGCGGCGGCCCGGGCGTGGCAGATGTATCCGGACGACCCGCAGGTGGTGCGGGCGGCGTCGAGGATCATCTTCGGCGTAAAGAACTGGGGCAGTTACTTTCAGGGTGGCAGCCAGGCGCTGTATTACAAAGGTCTGGCGGGCGGCGGGCCGGACTTCAGCGTCGCGGGATATCCGTTCAACGAAGGGATTCTGTTCACCGAGCAGGCGAGTGCTCTGGGCAATGCCGGGCCTTACGGGCTGTGGATCAATCGCTCGCTGTGGCCCGTGGCGTATTACCTGGTCGGGCGGCCCATCACCGGCGCGTCAAACGGCTCGTTCCAGGCGGCGTTTCTGAGCTTGTATCCGCTGCTGCTGCAGGGCGACTACCGCCATAGTGCGGACTGGCAGGCCCAGGTGGACAATCTGCGATGGAGCAGCGCCGCCTGGACGGACGACAACTCGCCGCGCTATTACACGGTCTTTTCGGCGGGAACCACCGAGGGGCAATGGGGCGGCTACAACGCCGACAGTCTTGGAAATCACCCGGGCGATGTGACGACGTTCACGTCGCTCGAGGCGATGTGCTCACAGACCGGCACGCCCGAGGCGGTGGGGGCGTACATGGCGTATCGCCGGGGGGCGAGAGAGCTGTTCAAGACCGGCGCGAACCTGCTGTACCGGCGTTCGAATGTCGACCCGCCTTATACCCCCGACTCTGCGGGCCTGCCTGATGTGACGCTGGGGGGGCTGGGCCTGGGCGAACTGCTTTCGCCCGGTCTTTCCGATGCGACCCTCACCGGCGCCTATCCGCGGCAGGACTCATGCCCGGTCGACGTGAATGCGGACGGCAGAATCACCATCGATGATGTTTACCAGTGCACCGCCTCGCCCATCGACGTCAACGCCGATGGTGTCGGCGACGCCCGCGACGGGCGCTGCATCAGCGCCTGGGTGCGGCGCCACGAGGCGGAGCAACTCGGCACGCAGTGGTGAGGCCCAACCCCGTCACTCGCTCGCATGGGGAGCCGTGAGGCTTGCGCCTTCGAGCTCCAGCAGGCGCTGCTTGATATGCACGCCCGCGGCGTAGCCCGTCAGGCGCCCGTCGCGCCCGATCACGCGGTGACAAGGCACGATCACGTGCCAAGGGTTGCGGCCCAGCGCTCCGCCCACCGCGCGAGCCGCGGACCTGGGTTGGCCCAGCGCAGTCGCGATCGCCGCGTACGAGGTGGTGTGCCCGCGCGGAATGCCGCTGGTCTCTCGCCACACGCTTCGCTCGAAAGGCGAGCCGCGTGCGGCGAGTGGCAGGTCGAAGACGTCGCGCTGACCCCTGGCGAACTCGTCGAGTTGCATGAGGAGCGTGACAACGGCGGGCGGGGTGGGCATGGGCATTTGCCCGGGGGGATCGGTCGTGAATGTAACCTGGGTGAGATCACCCGTGGCGTCGATGCACACGCGCATCGGACCAAGCGGTGTTTCGAGGCTCCAGGATTGAGCGGTTTCGTCGATCGGTTGGGCGTGGTTCATGCGTGGGCCTTTCGAGAAGTGGAGCGGGTGCGAGCCCGAGGCGAGTGGGCGCGTCTCGGTGGTGTCTGAGTATTCGTGAGACCCTCGCTGGCGCTTCGGGCTCGTTCGGAATCCAGTGTCAGCAAGTTCCACGCGTGCATCGCGGCGTATGCACGCCACGGGCGCCAGCGTTCCGCGTGCAGCAACGCGGCCTTGGGCGAGAGCGCGCCGGCCCTGGCCAGCATCCTGCGCAGCACCAGGTCGCCTGCTGGGAACGCGTCGGGCCAGCGAAGCGCCCGCATGGCGATGTACTGGGCCGTCCAGTCGCCGATTCCCGGATTGTCGCGGAGGGTGGCGATGGCGGCTTCGGGCTCGGGCGTCGCGAGCAGGGGCAGTGTTCCGGCGTCGGCGCGGGCCGCGAGTCGGGCGAGACACTCCGCCCGCGCGCCGGTGAGGCCGAGCTTGGCGAGGGTGCTGGCTCCGGCGGTGGCCAGTGTGCGCGGGCTGGGCGTGAGGTGCGTGAGGCCTGCGATGGGTGTGTGGATCGGTTCGCCGAAGGTGCCGGCCACGCGTCCGGCGAGCGTGCGAGCCGCGGCGACTGAGACCTGTTGCCCAAGGACCGCCCGGCAGGCGAGTTCGAAGCCATCCACACATCCGGGCACGCGCAGCCCGGGGTTGGCCCGCACGCTGGGCTCGAGCATCGGATCGGCCCCGAGCACGCTTGAAATGACATCGGGTCGGGCGTCCAGATCAAAGAGGCGGCGGATGCTCCCGATGAGGGCGGCGGCGTGCGGCGCGAGAATCTCGGCGCACTCCACCCGCAGCCGTCCGGTGCCTGGCGAGGCGCTGGCCCGAAACCACCCCGGTTTGGCCCGGGGCGAAATGCGCCAAGTGCGGGCGTAGGTGAGGCCTTGCACTATTTCGACGCCGGGAATCGCCCGCACGTCAAGGAAAGCGAGCAGCCGCGCCCAGTCCAGCGGTTCGCGGTACTCGAGCGTGAATGCGAATCCGCCCGTGGAGGGAGGAGGCGTGGACCGGGCTCGCAACTGGGTGGGCGTCAGGGCGTATCGGCTCTTGAGCGTGCCCTGAAGGCGACGAACGCTGCCGAAGCCGCTGGCCAGCGCGATGTCGGTGATGTGCAGGCTCGTGTCGGTGAGCAGGTGCTTGGCGATGAGCAGGCGGGTGGTCTGCACCAGTTGCATGGGCGCAACGCCCAGTGTGTCGCTCACGAGCCGCCGGAAGTGCCGGGGCGAGAGACCCGAGGCGGACGCGAGCGAATCGAGCGACATGCCGGCCCGTAGCGATCCGGAGCGGATCTGCTGCACGGCCCATGCCGCCACGCGCTGGGGCTGATCCACCGGCGACTGCCCGGGCGCGCGCTCGGGGCGGCAGCGCAGGCATGGGCGAAAGCCCGCGGCCTCGGCGCTGGCGGACGACGCAAAGAACCGGCAGTTCCGCGATCGCGGGGTGCGCGAGGGGCACATCGGGCGGCAGTACACCCCGGTGGTCTTGACACCGGTGAAGAACACGCCGTCGAATCGGGCGTCGCGGGCGGCGAGAGCGGCATGGCACTGGTCGTGGTCCAGGTGCATCGCGGAGAAGATAGCCGTGGGGTGAAGCACACGTGCGACACTTTCGGCCATGAGAGTGCGGGTGTGACTTTGGGGGCTGATCAGGCGGCGGAGCGAGGCGGGCCGGCGCGAATCCGGTGATTTCGCCCGGATTCGAGCGGTACGCCAAGTGGCGAAGATACAGACGGCACCGCGTATGGCAGAGCCGTGCGAGGATGATTCTTGAATGAACTCGAACGGCCTGCAACGCACAGGAGAAGCTTGCGAGTTGCCGATTTGGACGGAAGCCACCGGAGTGTGGCGGTCGCATGTGTCCGCAGCGTACCCAGTGGTCGCGGCGGGATGTCGAGCCGCGACACTCCGGCGGAGGCACGAGCCGCGATCCTGGGTAGACGGGCGCGGTGTCTTGAGGTCAGGGGTCAAGCGGGCGAGAGCGAGAACCGTTGAAACACGAGGCGCTGAAGGAGAAGTGGAAGGGGCGAAAGCGATCCAGCGTCGCGGCACGCGATGGCCCAGCCCGCCAAGACCGCGTAGTCGATGTCATGCGTGAGCGGCCCGAGCCAGAGGGTTTGATCCGGGAATATCAGCATGGCCACGTTGGCCATGGCGCAAGGGCCGAGACATCCCGAGATGGAGAGTTGGACCGTGGTGCCCAGTTTCTCCAGCTTCCAGAGGGCTTTGAGTTCGTCGAGGGGAACGCCGGGGCGGTTCTTGTCGGTGCGGCCGCAGCAGCAGCCGCTGCAGAGCACGACTTGCGCACGCTGCAGGGTGCAGCGGCCCGGTGACTTCGGGGCGGGCGGCGCGTCGGAGGCGATGGAGTGAGGGAAGGACTGATTGGCACTCCGCGTCCGGGAATCCTCGTGGGCCAAGGGCGGCGAGAGGACGGAACTGAGCGCGGGTGCCTGGGTGTGGGCGAGGGTGGCCGCATTCATGGCAGCACCTTGGAGTGGCGGGCGGCGACTTCGTCCATGCGTTTGGCCAGTTCGTCGGGGGCGAGGATGCGCTTCTGGAACAGGATGACGGCGAAGGTAGCGATCCAGCGCTCGTAGTAGGTGAGTGCGCCGACCATCTCGGCGCCCAGCGCCTCGACGCCCCGGCGCTTTTCCTCGGTGTTGATGATCTTGTGGAAGTCCAGCACGTCGGCGAGGGCGTGGCAGCGTTTTTCCCATGGTTCGAGGGGGTGGTCGGTCCGACGGATGGCCTCGGCGGGGAGGCCCCCGATGTCGTTGGGCAGACGACGCAGGAGTTCTTCGGAGTGGTTCATGCTTCACCATCGCTTTCGGTGAGGGGTTGGGAGTCGAGGGTCACAACGCCGATCATGGCGTCGCGGGTGACGAGGGCGGCCAGAGCCTCTTCGCTCCAGCCGTCGGTGCCGGCGGGGCGCCGCGGAAGAACCAGGAAGCGGACTTGGGCGGTCGAGTCGCTCACGCGGATCTCGACGTCCGCCGGAATGACGGTGCCGAACTCGGCAAGCACGGCCCGTGGCTCTTTCACGGCCCGGGCCCGGTAGGGCTTAGCCTTGTACCAGTCGGGCGGCAGGCCCAGCACCGGGCGCGGGTAGCACGAGCACAGCGTGCACACGATCAGGTTGTGGCACGTTTCGGTGTTTTCGAGCACGATCAGTTCGGTGTCGTCGTAAAAGCTGATGCCGAAGTCCTCGCAGGCTTTGCGGCCGTTGGTGAGCAGCCGGGCGCGAAAGTCGGGATCGACCCAGGCCCGGGCCACCACCTTGGCTCCCAGTGCGGGCGAGCGCGAGTCGAGCACTTCGATCTGGCGGCGAATCTCGCCCGGGCCGATCAGTTGCTTCTCGATCAGCAGCTCTCGCACGGCGATCTCCATCACTTCGTAGTAGCCGGGCGGGGCTTCGGAGGCGTCGGCGCAGGGAGTGTGGTCGTGGGTGACTTCGTGGGAATGATCGTGCGGGTGGGGGTGTGTGCTCACGTGGAACTCCTTTCGAGCCAGGTTTCAAAGACTTCGATTCGCAGGTTGTCGGCGGGGGAGCCCGCGTAGCCGGGCCAGAGTGCCGTCAGCGGAATCGCGACGCGGTAGTAGTGACCTTTGGACCCGGCGTTGTGGCCGAAGCCTTCGATCTCGTTGTTGACGGCCATGGGGGTGATGACCGACTCAACGACGCCGTCGCATCCTCGGATGTATCGCGGCACGCGGTAGTGCCCGACGGGGAAGCGGACGCCGATGCGAACCGGGTCGCCCGGGCGGAAGGCGGGCGCTTCGCCCAGGGCCAGGACAACACTTGTGACGGGGCGAAACGGTGGGCGGGGGTCAGGCTCAGACGGTGATGGGTGCATGGCGTGTCTCCGAAAGGTGGGAGGTGGTGGACGGGCGCGTGTGTGCCAGATCGGCGGGCTGGGGGATGGAGAGGGGCACGTGAGGTGCGCGGCGAACCCAGACGCGGAAAGCGATGACGACTGCGACCAGCGTCAGGCCGAGAGGGAGCGTGAAGCCAGCGAGGTCGATGCCGGCGAGTTCGGCGCCGGCGAGTCCGAAGGAGTACGCCACCACGATGATGCCGAGCCAGCGAGAAGCGGCCCGGGCGTTGACGGCGCCGTTGGCGGCCATGGCCTGGGTGCTGGCGGCCAAGTAGCCGTCGAGCCCATCGACGATGATCATGCCGGCGCTGAATGCCAGGCCCACGAGCCAGGGGCTTGAGTCGCCTGCCAGCACCAGCACGGAGAGCTGGGAACTGGTCTCGAATCCCGCGGCGAGAATCATGCCCAGCAGCACCGGGCGGCTGACGAGGGCGAGCGAGGCGGGCAGGCGGTGGGTGTGTGAGCCGGCTGGATGTGAGGCAGAGGAACGCGGGGCGGGCCTGAAGATCTGCCACAGATTGAAAAGGCCGACGAGAATGAGCGCCCAGGGGCCCAGGAACGCGGCTCTCCCCGCGAGCATTTCTCCAACGCCCGCGGTCAGGGCGGTCACGACCAGCCCGTGACCGATCGCGAAGTAGAGTCCGTTGGTGACGCGGGGGCGAACTCGACTCAGGCCATCGATCGCGGTCAGATGATCCGGGTCAGCCCCGTGCCGGAGGCCGAGGCAGAATGCCAGTGTGAATGCGGAGTTCATGAAATGAGGCTCCTCGACCTGGTCCATGCGGGCTCGGAACGGTCATGACTCTGGGCGTGGCGTGCTGACACGAGCGTCGGGATCGGCTTGGCCGCCAAGCCAGGGCGGTTGGTTCAGCGGCTGATCACGGGGGCCATGAGGCGATCGGACGGAGCCAGCGCGCTTCACGTTCAACGCGAAGCTCGACCAGCCTTCGCTCATAGAAGTCCCAGTAGGGCTTGGTCCGCACGTCGCGCAGGTACTGCTCGCGGCTCAAGCTCCAGGTTTCGTAGACCAGCAGTTCGCCCGGGCGATCGACGTCATCGTGAAGAACGGCACTGACGAACCCGGGTTCCTTTGAGAGCCTCTCGAAGAGATCGATGACCAGGCTTCTGAGCGAGCTCGCATCTTGAGAGACATTGGCGAGAGTCAGGCGCAACGAGACAGCGGTCAGGGAAGGCATACGACTTCTCCTTGAAGAAGCTCAGCGATGGGATGAGACATGGGCAGCAGTGAGGCTTGAGCGGCGGGGGCTTTCCGGCGGGGTCGGGCCTACTTGGCGAGCACGTACCTACTTGGCGGGCACGTACCTACCCAGGAAATCACGCATGAGCGATGCGATTTCATCGCCGTTGGTTTCGAGGGCGAAGTGGCCGGCGTCGAGCAAATGAAACTCGAGCGTCTTCAGGTCGCGCTTGTAAGGCTCCGCGCCGGCGGCGGGGAAGATCTGATCGTTCTTGCCCCAGGCGATGAGCATGGGTGGCTGGTACTTGCGGAAGTACTCCTGCCAGCTGGGGTACAGCGGCGGGTTGCTCCCGTAGCTGAGAAACAGGTCGAGTTGGATGTCGACGTTGCCGGGGCGGTCGAGCAGGAACTGGTCGTGAGCGGCTCCGTCGGGGCTGACGAGTTCGGGGTTGGGCACGCCGTGGGTGTATTGCCACTGGGTTGTCTGATAGGTGAAGGCCGAGCGGAGCGCGTTGCGCTTGTCCGGGTTGTGCGGGTCGTTCCAGTATGCCTTGATCGGCTTCCAGAAGTCGTTGTCGAGCCCTTCGACGTAGGCGTTGCCGTTCTGCACGATGATGGCGCTGATGCGCTCGGGGTGGGCGGCGGCCAGGCGATAGCCGATCGGAGCGCCATAGTCCTGCACGTAGATGGCGTAGCGGGTGAGGCCGACCTTGTCAGTGAACTGCTCTACGACCTTGGAGAGGTTGTCGAACGTGTAGTCGAAGGCGTCGTGGGTGGGCATCGAACTGTGCCCAAAGCCGGGGTAGTCGGGGGCGACCAGGTGGTATTTGTCCGCCAGCGCGGGGATCAGGTTTCGGAACATCTGCGAACTGGTGGGAAAGCCGTGGAGGAGAAGAATGGTGGGGGCGTTGGCGGGGCCGGCTTCGCGGTAGAAGATGTCGAGATCGCCGACTTTGACTGTCTTGTAGTGCACGGCGCGCGAGGGGCTGGCCGGTGTGGCAGAGCCGGGTTCTGCGCGGGGCGCGGTGCTGGATTTTTCGGGCGACGACAAACCAACGGCGATGGCGGCGGACGCGGCGATGGAGGAGGCGAGGAGCCAGGTGGTGGGGCGGTTCATGCGGAGATCTCCGGGATCGGTGTGGGAACGGGAACGAGTTACGCGAGGTTGGGGATGCCGGGGTGAGCGGCGGGCCGCGGGCCGGGGGCAGCCCAGCGGAACGAGCGCTCGGACTCGGAGATGGGCAGGTCGTTGATGCTGGCCTCGAGACGATGGATCAGGCCGGCGTCGTCGAACTCCCAGAGTTCGTTTCCGTAGCTTCGCCACCATTGGTCTGTGCCGTCTCGCCACTCGCATTGGAGGCGAACGGCCATTCGATTCTCGCGGCACCCCCACAGCGACATGACGAGACGCGAGTCGAGCTGGCGGCTCCAGGTTTCGGTCAGCAGCGAGTGGATGTGCTCGCGGCTGGTGCCCGAATCGGTCCGGTGCCGCCACGTGCAGTCGTGCGCGCACGCGCTTACCAGGGTGTTGAGTTCGCGCAGGTTCCAGGAGTCTTCGAGAAATCGCACGTGCCGAGCCGCGGCGGCGAGATCGAAGGGAAGGACGATGGCGGCTGGATTTGGATTCAGCAGACTGACGTTCATATTGGGATCCTTTCGCTCGGACGGACAGGTTTGAAACGATCAGGATGAAAACAGCGGGTTGGGCGTGTCAGACACCCGCGTAGACCATGCCCACGAAGTCGGCGGGGGCCATGAGGAAGTGGCCAAACTTGTGGTCGAACTCGAGCGTCGGCTTTTCGGCGACGCACGCGGCGAGCGAACTGCCTTGCTGTTTGAGCGTGGCGATTCTGCTCCGAACGGTCGTCAGCATCGTGTGAAACTCGGAGAGCTGAGCACGATCGCCCACCGGTCCATGACCGGGGATGATGATGGTGGAGTCTTTCACTCGCGCCAGGGCCGATTCGACGGCCTGGATGGTGCCGTCGATGCTTCCGCCGGTGGAATAGTCGATGAACGGATAGTGCCCGTTCCACCAGATATCGCCGACGTGGATGACGTCGGGCTCGACGAACTCGACGAGGATGTCCGAATCGGTGTGCGCGGGGCGGAAGGCCTCGAGCAGCAGGGTGGTGTGGTTGAGATGGAGCTTGAGCGTCTGTTTGAAGTCGATGATTGGAAGCGCGCCGGCGGGGGAGGGCGGAAAGGTGAACTGCCAGCCTTCGACTCGCGTGGAGTTCGCGAGCCTGCGGCGCGTGTTCTCCTGGGCGATGATGAGGGCGCCTTCAGCATGCAGCCATTCGTTGCCGTCGGTGTGATCGAAGTGCCAGTGGGAGTTGATCAGGAACCGGATGGGGTCGGCGCTGATCGCGGCGAGGGCGGGGGCCACTTGCCGCCGCGCGGTGGAGATGCCGGCATCGACCAGGATCTTGCCATCGGGCCCGTGCAGCACGGCGATGTTGCCCCCGGCGCCGAAAAGCACGCTGATGTTGCCCCGGAGGGGTTGGGTGCTGATCTTCGCGGCGGCGGCCTGCCGCTTCATGAGGGACACGACGCCCTCGTCCCCCCCGGCGGCTCGCGCTGCTCCCATGAGGCGCCGGGGAGAAATCAGTGCCGCCGCAGTGGCCAGGCCGGCGCCGATTGCGAACTCGCGGCGGGAGATCGTGGATATGGGATGCATTGATAGTGCTCCAAGCCGCGAGGGCGGAGGTGCTGGGCGGATGCTGCGAAACGTCTGAAGAATGAACGCCGGCGGATCAGACGCGTTAAGACGTGAGGAACTCCAGCAGATCAGCGTTGATGCGGTTTTTCTCGACAGCGGGAAGCCCGTGCGGGCCGCCCTTGTACACCTTGAGCCTGGCGCCCTTCACGAGTTTCGAAGAGAGCATTGCCGAGGCCGCGATGGGCACGATCTGGTCATCGTCGCCATGAATGATGAGCGTCGGAACGGTGATCGTTCTGAGGTCCTCGGTGAGGTCGGTCTCGGAGAAAACCTTGATGCAGTCAAACGCGTTCTTGTGGCCGGACATCATCGACTGCAACCAGAACGAATCACGCAAGCCCTGGGAGACGTTGCTGCCGGGTCGATTCGCGCCGTAGAAGGGCGCGGAGAGGTCGCGATAATACTGCGAGCGGTCGGCAAGAGAGCTTGCGCGGATGCTGTCGAACACGTCGCGGGGCTGACCGGCCGGGTTGGATTCGGTCCTGAGCATGAGCGGCGGTATGGCGCTGATGAGCACGGCCTTGGCGACTCGCGCGGCACCATGGCGGCCGAGATAGCGAACCACCTCGCCGCCGCCGGTCGAATGCCCCACGTGCACGACGTCTCTGAGGTCAAGAGTCGTCACGAGTTCGGCGAGATCATCGGCGTAGGTGTCCATGTCGTTGCCGTTCCACGGCTGGCTGGAGCGACCATGGCCCCGGCGGTCATGCGCGACGCAGCGGAAGCCGCGCGCCGCGAGGAAGAGCATCTGGTCTTCCCAGGCGTCGGATGTCAGCGGCCAGCCGTGGCTGAAGACCACGGGCTGTCCTTTTCCCCAGTCTTTGAAATAGAGGCGAGTGCCGTCTTTGACCGTGATGGTGTTCATGGTGCTTTCTCCGTTCAGGGTTGTGGCGGGAGCGATGGGGGCGTTCGACGGGGCCGCGCCGAACGCGATGGACGATGCAAATGGGCCGGAGGGCGCGAGTGCCCCGGTGGCCGCCAGGGCGGCGGAGGCACGCAGCACATCCCGGCGAGACATGGCATTTGACGTGCGGTCGGGAGTGTTCATTGGGGTCCTCTCACGTGAGCGGCGGGAACGCCGCTGGCGGTAGGTTCGGGGTCTTCGCAGACGTCTCCTCCGCCACTCCTTAGGCGTGGGGCACCGACAGGGCGGCCGAATCGCGAAGTGGGCGGGGCCTCCAACAGACCTGCAAGAGTGCACGCGCCCGATGTCGATCGCCGACACGTCAGTCTCAGCGCATCTAGGGCTAGTTGCGGCGCGCGAGCTGGCGGGCCAGCCGGGCCACGAGGGCGAAATACGCGATCGCCGGCTACCTGCTGGCCCAGGCCGCGTGCTGCAGATCGCGCACTTGCGACCAAAGCGCGAGGCACTTGGCTTGCTCGTCCTGTGGCAGCGCGGCGATTGCTTCCGGATCGCGAATGCCGGCCAATACCGGGCTCGACAGCAGAAGCGTGAGACGATCTCGAAGCTGACGGGGGGCAGTGTCGTTCATCAATGTTGGCCGCATGACGTCGATGTCTGCCTGCAGCCACGCTCGGGCCTGCTCGCGCCACTTGGCTTGCTCGGCGGGGCCCGGGGCGTGAGCGCCCGCCCCGACGCCAGCGAGCGCCGCGGCACACGCGGCCTCGTACCGCAGCCCTCGCATGATGTCTTCCGCCAGGGCAGGGTCGGCGGCGAACGAATCGGCGTAGAGGTGGGCTGCCTCCGCGAATCGACCCTTGTAGCGACTCAGCGATGCAAAGCGGACTCGCTCAGACGGGTCGCTGATCACCTCGGCGCCTTGAAGGACCGCGTCCAGCCGCGGCTCCAAGGCGAGCATAGCGTCGCATCGCTCGACGCCGAGCAACGCCGCACGCTTGTGCGGATCGAGCGTGAGCGCCTCTCGGAACTGTGATTTCGCCTCTTCGAATCGCCCAGATTCCTCGAGCGCGGCACCGAAGTTCACGCGGATGTTCGCGTCAGACGGGTTCAGAACGCTGGCCTGACGCAGCTCGCTTATGGCCTCATCGGTGCGTCCGTTGAGAAGCAGCAGGAAGCCAAGGTTCGCGTGGGCGAAGGCCATGTTTGGCTCGCGCTGCAAGGCCGCTCGAAGCTGGGATTCTGATTCGGCCACTTCTCCCAGCATCCCGAGCGTCAGGCCGATATTGGCATAGCCCTCGGCGACATCGGGGCGAGAGGCAACCATGGCGCGGAAGTAGCCGAGGGCCTGTTCGGGGTTGTGTTGCCGCAGTGATTGTCCAAGCGCGAAGTTGGCCCAGAAGTCCGCGGGATGCGCCGCCTGGATGCGCTTGAGAAACGCGGCACTGTCGCCGCCCAGTGCACCCAGCCGTTCGCCCAGTGCCAAGGGCAGCGCGAGCAACTGCTCCCCGGGGGGCATCGCGTCCGCAATTGCCGCAAGCCGGGCGGCGTCGTACCACGCGTCGGGATCTCGCGCCTTGTCTCTCCAGCCCGCGGGGTCCGGGTCAGCGAGACGTGCGATTGTCATAAGCCAGCGGCGGCGATCGTAATCGTGCTCCCCGGTGATGCTCTGGGACCAATCATCGAGCGCTTCGATGAGAACGGGATGGATGCGGGACGCGCGCACGCGGGTCGCGACCCGTGCTGCGTCTTCGCCGGCTGCCAGAATGAGTCCCGCGTCCCGGAACGCGGCGTCGTACTCATGGTCGGCCACCACGGCGCTCGCAACACGGTCGAGCCCTGAGGCGCCGATGATCAGTTGCTTTCGGCGAATCGCATCGAGTTTGCTGACAAGATTCAGGTCGTCTGCCGCAGCCTGAAGAAGTCTTCGAAGCGAGGCGCGGCCGCCCCCTCCGAGTCGGACCTTCGCCCGCTCGAGAACGATTCCCGCATCGGTCCAGCGGGATGATGCTTCAAGGCGGTTGATCTCAATCAAATCGGCCTGCACCGCTCGCGAAGTCTCGGCGGTGCGGGCGAGCGCCCATGCGCCGGCGCCGAGCACACCCAGAACAAGCAGGGCGGATGTCGCCAGCGCCAGCGCGTGGGCGGGCTTGCGGTGCGCCCATTTGCTAGCCCGCTCCAGGGAGCTGGCCCGCCTTGCGGTGATGGTCTCCCCCCGCAGGTAGCGCTGGAGGTCGGCGCCCAAGCTGGCCGCGGTGAGGTATCGGCGTTCAGGGTCCTTATTCAGGCACTTCAGGCAGATAGTCTCGAGATCCCGAGGAATCTTCGAGTTCAGATGCGACGGCCGCGCGGGCTCTTCGGAAAGAAGCTGCCGCTGCGTCTCGGTGGGCGTGTCGGCGCGAAAGGGCGGACGGCCGGTGAGCATCTCGTACAGCACTGCGCCCAGTGAATAGATGTCAGTAGCGGGTCCGACCGCGCCCTCTCTTCCCGCGGCCTGCTCGGGGGACATGTAACTGGGAGTCCCAAGGCGCGTTCCCGCGAGCGTCAGGTCGGCCGCGTCGTTGTATCGACGGGCCAGACCAAAGTCCGTGATCTTCGGCGTTCCCTCCGACGTGAGAAGCACGTTTGCCGGCTTGAGATCGCGGTGCACGATGCCGCCGTCGTGTGCGATCTGAACTGCCGCGGCGAGAGTGGCCACCAGCATCGCGGCATGTCGTGGCGGCTGCGGGACGCCGGCAAGCGCCTGCGCCAGACTGCCGCCCTCCACGTATTCCATCGTGAAATAGGGTCGCCCGTCGATCTCGCCGACATCATGCACCTGAATGATGTGCGGGTGGCGCAATCCGGCAAGCGCCTGGGCTTCGCGTGTGAAGCGCGTCAACTCCGCCGGAGCCGCAAACGAACCCGAAAGCAGCATCTTGATCGCGACGATTCGATCGAGTTTCAGGTGGCGTGCTTTGTAGACCACGCCCATGCCGCCATGACCAAGCACACCCAGCACCGCATAGCCCTTGATGTTCGGCAGGGTGATGCTCATGGCGCGGGGCGAGGCCCCCAGGCCGGTCGCGCTCGTTGGATGCGACGGAAACACCTGCGCGATCGCGGCTTCAACCGCTCGCACTCGCTCAAGGTGCACCCGCACCTCAGCCAGCAACTCCGGGCAGGTGCGGCACACCTCTTCCGGCGTCCGCTCCGACGCCACGATCTCTTCTAGGAGCGGCATCACCCGGGGGTCACTTGCCATGCGGGCCGCTCGATGTTGGCCGAAAACTGAAATGAGACGAAAGCAACCGAGAAGCAGGCATTACCGTTCCCCGCGTTCTTCGGCGGCCGGTGCGTCGATCGCCTGTGCACCCAGGTCTGCCAGCCGCTGCGACAGAAGCACCAGAGAGCGGCTCAATCGGCGGTGAATAGTGCGGTCGGTCACGCCGATGATTCCCGCGGCCTCGACGTACGTCATGCCCTGCACCCGCACCAGTTCAAACACCTCTCGCTCTTCCGCAGGAAGGCTCTCGATTGCGTCGAGCATGCGAATCGTGTTGGGGCTGAGCCCCGAGGCGCTCGGCTCGGGCGCTGGAACCAGTTCTTCGCGGATTCCGACGTCGCGGGTGCGGTCATCAAGCGATCGAGCGAGTCCGTTCAGTTCCCAGCGGATGTGCTGATTGGCGAGCCCAAAGAACTGCCGCACGGTCGGTGGGCGTGTCTCTCGCATGGCCTTCAGAAGGCGCTCCACGAGTCCCCCGAGCAGTTCCTCGGGCTCGAGGTTCAGGGGTGGGCGGGTCAGCCTGGCATAGTCCCGATACAGCATCGAAGCGCACAGCATTCGAAGCCGCTCTACTGAGCGGGCGAGCAACTCGCGGACGATCGGCTCGGCCGGCGATTCCCCGGCGAGTCCGTCGAGGTACTGCTGCACAACCGCGGTCGTTCGGTGCTCGCTTTCCACTCGCGCCGAGTGTACCCGCACGTCGGCAGCGCCGAGCGCACGAAAGCGCAACGCAACGCGGCCCACCCGCACAGAAGGCGAGTAGTGTGCGAACACACTGCGAAGAATTGGTGATCGCTGAATCGTGCGTGCCATGTTTCACATCTCGATGCGAATTGAGCACCGCGAGGTATCGTATTTCGACCTCTTGCAAGCATCCGAATCGGGTACAAGTCCGAGTGAGCGGCAGTCACAAAACGGTCTTAGCGTGCCCGGGCCGGCGCAAACTCGGGAAGCAAAGTGGGCGGGGCACCATGCACCATGGTGTAGGCGTACTCAACTCCCGCGCCGTAGGCGCCGCAGTGGCGCCGCACGATGTCCATCACAGCGTCGTACGTTCCCTTGTGTGCCCAGTCGCGCTGCCATTCGAGCATGACAGACAGGGCGGTGACGGGCTTTGCCCCGGCCTGGATCACGCGCCTCATCGCGTTCTCGTGGGAGAGTTGATTGATGTCGCCGCAGCAATCTTCGACGACGTAAATCTCGTAGCCGTCGTGAATCGCCTGGATGGTCGGCAGAGCCACACAGGTCTCCGTCCACAACCCCGCGAGCACGATCTTGTTTCTCCTGGTCTTTGCCACGGCGGCGACAAAGTTCGGATCATCCCACGAGTTCATCGTGGTGCGTTCGATCGGCGTCGGATGGCCGAGCGCCGCCAGGATGGGCGGCATGATGTTGCCGCTGAAGGCCTTGGTTTCCACCGACGACAGCACGACCGGAATGTCGAAGACTCGTGCTGCTTTCGCCAGGATCTCGTTGTTGTTGACGATCGCTTGTCGGTCAAAGTTCTGAACACCGAACAGCATCTGGGGCTGCAGGTCGATCATCGCGACCATGCAGTTCTCGGGGGTCAACAGACCCTTTTCGGTCAGTGTGGGTTGCGACATGGATTCTCCTTTGCGTGAATCAGTCCGCCCTACTAGGCGTCGGGCACCGACGGGCAACATTCGGAGGCAACTCAAGACAACGGCAGACGCTGAGCCAGCCCTCCCTCCCAGGGCCGCCCGCGTGCTCCATATCGCGGCAGTTCGTTGATGCCCGGATTTGCGTACCCGTCCCCCATCGCCCCGACGCCCGGGCTGCAAACCCGTGGCGCCTGTTTCAACCCGGCGTCGGAAGCCGCCGATCCGCACGCGAGCAAAGCCGTGGCAGCAATTCCGGCACCTCGCACCCGCCTACGCCCCGCCGCGCCCGATCCAGGCGAACAGGGCGAAAGCCGTCGCGACACCAAAGTCGCTCAATACACCAGGTGAGCCGGCCTGGGCTGGCGCCGAGAGTGCGTTGGCCACAAAAAGAAAAACTCCCGCCGAAGCGGGAGCAAGTGACCCCAAGGGGATTCGAACCCCTGTTTTCAGGATGAGAACCTGACGTCCTAGACCGGGCTAGACGATGGGGCCATCGAGATACCGAAGCCGCCCTCGGACGTGCTGCAAGGGTAGGTGGCTCTGGCACAAGGTCAAACCCGCCGGCGACAGACCAGCTTCCGCCTAGTTCAGCGCGTGCACCAGGGTGACCGTCTCGCCGCGGGCCTGGGCGGTGGTCAGCAGATGAACCTTTACGCCCGTGTCCAGCAGCCCCCGGGCGCTCTTGGCGTCTGCCGTGAGCAGGTGCAGCGTCGGCCCGTGCTGCCGCACGCCCGCCAGCGCGTCGCCATGTGCGGCTTCGAGCAGCGACGCATGGTCGTCCGCCCAGGCCGCGGCCGTCAGAAGCCGCTTGACGCCTTCATCCAGCGAACACTCGCCCCCGGCCTGCGACGAGGCGATGACCAGGTGCAGCCGCCCTCCCTCGCCCGCAGCAAGCACCACGCCCGGCGCGTATGGACACTGGCTGCTCAGGGGCGTCAGGCCAAGCAGTTCGGTGCTCTGCACGCCGGAAAGGCTCGCCGTGGGGGCTGGTGCGTTCGGGGCGCGGCGCTCCGCGTTCGGGGTCAGGCTCGCAGCCCCGACTTCCGGCAAGGTCGCATCAACCGAGGGCTTTGGTTCCACAATCTGGCTCGCGGCTTGTGCGGCCTTCAATACCTGGTCAATCACCCGCGCCAGGCTCAAATCACTCTCGGCCCGATACAGCGTTTGAGTCGTGCACGCGCCGACTCGCCCCACTCGGGCGGCCGGCCTCAGATCGGCCGCCAGGAACGTGCGCGCCGCCTTGCGAATCTTTTGCTCGGCTTCGCCCGCATCCTCCTCGCCCGCGCCCATGATCGCCACGCCCAGGTTCGGAGCGGCGCCATCCTCACGGGCGCCGATCGCGGCCATCAGGTTCTTGATCGTTCGATACGACGCCACCACCGCCGCGTCGTCCGCGCCGGTCAGAAGCGTCACGCTCTGCACCCGAGGCTGCGCGAGCAGTTCCGGCTCGTCGATTTCGTCCACCCTCACCAGCCAGTGGCTGGCCTCCTGGCCCGCGTGCATCAGCGCCCGGCTCAGGTCGTCCCCCTGCACGCCCGCCCCGATTCGGCTGTTCACCTTCGCGCTCGCGCCCCGCGGCAACACCAGGTCCACGCTCAGCGTCCCCGCCTGCGCACGCACCACCGCCACTGGCTGGTGCGACTGATCCGCCACGTGCTTCGCGTATTGCGTCACCCATGCCCCGCCCAGCACGGGCAGATGGCCCATCAGCAGCCCCTCGATGTGTACCGGCCGAGCCGGACGCGCCGCCGGCTTCGCGGCGGACGCCTTGGACGCGACCGCTGCGGAATCCCCGATCGCCTCCTGCGTGATCGAGGGCGTCAGGCGAAGGCTGGGGCCAGCGTCCGCGGCGGGCTCGGCCAAAAACAGATCCGCCAGGGCGTCGTAGTCGCCCCCGATCTCCGGCCCGTGTGCATGGTGCGAAGTCACGCGATGTCTCTCCAATCTCGCCGCGGCAGGTTCCGACCATGCCCCGCGCTGAATCAGGCCGATTGCTCCACGCGGGCCTGCCCCACGTGCACCACGCTGTTGGTCTCGCCAAAGGGGTTGGGCTCGCAGATGTTGTTGTGCGGGTCGGCGGTCCACTGCCCGTCGATCACCAGCCGGTACATCACCTTGCCGGGGGGCAGTTTCAGGCACAACTCAAAGACGCCAAGCGCCGTGTTCTTTTTCATCAGGTGCGAGGTGTCCGACCAGTTGTTGAACGTCCCCGCGATCGAGATCGAGTTGCCGCTGCTCAAAGGCTGCACGAACAGCACGCCCTGGTTCGTTTCGCGAGCGCCCATCAGCCGCGCAATGGACGGTGCGGGGTTCACGGCACGCACCTCGGCGTCTTCCACCAGTCGCAGGGGTTTGACGCTCGTCGCAGGCGGCACCACCATCACCGCCGGGGGTTCGGCCGCCTGGGGCACGGTGTTGGCCGGCTGCGCCTCCGGGGCGCTGCGTCCCAGCGCCACGCGACGCAGAAACTCCTGCGCACGCCGGGCGACATCTTCCGCACGCGACACGGGCTTGAGCTCGGGCGAGGCGTCGCCCGCCATGCTCAGGTGATCCTCCGTCTGCATCGGCGCGGGCGGGGTTTCAATCGGGGTACCCAGCGCCTGGGCGGCCCGCTCCGCGACGATCCGCGGGCTCACCGGCGGCACGTTCACGTCCAGTTCCGAGTGCAACTCTTCAGAGACGTCCAGCGCCGCCTTCATGTGCAGGTGATCCACGATCCACGCCGCCAGACGCCCATAGTCCTCCGCCCCGGTCGAGCCCGGGAAGTAGTCCGCCACGGGCTGGCCGAAGGACGCCGCCTCGCGCAGGCGCTGGTCGCGACGGATCACGATCGGCACCACCCGGTCCTTGAAACGCCGGTGCAGCTCATCAAGCAGGTCGGTCGCCACCGCGTTGCCCGCGTCGTGAATCGTGGGCAAAATCCACACCGGCAGCTGCACGCCCAGGCGACGCGCCAGTGTTTTGACCGTGTTCACCTGCTTGGTCGCCCCTTGCAGGGAGAAAAAGCTGGTCTCAACGGGGATCAGCACAAGATCCGCCGCGGCCAGCGCGTTGTACGTCAGAAGCCCGATCGAAGGCGGGCAGTCGATGCACGCCGCGTCGTAGTCCGTCCGGAAGTGATGCAACACCAGTCCCAGGCGTTTTTCCCGGTCGGGCAGCTCAGCCAGCCCGCCCCGGGCGGCCTCCAGCCCGGCCAGCTTCATGCGGCTTGGGGCCAGGTCCATGTTCCGGGCCGCCCGCCAAAGCAGGCGTGCAGGGTCCAGCGGGCGCGTGTCCACCGTCAGCATCGCGTCGCCGATGTCCATCTCGATGCGCTGCTCGGGCACGCCCAGCCCCGCCGCGCAGTGAGACTGCGGATCCATGTCAACCAGCAGCGTGCGTCGTCCCCGCCTCGCCAGCGAGGTCGAGAGGTTGATCGCCGTGGTTGTCTTGCCGCATCCGCCCTTTTGATTGATGATCGCGATCGTGCGCATTTTGGCCGTCCCCCGTGGTTTCACGGTCCCAATCCGGCCTCCCCAGCCCTGCGATAACGACCAGAAAGCAGTTATCGCGAACGGACTATCGGACGAGCGCAAAGACAGCCTTGAATCGTGCGTGATAATGGATTGACTTGGGGTCTTTACCGCACCGGTTCGATGCGAATCGCGTTCCAGCCCGCTTCCAGTGCCGCCTGATCAGGGGTCGTACGAACCTCGCCGATCCCCTGTCCGTGGGAATTCTGGCGGGGCACGATGATCCGAAGACGCTGCGCGATGACCTTCTTGTCGTGTCCCATCCGCTCGATGAGCGAGGCTCCGTCCGGCAGGTTGCGGATCGCATCGGGCAGCCCCGCGGCTTTCACCACCTCGCGCACGCGGGCGGCGTACTCGGTGCTGCACAGGCCCAACGTGGCGCTCGTGTGGGCGGCCGCCACGAGCCCCAGGGCCACCGCCTCGCCATGCATCAGCGGCCCCGGCGCATTGTCGGGTCGGAGGTACGACAGGGGCTCGATCGCGTGGGCGAACGTGTGCCCCAGGTTCAGCAGCGCCCGCCCGCCATCCGCACGTTCCTCGCGTTCGTCACCTTCGACGACCCGGGCCTTGAGCTCGACGTTGCGGGCGATGAGTTCGACAGTCGCCGCGGACTCTCGCGCCAGCACGCGGGGCAGCAGGGCGTGCGTCCACGCCAGCGCGTCCGGCCATGCCAGGCCCGAGATCGACCCCGCGATCATCGCGTGCTTGATGCACTCGGCCAGGCCAGCGCGCAGATCCCGGTCCGGCAGGCTCGCCAGCGTATCGGTGTCCGCCAGCACCAGTTTGGGCTGATGGAACGCGCCCACGAAGTTCTTCTGAACTTCCGGGGACTCGTCGTCGCCGATATCCAGGTTCACGCCCGTCTTGCCGCCCACCGACGCGTCCACCATCGCCAGCAGCGTGGTGGGGCACTGCACGAACGCCACACCACGCCGATAGGTCGCGGCACAGAACCCCGCGAGATCTCCCACCAGCCCGCCCCCAAGCGCGATGATGATCCCGTTGCGGTCCATCTTGTGACGGGCGACGGCGATAAGCGCCTCGCGGGCGGCGTCGAGGGTCTTGGCGCTCTCCGCCGCCAGCAGCGGCACCACGAACGACTCGACGCCCGCGTCGCGCAGCGAGCGCGACACGCCCGGGGCATAGCGAGCTTCCAGACGCTGATCAACAAGAATCGCGGCCTTGGTGGGCAGGCCCCGATCGGTTCGCTGCGCCAAACGCCCCAGAACCCCCGGCCCGATGACGACGTCGTACCCCGCGCCGAGCGCCACGCGAACGGTGGTGGGGGCGGGTCCGTTCATTTTGACGGGTGGTAGTGCATGACCTCGGTCACGCGGTTCTTGTCGTCCACCAGCAGCACCGTCGGGTGGTGCCTGGAGTATTCCTCGTCGGTCATGTGGGCAAAGTGCATGATGATGACTTTGTCGCCCGGTTCGAAGAGATGAGCCGCGGCCCCGTTGAGCTCGATCTTGCCCGACCCCGGCTCACCCCGGAAGACATACGTCTCCAGGCGCGACCCGTCGCGGCAGTTGCTGACGAGCACCTTGTCGTTCACGCGCATGCCGCAGCGGTCGAGCAACTCGGCGTCGATGGTGATCGAGCCGACGTAGTCCGGCAATGCGGCGGTCACGGTGGCGCGGTGGATCTTGCTGTGCAGTGATTCGCGAAGCATGCTGAAAAGTCAATCTTGCGTCTTCAAACCCGGCCTCAGGCGTGCAGCCCGGCCATGTCGCGGCTCATCTGGTCAGGCCGCTCCCACGCGATGCGCGGGGCATCGCCCCACAACATCTCCAGATCGTAGTGCGCCCGCGTGTTAGGTTCGAACAGGTGCACCACGACGTCGACGCAATCCAGCAGCAGCCACGTGCTGCGCTGGTCGGTGTCGGTCTTCCACGCTGGATAGCCAAATGTCTTGCCCAGTTGCTCCACGTGATCCAGCACGCTCTGCATCTGCCGGTCCGACGTGCCCGTGCCGATCACGATGTAATCCGTCACCTGCGACAGCTCCCGAACGTCGAGCAGCACCACATCGGTGCACTTGTCGTCACGCACCAACTGCGCCGCGGCCAGCGCGAACTTGCGGGCAGCGCTCTCGGCCTTCGGCGCAGGGGCCAGCGGCGCTGACACCGGCACCGACTCGACCGGCGAAGCAGCCTTCTTGCCCGCGGCCTTGCCGGCCTTCTTCCGGGGTGCGGCTTTGGGCGTCGATTTGGCGACCTTCCGAGTTGCCTTCTTCGCCGGCGATTTTGCCACCTTCGCCTTCTTCTTGGGTGAGGCTTTGGCGGCGGCTTTGCGTGCGGTTTTCTTTCGGGTTTCTGCCATGAGCCGGAAGGTTAGCCGGGGTGAGGGCCCGGTGCGATCTAGCCCCACAGCAGGGGTTGCCGCAGGGCGGGAACTTCCACCCGGGGCATCGCCGGGCCCGGTTTCGTGCTAGCTTCGATCGGCACGTGCGCCGTCGGCGCTTCGGGGCTCGAAATGGTGATCGGTAGCGGGCAGCCGCCGTAGGCCGCGAGCGCGGCTTGCGGCGTGTTGCACTGCCTCGACAGGTGCAGGAGCACGATGTGCCCCCGGGGCGAAATACGGAACGCCAGCTCCGCGGACTGCTGGTTGCTCAGGTGCCCGCCTCCCCCCATGATCCGACGCACCAGAAACGCCGGCCGCCCCGACGCCCGCTGCAGGTTCGGGCAGTAGTTGGATTCCACCGCCAGCACGTCAACGCCCGCCAGGTGAGCCGCCAGTTCGTCGCTGGGGCGTCCGACGTCGGTCGCGTACCCAAGCGTCGTCCCTCCCGGGAGCGAGATGCGGAACGCCGCGGCTCCCAGTTCGTCGTGGGCGCACAGCAGCGGCGCAAACTCCACCCCCGGTGCCGGGCTGAAAACTCCATCAAAGACCTCCGCCCGCCGGTGCATCGCGCCCTCGCGTTCTGCCCGGCCCCGGTGTCGCCGATGCACCCACAGGCGAACATCCTCGTCGCGCGCGCCCACCCACCCGGGGTGCCAGTGGTCGGCATCCAGATGCGTCAACACCATGCCCAGCACGGGAAGGTTCGCCAGCCCGGCAACCTCGAGCATCGCCCGCGTCCGCCTTGGAGACAGCCCCGCGTCAATCAAGATCACGCCGGTCCCGCCGGGTGTGGAGACCACCAGCGCCGAGCAGTTGCCGCTGGAACTGCTGGAAAGCACGCACAGGGCCGCGTTCACGCGTCAGGGTCCGATTCGGAATCGCCGCCATGGTTCGCGCTGACGGCCACAAGCCCGCGCTTGCTCGCGGCACAAAACTCCGCCAACTCTCGCACGTGAGCCGACTGCTTGCCCAGTTCGGCCAAGATCGCGTTCTGCTCGCTGCGGGGCAGACGCACCCGGAACGCCTCGCGAAACGCCCGGCGCAGCATGGTGATCTCCTCGCGCGGCACACCGTTGCGGCGCAGGCCCACCTGGTTCAGCCCATGCATGGTGTTGCGTTCGCCAGAGATGCAAAATGGCGGCAGATCCCGGGATATCGCGACCAAGCCGCTGAGCATCGCCAGTCGCCCGACCCGCACGAACTGGTGAATCGCCACGTTCCCGCTGATCGTCACCTTGTCGCCCACCTCGGTGTGCCCGGCCAGCATCGCCCCGTTGCACATCACCACGTCATTGCCGATGCGAGCGTCATGGCCCAGATGGCTCTGCACCATCAGGAAGCACCGGTCGCCCACGGTGGTGGGGGGCCCCGCGCCCGGCGCCTTGCTCGCCTGGTGAATCGTCATCCCCTCGCGCAGCACGCACTGCGAACCGATCTTCACCCCCGCGCTCGCCATGCCGGGCTTGAACTTGAAATCCTGCGGCGGGAACCCCACGCACACGTTGGGGTACATCACCGTCCCCTCGCCGACTTCGAGGGGCCCCTGCAAAAACACATTCGCGATGAGCACCACGCCCCGCCCGAGTTTCACATCGCCTCGGATGGTGCAGTTGGGCCCGACTTCGACGCCCGGGGATAGCTCCGCTTCCGGGTCGATCGTGGCAGTGGGATGGATTTTGGCCGCCGGTTCGTCCGTGGTGGTCAGCATTTCGACGAATCGTACCCCGCACCTCACCACCCGGTTTCGACCGACCCCAACTACACTTTTCCCATGTCCGAAGCGATGCGCCTGGTGGTGGAAGACCTCGGGAACCGGCCCTACGCCGACGCCTATCAAGACCAGGCGCATCGCCACGAGGAAGTGCTGGCCTCTCGCGACGGCCGCCAAGCCCTGGGCTACATCCTGCTGGTCGAGCACCCGCCGGTGGTGACCATCTCGCGCCGCGCCTCAAGTAAAGACCACCTGCTCGCCACCCCCGCCCTGCTCGCTTCGCGGGGCGTCGAAGTGTGCGAGACCGACCGGGGCGGCGACATCACCTACCACGGCCCGGGCCAACTCGTGGCCTATCCCATTCTCGACTTGAACCGCCTCAAACTCGGCATCCACGCCTACATGAGGCTGCTCGAAGAGACCGTCATCCGCACGCTGGCGGCATACGCCATCGCCGGCCAACGCGACACGACCGCCACCGGCGTGTGGGTCGATCGCGCGGGCACGCTCGCCAAGGTCGCGGCTATGGGCGTCCGCGTCCGGCGATGGGTCAGCATGCACGGGCTTGCCCTGAACGTCGCCCCGCGCATGGAAGATTTCCAGCTCATCGTCCCCTGCGGCCTCGCCGGTCGCCCGGTCACATGCATGCGCGACCTGCTGGGTAGCGCCCCGGACATGGCGAGCGTGAAGGCGACGCTGGTGAGCGAGCTCACAGGGCTCATCCGCGAAGCCGAGCGGGCTGCCGACGCCAAGGTCGCTGACGCCAAAAACGAAGCCACCCCGTTGACCTAACGGGGCGGGGCTACTTGTTTCTGTATTCTTGCTCTGACCAACGCGGTTCACCCGGAGATTCGCAAGGCCTCATCTCCGGCGTCAGCCGCGATCAGGTTCGCGTTACTTCGGCGCCACGGGCGTGGGCATCGCCGGCGCGTCGGTCGCTGGGGCGGGCGTGGGGTTGGCCACTTCGCCCGGCGTGGGCACCTTGACGTTCTCGAGGTGGAACTGCTTGATCAGCCGGTCGGTCAGGTCGTCCGCCGCCGGGGCCTTGATCACCGGGCGGGCGAGCATCTCCTGCACCGCGCCGGTCAGGTTCTGCGAGCGGATGTCAAAAGCGCCGTTGCGGGAGGCGATCAGGTGGGTGTAGCCCATGGTCGTCGCCATGTCGCTGGCTGCCTCTGAGATGATCTTGTACGCCTCGATCACCTGGGTCGTGTTGAACTTCTCCACCTGGGCGCGGGCGTCGGCATCCTTCTGCTGCAGCTCCTGCTGCTGCTGGCTGAACTGCTGACGCAGCGTGACGGCCTTGGAGTCGGTGCTGTCCTGGGCCTTGGCGGCTTCGGGCAGAGCCGCGTACTGATCCTTCAGCGAGTTCATCGCGTCGATCCTGGTTTGCAGATCTTTGTTGAGCGACGTCGCGAGGTTGTCGCGCCCCGTCTTGTACTTGTCGGTCGCGATCAGCCGCTCGGCCACCGCCAGAATGTCGGCGGTCGCGATGCGGGTGGTCACCTGGGGGGTGGGCTGGGCAACGACGCTGCTCACATCGCGCTGCGAGGCGACCCCGAAAAAGATCGCCGCCGCCACGCCGGCGTACAGGGCCAGCCGCTCACCGTGCTTCAAGATCATGCTCGCCATGGGAAACCTCCGGAAAGGGTGGGAGTGTAGCAGTGGGGGTGCGTGAGGGGGTGAGGGGGTGAACGCCGTCGCAACTCGCGTTCGTCCCCAAGTTCTTCACCAGTCTCCAGTGCCCAGTCCCCAGTGCCTTCTTCTACCAGTCGAGCGTTCCCCGCCACACCCGCAGCAGGTCGTCGACCTTTTCGTTCACGTCCGCCGCGCCCCAGGTCAGGCGGCCGCTTTCATTGAGTTTGCCGATCGGCGTCACGGTCAACCCGGCGTAGTCGCGGGCGATGGTGCGGATGGCCGCCAGGTCGTCGGGGCGGATCTCCAGCACATACCGGCTGTGCTCCTCCGCGAACGCCAGATGCTCGGGCTCAAAGAGATCGCTGGTGAGCGTGATATCCGCGCCCAGGGGCTTGAACTGCTCGGGCGTCTTGGCGAGCAGTTCGCTCAGGAGCCCGCCGCCGCTGGCGTTCGCTTGCGATGCCGGGCTATGCGCCGGCCCCGCCGTCGCGATGAGCATCTCGACGATCGCCACGAGCAACCCGCCCTCCGAGCAATCGTGCGCGGCTCGCACCTTGCCATCGATGATCATCTGCGCCACGCCCCGGGCCGCCTGTGGCCCCAGTTTCAGGTCCACTGTGGGCACTCCCGCGTATTCGTCCCGCGTCGCCGGCGTGCCGGGGAACAACTGCGAGTAATACGAAGCGCCCATGCGCCCCGTCGTCGGCCCGCCCACCAGCACCAGCAGGTTCCCGGGCGCCTTGGCGTCCATCGTGACGCAGCGATTGATGCTGGGCACCTGCGCCAGCCCGGTGATGAGCAGCGTGTGCGGAATCTCGATCACGCGGCGTTCGCCCGTCTCCGGGTCGTCGTACCTCAACTGGTTATTGAGCGAATCCTTGCCGCTGACAAAGGGCGTCTTGTACGCCTTGGCCCCGTCGTAGCACCCTTCGCACGCTCGCACCAGCGCGCCCATGTTGTGGGGCTTGTCGCAGCTTGGCCAGCAGAAGTTGTCGAGGATCGCCACGCGATTCGGGTTCGCGCCCACGCACACCAGGTTCCGCACACACTCGTCGATCGCGGCCAGCACCATCTGGTACGGATCGCCCCCCAGCGTCGTATCGCCGAAGGGGGTTTGCAAGCCGCTGGCCAGCGCGATGCCCTTGCCCGAGCCCGCGATGGGCTCCAGCACCGTCGCATCGCCCGGGCCCTGGCCCGCGACGCCCACCAGGGGTTTGATCGCGACGTTTCCCTGCACCTCGTGGTCGTATTGCCGCACGATCCAGTGCTTGCTGGCGATGGTCGGGTGCGCCAGCAGCGCCTTGAGCGCATCGCTCACGCTCGGGGGTTTGTCATTGGGCGGCGGCGCCTTCACCGGCTCGGGCAGCCACGTCGCCTGGCGCGTGGGCATGGGCAGCCCATCATGTAAAAACTCCATCGCCAGGCGGCCCACTTCCTGGCCCTGAAAGTAAAGCTCCAACTCGCGATTCTCGGTGCCGAACACGCCCAGGTCGGCCATCTCGACGCCCTCGGCCTGGCAGATCGCCCCGAGCGCTTCGAGGTTTTCCTCCGGCACCGCCAGCACCATGCGCTCCTGCGCCTCGCTGATCCAGATCTCGGTGTACGACAGCCCGGCGTACTTGAGCGGCGCCTGATCCAGCAGCACCTGTGCGCCCAGTTCGTTGCCCATCTCGCCAATGGCCGAGGAGAAGCCCCCCGCGCCGCAGTCGGTGATGGCGTGGAACAGGGGAGGTGGCAAATCCGCCACTTTGCCACTCTGCCACTCTGCCACTCCGCCACTTCTTGCCCGGAGGATCACGTCAAGCACCCGCTTCTCTTCGATCGCGTTGCCGATCTGCACGGCGTGCGCAAACTCATCCGCGTGGGTGTGCTCCAGTTCCGCCGACGAGAACGTCGCCCCGTGAATCCCATCGCGACCCGTGCGCCCGCCGAGGGCGATGATGCGGTCCCCCGCCTGGGCCTTGCCGTGCACCAGGTGCTTGGGGATAAGCCCAACGCAGCCACAGAACACCAGCGGGTTGCCCACGTACCGGTTATCAAACGCGACGGCTCCGTTGACCGTGGGAATGCCCATGCGGTTGCCATAGTCACGCACGCCGGCGACGACCTCGGTGAGCGTGCGCCTTGGATGGATCGTGCCGGGCGGCAGCGTCTCATCCTTCCACTGGTCCGGCCTTGCCACGCAAAACACATCCGTGCTCGCGATCGGCTTGGCCCCCAGCCCCGTGCCGATCACATCGCGGATGCAGCCCCCCGCTCCGGTCGCCGCCCCGCCATAAGGCTCGATCGCGCTCGGGTGGTTGTGCGTCTCCACCTTAATGCACACGCCGTGCTGAGCGTCGAGTTCCACCACCCCCGAGTTGTCCTTGAACACCGAGAGCGTCCAATCGACGCCCTCCTTGATGAGTTCAAACGTCGCGGCCGCCACCGTGCTCTTCAGCAGGTTGTCAATCTTCACCGACCCGTCGCTGGTCAGCGTGTGCCCGGGGCGCCCAGTCCACGTGATCGGGTCGGCGACGCCACTTCCCGCGGCTGCCGGTGGCGTCCCGCCTGCGCCTTCATTCCCTGCCGGCTTCTTCGTCCCCGCATACCCCCGCATCTCAAACTCACCCGTCCCGCTCGCCCGCGGCACGGGCGCTCCGGCCGCCTTGCCCGCCCCCTTCACCGGCCCATACACCACCTTGCTCTTCAGCGTCTTGTGGACGCAATGCTCGGACCACGTCTGGGCGATGGTCTCAAGCTCGATGTCCGTCGGGTCGCGGTCCTGCGCCTCGAAGTACTCCCGAACCGCCCGCAACTCGGGCAGGCTCATGAACAGGTGCGCATCGCGGCTCAGTTGCTCCAGTTCCTCGTCGGTCTTGCCCCGCAGTTCCACCGTCGTCACGCCGAACTCATATTCCTGCCCCGTCGGCAAGGTCTTGGGGTGATACGGCTCGGTCACGATCTTGTGAATCACCGGGTTGGCCAGCGCCCGCTGGGCAAACGCCGCGGCTTCCTCGGCGCTCACACCCTCCAGGTCATACCGCACCCCGGTCGCGACGTTTGACTCCAGCCCAGTGAGAGCCGCGATCGCATCTCGTACGGATTGCCCCGCCGGGTCCATCACCCCGGGCAGCGGATGCACCTCTACCACCTGCGCCGTGCCCGCCTCGCGCACGCCGAAGGCGACCTCCTCGGTCACCGGGTCGGCCAGCAACTTTTGCGCGATGAGTTTCTTGTCCTTCTCCCCGATCTTCCCCTCGATGAGGTAGACCTTGGCGACCTGCACGCCGGCGGGCGAAAGTCCAAGCCCCTGGGCCTTGGCCAGCGTGGCCGCCGCCCTCGGGTCGGCCAGTCCTTCGCGCACGCGAACCTCGACACGGTGGAGCACGGGGTGTTTGCGGGTAGTCACAGGCAAGGATAGTTCGCGTAGGCAGGACGACAATCGTGCGGCTATCGACGGCATTTGCGCGCGCTTTTCACGTGATGCGCTCGCCGCCCGCACCCACCCAAACCCGGGCTGGTACAGTCTTGGCATGCCCGAGCGCACGCTGCAATCTGACCCCGCCAGCACCGACTTTGTGCCCGGAGCCGCCCCGCTGGCCGAGGGCGAAGCCGCCCGCCCGCCCGCCGGGCCGATGCTCTTTGAAATCTCCACCGAGGTGTGCAACCAGGTCGGGGGCATCTACCAGGTCATCCGCAGCAAGGCCCCGCTGATGACCCAGCGCTGGGGCGACCGCTACTGCTGCGTCGGGCCCTGGGAACCCTCCAAGGCCAACGTCGAGTTCGAAGAGACCAAACCCCAGGGTTGGATCGGGCGCGCGCTGGACCGCCTGCGGGAACAGGGGCTGATCGTCCATTACGGGCGCTGGCTGGTGCCGGGCCGCCCGCGGGTGATGCTGCTGGAATACTGGCTTCCGCCCGAACGCCTCGGGCAGGTGAAATACAAGCTCTGGGAAGACCATGGCCTGGAGACCCCCGGCAGCGACGGGCTGGTGGACATGGTGGTCTGCTTTGCGGAGGCCTGCCGCCGGCTCTTTGAAGCCCTGTGCGAGCAGCGCGGGCCGGGCAAGCAGGCGGCTCCCCTCTTGGCCCATTTTCACGAATGGCTGGGCGGGCTGGCGATCCCGCTGATCCGGCGTCAGGGTCTCGCGGTGTCAACGGTCTTCACCACCCACGCGACGATCCTGGGGCGATACATTGCCAGCAGCCGCGACGACTTCTACGACCAGCTCCCCTGGCTCGATCACAACCACGAGGCGGCGTATTTCAACGTCAAGACCCAGCACGGCATCGAGCGAGCCGCGGCTCACGGGGCCCACGTCTTCACCACTGTCTCCAGCATCACGGGCGAGGAGTGCGCCACGCTGCTGGGCCGCCCCGTCGATGTTGTCACGCCCAACGGCCTCACCATCGGGCTGTACAACGCCGGGCACGAGCAGCAGCGCCTCCACGGCGAGTACAAGCAATCCATCCACAACTTCACCATGGGGCACTTCTTCCCCAGCTACTCCTTCGACCTGGATCGCACGCTGTACATGTTCACCAGCGGGCGCTACGAGCCCAAGAACAAGGGCTTTGACCTGTGCCTGGAGGCCATGGCCCGCCTCAACGCCGAGCTCAAGCAGGCCAACCTGGGCAAAACCGTGGTCTTCTTCGTCGTCAGCCGTCGCGCGACCAACGGCATCAACCCGCTCGCCATGGAAAAGCGCGGCGTGCTCAACGAGCTCGACGACGTGTGCAAGCACATCGTCGATGGCGTCGGCGACCGGCTCTTCCAGCGAGCCGCGGCTCAGGGCAAACTGCGCCTGGACGACCTGGTCGACGAATACTGGCAACTGCGCTACCGGCGCGCCCAGCACGCGCTGCGCCAGAACTGCCTGCCCATGCTCGTGACGCACCTGCTGCAGGACGACCACCACGACCCGGTGCTGAACCAGCTTCGCATGCTCGGGCTCATCAATCGCGAAGAGGATCCGGTGAAGGTCGTCTATCACCCGGATTTCATCACACCCCACAATCGCCTCTGGGGCGTCGAATACGACCAGTTCGTGCGTGGCTGCCACCTGGGGCTCTTCCCGAGCCTGTACGAACCCTGGGGTTACACGCCCCTGGAGTGCGCCGCCATGGGTGTGCCCGCCGTCAGCAGCGATCTCGCCGGCTTCGGGCGCTACGTGCAGGAAAACTACCAGGACCCCGAGCGGATGGGCCTCAAGGTGCTGCGCCGTCGCGGGCGGAGTTATCACGACTCCGCGGCTGACCTTACCCGCTATCTGCTGGAGTTTTGCCGCATGGAACGCCGGGACCGCATCGCGCTGCGCAACGAGGTGGACAAGCGCAGTTGGGACTTTGACTGGTCGAAGCTGGGCCGCGCGTATCACGCCGCGCACGACCTGGCGATCGCGCGGTATCACGGCGAGCAGGCGATGGACCTGGGCGGGGTGGCGATGGTGCCCGCCTCGGAGTTGGCGGCCAGACTGTCGGGCGAGCGAGGGTCCACGCAACTGGGCGATTACAGCCGCGACGCGGGGCCCAACGCGTGAGCGAGAAGCCTTCGTCCGCACCAGCGGCTCCGCCCCGCGTGGAGCTGTACACCGACGGCGCGTGCTCGGGCAACCCGGGCCCGGGCGGGTGGGCGTTCATCCTGGTTCACCCCGCCAGCGGCAGCCAGAAGGAAGACTTCGGGGCCGAGCGCGAGACCACCAACAACCGCATGGAACTGACCGCCGCGATCAAGGGGCTGGAGGCCCTCACCCGGCGCTCGCGCGTCGAGTTGTACTCCGACTCTCAGTACGTGCTCAAGGGCCTGCGCGAGTGGATGGACAGCTGGAAAAAACGCGGCTGGAAGACCGCCGACAAGAAGCCGGTCAAGAACCAGGATTTGTGGGAAGAGCTCGACACGCTGCGAGCCGCGCACGAGATCACGTTTCATTGGATCAAAGGGCACAACGAGCACCCGCAGAACGAGCGCTGCGACCAGTTGGCGGTTGCCGCGTACAAGGCGCTGGTGCGCGGGGCGGAGTAGTGCCGCGGGGGGCAAGGATCAAGAAACTCACGGGCACGGGCCGCCGGCGACGACATTGATGAGCGCGTCAATGTCGCCCTGATCGGCGGCGCCGTCGGTATTGAAGTCTGGGTTGCTCTGCTCGGGGTTACCCCCACCCGCGATGACGTTGATGAGATAGTCGACGTCGCCCTGGTCCAGTGCGCCGTCGCGGTTGACGTCGGCATCGCATGTCGGACCGCCGCAGGCGGGGTGGGACGCGGATCGCACGACGAGCATGGCGGGCTGGGTCTCGACGCTGCCACAGCCGTTGGTCAGGACGCAGTCGTATTCTCCGGAATCTTGTACCGATACGCTTGATAGGACAAGCGTTGGAGAGGCAGCCGAGGGGTTAGAGTCGCTATCAATCGGAATGTTGTTCTTCCGCCAACGAAAAGAGAGAGCAGTTCCCGAAGAGGCTTGAACGGAGAGCGTGATCGCCTCCGAAGCGCAAGTCTGCGAATCGGTCGGCTGAGACGAAATGACCGGTTTACAACCGGATAGACCTCTTGCCACAAAGCCACGCGTGGGGAATCCACTGCTGCCGCCCAATCCCACAATCGTTGTGCCGTCCTTTGAGATGGCGTAAGCTGCTGAAAACACCCACCCGGTCGAATTCACACCGTGGGCGGCGAGATATGCGGATAGGTTGACGATTCCCGTCTGCGCGGTCCACACGATGGCGGTGCCCCCGCCATACCCGACGATGATGCTCCCATCGCCGCTGGCCGCTAGTGCCCGTGCCGTGGGATTTGTGCCCAGGCTTTGCATGCCAAGCGAACGGGTCCACCGGAAAGCCCGCGACATTCCGCTGTTCGCCGTGCATGCGCCGACCACCACCGTCCCGTCGGCGCTCACTCCATTGGCATCTGAACTGTCGAAGCCCGCGAGAACGCCAAGGTTCTCAAATCCGCCTACGGCAGTCCAGCGATAGGCGACAACGGTCGATGTCGTCGGACTGTGGCCGACAACCACCGATCCATCCTCGTTGATCGCGAGGGCGATGGATTGATAGTTCGAAGTCGAGGAAGGCAGTCCGCCGAGAAATTGAAGAATATTGCCGTTCCATCGTATTGAGTACAGGCTTGATCCGGAACTCGCGTAGCCTGCGGCATGCACGCCGTCTCCACTGATGGCGTACGCCCAGGATACGGAGCCATTGTTGTAGGTGCCGAGGTTGGTTGCGGGTCCCGCGTTGGCCCAGGTGCAGGCTCTGCTCTGACCGTTGGTTCCGGAGTGGCAACGACCTGCCACGACGCTGCCATCACTGCTAATCCCGTACGCCTCTGAAACGACGTACCCAGGCAGGACCGCTAGCTCGATCATTCCGGTATTCTGTGTCCACGTGAATCCCCTGTAGGTCTGGCCGCTGGTGGATACGGTGCCAGCGACGTGCGATCCATCGGCACTTACTGCATTGGCGACTGAGGAATCGCTGCCGGGAAGAACACCCAGTTGTATCAATGCGGGCTGGGCCTCGGCACGACCACCGGCCACGAACGACACCCAACACACTGTCACGCCCAATACTGAGTAGAGCACCGACGACTCTCGATTGACAGGGGTCCACATCTAGGAAACTCCAGAATCTGCCGGTCATTTTATGCGCAGGCCAAGCGGAGATTACCAAGTTCTTACAAGAAGGACAAGTCCCTTCGCAAGTTCTTCCGCCGGTAATTACCGCAACTCGACAGGAAGGATCATCACCAACTCTCCAGCCCATCTTTTGAATGCCGGAGTGAGGTGGTAGGGCCTGCAAGGTTTATTCCGACTGAGTCTCTCATAAGCACCTTCGGACGTTTCCGGTCCTTCGCGGGTTTGTTCTCAACCTCTGAACCCCGCCCCCAAGCGAACCGATGGAACCAGCGGGATTGTTCCCGCCGGGAGGCACACGCTTGGACCTGAACACGATTCTCAAAGCCGCGTACGAAGCCGATGCGTCCGACGTGCACCTCATTGCGGGCCAGCCCCCGGTGGTGCGCATTCACCAGGTAATGACGCCGCTCGAGATGCCGATCATCACCAAGGAGACGGCCCGCAAGTTCCTCGAGCAGATGGCGCCCGCCGAGGCGCTGGCGACGTTTGAACGCCAGAAGGACTCGGACTTCTCGTACTTTGTCGAGGGTCTGGCCCGTTACCGCGTGAACGCCCACATGCAGCGCGGCATGGCGGCCATGGCCATGCGTATGATCAAAACTAAGGTTCCGCCCCTCGCGGCGTTGAGCCTGCCTGAAGTCATCGCACGCCTCACCTACTTGCCCCGCGGCCTCGTGCTCGTCACGGGCGACACGGGTTCGGGTAAGTCGACCACGCTGGCCGCGATGATCCAGGCGATGAACGAGCGCTATCGCAAGCACATCATCACGCTGGAAGACCCCGTCGAATACGTCTTCGAGAGCAAAGAGTGCATCATCGAGCAGCGCGAACTGGGCCAGGACATGCCCACCTTCGCCAGCGGCCTCAAGCACGCCTTGCGTCAGGACCCCGACATCATCCTGGTCGGCGAAATGCGCGACCTGGAGACGACCGCCCTGGCGATCTCGGCCGCCGAGACGGGCCACCTGGTGCTCAGCACGCTGCACACGGTGAACGCGAGCCAGACGGTGGAGCGCATCATCGATATGTATCCGGGCGGGCAGCAGAACCAGATCCGCTCGATGTTGTCGAACACGCTGCAGGCGGTGATCAGCCAGACGCTGTTCAGCCGCATCGATCGCCCGGGCATGGTGCCTGCGGTCGAGACGCTCTTGTGCACGCCCGCGGTGCGCAACCTGATCCGCGAGGCGCGGACGTTCGAAATCCCGAACGTGATCGAGACGAGCCGCAGCATCGGCATGGCGACGCTGGACAGCTCGATCGCGGAGCTGTATTTCAATGGGTTCATCAGCCGCGAGGACGCGATCGCGCAGGCGGCGTATCCGGACAAGCTGGAACGTCAGTTGGCGGCGTGAGGAAGGCACTGAGGACTGGGGATCGGGGACTGGTGGACGCCGTCCCCGCTCCGGCCCGGTGCAGGTTCGAAAGAGTTCAAGCGGTACGAGTGTTCGCCCAAGCCGGAGGAAGCGGAGTCACTAGTCCCCAGTCCCCGATCCCTAGTGCCTCCCACAAGTCATGCCCAACTATCGATACCAGATCCGCAGCAGCGCCGGGCAGGTGCAGGTCGGGACGCTCTCGGCGGAGAACGCCGCGAGCGCCGCGACCATTCTGCGCAACCAGGGCGCCCACGTCTTGTCGCTCAGCGCCGTCACCGGGGGCATCGACACCAACGGGCTGATGAACAAGCTCAAGGAGCTGAACGCCGGCAAGCCGACGCAGAAGCACATCCTTGACTTCACCACCCAGCTGGCGGTGATGATCCGTGCCGGCATCAACCTGCGTGCCGCGCTCGAGGGCATCGCCGATCAGACTACCCACGTGGGCTTCAAGAAGGTGCTGCAGCAGATCCGCAACGACGTCGAGGGCGGCAAGCAGTTCAGCGACGCCATCGGACGCCACCCCAAGCTCTTCGGCCCGCTCTACGTGAACATGGTGCGGGCCAGCGAAATGTCGGGCAGCTTCTCGAAGATGCTCGACCGAATCGCGGCCTACATCAACCAGCAGATGGAGACCAAGAAGATGGTGGTGGGGGCCGCGATTTATCCGGCCATCATCGGCGGCCTGGCGGTGTGCGTCACCGTGTTCCTGCTCACCTTCGTGCTGCCCAAGTTCGCGGGCGTCTTCAAGGGCAAGGAAGAGATCCTTCCCTGGGCCACCAAGTTCCTTCTGGCCTTGTCGGCGTTCATGGTGCACTACTGGTACTTGGTGCTGGCGGGCGTGGCGGTGATCGGCGGAGCGCTCTTCGCGTTCACGAAGACCGAGGTGGGCAGCTTCTGGGTCGACAAGCTCAAGCTCTCGATCCCGATCATCCGCACGATGTTCCGCTCGCTGTACATCAGCCGCTCGCTTCAGACGATGGGCCAGCTCATCAACGCGGGCGTGCCGATGCTCGACACCCTCGCCATCACGGGCGAGATTTCGGGCAACCAGCTCTTCAAGGGGCTGTGGAAGAAGGTTCATCACAACGTGAAGCAAGGTAAGAAGATCACCCAGCCCCTGCAGCAGGGCAAGGTGCTGCCCACCGCGGTGACGCAGATGATCGCCGCGGGCGAGGAGTCGGGCAAGCTGGGCGAGGTGCTGGACGAGATCGCCGGGTTCTACCAGCGCCAGTTAAAGGACCAGATCAAGGCGGTTACCGGAATGATCGAGCCCATCATGATCATCCTGATGGGCTCCGTCGTCGGTTTCATCGCTATGGCCATCATTCTGCCCATCTTCAAGATGAGCCAGGTCGTGAAATGACCGATCACTCCCCGGTGCGGGCGTGATTTCCCGTCGGAGGAGCAATGACACGACATCCTGACTTCTCGGCCCACGCGGGGCGGCGTTCCGCTCGCAAGACGCTCGCCGCCCGTTCCGCCTTCACCCTGCTTGAGGCGATGCTGGCCCTGGTCATCATCGCCATCGGCGTGCTCGCGTTCGTCGACGCCCAGTCGTCGTTCACCCGCACCAATAACTGGTCGAGCCAGGCCGCCACCGGCATGCTGCTCGCCAACGAGATCCGCGAGTTTTCACGCCGCCTCGCGCGCCACGACCCCGTCACCGGGCTTTTCCTCTCCGGCACCTCGCCCAACCAGACCCTGCACGGCTGGGGTCGCGAGGACGGCGAGACCACCGTCGACGACATCGACGATCTGGATGACCTCGACAACGTCACCTTCGGGCTCAACGGCACCTTCCCCGGGCCCATCGATGCCTTCGGTTACCTCGTGCCGCAGACCGACCTGCAGGGCAACGTCGTAATGGCCGACGGCCAGCCGGTCGCGCTCGAAGGGTGGTCGCAGCACGTCGTTGTCGAGAAAGTCGATCCGTACAACTTCAGCCAGACCCGCCCGCACGCCTACGAGCAGGCCGCCACCAGCCAGCTCCCCTACATCGCCGTCGACCGATTCCCTCTGCGGGTGACGGTGACGGTTGACTACACCGACCCGGGCACGGGCGAAGTGACCGAGGTCACCAAGCTGACCTGGATCGTGTCCCCGTGAGCCGAGCAGCATGAGCGACGCACGAAACCCCTCGCGTGGGTTTTTTCTGACCGACTGGAGCGCAGGATGAAACGACCGACCACAACCACGACGCTCGCCACCCGCGCCGGGTTTGCTTCGCGCGCCGGAAAGGTGCGGGCCTGGCTCCGCGCCCGCAGGGGCGTGGCCGCCGTCCTGGCCATGATGTTCATCATTCTCTTCGGCTCGCTCTCCGCGGCCATGGCCATCGCCGCCCGGGGCAACATCATCACCGCCGCCACCCACCTGCACGTCAACCGCGCCCAGGGCGCCGCCGAGACCGGTCTGTCCGTCGGCAAGGCTCGCCTCGCCGAAGCCGCGGCCCGCTTCATCGTCTCCAAGAGCGACGTCAACCAGGCCTTCGGCCAGGCCCTGTGGTCCGGCAGCCTCTCCTCGCTGGGCAACTACCAGGTGCTTCCCCCCAAGACCGGCCGCCAGGACCTCTCCGCGCCCGCCAACCTCGTCAACGCCCTGGCCCAGGCCCACACCCTCGATCAGGACATCGTGACCAGCCTTGGCATCTCGCAGCCGACCATCGGCAACGCCATCGCCGGCTCCTCCAGCGATTACGCCGGCGCCAACTGGCTCTACACCCCCGCAGTCGCCCTCGAGCCCCGCGCCCAGGGTCAGAGCGATCCGCCGCTCGCCTACCAGATCACCTACGCCCCGCTCGCCAACGGCACCGACATCCGCATCATCGCCACCGGCTACGACTTCGGCTACTCGCGCGACGGCCAGCCCGTCACCCGCACCATCATGCAGGACTTCCGCATGGCCAAGTCGGTCAAGAACGCCATCGTCTCCTCGGCCCGCGTCATGGTCGGGCGCAACGTCATCGTCAACGGCGACATCGGCACCCGCTACACCGCCACGAACTTCACCCACGGCGACCCGCTCGTCGTCAAGAGCGACTTCTACGGGCTCGACCCCGTCCTCGACCACAAGCTCAACGACTTCTACGCCGCGCTCGCCACCTACGACGTGGACGGCGACAACCGCCTGCGCGTCGGCCACCCGGTCGAGGGCGCCGGCATCCCCAGCGGCCAGACCGACTACGACGGCGACGGCCACCCCGACAACGCATTCGCCGATGCCACCGGTGACGGCTACGTGGATGACTTCGACATCTTCATCAAGCACTTCGACAAAAACGGTGACAACAAGGTGACCCTCAGCCACGCCCTCACCGACGGCACGCCCGCCCAGGGCATGACCCCCGAGTTCGTCGATTCCGGCGGGCACGCCATCAACGATGACCTCGCCCTGCTCATCGACTCCAACAACCCCGACCGCAACCGCAACGGCGTCTACGGGTTCATCGACACCAACGGCAACGGCCGCTGGGACGCGGGCGAACTCATGCTCGACGTCGATACCGCCGACGGCTCGTACGCCGACCAGACCCTTGGCTACCGCGACGGCTTCATCGATAAGAAGGACCAGTACGCCAAGATCAAGGGCGGCCTGAAGTTCAAGGTCACCCAGTCCAACTGGTCCACCAACCAGGGCGCCATCCAGCCCAAGCTCCAGGGGCCCATCGTTCCGCCCAGCGGCACGCCCACCCAGGCCTACGGGCTCGGCGACACCGACCTGCCCGACGTCAGCGGCAGCATCTTCGACTCCAGCCGCAATGACCTGCAGGCCCTCGCCGACGGCTCATCCTTTGACAACCAGGTCGCCACCCAGTTGGGCGTGTCTACGACGCAGCTCGCGACGTATAGCGCCGCCCGCCCCAGCGACCAGAGCGCGCCGTGGTTCCGGCGGGTTGATCCCAACGCCGACGCCACCAGCCTTCCCGCCAACGCCGCGACCGCCTACTGGGAGCGGATGCCTTACAACTCTCCCAGCTATTCGGACGTCTTCTATCGCCCCGTGTATTACAACATGACCTTCAAGAACGTCCAGATTCCCATGGGCAACAACGGCCTGTTCGTCAACTGCACCTTCGTGGGTGTCACCTACGTCCGCACCGACACCGCCGACACCCACCCGCTGTGGGGCGAATACGGGCGACTGACCGTCACCAACGGCGCGCCCGCGCTGGTCAACCCCCGCTTCATCTATGGCGGCACCAACTACCCGACCATGCTCCCCAACACCGCCATCCCGCCCCAGCAGAACATCCTGATGGCCGTCACCCCGCTCGACAAGGCCGACCTTGACAGCACCCAGACCACCCGCCCCGGCTACAGCACACTACCCAACCCGCTGGTGATCAACGGCAAGCGCGTCACCGACACCAAGACGCGCTCCAACAACATCCGCTTCCACGACTGCCTCTTCGTCGGCAGCATCGTCAGCGACGCGCCGACCACCTACTACCAGACCCGCAACAAGATCCAGTTCACCGGCGCCACCCGCTTCTCGCTCACCCACCCCACCCAGCCCAACAACGCCGCCCTCAACCCCGACTCCGACGAAGTCGCCCAGATCAAGAAATCCTCCATGATGCTCCCCGGCTACTCCGTCGACCTGGGCACCTTCAACAGCCCGACCGACCAGAACATCCAGCTCCAGGGCGCCGTCATCGCCGGCGACCTCGACGCCCGCGGCAACGTCAACCTCGACGGCTCGCTGCTCCTGACCTTCAACCCCAACTACGGCTCCGCCCCGCTCGCCGACGTTACCGGCGCCCCGGTCGGCAACCCCGCCGGCTTCAACGCCACCCTGGGGTACTTCGGCTCCGCCGATGGCGACGCCGAATCCATCGACCCCAGCACGCTCCCGATCGTCAACGGCCAGCGCATCGCCGGCTGGGACACCAACGGCGATGGCCTGGCCGACGTCTCCGCCGATCAGCCCCAGCCCCCCGGCTCCACCGCCATCCCCTTCAACGGCTTCGGGCGCATCAGCATCAACTTCAAGTCGGACCTGACGCTGCCCGACGGCATCATGCTGCCGATGAGCGTGAACCCGATTGCCAGCTCGTACCGGGAGGGTCACCCATGAGAACCAACCTCCACGCCCGCCGCCGCGCCTTCAGCATGATCGAAATGCTGATCGCCCTCACCATCACCGCCACGCTGCTCACCGCCTCGCTCGCGGCTCTCGACGCCTCCTTCAAGGGCTACAAGAGCACCACCGAGAGCGCCAGCACCAACGTCGTCACCCGCATGGTGATGCAGCGCATCATGTCCATGATCCGCAACGGCACCACCTTCGGCCCCTACCCCGTCGACGTGCTCGACCGCGCCCAGAACCCCCTCACCTCCACCTACATCGAGTTCGAGACCGAGAACGACGGCGCCGGCAACCGCCGCGTCGTGCGCATCGAACGTCGCGACCCCGCCAGCGCCTCCACCGGCCCCTACGAACTCTGGTACGTGCAGACCGACTTCGTGTCCGGCGCCCAGAGCTCGCAGGTCGAGCGGCCGCTGATCACCGGCGTCACCGAGGTGTCGTTCACTATGGAGTACGACGTCGGCCCGCGACTCCGCCGCGCGACCGTCGACCTCACCGTGAAGCCCAACGACTACCAGGCCGCCAAGTTCGGGTCCGACTTCGAGACCCCGACCATCCGCCTGGTCTCGTCGGTCAACCCGCGTCGCTTGGATGATTGATCTACCGCCTCAGCCCCCGGGGCGGAAGGCCTCGAGCTGCCGCGGAATCTCGTCGGCCAGTTCAGCCGCCAGCAGCCCCGCCTGGGCCGCGTGAGCGCTCGCCCACGCCTCGCCCGCCCGGGCGTGCGCCTCGACCCCGAACCGGGCGGCATCAAACAGGCTCATCCCGCCCCGTGCGTGCTGCGCCACCAATCCACCGATCACCCCCGCCAGCACATCGCCCGTGCCCGCCGTCGCCAGGCACGCGTGCCCGCGCCCGCACACCCACGTGCGCTGCCCGTCGCTCACCACCGTCCCCTGCCCCTTGAGCACGACGACGCATCCGAGCTTCTGCGCCAGCGCCGAGGCCGCCGCTGGCCTCGTCGCGTCGTCGGTCGCGCTCTGCGTCACTCGCAGCGTCTTGGCCAGGCGTGCGAACTCGCCCGGATGAGGCGTCAGGATCGCCCCCGCGCGAAAGTCTCGCCACAGTTCAGGAATCTCCGCCAGGTTGGTGATCGCGTCCGCGTCGACCACCACGGGCACCTGATCCTGCTGCACACCCCGCAAGACCATCGCCCGCTCGACATCGCCCACGCCCATCCCCGGGCCGACCACCAGCGCGTGGGCCGCCCCGGCCTGTTCGTCGAATACCGAGATCGCCCCGGCCATCTCCAGCTCGCCCGGCGCCCGCTCGGGCAGCGAGATTCCCGTCGCCGACGGGCAAACGCCCATCGCGTGCCCCAGCACTTCCTGGCTCGCCACGATCTTCGCCAGCCCCGCGCCGCTGCGAAGCGCCCCCAGCGCCACCAGCGCCGGCGCCCCGACCATGTACCGCCCGTGCCCCACGCTGCCGCCCACGATCGTCACCGTGCCGAACGTGCCTTTGTGACCACCGGGCGTTCTCGGTGGCAGCGTGCGAACTCCATCCTCCCACGGCGCGTGTTGCATGCGTCGGCTCCGTCATCCCCGTCGGGGCGCTAGTCCACCTTCTCCACCTTGACCGACAACCGCCCCAGCAGGCTCGCCAAGCTGCTCATGCCCGCGACCGGGTCGCCGTCTTCCAGCGCCGAGTACCCCAGCGCGATGTGCGTCGCGTCAAACGGCCGGATGTCGGGAAACGTCGCGTCCAGGTCCACCCAGTGGCGCTTCCCGTTCTCCTCCACCAGCGCCTGCGCCCACATGTGATACCCGAAGATGTTGGTCCCGCCCGCGAACGCGTCCGCGTAGATCAAGCCCGACGCCACCCGCGCCCGGATGCCCGCCGCCCGCAGCATCCCCGCCAGCAGTACGCCGTGCTCGGTGCAGTCTCCCTCGGCGTTCCGCGCCACTTCGCTGGCCGACGCGAAGCCCACGTCCAGGTCCTTGTCCTTGATATACGAGTGCACGAACCGGCGCAGCGCCTCGGCCCGCTGGCGTTCGCCCTTGGGCGCGTTGGCCAGCGCCTTCTGCGTCAGTTCCTTCACCTTCGCATCGCTCGCGTTGCACATCGAGGTTGCCGCCAGGTATTTCGCGTCGTTCCAGTCGGCCTCGGGCGCGTCGGCCTCGCCCCCGGTGCTCACCGTCACCCGCGCGCTGCCCGCGTCCAGTTTCTCCACCCGCTGCGAGCCCGTCTCCGGAATCGGCGGCAAGTCCCCCTTATCCATCTTCAGCACATACACCCCGCGCCGCGAAATCCGCGCGTTGGGAATCGCACGGCTCGGCTTGATGAACGTCGACACCATCACCTCCGGCGCCGCCTGCGCCGCCAGCGCCTTGGCCTCCGCTTCCGTCGCCACGTTCAGGATCACCGGCATCCCCGCCAGCGCCGTCTCGCTCCGCACCAGCTCCCCCTCGTTGTCCGTGTATTCCGTCGAGTCCACCCCCGGCAGCAGGCTCACCGCCACGCTGCTCTTGGTTACCTCCACCTCCCGCCCGCCCACCATCAGCTTCGCCGGTTCGATCTTGCTCCGCGTCGCCGTCGCGATCGCCAGCCCGTTCGACGGATCGATCGTCCGCACCACGATCTCCTTCGCGCCCGAGTTCATCCGCTGCAGCACATACTTCTCCGCCGCCGCCGGCGGCAGCCACGTCCCCTGGGGCAGGGGCTCCTTGCTCGTCTTCACGCTGTCCCCCTGCCGCGACGTCAGCGTCACGTTCTCCGGCCCGAACACATACTGGTTGTCGATCGCCAACGTCCCGAACTTCTGCACGCTGCGCATCGACACCGGCTTGCCCTCGCCGGTCTCGACGAACTCGGTCTTCATCGCCATCGAGACCTCTGCCCCGCCGCGCTTCAGCCGAAACTCCATCTCGCTCTTGCTGATCACCTTGTCCCCGTCGTTCGACACCGTCGAGTGCATCCACCCGACCTTCCCTCCCAGCATCTCCAGGATGTACCAGCGGTCCCGGTTCTCGCCGTCGCGTCCCAGCCCCAGCATCCCCGCCAGCGACAACACCGCCGCCAGCGCCACCACCAGCCCCGCGTGCCGCGCGCCGTGAGCCCCTCGCATTGCGTTCGTGTGTTTCATCCGATCCTCCCTGTCTATTTCATCTCGTGGGCTGCTCGACACCGGCGCAGGCTACGCTCCCAAGTCTTTCTTGTACCTCATCAGGAGCCGCCCTTGTCCAAACCTCGCGAAACCAAGCCTAGCGGCCCTGTCTCCATCACAACCAAGATGATTTTCCTCGCCGCCGTCGTCGGCCTCTCCGTCGCCGGCGGGCTCATCTCCGGTTCGCTCGCCGCCGGCCTCATGTTCTTTGTCATCGGCTTTTTCGCCTTCCGGGGCCTCTCCCAGGGCCTGACGGGCGGCATCGCCACCATCATCGCGCTCGTGCTCGCCGCCCTTGTCGGCCCGCCCATCGGCCATCTGCTCGAACCCGTCATTGGTTCATCACTCGGCGTCACCGGCCTGGCCGGGCGGGGCGTGTCGCTCGGCCTGGGGGGCATGGTGGTCTTCGTGGTCGCCGCGGGCGTGCTGCGAATCGTGGTCCGCCGTGCCCTCAAGGGTCACAAGCTCGTTCAGAAGTTCGACGCCCTCGCGGGCGCGATCGCCGGCGGGCTCATTGGCGTGCTGGTCGCCTTCTTCTTCGCGTGGATCCTGCTGGCCCTCGCCCCGCCCAGCCCAGTGGGCACGCCCGTCGCCGCCGCCCCCGCCGCCGCTCCGGCCGAGGGCGCCGAAGCCGAAGAGGCCCCCACCCCCAACCCCGCCCTCGAAGCCATCACCCGCATGGCCGGCAGCCTTCGCAAGACCACCATCGGCGCCGCCGCCCAGGCCACCATGCCGGGCGAAGAAACCCGCATCCTTGCCCTCGCCAGCGATTTTGCCTTCGTCGCCCGCGATCCCGTGGCGCGGCAAAACCTCATGGACAGCGAGGTCATGCAGCAGATCCGCAACCTGCCCAGCGCCACCGCCGCCGCCGACAAGGCCAAGGCCGACCCCCAGCTCCGCCACATCGTCGAAGACGGCGCCATCACCTCGGGCGATATCGCCATCATCGCCAACAGCCCGACCATCACCGAAATCGTCGACAACACCAACTTCGTGCAGGAGGTCACGCCCCTGCTTCCCCAGCTCGAAGAAGCCATCCGCCAGGCAAAGGCCAGCGTCGCCGCCAAACAGGGCGACAACGGCGGCAACTAGATGCCCCGCCTTGATGCCTCGATGCCTCATGCCCTGATGCCTTCCTCTTCGTCACCCTTCTTCCGCCTCTACCCTCCCCCGTGATCGACACCCACTGCCACCTCACCTTCCCCGACTTCCACGAGCCCAAGTTCCCCGGAGGCGTCGCCAAGGTTCTCGCCGACGCCGCCTCGCACGGCGTCCACGGCTGCATCACCATCAGCACCACCAGCCGCGATTGCGTCAACGCCCTCGCCATCGCACAGGCCCACCCCAACGTCTGGTGCACCGCGGGCGTCCATCCGCTCTACAGCGACCAAGGCCCGCACGACTGGGACACCCTCGCCCGCGTCGCGGCTCACCCCAAGTGCGTCGCCTGGGGCGAACTCGGCCTCGACAACCACTACAAAGAACCCGCCCGCGATCTTCAACATGAAGTCCTGCACGAGCAGCTCGCCTTCATCCAGCGCCAGCACGCGGCAGGCTTGGGGGCCCCGGGGCGCACGCTGCCCATCGTCATCCACTGCCGCGAAGCCTTTGCCGACCTCATTCCAATTCTGAAGTCCACCTCGCTCGACCCCGCCCGCTTCGTCTTCCACTGCTTCACGGGCTCGCCCGCCGACATGCGCCTGCTGCTGGATTTCGGGGCACACGTGAGTTTCACGGGCGTCGCCACCTACCGAAATGCGGCCGACGTCCGCGAAGCCATCCGCCTGGTGCCGGATGATCGCTTCATGATCGAGACCGACGCGCCGTTCCTCTCCCCCGAGCCGCACCGCAGCCAACGCCCCTGTCAGCCCTGGATGGCCAGCGTGACCGCGGCCAACATCGCCGCGCTGCGTGGCGTGGAATTGAAACAGTTGCTGAAACAGGTCGATGAAACCACATTTTTGTTCTTCGGCGTACGTGCCGCCAGTGCCTGATCTCCCCCGGCTCCGTTCGCCAGTGTGGCGGCAAGCGACACAAAAGCCCTGAATTTCGGCCGCTTCTTTGTCCTTGTGGTCAGCGTTGGAATCGCAAGCCGCGGCTCTCCTCATCAGCGAGCCCAAGATTTCTTGGAATTTCCCCTAGGCGCGCGACTTTCTCGCGTTAGCGTGATCGGTGCACACACCGAGGTGGAATCGTTTCACGCGATGACCCTCCGCTCCGGCGTGCGGCACAAAAGGAGATCTCTGATGCGATACTGCAGTCTGCTCGCCCTGGCCCTCTTCGGGGCCGCCGCCACTTCCGCCATGGCCGATGTCGTCATCGCCAACGGCGGGTTCGAAAACGCCGGCGCCACCGCCGCCGACGCCGAATTCTGGAACGCCAACTTCATCCCCACCCCCGGCTCCGATGCACGCCGTAACTTCGGCAACGCCGCCACCGGTGGATTCTGCGGCTACATGGTCGCCGTCGGAAACGACCTCGCCGGCTCGGCCGCCGGGTTCACGCAGAACTCCGCTGCCCAGGCCATCGGCTCGCTCCAGCCCGGCTCCTCGGTCAGCATGACCTTCTCCGGCAACTACACGTTCGGCCCCGGGGGCGTCGGCTTCTACGCCCTGCGCATCCTCAACAGCGCTGGCGCCATCGTCGCCGACACCACGCTCCAGGGCATCTTCTCCAACACCAACGGCTACCAGCAATTCACCTCGCCCACCCTCAACGTGCCCGCCGCCGGCGTCTTCCCCAACGACGCCTTCTACGCCTTCGTCGAGTTTGATGTGAACGCCGGAGCCTTCAACGGCTCCACCGCCCAGGCCTACATCGACGACGTCAACGTCCAAGGCACCCTGGTGCCCGCTCCCGCCACGCTCGCCCTCTTCGGCGGGCTCGCGCTGGCCGGCCGTCGCCGCCGCTGAGCTTCAAGATTGTGTGTCAGGCCCAGCCGCCCCGGTTCCTCATGGACCAGGGCGGCTCTTTTTTTTGGCGGGTGCTCGTCCGGGCAGCTCGCGTGCGCCCTCTTGCCCGCGCCCGGCCAAGCCGCCGCTCGACAATTTCTGCCGCGGCCACCGCCCACCCCAAAAAAGAAAAATCTCGGCTGCCGGTGTTCCGCCCGCGGCCGAGTACTAGGAGGAGAGAGACAAGACTTCGTCGAAAGGCCCGTTTCCGAACCCTTCATGAACCTCGGTTACCGGTGTTCCGCCCGCAACCGAGTACTAGGAGGAGAGAG
>WGNV01000011.1 GCA_016124375.1 Tepidisphaera sp.
ACACAAAGAACGGCCGGCCGGGATCAGGCTCTGTGACGGCCGGGACGGCCGAGGCACACACGGATCACGCGGCCGGCGTCATCCCGCCCCATGGGGCGGGATGACGGGGGAAACATACAAGGCGCAGAGGCACAGAGAAGAACCCAGCAAAAAAAAGATGCGCCGAGGAAGAAGAGGAAGAGGAGACCGGAGGAGGATTTTCAGACTTGAAGCCGCGTGCCTGGGCACTTCCTGGAACTTTGTCTCTCCGTCTCTTCCGAACTTCGGAACTCCGGAACTTCGGAACTCCGGAACTTCGTCTCTTCCGAACTTCGTCTCTTCGGAACTTCGTCTCTCCGTCTCTCCGTCTCTCCGGAACTTCGTCTCTTCCCTAGCAGGGAATCTCCCCGCCGCCCGGGCCGCCGACTTCTTTCGTCGTCGCGTAACTCGCGCGGCATTCCTCCGGCACCGGGCAGGTGAAGTCGTACGTCGTCATCTGCCGGATCGGGGGCGAATAGATGTGCAGGGTGATCAGATCCTGCCCGGGGGCCTGCATGTTCGCCACCTCGTGGATGTCCGCGTCGTTGGCGGCACACACATAGCCCGGGGGCATCTCGACGGTGGTCGTCGGGCAGATGAGGCCGCTGGGCGTGTTGCGGAAGCGGATCTCCGTGCCGGTGCCCTCCACCACCCGGAAGGCGCACGACACACCCCGGTGATCGTGGATCGGCGTGCGGTCGCCGCTGTGCCAGCACAGGGCGAGCAGCTCGTACCACTGGGTGGCGCGGATGGTGTTGCGCCGATAGCCCTTCTGCCCGAAGATGCAGGCCGGGGCGATGTCACCCCGGGCAACATCAAGCTTGGAAAGCAGCGACGCCAGCGCGTCGAGGTCGGCACGCGACGACAACTGGTCGAGGTAGGCGATGAGCGGGGCCAGCCTCGGATACTCGCCCGGGCAGCGTGAGATTGGGTTGGGTGAAAGGGTGGTCATGGCGTGGGCTCGCAGAGGCGACACATCATCGTATAGGAGAATCGGCCCCGAGGTAAGCCCAAAGTTTGTCCGGGGGGCGGGATTACCGTGCTCTCGGACCCGCTTCCCCCACCAGGCCGCCTCACGCCGGCAGGGTTCGGGCAAGAGGCGATGGGGCGTGCTGCCGGTCGACGGAAGCGATGTAGGCCCCCAAGCACGTGAACGCGGCGATCCCCACCACCGCCGACGTGCTCAGACCCCAGTACCACATGGATGTGCTGTCGGGCACGGGGAAGGCGATCAGGAGGTTGAACGTCACGCCGGCGATCACCGCCGCCAGCAGCCCGAGCCTGACCACCACGAACATCGCGATCGACACCACCAGCATGGACGTGAGCCAAAGGCTCCACCAGGGCCCGGCTCCGGGATAGGCGTATCGCGACAGCGTCCAGGCGACGACGGCGAGGGTCGCGTACAGCACCGTCGCGGCACGGCGGCCGGGCACCACCAGCCCCATCAGACCCAGCCCCAGCACGAACACCATGCCGACGCCGATCCAGTGCACCACGATCGCCAGCATCGCCCCCAGCGCGTGGGGCATGCTCAACAGGGCATCGACGCCCGCGAGCCGGTCGTACATCGGAATGGGCGGCGCCTGCCCCAGCCATCCGGGCGCAAGGCCCCCAAGTTGCATCACCAGCGTGCATGCCGCCCCGGCCCCGACCCCGGCCAGCACGCAGCGCCCCATCATCGGATCGCGATACTTGCCCGCCAGAACCCGCGACCACGCCACCAGCGTCCGCGGCCACAGCCGCCTCACCACCGGCTCCAGCGCCAGATAGCCCACCCACGCCACCACCCCGCGGCTGATCGCCACCTGCAGCACATCGCGGAACAGCGGCGCCTCCAGCGCCGGGCTCAGCGAGTGCCGCCTCAGCAGCAAGTCCGACAGAAACAGCAGCCCCGCCACCACCCCGGCCACCTTGTTCGCCCCCGCGATGTCCCCCTTGTGCTGGTGCATGTTGCGCCACGCCAGCAGCGCGCCCCCCACCAGCACGATCACCTCCGCCAGGATGATCAGCGTGCGCCCCACATTCCCCTGCGGCGAGAGCGCGGGCGTCGCCCACGACGACGCCTCCGACAGCTTGGTCTCGATGATCCGGAACGTCACCACGTGGCTGCCCAATGTGCCGATCTCAACCCGGATCGGCTCGTCCTGGTTCTCGGGATACACCCCCAGCCACGCTCGGCGCTGCCCCACGTACATCGGCGGGATCCGCGTCGGGCTCACCTCGTTGAACTGGTCGATGTCCAGCCCCGCCGCCTTGAACATGTACACGTCGCACGGGGCCCGCCCGTTCACCGGCTCGGTCGGCAACGCCTCCGCCTTGGGCGTGAGCCACGAGCCCGCGCCGGGCGATTCGTTCACGTGGCTGGGCTCGGTCACCACCGCCAACTCCCGCAGGCGCCCCCTGGGGTCGAGCCGAACCGCCTCCATCCCCGCCACCGCGTGGGGCGGGTCCCACATCGTCACTTCCGCCTGCGGGTTCGAGGGCGTCAGGGGCAGCACCCCCTGCCGATACCAGTAGTCGATCGGCGCCGGGCGGTCTCGACGCACCCGGGCCCAGCGCTCCGGCGAATGGTCCTTGTCCGCAAACGTCCACAGCAGACGCTCGTAGATGTCAAAGTCGCTGGCCCGGTGCATCTCCTTGGTCTTGTACCCAAGATCGTTCAATATCGTCTGCGCCCGATCATCCAGCGCGGCCAGGGGCTTCTCCAGCGGCACCTGCGGGATCAACGCCGCCCTTCGCATCAACAACGCCGCGGCCAGCAGCCCCAGCAGGATCAGCGTCAGGCTCACCCAGGTGGCCACGGGCGACATGCGGTGGCACGCCCCGCTCCTTGCCAGCAACTGGGGCGATGGAGTCTGGCCCGCGGCCATCGCGCGGGCGATCGGGTCGAGCCCGGGCAACGCCGCCAGCACCTGCGAGATCGACTCGGGCCTCTGCTCGGGATCCTCTTCGAGACAGCGCATCACCACTTCGTCGATCGCGGGATCGAGCTCGGGCACCAGCTCGATGGGGCGCACCTTGGGCTGCTTGTGCAGGTCGTACAACTCATCGAGCGTGCGCGGGGCGAAGACAGGCTTGCCCGTGAGAATCTGGTACACGATCAGCCCGAAGGCGTAGATCTCGCTCTTCACCGAGCAGGGCTTGGTGGCCAGCTGCTCGGGGGCCATGTACGCGGGCGTGCCGATCAGCGTGCCGTCGCCCCGCTTCACCTCCGTCGAGAGCGCCGCCAGGCCAAAGTCCACCAGCCGCGCCACGCCCTTGCCGTCGATCAGCACATTGGAGGGCTTGAGGTCGCGGTGCAAGACGTCCTGGTCGTGGGCGGCCTGCAGCGCCTCACCGATCTGGCGGGCGATCTCCAGCCCCTTGTCGGCGGGCAAACGCCCGATCCGGCGCAGCAGCGTGCCGAGGTCTTCACCATCGATGTACTCCATCGTGATGAATCGCCGCCCGCCCAGGTCGCCCAGGTCGTGCACGCGGCAGACGTTGGGGTGGCTCACCCGCCGGGCGGTGCGAACTTCCGTCGCCAGCCGCTCGCGGCTCGCCGGGTCGTTGCTCAGCACATCGGCGATGAACTTGAGCGCCACCTCCTGCCCGAGCACCAGGTCCTCGGCCCGGAAGACCTCGCCCATTCCGCCGACCCCCAGGCGGCTGATGATGCGGTAGCGCCCGCCAAGCACCTGGCCCGAGGCGAACGCCGACTCGCGGAACTTCGCTTCCGCCGCGGCCGCCGCCCGATCCCGCCCCGACACTTCGCCAGCCGAGATGCGCTCCCCCGTCTGCGCCAGCCGAGGCGGGGCGCCGCTCTTGGCCAGCTCCAGGCTGTCTTCGCCCGAGACCTCCGTCACCCGACGCACCTGCTCGGGCAGCACGCCCGGGGGCTGCGGCGGCTTGGCCGGATTTTTGGAGTCCTCTGGCGCCACGCCTTCAGTGTCCCATGCCCCTCGATCCCAAACAAGGGGGCCGCCACCAATCCTGGCAAACGTTGGCACGCCGGTTGTGAAGTGGGTCGGTCAACCCCACGGAGCCCGCGGCGTGAACTACGGCCTGGAAATCTCTGCCTCCGGTCTCATGACCTCCCTCTACAAGCAGGATGTCCTGGCCAACAACCTCGCCAACGCCAACACCGCCGGCTTCAAGCCCGACTTTGCTTCCACCCGCCCCCGCCAGGCCGTCCGCCAGGAAGACAACCTGACCAGCACCCCCTCCAACGAACTGCTGGAAAAGCTCGGCGCCGGGGCCCTGCTCAATCCAAATCTTATCTCGTTGTCCCAAGGGCCTTTACGCCCGACCGGCAACCCCCTCGACGTCGCGATCCAGGGTGATGGCTTCCTCACGGTGCGCGACGACGCCGACAAGGCCAACCCCGTCAAACTGACCCGCGACGGACGCCTGGCCCGCAACGCCCGGGGCGAGCTGGTGCTGGCCTCCAGCGGGCTGCCGGTGCTCGATACCTCGGGCAACCCGATCGTCCTGCCCGAGGGGCCCGCCCCGACCATCTCCGGCGACGGCACCATCCGCCAGCGCGGGCAGCAGATCGCGCAGTTTCAGCTTGTCGCGGGCGGGGACCCATCAAGATTGCGCAAGGCCGGGGCCAGCCTCTTCGCCGCCCCGCCGGATGTGATCAGCAAGCCCGCGGCCCCCACCGGCACGCTGGTCCAGAACTCGTTCGAAGATTCCAGCGTCGACGAAGTCAAGACCCTGGTCGACCTGACGGCGGTCGCCCGGGCCATCGACAACCAGATCAATCTCATCCAGACCCACGACCGGCTTTTGGACCGGGCGATCAATGTCCTGGGCAAGGTGGTCTAAGCCCACCTGAAGGACGCACGGAGCAGGCATGGCGATCAACGCGCTTCAATCCGCGGCTTCGGGACTCTCGGCCCTCAACGTCGCCCTCGACGTGAGCGCCAACAACCTGGCCAACGTCAACACCCCGGGCTTCAAAGGCTCACGGGTCAACTTCCAGGACCTGCTGTACGTCGAAAAGGCCCAGCCCGGCACCATCAACGCCAACCAAGACCAGCGCCCCATCGGGCTCTACGTCGGCCTGGGCGTCAAGGTCTCGGGCACCCAGCTCGATTTCACCCCCGGCGCCCAGCAGTCCACCGGACGCCCGCTGGATGTGAGCATCAACGGCAACGGGTTCTTCCAGGTCTCGGTCGAAGACACCCTGGGCAGCGGCGGCCTGGCCTTCACCCGCGCGGGCAACTTCACCCGCAACAGCGACGGCGAACTGGTGCTCGCCAACGACCAGGGGCGGCGCTTGAGCCCCAGAATCCAGATCCCCGCCGAGGCGCAGACCATCAGCATCGGGGCCGATGGCCTGGTCTCGTACACCGTGGCCGGGCAGAGCGCTCCGGTGCAGCTCGACCGCATCCAGCTCGCGACGTTCATCAACCCCGCCGGGCTCAAGCAGGTGGGTGAGAACCTCTATGTGGAGACCGCCGCCTCGGGCCCGCCGATCACGGGCGACCCGGGAACCGACTCGCGGGGAACCCTGCAGTCGGGTGAACTGGAGGCCTCGAACGTCGACCCCACCAAGGAACTGATCGAGCTCATCCGCACCCAGCGGGCCTTTGAGATGAACAGCCAGTCGATCCGGGCCGCCGACGAGACGCTCCGCAATGTCGCCCAGTTGATCCGCTGATGACCGGCTCCCCTTCGGAGACCCCGCATGAAAGCCTCCATTCGGCCTGAACGGAACTTCTCGCCCCGGCGTTTGGGGTCGCTGCTGGTGCTGGGCGCGCTCGTGGCGTTCGCGCTGCTGTCGGCCCGGCAGGCACAGGGGCAGGATGATGTGGTGTCGCTGAAGGCGCGGGTGACGGTCGACGCGTCGCGCCCGCTGACGCTGGGCGATGTCGCGGAGATCAGCGGCGTCGAAGCGAGCAAAGCCGCGGGGGTCATTGTGACGCCCGATAAAATTTACGATGGTCTACGTCTGGATATGCCGGCGATCCGGCGGGCGCTGGAGCTCGACAAAAAGATAAACCTGGGACGGGTTCGCCTCACCGGGGCGGCGTGCGTGGTGCATATCGGCGCCGGGCAGCCGGCGGCGGGGACAGCCGTAAGCCAAAGCCAAGTGCCGGAAGTGGTTGCGCCGCCCGGAGCGGAGACGGTGCGCGACCGAATCGGGGCCCACCTGGCCAACTTGTTTGGGATTGATTCGGACGATCTGCGATTGACGTTTGACGATTCGGATGCAGGGATCCTGAATCGTCCGACGGGTGGGTTGACGGTGGGGATCCAGCCGCAGGGATCGGGGGATCGGTTGCCGCTGACGGTGAGGATGTATGACGGGGAGCGGCTGGTGGTTTCGGGGTCGTTGCGGGTGGGTGTGGAGATTCGGCGGCGGGTGCTGGTGGCGAGCCGCTCAATTGCGCGGGGCGAGGTGGTGAGCGAGGCGACGGCGACGACGGATTCGCAGTGGCTGGGGGCGAGCGCGGCGCCGGCGGACCCGGAGGAATCGATGGGGCAGGTGGTGCGAGCGCCGGTGCGGGCGGGGGAAGTGATCAACGCGCGGGACGTGGAAGCGCCGGTGGTGATCCGCAAGGGGGACCTGGTGGCGGTGGACTGCATCTGCGGGGGCGTGGTGGTGCGGGCGTCGCTGCGGGCGATTGAAGACGGGCGCGAGGGGGATGTGATCCAGCTTCGGCAGTTGACGGGCAAGACGATCATCCGGGCGCGGGTGACGCGGGCGGGCGAGGCGGTGATCAATGCGCCGAGCGGGCTGAGCGAGGCGGGGATTTCGCTGGGAGGTGGGCGATGAAGGGATGGATGATGCTGGCGTGCGTGCTGGGATGGGCGGGGGGAGCGATGGGGCAGACGCTGATGAGCCGTCCGCCCGAGCCGCCCCCGGAGGCATCGCGCGATGGGGAGCAGGAGGTGTCGGCGGAGATGCGGGCGATGAGCCTGACGCTGGTGGAGACGCCCAAGCCCAAGACGTTTGCGGTGCATGACCTGGTGACGATCGTGATTTCGGAGAACAGCAAGCAGACGAGCAACCAGGTGCTGGACACGAAGAAGGACACGACGCTGCAGGGAAACATCAACAAGTTCCCGGACATCGCGAAGTTCTTCACGGACGGGCAGGTGCAGAACACGAACACGTCGCCGGTGGTGGGCGTGGACGTGACGAGCAAGGACAATGTGAAGGGGGACGGGAAGTACAGCCGCGATGACACGTTTACGGATCGGATCACGGCGGAGATCATCGACGTGAAGCCGAACGGGCGGCTGACGCTGGAGGCGAGGCGGACGGTGCAGAAGGATGAGGAGATCCAGACGCTGGTGCTGAGCGGGGACTGCCGGCGTGAGGACGTGACCAACGCGAACACGGTGCTGTCGACGCAGTTGATGGGCCTGACGCTGCTGGTGCACAACGAGGGGAACGTGAAGGACACGGCCAGCAAGGGGTGGATCACGCAGGTGCTGGAGGCGGTGTTCAACTTCTAGGGAAGAGACGGAGTTCCGAAGAGACGAAGAGACGAAGTTCATAAGAGACTGGGGCGAGGCGTTGGCGGCGTGAGGGTGGGTTCGCTGCCGACGTTGCGGCTTGGCCGCCGTTTTTTCAGTTGGCGTCGCGCATTCCGGGCTTGACGGGATTGGCACGGCGTTCGCGAGGGGTTTCACCGACGGCCGGCGGAGCCGAGCGTGCTCACCGGCGCGGGAGATGCCCCCCATGCGCAGCTGGATGACCCTGATCAGCGTGACGGTGATGTGCGTGGCGGCGGCCTTGTGCCCGGGGGGCACGGTCAAGGACATCACGCGGATCAGCACGCAGGGGGAGTACATCCTGCGCGGGACGGGGCTGGTGGTGGGCCTGGCGGGGACTGGGGACAGCGGCAAGGACATGATCCTGGCCCGGCCCCTGGCGCAGTTGCTGAAGAACAACGGGAACGGCGTGGCGTTGCCGAGCGAGCTGAACAACAGCAAGTCGGTGGCGCTGGTGACGGTGGAGTGCGTGATCTCGGAGCGGGGCGGGAAGACGGGCGATCACTTTGACGTGATCGTGTCGGTGGTGAACAGCGCCAAGAGCCTGAAGGGCGGGCAGCTGTACTTGACGCCGCTGCGCGGGCCTTATGTGACCGATCCGATCTACGCGATCGCGGAAGGGCCGGTGGATCTTGAATCCGGGGGCGTGGATACGCGGGCGCGGGTGCGGGGCGGGGCGAGGCTGATCAAGGACGTGATGGCGCCGGGGATCGGCGACAGCTTCGACCTGATCATCGATGCGCCGTTTGCGGGGTGGGGGGCGGCGAGCCAGGTGGCGATCGCGATCAACGCGAAGGCCCAGCCGCAGGCGTTGTCGGGCAATGCGGTGGCGGTGGCCATGGCGATCGACGAGCGGACGGTGCGGGTGAGCGTGCCGGCGGCGGAGCGGGCGGACAAGGCGGGGTTCATCGCGGACGTGCTGGCGGCGGATGTGAACCTGGGGCAGTTGGACCTGCCGGCGCAGGTCATCTGCAACCAGCGGACCGGGGCGATCGTGGTGACGGGGGACGTCGAGATCGCGCCGGTGGCGATCACGCACAAGGACCTGAGCATCACGACGACGACGCCCGCGGTGACGCCCACGGCGCTGAACCCGCAGGTGCGGCGGGAGCGCTGGACCGACCTGCAGACGGGGATCAAGCCGAATCAGCGGGCGAAGCTGTCGGACCTGCTGGCGGCGTTCAAGCAGTTGGACGTGCCGCCCCAGGAGCAGATGGGGATTCTGCAGATGCTGTACAAGACGGGGAAGCTGCAGGCGAAGCTGGTGATGGATTAGGGAGGCTTGCGGCGGAACTCGGCGGTGATCGGGTAGGAGCCCGAAGCGCGAGCGAGGGTCTCCGCGATATCCGGCCACCAGAGAGACCATCGCTGGCGCTTCGGGCTCGTAGGGAGCGTGCATGTCGAACGTCACAGTTCAATCTCTCGCGACGACGAGCCGCGGGGCCGGGGCCGAACTGCTTTCGCGCCCGCGGCTGGGTGACCAGGCGGCTTTTGGCGACGTGCTGGCGCGTGTGAAGAGTGATCAGCAGACGCCCGAGCAGAAGGCGCGCAAGGCGGCGGAGGAGCTGATCTCGACGGCGCTGATCGGCCCGGTGTTCAAGGGGCTGCGGGAGAGCAACAACGCGGCGGAGCCCTTCAAGCCGAATGCGGCGGAGCGCAGCTTTGGGCAGATGCTGGACACGACTCTTGCGCAGCGGATGGTGAGTTCCGCGCACTGGGGGCTGGTGGACAGCGTGGCACAGAAACTGCTGAGGAAAGCGGAGCCCGAGGGCGCGACGCCAGAGAAGGCGCCGGGGGCCGGGGCGAAGGCGCTGGAGTCGGGGGAGCGATCGATTTCGGGAGCCACGGAATGACGACCAAGCCTGCTTTTGAAGCCGCGACGGGGAAACTTCCCACGCTGAGCGAGCTGGCCGAGCGGCTGGAGGGCGTGATCGACGCGTATGCCCAGCGGTATGACCAGCTCGCGGCAAGCATCGCGGCCCAGCGCGAGGCGCTGCGGCGGGCGGATGGCGCGGGGGTGGAAGCCGCGGGACGCAGCCAGCGGGTGATTCTGGAAGCGATCGCGATGCTGGAGCAACGCCGGGGGGGCGTGGCGAACGACGCGGCGGGGGTGCTGCCGGGGCTGGCGAAAGGGCGGACGACGCCGCTGACGCTGCGCGACATCGCGCGGGCGCTGCCCGTGAAGAACGCGGCGGAGCTGACCCGCAAGGCCGAGGCGCTGCGGGAGAAGGTGATTTCGACGCAGGAGGCCACGCGGGTGGTGGGGCTCGCGACCAGGTCGCTGCTGGCGCACATCGAGGGGCTGATGCGGACGGTGGCCCAGCAGATCAGCCATGCGGGGACGTATTCGCCCAAGGGGCACGTGGAAGCGGGCGGGGCGGTGGTGTCGTCGCTGGACGTACGGAGCTAACTGATGAGCCTGAATGCCGCGCTGAATATTGGACAGTCGGCCCTCAGCGCCAGTTCGCTGGGGATCCAGATCGCGGGCAACAACATCGCGAACGTGTCGACGCCCGGGTATTCGCGGCAGTTGGCGCGGCTGGTGCCGCTGCGGGGCGATTCGTCGTCGTGGAACGTGGGCTCGGGGGTGGGGATCGCGGCGGTGCAGCGCCAGGTGGACGAGGCGATCGAGGCGAGGCTGAGGACGAGCACGGCCAGCGCGGCGTACGCGAGCGCGCAGTCGACGATCTATTCGCAGGTGGAAGACACGCTTGGGGAACTTGGAAAGAACGATCTTTCCAGCCAGTTGAGCTCGTTTTTCAGCGCGTGGTCGGAGCGGGCGAACCAGACGAACTCGAACTCGTCGGTGGTGCAGCAGGGGGACCAGCTCGCGGCGTTCCTGCAGAACCTGCGGGGAGATCTGGTCAGCCAGAGGTCGCAGATCCAGGGGCAGCTGGCGGGGGCGGTGACGCGGGCGGATCAGCTCTTGAGCTCGATCGCGGACCTGAACGGGCAGATCTCGCAGGCGGAGGTGGGCGGGCAGCCGGCGAACACGCTGCGCGACCAGCGGAACAGCGCGGTGAAGGAACTCTCCGGGTTGATCGATGTGAGCGTGGTGGATCGCGGGCAGGGCGGGTTTGACGTGCTGACGGGCTCGACGCCCCTGGTGCTGGGCTCGCAGTCGCGGGGGATCACGCTGAAGCACGACGTGGTGAACGGGCAGCAGACCACCAGCGTGGCGACCAAGGTGAACAGCCAGACGCTGACGCCCGGCTCGGGGCAGATCGCGGCGTTTGCGAGCGGATCGACCTCGGCGATCGACGACGCCATCTCGCGGGTGGATGGGTTGGCCTCGACGCTCATCTATGAGGTGAACAAGTTTCACGCGACCGGGGCGAATGCCGCGGGGCTGACGACGACGAGCTCGACGGCGGCGTTCACGCTGGCGGACCGGAGCCGGGCGTTCAACGACCCGGCGAACCAGTCGGCCCAGGACCTAGCCCACGCCCCGACCAACGGCGGCTTCATCGTGCGGGTGCGCAATACCAACACCGGCGCCGAGCAGACGGTGCGGGTCAACGTGGACCTGGACGGCATCAACAACGCCGGGCAGCCCGGGACGGCGGACGACACCTCGCCCGAGGGGCTGCGGGCCCAGCTGGATGGGATCACGGGGATCTCGGCGACCTTCTCGCCCGACGGCAAGCTGCAGGTGAACGCCGACCAGGGCTTCGAGTTCAACTTTGAGGACGACACCAGCAATGCGCTGGCGTCCTTGGGCGTGAACGCGTATTTCACGGGTGGGAGCGCGAAGGACATCGCGGTGCGGAGCGACCTCAAGACGGATCCCAATCTGCTGACGGCGGGGCGGTACGAGAACGGGGCGTTTGTGGAGAACGGCACGGCGCTGGCGCTGGCGGGCTTGCAGGATCAGGGGGTGGCGTCGCTGGGCGGGCAGACCATTCAGCAGAGCTGGCGCGACAGTTATCAATCGATCGGGGCGGGGGCGGCGCAGGCGAAGACGCTGGCGGATGCCGCGGGAACGGTGAGGGACAGCTTGGAGTCTCAGCGCTCGGCGGTGAGCGGGGTGTCGATCGACGAGGAATCGATCAACCTGCTGAGTTTTCAGAACCAGTATTCGGCGGCGGCCAAACTCATCTCGGTGACCGACCAGCTCACGCAGACCGTCATCAACCTGGTGTAGCCCATCTGGGGTAGCTCATGTCACTGATTCCATCAAATCTCGCACGCGTGCCCAATCTGCTGGTGCAGCGCATCAGCCTGGCGAATGTGAGCCGTACGACGGTGGACCTGCTGAAGACCAGCCAGCAGATCTCCACGGGCCGGGACATTTCGCGCCCGAGCGACGACATTGTGCGGGCGGCGACCATCGGCGTGCTGGACGACCGGCTGGACCGATCTGCCCAGACGCAGCGCAACCTGAGCCAGGCGAGCGCGTCGCTGGGGCTGCTGGACCAGTTGTTCGGGGAGGCGACGGACAGCGCGAACCAGGCAAGGTCGATCGCCAGCCAGCAGTCGAGCACCGGGTCATCGACCGCCGAGCGCAGCGCGCAGGCGACGGTGGTCGACCAGTTGCTGGCGGGGCTGTACAACTCGGTGAACCGCAGCTCGGTGGCGGGGTATGCGCTGGGGGGTTCGCAGACGTCTTCGCCCCCGGTGCAGGAGTTTTTCGGGGGGTACCGCTACACCGGCCAGGGCTCGGGGATCGTGACCGACCTGGGGCAGTTCGCCAGCGTGCCGATCACCCTGGGCCCGGGCAACCCCTTGGGGAACGTCTCGACGCGGGTGGCCAGCACGATCGATTACAACCCGAGCCTCACCACCGATACGCAACTGAGCGACCTCGCGGGCGGCAGGGGCCTGGGCGTCGTGACGGGCACGGTGCAGTTTGCGGTCAACGGCGGGAGCGCGGTGAGCGTGGATCTGTCCGGAGCCGCGACGGTGCAGGACGTGATCACCCGCGTGACCAGCGCGATTCATGATTATGAAACGACCAGCGGCACCACGGTGCTGGGGCCGGGCGGGGTCAGCGTGTCGGGCGGGTCGTTCACGATCGACGTGGCGGCGGGCAACGCCGTCCGGTTTGCGGATCCGGCCGGGGGAACGACGGCCGAAGACCTGGGCCTGGCGGGGACGCCTGCCTTTGACTTCAGCAGCGGCACGGCTTCGGGTGTGGACACCAATCCCAAGCTGACGCTGCGCACGCCGGTGACGGCGCTGGCGGGGATCTCGGGGGCGCTGGGGCAGATCAAGGTGACCAACGCCGGGCGGAGCACGGTGGTGGACCTTTCCGGGGCCAAGACCCTGGCGGACATCAAGAACACGCTGGAGGGATCGAACCTGGGCGTGGGGGTCGAGATCAACGCGGCGGGGAACGGGATCGTCGTGACCAACCAGGTGTCCGCCGGGCGGGCGGGGGCGCTGTCGATCTCGGAGGTCTCGGGGAACAACCTGACGGCGACGCGGCTGGGGATCCGGACGCTGGACAGCAGCACGCGCCTGGCGGACTTCAACTTTGGGCAGGGGGTGCAGATCGTGGATGGGCAGGTGGACCCTGCGACGGGATCCCCGAGCGTTCCTTTGAACAACGACTTCACGATCACGCTGGGGGATGCGGCCCAGACGAAGATCACGGTGGATCTGCGGCCGCAGGACGTGAGCAACGTGCAGACGCTGCTGGACCGGATCAACAGTCAGGCCCAGGCGGCGCTGGCCGCGGCGGGGTTGCCGGCCAGCGCGTTCAGCGCGGGGCTGAGCGACGGACCCAACGGGATCGCGTTTCACCAGAGTTCGACGTTTACCGGGGCGATTTCGGTGCAGGCGAACAACAACTCGCCGGCGGCGACGCAACTGGGGCTGCTGGACGGGACGTATGACCCGGCGAGCGCAACTTTTGTGGGTACGGACCACGCAAAAGTGCGCGTTGACTCGCTGTTTAGTGACTTGATCGACCTGCGGGACGGGTTGCGCAACGACGACACCTCTGGCATCGGGTTTGCTTCTGACTCGCTGTCGAAATCCATCGATGGCTTGACGCAGACGCGCGGGCTGGTGGGGGCGTATGCCCAGCGGGTGGATCAGGCGACGACTCGGGAGACGGATCGGGTGACATTGGACACGCAAACCCGGAGCACGCTGGCGGACACGGACTACGCGTCGGCTTCGGCACGCTATTCGCTGTTGCAGACGCAGTTGCAGGCGAGCCTGCAGCTGACGGCGGCCAGCCAGGGGCGGACGCTGCTGGATTACCTGTAAGGGCCCGCGCCGGCGAGAGCCGGCGAGGGGAGGTTGATGGAAACGTGGCTTGCTCCCACCTTCGGCCGGGGGGCAAGCGAGGAACCGGTGACCGGGGCCGACTCAGCGGAGCTGACGCCATGGAGGTTCGGACTACTCGCTTTGGAATCCTTGATATCGCGGAGGATCGCGTGATCGAGTTCCCCAAGGGGCTGCTCGGGTTCTCGCAGTACACCCGCTATTGCCTGCTGGAGCCGGGAGATGACGCGTGCTTCTTCTGGCTGCAGAGCCTGGATGAGCCGAGCCTGGCGTTCGTGGTGACGGACCCGAGCCTGTTTGTTCCCGAGTTCTCGGTGCCGGTGAGGCCCGAGCAGATGGTGGAACTGAAGCTGAACAAGCTCGAGGACGCGCAGGTGTTTGTGATCGTGAACAAGGTGGAGCAGATGCTGACCGGCAACCTGCAGGGGCCGCTGGTCATCAACACCATCACTCGCGCGGGCGAGCAGATGGTGTTGGCGGAGAAGCGTTGGACGACGCGGCACCCGCTGGTGAAGGTCGCGGGCGCCGAGCAGCGCCGGGCCGCCAGCGCCTGAAGCGCGGAACACATGTTCTACGACCGGTCCAACTTTGAGAGATTCGCCCGCGTGCCGGACTTTCGGCACGCGATGGAGCCGCGCCATGAACTGGCGTGGCTCCCGGATACGGGGCACGGAGGCCCCGGTGCGGGGAGCAAGGAGCCAACCGATGCTGGTGCTTTCCCGGCAGCGCGACGAGACGATCATGATCGGGGACGAGATCGAAATCACCGTGGTGGATATCCGCGGGGACAAGGTCCGTCTCGGGATCAGCGCTCCGACGCGCATTGCCGTTCATCGCAAAGAGGTGTACGAGGCCATCAAGAAGGAAAACGAGCAGGCGGCCAAGATCGCCGGCCCGGACCTGAGCAGCCTGGGTGGGATCGCTCCCGGCCCGGTGCGGAGCCAGATCCGCGCCAGCCGGCTGACGGCCAGCCCGGCGGCGGGGCGCGAAACCCAGCAGGAGGACGCGCCCGGGCCCAAGCTTGCCGGCACGCGGGGGGCAAGACCCCCGGCGGGCAACGCGGCCAAGCTCGCGTAGCGGGCAACGCAGGAAAGTCATCAAGGTCGTTGGAATCGCGGAGGATGGGTAGTCAGGCAGGTCGGTCGGTAGGACAAGGCGGGGTGGGATCACGCCCGCAGCACCAGTGCTCGAAGCACTGAGCCTCAATCACGGAGGATTGCCATGGCTCGGATCAACACGAACGTCGCAAGCGTCATCGCCCAGGCGAACCTGAGCAGATCACAGTCGGATCTTCAGCTGCACCTGGAGCGGCTGTCCACGGGTCTGAAGATCAACCGCGGCGCCGACGACCCGGCCGGGCTGATCATCTCTGAACGCATTCGCTCGGACATCGAGGGGATCAACCAGGGCATCGCCAACTCGAGCCGTGCCAGCTCGGTCATCTCGACGACCGAGTCCTCGCTCTCGGAAGTCAACGACCTGCTGAACTCGATCCGCTCGCTGATCGTGCAGTCGGCCAGCACCGGCGCGACGTCCGACGCGGAGCGAGCCGCCAACCAGCTGCAGATCGACTCGGCGATCGACAGCATCACGCGAATCTCGAACACCGCGACCTTCGGCGGCCTGAAGCTGCTCAACGGCTCGCTGGACTATCAGGTCTCGGGCATCGACAGCTCGTCGATCTCCAACGTCCGGGTGAACAACGCGAGCTTCGTCAGCACCAACAACCTGCAGGTGAACGTCGACGTCATCGCGTCGGCCCAGGTGGGCGCTCTCTTCTTCCAGGGCAGCACCGCGCCCCCCGGCATCACCCAGTCGGCCCTGACCTTGGAGGTCAAGGGGCTGGACGGGGTCGAGACCATTCAGGTGGGCTCCGGGCAGTCGCTCAACGCGATCGTGCAGGCGGTCAACAACACCACCGCCCTGACCGGTGTCAAGGCCCGGCTCGTCAATGGCAACGTCAACTCGGGCATCGTGTTCGAGTCCACGGGCTACGGCAGCAAGTCGTTCGTGTCGGTGAAGCGCCTGGGCGGGCCCGACCCCTCCACCGACTCCTTCAAGACCTACAAGATTGCCAACAACGCGCCCGTGCCCAGCGGCTCACCCTTCAACTGGACTTCGTTCATCTCCAGCGGACTGCTGGTCCCGGGCGATCGGGACGAGGGCAAGGACGTTTCGGCCCTGGTGAACGGCAACCTCGCGACCGGCGACGGCCTGAACGTGACGACCAACAGCCCTTCGCTGGGCCTGAGCCTCACGCTTTCCGCGAACAACGGCACCAATCCGACCGCGACCCCCACCAACTTCTACATCACCGGGGGCGGGGCACTCTTCCAGCTCGGTCCGGATGTCAACGCCCTGCAACAGTCGACGATCGGCATCCAGTCGGTCGCGGCCTCGCAGCTGGGGGGCACGTTCAACGGCTCGACGGTGGAGTATCTCAACAGCCTGAAGAGCGGCCAGCCCAACAGCATCGCCGCGAGCGTGACGCAGGGCAACTTCAAGCCCGCCAGCGACATCCTGGCGACGGCGATCGACCAGATCACCGAGCTTCGCGGGCGCCTGGGCGCCTTCGAGAAGAACGTGCTGGAGACCAACACCCGCTCGCTCCAATCTCAGTTCGAGAACCTGACGGCGAGCAACTCCGCCATCCGCGATGCGGACTTCGCCCAGGAATCCAGCGCCCTGACCCGGGCCCAGATCCTGGCCTCGGCGGGCACGTCGACCCTGGCCCTGGCCAACCAGCAGAGCCAGCAGGTGCTGCAGCTGCTCGGGTAACGGGCCTGAAGGCAGCGTAAAGACCGGATAACCACCACACCCGGGGGAGAAATCTCTCCCGGGGTTGTTGTTTTTGCGCGTTGTGCCGCGGGTGCGCTCTATCCGGCCACCGGTTGGTTCCAAAAATACCGGTTCTCGGCAGACTCTCGCTTAACCGACCCAAGCGTGAGTCCGATTCCCCAAGGCGTCGCGTCGGTTCAGAGCGAACCGGCGGCGGCACGGGGACGGGACGGATCCCGCCCTCGAAGAGCCCGGGCCGTGTGTCGCCCGGCTCAGTGTCGGGGGGCGTGGCCTCGAACGAGCGGGTGTAACCCAGCCGGGCCAAGGGCTCGAATTGCACGGAGGTTTTCAATGGGTCGGATTAATACGAACGTCCAGTCTCTCATCGGTCAGCGCGTGCTGGGGCAGAACAACGCGAGCCTCAACACCTCGCTGGAGCGCCTGAGCACCGGTCTCAAGATCAACCGCGGCAAGGATGATCCTGCCGGTCTGATCGCCAGCGAGAACCTCGGCAGCGAGCAGAAGGCCCTCAACCAGGCCATCTCCAACGCCGACCGCGCCGACCAGGTCGCGAACATCGCCGAGGGCGGCCTGCAGGAAGTCTCGAACCTCCTCACCGAACTCCAGGGCCTGGTGACCGGCTCGGCCAGCACCTCGGGCCTGTCGAAGGATGAAAAGGACGCGAACCAGCTGCAGGTCGACTCGATCCTGCAGACCATCGACCGCGTCAGCAGCGCCACCAACTTCCAGGGCATCAAGCTGCTCAACGGCAACTTTGACTTCAAGGTGTCGGGCGTGGCGGCGGGCGTGACCGACTTCCGCGTCAATGCGGCGAAGTATTCGGGCAAGAGCCTCTCGGTGGACGTGCAGGTGACGACCTCGGCCCAGCAGGGCGGGTTGTTCCTCTCGGCCGGCGGCAGCGCGATCGACACCAACACGGGCTCGGCGTTCACGATCGAAATCGGCGGCAGCCAGGGCAGCCGCGAACTGTCGTTCAGCTCGGGCACGACGCTGGCGAAGATCAAGGACGCGATCAACTCGTTCACGGACGTGACGGGCGTGTCGGCGGTGGTCTCGGGCACGGGCATCCTTCTGAAGAGCTCGGAGTTCGGCTCCGACCAGTTCGTGTCGGTGAAGGTGCTGAACTCCGCGGGCATCAACAGCACGACCAACGGCGACAACGCCACGCCGACCCGCGGCGTCTACAACCGCCAGGCGAGCGCCTTCAACTCCAATAACACGACGATCAACTCCACCTTCGCCAACGCCAGCAACGCGATCATCGACTACGGGCAGGACATCAAGGCCAGCGTGAACGGCATCGCCGCGACCGCCAACGGCAAGACCCTGCGTGTGAACAGCGACTTCCTCGACGTGCAGCTCACCCTGAACACCTCCACCGCGCAGGCCCTGGGCCAGGTGGGTTCGGGCTCGGCCTTCACGATCACCGGCGGCGGCGCCACTTTCCAGCTCGCCTCGAAGGTCGACATCGCCGGCAAGGTGTCGCTGGGCATCCAGGACGTGGCGACCCGCAAGCTGGGCAACAGCGACATCGGGTACCTGAGCGCTCTGGCCAGCGGCAACTCCAACAACGTCGTCTCGGGCGACACCACCGGGGCTCAGAAGATCGTCTCCGAGGCGATCAAGCAGGTCTCTTCGCTCCGCGGCCGCATCGGCGCCTTCCAGAAGAACACCGTGGGTGCGACCATCCGCAGCCTGGGTGTGAGCGTCGAGAACACCGCGGCGGCCCAGAGCTCGATCCGCGATGCGGACTTCGCCGCCGAAACCGCGAACCTCACCCGTTCGCAGATCCTGGTCTCGGCTTCGACCCAGGTTCTCCAGCTGGCCAACCAGGCCCCGCAGTCGGCCCTGCAGCTGCTCGGCTAAGCCCTGACAGGTAGGTAACTCAAAGGCCCCGGCGAACGATCGCCGGGGCCTTTTCGTTTTTGAAGGTTGCTCACGCCGATAAGAACTGCCGAATCATGGGCGGGCGAATCGCACAACCTCACGGCTTGGCGGCGCCGTCGCTGGACGACCTGCCGGGCGGGCTTCGGCGCGCCCACGCGGCGTTTGTGGCGTTTTTGCGGGTGGAGTGCGGGCTGGCGCGGGCGTCGGTCGAGGCGTATTCGTGGGACTTGCTGCTGCTGTTGAGCGACCTGGCGCGGACCGGGCGTGATGACCTGCGTGGGCTGAGCGGGCGCGACGCGTCTACCCACCTGGCGAGGCTGAAGACCGAGCGGCACATGGCCGGGTCGTCGGTGATCCGGCACCTGGCGAGCATCCGCGTGTTCTTTCGGTGGGCGGTGGCCAATGGCTTGTGCGGCAAGGACCCGGCGGAGTATCTGGAGCGCCCGACACGCTGGAAGAAACTGCCCGACTTCATGAACGTGGGGCAGATCAAGGCGCTGCTGGAGGCGGCGGCGACCCCCACTGCCGCCACGCCCCTGGCGGGCGCGATCGCGATGCGCGACGTGGCGATGCTTGAGCTGATGTACGCCTCGGGGCTGCGCGCCAGCGAAGTGTGCGGGGTTTCGACCAGCGATTTGGTCGAGAGCACGGGGTTCATCCGCGTCATCGGCAAGGGGTCGAAGCAGCGGCTGGTGCCGATGGGCGCCCCGGCGCGGCGGGCGCTGGATGAGTACCTTGTAGAGGGGCGGCCCGTGCTGCTGAAGCCCGACGGGCGCGACAAGGGAAAGCTGCTGCTGGCGCAGACGGGGCGGCCGTTGAGTCGCGTGGTGGTGTGGCAGATCGTGAAGCGCGCGGCCGCCCGGGCGGGGCTCAAGGACATCCATCCCCACACGCTGCGCCACAGTTTCGCAACGCACCTGCTCAGCGGCGGGGCGGACCTGCGCGTGGTGCAGGAACTGCTCGGACACGCGGATATCGCGACGACGCAGATCTACACGCATGTGGATGCTGGGCGGCTCAGGAGCATTCACAGGCAGCATCACCCGCGGGCGTGAGAGGAAGAGACGAAGTTCCCAAGAGACGGAGAGACGGAGTTCAAGAAAGCCGCGAGGCATGCGGCATCAGGGAATGGAGCGCAGCGCGGCGGCGAAGCGGGCGGCGTGGGCGTCGGCGTTGCAGAGGTCGGAGGATTGGAGGCGATCGCGCAGCGAGGCTTTGAGGGTGGTGAGGCGCGGAAGGTCGGTCGCGAGCGTCGCGGCGATGTTCACGAACTCGGCTTCGGTGGTCGCGACCAACTCGGGCAGCCCGGCGGCGTGAAGCAGCGAGGCGCCGACGCGGGCGCGGTGGGTGTCGCCCGCGAGGGTGATGACCGGCACACCCATCCACAAGGCTTCGCAGGTGGTGGTGGCGCCGTTGTAGGGGAAACAGTCGAGGGCGATGTCAATGTCGTTGTAGAGCGACATGTGTTGAGCGTGGTCGGGGGCGTAGGGGGAGAAGAGGATGCGCGAGGCGTCGATGGCGTGGGGTGCGAACTTGGCGGCGTAGGCGGCCCGCAGCGCGTCGGATTGCACGCGGGATTTGAGGAGCAGCCGGGAGCCGGGGACGGCGTGGAGGACGCGGGCCCAGACGGCTGCGGCGCGGTCGGAGAGCTTCGAGATGCGATTGAACGAGCCGAAGGTGATGGGGCGGCTGGGGCGGGGCTGGGGCGCGGGGTCGTCGGGGCGGCCTTGATAGCACAGGAAGCAGCCCGGCAGGCGCACGAGGCGCTCGGTGGCGAAGGAGTCGGCAACGTCGAGCGAATCGGTGATGGCGTCGACGATGCGCAGGTCCATGGCGGGGATGCCGGTGGTGTTGGGGTAGCCGAGGTAGGTGGCGAGGATGGGGGCGAGGCGGCGGGAGTAGCCCGCCAGGCGCGTGCCGCGGGTCCAGCCGTTGGTCTCGATGAGGATGTGAATGTGGTCGCGCTCGCACTGGGCGGCGATGTCGTCGTAACTGAGAGCCGCGACGTCGCGCCAGTTGGGCAACTGGCGGAAGCGATCGGTGAGGGCGTCGGGGTGGGGCGTGGTGCTGTAGAGGTGAAGTTCGATGTCGTGTGAGGCGAGGCGGGTGAGGAGGGGGAGGAGAAAGGTGCCGCAGGGATGGTGGAAGAAGTCGCTCGACAGGAAACCCACGCGAAGAGGGCCGGGCGGGGGCGGTGGCAGGGATGCTTGGCGCTGGGCCGGGGCGAGCAGTTCCCCGGCACGGCGGTGCAGGGCGGTGTGTTCGGCGGGGTCGCAATCGATGTAGTTCAGCGCGAAGCAGAGTTGGATGAGCAGACGCGGGTCGCTCGGCGTGCGGGCGAGGGCTTCACGGAGGAGCGCGGCGGCTTGGGTGGTGAGGCCGACGTCCTGGAGCATCGCGGCGCCGTCGCGATAGAGGGAGCCGGGCGCGGGGCTGCGGAGGATGGCCAGGTGCAGGACGGCGATGGCGTCATCGAAGCGGCCCGCAGAGCAGAGGAGGTGGAGTTGGAGGAGGGCGGCGCGGCTGTCGGCGGGGTTGCGGGCCAGGGCGCTGGCGAGGGCGGCAAGGGTTTGGTCGGGTGAGGCCGGGGACGGGGCGGACATGGGGGATTATGTCGCGGAAGGGCGGGGTAGAAGCGAGGGAAACCGGGCGCTAAGGTATCTGAGTTTTCAGAAACTGCTGAAAACTGGCGCCCGAAGGCAGTAACACGGGCGCTTGCGCGACCCGGAACGAGGACTCTCAACCCCACCCCCCACCATGAGCGCGGCCATGACCAACGGCGGACAGATCGAGACCCTGGGCCATCTGAGCGCGACCGACGAGGGACTGCTGGCCGCGGTCGCGGCGGGCGAGGCACGCCTGACCCCCGAGCAGGGCGTGGAGTTGCTGACGCGGGCGCCGCTGGCGCTGCTGGGGCGATGGGCGGACGCGCGATGTCGGACGCTGCACGGCGACACCTTCCGCACGTACATCATCGATCGGAACATCAACTACACCAACGTGTGCAACGCCAAGTGCACGTTCTGTGCCTTCCGGCGCGACGGCGACGAGGCCGACGCCTACACGCTGACGTATGAGCAGATTCACCAGAAGATCGCGGAGCTGGTGGCGATCGGCGGAACGCAGATTCTCATGCAGGGCGGCATGAACCCGGCGCTGCCTTTGGAGTGGTACCTGGGGCTGTTGTCGAGCATCAAGGCGAAGTTTCCGAAGGTGCATGTGCACGCGTTTTCGCCGCCTGAGATGGTGGAGTTTGTGCACTTCTTTTCGCCGCCGGGCGAGACGTTTGCGGAACAGGTGAGGTGGGTGCTGGTGCGTTTGCGCGAGGCGGGGCTGGACAGCCTGCCCGGGGGCGGGGGCGAGATTTTCGCGGCGCCGGTGCGGCGGAAGATCGGCCTGGGCAAGTGCGACGCGGAGAGTTGGCTGACGGTGATGCACGAGGCCCAGAAGCTGGGCATGTTCACCAGCGCGACCATGATGTTCGGGCACATCGAGGGGTACGCGGACCGCGTGCACCACATGATGCTGGTGCGCCAGTGGCAGGACAAGGCGCTGGCGGCCGGCGGCCAAGGGCATTACAAGGCGTTCATTTCATGGCCTTTTCAGCGGGAAAACACGCCCCTGGGACGCGTGCCCAACTGGGGCGAGAAGCCGGGCGAACTCGGAAGCGAGTTTCCGGGGGACGTCGTGGCGCGGGCGTTTGGGTTTGGGGCCAGGCCCGAGGTGGACTATCGGGAGTTGGGGGCAGCCGCGGCGGAGTTCGGGCGGCGGGTGCGGATGTCGGGGGCGATCGACTACCTGCGCACGCAGGCGGTCTCGCGGCTGTTCCTGGACAACGTCTACAGCATCGGCAGCTCGTGGGTGACGATGGGCCCGCACATCGGGCAGTTGGGCCTCGTGTACGGCGCCAACGACATGGGCAGCGTGATGATGGAAGAGAACGTGGTGTCGTCGGCGGGCACGACCTATTGCCTGGACGAGGCGGTGCTGTGCCGGTTGATTCGCGATGCGGGGTTTGTGCCGGCGCAGCGGAACAACACGTATGACATTTTGCGGGTGCACGATGGGGCGGAGTCGCCGGACCTGCGGGTGACGGATTGGAGCACGCACCGGGCGAAGAAGACGCACCAGGAGCGGCCCAAGGAAGCTCACGAAATAAAAGCGGCACTCACAGTGAGTGCCGCTAAGTGAACTGAGATTAGCCGCGGGGGCTTTACGAACCTTGGCGGGGCTGATCGATGGCCTGTGCGAAGTCTTCGGTGTTGATGCCGCCGGGCGTCAGGGGCTGGAGCAGGCGGGCGCGGGCGAGGCGGTACTCGGTGGTGGTGAGGCCCAAGTTGCGCAGGTCGGCGAGCACGCCTTCGAGTTGAGCGATGCGTTGCTGAGCCGCGGTGTTGGCGTTGGCATCCATGTAGTTGCGGAAGGCGGCGGGGTCGAAGGTTGTCGCGCCTGACTGAGCCATCCACTGCGCGACGGCGGCGTTGAGATCGATCGCGATCTGGCCGGTCTGGTCCTGATCGGGCGTGCCGAAGGTGGCGTTGAAGCGGTTGACGGCGCGCATCACGCTCTGGATGTCGAAGCGCGTGGCGGCGATGACGCGCGGATCGCTGTCGCCGAACGACAGGTCGTCGTAGAGCAGCGGGCCCGTGAGGCCGCCCAGGGCTTCGGCGGTCTGCACGTTGCGGCCGGGCAAAAGCAGCCGGGCGAGCAGGCGCAGATCGAAGACGCGCGGACGCACTGAATCAGTGAAGCGCGGCGGGAAATCGGTGGCCGCGGCTAGACCGTCCGCCACTTCGCCCAGTGTGGGCGGAGGGGGTGGCGGCGGCGGAGGTGGCGGCGGGGGCGGCGGAGGCGGGGGCGGCGGGGGCGGCGGCGGAGGGGGCGGGGGCGGGGGCGGGGGTGGCGGCGGAGGCGGGGGCGGCGGAGGGGGCGGGGGAGGCGGCGGAGGGGCAACGCGGGTGCGTTGATCCAGCACGCGGCCGTTCAACACCAACGCGGCGGGATCGGTGTCGCTCGCGAGGCTTTGCGTGAACTCATACGAAGCGAGGTTGGCGGGGGCGTTGCCCGTGGCATCTGCGAAGGTGGGCATGGCGGAGCCGCTGCCACCCAGGGTGATGTCGCCCTGGAGGGAGAGGGTGCCGCCCGAGACGTAGTCGAGGCCTCGGTCGCTGATGCTGGCGCCGGCGGAGTCCAGCAGCGTGCTGGCGTCGCGGAGGAGCAACGTGATGGCGGGGGCGGCGACGGTGAGGTCGCCGCTGGCGGTCATGTCGCCCAGCACGGCGGAGCGTGAGGCGTTGACCTGCACGTTGCCGAGGGTCGTGAACTTTTCGTTCTGGCCCATCACAAAGTCGCGGCTGCGGATGGTGAGCGAGCGCTCGCCCACGATGGTGGCCTTGTCAGGAATGGAGCGGGAAGCTGAGCCGCCGCGGGTGGAGAGCGTGATGTCCTGCAGGGCGGCTTCGCTGCCCACATCGCCCGCGAAGGCGATGTAGCCGTTGTTGGTGGTTTCGGCGGCGATGTCGTGAGCGCCGTCGACGGCGCCGCCGAAGCGGATGACGCCATCCAGCCCGCCCGCGAAACTGATGATTGAGACGTTGTCGGCCAGCGTGACGTTGCCGTTGAAACGCTCATCCCCCGCGGCCCGCACCAGGCCCCCCGCGAGGAGGCTGTCGCCGTTGACGACCAGGCTCTGCAGACCGTTGCCGGCGCCGATGGTGGCCTGGGCGTCGAGGTTGCCGTTGATGACGAGGTTGGTGGGCGCGACTTCGGGGATGCCGGGAGCGCCGTAGGGCACGGCGGCGTCGGCGGCGGCCAGGAAGCGGACGGTGGAGCCGCTGAGCGTGCGATCGTTTTCGAACGTCGTGAAGCCGTGGTAGGTCTGGTCGCCGGTGGAGGCGACATCCGCGGCCACTTCCGCGTTGCCGTAGACATCGAGGCTGGCGAGGTCGAGCGTGTCGGCGATGCGCGAGGCGATGGGCGACGACAGCGTGAGCAAGGTGCCGTGCACGAGCGAGCCATCGCGGATGGTGACGGTGTCGTCGAAGGATTCGACGCGGTACATCATGCCGCCGACGTCGGCGCCGAACTGGGCGAGGCGGGGGAGATCCGCGTCGGTGACGGGGGCGTCTTGCTCGAAGGCGAGGAAGTCGGGGCGGGAGGCGCCGAGCGCCGAGCCCCGGATCGCGGGGGCGTAAGTGAGGACATCGACGCGGGCGGTGCCCAGGCCCGAGCCGTTGCCCGCGGCCAGGGTGATCGAGCCCGCGCCAAGATCGGTGTCGGTGAACTGCTCATTCATCACGTCGAAGTGGGGCTCGAAGGAGATATTGCCCGTGCCGTCGGTGCCGCTGTGCAGGGTGATGGATTCGCCCGCGTGGATGGAGCCGGCGATCTGGACGTCGCCGGTGCTGCGGAGGTTGGCGTACTCGCCGATGTTGAGGTTGTCTTCGACGCGGAGGAACTGCGAGGCCTGGGCATCGACGGAGCGGATGTTCTGATAGCCCTGCATGCCGCCGAAGTCGCCACCGAAGATGAGGAACCCATCGGTGATGTTGACGACCAGGCGCGTGGTGTCGGGATTCAGGATGAAGCCGTCCGGGCCGGCGCCGACGAACTTGCTCTGGGCCTGTGTGATGGAGACGGTGTTGCCCGCGGGCACGCTGGCGAGGCCGAACTGCACGTCGCCGGTGGCGGCGAGGGTGGTGATGTTGCCGGTGAGGGCGGTCAGGTGAGCGCCGGTGAAGACGAAGTCGGTGATGCTGTGTCCGGCCTGGAAATCCAGGAAGTTCGCGGTGATGTTGATGGACTGGTTGCCCTTGAGCAGGGGGTTCTCGGCGAAGGAGATGTCGTGCCCGGCGATAAGGGTGAGGCCGCCGTTGGTCTTGGTGACGTCTTCGAGGAAGATGATGTCGTGGGTGGCTTCGAGGCGCACGTCGCCCTGGAAGGACTCGATGGCGCTGGGGGAGATGAAGAAGCCGACCTGCCCGCCATCGGCGGCATGGACGATGCCATCATCGGCGACTTCGGCGTCGGCGTTCACGCCGGGCCCGGGGTCGAAGATGGTGATGTCTGTGGGATCGAAGAGGATGCTGGCGGCCTTGTAGCCCGGGGCGGCGTTGCCGATGAGTGAACCTTCGATTCGCAGGTTGTGGCCTGCGGAGATCTCGGCGGAGCCGCCATCGCCGGCGAGGCGCCCGCCCGAGATGTTGACGGTCGCGCCCTTGTCGACGATGGTGTCGCCGTGGTACGCGTGGACGAGGACGGTGCCGCCCGAGCCGGTGGAGCCGCCCGAGACGTTGATGCTGCTGCCAGCGGCGAGGTGCGTGCCGCTGACGCTGGTGACGTCGATGCTGCCGGCGTAGCCATCGGTGGAGGTGGCGGTCAGCGAGCCGGAGTTGGAGGCCTGGCGGCCGGCGAGGGCGATGGAACCCGCCTGGCCGTGGGCGACCGAGGCGTCGATCGAGCCGTCGTTGCGGACTTCGCCGGTTTGGGAGACGGCTTGCACGGAGCCCGTGCCGACGCGCACGTTGCCCGTGTTGTGGACCGCAACGCCCAGCACATCGCCCGCGCCCAGGCTGAGGACCGGGCCGCCCTGTGAGGCGGGCGAGGCGTCGACGGTGCGAGAGTCGATCTTGACGCTGACGCTGCTGCCCTGCTCCTGCACCATGATGTCGTCGCCCGCGGCGAAGGTGACGAGCCCGCCATCAGCGACGATGTTGCCCTCGTTGAAGACGCGTTTGCCCAGCAGCGTCACGCTGGAGGCGAGAATCGTGCCTTGGTTGATCACGTCGCCCGACAGGCCCGTGAAGTGGTCGACGCCACGCGTGAAGTCGGAGTTCGAGATGCGACCCGCGGCGGCCATGAGGCCACCGACGTTCACAACCGCCCCCTGGCCGAAGATCACGCCCGAGGGGTTCACGATGTACACGCGGCCATTGGCCAAGAGCGAGCCATCGATGCGGGTGGGCGTGGTGCTCTGGATGCGATTCAGCACGCGGCTGGCGGCGCCGGGCTGGATGAAGCGGACGGCCTCGCCATGCGGAATATCGAACGACCGATAGTTGATGATCGCGTTATTGCCCGCGGTGATGGTGGTGAGGTTGCCCTGGCGCTGGATGCTGGCCTGGCCGGCGACGACCTGGGCGCCCTCGGGCCCGGCCAAGGCCGCGGGGGAAGCGAGCACCAGCACGCTGCCCGCGATGAGGCTGAGCGCCGTGCCCGGGCGGAGGCGCCAGGTGGCACGGGGGGCGTGGCGGGCAAGCGTCGTTTTCATGCGGGGCCTCCGGTCTTGGTGAACGGCGGAATTGCTCCGCCCTCACGCACAACATGCACGCGCCCCACGGAATCTACAAGGTCCTTCTCGAAATACCCTAGTAAACAAAGGTCGCTACGAAGTGCAACTCGGTATGTCCGTTATCGACGATCGAAACGCCATTGGCGTCATTGACGGGTTTCAGGGCGATGCCAAAGTCCGCTCTGAGAGATACGCGGCGGGAGAGCGACAGTTCCGCACCCACGCCCGCCCCGATAAGCGTGGTGTTGGTCTCGAAACTCTCGCGGGAGGAGTTCAGGACGCGGGCGGCATCGACGAAGCCTTTCAGGACGAAATCCCAGTCGGTCGGACCCAGTTCGTATTGAGGCCGCCAGCGCCAGGGGTAGCCAAAGAAGGTGTCGGGATCGGGCTGCGGATCCAGCAGTCGCGGCAGGTGGAACCGATATTCGGCGGAGCCGATGATCACGTCATCGCCGGCGACGATGGCTTGGGGGTAGCCCCGCACGGTGTAGAGGCCGCCCGCGATGTCTTCTTCGTTGGGAATGAGGCGGGCCCCGAAGGACTCCTGACCGTGAAACTGGAAGGCCAGTTCGTGGACGAGGCCTCCGACGGGCGCACCCTCGGGCCGGAAGAGCGGATCGAGATAGAACGAGTGCGAGGCGTCCAAGCGGAGAATCGTGAAGTCGTTGTCGGCGTTGGAGCGGCCCAGGGCGTCGATCGTCGAGGCGTCGGTGCCCACGCCCGGGATGTTGAAGATCGCGGTGAGCAGCACGTCGGTGCGGGTGTCTTCGCGATGGCGCTCCAGACGCAGGGCGACATCGGGCTCGAAGAACGCATTGTGCCCGCTGACGAACGCGGCGTCGTTGGAGACACGGATGTTCTTGTAACGGACGCCCGCGAGGAGGTCGACGAACCAATCGCGGTGCTGATAGAAGTTCCAGATGAGGTGCGCGCCCACATCCCAGCCTTCACCCCGGAAGTTGACCAGTTGCTGGCCCAGATCTGAGGCTCGGTAGGAGTACCACGACCCGTCGATCTTCCAGCGGAGGCGATCGAGCGGCTCGACGAACGGTCGCTCGTACGACGCCGCGATCGAGTGCACCTCGCTGAAGTTGGCGGTCTGGTAGTCAACCGTCGCGATGTCATCGTCGTTGGTGAGGTTGTTGTGCACGAAGCCGAAGTGCTCGCGCCAGTGGCTGGTGCTCGCCGAGCCGGTGTTGGAGACCTGTGCGAACAGCAGCCAGGGGCGGTTTTCGGTCACCACGTAGTTGAGTTGCACGTCGCCGGGGGTCTGGCCAGGTGTGGCGACTGAGGCGTCGACGCGGCGTCCTGGCTGGCGGTTCAGGCGGAACGTGTAGTCGGCCAGGGTGTCTTCGTTGATGGTGTCGCTGCCGGGCGGGCCCTTGCCGGTGGGCTGCACGGGCGACTGATCGCGGATCCACTGGTGGAGCGGGTTGTTGATGAGCTGGTCTTCGTCGGGGTCGAAGCGGTCGCCGATGGCGGAGGTCTGGACGTTGGTCACCTGGCCCATGGTGACGAGCAGGGTGAGCGAGGTGTCGCCAGCCGCCCGTGTGTCAACCACGTGCCCGTTCTCGACGCGGAACTGCGAGGGATCGGGCGTGACGTAGACGCCGACGTAGCCCATGTCTTTCAGGCGGCGCAGCAGGGCGGGCGCGAGGGCGGCCAGGCCGGTTTCGGTCAGGCGAACATTGCCCTTGCTGGCGAACTCGCCGAGGGTGATTTGGAGGCCGCGGCCTGAGCCATCGTCGGGGGCGTAGGCGTCGCCCGCGGGCATCAGGGCGACGGGGACGGTCATGAGTGAATAGGCCGCGGGGTTGGCGGGGTTGTCGCGGATGAAGTGGATCTGGATGCTGCTGACCAAAAACGACGCGGAGGCGGCTACGGGCTGCGTGTCGGGCGTGGGGGCGCTGGCGGGGCTCGGGGCGTTTTGGGCCCAGAGCGGGGCCGTGGTTCCCGCGATGAGCAGGAGACACGCCAAACGGCGCATGTTGGTGCGAGAATCCATTCGCGGGTGGTTCCTGTTATTCGGCTCGGGTGTCCGAGAACCGCTTCGAAGCATATCGGACGCATGGGCGGTTACGCAACGATGAAGTTCGGTTTTCTGGGTGCGGAATTGGGCAGATTTTCGGTTTGTGGGCCCTAGGGCCGCACGGGAGAGGGTAGTTCTACACCAAACCGGTACGTTGACTGGGGGCCCTGGGCCGCCGTGTCGATGCACACGGCTGGACTCGAGGGAGGTTGAAGCATGCGAACCACGATGATCTTGGTCGCCGCCGGACTGGCGGGCGTTCTGGGCGGGTGCAGCACGCAGCAGGCGGCGCCGGCGAACTTGGGCGTGATGCGTCCGGCGGCGGCGGTGAGCCGCGGGCCGGTGGTGACGCTCGGGGCGGGCGATGCGCTGGGGCGGGCGATTTACATGAACGACCTGGTGCTGGCGTCGCGGGGCGTGAAGGGCGCGATGCCCGACTACCTGACGGCCAAGCCCGGCTTCGAGCCCGCGGCCGTGGCTGACGTGCCCGAGGCGCAGGCGTTGCCGGGGGAGTAAGCCCTCCCACGATGGACCAACTCGGCAGGGATGCCGACTGGCCCAAGTTCGGCAACAATGCCGAGCATGAGCCACTTTGAACCGACGGAGAGTTTTGCACGCTCGCTGGATGCCGCGGACCAACTGGCGGCGTTCCGCGGGCGATTTTGTTTTCCGAAAAACCCGGCGGGGCGCGGCGAGGCGCTGTACTTCGTGGGCAACTCGCTGGGGCTCATGCCCAAGGCGACGCGCGAGGCGCTGACGCAGGAACTGGACGACTGGGCAAACCTGGCGGTGGAAGGACACTTTCACGCCAAGCACCCCTGGCTGCCTTATCACGAAGAGGTGCGGGCCGGCCTGGCGGGGGTGGTGGGCGCGAGCGAGCGCGAGGTCGTGGCGATGAACTCGCTGACGGCGAACCTGCACCTCCTGATGGTGAGCTTTTACAGACCGACGCGCGAGCGGTACCAGATCATCATCGAAGACGCGGCGTTTCCGAGCGATTCATACGCCGTGCAGAGCCAGGCGGCGTTTCATGCGCGAGCCGTGGGGTTCGATGCGTCGCGGGCGATCGTGCGCTTGCGGCCTCGCGAAGGCGAGCACACGCTGCGGACGGGCGACGTGCTCGAGCGGATTGATCGCGAAGCTGGGCGCACGGCGCTGCTGATGCTGGGGGGCGTGAACTATTTGAGCGGCCAGAAGATGGACATGGGGACGATCACGGCGTTTGCGCGGGAGCGTGGCGTGGTGGTCGGGTGGGATTTGGCCCATGCCGCGGGAAATGTGGAGTTGCGCCTGCACGACTGGGGGGCGGACTTCGCGGCGTGGTGCTCGTACAAGTACTTGAACAGCGGCCCAGGGGCGGTGGCCGGGGCGTTTGTGCACGAGCGGCATCTTGGTGATGCGACGCTGCCCCGTTTCGCGGGGTGGTGGGGCAATGATCCGGCGACGCGGTTCAAGATGGGGCCGGAGTTTGTGCCCGTGCAGAGCGCGGACGCGTGGCAACTGAGCAACCCGCCTGTGCTGGCGCTGGCGCCGGTGCGCGAGAGCCTGGCGATATTCACTGAAGCGACGATGGCCCGCTTGCGACAGAAGAGCGAGCGGCTGACGGGGTATCTGGAGTGGTTGCTGCAGCGTACAGCGCCGGGGGTGAAGGTGTTGACGCCTCGCGAGCCGGCGGACCGGGGGTGCCAGTTGTCGCTGGTATTACCTGGGGACGCGCGAGCCGCGCACACGAGGCTGGGCGAGCAGGGCGTGATGGCGGACTTCCGCGAGCCGAATGTGGTGCGGGTGGCGCCGGTGCCGCTGTACAACAGTTTTCAGGATGTGTGGCGGCTGGCGGAGGTGTTGGGGAAGGTGACTGGCTAGTGGCTGTGCTTGCGGAGTGGCACCGCTCTCCAGAGCGGTGCGGCTTGAATGTCTTGGGCAGTTCGAAGAGCACCGCTCTGGAGAGCGGTGCCACCAAGGCAAAGCGAACAACGCACAGAGGCCAAAGCGAAACATGCACAAGACGCACAACATCATCGTCGTCGGGGCCGGGCTGGCGGGCAGTTTGCTGGCGATGTATCTCGCGCAGCGCGGGCACAAGGTGCGGGTGTATGAGCGACGGGCGGACCCGCGAGCCGCGGGGTACGCGGGCGGGCGGTCGATCAACCTGGCGCTCTCGGCGCGGGGGCTGTGGGGCCTGGCGGGGGCCGGGCTGGACAAGGCGGTGCTGACGCACGATGCGATCGCGATGCCGGGGCGGATGCTGCACGACGTGCAGGGTCGGACCAGTTTTCACCCGTACAGCAAGAACGCAGGTGACGCGATCAACTCGGTGTCGCGGGGCGGGCTGAACTTGAGCCTGTTGAATCACGCGGCGGCGATGAAGGGCGTGGAGTTTTGTTTTGAAGCCGCGTGCACGGATGTGGATTTGGATGCGCCGGCAGTGCGGCTGCTTGGCGCGGACGGACGCGAGCGCGTGGAGAAGGCCGATGTCGTGCTCGGGGCCGACGGGGCGTTCAGCCCCGTGCGCGGGCGGCTGCAGAAGACAGACCGGTTTGAGTATTCGCAGACGTACCTCAAACACGGGTACAAAGAGTTGCACATTCCGGCGGGGGCGGGCGGGTTTGCGATGGAGCCCCATGCGCTGCACATCTGGCCTCGGGGCGGCTCGATGATGATCGCGCTGCCGAACCTGGACAAGAGTTTCACGTGCACGCTCTTCTGGCCCTTCGAGGGGGAGCACTCGTTCGAGCGGGTGACCGCGGCGAACGCGCCGGAGTTTTTCAGGACGCACTACCCCGACGCGGTGCCGCTGATGCCGACGCTGGTGCAGGATTTCAAGATGAATCCCGTCGGGTCGCTCGTGACAGTGCGCTGCTGGCCATGGCAGCACGCGGGGAAGGTCGCGATCCTTGGCGACGCGGCCCACGCGATCGTGCCGTTTTATGGGCAGGGGATGAACTGCGCGTTTGAAGACGTTCGCGAGCTGTGCGAGTTGCTGGATGGGGTGAGCGGGGATTTCGGAGCGGCGCTGCCCGAGTTTGAGAAGCGGCGAAAGGCGAATGCCGACGCGATCGCGCAGCTCGCGATCGAAAACTTCGAAGAGATGCGCGACCTGGCGGCACGGCCTGACTTTCAGTATCGCAAGCGCATCGAGCGGGCGCTGCACGAGGCGTATCCGGAAACCATGACGCCTCAGTACAACCTGGTGAGTTTTTCGACGGTGCCTTACTCGCGGGCCCAAGCGCAAGGGCGGCTGCTGGACAGGGTCTATCGCGATGTGGCGGCGGCGCTGCCCGCGAATGCGACGATGACGCCCGAGGCGTGGACGGCGCGGGTGCGGGAACTCGGATTGGCGGCGTGGAAGCGATGGAATGGTGCTGAACAGGAAGGCACGAGCCGGAGGCCTGCGCCGCAAGATCAGGAAGGGTTCCAGCCACGCGACGGCAAACTCATCGACATCACGCCCGCGATCACGGCGAAGATGAACGTGTGGCCCGGCGACACGCCTTTCTCGCGCGAGATGGTGTGCGAAATCGAGAAGGGGGCAACGGTGACGCTCTCTGCGCTGCGAGCCACGGTGCACCTTGGGGCGCACGCGGATGGGCCGGTGCACTACGGGGCCGGGGCGGGGGGCGTGGGCGAGCAGCCGCTCGAGCATTATGTGGGCCCGGTGCATGTGATCGACGCGCCGGGGCCGCGGGGCGGACGGGTGGGGCTGGCGCACGTCGTCGGCGGCGTGTCGCAGGTGCGCCACCCGCGCGTGCTCATCCGCACCGGGACGTTTCCGGATCACGAGGCGTGGAACGAGGATTTCGCGGGGCTGGAGCCGGAGTTAGTCGACGCGCTGGCGGCACGCGGGGTCATCACCATCGGCGTCGATACGCCCAGCGTCGACACGCAGAACAGCAAAGACCTGACAGCGCACAAGACGATTCTGCGGCACGGCATCGCGATCTTGGAAGGACTTAAACTGGCGGGCGTGACGCCCGGGGAGTATGAGTTGATCGCGCTGCCCTTGAAGTTGATGGGGTTTGACGCGAGTCCGGTGCGGGCGGTGCTGCGGCGGATGTGATGTTTGGTAGGTCGGCTCTCCGAGCCGACCGCCCGGCGGGGACCGCCGGTCCACCCAAGGCATCACTTCGCCGCGATGACTTTCACTTCGAAGTGGATGGGCGTGTTGCCGCCCTGCGGGAGCGCGGCCACTTCGACGGTCGTGCGCGTCGGGAGCGACGAACCAGACGGAAAGAACTCGGCGTAGACGCGGTTGTAGGTCGTCCAGTCGCGCTTCAGGTCGGTCAGAAAGGCGCTGACGTCGACGATGTGCTCCCACGCGTAGCCGTGCTCGTCGAGCACGGCCTTGACGTTCGCGAACGCGGAACGCATCTCGGCCTCGATGTCGTAGTCGATGAGTGTGCCGGCGGCGTCGACCTTGGAGCCAGGTATCACGCGGCTGCCCCGCACGCGCGGGCCGATGCCGGCAACAAACAAAAGATCACCGACGCGGCGAGCGAGGGCGTAAGGACCGAGGGGTTCGGCGGCGTGGGTGGTCATGGCTTTATTCGAGTGGTCGAGTACGCTGGAACTGCGTGCCTTGAACTTCGTCTCTCCGTCTCTTCGGAACTTCGTCTCTTCCTGTCCCGCTACTCCAACCTCACGCACACATTCTTGGGTTCGGTGAAGAATCGCAGGGCCTCTGAGCCGCCCTCGCGACCCACGCCGCTGGCCTTGGCGCCACCGAAGGGGGTGCGCAGGTCGCGCACCATCCAGCAGTTCACCCACACGATGCCGCTGGCCAGGCGATCGCTCACGCGATGGGCGCGGGCGAGATCACGCGTGAAGACGCTGGCGGCCAGGCCATAGCTGGTGGCGTTGGCAAGGCGTACCGCCTCGTCTTCGGTATCAAATGGCGTGAGCGACAGCACGGGGCCGAAGATCTCTTCTTGCTCGACGCTGCACGCGGCATCGAGACCGGTCATCACGGTGGGCTCGAAGAAGTAGCCGCCCTTGCAGCGGGCGGGCAGCGACGACACATCAGGGGAGCGGCCCCCACAGTGGATCGTGGCGCCCAGCGAGCGAGCATCGTTCACGATCCGCGTGATCTTGTCGAGCTGCGCGCGGCTGGTGATGGCGCCGAAGGCGGCGGACTCGTGGGCAGGGTCCGCGCAGCGCAGCTCCTTGACGCGGGCGACAAGATCTCTCACGAATCGATCAAAGATGGTGCGATGCACGAGAATGCGCGAGGCGCACAGGCAGATCTGACCCTGGTTGGAGAGGCCGGCTCGAAGGCACGTGCTGAGAGCCTCCTCGTAGTCGGCGTCTTCGAAGATCACCATCGGGTTCTTGCCGCCGAGTTCGAGGGATACGCGCTTGAGCGAGCGCCCCGCTTGCTCGCCGATCCACCGCCCCACCGCCGTCGAGCCCGTGAACGAGATCGCCGGCACACGCGGGTGCGTCACCAGCGAGCCCCCCGCGGCTTGTCCCGCGCCGTGCACGATGTTGATGACGCCGGGCGGGATGCCCGCGCTCTGGCACAGTTCGCCCAGCATGGCCGCGGTCGTCGGCGTCACCTCGCTGGGCTTGCAGACGCAGGTGTTGCCGGTGGCGATCGCCGGCGCGATCTTCCACGACAGCAGATACAGCGGCAGGTTCCAGGGCGAAATGAGCCCCGCCACGCCCCGCGGGCGGCGGAGGGTGTAGTTCATCGCGTGCAGGGGTGCGCCGACGGCGGGCTGGTCAGTCTCGAAGAACTCGCCCGTGGTGTGCTGGATGGCGCCGGCGAAGTAGCGGAAGTTGGCCGCGGCTCGGGGGATGTCGACGCGCCGGGCCAGCGAGATCGGCTTGCCGGTGTCGGTGGTTTCGGCGTGGGCGAGGTCATCGAGGCGTTTGTCGATCTCGTCGGCCAGGCGATTGAGAAGGCGCCCGCGCTGCTCGGTGGATGTGGCGGACCAGGCGGGAAATGCGGCATCAGCGGCCGCGACGGCAGCGTCGATGTCAGCAGGACCCGAGGCGGGCACCCGCGCGTGGGGCGAGCCAGTGGCGGGCTCGAAAACATCGAGGTACTCCCCGCTCTTGGGCGCGACGAAGTTCCCACCGATGAAGTTGGAAAGCGCACGCATGGAAGGAGTGTATGGGATCACCACGCTTCACCGGGGGTTGACAAGGCGGAGCCCGACCGGATGGAGGCGAAGAAAAACGCACGGTGCACGGAGGTATTCGCAGTCCCCCGCGACCGGCGTCTATTTGAGCCCCTGCGTCGACGGCCGCTTGCACAGCGTGTACATGCCGAAGAGGTCGTGCTCCACGTCCATCGAGTCGGGCTTCTCGTTCCACTTGAGGGCGTAGGCCATGCGTCGGGCGAGTTCGGTGTCGTCGGTGTCGAACGCGAGCACCTCGAAGCCCGCCTTCTCGAGCATGTCCTTGGTGAAGGGGCTGCGGCCGTCGGCCCAGGGGATCCACTTTGCGGGGTCTTTTGACTGGGCGGGGGAGAGGTTGTACATCAGGAAGAGCCCGCCGGGGTTCAGGCGCTTGAAGACTTCTTCGAGGAACTTTTCCTTGGGCACACCCAAATCGACGAGCATGCGCTTGTCGACCTCGTGCTCGGGGTTGATGTAGCCATTCTTGAGCGTGTTCTTGCTCATGATCACGTCGTAGCGGTCGCCGACGGAGCGCACGATGTTGTCGTCGGCGGGGAAGTGGCCGAACAAGAGCAGCAGCGATCCGTCCGGGCACGGGTCGTCCATGATGGGCGAGCCGGGCACGACGCCCTGGTCGGTGGGGTCGGAGTAGAGCGCGTGCAGCACGGGGTCGGTCTCGACGCCGACGAGGTCATTGCCGAGCGCGGCGATGAGCCGCAGCTGGCCGATCGAGCCGAAGCCGTAGTCGAGGACTTTCTTGTGCCGGAAGCGTGCGTTCTCGGGGATGCTCGGCGGCAGGTTCGAGGCGATGAGGTCGACCGCGCGGACGTAGGCCAGGGGCGAGCCGTAGCGGGTGAAGTAGTAATCCTTCTCGGAGTACTCGCGCTTCTCGAAGCCCGCACGCTGCGCCTCGGGCCGGGCCTCATACTCGCGGCCCGAGATCGCCTCGCCGGTCGTCGCGTTGCGCCACACCGTCCGCCGCACCGGGATGTTGAGCCAGCTTGTGCTGATGAGGAAGCGCTGCGCATCGGCGGTGCGCGTCAGCGGCAGCAATCGCCCCGCCTGCATGCGCAAAATCTCCACGATGTTGAGGGGATAGAGCTCCTCCAGCGTCGGCTGCTTGTCCTTGGGCGCGTCCGGGGCCTTGTCGGGCGCCTTCTCGGCCGGGGGCGCGGGCTGGGCAAGGGCGCGGGGCGAAACCCCACAAGCGGCTCCAACAGCCGCGGCTGCGGCAAGAGCGAAAAGACCGATCCGGCGTGCGTGTGTGGCCATGGTTGCCAATCGTAGAAAGGGCGGCGGGCCAAGGCGGTGGTCGCCCGGTCGGCGGGCTGCGGGCGAGGTCCTGAGCAGGACCGGCAATATGTCAACCGATCTTGCTTTGCAATACGCCTCGCATTCGAACGGCGCATTGCGTAATCTCCGTGTCATGAACTGCCGGGTGTGCAAATGCTCTTTGTTCGGCGTTGCGATGCGGCGTTGCCCGCAGTGCGACACGCCCTTTTCGATCGAGGAATTCCGCTTCCCGCAGGGCTCGGTTCGCTTCTGCTGCCCCCACTGTGACCAGGCGTATCTGGGCGTCGACGCCTACGGCCTGCCCGTGCCGCGCGAGTTTGAGTGCACCAACTGCCGCCAGCAGATCTCCGTGGCCTCGATGGTTGTCCGCCCCCCGGCACGACCTACGTTCGCGCCCCCGCCGCCGGTCGTGAACCCTTGGCAAAGGAGAGATCAGAGCGGGTGGTTCAGGGGCTTCTTGAAAACAGTGTGGTTGGGGGCGACCAACCCCTACGGACTGATCCGCGGCACCGACCCGAAGGGAAGTTCCGGCATCGGTTTCTCTGTGTCCCTCATGCTCGTGATGTCCCTCGCTGCGTTCTTGCCGTTTGTCGCCGTGCTCGTGCTTGTCCCCTTAATGGTCCCAGTCCACAAAGATCCGCACAGGATCGATCCGACCGGAACCGGATTTCTGATTTCCATGGCGGTGGTTGCCCTCGTCCCGGTCGTGCTGATGCTCATCATGGCTTGCTTATCGCATCTGGTGCTGTACGTTTCGGGAGACACCGATTTCGGCTTCTGTCGCACCATGCAGGCCTATGCCTTCACGGCCGGGCCCATGATCCTGGGCATGATCCCCTGCTGCGGCCAGTACTTGGTACCGTTCTTGTTCTTGTGGTGGGCGATCGTGGCAGGCTTCGCGCTCGTAAAGGGTCAGTCGGTCAGCCCGGCCCGGGCGGGGCTTGCGGTGTTCGTCTCGATATTCGTCATTCTGGCCCCGCCGATCGCCGCCATCGCGTATGCGAAACCCTGACGATTTCCGGATCTCACACCACCCGCCCCGTCCGGTACGCTCTCACCCGTGAAGTGCCTCTCGTGCCAATATCCCCTGTGGGGCATCGCCGCCCGCATCTGCCCCGAGTGCGGCACGCACTTCGCGCCGTCGGGCTTTCGCTTCCCCCCCTGGGCCGTCAAGTTCTGCTGCCCGCACTGCGACCTGGCCTACTACGGCACCGACGCCGACGGCCTGCTCAAGCCCCGCGAGTTTGAATGCGTCGGCTGTTCCAAGCCCATCACCCTCGACAAGATGATCGTGCGCCCGCGCCGCGAGGGGTTCAGCGTCAAGATGCCGCTGAACGTGAACCCGTGGGAAGATCGGCGCCACCTGGGCCGCAGGCGTGCGGCCCTGCAGACCATGTTCCTGGGTGTGGGCAACATGGGCGAACTCATGAGAGTGACCCGCCCCGAGCAGTCGACCGGGCTCAGGTTCCTGATGTTCCTGTGGAGCGTGACGGTGATCGTCGGGGCGATTCCCTTCATGCTCATGTTCCTGGTGCCGTTCGTCGCGACCGGCCCGAGGTCGGGCGTCTCGATGTTGTCCACCCCGTTCTTTGGCGTGGTGGTCGCGCTGGTGACTTCGCTGCTGGGGATGCTCGTGGGCGTGCTGCTGGCCGCGGGCGTGGCGCATGGCGTCTTGCGCGTCTTCGGCCCTTTGCCCCACGGCTACAACCGCACGCTGCAGGCGTTCACCTACACCTGCGGGCCGATGGCCTTGTGCGCCTTCCCGTGCCTGGGATTCTACTGGACGCCGATCGGGCTCGTCTGGTGGAGCATCTTGGCCGGGTCCGCGCTGGTGTCCGCCCAGCGCGTCGGCGCCTGGCGGGCGACCGCGGCCATCGTCACCGGCCCGCTGCTGATCGCGGTCGTGCTGTACATTGTCGCGTACGTGAACTCATGACGACCCGCTTCGGCCCCGGGGCCCGAGGAGACATCGATGCGAACTTGCCCCTGGCTGCTCGTGCTTGCATGCCTGTTGACGTTTGGCCGCGCTTCGCTCGCGCAGCAGCCCGCGTTCCAGGAGTTCCACCCGCCCAAGGGGCCGGCGCTGCGCTATCTGCTCCTGCAGCCCGCGGACACTTCCAAGCCCGGCCCGCTGCTGCTGGCCCTGCCCCCGGGCGACCAGGGCGAGCAGATGTGCCGCGCGGGGCAGGACAAGTACTGGGATGAACTGGCCAAGGCCGGGTGGACGGTGATCTGCCCCGCGGCCCCGGCGGGCAAGCGATTTGACGCCTCCAACGACGACGCACTGCTGTCGCTGGCCGCGGACGTGGCGGGGCGCGTGCACCCGGAGAACAACGCGATCCACCTGGCGGGCGTGAGCAACGGGGGCATCAGCGCGGTGCGATTGGCCGTCGATCATCCCGACCGCTTCGCCTCGCTCACGCTGCTGCCCGGAGCGGCGGACACCAACTTCAAGCCCGCACGCCTCAAGGCACTCGCCAAACTGCCGACGCTCCTCTTCGTGGGCGAAAAAGACGCCGACTACTGGCACGCGGGCTCCAAGGCCATCGTCGCGGCCATCACGGGCGAGGGGGGCAAGGCGTCGCTGCGCGTCATGCCCGGCCAGGGACACGTGATCGAGTTCGCGCCGGGTGAACTCGTCGCGGCCTTCGAAGCCCAGCGCGCCGGCGGCAGCGGCGGCGACGAGGCCGAGGTGGGCAAGACCATCGACGCCCTGCACGAGGCGGCGGCCAAGGCCCAGGAAGCCCGTTACTTCGGCCTGTACGCGCCCGGGGCGATCTTCCTGGGCACCGACCCCACCGAACGCTGGACCGCCGAGGCGTTTCACGAGTGGGCCAAGCCCTACTTCGCTCGCGGCAGCGCGTGGACCTACACGCCCAAGGAGCGGCATGTGTATTTCTCGCCCTCGCACGATGTGGCGTGGTTTGACGAGATGCTGGAGAACGCCAAACTGGGGCTTTGTCGTGGCAGCGGCGTGCTGGTGCGCGACGGCCAGGCCTGGCACATCGCGCAGTACAACCTCAGCGTGCCGGTGCCGAATGACCTGATGGGGCAGGTGGTCGACATGATCCGCGCGAAAGACGCGAAGCCCGCGGCGAAGTAAGAGATTCACCACAGAGCGACTGTGTTCTGAGTCAAGGGTGTTGGGGGTTTTTGGGGGTTTTCTTTTGGTTCCACAGCAGGTCATCGCGGACCAGGGCGTTGAGGATGGTGAGCAGTTTGCGCATGCAGGCGGTCATGGCCACCT
>WGNV01000010.1 GCA_016124375.1 Tepidisphaera sp.
AACACTACTACTGATTGCACGGAAAAGCATGGTTTTCGCACGCACTTGCGAAACGCCCGGAAGTGGCGTATCTTCAAGCGCCCACGAGGCTTGGAGCATGTCGGTCAGAGGACGACTGGAAGTTTCGGGTCGAGAAGGTCGGAGGTTCGAATCCTCTCACCCCGATTGCTCATGAAACTGACCCCGATTCCATCGGGGTCTACCTGGAACTTGCTGCTGCCCTTCAACGGGTTGTAGAGGTTCAGGCAAGGCTGATCCGGCGACTCTCTGCGGAGGTCGGCCGTGGATCGCAACAAGCCCATAAATCCTGAAGTTCTGACGGTCGGCGAGGCGGCGCTCAAACTTGGCGTTTGCTCCAAAGTACTTCGGCAGCTCGCGAAGCAAGGTAAGTTCCCCAACGCTTTTACTGTCAACGGCTTTGTCAGGATTCCGATCCGCGACGTAGACGCCTTCAAGTACGCGAATCGCGTGCAGACGACTGGCGGTGCCTGGAGCCTGCTCGAACGCACGTCGAAGATGTGTCGAAGGCAAGGGCCCCGGACGCCGTCCGGGTGGTCAGTCGCCCGGACGGCAACTGGTGGATATGATTGACTTGCTGGCCGTCTGCGTTCCGGGTATCGGCCCGGTTCATTCGGCAACGCGGCCAGCCTCCCGACGCTTCCACCGCCCAGGTTTGAGCACCGGTTTGAACCTCTGGGCACTGTGGAAGCATTATGAAGCTTTACGTCGGCAATCTCTCCTTCAGCACCACCGAGCAGGAACTCCGCGAACTGTTCGAGCCCTACGGCGTGGTCTCCGCCTCGCTGGTGATGGACCGCGAGACGGGCCGTCCGCGCGGTTTCGGATTCGTTGAAGTCTCCGACAGCCAGCAGGGCAACGCCGCGATCGCGGCGGTCAACGGCAAGAACGTCGGCGGCCGCGACCTCACCGTCAACGAAGCCAAGCCCCGCGAGCCGCGAGCCGGCGGCGGTGGTGGTGGCGGGTTCGGCGGGCGCGGTGGTGGTGGCGGCCGCGATCGCGGCGGTCGCGGCGGCTGGTAATTCGGCCGGCGTTTCGCCCATCATCTCAATCTCAAGTCGAATGACAAAGGCCGGGCGCCAACGCCCGGCCTTTTCTTCGTGACTTGTTCCGCCGCTCACCACCCCGACCTACGGCAGCGGCGTCCTCACGCCCGCATCACGGGCACGAGCCTCCGGCGACGACGTTGATCAGCGCATCGATGTCGCCCTGATCCGCCACGCCATCCTGGTTGAAGTCGGCGTCGATGCCGGTCGGGTTTTCGCCTCCCGCGATCACGTTGATCAGGTAATCAACGTCTCCCTGATCCGCGACGCCGTCCTGATTCACGTCCGGGTTGCAGGCGTTGCCGCCGATCGTCCAGGCCACGGCGAACTGGATGCCGTTGGTGTCCAGCGCGTGCCCATACACGTTGCCCGCCGCGTCGATGCCCGTGGCGTTCGAATCGGTGAACTGCGGGAACTGCGCAACCAGCGCCTCGTGCAGATCAACTGTGCCGCTCGGCGTCCAGGCGAAGGCGTGCTCGTGGTTGTTGCCGTCCGCGTCACGGGGCGTGCTGGCGATGCCCACCTGGCTGTCGGCGTTGGTGGCGTAAATAAACGAACTGAAGTAGCCGGCGGGGTGGACATCCGTCGGGTCGCCGCCGGCCAGGCTCCACACCAGCGCGTGGTTGGGCAGCCCGTCGGGGTAGCCGTAGCCGACCACGATCGAGTCGTTCAGGTCGGTTGCGACGGATTCCAGAAACGTGCTGGGGTGCAGGCTGACGGCCACCGGCGGAAAGACCGAGGTCCACACGACCGCGTTGTAGAACTCGTCGAAGGTCGCGGTGGTGCCCACGGCCACATTTCCCCGCACGCGATTGGCAAACGACTCGAGCGCGAAGTCCGGATGGATGTCCACGGCACTCTCGGGCGTGCCCTGCCAGGCGTACGCGTGCGTCACGACCCCGTTGGAGGGATCATTGACCCGCGCGCTGCCGACCTGGCTCACGCCGTCGGTGCCGTAGGCCACCGAGTTGAGCATGAGCGGGGTGGCGAGAAACGCCGCGCTCGCCGCCGTGCCGCTCCACACGGTCGCCACGTTCTGCACGCCGGCGATGACCAGGCCCACCTGCTGCCCGCCCCCGGCGCCATAGAGGAACGACCCGGAGAAGGGCACGCCGGTGGGCTCGTAGATCCCCTGCGGGTTGACGTCGATGGCGCTCTGCGGCGTGCCGTTCCAGATGAAGCCGTGGCTGTTGCCCCCGGTCGCCGACCCGGCGGCGAAGCCCACCTGCACCCCGCCCCCGGCCGCGGTAATGAACGACTCAGACGCGCCATCGGGGTTGAGCACCTCGGGCTGATACTGAGCCCGAGCGAAGCTGCCCGAGACCAGAACAAGCGCGCCGGCAAACGAGAGCGAGACTCCGATCGACATGTGTGGCTCCTTCAAGGGGTTGGATGGGGAAGGGCCGGGGGAGGTGGGGAGGGGATCGCCACCAGCCGCCCGGCCCGCGGCGGGTCGCCGCGCTTCGGCTTCTATCTTGGAAAATCAACTGCATTTTCCAATGATCAGAATAGCCCGAGGTTGAACTCGCGCCAAGTGAATTTGCACGAATTCCAACGTCCGATAGGTGCATTTCGGGGCCTCAAGGACGGATAGACTGCCCGCGATATGCCCCGCACACCTGTTCGGCGCGTCACCGATCCCGCGACCTGGCGCGTGCTTCTTCCCCCGGCCCGAATGGAGATCGTGCAGTCGTTGCGATGTCTCGGTCCGTGCTCGGTTGCCGAGCTGGCCGCCATGGTCGAGCGCCCCGCCGATCTGCTGTACCGCCAGCTCGAGCTTCTCGCCCGCGCCGGCTTCGTGCGTCAGACTGGCACCCGCAAGCGCGGGCGCCACACCGAGCGTCTGTACGACGTCACCGCCGACGATTTTCGCCTTTCGTTCACCGATCTTCGGAAGGATCAACAGGCCGCCGGGCTCGCGCACACGGCCAAGGTCTTCAGCGGCGCGGCGTACAAGGAAGTGCTGGCGGCGATCCGCGCCGGAGAGGTCGTGCTGGGCGAGGGGCAGAATCTGGTTCTGAACTACGAGTTGTGCTGGCTCACGCCCCAGCAGTTTCAGGCCGCCCGCGAGCTGTTGTACCAGGTCAAGCAGTTGATCGACGAAGCCCGCCCGCTGCGCCAGGGTCGACCGTTTGTGTTCGTGACCATCGCGACCCCGCGCACCCGCAAGGTCCGCCGCTCGCGCGACAAGAAAGCACCCGGTCGCTCAAAGGGCAGCCCGGTTCAGAAGGCCGATGAGGGCCGGTAGCCTCGCGATTACGGGCACTGGCCGCCGGCGATGACGTTGATGAGCGCGTCGATGTCGCCCTGGTCGGCGACGCCGTCGTGGTTGAAGTCGGGGTCGATTCCGGTGGGGTTGCCGCCGCCGGCGATGGCGTTGACGAGGTAATCGACGTCGCCCTGATCGGCAACGCCGTCCTGGTTCACATCCGGGTCGCAGGTTGGCCCGCCGCAGGCTGGGTCAGTGGGCGATAGCACCGTGAGCAGGGCGGGGTTGCTGGTGGCGTTGCCGCATGAGTTGGTGATCACGCAGTCGTAGCTCGCGCCATCGGCGCCGGTCACATTGGCGATCACCAGATTCTGCGTGGCGGCGGATGGATTCGCGACCGCGTCGATGGGCACGCTGCCCTTCCGCCAGTGATACGTGAACGGAGCCGAGCCCGCGGCGCCGACGCTGAACATCGCCGAACCGGTGCCGCCGCCACAAACCTGCACCGGGACGGGATTGATGTTCACGCTGGGCTGCGTGCATGCGGGCGTGCCGATGAGGGTAAACGCGGGATCGCCCGGTCCAGTCAGAAACATCGCCAGACCGACGAAGAAGTTGATGTGTGAGCCGTTGCCGCCGGTGGCCCACGAGGCGCTCCAGCCCCCGATGCCCTCGATGTTGATCCAGTAGGTCGTTCCCGCGGCCAGTTGCAGCGGGGTGTTCAAGGTGTAGTGATAGTTGTACCGCTGCGAGCCGTTCACAACGCCCGCGGGCGTCTGACCCGCATTCCCCGGAACGTTGTAGTGCGCGAGAACTCCCGGCTGATCGGGCAGCGTGGGCGAGGTGTGGATCGTGATCGTGAATCCGGAACCGTTGCCGAAGCCGTCGCCCTGCCACTGGATCTCGGTGATGCTGGCCGCGACGGGAATCGTGAAGTTGTCCCAGGCGTAGACATCGCCATCAAACCCATCGGGCGGCAGCCACGAGGAAGCGATCAGCCCTCCTGTCGGGCTCTGAGGGCGAGACAGAATCACATCGGCGCCGGAAGCACCCGCGAGCACGCACAAAGCCAGCGAAGCGAGGGCGACCGGGCGAGGCATGCCAAAGACCCGGCCGACAAAAGCGGAAACCGACGACGGAAGAGCAACCATGTGGACAGTTCCTCTGAAGGCGATCCGTGGGAAGTGAGCCCACCGATCGTGGACAACCAACGTGCTCCGCATAAAAGCGGACTATGTTGTCCATTTTAAGAGAGAGCTGCGTTTGTTCAAGGCGATTCGTGGTCGGGTAATCGAAAAATAACGCAATTGCCCATGATCCGTGGGCTTCCACATCGTGCGATCGAACGAATCAGGGGCACTGGCCGCCGGCAATGACGTTGATGAGCGCATCGACGTCGCCCTGGTCGGCGACGCCGTCGTGGTTGAAGTCGGGGTCGATTCCGGTGGGGTTGCCGCCGCCGGCGATGGCGTTGACGAGGTAATCGACATCGCCCTGATCGGCGACGCCATCCTGGTTCACATCGGGCTCGCAGGCCGGGGCGATGGTGAACGAGATGGACCCGTTGCCGCCGGCCTGGCCGTCGCCGCTGGGCAGAGCGCCGGTGGTTTCGCCGTCGAGCGCCGCTCCACCCGTGACGCTGGTGATCTGCGAGCCGGTCCAGGCGAGCGTGTAGCTGCCGGCGGGCAGTGGGGCGGTGGGGGTCAGCGTCGCGGATTGTGAACCCGCGTTGTAGGCCAAGGTGAAGGGCACGCTGCCGCCGGGCCCGGAGAGCGTGAAGGCGCTGCCGGGGGCGTTGACGTTTTCACTGAACACCAGGCTGAGGCTGGCGGGGGCCGCGGTGAGTGCCGCGCCGGGTGCTGGGCTGGCGAGCGCCACCTTGGCGGGGCCGGCGGGATACGCGACAGCGGTCTTGCCGGTGGCGAGAATCCAGTTGTTCGGGTCGAGCGAGGCGGTGCTGGCGCTCGCGGCCAGCGGCATCAGGAAGTACTGCGAGCGTGCGTTGTTCTGCACACTGATGGTCTGGCTGGAAGAGCCTTCGGTGACGACGACGTCGATGGGGAAGCGGAAGTAGCCGGCGGGGGCGCCCGCGCCGGGCCAGGTGGCGTCCTGGGTCTGCTCGATGTATGCCTTGAGATAGGGCTGGCCCCCGATGGTGGCGGGCACAAAGGCGTAGTTGTACGCCGGAGCGCCGATGCCAAAGACGCACTGCTGGAAGAACCAGTTGAGGTCCTGTCCGCTGGTGGCGCTGCAGACGTTGGCGAAGTCCTGCGTGGTGGCGCCGCCTCCCTGGTAGAGCTGGCGATAGTCGTGCAGAATCTGGAAGAATGTGCTGTCGCCCACGACGTGGCGGAGCTGATGCAGCGCCCAGCCGCCCTTGTCGTACGAGAAGTTGCCATCGAAGATGCGATTGACGTTGGTGACGTCGTAGCAGTAGACGCTGTCGTTGACGGCGCTGGGGCGTCGGGCGGCCATGGCCGCGAAGAGCGCCGGCAGCCCGCTCGACCCCGGCTTGCGTTCGGCCCACAGCGCCTCGGTGTAGGTCGCGAAGCCCTCGTTAAGCCAGATGTCGTTCCAGTACTTGCAGGTGATGTTGTCGCCCCACCATTGGTGGCCCAGCTCGTGGGCGGTGACGGACTCCCAGAACCCGCCCTGGCCGGTGTAGGTCTGGTGTTCCTGGCCGCCTCCGAACTGGAACTCGTAGAGCCCGTACTTCTCGTTGACGAACGGGTACTCGCCGTAGATCGGGCGGTAGGTGCTGAGCATGGTCAGGCACAGTTCCCAGGCGGCGCGATTGGCGGGGGTGTCGTCGGCGGGGTAGATGCTGAAGTGCACAGGCATGGTGCCGGTGCCGCCTCCCGCAAGCGGATAGGTGTACGTCTGCTGCCACTGGTTGTAGTTGGTGGCGGAGAACATGAACAGATACGGCGCGGTCTGGTAGTTGGTGCTCCAGGTGTACTTGGTCTTGCCCGGGGCGGGCGTGCTGGTGCCGGTGGGCAGACCGTTGGAGACGCCCTTGAGCGTGTCGGGCACGGTGATCGAGATCGTGCCCGTCGCCTTGTCGCCGTTGTCGCCGGGCAGGGCGAAATCGCCGTCCTTCACGGGCCACCACGTCGCGGCGTAGTAGGGCTCGCTCAGGCTCGCGGCGATCGGCGCCCCGTTCTGCGTGCCGATGTTGATCGATCCGAACCCGCGCGACACCGGCACGCCCGAGTAATCAATCTTGACCGTGAACGTCTCGCCCATGTTGTACGGGCGGTCCAGCGTCACGGTGCGGCCGTAGCTGTTCGCCCCGGGCGTCGTCACGCTCGCGATGGTCCCGCCGTTGAGCGTTACTTTGTTCGTGTCCGCCGCCTGGCCCGAGAGGCCCCGCTGCACCAGGAAGTTGGAGCGGAGCATGAACGTGAACTGCGTGAGCCCGTTCACCAGCGACCGAACCTGCATGGTGTTGGAGCCGCTCAGCGAACCCGCGCCGAAGTCCACGTTCAGGTCGAGATTCACCGTCAGCAGGTCGGTGTCGCCCGGGGCCTCGCGGCTCTGGTAGCCCCCGCCGCCGCCGTTGGGCGATAGCCCTTCCTCGGCCAGCGTCCGCATCGCGTTGCACTTGCCGCAGCCGCAGATCGGTCGGGGCAGCGCCGCCTCATCCACGCCCGAGGCCGGGCGGAGCGAGAGCTGACCAAGGGCGGGCTGAACCAGAACCGAGCCGCTGGCCGCGATGATCGCGGCGATCGAAACACTCAGGGACGAGCGCATGCATGTACCTCGCGATATTGCCGCGAAGCCGGCGCGGCCCCGGGGCGCTGAACGTGGAAACTGGCAAGAAGGAATCGGCGGAGCCCGGCTTTCGCCCGGCCCGCCGCTGTCTCGAGTGCTTACGGGCAGGGCCCGCCGGCGACGACGTTGACGAGGGCGTCCACGTCGCCCTGATCGGCCACGCCGTCTCCGTTGAAGTCCGCGTTGATGCCGGTCGGGTTGGCCCCGCCCGCCACCACGTTGATGAGGTAGTCCACGTCACCCTGATCGGCGACGCCGTCCTGGTTCACGTCGGGGTCGCAGGTGGGCCCGGCGACGCACAGGCGGTCGGTGATCTTCAGGTCGTCGATGGCGGCCTCGACGATCGAGCCTCCCCCGATGTCCGCCGCGTTGAAGCGCAGACGCACCTGCGAGGTGGGCGTGAGACCCAGGTCGCGCAGCCGCCAGCTGCCCAGCGCCCAGGCGTTGGTGGCGGTGGCGATGTTCTCCGCCGTGTGCCAGGTGGCGCCGTTGTCGGTCGAGACCTGGATCAGGAACGTGTCGTCAATCACGGTGTTGCCGTTGTTGGCGTACCAGCGCCAGTATTCGACGATCGGATCGTTGGTCCCGGCCAGGTTGTACGCGGGGCTGGTGAGCACCGTGATGCCGTTGTCAACGTCGTTCTGACCGAGCACGCCGGGGTTGCCGTCGGTCACCCAGCACTTGGTGCCGGGGTCTGGGGTGTGATCCGCGCCGGGCTGGATGGGCAGGCCGGCGCCGGTGTTGATGGCGGAGGGGGCCAGCCGGTTCCAGATACCGGTGGTGGCCGCGGGCGAGCCGGGCGTCACGGTCCAGCCCTGATCGGTCTCCATGTCGTCGCTGGCGGCGACGTTGGTTCCGGTGTAGATCTGGCCGGCGTAGGTGGCCGCCGGGGCCGTCGAGGGGCTGGTGAAGTTGCCCTGGTCGGTGCCGAACGAGACGTAGTAGCGGAAGGTCGAGAAGCACGGGGCCGCGGGGAGTGTGGCGTTGAAGTCGTTGGCGCCGGTCTGTGCCAGCGGCACGCTGGTGAATGCCCCGCCGTCGATGGAGTAGAAGAGCTGACCCGAGCCGGGCGTCACGTTGACGAAGACCGGGGCGATGTGCACCGGGAAGGTCGTGGCCTGCGTGGGCGAGAGCTGGGCGGGCGTGCCGTTCGGGAAGGTGTAATCGACGCGGAAGGGCAGGTCGAAGTTCTCGACGACGTCGGCGGTGCCGGTGCCGCTGCTGAAGGCGTTAGCGCCCATGCCCCGCTTGGCGAAGGCCCGCCACAGCGCCAACTGGTGGGCGCCCCCGTAGCGGTTCATGTCGGCCTGGAGGATCGCGTCGCGCTCCTGCAGGAAGTTGGGGCCGGCGGGTGCGAGCTTCATCCCGTCGATCACCAGCTGCAGCATGGTGTTGTTGCCCGAGAAGCCCTCGGTGAGGCTGATCTGGTATCGCCCTTCCAGCAGCGTGTTGCACCAGATCTCGCCCACGTTGTGCACTTCGGTGGCGGAGTTGCCGATCACCGGGTTCCGCGGCGCCGAATAGGTCCGCACGGTGGTTGTATCGCCGTACAGCAGCGGGCTCTTGGTCAGGTCGATCGAGTACGGGTAGCGCCGGATCCCGTAGTAGGTGTTCAGGTTGCCTTCGCCACCCGGGTCACCCAGGTTGCGGGTCACAAAGCTGCCGGTGCTGTAGACGGCACTGAAGTCGTCGGAAGGCTGGGCCAGCATGCTGATGCCCACGTAATCGCCCCAGCCCTCGCCCATGCCCCCGTTCTGCGTGCCGCTCTGAAGGCCCCCCTGCGGGCCGTGCAGGCGGATGGACGTCCCGTGGGTGAGCTCGTGGAAGACCACGTCGCCGTCCAGCGAGCCGTCGCGCTGCGGGGTCGGCGCGGTGAAGATGTACATCTGCACCCGGCCGGTGGAGCCGTCGGTGCCGGAGGTGCTGAAGTTGGCGTTGTTGGTGCCGCTGCCGTCCTGGCACTCGGCCCGCACATAGTCGCCCGCGAGGCCGCCCCGCCCGAGGTTGTCGAGCTGGAAGTTGCCCGCCGCCTCGTTGAAGCCCAGCGTCCAGAGGTGATCGTGGTAGAGGTTGCACAGGTAGAACAGTTGCGTGATCGACGCGTCGCGATAGGTCGAAGGGGCGGCGGTCGGCGCGTTGTCGGCGCCGGTGGGAAGGGCGAAGTCAAAGACGCGGGTGGCGCTGGTCGCCCGATCCGCGGGGCTGGCGGTGTTGTCGTTGGCCGCGTCCAGGTACGCATCGACGTTGTTGCCGACCGTCTGCGTCCCGCCGTCGGGGATCCACCCGTTCGAATCGATCGCCGAGATGTCCGCCGGCTGCACCGTCACCAGATCGCGTGGCACAAACGGGAACTGCATGCCGCTGGGCGTGGGCGTGCCTGGCGAGGCGGGCGACGGGCTGTCGCTGGTGTACACCCGGTAGGTCACGGGCTGCGTGGTGTCCCACACCAGGTCGTCGAGCCGGTAGAGCATCTGGCCAGAGCCGGCGTCGACGATCACCTCGTAGTTGTGCCCGACGCCCCGCACGGGCACGAACACCCAGTACGCCGCCCGCACATCACCGCGCGCCACGAAGTAGTACACCCGGCGCGTGCGCACGAGTTCGTCCGGTCGCAGCTCCAGGGGCGTCGTCCACTCCAGGTTGCCGTTGACGTCCTTGGTGCCTGCCGACTGCACTTCTCCCGCAAGGTCGATCCCGCAGGCCCGTGCCGCGGCTTTGATCGCCGCCTGCTCATTCAGTTCAAACTTGGTCGGGCTAAACCCCTCCGCCGGCTCGGGGAGGAAAGTGCCCCCGATGTTGATCAGGCGACCGTCGCTGTTCACGCTGGCGTTGAAGCGACCGTTCTCGACCGGCAGCCCGTTGATCTGCTGCTGCCAGGTCAGGTGCGTCATGTTGGCGCCGGGCGTCTCAAAGTTGCGGATCAGCACCGCTTTGTCCAGCCCCGCCGGCCCGATCTCGAACAGCGCCGGGTTCCCCGCCAGGAACGCCTTCACGACGTCCGCCGGGGCGGCCTTGGATGGACCCGTCAGCCAGTCCGACGTCGCTCCCGCCCAGCTCACCGTTCCCAGCACCTGGTCGCGGTACGTCCGCATGCTCGGGATCGCGGCGTGCATCGCCGCCTCCGCCGCCGCCACGCCCCGTCCCCCGGCCGTCATTTCCCACACCTGGCGTGCGTGCAGCACCGCGTCCGCCGGGGTTTCGTCGGCGTTCAGGCGAATGTCCACGTTCGCGAGGCCCGGCCCGTAATCAGCAAACCGGTCAGCCGCCGGCATGGTGGCGTCGCCGTTCGCGCCCAGCGCCGCCGAGCCCAGCCCCAGCGCCCCGCCCGCCGCCAGCACAACCGCCAGCGCCCGCCAGCCGCCCGTCCGACCCTGCAAAGTATGCGATTTCATGGTGGTTCCTTCGATAAACCCGGCCGCCCCGCAGGCCCAAGGCCCGCCCCGGCCCTCTTCGGTTCACTCCGTTCACATCCTGCCCGATGCCCGATAGTCTCCGCGTTCCGGACGCTCCCGTCCGAGGCGCCGGGTCAGCCACGGGTGCGACACAGCGCCCGCCCGCCCTTGCCAGCAAAAATCACAAGTCACGTATATCCGACGCCCGGCGTGATGCAAGAGATATTGCTCCAAATTCTCGGTTTCCGAGTCGCCCGGGCATCCTCGGGCCCGGTCGCAGCGCCGTACAACGCCCGCGGCCTCGGGCAAGTGCCGAGGCCGCGGGGTATCGAGCAGGTTGTTCGCGCCCAGATCGGCGTCCGTTACGGGCAGCCGCCGCCCGCGACCGCATTGACCAGCGCGTCGACGTCCGTCTGGTCAGCGACCCCGTCCTGGTTGAAGTCCGGATCGCGCCCCGAGGGGTTCGCCCCGCCGGCGATCACGTTGATCAGGTAGTCCACGTCGCCCTGGTCCACGGCTCCGTCCTGGTTGTAGTCCGGGTCGCAGGGCGAGCCGGCCGGCTGGCAGAAGCGGGCCTTCTGCGTCGTGATGATGAGCGAGAACGCCCGGACGTTGCCCGTGTCGCCGCCCGACAGGTCCTGCACCGACAGGGTCCACACCCCGTTCAGCAGGTTGCCCGAAAGGCTGCGGAAAGGCGAGAAGCTGGCGTTGGGCACGTAGTGATTGGAGAAAGGCGCATCTCCGGCCGTCACGTTCTGGATCGAGAGGCCCGAAGCCGCATTGTCCTCCAGGTAGGTCGAACAGAAGTTGTTGCCCGAGTTATCGCCCCCCAGCGGGTTCTGGCTGGTGGGGGCGACATAGCCCGGACGATTCATGATGATCACGCTGCGTCCCTGCGTCAGGCCCGAAGTCGGGGAGGTCAGCGTCACCTGCAGATCGCTCACGTAGCTGTGCTCGATGCCCACCGTCGTCGCACCCTGCTGGGCGGTGCACAGGCTGCCATCGAAGCTCACCTTGACCGCCGTCACCGGGTCGGTCAGGCCCGAGACCGGGATATTGATCGTCGCGGCCGGGCCGGGGAAGTCAGGGATCGGCACCGCCGGACCCCGGAAGCTGAAGACGTGATCGATGGGCAAAGGCAGCGTGCCGATCGGGAACGTGAAGGGCACGTTGGTCAGCGTTCCGCCCTGGTCAGAGGTCAGGGTCAGCCGCAGGTTGATCGTCCCGGTCGGGTTGCACGCAAAGTTGGGGCTGATCGAGATGATGTAGGGCGTGAGGTTTACCTGGGGCGAGTTGGTCGCGAGATTGGGATAGAACGCCGTCGGGGTGGTGACGGTGACGCCCGACTGCACCGTGCTCAGCGTGCCCCGCACGTTGGTCCCGGTCAGCAGCCCGTTGTTGATCACCTGCACGTACACCGCGATGTTGTTCTCGCCCGGGTCGATGCCCCCGTTGCGGTTGCCGTTGGGCTCGTTGTCGCTGAAGGTATTGCTGCCGGTCAGGGCGAACGCCACGTTCTGCGGCGGGGCGACGATCCGGAAGTCCACGTCCGACTCGTCAAAGAAGATGTTGTTGATGCCCTCGATCTTGATGCGGGCATGGGTCGTCGGGGTCGTGTCCGCGGGGATCACCACGCTCGCGCTGCCCGTGTTGGGCACGCTGCTGGCCAGCACGATCGGGAACGTCGCCCCCGAGTCCAGCGAGAGCAGGATGCGAACGTTCAGGCAGCTCACCGGCGCGATGTCGGTGTTGGCCTTGTCCCAGGTGATGGTGTGCGTGCCGAACCACGAGACGTTCGTGTTGGGGGAGGTCACCCTGAACGGCCCGCTGGTGGGATCGACCACCAGGCGACGAGTCGCCCAGGCCGTCCCGCCGCCGCCCACGTGGTTGTCACGCACCACGCACCGGAAGTTGAGGCTGCGGCTCGACGCGGGCAGCACCTCGCCCACCGTCAGCATGTTGGTGCGGATGGCGTCGAGGTTGGGGATGGTTCGCGAAGGCGTGGTGGTGAAGGGGAAGACGCGGAACAGGGGCGAGGCGCCGTTGTCCGACAGGGGCAGGGGCACCGGCGCGCCGGTGTCGGTCTGCTCCCAGGAGAAGGTCAGGGCATCGCCATCCGAATCGCCGTAGGTGATCGGCGTGAGCGTGAAGGGGGTCTGCGAGGGGATGATGTACAGGCGCCCCGCGTCGGAGATGGTGGGGGCGTGGTTGCCGGTGAAGCTCTCGGTGTCGCACTGGGTGGTGGCGATGAAGGCGTTGATGCGTTCGAGGGAGTTCTGGCCGAACATCACGTCGGAGTGGGGCTGCAGGTCGTCGGTGCCGCAAATCCCCGCGTAGCACATGATGGTGCTGCCCGAGCCGGGCTCGAAGGCCAGGGAGATATCGTCGCCGGGACCGCCGCCGCAGCTGTTGAAGTTGTGTCGTCCGTCGAACTGGTGGCCCATCTCGTGGGCGACGTAGTCGACCCAGAAGCTGTCGTTGATGGGCATGTCGATGCCGCTGAGCCCCTTGCCCTTGTTGTTGGTGGAGCACGGAGCGCGGAAGAAGGCGATGCCGCCCGGGCCGGTCTCAAAGACGTGCCCGACGTCGTAGGCCCCGTTGCCGACGCCCGAGTCGAGCTTGGACTGGTTGATGTCCCGGTCGCTCTGCGAGCCGTCGTTCGCGTACCCGTCGGTGACCGGGTTGGTGAAGATCACCAGGTTGTTGTTCGCGACCAGGATGAACCGCACGGCCACTTCGGTGTCGTACACCTCGTTGATGCGGTTCACCGCCGTCACCACCGCCGCCAGCCCGTCGGTCACGTTCACGCTGTGCCCGTTGAGCGTGCTGTGGAAGATGGTGTACTCGGCGGTCGTCGCCACCGCGAGGCGATACTGGTGCCGCGTCACGAACTCGCCCGCCCGCTGCTCGTAGCCCCCCCCGCGGGTCTGGTTCTTGGGCGTCTCCGCCGGCACTTCGGGCTCGGGCTGCGGGTTCTCGTCCACCGCGTGGCAGACCCAGTTGGTCGTGCGGTGCAGGTCGCTCTTGAAATAGCTCACCACCGTGCTCAGGTCGCCCCCGTCGTAGGGATCAACGAACACATCCCCGTTGGCCGAGCGGATGAACGCGTGGAACCCCTGCGGGGTGTAATCGAACCGCACCGTCGCCGTCGGATCGTCGATCCCCTGTCCCTGGTACGTCTTCATGTCCGGGAACTTGGCGGCCAGCCCCGGCTCCATCATGGGCGACTCCACCACGTTGAAGCGAGCCATCCACCCGTCGGGCATCGGCAGGCTCATCACGATCGGGGCCTGCGCCTGGGGCACCGCCTCCAAAGGGGCCGTCGCCAGAACGCCCTTGAGCACGTCCCAGTTGACCGTCGCCGCCTGAAATGCCACGGGCCGCACGTTGGGCCGCCCGGTCAGCGCCGACTTGGGCACGTCCTTCAGCAAGGTGAAGCAGCCGTCGTTCACCGGCTGGTTGCGGGGCGGGGCCTGCTGGGCATACGCCGGGACCGACACGCCAAACATTGCCAAACAGATCCCGCTCAGAAACGAACGGAAGGTACGAAGACCACGATTACGGACCGCCATGTGTCGTCCTTTCCCTCGTGGGGAATGTGCCGCTGGGACATTGCTGGTGCTCGTTTCCGCCCCACCAGGCGGAAAAGCGATCACAACGTACGCTGATTTTCGACGGCGTCAACCCTGAAAGTTGCAGGAAAATACGCGACCGCCCCCACGATTTGGAGCGGTCGCGTCGAGCATCGGCGTTTTCGCTGGGGTGGATTATCGCGCCCTGACGTTTTATGCACGCCCGGTTTCACACCGCACGGCGGCGGCGGACCATCACCAGCCCGGCGCCAGCCAGGGCCAGGGCGCCGGGAGCCGGCACCGGATGGGTCAGCACCCGCACCTGCTCGATGTCCAGCGCGCCGGTCGCGGCTCCGAACAGATTGAACGTCAGCGTGTTGCCCAGCACCGACACATTCGACTGCCCGTTCAGCCCGCGCCCGGCCTGGCCTGTGGGGTACACCGTGCCCAGGGCGCCCAGGCCGTCCGAAAGGTCCAACGTCACATCACGGAACATCACCGCGACGATCGGGCCGTCGAAGGTGATCGTTCCGCTCGAGAAGCCCGGGGCGGGGATGTTCGAGAAGTGAAGGAAGTGGCTGTTGAAGGTGCCGACGACGAGCCCGGGCGTGGGCGTGAAGCTCGAGCCGGGGTTGGTGGTGATGTCGGCCAGCAGGCCCGCGCTGTTCACCACGTTCTGCTGCTCATCCCAGCACTGGGCCAGGGGGCCGACGAGCGTCGGGAAGTTGGCGATCGTGGGGGGAGAGATCTGGGTCACGCCGCCCGTGACGCTCACGATCGCCGCCTGCGTCGCACCGATCAGGGACAGAGAGACAGCCGCCACGAAAAGATTCGTCTTCATCACACACCTCTTTTTCTTGGAGTTTCCCGCGTATTTCGCCGCGTCGCACACCGCAACGCCGTACGTACAGAGCGACGCGGCACATCGGTTGCTCACGCGTTGACCGTCGCGAATTCTTCGGGCGTGGACCGAGAACCGAGGCTTAACTGGGCGAGGCCACCTCGTCCTCGTCGCTGGGCGCCGGCGCTGGCGCCGGGGCGGGCTCGCCCCCGGCCGGAGGCTGCTGGGGCGGGGCTCCGCTGGCGCGGGTGATGAGCGAGATCCCCTCGGGCAGGTGCGTTGCGACCTGGGCGAGCACGTCGCCGCCCAGGGCGCGGGAGACCGCCGCCCGCTTGCTCTTGCCCATGATCAGCGTGTCGCACCCGAAGGTGACGGTGTAGTCGAGGATCTCGTTGGCGATGTCGCTGGAGGTGACATAGATCGGGAAGAATGGCACGCCCGCCTGCTGGGCCAGCAGCGCGATGGTGCCCAGGGACTCCTGCGCCTCGGCGTCGTCATCCACCTTGGGGATGTTTTCCGGGGTCACGTCAACCACCTGCAGGCGGCGGATGAACAAGCCAAAGAGCGCAGCTTTGCGGCGCCGGGCCAGATCGACCGCGAACTCGGCGTTGTCGCGTCCGCGGGCCGCGACCATGATGCGTGGGCCCGGCCCGGGCTTGTCGGTGAGCGAGCGGAGCATGCCCAGCCAGCCGGCGCTGGGCTCTTGCAGGGGCTCTCCCCCGCGCCGGGCGTAGCGGTGCAGCCCCCAGCGGATGGCGAGCACCGCCGCCACCATGCCCCCGGCGAAATAGGCGGCATGGTGCTTGGTCGCGATGATGGTCAGCTCCGTCGCCAGCATGACCAGCCCGACGACCAGCAGCCCGGCCCGCTCCCACTTCTTGACGTGGATGTGCTTGTTGACAACGCAGCAGAAGACGTTGATGCAGATCGCCCCGACCACGCCCACCGCGTACAGGTCGGCCAGGAGTTGCACGTCGCTGACGAACAGCAGCACGACGCACGGCGCGGCCACCGCGAACACCAGCCCCCACCAGGGCACGCCCGCGTAGTTGAGTTTCGAGAAGCCGTGGGGGACTTCCTTGTCCCGCGACAGGGCGTAGAGCACCGAGATCATCCCGACGATCACGGTGTTGCTGGCCGACAGGAGCAGCAGCCCGAAGACGATCGACACCAGGTTGCCGAAGACCACCCCGTTGCCGACCCCGAACCAGTGCCGCCCCGCCTCGACGCCCAGCACCCGCAGGGCGGTGTCGCGATAGTCGTGCACGGCTCCCGGAACCGCCCCGTCGCCGTATTTCACGAAGTCCGGAGTATGGATGTCCTGCAACTGCGACAAGCCGGACAAGGCCAGGATGAACACCAGATTCAGCACCACCACCTCGGCCAGCACGGGCCAGATGGTCCGCTTGGCGGTCTTGGCGACTGGCTCCTTCATCATGCCCGTCATGTTCGAGACGGCCTCGACGCCCGACAACGCCAGCATGATCTGCACCAGGCTGGTCCAGCGCTCCCAGTGGGAGTTCTTGGCGACGTCGTGCCAACTGATGTTCTTCAGGCCGTTCAGCATGAACGGGATGCACATCAGCCCCAGGACGAGCGAGGCGCCCATGGCCGCGATGGCGATCCCGAACGCAAACCGGCCTGCGTTGTCCGATCCGTACCAGTTGATGATGCCCAGCACGAAGATCGCCACGATGGACAGCGGCATGGCCCAGTGCTCGTGCACTCCGAAGTAGTGAAACGCCTCGACGGTCGACAGCGACGCCGTCACGATGTAGTCGCACAAGAGCAGCGTCGCGCCCATCACCGCCAGCAGGCGGCTGATCTTCTGGGCGCTGCTGTACACGCCCCCGCCATCCGGAAACTCGCGGCAGACGATCGTGTAGGCCCAGGCCACCCCGGCCATGATCACGCCCATCGCCATGATGTAGTAGAACGACGCGTGGGCGACAAAGAAGAACGCCAGCCCCAGCACGTACAGGCGGCTCGTCCCCCAGTCCCCGAACAAAAGGGGCCCGGTGTGGAACCAACTCAGGTTGCGGGGCCGGTTCTGACTAACGAGCATGGCGGGCGGACTGTATCAACCCCGGGCCCCGCGTCTGCGCCACCCGGCCCTATCACCAACAAAATGCGCGCAAAACCCGTACATCACCATGTCTGCTTGTTCGCCAGGGCCGCCACGCCCTCCACCATCGCCCCGATTCCGGTGAATATCTCGTACGGGTTGGCGTCGTACATGTACGCCGGCGTCGTGACGACCCGCTCCCGGTCGTCCGTGAACGCCTCGGTCACTGCCTTGGCGACGTGCGTGGCGCCCATGGTCCGGACGGCGTCGGCGGCTTCACCCTCAGCGCCCAGCGTCACCCTCACGCCCGGGCCACCCTTGCGGGTGCCGAGCACCCGAGCCGCCAGCACCGGGGCGATGCAGCACAGGCCGATCGGCTTCTTGGCGGCGTGAAAGCCCTTGATGACTCGCTCGACGTCGGGCAGCACGTCGCAGTTGGGGCCGCCCTTCTCACCCGGCTGGGCGAAGGTGCAGAGGTTTTTAGCCGCCCCGAACCCGCCCGCGAAGAGCAAGGCCCCGTGCTGGGCGGGGTCGAGCTGGGAGAGGGGCGCGATGGCCCCCCGCGCGATGCGGGCGGCTTCCACCAGCATGTTGCGCGTCTGTCCGCTGGGCGCCGGCTTGCCCGTCAGGTGATTGATGACCTCCGCCTGCGGGGCGTCGGGCGCGAACATCTTGACCGGGATGCCGAGCCTGGCCAGGTGGATGAGGATGCTCACCGACTCGTGGATCTCCGATCCATCGGCGCGGCCTGAGCCGCAGAGGACAAGGGCGTAGGTAGACATGAGGCACCTCCTGCGTCAGGTTAGCGCGGGTGCGTGGATGCCGGACCGGAACAGCGATGACGCCGGACCTGAGCAAAGCGAAGGTCCGGGTGGATTCGGGTCGCTCGCGCACGCTTCACCCGGAGATTCGCTTCGCTCATCTCCGGCGTCAGTCTTTCCTGAGGTGCTCGATGTCGGGCCAGACCGAGCGCACGAACTCCTCGGCGCAGCCATCGGGAGAATCTTCAAAGAGCGCCGAGATGTCGTCGAAGACGTCCACGCGCTCGCCCTTGGGGCCGACGAGCACGGCGGCGGTGGCACCGTCGACCGTTGCCATGCGCCATTCGAGGCGGGCGGCATCGCGCAGCCACTCGCCGACAGCCGCGGCGACGGGCATGAGGATGTCGTAGGCGTTGGGCCGCTTGCGCGGGGGCAAGGCGTGCCACCAGCGGCTGACGGTGTCGGCTTTTTGGGGCGTGTCGTCATCGTCAGATACATCCACGCCCGCCTGCTGGCAGAGCTCGAGGAACCGGGCGAGAAGCTCGTTGATGGCGCCCTGTTCGTCGTGTGCGAGCGGGCGGGGGGCTGATTTCATGAAATCGCTCCGAACGGCTGACGGTGGGACAGGCGTCCCGCCTGTGCCTACTCGATCTCCTTGCTTCTTTCCCGGGCCGCCCCGACCTGCGCGATGATGGCTCGTCATACAGACCTTCCTCTCGAAGTTCACCAGGATTGAAGGAGGGGTAGAGCACAGGCGGGACGCCTGTGCCACGAGATTGGGTAGTTTCGGCATCCCGGCCCGCGACTGTTGGCCTTACCCTTGCCCACCATGAGCGAACCGACCCTGCGCGAGAAGACCCAGACCATGCTGGCCGCCGAAGCGAAGATCCGCGTGGGTGGCGGCCAGAGCGCCATCGACCGCCAGCACGAAAAGGGCCGCCTGACGGCTCGCGAACGCGTCGAGAAGCTCATCGACCCCGGGTCGTTCTTCCAGGAACTCGGCCTGTGGGCGGCCCACGAGATGTACAAGGAATACGGCGGCGCCCCCGCGGCTGGGGTCGTCACGGGCATCGGCGTCGTGCAAGGCCGCCGGTGCATGATCATCGCCAACGACGCGACCGTGAAGGCCGGGGCGTTTTTTCCGATGACGTGCAAGAAGATCATCCGGGCGCAGAGCGTGGCGATGATGGCCCGCTTGCCCCTGATCTATCTGGTGGATTCGGCGGGCGTCTTCTTGCCCCTGCAAGAGGACGTGTTTCCCGACACCGACGACTTCGGGCGGATCTTCCGCAATAACTCGGTGATCAGCGCCATGGGCATCCCGCAGATCGCGGCCATCATGGGCTACTGCGTCGCCGGGGGGGGCTACCTGCCCGTGCTGTGCGACACGCTGCTGATGACCGAAGGGAGCGGGCTGTACCTTGCAGGCCCGGCGCTGGTGAAGGCGGCCATCGGGCAGGAAGTGACCGACGAGGAACTCGGCGGGGCCAGCATGCACGCCAGCATCAGCGGGACGATTGATTTCAAGGAGAAGGATGACGAGGCGTGCATTGTCCGCCTTCGGCGGCTCGTGGGCACCTACGAGTTGCGACGGTCACAAAAGATTGAGATCGCGACACAAACGGCTAAGAAGGAGATGCTCGAGCAGTTCGCGCCGAGGGTGAAGGCGGCTGCTTCTAACTTGGGCGTGGATACTTCTGGTGACTTTGGGGTGTCGCTCCCGCGTGCTGCTGCCGCGGCTGCTAACACCGTGTACGAGGTGTTCACTGATCGACCGGGCACGCAGTACGACGTTCGCGATGTCATTGGCGCTGTAGTTGATTCCATGCCAGATCTCAAGAGCGGCTTCTTCGACGAGTACAAGTCCGACTACGGCCAATCGCTTGTGTGTGGCTACGCCACCATCGGTGGGCACGCCTGCGGCATCGTCGCCAACCAGAAAAAACTTGTGCAGCGCACCATGGCTTCGGTAGGTCGGCACTCCGTGCCGACAGACGGCTCGGAGAGCCGTCCTACCAAGCAGGTGCAGATGCCCGGAGTCATCTACGACGACAGCGCCGACAAAGCCGCCCGGTTCATCATGGATTGCAACCAGCGGAAGATTCCGATCGTGTTCCTGCACGACACCACCGGCTTCATGGTCGGGCGCGACAGCGAGCAAGGCGGCATCATCCGCGCTGGGGCCAAGATGGTGAACGCCATGAGTAACTGCGTCGTGCCCAAGATCGTCGTCATCATGGGGGGCAGTTACGGCGCCGGCAACTACGCGATGTGCGGGCGGGCCTTCGACCAGTTCATGGCGTTCGCATGGCCCAGCGCCAAGTGCGCCGTGATGGGCGCCAATCAGGCGACGGGCGTGCTGACGACGATCGAAGAAGCGAGCCGCAAGAGGAAGGGCGAGACGATCGACGAGGCGTCGCACGAGAAGATCTACTCGGCGATCCACGCGGCGTACACGCAGCAGGCGGCGATCACGCACGCGGCTTCGAGGGGATGGATCGATCGCATGATCGAGCCCCACAAGACCCGCGAGGAACTCATCGCGGCCCTCGACGCGGCCAACCAGGGTTGGGACTACTCGCAGGAGTTCAAGACGGGCGTGTTGCAGACCTGATGGATTCCGATGACGCCGGAGGTGAGCGAAGCGAACCTCCGGGTTCGTTCGGTCAAACGCGCCTATGACCCGGAGGTTCGCCCTGCTCACCTCCGGCGTCAGGTGGGGTCGCCCGACTCTGCCCTGCGACACGTTGGATGTACCCAAACGAAGGCGCCTTCGTCCGCATGTTCCGCGATGTACCGGATGAGCGTGTGGTAGTGCTCATCTGAAAACACTCGCACCAGATGACAGCCGTGGGCCCAGAGCCCACCTTGGAGCCATGAGCGAGCGTCCAGGGACGCTCGCTGCTTTGCCAACCCGATCACGGGCTTGGCATCCCGTTGGCCGACCCGCACCATCAAATGAACGTGCGTCGCGTTCACCGCCAGAATGCGGACTGGGTGGCCCAACTCGTCAAGTTTGCTCACGAGCGAGCCGGCAACCGCCTGCCTGTGCTCTGGCGGAAGCCCGATCTTGGATTTCACGGCTCGTCGCGACCGATCCAGCAACCCGGCGTGCTCGCCTGCGGGCGGGGGCGATTTGTAATCTCCCGAGGAGTGAACTCGATGTCCGTGGTCGCGAAAGCCGCGAGGATCGCCCGGAAGCCAGGTGCCGTAGGTGGTGATGATCGCGTGAACCCAGTCGGCCCAAGTGTGGGGCATTCGAGGATCATCGCGGGCGCGTGTACTGGTTGCAAGTTCAATCCGGAGGTTCGCTTCGCTCACCTCCGGCGTCAAATACAAACGCCCTCCCAAGTGGGAGGGCGCATGAAGAGTTGGATCCGAGACCTGTGAGCCTACTTAGAAGGCTTCTCGGGCGCTTTCGCGTCCTTGAGCTTCGCCGCGTCTGCATCGCTCAGCTTGCTGACCTTCTCGATCGTCACGGTCTCGACGGGCACATCGCTGGGGAAGGGGCCCTTGGCGCTGGTCTTGACGCTCTTGATGGCGTCGACGACGTCGAACCCGGCGACGACCTTGCCGAAGACGGCGTACGCCGCGCCGTCGCGGGGCTGGTCGAGGAACGTGTTGTCCTGCACGTTGATGAAGAACTGGCTGGTGGCCGAGTCGGCGACGTTGGTGCGGGCCATTGCCAGGGTGTATTTCTGGTTCTTGAGCCCGTTCTTCCATTCGTTCTTGATCGGGGCGTCGGTGTTCTTCTGCTTGAGGTCGGGCGTGAAGCCGCCCCCCTGGATCATGAAGTTGCCGATGACCCGGTGGAAGACGGTGCCGTCATAGAAGCCCTTCTCGACGTAGTGCATGAAGTTCTTCACGCTGATGGGGGCCTTTTCTTCGTCGAGTTGCAGAACGATGTCGCCCAGGGCCTTGTCGCCCTGTTTGATGTGCATGTTCACGTACACGTATTTCTCCTTGGCGGGGGCGTTGTGGTCGGCGGGCGCGTCTTTGGGGGTTTGGGCCTTGGGCTCGTCCTTCTTGGGTTCGGTCGTCGGCTGAGCGGCCAGCGAGACCGCCGCGCCCGCGACGAGAACCACGCCGCCCAGTAGCACGCCCAGTGTCCGCATGGTGGTGATGCGCATCGATGCTCCCTCGAATGAGGACCACGGGGCAAGGCCTTGGATACGGGGACGGCCAACGGTCCTCTGCGGCGGCCGGCCCAACCAGTAAGTTCTGATGATAGGACGCGGCAATCCTCGCGTGGTTCAAAGAACCACCACCCACGCTGTCTGGGCCGACATTCCCGGACTGCGGGTTCTATCCTTCTCCCTCGGCCGTCCGGTGCGCAGGGTGACGCACTCCGGCCCTTTGGAGCCGCTCATGAACATGTTCGCGATGAAATCGCCGGCGTTGAAGTCTGGTCTGGTCCGCCGGGGCGCTGTGGCGATGGTGCTGACCCTTGTTGCCGGGCTCGCCGGGGCCCAGGACGTCAAGTTCGAGAAGTACACCCTGCCCAACGGCATGACGGTGATCCTGCACGAGGATCACACCCTGCCGATCGTCGGCATCAACACCTGGTTCCACGTGGGGGCCAAGGACGAGCCGGCGGGGCGGTCGGGCTTCGCCCACCTCTTTGAACACCTGATGTTCATGGGCACCGAGCGCGTGCCGGGCAATCAGTTCGACATCATCATGGAGACCGGGGGCGGGGCCAACAACGCCAGCACCAGTTTCGACCGCACCAACTACTTCTCCAACGGCCCCTCGTCGCTGCTGCCCACGCTCTTGTGGCTGGATGCGGACCGCCTCGAAGACCTGGGCCGCACGATGAACCAGGAAAAGCTGGACAAGCAGCGCGACGTGGTGCGGAACGAACGCCGCCAGAGCATCGAGAACGCTCCCTACGGCAAGGCGGAACTGGCCATCACCGAGATCATGTTCCCGCTCGGCCACCCGTACCACTACGAGGTCATCGGGCGGCACGAAGACCTGGAAGCCGCGACCGTGCAGGACGTGAAGGACTTCTTCGGCACCTTCTACGTGCCCAACAACGCCAGCCTCGTCGTCAGCGGCGACTTCAAGACCGCCGAAATCAAGCCGCTCGTCGCCAAACTCTTCGGCACCATCGCCAAGGGCGCCGAACCGATGCACAAGACGGCGCCGGTGCAGAAGCTCGGGCGCGTCGTCCGGGCCGTCGCGCTCGACCAGGTGCAGTTGCCCAAGGTCGCGATGTGCTACCACAGCCCCAGCCAGTTTGCCGAGGGCGACGCCGAGATGGACCTGTTGGGCGCCGTGCTGAGCCAGGGCAAGAGCAGCCGCCTGTACAAGCGCCTGGTGCTGGAGGAAAAGCTCGCCAGCGACGTGAGCGCGTATCAGAACTCGAGCCTCTTGCAGAGCGTCTTCCGCATCGATGTGATCGCCGCGGATGGGGCGGACCTGGACAAGATCGAGCAGATCACCGACGAGGAAGTCGGCAAGGTGCTCAAGGACGGCATCACCAGCGACGAACTGGAGCAGCGCAAGGCAACGATCGAACTCGCGAAACTGAGCTCCCTGCAGAGCCCCGCGGCCGTCGCCGACAAGCTCAACGAATACGAGTACTTCTGGGGCGATCCGGGTGGCTTCAAGCGCGACCTTGATCGCTATCGCAACGCGACCCCTGAGAGCGTGACCAACTGGGCCCGCAAGGTGATCACCCAGGACTCGCGCCTCATCATGCGCGTGCTGCCCGATCAGCCCGACCGGGGCGAGACCCCCCGCGATCAGCGACCCAAGGACTTTGCGCCGGCCGCCTTCGCGCCGCCCGCGCCCGAGACCTTCACGCTCGGCCAGGGCACGCCCGTGATGCTGTGGCACAAGCCCGAGCTGCCGCTGGTGAGCGTGCAGTTCGTGTTCACGCCGGGCGGGCCGCTGGATACGCCTGACAAAGCGGGCGAGCACACGCTGGCCGCGCAGATGATGGGCGAGGGCGCTGGGCCCTTCACCGCCTCGCAGTTTGCAGATGAAGTCCAGTCGCTGGGCGCGACCTTCAACGCCTACGCCGGCGCCGAGTCGGGCAGCGTTTCGATGACCGTTGTCAAGCGCAACTTCGACAAGGCCATGGACCTGGCACGCCTCGCACTGCGCGAGCCCACCATGAAGCCCGAGGACTGGGAACGCGTGCAGCGGCTCCACATCGACGACCTCAAGCAGGCCGACGACAACCCCATGATCGTCGCGGGGCGCGTCGGCCAGCGCGTTCTCTTTGGCGACGCCAGCCCCTACGCCTGGCCCACCGACGGCACCAAAGAAACCGTCGCCAAGCTCAGCCTGGACGACATCAAGCACGCCCAGGCACACCTCTTCGCCCCCGGGCACCTCACGGTGGTCGTCGCGGGTGACGTGACCAAGGACGATGTCGCCAAGGCGATGTCCAAGCTCTTTGATGGCTGGACCGGGGGCGACGCACGCCACCCGACCCAGGCCATCGCGCCCGCCCCGGCCAACGGCATGCGGGTGGTGCTGGTCGACAAGCCTGGCGCCGTGCAGACCGTCATCCGCTACGTGACCCCGGGCCCGCGAGCCGCCGATGACAAGCGAGTGTCGTACGACCTGCTCAACACCATCCTGGGCGGCAGTTTCACCAGCCGCCTGAACGCGAACCTGCGCGAAGCCCACGGCTACACCTACGGCGCCGGCTCTCGCTTCATCATGACCCCGAGCACGGGCTACTTCATCGCGCGGTCTTCGGTCAAGGCCGACGTCACCGGCAAGTCGCTCGAAGAGTTCACCAAGGAGTTTGATCGCATCCGCAAGGGCGACATCTCCGAGAGCGAAGTGACCAAGGCCCGCGAGACCATCCGCACCGAGACGATCCAGAGTTTCGAGGGCGTGGGGGGCACGGTGGGCACCGCCGCCGGGCTGGTCGTCAACGGCATGCCCTTCGACACCCTGGGCGCCGACGTCGAAGCGATGCAGCACATCGGCGCGGGGGATCTCAACGCCATGGCCCACGCGGCTCTGCCGCTCGAGCAGGGCGTGCTGGTGCTGATGGGCGACAAGGGGCTCATCAAGAAGCAGCTCCAAGGGCTGGGACTGCCCGAGCCTGCGGAGTACGACGTCGAGGGCAACCCGGTGAAGGCCGGGTCGTAAGCCGAGATTCTCTACACCAACTTGTGGCACAGGCCTCCGGCCTGTGCCTTCTTTTTCTACCTGCCTTTCACAACCCACTCACCTGACGAGCGGCAATCGACGCCCATCAGGAAGTAGATCGGGTAGGACACAGGCCAGAGGCCTGTGCCACCAGACTTGGAAGGGCGCCTCGCCCATTCCCGAAGGACTGACTCCATGACCGAGGTTTCTTCCAAGCCCCTTCGAATCGCCGTCGTCACCGGCACCCGCGCCGAGTATGGCCTGTTGCGTCCCGTGATGCGGGCGATCGGCGCTCGCCCCGAGTTGGCGCTGCTCGTCGTCGCCGCGGGCTCGCACCTGGTCTTGCCTGGCGAGACCTTCCGTGAAGTGAAGGCCGACTTCCCCATCGCGGGCATCGTCCCGATGCAGTTTGCCGGTCGCACGGGGCGGGCGGAGGACGTGCAATCCGTCGGGCGGGGCATCGGGCGGTTCGGGCGCGTGTTCGAGGAGATCGCCCCCGACGTGGTCGTGGTGCTGGGCGATCGCATCGAAGCCTTCGCCGCGGCCAGCGCCGCCAGCATCGGGGGCAGGGGCCTGGCCCATATCCACGGCGGCGACCGTGCCGAGGGGATCGCCGACGAAGCCATGCGTCACGCGATCACCAGACTGGCGCACATCCACTTCCCCGCGACGCGCGAGAGCGCCGAGCGGATCGTTCGCATGGGCGAGGACGCCGCCCGCGTGCACATGGTGGGCTCGCCCGCGCTGGACGAACTGCCCGACATGCCCATGGCCACCGACGAGACCTGGTCCGAGATGGGCAAACCCGAGGTCGTGTTTCTCATGCATCCCTCGCGGGGCATCGCGGCTCAGGAACGCGAACTCGCCCAAAGCGTCCTCGAAGGTCTCGCGGGCCGGCGCGTGCTGGGCTTGCACCCAAACCTGGACTCGGGGCGCGAGGGGATCATGGAGGCCATCGCCGCGCGGCAGGCGGCACATCCGGCGGGGCTGGTGGTCAAGGGACACCTGAGCCGCGCCATGTTCGTGGGCGTCCTCAAGCGGCTCTGCGCTGAGGGGGGTGTGCTGGTCGGAAACAGTTCGGCCGGGCTCATCGAGGCCGCGGCGCTGGGGCTTCCCGTGGTAGATATCGGACCACGCCAGGCGGGTCGTGAGCGTTTCGGCAATGTCATCAGCATCAGCGGGGCCTTCGAGCTGGCCGAGGCGTTGGCGCGGGCGACGGCCCTTGATCGGGGTGCGATCGTCCACGGGTATGGCGACGGCCGATCGGGGGAGCGGATCGCGGCGGTGCTGGCGAAAGTGGATGTGCACGCGACGGGCTTCAGCCGCAAGCGCTGCGCCTATTGATGCTCGCCCGGTATTAGCGCTCCTGCGAGAAACTGGACCAAAGTCGCGTTATGCGAGTGTCGATGGTGGAGGAGCCGGGGACGGACCCCCGGAGGGAGCCCACCATGACCGTTGTTGCCCAAGAGCGTGAGCAGGTCGTCGCCGGCGCGATTCGTGAGATCAGCCACATCGCGACCCTGCCGGAAATTACCGTCAAGATCGTCGAACTGGTCGAAGACCCCAAGAGCACGGCCCAGGACCTTGACAAGGTCATCTCGGCCGACCCGGCGCTGTGCAGCCGCATCTTGAAAGTCGTCAACAGTTCGTTTTACGGGCTCCCCGGCCAGATCGCGTCGATCAACCGCGCGATCGTGATGCTGGGGCTGAACGCGGTGAAGAACATCGCGATCGCCGCCAGCCTGGCCAAGCTCTTCCGGGGTGGCGACCTGACGCCCAACTTCTCGGCCAAGGACCTGTGGACGCACAGCAACATCACCGCCGGCGCGAGCAAGATGATCGCCAACTCGCTGAAGCTCGGCTTGGCCGACGAGGCCTTCCTCGCCGGGCTCATCCACGACATCGGCATCATGGTCGAGATGCAGTTCGACCGTCCCAAGCTGCTCGACGTCCTCCGCCGCACCGGCGCCGACGCCAAGGGCATCCCCGCCAGCGACATGCTGAACAATGAGGCGGCGGTCTACCAGGCGACGCACCAGGATTTCGGCGCCGGGCTGTGCGAAAAGTGGAAGTTCCCCAAGAACTTCGCGCTCGTCACCGGCTTCCACCACGACCCCATGAAGCTGGCCGCGGAGACGCGGACGCTGACCGCGATCGTGCACGTGGCGGATCGTCTGGCCGCGGAAACCGGCATGGGCTTCCGCCAGGACATCATGAACACCTCGGTCGACCCTGCGATCCTGGACCACCTGAAGATGTCGGCCGAGAAGTTGGCCGAGCTCAAGGGCCTGGTGCAGCAGCAGTCCGCCGACCTCGCCGGCCTGCTGGCGGCGTGAGGCACCCAGCGAATACGCAGAACTCTCTTTCTCCCTCCGGGCGGACGATTGGACACAATCGGCCGCTCTTTTTTCACTCTTTGCCGGGGAGTGGTATCATGGGCGCAGACAGTGAGTCGGGAGGAATGAACGGGAGCGACGAGGCATGACAGATCAGGGCACCCCGCCGACCGGAACGCCGGCCCCCGCCAGCAAAGGCGGCCCATCGTCGCGTCTGCGTTTCAAGAATCCCAACCAGAGTGAACGATTTCGGTCGCCTTGGCCTTTGCGTGAAAAGTTCGGAATGCTGGGCTGGTTGATCGTGGAGCGCTGCCTGTGCCGCCCCACGCCGAAGTTTTTGAACGGTTGGCGTCTGTTCTGGTTGCGGCTCTTCGGTTGCAAAATTTCGGGCACGCCCTTCGTCCACCCGGCGTCCATCATCAAGATCCCCTGGCAGCTGACTCTCGAAGATCAGTGCGCCATCGGCGCCTACACCGAGATCTACAATCTCGGGCACGTCACGCTCAAGCGGGGCTGCACCGTCGCCCAATACACCTACGTCTGCGGCGGCACGCACGACCTCTCCGACCCCGTGCTGCCCCTGCAGGTCGCCGACATCGTGATCGGCGAAGAAGTCTTCATCGGCGCCAAGGCGATCATCCTGCCCGGTGTGATCATCGGCGATGGCGCAGTCCTTGGCGCCGGCTCTGTCACCTCGAAAGACCTCGAGCCCTGGACCATCTACGCCGGCAACCCGGCTCGCCCGATCAAGAAGCGCAAGATGGACCACGTGACCCCGGGCTCGCGCCGCGTCGCGGCGGTTCAGCCCTGAGCCGGTCCGCCCGGCCTGCTCCGCGAACTCCGATGTCCCCGCATGCCGCCTGCGTCGGCGATTCGTCTCGCGCCTCTCCCCAGACTCGTACGTACCCTCGCACCATGCGAGTCCTGCTCACCAACGACGACGGCATCCACGCCCCAGGCATCCTCGCGCTCCGGCACGCACTGCTCGATCTTCCAGTCGGCGGCCGCCCGCGCCACGCCGGCCCGCTCGCCGGCCCGCATAGCGAATCCGTCACCCGCGCTCCGCGACACGCCCTCCTCACGGTCGCACCGCTCACCGTCCAGAGCGCCACCAGCCACGGCGTCACGTTCCATGAACCCCTCATGATCCGCGACGAACGCTTCGATCGCGCCCCGGAACATCCGGGCATCGCCGTCGACGGCCGCCCCGCCGACTGCGTCAAGCTCGCCCTCACCAACCTCTGGCCCGAACGCTTCGGCGAGGGCCAACTGCCCGACCTGGTCATCAGCGGCATGAACGCCGGCGCCAATTGCGGGATCAACGTGATCTACTCCGGCACCGTCGCCGCCGCCATCGAGGCGGCGTTCCTGGGCGTCCCTTCCATCGCCGTCAGCCTCATGCTCGGCAAGGGCACGCCCAACTTCGAGCTCGGCGCCTTGTGGGCCCGAACGACCATCGACCGGCTGCTGGCTGCCGGCCTGCCCAGCGCCCACGAGTGCCTCAACATCAACCTTCCGCCCACCGAAGGGCTCTCGCTCGACGCCCCGATGCCTCCGATCCACGTCTGCCCGATGAACACCCACGGGCTCGTGGACAAGTACGAGCGCCGCACCAGCCCGGGGGGCGAGGTGTACTACTGGGCCGCGGGCTACGGGCTCGACTTCCGCGATACCGAACCGGGCACCGACGTCGATCATCTCTTGAAGGGCTCGATCACCGTCACACCCCTGAAGTTCGACCTCACCCGCCACGATGCCCTGCCCCGCTGGGCCTCACGCCTTGCGAACACGCCTGCCGCCCGGGGCGAATAAACTCCATCCGATTTGCTGGCCACACCGTGAACGCCGCGGTACGCTGACGCCCGAAGGAGCCTCGCCATGGGAAACATGATCCATTTCACGAACAACTATCAGGACTGCTCGACCGATAGCGGCTTCCAGTTCGAGTTTTACTGCGACACCTGCGGCACGGGCTGCATGTCTCAGTTCAAGCACTCCAAGATGGGCGCGGCGGGCACCATCTTCAAGGCCGCCAGCAACTTCTTTGGTGGCCTCGGCGGCGCCCAGGGTGCGACCGACGACGCCCGCGAACTGATGCGAGGCAAGGAACGCGACGAAGCCCTGCGCGAAGCTGTCGAAGAAGCCAAGAAAATCTTCAAACTCTGCGGACGCTGCGGCAAGTGGGTCTGCGAGCAGGCATGCTGGAACGAAAAACGCAACCTCTGTGAGACATGCGCCCCGGACCTCGACGAAGAACTGGCGGCCGCCCAGAACACCGCCAAGATGGAGCAGATCTGGCGAAAGGCCCGCCAGACCGACCTCATCGATGGCGAGATCGATGTTCGACAGGCTGACGGCAAGCCCAAGGAGGCCCCGCTCAAGTGCACCAGTTGCGGCGCCGCCGTCAACGGCAAGTTCTGCGGCGAGTGCGGCGCCGCCGCCCCCGCTGCCAAGAAACACTGCACCAGTTGCGGCACCGAGGCGAGCGCCACCGCCAAGTTCTGCGGCACCTGCGGGCAGAAGCTCTAGCCGCTACATACCCCGCTCGATCTCCAACTCCGCCGCCAGCGCCTCGGCCAAATACTCATACTGCCCGATGTCGTTGTACACCTGCGCGCTGATCCGCACGAACCGGGCGCTGCTGCCCGCCAGCCCCCACACCGGCACCTGAATCCTGTGCCGCTCCAGCAGCGCGTCCTGCAGCGCGTCGTGATACTTGCTCGGTCGGGCCGCGAGCCGCGCCTGCCGCCCCGCGTCGTGCGAGGGAAGCACCATCGTGCAGATCGACCCGATCATGGCGTCCGGCGCCGCCGGCTCGATCCCCAGCTTCCGACAGATCACATCGCGCCCGCGCAGGCACAGCTCATGGTTGTGCCGCATGATCGCCCGCCAGCCTTCGTGCCCAACGCCCCCGGCCCCGAGTGCCGAACCGATCTCTCGCCCCATGAACTCGATCGCCTTGGGGATGCTGTACGCCGAGGTGTAATCGCTCGTGCCCTGGTAGTCAAACTCGGTCAAGAACTGCGAGCGCCCGTGCTTGGGCTTCTCGGCGTTGTTCGACAGCACGAGGGGCCGGAAGCCCGTCTGCTTGTCGGGCCGAACCCACAAAAACGCCGAGCCCTTGGGTGAGCAGATCCACTTGTGGCAGTTCGCCGTGTAATACGCCGCGCCCAGGTCGCGCAGGTTCACCGGCACCATGCCCGGCGCGTGGGCCCCATCCACCAGCGTCTCGACGCCCCGGGCCGCCAGCTCGCGCACCAGTCGCTCCACCGGCAACACCAGCCCCGTGGGGCTCGTCACATGGCTCACCAGCGCTAGCCGCGTGCGCGACGTGACGGCGTCCATGTACGCCCGCACTACCTCGTCCGGCCCGGCGATGGGGAACGGAATCGTCGCGTATGTCACGCTCGCGCCCGCACGCCCCGCCACCTTCCGCAGCGAGTTCTGGCACGCCGGATACTCGTGGGCCGAGATCAGAATCTCGTCGCCAGGCTGCAGCGCCAGGTTCGCCGCGACCGTCGCCACGCCCGTCGAAGCATTGGGGATCAGCGCCAGGTCCTTCGCGTCGCACTGCACAAACCCCGCCAGCGCCCGCCGAACCTCGTCCATCACCCCCTCGTGCTTCTCAACGAAAAACGCCACGGGCTCGGCCTCGAGCAACCCCCGCCAGCGGCTCTGCTCGTCAAGCACCACGCGGGGCGTGGCCCCAAACGACCCGTGATTGAGAAACACCCGCGAAGGGTCCAGCGTCCAGTGCGAGGCCAGGGGCGAGGGTCGGGGCAGTGAGGGCATGGAGTAAGTTTACGAGCGAGATCGAGCCCACGACCGACGCCGGACCTGAGCAGAGCGAAGGTCCGGGTGCGTGCCGCAGGGTCGCGCACGAGACGCCCGCGCCGAGATCCGGAGGTCCATGTCGCTCACCTCCCGCGTCCGGCCCCCGGGAACACGCACGCCCGCCCGCGATCCGCGTCTACCCTCCCGCCGATGTCATTTGGACTCGGACATGGCCGCACGCTCGACGACGCCCCGGGAGTGGTGGGGGTGAGCCCCGCCGAACTGCCCGCGCTGCCCGACGAGGCGATGACCAACCCGTCGCTCGGGCACATCGATCCGCGTGGGTGGTTCAAAGAGCCCAGCGCGCCCTTCGAACTCGAAATCGGTTGCGGCAAAGGTTCGTTCATGCTGCAAGAAGCCGCGGCCAACCCGAGCACCAACTACCTGGGCATCGAGTGGGCCCGCGAGTTTTATCTCTACGCCGCCGATCGAGTCCGCCGCCGTGCCCTGCCCAACGTGCGCATGCTGCACACCGATGCCACCGAATTTTTGAAGTGGCGCTGCCCGGGCGAGATCATCCGCGTGATCCATCTGTACTACAGCGACCCCTGGCCCAAGGCCCGCCATCACAAAAACCGCGTCGTGCAGGACGCGTTCCTGGCCCAGGTCTATCGCGTGCTCGCGCCCGGCGGCGAACTTCGCGTCGTCACCGACCACGTCGAACTCTGGGCCTGGTGCGAGGAACATTTCGCGAGGTGGACCGACGGGGCCCGCGCCGCCGAGGTCTTGCCGCACTTGGAGAAGGCGCTCGGGGGCTCGGCTCGGAGAGCCGACCTGCCCAGGCCTCCGTTCGAACGCCGCGGGTTCGAGGCTCCGACCTGGGCCGACGACGACGAACTCATCGGCACCAACTACGAAAAGAAAACCCGCGCCGCAGGCCGCCCGCCCAACGCCTGCGTGCTGGTCAAGCGCTGAGGCATGCCCGCGCCCCTCGTCGCAGGCCGCTTTTGCACCGCCAAAAAAAAGACCCCCCGAAATGTCGAGGGGCCGTCATTCCCTAGTGCCCAGTGCCTGATGCCTAGTGCCTCTTCCTTACGGACACGCCCCGCCCGCGATCACGTTGATCAGCGCGTCCACGTCCCCCTGATCCGCTACGCCGTCGTTGTTGAAATCGGCGTTGGCGTTATTCGGGTTCTCGCCGCCGGCGATCACGTTGATCAGGTAATCCACATCGCCCTGGTCCGCCACGCCGTCCTGGTTCACATCCGGGTCGCACGCGGGCGCGCACGCCGGGTCGCCCGCCGCCCGCACACTGAGCGTGGCCGGCTCGCTCGTGGCGATGCCGCAGGCGTTGGTCACCACACAGTGATACATCGCGGCATCGGTCTCCTGCACATCGTTCAACACCAGCGTGGCGGTCGCCGCCGACGGGTTCACACTCGTGTCGATGTCGCTGCCGTCTTTTCGCCATTGATATGTGCAGGCGCTCGTGCTGATGACTCCCACAGCGATGGTGGCGCCTGCGGGGCCCGGACACGCGGCCACATTCATCGGTTGCGCCAATATCTCCGGCGGCCCGGGCATCCGCCTCGCAAAGTTGTGACTGCTGAGCCCCGCAAAGGTCGTGAAGGCCCCGCCAACATACAAGTTTGCATCCTGAGTGGACAGAACGGCATACGTGAGGTTATAAGGGTCGGGTGCCACCAACTGAGACCAGGTGTCTGTGACCGTCGAGTAGTAGCTGATTGTGCCCGACGCGTAAGTTCCGGTGATGATGTCTCCACTCGGCAGCAACGTCAGAGTTTGTGCATTCGGAGATGTTGCACCGAGCTTGCGCCATGTACCAGTCCCAAACGAGTAGCAGGACATTCCAGCGAGGCTTGGCAAAGTACTCGACACCGCGAGATCGCCGTTTGCCAGTTGGCCCATGGCAAGTACGGTCGACGGCCGCCCCGCTCCGAGCGCTTCCCATTCCGCCGTCTGCGGCGAATACACCGCGATGTGGTTGACGATCAGGGTGTCCACCCGGGTGAAGCTGCCGCCAACCACCAAGCGCCCATCCCGCAAAACACAAATCGAAGTCACCTGCCCGTCGATTGCGCCAAGCGACGTCCACGTCTGCGAATCAAGGTCATATGCGGCCAGGTTTGTCGCCGAGGTACCGCCCGCATGTGCAAACGAACCCCCGGCGTATACCACTCGCGAAGGGCTCACGCCGAGCGCCATTACCGTGCCATCAACGCCCGCCCCAAGCGGTATCCAGACTTGGGCATCGTGGAGATACATTGCGATCCGAGAAGCCGGCGCGCCCCCTGCACTTTGAAACGCGCCGCCGGCAACCACATCGCCATTCTGGGTCACGGCTGCTGCGTACACGCCTCCATCCATGCCCGCGCCCATGGTCCTCCAGATATTGAACTCAGGATCAAAGCGAGCGACACGGTTCGCGCCCATCCCGCCGACCGAATTGAAATCTCCCCCTGCAAAAATCTCGCCGCTCGGTAGTTCGGCGAGGCATCGCACGGCCAGCGTTACCCCACACGTGGGCCCCATCCAAGTATTGGTGAGGTGCGAGAATCTGCCGACATTCTGAGCAAACCCATAGTTGATGACAGTAAAATTGCCACCTGCGACAATGTCGCCGTTCGGTTGCGTGTCAAAGCCGTAGATCGTTGGGGCCGATCCTGAAGGGGAGGTCAATGCTGACCAAGTCTGGTTAGCAACCGAAAATCTCGCCATGCCGCGAATTGACACCGGTCCTGCGCTGCCAAGAAGGCCGCCAACCACATAATCGTTGTGAATGTCGAGCGAAACATGGTAAATCGAGCCCGACAAGCCGCCCCCCACAATCGCCCAGCTATCGCTCTCGGGCGACCACAGGGCAACGCCAAATATGGTCCCAGCCGAAACGTTGAAGTACCCTTGCAGTCCCACAAGGATCTTCCCATCTGGCGTCTCAGCAAGGCTGAGCAGGTCATGTGCGCCCGCTGAAGTTGGGATCCACGTTCCAGAGGCTGGGACGAACCTAGCGACTCCACGCCCGACCATGCCGTTCACGTGGTCAAAGTTCCCGCCCACGACGAGATCCCCGTTGGAACGTACCAGTACCGCGTTGACTACGCCATTCACGCCCCCGGCCAGCGCCCTCCATGTGTCGGTGGAGGGCGAGTACACCGCCACATGCGCCGCGGGTACGCCGCCCACCGTCACAAACGATCCCCCCACCAGGACATCTCCGTCGGGGAGACTGGCAACGGAGTACACGGTTCCATTCACTGCCCCGCCTACTGCCGCCCACGCATCGCTCGCCGGGTCATACATCCACAGCGAGTTCACGGCGCCCGCGACCAGTCTGCCGTTTGACAGCCGCGCCAGCGAATACACGTTTGCCGCGACACCCGCGCCCATGCTCGACCACGTGTTGGTCGCCGAATGAAACCGGAGAACGTGTGGCGCGGCGGGAATCATGCCCGAACTGGTAAAAAACCCACCAACGACGAAGTCCCCATCGGGCAGGGCGAGGACCGCGCGGACGTCATAGTTGAGGCTCGGCAATGCGGAAATGTTTTCCCACGCGCCCCCGCACTGCGCCCCGGCTCTCAACGGCATGCACATGCCGAACAACAATGTACTCAGCGCCGCCACCAGCCTCAGATAGCCCACGCCACCCGCACCCTCACCACCATCGCATCGACGAATCATCGTCATCTCCCCGCGGCCACCGCCTCGTCAGCCAGGGTGTCGCCGCGCCGCTCGCATTGTGAATCTGTCGCCGCCAAGTTGAATGCAAGCGTATTGAACCATGCCCTTGTCGGCAATCGAATATATTATAAATTCCAGGTGCGCAAGGAAATCTGCAAGGTCGCGAAGATCAAAGCGTGCTCACCAAATGCAAACCCTCGCCGCGGCAATCACGCGAGGCGTCCGAAAAAACCCAGGGCAATCGCTCGCCATCGTCCGCGTCCGTTCTTCTCATCGCGCCCGACTCGCCGCCCCGCGAAATCCCTGCTCGCCCCCGCCAGCTTCCTCGCGGCCCCGCAAATCCCGCAATCCGTCCTACCAACGTCACCCTGGCCGCGCAAAGAAAAGGCCCCCCGGAATCTCCGAGAGGCCGAGTCTGCTGGTCGCTGAGCGAGCTCACTGCACGCACGCCCGCACCGTGAACTTTTCACCAGTGCCCGGTGCACGGTCTCCCGCGCCACTGCCTTACGGACACGCCCCGCCCGCGATCACGTTGATCAGCGCGTCCACGTCCCCCTGATCCGCTACGCCGTCGTTGTTGAAGTCGGCGTTGGCGTTATTCGGGTTCTCGCCGCCGGCGATCACGTTGATCAGGTAATCCACATCGCCCTGGTCCGCCACGCCGTCCTGGTTCACATCCGGGTCGCACGTCGGGCCGGTCACCGTCACATCCATGTTCAGCTTCGCGGCATATCCCAGCACCGGCGCCAGCGCATTCTCCTTGCTGTAAAACGCCGGATACATCGGATTCGGCCCGCCCTGCCCGCTGGCCGGCGAAAAGCTCGTGATGATCACCCGGATCCGCCCCTCGCTCAGCCCCCGCGCCAGATACGCCTGCGTGGCCGGATCGCTCACGTTCACATCGAAGTACAGAGGCGTGCCGTCGGGCACGGCTTGGCCCGCCGTCAGCGCCGGGTTCTGCCCCGTCGCCATCGGAGTCGTGTCAAACCGGTCACGCACCTGGTCCGAAACATCCGTCGCGTTGCCCGCCGTGTCATACACCGCCGCAAACACGCTCCGCACCCGGTTCACAGGCGGGATCGGCGGCACCGTGCTGTACGCGCTGGTCTCGGTGAAGGTCGCGGCACTCTGGCCATTGCGATACCCCGCCGCGTACAGCTCCACCGGGTTGTTCACATCCGCGTCGGGCGTGTAGTCCGGGTCGGTGGTGGGGTACAGCGTCGAGACCGCGTCATACGAAGGGTCATACTGCCACTGGTTGTTCGCGCTGATGTACGCCGTCACCCGCATCGAGTTGATCACGTAGCGAGAAGCGTCCAGCCCGGTGGGCACCTGCCCGGGCGTGTCAAAGCCCAGCAGAAACTGACCGTCGCGGTCGTCAAAGCCGTCCACCAGGATCGCCCCGAACGTGGGGATCGTCGTCTCGATCCCGGGGGTCGAGTTGAACGGATACATCCACCGATCCAGGGTGGGGGTGTCGAACGAAACCGTGTACTGCTGAGCCCGCGCGAGCCCCGAGAGGCCACAGAGCGACAGCACCGACGCCAGACCGACGAAGCCGCAGAACTTGCGCATTGGAATCTCCGATTTTCTAAGTGGGAAGTTTGGCGACAGGGAGGTCCGCTTCACTTTTACCGTCAAACGGGATAGATTACGGTCTGACAGGATACTAGGCTTTTTCGACTGGTCAAGGTCCGAAGAACGAATAAACTCGACCCGCCGCACGTTGTTCGCGGGTGGAGACACCGATGGCAAACGCGTGCCCCTATCACAGAATGCGTGCGTGGATCAGTTCTTTGGGCTTTTCGAGCCCGCAGGTCCGCACCACCGGCCGCGTGCGGCGTTGCCCGCTTCGCGGCGCCTTCACGCTCATCGAGGTCCTGGTGGTCATCGCGATCATCGGCATCCTGGTCGCCATCCTGGTTCCTTCGCTGGGCAAGGCCAGGTCCGCCGCCAAAATGACCCGTGAACTGGCGGGCGCCAAGAGCCTCATGACCGCATTCGCGGCCTACACGAACGACTTCCGGGGCCAGATTCTCCCCGGTTACGCCAGCCGCGCCTGGGTCGATGGCGACATGATCGTCAACGACGAATCGGGCGAGCGCCTCTACGCCGAAAAAGCCCAGCGCTACCCGTGGCGGATCGCCCCGTACCTCAACTACGACTTCCGTGGCCTCTATCAGGACGACAAGGTCCTGGCCGACCTTCGCGCCGACGAAGCCCAGTACGAAACCTCCGGCCAGGGCTTCGAATACGTCGTCAGCCTCTACCCCTCCTTCGGCATGAACATCGCCTTCGTGGGCGGCAGCGACCTCAAAAGCGAGTTTTCGCCGGCGTTTCTGGGCGCCATCGGCAAGGTCTACGTCGATCACATCGACGACGTCAACCGCCCTTCTCAGGTCATTGCCTTCGCCTCTGCCCGGGCCGACGCCCAGCCCACGCTGCCCTTTGTCGGTCTGCCGCAGGGTTTCTTCAGGCTTGAGCCCCCTCGCTTTGCCGGCCCGCTGCAGTGGCAGAGCACCTACGACGACAAGGCGCCCTCACCGGGGCTCAACTCCGGCTTCGTGTCACTCAGGTGGGGTGGCAAGGCGGTAGCCGCGGCGATCGACTCCCACGCCTCGCTGCTGGGCTGGCCCGAGTTCAACGACATGCGCACCTGGTCCGATAAAGCAACCAACGCTGATTGGAACGTGACCCAGCGCTAGGCTGCGGCCTCGAAGCGCGAGCCCCGGCCCCGACGGACCCAAGAGCCCTTCGCTTCGGTTCATACATACATATTCCCAGACGCCACGCGGGCCGACGCAAATTTGAGGCTTATCGGGCTCTATCGGCCGTGGAAATTTATGGCCCGAAACCCCAAAAACTTCCGACCTGCCGGTTGCGGCTTTCGATTGTTGGGGGTAGATTGTGAGAGATCGCCTCTGTTGGAGCTTCGACTCCAGCGGGGGCGAGACCTTGGTTCTCGGGCGGAAACATCGGGGGGCGGCATCTTGATGGAGGATCGGACGGGGACTCTCTAACGCGTTCGCGTGTTCGTGTGCCCTGAAAGTTGGATCCGTCGGTGGCGCTCCCGGGTGCGTCGCGGGTGTGAGCGTGAGCGTGTCGCAGCGTGAGGCGACACGGCATCTTCTCACTCGCGGCCTCCTCCCGAGTGCGAGTTGCAAAGCCCGGCGATTGCTTCGTCGCGGCTTGAGAAAGGATTCGAAATGACGATGGAAAAGCGTTCGACGCGTGCGGCCTTCACGCTGATCGAGTTGCTGGTGGTCATCGCGATCATCGCGCTGCTCATCAGCATCCTCCTGCCCGCGCTGGGCAAGGCGCGTCTCACCGCCAAGTCGCTCCAGGAGCAGGCGTCGGCCCACAACCAGGTCACCGCCTACGCCGCCTACTACACCGACAGCCGCGACAAGCTACTTTCCTCCAACTGCCACTGGGCGTGGAACCACGCGCCGGCCAACTCTTACAGCATCTTCCCCGCCGACCCCTTCAACCCCGGCAAGCTGATGGAAGGCACGATCACCAAGACCTGGCCCTGGGACCTTCTCTCCAACAACTACTTCCCCCACCAGTCGATCATGATCGACAAGCTCACCTACCAGGATTTCGCGAAGCGCAGCACCGCGTCGCAGCCCGGCCCCCAGCCCCAATACACCACGTACGGCGTCGATAGCTACGTCGCCGCGCTCGGCTGGCACCCCTCGCTGGGCATGAACGGCGTATACCTCGGTGGCGCGTTCCAGTTTGGTGCGTATCGCGGCCAGCCCGCGGGCGGCTACAACTACGGGCTCGACCCCGGGCCAGCCGGCAACCCCAAGAACGCGGGCGGCCAGTTCTACGTCCGCTTCGCCACCGACGTCCGCTCTCCCGACCAGATCATCGTCTTCGCGTCCGCTCGCGGCGCCGACGTCGCTCAGGGCTTCTGGTGGGGCTACGGCGGATCTCGCCCGGACCCCATGACCCCGAGCCACAAGGTCCTCCCCGGCTACTTCCTCGTGATGCCGCCCAAGCCGCACCCCACGGGGATGTCCCTGAGCCCGGCCATGCAGGGCCACGCGGGGCAGGGGCTCCAGCTCGGCTGGGGCTGGAACACCACTGGTGCACTGCCCGCCAACAGCAACACGTTCGACCCCCGTCGCGTGCCCAGCGAGTGGGGCAATCTTGACGCCCGCAACCTGGGCAAGGTCGTGACCGCGCAGTTCGACGGCAGCGTGAAGCTGCAGTCGCTCGAGCAGATGCGGGACATGCGCAAGTGGGCCAACATGGCCGCGAGCGCCGACTGGGCCTTCCCGAGCAACCCCGCGCAGATCTGGTGGTAAGGTCGGTCTGACACGCCGCACGCTCTGAATGCCGCGTCGGGCGGGTGCTCGCATCAGCGAGTGCCGCACCCGACGCGGCTTTTTTCTGCGCAACTCCAAACGGAACTGCGCCTGGGCGACGGTGAGACCCTCGCTGGCGCTTCGGGCTCGTAGGTCCGATGTGCCTCGTGGCGGCGACGTTCGGCTTAGAGATTGTCCCCGTTGGCGCGGATGACATCGCGGTACCACAGTGCCGAATCCTTCGGGATCCGCCGCCCGGTTTCGAAGTCGACGTAGATGAGCCCGAAGCGTTCCTTGTATCCCGCGGCCCACTCGAAGTTGTCCATCAGCGACCAGTGGAAGTAGCCCTTGACGTCCACGCCGTCATCGCACGCGCGGCGGAGCGAGCGCAGGTAGCGATGGGTGAAGTCGATGCGCTGCGGGTCGTGCACCTTGCCGTCCAGGCTCACCCAGTCGACGTTGCTCAGCCCGTTCTCGGTGATGTAGATGGGCAGCTTGTAGCGATCGTGCATGAAGCGCGGGCCCCAGTAGAGGCTCTCGGGCTCCACGGGCCAGCGGAAGGCGGTGAGCGGGTGGCCGACGGGCCGGGGCGTGAAGACCGCCTGGCCGCTGGGGCCGGCGTGCACTGGCTGGCCTTCGTAGATGTTCAGCCCCAGGAAATCCAGCGGCTGCTTGATGGTCTGCATGTCGCCTTCGCTGACGTGCGGGCAGGCGTCGCCGAAGATCTTGAGGCCTTCTTCCGGATAGTGCCCGAGCAGCACGGGGTCGTTGAACCAGGCGTTGTTCCAGAGGTCGGGCTGGGTGACGGCGCAGGTGGCGTGCCTGGCCGCGGCCTGGTCTTGCTCGCTCAGCGTGCTGGGGTATCGCACGACGCACACCGGCGCCCAGCCGACCTGGGCGGGAGTCTTGGCGTGGGCCCGCAGCGCCTGCACGCCCTTGCCGTGGGCCAGGAGCGTGTGATGCGTCGCGAGCAGTTGGTCGGCCAGCGGCAGCTTGAGCCCCGGGGCGTTGATGCCGTCGCCATGGCCGAACTTCAAGAAGACCTGGGGCTCATTGAGCGTCATCCAGTGCTGCACGCGATCGGAGAGGTGATCGGTGACGATGGCGACGTAATCGGCGAACCACTGGGCGCTGGTGCGGTTGAGCCAGCCACCCCGCTGGTAGAGATCTTCGGGGTAGTCCCAGTGGAAGAGCGTGACGAAAGGGGTGACGCCGTTGGCGAGCAGGTCGTCGACGAGGCGCGAGTAGAAGTCGAGGCCGGGCTGGTTGATGGCGCCCTTGCCGTGGGGGAGGATGCGGGTCCAGGAGATGCTGAGGCGATAGGCCTTGGCGCCAAGCTGGCGCATGAGCTGGACGTCTTCGGCGACGCGGTGGTAGTGATCGCAGGCGACGTCGGCGTGCTGATCGTGCCAGACTTTTCCGGGGGTGTGGCAGAAGGTGTCCCAGATCGAAGGACCGCGGCCGTCGGCATCGGCGCCGCCCTCGATCTGATACGCCGATGCGGCAACGCCCCACGTGAAATCTTTCGGGAATGGCATTCGGGCTCCTGTGCTCTCCGCCGTGGCGCGGCGGCTGCCGCCGCCGGGAAGGGAGACGGTACGTCCGTCGCCGCGGGTTTTCCGGTGTTGAGGCTTTGCACGACGGAAAGTGCAAAGCTGAGCGGCGTTACTTGGGTGCGTGATCGCGGGGCAACGTGACTTCGGGCGATCCCGCCGGGATCCGCACCATGCCGTTGACCGCGTCCGGCGATGAGCAGCCGGGCGGCAGCGGCACCAGCACGCCCGCGGGCGCACCCTGCCCTCCCAGCACGCGGATGGTGACAGCGTCGGGCTTGGGGTCGAGCTCGCCGCTGACGGGCCCGTAGGGGGTGATGATGTTCTGGAACGAAACGGGCTCAGTGCCCAGCGTCCACCCGCGCGTCGCCCCGCCAAAGACGACCAGCGCCCCGTCGTGCTCGTAGACGAACATGGCGAGGACGGAGTTAAGGAAATCGGAGCCGACCCAGGTGTGGGGCATGTCGCCGATGAACTTGGGCGTGGTCTCGTCTCGATAGACGACCTCGGCCCACTGGCGCCACCCCTGCGGACGCTGGTATTGGTGGAACCAGCGCAGGGCCTGCATCGCGCGATCGGGCCAGCCCAGGCGGATGTACGCCCCGACGTGCCGGAGTTCGTACGGGGTGTAGGTGTCCCAGGTGTTGCTCTTGGCTCGCTCCTCAAAGTTGGTCCAGGCACGCTCGAAGGTTCCGTGCAGCAGATCCTGCGGCATGTGATCCTGCTCGTCGCAGGGCCAGAGCGCGATGGTGGTGGAGGTGCTGTCGAAGTCGCCCAGGTCGGCGCAGCCCGGCATGTAGTCGATGCCGTGCGCCTTGGTGCTCGCCCGGGCCGAGTCGTAAAAGGTCTTGCGGAAGTCGGTCGCCAGTTCGGAGTAGTCCTTGGCGAGGGCGTCGTCGTGCATCTCGCCCGCGATGTACGCGGCTTCCTTGAGCCCCAGCAGCACGAAGAAATCGTCCCAGTAGCTGTGCATGGGCTTGGCCGAGTACCCCTCGTGGCTGATTGATTCGGGCACGAGGCCGTAGAACATGTGCCTGGGCGAGGCGGGGTCGGCGAACTCGGGGGTCATGCGTTCGGCCCGCAAGGTCTTGATGTACTCGACCGCCTTGCGCACGCGCGGCCACTGCTGACCGAGGAAGCCCCGGTCATGCGTGTAGCGGTAGTAGTCCGCGACGGCCCAGATGTACTCGCCATGGCTGTCGTGCTCGGGCACGGGGTCGGGCCCGCGAGAGTCGACGACGCAGGGGATCTTTCCCGAATCAAACTGATGCGAGCCGAACCAGTTGATCCAGTCGCGCACGATCTCGGGGTGGCCGCACGCCAGCAGGGCCGCCGAGGTCATGGAGCCGTCGCGGGCCCACGAACGCTTGTACGAGCGCGAGCCGGGCTGAATCGCCGGCCCGTCGCGATTGATCATGATGTACCCGAGCTGGGCGGCGAACGTGTCGGCGATCCACTGATCGTCCTTGGGCAGGCGCAGCGTCACCTTGCCAGTGAGCGTCCGCCAGCGACGCGTCGCCTCGGAAAGCTGCCCCTCCCAGGTCTGCAGTTCCGTCTCGTTGAGGTTCGGACGCACCTCGGGGTGGGCCGGGCAGCACACGGGCACCGCCAGCTCCTGACCGGGCGCCAACGCGAAGTCGTAGCGCAGCACGCCCGACGCCAGGCCCTGCGGATCGACGATCGTCTGGTCGCCCGGTGCCTCGCCCCCGTTCTGGCTCAGCAGCGTCACGATGTCCCCCGCGTCGAACGCGGTCACGCCCGCCCGCGTGGGTGAGGCGGCGATCACGCGAGGCCGATTGTCCGCGCTCAGCGTCACCATCCCCACGCCCCCCTCCACCGAAAGCTGATGGATCGGCGCGACGCCTCCTTCGAAGTTAAGACGCTGCCAGGGCGGGTTCACCTGGAACGGCCTCAGGCACAGAAACATCGAGCCTCGCCGGAACGAGTCGCCCGTGTTCTTCAGGCGATATACCGCCCGGATGTACGACGAAGGGTCGGTTCCCTGGTCAAACGCCGTCACCGTCAGTTGCAGCCCGTTCTCCCAGCGGCTCACCGCGCTGGGGATCGGCAGCCGCCCCTCGGCCAGCGACTGCGTGTGCGTCGCGTCCGCCCAGGTGTGCAGGTGATCGCCTTCCTGCACCAACGCTTCGATGCTCGGGCCACGGCGGCTCAGTTCCAGTTGGCCATCAACACTCAGCAGCGCTTCGACGGTGTCGCCCGGGGCGCCGACGACGGTCCATTCGTTCTGCACGTTATTGAAGTAGCGGGGGAAGAGGCCCTGCGGGCTGGCCTTGGCCAGAGCGGCCATCATGGCGTTGGGCGAGGCGGAGAAGTCTGGCCCCAGGCTGCGGACATTCGCGAGCAAGAACGGGGCGGCGGGCTTGATGGTGAGCCGCAGATAGCGGGTTTCGAGATCGGGCGTGGGCAGGGCGCTGGTGCGCTGCGTCGGGGTGCGCTTGAGCACGGGCGTCCAGGTGGCGTTGTCGTCAGAGGCTTCGAGCGAGAGAGATGAAGGGGGCGTCGAGCCCTTGCCCCAATCAAGCATCAGGCCCCCGACCTCGGCGACGCGCCCGTAGTCGAGCGTGATCGTCGTCGTCGCGCCGCTGGCGATCGGCAGCGTCGCGGGCTTCTCGTCGACGTTGATGGTGGGCGCGAGCGGCGCGTCGCTGGGTGGCGGCAACTCGCGGAACTCGAGGTCGCTCAACCACACCGAGCCCTTGCCGCCGGCGTTGCTGGCGATGGCAAACTCGATGGCGCCGAGGTGGGCGAGGGGCGCGCCAGCCGCGGGCCCCCAGGCGAACTCGATGGCGCGTTTCTTGTTGACCATGCGGGTCCACGCGCGGGGCCACTCGACCGCGCGGCGATTGATCCACCACACGCTGTCGCCGCTGTCGTCGAGGAGTTTGAACTCGAGGTTGTTGGTGGGGCCGTCGCCGCAGAGTTGGAAGGTGAACTCGTAGTTGGCGGGCATGTCCAGCGGCAGGGCCCGATGAATCAGGCAATAGCCCCCGCCCGTGACGAACTCGTAGTCGAGCCGCAGCGACTTGCGGCCCAAGTGCTCGTCCGCCGCGACGTTGAGCTTGACGCCGTCGGAGGTGACGACCTTCCACGCCGCGGGGTCGTCGAGCGAATCCAGCACGCGCGGCTGCGCCAGCGCCGGACACGCGACGAGCAGCGGGAGAAAAACCGCCAGAAGGCGACGACGCAGAGACCAAGAGCCTGCAAACGCTTTCATGCCTGAAATATAGCAAAGCTTGAGGTTCGCGGGTGATGAGGATCTGGGCTGCGCGGGTTCTTCGCGTGTCGAACGTACGATCGCTCGCATGCCCACCCCCTCTCGCGCCGAGTTCCTGCAGCAGGTCGAGCGTCTGCGAGCCGCCCATCCGGGTGATGCCGTCATCGTCCCCGTGTGCACGCGGCTGCTCGCCGATCAACTGACGCCGGTCGTCGCGTATCGCCGCCTGGTCGCCCCCGACGAGCGGGCGGCACCGTCGTTCCTCCTCGAATCCGTCGAAGGGGGCGAGCGCCAGGGGCGGTACTCGCTCGTCGGCGCTCAGCCCGCGATCGAAGTCATCGCGCGGGGGGACACGAGCGAAGTCGTGCTGCACGTGCCGCGTTGCCAGTGGCTGGCGCTCAAGGCCCGCCAGGAGCGCGACCCGCTCGCGGCTCTCCGCGCCTTCACACAGCGACTGCACGTGGGCGAGGCCCCGGGCCTGCCGGGGTGCTTCCTGGGCGGGCTGGTGGGGTATGCCGCGTATGACAGCGTGCGCTATGCCGAGCCGGGCAAGCTGTCGTTCGCCGCGGCCCCGCCGGACGACCGCGCCCTGCCCGACCTGCATTTCGGCTTCTACGACAACGTGGTCGTGTTCGACCACGCCGCCAAGCTCGTGGTGCTGGTGCATCTGGCCGCGGTGCCGCCCGGCGCCGACCCCGCGCCGGCGTACGACGCCGCGTTGCAGGTCCTCCGCGAGCGAGCCGCGGCTCTCGAAAAGCACACCGAGCCCCTCCGCAGCGGCGAAGTCCCGACAGAGATCGACCCCGTCACGCCCACCAGCAACATGACCCGCGACGAGCACGCGAACATGCTCGCCAAGGCCAAGGAATACATCCGCGCGGGCGACATCTTCCAGGTGGTCCTGGGCCAACGCTTCGAACGCGTAAGCCCCGCCGACCCGTTCGACGTCTATCGCGCCCTGCGAACCGTCAATCCAAGTCCCTACATGGCATATATCCAGGCCAGCGGGTGCATCCTCATCGCCAGCAGCCCGGAGATCCTCTGCCGCGTGCGGCGAGACGCAAGCAGTGGGGGAGCCGCCCACATGGTCGTCACCAATCGCCCCCTCGCTGGCACGCGCCGTCGCGGCAAGACGCGAGAAGAAGACCTCGCCCTCGAACGCGAACTGCTCGCCGACGCCAAGGAACGCGCCGAACACGTGATGCTCGTCGATCTCGGGCGCAATGACGTCGGACGCGTGGCCAGCCCCGGCTCCATCGCGCTCCCGGGCGTCATGGAAATCGAACGCTACAGCCACGTGATGCACATCAGTTCCACGGTCACGGGCCGCCTGCGCGAAGGGCTGGACTGCTGGGACGCGTTGCGGGCCGCGCTGCCCGTGGGCACGATTTCAGGTGCTCCGAAAATCCGCGCGATGCAGATCATCGACGAGCTCGAGCCCGTGCGGCGCGGGCCTTATGGCGGCGGCCTGGGCTATGTGGGCGTCGATGGCCAGATGGATATCGCGCTCGCCCTGCGCACCATCGTGGTGCCGCTGGACGCCCGGCGCGACGGGCGCTGGACGTATCACATGCAGGCGTCGGGGGGCATCGTGGCCGACAGCGTCACGCAGGACGAGTATCAGGAGACGGTGAACAAGGCGGCCGCGATGAACCGGGCCGTGGGCGTGGCCGAGCGCGCGTTCGGAGCATGAAGCGACGAAGCGACGAAGTGGCAAAGTGGCAAAGTGGCAGAGTGGCACTTAGGAAGCCGCGACGCTAGAGCGTCGCGGGACTCTTGATTTCCGAAAGTCCGGAACTCCGGAACTCCGGAACTCCGGAACTCCGGAACTTCTTCTTCCCGAACTCCGTCTCTTCGTCTCTCCGGAACTTCGTCTCTTCTTCCCCCGCTTCCTCCCCTACCCTCCCTTCCTATGCCATTAGATGAACGGCCGGACAAGGCCGAAACGATTGTCGATGCCCAGGCCGAAGCCGCGGGCGGGCCGGTCAGCCCCGTCGCCCGCCGTGCCGACGACCCCGAGGTGGTCGCTCGCCTTGACGCACTCATCTCCGAGTTTGGCGGCCGCCCCGGCTCGTACGAATCGCGCCTCGTGCGCGAAATCCTCCAGACCGGCCTGAAACTCATCCCCGATGGCCGCGACACGGGCGAAATGAAGCTCATGGCCAACAGCCTGAAGGAGCTCCGCTACGCCTACCGCGTCTTCGGCAAGTTCCGCGACCCCCACAAGGTCACCATCTTCGGCTCCGCCCGCACGCCCGAAACCCATCCCGACTACAAAGCCTGCGTCGAGTTCGGTTCGCTCATGGCCCAGGCGGGCTGGATGAGCATCACCGGCGCGGGGCTGGGCATCATGCAGGCCGGGCACGTCGGCCCGGGGCGCGACGCCAGCTTTGGCGTGGCCATCCGCCTTCCTTTCGAAACCAACGCCAACGCCGTCATCGCGGGCGATGAGAAGCTCATTCTGTTCAGGTACTTCTTCACCCGCAAACTCATGTTCGTCAGCCAGGCCGAAGCCGTCGCCCTCTTCCCGGGCGGGTTCGGCACGCTCGACGAAGCCTACGAGACGCTCACGCTGGTGCAGACCGGCAAGAGCACGCCCATGCCCATCGTGATGATCGAAGGCGCCGGGGGCGATTACTGGAAAAGCTGGGACGCGTGGGTCAAGGGCCAACTCCTCGCCCGCGGCTGGATCAGCCCCGAAGATCCGAGCATCTATTACATCGCGAAGGACCCCGCCGACGCCGCGCAGCACATCACCCGCTTCTATCGCAACTATCACTCGTCGCGCTACGTCCGCGATGACTTTGTCATCCGCCTGAAGGGCCCGCTCAAGCCCGCCGACGTCGCCGCCCTCGAACAAGACTTCCGCGTCCTCATCAAGGGCGGCGGGCTCACGCAGTTCTCCGGCCCGGTCGAGGGCGAACGCGACGAGCACCCCAAGCTGCCGCGCCTGGTCTTCCGCCACACCAAGCACCACTACGGGCTCATCCGCTCCCTCATCGATCGCATCAACAGCCTCGAACTCGCCTAGGCGGCATTGGGTATCGGGTGGCCCGGCGGTCCCCGCCGGTCTTCTTGAACGGCAGAGTGCAAGATGAACACCCGTTTCGACCACGCTCTCAAAAGTCTCGCCCGCCCTCAACGGGCCCGAATCGCCAGCGAGGGTCTCCCCGGTGCCCGTTCGTCAACACGACCCTCGCCCTCCGTTCGCGCGCGTTCTTCATTTCGCCTAGCCCTCGCCGCGCTTGCCATGCTCCTCCCCGCCTGCCAATCCGAGGGGCCAGCAAAGACCGTTTTTGGCCAGTTCGGTGCCGGCCAAAACGCCGCGGCTTCCGGCGTCCGCATCGTCGTGCTCTCTGTCGATGATCTCCCCTCCGTCGCCACGGCCGGCGCCGATGATGGCCCTCAGCCCGCCCTCGCCACCCTCCTCGCCCGCTACGCCGCCGACGCCCCGCCGATCGATCGCGGCACCCTGGCCGCATGGCGCGGGTGTGGCCTTCGAGTCCTCGCCATCCCTCGCTCGGATGTCGATTCCCTCCGGCGTGCCCTCAATGTCGTCGGCCCGGTCGAAGACCGCTGGCTGGGTCAGGTGACCCAGTGGTCCGAGGCCGCCCACAGCCCCGAGATCGCCCTGCCCCTCACCCTGCGGATGGACAACGGCCCGATGACCGTGAGCGCCGGTACGCTCCGTCTGCTGCTGCGCGACTGGGCGGCCCCCGTCCTCGGCGACAAAGCCGAGCGGGGCGTCATCCAGTTCGAGATGGTGCCGGACTTCAAGCCCCCGCCGCCCATCGCCGGCGCCCTGCGAGACCCGCGCGAGCCCGCGCCCGACGCCTCACCTATCCCCTTCTGGCGCCTCCATCTCCGTGCTGCCCTTGACGGCGGCACCGCGCTGCTCATCGTCCCCGAAGACCCCGACGTGCGATGGGAAGACGCCCCGGGCGATGGCCCCGACTCCGACGCCACGCCCCCAGAACGCCCGAACACGCACGCCAAGTCCGACCCCTCCGCCCAGTCCGCCCCGGCCCCCAAGTCACCCCTCGGCCCCACGCCCCCGCCCGCTCCCACCCTGGGCGAACTGCTCCTGAATCGCGCCACTACCGGCGGCCGGCGCACCCGCACCATTCTCCTCCTCACCGCCGAAGCCCCCGCCGAGTATCGCTTGCTCCAATAGCGCGCCGCGATACCCTCCGGGCTTGATCCCTGCGCTCCTCATCCTCGCTGCGTTCCTTGCCGGCTCCATCCCCTTCGGGCTCCTCATCGGTAAGGCAAAGGGTGTGGACATTCGCACCCAGGGCTCGGGGAACATCGGCGCCACCAACCTGGGGCGCGTGCTCGGCCGCCGCTACTTCTTCCTCTGCTTCGCGCTCGATGCGCTCAAGGGCTTCATCCCCACCCTCGCCGGGGGTCTGGTGCTGGGCGCCGCCGGCCGCCTCGATCTGCCCATCCAGCAATCCGCCGCGTGGCTGGCCATCATGTTCGCCAGCGTGCTCGGGCACATCTTCTGCCCCTGGCTCCACTTCAAGGGCGGCAAGGGCGTCGCCACCTCCCTCGGTGCGCTGCTCGGCGTCTGGCCCGCCCTCACCCTGCCCGGGCTGCTGGGTTTGGCCACCTTCGCTCTGGTGCTCCTCGTCTGGCGTTACGTGAGCCTCGCCTCCATCGCCGCGGCTGTCGCCATCCCCTTTGGCGTCGCCGCCTGGTTTCATCTCGCTTCCATCGGCATCGGCCCCCACCCGGCCGGGGCGGTCAAAGTCACCCACATGCTCCCCTACTTGGGGCTCACCCTGCTGCTGGGCGCCCTGGTCATCTGGCGCCATCGCACCAACATTCGCCGCCTGCGTGACGGCACCGAACCCAAGGTCGGCGCCAAGTCCGCCCGCGCCTAGCCCGCCGGCCCACCCCAGCAATTGCCAGGGAATCGCAAAGAATCGCCTGTCTTTGCGCGGCCGATCCCCTACGCCGGGTACAACCCCTATCGGACTTCAACATCTGGATACGCCGATTCGGGCCCGCCCGCCTCTCCAACCGATAAAACAACCTCGACGCGGGGCCGCAAGGTTCTCGCCCGTAGCCGGCGGCCGCCAATGACGGCGGCGCCGCCTCTGCGGCCTTTCTTCCCCGCGTCAGGGTGGTCAACCATGTCGACTCGCCGAATCCGGTTCGCCCGTCGCCCGATCGATCTGCGTTGCGGAGTCGCTCCGCGACCGGGAGATCGCCCCTTGGCCAACCTGAAACTGCATCGCGACGAGCCGGATCAATCGCCCCAGGAAACCCCTGAAGTTCCCTCATTCAGGGGGGCAGGCCGCGAGTGGAAGCCCAAGCTCAGAGGTGAGGCCGAGCGGGACGCCGCCGACCACGTGATCCGCGGCGCCGAAAGCGCCCTGGACCGCATCGACCGCGCCATGGCCAACCTGCGCGAACTGATGGGCGAGAGTTTCGAAGGCCCCGACGGCCCGCGGGCGGCCTGAACACCACCATGCGTTCAAGACCAACGCCGCCCGCACTCGCGGGCGGCGTTTTCATTGTTCGGGAGCGACTACCCCTTCCCCTTCACCCGCACCACCACCAGCGTCATGTCATCGGGCCTGGCCGCCAGGCCTGCGAACTGCCGCAGATCCCACTGGATCCGCTCCACGATCTCGTTGGCGCTCGCCTCGGGCTTTTCGCCCAGGTACCGCGTGATCGAGTCGCGCACCCTTCGCTTCCCGTAGCGCTCGCCCGCAAAGTTCGTGGCGTCGCAGAGCCCGTCGGTGTATCCGACGAACACGTCGTTGGGCTTGATGTCAAAGACCGCCCGCTGGTACCGCTGGCTCGGATCGATCCCGACCACCATCCCGCCGACCGTCAGCTCGATCACCTCGTAGACGCCGCTGTCGGCGTTGCGCCGCACGATCATCGGAGGCTCGTGCCCCGCCGAGCAATACGTGAGCCGCCACTTCGCCGGGTCGATCACCCCGTACCAAAGGCTCGCGAACTCGTAATCCCTCGTATCGCGGCACAGCGCCTGGTTCACCCGCCGAACGACCTCGTCCAGGTCGTATACCTCCTGCGCATGGGCCCGCAAGGACGACCTGACCGACGCCATCAAGAGTGCCGCGGCGATCCCCTTGCCCACCACATCGCCAACGACGACGCCCAGGTGCCCCGAAAGCTCGATGAAGTCGTAAAAGTCCCCGCCCAGTTCAAAACTTGGCACATAGCGTGCCGCCACATCCAGTTGCGGCACGTTGGGCACGCCCCGGGGCAGCATCCGCCGCTGCACGTCTGCCGCGAGCTCCAACTGGCGTTGCACCCGCTGCTCTTCCTGCTCAAACCGCAGCAGGCGCGTCTGCTCCAGCGCCGCCGCCGCCTGATGCGCGAGGGACGCCAGCAGGCGTTTCTCATGGTCTTCGAAAGTGCGCACATGGCGTGAGTAGAGACGCATCACGCCCAGCGTGCGGGCGTTGAACGTGAGCCCGCAATGGATCGCCGCGGCCAGGCCCTCGGCCTGGGCCTCGGCTTTCAGCGCCACCCGCGTATCGGCCTGCAAGTCGGGAATCACCACCATGTGCCCCGCGATCACCAGGCGATCAAAGATCCGATCGACGCCCAGGGGCCTGGGGTTGTTGAGCCACGTGGGGGACAGCCCGCGGTGGGCCGCGTGCCTCACGTCTTCTTCCAGTGCCGCGATTCCGCCGTCGGGATTCTCCTGGAACAGCACGATCGACCCCGCGTCCAGCCCGAGCACATCAAGCGCCGAATCCAGCGCCACCTGGACGACGCGCTCGGGCCCGGCCGCCCGCACCAGCAGCGAGCTCATCTTGATGAGCGCCGCGATCTCGCGCAGGCGGTGCCGCAGCTCAAGTTCGTGCTGGCAAAGTTCCTCCACGGTTCCCGCCAGCAACCCCAGCACCGCCTGCAGGCGCTGCCGGGCCGCTGCGTCTAGAGGCTGGTCGCCCGCGCCGATGGCAAACGCGCCGATCCGCGCCGGCCCGATCGTGAGCGGGACGACTTCCTGTGCCGGCGTGCCCGGCTGCGCCACTTCCCACTGGCCTTTGCCCCGCGACACGATCACCCGCCCGAAGGCGTCGATCAGATCCACCCGCACGCCTAGCAAGTCCGACAGCGAGGCGCACAGCGCCGCCAGCGAGCCGTCGGTCAGAAACTCGGTGATCGTGGTCGGGTGGTGAATCCCCGTCGCCTCGACGCCCGCCGGCGCCCGCCAGGGCGGCCCGCCCGCGGGGGCCGTTTCCCCCGCTGGCTGCTCGCGGGCGCCGCTCCCGCCGCCGGACGGCAGGATCTCGGCTGGCCGATTTCCCGGCTGCGACACCCCAGGCCCCGAACTCATGGCGCCACCTCGCCCCGGTTCCTGGGGCGGCTGCGCCATAGTGAGGTTGTCGGCTCGGCGTGTGTCACTCAAGATGGTTGTACGCCGCCTACTTGCCCGGCGGCGTCGGCGCCGCCGGAATCGCCCGCAGATCCCGCCGCAGCCACACCGCCTCCAGCACGTTCTGCAAGGGCTCGACCTGCCCGCCGCCGGCGGTCTGGAGCGCCCGCGATTCGGCCAGCCCGTCGCGCAGGGCGTCGGTATTTTCCAACTGATAGCCGACGTACGCCAGCAGCAGCGTCACCTCGGGCCGCGCCGGCTGCGAGGCCGCCTTCGAGTTCTGGATCTGCTGGCGCAGGTCCACCATGATCAGCTTCATGCGATCGATCCTGGGCACGGCGTCACCCGTGAATCGCACCCCGATCACCTCCGGGTGGCTCGAGTACAGCGACCTGAGATTCACCGCCGCCGACAGGTAGAGCCCGGCGCCGAGCTCGGCGTTGATCCGCCCGACCAGCGAGGTCACGTCCCCGGGTCGCATGGCGGCCGCCGCGGCGAACCGCTCCTCGGAGTCAAAGTACTTCCCCTCGCGCAGATACTTCTGCCCCTCGTACAGAAGCTGCCCATACAGGTCGCCCGGCTTGGGCTCGCCCGACAGATACTCGCTGAACGAAGGCGTCGCGGATTGCAGAATCGAGATCGTCTCGGGGTCGAGCCCTGAGCGTGCGGCCAGCAACTTCTCGGGTGTGTCCAGCCCCAGCGCCCGCTCCTGGGGCGTCGGCTCAATATCCTGCCCCGGGGCCGCCTTCGACACCGCCAGGGGCGGGCTTTCGAGCACCTTGCGCAGCTCCTGCACCCGGCGCTCCCATGGGGGCAGCTTCGCCAGCGCCGCCTGTTCCGCCGCGTCCGCCGCCGCGGCTTCCGGTGTCGTGTTGCCAAACCCGACCGGCGCCCCGCCCGGCGGCGAAACCGGGCTTGTGCCCGGCGCCTGATTTGGCGAGTTCGGGGAGTTCAGCGGGTTGGGATTTGCGGGCGTGGTCGCCGGCGAAGTCTGCGGCGTCGTCAGCGGCGCGCTCCCCGCGCCCGGCCCGCTTGCGTCACCAGCCTTGGGCGCTCCGCCTTTGTCCGGGGCGTTCTCGCCCGGTCGGGTCGGTGTGCCCTGATTGGGCGTTGTTGCCTTCGTGCCCGCCTCGCCCGCGCCTTTGGGCGGCGCGTTCACGCTCGTGTCGATGGGCGTCGAGTTGAGCTGGTCGCGCAAGCGGTCATACGCCGTGCGATACGCGCTGTCCGGCTTCGCCTGCGCCGAGGTGTCAATCGCGTTGGACGCGGCGCTGTTCGACGGATTCAGCCCCGCCCCTTCGCTGAACTGCTCGTCCGCGGTCTTGGCGAGGTTTGATCGCACCCCCAGCAGCGTCGAGGCCGTCAGTCTTTCCAGCCCCTGATCCGTCTGCTGATAGCCGATCAGGCTCGGGTTCAGCCCGCGCGTGCTCACGTACTCAGAGGTCGATCTCAGCGACCCCGGCGGCAGCGCATCCGAGGGCGACGACGGGCTCCGATTGCTGAACAACGGATTCGCCTGCCCCGACAGCACGCTCCCCGCCGACGCCGGCGGCGCACCCGCATCGCCGAAGCGGTTCACAAACGCGCTCGCCCGCGGCTGGTTGTTCCCGAGCGCATAGATCGTCTGGAACGACAACGCGTCCGAGTTCCGAAACGTGTTGGTGTTCGAATAGCCGAACGAATCTCGCCGGAACGCGAACAGGCTGTCCGTCCCCAGCGTTCCGTGGAAGTCTCCCAGGCCTGAATACGGCGCTGTGATCTGAAGCGACTTGCCGCCCCCCACGTTGCCCGTCACCAGGGCGTTGCGCAGCCTCACTTCCTGTGCGAAGTCGGGCCTCGTGTACCCCGCTGAGCCGTTCGTCCGCAGGTCCTGCTGCAGGGGCCGGTCCAGCGCATTTTGCCCGAACGCTGGCGCCGCGCCCGCGGCCACAACAAGAGCCAAACACGTCATTCTCGTGCGCATACTCAGCCTCCTTGCGTAGCCGCCCTCAATAGTACGTTCGACGCCCCCGTCGCGGATCGGTGCCCTGCCCCCATTTTCCGCCATCCACGGCCCAGAATCGGGGTTTGGGCGGGTTTCGCCAAAGCCGCGGCGATAGACTTGCCCATGACCACCCAGCCGTATTACCTGACCACGCCCATCTACTACGTGAACGATCGCCCGCACATCGGGCACTGCTACACCACGCTGGTCGCCGACGTCATGGCCCGATTCCAGCGCCTCTGGCGGGGCCAGACCCAGCCCGCCCCGACCGACCAGGCCAGCGTCTTCTTCCTGACCGGCACCGACGAGCACGCCGACAAGGTCGTGAAGAGTGCCGCCGAGCACGGCAAGGGCCCGCAGGAATGGGCCGACATCAACGCCGCCGAGTTCGTCAAGGCCTTCGCGTCGCTGGGCATCGCCAACGACGACTTCATCCGCACCTCCGAGCCCCGCCACAAGGACAAGGTGCCGGGGTACATCTCCCGCCTCATGGCCAGCGGCGACATCTACAAGGGCGAATACACCGGCTGGTACGACGAAGGCCAGGAAGCCTACGTCCCCGAAAACGAAGCCCGTGAAAACGATTATAAGAGCAAAATAAGCAAGAAGCCGCTCGTGAAGCGCACCGAGGCATGTTATTTCTTTCGCCTCGGCAAATACCAACAGCGCCTCCACCAGCACATCGAGCAGAACCCCGGCTTCGTCCAGCCCGATGCCCGCCGTCAAGAAGTCCTGGGCCGCCTGCGCCCGCCCGCCGAACTCTTCGATATCCCCGTCTCCCGCCCCGTCACCAATGACCCCGCCACCCAGTGGGGCGTCCGCGTGCCGGGCGACGAGGCCAACCGTGTCTACGTCTGGATCGACGCGCTCTTCAACTACCTGACCGTGGTGGATACGCCCGAGCGCCGCCGCCTGTGGCCCGCCGCCGTCCACCTCATCGGCAAAGACATTCTCTGGTTCCACGCCGTCATCTGGCCCGCGTTGCTGATGGCCCTCAATGAACCCCTCCCAGGCACCATCTTCGGTCACGGCTGGTGGATCAGCGAAGGCGAGAAGATGTCCAAGAGCATGGGCAACTTCATCGACCTTGAGAAGCTGCACGAGTACGCCGCCAAGTTCGGGCTTGACGGCCTGCGCTGGTTCCTCGCGACGCAAGGCCCGCTCAGCGGCTCAGACGCCGACTTCAGCCACGCCCGCTTCGTCGAGGTCTACAACACCGACCTCGCCAACGCCGTGGGCAACTGCGTCAGCCGCGTCGGCAACATGGTGGAGAAGTATTTCGGGGGCTCGCTCCCCGCCAACGAGACGGTCGAACTCGTTGCCGATCCCGCCGCCGGCGCCACCATCATGCAGCCCCTCGCCACGCTCTACGACTGGAAACGCCTGAGCCAGGAAGCAGTGGGGGAGGTCGCCAAGAACATCGGCGCCGATGGCCAGCAAGGCTTCGACCCCGGGGCGGCTCTCCTCGCCGGCGCCAAACTCGTCCGCCACGTCGACGCCTTCATTGGCCTGACTCGCCCCTTCACCGTCGCCAAACGCACCGACGACCAAAGTAAGCGAGCCCTCGCCGCCATCCTCTACCAGTGCGCCGAAACCCTGCGCGTGGCGAGCGTCATCTTGTCCCCCGCGCTCACGACCAAAATCCCGCAACTCTGGCAAGCCTGGGGCTGCCAGCCGCCAGCGGGCACCACCCTCGCGAACCTCTGCGAGTGGGGCGGCCACCACGCCCTCAAGCCGGGCCAAAAGGTCGGCAAAGGCGAGATCCTGTACATGCGGGCCGATGGGGCCTGAGCAGCCATCCGCCGTATTAACTTGCTTGCCTCGTGGCACAGGCGTCCCGCAGCGCTGTCTTGAACTTCTGGTTGGGACGCCGGACCTGAGTCTGCGAAGGTCCGGGTTTAACACCCACATCACCCGGAACTTCGCAAAGCCTCAGTTCCGGCGTCAATATGAGGCGAATCTACATACATGGGTCTCGCCTGTAACTTTTCCACCCTTCACTCCGTCACTACAGCCTCTTGGGTGGCCCGGCGGCCCCGCCGGCCATCCACCTCTTCCCGCCCTTCGCGAGCCGCGACAACCAGCCAAAGCCCGCACACCCTGTGATCCCAAGCAAATCACGAACGCCGCGCCTCCCCATGACCATTTCTCCTCCCGGCGAGAAATTCCTGAACCCTGCCGCACACTCGCCCGGTATCTCTCCCCGTCCGGGTAGCTGAGCCAAGGGTTCGTATTCATTCCATTTTTTTCCCGGAGGCACATCATGGTGTTCGCATCGGCACGAGAGTTCGTGCGGGTAACCGTCGCGCTCGCGGCTGCGATGGCCCTGCTCGCCGCCACGCCGAAGTCGTGCGGCCAAGCCTGTGGCGTTCAGCCGGGATTCGAGCCGGGTCTTACATATTCAACCACAAGCTATTCTCCCTCTTCGATTACGAGCATGGACGTTCACGATGATGGCACAGGCCCGGCGCTCTATGTTGCGGAAGATAACTACGGACCGCTGGCCGGGTTCGGATCACGCACCGCAAATCTACCGGCAACGGGTCTGGCCCGACTCCGAAACGGCCGCTGGGAGCGGGTGCCGGGATATGCAGGACTCGCGCGACTCGTAAGAAGTCTGGATCTCGGCGCGAACCTGCCCGGCGGGCCTCAGTTGTATGTCTGGGGCGGAGACCAGCCAGGACAAGGTGGAGTGTCCACCATTGGCCTCCTCCGGTGGGATGGTTCCGCGTGGCACACGGTGCAATCTGTGAGCATCACCGGGGTCTCGATCGCAGCATTCGATGACGGTCTGGGCGGAGGACGCCAGCTTTATGTTGCGACCGATCGTGGGTCCGGCAACGACGTGCAGCGATGGAACGGTCATCAGTGGCAGACACTCCCGATGATGGGGCACTACGACAGTCAAGGAGTGTTTTCGATTGTCGATGACGGGTCGGGTCCCCGGTTGTATCTAGGTGGAATCGACTCGAACGATCAGCAGGTGGTCTCCAAGCTGCGCCGGTGGAACGGAGCACAGATGGAGGTGGTCGAGGTGCCGCCAGGGATCGAACCGATCGAGTCTGTAGAGGGGATTCTGGGGCCCGATGGACCCGAGCTGGTCGCGTGCGGCAGCTTCACCATCAACGGCCAGGCAACCAGCTTGGCGACCCGCAAGCCCGACGGTACCTGGGTGAACCTGCATGTACCGCCGCAACCGCAGGGAACATACCGGTTTCCCATCCACATGCGCAAAGTGCACGAGCTAGATCAGGACCTGGTCTATGTCCTGGGGGCGCTCTCGCACCCGGGGAGTCAGGCGGTCAACGGGTACTACCGCTACGACGGCGTTTCAGTCACGGAGCCCATGAGCACCTATGTCGGGCTTGCGGCTCAGACCGGCTATGCCTACTCACGCGATGTAACCGTGTTTGATGACGGTCGTGGCCCGGCACTCTGGGTTGGCGGGTGGCTTGGAGGGGCCGCGCAGCCATCAGCCACGCCCACCATCATTCCAGCCAACGGCGTATTCAGAGTGCCCTTGACCGGCAACGACGCGGGCCGGCCTCACGCGATCGGTAAGGGCATAGAGAGCTGGGCGGGCTCCACCGGCGCCTCAAATCCGCGGCTGCTGGTACAGAACATCCACTACCAAGGGAGAGATCAACTCGCGATCAGTGGCCCGGTTTTCGCTGTGGATGGGCGTCCGGCACAACAACTGGTGCTGTTTGACGGCCAGCATTGGACGGTGCAGCCCGCGCCATCGGCATGGGCATACTCATATCTACCGCTGGGTGTGGGGGTCCAAATCGCAAATGGCGCCGAGCGACTTGTATTTGGTCAATCTGGATTTGGCGGCGTGTCATACCTCTCGAATGATGGTGCGGTCCTCGTATCCGTGGGTCAACCTGGATTACCGGCGTTTGTCAGCGCTCTGGTGAACTTCGACGACGGGACTTCAGGCGGACCAACTCTTTACGCACTCGGCGCCGGCGTATGGCGGCTGGTTGAAGGTGGCTGGCAACGGATTTCGAGTGCGTACACCCCATCTTTTGTTGTGGGTGACCTCGGGCAGGGATCCCGACTGTTCGCGTCGATGAGCTTTGCGGATGGACCAGGCGTTGGAGTTTGGAATGGCACGTCATGGACTCGTCTTGGGCCGGCGGGTGGCTTTGCGAGCGTGCCGACTTCCCTTGTGGTACACGACGATGGCGCAGGCCCGCACCTGTACGCCGGGTTTGAGAGCACCGGAACGTTCGGTGGCGTCGCCGCGGCTCGCATCGCAAAGTTCGATGGATCAGGGTGGCAGCCCCTGGGCGCCGGCCTGACCGGCGGCCGCAACGCGGTACCTCTGGCGCTGGCAAGCTTTGATGACGGTACCGGACCTGCCCTGTATGCCGCAGGAGACTTCGCGACTGCGGGCGGTGTGGCCTGTCGAGGCTTTGCCCGCTGGCGCAGCGGAAGGTGGGAGCCGTACCTCGATATCAACCAAAGATCCGTAGATGGCTATTCCCTGTCAACGTTGAATCTGAATGTACTGGGAGACACGCTCTATCTCACGGGTTTTTTCGCCGACACCGGCCTGCGCCCCGCGGGCGCGCCCACCAACACCGAGTCCAACGTCATCCAGGCCGCGAACATCCTGGCCATCCGCGCTTGCCCCCCCGCCTGCTTCCCCGACCTCAATAACGACGGCGTCACAGACCAGACCGATGTCGACTACCTCATCAACGCCGCGGCCGGCGGCGACAACCCCACCCACGCCAACCTCGACCTCAACAACGACGGCGTCATCGATCAGGGCGACGTCGACGTCCTCATCAACGTCATTGCGGGCGCACCCTGCCAATAGATCACGCTCGTCAGCCCTCTGACCAGCCACCAAACCCGGTCCTTCTTTTTCGCTAAGGTTGGGTCGTATCGCTGGCTTTGCGCGCGCTTTTCGCGCGATGCGCCAAATTCACGCACACCTTCCTTGCCGCTCTGGTATATTACCAGGTGGTTATGGTCGGTTTCTTAGTCTTATTCAGCTGCTATTGCATGAAGGAGGCGTCACGTGCTGTATGTGCGTCTAGGTCACACCGCTCGCGTCGCTGCCACGCTGTTAGCCGCGATCGTCCTCACCGCCTCTCACGCTCCAGCCCAGCCCTGCGGCCTTTCGCCAGACTTCGCGCCCGGCCTCACGCTGCCAAGCCTTTCCGCCTCGTCCCTCCCCATCAAGTCCCTGGTCGTTCACGATGACGGCCGCGGCCCCGCGATGTACATCGCTGGCACGCCGGGCTTTTCGTACGGCTACTTCGCGTCCCCCGACGTTCAGTCCTGCGTCGGCCGCCTCCGAGCCGGCCGCTTCGAACGCGTGGGCTACTCCACGCTTGGCCAGGCCCAGGCCGCCATCAGCGCCGATCTGGGCGCCAATCTTCCCGGTGGCCCACGTCTCTTCGTCGGCGGCAACTCGTTCCGAGCCATCAACGCCGACGGCACCTCCGCTGCCCCCATCGCCATGTGGGATGGTGCCAAGTGGCAACCGCTGCCCTTCGCCCCCGCCCAAATGCTCGTTCAAAGCCTCATCGCCTTTGACGACGGACAGGGCGGCGGCACCCAACTCTACATCGCCGGTAACACCAACATCTCGGGCACCCCCGCCCTCGTCGTTCGCTGGAACGGCTCCGTTTGGCAGCCCCTTCCTCTGCCCGCCCCGGGCGGCTCCAACTCGCTCGGCTCCGATTTCGCCATCTTCGACGATGGCTCCGGCCCCGCGCTCTACCTCGCGGGTTCCTTCTCGCCTAGCCAGACCGCCGCGGGCGGCCTCGCTAAGTGGACCGGCCAAGCCTGGACCCTCATCCCCGGCCCCGCCGCTGGCGCTTCCCTTACCAGCGTCAAGGGTTTCTCCGGCCCCCAAGGTCCCGCCCTCTACGTGGGCGGCTCCTTCTCCCTTCCGGGCGGCGCCAGCCAGGGCGTCGCCCGGCTCAACCCCGATGGCTCCTGGAGCGGCTTGGGCGTGCCCACCACCCACGGCGATTCCCAGACCGTCCGTTTGTCCGTCCTTCAGGAGCCCGCCGGCCCCGCACTCTACATCGGGGGCGTCTACCTCTCCGGCAGCGCCACCTCGGGCGGCTACATCCGTTACGACGGCGCCACCGCCTCCACTCCCACACGCACCTACGCCAGTTTCAACGGCTCCATGGGCGTCGGACTTGGCGCCACAGGCCCCGCCGCCCTCTTCGACTCGGGTTCCGGACCTGAAGTCTGGATCGGCGGCAACTTCGCCGCGTTCTCCCAGGCCAACACCCCAACTCCCCTCGCCTCGCCCTCCAGATCCCTCCTTCGCGTCCCCCTGGCCGCCAACCCCGCGTTCATCGCGCTCGAAGCCGGGCGAGGCGTCAACCTCTACAACGCCGGCACCGCCGTTCGGACCTCCATGCTCCCCCTGCGTGTGGCCGGACGCGATCAACTCGGGTTCTTCGGCCCCGTCTTTGGCGCGGGCGGCTCCGCCGGTCGGGCCTACGCCCTCTTCGACGGCTCCGCCTGGTCCACCTCAAGCCTTCAGCCATTCTTCCGTTTCACCGCCGGCATCGAATCCCGCGACGCCGGCCTCCCGGGAGTCCTGCTCCTGGCCGCCACCAACGGCCCGGTCGGCTACTACCCCGCCGGCAGTTCTCAGTTCACAAGCTACGGCGCCGGCATCAACAACTTCGTCGACGCCCGCAACATGCTCTACTTCGACGACGGCAACACCGGCGGCCCAATCCTGTTCGTTCAAGACGCCAACTCCGTCAAGCGACTCTTCAACGGCCAATGGCAATCCGTCTACTCGGGACTGATTACCTCCATGATCGCCGCAGATTTCGGCCAGGGCCCCCGCCTGCTCATCTCCGGCAACGTCAACTCCGGCACCCCGGGCGTGGCGATGTGGAACGGCGCGAGCTTTCAGCCCGTCGGTTCCGCGGCCAGCTTCCCCGGCCCCATCACGGCCATCGCTGTCCACGACGATGGCCAGGGCCCCGAGCTCTACGTCGGCTTCGAGGGCACCGCCAGCCTGGGCACCATGGGCCCGGCCAGTCGTATCGCGCGACTGCGAAACAACACCTGGCAGCCCCTGGGCCTTGGTCTCATCGGCTCGACCAACGTGCGGCTCACCATGGCCTCCTTCGACGACGGTTCCGGCCCAGCGCTCTACGTCGCGGGCGACTTTTCCCGCGCCGGCCCTTCGCCCTCCAAAGGCTTCGCCCGCTGGCGAGCCGGCGCGTGGGAGCCGGTGCTTGACATCAACCCTCGCACCCTCACCGGCACGCCCCTGCTGGAACTTTCCCTCGCCGTGCTGGGCGACAGCCTCTATCTGCACGGCTTCCTGGCCGACTCAGGCTTGAGCCTGCCCGGCACGCAAATCATCAACGACGCAAACGTGGTTGTCGGCGAAAACCTCATCGCCATCCGCCGCTGCCCGCCCGCGTGCTTCCCGGATCTCAACCGCGACGGCGCGGTGGATCAGGGTGATGTGGACTACCTGATCAACGCCGTCTCCGGCGGCGACAACCCTGCCGGCGCCAACCTTGATCTCAACAGCGACGACGTTGTCGATCAAGCCGACGTCGATGTCCTTGTCAACGTCGTCGCCGGTGCCCCGTGCCAGTAGAGCGTGCCGGTCGTCACCTTGACAAAGCACCGAGCCGGACCCTCTTCGTGAAATTCCCCTTCAATGACCGTCCTTGCGCGCGCATTTCGCGCGATGCGAGAGATTAACGCACACTTTCCTCACCGCACCGGTATATTCCAGAAGCAGCTTCTTTGTTTGCGGGGTTCCGTCCAGTTCCTGTTGCATTGCGGAGGCGTCTCATGCTCCAAGCGCGGCCATATCACACCCTTCGCGGCCTAGTCTCGCTCCTGGCCACCCTCGCGATCGGGCTCACCGCCTCTCGCACCCCTGCCCAGCCCTGCGGCCTGTCCTCAGACTTCGCTCCGGGCTTCAGCCGCTTCATTAACCCTACTCAAACCACCGTCAATGCCTTCGCCGTTCACGACGACGGATCCGGCCCCGCCCTTTACGCCGGAGGCCGAGTGCTTCTCGGCGCGCACCTCCCAGAGATCGGCGGAGAGTCCCTCATGCGTCTTCATGAGCGTCGTTGGCAGACCGTTGGCTACGCCACCGGGGGCGCGGCCAACGCCCTGCTCTCGGCCGACCTGGGTCCAAACCTTCCCGGCGGGCCGCGCCTCTTCGCCTCCGGCCCGGGCTTCTTCGCCCGCAACTCCGCAGGGACCGCGATCAACGGCCTCGCCATGTGGAACGGCACCGCCTGGCAATCCGTCGGCGGCCTCTCCTATGTCGCCAACGCCCTCGCCGTCTTTGACGATGGCCAGGGCGCCGGCCCGCAGCTCTACATCGCGGGCAATTACTTCTTGAACGGAACCGCGGCCCTGGTCCTCCGCTGGAACGGCTCCACCTGGCAGGCTCTGCCCCAGCCCGCGCCGGGCGGCTCCAACTCGCTCGGCTCCGATTTCGCCATCTTCGATGACGGCTCCGGACCAGCCCTCTACCTCGCTGGCACCTTCTCGCCCAGCCAGACCGCCGCCGGCGGCCTTGCCAAGTGGACCGGCCAAGCCTGGTCCCTCATCCCCGGCCCGCAGATCGGCGCCTCCCTCACGTCCGTCGTCGGCTTCAATGGCCAACTCTGCGTCGGCGGCACCTTCTCACTTTCGACCGGCATCGAAAAAGGCGTTGCCATCCGCAACCCCGATGGCTCCTGGCGGGGACTGGGCGTCCGCACCCTCAACTATGGCTATCCCGTCACGCTCAGCACGGTTCAGGAGCCCTCGGGCCAAGCCCTCTACATCGGTGGGCTCTTTCTCCCCACCGACTCCGGCCCGTCGTACTCCGATGGTGGCTTCATCCGCTACGACGGCGCGAGCTTGTCCACACCTATCCGCACTTACAGCGGCTTCTCCAGTCAGGGTTCAATTACCAGCCCGGGCGTCACCACCCAAGCCGTGCTCTTCGATGCCGGCCGCGGACCGGAGGTCTTCGTCGGAGGCCGAATTTCCGCATTCAGCGTCGCCTCTACGACGCAGCCGGTCCTCTCCGTTCCGACACAAGGCTACGTGCGCATCCCCCAAGCCGGCCCCAACGCGGGCCGCGTGCTGGAGGGGGGCGAAGGCCTCGGCTTCTCACCGGCGTATTTCTCCGGACCCCCACGCCTCGGCATGCGGAAAGTCTTCTTTGCTGGCCGCGAGCAACTGGCGTTCACTGGCAACGTCTTCTCGGGTGGCGGCATCCCCAGTGGTTCCTATGCCCTCTTCGATGGACAGACCTGGACCGTGAATCCGCAGTACCAGTACTCTTCGTTCCTGGACATCCTCCCAGTCAACGACGCTGGCAACGAGCGACTGCTCGTCGCCACCTTCTCCGAACACCTCGGCTTTGTCGTCCCCGGCTCGCCACATGTCGCGCCGTACTCCACCAACGCCCCGGGCTTTACCGGGGCTGTCACGATGCTCTTCTTCGACGACGGCAACACCAACGGGCCGGTGCTGTACATTCTTGATCAAAGCCGTCTCATCCGCCGGGTGAATGGCCAATGGCAGACCCTGCTCTCCACGGGGCAGCCCGGCGCTCTGCTGGTTGCCGATCTTGGCGCCGGCCCGCAACTGTTTCTTGCAGGCCTGGTCAACGGCATTCCCGGCGTCGGCGTCTGGAACGGCTCCAGCTTCGAACTTCTCGACTCTCAAACGTTCCCCAGTGCGCCCACATCACTCGCCCTGCACGACGACGGCTCCGGCCCCGCCATCTATGCCGGGTTCAACGGCATCCTGCGCCTTAGCTCCGGGGCCGCGACCGGACGCGTCGCCAAGTTCGATGGCACGCACTGGTCCGCGCTTGGCCACGGGCTTACGAACGGGTCGGTTCGCCTCGCCATGCAGTCTTTCGACGACGGCTCCGGCCCCGCCCTCTACGTTGCGGGCGACTTCCTCACCGCGGGCGACCGCCCCTCGCGCGGGTTTGCCCGCTGGCACGCCAATCAATGGGAGCCCGTGCTCGACATAAACCCCCAGTCCACCGCCCTCGAGCTTTCCCTCGCCACGCTGGGCGACTCGCTCTACCTCGCGGGCTACCTCGCCGATAGCGGTCTCCGCCTACCCGGGGCATCCATGGACACCGCCAGCAACATCATTACCGCGGGCAATCTTCTCGCCATCCGCCGCTGCCCGCCCGCGTGCTTCCCGGATCTCAACCGCGACGGCGCGGTGGATCAGGGTGATGTGGACTACCTGATCAACGCCGTCTCCGGCGGCGACAACCCCACCGGCGCCAACCTTGATCTCAACAGCGACGACGTTGTCGATCAAGCCGACGTCGATGTCCTTGTCAACGTCGTCGCTGGGGCGCCGTGCGGCAACTAATTCCGCAACCTTTCAGCGCGCCAATCGGTACACCCATCATTCGATCGTGCGTTTTCCGGCTCCTGAACGTGCAACTCCGGTTACCCCCGCGCTGCAGGAATGCCCTGTGCTCGCTACGAGTCGCGCAGACAAGCGATCGCTTTTCCGCAGTCACCCACTCCAGTCCAGCCGAGGACGAACGGGGCGAGCAAGGTCAGGTCTTGGGATGTCGCCCCTCGGAACACCGCGAAAGCTCTAGGAATCAGCGTATGAGCAATCAGTTCCGAGGTGTGTCAACTTGCGTGTTCATCGCCATATCGGCGGCCATCAGTCCGCTCGCACCGGCGCAGCCCTGCGGGCTTCGAGCCGACTTCGGCCCCGGGGTGACCGGGCTCCCCCCCAACTACGTACCTTCTCCTCCGACGATCAATAGCCTTGCCGTTCACGACGACGGCAGCGGTCCGGCCTTGTATCTCTGCGGCTACGCGTTTTCCTTCGGCCAGGCCGACCCCGCGGGCGTTTCTCATTCGGTCGGACGAATTCGCGGCATGACGGCCGAAAGCGTCGGGTACCGAACCGATGGCGTCGCTCTTGCTGCCGCGAGCCTCGACCTGCAGTCCAACCTTCCCGGCGGCCCTCGACTTTACGTCACCGGCCCGGGGTTCGCCGCGCGCAACGCTGGCGGCGGCGCCATCACGAATATCGCCATGTGGGACGGGCAGCAGTGGAACTCGGTCGGGACCTTGGCCCCGCCCGGCAGAGCCCTCGCGGTATTTGATGACGGTCACGGCGGCGGCACGCAACTTTACGTCGCGGGTGATCCCCTGGACCCTTCCGGTAGCCTGGTCTCACGCTGGAATGGTGTTGCATGGGAGGTACTCCCGCCCCCCGCGCCTTCCGGGACCAATGTCGTAGGCCGCGCGTTGACCGTGTTCGACGATGGCTCCGGCCCCGCGCTGTATCTCGCCGGTGCCTTTGGCGCCACCGATTCGGATCTCTCAGGCCTCGCGAAATGGAACGGGCAGGGGTGGGAGGTGCTTCACGCGCCGGCGACCGGCGCATCTCTTTCCAGTCTTGCAGTCTTCCAGAACAAACTTTACGTTGCCGGCTCGTTCTCTCTCCCGGAACCCGGCAAGGGCGGAATCGCTGCCCGAAACCCGGACGGAACCTGGTCCGGCATTGGTGCCTCGACCCAAACATTTGGAATCCTTCTTCCGACGCTCAGCGTCGCGTCCGACGCCAACGGGTTAGCCTTGTACATCGGCAATCTCGCCTGGATGCCGAATGGCGTCGGATCCGCATCTGTCTCCGGCTGCTTCCTCCGTTACGACGGCTCGTCGGTCACCTCACCCGTTCGCACCTACTGGTCTCTCTCATCAAGCAACGGCGCCGGACGCGGCTACTGCGTGGCGGCCTACAACGCTGGCGACGCCCCGTCGCTCTACCTCGCCGGGAACTTCAGTGCCTATTCCACCGGAACTCCCCAGACACTGCCCCTGACCTCCGCCGCGTACTCCATCGTTCGAATTCCTCAAAGCGGCCGACAGGCGGGTCATATCCTGGAGCTCGGAACCGGTGTAAATACTGGTATCTTCTTGACCGGAGAGTTTAACAACAATCGACCAAACATGCTTAAGGTTCGATTCCAAGGGCGCGACCAGTTAGCGTTCTTTGGGGGCATCGGGGGCGGGGGGGGCGAGCCAAGTTTCGGATACGTGCTCTTCGACGGCGAGCACTGGACGACCAACCCCCAACGCGTGCAGGGAACATCCGCGGGACCATTGTTTGTTGCCGGCGTGCCCGCGCAGGTCGACGGCGAAGAACGAATGCTGCTCGCTTCAACCGAGTCTAGTAGCCTCGGATACATCATCCCGGGCTCAACCATGTTCACCGCCTACGGCCCCAGTGTCTTTGGCGCCTCGCAGGCGCGATCCCTGCAGTTCTTCGACGATGGCACCACCAACGGTCCCGTGCTCTACATGTCCGGCACCTCCCGCATCAGCCGGCTGATCAATGGCTTTTGGCGAGATCTACCGACGACTCACTCCACTAACTCCATGCTGATAGGCGATCTGGGTGACGGCCAACGCCTCTACGCCGGCGTCTTGGACTTCGGCGCGGCGGGCGTCAGCGTCTGGAACGGCTCCGACCTCGTTCTGATGGGCACGCCGGGAGAACTCCCCGCCGGTCCCACGACGTTGGTCATCCACGACGATGGCCTCGGCCCGCGCCTGTACGCCACGTTCCCCGGCGCAGGCCAGTCTCAAGGCCGCACCCTAAACCGAATCGCGGTTCTTGAGGGCCAGCACTGGCAGCCTCTGGGCGAGGGACTCGTCGGAGGAACCTCTATCATCGCCCTGGCATCCTTTGATGACGGCAGCGGCCCATCCCTCTACGCCGCGGGTGACTTCACGGCCGCAGGATCCACTCCGAGCAAAGGCTTCGCTCGATGGCACAACAACGCTTGGGAGCCCGTGCTCGACATCAATAATCGCAACGATGGCACTCACTACTACGACTTCTCTCTCGCAACCCTCGGCGATTGCCTCTATGTCTTCGGCAGGTTTGCGACTACCGGTCTGCGTCCCGCCGGAGCGCCCATCGACATTTCCAGCAATGCCATCTTGGGCGAAAACCTCATCGCCATCCGCCGCTGCCCGCCCGCGTGCTTCCCGGATCTCAACTGCGACGGCGCGGTGGATCAGGGTGATGTGGACTACCTGATCAACGCAGTCTCCGGCGGCGACAACCCTGCCGGCGCCAACCTTGATCTCAACAGCGACGACGTCGTCGATCAAGCCGACGTCGACGAGCTCGTCAACGTCATTGCTGGGGCGCCGTGCCAGTAGGCGAGCCGCGTTGTTCCGGCTCAGGGCGCCGGGTGCTTGGGCTTTTCGCCGCTCAACACCCGCCACAAGTCCTTGACGACCCAGCTCATGTTAACATGAGCCGCGGCGGTGCTGGCCGCCAGGTGCGGGGCGAGGTGAGCGTTGGGCACGCCCAGCAGCGGATAGTCTGCCCCGAAGGGCTCGGGGTCGTGCACGTCGAGCATTGCCCGTGCTGCCGGGTTCGCTTTCAGGAACGCGGCCAGTGCGGCCGGATCCAGCACGAAGCCCCGCGCCGTGTTGAGCAGCAAGACGCTGGGCCGGGCCATCGCCAGGAACGCCTCGTTCACAAAGTGCCGATTTTCGGGGCGATTATCGATGTGCACCGTCACGATGTCTGCCCGCTTCATGAGCTCGGGCAGTTTCGCCGGGATCGCCCCGTGCCGCTTCTCGGGGCTGATCCGCAGCAGATCGTGGTACAGCACCTCCATGCCGTAGCCCGCGGCGATCTTGGCGACCCGCCGGCCGACCCTGCCCAAGCCCAGAATACCCATGGTCAGTTCGCTGAACTGCGCCGGTGCTTCAAGCTCACGCCGCAACTCGTTCCATCGCTGCGCCGAGATGTGCGAATCCAAAAACAGCCTTGGCCGCAGCGCGTCGTGCAGCAGCGCGAAGACGTATTCCGAGACCGCGACGGAGTTGGCGTCGGGCGTGTGGACGACCTCGATGCCCCGCCGCCGGCACTCTGCGACGTCGATCCGTTCGAGCGCCACCCCTGCCCGCGCGACGCAGCGCAGCTTGGGGGCCTTATCGAGGAATGCGCCGTCCACCCGTGTGTAGGTGCGCACGACGATGGCCTCGGCCTTGGCGAGGTGCTCGTCGAACTCGGGCTTGGTGAAGTGGCAGGCGACGAGATCGCACGACTCCCGCAACCACGCGGCAGCCGCCGGATCCAAATCCTCGGTCTGGAGCACAAAGGGCCGGGCCATGAAGGCGAACCGTAGGCGGTGCGCACGCGCGTGCCACCGATGAAGCCGCCCCGGCTTTCTCCGCGATCTGTCGCCTACTGGCCCGTCGCGGCCGGCGGCTGCGCGGGCTTCATGACCGGCGTCTGCGACGCCCCCGGGCCCTCGTCTTTCCCCATCATGTTGTCCAGCATCGTGCTCATCAGCAGGTTTCCCGCGTCGGCGTTGTGTGCGCCGCCCGTGCCGCCCGTCATCAGGATCCGGGGCGTGATCTGGATGTTTCGCTCGCCGACGATCTTGAGCATCTCGATGGCCGCGGCGTTGCTCTTGCCGATCTGATTCGCGATCTGCTCGTACGCCTTGGCCTGTGCCTCGGCCTTGATCGCGATCGCCTGGGCTTCCGCGTTGGCCTCGACGATCTTCTGCTTTTGTGCCTCGCTCGCGATCTTTACCGAGTAGGTCGCCGTCGCCAGTTTCTTCTCTTCGTCAGATTCCTGGGTGGTGCGGGCGAGCTGCTTCTTTTGCTCGGCCGCCCGCTGCTGCTCCTGAAAGGTCAGTTGCTCCTGCTTGGCGATCTCCCGGTCGGTCTGCGTCTTGAGGAGCGCCCCGAGGGTTTCTTCATCGCCCACGTTGCCGATGCGCACCGCGGTCACCGTCACGCCGAAGCGTGCCATCTGCTTGGCGAGCGACTCCAGGCTCTGCGTTTCCTGCTGCGAGCGCTGCTGCACGTAGTCCAGGGCCTTCACGTTCTCCGCGTGATTGCGGAAGATCGCCCGCACTGCGCTGTTCAGCGCATTGCGAAAGCGCGGCCCTTCGTCATCGCCCAGCTTGGCCGCCACGATCGGCGCGTGCTCGGGCTCGATCACGTATTCGACGCGTACGTCGACCGGAAACGTGAACCCGTCGCTGGTGCGGACCGTGATTCCCCGTTCTTCGGTCATGGGGTCGTGCGCCGCCACCACGCCGCCGCCCTTGGGGTTGCGCTGGTCGGCGCCTTCCGAATATGCCGGGTTGGTCGCTGCCGACGCGGTGTAGTGGGCGATCATCTGCGTCGTCCAGATTTCAGTGACCGAATAGGCGTCGGTGTTGAGGGGATACTTGCCGGGGGGCAGCACCTTGGCCCGCACGCCCATCTCGCGCTCGCCGGCCAGGCGAAGCTGCGAGCCGTCCGTTCCCGCGTCCACCTTGCCTTCCACCAGCGCCCCCATCTCCCCCTTCACCGCGATCGTGGGCGCTTCGCCGTAGTTCGCCTTCAGCACCGCCACCTCGCCGGGGGCCACTTCCGTCTGCTTGGTCATCTTCACCCGATACAACTCGGTGTTAAGTCGATACTTGCCCGGGGGCAGCACCGTCGCCTGCTTGCCCTTGTATCCCTTGCCCGCCGTGAGAAAGTACTTTGCGTCCAGCATCTGCTGCACCTGGTCGGGAGCCCAATCCGGCGCAAACAGCTGCCCGGCGGGCAGCGGCAACCCGTCGGCCGTCTCCACCAGCCCCAGCTCGTCGCTCTGCACTTCGACCAGCGGCACTGTCTTCACGGTGTACAGCACGGGCCAGTAACCAAAGTGCAAACCGGGGGCGAGCACCTCGGCCTGCACGCCCTTCTCGCCATCCGTGGCGATGATCTTTCCGCCGGCGAGATTGCCGCCGATCGCGTTCCGCGTCACGATGCCCACCTGGTTGGCCCCGACGTTCGTGACGCTGCCGAACACAAACCCGACCAGAAAAACCACGATGGCCAGGAGCGCGCCGGCCGCCCGCAGGGGCCCGGCCGCCCGCATCGAGACGATCAGAATTCCCACCGCCAGCACCAAGCCCAAAAACGTAATCGCAAGCGCCATGAATACCCCCCCTTTGAGCCACTGCCGCTCGCGCCCGCCGCAGTCGCGGCGACCATCGGTCCGGCGGTGTCCACTCGTATCTATACATTCGTAATCCCCGCCCCGCCATTTCGACACCCGACAGCACGCGCGACCTGGCGGCCGCCGAAACCGCCGTCACGCGTGTCGGGTCTAGTTCCCTGGCTTTTGTCGTGGCCCAGGGCTTTGGCCGGTGTCCGTCCCGATCTTCGCCGGCCCGGCGGCAACTGCCTGTCCCCTTTACTACCATCGGCCGTCCATCTTTTCACCCGTTCGAGGAGTCCCGCATGACCTGGCTTCGCGTCGATCAAGCTTTCAAAGCCCCCGTCGGAACCCCTGTCACCATCAAGGGCTGGGTCCGCACCAATCGCGATTCCAAGGCCGACGGCGGCTTGTGCTTTCTGGCGGTCTCTGATGGGTCGTGCTTCGATCCCATCCAGTGCGTCATCAAGGCCCAGGGTGAACACGCCGCGGCGAACTTTGATGAGATCAAACGCCTCACTACCGGCTGCTCCGTCGAAGTCGACGGCACGCTCGTGGCGAGCCAAGGCAAGGGCCAGGCCGTCGAAGTGCTCGCGAGCGCCGTTCGCATCATCGGCTGGGTCGAAAATCCTGATTCGTACCCGGTCAGCAACAAGCGCCACACCTTTGAGTACCTGCGCGACTTCGCCCACCTGCGCGTGCGTACCAACACCTTCGGCGCCGTCGCCCGCGTGCGGCACTGTTTGGCGATGGCCATCCACCGCTTCTTCCACGAGCACGGGTTTTACTACGTCCACACCCCCATCATCACCGCCAGCGATTGCGAGGGCGCGGGACAGATGTTCCGCGTGAGCACGCTGGACGTGATGAATCTGCCGCGGCAGGAGGCGGGCAAAGGGACTGGGGATCGGGGACTGGGGACTGGTGAAGAACACTCCGGCCACGCCCGCCCCGCCTCCTCCGGCCCCAGTCCCCAGTCCCCAGTCCCCAGTGCCTCTCCCGTGGATTTCAGCCATGACTTCTTCGGCAAAGAAGCCCATCTCACTGTCAGCGGCCAACTCAACGTCGAAACCTACTGCATGGCCCTCAGCCGCGTCTACACCTTCGGCCCCACCTTCCGCGCCGAGAACAGCAACACTTCCCGCCACCTCGCGGAGTTCTGGATGATCGAGCCCGAGATCGCCTTCGCTGATCTTGCCGCCGACGCGACGCTGGCCGAGCAGATGCTTAAGTACCTCTTCCAGACCGTCCTCGCCGAACGCGCCGACGACATGGCCTTCTTCGAAGAGCGCATCCAGAAGGGCACCATCGCCAACCTCAAAGCGATCATCGAGAAGCCCTTCCTGCGCGTCACCTACACCGAGGGCGTGCGCGTGCTCGAGGAGGCGATTAAGAAGGGCCACAAGTTCGAGTACCCCGTGCAGTGGGGCAAAGACCTGCAGAGCGAGCACGAGCGATTCCTCACCGAGGAGCACTTCAAGCAGCCGGTGATCCTGACGAACTACCCCAAGGGGATCAAGGCGTTTTACATGCGCTTGGATGACAACTGCGAGCCGGGCCGCGAAACCGTGAGCGCGATGGACGTCCTCGTCCCCGGCATCGGCGAGATCATCGGCGGCAGCCAACGCGAGGAGCGCCTGGACCGCCTCGACGCCCGCATCGCGGAGATGAACCTGCCCGCGAAGGAATACTGGTGGTACCGCGACCTGCGGCGCTACGGCACCGTGCCGCACGCGGGCTTCGGCCTCGGCTTCGAGCGCCTCATCCAGTTCGTCACTGGCATGCAGAACATCCGGGATGTGATCCCCTTCCCCCGCGCCCCCAAGCAGGCGGAGTTTTAATCCCCCGCAGCCCCCTGCCCCCCGCCCATGCTTCCAAACAGAGCGCCCGCGGCGCCTTTGGGTGGCCCGGCGGTCCCCGCCGGTCTTCATCGTGCCACGCACCGCACTCCGGCCATGGGCGCACCCCCGCGCGTGCCCACGAGCGCGGCTCCGCGGCCGCCGCGGTGGGCGGCCATCACCGAGTCTGGGCCGCCCGCGTGCCGGGGTACGATGATTCGCGATGCACGTTCGCGCCCGCCCTCCCCGGAGCCCCCGCCGGTGCCCACCGCCCCGCCACGCATCACGCCCCTCACCACGGTGCTCGCGCTGGTGCTGCTGGCCTCATCGGTCGCGGCCGCGTTGGCGTTGCCGCGTGCGCAGTTCGCCGATCCGGCCGACCAGCCCGGCCTCTACGTGCTGGCGGCGGTCCTGGGCGTGGCCGCGGTCGTCGTGGGCGGGGTGCTTTATAACAGGATCGACCCCCAGCCCAATCGCTGGGCGGCGGTCATCGGCGGGTTCTTCGCCGGCGTGCTCGCCATCTTCGTCCTGACCGTGCTGACCTGGGCGGCGATCATCGCGTACATCCTCTTCGCCGCGCGCAACATCGTGTGCTAGCCCGCCCGCCGGGGCGTGGTAGTATGCGGCGGCGAGAGGGGCGCGGGGCCGCCCGCGGCCGCCGCAAAGGAAGCTCGCATGTTCATCGCTCCTCACAACACCCCGCGCCGGCTCTGGGCCGGGCTGGCGTGCCTGAGCGCCGCGGGGTTCGTGCTCGACGGGGCGGTCTTCGTCGGCTGCACGCTGGCGGCCGGGCGGGTCATGGGCTTTGCCGATCCGCACCACCCCTCGCCGACGGCGACGCAAGCCCTGATGGCCCTGCTCGCCGTCTTTGTCGCGTGGAGGCTGCTGGTGTGGCCGGCGCGGTGGGCGGTTGCGCGTGCGAAAGCAGCGCTCATGGCCAGGGCGATGGGCACGGGCCGGTAGCGAACACCGGCGGATGAACCGTTCGCAGGGCAGAGCGGCTCGTTCGCACCTGCGAACGCCGCGTTCGCAGGTGACAACGCCGCGTTCGCACGTGCAAATGTCGTTTTGCGCACGGCCATGAAAAAACGCGGGAGGCGTTGAAGGCCGCTTCGCCCGCCGCCGGTCTCTCTTTCGTGTCGGGCGATCTCTCCCGGCGCAGCAAGGAGCACCCCGTGGCCGCGACCTATATCCCTTCGCGCGATTCGGAGCTGGACACCTGGGCCCTCAACTTCAAGACCCTCATCGCGGCCACGCCCGGCAACTACGGGCTGGCGGCCCCGGACGCGACCGCCATCTCCGCCGCCTACGCCACCTGGAACGCCGCGTATCTCGCCGCCAGCAACCCCACGACGCGCACCGTCGCGACAGTGGCGACCAAGAACGCCCAGAAGGCGAATCTATTAACAGTGGTCCGCGGCTACGCGGCCACCATCCGCGTGAACAAAGGCGTGAGCAACGCCCTCAAGCTCGGGGTGGGGCTGCACGTGCCCGACCTGCAGCCAACGCCCGTGCCCGCCCCCGCCACCAAGCCGGTGCTGGCGATCGCCCGCATCGACCAGGGCTTTCAGGAAGTGCGCGCCACCGATGAAATGACCCCCAACAGCCGGGCCCGCCCCGTCGGCAGCGCGGGGATGCTCCTCTACCGCGCCGTCGGCCCCGCCGCGGTGAACGACCCGGGAGAGGCCACGTTCCTCACCTTCATCGGAAGGACCACCGCCATCAGCGAGTTCGGCAGCGACGACAAGGGCAAGGTGGCCACCTACCTCGCACGCTGGACCAACGCCAAGGGCGAGGTGGGGCCGTGGAGCCAGGCGGTGACGGCGTCGATCGCGGCGTGAGGATGGGGACATGAATGCGGCATGCGGCCCGGGAGCGTCGGCGCTCGCCTCGGCCCCGCGGCTTACGCCGTGCGCCGCCGGCGCGTCAGCGCCACCCCGCCCAGCCCCAGCACCGCGGCCGCGCCCGGGGCGGGCGTGATCACCGCGATGTTGAGCCCGACGCCATCCCCCGACACCTGGTTGAAGTTGACGGTCAGCGAGTTGATCGCGTCGTTGATCTGCACGAGCGCCAGCGCCGAGTTCCAGTTGGGGCCGGCGGTGGTGGGGCCGCTGACGGCGTTCTGCAAGGAGAACGTGCCCGGGCCGCTGCTGAACTGGTTGGGCCCCCACGGGCCCCCCACGCCGAAGTCCTGCCCGAGGTACGTGCCGTTCTGGCTCACCTGGCAGGTGGAGATCGCGCCCGGCAGGGTCTGGTCGAGGCGGCCCAGCCCGACGACGCCCAGGTACACCGAGTTGGCCGCCATGGTGGTGGGGAAGGTGTAGGTGATGCTCCAGGCCAGCGTCGGCGGGGGCGGGGCGACGAGGTTGGAGCGGGCGAAGAGCTCGACGGGCCCCCAGGTGTACGTGTTCGGCCCGGAGGTGATGGAGTCGCCCCCGAAGATGGGAGTCTGGTTGAGCCGCGCGGTGGAGAAGGAGGGCGTGACGGTGTAGTTGATCTGCACGAGCCCCACGCCCGGGACGTTGTACGACGAGCCGTTGGGGGGCGTGCCGCCGAAGGGCGTGGGCGTCATCTGCATCCACGAGAGGGGGATGGTGGCGGCCCCGGCGCTGGGGGCGATGGCCAAAAGTGTTCCGGCAAGGAGAGCAGTGACCGCGGCGGAAGCGTTCATGGGCGAGACTCCGATGTTTAAGGCACACCCCGCTACGCCGGACACGCGTCAGGCATTGGGGATGCTTAGAAAAGCGACATCCGGGGGCGGAACTCACGCCGCCGCGGCGTGCGGCGTTTCCGTATCCTGCAACCCCATGCAGCCGCAAGCCGCTCCGAGAGTTCTCATCCTCACCGCATCCGTTGGTGCCGGGCACGTCCGCGCCGCCGAGGCCGTTGAACTCGCGCTCAAAGAAATCGACCCCGGCGCCCACGTCCGCAACGTCGACCTCATGACGTGCGCCACCGCCGTCTTCCGGCGCATGTACTCCAAGTGGTACCTCGACCTCGTCTCTCACGCCCCGCACCTGCTCGGGTATTTCTACGACCTCACCGACCGCGCCCCTTCCAACTCCACTCGCGACACCATTCGCGTGATGGTCGAGCAGGCCAATCTCGCCCGGCTCGATCCGATTCTGAACGATCCCCAGGGCTGGGACATCGTCGTCAACACACACTTCCTGCCCGCCGAGATCATCGCCCGTCGCCGTCGCAAGAAGAAACCAACAAACGTGCCCCGAAGGTTTCGCGTTGGCGAGGGGCCCGCGTCCGCGTCTGACGTCGCCCCCCAGTTCACCGTCGTCACCGATTTCGACGCCCACGGCCTGTGGGTCAATGACCCCACCGACCACTACTTTGTGGCCACCGACGAAGCCGCCATCTCGCTGGGGCGCTGGGGCGTGCCGCGCGAGCGCATCACGATCAGCGGCATCCCGGTGCACCCTGTATTCGCCAAACCCTTGGACGCCCGTGCCGCCCGCGCCAAGCACGACCTGCCGCAGGACAAACCCGTCATCCTCCTTCTTGCCGGCGGCTTCGGCGTCGGCCCCGTGGAGACGCTCTTCGATGCCGCCATGCATGTCAAAAGGCCGATTCACCTGGCCGTGGTCTGCGGCAAAAACGACGACCTCAAGGCGCGCCTCCAACGGGCTGCCAAAGCCGCCCCCCACACAAGCACCATCATCGGTTTCACTCGCGAGATGGACGAACTGATGGCGGCCGCCACTCTCGTCGTCTCCAAACCCGGGGGCCTGACCACCAGCGAGATCCTCGCGCGCGGGGCGGCGATGGCGATCGTCAATCCCATCCCCGGCCAGGAATCTCGCAACAGTGATTATCTCTTGGAAAACACCGCGGCGATCAAGATCAACTCGGCCGCCGTCCTCCCCCACAAGCTCAATCAACTCCTCGCAAACGAATCACGCCTCGCGGCCCTGCGCCAGAACGCGAAAGCCCTCGGCCGCCCCCGCGCCGCCTACGACGTGGCCAGGGCGGTGCTTGCGGCGGCCGGGGCGAGCGGGCGCGACGCCTAGAGCTTCGCGACCTTGATAAGCGCGAAAATGAAAAGCGGCACGCCAACGCCGATCAACATGTAGATCACCGGTGCGCGGCTGGTCTCCTTGATGAGATAGGCCTTGTCGGGGTAGTTCGGGCTCACAAACGCCTGCACCTTCGCTCCCACCGGAAACGCCACGAGCTCTGTCTCCGCGTGCCCCGCGGTCGGGTAGTTGCGCGGCGTCTTGATCGGACGCATCATCGTCCCCTCGTAGCTTGTGCCGTCGAGCTCGTAGGTGAACTTCACCCGCGGCTCATAGATGTAGCTGGTGATTCCTCCGGCGTCGTCGCCCGTCAGGTCGCGCACCTCAAAGACACCCGCGGCGGTGATCGTCGCCTGCACGGGGCGGGCTCCGGAGAGCAGCCGCCACTGCATGTAGAACTCGGAGACGCCCATGGCGAGCATGAGCAGGCTGATGACCCCAAAGACCACAATGAGCGTCATTTTCATGGGAGGCTCCGATCGTCCGGGGAATACGCGGAATCTCGCGGGCTGCGGGGCGGCTGGTCAATGACGGTGCGGACGCACGGCGAGGAGTCTACCAACCGACACCCCTGCACGAGAAGCAAAGCACCGAGTCACTTGAGATCGAAACGTCATTACGCCAGCCGGACGATTGGTGGGAGAGACTGACAAGCCGCGAGTGCTCGAGCGAGCGGACCGGAATGCCGCTGTGGACCAAGCTCCCCAAAGTGTGGTGCAGATTTCGCAGGAGCTTTACCTAGTCTGGTGTCCGGGAGTTGGTGCTTCAACCGTGAAGCCCGGCAGAGCAAAGACTTCGGTGGCACGATCCGAAAGCCACCCGCGATTTGTCGCACGACCGAGGGTGCCGCGAACACGAATGGGCCGAGCGACCATTGAGGCCGCTCGGCCCGGGGGACTCATGCTCCCGAGGCGTTACTTACCGCAGCACGAGCTGCCGCAGCAGCCCTGCCCGCAGCAGGAGCCGTTGCAGGACGAGCATCCGTCGTCACAGCATGCCGCTCCGCAGGAGGAGCAGGTCGCGCTGCAGCAACTCTGGCACGGCGCTGCGCAGGCGGAAGGCGCCTTCGCGGCGGTGGGAGCGAGGGAAGAGACGCCGGGCATCATTGCCGCGAGGACCGCGGCTTTGAGCATCATCGAAATCATGATGAATTCTCCAAACTTGGTGAATTGATAGAGATACGGTCGCGATGCGGCACAACGGCCGACGCGCCACAGTCAGAACTGACCCCGGCCACCTCGAGTCGGCGGCAACGGAGAGCTTCACAAATCGTGCTCTGACTACTAGGTGGTGCGGATGCAGAGCAGAGCGCGCCTGGTTCTATTGGAACTATCCCAAGGCCCCGCGCGGGCGTGCATCATCGTGCCCGTCGGGTTTTCAAACGCCGTTGGGATCGGAGTGAGCCAAGCCGGGACAGCAATCGCCGCGCTTGCGAGCTTCGGGATCGAGGGCTTGGACAAGTCGGGCCTGATGAGAATCGGCCCGGTCCGGATGAGTACGCATGTGAGCGGGCCGCAGCATGATTTGCCGGCCGAAAGTCCGATCGGAGCGGACGAATCACAACAGTTGTCGGGACGACCCGACGTTGCCGTCGCGCTAGACCCAAGGACGCAGCGTGCGCAGCCGCCCGAGCAGGAGTCGGTCGAATCGCTCAAGCAGCAGTTCATTTCAGGTGAGACGCGCTGGGCAGCCGAGCGGCAGCCCGCATAGCTCCAGCCTAAATAGGGCTGAAGCACGATCGCGAGGATGAGAACGAGAATGCGAATCATGGCATCGACCGTCAAGGGATGATACGGGGGCCGTGGAGCGGGTGATTCGGGCTGCGCTGAGATATCGGAATGAGTTGTGCCCTGATCGAACTTGAACGCTGGGTCATTCGCGGGTTGTACTGGCCCGCTCCATTACCGGATACCCTACGTCCGAGAGTAACGGCAAGGTTCGGAAAGTGTGAGGAGATTCGACATGCGCGGCATCGCTTGGATACGACCAGTCATGGCCCTCGTTGCGTGTACGCCCATTTCAACGGCCCAGCCGCACTACAGCTCCCTCGCCTCCACCATTTCTTCCGAGCGAGTTTCCGCCACCATCCACACCTTGGCCGCTTTCGGCACCCGCCACACGCTCTCCGACCCCGCCTCGACCACGCGCGGCATCGGGGCCGCTCGTGCGTGGATCAAGTCGCAGCTTGACGGCATGGGGCCGAACATGGCGGCACGTTTCGAGGAGTTTGACGCCCCGAAGCTGCCGCGGATTCCGAACGGGGCGAAGCTGGTCAACGTCGTCGGTGTCGTTCGCGGCACCTCAACCCCCGACGACATCGTGTACGTGCTCGCGCACTACGACAGCATGTGCGCGGATGTAATGGACTCCAAGAGCGATGCGCCGGGGGCGAACGACGACGCGTCGGGCGTCGCCGCCGCGCTCGAGGTTGCCCGTGTCGTCGCCGCCCATCCGCTCAAGTGCACCCTCGTCGTCGTCTTCACTGCCGGCGAAGAACAAGGCCTCGTCGGCGCGACCTATCGCGCCAACCAAGCCGCCGCCAACCACGAGTTCATCCGGGGCGTTCTTAATAACGACATCATCGGCGACCCGACTTCACCCCACGCTGGCGCTTCGCCGCACGGCGGCTCGACCCCGCGCCTCGTCCGCGTGCTCTCCGAAGGCCTGCCCCGCGACGCCAGCGCCGAAGCGCTCGCCAAAATCCGCCTCACCAGCGCCGAGAACGACAGTCAAAGCCGCCAGCTCGCCCGTTACATCGCTTTCGTCGCCCGCGAAGAACGCACCGCCGTGCAGCCGATGCTCGTCTTCCGCCCAGATCGCTTCCTGCGAGGCGGCGACCACCAGCCATTCCTCGATAATCACTTCCCCGCCGTCCGATTTGCTCAGGTTGACGAGGACTACACCCGCGAGCACGCCAATGTAACAACCAAGGACGGCAAGCCCTACGGCGACGTCCCCGACTATGTTGACTTCGCCTACGTTGCCGATGTCGCTCGCCTCAACCTCGCCACCGCCGCCTGGCTTGCCAACGCTCCGCGCGCCCCGGCCAACGCCCGAATCGTCACCGCCAAGCTCGACATTGACACCACCATCCGCTGGGACGCCTCGCCCGGCGCCGCCTCCTACGAAGTCGTGTGGCGCGACACTACCGCGCCCGACTGGCAAGAGTCCCAAGGCACCGCCGCCGTCACCGAAGTAACACTTCCCATCAATAAGGACAACTTCTTCTTCGGCGTGCGCGCCGTCGGCGGCGACGGACTTCGCAGTCCCGTCACCTTCTGCGGCGCCGCCAAGGAGTGACCACGCCCTCGCGGCCCAACCCGGCAGGTGCCCCGCCGCGCATCACCCTCGCCCCGCCTTCTCACACCAGTATGGCTTCGGCCGCCGGCTGGGGCTTGTCGCCCGTCCGCTCGCACAAGAATCGCTCCGCCAGTCTGGCCACTTCCCGCGGCTGCTCCAGCACCAGCGAGTGCCCGCACCTCGGCAGCGTCACCAGCTTCGCCTTCGGCAGCTGTGCCGCGAGCTTGTACCCCATCGATACCGGCAGCACCTCGTCGCACTCGCCCCACACGATCAGCGTTCGGGGCGACACGTGCGAATACCCCGCCACGATCGGTTCGATCTTGTCCCAGCGTGGGCGACCTTTTTCGTGCGGCACCGCCTGGTGCAGCATTGCCTGCATCGCCAGGCGGCTGGGCGTGTGGGTGAGCACGCGCAGCTTGTGGTCGGCCTCGCGCCGCATCACCGGCGCGTCCGGCCCGCAGCCACTGAGCAGCGCCGAGGCCAGGTTCTCTCGCAGAGTTCCCAGCCCTCGCGCTGACCAAATCTTGATGTTCGAAACGCGTCGCAGCCGCGTGAGGTCCGGGTTTTCCTTGTTCACCGCCACGTCCAGCGGCGCCAGCAGCAGCATGGAGTCCACACGCTCCAGCACGTCCGCAAACTCCTGGCGCAGCGCCGCCGCCGCGAACATGCGGATGACCACCGCCCCGCCAAGCGAGTGAGCTACGAGGCGCACGCGGGGCGAATCCTTGCGTGTTCGCAGGTGCGATCTCAGGGCGGCGAGCACCCGCCTCGCCAGCGCCCCGGGGGCATACAGGGCCCGATTCCGGCGCGTGGGCCGTGGCTTGTCGCTGTCGCCGCAGCCCGGCAGATCGATCAACAGCACGTTGCGCCCCTGCTCGGCCATCGCGCCGGCGAGGTACCGCCACATGGTGCGATCGGTGAATACGCCGTGAACACACACGATTACTTCGCCCTGCCGCTCGCCGATCTCCTGAGTCGCGATTCGCACCAGGGGCGAAAGGCCGCCTCCCGTGATGGTCGTCGTCAGGTGTTGTGGGGCGGTCTCAAAGGCCCGCACTAGCGAGGCGAAGGGCTCGAGCGTCCGCTCATCCGAAAGTCGCCTTTCATACACCCCGCCGCGCCGCGCTCCCAGCAGCTGCGCCCCCAGCGACCACACGCCCTGCCTTACGCGTGCGGCTACCTCCGGCACACCGGACCGCGCCGGGCCGAGACTGATCCGCCGAGTTTCCGCCACAAATCGGCCCATGCGCGGCAGAGCGTACTAGCCGCCCTGCCCGGCTTGGGCCCGACATGACAAACTTCGCGCAAGTTGAATGGGACGCACGCAAAGGCGACACGGGCCACGCGTCCTTGCATGGCCCGTGCGAAAAACTTGTTGGTTGTGGCTGCGGGGCGAGATCTCACGCCACCAGGTTGGTGGCGGCCTCGATCGATTCGACCACCTGGCGCACCTGGAAGGGCTTCTTAAGGAAGACGTCAAAGCCCTGCGAGCGGAGGCCCTGGGCCTGCCCGTCGGTCAGCTTGCCGCTCATCGCGACGATCTTGGTGAACTGCAGTTGCTCGTTCTTCCGCACGCTCTCGGCAAACGCGCGGCTGTCGGCGTCGCCACCCAGGTGCAGGTCCAGCAGCAAGACGTGCGGCTTGAACTTCTCGCACTCCATCCCCGCCTTGAACGCGCTCGTCGCCGTGCGAACGTCGTAGCTGGTCTGCTCGGTCAGGATGCGCTCCAGCGTGTCGACGACCTCTCGCTCGCCGTCCACGATCAGCACCCGGGTTCGGCCGGAGTTCAGCCCCTCCAGCGGAATCCCGTGCGCCCGCATGAACTTCATGAGTTCCGAGGCGGGGATGCGCCGATCGCGGCTGCCCGGGATTCGGTACCCCTTGAGGGATCCCGAGTCGAACCACTTGGAGACCGTCCGGGGCGCGACGTTGCAGATCTTCGCAACTTCGCCCGTGGTCAGCACTTCTTTATCGAATGGCATAGGCGCACCTCAGGGGAACACACAACGTCGCGCACGCCCGGTGCTCCACCGGACAGGCCGACGCCCGCCATTCGATCGGTCCCCGCACGCTTCATGATGAGCCGAGTATGTCGGGACGCGAAAAGATCGCTTTTTAGGACTTTGCACGCACGCGGTCGCCCTCCCCCCAACCTCCCGACCCCCGGGTTTTTTGCAGGCCGGATAACCTCCCGAAACCGCCAGCCGGCCAGTTGACGCCTTCGCCTCCGGTCCGGTACAGTGTTCGCCTTGGTCCGGGCGGCATCTGTGAGGGGGGCGATCCTCCTTAGTAGCCGCGCCGGGTGCTGCCTCGTTGCAGGCGACAAGGTTGTGGTTCGGGCTTCTCGGCCCTGCAGCAGGCGGGGCCCGGGGTTCGTAGTTTCTGGCGATAGGAGTCGATTGTGACGCACCGTTCCGCCTTTGCGTGCTTCTCTTCCGTGGCCTCACCCGCGTTGCTGGCCCGGGCCGCGGTTCTGTCGCTGATGATGCTCTCCGGCTCGGCCTTTGGCCAGGCCGCGGCTCCTGACGCCGCGCAGAAAGAAGCGGACGCCAACGCGACGCACCTGATCCAGGACTTCGCCCACTACGTGAAGATCGCCAGCTTCGATGCTGCCGCCGGCACCGGCACGCAGTTCCTCGATCTGAAGCTCGCCCCGACCAAGCTGGTCGACATCATCGAGAAGAGCGGGGATCAGCAGAAGATCAACGACGCGCTGCAGATCGCCGCCCGTCGCCCCGAGCTTGCCGACATCGCCGGCAAGATCATGAAGGCCTTCGAAGACGGCAAGCTGCAGCGGGCCCGCGACCCCAAGGAGATCGCCAAGGCGATCGAGGACCTGACGGGCACGGTGCGCGGGCGCCTGCTCGCCCGGGAGCGCCTGCTGTTCGCCGGCGAATACGCCCTGCCCCAGTTGCTCGAGAACCTGCTCAAGAACGATAACGCCGCCCGCTCGGCCGAAGTCCAGCGGGTGCTGATCGACCTCGGTCGCCAGAGCGAGATCCCGCTGTCGGTGGCGATGATGAAAATGCCCGCGGCTCAGCAGGAGCGCGTGGCCAATGTGCTGGGGCTTATTCCCTGGAAGACCAGCCTGCCCTTCCTGAAGGACCTGTCCGAGACCACGCAGAACGACAACGTCAAGCAGGCCTGCCAGCGGGCGATCAACGCCCTGGGCGGCGCGTCGCAGAGCACGCAGGAGCTCTACCAGGCGTTGGCCGAGGACTACTACGCCGAGAAGGCCGAGAGCCTCAGCTTCCCGGGTGAGGAGTTCCAGCTTCTGTGGAGCTACGACCCCGGCACCGGCCTCAACGAGATCGCCATCCGGACCGAGGTGTACAACGAGGCCATGGCCATGCGTCTGGACGAGCGGGCCATGGAGATCGAGCAGGGCAACGGCGGCGTGTCGCCCCAGGCCCTGGCGCTGTGGATCGCGGCCAACTTCTCCCGCGAGATCGACACCCCCAAGGGATACATCAACCCCGTTTATCCGCTGCCGGGCCTGGCCGCCAACGGCGCCAAGCCCCGTCGCACGGCTGACTACTTCGCCGCCGCCGCGGGTGGGGGCGTCGCGCAGCTGGTGCTGGCCCGGGCGCTCGACGCTCGAGACACCCCGCTGGCCCGCAAGGCCCTGCACATCGTGGAAGAGACCGCGGGCGGGCGTGCCATCCAGCCCGATGGCGAGCGGACCCCGCTGGTGGACGCGCTGACCTACCCCGACCGTCGCGTGCAGACCGAGGCCGCCCTGGCCATCGGCATCAGCCAGCCGCAGGAGACCTTCTCCGGCGCCGAACGCGTGGTTCCCACGCTTGCCTCGGGTCTGAAGGGCAGCACGGCCCAGTACGCCGTCGTGATCGGCGGTAACACCGAGAACTACCAGGTTGCCCGGCGTTCGCTGGAGAAGCTCGGTTACTCCGTGCTTCCGCACGGCGACCACCTGGCCGACATCGCCACCCTGGTGGCCGAGGCCCCCAGCATCGACTTCGTGATGGTGCTTGGCCAGAACTCGGAAAAGTTGCCCCCGGTGGTCGACGAGATTCGCGGCACCATCAAGACCGCCGCGAGCCCCGTGCTGGCCATGACCGGTCCCGAGTCGTACTCCGAACTGCGGCACCGCTACGACGGGACGCAGGGCGTCGGGGTGCGCCAGGTCGGCATCAGCGAAGACCAGACGGAGAAGGCGATTACCGACCTGGCGATCGCCACGACGGGCGGGCCGATCTCGGCGGGCGAAGCCGCCGACTACGCCAAGCGGTGCCTGGCGGCTCTGCGTGACCTCGCGGTGTCGGGGAACCAGGTGCTGAACGTGGGCGACGCGGCGACCACGCTGATCGGTGCCCTGAGCGAGAAGAACGCGGATGTCTCGGGCATCTGCGAGGTGCTCAGCCGCATCGACCAGGACCGGGCCCAGCGTGCCGTGCTGGACGCGGCCATGAAGTCGGGCGGTGCGGACCGGGTCGCGCTGCTGGGCAAGGTGGCAGACTCGGCCAAGCGGTTCGGCAACAAGTTGGAGGCTCGCCAGGTCGCGGGGGTGCTTGACCTCGCCGCCAAGGGCGACGAGGCGGAGGCGACTGCGGCGGCGGCGCTGCTGGGCGCGCTGCAGGTGCCCAACAACGAGCTGATGCCGCTGATCTTGAGCAAGTAAGCGCCAGCTCGGAATCTACGCCCAGGCCGAAAAAGAGCCCGCGACGCGAACCATTCGCGTCGCGGCTTTGTTTTTGGCCGGGGTGGTCTTCAGGCCCGTTTGGGATTGCCGTGCCGCCGGTTGCGGCTTTCGCGCAAGGGGCCCGGCTTCTCGGACACCCTGGTTTCCATAAAAGCGTCGGTCGTTGCGTTGTGGAAACGTTGCGGCTGGGCGCTCTCGGCGCGGGCGTTACAGGCGGCGCGGGCGCCCGGCGGAGATCGTGCCGCGGCTGAACGAAGCCGGCGCGAAGGCCGATCCACTTGCACCGAATGTGCCCGCGTGTGTGGGCGTCGGCGCCTCGGGGTTCCGGAGGAGGATCCCTTGGGCAGAGCTTCGAGGCGTGGTCGCTCTCGAGTGGTCGGAATCCAATTGGAAGGAGTTGTAAGCATGCGCAACCGGATGAAGAAGGCCTTTACGCTCGTTGAAATTCTGATCGTGGTCGTGATCCTGGGCATCTTGGCCGCCATCGTGGTGCCCCAGTTCACCAACGCGACCGAGGATGCTCAGGCTGGTAACCTCAAGACTCAGCTCTCGAGCCTCCAGAACCAGATCGAGCTGTACAAGGCGCGTACGAACGCCTATCCCGACCTGGCCACGACCGGTTGGGACCTGCTGATCGACCCCAACGGCGACGGCAACTTCGACGACGGCTACATCAAGGAAGCCCCGAAGAACCCCGCGGCCCCCTCGGGCGTGCAGACCACCATCGGCACCGCGCACGCGGCGACCTGCGGCTGGGTCTACGACTCGACGACCGGCAAGCTCGAGGCGACCTACTTCGATGCCTCGACCGGCAAGATCACTCCCGGCACTCCGTGAGTGGGCTGATCTGAATCGAACCAACTGTGCGACGGGGGCCTAGCGGTCCCCATCGCGCTATTCACGAACGTCGGCCCGGTGCGTGTCGGCTGGGTCGGGCCGGGAGGGAAGGACAACGATGACCAAGCTCCGCTCACGACGATTCCGCGCTTTCACGCTGGTCGAGATCCTGATCGTCGTCGTCATTCTCGGAATCCTGGCGGCGATCGTCACCCCGCAGTTCAGCTCCGCCACCGAAGAGGCCCAGAAGACCAGCACCTACGACCAGTTGCTCAAGGTTCGGGCCGCGATCGGGGTCTACTACGTCCGCAACGGCAACACGCTGCCCAACATCACTGCGGGCGACGGCACCTGGGGCCCGCTGATGGCGGACGACTACATGCGCGAGCCCCCGCCCAACCCCTATGTGGGCGGGGCGGGCAAAACCGTGATCGTGCTGGGCACCGGGCCGGACACCACCTTCCAGACGACGCACGGCTGGATCTACAACGACACGACGGGCGACCTGTGGGCGGGCGGGTTTGACGCCAATGACCAGCCGCTGCCCAGGCCATGAGTGGGGGGGGCGAGGTCAGATAACGCAAAGGCGCGTGGATCGCGGCTTTCGGACCGGTGGAACTGATCGAAGGGCTTGGGTGAGCCGATGAAATCGGGGATCCCAAGGAGCAACCAATGAGCACCCCCACGCCCGCCACGACCCAGACCGGTCGCACGTACACGAACCTGGCCCTCACCGTCATCGCCGGTCTGCTGGCGATCAATGTGCTGGATCGCGCCCGCCCGAGCTCGATGGAGAGCGTGGCGCTGGCGCAGCCGACGACGGTTCGGAATGTTCCGGGCGCGACGCCATCAAGTCAGGTGACGCCGGTGAATGAGGACGACACCAACGGGCGCACGAACGCGGCCGAGCAGCGCAAGCAGATCATCAACGAGCTGCGGGCGCTGGGCACGCGCATGGACCGCATGGAAGGCGTGATGCGCAGCGGGCTGAGCGTGAAGGTGACGGAGCTGCCCCCGGGCTTTGGGGCGGAAAAGAGCGGCAAGGGCGAGCGGAGCGAGAAGCCCGCCCCGCCGGCCGCGAGCAAGAACTGAGCGAGATCGGACGCAGCGAGGCGGGGAAGCAGGGAGGAACGGACATGCGCGCCAGGACACGGGGTTACACGCTCGTGGAGATGCTGATCGTGATCACGATCCTGGGCATCGCCGCGGCGATGGCGATCCCATCGTTCGGGTCGGTGGGGGTGCTGCGCGTGCAAGGCGCGGTGCGGACCATCGTGGCGGACATCACGGTGGCGCAGAGCGATGCGGTGGCGCTGCAGAAGGGGCGCGGCATCGTGTTCGCCAACAACAACAACGACCCTCGCTACACCATCGCCGAGGTGAACGGCAATCAGCTGGACACCGAGTTGGATCGCCTGACGGTGCGGCACATCGGTGGCGATGAGTACGGCAACACGACGATCACGGCGATCAACTTCCCGAACAACACGCTGGTGTTTGATGAGCTGGGCGGGCCGGTGGATGCGCCGGGCAGCAGCACGCCTTCTGCGGCGGGGTACATCGACATCACCGGCTCGAACCAGAGTTATCGAATCAATGTGGACGCGTATACCGGGCGGGTGCAGGTGACGATCCCGCCGGTGCAGCAGCCCGTCCCCAACCCCTGAGGCCCGGAAGGACGCGAGGAACACGAATGAGCGCACCCCGCAAGAGTCTCGCGAATCGCTGGCCTTTGCTGGCGCTGGCCCTTGGCGGGCTGGCGCTGCTCATCTGGCTGAAGCTGCGGGTGATGACAGGGGTCCCGCGCACGGCGTATGCCGACCCGAGTGAGGCGGAGAAGGCCAAGCAGGCGGTGACGCAGCCGCAGAGCAAGGCGCTGACGCCGGAAGACGCTGCGACGCTGGGGACGCTGTCATCCTCTGGTCCGGCGCCGCGCTGAGGCGGGGATGCACGGAGCATGATGAAGGCGGACGGGCGAGCCGGCGCGGGTGACGCGGTGGGATGGCCGCGCGATATCATGCGAAGGTGACCAGCGCCGCCCGGCCATACACGTCTGATTTCAGCATCGAGTTCGAGGCCGAGACGCAGCGTCTTTTGCGTCGTCGGTTTCTGTGGTTTTCGGGGATTCTGTCGGCGTTCAAGGGTGCGGTGCTGGTGCTGGGCGTCGTGCTGCTGGTGCACGGGCTGCGCACCCCGCCCCCGGGCGCTGAGCACCCGCCCGCGCCGGAGCGGGAGCCGCTGGGCCTGGCGCTGCAGGCGCTGTCGCTGGGCGTGTATCTGACGTGTTTCTGGCGGGCCCGGCGGGGGATTGATCGGGGCGAGGCGCTGCTGCGCCTGACCTATTTCCTGGTGGTGGCCGACGGGGTGCTGAGCATCGCGACGCCATACATGGGGGTGCGCCCGTCGCTGGGGCTGATCGGGGTGATGCTCATTCACTTCGGGGCGAGTTGCTTTCTGCCCTGGACGCCGGTGCAGGCGGCGCGGCCTTTGGTGCCGCTGCTGCTGGTGAGCACGCTCTTGGCGCTTTCGCCGATCGACACCAGCGACTTCGGGACGCGGATCGAGGTGATCGCGCTGTCGCCCCTGGTGGGGGCGCCGGGGCTGCTGATGTGCTGGCTGAGGCACAGCCAGCGGGTGAAGCAGGCGACGTTCCGGTTCCTGGAGCGGCGCTACGGCGAAGTGCGGCGGGAGCTGATCGATGCGCGGCGCCTGCACGAGAGCTTGTTTCCGGCGCCGATCACGCGCGGGCGGGTGCGGGTGGCGTATGCGTACGCGCCGATGCAGCAGATCGGAGGGGATTTTCTGTTCGTGCACGGGGAAGCGGAGGATGGGCCGCTGGACGTGGTGGTGCTGGACGTGACCGGGCACGGGATCGCCGCGGCGTTGACCGTGAACCGCATCTGGGGCGAGCTGCAGCGGATCTATGCGGAGCAGCCCGGCGTGGGCCCTGGGGAGGTGATGCGACTGCTGAACCGCTACGCGCATCTGACGCTGGCGCGGCACTCGGTGTACCTGACGGCGTTCTGCATGCGCGTCGACCCTGCGGGTGACCGGGTGGAATATTGCAGCGCCGGACACCCGCCGGCGTTCATCCGGGCGGCCAACGGCACGCTGCACGAACTCGAGTCAACGACGCTGGTGCTGGGCGTGTGCGCCGACAAGGATTTTCATCCCGAGCCCGGCTCGACGCGGCTGGGAGCGGGCGAGACGGTGATCGTGTACACCGACGGCGCGATCGAGGCGATGGGCATGGATGGGCGGTGCATGGGCATCGACGTCTTCCGGCGCGTCTTGGCGGGGATGCAGCGCCCGGAGATCGGCGGCTGGCCGGGGCGGGTGATCGAGGCGGTGGAGCATTATCGGGACGGGCCCCCGACCGACGACACCCTGGTGGTGGAGGTGAGCCGCCCGCTGGTGGCGGCGGATTAGGGCGGAAGAGCGAAGCGGCGAAGCGGCAAAGTGGTGTAGTAGCAAAGTGGTGTAGTGGCGAAGTGGCGGAGTGCAGCGCCAAGCACATGCTGCGCTACGATCGGGTGCTGGTGCGGATTTTTTTCCTTCACTTTGCCACTCCGCCACTTTGCCACTCTGCCACTTCCTGGCGCTCGACCCAGTCTGGAGAGGAGATTCTCACGATGCGTTTCAAAATGCCGTTCGGGGCGTTGGTGGTCGCGATCGCCGGGTCGGCGGCGCTGGCTTCGAACTCCACGTACATCTCGCTGGGTGATTCGCTGGCCTTCGGGTTCACCACGCTCAGCGAGGGGCCGTTTCCGAACAACGGCGATCGGGGCTATGTGGGGCTGTACGCGGACTGGCTGGCGACGCAGCACGGCGGCGACCGGCCGAACGTGATCAACCTCGCGATCCCCGGCGAGTCGTCCGTGAGTTTTTTTGACACGACGCAGGCGTATCGGGCGGCCAACACCAACTACATCGGCGTGAACCTGAGCCAGTCGCAGCTGTTCCAGCAGACGGTGGCGGCCCAGACCGCGATGGGGCACAGCATCGACACGATCACCATTTCGATAGGCCCGGATGACTTTTTAGCGGTGGCGGACCAGCCGGACTTTTTGAACCTGCCCCCGACCCAGCAGTTGGCGATTCTGGGGCAGACGCTGGACACGCTGGCGACGAACTACGTGGCGATCGCGGCGGAGGCGAGGGCGGCGGCGCCGCTGGCGAACATCATCGTGGTGGGGGATTACAACCCGTATGCGATCCTGCCCCAAAGCCCGCTGTATCCGTTTGCGGGCGTGCTGATCGACAACATCAACCAGATCGGGCAGGCGGCGGCGGACGGCGTGGGGGGGCGGTTTGTGGATACGAGCGCGGCGTTTGCCGGGCACGAAGCCGAGTACACGCACATTTTGGACGAGCCGTTTCCGAATGAGAACATTCACCCGACGGCGCTGGGGTATCAGGTGATCGCGAACTTGATCATCGTGCCCGGGCCGGGGGGCGTCGGGGTGGCGGGCGCGATGGTGCTCGCCGGAATGCCGGGGGCGAGGAGGCGCAGGAGAGAAGCGGCAAAGTGGCAAAGTGGCGTAGTGGCAAAGTGAAGGAAAGCTCGACAGCCATCCGCTCTCGCCCCAAGGCCGCTCGGTCACTCTGCCACTCTGCCACTCTGCCACTTTGCCATTTCATCCCGCTCAGTCCTTCACGCCTTCGACGCCGCCTTGCTTGGTGTACTTGGCCAGGGCGGCTTCAAGGTCGACGCCGTTGATGTTGGCCAGGGTGGTGAGCCAAGCGATGACGTCGGCGAATTCTTCGTCGAGGTTGGCGCGTTCGGCGGGTGTAGGGGTCTTGCCGGGCGCGTTGTTTTGCAGGGCGGTGGCCAGTTCGCCAAGTTCTTCGACGAACCACATGAAGGTGCCCGGGGTGCCGCGGGCGGCGTCGGTCTTGTAGTAGCGGTTGCGAATGAGGGCCTGAAAGTCGCGGAAGGTGAGTGGGTTGGGCATGGGCGGAGGGTACTCTGGGCTGTCGGCGAGGGGGAGGCCGGGCTGTGGCGGGTGGCTTGTCCCGGCCCGGTTGGCTGCTACACTTCCCGCCCGGGACTTTTGGCTCCGGAGGGTGGGTTTGGGCCCGGAGTGTACCGAGCCGGAGTCTGCCAAGGTTCGCGTGTTTGGGATTGGGATTTTGCCGCATGCCGACGATTAATCAACTTGTTCGCAAGCCCCGTCAGCCTTTGTCTCGCATCAACAAGGTGAAGGACCTGCAGGGGGCTCCGCAGAAGCGCGGCGTGTGCACCATCGTGCGCACCATGACCCCCAAGAAGCCCAACTCGGCCCTCCGAAAGATCGCCCGCGTGCGACTGTCGAACGGCAAGGAAGTGACGGCGTACATCGGTGGCGAAGGGCACAACCTGCAGGAACACTCGATCGTGCTGGTGCGCGGCGGGCGTGTGCGTGACCTTCCCGGTGTCCGGTATCACATCGTGCGCGGCACGCTCGACTGCTTGGGCGTCGAAGGCCGCAAGAAGGGCCGCTCCAAGTACGGCGCCAAGCGCGGCAAAGCCTCGTAAAGCCTCGTAAGGCATCGCGGGCACAACAACGAGCCCGAAGCGCCAGCAAGGGTCTCAGCGACGCCCGAACTGGCACGCAGCAGAAAACTGAAGTTCGTGTAGGCACAGGCCAGACGCCTGTGCCACAAGGGTGAGAAGGTTCCAGTTTCGATCAACAACGGCAGTAATCGCGGCAGGCTGCTCCGCTGAGCGGGCCGGGCCGGGGTGAAGGTGTGCGGGGGTGGCCCAGCACCAGCCAGCAAGGAGTTTCACATGGGTGGCAAGCGTTTTACCAATGCCGACAAGCAGCTGCGTCCGGACCCCCGCTTCGGTGATCGCACGCTGTCGCGGTTCATCAACTGCGTGATGCAGGACGGCAAGAAGGCCGTTGCCCAGCGCGTGGTGTATGACGCGTTCGAGGTGATCCAGGGCCGCCTGGCCAAGGAAACTTCGCCTGAGGCCCCCAAGGAAGCGATCGAGGTCTTCCAGCGGGCGCTCGAGAACGTCAAGCCCTTTGTGGAAGTTCGCAGCAAGCGCATCGGTGGTGCGAACTACCAGGTGCCCATGCAGGTGAACAAGAAGCGCCAGCAGAGCCTGGCGTTCCGCTGGATTCTCGAGGCGGCTCGCAGCGAGAAGGGCCGCCCGATCTCGCAGCGCCTCGCCGATGAGCTGTACAACGCCGCCCGCGGCGAAGGCAAGGCGATGGGCACCCGCGACCAGACCCACCGCATGGCCGAAGCCAACCGCGCGTTCGCCCACTTCGCGAACTGAGCGCAGAAGACACACGAACCTCTCACGCCTCGGCCTCTGGCCGGGGCGTGTTTGTTTTTGGGGAAGGCACCAGGCACTAGGCATTAGGCACTAGGGAAGAAGAAGACTGAGGTCCCGGGGCTCTTCCCTAATGCCTAGTGCCTGATGCCTAGTGCCTTTTGCTCCATGCCTCCCCCTACGCTCCGCCATGTCCCTCTCCCGACATCACCGCCAGACGCTGCTCCCCGGCATCGGCGATGCCGGTCAGGCGAAGCTGGCGGCTTCGCACGCCGCGATCGTCGGCGTCGGGGCGCTTGGGTGTGCTTCGGCCGAGCTCTTGTGCCGCGCGGGCGTCGGCACGCTCACGCTCATCGATCGCGACGTGGTCGATCTCACCAACCTGCAACGTCAGGTGCTGTTCGGTGTTGCGGATGTGGGCATGCCAAAGGCGGAAGCGGCGACAGCGCGGCTGCGGGCGATCGATCCCGGGGTGCGAGTGATCGCGCACGCGGCGGACCTGACGGGGGCCAACGCCGAGCGCCTGCTGGGGCTGGAACGCGGGGCGCCACGAGCCCGAAGCGCCAGCGAGGGTCTCCGCAATGTCCGAATCGCAGCCGGCACCGAAGATGTAGATTCGCCACCATCCCCGCCCGACATTTTCATCGATGGCACGGACAACTTCGAAACGCGGTACCTGCTCAACGACCTGGCCGTGAAGCACTCGCTCCCCCTCGCCTACGGCGGCGTCATCGCTACGCGGGGCATGTCGGGCACGTTTGTGCCGGGCGGGCCGTGCCTGCGCTGCGTGTTTGAAGAGCCCCCCGAACCCGGCAGCCAGCCCACCTGCGACACCGCCGGCGTGTTCGGGCCGGTCGTCGCCATCGTCGGGGCGACGCAGGCCGCCGACGCGATCAAGATTCTTTGCGGCCAGCCCCACACGCTGAGCCGCACGCTGCTCAACTTTGACATCTGGGCCAACGAAAGACGCCGCTTCCCGCTCGGCGATTCGCCCCGCCCCGATTGCCCCTGCTGCGGCTCGCGCCGCTTTGAGTTTCTTGAGCACGCCCGCGGCGATTCGCTGAGTTTGTGCGGGCAGGACGCGATCCAGGTGTCGCCCGGGCGCGACGTCACGCTCGATCTCGAATCGCTGCGCGAACGCCTCGCCCGCGTCGCCGCTTCCGCGCCCGTCGCCACGCGATTCATGGTGCGGGCACGGGTGCAAAGCGGCACAGGCGAAGTCGACATCAGCGTCTTCGCCGACGGCCGCGCGATCATCCGCGGCACCACCGACGCGAACGTCGCGAGGTCGGTGTACGCCAAGTACATCGGGGCCTAAGCGAGAACTACTTCCCGCGATTCGCCCCCGGCACCCACAGCACGTCGCGCTTGCCGCCGTCGTTCGCCACACGCGACAGCACGAACAGCAGGTCGCTCAGGCGATTGAGATACTTCACCGCTTCAGGGTTCACGCTCACGCCATGTCCCGCCTGCAGGGCCACGGCGATTCGTTCGGCGCGGCGGACCACGGTGCGGGCGACGTGCAGAGCCGCGGCTACCGGCGTGCCCCCGGGCAGCACGAAACTGGTCAGCGGCGCGAGCCCGTCGTTGTGCTCGTCGATGGTGCGTTCGAGGCGAGTGGTTTGGCTTTCGACGATGCGCAGGCGGTTCTTCTCGTTGGGCTCGATGGGCGTGGCGAGATCCGCGCCGAGGTCGAACATGTCGTGCTGGATGGCGCGGAGGATGGCGCCGAGCGTGACGGTGGCGGTATCGGACGACTGGTCGCACAGCGTCACCGCCACGCCGATGGCGGCATTGGCCTCGTCGACCGTGCCATAGGCCTCGACGCGCAGGTCGTCCTTGCGGACACGCTGCCCTCCGACCAGGCCGGTGGTGCCGTCATCGCCGGTTTTGGTGTAGATTTTGGTGAGTTTGACCATGCTGTCGTCTCCAATCCGGGGCGTCCCGCGCGGGCCGGGCGTCGTCGCGATATTCTGCGGCCATGCCGGTGGCGACGGATCGCACCCAACCCGTGCCCGACCTGATCAACACTAGCGCCGCCGCTGCGCCCGGCGCGGGGGGACAGGCTCGCGGGCGAGCGAGCGATGCCGCCGGTGTGCGCGGGATGACTAAAGTGTGGCGACTGCGCGGGGCGATGAGCGCCGCCGGAGCGCCGCTGGTGCAGCGAGTGCTGATCGCCCGGGGCCTCACCGACCCGGCGACTTCGGAAAAGTTCCTCGACCCCAAGCTCACGCACCTGCACGATCCCTCGGGCATTCCCGACCTGGACAAGGCGGCGGAGCGGTTGCTGCGAGCGGCTCGCGCGGGCGAACGCATCGTCATCTACGGCGATTACGACGTCGATGGCGTGAGCGCGACCGCGATCCTCTTCCACATGCTGCGCGAAATCGTGCCGGGCGTGAAACTCGGCACCTACGTGCCCCATCGCATCGACGAGGGGTACGGGTTGAACGTGGAGGCGGTGCGCGAACTGGCCCGCGAGGGGGCACGGGTGATCGTCAGCGTCGATTGCGGCATCACCGCGATCGCGCCCGCCCAAGCCGCACGCGAGGCGGGCGTGGACCTCATCATCACGGATCATCACAACCCGCCCGCGTCGGTGGCCGAACTGCCCGACGCTTTCGCCGTGGTGCACCCGCGCCGGCCGGATTCGGCGTATCCCTTCGGCGAACTCTGCGGCGCGGGGGTGGCGTTCAAACTCGCGTGGCGCTTGGCGACCCTTGCGAGTGGGGGCAGCAAGGTATCGGAAGCGATGCGGGGGCTGCTGATCGAGTTGCTCGGGCTGACGTCGCTGGGGGTGATTGCGGATGTGGTGCCGCTGGTGGATGAAAATCGTGTGATCGCGAAGTTCGGGCTCGGGCGGATCAAGGATTCACGGATCGAGGGGCTGCGGGCGCTGGTGCGGGCGTCTCGCCTGGACAGCGACAAGGTGAGCGCCGAGGACGTGGGGTTCAAGATCGGTCCGCGACTGAACGCGTGCGGGCGCATGGGGCATGCGCGCGAGGCGGTGGAGTTGCTGACGGTGGCGAGCGGGGCGCGGGCGAACGAGATCGCCACGCAGTTGTCGCGCATGAATGATGAACGGCGCGACGAGGAGCGGCGGATCTTTGAGCACGCACTGGAGATGGCGCAATCCCAGGGCATGACCGGAACCCAGTCGCGGGCCATCGTCTTGGCGCACGAGGGGTGGCACAGCGGGGTCGTGGGCATCGTGTGCTCGCGCCTGGTGGAGCGGTTCAATCGCCCGACGATCCTGCTCTCGAGCGCGGCCGAGGGGCTGCACGGGTCGGGGCGGTCGATTGAGGGATTCAGTCTGCACGCGGCGCTGGTGGAGTGTGCGCCGTTGCTCACGACCTTTGGCGGGCACGACATGGCCGCGGGGATGAAGCTGGCGCATGCGCAGTTTGCCGCATTCGTGCAGGGCTTCACCCAGGTCGCGAACCGAGAGATCAGCCCCGAGCAACTGGTGGGTGCAGCGAAGTACGACTGCGGCGCGAGCCTGCACGAACTCGATCTCACGACGGTGCGTCAGTTGGCACGGCTCGGGCCCTTCGGGGCCGGTAACCCGGGGGTGCGCGTGCGGCTGGCGCCGGTGCGGGTGGCGGCCAGGCCGGAGATCTTCGGGCAGACGGGCAAGCACCTATCGCTGCGGGTGGCGGATGAGCGCGGCGGGCGCGGGCTGAGGCTGATCGGCTGGAACTGGGCGAGCCGCATCGCCGAGATTCCTGCGGGCGCGACGATCGAGGCGATCGTGACGCCGACGATCTCGACGTTCGGCTCGCCCAGCGTCGAGCCGGTGATCGACGACATTCGCATCGTCGATGCGCCTTCCGGCCCCGGCGCCTAGTGCCCGGTACGCGGTGCCTTCTCTCCAAAAACGCACCCGGGACGAACCCCCTCACAGGCTCGTTCCCGGGGCATTGTGTGCGTGTAGGCGTGTGGTGAGGTGGTGATTCGGGCGTGAGGGTGGTGGGTTACTGCACGGCGCTGAGCAGCGTGGCGGCGTCCTTGTTGTTCGGGTCGAGCTTGAGGGCCATCTGGAAGTTGCCGCGGGCGTCGGCGGTCTGATTCATGTCGCGCTGCACCAGACCCAGGAGGATGTACGTCTCGGGAGTCTGCTGGATGTTGAGAGCGCGGCGGAGGTAGTCGATCGCGCCGGGGTTGTCGCCGTTCTGGCGGAGATAGAGAGCGCGGAGGACGTAGCCGTCGGGCTTGTTGGGGGCCAGGGCGATGGCGCGCCCGCTGGCTGTGCGGAGGCGAGCGTGGTCGTGGAGCTGGTAGCAGACCTGGCCGAGTTCGAGCCAGGCGTCGGTGTCGGTGTTGCCGTCGGTGTCGGCGGTGAGCTTGATGAGGATTTCGCGCGCCTCGACGGGGCGGTCGAGCTGCATGAGGCACTTGGCGCGGGCGTGGAGCAGGTCGCGCCGGCCCTCGTTGGCCTTGTTGGTCAGGATGCGGGCGAGGTTTCCCTCGGCCTGGCCGAACTGGCCCGTGGCGATCTGGGCGCGGATAAGGTCTTCGATGATCGCCTGGTCATCGGGGGCCAGCAGACGGGCCTCGTTGAACAGCGGGATGGCGTCGGCGGGCTTGTCGCGCAGCATCGCGATGTGGCCCAGCGTCTGCTTCACGCCCGGGGCGTGGTCGAACTTGTCCAGGCGCGCGGTCAGGTACTTCTCCGCGTCGTCGAGGCGGTCCAGGGCCATCATCATCTCGGCGGCGGCGATGGCGTACTGCGGGTTCGAGGGGTCGCGCTCGTTGGCACCCTCGTAGCGGCGCAGGGCTTCTTCCTTTCGGTCGATGCGCTCGGCCAGGATGCCCTGGTAGTACCAGGTGTCGACGTCGGCGGCGTTCATCTTCTCGGCCTGGGCAAAGGACGCGCTGGCGGCGTCCAGATCGCCCTGCTCCATCAGGATGCGCCCACGCAGCACGAAGCTCTTGACCACCTTGTCGTTGAGCTCGATCGACACGTTGACATGCTTGAGCGCCTTGGGAAGGTCGCCCGCGAGGAAGGCCTGCTGGGCCATCGTCCATTCGGTGGCGCTCTTGAGCTGCTGCATCTTCTCCTTGGCGAGGTTGCTGCCTTCGGAGGTGAACGCACCGTTGGTGCCGCAGGCGCCCAAGAGGGTCGCCAGCGAGAGACCGGTTCCGAGAACCAGCGCGGCCTTGGCGCGATCGAACGAGCGGCGGGTGTTCTGTGCCATGTGAGGGTGCTCCTGCGTGTGAGGGGTGAGGGAGTGAGGGCGCCGGGGGAGACCCGGCGAGTTCGAGGCAAGCGCTCACGCCGGGGTTTTTCACCCGGCGTGGCGTGATGGGTTTACTTGTTGAAGTCGGGGGCCGGCACCGGGGTCACCTCAGGGGTGGTGGGCATGTCCGGGGCGTTGGTGAAGGTCTGCATCGGGGTCTGAGCGGGCTTGGCCTTGCTCATCTGGACCCACTGGCGGAGCATGGCGAAGCGGAAGTTGCCGAGCCCGGCGACGCCGGCGGGAGCGTTGGAAGCGTCGGTGTTGGCGGCCGCGGTCTGGGTAGAGGGGGTGTTGGCGTCGGTGTTGGCGGCGGGCTGCACGTGGTAGGTGGCGGTGGAGGCGGTGTTGGTGTTCTGGGCAGGGTTGGTGCTGGCGGGCTCGCCTGGGTTGAAGGTCTCGTCGGTGTTGGTGCCGGAGTTCTGGGCGGAGCGGGTGAAGGAGGTCTCGGGAGATTCGGTGGCGTTGGCGTGGACGGTGGTCTTGATGTAGTTGGCGGTTTCGCCGTCGATGATCCGCTGGAGAGTGCTGCGGGTCGGCCAGACCGTCTTCTCGGTGGAGAGCTTCTCACGCAGGCCGATGGCTTCGGGCTGGTTGGGGTTGATGGCGAGCGAGCGCTGCAGGAGCCAGAGGGCCTTGTCGGTGTCGCCCTTGGCGGCTTCGTCGTCGGCCTCGACGTTGAGCTGGCTGCTCATCTTGTCGCGGCTCCAGAAGAGCGTGCCCTCGCGAGCCCCGGCGACCGCCCGCTCGAGCTGGTCGCGCCCGCGCTGGCCGGCGTCGGCGAGCTGCGAGTCGTTGACGATGTGCGGGGTGATCATGAAGATGATCTCGTTGCGCTCGGTGCTGTCGTCGTGCCCGCGGAAGGCGGCGCCGATCAGCGGGATGTCGCCCAGGAAGGGGACCTGGTTGCGCGAGCTCTGGGTCTGCTCGCGGAAGAGGCCGCCCAGCACCACCGTCTGCCCGTCACGCAGCATCACGTTGGTCGTGAGTTCGTTGGTGTTCTCGTCGGGGATGGTGACGGCGGCACCGGTCGCGTCCTTGGTGTCGCGGATGACGGCGTCGGAGACCTGGGGCTTGAGCTCCATCCGGATCATGCCGTCGTTCATCACGATCGGGCGGAAGTAGAGCTGCGTACCAGTGTCCAGGAACTGCACGGTCTGCGTCGTCGTGGTGTCGGTGCTGGTGGTGCTGAGGTAGCCGACCTTACGACCGACCAGGACGCGGCTGGCCTGACGGTTCAGGGCCATGATCTTGGGGTTGGAGAGGATGGTGGTGTCGGTCACTTCGTCGAGCACGCGGAGGAAGACCGCGACGTCGTCGCTCACGACGCCGACCTTGAACCCGCCGGAGCTGGCGGTGTTGCCGTTGGTGCTGGTGACGCCGACGGCGTGGCTGTCGGCGGGCAGCGGGTTGCTGCCGCCCGCGGTGGTAGCGCCGCGGATCAGGCCATTGACGACGCCCAGGGGGCCGCCGGCGCTGACGAACTCGGTGAACTTGCTGTCGGCGATGATGGAGAAGTCGATGCCCAGGCCGTTGGCTTCGGTGAGCGCGGTCTGGAGGATGGTGGCCTCGACGAGGACCTGCGCGGGGCGAGTGTCGAGCTGCTTGAGGAGCTGCTCGATCTCGTTGACGTTTTCCTCGTAGTCGTAGACGACGAGCATGGAGGTGTTGGCATACTCCTCGTTGCCCTGGGGCACATCGCCCAGGGTCGGGAAGTTGGCGAGCTTGCCGTTGGTCTTGATCTGGCCGGCTTCGCCGTTGGGCCCGGCGACGCTGAGAAGCGGGGTGACGAGGGCGGCTGCGTCGGTGGAGGAGAGGTAGTTGAGGTGGATGACCTTGCTGATGCGTTGGCGCTGGGCCTGCTGCAGGGCCTTGAGTTCGTCGAGGGTGTAGATGGTGATGAAGTTGCCGTTCTCGAGATAGCCATAGCCGTTGATGTTGAGGATGGCGTCCAGGGCCTCGTAGAAGGTGACGCCGTAGAGGTTGGCGGAGACGCGGGCATTGACGTTCTTGCTGGCGATGATGTTCTTTTTGCTCTGGATGCTGAGCATTTCCAGGACGGTGCCGAGGTCTTCGTCGTTGACGTGGAGGTCAACGATCATGTTGTCGTCGACGGTGACGCGGGCGGGGTCGGCGTCCTGGGAGGACTTGTTCTTGGCGCCCGGACCGCCCAGAAGGCCAGCGGGGTTCGCGTGGGGCTTGGGGGCGCCCAGGGAGCCGAGCCCGGCACCGGCAGGGGGCAGGTTGTTAGGCTGCTTGGCCTGCGCGAAGGCGGGATTTGTGCCGGCGAGGTGGAACAACACGGCCGCAACAAAGGCCGAACCAACTCGAATCGAAGGACGAACCTGGAAACGGCCGCTGTGCTTGGTCATGATCGGACCTCTGTGTGTCTTTGGGTTCTGATGACTGCATGAAGCCCGGCGGGCACGCCAGCCCGAGGGCCCAACTCCGCCTCTTTCGTCGTCCGAGTTGACGCGCGACTTTGCGCTGCTGTGCCGAGATTTACGACTTTGCTTCGCGTGCCTGCCCTTCCAGGCGGCCCGCCTGCGCCGGTGTAACTGTCCCACTCCGAATCGGATGGGCGGCGGCGCGGGTCCATACCATGGGACTATCGGACGCTGCGGTTATCGCAGGTCCGCGCAGACATCGCGCCACGGAGGAAAAAAACTTTGCGTCAGCACCTCGAAAATGTGATCGCCGCGGCGGTCCGCACTCGTGATAACGGGCTCAAGCTGCTGGAGGGGATATCTCCCGAGCGGGCGGCGATGAAGCCGCGATTTGAGACGGCGGGGGGATTGGTGGTGATCGATACCAACCATCCGAGCTTCATCTGTGGGCACCTGGGTCTGTACGGCGCCCGAATGTTCACGTTTGTGGGCAAGGATCCGGCGCCGGTGGCGCCGCCCCAGGGCTGGGATTTGCTCTACAAGGCGGGCGTGCCGTGCGAGGACGATCCAAAGGGGACGATCTATCCCGCCTGGGGAAAGGTGCGCGAGCAGTTCGTGAACTCGCTGAACGCGACAATCGACATGTTCGGCACGCTCGACGACAGCGTGCTGCTCAGGCCCATGGCCGACGAGCGAGCAAGGCAGTTCTTCCCGACCGTCGGGCTCGCCTTGAACTTCATGACCACGACCCACGTGGCGATACACATGGGACAGTTGAGCGCATGGCGACGCTGCTTCGGCATGCCCGCGGCGACGTGATCGCCCGCGCCGCTCAGGCTCGAACGTAAGGGTTCGTTCGCTTTTCAACGCCGATCGTCGTCGGCGGGCCGTGCCCTGGATACAGCGTGGTCTGGTCCGGGAGCGTGTAGAGCCGGCGGCGGATGGAAGAGGCGAGCGTGTCGAAATCGCTGCCCGGGAAATCCGTGCGCCCGATCGATCCGGCGAATAACGCGTCGCCCGAGATGAGCGTGTGGCTCGGGGCGTGATGGAACGCGACGCTGCCGGGGGAGTGCCCGGGTACGTGCAGCACGCGCCACTCGCTCGGGCCGAGCTGAAGGGTCTGGTTATCTCGCAGCGTGTGCTCGGCGGCGGCGAAGGACATCGGCATGCCGTAGAGCGCGCTGAGGTTGAGTTCGGGGTCCTCCAGCCATTCCGCCTCCGCGTCGTGGAGATACACCGGAACGTCCGGAAACGCGCGACGCACGTCCGCTAACCCGGATATGTGATCCGCGTGGGCGTGGGTGAGCAGGATGGCCGCGGGCGCGGCACCCAGCGCGGCCAAGCGATCGATGAGCGGCTGCGGCTCGAAGCTCGGATCGATGATCCACCAGACGTTGTTCATGCCGATCAGGTAACTGTTCGTAGCGAACGGGCCCAGAGTGAAGCATTCGATTTTTGGAAGCAGGGGCGAAGTCGGCACAGTCATGGTTCGAGCGTAGCGCCCGCCCGCGCGATTCCGAAAAATCCCGAACGTCGTACAATCAGAAGTTGCGCGAATGGCGGTGAAGCATGACGGGGGCATTGTCCCGCGGATGGCGTCGTTCCGCTGTCGGGAGGTAACACGATGACGAAGCAAAGCGAGCCCGAGAAGATGAGCGCGTCCATGCCCGTAGCTCAGCCGGGAGCCACCCCGACGTATGAGGCAGGTGCGGCCAAGCCTTCGAACCCAGGCGCGGGGGCGGCGTTTGTGACGCTGGTTATCTTGTACGGAGCGGCACTGGTGCTGAGCGTGGCGATGGCGCTGCGCGGCAAGTATGACCTTGGGGTGCAGGGCATTCTGCTGGTGCTGACGATGGCGCCTGTGGCGTTTGTGCTGGCGATCCTGGCGTTTGGGGCCAGGCAGCGGGCGTGGACGCAGCAGTTGGCGGATCTATCGCGAGCGGTCAGAGTGCTGAACGAGCAGGCGTCGCTTTCGGATGATGCGAGGCGGATTCTGAATCGCGGGGCGGAGCGCGAGGTGCTGTGCCGCGCGATCGAGGAAGACATCTCGGCGCAGAACTGGGATGCGGCGTTGGTTCTTGTGAAGGAGCTGGCCGATCGATTTGGATATCGGGCCGAGGCCGAGCAGTTCCGCTCGCGGATCGATGAATCCAGGCGGCAGACGCGCAACGCGGAGATCAGCGACGCGATCGGGTATCTGGACGGCTTGATTCTGCAGAGGCGGTGGGATGAGGCGATGGCCGACGCTGGGCGCATCATGCGGCTGTACCCGGACTCGCCCCGGGTCGAGTCGCTGCGGAACCATGTGGCCGAGGCGCGGGCAAATCACAAGCGCGGTCTGGAGCGGCGGTTTTTGGAGGCATCGCAAGAGGGCAAGAGCGATGAGGCGCTGGAACTGCTGCGCGAACTGGATCAGTATTTGTCGCCCGCGGAAGCCGAGCCCTTGCGCGAGTTGGCGAGGGGTGTTATTGGCAAGGCCCGCGAGAACCTGGGCGCTCAGTTCAAGCTGGCGGTGCAGGACAAGAGGTGGGGTCAGGCGGCCCGCATCGGTGAGCAGATTATCAGTCAGTTTCCAAACACTCGCATGGCCGGGGAAGTGCGCGGCGTGATCGACGGCATCCGCGAGAAGGCCTCGGCAATGTCGGGGGTGTGAGGGAGCGGGGAACGAAATGGCAGAGTGGCAAAGTGGCGGAGTGGCAAAGTGAAAAACCGCGACGCTTCAGCGTCGCGGCTTCTTTATTCGGTCTCTCGACCACTCGACCACTTCGCCACTTCCGGCTCAATCATCGTCCCCGTCGTCGCCACCATTGCGGGGAGCCGTCGGCGCTCCGGGCATGTTATCCGGGAAGGGTTGCTTGCCCTCGGTCGCGCAGAACCACTGCACGCGCTGGTACCAATATGGATCGGCGCCATCGATGGTATTCCAATTAAGACTGTCGGAGATCTCCGCCCACTTCTGGTACTCGGCGCTCTGGGCCTTTCGCGGCGGGTTGCGCTCGCCCAATGGCACGTTATTGGGCGTGTGCTCGTAGGGGGTCAGGTCGGGCGTGTCTTGGAAGCACGTCGTGATCGGCGTCGCCATCGCGTCGAAGCGGCACATTGGGTCGAGCCCGAGAATGAGTTCGATCGAGCGCAACATGCCCGCGGTGGTGTATTGATGTGAGTCGGTGATGTGACGCTTGTTATATGGACTGATCACGAAGAATGGCACACGGTGGCCATCGACGTGATCGGGCGAGGCCTGGCCGTCGTCCTCAATACAAAAGATGATCGTGTCCTTCCACGCGGCGGACTTGGTGACGGCTTCGACGACGCGACCGAACGCCAGGTCGTTATCCGCCTGCATTGAGCGGATGGTCGGGTACTCGGGGTTCATTCCTTCGCCGTGATCGCTGGGCAGTGAGAGGATCATGAGGTCGGGCAGCGTGCCGTTGGCGACGCCCTTGTTGAAGTCCTCGATAAACACATCCGCCCGGCTTTGGTCGCTCTGGATCAGGGGCCAGTAGTGCACGTTGGGGTGTATATATGGTTTCAGCCCGGCGACGCGGGTGTGGGCGATGTAGGTGAACTTGTGGGTGCCCGCTTTGTAATCTTCGTAGGCCTCGAACCAGTCCTTGGGGCGTCGGGGTTGGTACTCGGCGAGGGCGTCGTCGCAGAACTCGCCGTAGACGCGAATGGTTTTGTGCTTGGCGGCGGCGACATCCCACAGGCAGCCCCCGGTGGAGATGGACATAGCGCAGTCGCCGTCGTCGGGGTAGGTTCGCGAATAACCGACGTAGAAGTGTTCCAGATAATCGTTGGCCATGGACTGCGTGGACCACGCGTGACCGTCGGCGGAGTTGGTGCCGCTGACGTAGCCGTTGTCGAAGAGGGTGAAGTCGCGGGCGAGTTTGCGGTGGTTGGGCATGACGGTCTCGCCCATGGTGCAGAGTTTGGGGTCGCCGTTGCCTTCTTTCATGTCGCCGAAGATCGAGTCGTAGGTCTGGTTCTCCTTGATGATGTAGAGGACGTGCTTGATGGAGCCGCGATAGACGGGCAGGTTGGGGCGGGGGTCGTCAACGACTTCCCAGTGGTTATTGGCGGCGACGAGCGAGGTTTCGGCGGCGAGGTCTTTGCTGAGATCGACGATGGTGATGGAACCCTGGAAGTCGTGCGGGCTGCCGGGGTTGCCGTGGATGGTGTTTTGGACTGAGCCATTGCCCTTGCTGTTGAGGACGTAGGCGAAGGCGCCGTCGTGGGAGATCTGGACGGCGCACGGGAAATAACCAGCGTGGCGGAAGCCGCGAACTTTGCCGGTGGGGATATCGATCTCGGCGAGGGCGTTGTCACCCCCGTCGGCGGCGTACAGCGTGTCGCCCTTGATGGCGAGGGCGTTGGGCATGGCGCCGATGACACGCATCTTGCCCCAGGAGATGGGGATGGTGCGGGTGACTTTCTGGTGGGGGATGTCGAGTTCGCTGATGCTGTCGCTCATGGCGTTGGCGACGTAGAGCTTGTCGCCGCCGAGCACCATGTTGGTGGGGTGAATCCCGACGTCGACGTGTTTGGTGTTGCCGGTGGCGAGGTCGATGAAGGAGACGGTGCCGCTGCTCGGGGCGCCGCGTTCGTCGACGACGATGGGTTCGCCCGCGCTGGGAGAGGTGGTGTCGCTGGCGAGGGGTTTGCGCCCGCCCCAGTTGGTGACGATGAGGGTCTTCTCGTCGGGTGAGAGTTTGACTTCGTAGGGGAGGGTTTGAACGTCGAAGGCTTTGACGCGCGTGTGCGTGGCGAGGTCGACTTGGATGACTTGGTCGAGCCCGGCCGCGGCGACGAAGAGGGTCTTGCCGTCCTTGGTCATGCACATGCCGCCGGGCACGGCGTTGCGAGTGTCGCCGTCGGCGTTGAGGGAGATGCGTTCCTTGGGCTGGCACTCGGAGTCTTCGTAGAGGTATTCCTGCAGGTGGCCGTGATCGGTGGAGACAATGAATCGCATGCCGTCGGGCGTCCAGTTGGTGCCCTCGTGGCTGCCGGTCCAGAGGATGCCGTGGAAGCCGGCGCTGATGCGTTCGCCGTCGGGGGTGCGCATGAGGTCGCTGCGCGACTGACCCAGCACGCCCTTGGGTGTGCAGAGGAAGACTTCGTTCTTGGAGAGGACGGCGACCATGTCGTCCTTGGGATGGAGGGCGATGTCGCTGGGGCGTCCGGGGAAGGCGATGGCGTCGCCCTCGATGCGCTGGCCGCTGCTGACGAGGAAGGAGCCGTCCTTTTGGTAGCCCAGGGGCTGAGTGATGGGCGTGGGCTGAGCGAGGCAGAGGCCGCAGATGGCGAGCAGGGTCGCGGCGGGCGCTTGGCGAACGTGAATCATGCGAATCTCCGGAGATGGGTAATCACGGCAACCGCGAGCGAGGCGCGATGCCCGAGTGCGAGCGAGCAGTTTAGAAACTGGGGTATGTCTTGTGGCTCACGCGAGCGTCGCGAAGTGTCCGAGCGAGTGATCTTTACACGGTTTTAGCGCATCTGGCTTGGCGGATGCGGGGTGCGGGCAGAGTTCGCGCGGGCGCGGGCTTTACAATGTGGCGGGGCCAGTCCGAACGACCTTTACAAAGGAAGATGCGTGAGCGGCAGCACAGACAAGTATGACGTGGCGATTGTGGGCGCGGGGATACTGGGACTGTCGCACGCGTATCAGGCGTCGAAGCGCGGGCTGCGCGTGGTGGTTTTGGAGCGACACGCGTTTGCGCAAGGCGCGTCGATTCGGAACTTTGGGATGGTCTGGCCGATCGGGCAGCCGGCGGGGAGGCTGTTTGAGTTGGCGCTCCGCAGCCGCGGAATTTGGTTGGAGGTGTGCAGGGCCGCGGATATCTGGCATGACCCGTGCGGGAGCGTTCACCTGGTGACGCGCGAGGATGAGATGCGCGTGCTGGAAGAGTTTGTGGAGTTTGGCAGGCCACGCGGATATCAGGTGGAACTGTGGGACAAGGCCGAGGCGTGCCGTCGGTCGCCGGTGGCACGCGCGGATGCGGTGATCGGCGGGTTGTGGAGCGCGAGCGAAGTGGGGGTCGATTCGCCCCGGGCGATCTCGGGCATCGCGGGGTGGCTGGCGAGGGAGCACAAGGTTGAGTTTCGATTCTCGACGCCCGTGCTGGCGATCGAGTCGCCCCGGGTGATGATTCCCGGGGGCGAGGTGCATGCGCCGCGAGCGATCGTGGCGACGGGCAGCGACTTTGAGCAGTTGTACCCGGAGGTGTACGCGAAGGCGGGTGTGCAGCGCTGCAAGTTGCAGATGATGTCGCTGGCGTCGCCGGCGCCGGGGTGGAAGCTGGGGCCGATGATCGCGAGCGGGCTGACGATCCGGCACTATCCGAACTTTTCGCCGTGCCGAAGTCTGTCGGCGCTCGAGGCGCGGATCCAGCGTGAGCAGCCCGAGCTGAACGACCTGGGCATTCACGTGATGATGTCGCAGCACATGAGCGGCGAACTGATCATCGGGGATAGTCACCAGTACGACGGCGCGATCTCGCCGTTTGATTCGGCGCGCATAGACGAGTTGATCCTGGCGGAACTCAAGCGGTTCATCACGCTGCCGGCGTGGAACATCACGCGGCGATGGAGCGGGGTGTACTCGAAGCTGCCCGGAAGCACGCTGCTGTGCGAGGACGTGGCGCCGGGCGTGCGGGTGGTGAACGCGACGGCTGGCAAGGGCATGACGATGGGCTTTGGCCTGGCGGACCTGATGTGGGAGGACTGGGATGGTTTCAAGCTCTGATCGCTTTGTCCGCACGCCCAATGTCGGCCCGGGGCGATATGCCCTGGGCATCCGTGCGGTGATTTTGGACTGGGCGGGCACGTGCGTGGACTTCGGGTCGTGCGCGCCGGCCGCGACGTTCGTGGAGGCGTTCGCCAAACACGGGGTGATCGTGACGCCCGCCGAGGCGCGGGCCCCGATGGGCATGGCCAAGCGCGAGCACATCCAGGCGATCGCGGCCAGCTCGGCGGTGGCGGCGCAGTGGAAGGCGGCCCACAAACGCGAGTTCTCGGAAGGCGACATCGACGCGGTGTATGAGACGTTTCTGCCCCTGCAGGAGTCGTGCGTCGAACGGTTCAGCTCGGTGATTCCCGGTGCGGTCGAGACGCTGGCGTGGCTTAGGAGCAAGTCGATCAGGGTGGGCTCGAGCACGGGCTACACGCGGGAGATCATGGACCGGGTGATGCGGGTGGCGATGTCGCAGGGGTTCCAGGTGGAGACGATGGTGTGCGCGACCGACTTTCCGCAGGGGCGACCCTGGCCCTGGATGATCTTCGAAAACATGAAGCGGCTGGGCGTGTGCCCGCCTTCGAGTTGCATCGTCGTCGACGACACGGTGGTGGGCGTTCAGGCGGGCGTGAACGCGGGCACGTGGTCGGTGGGCGTGGCGGCGACCGGCAACCTCGTGGGCCTGTCGCTCGCGGAGTTTGAATCCCTACCCGACGCGGAGCGGCACTCGCGGCTGGACAAGGCTCGCGCGGCGCTCGAAGACGCCGGGGCGCACTACGTGATCGACTCGATCGGGGAACTGCCCCGGGTGATCGCGGATATCCAGGGGCGCATGGCGGGGTAGCGAGGGGGTCTCTTGTGGAGTCGGTATTTGTGGCGAGGCTCTCGCGCGAGCGGAGTCTTCGTCGCGTTTGGCACCGTAAGAAACCCCCGTCTGCGCTTCCGTCTCGTGTTCGGGTGCAAAAATGAAAAGCCCCGCGCCAGAGCGCGGGGCTTGGATCTTATTTCCGGCCCTAGTGCCTAGTGCCTATTTCCTCACTCTTACGGGCACTGGCCGCTGGCGATGGTGTTGATGAGGGCGTCAACGTCACCCTGATCGCCCACGCCGTCGTGGTTGAAGTCGGGGTCGATGCCGCTGGGGTTTTCGCCGCCCGCGATGACGTTGATGAGGTAGTCCACGTCGCCCTGGTCGGCGACGCCGTCCTGGTTGACGTCGGGATCGCAGGCCGGGGAGCCGACGACGCCGGAGAGGTTGAGGTTGCTGATGGCCCACCAGCCGGAGTTGGAGTCATTGAAGCGCAGGCGAGCGGTCTGAGCGCCGGCGGGGTTGTTGAGGTAGACGGTGACGGTCTCGTTGCCGGTGGTGACCTTGTTGCCGGGGTTCCATGCGAGGACAGGGGTCCAGGTGGTGCCGTTGTCGTAGGAAACATCGACGCTGCTCATGTGGTTGGCCCCGGTGCCCCAGCTGGAGTCGAAGGTGAGAACGAGGGTGCCCTCGTTGACGCCGGCGACGCCGTAGGCGGTGGTGCGGAGGTGACCGGTGCCGGGGCAGCCGCGCTGATCGAAGTCGGAGACGAAGGCGGTGTTGGGGAGGAAGTCAAAGCGTGCGCCGCCGCCGGAGCGAGCCCAGGCGTTGGTGACCCAGGCGCTCCAGCCTTCGAAGTCGCCGCCGCTGGTGGGGCAGGGGCCAAGGTCGGCGTTGTTGTTGGTGAAGGAGCCTGGCTGAGCCTCTGGGGCCGAGTAGTAGTTGCAGGCCGCGACCGGCGGCACGTCATCCAGCGGGGTGGGCTGCGGGTTGGGCACGCCTTCGAAGTTCTCGGTGAGGGTCTGCGTGCCGTTGGAGGTGAAGGACATGTTGTCCAGGGCCCACCACCAGTCGTTGCGGGCGTTGGTGAGGCTGAACTCGAACTTGACGGCGGTCGCGCCGCTGGGGATGTGAAGGGCGGTCTTGTCGAGGTTGATCGTGTCGTTCTCGTGGATGTGGTCTTCGTAGTAGTACTGGCTGGTGGGGTCGGAATCCCAGTGGATGAGTTCGACGCCCGGCTGGTCAACGCCGCCGACGGTGTAGATGGCCTTGACGATGGCGGTCTGGTTGTTGGTGTGGGTGCGGCCCGCAGTGCCGGTGGTACCGGGGGCCGACAACGTGGTGCCGATATCGATCGAGAAGCTGTTGGCCGAGACGCTGGTGATGTTGTACGCACCGTCGATCGGGGGAACACTGTCGGAGCCGCCGATGACGACGAGCGCGCCATCCGGGAAGCCGGAGGGCGAATCGGTGGTGATCAGCACGCGGGTGGTGCTGGGGATCTGAGCGATGCTGGTGATGCCGACGCTGACGTCGCAGGAGCAGCGGTCATCGAGACCTTCGGGGCGCCAGCTGGAATCGAACTGGAGGTTGGCGCTGTTGACGGCCGCGGGCAGAGGCTGGGCGGGCGTCGTGAGGAAGGCGTTGAAGTTGCTCTGGCCGTTGGGCGAGTCATCCCAGGCGTCCGGGTCGGCAACCGCGACGAAGCCGCGCGCCTTGGTGAAGTTGGAGCGCTCCTGATCGCCCTGCTCCTGGATCCACCAGCCCTTATCGAGGAAGGTGAACCCGCGGAACGCGGTGCGGCCGCACTCCTGCGGGCAGGCGCCGATGGGCGTGAAGATGTCGGTCCAGCCATCCGGGGCATAGGGCGACCAGGGGGTGAAGCAGGCGGCGTAGTCGATGCTTGGGGCCACGGCCATCACCGCGGTGGTGGGGGCGTAGTTCAGCAGGTTGAGGGTGGTCTCACCCTGGATGAGGGCGATGTTGTCCAAGGCCCACCACCAGTTGTTGCCGCCAACGTAGCGGAAGCGGAACTGCACGTGGCTGGAGCCTTCCGGCACGATGAAGGGGACAGCATCGCGCTCGTTGGGAGCGTCGTTCTTGAAGAACTGGCTGGCCTGGTCGGATTCCCAGCGGAGGACTTCGAGGGTGGTGTTGTTGGGGTCGTCGAAGGTAGCTTCGATGGTGGCGGTCTGGCCGGATTCCCAGCGCCAGCTGCTGTCGAAGGTGAGGACCATCAGGCCGCCGTTGCGGCCCGAGATGTCGATCTGCGGGGTGCGCATGCTGGTGTCGAGGTCGCCGGGCTCGTGCGTCGCGTCATCGAACTCATCGCCATCGGCGACGGCGATGTTGCCGGAGCTGTTGAAGAAGAGGGCGCCGTTGTTGGTGCCCATGTCGTTGTTGGCGGCGCAGTACCAGTACTCGCGCGTGGTGAACGACCAGCCGCGCCACTCGGGCACGCCGCCCGAGGCGGGGCTGTCGACGGCGACGGTCATGGGCCCGTAGGGGGCGTTGGCGCCGCCGGTGTGGGTGAAGACGTTCTGGCCGCAGTACGAGAGGCGGCAGCCCTGGGGCGCGGCGTCGATCGGGGGCTCGAGGGTCACGCCTTCAAAGTCTTCGGTGTAGCGGGTGATGTTGTTGCCGCCCTGGCTGGCAGTGGCCGCGAGGTTATCGATGGCCCACCACCAGTCGTTGCCGGCGTTGGTCAAACCGAACTCGAAGCGGACGGAAGTGGCGCCGGCGGGGACGTTGAGCACGCTGTTGTCGAGGACGATGGTGTCGTTCTCGTGGATGTGGTCGGCGTAGAAGAAGGGCCCGTTGGGGTTGGAGTCCCAGTGCAGGACCTCGACGCCGGGCTGTTCGGTGCCGCCGACGGTGTAGAAGGCGCGGATGGTGGCGGTCTGGTTGTTCGTTCCGGGGCCGTCATCAAAGCCCTCGGGGCGCCAGCTGGAGTCGAAGGAGAAGGCGAAGGAACCGGCGTCGATGCCGGTGAGATCGATGGCGGGCGTCTTCATGAAGGCGTTCATGTAGCCGCAGAACTGAGCGCCGCTGGCGGGGCCGCCGCGATCGTCCCAGGCGTCGGGATCGGCGACGGCGACATTGCCAATGCCCTTGGTGAAGTTGGAGCGCTCCTGATCGCCCTGCTCGCCGATCCACCAGTTCTTGTCGACGAAGGACCAGCCTTCGAACTCACGGAAGCCCTTGTTGGCGCAGGAGGTGCAGACCTGCTGGATGTTGCAGATGCTGGGGTTGGCGCAGGAGAATGTCTTGGTCTGGCAGTCATTCCACTCCCAGCCCGGGGGCGGGGTGTGGGTGAAGACGGGCGTGGGCGCCACGCACGTATTCGCGACCCAGGTGTCTTGGGGCTGCTGATCGAGCACGGCGCTGTCGAAGTTCTCGCTGTAGAACACGGTCTGGGCGTTGACCGACGAGCCCGCGGCCATGGCGAGCAGCCCGGCGGCTTTCAAAAATCCATAACGCATCACTGCCTCCTCACACTAAGGAAAACGCTTGCATAGTGGGCTCGACGACCGAGCGCCGCATTGAGGTGGAAAACTAGCCGCAGCGCACAAAATGCACAACACGTAGATGGTTAACTTTCCGCCAAACTTGAGTGTGGCATCCGCAAAGCAATTTCCTTAGCGCAACTCTCACGAGTTCTATGCGCGGTTCGCGCGAAAGCGCTTGCGGTGGTCGAGTATGCTTGGCCCTTTCACTGACGAAGAGGTCTGGTATCGCTCGTCGCGTGAGGGGACACGTTGGTGTGGCGGGGCGCTCGGTCGCTCCAGGGGCTTCAACGAGGAGGCTGTATGTCCGGAACTAGGAAGGTGGCCGCACGGGCGGGATTCACGCTCATTGAACTGCTCGTGGTCATCGCGATCATCGCGGTGCTCATCGGCCTGCTTATTCCGGCGATCGGCAAGGCCCGCGAGGCGGGACGCACAGTGGTGTGCGCCAACAATCAGCGGCAGATCTACTCTGCGATCTTTGCATATACGCGAGATTATAAAGATTATCATCATGCGTACCGTGAGAATTACGGGGCTCGCTTTCTGCGTCTTAATCCGAGCGCGGGCTTTACGTCGCTGAATCTCAAGATGGTGCCGCCGTGGCGTCCGCCCGGCACGGGCGACGGCCAGAACTATGACGTCGCCTATTGGGGTGTGATTTACGACCCCTACCTGGGTGTGGATGTGGATCCGGCGTGGTATACCGCTCGTATGCCGTGGATTTCCATGGACAACCCGCCCTTCGCGGGCTGGAAGGCGTGGCACTGCCCTTCGGCGCATCTCATGGACCCGTATCCGTACGCGGGTGACGCTCCGGACGTACGTGAGAACACCGTCTACTACCCGTTCCAGCAGTACAACACCTATGGGTTTAACGGGTACGTCAATGGGTTTACGGCCTCCGGCACGCAGTCGTACAGCTGGTGGCGCAAGAAGCCGGGCGTGAGCGGTTCGGTCGAGGATCCGACCAAGACCATTCCGAACCGCTTCTCCGACGTCCTGCAACCTTCCGGCACCGTCATCTTCCAGGATGCCTTCGAGCACATGCTCGACGCCAACGGCGACACGCTGAACGACCTCAATCAGTACGACAACATCCAGAGCCAGTTGCCGCCGGGTGAGGCGGACAATCCCGCGTATCTCAAGTGGAAGCAGGAGTACTTCCGGCATGCGGGCGGCTGCAACGTCGCGTGGGGCGACGGGCACGTCAAGGGCGTGGGCAAGGCCGTCATCGACCCCAACTACAGCTGGTATTCCGGGCTGGGTGGCGGGAGCACCGCGAACTGAATGTCGCAGGCTGAGCAAACGTACGGGCCGCCCGATCCGTCGGGCGGCTCTTTGTTTTCAGGCGAGGCGCGAGAAGCGGCCCGATCGCCGGGCGCCTCAACGCGGAATGGCCACGACGCGCCGGTTTACAAACCCTTAGCGCAGCGCTCATGTGGTGCGCGAAGCCGAGTGCGAGTAGTCTTGGGTGACGGGCTTTTCCACACTTCGTGAACAGGATATTGACGCATGAATCTGGCGATCTTCGACATTGACGGCACGCTGACGCGGACGACGCATGTGGATGACCTGTCGCTGGCCGCGGGCTTTGGAAAGTTCCTCGGTGTGAACCTCCCCCGGGTGGACTGGTTTGAGTTTGGGACTTCGACGGATCAGGGGCTCTGCATCGAGGCGTGTCGGCGGCATCTGGGACGGGCGCCGAGCGATGCGGAGATCGCGGCCGCGCGGGAGAGTTTCCTGCAAGAGCTTCGAAGCCGCATCGAGGCGGATCGCTCGCTGTGCGAGCCCGTGCCGGGCGCGCGGGAGATTTTCGAGCATTTGCGCCGGGCAGGGTGGGCTCTGGGCGTGGCGAGCGGGGCGTGGGAGCAGTCGGCGCGGACCAAGCTGAAGTTCGCGGGCGTCGAGATCGGCTCGATGCCCGCGACGTTCTCGCATGCGTTGCCCGACGGTCGCCCGGCGCTGCGGGAGGAGATCGTCGGCGGCACGATTTCGAAGCTGCTGAACGGCAGCTCGCGTGATGGAACTCGCATCGTGTACATCGGCGACGGGGTGTGGGACGCGCGGGCGGCGCGGGCCCTGGGCATCGGGTTCGTCGGTCTACGGCACGACGGCGTGCACGAGCATCTTCGAGCCGAGGGCGCGGGAGAGATCTTGAACGATTTTCGTGCGCCTGAGGCGGTTATCGAAGCCCTGTCGCGGGCCGTCTCCCCTTTGCGGGCGGGAGAGCCAAGCCCGCAACCCGCGATGTGATGAGCGTGAGCCCCCTGTTTATGGCGTGGGACGTAGTTGACGCACAGGCCTTGGCGACAGAAGCGTCTGGAATCACCAAGAGCGGGCTTGGCGCGGCCGATCTATCTGTGCCGCGCGACACACGAACCTGGGTGGTTCGCAGTCGCAGCGAGCAGGAGACAAGCGTCGTCGCACGCAGGGGCGTCGCGGCTTCGACATGGCCAAGCCCCCGTTCAATGTTGTTCGCGCGCTGGTCGAGATCATCCTGATCATCGCGCTGGCCGAGCTCGGGGTGATGTTCCTGCTGCCCGTGATCGCGTCGGATGTCGGCCCGTGGGTGGAGAACTCCCTGGATGCGGCGCTGTTGTCGATCATTTCAGGGCCGCTGATTCTGTGGCGCGTGCGCGTGCACGCTGCGCGGACTGAGGGCCAGTCGGGGTCGCACCCTCGGACTGTGTGGCGGTTGCGGCTGGCGACGCTCAGCGTGGTGCTTTCGGGCACCGGCTTTGCGATCGCGATGGCGATCAACTCATGGCACGAGATTCGGAGTGAGGCCAACACACGCTTTGAGCGCCAGGCGGCGCTCGAACTGCGGGAGATCTACGGTCGCGTGAACAAGCCCATTTACGGGCTGATGGGTGCGAGGGGAGTTTTCGCGGCGGTAGGCGACGGCGTGACGCGCGCGGAGTTCAAGCAATATGTCGATGCACGCGATCTGCCCAGGGAGTTTCCCGGGGCGATCGGATTTGGGCTGATCCGGCGTGTGGACCGGGACAAGCTCGAGGAGTTCGTGGCGGCTGAACGAGCGGACGGAGCGCCAGATTTTGACGTGCGACTGTCGCCCACGCCGGGCAGCGGGCTGGAGAACGCGCCGGACCTGTATGTCATCGAGCACATTTATCCGCTGGAGCGCAACCGGGCAGCGTGGGGATACGACGTCGGTGGCGACCCGACACGGCGCGAGGCGATTCTGAGGGCGATCCGCACGGGCGAGCCGACGATCACGGGCAAGATTCAACTGGTGCAGGACCACATCAAGCGGGCGGGGTTTTTGTACTACGTGCCGGTGTATCGCGCGGGCACGACGCCCGGAACGCCCCAGGAGCGGGAGCGGGACCTGCTGGGCGTGCTGTACGCGCCAATCGTGCTGGAAGATGTGATGCGGGGAGTGGACAGCGCGAGTCGCGGACAGTTGGACGTTGACCTGTTCGACGGGGAGCGTCTGTCGCTGGCGACGCTGCTGTCGGACCGCGACGACAACTTGCGCGAGATCGTGAATGCGAATGAGGATGTAGTAGCCGCAGACGCGGACGGGCGGCAGTTCTTTGCCAAGTACCCGCTGGACGTGGTGGGTCGGCGCTGGACGGCGGTGGTTCGGTCGACGCCGGAGTTTGATGCGGACATCAACCACTGGATGCCGCCGCTGATCGGCGTCGGGGGCACGCTGCTGTCGATGCTGCTGGGGACGATGGTGTGGTGGATGGGCACCTCGCGGGCCCGGGCCGAGGCGCTGGCGGCGAGCATGACCGAGGATCTGAGGCGGCTGTCGGCGATCGCGCAGTGCACGCGCAACGCGGTGGTGGTGACGGACGCGGACCGCAGAATCGTGTGGGTGAATCAGGCGTTCGAGGAGATGAGCGGGTACACGCTCGGAGAGGCCCTTGGCAAGAGCCCCGGGGGGTTGCTGCAGTGCGAGAAGACCGACCCGAGCACGATCAAGGCGATCCGGGATGCGCTGACGCGGGGCGGGGGTTGTCGGGTGGAGCTGGTGAATCGCGGCAAGCACGGGCGGGAGTACACAGTCGATCTGGAAATCCAGCCGATCCGCGATGAAATCGGCACCGTGACGGGATTCATGGCGATCGAGGCGGATATCACCGAGCGGGTGCGGATGACGCACGAGCTGAGCCGCACCGAGGCGTTGCTGCAGGAGATGGGCTCGGCGGCACGGATCGGCGGATGGGAGCTCGACCTGGCGGCGGGGCAACTGGAGTGGACCCGCGAGACCCGACGGATCCACGAGGTGGATGACGATTACGTGCCGACGGTGGAAGCCGCGATCGAGTTTTACGTGCCCGAGGCACGGGAGCAGATCAAGGCAGCGATCGCGCGGGCGATCGAGCGCGGCGAGGGATGGGACCTGGAACTGGGATTCGTGACCGCAAGGGGGAACCCAAGACTGGTGCGGGCGCTGGGGCGTGCGGAGCGACGGGACGGGCGCACGCTGCGCCTGTACGGCGCGTTTCAGGATGTCACCGAGCAGCACGACCAGCGACGGGCGATGCATGAGCAGAGCGAGCGGCTGGACTTGACGGTGCACTGCGCGCACATCGGCACGTGGGACTGGAACGTTAACACGGGGCACGTGTTGTTCAACGACGTGGCGCAGATGATGCTCGGGTACGCGCCGGGGGATTGGGAGCCGCACGTTCGGGCGTGGGAGGACCGCGTTCATCCCGAGGATCTGGCGTCGGTGGCGCTGTTGTTGGAAGCGCACCTGAGCGGACGGACGGAAGAGTATCGGGCGGAGTTTCGGATGCGCCGGGCGGACGGGACGCATGCGTGGATTCTTGGGGCCGGGCGCACGGTGTCGAGAGATGAGCAGGGGCGGGCGACGCGGATCCTTGGTGTGAACGTGGACATCACGTCGGCGCGCGAGCAGGCAGCGCGGCTGGAGCTGACGGTGGAGTCGGCGAATCTGGGGACGTGGGATTGGAACATCGCGAGTGGCGCCGTGGTGTTCAATCACGTGGCGCAGACGATGCTGGGGTATGAGCCCGGTGACTGGGAGCCGCACGTGCGGGCGTGGGAGGCGCTGGTGCACCCTGACGACAAGCAGATGGCGATGCGGGTGCTGACGGATCACCTTGAGGGACGCACGGGCGAGTATCGTTGCGAGCACAGGCTGCGGCGAAAGGATGGAACCTGGGCGTGGATACTCGACGTCGGGCGGGTGATCGAGCACGACGCGTCGGGCAAGCCGGTGCGGGCGATGGGCGTGCATCTGGATGTGACGGCGGCGCACGAGGCCGCGGACGCGCTGCGGGCGGCACGGGCGCAGGCGGAAGCCGCGAGCATGGCCAAGAGCGTGTTCCTGGCGAACATGAGCCACGAGATTCGCACGCCGATGACGGCGATCCTGGGCTATGCGGATCTTCTTGCGGAAGGAGGAGACAGGGAGGCAGCGCCGCGCGAGCGCCTGGATCAGATCGACACGATCAAGCGGAACGGCGAGCACCTGCTCAACATCATCAACGACATCCTGGACATCTCGAAGATCGAAGCGGGCAAGATGACGGTCGAGCGGATGCCCGTCGATCCCTTCCAGCTGCTCCTGGATGTGGAATCGCTGATGGCGGTCAAGGCTCGGGCCAAGGGGCTTTCGCTCCGGGTGGAGGCCGACGGGCCGGTGCCGGTGGCGATCCGCACCGACTCGGTGCGTCTGCGGCAGATCCTGGTGAACCTCGTGGGCAACGCGATCAAGTTCACCGAGATGGGCGGAGTGAGAGTGCGCATGCGTCTGGACAAGCGGCATTCGGAACGGCCCCAGATGCTCTTTGACATCATCGATACCGGCATCGGGCTGTCGGAAGAGCAGCAGGCGAAGTTGTTCGACGCGTTCCAGCAGGGGGATTCGTCGACGACGAGGCGGTTCGGAGGCAGCGGGTTGGGGCTGACGATCAGCCGCTCGTTGGCGAAGATGCTGGGGGGCGACGTGTCGGTCGTCAGCGTGCCGGGCGAGGGGAGCACATTCACGGTGCGGGTGGAGACCGGCTCGCTGGAAGGCGTTGAGCTGGTCGAGCGCGCCGGGCGCGCGGCCCGGGAGGTGGTGCCCGCGCAGCCGACAAGCACGCTGGCGGTGCTCGCGGGGGCGAAGATCCTCCTCGCCGAGGACGGTCCGGACAACCAGCGCCTGATCGCCTTCCATCTTCGAAAGGCGGGGGCGGAGGTGAGAGTGGTGGAGAACGGGCGGCTGGCGCTGGAGGCGATGACGATCGACGGCACGCTGGCGGGCGCGCTGACCGAGCCGCCGCAGTTTGATTTCGTGGTGACCGACATGCAGATGCCGGAGATTGATGGGTATTCGCTGGCGCGGACGCTGCGTGCGAGGGGTTGGACGCGATCGATCGTCGCGCTGACGGCGCACGCGATGCAGGGGGACGAGGCCAGGTGCCTCGAGGCCGGCTGCGACGCGTACGCGAGCAAGCCCATCGACAAGCACAGGTTGTTGGAAGTGTGCCTGGGGGCGTTCATGAAGGCCCGAAGCGGGCAGGACGGCGAACTCCGCGCGGCCTAGGAAGGATCGCGCCCCCAGCCCGGCGCGGGCGAGCCGTCGGCGGGCAGGCGGATGCGCTGGCCCTGGTCGTCTGCAAGTTCGATCTTTGCGCCGGCGGATTTCAGCTGAGCGAGCTGGCGGGTGCCGATCCTGGCGCGGAGCGTGACGAAGTCGCCCTTGTAATCGCGATCGAGCACCTGGCCTCGCGATTCGATGAGGTGAATGGTCTTTGAGTCCGCCAGCGGAACGGAGACGCGGAAGACCTTGACATCGCCTTGGGCGGCGCTGCGAACGAGTGCGGTGAGCTCGGCGATGCCCAGCTGGGGCGAGCCGTCGGCGTTGGGAAGCGCGCAGATGGGAATCGCGCCGGGGCTGCGGCGCTGCCACACGAGCAGTTCGGCGTTGTCGCGCAGGCGATCGACCTTGTTGAGCAGCAGCACGCGTTCCGGCTCGCGCCAGTGCTGGTCCTCCTCGTGACGGCTGGACCGGAGCTCCCTGAAGAGTTCATCGAGCACGCGGTTGACCGTTGCGAGCTGTAGCTCCGCGGCAGGGTCGGAGACGTCGAGCACGATGAGCAGCAGGTCGGCGTGGGTGGCTTCCTCCAGCGTGCTCTTGAACGACGCGACCAGATGGTGGGGGATGTCGCGCACGAAGCCGACGGTGTCGGAGAGCATCACGGTGAGCGAACCCCCCAGGTTCCACTCTCGCGTGCGGCTCATCAGCGTCGCGAACAGGCGGTCGTCGGCGTAGGCCCCGCCCGCGGTCAGCGAGTTGAACAGCGTCGACTTGCCCGCGTTGGTATAGCCCACGATGCCGACGGTGAAGTGCTCGCGCTTGCGCGCGGCGACCTCGCGACGGCGACGCGCCTGGATCACGGCCAGATCACGCTGCAGGTCGAGCTTGCGGCGCTGAACCAGCCGACGGTCGATCTCCAGCTGCATTTCACCCGGCCCACGTGTGCCGATGCCCCCGAGCCCCGCCCCGCCCGTGATGCGCTCAAGGTGATCCCACATCGCGCGCAGGCGAGGGAAGGTGTACTCGAGCTGGGCCATCTCGACCTGCAGCTTGGCCTCGGCAGTCGTCGCGCGGCTGGCGAAGATGTCGAGGATGAGCTCCGATCGATCCACCACCTTGCGCCCGGTTTCCTTTTCGATGTTCGCGATCTGCTTGGGGCTCAGGTCGTGATCGAAGATGATGGTCTGGGCGTTCAGGGCTTCGCACAGGCCCTTGAGTTCCTGAATCTTGCCCGAGCCCATGTACGAGCCCGCGACCGGCCGATCGAGGTTCTGCACGCACTCCCCCACGACGATCGCGCCCGCCTGTTCGGCCAGGCTCTTGAGTTCCCCGAAGGGATCGCGCGGGTCGTGAGTTGAATCCGGGAGCCGGACGGCGGCAAGGACTGCACGCTCCGCGGCGACCTCCAGTTTGGTGCGTTCTTTGGCCATGGGCGGCGAAGGGTAGCCGCGTGCCCGCGATCGCTGGCGGCGGGCTGCGTCGATCCGGGTCAGGCCCGCCTGCGTACCTATCATCACACGATGCGCGGTTGGCCTTTGCCCGCCGGCGTTTTGGGAGCCCTCGCCCGTGAATAACCCCGAATCTTCCGATCGTTCCTCCCGCACTTCTCACGCCCTGCGCCCGGTGTTCCTGCTGCCGGCGCTGGTGATCGTCGGCTTCGGGCTCTACGGCGGGGTCACGATGGGCCAGCGACTGGCCGGGGGACACACCGACGACTACTCGTTCTTCGATGAACTGGTCGAGGTGAAGCAGCTGATCTCGCAGCGATACGTGGACGCGCCGGACGAAAAGGCGATGCGCGAGGGCGCGATCAAGGGCATGGTCGAGTCGCTGAACGATCCCTACACGATCTATGTTCCCGCGAGCGATCAGCAGAACTTCACCAAGGACCTGACGGGCGAGTACGTGGGCATCGGCGCCCAGGTGAACACGCAGAACGGCTGGCTCACGATCGTGTCGCCTCTGGAAGATTCGCCCGCGTTCCGGGCCGGGCTGATGGCCGACGACCGCGTCACCGAGATCGACGGCAAAACCACCCAGAACATGTCCATCGATGACTGCATCAAGCTGCTGCTGGGCGAGCCCGACACCAAGGTGAAGCTCACCATCGAGCGCAAGGGTGAAAAGCTGCCCATCGAGATCACGCGCGAGCGGATCAAGACCCGCTCGGTCAAGGGTTTTCATCGCTCGCCCACCGACCCGGAGGGCTGGGATTACCTGATCGACCCCGCACGCTCGATCGCCTATGTGCGCCTCACCCAGTTCACGCCCGATTGCTCGAAGGAAGTGCTGGACGCGCTCAAGTCCGTCGGCGCGGAGCAGGGCAAGCTCAAGGGGCTGGTGCTCGATCTTCGCTTCAACCCGGGGGGCCTGCTGAACGAGGCAGAAGAGATCGCCGACGATTTCCTCGAGTCGGGAATCATCGTCTCGACGCGCGGCCGCGCCCACGAAGAGGTCGTCCGCCGCGCCAACAAAGACGGCACGCTGCCCAACTTCCCCATCGCCATCCTGCTCAACGGCAGCAGCGCCTCGGCCAGCGAGGTGCTGAGCGGGGCGCTGGTCGAAAACAACCGCGCGATCGTCGTCGGCCAGCGATCCTTCGGCAAGGGCACGGTCCAGAGCGTGATCGAGCTGCCCAGCGGGCACGGATCTGAACTCAAAATGACCGAGCAGGGGTATTACCTGCCCAGCGGCCGCAGCCTCACCCGCAAGGACAACTCGCCCACCTGGGGCGTCGATCCCACCGACGGCTTCTACGTTCCCATGAGCGATGAGCAGTTGGTCGCCATGCTCGAGGTGCGGCGCAAGCAGGAAGTGCTGCACGCCAAGGGCGAGCAGGCCGGCGGCACCAGCGAAAAGTGGAGCGACCCGGCGTGGGTGCTGGACTATCTGAAGGATCCGCAGCTCACCGCCGCGGTGCAGGCGATGCAGGCGAAGGTGGACACCGGCGAGTGGAAGAAGACCGGCGAGGCGGTGGGCAAGGGCACGCCGCTGGCCGCGGCTGAGCTGACCCGCCTGCGCGACTACCACGAGCGTCTGCTGAAGGAAATCACCCGCGCCGAAAAGCGGATCGACACCCTCGAGACCGCCGACCCCAACCTGCCCAAAGACGAGGCCAAGGCCAACGACCTGTGGCCCGATGACATCGATGTCAAGGGCGGCACGCTGGAAGTCAAGGACAAGTCCGGCAAGATCGTCGCCACCCTCGAGATCACCGGTTCCGACCTGGAGCAGGCCCTTGAAGACGCAAGTGTAAAAAAGAAGAGCGAAGGCGCGGCGGACGGGAACGCGCCAGCCTCGCCCAAGTCTGAACCCAAAAAGGACGACCAGCCCAAGTGATCGTGCTCGGCCTGGAGTCGTCGTGCGATGAGACGGCCGCGGCCGTCGTGGAGAACGGCACGCGCGTGCACGCCAGCATCGTCGCGAGTCAAAACGACATCCACGCGGAATACGCGGGTGTGGTGCCCGAGCTGGCCAGCCGCGCGCACGTGGAGCGAGTGCTGCCCGTGGTGCGGCAGGCGCTGGGCGAGGCTGGGCTGGGGCTGGGCATGGTCGACGCGATCGCGGTCGGGCATCGCCCGGGGCTGATCGGGTGCCTGCTGGTGGGCGTGGCGGCAGCGAAGGCGCTTGCTTGGTCATTGGACAAGCCCCTCATCGGTGTCGATCACGTGCATGCTCACCTGTACGCTGGCGAACTGGGCCAGCCCGCCGCCGACGCTGCGTCGCTCTTCCCGGCGCTGGGGCTGGTCGTGTCGGGCGGACACACCAGCGTGTACGAGGTCACATCGTGGACGAGTCTGCGCCGCCTAGGTGCGACGATCGACGACGCGATGGGCGAGGCATACGACAAAGCCGCGGCCATTCTGGGGCTGCCGTTCCCCGGAGGGCCGAATCTGGATCGGCTGGCGCGTGAGCACGCGGGCGGCGAACGCATCGCTCTGCCCGTCAGCCGCCTCGGGCACGACTCGCTTGATTTCTCGTTCAGCGGGCTGAAGACCGCGCTGCTCTACGCGGTCAAAGGCGTGCCGGGCGAGCGCGTGCCGCAGACGCCGCCGGCGCTGGACGACGCGCGCCGCCGCGTGCTGGCCGCGAGCTTTCAGCACGCGGCGTGCGAAGCGGTGCGGCTGAAGCTCACCCGCGCGATCGAGCAATCCGCATCTCGCGGCATGCGCTTCCGGCGACTGCTGGTGGGTGGGGGTGTGACGGCGAACACGCGCTTGCGGGAGGTGCTGGGCGAGGTCGCGGCCGCCCACGCCCTGACCATGCGATTGCCGGCCCTTGACGTCTGCGTCGATAACGCGGCCATGATCGCGGGGCTTGGGTGCGAACTGCTCCGGGCCGGCGAGCGCAGCGACCTCTCGCTGCTCGCGGTGCCCACGACCTCGGCGTGAGGGGAAACGGGGTCGTACCGCAGGTTCGGGCTCTTGGTCCAGCACCGCTTCGTCCAACCGCAAACTGCTCTAGCATTCCTGCCTGGCACAGTGCCAACCCATCTTCGTTTCCCCGCCTCACCCCGCGTCGCTGGACGAAGCCGCATTGCTGGTGGTGTGCAGCGCCACCAAAGGCCGCTCGGGCGGGCCGGGCGGGCAGAACCGCAACAAGGTCGAGACCAAGGTCACGCTGACGCACCTGCCCACGAGCCTGGAGGCGCACGCCTCGGAACGACGCAGCGCCGAGGAGAACCGGCGCGTGGCGCTCAGACGCCTGCGTCTGGCCCTGGCGACGCTGGTGCGTTGCCCCGTGCCGCTGGGCGAGGTGCGATCGGCTTTGTGGCTCAAACGCTGCGATGGAAAAGGCAGACTCGCCTGCAGCCCTGACCACTGGGACTATCCCGCCCTGCTGGCCGAAGCGCTCGATGTGACGTGGGCGGCGCGATTGGACGTCTCCAAGGCGGCCCTGCGCCTGTGCTGCACCACCAGCCAGCTCATCAAGCTCATCAAGGACCACCCCGCGGCCATGGTCGCGCTCAACGCGGCTCGCGAAGAAGCCGGCGAACACGCGCTCAAATAGCATCCGGCGATTCGACCCGCCGATCGCCCGCAATGGCCTCCAAAAACAACAAACCCCGCGCCGGAGTCGGCGCGGGGTTCGCGGGTTTCAGGAACGCAAACTACTGACTTAGCGGCGACGACGCCCGGCGACCAGGCCGCCCAGGCCCAGCAGGGCGAGCGACGAGGGGGCCGGAACAGCGTTCAGGCTGAAGGCGTTGAAGGGAACCGAGGTCTGCGAGCCGCCACCGAAGGTGGGGTTGTTGCTGCCGATGGTGGGAGGCGTCGCGGTGAGGAACCAGCGGCCGGTGCCGGTGCCGACGGTGAGCTGCAGGATGCCAGCGGTGGGAATCTGGAAGGTCGAGTCGCTGCCATCGGGCAGGTTACCGAAGGTGATCGTCCAGATGAAGTTGCCACCCTGGGGCAGGGCCAGGCTGCCGCTGTCGGCGGCGAGGCTGTTGTCGGGGTTGAAGAACTGGAAGCTGATGGTCTCGCCGGCGTTGGTCACGCCGCCGACGAAGACGAGGCTGGCGAGCGTGGTGCTGGCGCCGCTGGCGGTGCTGGTGTAGTCATCGAAGCCGATCGCGCCGCCAGCCGCGGCGAAGGCGGAATAGGGCCCGGCCTGACCGTTATAGATCTGCGTCACCGCGCGGGACTGATACCCGGCGTCGGAGCCGATCGGGCGGGAGGAAATCGTGATCGCCTGGGACGAACCCGCCACCATCGCCAACACAAGAACGGACGCGAAAGCCTTCATCTTTTCTTCTCCTTCCGGGGCGCGGTAGCGCCCACATCGCGGCACGCCGAGTCGTTCGGCGTGCACGACAATCACTGCGGCTTGTGGGGCCGCACGTTGGCGCACACATATGCGCCGTCGCTGTGATGAAGGGAGTGGTGTCTCTCTCCAATCCCTACGTCTGTAGTATGAACGAAGCGGGGCACGGCGTCAAGGAAATCCAGCGTTTGCAGCTGCTTGTGACCGTTTACACCCGCGCTCTCGGGCCTTGCCCACGTCTTATAACCTAATTATTTGGTGGATATGCACCCAAGCGGGAATGCCCCATGGTCCCGGCCTCAGCGCTGATTCTCAATCGCTGTGGCGCTGGCGAAGCTTCGGGCTCAGACGCAGCGTCAGGTGCACCCGCTCGATCTCTCTCAGCCAATCATCCAGCGTGGCGGCGATCTCATCATGCGCGACCTCGGCAGTGGGCAGCGGGCAACTGGCCCCCAGGGCCTTGGCGGCCAAGGCCCGCAGGCGCGAGAGGCTCTTGTCGCCGTAGAGGCCGACGAACTCGAAGTCTTCGCTGGCGAAGATGACGGTGGGGACGCGCAGGCCGCCGCAGATCCGGACTTGTTCGCTGAGGTCGGCGTGCACGTCGCGGTCGAGGCAGCGGAGCTTGATGAGCTCGGGACGTTCGTCAGCGATGATGTGCAGCAGGGGCACCTGTGCCACGCAGTCGCCGCACCACAGGCCGGAGATGACGAGCACGTGCATCTGGCGGGTGAAATCGTGCATGCTGCTGCGCTGCACGCTGTTGAGCCCGGCGTGGTCGCGGGCGACGCGTTCGAAGTTCTTCCAGGCGTCGAACTGGTCGGGCTTGCCCGACTTGATGTAGGCGGGGTATTCCAGGCCTTTTTCGAACTTGGATTTGAGGAACTCGGGGGTCAGCATCGGGGGATTGTAACATCACCCGAGCCTGGGCTCCGGCACGCGGAGCGGGCGGCTTCACGCTTCGGAGAAGTCGTAGTGGGCCTGATAGCGCCCGCTGGCGAGCCAGGCGAGCTGGCGCACGATGTCATTGCACAGCGTGCTGGCCCCGAAGCGGAACCACTGTGGCGTGAGCCACGGGCACCCCTCGCAGCCCGCGACCTTCAGGGCCCCCAGCGTCTCCTGCACCATCACCAGGTAGTGCAGCGCCTGCTTGGCAGTGCGGATGCCCCCCGCCGGCTTCATGCCCACCACGCGACCGGTGGAAAGGTTCCAGTCGCGGATCGCTTCGAGCATGACGAGCGTCACGGGCATGGTGGCCGCGGGCGTCACCTTGCCCGTGCTGGTCTTGATGAAGTCGCCCCCGGCGGCCAAGTCCTGCGGCTCATCCGCCACGCCCCACTCCGCATCCACGTCGTGCATCGCGCGGATCGCCAGGTCGCTCGCCTTGCGCACGTGGTCGAGGGTTTCCAGTTCACCGGTTTCCAGGATCACCTTGAGGTGAGCCGCCGAGCCATCGCCGCGCCGGCACGCACGCTTGGTCTGGCGGATTTCTTCCGCGACCTCGTCATAGCGGCCCGCGAGGAACGCGCCGCGATTGATGACCATGTCGATCTCGTCGGCGCCCGCGTCGACCGCGCGGCGGGTATCTTCCAGCCGCACATCGAGCGGGTATTGCCCGCTCGGAAACCCAGTCGCGACAGCGGCGATCTTGACAGGCGACGCCTCGCCCAGCGCCCGCCGGCACTCGGCCACCAGGTTGGGATACACGCACACTGCCGCCACGTGGGGCAGGCGGGCGCCCAGCACCGCCTCGTCGCGCTCCCACGGGCGCAGCGCCTTCGCACACAGCCCGCGGGCCTTTTCCGGGCTGTCCTTGCCTTCGAGCGTGGTGAGATCGAGCATCGAGAGGGCCAGCAGCAGCCCCTGGCGCTTGGCGGCGCTCTTGATGGAACGCTTGGTGAACGAGGCCGCCCGCTCGGCGGCCATCACGCTATCGACTGTGGGGCTCGCGAACATGGGCGATGGTAGTGGGGGCGGGCGCCAGGGGCCGGGATGCGCTCGGGCTACGCCAGAAACTCCTGGATCGCCCGGATGCAAGCCTCGCGCTGGTTCGCGTCGAGCCACAGGGTCTTGTGTCCGCCGTACTTGATCTCGACGAAGCGTCCGTCTGGGGCGGCGTCGGCGATGGCGCGACCGTCTTCCAGCGGCGCGATGTCGTCGACCTCGCCGTGCAGCACCAGAAGGGGGCAGCGAACGCCAGCCGCGGCTTGGGCCCTGTCGAAGGCGGCGTGGCCTGGCGCACCGGCCAGTTTCATCGCTATCACCAGAGACCAGGCGTGTGGTAGCCCTTGCTGGGCCAGCACCGCCCGCGCGGGGGTGATGGCGAGGCGATACGGAGCTTCGGCGATGACCTGGGTGGCCAGTTCGGGGCGCGAAGCCGCCAGCGCCACGCTCAGCCCCGCGCCGAGCGAGTAGCCGCATAGAACCAGAGGTGAGGCGAAGCAATCGAGGGCCCATCCGGCGACGCGTTCGAGCGCCCGGAGGTCGGCCGCGGCGCCGAGCTGGCTGACGCCGCCGCTGTCGCCATGCGCCGGCAGGTCCCAGGCGATGATGCGCGAGGCGTGCCGGGCCAGTGCATCGATCCGCGTCAACACGCTGTGCCGAGACTGCCCCCAGCCGTGCGAGAAGATGACGACCGGACCGTTGGGCGAGTCACCCGCGACGCTCCACAGGGCCAGCGCCGGCACGCCGCCGGTCGGCTCCAGCCGAAGTTCTTCGTATTCGCGGGGCTTTTCCAGTTCACCCGGGTCGCCCGGCAACCCGCGTGACACGGCGTAGGCGTAGCCCCGCCGGCGCGGGCGGGTCAGGCCCCACCATGTGTGGATCACCAGCATCGCGCAGGAGATGACCAGGCCCAGCCCCAGCAGGCCGGCCAGCTTCAGCGCGCTTTGCATCGTGTCGTTCACAGCCCCAGGAGCTGCCGGATGTCGTTGAAGGTGACCACCAGGAACACGCACGCCAGGAAGACCAGCCCCGCGAGCGTGGCGGCATTCTGCACCGCGATCGGCGCCGGCCTCCCTCGCACCTGCTCCCACACCAGGAACAGGAACTGCCCGCCGTCCACGATGGGTAATGGCAGGAAGTTGATCACCGCCAGGTTGATGCTGATGAGCCCCATGAAGAACAGCAGCCACACCAGCCCACGGCTGGCCACCAGCGTGCCCAGGTGCGCGATCCCCACCGGGCCCTTCAAGTGCTCGATCTTGACGGTCCCCTCGGCCAGCCGCGCGAACGTGAGATACGTCGTCAGCATCACCTGCTTGGCCCGGCGCAGGCCCAGCCGCATCGCGTCGATCGGGTTCTGGCCCTTGAGCAGAAACTCCTCGGGCTCGAAGGCGCCGGTCGAGAGCGGGCTCTCCCACCCGAGCGCGAACAGGTCGCGCAGGTCGTCGGATGTGAGTGACCAAGTCTTGTGCTGCGTGGGAAGATCCCCCAAAACCGAGCCCTGCACGGGCTGGCGGAGCTCGACTTGCACATCGACGGGCTTGCCGTCCGCCGTGGCGCTCAGCCGTTCGTACGCCTCACGCGTTGCCCGCCGCAGTTCGCGGCGAACGTCCGCCAGATTGTGCACGGGCGCTCCCGCGACGCTGACGATCTGCGTGCCGGGCGAATCGATCAGCCGCACCGCGGCGGGGGCGTAGGGCGTCGAAGTCTGGCGGGGCGGGGTGAGCGACAGCAACTGCGCCGGGGGCTGGGCCACCAGCGTGGACTCATCTCCCACATCGCCTGCCGAGAAGCCGATGAGCCCGTGCGAATCGACCTTGACGTTGGGCAGAGAAACCTCGTGCAGCTCGCCCTTATCGTCCTTACGGAGCACGACGATCGGCAGCGTTTCGCCCGGGTGCGAGCTGATCTGCTTCAGACCTTGCCACAGGCTGGGGTACTCCACATCGCCCACGCGCACCAGAACGTCGCCGTCTTTGAGGCCCTGGGCCTTGGCGCGATCTAAGGGTTTCACCACGGTCATGACGGGCGTCAGGCCGAGCAGGTTGTCCACCTCGGGCGTGGGCTGGCCCTTGGGCTTGGGCAGCACGTCTGGCCTCAGTGCCACGCGGGGCTTCATCGCGCCCGCGAACGTCTCGCCCGTGTCGGACACAAACTCCACGGGCACGGGCGCACCGTCCGAGGCGTTGATCGCCTCGACCAGTTCGTGCAAGCGCGTCACGGGCGTGCCGTTGACTTTCGCCAGGCGCATCTCGGGGGCGAGCCCCGCGAGGCCGATCTGAGACATCTGTTCGGCCCACAGTTTGCGCGATGCCGCGTCCTTGATTTCGGGCAGCTCCAGGGTGCGGGGCGGCTCGATGCCGATGTCTCGCAGCCCGCTCAGACGATTCACCTCGGGCGTGACCTCGATCTCAAGAGGCAGGACGAATCCGGCGCGCTGGACGCTCAGCTTCAGCGTGTCGTGAGGCCCCGACATGGCCGCGGCGGTGATGATGTCGTTGAACGAGTCGGGCTTTTCGCCATCGACCGCGAGAACGACATCACCCGGCTTCAGACCCGGGCCGATGACGCCGCCCTTGAGGCCCCCGCCTTCGACCCTGGCCTTGGCCGCGGGCGAGCCGGGATACACCATGCCGATCTTGGGCGGCTCGGTCTTGAGCCCCACCATGAAGACGATCGCAAAGATCACCAGCGCGCTGATGATGTTCATCACGACGCCCGCGGAGATCACCACCATCCGCCGCCAGACCTTGCAGTTCTGATAGCTGTCCGGCGCGCTGCTGACGGCGGTCGGGTCCAGGTCTTCCTGCCCGAGCATCTTCACATAGCCCCCAAAGGGCAGGGCGTTGATGCGGTACTCCGTCGGGCTGATCCCGGCGCCCAGGCCCCGGGTGGTGCGCTCGAAGTACTCCCGCTCGCTCGAACCCCGGCGCACGCCCAGACCCTTGCGGAAGGTCACCAGCGGCGGCCCAAAGCCAATGGCGAAGGCCAGCACGCGGATGCCCGCCCAGCGGGCCGCCAGAAAGTGCCCCAGTTCGTGCAGGAACACGATGAACCCGAAGCCCAGCATCACCAGCAGCAGGTTCAGCACTGTGTTGAGCGAATCCATGGTCTAGTTTATCGTCATGAGCCCGCGCGGCCCTGCGATGCCTCCGACAAATACCCCGCGGAATTCAGCAATACACCCCAAAAACAACCCCGGACGATGATTCGCCCGGGGCTGCGTGATTGTTCGCGTTGGTGCGAAATCTCAGTTCTTGGCGTACTTCACGGAGCAGCCGTAGGGCTTGGTCTTGGCCATCGTCACGCTCGTGCCGGCGAGGACTTCGTCCAGGGCCTTGGCGGCGTAGTTGGTCTTGCCGGGCTTGGTGGCGCCGCTGTCATCGTCGATCGCGCCCTCGTAGGCGATCTTGCCTTCCTTGGTCACGACAACCGTGAAGGGCGTGTTCTTCGCGCCGTACTCCTTGCCCACCTTGCCGGTCTCATCCAGCAGGATCGGGAACTCGATCTTCCAATCCTTCTTGGCCTTGGCGTTGGCTTCCTGGCCCGCGCCCTCCTGGCCCGCGGCGCCGCTGTTGATCGCGATCACCTGCACGTTCTTGTCCTTGTACTTGGCGGCCAGTTCGTTGAACGTCTTGTGATCGCCGCTGAAGTGCTTCTGCACGTACGGGCAGCCCGGGTTGAACCAGAACAGCACCACCGTCTTGCCAGACTTGGTCAGCTCGCTCAGGCTCACTTCCTTGCCGTCCGTGTCCTTCAGCTTGAAGTCCGGGGCGGCGTGGCCCACATCCGCGGCCTTCTCGTCGTGGTTCTTGTGGTCCTTCCCGTAGGCCTTGTGATCCTTGCTGTGCGTCGCGGGCTGCGCGGGCTTGCTGTCCTGCGCCAGGGCGCTCCCGCCCGTCACAGCCAACGCGGCGAAACCAGCGGCCACCAAAGTCATCAGGCGTTTCGTGCTCATTCCAATCTCCTTGAGTTCCACATCCGTGATCAGGCCCACTCGGCCCTCACGCCCCGTTCGGGGTTTTTCGTTCATCCCTGGTGATCCGGACCTCCCGGCTCACCGACTTCGTTCATCCCCGCTCGGCCAACTGCCGCCCGGCGGGATTTGTCTTGAGCGTCCGAGTCTCACTTGACCATGTCGGGCTCGTGATTCGTCTTCGGGGGTTCGGGTGGCTTGGTTGGCTCGTCGATTTCCACGTACAGCGGCGTTGCCGCCGTGCCGCCCCCCACGCCCCACACCTTGAGCAGTCCCTTGATCCGGTCCGCCGTCGGATCGTCCTGAGGCGCCAGCGTCAGCGTCAGGTCCGGCCCTTGCACGCGACCCTCTCGATACAGCTGCGGCATCGCAATGCACCCCTTGTCGGGGAAGAAGATCATCTCGGTCGCGCCCGGGATAGACAGCGAATACGTACCCTTTGTCTGATCGAAAATCAGACTGCTCGACGTGCTAATGGTCAGGTCGTCAAACCGTTTCGGCTTCTGCACGCCCGTCTCTTCGATCCACTTCACGTGCTCTTCGTCGCGCTGCCAGTGACCCCGCGGCAAATCAAGCGCCGCCTCGCCCTTCTCCGGCACGCACGCGCTCTTGCACACCAGCCACATGCCGCTCGCGGCGAAGTGCGCCGATGTCGCCTCCGCCTCTTTCGTGCCCGGCGCGGGGGTCTGCACCATCACCACCACCGTCAGGCGATGCTCGTACACGTGGTCCAGGGCGTTGACGGCTTTGATGATCTCCCGGCGCGGCGCGGGCCAGATCCACTCGCCCGCCACGAACCCGTCAGGCAACGTGAGCTTGAACTCCGGGGGTTGGCCCGTGTCGCTCACGCCCCGCCAGTAGGTGTGCCAGCCATCCTCAATATCGAGGTTGAACGCCAGCAGAAGCGTCTCGCCAGGCTGCCAGGCCTTGGTGTTGCTGATGAGGCTGAGCGTCGCGTGGGCGCGGGCCCCGGGGCTCTCGGCTTGAGGGCCGGGGGTGGTGGCCGGCTGCCCGAGGGTCGGGACAGCGATAGCCGCGCCCGCGAGCGCGAAGGTCGCCAACGTGAGATGTGCGGGGTACTTCAAGCCGGGGTTCCTCAGTGCCGTCGCCTCCGCGTCTGGCCACCGATTCCAACTCCAACCCGCCGGGGCGATCCTGTCGCCTGGGCGTCGCGGCCGCGAGCGGCGCGATACTCTTACGATCATGATGGTAGACGTGTTTGAATCCGTCAGGAATCGTCGGTTCCCTGCCCTTCATCTGTTCGTAATCAGTACGGCATTTCTGGGCTCGATGCTCACCGGCTGCGGGAAGGCAACGACCGATAAAGACATCGTTGTCATCTCCGCAACCGATGTGCTCGCCCTTCGCGACCGGCTCAAGGAGTCCCCCAAGGCTGTGGAACTGATCGATCCGCGCCCGGCGGCAAGGTTTGAAGAAGGGCATATTCCCGGCGCCAAGAACATCAATCTGCCGGCCGTGCCCCCGGACGCCAAGCTCGATCGCGCCATGCAGGACTTCGAGATGCTCGTGGTCTACGGCGAGAACCCCGCCTCGCCCTCCGCCCGGGCCATGACCAAGCGACTGATCAGCGTCGGCTACCCGGATGTCCGCTTCATGGCGGGCGGCCTTGAAGAATGGCGTGAGAAGGGTGGCGAGATCGTCACGGGGCATTAGGGCGATGCGCTCGGAGCCGGCAACAACTGGCCGAGCAGGCCGCAGGCGATGACCACGACGACCGGCGGCACCCGCTTTGACAGCAAGGCGCCAAAGGCGGCGAGGGCGATCGCCGCGTCTGCGGGCGAATGCAGAGACGTGGTGGCGAGCGGGTTGTAGAGGGCGGCCCCGAGGAGCCCGACGACCGCGGCGTTTACGCTGACGACCGCCCGCCGCATCACGCGGCAGGCGCTGAGCGACGCCCACAGCGGGCCAGCCGCCCCGATGAGCAACCACCCGGGTAAGAAGATGGCGATCAGCCCCAGCACGCCGCCCAGCACCGGGTGCATACCGGGAGCGATGGTGGCCCCGAGAAACGCGCCGAACGAGAAGAGCGGGCCAGGCACCGCCTGAGCCGCGCCGTAGCCGGCCAGGAACGTGTCCTGGCTGATCCAGCCAGGATCGACGATGCGGCGTTCGAGCATGGGCAGCACGACGTGCCCGCCGCCAAACACCAGGGCGCCGGAGCGGTAGATCGCCTCAAAGCGCTCGCCCATCGGCCAGCCCAGTTGCTGGCTCACCAAGCCTGGCAGCACAAGCATCGCCCCGAATGCGACAAGCAGCAGGAAGGTTGTCGTGCGCCGTGCCGAGTCGGGCGGCTCGGAGAGCCCCGAGGTGGGAGGCGGCTCCGGGGCGTCGGAAAGGCCTGGTGCCGCGAGCCCGACCAGGCCCGCGCCCGCGATGATCGCCGGCTGCGCCCACGCTTCGGAGCGCCAGAGCACCAGGACTCCCGCGGCAAGGGCGAGCAGGACGCGGGGCCAATCCGGGCACAGGCGCCGGGACATCGACCACAGCGCCTGGGCGACGGCGCCGACCGCCGCCAGCTTGAACCCGTGCACAAAGCCCGCATGAGCGAGCGACGGGTTGGCGCCAACGCCGACGGCCAGGGTGATCATGATGGCGGCGGAGGGGGCCGTGAAGCAGAACGCCGCGAGCAGGGCCCCGGCCCAGCCGGCACGCCGGCGGCCGAGTTCGAAGATGAACTGGCTGCTGGCGGGGCCGGGCAGGAACTGACAGAGGGCGACGAGCTCGGCGAACTCGGACTCGCTGAGCCACTGCTGGCGCAGCACGAATCGGCGATGGAAGTAACCGAAGTGGGCGATCGGGCCGCCGAAACTGGCCAGGCCGAGGGGAATGGTCTGGCGGGCGATTCCGGCCAGGCACGCTCGCCGCGTTGTTGTGGAGTCGAAGGTGATTGGGAAGAGTACGGATCGGGCGCACGGGGTTTCCGGGCGTCGCGGGCGTTTGGGATGCGGAGGAATGGCGACCAGACGATGACGCATGCGAAACCGGATGGCTTGACTTCCAAAGTTGTAGATACAACTATAGGGCAACGCCGAGGCCTCTGCCCGGCACGCCACGGCACTCTCAAGCAGCACCCAAGGAGCGAACCATGGAGCGACGCACAGACGGACCTCTCATGCTGGTGACGGCGGCGGCGGGCAAGACGGGCGCCCTGGTCGCCCACGAACTGCTCGAACGCGGGCAGCGGGTGCGGGCCCTGTTGCGACGCGTCGACGCTCGGTCCAAGGCGCTCGAGTCGCTGGGTGCGCAGATCGTGGTGGGGGATATGGCGGACGTTGGGCAGATGGAGGCGGCGCTGCGGGGCGTCGAGCGGGCGTATTTCTGCGCCCCCTGGGAGCCTCACATGCTGCACATGGCCGAAGTGTTTGCGCAGGCCGCGCGCGCGAACGGCGTCAACGCCATTATCGAGATGACGCAGTGGCTGTCGAATCCGGATCATCCCTCGCTGGCGACGCGTCAGAGCTGGCTGATCACCCGCATGCTGGCGTCGCTGCCGGGCGTCGCGCACGTGGTGGTGAACCCTGGTTACTTCGCGGACAACTATCTGAGGCTGATGCCGTTCGCGGCCCACCTGGGGGTATTGCCCAACCTCACGGGAGACAGCCGCAACGCTCCGCCATCGAACGAGGACATCGCCCGCGTGATCGCGGCGTGCATGCTGGACCCCGAGCGGCACGCCGGGCAGACCTACCGGCCCACGGGCCCCGCGCTGCTGTCGGTTCCCGAGATGGCGGGGATCGTGGGGAAGGTCTTGGGTCGAAGCGTGCGGGCGGTGCCGCTGCCTTGGGCGATGTTCGCCAAGGCCGCCCGGGCCGAGGGGGTGAGCCGCTTCATGGTTCACGAGCTGTCGTTCTACGTGGAGGAGCACCGGCGGGGAACATTCGCGCTGGCAGCGCCCAACGACCATGTGCTGCGGGCGACGGGGCGGGCGGCAGAGGACTTCGAAACCAGCGCCCGGCGCTACGCAGCCCTGCCCCAGGCGAAACGATCGTTCGGGGCGCTCGTGGACGCGCTGGCCCACCAGATGCGGATCGGATTGACACCCGGGGTGAACCTGGCGGCATACCGGAAGGCGACGCAGTACCCGATGCCGGCGAGCCCGACGTATTCGGATGCGTCGCCCCGCTGGCGCGAGGAGCACGGCGTGCCGGGGGCGGCGTCGGGCGGGCAGCGTGTGGCGGGCCGGGGTGCGACGCCGCGGATGGCATAGGGCGCGGCGAAGCGAACCAACGAAAAAGCCCGGGGCAAAGGGCCCCGGGCTTTGAGTGATTCGCTGAGAGGCGGATCAGCTGATGATGCTGTCGAGGCTCTGGACGAAGCCCAGCGGGACGCCGCTGGTGGCCCAGCCGCCGCCGTAGGACAGGTCGTAGTGCTGCATGGAGGCGACGAAGGGCAGGGCGGAAGAGAGGTCGAGCGAGTACCAGGGCGAGCCGACCTTGTTGAGGATCTCGGGGCGTTCGTGCATCTTGACCTGCGCGAAGCCGTTGGCGGGGACGTTGACGCTGAAGGTGGATGTGGTGGCGTCGATGAAGAGGATCTTGACCGAGACGGTGAGATCGGTGTTGGTGGGGTTGGCGAGGAAGACGCTCTCGAAGTTGAGTGAGCCGGCGCTGGCGGGGTTGATGTAGCCGTCGCCGAAGAAGTAGCGGGTGCCGGCGCTGGTGGCGGGCTGGGTGGAGTCGGCGTCGCCCAACTGGGTTTCGTCGCTGCCGACGACGATCTTCTGGTTGGACTTCCAGAGGACGCCGGCGGCCTGGTCGGGGATGAGGCCCAGCGAGGTGCCGCTGACGACAAGCTGGGTGTTGGGCGCGATGGTGAGCTGGCGGTTGAAGGTGGGCAGGTTGGGGCTGATGTAGGTGCCGCTGAGGGTGACGATGGCGGTGGCGGTGCCGGGGTTGAAGAGCACGATCTCGCTGCTGACCTGCGGGCCCTGCGTGATGTTGGTGACGATGCCGGTGGTGGCGCCGCCGGCGGGGTCGCCGATGAGGCCGAAGGCCGACCCGTTGGAGACGTTGTAGTGGCTCAGCGAAGCGACGATGCCCTGGAAGATCGGGGCGTTGGCGCTGTTGGCGGGCGAAGCGGTGAGCTTGATGGAGAAGACCCCGCGAGGCAGGAGCGAGGCGAGGTTGGCGTTGTTGATGTCCCAGCCGCCGCGACGGCGGGCGCCCACGGTCTGGGTGGCGACGTTGTAGGTCTGGCCGTTCTGGTAGGCGGTCAGGGTGACGTTGACGTCAAAGTCGTTGAGGTTGTAGAAGATGGCAAAGTCGGCCGAGACGCCGGCGGTGCGCTCGACGCGGGCGAAGGTCCACTCGCTGCTGCCGGTGGAGGAGAAGCTGTCGCCCAGCGAGCCGCCCAGGTCGTAGTGGGCCAGGGTGGCGCCCAGGGGCTGGCTGGATTCGATGACGATGCTGTAGGGAACGCCGGTCTCGAGGCCGGGCAGGCGGTAGTTGGCCCGGTCCTGGATGGTCAGGCCGTCGCGGGAGTTGGCGACGACGGTGCCCTGGGCGGCGAGGAACTCGGCGGTATCGCCCCATTCGTACCGCAGGTAGATGCTGTAGGAGACGTTCGTGCTGTTGGGGTTCACCAGCGAGACGAACTCGGCGATGTTGTCGTTGGCGAAGCCTTCGGGGTAGACGAGCTGGTAGACGCTGGGTGGGACCAGGACGCGCACGGTGTACGAGCCGACGCTGTCGCCCAGGCCATCGACCACGACCCAGTACTGGGTGTTGGCGGCGGCGGTGAAGGAGGTATTGGCGATCGCCCCGGGGATGCCCTGCGAGTCGAACGCGACCTCGGAGCTCTGGTTCTCGTTGGGGGCGCTGAGCACTCGCACCGACGCCCGCAGCAGGCTGCCGTTGGGGGCGATGAGCTGCACGAACGCCTGGCCGGAAGCCGCGAGCGAGCGGAAGGTGAAGACGTCGCGGTCGCCGGCGGGGTTGATGGCGTCGGTGGACTGGCCCGCGCCGGTGCGGGTGTTGAGGTTGATGTTGGTGGCGGCGTTGAAGTCGATCGCCGCCGGATCGCTGCCGCCCCCGCCCGTGTTCGGCACCGGGCCCTGCACCTGCACGCGGTATTCACCGGTGGTGTTGGGGGCGATGGCGGAGGCGGGGGTCGTGACGAGCACGAAGTAGACGGCGCTGGTGGAGGTGGCGTTGAGGTTGTAGGTGACGGTCTGGCCGGCGGCGGCGGCGGCCATGTCGGCGAGCTCGACGTAGTTGGTGCCGACCTGCTGGAAGACCCGCACGCGAGCCCACAGGTCGCCGCGGGTGCCGCTGAACGGCGTGACCGAGATCGCCTGGTTGCCCGCGATGAGCGGGGTGAAGGTGAACAGGTCGGTGTCGGTCGAGGGGCTGATCACGGCGTTGCTGGAATCGCCCACGGCGTTGCCGCCGATCGCGGCCAGGCCGGTCGTGCGGTCGAAGAGCAGGGGGGCGGCGAGCGAGTACTCGCCGATGTTCGGGTAGTCGTCCACGGGCGGGGTCTGCACGTCGACGGTGTAGGCGCCGGTGGTGGCGGTGTTGACATTGGGGTTGAGCGGATCCTCGTAAGGCTGGACCACCAGGTAGTAGGTCACGTCGCGCACGGTGCTGATCGTGAGGCTCTGCGAGGTGGGCGTCGTGGTGTCGGCGGCGGTCACCTGCGAGATGATCGTGCCGTCGGAACCCAGCAGCGTGATGCGCTGACGCAGCAGGCTGCCGTTGGCCAGCGAGACAGTGACGGTGGTGGGCCCGCTGGCGGGGCTGGTGAACTGGAAGAGGTCGCTGTCGCTGGAGCGTTCGATGATGCCCGTGGCGGTGCCCTCGCCCGAGTTGGGATCGATGATGATGCGTGAGGCGAAGGGGAACTCGCCCGTGTCGAGGATGCCGTCGCCGTTGGTGTCGCCGTCGGGGTGGTCGTCGGTGGCGGGGAAGCTGATGGTCAGGTTGTAGTTGCCGATGTCGGAGGTGGGATCGATGCCCTTGACGACCACGTAGTAGTAGGGGTAGTTGCGCGCCGGGCCCGAGGCGGGCAGCGTGGTGCGGTTGGGGGTGAGCGGGGCGGTGGTCTGCACACTGGCGGCGCCCGCGGCGTTGCTGTTGAAGCCGATGCGAAGCAGGATCGGGTTGCCGGAGAGATCTTCGCTGACCTCGTACACCGTGACCTGCGGACGCAGGGTGGTGTCGGTGGAGGTGACGTTGACGGTCATGGAGAGATAGGCGTCGTTGAAGGAGTAGCGGAAGATGTCGGAATCGCCCGGCGTGTTGATGACGCCGCTGATCTGGCCCTGGCCCAGGAAGTCACGCAGCGTGACGTCCTGCGCGTTCCAGAGCTTGAAGGCGTCGGAGTAGTCGTCGACCACGGGAACGCCGGAGACCGAGACGGTGTACGCGCCCTCCGAGGTGCCGCCGCCGCCGCTGACGGCGATGACGAAGCGGGAGCCCCGCGAGGCGGCGACCTGCGCCGTGGAAGCGCCCAGGCCCAGGGGCGAGGAGTTGGCGACGACCTGCCCGTAGCTGGCCGAGTTCGGATCGGCGTTGATGATCTGGAACCTGCTGGTGAGCGCCGAGCCGTTGGCGGGGGTGACGGTGATGGTCGCCGGGCCGGTGCCGGGCGAAGTGAAGGCGAAGAGGTCGATGTCGTTGGGCTTGCGCGGGGTGTTGTTGATGATGCCCGTGGCGCTGCCGGCGCCGTTCACGCCGTGCAGGTTGTCGCCGATGTCGATGGGCGTGGCGAAGGCGTCGATGGCCCGGCCGTTGCTGCCGCCGTTGAGGAGGTCGAAGTGATCGTCCTGCACGGGCACGCCGTTCTCGATGTCGGTGTCGAGGGTCGGCATGGCGTTGATGAACAGGCGGTACGAACCGGTGGAGGAGCGGACGTCGCGCTCGCGGGCGATGGTGGGGGTGCGGTTGGCCGCGATCCCGCTGGCCCCGCTGCTGTAGCGGTTGGCGCCCTCGACCTGCACGTAGTAGTTGTTGCCCGCGACGACGGGGAAGACGACGCGCGAGTCGGTGCGGTTGAAGATCACGTCGTTGTAGATGCCCACGTTCGTGCCCAGCGACCCGGCGTTGGGGTTGTTGGGGTCGTTGCTGGGGAACTCGCCCCGCGCCCCGGGGAGCACGTTGTTGTCGTCGTTGTAGCCGATCTGCTCGAAGTCGTTGCGGAACACGCGGATGACGGTGTCGAGGTTGCTGTCGTAGCTCTTGGTGGTGCCGCTGACGAATGTCAGGGCGCCGTTCACGAGCTCATACTGCCCGAACTGGTCGGGGATCTGGGCGGTCGAGACGCGGACCTCGGCGTAGCCGCTCGCTTCGGCGCGGAACGACCACAAGTTGGTGTCGTCGTACGTCGAGATGTTCCCGTAGTCGCTCATCGCGACCAGCTGGGTGCCGGTCGAGGGGTTGACGTGGAAGATCTCCTGCGAGGTCGGCGCCGGGTTGTTGCCCGAGGCCACGTTGCCCACGTTCTGCGTGTCCCCCGCGGCGTTGGTGAGGAACGCCTGGGCCGTGGAGAACTGGCCCTCGCTGGCGGTGGAAACGAACGTCGCGTTGGTCTGGTCGCGCACGCCGTCGCCGTTCACGTCCGGGGGCAGGCCGTCGGCGGTGACCGAGATGCTGTAGCGCCCGGTGCCGCCCCCGGTCACGTCGGAGACTTCGAGGTAGTACACCTCGCCGCCCCACACCTTGATGCCGTCATACTGCGTGGCGCGGTTGGGCGTGGAGAGCGAGGGGTCGATCATGCCCGAGGGATCGGGGAAGGGGGGCGAGATGGTGTCGCTGCCGGGCCGATCGAACCCGTACACCACGTTGAAGTTCGAGTCGAAGACCCGGATACGCGAGTTGATGAACGAGCCGTCGACCGGCGTCACCGTCACGCTCAGGCGCGTGGCGGCCCGGTCGTGCCGCCCGAAGGTGCCCGGCACCGAGTCGTCGAAGCCCGCGAGCGCGAAGACCGTGGCGATGGGCGTCGTCGTCGTGTTCACGTAGCCCACGCCTCCATTCAGGCGGGTCCACTGGAAGAAGTCGACGTTGAACGGAATGTTGTGGAACGCCGAGAACTGCGCGACGTGCGCGGCCTGCACCGGGGCGGCCATTACGTTGTTGGAGACGGTCGTGAAATCGCCGCCCACGTAGAGCACTTCCTGCGGGTTGGTCCCCAGCAGGTTGTAATCGATGCTTGGTTCCTGCGTGTCCACCACGGTCGACAGGGTGCGAACGATGCCGTTGGTGCCGTTGCCCGCGGCCAGCAGCGCGTTGTAGCGAGTGCCCGTCCACAGGATGATGTTGTTCTGAACGTTGGCCGAGTTGGCGGCGGCGGCGGTGAACTGGCCACCGATCACCAGCACCGGGGCCGGCTGAGGCGCGTTGTTCGTCGCGGGAATGTTCCAGACGGTGAGCGCCCGCACCGAGGTGTTGGCCCCGCCGTTGAGCGAACCCATGCCCGTGACCGCGCTCCAGCCCAGCACGTTCAAGGGGCGCGGGGGCGGCGTCTGGTCCGTGCGGGGCACCTGGCCCCAGGCCACCAGATTGGTCGCGGCCTTGCCGCCCGCGTTGGTGAACTGCCCGCCGATGAACAGCGTGCTGTCGGGGGTAGCGCCGGTGCCGTCGGTGGATCCGATCGGATCATCGGCGACCGCGAGCGCGAACACCGGCCCGTTGATGATGCTGGTGATCGTGCCGTTGGGGTTGCCCGCGTAGAGGCGACCCACGCCGCCGGGCCCCAGCGGGCTGCTGGCGATGTTCTGGTACGCGCCGCCGCCGGTGTCCCACATGAACGTGCCGCCCGCGGAGTTGCCCGTGAACTGGCCGCCGATGATCAGCAGCGGGGGCGGGTCGACGGGGTCGGGGATGCCGTTGCCCGAATCGCCCGAGCCCGGGTCCTTGGGGTCATACACCGTGAGCGCGTTGACCGAGCCATTGGTGATGCCGGTGCCGGCGGCGGCCCAGCCGATGTTCGGATTGACCGCATCGCGGAATGCGATGCGATTGGCGCCAGTGCCGTCGATCGTGGTGAAGTCGCCCCCGACGACGATCTGAGGGCCGAAGTCCTGGGCTCCTGCGCCCGGTCCGCCCATCATGGCGGAGGGAGGGTCGTAGGTGGTCACGGCGCGGACGGCGCCGTTGGCATCGCCCAGGAAGCCGGACCATTCCCAGCGGTTGTCGGCCGGGCTGAAGACCCAGGCCGCGAGGTTGGTGAGCAGCTGCGGGCCCTGGGCAGTGGGGATGATGAGCTGGAAGTCGCCACCGACGATGAGCACGTGGCTGGTGTTGGTGCCGCCGCCGCTGCCGCCAAGATTCCAGTCGTACTCGACGTAGATCTCGGCCTGGGTGGTGCCGGGCGTCGCGGGGTTATCGCGGAAGCCGTAGGTCACGCCGAAGTTGGGGTCGAAGCTCTGGTTGCCGGCGTAGAAGTAGTCGGCGGCATCCCACACCGCGACGCCGCGGCTGTCGACGGGGTAGACGCTGCCCGGGTCGGCGCGATTGAAGCGCCCACCGATGTACAGGGCCTGGTGGCCGCTCGCGGCCGTAGCGCCATCGAAGTCCAACTGCATGTCCACCTGGGGAGTGAACTGGAAGAGGTCGGTGTCGCCCTGGCCCTGGATGCGGCCCGTGCCGGTGGCGGAGACGACGTACGAGCGATCCCGCAGCGGGTTGTTGTCGGCGTCGGTGAGGCGGGTCGCATCGCCCCAGGTCAGGCCCGTGGCCTGCTGGAACGCGGTGCGGGCGTCGGTCACGCTCGTCCCGGTAGCGGGGGTGTTGACGTGGTCATCAAGCCCGGTCGTCGGGTCGTTGGTGTGGTTGGACTCGATGTCGAGCGTGTACTGCGTCTGGCTGTTGATGTCGAAGCCATCGACCACGACGAAGTACTTGCGCCCGCCGACCAGGTTCACCGCGATCTGCGGGCTGGTGCCGGCGAAGTTGTCGTTGAAGGCGAGCAGGTTGCCCTGAGCGTCGTAGAGGCGCAGGGCGGGGTTGGTCACCGGCGTCAGCCCCGTGGGGTTGGCGGTGATGATGGTCAGCCCATCGCCCTGGGAAGTGAAGTTGTACGAATCGGTCTGGAAGACCGGGTCGGCAATCGCGGGCACCGGGGCCACGGTCGGATCGCCGAAGCCGACGAACTGGCCGGCGATCTCGTTGGCCCGGCGGGTGACGGGGTCGATGTTGATGTCGGTGCTGCGCCCGTCAATGACGAGGAAGAAGGGGCCGGTGGCGAGGGAGAGGTCAAAGAGGGGGTCGTTGGGGTCGCGCGGACGGACTTCGTCGCTTCGCACGCGGACGTAGTAGGTCTGGCCCTGCTGGGCGTAGAAGGACAGGAACGCGTCGTTGATTCGGCCCGCGTCGCTGTCCGAGGCGATCAGCGTGCCCGAGGAGTTGTACACCTCAAGGCGCGTGTCGAGCCGGTCGGGAATGCTGCTGCCGGGCAGGTTGGTGGGCGCGTAGTCGGTGTACTGGGTGTTGACGGTGACGATGCTGTCGAAGCCCGGGCCGGTGGGGGCGGTGTAGCGATACACCACGTCCTGCTGACGCAGGCCGATGCTGCCCAGAACCGGACGCAGCGGGGGCATGGGGTTGCCGGGCGGGGGCGAGCCGTTCTCGCGGCCGATGCCCGTGTCCTGCCCGATCTCGAACTTGCTGGTGGCGGCGTCGACCCGCAAGGTGTAGGTGTTGCCGGAGGTCAGGTTGGGCACGGGGCCGGTGGGGTAATCGCTGCTGACGACGACGTAGTAACGCTGGCCGGCGTGGGCGAGGAAGCCGGCCCAGCCATCGCGCTGCACGCCGCTGGACAGGGTTCCGTTGGTGGTGCCCGAGGCGACGACGTCGGTCAGCGAAGCCGAGCCGTAGACGGTGACACGGGTATTGAGCGTGCTGGTGGTGCTCTCGTTGGCGGTGTCGCCCAGCACGGTGACGAAGTCATCGGTGGGGGCGACGAAGGTGTAGTAGTCGTTGTCGGTGGAGTTCACCGAGGGGTTGATGACGCCGGGCGAGCTGCCCTGGCTCTGGGGGTTGGCAAGGTTGATGGTGATGGCGGTGGCGAAGGAGCCCTCGAGCAGCGCACGCTGCTCGAGCTGCTCGAAGGGCTGTCCGTCCATCCGCTCGATGGCGGAGCGTGCCTCGCTTCGCAGACCCAGCGCCTTGCCGACCATCGCGAGCAGCGAGCGGGTGTGCTTGGCGTGCGTGCGGGATTGCGTGCCGGATTCGACCGTCGCCCGAGTATTGAAACGATTCATTCCTGGCTCCAAAGCAAACTCCACCTGCGATGTGTGAGCAAGGCCGAGTCGGTGTCGGCCGGCGCACGCCTGGTCACGGTCTTACACGCGCCGCGAGGGCCTCATGCCCGGGCCCGGGTGCAGCCGGCCGGCGTCTTCGCCCCTGGCCGTTTTGGCCGCCAACCGTAGTCGGCAGCCCGCACCTCTTCTGGCGCGATCCGGCGACAGCATAACGAGCAGTGCCCGGTCTCGTCCAGTGGCATTTGCCTTGTCCTTACAGTTTCCTAGCGGCTGTGGAAACCCCGGCCGTTGCGCGGGCCGGGTCATCCATATTCGTTGCTGGTCTTGGGTGGTTCCCTTCGGGGTGAGCCTTGCGCTACCGGGCCTGGGGCATCATGCACACCGCCGTCTCAGCGAGAATATCCGCCGCGTCATACACCGGTAAGGGCGAGTTCTCCCGGGTAATCAGCAGCGGCGCCTCGCTGCACGCCAGGATCACCCCGTCGCACCCCCGGTGCGCAAAGTTGGCGATGATCTGCAGCACCGCCAGGCGGCTCTCCGGACGTATCTGCCCGAAGATCAGTTCACCATAAATGATCTGGTCCATCGTCTCGCTCTCCCCGGGCTCGGGAGAGAGCACCTGCACGCCCTTCAGGCCCAGGTGGGTCTGGTAGGTCGAGGCGCTGGTGACCAAACTGGTCCCGATCAGGCCCACCACCTTCCGCTTGTCGTTTGAAACCGAGGTCGCCACCAGGTCGGGCATCCCCAGCCAGGGCACCGGGCTGCCCACCTCGGCCATGTGCACGGCGTGCTGCACCACGTTGTCCGGGGTCATCACGATGGTGCAGCCGCAACGCGAAAGCAGTTCCGCCGAGCGGCGCAGCAGACGATCGACCGAGTGCCAGTCGCCGCGCCGGATGCCGTCCAGATACATCGACAGGGGCTCGTTGTGGATGGAGATGCGGGGCTGGTCGTTGGGCGCACGGCGGGTGGTGGCGTGGTGGATGATCTGGCGGAAGAAGACCGCCGCACCCTCCGGGCTGACTCCGACGATGCCGATGTGGCTGCTCACGCGCCCGGTCTCCTTGGACTGTCCCGACGGCTGAAACCGGCGGGCTTCTTCGATGATCGATGAGTGTGCTGTGAGTTCCTGGGGTTTATTCGACGCCGACCGCCGCCGCGTCCCGGTCGGAGAGCATCCCGCCGTCGCTGCGCTGCTTGACAGTACCGTCGCGCCGCCATGAACGCTCGCAGCGGGGGCGCTGGCGGAGGTCCACCGCTTTGGGCGAGGTGGCGCCGGCGTCCAGCGTCACTTCGCTCACGCCCAGCAGATCCGCCAGGTCGAGCGGGTCGAGTTCACCCAGCCCCTCGCCTGGCAGCACCAGCCCGGCATCGAGCGGATTTTCGACGCCGAGCGACGCCTTGGATTTTTCCAGTTCGACGCGGGCGGCCGCGATCACCTGCATCGCCTTCTCCCACGCCGGCCACGGGGGCGTGGCGTGCTCCTGAATGAATCGCTCCAGGTGCACGCAGGCGTCGGGGTTCTTGGCGTGCAACGCGCGGAAGGCCTCGTCGGCGGTGTGGCACATGATCGGCGCCAGCAGGCGGCAAAGTGCGTCGGCAATGAGATACACCGTCGCCTGCGTCTGCCGACGGCGTGGGCTGTCGGGCTTGTCGCAGTAGAGGCGGTCCTTCACGGCCGCGAGGTAGGTGGCGCTCAAGGTTGAATTGCAGAACTCGAACAACGCCAGGTGCACGCTGCGGAAATCAAACGCGTTGTAGCGATCGATCACGAAGTGCGTCAGCTTGTTCAGTTCGCCCAGCGCCCACGAATCCAGCGACGCCGCCGGCGGCGACACGGGCTTGTCGCTGGGCGTGAAATCATACAGATTGCTCAGCATGAACCGAAGCGTGTTGCGAACCTTGCGATAACTCTCACCCGCCAGCCCGAACAACTCGACGTCGACCTTGACGTCGTTCTCGTACGCCAGCGAACTCACCCACCAGCGCATCACGTCCATGCCGAACTCGGTGCAGAGGTTGTCCACCTCGTACCGGTGCGCATCAGGGCGGCTCTTGCTCAGTTTCTTGCCGTCGCGATCGACCATGAAGCCGTGCGTCAGCAGAGTCTTGAAGGGCGGCACGCCAGTGACGCCCAGCGCGGGCAGCAGAGACAACTGGAACCAGCCGCGATGCTGGTCGGAGCCTTCCAAGTAAAGTTCGCTGGGGTAGCCCAGGCCGCGGGCCCGGAGCACTGAGTTCCACGACGACCCCGACTCGAACCACACGTCGAGAATGTCCACGCCCTTCTTGAGTTGCGATACGAGCGCCGGGTTGTCGCGCAACGCCGGGGGGGCTGCGTCGTCGGCCTTGGGGTCATACGCCGCGAGGAGCTCGGCGGGCGACTGCGTGAACCACGCGTCGGATCCCTTGGCGCGGATGACATCCGCCACGGCCTTGCAGGATCCCGCGGTCATGAACGACGACCCATCGGGCATTTCGAACGCGGGGATCGGCAGCCCCCAGGCCCGCTGGCGCGAGATGCACCAGTCGGGGCGCGCCTCGAGCATGCCCCGCATGCGGTTACGGCCCCACTCGGGGACGAACGCCACGCGACTTTTGTCGTCGTCGGCCGTCGGGGCCGAAGTTACTTCCATCGCCCGCTCGCGCAGCGACGCCTTCTCGCCGCCGGGCGTCTCAAACGCCCGGTCCACGCCCACGAACCACTGCTCGGTGCAGCGGAAAATCACCGGCGTCTTGCTGCGCCAGTCGTGCGGGTAACTGTGCATGAACTTGTTCGAGTAAAACAAGTGTCCGCTGTCGCGGAGCTTGGCCACGACCATGTCGTTGGCCTTCCAAATGTTCACGCCCTGCAGCCATTCGGGCACCGTCTGGTCATACGCCCCGTTGCCAAGCACCGGGCAATACGTCGGCAGGCCCTGGCGCTGGCCGGTCTGGTAGTCCTCGGCGCCGTGGCCCGGCGCGGTGTGCACCAAGCCCGTGCCGTCTTCCAGCGTGACATACTCGGCCCCGACGACGACGAAGAGTTTGGCCGGGTCGTGGCTCAGCACGTCGAACTTGCCTCCCGGGGCGGCCCGCTGGCCATCGTCGCTGGTCTTCCACGTATCGAGCGGGTGCTTGTAGCGCAAGCCCGCGAGTTTGGCCCCCGTCGTCGTCGCGAGCACCACGACCTCGCTGGCCTTGGCCGCCTTCGTCACGCGGCTCACCGCTTCGCTCGCCAGCACGGTCACGTTGCCATCGATCCACACCAGCGCGTACTCGAACTTCTCGTTGATGGCGATGGCGACGTTGGCGGGCAGCGTCCAGGGCGTCGTCGTCCAGATCATGAAGCAAGGGCGCTGGTGCGGGCGCGTGCCGGGCTTGGGTGCCCGCGACTTCTCCTTCCCCTCCCCTTCCCCATCTTGTGGCACAGGCGTCCCGCCTGTGTCTTCATGTCCTTCCTCTTCCTCCGCCACCGGCGGCAACCCGAACGCGTCGTACACCGCGTCCCCGTCCGCCGCCTCGAAGTCCACGTACACCGACGTGTCCTCGCGGTCCTGGTACTCCAGTTCCGCCTCGGCCAGCGCCGTCTCGTTGGCGATCGACCAGTGCACGGGCTTGAGTGCCCGGTACACCAACCCGCGCTCCAGCAGAGCCACCAGCACATCCAGCGTCGCGCCCTCGTACTGCTTGTCCATCGTCAGGTACGGGTGGCCGTAGTCGCCCAGCGTGAGGAATCGCTGCAACTGGCCGCTCTGGAGTTTGATGTATTTCTCGGCGTGTTTCTGGCATTCGCGCCGGATAGCCGCGGCCCTGGTCCACCGGTCCAGCGTGTTCAGCTTCTCGGCTTTGCCCCCCTCCACGAGATCCGTCATCACCTTGTGCTCGATGGGCAAGCCGTGACAGTCCCACCCCGGCACGTACGGCACATCAAACCCCTGCATCGTCTTGCTTCGCACCACGATGTCCTTCAAGGACTTGTTCATCAGGTGCCCCATGTGCAAACTGCCGTTCGCGTACGGGGGCCCATCGTGAAACAGCCACAGCGGGCGGCTCTGCTCCTTGGCCAGCATGCGCAGGCGCCCGTAGACGTCGGCCGTCGCCCAGCGCTTCACGCTGGCGGGCTCATTCTGCACCAGGTTGGCCTTCATCGGGAAGGCGGTCTTGGGCAGGTTCAGGGTGTCCTTGTAACTTTTTCCCTCGGCGGCGTTGGTCATGGTCATCCCGGCGGCAAAGTGCGACTCTCACCCGGAAATCCCGGGCCAGCGGGCATGGTAGGTGTGAGGGGTGGGGCTATCCCGCCGCGGCTCCCGTGAGAAACTCGCGCCACCCGTCACCCTCCAACGCCGCTTTCAGGTGCCGGTTGCGAGTCTCAAGTTGACGCCGCATGTACCGAGTCAGAAACAGCCGCTCCGCCAGCCACCCCAAAGGCCCCAACGGTGCGGCATACTCAAACACATCCGTGATCCGCGTCACGCCGGGCCCCGCGGCTTCAAACCGATGCTCATGCCGAAACCACGCAAACGCCCCGCGCACCTGCTCATCACAAAATCGGCGGGGTCGCTCAAACTCCGTAATCCGGCTCTCGAGCCTCTGCCGCACGCCCAGGTGCTTGGCTTCCCAGGTCACATGCTCCCCGGGCCCGATGAGCCCGGTGGTGACGCCGCCAACAGCCCGCTCGCCCGAGTGAATCATCGATCGGCAGTGAAAATCGATGCTTCGGGAGAGATCAAAGCATCGATGAATGTCTGCCCGGACGTCGATGACAACCGTTACGTTGGGCATATCGGGAAGAACTCCGGATCGCCCGAGTCGCTTACTTGTTCTCGAAGATCGTCTGCGTCCGCAGCACCAGCCCGGCGCTCGCGACGAGGTGATACGTCTGAGCGTGCACTTCTTTGCTCATCCGCTGGATGTCGATCAGCGAGAGGCACTTGCCCGCCTCATCCGCCCAGCGGTGCGACAGCGCCTGCGTCTGCCGGGCAAAGTCCAGCATTTCGTCGTACGTCGCGGCGTACAGGTTCTCGCTCAGCGTCTCGGTCTGCACTGTGGTCATGTAGTTGACCTTGTGCTTCGGGAAGGCCTGGTCGAAGTCGCGTTCGCCGGTACACAGGAACGCCGACACGCTGCCCTGCGGCACGGCCTTTTCCTGGTCCGTCAGCAACTCCGTCAAACACAGGGCTTTACATTCGAACCTCAGCAGGTGCTGCCCGGGCAGAATCCACGCTTCCAGTTCGTAGTCGCCGTGGCGCACCACCCGGCGGCCCTGCAACTGAAACGAGTCGGGGTGCAGCGCGCGGTCGTAAAGGACGACCTGATACGCCTGGAGAATGTTCTGTCGGGCCGCTGTGCTCATGGGTCAATCCTTCCTTGGTCCTACCTCGGTACGGCTGCTGTCCGCCGCTGTCAGCGTCCGCTGCATTTCCCCCAGCGAACATCCGAATCGCCGCCCAAAATCCGGGCGGCGAACGCGAACACAACCGAGCTCTCCCAAGCCCCCAACACGAGAACCAACAGGATGGCGGGACCGCCCCACACACCCCCGCTCCCAAGGTATGCTACCCCTCGGGAGACGACCACTACCCCTAGCGGGGTTTGACTCGGCTTTCACACGCGAAGGAGTCGCGTATGCCGAATCTGAACCCCCGGTCCGGAGTTTGACAGGAAGTCTTGGGCCGTGTCAAGACCAATCGATACATTCTCGCGAACGATCGATCGGGTCCGGCACTTTCCGCCAGGTGCCCGGGTGGCGGCTTTGGCCGCCGGGCTCTCGGTCGCGTCGTCCGACGAATCCCGCACCTTGGTGCCCGAACTCATCGAACTCGTGGCCCAAGCACGATTCGCGGAGCCACCCCCAGAGGTTCGACCCAACTGGCAAAAATGGTTGGGCCTTCGATGGCTATCCCGACGCCGCGCCGCCCGCGCCGGCCTCGTGGCCGACCAGGCCCTGGAAGCCCTCATCCGTCACTGGGATCGAGTGCCGCCCGATCTGGTGCCGCTCATCGCCAGCGCCGGGCGGGGTCGCTTCGGTGTCGCGGCCGACGCGTCGACGGATCCGGATGCATCGGTCCGGGCCAACGTCGTCGCGGCCGCGGGCGAACTTGGCGAGGGCGCGCTCGCCCGCCTCGTCGGCACCATGCTCACCGATCAGGATCCGCGCGTGTCCGCCGCCGCCGAGCACGCGCTGGTGCACATGGCGCTGGCGCAGTTCGCCCGCACCCGCACGGGCGAGGCGTGCCTCGATCCGCGACTGACCGATCAGCTGTGGCGGGTGCGTGAGGCGGCAGAGTTCGGTTTTTCAGGCAGTTCAGCCCGGTTTTTGCCCGGCGCGTCGTCACTCCATCCGCAAGGCCAGGCGTCTGGATCATCCACCGCGCCGCAGTCCGGCGATGGCATCGTTGACGGCATCGCGCTGGCGTGCGAGGCCTTCGAGCGTCATCGCCGCCGGGGTGTGCTGCTGTGCGCGATGATGCTGCTCGATCGCGAGCGCCTCGCCTCGGCCTCCGCCCGCGCGGGCGCCGGCGGGCGCGAGCCCGGCGCCGACCGCCTGGTCTCGTGGTTCGCGCACGCCGCCACCGACGCGCACAGCGCGCTCCGCACCGTGATCCGCGCGTCGGCGTTGCCCGTGGCGGGGCTGCGCGCGATGGAGTGGATCGGCGTGGAGCCCTGGACCCGGGCGTGCCGCCAGCGACTGGCGCAAGGCGGGAACGCGCTCGAGCACGAACTGGTCCTGGCCAGCGCTCACCTGGCGCTGCGACCCAGGCGCGCCCGGGCGCTGTCGAGCATCGAGCTCAAGAGTCGCCCGGCCTTGCGCGCCGAGAGCCCGACGACCGACGCCGAGCCCCGTTCACCGGGCCGGCGCGAGCTCGAAAAAGGTATTTTCCCTGAAGTGTCGATTGTGCATTCGCTGTCGATTGATGCTGCTCGCGGCGCTGCCCGGATCATGGGGGTGGTGAAGGCCGCGGCTCCGGAACGCGAGCTGGCCGCCCGCGCGTTCCTTGATCATGGTGACGTCGTGTCGCGTCACGCCGCGATGCGTGCCCTCGCGGGCGTGGGCCTGCGAGACTGGGCCTTTGATCTGAATCCGCAGGTCAGCGCCGGGGCGGCCATCCGCCTCAGCCGCGCCGACAACCCGCGTGCCGCCGAGGCCGACGACGCCGACACCCAATGGTGGGAGCACCTGGCCCGCTCGCCCCACGAGCGCACCCGATTCCTGGCGCAGGAGGAACTGGCCAATCGTCCCGATGCGCTGGGCGCCACGCTTCGCGGGCGTCTGCTGGCGGCTCGCCGCATGGCCCGCGCCCCGGGCGAAGTTCTGGAGGCGATCAACGCCGCCCTGACCGAAGGAGCCACCCAGCGCCCCGCCCTGATGCTCGCCCGCACGCTGGGCGTGACGCCTCAGTTCCAGGGGCGCATCGTCGAGCTGGCCCAGGGTGATGGCGATGCCAAGGTCGTTGCGACCGCGATCGCCGCACTGGCGGATGTACCGACGCCCGCCGCCAGCGAGGCCGCCCTGGCCGCCCTCGACCACGCCGACGCCCGCGTGCGGGCCAACGCCGTCGAAACCCTGGCCCGCAAGGCCCGCCTGGGCGAGCCGCTGCCCGCTCAGGTCATCGAGCACAAGACCGACCCGCACCACCGAGTGCGAGCCAACTGCCTCAGGGTCGGGCTGGCGGGTCCGGAGGTGCAGGCCGCCGCTGCCGACCTGGCGGCCATGCTCCGCGACGACCGGGCCGAGCACCGGCTGGCCGGGGCGTGGCTCGCGTCGCGGGCCCTGGGCGGACGCCTGCGTTCGACGCTGCCCGACGCCAAGCAACTGGCCGGGCGTCTGGTCGAGCTGGCCAGCGATGACGCCGACCCGCGCGTCCGGCGCAGGGCGTTTGTCGGAGCCTCGCGCGTCATGCGGGGCTTGCGGGCCGCCTGGCAACACGCAGGCACCGGAGGTGAGCGATGAGCCCATTCGTGCTGCTCCACGCAAAGGCGACGCTCACTCTGCTCGCCCTCGCGGCCGATCCTCCCCCCAGCGTCACGCTCGTGACCAAGGACGCAACCCCCGCGGCCCCGATGTCGTGGTGGGTTCTGCCCCTGGTGCTGGGTCTGGCGGGTGTGGTGGTGGGGGTGTTCTGGTGGTGGTGGCGCAATGCCGACGCCCTGGAGCGCGACCCCGCCACGTGGGCGACGCGCCAGTTGCTGGCGGCTCAGCCCCGCCCGCGCCGAAGCGCGTTGAAAGCCGCGGCCAAGCGACTGGACATTCCGCTGCTCGCGCTGCTCATGAGTGAACACGCCGCCCAGCGGGCGCTTGGAGAGCCTTCACCCGGCGCAACCCCCTAGGGGCTGATTCATCCCGCCGGCGTGGGTTCGGGCTGTGGCTCAAGCTCTGCCTGCTTGGCCAGCGCCAACTGCTCCAGGGCCGCCGCCGCCTGCTCGGGGGTGATCCGCCCGAACGCGGCTTCAAGCCTCACAAGGCCCGCGGGTGTGAACTTCGCCTGCATCGCCAAGTCCACCGCTCGCTGGTAGGAAGTGCGCGTGATCGGGGGAAGGGTGTAGGTCAGCACCACCAGCCCGAGCCCCAGCAGCGTTGTAAAGATCGCCAGCCCCAGCGGCCCGACCTTCACGGGCTGCTCCGTACTGATCGCGATCACCCCGATGAGTCCGAAAACCGTCAGCCCGAAACAGAGAAACCGCAACCACGCCACACCCAGTGATTTCCACTGCAGGGGCACCTTCACCGCCGGGGCCCGGAAGGTCTTGTCGCCGATGACCACGTACGACCCCACCGGCACCAGCGGCACGAAGTTGATGTGGAAGAACTTCGTCACGACGTGAAACACGCCCTTGACGTGACAGGTGCGACCAAAGGCCCGCGTGCCGAAGATGAACATCCGATGCTCCCGAGTCTTGCGTGAATAATCCCGGGCGGGCCTCAAACTGCGATGATCTCGGCTCGCCCGGACCCGTTGTGGGTGAAAAGCCTACCGGCCCGGGGCCGGTTGGGTGTCATGATTTTGGTGTTTTTTCGCCTCGGCGTCGCCCTCTGAACCCAGATTTCACACGTTGGGAAATGGTCGCCCGCGAGTTATGCCCCTCTGGGGGGTGGTTGGCGGCGTAGCCGGCGCCAGCCGCCCGCAGAGCGCCTGCTTCCGCGTCTTGGACCAAACCCGAGAATCTCGCGAGCCGATCGTGAGGGGAACGGGTTTTCCTCGCTTGAGGCCTGGCGGGCGCCGGGCCCGACGCGCGAGCCCCGCCAAGGTCACGCCAAGAAAGGGACTACCGATGCACGCTCAGTCGCTCAGCCGCCGGAGGTTTCAACGCCTCACCCTGCCCGCCATGTACACCGGCGTCCGCGTGCGATTCATGAACGACGAGAAGTTCACCTTGGAAGGTCACGCCTACGACATTTCCGAGGGCGGCATCCAGTTTGAGCTCGACCGGGGCATCGACCCGGGCACGCCCATCGCCCTTGAAATCACCCTGCCCAACTCCTTCGGCGCCGAGGAGGGCGCCGACGGACCCGGGCGGGCGATCTTCGTGCTGGGCAACGTGGTGTGGATCGACGATTCAGACGTCGGCCCGGTGCGCCTGGCGATGACGTTTACCAGGTTCGCCCGCGCGGGGGACAAGGAACGCCTGATGGAGCGACTGGAGCGGGTGATTAAGACACGCCTGGCGGCGTGAGCTAGCAATACACACCTCGGGCGTCGGGGGCCTGGGCGGGTCGTCGTACATCGACAGCGTGGTGCTGCGCGACCCCGACTCGGCCGCGGGCTGAACCGGCGAAGAGACCCAGAGGGTGAGGTGCTTGTGGACGGAACTCTCGGCGCCGAACTACCTGGGCAGATCCTTCCACTTGGCGCGATTGTCCAAGATCCAGAAGATGCCGCGGAGTGCCGTGCTTCTTCCAGGGGCGGCCGCTCGCCCTCGGAGGTGGCGCATCTGGCACACGCTCGGCCAGCCAATGCAGTCGCTGCTCGGAAAGTCGGATCGCCATGCGATGGTACTAGCGTGGCCATCAACGACGGATTTGCGGTCTACGGACATAGGCTTTACAGTAATGAAAACCTTATCACGCTGAATGACAAGTGAACTCCATCAAACGACAATGAGGCTACCCGCATTCGCGAGGGGTATAGATGACCAAAGAAAAAGCTATAAGAACGGCCGCTAATAATATTTGGACGGGAGCCATCACTCGGCGTGCGGCGGAAGTCATCGACGAAATTATTGATCGTGGCGATGCTCATGTATTATTGTCCGATCTCATTCAACTGGCAAAAACTGAGTGCGAGTCTGAAGACGTCGCCTTCGAGGAGGTTCTTAGAAGGCTCGAAGGCCTGGCAGAGCAGTCGAGACTTGCGGCATGTGTGCTCATGATGCATTTCTTGCCAATAGTGTCGGAGACCTATCTGCATGGCGTCTGTGACTCAATTGGCCTGTGGATATGGCATTGTGAATCGCCAAAGTTAACTGAACACTTGCGATTGATGGCGCAGTCCCAAACCGATCCCAAGTATCGACGAATCTTCGAAGACTTGGTGAATAGAGGATCTTCCGGTGAGTAGCGGCTATCTCAAATCCTCGTGGACAGATGGAGAAACACCCCTTCCGCGATTATGATCATCCGCCCTGACACAATTCTAGAGGCTATCCGTAAACCTTTTTGAGCAGGATGATCGAGTAACCCAAATGCAAGAACCCCGGAAAGAGCGACTTCTCGTAGCGAATGTTCAGGCCATCAGTAAGAACCAGCAAATGAAATACTATCGTGTTGAACCAGAAGTAGCAGGTGGATGGGGTAAAAATACTGTATTTACAGGTACCCTTGGAAAACCAACCAAAGTACATAAGCTTCATTATCAGTTTGATGGATGGCCTAGGGATGAGATAGTGGCAAGCTCGCCCTGCTTTATTGTCACGGAGGGACTGGCGCACGAGATCGAGCGGGCGCGATTGACGGGAGTGAGCTTCGATCAGGTTGAAGTTACGACATCCGAACAGTTCAATGAGCAGTATCCTGATCGGCAACTTCCAAAGTTTGTCTGGCTAAAGGTCGAAGGCGGCGCCGGAAGCGACGATTTTGGAATTGCGTCAGATCTTCGGTTGGTCGTCTCCGAGCGGGCTTTTGATCTATTGAGAGAAAATGGTTTTTCACATGCTGCATCGATTTGTGTATTCGGCGGGGAGGCGTTGAAGTCGTGCCATTGAAGTCGGTGTTCTTGCCGACTTCAATGCTCTGGGCACCGCCATGGGAATAACTTGCTCTCGCCGCAAGCGCCAGGAACGGCATGTATACCACGTCGCGGGCGTGAGGCCCGGGCGGATCGTCGTACCTCGACAGTGTGGTGCTGCGTGACCGCGACTCGGCCGCGGCTTGGGCCGCGCACACGACGGGCGCCCTGGATGAACGCCGCTACTATTGCCAGAACTGGCGCGGAGTTGTGGTGGTGATCACCCGATTATTCCGAGGCGACACATGCTCACGAATCGGAAGCGGTGGGTTCTGGCGGGCGTGCTTTGGACAGTTTTGTGGATTGCAACGAGCGTGCTCTGCCGGATACTGAATCCAGGCGAAGCCGAAAGATGCATACCCCCGCGTGTCTGGCCAGACAGTGTATCGGGCTATCTGGCTAGATATTCTCCCAGCGAAACGTTCAATGCCGGCTACGCAGCCAAAGGGCACACGTGGTATAGTGATATAGAATATGATGAAGTAGAATGGTCGGATGGTCAGAGATTTCGACTTATCCGCCGAAAATCGGGCTGGCCTTGGCGGGATACTCAATTGTTCTTTTTCAACTCAAGCTTTCCAATTTCTGGTGTCCTCAACAATTCAGGGTCCCTTGACGCAGGGCTCCCAAATCCTTGGGGAAGCCACGTTCTTCGGCAAGGCGCAACAAATATCTCTCTAATGCCCATTCTTCCGGGCATGCTCGCCAATGCGTCAGTTTGGCTGCCCGTATCGATGGCAGTTGTGTTGGCGGTTGAAATGAGAATTCGACGGAATCGCCGGCGATCTAATCTATGTGAGAGGTGTGCCTATCCGTTGTTGGGGATTAGTCGTACCGAATGTCCGGAGTGTGGTAATATTTCTCGGGCAAGACTTGAGTGATTGGCTACACACATTGTAGCGAGGCTCGGTCGCCGTCCTGTACAGTTGCTTCAGCGGGGTACTGACGCCGCAGCCCCGATCGCCAATCTGGGCAGACTCGTGCCGCCACCCGGTCACTCTTACGGGCGGTTGCTTGTACCGCTGACTCTGGGGGAGGCGTGTCCCGATGACACCACTGGGCGGATTCCGAATACCCTGCGCCGCGCGGCTCGATTTGGGTCGGCGTGCGGGCTAGAGTTGAGGCCTTTCCCGTCGCCCGGGTCCCGGCGTGTTGCCGGTTTTTCCTGGGCCAACGTCCAAGACGGAGCATTTGAGCCTCATGAGCAAGTTCCCCCGCTTCGGCAACCCCACCAAGATCCGCGTCGCCCACGTGTCCCCCGCCGGCAAGGTGTTTGTGGATTGGAAGGACGTGGACAATCTGCGCCGGATGATGAGCCCGAACGGCAAGATCCTTGGCCGCAAGCGGTTGGATGCGTCGGCCCAGGAGCAGCGCCTGCTGAGCCAGGCGATCAAGCGGGCCCGGTTCATGGCCCTGCTGCCTTACACCTCGGCGACGCTGTAAGCCCCGATAACTGAGATTCTTGCCCGCTCTGACCCCGGGTTTGGCCCTGCGGCCGCACTCGGGAAGGGAGCGGCGCGCGACTTTACCTCGCCCTGCGGGCGAGGCTTTTTCACATGGGCGATCGCGGCTTGGTGCAGCCGCCCCGGACCACTCGCGGCCAACTACTTGGGGGACTGCTGCTTGGGATCGGGCAGAGAGATGGCCGGGGGCGGGGCTTTGGAGGCGTCGCTCGGCTTGGCCGCGCTGGGGGCCTTGGCGGGCGACGTCGGGGCCGTGCCCTGGGCCGGGCTTTGGGGTGCGGCTTCGGGGTTGTTGGGGGCAGTCCGCGGGAAGAGCCCCGGTCCGGCGGCGGGGTAGGCGACGTTGGAGTCGGGGCGTTCACTCTCGATGATCTGGGCGGTGCGGGGTTCGTTCCCGCTGCGGACGGTCAGGTCCAGGCGCCGCTCCGAGGGCGGGGGCACGCGCAGCGTGCTGGGGTGCCCGCTGTCGGATTTGCCGATGTCTGAGACGGTCCAGACCATGTCGTCGTAGCCCTGGGAGTCGGCGAGGTCGGCGTCGCGCTGGAAGATGACGTTGAGCTGCTGGCCCACGGGCACGTCGTAGCTCCAGATCGTCTCGCCCGTCGAGGTGTTCTTCATGGTCACCGTCAGGGGCATGTGGACGGTGCTGGCGTAGGAGTAGCGCTCCTGAGAGCAGCCCGGCAGGGCCAGGCTGCCCACGGCGACCAAGCCGGCCAAGGTCAGTTTCGCCCCCCGGGCGGGCGTCAAGTTGAGTCGGATCTTCCCGGCGTCGATGCCCATGTCGTGCTCCCTGCCAGAACCGTGCGTGCGAAAAATATGCGTCTGAGATCAATGTGAGTGCGGGCGGGAGGGCCCGGCCGCACTTTGAGAGTGTATCGACCGATAAGCGCCTGTCCTCGCGGCGGATTCGCGAAAACTGCCCAGGGCCGGGTTGTCGGCCCGGGCGGGCTTCCTGGCTGGGGCGTGGCCCGTAGACTGAGCGCGTGACACCAGCAGCCGTGCCATTCCGCGTCGGTCACGGGTACGACCTTCACCGGCTCGAGGTTCGCCCCCCGGAAGGTCAGGGGCGGGCGTTTGTGCTGGGGGGCGTGACGCTCGTGCACGACCGGGGGCCGGTGAGCCATTCGGACGGGGACGCCCTGTACCACGCCGTTACCGACGCGATCTTGGGCGCCCTGTGCGAGCCCGACATCGGGCAGTTGTTCCCGGATACCGATCCGCGGCACGAATCGCGGGATTCGGAAGTCTTCCTGGCGGCGGCGGTGGACCGCGCCCGGGCGCTGGGCTGGCAGGTGGCGAACCTGGACGCGACGGTGATCCTGGAAAAGCCCAAGCTCAGCCCCCACAAGGAGGCGATGCGGGCCAACCTGGAGCGGGTGCTGGGCGTCGCGGGGCGGCGGGCGGTGAACATCAAGGGCAAGACGCACGAGAAGGTGGATGCGGTGGGGGAGGGAAGGGCGGTGGAGGTGCATTGCGTGGTGCTGCTCACGAAGGCGTAATCTCGGGCGGCGGGTGAGGACTGCCGGGAGTTTCTTTCGACGCTCCGGCGCGCAATCATCCGATCGTCAATCCGAACAACGCGTGGGCGATGGGAAGGACCCGGTCGCCGCCGCCGCGTGAAACGGGAAGGTCATTCAGTCGCTCCAACAACGGACACGTACATGCCAACTGCGACCGAATCCGGGGACACGATCGAGGCACCGGGCAACGGGCGGGTGCGCCTGCGGGATCGGTCGGTGTTTCTCGGCAAGTTTCTGAAGCAGGGAGTGACGATCGGCAGCGTGACGCCCAGCAGCCGCTGGATGTCGCGCGAGCTGGCGCGGTATGTCGATCCGTCGCGCCCGCAGAAGATTCTGGAACTGGGGGCGGGCACGGGGGTGGTGACGCGGGTGATCGAGGACACGATGCACCCCGAGAGCACGCTGGTGGCGGTGGAGGCGCTCAAGGACTTTGAGCCGATGCTGCGGCGGAGCACGCGCCGAACGCACCTGATCATCGACCGGGTGGAGCGCGTCTGGCGCGAGCTGGTGGCGCTGGGGCCGTTTGATGTGGTGGTGAACTGCCTGCCCCTGCCCTCGCTGCCGGCGCGGGTGCGGGCGAGCGTGCTGCGGGTGGTGGATCTGGGCGCGCCAAACTCGATGTACAGCCAGCTCACCGAGTTTCCGCTGCTGTTTTTGCCCGTGTATAAGCGCTATTTCCGCAACGTGAAGTTTGTGATGGTGCCGCTGAACATTCCGCCCGGGGGGGTGTATCACTGCACCGGCGTGCGGCGGCCATCGAGCAAACTCAAGCGGGCCCGCGAGCGGGCGGCCAGGAAAGCCGCGCGGGGCTAGACGCCCTTTTTAAGGCCCGCGATCCACATTCCAACGGTGGAGATCTGGTCCGTCGTGGGCTGCGGCTTGCCCTTGGGGGGCATGTGGTCTTCGTCGCTCAACGGCAGGGCCATGCGGTAGGTCAGCTCGCTCTGGTTGGGGTCACCGGGGACGACGACGGCGCCGGCGTCGCTGCCATCCCAGAGGCCTTGTGAGGTGTCGAGGCGCAGGCCGCCCTTTTGCTTGTTGGGGCCGTGGCACGAGACGCAGGTGCTGTCGAAGATGGCCTGCACCTCGGGCGGGACATCGGCGTGGGCGAGGGGCGTCTCTGCGCGTGCGTCGGGCGTGGCGCCCACGCGGGGCGGGGAGTCTTGGTGAGCCGGGCGGCGCGTCAGGGGCTGGGTGATGAAGCCTTCGCCGTGGGAGATTTCGCCCCCCAGATGCCCGGTGGGGACCATGACCCCAAGCGTCATGAGCAGGGCGAGGAGATAGGCCCGATCGCGCCCGTTGATTCCCGGCAGGGTGGGGGCGGCGCTGCGGGCATGGTCGGCCCGGATCAGAAGCACGCTCATGACCAGCACGCACAGGGCAAATGCGATGCCCAGGTACTGATGCCAGAAGATTGATTCGGAGGTGTACGCAGGGTCGCGGGCGAGGGTGAGACCCATGAGGGCGGCGAGCAGCGCCGAGGCGCCGGCCAGCACGCCCAGGACGCGCGGGGCGTGCGGGCAGGCGGGATCACGCGAGACGAGCCGCCAGCCTTCGATGCCCGCGATGGCAGTCACAAGGCCGATGGGCAGGTGGAGCATGACCGGGTGAAGGCGGCCGAAGACTTCGAGCAGTGCCGAGGGTGTGAGATTCATGGCGGGTGATTCGGAAAAACGAGCCTGAATAGAGGCGGTCATCAGGGGGTAATGCGGCACGGATGGGCCGGCGGCACGTCCGCGTTGCGGAAGATACGCTGAAGCCAATCCGGCGGGGGCCGACGGTCGTGCAAGGCCGGGCCCAACCGGGGCTATTCGCGAGGAGCTTCTATGGCGCGTGGTGCGTTGATCAGCCGTTTCGTGGCGGCGTCGGTGATGGGCGTGATGGTGCTGGGCGGGACGGCGTTCGCGCAGCCCGCGGGCGAGGCGCCGAGCAAGCAGCCCGAGGGGGCGCAGCCCCGCCGGCCGCGGGCGCAGTTTGGCGAGGGTCGCGAAGGCCGCGGCCCTTCGGTGGAAGGCGCAATGAAGGCCATGGGCCGCTCGCTGAAGGCGCTCAAGGGCCAGATCGCCGACGCGAACAAGAAAGAGGAAAACCTGTCGCTGGTGGCGGCGATGGAGATGGCCTGCGTGAACGCCAAGGGCGGCAAGCCCGGCGGCCCGGCGATGAAAGCCGCCAAGACCGACGCTGAGAAGCAGGAGCTGACCGCCAAGTTCCGGGCCCACCTCATCCACCTCGGCCACGCCCTGCTTGACCTCGAGTCGCAGGTGATGGAAGGCAAGACCGACGAGGCCAAGGCGTCGATCGAGAAGATCGAGAAGATCCGCGATGAAGGGCACCACCTGATGGGCCTGGACAAGGAAGACGAGAAGGGCGAAAAGGGCGGGAAGGGCGAGAAGAACGAAAAGGGCGGCTGAACACGCCCCGATTGGACCTTGTTGCCCCCACGGGCCAATCCGCCCGTGGGGGTTTTGCACGCCGGATCAGCCAGCCGCCGGTTGCCCGACGCGACCGGCTTGCCTAGTGTTTCGGCCCGGCCCAGCGGCCCTGCTGTTTGGGTTTGGCTTGGGATCGGTTGCAAACGGCTCGCGTGACTTTTCAAGTGTGTTTGGATCGCAAGCGGGGTCTGCCCCGCGTTTCGAGTGAGGTGAACGATGCCCGCGGTGTGCGCATTTACCGGCAAGAAGACGTCTCGCGGCATGAAGCGCGCCTGGCGCGGCCAGGCCATCGCCAAGGGCGGCTTCGGTCTGAAGCCCACCGGCATCACCCGCCGCACCTTCAAGCCCAACTTGCAGGAAGTCACCGCCCTGATCGACGGCGTGCCCCAGCGGGTCTACGCCTCGGCCAAGGCGATCAAGCAGGGCCTGGTCGTCAAGCCCCTGAAGCGGAAGTATGGCTACACCCGCCAGCAGAAGGGCCTGCCGACGCACTGAGTTTGCGTGCTGGCCTGAGCCTTCATACGCACGACTGAAATACTTCGCACCGCCCCGGGTCTCGCCGGGGCGGTGGTGTTTTCGGTGCTGCCGGACCCCTGCGCAGGGTGTTGCGGCTCACAGGTTTGCGAATCGCGATCGGCGTCCCTCCGCGGGTAGAATCTCCCAGTCATGAAGTGCGATCGGTGTGACAAAAGCGCGACGGTGCACGAGCTCACGCAGGTCAATGGCGTGAAGGTCGAGCGGCACCTCTGCGAGCAGTGCGCGAAAGAGCTGGGCCTGGCGCCGCCCGTGCCGGCGGCCGGACCGATTTTGGGAATGCAGGTGAGCATCACGACCGCGCGAGCCGCGGGATGCCCGACGTGCAGGACGACCTTTGCCGAGTTCAAGCAGCACGGGCTGCTGGGGTGCGCCGACTGCTACAAGGTGTTCGAGGCCCAGCTGGCGCCGCTGCTGGCCAGGGCCCACCAGGGGGGGGATCGGCACCGGGGCAAGGTGCCCCGGCGACTGACCGGCGCCCCGGCCCCGGCCGCGGACCCAGCGGTTCTGGCCGAGCTGGCCGAGCGTGCTCGGCGTCTGGCGGCCCTGCGGAATGAACTGGACGGGGCGGTGAAGTCTGAGCAGTACGAGCGGGCGGCACGCCTGCGTGACGAGCTCAAGCGGCTGTCGACCCCCACTCAGCGACCGGAGCCTCGGGACCTTGACCAGGGGTTGGGCGAATGACCCCGGGCGGGTATTACGAACCTCCCAAGCCCCCGGCCAGCGAGCCCCCGCCGGAGTGGCTGAAGGGCGAAGGCGAGGCCAGCGACGTGGTGCTGTCGTCGCGGGTGAGGCTGGCGCGCAACCTCGCCGGCGTGCCGTTTTCGCCAAAGAGCGGGCCCAAAGACCGGGCGCGCTCGCTGGAACTCTGCCGCGATCAGATTTTGCTGGCGGGGCTTGCCTCGCGCATCGTGTGGGAGGATCTGCACGAGGCCACGCCCATCAAGCGGGCGTTGCTGGTCGAGCGGCACGTGATCTCCAAGCAGTTGAGCAAAGGCCGGGGCGGGGCGGACGAACCCCGGGGCGTCGCCTATTCGGTGCCCGACGAGCGGCTGGCGATCATGGTCAACGAGGAGGATCACCTGCGGATCCAGGCGATCCGCAGCGGGCTTGCGCTGAGCGCGGCCTACGCCGAGGTCGATCGCGCCGACGACCTGATCGAAGCCGGGCTTGATTACGCCTTCAGCCGCCGATTTGGATACCTCACGGCCTGCCCGACCAACGTGGGCACAGGCGTGCGGATGAGCGTGATGCTGCACCTGCCGGCGCTGCGACTGACGGGTGACATCGAGAAGGTGAAGCGGGCGGCGGACGGGCTGTGCCTGGCGGTGCGCGGGTTTTATGGCGAGGGTTCGGAAGCGGTGGGGGACTTGTATCAGCTTTCGAACCAGACGACGCTTGGCAAGACCGAGCAGGAGATCCTGTCGCTGCTGGAGACGGACATCCTGCCGCGAATCGTGGAGTATGAACGCGTGGCGCGGCGGGAACTGCTGACCAAGCGGCGCACGCTGCTGGAGGACCAGGCGTTCCGGGCGTGGGGCCTGCTGAACAACGCCCGCCTGCTGACGACCGAAGAAGCGATGCAGATGCTGAGCATGGCCAGGCTCGGCTCGATCTGCGAGATTCTGCCGGTGGACTCCAAGACGATCAACAGTTTGTTTCTGCTGGTGCAGCCGGCCCACCTGCAGCGGGTGATGCGGACCGAGCTTGATCAGGAGCAGCGCCGCTCGGCGCGGGCGACGTATGTTCGCTCTCGCCTGGCGCGGGGGTGAGGCGCGAGCCCGGATCGATCGCGCGGTTCGAGAAGTCTGGCCAAGGTGCCAGCTCTGACGCGTCGCGGCCTTGGACCAGGAGCCGCATGATGACTGCGGCGGAGAGGCCCGGCAGCACCATGAACGGCAGAAATGAGTCGAAATGAAACAGATACTCGAACAGGAAGCCAAGCGGTGCTGTGAGTAACGCTGGCCCGATCTGTAGCCACACAGGCGGTCGGCGAACAATCAGCCGTCCCGCCCAGAGAACGAGCAGGGTAATGACATAGACCGTTGCATTGACAACTGCCAAAACTCCCGTGATCGCGACCGCTTCGGCATCGTAGATGGAGCGAGGTGAAGTGATCACCAACGCTGACAAGAACTCGACGACGATCGCGATCCACCCAAGCACCACGCAACTCGCTTTCGCCCAAGCAGCGGCACGCAGCACGCGTCGACGGGCGGCGGCTTCATCCAGCCCGCATTCCGGACAGGGGCCGGTGATGCCCTCGAGCGGATAGCCGCAGGAGAGGCAGGGTTTGGCGGAGGACTCGGGCACGTGCGAATGTACGGCGTGGGGAGGCTTGGGTTGCATGACTGCGGGAAGCGGTCGAAGGCCGCGGCGGGAGCCAAGTGTGACGAGGTGAGGTGGACGCTCCACCAGATCGTTTGCGGCGTAGATCAAAGGCTGCTGGCCGCGTGCCCCGGTGCGATAAGGCGCATGGTGATGGCGGCGACGATTGGGCCAACGAAGACCAGGAGAATTGAGGACTCAACAACTGAGTTGGCAATGGCAATCGTCAGCGCCGAGACCGGAAGGGAGAGCAGCGGCGGCCAAAATCTGGACCAGAAAGGTGGCCAGCGGAGATGTACGCGCTCGGACCACAGAATCGAGAGCGACGCGCCATACGCCGCGGCGCAGAATACGCCAAACCACAGGAGAATCAGAATGCCTTCGGCTCTCTGCCCTCTGCGAATCGGATTCCAAAAGAGCGGAGTTGCAAGCGATTCCAATAGGATGAGCGTAAAGCCGAGCAGAAGGCAGTTCCTCTTTATTGCCTTGCCGCGACGGAAGGCCACATCCTTCGCTGCACCATCATCCAGCCCGCATTCGGGGCAGGGGCCGGTGAGGCCGTTGAGCGGATAGCCGCAGGAGAGGCAGGGTTTGGCGGAGGACTCGGGCACTTGCGAATGTACGGCGTGGGGGTGTACGGGTTGCACACGCCCGGTAGCCGATGCGTGTATTCCGGGCGTTGGCCGCTATGACAGGATTTCGATGCTCTCCGCGGTCGACCCGGACGTGCGGTCGCCGTCCGACCAATAGAAAAGCCATTGGCCGGATGGCGCCTTCTCGATCTTCGGCGAAAGATCCCTGTTGAACTCCAAGTGGAGTTGGCCACATCCGTTGAGGCGCACGATGACGCGGCGGGGGCTTCGGTCGGCGTCGAAGTTGTAGACGACGAACGTGACGTAGACGTCGGGGTTTGCCTCCCACCCTTCGACGAAATCGCCGACGCCCTTCGTGCGGCTCATCACTGTCACGCATTCGACGAAGGAGTCGTGCCAGTCGATGCGGGCGATTTCGGCGGCGGCGTCCATGTAAAGAGGGTACGGGCGGGTTGCATGCCACGCCTCGTACGCGGGCTTTGCACGCCCCTCTCGGAGAGAGGGGCCACCCGGATCACAGCACGCGCTTGCTGCGCGGATAACTGCCTAGCACGTGCAATTCGATGCAGTGCTTCTTCGCTTCGGCGATGGCCTTGGCCACCGGCGCGTCGCTCTGGTGCCCCGCGGCGTCGATGAAGAACGTGTAGGCCCAGGTCTGCTTGCCGCTGGGGCGCTTGTCGATGTGCGAGAGGTTCACGCCCTGCGACTGGAACACTCCCAGCACCTCGACGAGCGCTCCGGGCTTGTCGACGGTGTTGAACATGATCGAGGTTTTGTCATCGCCCGTGCGCCCCGCCTTGCTGCGGCTAATGACGAAGAACCGCGTGATGTTGCTCACGTTGTCTTCGATGCGGCTGAAGAGTGTTTTCAGCCCGTACAGCGTGCCGGCAAGTTCGCTGCCGATGGCGGCACTGCCCGGCTCGGCGCCGATCTCGCGGGCCTTCTGGCATTCCTCGGCGGCGGTGATGGCGGCTCGCGAACTGCTGGCCGCGGGGATCAGTGTGGCCTGCGGGTACTGCGTCGCCAGCCACTGGCGGCACTGGCTGAAGACCTCGGGCTTGCTGTGGATTCGCCGCACGGCCTTGGGCTCGCATTGCGCCAACAGGCAGTGGTGCACCTCGAGTTGGACTTCGGCGTACACGAACATCTCGCCTGCGCGGCGTTGGAAGGCGTCCAGCGTTTCGACGATGCCGCCACCGGTGGAGTTTTCGATCGGCACCAGCCCATAGTTCACGTGCCCGCGCTGCACTTCGGTGAAGACGCCGTCAATCTCGTGCAGGTCTTCGAACGCGACCGATGTGCCGAAGTGGCGTGTGGCAGCGAGATGGCTGAACGACCCGGGCGGGCCCAGGTAGCCGATGCGCAGCGGTTGTTGCAACTGGAAACTGCCCGACATCAGTTCACGGTACACGCCTTCCAGCGTGCGATTCGGCAGCGGCCCGGCGTTGCGGCCCGTGACCTTGTCCAGCACCTCCGCCTCGCGGTGGGGGGCGTAAATAGGAAGTTTGGCGGCTCGCTTCACGCGCCCCACCTCGACCACCAGCTTGGCCCGCTCATTGAGCAGCGACACCAGCTTGTGGTCGATGGCGTCGATTTTTTCGCGAAGTTGGGGCAGGGCCGTCAGCGCGTCGCGTTCGGCCTTGGTCGCGGGCTTGGCGAGTTTTTCCGGCGGCTCGCCCGCGGCCGAGCGCGATGATGACGCCGGCGTGACGCGGGGCTTGGGGTCGGGTTTGGAAGCGGGCTTGCGGCGGGCCATAGGTCGAGGTTATCGGTGTTTTTTGCGTGGGGGTTGGGCGGGGGCGGGCAAAAACATCGTCCAGATGGCGAGATTACCGCACCTGAGCTGTGAAAAACGGCCGATGGTGGGAGCATGAACATCGATGCCGCCAGCCTGTCGCAGATCCAGCAAGCCGACGTGCAGAACCAGATCAGCATCAAGGTGGCCCGCAAGACGCTCGACGCCGAGCAGCAGCAGGGCGATGCGGCGATCGCGCTCATCAAAGCCGCGGCTGAGGTGGCCAAGCAGACCGGCGCCGGCGGGAAGCTTGACGTGCAAGGCTAAGCCCCGCGTGCCTTGACGCACCCCCGCCCCGCCGACGACAATCTCTCGCATGTGCCGATTCGTCCTGTATCACGGTTCGCCCCTGCCGATTTCCTCGCTCATCACCGAGCCCGCCCACTCGATCATCAAGCAGAGCGTGCACGCCGACGAGACCGACGAGCCGCTGAACGGCGACGGGTTCGGCGTCGCGTGGTACGCGCCTGAGATCAGCCCCCGCCCCGCGGCCTTCCGCAGCGTGACGCCCGCGTGGAGCAACCTCAACCTGCTGGATCTCACCCGCGTCACCCGCAGCGGGTGCGTGCTCGCCCACGTGCGGGCGGCCACTGCCGGGCAGCCGGTCATCGAGACCAATTGCCATCCATTCACGCACGGGCGGTTTACGTTCATGCACAACGGCGACATCGCCAGGTTTCGCCAGATTCGTCGGCGGATCCTCGACGATCTGAGCGACCAGGCCTTCGGGGCCATCCGGGGCTCCACCGACAGCGAACACCTGTTTGGCGTGTTTCTTGACGAGGTGGAGGGCGCCGAACTCGACAAGGCCCCCGACCGGGGCGAGGCGCTGGCCCGCGCCCTCGAGCGCGCGGTGCACCGCGTGGTGGTGCTCAGCGAAGAGATGAAAACCATTGTGCCGCCCGAGCCCGGCGTCGAAGACGACCACTCGTGGATCAATGTCGCGGTCAGCGACGGCATTGTCTCCGCAGCCATCCGCACCACCACCAGCCCGCTGGAGCCTTCGTCGCTGTACGTGCACCACGGGCGGCGGTATGTGTGCGAAGAGGGAGTCTGCCGCATGATCGAGCCCGAAGAGGGGCACGGCGCCGTGATCATCTCCAGCGAACGCCTGAGCGACGACGAAGGATGGATGAAAGTGCCCCGCGACAGTGTCGTCATCGTGCGTGAAAATCGCACCGCCACCATCCGGCCGATCAATCGCTAGCGGCCACGAGCCCGAAGCGCCAGCGAGGGTCTCCACCATCTCGCGACGCCGCGGTGGCAAGCCCAAACCCACGAGGCCCGACTCAAGGAGACTCATCCCATGTCGACCAAGAAATCCACCCAACTCAAAGATGGCGCCAAGTGCACCGTGATCGGCGGCACCCACAAGGGCAAGCACGGCACCGTCGCCGACATCAACATCAGCAAAACTGGGCACCAGACCATCACCGTCATCCAGCCCGATGGCGAGCGATTCAAAACGCTGGCCAAGAACGTGAAAGTCGACGGATAGCGAGTTCGACGCAACCGAGACCCGCGCTGGCCCTTCGGGCTCGCACGCGGGCGCTCACCGGCTCGTGCGCAGCCATTCCGGCAGCTGCCGCACCTTTCCCTCGCGGTCCACGCACGCCAGCGTGGTGCTGGCCGCGGCACACAACGTCTCGCACGCCTGGCCCGCGTGCTCGACGACGACCACCTCGTACTCGTGCACGATCTTGACGGCGCTCGTCTCCGCCACGCGTGTGCGGACCTCGACGACATCGTCATAAAAAACGGGCTTGCGATAGCGGGCGTCAAGCTTGGCGATGACCAGGAACACGCCCGAGGCCTCCAGTTGGGCATAACTGACGCCCGAAGCCCGCAGCAGCTCCGTGCGCCCGATCTCGAGCCAGGGGATGTACGCCGCGTGGTGGGCGACGTTCATGGGGTCGCACTCGCAGTAGCGGACGCGGACCTGGACCGAGCCGCTGGCGGGAGGGGGCGTGGCGTGGGCGAGCGAGGCGGGGCTGACATCATGCTTTGAGGCGTGGTTCTTCACATGGGAGTCTAGACATGGCGCAAACATGCATAGAAACTCGGCGTATGCATACCTATGCTCATCTCCTTGGCGCCCCGCCCACGCGTGAAACCAGACGCGGGAGGAGGGCAAAAACAAGGTTGGGTGAAGGAACAAGCCCGGCCGCAGGGTGGCGAGTACGCCTCTCTCGGCTGGCAAAGCCGGAATGAGCCGCGCAGATCGCGTGTGCAGAAAGGATCCAAGTTGGCGACAGCCTCGCGCACGAACCCGGTACGATTCGCCATGGATCCAGGGACCGCGCCCAGAGCCTCCAGCACGCCCGCCGAGAAGGTTGCGCCCACGCCGGGCGAGGTTGGGGTGCGGCGGCTCGCCGCGAGCGATTCGTTCGCCGAGATCACGTCATTGCTGCACCGGGCCTATGCCAAGCAGATCGCCCGGGGAATGCGCCCGCTGGCGGGGCGCCAGACCGAAGACGTGACGCGTGAGCGTGCCGCCAACAGTGAGTGCTGGGTCGCGACGATCACGGACGCGGGTCGCGAGAAGATCGTGGGCGTGATCCTGCTCGACGAACAGGAGCAAGCCAAGCTGCCCCCGTTTTTCCAGCAGGCCCATGTATCCCACTTCGCCCAGTTCGGGGTCGATCCGGAGGTGCAGGGCCGCGGAATCGGCAGGCAGCTGCTGGAAGTAGTGGAGCGCCGGGCCCGTGAAAAGGGCGCGGCCGAACTGGCCTTGAGCATGGCCGAGCCCGATACCGACCTGGCGGATTTTTATGCAAAGCGGGGCTACGCCTTCGTGGAGCACTGGCAGTGGCCATACACCAACTACCGCAGTTGCATCCTGAGCAAGAAGCTCTGAATGGGTGATGCCGGCCGAGAGCGCGGCCATTCCCTTGATCCCAAACTTCGACTCGACTCTTCCTATGCCATGGTCGCCGGCTTCGAGGGCTTCACCCCCGGCAGAGTCTCAACGAAGCCCCCCGCAGGCTCGAAATCTTGCAGCGCAGCCACGCCCCACCCGTGCTGTGTGATCTCCAGCATCGCCCGAGCCGCGGCCTGCGCCGCCGTCGCCGTCGTGATCATCGGCACGTTCAGCCGCACCGCCGTCGAGCGGATGCGACCTTCATCCGTCTGCCAGCCCGTGCGAGTGGGGGTGTTGATGACCAGCGAGATCTGCCCGTTGGTCATCAGGTCGATCACATTCGGCCGAGCCCCGGCACCGATCTTCTCCAGCGTCTTGGGCGTCAGCCCGTGCTTCTGCAAGTAGCCCGCAGTGCCGGTCGTCGCGTACACCGTGAAGCCCGCTTGCATAAGCAGCCGCGCGGGCTCGAGAATCGCCTCGCGATCGATCTCGCGCACCGAGATGAACACGCCGCCCTTGGTCGGGTCGGTGGGCAGCTTCACGCCCGCGCCCATCTGGCTCTTGGCGAACGCGATGCTCAGCGAGCGATCGATGCCCATCACTTCGCCCGTGCTGCGCATCTCCGGTCCCAGCACCACATCGACACCCGGGAACTTGGAGAACGGGAACACGCTCTCTTTGACGGCGTAGTAACCCCGCAGCGGATGCTCGCGGGCGTTCTGCGATGCGAGACTCTGCCCCATCATCGCCTTGGCCGCGATGGCGGGCCAGGGCACGTGGCTGGCCTTGCTCACGAACGGCACGGTGCGCGAGGCGCGGGGGTTCACTTCAAGAATGTAAATTTCGTGCCGGGGCTTGCCGCCTTCGCCGGGCTCTTGACGCACTGCCAACTGAATGTTCATGAGGCCGCAGACCTTGAGTTCGCGGGCCAGGTCTTTCGCCAGGGTCTCGATGCGGCTTTGCACCTCGCTGGGCAGCGACGCCGGAGGCAGCGTGCATGCTGAATCGCCCGAGTGGATGCCGGCTTGCTCGATCTGCTCCATGATGCCGCAGATGACGGCGGTGCCGCCCGTGCCATCCGTGCCGCCCATCCCGCCTTGGCCCTCGCCCATCCCAAAGTCCGCGACGACGTCCACATCGACCTCGGTCGCGCCTGCGAGGAACTTGTCGATGAGCACCGGCGCGTCGTCCAGCCCGCTGGTCTGCAGGGCGTGCGTGATGAAGTGCCGCAGGGCCTTCTCGTCCGGGCAAATCTCCATGCCCCGCCCGCCCAGCACGTAACTGGGGCGAATCAAGACCGGGTACCCGATGCGGGAGGCCTCGCGCACCGCTTCATCAATCGAGTGCGCGATGCCGGCCGCCGGGCGCTTCAGGTTGAGTTTTTCGAGCACCTCGTCGAAGCGATCGCGATCCTCCGCGCGGTCGATCGAATCGACGCTCGTCCCGATGATTGGCGCCCCCGCGGCTGTCAGGCCCTTGGCCAGGTTCAGCGGCGTCTGACCCCCGAACTGGACGATGAGGCCGCGGACCAGAGAAGAAGTGGCAGAGTGGCGAAGTGGCGGAGTGGCAGAGTGCGATCCAGCGGCTGGCAAATCACTTTGCCGCTTTGCCACTTCGCCACTTTGCCACTTCTTGCAATCCAGCCGCTCCACAATGTTCAGCACATCCTCCAGCGTCAGCGGCTCAAAGAACAGCAAATCGCTCGTGTCATAGTCCGTGCTCACCGTCTCCGGGTTGCTGTTGATCATCACGCTCTCAAAGCCCAGCGCCCGGGCCGAGTACGCGGCGTGGCAGCAGCAGTAATCAAACTCGATCCCCTGCCCCACGCGATTCGGCCCGCCGCCCAGGATGACGACCTTGGGGCGATTGGTCACGCGGATTTCGTCGTCCGCGGCCCCGGCATTCGTCATTCGTGATTCGGCATTCGTTGAGGTACTCGCTTTCGGCTGTTCTCCACGAATGCCGAATGCCGAATGCCGAATGCCGCTCTCATACGTGCTGTAATAATAAGGCGTCACCGCCTCGAACTCAGCCGCGCACGTGTCGACGAGCTTGTACACCGGCTCGATGCCCATGCGCTTGCGATGCTCGCGCACCTGCAAAATCGCCTCGGTCGTCAGTTTGCCCAGGTACAGGTTGGCCAACTGAGCATCGCTGTAGCCAAGTTGCTTGGCCTCGAACAGCACCTCGCGCGGCACGTCTTCCAGTTTGCGATAGTCGCACAGCACGTCCTCGAACTCGACCAACTCTTTGATCTGATCAAGGAAGAACGGGTCGATGTGCGTCAAGGAGTGGATCTTCTCCGTGCTCCAGCCCATCTTGTACGCGTAGCGAACGTAGTACAGCCGCCCCTGGCTGGGCACGCTCAACTTACGGCTGATCTTCTCCCAGGGAATCGGCCACTCGATCGGTTGTCCATCCGCCGTCCGCAGGCCGGTGGGGCTGGCTTCTTCGCCCGAGGGTCCGCTGTGCTCTTGGGACTCTGCCTTGGGCGCCCCGCGCCCCGGCCCGCCCACCACGTCCAGCACCAACTGCTCATGCTCCACCGCCCGCATCGCCGCCAGCCACTTGTCGTTGCGATCCAGCCCCAGCCCGAAGCGCTTCACGTCCATCGAGCGGATGACCTTCTGCAGGCTCTCCTTCAGCGTGCGCCCGATCGCCATCGCCTCGCCCACGCTCTTCATCTGCGTCGTCAGCGTCTCGTCCGCCTCGGGGAACTTCTCAAACGTCCAGCGCGGCATCTTCGTCACGACGTAATCAATCGCCGGCTCGAAGCACGCGCTCGTCGTGCCCGTGATGTCGTTCTTCAGTTCGTCCAGCGTGTAGCCAATCGCCAACTTCGCCGCGATCTTCGCGATCGGGAACCCCGTCGCCTTGCTTGCGAGGGCGCTGCTGCGCGACACGCGCGGGTTCATCTCGACCACGACCATCTCGAACGGCTTCTTGCCGTCGGCGCCCGGCTTGGGGTTGGGGTTCACCGCGAACTGCACGTTGCTGCCGCCCGTCTCGACGCCCACCGCTCGCATGATCGCGAACGCCGCGTCCCGCATCGCCTGATATTCCTTGTCCGTCAGCGTGAGAATCGGCGCGACGGTGATCGAGTCGCCCGTGTGCACGCCCATGGGGTCGATGTTCTCGATGCCGCAGACGATGATGCAGTTGTCCTTCTTGTCGCGCACGACTTCGAGTTCGTATTCCTTCCAGCCGATGACGCTCTGGTCGATCTGCACCTGGCGGATCATGCTGGCGGCCAGCCCGCGCGACACAATGTCGCGGAACTCGTCGAGGTTGTACGCGATGCCGCCCCCGGTGCCGCCCAGCGTGAACGCCGGACGGATGATCGCCGGCAGGCCGATCTCCTTGAGGAACTCTTCGCCCGCCTCCAGCGTGTTGACCGTCTTGGCCTTGGGCAGTTTCAGGCCCAGCTTCTCGCAGATTTCCTTGAAAATCTGCCGATCCTCGGCCCGGTGGATCACCTCGCGGTTGGCCCCGATCATCTCGATGCCGAACTCTTTGAGCGTGCCGTCGTCCCACAGGGCGCAGGCGCAGTTGAGCGCGGTCTGCCCGCCGAGGGTGGGCAGGATCGCGTCGATCCGCTGCGTCCCCGCGTTCTCCTTCTGAATGATCTTCCGCACGCTCTCGGGCGTGATCGGCTCGATGTATGTCCGATCGCTGAACTGCGGGTCGGTCATGATCGTGGCGGGGTTGCTGTTCACCAGCACGATCCGATACCCCTCGGCCTTCAGCGCTTTGCACGCCTGCGTGCCGCTGTAGTCAAACTCGCACCCCTGACCGATCACGATCGGCCCGGAACCCAGAACCAGGATGGTCTTGATGTCGGTGCGCTTGGGCAAGGCGTCTCCTTCTTCGCTCTTGGTGGGTCGGCTCTCCGAGCCGACCGGGTGGCACCTCTCTCTCCGAGAGGGGCATCTTCTTCTTGATTCTCACGCCGCCGAACTTCCGAACGAAGCCCAACTCGAACCCCGGCGGGCGCAAACTGGAGGAGAATAGCGCGAACTCGCGTCTAGTCCACAATTACCGCCGTCTCCCCCTGTCACCAACTCACGTCGGTCCGTACATGTGCCGAAAATTCTTCCTGGTGCCTTGTCCATGCCTTGTCCAACAGATACAGTCGTCCGCTGATCCGTTCCTCGCCTCGCCGCCTCGCTCCCATACCCGTGAAGCGATACATCCCCAAGTTCGCCCTCCTCTTCCGCGACGGCTATTCCTCGCGCCAGTTCCTGAGCGATCTCTTCGCCGGGCTCACGGTCGCCGTCATCGCCATGCCTTTCGCCCTCGCCGTCGGCATCGGCAGCATCCCCCAGCGCGTCGCCATCGACGAGCATCTGCTCCCGCCCGCCATGGCCCTCACCGCGGCCATCGTCGGCGGCTTTCTCCTCAGCCTCTTTGGAGGCAGCCGCGTGAACGTCGGGGGGCCCAGCGCCGTCTCCGTCACCATCTTGTTCGCCATCGCCTCCGATCACGGCTACATCGGCCTCGCCACCGCCACGCTCATGGCCGGCGTCATCCTCGTCATCATGGGCGTCTCGCGCCTGGGCGTGATGATCAAGTTCATCCCCTACCCCGTCACCACCGGCTTCACCGCCGGCTCAGCCGTCATCATCGCCACCGCCCAGGTGCGCGACTTCTTCGGGCTTTCCCTCCCCTCGATGCCCACCGACTGGGTCGGCAAAGTTCGCGAGCTGGCCGCCCATGCTGGCAGTGCCCACTGGCCCACGCTGGTGGTGGGGGCCGTGTCGCTCGCCGCCATCCTCATCGTGAGGCGCTTCGCGCCCCGCATCCCCGCTTACCTCAGCGGCATCGTCGCCGGCGCGGCCGCCATGTTCGCCCTGCGAGCCCTGCTCGGCCCCAACCTCGGCCCCGCCGACGCCATCGCCACCCTCGGCACGCGCTTCGGCGCCATCAACGCCGGGCTGCACCTGCAGTCCTTCCCCCACGTCAGCCTTCAACTCATCAAAGACCTCATCCCCGCCGCCACCACCATCGCCATCCTGGTCGCCGTCGAGGGCCTGCTCACCGACGTCGTCGCCGACGGCCTCACCGGCATGCGCCACCAATCCGACCAGGAACTGGTCGCCATGGGCCTGGCCAACATCGCTTGCGCCCTGGTCGGCACGCTGCCCATCACGGGGGGCCTGTCGCGCACCGTCGCCAACATCAAGGCGGGCGCTCGCACGCCGGTCGCCGGCATGATCCACGCCCTGGTCATGCTTGCGATGGTGCTCCTGGCCGGTCGCCTCCTCGCGGCTATCCCCCTGGCCGCCCTCGCCGCCGTCCTCTTTGTCGTCTCGTGGAACATGATGGAGTTCGAGCAGTTCCGCCGCCTGCTGCGCGCCCCCCGCGCCGACGTCGCCGTGCTCCTCACCACCTTCGGCCTGACCGTCTTCTTCGGCCTGATCATGGCCGTGGGCATCGGCATGGTGCTGGCCGCCATGCTCTTCATGCAGCGCATGGGCGAGATCGCCAGCATCCGCTCCATCCGCAGCGAACTGCAGGACGACGCCGATGACCCCGCCGATCAACTGGCGATCGCCAAGGACAAGGCCCGGGTCGCCGCCCTCGACATCCCGCAAGGCGTTGAGATCTTCGAGATCAACGGGCCGTTCTTCTTTGCAGTCGCCAACAAACTCGAAGACGTGCTGATGCAGCTCAAACGCCCGCCCCGGGTCTTCATCCTGCGCATGCGCCGCGTGCCGCACATCGACGCCACCGGCCTGCACGCCCTCGAAGAGTTCCACGCCAAGTGCCGCCGCCAGGGCACGCGCCTGCTCCTGGGGGGCGTCCACGCCCAACCCATGTTCGAGCTTGTCAAAGTCGGCCTCGACCAGCGCATCGGGCTCGACAGCATCTTCGAGAACCTGCCCGACGCCCTCGCCCGGGCGCGGGAAGTCGTCGGACAAGCGCCCCAGCATCTGCTCGCGAATGACGCTGGAAGTGAACCTGCGCAATCCTCCGGCTGACTTCCCCGCCTCAGCCCACCCGCATCGCGTCTTGCCTCGTTGCCCCGTGCGCCTCGCTCTCGCGGGCCCGCCCCGCCAGCACCCGCCCGATGTACAACTCGTGGTCCGCCTCCAGGTCCAGGTGCCGGAAGATCTCGCAGTCCAGCGCCAGCCCCGACGACGCCGGGATGGGCGACCCCGTGACCAGCGGCTCCAGCACCAGGCCATCAAACGGGTCCCCGGACCGCGGACGCACCGGATCGTCAAACTTCTTGGACATCAGCCGCTGCGAGGCGTCGATGCGCCAGATCGCAAAGTGCCGCGAGTCTCGCAGCACCGATGAAATCCAGTGCCCGCAGCGAATCGTCACGCTGATGAGCAAGGGCTCCGTGGCGCACAACTGCACCGACCGCGTCACCACGCCCGCGCGTCGCCCCTCATACGCGGCACTCATGACAAAGTGCCCCCCCGGCAGCTGCTCGGCCGCCTTCAGGGCTCCCGAAAACTTGTGACCCGCATTCGGCATCCCATGCCCCCGTCCGCCCTCCGCCCGCGCGCAGAACGTCCCTTGGATGCCGTTGGATTCGTGGGGCCTCGGCCCGCCGATTCGCCCGAAATACCCAAATATCAGACCGAACAAAGAACAAATACCAGCCCATTATCAACAGATTGTCCACTTTCGGTTGGAAAGTGGGTCGATGTGTTGCAAAGTGGGGGAGAGTGTGTATGCTTCCCCCGTCTCGAACGGGTCACGGCTGACCCGCGTCGGAGCGAACTCACGCGTGGAGACGCGGCCCATGTCGACCACAGTCCACATGCCACCGGGTTCCTCCGGAGCCACAGCCCAACCGGCAGCGCACCATGATCTTCACGGGGTTCGCAGAACTGACGATCGACGCCAAGCAGCGCTTGGCTATCCCCGCCAAGTTCCGGGCCCTGCTGAATCCCGAACGAGACGGCAACGCGTGGTTCTGCATTCCGTGGCCTGGGCAAGGGCTGATGTTGTTCACAGAACCGATGTTCAACCAGCTCGCCAGCCGTGGCGAGGGGACGCTCACCCCGGGCGAGGACGAGCAGGAGTTCGAATCGAGCCTGTATGGCCTGACCGAACGCCTGGAGATGGACAGCGCGGGACGGATCACGATCCCGAAGTTGCATACCGAACTGACGAAACTGGGCAACGACGTGGTGGTGGTGGGCAGCCGCTATCGCCTCGAAGTGAAGGACAAAGCGACATGGACAGCGGGGATCTCGGGGAGGTTCGAACGCCTGGCTCTTCAGGCCAGGAGACTCAAGGTGAACCCGCCGGCAAGCGAGGGTGGGGGAGCGACGACGACACATTGAAATGGGGCAAAGGCCGCCCGTAACGGTTCATGAGACCCCGGACCTGAGCGACGCGAGGGTCCGGGTCTCAGACAGGCCTTCAAGGTGAGAGAGACGCCCGTGTTTCCGAAAGGGAGCCCGGCGCGATTGGGGTCAGGGAAGACCCGGCGGCTTGCAGGGACGCAGGCCGCGACAGAAAACGGGCGATTCGGGCGGGCAAGGACGCTCGCCCGCGAGCACAGGGCCCATGGGAACCGACGCGGCAAGGACGCCGCGCATGCCCCACCGATCGCGAACCGGCCACCACCGGCGCCAATCGGCAACGCCCAGCACTCATTCGCCCCCGCGCCCGGCTGAGCCACCACCAGCCGGGTGCTTTTCTAATTAGGCACTAGGCATCAGGCACTGGGCACTAGGGCCGGAACAGACGGGACCGCCGCTTTGATCAAGTACATCGGCTCCAAGCGTGTGCTGGTCCCTTCGATCCTCGACGCCGTTCGCGGCGTCCCCGGCGTCCGCACCGTCGTCGATCTCTTCTCCGGCACTTCGCGCGTCGGGCACGCCCTCAAGCGCCACGGCTATCGCGTCCTCGCCAACGACCACAACGAGTACGCCGAGACGCTGGCCCGCTGCTACGTGCAGGCCGATGCCGATCTGCTGCCCGATGCCGCCCGCATCATCGATGAGCTCCGCACCCTGCCGGGCCGCCCGGGCTACTTCACCCACACCTTCTGCGAGCAGTCACGCTACATCCACCCCCGCAACGGCGAACGCATCGACGCCATCCGCGACGCCATCGAGGCCAAAGGCCTCAACCCTGAACTCAAGGCGGTGGTGCTCACCTCGCTGGTCGAAGCCGCGGATCGCGTGGACAGCACCACAGGCCTGCAGATGGCCTATCTCAAGTCCTGGGCGCCGCGTGCCGCCAACCCTCTCGATCTTCGCCTGCCCGACGTACTGCCCCGCGCCAGCGCCGGCAAGGGCCAAGCCACCTGCCTCGACGCGCTCGACGCCGCGAGCATGCTGGAGGGCGACGTCGCGTACCTCGACCCGCCTTACAACCAGCACTCGTACCTGGGCAACTACCACGTGTGGGAGTCGCTGGTGAGGTGGGACAAGCCCGAGGTCTACGGCGTCGCCTGCAAGCGCATCGACGTGCGCGACCGCCGCAGCGATTTCAACTCGCGCCGCAAGTTCCGCGAGGCGTTCGCGACGCTGCTGGCCCGCGTGCGTTGCCCGGTGCTGGTAGTGAGCTTCAGCAACGAAGGGTTCATCTCGCGCGACGAGATGGAAGCCCTGCTGGGCAGCCTCTGGGGCGGCAACGCGGCCGTCACCACCCACGAGCACGCCTTCAAACGCTACGTCGGCGCCCAGATCGGCATCCACAACCCGCGAGGCGAGCGCGTGGGCCAGGTGAGCCACCTCACGAACAAAGAGTTCATCTACGTCGCCGCCCACGCCCGGGATGAGCAAAGCGAATCCCGAGATCGACTGCTGGCCGGGTGAAGAGGTTCACCACAGAGCGACTGTGTTCTGAGTCAAGGGTGTTGGGGGTTTTTGGGGGTTTTCTTTTGGTTCCACAGCAGGTCATCGCGGACCAGGGCGTTGAGGATGGTGAGCAGTTTGCGCATGCAGGCGGTCATGGCCACCT